>CAWBDH010000004.1:0-72171 GCA_963787625.1 Vulcanimicrobiota bacterium | reverse complement strand
TGCGAACCGCTGACTACGATCGAACGTGCGACCTGCGCTTGATGAGCGGCCCTGATCGCGCTTTGCGTCTTCCTTGAATTCTCTTTCGCTTGCTCAGGACTGTTCGATGTCGCAAAGCAGAAATTTGACTCCTCCGGTGCCAAGTTGCTGTGCATCTTGGAGCAGCGCTTTGCCTTCCGGCGTTCCGACGGCCTCGACGGCGCTTTTGTAGTCGTCGAAATAGAGCTCGGCGACGCGATATGCGGGGGTAGCTGAGCCGTCCTCTTTCGGGAATACCTTCGCGAGTTCGGTTCGGCGCACGCCGGGAACTTTGACGGCCAGCGGGACGTGGGTCGAACGATAGTGTTCTTCAAAGCTTTGCGGGTCTTTGGGATTATCGTATACGACGGTCAACTTCACGCTCATGGCGCTACCATGCCCACGAAGGGAACCTCCCAACGGCGAACCGGAAGAGTCCGCTCCCGGCGAGCCGTGCGAGTGCGCGACTTCGACGCCACGAATCGGGACGCTCGGCCTGATTGCATTAATGATAGCACGCGGGCAAGCCGCGATACCAGCCCTCGGTCGCCTAGGCGACCATACCAACCCGATTGCGCAGCCGTTTCTTCTTGGTCCGGGTTGATAGAATCAGAGAAAGCAGAGGCGCCGCATCGGGCGCCTTTGCCATCGGAAAGCGGGCATGCGGGTCAAGTACGAGGTGTCGGCGGGCGGACTGGTGCTCCGGCAGGGCGCCTCGGGTCTCGAGGCGCTCCTGATCGGCCGCGGCATCCCGCGGGTCTGGTCGCTGCCCAAAGGCCACGTCGAGCCGCGGGAGACCCTCGAGATTGCCGCGCTGCGGGAAGTGCGCGAAGAGACCGGCTGCTGGGCGGAGATCTTCACGAAGCTTTCCGACATCTCGTACTGGTTCTATCTCAACGGCACAAAGCACAAGAAGTCCGTCCACTTCTATCTGATGCGGTACCTCTCGGGCGACACCGCCAACCACGATCATGAGGTCGACGAAGCCGCCTGGTTCGACGTCAAAGCGGCGAAAAAGCGCCTCAAATACGTCAACGAAAAGCGGCTCGTCGACCTCGGCCTCGAAGAACTCGCGCAAGATGAAACGCGATCCCTTCGAACGGACGCCCTGCGGCACGGCAGGCGACCGCACGCAGGCTGCGCGAATCGGCGAGCCGATAGCCGAAACGCTGCCGCTCCGGTGCAGCCGGACGGCGCCGAACCCGAGGCCCGCAGAATTGCGGGTCAGCGTCGACGTCTTCGACGGCCCGCTCGACTTGCTGCTGCATCTCGTGCGCGAGCAGAAGCTCGATATCGCGACCGTCCCGCTCGCAGCGGTCGCCCAGCAGTATTTCGATTACCTTGCGGTCATCGAGGCGCTCGACGTCGAGGTCGCGGCCGAGTACCTCGTTATCGCCGCGACGCTCGTCTTCCTCAAATCGAAGTCCCTGCTGCCGCCGATTCCGGGCGAGTTCCTCGGCGAGGGCGAAGAGACGCCGGAGGAGGTCGAAGAGCGGCTGCGGCGGCGACTGATCGCCTATTCGAAATACAAAGCCGTCGCCGACGAATTGCGCGCGCGCGGCGATGGAGGCGCAGAGCATACGACTATCGCGAGGGCGGAGATCCGTCGACCGAACTCGTGCAGCGCTATCGCATCGTGCCGGAACGGCTTGCGAACGCTTTGCAGGCTGCGATGCGCAACGCGAAACCGGAGAGGCGCACGATCGCGCGCGACCGTTTTTCGATGGCGCGGCAGATGGAGTTCGTCACGCGCGTACGTTCGCGAGCGCGAGCGACGTCGAATTCTCCGAATTGTGCCGAGATTTCGATCGCAGCGGAATTATCGCGACCTTCCTCGCCATCCTCGAACTGATTCGTCGCAATGCGTGTCTTCTACGAGCAGGCCGCCCCGTACGAACCGCTCCGGCTGCTGCCATTCCTGCGCACGGCACGTCCATGCAAACTGAGTCTGATCGACCACGACCGGCGGCGACTGCAACGCTCGCTCGAAGCGCTGCTGTTCGTCGCGAGCGAAGCGCTTTCGATCGAACGGTTGGCGAAACTGACCGGCGCCGGCCACGTGTCCGTTGCCGCCGCTCTGGCAGAGATCGCCGAAGACTGCGCCGGACGCGGCATCGTGTTGCGCGAGATCGCCGGCGGTTATCGTTTCGCAACGTCTCCGGCCGCGCGCGCCGCCGTCGAAGCGTACCTCTTGCCGCCTAAAACGATCCTCTCCGCGGCCGCCATGGAGACGCTTGCGATCGTCGCCTATTCTGCAGCCGGCGACGAAGGCCGAGATCGAAGCCGTTCGCGGCGTCAACGTGGACAGCGTCGTAGCGACGCTGATCGACCGCCGCTTCATCGCGGAAGCCGGGCGCCGCGATGTGCCCGGCCGACCGGCCGAATATAAGACGACGGCCGAATTTCTTGAAGCCGTTCGGTCTTCGCTCGCTCAGCGAACTTCCGCCGCGTCGACGTGGAGCCGGAAAACTCGCCCTTGCGTTGCCGGTAGACACGCGAGTCGGCCGCAGCCAGTAGCCGACGCCGATGAACACCGAAGAGGAGCACGATTATTCAGCATCAGTCGAGTGAACGACGCGCACGCCGACATTTGGCAGCGCATCGAGGAAAACGTCAATGCCGTCGCGCGCGCGCACGAACTGATCCGTCCGGACGAACGCTTCACCTTACGGAAGACCAACAGCGCGCCGTCGATACGATCTGCGCGCAGCTCGCCGCACGGACGGTTCGAGTTTCTTGCTCAATGCGCCGACGGGTTCCGGAAAAACGGAAGTGATGTTCCGCGTCGCCGTTGCGGAAGCGCTGCGCAGCGGCGGCTACGTGTGCCTCGTTGCGCCGACGCGCGACCTCGTGCGCCAAGACTGCACGTATTTCCGCGACCGCTTGGAAGGCACGGGCCTCGGCGTCGGTGAGATCCATGGCGGCATTTCGCCCGGAGAACGGCGCGCGATGCTGGCAGGTCGTGCGAGCGGCGCGATTCGCTTCCTGATCGGCAGCGCGATGCTGATCTCGAACCCGCCGCTGTGGGAAGTCCTGGATCACAGCGCGCTCGACATCGTCGACGACGTCAACGCCTTCGACGAGCGCGAGCACTCTGCGGCTGCTCGAAGACCTCGACTGCCCGCTGCTGTTCGCGTCCGCGACGCCGGGCGAACTTCGCACGTTCTTATCAGCGCGTCGGCGCGTGGGACAACATCATTTCGATGCGCGGCATGCCGTTCAACGTGCTGCCGACGAAGATCCACAAGGTC
The DNA here is from genome assembly GCA_963787625.1 of Vulcanimicrobiota bacterium. GTDB lineage: Bacteria > Vulcanimicrobiota > Vulcanimicrobiia > Vulcanimicrobiales > Vulcanimicrobiaceae > Cybelea. The sequence goes on along the minus strand of CAWBDH010000004.1, from coordinate 68,902 downwards.
ACCGGCGTCTGGGGCGAGCCGGCGGGCGAGCAGCTCGCGCGCGCCGATGCGCTAATCCGCGAACATCTCGAGCGCAAGTCGCGCATCTTCGTGATCGCGCGCACGCGCGGCGACGTGCCGAAGCTGGCGCGGCGGCTCGAGGAGACGTACGGACTGCCCGTTCAGCAATTGCGCGGCGACATGGCCGACAGTTCCGAGCACCGCAAGCGCAACCGCCGCAGCGGCGTCGCCGTCTACGGCAGCTCGACCCGCGTCGACGAAATGCGCGCGTTTCGAGAAGGCGCGCCGGCGTTGCTTGCCGCGACGAATCTCGTCGGCAGCGGGCTCGACATCCCGGCCGCCGACCTGATCGTCATCACCGACAGCGACGCGTTCGGTGAAAGTGAGGTCGAGCAGCTGATCGGCCGCGTCGGGCGGCGCGAGCGGCCTTCGGATGCGGTGCTGCTGACCGAGACGACGTTCGAGAAGAATCCGTCGCGTGCGATGGGCGCGAGCGGTCGAGCGCAGTCGTTCCGCCCCACCGGCATGCGCGCGAACTCACTACGCTTTCGCCGCTGAAAGGAGGTATGCTTCGCTGTCCGGTCCGCTTGACTTGCAGCTCGTCTACCTCCGCTGCACCCGCGCTGAAAGCAAAAAGTCAGGCAACCGTAGGCAGGTTCACAGCCTACCGCTAGCGCGAGGTTCCGAAGGTAAGCCTCTACCTCGGCCCCATTCTCTCGACTGAAGGCTCGGTCTTAGGGAACCGCAGGCGGATTCACGGCGACTCCGCCTGCATAAACATTCGACGGCAGGTTAAGCGCCCGGACAGGTGAGCCGCCTGCAGGGTACTCGTACTGGAATATGGTCGCGTTGGAATTGTAAATATTATTCGCCGTGAGTGCAAACCTATTCGTCGGCGTAAATGCGAACGTGCACCCGTCGTATGTGGAGAGCGGCGTCGTCTCCACCGGCTTACCAAGTTTGCCGTTTACGGGCGGATCGTACGTGTAGATGGCACTGCAATTATCAAAAGCGATGAGGCCCTTCATCGTCACTTGGACGCTCTCTTCTCCGCTTCCGGGCCCCAACACCGTGAATCCACGGCGGTTCTTGATGCCGCCTTTGATTTCTCCAAGCGCCCAATACGGCGAGTCGTAAATGACGTACTCGGCATTGAAATAGAGGTTGCCCAATCCATCGAAAGCGACGTTGTTGACTGACGTCAGCTCGCAGTCCTCGCAAGCGAAATTTACAACTTTGCCGGGTTTGGTTGCGCCTTTCGCGTAGAAATACACGCTGCTTAAACCGGTACCGTTGCCAAGGTTTGCCGCCGCGACGTTACCGTCGCGGTCAACGGCCACGCCTTGCGGTCCTCCATCATCAGCCAACGTGGCAGTGCGGGTCCGGTACGGCGGCGCATATATTTCTACGGCATGGTTCCCGAAATCCGCGACATACAGATTGCCTGACGTGTCGACGGCGATATTTTCTGTGACGCCATAACCGGGACCGTAATAAAGGAACGAAAACCCGGTTAGGGTTCCCGTCAGCGTCCCCGCGGCGTTGTAGATGTACACGACGTTGTTCGCTAGATCGCGGAAACGAAGACGCGGGCGCCCCCGGGAGCCACGATTTCCGGACTGATGAAGCCCTTGGTTCGCTCCCGGCCGGCCGGCACAGCGGATCCTCCGTGGCCTCCAAGCTGTTGCGTGATCGGGACGTTGATCACAGAGGCTGCTTCTGCGGCTCCGACGCAACCGCCCAGGACAGCAAGCCCTGCGACTGCACTCAAGACGTGTCCGAAATCTCTGCGCATAGCAAGTCCTTCTCGATGTGGTAGCCTCGCTGCGGATTCAATTTCCACAGTGGCTTCCCTCCCCCGGTTGACGGGCCGGCGGCCGATGCTGAATCCGAATCACTCGATCTATCTGTCGGCCGAAAGCCGCTCCAGCGCGGCGCAAACAGAGGCCCGCGGGCACACCGTTGGAACGTACAGGTAACCGGGTTTTTGCGCGTGGCTCGTAAAAGCCACGTTTGTATGTACTTGGGCTTGCACGTCCATACGGCAGGTGGTCGTGACGCTGCGGTGGCGTATGCTGCGCGGCTGGGGTGCCGTGCGATCCAGGTCTTCTCAGGAAATCCGAAGACGTACCGTCTCGAACCGCCGGACGTACCGGCGCTCGAACGCTTTCGTTTGGCGCGCGCGGCAGCGGGGATCGAGCGGACGGCGATTCATACGTCGTATCTGATCAACCTCGCGAGCGATCAGCCGAAGATCGCAAGAAACTCGCTGCGCTTGCTGCGTCATGATCTGGCCGTTGCGGCGGCAAGCGGCATCGATTTCGTCAATACGCACCTCGGCTCGTATGGAACGCGCGATCGCGCGGAGGGGTTCGCCGCGGTCGTCGCGCTGCTGGAAGAAGCGCTCGGGATGATTGCGCCCGGCGTGTGGCTCGTGCTCGAAAACTCAGCCGGCGCGGGCCAGCTCTGCGGCGGCACGCTCGACGAACTTGGATCGTTCGTGCGAGCAATTGGGCATCCTCAACTGGGAGTATGTCTGGACACGGCGCACTCCTGGGCCGCAGGCTATGCTCTCGATTCTCAAGAGCACGTCGAGCGTTTCCTGGCGCAGGCCGACGAACGGATCGGGTTCGAGCGCGTGAGGATGTTCCATTTCAACGACACGCAAGTTCCACTCGGCGCCGCTCGCGATCGCCACTGGCATATCGGCGAAGGCTGTATCGGCCTTGCGGGCTTTCGCGCGCTCTGCGCGCATCCCGCCCTGCGCGATATGACCGCGATCTTGGAAACGCCGGGCGATGAAGCCGACGACGCACGCAACATGCAGACGGTGCGTTTGTTGACCGGCGGCGTCACTTCGGTTCCGGCACGGTGAGCGCAACCATCACGGTGAATGCAACGGTAAGCGCAATGATCGAGGAGAAGCGCAGCCGGTGAGCGTAAACTTTCCAAGACGCCGATGATCGCCCACTTCGACATCGATGCGTTTTACGCGAGCGTTGCGCAGCACGACGACCCGGGGCTGCGCGGCAAACCGCTCGCGATCGCAGGCAGCTCGCGCCGCGCCGTCGTGCTAACGGCCTCTTACGAAGCACGACCGTATGGTGTACGGTCGGCGCTGCCGTTATGGCGGGCCAAGGAGCTCTGCCCGCAACTTGTCGTTGCGCCGCCGAACTTCGCGCGCTACCGCGAGCTTTCGCAGGCGGTGTTCACCGTATTTGAACGAGGCGCGCACGCGGTCGAAGGGCTTTCGCTCGACGAAGCCTTCGTCGCCGTCGAGAGCGGCAGTTTCGAAGAAGCGATTGCGTACGCGTGCAGCGTGCGCGATGCGGTCCGAGCCGAAATCGGGTTGACCGTCAGCGCCGGCGTCGCCACCGGCAAAATGGTCGCGAAGATCGCGAGCGACGATGCCAAACCCGACGGCCTGCGCGCGATTGACCCGGGCAGCGAAGGCGCATACTTGGCGCCCTTGCCGGTAGGCCGGTTGTGGGGTGTCGGGCCGAAAACGCAAGCGCGTCTGGCCGGGCGAAACGTCACGACGATCGGAGAGATCGCGGCGCTCTCCGATGAGGCGGTTTACGAGCTCTTCGGGCGCGGCGGTCCGTTCCTGCGCGAGCTGGCGCGTGGGCACGATGCGCGCAAGGTAGAACCCGCGCGGGAGACCCGCTCCATTTCAAGCGAAGAGACGTTCGAGTATGATGTTTCCGACGGCCCCGAGTTGCTCGCCGCGTTGCATGGCTTGGCCGCCGATGTGGCGCACCGTCTGATGTTGCAGGGGCTACGCGCGGCGACGATCGGCGTCAAGGTGAAGCGTTCGGATTTTACGATCGTCGGCCGCCAGATGCAGGAGCGCGTCGCGACGGACGATGCCGCTGAAATCGAGAGCGCGGCGCGCCGCTGCCTCGCGCGCGTCCCGCTCGCCGGCACCGCCGTGCGGCTTCTCGGCGTGCGGGCCGCGTCGTTGACCGAAGATCCCGTGCGCGAGCTGCCGCTCTTCCCGGCAACGTAACGGAGTACGAAAATATGCCTGCACATCTGGAAACCTACGTCGTCATTGCGGTCGTCGCGGTGGTGGTCGTGTACCGACAACTTCGGCCGCAGACGCTGTCGCTTGGGCGCTATTGGCTGATGCCTGCACTGCTCGTCGTGCTTTCCGTCCTGGCGATCTTCGGCTCGCGCGGGCAGGTCGGCCTGACCGTGCTCGCCGTCGTCATCGGCTGCATTCTGGGGATTCCACTAGGCATCGTACGCGGTCGCGCAACCAAGATGCGCCTGGGAACGAAGCCGCGCACGATCGTCATCGCACCGACCGTCTTCACGGCGGTGCTTTGGATCGTGGCATTTGCGTTCAAATATGCGATCCGCTATGTCATCGGTATGCGCGCGCACGCCGTGCCGGTCGCGTTCAGCGATGGGTTCTTGATCTTCGCCGTTGCGACCGTGATCGCGAGCCGCGTCGTCGTGTACCTGCGTTATCGGCGCCTCGGGCCGCAGGCGGCTACGCCAGCGGTGTAAGGGCGCCGGTCCAACGTCGGACCCGCGCAATCAACGAACGAAGTATCCACTCGCGTGGAGGAATGAGCCGCCTTCCTTCGCATCATAGACGCCCGGCAGCAGCGTAACCGTATGCTCGGCGCGCGTGCGCCAGCGCCATGCGAACAGGACCGATTGCGGAAAGCTGCGGCCTGAGCTCGATTTATTCTGCCAGCTGCCGACCTCGTTCATCGTCTCGCGGCCGTCGATCAAGATGCGGGCGTGGCCGGGCTGGCAGCACCGCTCGCCGAGCGTGCCGATCAAGGCGAAGCCCGAGCCGTCGAAGCGGATCGTCGATGGCAGATGCGAGATGTCGCGGGGGACGAAGACGGCATCGCTCCACGCCGGGCGAGGCGCGTCGGCCGCCGGATTCAGCGCGGCCGCGGCGATTTCGGCGGCGAGGCCGCCGTTGGTTTGCCACGCCGTCACCGTGCCTTGGGGCGGCGGCCCGTCGAAGAAGCGGCCGTAGAGCCCATCGGGTTTGCGCGCTGAATACGCAGCCGCGGCGTTGGTCAACAGCCAGCGCCGTGCGAAGGCGCGGTGTTCGTCGCCGGCAAGCACGAGCATCGCTTCGATCAGCGGCTCTTCGAGATCGTTCTCGGCTTGCAAATCCATGAACGCGCCGTGCGGATCAGAAAGGTACCGCGCGACCGCGTGCGCCGTCGTATACGCTTGATCGCGATACCGGAGGTCTCTCGTTGCATGATAGAGCGCGATGCCGTTCCAAATCATGTTGCCGTTGACTGACGCGAAGAAGCGATGCGGGACCTGCGTGCAATGCGTGCCGTCGTCGAAAACATAGACGGAGTAGAGCGGCAGCCGCGGATCGAGGAAGTGCCGCCGGATCGCGCTGTAGTTCATCATCGCGATGCTCAGATACCGCGCTTCGCCCGTCTCCCGATAGAGCAACAGAGCCGCCTTGACGCCGTTTGAATCGGACTCGAGCGTCTTGAGCTCGATCGCCGCGCCCGAAGGGACGCTGGTAGCGAATTGCGGGACACGCCCCGAAGTTGTACGCGTTGGAGCCGTCGACGGCCGCGAATGCCGCTTTCGCCTTAGCGAGCGCCACAGGATCGTGCAGTACCTGGTATTCGCGGGAGTCCGTCACCGAATCCCACATCGGCACGTCGCTCCACAACAGACAGCGTGGGCCATCACAGGGCGGCGCGTAGCGCCGTGCCGTGCCGGCCAACGCTGCGAGCAGCGGCGGAATCTGCGGATCGTGAGTCGTCTTCCAACGCAGGTACAGCGTGTTCGTCAGCGCGTCGGAACCCCAATCGCCGTTGTGCACCCAGCACCGGCGCTCAGGACAGTCTCGCCAATAGCCATCGCCCGCGTAGAAGGAGCGCAGCAGCGCGCCGACGGCTTGGTCGCCGAGCATGGCGTAGGTCGGCGCCGGACCGGTCGCGACCAGCGGTACGGGTGGTCGGCGCGGTGTCCTAGCCCGGCGTCCGGGCGCGCAACGAGGCGCCCAGGATACGTGACGAGCGCGACGCACGCGGCAAGCAACGTGACCACGAGCGTGCTCCGCACGAACAGCCGCGCTATTCGTGGCATATCATACATACGTAGAATATCGGCCGCTTTGTTGCCAGTCGACAAATGCGACGCCGTACCTGTCGCGCTACGCGGGAGACTAGCGAGCGAGTAGGCCGAGATACGCTCGTTCAGCCAAGTTCGGATCCGCTTCGAGCCGCGCGAACGTCTCTGCGCCGATCTGTGCCGTCAGGGCGCGCTTACGCGCCAGGGCTTCCCCCAGTTCACGATACGCTGCCTCGAGCGCTTCACCATCGAGGTCGGCGAGGCTCCGTTTGAGCTGCGCGATCCACTCGTCGAGCTGGACGCCAAGTTCGCTTGCGACCTCGTGCTCCACTTCGCGGTAGCGCAGCAGCAGCCGTTCGAGTTCGCCGACGGTCGGCCGTTTCGCCGGCGCAGCCCGTCCGCGTGCCGGCGGCCGGCCGCGCCGTGTTTGCGGACGCCCGTTCGTCGCCACGCGCGGCGGCGCGTCGAACGCCGGATAGATGCGCAGGATCGAAGCGATCTTCTGCGGTCCTTTCGGCGACTGCAATCCCTCGGCCAGCCCCGCCATGACGAGCTTGGTGCGAAGCGCCGTGTCATCGATACGTTTGATCAGCTTCGGGTCGGCATGGTGCGGCAACGAGCGCTCGCCGTGAAAGTCTGCCGCGTGGGCCTCAGGTAGCGCGAGAGCCAACGCAAGAAGCCGCTGCCGGTCGCTTTCTCCCATGCCGCTATCTTCGTCTCCAGGCATATGCCGCCTGTATCGCGCTCGTCGGTTGCGCTACGCGCAACTCGCGCGTTCGGCATTTCGGCCGTTCGCCCGTCATACGTCCGAAACGGACACTTTCCTAGACGTGATCGGAACTCCAGATGGGGTCGGCGCGCGCAGTAAACGTTGTCTCTTTGACGGCGCCCCACCATGCGCGCGCGGCGGGCGAAAGGGGAGCGAGCATGAAGATCGCTTCTTTGCGCGCGCGGACGGAGCCGCGCGGTAAGACGTTCTCTTGCCGGCGCTGGCGGCAACCAGCCCGCGATGCGCCGCAGGTCACCGGCCGCTGCGCGCAGGAGCGCCGGAACCTTGGCTCGACCCTCTTCGCCGGCATACGCGAAGTCGTCAAATACGAAGGTATCCTGGGCCGGAACGCGCCGGCCCAGGGCGTAGGCCAGAACGGACCGCCCACGCTTGAGTATCAGTTGCACGGGCTGAGTGCCGGGGCGCGGCGGCCCGCTCCAGTGCTCGCGCATCCAGTCCCACACGAGGGGCGTTCGCCGCAGGCTCCACGCGCGCGCCACATCGAGGCTTTCGAAGCAGCGGCGCACGCCGGCCCAGTCGTCCGCGACGATTGGAACCGCACCCGCCGCCCGGTCGTCGAGCGACGTAGCGCGCACCGTCAAGATGCGCGAGGGGAGTGCGACGAAACCGAGGGCGGCGTAAAACGCTGGGCCGATGTTGGAATACAAGAAGACGAGATCACGGCCGGCGGCGCGTTCTGCATCGAAGAGCGCACCGAGCATCGCGCTTGCGTACCCGCGACCGCGGAGATGCGGTGCGGTGAACACGGCTCCGATGCCGGTCGCGCGCAGCGAACGCGAACCCCAACGCAGCTCGCGGTCGTAGTTTTTACATGAGCACGCAAGCTCGCCGCCTTCGCGTATTCCCACGGTGAAGCGCCGCCGCTTGCCGTATGCGCTCGTCGCGAGCGCGCGAAAATCACGGACGTAGCGTTCGAAGCTGCGGCCGTCGCCCCACAGAGAAAACGTGTGCGGCAGCACGTCGCGTACATACGCTTCGACGCCGACCGCTTCCAGGCTGACTGTCGCCCTGTTCAGCACTGGGTCTTCAACGCTCGAGTCTCGCGCGCAGCTCCTCTAAGAACTCGGGCGTGGAGGCTCCGCGAGTCGCACGACCCGATGCGCTGATCGAAACGTAGTCGCTCGCGCGCGTGAGCGCCGTATAGAGCGCCCGACGATTCTCATTATCGTACTGCTCGCGCAGTTTACGCCGATAGAGCGCGTATGTGAATTTCGCGGTGCGCCCCGTCCGCGCATCGCCGACGTTCTCTTTGGGGACCATGCCGAGCGATGGCAGGAACAAAAATGCGTCCGGCGTGTAGTAGCGCGGCCATGCGCCGGCGCGCACGTCGACGGCAAAGACCGCCTCGAACGTACGTCCCTTCGCCGACTCGACGTCGAGGACGCGCACAGCGTGCTCGTCGCGAAGGTTGACCGCGAGCAAGTCGTCTTCGGCGCTTGCGACCCGTTCGACATATTCCAAGAGGTCGCGTAGGGAGGCGAGCGGCTCGCGGTCAACGGCCGCGTCGAGCAGGCCAAGTAGCCGTGCGATGAGGTGACGCTCGAATCGGCCACGCGCATCTTCGCGGAGCGCCGCAAGCACCGTTTCGTTCAGAACGGTGCGCGCCAGCTCACCGCAATCGAGGCTGCGCGACAGCGTCTCCCAACGTGCGCGCGCTTCACGAAATGCGCCGAGCCGCTCACGGGCGCCGGCCGAGAGGCTCACATCGACGTCGCCATGCGTGACGTTACGGGCCAGGCGCACGTCGCGGCGGCGGTCCCAGCGCCCGGATCGTGTGCCGCCGCTTTCCTCGCTTGGAAGATCGAAGAGCAGCGGTTGCGCATCGGGCGGCTCGCCGCAGAGCAGCGCCAGGGTCGCGTCCGAAAGGCCGACCCACGGCGACTGGAGCGCGCGCAACAAGTAGTCGTGCCGGTAGGGATCGGCAGCGGTCCACAGCGCCCCGAGCGCGTCACCGACGGCGCGAAAGTCAAAAATGCTCGCAGCGCCGGCGATATCGACGTGTAATGCCGCGCGCAAGCAAGGCGTCGACATAGGTTCCGCTGCACCGCAAGCTGCGCGCGATCAGTCCGATGTGTTCGGGCGGCGTACCGAGCGCGATGCGCCGCGCGATTTCGCATGCAACGTACCGCGCCTCCTCACGCATGTCGCTCGCGCGGTAAAGTGCGATGAGGCCTTCTCGGACGCCGCCCTGCGCATTCGTTGCGCCGGCGGACGTGGCGGAAATGCCGGCCGGGTTGCCTTCACGCTTCCGCACCAGTGCAGCAACGCCTTCGACGGCCGGTGAGCACCGATAGCGGCCGGCGAGTTCCACGATCATGGTAGCGTCTCGTAGCGCGGAGGAGCCGCGGCCGCCGCCCGCAAAAGCGCGCGTGCTTTGGGCCGGATCGCCGGCGAAGGTCACGTTGGCGAGATTCTGGGCGGCGATTCCTTCGAGCAGCGCAATGTGCGCAGCGCTGAGGTCTTGTGCGTCGTCGACGAGGATCGCGGCGTACTGCTCGGGCGCCATGCGCCGGCCTTCCGGGGAAGCGCGCAAAGCGAGTGCCGCTTCAAATACAGCGTCGGTTGGCGTCAGGCATCCGCTTGCAATCAGCACTTCGACGTACGACGCATAGAGGCGCGCCAGAATTTGCACGAGATCGACTTCGCGCCGGCGTTGGCGTTCTAGCTCGTCGGCATGTGCGCGTAGCGAATCGCGGTATTTTGCCGGCGTGGCTTGGAGCAGAGCGGCATCGGCGAAATTCGGCGGGTTGGCGTAAAACGTCGCCGCTCCGCGGAGCCCAATGCTGCGGAAATCGTCAGGCGAGATGAGCGACGAGCGTAATTTTCGGATCAAGCGAAAGGCTGCGGCCGCGAAGCGCTCGGGCGTGCGCAATCCCGGAATCTCGGGATCGATTTCGGCGGTGACGAATTCCGTCCAGTCCAGCGCGAACAGCGCCGCACCCGCGCGTTCGAATTTCAGCGAGGCCGCCACGTCGTCGATAGCGTCCACTCGCCGCCCCAAGCAATCGCGAAGTACAGCCAGCGCAACATCGCCGAAGGACGCGCACACGAGCGTTACCCTTCCAGCGTCACCGACCGCATCGCGCAACCGCGCGACGGCCGAATCGCTTGCTGCAGCACACCAGCACCGTCCCTTCGGATTCGCGTGCGAGCCGCAGTGCGCGCGCGACCAACGCGAACGACTTTCCCGATCCGGCGTTGCCGAGCACGCTGAGCGAGCCCCCTGAACTGCGGATGTGCGATGACGCGGCTCTGCGCGGCGTCAGCACGCTCGACGGCGGACGGTGCGTTCATCGGCCGAAGCGGTCCTCGCGGCGCGCCGGCCGGCCCCGGCACGCGTTGGCGTACGCGCAGTATGTGCACGCGCGGGATCGTCGGTCGGTCGAAAGCGTTCGAGCGGCGCGTCGGCCAGCGTGGCGGCGAGTTCCGTCATTCTGATGCGCGCACGTTCCAGCTCATCGATTCCGATCGTGCCGGATGGTGCCTCGGAGTACGTCCGCGGCGCGCCGACTGGGACGACTTCGAGTTCGATCGGCTCGACGTCGCGAGACGGAATCCTTGAGCGGAACGAGCGCGAGCGCGGTCACGCGGTCGCCGGCCGCCGTGCGCGCGAAATAGTAGAAAGGCAATTGAAAGTCGACGAACCGTGCGACTTTATCGCGGTATCGTTCGGCGCTGTCGGCGATCGCGCCGGTCTTGTAATCGATCACGGTGACGTTTCCCGTGCGGTCGTCGCGGTCGAGCCGGTCGATGTACCCGATGAAGCGGTAGCCGTCCAGCTCGAGTTCGACCGCTTCTTCCGTTCCGATCACCGTGAATGGCGCGCCGCGAAAACGCTCGATGAACCATGCGAGGTAGCGCCGTCCCGTGCGCAACGCCCGGCGGCGCTGCAATTCGAATTCGACGTTGCTCGCGAATCCCGATGCGATGCGCTCGAACGACGCGTCCGAGGTACGCATCGAGCTTGCGTTCGAGTACTTCGCGCGGAGCTGCGTCGGCGCGTGGGAATTCTTGGTGAAAGCGCTCGAGCGCCGCAGTGGAACGCCGTACCGTAGAATGATGCCGACGAGCCGCGGTCTTCGACCGCAGCGCACACGTAACGGTAGTACCAGCGTCGTTCGCATTCGGCGAACGTGCCCAGCGACGACGCGCTGAAGTGGGTCTTACGCCGCGGCACGGCAGTGCGGGGCTTCCGGCTCCCGCAGCGGAAACGCGTCAGATTTTCGCGCTGAGTGCAGGTGCCTCGAGAAGCGTTTGGTCGCGCGGCGCGCGCGCCTGATCCACGCGTTCGGAGCGGGTCGCAGAACGCCTACCACGAGCTTGCCGTCCGTAGTCTTCAAGTGCGGCGACAAAGATCGAGGCGTCGAAGGCATCCGCCGTGCCGCTCGAATCGAGACCTCCGGCAAGCGTTTGGAGCGTCTGGAAGGTCGCGCGTTCGCGGTCGTCGAGCCGTTGCGAGAAGTCGAACGCAAGCGCGATCGTGGCGAGGTAGTCCCGCGCGGTGGCGCCTTGCGCGCGTACGCCCGTACGAGCTCTTCGAGCGCACGCGCGAAACATTGCGGCCGCGCGGCTCGCGGCGTGCGAGAGCGAGATTCGCCGAGCGGCGATCGTCTCCACGACCGAACGGCGCTCACCCGCAACGGCGCACAACGCGCGTGCATCGGCATTCGACAGCCCCGCGTACGGCGAGCACAGTGCCCGTCGCGCGGCGTCTTCATCGCGGCGCGGCGCATAGGCGACGAGGTCCCGCACGAACGCCGCCAGCCCGAGAGCGGGCGACTGGATCGGCAGCGTTTCGAGCACGGCAATGTCCTTCGCTATCCGCCGGTGAATCCACTTGGCCGATGCGTCGGATCATCATCGGCGTCACCGGAGCAAGCGGCAGCGCTATGCGTTCGCCGCCCTGCGCGCGCTGCGTGCAACATGCGGACTGCGAAGCGCATTTGGTCGTCACGCGGCAGGCACGGCGCACGATCGCGCTCGAAACCGAAGCGACGGCAGCGGATCTCGAAGCGCTGGCGCATGTCGTGTACCGCGACGACGACCTCGCGGCCGCGATCTCTTCGGGTTCGTTTCTGACGGCCGGGATGATCGTCATCCCGTGTTCGATGAAAAGCGCCGCCGCGATCGCCTATTCGCTCGATTGCAAACCTGCTCGTGCGGGCGGCCGACGTCTGCCTCAAGGAACGGCGCAAACTCGTTCTCGTCGTGCGCGAAACGCCGCTGCATCTCGGCCATCTGCGCACTCTCGTGCGCTTGCCGAAATCGGGGCCATTATTCTGCCGCCGATTCCGGCCATGTACGCGAAGCCGCGAACCGTCGACGACATCGTCGCGCATACGGTCGGCAAAGCGCTCGACCAGTTCGACATCGAGCACGACCTGTTCCGCCGCTGGCGTTAGCCTGCATGGCGTAACCCTCGGCGTTCGGCGCCCGTAACAACGAAGCACGGGAGGTGGGCTCCGTTATGGTTCGCTACGTCTTAAAATCGACGCGATATCGAGCGTCAGCGATTTGTCCGGAACGGCGTCGGTCGTTTTTGGCTTCTTTGTTGCGGCGTGAGACGGTGTGGGCGGACGGCGTAACGCCAGAAGGTCTTCGGCGGAGCTTGCCAACCCTCGTGCCGGTTTCACGTCTCAGCTAGGGATTCCCAAGCGACGTTCTTAGAACGGCTTTGTTTGGGAAAGCATTGCGTCGATCCGAGCTCTACGTTGTGCGCTGATACCGGACAGCCGAAGAATATAATCCAACGCACGACCGTCCGGCGAACTAACTTCGATCGTTTGAGCACTTCTTTCAGTCCGCTCGCCTTTGCGCATCAATATGTCGAGTGCGGCTAGAAATGTGGTTGATGCGCTGACCGACGGCCAGCGTACCCTAGCATACGTTTCAAGACCCGGTTAACGACCGCCCCCTTATGACGCACTACCGACGAGCGCGGCGGCGAGCAGACGTCGCTTGGGCGGTCGACGTTGACGGCGATCTCGGCATGGGTGCAGACTGCGGCGGCCGCCGGCGCATTGAGTAGTTCGGTCGCGCGGTGCTCGACGTCGTCGAGCGAGAGGCGGCCAGCGGCGTAGCGCACCAGCATCGCTCGGCCCGAAGATCGTCGCCAGGCGCAGCGGGTCTTTGCGGGCTGCGCCGAGCCGCCCGAGAAAGCGCGCGAGTGCTCGAGCACGCGCGGCCGGAGCATGACGACGCCTGCGCCGCAGAATGCGCCGTCACGCAGGCGCGCCCACGTGTGCGGGCACGCCGGGAAACCGCTCTTCGTGCGTCGCGCGCTCGACGCAGCCGTAGACGACGTCGGCCTCGCGCGCCAACGCGAGCCTCAAAAACTCGTCGAGTGCCGCGCGCGTCAGGACCGGCAGATCCGAGGCGCAGATGAGGATCGGTTCGTCCGGCAGTGCGCCGTGCAAGCCCGACCGCAAGCTCGCAAGCATCGTTGGTCCGTCGGGACGTCGTTCGTCGGCCACGGCGAGTTCGGCGCGCTCGTGCGCGCACGGGGGCGCGACGACGACGATCTCGTCCGATCGCGGGCGTTTCGCGAAGCGCTGCGAGCGTACGCGCGACGAGCGTTTGCCCGCCGATTGCGACGAACGCTTTGTTCGGCGCCCCCGGTTGCAATGCCGAGACGGCATCGGGCGCCCCGCCCGCCAGCACGACCGCGTCGATCCGCGTGCCTAAGGGCTTCAGGCGCCAGGCAGCGTCGTGATGCAACGGTACGGCGAACGACCGCAGCGGTGATGCGGCGGCAGGCGCTCTGCGACAGCGCGGGCGCGCTCTCGCGTTCGAACGGCGCAAACAAACATGCTCCCGAGCCCGAAAGCAGAACGTGGTCGGCGCCCAGCAGCGCGCAACGCATGTTCCGCGTCGGCAACCGCGGGATGCGCGGCGAGGATGACGTCGTGAAAATCGTTGACGAGCACGGCGTAAACGCGGCGAAATCGGCGCGTTGCACGCATCGACGGCAGCGAGCGAAGCGCTCGTCCCGCGAACGGCGCGGCTCGCGAACTCGCGCCGCATGCGTCGCGCGACGCGTCGAGCCGCCGATACGCATCGGCCGTCGCGACCGCACGCTGGCGGCGCACGACGACGCACCACCACGGCGGCAGCGCGCCGAGTGCCGTCACCCGTTCGCCGCGTCCCTTCGACGAGCGCCGCCGTGCCCGCTAAGAAGAACGGCACGTCGGAACCGAGCCCGCGCGCGAGCGCGAGCCAGTCACGCTGCAGCGGGCTTGTCGGTCCGAGCGTCCCGTCCATCGCGGCGCGCAATGATGGCGGCGGCGTCCGACGAGCCGCCGCCGAGACCGCCGCCGACCGGAATCCGCTTGTGCAACGTGACCGCGAACCGTCCGGCGAGTCCGCACGCGTTCGAGCGCCCGCTCGACGAGATTGTCGTGCGCGAGCGCCGGGTCGTCAACGCGCAAGCTCGGACTCGTCGCTGGACTCGATCTCGATGCGGTCGTACAGCGCGATCGGCAGCATGACGCTGCGCAGCGTGTGATAGCCGTCGCCGCGGCGCCCGAGTACTTCGAGCGTCGCGTTGATTTTCGCAGGAGCGAGCAAAGTCGGCACGGTGCCGCTTCCTTCGGTCGAAATGCAGCGGGTACTGCGCCGCCTCGATGCGGCGTACGCGGCCGGAGCGGGAGGACCCACACTGCCGGAGAGCGCCGCGGCGCGCGCGAAGACAGCTTGTCCGTGACCCCGTCGTACGACGCGCAGCACAATGAGTTTTGCGCCTACGTCCTGCCCGAAGCCGAAACGCCCTTCGGGCTGACGCTCGGCAACTTCAAGACGTTCGCCTCCTGCACGCCGAAGGGCGGCGTGCGCGGCTTGTGGGACGCCGACAGCGACCGCATCATCTTCGGCACCCACCAAATCGCGTACCGTCTACGCGACCGCGCGCGCACGATCGCGCCCGGCGCAGATCGAGCGCGACGTTCACGTTTCTGCCCTACGCGCAGATTTCAGAATTCGCGCTCGACGAGCGGCTGCTGGTCACCGAAACGTTCTACGTTCCGCATGGCGCGAGCGCATGCGCGCACGGTCGCGTTCGTCGTCGACGTCACGCTGCACAACGCGAGCGCGGAGCCGGTCGACGCCGCGCGTCTTCCCGTGGGCGCTTCTCGTCGGCCAGCGCTTCTACGGCGAACCGGAAAAAGAAGTGCACGCGGCAGTCGACGGGTCCACGATCGTCGCATGGAACGAAGAGACGGGCGCGGCGCGCGTCTGGGGCGGCTCGCGCGAGCCGCACGCGGCCGTCGTCGCCCTGCGCGAGCAGGTGCTTACTCGCCGCGATGCGGCGCGGCTCGTTGCGCGACGAGGAGCATCTCGACGAGGTGACGCCGGAGCTTGCCGAAATTGCGCGCGGCCGCATCTTCGGCGCCTTCGAGTTTCGCATCGCGGTCGCGCCCGGCGCGCGTGAGACCCTGCGCCTCGCCGGTCGCTTTCGACGGCGGAGGACGCGACGCTGCGCAGACGCGACTTCGAAGCACTTGTGCACGATGCCGCGCGCGCTCGACGAGACGCAACGCTATTACGGCGAGAAGCTCGCCGACGCGCGTTTCATGGTGCCTTCGCCCGTGATCAGCCGCGGCGTCGTCTGGGCGAAAGCCAACATGCTGCGCGTCATCAAGGAGTATCCGCACGGCTGGGGCGCGACCAATTCGCCGCCGTCGGACATCCTCGTTTCGCGCGATACGTCGTGGTTCGTGCACGGCTTCGACTATTTCTGCCCGACTTCAGCCGCGACGCGCTCGAGCTGTTCAACCGCAACGTCGAAGAGTCGGGCCAGGTCGTCGAATACGTGCGCGGCGTCGAGCGGCTTTCGCACGTCGTACGATCTCAACATCAACGACGACACGCCGCTGCACCTGATTGCGATCCTGCACCACTACAACGCGACGCTCGATGACGAATGGCTGCGCAGCTCGTGCCGCTGATCGTCAAGATCGCCGACTACATGCTCGCGCAGCGCGACGACAACGGCCTGATCTTCTGCAACGCCAAAGGCGTCGACATGTACGGCATCACGTCGTGGCGCAACATCATCCCGTACTACACGCTCGACGGCGCGGTGACCGAAATCAACGCGGAAGCGGTGTTCGCGCTCGAAGCGGCGGCGATGCTGTGCGCGGTCGCGGGCGAGCATGCAGCACTGGGAGCGCTTCGCGCGCGAAGCGCAAGCGCTGCGCGAGGCGATGATGACGCTGGCTTTTCAGCGCCGACACGGGCGCGCTTCGTCCTCAATTACGACAAGGACGGCAACTATCAAGACAACTTTACGGCCGACGAATTGTTCCCGGTGCTGTTCGACGTCGCCGACCCCGAGCAGCGGCGCGCGATCCTGGCGCGGCTGTGCGAAGCCGGATTTCCTGACGCCCGTCGGGTTGCGCACGATCTCGACGGCGGACTCGTGGTACTTCCCCTCGCACGGTTTCGGCTTGCTCGGCGGCGTGTGGCCCGACTTGACGCTGTGGTTCGCGGTCGCGCTGGCGCGCAACGGTTCGATCGATGCGTGCGCGCACTGGCTCGAAGCGATCTACGCAGCGATGGAAGACGGCGCGCCGCGCAACGCCGTTCCGGGACAGTTCGCCGAGTGGTTCGACGGCGGCTCGCTGACCAATCGCGGCATGTACATGTCGCCGTGGACGGGCGCGAAATACTTGTGGGCGGTCGCCGAAACCGTCTGCGGCATCGACGGCTACCGCACGAGCGGCCGCCCGCATCTGGCGCCGCTGGTGCCGGCCGGTTGGCGTTGGGCCGCCGGCGTGCGCGTACGCATGGGACGCTCGCGCCGCACGTACGTGATCGACGTCGAGCGGCAGACGATCTACGGCGACATGCGCGAGGTCTCGGCGGAGGAGCCGTACCGCTGCGTCTACGCCGGGCGCGATTGCAGCGACGAAGTCACGACGTCGCCGATCGAGGTCGGAGTCGTCGCTTTCGAAGACGAAGCCGGAGGCGCGGTGCGCGCGTTCATCTGCAATCTTGCACGACGCCGACCGCGACGTGACGCTGCGATTTCCGCGGCACGAGCCTGCGGCGCCGCGTCGCCGCCGGCGCGCTCCTCGAAGTGGCGCTGCACGGTGCAACCGGTCGACCATGCCGCGTTCGCGGCAGCGCCCGACGTGCTCGAAGCCGCGCGTGGCGGCGACGCTGATGGGCCCGCGCAGCGGGCTTTCCATCGTGCTGTTGCTGGGGGCGATCGTGCTGCTGGTCGCGCATCGCCGTCGGCAACGGGATGGGCAACCGCGTTCTGGGCAGCGTCGCGAGCCGCGTCTCCGATCTTCTCGACGACGCCGCTGCCCGTCGCGACGCCGTCGCCGGACGCCGCCGAACAACCCGAACAGCTTCTCCTGGAAGCGGCGCGAGGTGCATCAGCGTCGCGACCGACCCGGCCTTTCCCGACCCGCGCATCACGCCCGAGCCGACGCCGCGACCGACTGCCGCCCCGCCCACGCCGAAACCCAGTTCCAAGCCGACGCACCGCCCCGTCACGCCACGCCGCCCACGCCTCAGCCCACGCCGACCGCCGCCGACCTACACCTCGCCGCCGATGCTCTACCCGATGGTCGAGTCCGTCGCAGCGCGTCTCCGCCGCGAGCGAGTCGCCGGACCGGCTCGCCGCCGAGCCGAGCCCCAGGTAGCGCCGCCTCCGCGCAGGCGCAGAGCGTGTCGTACGGGAGGCGACGGCAACGCCGCCGCGCGGGATCAGTCGCGCCGGATTCGGCGGTGCCGCATACCTGCGCCGGTCCGAGCGATGGCGTGGCGCTCGCGGTTATGACGGATGATATGCGGCGGCGCAGGGCTCCGCGATGAGGGCCGCGATGGCGGCGAAGGAGATCGATGTGAACAACGGGCAGCAGAACGGCGCGCAAGAACGGGAACGCCGACCGTCAAGCGCGGGCTCGCCCAGATGCTCAAAGGCGGCGTCATCATGGACGTCGTCACGCCCGAACAGGCCGCGTCGCGCAGGAGGCCGGCGCCGTAGCGGTTATGGCGCTCGAACGTATTCCGGCCGACATCCGCGCATCCGGGGGCGTCGCGCGGATGAGCGATCTGTCGCTCGTCGCGCGCATCATGGACGCCGTGACGATTCCGGTCATGGCCAAGGCGCGCATCGGACATTTTGCCGAGGCGCAGATGCTTGCAAGCGCTCGGGCGTCGATTACGTCGACGAATCCGAAGTGCTCACGCCGGCCGACGACACGCTATCACATCGACAAGCATGCCGTTCACGGTGCCGTTCGTCTGCGGCGCCCGCGATCTCGGCGAAGCGCTGCGCCGCATCGCCGAAGGCGCCGCGATGATCCGCAGCAAGGGCGAAGCGGGCAGCGGCAACATCGTCGAAGCGGTGCGCCACATGCGCGCCATCCGCGACGCGATCGCCGAACTGGCGTCGTGCCGCCGCGAGGAACTGGTCGCGCGCGCGCGCGATCTCGGCGCGCCGCTCGAAGCTCGTGACGGAGGTCGCGCGCGAGAAGAAGCTTGCCCGTCGTGTTGTTTTGTGCCGGCGGCGTCTCGACGCCGGCCGATGCGGCGCTGATGATGCAGCTCGGAGCCGAAGGCATCTTCGTCGGCAGCGGCATCTTCAAGGCGGCGGCCGTCGTTCAAGAACGGCGTGCCGGAGTTCGACGAGAACGGTTTCCGCGGATCGATCCCGATATCGCGCTGCGCTATGCCAAGGCGATCGTCGCGGCGACGACGCATTTCGAAGATCCCGCAGCCGTCGTCGAAGCATCGAAGTCGCTTGGCTGGCGCGCGCCCGATGCCGGGCATCGACGTGCGCGCGCTTCGAGAGAAAGAGCTGCTGAGCGTTCGCGGAAATTAGCGCAGACGACGTGAATGTCGTTTCCGCGCCGGTCGGCGTTCTCGCGTTGCAAGGAGACGTCGACGAACAGTGCGTGCCTTGCGCGCTGCCGGCGCCGAGCGCCCTCGCCGTCAAGACGTCGCGAACGAGCTAGATCGAGTCGCCGCGCTGATCGTGCCGGGCGGGGAGTCGACGACGGTCATTCGTCTCCTGCGACCGTTTCGGTATGACCGACCCGTTGCGCGCGCGCGTACGCGTCGGGAATGCCGTTCTGGGGAACGTGCATGGGGATGATCGTTGCCGCGCATGACGTCGCCGGCATCGATCAGGAGACGCTCGGCGTGCTCGACGTCACGGTGCGGCGCAACGCCTTCGGCCGCCAGATCGCGTCGGCCGAGGTGCCGCTCGCGATCGACGCGCTCGGTGAGCCGCGCCTTTCCCGCCGTGTTCATTCGCGCGCCGTGGATCGAGCGCGCCGGGCCGGACGTCGAGGTGCTCGCCAGCTACGAGCGAACACCCCGTTTTCGTGCGGCAGAGGAACGTGATGGGCACGTCGTTCCATCCGGAGTTGACGAACGACGTGCGCCTTCACGCGTATTTTCTACGAATGATCGAGCAGGCCGCTCTTACGACTGCGGCGTCGTGACCGGAGCCGGCGTCGTCGATTGCACTCGGCGTCGTCTCGGGCGTTTCCCGGCGGCATCGCCGGTTCGGCGGACCCTTCGGACTCGGGCGTCATGCCGGGTTCTACGTTCATGCGCATCGTAGGGCGGGTTGACCGTCTTCCCATCTTCAAACGTCGCGGTCAAGCACGCGGCAAACTTGCGGATGGGCGCCGGACTACGGCGATGCCGTCGAGCAGGTTGGAGTGGACTTCGATCGGCGCCCGGTACGAGAAGGTGCCGTTGTTGGTGAACGTCACGACCTTGTCGGCGTACGCCACCCGGAACGTAACCGACTTCAAGATTGCTCGTCTGTTCGTTCTGGTAGTACTTGATGTCCAGGCTGTTGGTTGGCGAGGATGTTGCCGTTCTTGGCGACCGAGCATCCGGTGATCGTCACCGGGCCCGGACTTGAAGGGGAATTGTTGCGGTGCGAGGTGTCTGGGCGACGGCAACGCCGCACAGTGAAGCGGCCGCGACGATGGCGAGGCCGCTGGTCAGTCGGAACATGAAACCTCCCAAGAGAGTAAAGACTGTCGTCATAAAAACGCAGGAACCGCGGCAGTCGTCTCACCGGCGGCGCGGGGAAGACGCGCGGGTACGGCGTACCTCCCGGATGCCATGATCATCGAGGGGCGTTCGAGCAGGTCGGGTGCCGCGGCAGAGAATGTGACGGTGCCACCGGACGCGGGCCCCGATGCGGCGGAATCCGATGCCGTCGCGCCCAGCGCAGGCGCATCCGACGCCGCCGCAGGCAGCGCGAGCGCAGGCTCGGCGGCCGAGCCGGCCGGCACGCCGGAACCGAGCCTCTCCGAGCGCACTGGGCGTTCCGCCGATCGAGGTTCGTCATGAGTGAGGTCATCGCGAGCTTGGCGTTGGCCGCGCATGCGTACCTTCACCCTACGAGCGAAGGCAGACGCGGCACCGGATCTCGGCGCGGCTGAAATCGCGATCGACGTGGCCGGCCAAGGCCTTCGAACGAATTACCCCGCGGCTCGGCGCTCGCGGAGCGGTCCGCCATGGCGAGCATGCTGACCGACCTGCGGTTCACCTACGTCAAGAAGCGGGGCACATGAGCCTCGCTTCTATCTCGCCGTGCCGGCGCTGCGAGGCGCGCGTGACGGACGTCCTCGTCCTCAACTTCACCTACGAAGCGCTCAACATCACGAGCTTTCAGCGGGCGGTCAAGTTGCTGTTTTCCGGAAAGGCCGAAGTCGTCGCCGGGCGCGATCAGATGCTGTGCTCGCCGAGCTACGAGATGCGCCTGCCGTCCATCATCCGCATGCTGTACTACATCCGCCGTCCGACGCAGAAAGTCGCGCTGACCAAGAAGAACATCTTGTTGCGCGACGATTATACGTGTCAGTACTGCGGATTGCGAGGCGAGCGCCTGATGACGGTCGACCACGTGCACCCGCGCAGCAAAGGCGGCTCGTCGACTTGGGAAAACCTCGTTTGCGCGTGCATGCGCTGCAATAACCGCAAGAACAACCGCACGCCCGAGCATGCCAACATGCATTTGCGCCGCAAGCCCAAATCGCCCAAATACATCCCGTGGATCCGCGTCAAGCGAAACACGCTGCCGGGCGAATGGCACAAGTTCTTGTTTCTGTACAACGTCTCGATCGACGAACGCCTGGAATAATGAGCACGGTACGCGTGTTGGTCGGTACGCACAAAGGTGCGTTCGTGCTCGAATCGGATGGAGCGCGCGAGCTTTGGTCCGTCAGCGGTCCGCATTTCGCGGGCTGGGATATTTACCACATCAAAGGCTCGCCGGTCGACCCCAATCGGATCTATGCGTCGCAGACCAGCGGCTGGTTCGGCCAGCTCATCCAGCGTTCGGACGATGGGGGAGCAACGTGGGAACCGGTGGGGAACCGGTTCGTATACGACGGCGTGCCGGGAACGCATCAATGGTACGATGGCACTCCGCACCCGTGGGAATTCGCGCGTGTGTGGCACCTCGAACCATCGCTGCACGATCCCGACACGATCTATGCCGGTGTCGAAGACGCGGCGCTGTTCCGCTCGACCGACGGTGGCCACAATTGGCACGAGCTTTCAGGGCTGCGAAAGCACGGTTCTGGAGCCGCCTGGCAGCCCGGAGCCGGCGGCATGTGTCTGCATACGATTTTGCTTGATCCGAGTGATCCCGAGCGCATCTTTACCGCAATTTCGGCGGCCGGCGCGTTCCGCTCGGATGACGCCGGTACAACGTGGCAACCGATCAACCGTGGCTTGCATTCAGATGGCATCCCGGCTCCGGACGCGGAGGTCGGCCACTGCGTGCACCGCATCGCCCTGCATCCGTCGCGTCCGAAGACGCTGTTCATGCAGAAGCACTGGGACGTCATGCGCAGCGACGACGCCGGCGACTCGTGGCGCGAGGTCAGCGGAAATCTGCCGACCGACTTCGGGTTTCCGATCGACGTGCACGCGCACGAGCCTCAGACGGTCTACGTCGTTCCGATCAAGAGCGACTCCGAGCACTTTCCGCCCGATGGGAGACTGCGCGTCTATCGCAGCCGCACCGGCGGAGACGAGTGGGAAGCGTTGGAGGACGGCCTGCCGCAGCGCGACTGCTACGTCAACGTGCTGCGCGACGCGATGGCCGTCGATGCACTGGATAGCTGCGGGATCTATTTCGGTACGACGGGCGGCCAAGTGTACGTTTCCGCCGATGCAGGCGACCACTGGAGGCCGATCGTTCGCGATCTTCCGGCCGTGCTTTCGGTTGAAGTGCAAACGCTGCCGTGATCCGCGTCGTCCTCCCGGCCCATCTCAAGACCCTGGTGCGCCAGCATGGCGAAATGGAACTGGTCCTCGAAGGTCCGGCAACGCTGCGTAACGTGCTCGATCGACTCGAAGCGGATCACCCAACGTTGCGTGGTACGATACGGGATCAGGTCACGCGCCGGCGCCGTCCCTACGTGCGGTTCTTCGCCTGCGAACGCGATCTGTCGCATGAGGCACCCGACGTTCTGCTTCCGGAAGCCGTCGCCACCGGCGCCGAGCCGCTGCTCATCGTCGGCGCAATGGCCGGCGGTTAAGCGCGGCGCCTGCTGAGTGCTCTTCCACCCGGCATGAGCAGCCGCTCCGTTCCAGCGTGGCCGGGCCGGCGATGCACGCATCAACGTGCGAACGGGTTGAGGATTCGAAGGCGATTCGCAACGCGCATTCCGTGTTGCATGTCTTCGGACCATAGCGTGTCGCATCCGGCTCGAATCGCCGCTGCGACAATCGTCGCATCATAGAACGCAAAGCCATAGCGTTCTGCAAGCCCGAGCGCATCCTCATGGGTCTCGATCGTCAATGGCATCACGTTGAGTAGTCCGCGCAGGAGCGCAAGGAAATTTCGCGTTCGCTCCCAGGAGAGCGACATCTTCCGGCGAGCGACATTCGCAACTTCGTTGAGCACCTGGACGCTGATCGTGCCGCCCTCCGCTACGAGCGCTTCCGCGCGGTTTGCCTTCTGAGCGTTGGACGCCAAGTACACGAGAACGTTCGTGTCGATGAAGCTAGCGCGCACCCGCCTCCTCTCGATCGAACGTAAAATCGGCAGGCAGGCGCCCACGGTAGGCGCGCAGGCGCTTTAGCAGCTCGGTGCGCCCTGGCTTGCGAGCAATGCCAGAAATGCCCGCGCCCGGCTACGTGGATGACGATGTCATCACCCTCCTTCAATCCCAGCGCCTCGATGACGGCGACGGGCAACCGGATGGCGAGACTATTACCCCATCGAGCGACATGCATAGGTCAAGATATACGTCACGTCATTCGTATATCCTGTGCCGCCGTCACCGCGGGAGATTCCGCCGTACTTCCGGCTGCTGGCATGATCTTATGGGGAGACGAGCGGCGGTTGGACGGTTTCTCCGCGATTTGTTCGCACGCTTGATTCCTCGCGGCATGGCCGCGTCTCATCGGTTCGTTTGCAGGACGCCGTTGAAGGAGGCCAGACGTCGGCGCGTGCCGTGACGCCGGCGTGGCGCCGGCAGCGGATAAGGTTGCGGCATTGCGGAACCGGTGCGGCCGTGGATCAGAGGCGGACGCCCTATTTCGATGCGCTGCTCGATTACGTCGACTCCGGCGTCATTCCGTTTCATACGCCCGGGCATATGCAGGGCCGCGGGATGGACCGAGCGCTGCGCGACTTCTTGGGTGACAACGTCCTCGCGATCGATCTGACGCAGATTCGCGGGCTCGACGATCTGCTGCAGCCGTCCGCGGCCGTCGATGAAGCGCAGCGGCTCGCGGCTGAAGCCTACGGCGCCGAACATTCCTTCTTCCTGATCAACGGCTCAACCAGCGGCAATCAAATCATGATGATGGCCGCCCTCGATCCGGGGCAGAAGCTGGCGATCCCGCGCAACGCGCACAAGAGCGCGATGGGCGGCCTGATTATGAGCGGCGCGCTGCCGGTGTGGATGGCGCCCGAGGTCGACGAGTCGCTGCATACCGACCATACGGTGACGCCCCAGACCATCCGCACGACACTCAACGCGCATCCCGACGTCGCCGCCGTCTACATCGTCAGCCCGACGTACTATGGCGCCGCTGCCGATCTCGAAGCGATCGCGGCAATCGTCCATGAACGCGACGTTCCGCTGCTCGTCGACGAGGCGTGGGGACCGCACTTCCACTTTCATCCCGCGTTGCCGATCGACGCGCTCGAAGCGGGAGCGGACCTTGCAATCAATTCGACGCACAAGATGCTCGGAAGCCTGTCGCAAACGGCGATGCTGCATCAGCAAGGCCGGCGCATCAAACTCGATCGCCTGAAAGCGGTCGTCAAACTCTTTCTCTCGACCTCGCCGAATTTGGTGCTCGTCGCCTCACTTGACGTCGCGCGGCGCCAGATGGCGCTCGAAGGCAGCGCGCTCCTCTCCACGACGATCGAACTGGCGGGCGATACGCGCCGCCGGCTCAACGCGATCGAGGGCGTCTATTGCTTTGGTGAGGAGCAGGTGGGAAAGCCCGGCGTGTTCGCCTTCGATCCGACCAAGATTACGATCACCGTCAAGGACCTCGGGTACACGGGGTACGAAGCCGAAGAGATATTGCGCCGCCGCTACAACGTCCAGTGCGAGCTCGCCGATCTCTTCAACACGCTCGCGCTGTTCACGATCGGAACGACGCAAGAAGCCGCCGACCGGCTCGTCTACGGGGTCAAGGAACTTGCGCGTGAGGATCGTCCGATCGACGTCTTCTCGCCTTCGGGCGTTCTAGAGCGGCGTCTGCAGACCGGGACGTATAACTTGCCCAAGATTCCGCCGATCCGAATGAACCCGCGCGAGGCGTTCCTGGCCCCGACGGAGACGGTCAATTTCAAAGCAAGCGTTGGGCGGATTTGTGCCGAAGTCATCACGCCGTACCCGCCCGGCATCCCGGTCATCTCGCCCGGGGAAGAGATCACGTCCGAGGTCGTCTATTACCTCGATCTCGAACTCAAGGCGGGGGTGCGGATGCAAGGTCCCTACGACTCGGAACTCCGCACGATTCGCGTAGTACGATGATAAGAGTGACGTTGAGACCCCGCGGCCACTTCCCCGACGAGCAAAAGAGCGTATGCTCGCCCCGGCCGCCGCCGTTGGATGGGAAGATGCTTGCCGAGCCCTCTCCCTTCCCGTAATTATGGTGTGCTTTGGCCGTTAAAGCTGAAACCGTCTCTTCACATTGGGAGCTGACCCAGCTCCTCGACATCTTTCCATTGCCGATTCGGCAAGCGCTCGTGCGGCTTCCCAATCTGCATGCGCTGATTGAGGTCGTGCTCGACGTGGGTCGTCAGCCGGAAGCCCGCTTTCCCGACGATTTCGTCTATCTCGCCGAGACCAACGTGACGTTCGAAGACCTTGCCCACGTCAGCTCCAGGCTTTCGGCCTTCGGCTCCGACAACCGTGCGGGCATCGAGCAGACGTTACACCGCGTCTCGGCGATCCGCAACCGGGCCGGAAAGATCGTCGGCCTGACGTGCCGCGTCGGCCGTGCGCTGGTGGGGACGGTCGACATCATCCTCGACGTCGTCCGCAGCGGAAAATCGTTCTGCTTGCTGGGGGCGCCCGGCATCGGCAAAACGACGATCCTCCGCGAGTGCGCGCGCGTGCTCTCCGACGACCGGAAGCGCGTCGTGATCGTCGATACCTCCAATGAAATCGGCGGCGATGGCGATATCCCGCATCCCGGCATCGGGCACGCGCGGCGCATGCAAGTCGTCGACCCCGCCTTGCAGCACAACGTGATGGTCGAAGCGGTTGAGAACCACATGCCCGAAGTAATCGTGATCGATGAGATCGGTACCGAAGCCGAAGCGGCCGCCGCGCGCACGATCGCGGAACGCGGCGTGCAACTGATCGGCACGGCGCACGGGCGCACGCTCGAAAACTTGCTGATGAACCCCACGCTCTCGGATCTGGTCGGCGGAGTCGGGAGCGTGACGCTCTCCGACGAAGAAGCGCGCCGCCGCGGCACGCGGAAGACGGTGCTCGAACGCAAGGCGCGTCCGACGTTTGAGGTTCTCATCGAGATCAACGACCGTAACCGCCTCTCGATTTACCAGAACGTCGCCGAGACGGTCGACTCGCTGCTGCGCGGCTATCGCCCGCAGCCCGAAGTGCGCAAGCGCACGCCGGATGGTGTCGAGATCGTACAGGTCGCTTCGGTCGCGAAAGGGACGCTCAGCAAGGCGGCGGCATCGGCCGCGCGTTCAGGGGAAGGCGAGTTTGCCGCCGCGCTCGGCAGCGTCAATTTCGACGAGGGCGGTGATGAGAGCGACGCGCGTCACGTCGCCCTTTTCCCCTACGGCGTTTCGCGCAACAAGATCGAACGCGCGATTGCGAATCTGGGGGTCAACGCCTCGATCGCGCGCAAGTGGGACGAAGCGGACGTCGTGCTGACGCTCAAGACGCTGGAACGTAAGGAATCGGACAAGCTAAGTGCGATCGCGAGCGAAAACGTTCCGATCTATTCGATCAAGACGAACACGACCGCGCAAGTCATGAACGCCCTCAAAGACGTGTTCGCGCTGCCGCCGATCGATACGGAAGCCGTCGCGTTGCGGGAAGCGAACGAAGCGATCTACAAAGTGCTGCTCGACAATGGGCCCGTCGAGCTGACTCCCCAGACGTCGTACGTGCGGCGCTTGCAGCATCAGCTCGCTGAGGAGCACCGCATCATGTCGCGCAGCACGGGCCTCGAGCCGAATCGGCGCGTCTTGTTCTTCCGCAATAACGATCTGCCGTACGGCACGGGAGCCTCGGCGTAGTCGCGGCCGGCCGCTTCATCTGCCTCGAGGGCATTGAAGGGAGCGGCAAGTCCACGTTGATTGCGCTCCTCGCCGCGCGGTTGCGGAACACCGGCATCAGAAATCAGCCGGACCGGAGCGACGCGGCAGACGAAATGCGGGCAGTCGTGCATGGCGCCACGCCACGACTGGCAAAAGGTGCGGCCATCGACGTTTTCGTTACGCGAGAACCAGGAGGAACGGCACTGGGCGACCGGTTACGCGACATCTTCGTGGAGCCGAACCTGCGCATCGACCCATTGTCCGAAGCAATGCTCGTAAGCGCCTCCCGAGCTCAGCACGTGAGCGAGGTGATCGAGCCGGCTTTACGGGGCGGCACGTGGGTCCTGTGCGACCGCTTTTCGGCGGCGACGTTGGCCTATCAGGGCTACGGGCGTGGCGTCCCGCTCGATACGTTGCAGAGGTTGACGCAAATGGCGGCCGGTGGGCTGCGACCCGATTTGACGTTGTTGCTCGACGTTCCCATATCGGTTTCGCGCGCTCGCGTCGCCGCGCGCCTTGCCGCCAATGCCGGCGGCGGTGGCGCCGCCGACCGGCTTGAACGCGAGGACGATGATTTCCATTCGCGGGTGCGCGACGGCTACTTGGCGCTTGCCCAGAACGATCCGACGTTCGTGGTCCTCGACGCTACGTTGTCGCCGCCGCGACTCGCCGACGTCGCCCGGCAAACGATACTCGCGAGATTTCAACTATGACGCTGTCGATCTTCGCGAAGGCGCACGCGGGGATGCTGCCGACGATGCTCACCACGGCCATACCGTGATGCTCGGCCATGCTGGACAGAATCGCGGCGCGATCGCGCCGGTCGATGGAACATTTGACGTCGTGGGTGCGCGGACTGCGCTCGCATTCTTTTCCGCGGTTGAGCGCGAACGCTTGGCTCACGGCTACCTCTTCACGGGGTCAGCCGGCATCGGCAAAAAGACGTTCGCGCGGCGACTCGCGCAGTCGTTGTTGTGCGAGACCCCGAAGTCGACGTTGCTCGGCTATTGCGAGCGCTGCACGGCATGCACGCTATTCGTCGCGGGGACGCACCCGGATTTCGTCGCGGCGGAAGGCACGCTCAAGATCGGGAACGCGGGCGGAGGCGTGCATGATGTGGACCCGTCCGCACGCGATCTCGTGCGGGAGCTGTCGCTCCGCGGATATCGTAGCGCATACCGCGTCGTTCTGCTGGGAGACGTTGCGTTTGCGACCCACGAAGCGGCGAACGCGCTCTTGAAATTTTTCGAGGAACCGCCGGCCGGCGTGGTCGTCGTGCTGACGACGAATGCGCCGGGCGCGCTGCTGGCGACGATTCGTTCGCGTTTGATCGAGCTCGCGTTTTCGCCGCTCGCGACAGCGGACGTCGAGGCAGTCCTCGCCCGTGATGGGGTCGCCGCGCAAAAGGCGCGGCTCGCTGCCGCAAGCCTCGCTCGGCAGCATCACGCAAGCAAGATCGTCCTCGACGACGATGAGAGCGGATTTCGCCAGGCCGCGTTCATGTGGTTCGACCGAGCCGTGCAGGGTATGCATCCCGATGCCGGCTTCTTACAGCTCGACGACCGCAGTCTTTCGGGCGCGAAAAACGCGCCTCCGTGCTCGAGTTCGTCGAGCTCGCGCGCGTCGCCGTTCGCGACTGGGCCGCGCTCGCGCTCGGGCGCGGAACCGGCGTTCTCGCCGCCGATCAAAGCGAGCTCGTATCATCGCTGCCGACGCGCATGCCTGGAAGAATGTCGTTGCGTTGCTCGCCGGCGCTCGGGGAAGCGTGAGCGCCTGGCGCGCACCAACGTTTCCGCCGGCCTGATCGTCGACTACCTACGCATGCAGCTAGCGCCGTGACCGTCGTCAGCGCGATCGAAGCGGCCGAAAGAAATGTCGGCGTACGTCTTCGCGAGCACGAGCGCGACGTAGCCGGAGACGATCGCTTTGACGGCGGCGATGACGAGCGTCGAAATCACGTCGGCGGCGGGGAGATTGCCGGTCAGCAGACAGCGGCAGAGTCGCTCACGTGACGAGCGCTGGGACGTAGAGGAAAGCGAAGATGTAAACGGCCGTGACGAGCGCCGTCGGCAACGGCGCGCCGCGCGCGCGTTCGACCGAAATTTGAGCGCGGCACGCTCCGGGCAAGCCGCCGATCGCGGCCGCCGGCAGCGTGTAAATGAAGAAGAAGTAGCGCGAGCAGCATGAGCGCGATCGGACCGACGACCGGCACGAACGATCCGATCATCCCGGCGATCGTAGCGACGAAACCGAAGCCGATCGCCGCCAGTAAGATGTCGCCGGCTTTGCGGCGCGCCTCTTCCCACGCGTCGTCGAACGGCGGCGGCCGCCGGCGCCACGCGGCATCGGCGACGATCAGCGCGACCGCGAGGCCGAAGAAATCGATCAGCTGCGCGACGAGTCCGGCGATGCCCGCGTTCGCGGACCCTGAGAAGCCGGCGCCTCGCGCCGCCCGGAACACGCTTGTAGCAGCACGACCTCGCGACCGACGCGACGAACGGCGCCGAGCGCGATCTGCGGATGGCGGACGAGCAGCACGAACGCGCGAAGATACGCCGCCGAGATCGACGTTGCCGAGACCCGCTCGGCGTCCGCCGTCTCACAGGCGCGCCGCGGCGAGCGCGTGCGCCGCACTCGCACGCCCGCGTCTCGGCGGATCGCTTCGACGATCTTCGCGATCGCCGCTTTCACGCGCTCGTTGTTGCGCGCGAAGACCTCCATAACTTCGGCGTGCGTGACCGGCGGTACGCCCGGGAAGCCCGACGTCGTAGTCGGTGATCAGCGAGATGTTGACGTAGCACATCTCCAGTTCGCGGGCGAGATAACACTCGGGATACTGCGTCATGTTGATCGACTTCCCAGCCCGCGTCTCTGAAACCAGCGTCGATTCGGCGCGCGTCGAGAAGCGTGGTCCCGAGATGACGACGATCGTCCCGCCGTCGTGCGTCGTGACCCCGAGCGATTGCAAGCGCCTGCGATGGCCATCGGCCGCATTTGCGGGCAATACGGGTCGGCGAAGCTGACGTGCGTCGTGACGGGCCCGTCGTAGAACGTGTCGGCGCGGCCGTGCGTACGGTCGACGACCTGATCGGCGACGACCATGTGGCCCGGTTCGATCTCCGCGCCGCAGCGAGCCGCACGCGGTCGGGCCGATGATGCGCGTCGACGCCGAGCTCTTTCATCGCCCACAGGTTGGCGCGGTAGTTGATCGCGTGCGGCGGAAAGCGATGGTCGCGGCCGTGGCGCGGCAAGAACGCGACGCGTTTGCCCGCGATTTCACCGAGCGCGACCTTGTCGCTCGGCTGCCCGTAGGGCGTCTCGATCCAGCACTTCGCGGGCGCCGGCAAGCAGCGAATAAAAGCCCGAGCCGCCGAAGATGCCGATCGTCGGCCCGCTTCGCGCGCCACTACTCTTTGAAGTCGCTCGGCTTGAGTTCTTCGATGAATTGCTTGAAGCGCTCGGTTTCTTCGGCTTCGGATTTCTTGTCGACGACCGTCTCTTCGAGCACGATCTTGTCGGAAACGAAGATCGGCGCTTGCATCGCGCAGCGCCAGCGCGATGCCGTCGGAAGGCCGCGCGTCGATCTCCTGCGTGTCGCCGTTCTGGCGCACGATCAGCTTGGCGAAGAACGTCGATTCCTTGATGTCGTGGATGACGATCTGTTCGAGCGAGCCGTGCAGCGACTCGAGCATCGTGCGCATCAGGTCGTGCGAAAGCGGCCGGGGCACCGCCGTGCCCTTCGAGCGCCAAGGCGATCGCGGTCGCCTCGAACGGACCGATCAGGATGGGAAGGTAGCGCTTGCCTTCGAGGTCCTTGAGGATGACGACAGGGTCGTGGGTCAACAGATCGATGCCGAGCTTGTCGACCTTCATCTGGCGCATGCGCCAAGATTTCGACCCGACGCGTTGATTTCATCGAAGGCACTGCGAGAGGTTCCATCGATCGCCGCGACCGAACCGCCAGCGTCGCCTTGGCACTTTCATGCGGCATCGTCGGTTTGCCCAACGTCGGCAAGTCGACGATCTTCAACGCGCTGACTCGCTCGGCGCAGGCGCTGGCGGCGAACTATCCGTTCGCGACGATCGAGCCGAACGTCGGCGAAGTGCCAGTTCCGGACGAGCGCTTGGGGTGCTCGCCGGAACTCAATCGTTCGGCAGCGCATCGTCCACGCGACGATGCGCTTCGTCGATATCGCGGGGCTCGTGCGCGGCGCGAGCACCGGCGCAGGGCTCGGCAACGCGTTTCTCGGGCATATTCGCGAAACCGACGCGATCGCGATGGTCGTACGCTGCTTCGAGGACGACGACGTCGTCCACGTCGAGGGCGGCGCCCGACCCGTCGCGCGACATCGAAATCGTCAACGTCGAGATGGCGCTCGCCGACCTCGCGACGCTCGCCAAGCGCGTCGAGCGGCTCGAGCGCGAAGCGCGCGTCAACCCGAAACTTGCGCCGGCGCTCGCTGCCGCGCGAAGCGCTTGCAGCGGCGCTCGAAAGCGGCACGCCGGCGCGCTCGTTCCCCAGCGGCTCGCCAGAGCGGAGCTCGCTCGCGAAAGCTTCCTGCTGACGCGCAAACCCGTTGCTCTACGTCGCAAACGTCGATGAAGCGCAAATCGGCAAGCCCGGGCCGCTCGCGCGCCGCGTCTTCGAACTCGCGCGAGCGCGAAGGAAGCCGAGCGATCGCTTTCTGCGGCAAGATCGAAGCCGAACTCGCCGGCCTCGACGAAGCCGAAGCGAGAACGTTTCGCGCAGAGCTGGGCATCGATCGCAGCGGGCTCGACCAGCTGATTCTGCGCGGCTACGATCTGCTCGGGCTCATGACGTTTCTGACGGCGGGCGAAAAAGAGACGCGCGCCTGGACGATCGAGCGGAACACCAAAGCGCCGCAGGCCGCCGGGCAAGATCCATTCCGACATCGAGCGCGGCTTCATCCGCGCCGAAATCGTCTCGTACGATGACTACGCGCGCCTGCGAACGATGGAGGCCATCAAAGCCGCCGGCCTGCTGCGCAGCGAAGGTAAGGACTACGTCATGCAGGAGGGCGACGTCGTCAACTTCCGCTTCAACGTGTGAAGCCGCCAGTCGCGTCGGTGCTGCCGGCGCCGTTAGTGCGCGGGGGGACTGAGAACGCCGCGAGGGTACAGGTGGTCGTAGGAACGGCGCCGCCGATGTGAAGGGGGTCTTTGCGCGACTATGATCTCAGCGGTACGTGAAGTCTCGGTCTTCGGGGACGCGATCGCGTACTTCAACGAAGCGGCCGCGTTGCTCGATCTCGATCCGGGAATCCGGCGGCTGCTGACCAAACCTTCGCGGCAAATCATCTTCGCGATTCCGTTCACGCGCGACAACGGCGAAATGGAAGTTTTCACGGGCTATCGCGTGCAGTACAACTTCGCGCGCGGGCCGGCCAAGGGCGGCATTCGCTTTCATCCCGGCGTCACGCTCGACGAAGTGACGGCGCTCGCGTTTTGGATGACCTGGAAATGCGCGGTCGTCGACCTGCCGTTCGGCGGCGGCAAGGGCGGCGTCACGTGCGATCCGACGACGCTTTCGAAAGGCGAGCTCGAACGCATCACGCGCCGCTACGCCGCCGAACTCGTCGAAGTCGTCGGCCCCGACAAGGACGTGCCGGCGCCCGACGTCGGCACGACGCCGCAAATCATGGCGTGGTTCATGGACACGTACAGCATGCACGTCCGCCAGCACGTGCCGGGCGTCGTGACCGGCAAGCCGCTCGAGATCGGCGGCTCCAAAGGGCGCGTCGAAGCGACCGGCCGCGGCGTTTCGCTGGTCGCGCTCGCGCAGATGCGAGCGCATGGGCATCGCACCGCAGGGCGCGAAAGTCGTCGTGCAAGGGTTCGGCAACGTCGGGTTCGATTGCGGCCAAGCTGCTCGTCGAAGCCGGCTGCATCGTCATCGCGATCTCCGATGTGACGGGCGCGTATCACAACGCGGGCGGCATCGACGTCGCGGGCGCGATCGCATACGCGCAGGAGCATGCGTCGCTCGACGGTTATCGCGGCGGCGAACGCATCACCAACGAAGCGCTGCTCGAGCTACCCTGCGACGTGCTCGTACCGGCGGCGCTCGAGAAGCAGCTGACGGTCGCGCAATGCGCCCAACGTTCAGGCGAAGCTGATCGTCGAAGGAGCCAACGGGCCGACGACGCCCGAAGCCGATCACATCTTCGCGCAGCGCGGCATCGTCGTCATTCCCGACATCCTCGCGAATGCCGGCGGCGTGACGGTCTCGTATTTCGAATGGGCTCAAGACCGCGCCGGTTATTTCTGGAAAGAATCGGAAGTCAACGAGCGCCTGGCCGACGTCATGCTCGAACACTATACGGCGGTCGTCGAACTCGCGCAGCTTCGCAACGTCCCGCTTCGCACCGCGGCCTACATGCTCGCGATCGACCGCGTCGTTACGTCGCATGCGTTTACGCGGAGTCTACGCGTAGGGCTGCGTCAGCGTACCGTCGGAGGCTAGACTAGCGAGCTTCGGCTCCAGCGTTGAGAGCGACGAGCGTGGGCGCGAGTTCGGCGCCCGTCGGGCGTCAATTCGTAGAGGACGCGCAGCGGCGGCCCGGGATCGACGCGCCGCAGACGAGCCTTCGGCGTCGAGTTCGCGCAGGCTGCCGCCGATCGTCACGTCGCCCAGCCGCGGCAAAGCCTTCGACCAGCTCGTTGAAGCGCTGCGGTCCGTCGGCCAGCGTCGCAGAATGGCCGCGTGCTCATGCATTCCAGAGCGCCAATGATGTGCAATGAACGGCGCGCGACCATCGCCGCGCTGTTGGTCATCTCCATGTAAGCATATCGGTTCCGTGGACAGTGTGTCTGGCGCTTGTCCGCGGTGTGAAGTGGCGCGCCTCACAGCGTGTGCGCTCACGCTAGAGCCCGGCGCGGAGTGACGGACACGGCGCCGGCGATAGTCTAGTCGAAGGCTTGCTCGGCGTGGTAGGAGCTGCGCGAAAGCGGGCTGCTGACGACTTGACGAAACCCTTTGGCCAGGCCGACCGCGCGCAAACGCGCGAACTTCTCGGGCGTGACGAATTCGACCACGTCGAGATGGCGTTTCGTCGGCCTGCAGGTACTGGCCCATCGTGAAGATGTCGACGCCGACGGCGCGTGCGGCGTCCATCGTCTCGCGCGATTTCGTCTTCGCGTTTCGCCGAGCCCGAGCATCAGCGACGTCTTCGTGAAGCGCACTTTGCCGCTGCGCTTGGCGTGCTCGAGGACGCCCAGCGACTGCGTGAAATTCGCCCGCTTGTCGCGCACGGTCGCTTGCAGCCGTTCGACGGTTTCGAGGTTGTGCGCGAGCACTTCGGGGCCGGCGTCGAGCACGACGTCGAGCGCCGCACGGTCGCCGGCGAAATCGCCGGTCAACGTTTCGACTTTCGCGCCGGGCGACAGCTTGTGAATCATGCGCACCGTGCTGGCGAAGATTGCAGCGCCGCCGTCGGCGAGATCGTCGCGATCGACCGCGGTCAGCACGAGATACTGCCAACCGAGATCGCGCACGGCTTCGGCGACGCGCTTGGGTTCGAGCCAGTCGACTTCGCCGCGCGGGCTGCCCGTCTTGACGTTGCAGAAATGGCACCCGCGCGTGCACGTATCGCCGAGGATCATGATCGTCGCGGTGCCCGCGCCCCAGCACTCTCCGATGTTCGGGCACATCGCTTCCTGGCAGACGGTATGCAGGTCGAGCGCCTTAACGTCGCGCTTGAGGCGCTCGTAGTTTTCGCCGTGCGCCAGCGTCACTTTCAACCACTCCGGCTTACGCGGCGGTTAGTCGCGAGACGCATCACCGTTGCTCATTGAAGCTGAGCCAGAAGATAGAAAGACGCGCTCAACGCGAGTGCCGACACCATCGACAAGGCGAGCGCTACGCGGTCGTTGCGTGCTAGCGCCTTGGGGAGGCTGAGTAGATTTGATATAAAGAAACCAATCATGAAAAACGTCATGAGGGCACCGAGCCACGGCTTGCTCGTGTGATCGCGTATCAGCCAGTAGGCCGCCGTTCCGTAACTACCCAACAGAATGAAGCCGAGAGGCCTCTGTGTCGCCACGGCAGCTAAGCGCGTTATGCCGAGCATTCGCTCTTGTGACGAAACGTCACGGGACCGCTACGAATGCGGTGCCGCGTACATCCGGTCGCGAAAAGAGCGGTCCTCATGGCAACGCCCGGAATACGTTCATGCCGCGCACTCCCTCGGTTTGAAGACACGTCGCGCCATCGATGCATCGAGCGCGTCCAGCAGCGCGTCGCGCCCGTCTGCCCAGGCGATCGGACGACCCACTTCGGCGGATATCGACGTGATGCCGAACTGCGGCGTGCCGCACGGGCGTGATCAAGTCGGTCGTAGTCGAGCGGGATCGAGACGTTGAGCGCGAGCCGTGCATCGTCGTCATCTGCCTCACCGCTAAACCGATCGCGCAGATCGCATTGCGGCCGACGTAGACGCCGCGGTGCTCAGGGCGGCCGTGCGCGGCGATGCCGAAGCTGCCGAGTGCATCGATGACGGCATGCTTCCAGCGCGCAGACGAACGGCTCGACTTCGCGGAAACGCGCGAGCTTGACGATCGGATAGACGACGACTTGGCCGGGACCGTGATACGTCGCGTCGCCGCCGCGCTCGACCTCGACAAGATCGATGCCGCGTGCCGCGAGCAACTCCGGCGAAACGAGAACATTTTCGGGCTTCGCCTTGCGACCGAGCGTGACGACGGGCTCGTGCTCGACGACGATCCATGTATCGGCTTCTTCACCGCGCGCGACGCGGCCATGCAACTCGCGCTGAAACGCCAACACCTCGCGATACGGCCGCCGGCCAAGCTCGATCACGCGTAGCGGCATGACATGAGCTCCGGCACAGCATAGCGACATTGCCTGAGCGCCTGCGCGTCGCGCGGTCCATCGACGTTTACCGCGCGCAAAGCGGATGAGCGATCATCCTGCCGGACCGGCGCGGGTTTCGCGGGCGTGCCCTTGGGTTTGGGATTGACGACGTGGATCGCTTTGAAGTGCGATGCTTCGGCGGCATCCATGATCGCTTCCGTCAACGTCGGGTGCGGGTGGATCGAGAGACCGATGTCTTCGAGCGTCGCGCCCATCTCGAGCGCGATCACGCCTTCGCCGATCAGCGATTCCGCTTGCGGCGCGACGATGTGCATGCCGAGCAGCAGGTCGGTCTTGGCGTCGCCGACGAGTTTGATCAGACCGTCGGACTCGTTCATCGTGCGCGCGCGGCCGCTCGCGGCGAGCGGAAACTTGCCGATGCGCAACTCGTAGCCGGCGGCCTTGGCCTCTTCCTCGGAGAGACCGACGGTCGCGACTTCGGGATCGGTGTAGACGCAATTGGGAACCGCGATCGGATCGTAAGCCGAGGAACGGTCACCGCCGATCACTTCGGCCGCGACGACGCCTTCCTTCATCGCTTTGTGCGCGAGCAGCGGCGGCGACGTCACGTCGCCGATCGCGAAGATGCCGTCGACCGCGTGCGGCGCTGCGCGTCGACCGCGATGAAGCCTTTCTCGTCGGTCGCAAGCCGGCGGCCGCGAGGTTGAGATTGTCGGTGACGGGGCGCCGTCCGACCGCGACGAGCGCCATCTCGAATTCGCGCGACTTCATCCTTGCCGCTCGTGAACTCGCCGTTGAGTGACGCCTTGACGCCGCCGCGATGTCTTCTCGAGCGCCAGCGACCTTCGTGGAGAGCGCGATTTCGACGCCTTGCTTCTTGAGGATGCGCGCCATCGTCTTGGCGATCTCGAGGTCCGTGCCGGTCAACACTCTGCGGCATCATCTCGACGACGAGCACCTTGGCGCCGAGCCGCGTGTAGACGGTCGCGAACTCGAGGCCGATGACGCCGCCGCCGATGACGAGCAGCGACTTCGGAATTCTCTCGAGGCGAACGGCGTCGTCGGAATTGATGATCGTTTCGCCGTCGCGCGGCCACGCCTTGACGTCGACCGGCGCGCTGCCGGTCGCGATGACGACCGCATCCGTGGCCGCGTAGGTTTCGCGTGGCGCCGTCGCGCTTTTTCAAGTGACACGCGCTTGGGTCCGGCGAACGACGCTTCACCGTACGCGAACGTGACGTTGTTCGCTTTGAAGAGCGTGTTGACGCCGCCGACGTTCGCCTTGACGACCGAATCCGTGAACGCCGCGACGCCGGCGCGGTCGACTTCCGGGGCGGCAACTTTGAGGCCGATCTTGTCGGCCTCGCGAATGTGGCGCGTGACTTCGCCGACGTGCAGCAGCGCTTTGGTCGGAATGCAGCCCCAGTTCAGACAAACGCCGCCGACCTCGTCGCGGTCCATGCAGACGACTTTCTTGCCGAGTTGCCCGAGCCGGATCGCGGCGTGATAGCCGCCCGGCCCCGCGCCGATGACGATTGCGTCGACCGCAGTGTCAGCCACGTCTCAAAACCCCCGAAAAAGCATAACCGCTCGCATCGGTCGATCAGTTGCTGCGCCGCCCCCGAAACCCTCGGCTGGGCACGTTGCTTGAGCAGGGACGCCGGCTCTCTTACCGGCACGGCGTGCCGCCTGCGTTCGGCGGACGGGCAGCGGGCCACCACCGCCCGCGTCGCCGCGGGCGCGTTCAGAACACGAATGGAATCAAACGCCGTGTGCGCTGCATATACGCGACGTACGGTGCGCCCAGATCTCGACACAGAACGCGCTCCTCGACCGCGATGCGGTAGGCGTGGCCGAGCGCCACTGCAGCCAGCGCCGCAACCAAGCTACCCCAATTCCCCAAGGCGAGGCCGATACCGGCGACGGTCGCCAAGGTTCCGGCGTACGCGGGATGGCGGACGTAGCGATACGGGCCGGCTTCGCACACCGCTTGGTCCGAACGCGTCGCGACGTTCAACGTAAAGGAGCGG
The DNA here is from genome assembly GCA_963787625.1 of Vulcanimicrobiota bacterium. Classification (GTDB taxonomy): domain Bacteria; phylum Vulcanimicrobiota; class Vulcanimicrobiia; order Vulcanimicrobiales; family Vulcanimicrobiaceae; genus Cybelea. The sequence goes on along the minus strand of CAWBDH010000004.1, from coordinate 31,397 downwards.
CCGAGCACTCGAATAGCATACGTGCGGAACATCACGCCGCCGAACATCGCGATGATGCCGATGACGTAGAGCGTTTCCCGTCCGTGCTGGAAGGCGCTCGACGGCACTCCGAACGCGAACGTGAAGGCAAGCGCCATAGCGACATAAACGCTCCCGACGAGCACGGCGTATGAACCTCGGTCATCGTGCCGGCTTGTGGACTGCGAACGGCGCATGAAGCTGCGCGCCATTTCGAGGGCGATCCAAATGCCGTATGCGATCCAGAAAGGGACGGCATGCGCTGCGTTTTCTGAGGGAAGCGGAGTCAGCGTGGCGACGTGGTGAACGGCAGAATGCATGCGAGACCTTCCTTCCAGGCTGGGACCATCGTAGGACACGAACGGCCATCGCGCCACTGCGGATCGTCAATCTGGGGATGTGACGTTCGTCATCGGGGGCGTTCGGCGCCACGTCCTTCATGGGGATGGCGCCCGTCGCGCGACGTTGGCGACGTTGCGCGAAGTTGGCGGTGAAGGGTGCTGGCGCAAAGCGGGCGGCGCAGCGTGCCTCTGGAGAACTGCCGCTGAAGTCTCCTCCGGCGGCTGCACTCAGTAATGATCGAACGTTCGCCGCGCTGCTGCTGCGCTGGTTTGCGCGGAATGGGCGAGCCGCGTTGCCCTGGCGTACCACCCGCGACCCCTACCGAATCGTCGTCAGCGAGTTCATGCTCGCGCAGACGCAGGTCGAACGCGTCGTCCCGCCGTTCGAGCGCTTCGTCGCGCGGTATGCCGTCCTTTGCGGCGCTCTCGCGGCGCCGCAGGCCGACGTGTTCGGGCGTGGCGCGGGCTCGGTTACAATTCGCGCGCCGTGCGACTGCATCGGCTGGCGAAGGCGGTCGTCGAGCGGTACGGCGGACGCTTGCCGCGCGATGAGGCGGCGTTGCGCGCGTTGCCCGGAATCGGTCCGTATACCGCGCGCGCCGTGCGCGCGTTCGCGTTCGACGCCGACGTGCTCGCGGTCGACACGAACGTTCGCCGCATCGTGCACCGCACGCAGTACGGCATCGAGTGGCCGCCGCGCGCGACGGAGACGGAGCTCGACGCCGCCGGCACCGCGCTGCTGCCGCCCGGACAGGCCTACGCCTTCAATTCCGCGCTGATGGACCTCGGCGCGATGGTGTGCACCGCTCGCGCGCCGAAGTGCCTCCTGTGTCCGCTCCAATCCGTCTGCGCCGCCGCGCCGCTCGAGCCGGACGGCTTGGCGAAGCTCGCCGCTCGGCACGCGACCGCGACGCGGACCACAGGAGCGCCTGCGTTTCGAGGCGACGACGCGGTTACGTGCGCGGCCGCGTGATCGAACGCTTGCGCGCTTGCCCGCAGAGCGAACGGATCTCACTTCTCGACTCTGCACGCCGATCTCGCGCCGCAAGCTCGTGCACCACGATGCCGACGCTGTTTGCGGCGATCGTTCAAGCGCCTGGCGAACGACGGAATGCTCGAAACGACGATGCCGGCATTCGGCTGGCGGACTGATGTACGCCGTCGCGGCGGGTTGCGGCGCACGCGAGCATGAAGCCGCGCGTCCGGCGATCCCGTTTCCCGAAGCGGCGCGTCACGCGCGCGGTCGCGCAACGCGAGCTGGCCGTGCTCGAAGCGGCGTATCCTCAGGCCGTGACGGCGCTCGAATACGTGTCGCCGTTTACGTTGCTGATTGCCGTCATCTTGAGCGCGCAGTCGACGGATGCGCGCGTCAACCTGACGACGCCCCACCTGTTCGCCGCTTATCCGACGCCGCGAGCGCTCGGTGAGGCCAAACAGAGCGATGTCGAAGCGATCGTACGTTCGTGCGGTTTCTTCCGCATGAAGGCGAAGAACATCATCGCCGCCGCGCAGCGCGATCGCGACGCAGTTATGGCGGCGAGGTTCCGCGCGACCGCGAGGCGCTCGAAGCGTTACCCGGCGTCGGCCGTAAGACGGCGAACGTCGTGCTCTCCGTGGCCTTCGAAGAAGCGGCGTTCGCCGTCGACACGCACGTCTTTCGCGTCGCGCATCGCCTGGGGCTGACGCTCGGGCAAGACGCCGCGCGACGTCGAGGACGACGTTTCGAAGCTCGTCCCGCCGCGAAAAACTGCGTCACGCGCACCATTGGCTGATCCTGCACGGCCGCGCGATCTGCAAAGCTCCGATCCCGCTGTGCGAGCACTGTCCCGTGGCCGAACTGTGCCCGACCGCTCCGATCGTGGCCCGCGTCTGCCAGGACCGCTAGCGGGCGTCCGCAGCGTGGTCGCGGGCAAAGCACCTCGCAGTGGCGCTACCCCGGCGAGGGCCGATAGGGCCCAGCGCGTCGAGGTGCGCCGGCCGCGGCAGTTCCGCGTCGGCGGCGATCGTCTTGAGCAGGCGCGACGGTGTCAGCGGTTCGCCGTAGCCGGCTTCGGTCGACAGCTTCGAGAGGTTGATGAGCGCCGGGACCGCCGCACCGGGATCGAATTGATACTCGCCGTCGAGCCCGAGGCCGTGCACGATGACGAGTTGGCGCTCCGCGTCGAGATCGAGGCTGACGCGCTTGCTCGCCGAAGCGCAGCCGCACGCGCAGCGGGCGCTCCAGGCGCACGAACGTGACGCCGTTTTCGCCCAGGATCGAATTGAGCCGCGCGGCGCCCGCTCGCAGTGCGTCGGCGAACGCTCCAAGCGCGGCGCTCGGCATCGTCGCCAGCGACGCGGCTCGCAGGGCGGACTCGGAGGAGGCGGCGTCGACCGCGGCGCCGACGTCGCGCCGGGCACGAATGCGCATCGCCATCGCGACGATCGGGTTCGGGTTGAGATCGTCGGAGCGCGCCATCGTGCGATGTATTCGCGGTCGCCGAATCCTTTGCTGCGGCGCCGTGCCGCCGGCGCCCCGCGCCGCTCTCGGCGGCCCGCGATAGTCACCGGCGAAGGAGGAAGGCCTTCGCCGCGCCGCACCCAAGGCCAACGCGCCGTGGCCGAGAACGCAATTCGCTCGCCATCAACGTCGACAACCGCATCGTCTCGGTCGCCAACCGTGGGCGCCACGCCGCGCGCATTCCGGACACGCCCGAACGGCAGCGGCTCGAACGCCAGCGCACGGTTCGCGAGATCGTGTTCGGCGCGCAGGACGGCATTCTGACGACGCTCGGCATCGTCACGGGCATCGGCAGCGCCGCGTCGGGCCGCGCGACGATCCTGATCACCGGGCTTTTTGTCGCTCTTCGTCGGCGCGATTTCGATGGGCGTCGGCGAATATCTCGGCGGTAAATCGGAACGGGAGGTCGTGCAGAACGCAATCGCCCGCGAAAAGCGTGAGATGGCCGAGATGCCCGATGAAGAGTTCGCCGAACAGGTCGCCTACTATCGTCTCAAAGGCTTCACCGACGAAGAAGCCGTGACGATCGTCGAGCGTCTGCAAAAAAACCCCGACATCTGGCTGCACGAGATGGTGCGCGACGAATTCGGGATCGACGTGCGCGAATCCGAAAGCGGCGGCTTGCGCGCCAGTCTCGCGATGGCGGCTCATTTGCGCTCGGAGGAGCGCTGCCGGTCATCCCGTATGCGCTCGGCATCGCGCTCGGTGACGGCGATGTGGCTGGGGCTGGCTGTTCGCGGTCGTCGCGCTCTTCGCAATCGGCTATTTCGCCGGGACGCTCAGCGGGCGCAACCCGTTCGCGAAAGGCCTCGAGATCGTGGCGTTTCGGCGCCGTCGTTTTCGGCTTGTCGTGGGCCGTCGGGCGTTACGTGCCGCCGCTTTTCGGCCATCCCGCAATCGGAGTCGGATAGGACGATCCACGTTACAAGCGGCGCCCCTCGGCAGCCCAAAGGAAAAGGCGCGCCCTAAGCCGGACGCGCGTGATAAAAAAAAAGACGGCCGCTCTTAGGCGTGCTTCTTGATCATGTGCTTCTTCTTCATGACATATTGCCGTGGGCTTTCGACGCATGATGCGACATCGCCGTGGCTCTTCATGGTCATCGCGTGATGCGTTCGTCATGTGGGTTTTGGCCAGCGCCGGGGCCGAAAGAAGAGCCGCCGCGACGGGCGTTGCGAAGATCTGCTTCAAAATAGTAACCTCCTTCCACGTTCGAAATTCGACCGCCTTCAAAAGGGCGGCCGATCAGTAAAACGTAGAATTCTCCCAGAAGGTTCTCCGCCACAAGACAAATCGCGATCTCGCGCCGCACGCATGCGGGACGCCACCCGGGCAGTGAGTCGCTACGCGACGACGGCGGGCGGCTTCTTGCCGATCATGCTGCGCGCGATGACGAGCCGCTGAATCTGCTGCGTGCCCTCGTAGATCTGCGTGATCTTCGCGTCGCGCATCATCCGTTCGACCGGATACTCAGTCGAGTAGCCGAAGCCGCCGAGAATCTGGACGGCGTCCGTTGTGACCTTCATCGCAACGTCGCCCGCCTTTGAGCTTACAGAGCGCCGCCCAAACGCTCAGATCGGGCGCGTTCTCATCGCACTTGCGGGCCGCTTCGTACAGGAGCAGGCGCGCCGACTCGAGCTCGACGCGCATGTCGGCGAGCATGAACTGGATGCCCTGCTGCTGTGCGATCGGCTTGCCGAACGCGATGCGCTCGGTCGCATACGTCGTCGCGTAATCGAGGGCGCCGGCGGCGATTCCGACGGCTTGGGCGGCGATGCCGGGCCGCGACTTGTCCAGGACGCGCATCGCGGTCTTGAAGCCGGTGCCTTCCTCGCCCAGCAGGTTCTCGGCGGGAATCTCGCAGTTCTCGAAGATCAATTCGCACGTCGGAGAACCCCGGATTCCCATCTTCTTTTCGAGCTTACCGACCTTAAAGCCCGGAGAAGTTCTTCTCGACGATGAAGGCGCTGATGCCGTTGGCACCCTTCGAAGGGTCGGTTACGGCGAAGACGGTCACGACGTCGGCGACGCTGCCGTTGGTGATCCAGACCTTGTTGCCGTTGAGGACGTACGCGCTCTCCCCGCCGTTCGGCGCGGGCGCGCATCGAACCGGCCGCATCCGAACCGCTGCCCGGTTCCGTGAGTGCGTAGGCTCCGATCGTGCGGCCGCTGGAAAGTTTGGTAAGGTACTTCTGCTTCTGCGCTTCGTTGCCGGCGATGATCAGCGCCAGCGCGCTCAGCTCTTGCACGGCGATCATCAACCCGCTCGAGGCGCACGCCTTGGAGACCTCTTCGACGACCTTGACGTACGTTTCGAATGAAAGGCCAAGGCCGCCGTACTCTTCGGGAAACGGAACGCCGAACAGATCGTTGTCGGCGAACAATTCGTAAATGTCGCGGGCGAACTCGCCCCTCTCGTCGATTTCGGCGGCCCGCGGCGCGACGCGTTCGGCGACGATCTCGCGGACGGCCTCCAGGATCATCGCGTCGTCGGACGTGGCGGGAGGGGCTGCGATCGCCATAGCGCTCATTCTCCGTTCGAGACAGATTGCCCGCAGAGTCTTGGTCGGCCGGGCGGCGCTTCCCCGCCCGCTACCCGGTCAGGTAGAAGGAGCGATGTCCTCTCGGACGATCGTCACCCACAGCGCGATGATCAGAAACGTCGGGACCCACTGCCCGACGAAGAGTGCATCTTCGCGGCTGCCGGCCGCTTTGAGGGCGAGCGAAGCAAACAGGCTCGCGGCAGCCCCTGCCATCAGGCCGCTGCGCAGGGTAGCGTTGTTGTCCGGCGGCTTTACCCGGGACTCGATCTGCGAACTCGCGGAGTGGGCGGCGGACTTCACGGCGTTTCCGGCGTTGCGCTGGGATTGCTCGATGTCGTAGTCATTCATATTGCGCGCATACCGTCGTCGCGCCCAATCGAAACAGGTCGGGTTGCCTTAGGAGCGACCGTCCTTCGCGGTTGTCTCGCCACGTAAAACGCCACGGCGTGTGCTCTCCCGTACGGCCGCCGGCCCATCGCCGGAAATGCGAAGGGAAAGGCAGCGCCGCGGCTTACGTCGTAAGCGCGAGGGCGCATGGACAAAGTCGTTGCCGATGCGGCGGCAGCAGTCGCGGACATTCCGAGCGGCGCGTCGCTCGCCGTCGGTGGCTTCGGCCTGTGCGGCATTCCGTTCCATTTGATCGCCGCGCTGCTGGAGCAGGGCGCAAGCGGTCTCGTCACGGTCTCGAACAATTGTGGCGTCGACGGCTGGGGGCTCGGAGTGTTGCTCGACGCCAAGCGAATCCGGCGTACGACCGGCTCGTATGTCGGCGAGAACCGCGAATTCGAGCGCCAGTTTCTCAGCGGCGAACTCGAAGTCGAACTGGTCCCGCAGGGCACGCTTGCCGAGCGCTTACGCGCTGGCGGCGCCGGCATCCCCGCGTTCTATACTGCGGCCGGAGTTGGCACGCAAGCTGCTGAGGGTGGTCTGCCGTGGCGGTACGGGAGCGGCGGCACCGTCATTCTGGCGTCGCCACCGAAGGAGACGCGCCGCTTCGGCGACCGTGAGTACGTACTCGAAGAGGGCATCGTGTGCGATTACGCGCTCGTTCGCGCGAGCGCCGGAGACCGGCTCGGCAACTTGATCTACGACAAGGCGACGCGCAACTTCAATCCGCTGTGCGCGGCCGCCGGAAAGATCACGATTGCGGAAGTCGAGCGGCTCGTTGAGCCGGGCGAGATCGAGCCTGAGAACGTGCACACGCCGGGCGTTTTCGTCCAGCGGGTCGTCCTCGTCGGCAGCGAAGGCAAACGCATCGAACGCGTGACGACGCGCAAGCGGACGGAGCGGGACGCACCGCCAGCCGCCGCGGGCGACGAAGTCTAATGGGTTGCCCTACGGCGGTGCCCGACGGGAAACTCGCGTGGCGCTCACGCGCGATCAGCTGGCCGCCCGCGTCGCGCGCGAATTACGTGACGGTCAATACGTCAATCTCGGCATCGGGTTGCCGACGCTGATCCCCAACTTCGTCGATCCGAACATTCACGTCGTCCTGCAAAGCGAAAACGGCATTCTCGGGATGGGGCCGTATCCGTACGAAGGCGAGCAAGACGCCGATCTCATTAATGCCGGCAAGGAAACGGTCACGGTCTATCCCGGCGCGTCGTTCTTCGATTCCGCGACGTCGTTCGGCATGATCCGCGGCGGCCACATCGATCTCGCCGTCCTCGGCGCCATGCAGGTCTCCGGCGGCGGCGACCTTGCGAACTGGATGATCCCGGGCAAGATGGTCAAGGGCATGGGAGGTGCGATGGACCTCGTTCACGGCGCCAAGCGGCTGATCGTGATGATGGAGCACGTCGCCCGCGACGGGACGCACAAGGTCGTCAACCATTGCACGCTGCCGCTGACCGGGCGAAACGTCGTCCATCGCATTATCACCGACCTCGCCGTCTTGGATGTCGAGCCCGAGGGGCTCGTGCTGCGGGAGTGCGCGCCCGGGGTCACCGTCGAGGACGTTCGCGCCGCAACGGATCCGCCGTTCCGCGTCGAGCACGCGCAATGATCCGGGTTCCGCGCCTTTTTCGCTAGCCATCGTAGCCTAGGGACGGTCGCGTCGGTTTCCGCAAAGTACGTCTTCACGGAACATCGAATTTCCCCCTGGCAGCGATGCGCAGCTTGCAGCAGCCGAGACTTGTGCTAGCTACAGGACGGAGATGCGAGCAGAATCCGTTACGGGCGGCTGCAATGACAATTCGATGTTGCCTTTCTCGAACTGCGTGCGGTAGAGGCGGGCGTACGTTCCGTCGCGCGCAGGAGCTCGGCGTGTGTGCCACGCTCGACGATCTTACCGGCGTCCACGACGAAGATGACGTCGGCCGACAAGGATCGTCGAGAGACGGTGCGCGATGACGAGGCTCGTGCGGCCGTGCATCGCTTCATCGAAGGCCGCTTGAATCAACGCTTCGTTTTCGGAATCGAGCGCGCTCGTCGCTTCGTCCAAGATCAGGATTCGCGGATCTTTGAGGAGCACGCGTGCGATCGCGAGGCGCTGGCGCTCGCCGCCCGGAAAGTTTGTGACCGCGCTCGCCGACGATGGTTTCGTACCCTTCGGGCAGTGAGGCGATGAACGCGTGAATGTTCGCGGCGCGCGCAGCAGCTTCGAGCTGCGCTTGCGTCGCACGCGTCGTTGCCGTAGCGCAGATTGGCGGCGATCGTGTCGTGGAAGAGATACGTTTCCTGCGTGACGATGCCGATATGCGAGCGCAGCGACTGCGAGGTCCAGTTCCCGAACGTCGACGCCGTCGAGCAGAATGCGCCCCGAGTGGGGATCGTAGAAGCGCGGCACGAGTTGCGTGATCGTCGTCTTGCCGGCGCCCGACGGACCGACGAAGGCGGCGACTTGCCCCGGCGCGATGTGCAGATCGACGCCTTCGAGCGCTTGGCGGCCACCAGCATACGCGAAATGCACGTCTTCGAAACGAAGTTCACCCGTGACATTGTGCGATCGTCTGGGAGCCCGCCGGCTCCGGCGTCATGTCGAGGTATTCGAAGATGCGCTCGAAGACCGCCAGTGCGCTGACGATCTGCACTTGTACGCCGGCCAGCGCCGAAGCCGGCCCGTAGAGGCGGCCGAGTAGCGCGACGAACGCGACGATCGTGCCGACCGTCAGGCCGTAGTAAATCGCGAGGTAGCCGCCGCCGAGCCACACGATCGCCGGGCCGACGATGACCATCGCGGCGATCGCCGCGATGAACCAGCGGCCCACCATCGCGAGCCGAATTTCGAGCTTCATCAGGTCCGTCGAGACGCCGAAGAAACGCTTGGCTTCGAAGGCTTCGCGCACGAACGACTTGATCAGCGTGATCCCGGAGATCGAGAGCGTCTCCTGCGTGAGGCTCTCGATCTCGTCGCGCTTTTCGCGGGTCGCTTTGCGTACGACGTACATTCTTCGACCGACCGGCGACAGCGGCAAAATCATCAGCGGCACGATCGCGAGCGCGAGCAGCGACAGCTTCCAGTCCATGACGAACATCGTGACGACGGTCGTCGCGATCATCGCGATGTTGGTCACGATCGTCACGAGCGTCCCGGTCACGATGTTGTCGACGTTGTCGACGTCGTTAGAGACGCGGTTCATGATCTCGCCCGTCTTCGTGTTGGTGAAGAAAGCGATCGGCATGCGGTGGAGGTGCGAGACGAGGCTCGTGCGGATGTCGCGCATGATCCCCTCGCCGAGCAGCGAGTTCAAGTAGCCTTGGTACACGCCGATGACCGCGGCGAGCAGCGCGGCAAGGATCATCCCGCCCACGTCGACCCACAGACCCGCGGACGTCGTGATGCAGGCAGCGCCCGATCGATCAAGTTCCGCGTAAAAATCGCCGGCGCGAGCCCGAGGACGGAACCAAGTATGACGCATCCGAGCACCAGCATTTCTTGGCGCCAGTACGGCACGAACAGCGCCCCGAGCCGGCGCCAGTTCACCTGGCGCTGGACCCGTGGCTTCTCAGGGTTGTACGTGCTCGACCACATCAAGTGGACAGGCGGCCCGCCTAACATCGTTTCCTTTCGACCCGCCCGCAGCGGCTGAGGTTGCCGCCGGCGCGCCGAGTCAGCCGTACGTGAGCGCTCCGATGGTCCGGCGCTTCAGCACTTCGTGCCCCAAAGAATGGGCCGCGCCCCAACCGCTGAGGCGTCGAGCTCGGAATAAAACAGACCCTTACCGCGTTGACGATTCGTGACGACATTTCGCATGAAACGTGACGCAGCGGCCGACTGGGCCGGTAGGCGCAGGCGGGCCGGCCAGGCAAGACGGATAGCGTAATGCGTGCTTGGATTCGTCCGGGAATGGCATGCGTGACGAGCACGCTATTGGCAACGGCGCTTGCCGCCGCGGTTGCGTCGGCAGCCGCCGCCGCATCCGACGCAGGCGAGATGGGAGCGGCGCCGGGTTCGGCGCGCATTGCGACGGCGGTCACGTCGCATACGGACTCGCTGTCGGCGTTCGATCATCTCATGGCGGATTGGAAAGCGTTGCAAGGCTACAGCATGACGATCGAATCGCACGAGGTACTCGGCGATCGCGTGAGCGACCACGAGCTACGCTACACGTTCACGAAGCCGCACCATGCGCAGCTCGACGTGGTCACGGGCAACAAGAGCGGCTCTACGATGGTTTGGGACGGCGGTCCTACCGCATCCGCCTACAAACGCGGGCTTTTATCGTTCGTTAAGATCCGCGGCGGCGTGTACGACGCTGACTTGACGTCCTTGCGCGGCAACGGCGTTCTGAGCCCCGATATGGGAGACCTGATCGCGTGCTTCAACGCATACCGCAGCCGACTGCAGGAGCGGTCCGGCCCGGCGATCGGCGGTCAACCAACCGACGTCGTATCCCTGCCCTATGCCGGCGTGAGTTGCCCCGACGATTCGACCACCGACAAAGCGGTGACGCGCGACGCCATCTATATTTCGCGAAGCACGGGCTTGATTCTGCGCCAGAAACGTTACGTCGGTGCGAAGCTCGTCGAACGCTTCGACCTTACCGACTATAAAATCGTCGACTCGCCAACCGCGAGCAGTTGAGCCCAATACGGCGCCGAGCCTTGGCCCGCGCTCCGCTGTAGAGTTGTCGATTTGCGGGCAGTACTGGGAAGTTTACGAAACGGGACTGCAAGGTAACTTCGTAATGACGATCGCTTCGTGACGGTCGTCCGTCCGGACGGCGTCGCCGACGCGCGGCTTGTGAGGTAGTTGAAAGCGTCGCGGATCTCTGCGCGAGTGCATGGAAGGTGTAACCTACGCTGCGTAAGTAATCGTCGCAAATGGGCGCGTCGAAGAGGCGGCGGTTGCCGTAACCGCTCGTCGACGCAATCATCGATGCCGGACTACTTCCACACGTTAGCTATATCAGCGGCACCGCACTCCTGCTGCATGCACGGAAGTTTGAATATCGTTTCGAGGGTGTGGAGGACGTTGTAGTGCGTGATTTGCTGTGACGACCTGTACCCCGCAAACACCATTGGGCCGACGAGGACGGTGGCAATATGGTTTGTACCGTTGTTGTCCGGCTCCGCCTCGTCCCAAGTGAGGATCAAGAGCCCCTGGTGTTTCGAAAGCCAGGCGATGATCGGCGGCAGGTTGGCAGCAAGCCAAGCGTCGCCCGTCTGCGTATTGCAGTCGTGCATGTCATCGCATAGGTTCGGTGTGAGCCAGGCGAAAGATGATGCCGAAGAAGGCGCACCCGTGTAAGGAACGTTATCTGCTGCAGGGACATTCGGAAAATTGACCCACGGATTGTGTTTGCGCGCGTACAGCGATCCGTAAGAACAGCCGGTATACCCGATGCTGGGCATCGACTCCGCGTATCCCGTAAACGTCTTTCCGGAGGCGATCAGCTCTGAAGCGATATTCGCAGCGTTTATCGTGTGCGGGCAGCTGTCATCGGTGATGCCTTGATTCGAACCGGAGAAAAGTTGGAGATAGTTCGGCTGACTCGGGTGGCTGAGCGCGTGGCTATTCGTCATCAATGTGCCCGCAGGAATGAGGGTGTTGTTGATGTACGGCGCATCGCTGTTTCCGACGATGGATCCGTAGTTTCGATTTTCCATCATCACGAGCACCACGTGTGAGGCATGCGGTGTTGCAGCCGCCTGTGGTCGCGATAGGACCGCCGCCGGACGCTCCGCCGAGCTTTGCGGAGTTGTGGTATTCCGTACAGTACCGGCTGCCTCGCAACCAAACATGGTCAATGCGCAGAAAGTGAGCAGAAGAATCCGCATCTCGCCCTCCATAGGTGAGCGGCTATTGAGTTTGCGAATATTGCCTCCGGCTGCATTTCCCTTCGGGTGGATCGCCCGCAGGCCGATGCGAGAGGTGCGCGTAGCGTAACTCGACAGCGCGATAGCGTCTTTATGCAAGTGCCCACGCGATCCTCAGCGACGAAGAGCGGGCGCCAAGACGAGCGTGAAGGACGATCCGGCGCCCGCCGCTACGGCGAACCTACCAATGGCATTACGCGTGTGCCGCGTGAAGATCAGCGAGTTCGCCGAACAGTTCTCGCTCGCGTTCGCTCAGGTGGGTCGGGAGGAGGCCCACGAGCCGCACGTACTGATCGCCGTAGCCGTCGCCTTTCACTTTCGGCATCCCCTTACCGGTCAAACGTAACGTCTGGTTGTTTTGGGTACCGGCTGGAATCGTCATCGTGACTTCGCCCGTCAAGGTGGGAACGCGCACCTGGGCGCCGAGCACCAGATCGTAGATCGGCACGTCCAAATCGGCATGCAAGTCGTCGCCTTTACGCTCGAACTGCGGATCGGCGGCAATCCTCGCTTCGAGGAGGAGATCGCCGTTGGGACCACCGCCGCTGCCCCGCGCACCCTGGCCCGCGAGCCGAATGCGTTGCCCGTCGCGAATACCACGCGGGATCGTGACGTCGAAACGCCGGGTCTGCACGATGCGCCCGGTTCCATGGCATTGCGTGCAGATCGCATTGGTGACGATCCCGCTGCCACCGCAGCGCGAGCATGCGTCTTCGATTTGCAAACTGATCGGTTTGGCGCCCCCCGCGTACGCTTCGCGCAGCGTCAATTCGAGGGTCGTTTCGAGGTCGCCGCCCCGTTGCGCGAAGGAGTGCGCTTGGCCTGCGGCCTGCGGCCCGGCTCCGCGACGCCCGACTCCTGAAAAGAAAAGGTCGAAGAAGTCCGAGAAGCCGCTCGGGCCGCCGGCGCCGGCCCCTGAAAACTGCGCTCCCGCGAACGGATCGCCGGCCCCGCCTTGCGCCGAGCGATAACGCCGCTGTGCCTCGGCTTGGCGCGAGGCTTGCGCCCAATCGCTGCCGAGCGCGTCGTACTTGCGCCGTTTATCGGAGTCGCCGAGGACTTCGTAGGCTTCGGAAATCTCTTTGAATTTTTCCTCGGCCTGTTTTGGGTTGTTCGGATTCGCGTCGGGGTGCCATTTGCGCGCGAGCTTGCGGTACGCCGACTTGATATCTTTCTCAGCGGCGTTCTTAGGTACGCCGAGGAGCTTATAGTAGTCTTTGTAGTTCACTCGTGCGTCGCTGAAGATTCCGCGCCGCCGGCCGCGTTCGGTTCGGCGCTACTCTCATCTCGCGCCGCTTCGCCGGAGCTGCGCTTCGCGACAACGACGAGCGCCGGGCGAATCAGATCATCGCCCATCCGGTAGCCGCGCTGCGCTTCCTCGAGAACGGTATCCTCGGGATAGTCGCTGGTCGCCCGCGTCGCGATCGCTTCAGCGACGCGCGGGTCGAATGGCTTTCCGACGGTTTCCAGCGCGATGACTTGCTCGCTCGTAAGCACACCTTCGAAGCCACGCAGCGTCGCTTGTAAGCCGCCACGTAACGCTTGCGAATCCTCGAAAGTGAGTGCGCGCTGCAAGTTGTCCAGCACCGGTAAGAAGCGTTCGATCAGTTGCCGCCGCCCGTACGCCAGCCGCTCGAGTGCTGCTCGATCTGCACGTTTGCGTACGTTGTCAATCTCAGCCCGCGCGTACTGCAGCTCCTGATAGCGCTCATCCGCAAGTGCTCGTGCTTCGGCCAATTCCGCCACAGCAGGCGACTGCATCTCCGCGATATCCGTGTCTGTGGGCTGCTCGCCGATCGCGGCCGCCTCTGCATCAGTATTCACCTTCTCATCTCCCCCGACGCGGCTCTGCGCGTCCTGCATTCATCCGTCCGGCGCGCGACGTGCCGCGCTTGCCGCTCTCTACGGCCGCAAAAATCGGAACGGTTCGACGACGGCCGGCGCCTCGCGTGCATGAACGCTGCATCCGTCAAGGCGCCGGTCGCAAGGCCAAGGCGGCGCTACTGCGCCTCTTTGAACTCCGCGTCGATCACATCGTCGGGTTTGGGCGTTTCCGCCTGCCCGGCTGCGCCGTCGGTCGCTGCTCCGCTCGGTTCGCCGCCGGTCGCACCATTGGGGCCGGGCGCGCCGGCGGCGCCGCCGGTCTGCTGGTACAGCGCTTCGGCGAGCTTGTACGATGCCTGTTGCAAGGTCTCGGTCGCGGTCTTGATTTCGGCCGCAGTGCCGTTTTCGCTCTTGGCGCGCAGGTCGTTCAGCGCGTTTTCCACGTCGGCTTTGGAGCTCGCGTCGAGCTTGTCGCCGATCTCTTTGAGAGACTTCTCCGTCGAGTAGATCAAACTCGAAGCGTGGTTGCGAATCTCGGCGTCTTCCTTCTTGCGACGATCGTCGGCGGCGGAGGCTTCGGCGTCGCGCACCATACGGTCGACTTCTTCCTTCGAGAGGTTCGTCGTCGCGGTGATCGTGATCGTCTGCTCCTTGCCGGTGCCTAAATCTTTGGCCGAGACGTTCACGATGCCGTTGGCGTCGATGTTGAACGTCACTTCGATCTGGGGCACGCCGCGCGGCGCAGCCGGGATGCCTTCGAGCCGGAACTGGCCTAGACTCTTGTTGTCGCGCGCCATTTCGCGCTCGCCCTGGAAGATTGCGATGTCAACCGAGGTCTGACCGTCTTCGGCCGTGGTGAAGACTTGTGACTTCTTGGTTGGAATCGTCGTGTTGCGGTCGATCAGCTTGGTGAACACACCCCCGAGCGTTTCGAGACCGAGCGAGAGCGGCGTCACGTCGAGCAACACCACGTCGCGGACTTCGCCGGCGAGCACGCCGGCTTGAATCGCCGCGCCGACGGCGACGACTTCGTCGGGGTTGACGGACTGGTTGAGCTGTTCCTTACCGGTCAACTTCTTGACGAGTTCTTGGCAGACCGGCATGCGAGTCGAACCGCCGACCATGATGATCTCGTCGATCTTGCTGACGTCGATCTTCGCGTCGGCGATCGCTCTCTTGAACGGCTCCACCATGCGGTCGGTCAAGTCGCTGGTCATCCGCTCGAAATCGGCGCGCGTCAGGGTGATGTCGAGGTGCTTCGGGCCGCTCTGATCGGCCGTAATGAACGGCAGGTTGATGTTCGCCAACGTCAAGGTCGACAGTTCGATCTTCGCCTTTTCGGCCGCTTCGGTCAGGCGTTGCAGCGCTTGGCGATCGCTCGACAGATCGATGCCCTGATCTTTACGGAATTCGCCCACGAGCCACTCGACGATCTTCTCGTCGTAGTCATCGCCGCCGAGGTGCGTGTCGCCGTTGGTCGACTTAACTTCGAAGACGCCGTCGCCGACTTCGAGGATGGAGACGTCGAACGTCCCGCCGCCGAGGTCCCACACGAGGATCGTCTCGGAGCCCTTTTTGTCCAGCCCGTAGGCGAGCGCCGCCGCCGTCGGCTCATTGATGATGCGCAGCACGTCAAGACCCGCAATCCGGCCGGCGTCCTTGGTCGCCTGACGCTGGGCGTCGTTAAAGTACGCCGGGACGGTGATGACCGCGCGCGTTACGCGATCGCCGAGATACGTCGATGCGTCGTTGACGAGTTTTTGAAGGACCATCGCCGAGATCTCTTGCGGCGTATAGTCCTTGCCGTCGATCTTGACTTTGAAATCCGTGCCCATATGCCGCTTGATCGAACGGATCGTGCGGTCAGGGTTGGTGACGGCCTGACGCTTGGCGAGCTGCCCCACGAGCCGCTCGCCGGTCTTCGTGAACGCGACTACCGACGGGGTCGTGCGGCTGCCTTCCGAGTTCGCAATGACCGTAGGCGTCTGGCCTTCCATGACGGCGACCACCGAATTGGTCGTGCCGAGGTCGATGCCGACCACTTTTGCCATAAATTCTTACTCCCGAGCCGAGAGTTTGCTCTCTCCCGGCAATGCTCCGAACGCCGTGGACCAGCTCGCGCGGCCACCGCCGCACTACGCCTTGCCGCTTACCAGCATTCAAGGATGCGCCGTCTCAAAGCGCGGCGCTGCTATTTTCTATAGCATAGATACGGCCGACCGTCTGCGAAGTTGCAGCGGCCTCACCTTACCCGACGGAGTCCCCGCCTGTCCGCCCTCTTACCGCCGCCCTACCTTTGCCCCCGGTCGGCAAGCGCGGTTGGAAAGGCTCCGGACGGCCGAACTCGCGTCAGCAGCCGGCCGGGTTCGGCCGGCCTCCAGCGGTTCGCCTGGATTCCTCCCGATCCGAGTCCAGGCCACACCAATGACTTCCGCCGCGACGCCTAGCGCGAGCGGCGAGATCGCGCGCCCGATGGCTGAGGTCGCCCCGGAGGCCCGGGTTGGCTGACGGCGCTGCGCTTCGACATCGACAGCGGCGGCGGGCGCAGCCTCGTGCCAAGAATCTTCAATAATACGGGGACACATCGCCGGAGCCAGTTGCAGCTCGAATTTGAATGAGCATGACTATGGCACTTCGGCCCGTTCGTTAACCGCAGTTTGTCGCGGGCGCTTCTTCGGTATTGCGTGCTGCGGCGACCAGCTAACGGCATACCACAGGATCAGGAGTGTAAGGACGGTTTCGACTCCGTTGAAGAAGACGTAGTAGGGCCACGATCCAAACATCGTCAGGATGTCGACGACCGTATAGACCAACGCAAGAGGCGACGTTCACCCAGTGGGCCACCGCTGGGTGTAGCGCGAGCGACAGAAAGATCACGCATCTTTCTGGCTTTGGCGCCGGGGAGAGCTCACAAGACATTGGCGCGCCGAGACCGGTAAGTGAGGCGCAACGCTCGCCAGACGAGGGTATTTAAATCGCGCTCAGCACCCACGGCGACTCTCAGCGCGCACGGCAGCGCGTTTCCCCGCAGGTCGCCGCGACGCCGGATCGATTACCTGTATCTGGGCCATTGTGCATCGTAAGACCAATTCATGCCGACTCTGTGGGTGCAACTCCGCTACGAAAGTGATCGGCGTGAGCGCCACCCCGATATCACTACGCGCGGCGGCCCCTATACGTGGGTCAGCGCAAGGCGCCGCTCCGCTCGCGCTAGGTTTCCACGGCGCTTTGACCGGGGCGTGGTCGCGGTGCGTCGCCGCCGGCGTATCGAAGTACTGAAATGCAGCGGCCTCGCCGGGTGGGCAAGGCCGCATCGCAGGATGAACGGGACCGCGGCTTACGGCATGGAATTCGGCTGTTGTTGCTGCGGTACGAGGGCGCCGACGTTGGCCGGACGCTCTTGCAGCCTGACGCTGACGAGCTTCTTGACGCCGGCGCTCCATACTTCGAAGTCGACCGTCTGCCCGGGCTTATGACCTTGGATCGCCTTGACCACTTGATCGTTCGTCGTTACGGACTTCCCGTCGACCTTTTGAATCACGTCGCCCGGTTGCAGGCCGGCGCGATCGGCGGGGCCATTGGCGATCACTTCGGCGACCACGACCCCTTTGCCGTGGTAGTTGATCTGCACGCCGACGCTCGGCGTCACGGTCGCGAGTGATGCGCCGATGAAACCTTCGTTCGTTCCCTGGTGGGTGCCCGGTGATTTCGCGAGCATCGCGACTTGCTGTTTCACTGTGTTCGACGGAATCGCGAAGCCGATTCCTTGAGCGCCGGCCTGGGGGTTTGCCGTCGACTGGTTGACGCCGATCACTCGGCCATCTTCGTCGATCAGTGGACCGCCGGAGTTCCCTGGGTTGATCGGCGCTGAAGTTTGCAGTAGCCCTTTGAACGCGATCGCGCCGTTACCGCCGCCCTCGCCGATCGTCTCGTCGCGGTTGAAGCCGGAGACGACGCCGAGTGAAACGGACTTTTGGAGTTCGTACGGCTCGCCGATCGCAATGGCGAACTGCCCCGCTTCGAGTTTCGAAGAGTCGCCCATCACGACCGCCGGCGGCATGTTCTTGACGCCGTCGACTTTCACGAGCGCAAGGTCCGCCCCGACATTTGCGGAGTACACGTGTCCCGGTACGCGCTGCCCGTCGGGAAACACGACCTCGATGCCCGACACGCGACCGTTGCCCTCAGGCGGATTCACGACGTGAGCGTTGGTGACGATCAAGCCGCTATGGTCATCCGTGCGGGCGTACACGAAACCCGAGCCCGATGCTCGCGCCTTGTAGCGCTCGATTTGGGAAGGTCCCTGCTGGCCGAAGAACTGCGAGAACGGATCGAGCGGAACGACTTGCTGGCCGTTGACGGTGACGTTGAGCGACACGACCGAAGGTTCTACGCGCTTGACGGCGCTCACGATGCGTTGCTGATCGGAGCCGCCGCCCGAAGAGAGCGGCGCGGCGAAGACCTGCGGCGGCGTGTTCCCCGGGCCGGCAACCCCCGCGAAGTGCGTGCTCGCATACAGCATCATGGAGAAGCTTCCGATGATCGCGCCCACGAGGGCCACGATCGCCGTCGAGAGGATGGGACGTTTTTGCATGGGCTGTTGTGGTTCGCTTTCTGAAGACGGCTATCTTATGGAGCTACTCGGCGCGGGACGCGGAGGTCGCAGCGACGTCCTCGTTTTTCCCCGAATTTTCATCTTTCGTTTTTAGGCAGCCCGAACGCGTGTGGTTCCTTAAGCAGAACGAACAGCCGCTTGGTCCTCTTCCGCGCCGGCCGCTCCGTCCGCAACGACGACACCATCGCGGACGCGGATCGTGCGAGCGGCATGCCTGGCGATTTCAGCATCGTGGGTCACCATGATGACCGTCCGCCCGCTCGCGTTGAGCTGCCCGAAGAGCGCCATGATCTCTTCGCTGGTTTGCGAGTCCAGGTTGCCGGTCGGCTCGTCGGCGAGCAGCACGGCGGGATCGTTGACGAGCGCTCGCGCGATCGCGACGCGCTGTTGCTGGCCTCCTGACAGCTCGCTCGGCTTATGGCTCGCGCGGTCCGCCAGCCCGACTTGCCCCAACACTGCGGAGGCTCGGCGCTCGCGCTCGCGCCATCCGACGCCGGCATAGAAGAGGGGCAACGTCACGTTCTTGAGCGCGCTGGCGCGCGCCAGGAGGTTGAAGCCCTGAAAGATGAAGCCGAGCTTGCGCAGCCGCAGCGCGGCAAGCGCGTTGTCGTCGAGTCGTCCGACGTCGCTGCCGTCGAGCCGATATGTCCCCGCCGTCGGCCGGTCAAGGCACCCGATCAGGTTCATCAATGTCGATTTGCCTGACCCCGACGGCCCCATGATCGCGACATACTCGCCACGCCCGATCTCGAAGCTTACGCCGCGCAGCGCCGGCACTTCGAGCGTCCCGGTCTTGTACGTCTTCACGATCCCGCGCATCGCGATGACGGGCTCCATGCTGCTGCTCGCAGCATGGGGACCCCCCATAGATTGAACTGGCGCCCCGCCTTCGGCCGTGCGCCCCCCACGGCAAGCCGCCGGGGCCCCCCGCGCCATCATTCATATCGGAGCGCTTCGATAGGGTCGAGGCGGGCGGCACGATACGCCGGATAGGTTCCGAATACGACGGTGACGAGGGTCGCGAATCCGACCGCGATCCCGATCGATTGCCCCCATGGTAAGGTGGGAACGACGCCGGACAACGCGACGAGGGCGAAGCGGTCGACGAGCCACCCCACGGCGACCCCGAGCACGAGTCCGATTCCGCAACCCGCGAGCGAGAGCAGCAGCGCTTCGATGAAGAACTGCACGAGCACCGCGGCGCGCGTCGCGCCGATCGCCTTACGAATCCCGATTTCGCGCGTGCGCTCGGATACGGAGACGAGCATGATGTTCATGATGCCGATTCCGGCGACGAGCAGGGAGATCGCGCCGATCAGCGCCACGACGAGGGTGAGCGCCGCGAAGATCCCGTTGATCATCGAGGTGAACGTGCGACGGTCGAACGTATCGTATTGCGCGCGGTTGGCCTTGAGCATCTTGAAGTACGCTTTGACGGCCGACTCGGTTTGGTCGATTTGCGTTGCGTCGCCGACGATGAAGCTGGCGCCGAACATCGGGCGCGCCCGCAAGAAGTCTTGCTCGTATGTCGTATACGGAATGTGAACGTCCCCGCCGAAATTCACGGGGATGATGCCGGTGTTCGGCGGTCCCTGAACGCCGATGACGACATAACGGTGGTCGCCGAAGCGCAGGCTCGTGCCGACTGGGTCACCGCCGCCGGGATAGAGCCGTTTGTACCCGCGGTTCGTCAGCACGGCGACGTGCGCCGACGACGCAACGTCGCCGTGCGAAATGTTCCGTCCGAAGACGAGCGGCACGCTGGCGAATGAGATGTCGGCGTCGTCGCTGACGCCCAAGCGGACGCGAGCGTGCCCGGCGCTGACCATGCGCGAAACGTATCCGGCGGGAAACGCAAGCACGATGTTGGGAACCGTCGCCTGTACGGCGGCAAGGTCGCGGACGGTCAGCTCCGCTCGGGTGAAATCGGACTGCTGCCCTTTAGGATACAGGTAGAAGCTGCGGTCGTTGAGGCTGCCGAGCGCGCCGTTGACGGCGCCGGCCATTCCTGTGCCGAGGATTTGAATCGCAATGACTGCGGCGACGCCAATGATCAACCCAAGGACCGTTAGGAAGGAGCGCATTCGGTTCGCCACCAGCACGCCCAGCGCTTCGCCGACGAACGGTCCAATGCTACGCACGCCGCGTCACCGTCCGGACCGTGCAAGCCGTCACGCGCGCAGCGCTTCAATCGGGTCCAGCGCGGCTGCGCGTAAAGCCGGGTACGTGCCGAACACGATGCCGACGAACGTGGAGAAGCCTACGGCGGTTCCGACGATGGTAATCCACGGAACGGACGCCGGTCCGAGCAGCTTGCCGATCACGATCTGCGCGGGCAGGACGGCGGCGATGCCGAGCAGCATTCCGGTTCCTCCGCCGATGAGCGCGAGGATGAGCGCTTCCATCAAGAACTGCAACGCGATGTCATGCCGGTTGCCGCCGATCGCTTTTCGAATTCCGATCTCCCGCGTTCGCTCGGTCACCGACACGAGCATGATGTTCATCACGCCGATGCCGGCGACGAGGAGGGCGACGGCGCCGATGGCAGTCAACCCCACTCCCACGAGCGACATCGTTTTCATGAACGCGCTTTCGAAAGCCAGGGCGTCTTGAATCGTATAGGCGGCACGCGGCCCGTGTACGTGGCGCAAAGTCGAGAAGACGGCGCCGCGCACGTCGTCAAGCGTCTTGCCCGGTTGCGCGTACACCTGCAACGAGTCTACTGGCCCCGGCGCGATTTCGTGAAACGTCGAATACGGAATCTCGGCGTAATCATTGCCGCCGATGCTCGTAAAGATGCTCGACGACAGTGGGGCGTATACGCCGATCACGCGGAAGCGAGTTCCGTTGATCCGCACGGTGCTTCCGAGCGCTTCGCCGGTAGGCCCGAAGAAGTGCTGCTCCATCGTGCGCCCGAGCAGACAGACCCGCGCGGCTATGGCGACGTTGTTCGCATCGATGCGCCGCCCTTCGCGCAGCCGCAGGGAGTCGGTGATGTAATCGGTCTGGCTCACGACTTCGCCGACGTAGTGAATGTTGTTGGCGATGACGGCGTAGTTACGGCTATAGTTCGGGAACGCGTGGGCCACGACGTCCGCGTCCTCGGTCTCGATCACCGCGGCATCACCATATTGGATCGCGGCGGCGTTGGGATCGTCTTGCTCGGGATCGGCCGATACGAGGAAGCCAGGGTTTCCTTGCGAAACAATCTGGCCCGCGATGCCGCCCGATGCGGCCTTGCCGATGCCGAGCACCGCGATGACCGAAGCGGTGCCGATGATCATGCCGAGCATCGTCAGCGCCGAGCGCACCCGGTTTCGCCAGATCGCTTCGAGCGCTTCGCGCGCGTACGCCAAGAGACGCGTCACGGCCGTATCAACATCGCCCGCGACGGCACGCGAAGCCGCCTCACAGCGGCGCTGACGGCCCGGCCGACGGCGAGGGCAGCGGTGTAACGTCGTCACGAGGCGCGACGCTCACGTCTTTGTCATCGACGATCGTTTCGCCCGCGCGCAGACCCGAGCGAACGACAACCTGTGTGTCGTTTTGCTGGCCGAGCGTGACGGGCACGCGTTCGACTTTGCCATGCACGACGGCGAAGACGTAGTTTCCGCGGTTATCCTTGCGGACGGCGTCGGTCGGCACGGCAAGCACGTGGCGCCGATCGTGGGTGACGATGTCGACGTTGACGTTCATCCCGTCGCGCAGATACGGCAAGCTGCGCGGCGAGAGCGATCGTCGTGAGCACCTGGTGCGAGGTGTCGGAGGGGTCCTGCGATTTTTGGGCGGTCGGTGCGATCGCGATGACCGTGCCGCCCAAGGTCGCGTTTCCCAAGTCTTCTCCCCTGATGATCGCATGCTGGCCGACGCGGACGTCCGCGATGTCCTGCTCGTCGACCAGCGTCCGTACGATGTAGCGGTTGTCGGCCGAGAGCGTAAATAGCGCCTGCCCTTGCGTGACTGCGGCGCCGGGCTCGATCGGACGTAGCGGATTATCGGGCTGCGTCGCCACGCTTTCGATGACGCCGGGGAAGGGCGCGACGACGTTGAGCCGGTCGACTTGCGTTTGCGCGTACGCAAGGTCGGCCTCGTCGCGCTGCACGTTCGCCCGCGCCGATTCCAAGTCGCCAGTCTTGGTTTCGAGCGCGTTTGCACGCGCCGAGGACAGCGCAGCGAGCGCTTCGCGCAAGCCGTCTTCAGCAGAGCTGACGCGGTCCTTGAGGACGCTGGTTTCGCGCGAAAGTGTCCCTTCGAGAATTTGCCGCTCGCTGCGCGCCTGATTGTAGGTGACCTGCGCTTCGGCGTAATCCGCCTTGGATTTGACGAGCGTGTCCTGGGAGATGCCTTTTTGGGAATACAGGTAGGCGTTCTCGTCGTAGGTGCGCTTGGCTTGCGCCAGGTCGGTTTGCGCCTTGGCGAGCGTCGCATCGGCGGCGACGCGCTGTTCTTGCGCGGTCTCGCCGCCGTAACCTAAGCCCGATTGTGCGCCCGCGACGAGGTCCTTGCGGGCTTGCGTCAACGTCTCGCGGGCCGCGACGACGTTTGCTTGCGCCTGCATCACCGCCGAGCGATTTTCCTGAGGCACGGCGCCGGTGCTCTGCGCGACGCTTTGAGCATTACCTTGTGCGGCGAGCAACGTATCCTGCGCGTCGTGCAGATTCGAAATGAGCTGTTCGTTGACGATCGTGGCCAAGAGCTGACCGGCGGCGACGCGTTCCCCCGCGTGCGCTGCAATCATGCCGAGGTTGCCGCCTGCGCCCACCGGAATCGTCACGACTTGCGGAAGCTCGATGACCCCCGTCTCGGGCAGTTTCGTGCGTAGTGAGGTGTAGTGCACGACGACTTCCCGTACGGGAATGGCATTGGCGCCGCGCCGCGAAGCGAAGAAGCCGACGAGCACGATGGCGACGATCGCCGCGACGGCGATCAACGCATTGCGGCGGCGTCTCATGAACGAGTCAAGTTCCGCAGATCGGCGGCGGCTGCCGTGTCGGTGGGGGCCAGTGCCACGCGCAAGGCGATCAGCGCAGTGACGTAATTGACTTGGGCGGCCACCAGATCGTTTTCCGCCGAAAGCGCGGTCTGCTCGGTCTGCGCAGCATCGGTGAACGAGATGAGACCGTGCGTGTATTGAAGCTGCGCGATGCGGGCGCTTTCTCGGCCAAGGGCGGCGCTCTGCTTAGCGATGGCCAGTTTCGTGGCGGCGGATTGCAGGCTGCGCTGATCGGCATCAACGTTGGACTGCACCGCGTCGTATTGGCTATAGAGCGACGCGAGCGCCGCGTCGATTTGAGCTCGCGCCGCATGGTGCAGCGCGGCGCGCTCGCCGAAATCGTAGAGCGGAAGCGCGAACGTCGAGGTCACGTTGAACTGCCAGAAGCCAGGCCGGTTGCGGTCGATTGGCGGAATCGGAATGGGGACCGGAATCGGAAGGTTCGGAAAGAGCTTCTTTTCGGCCTCGTAACTGGCCAGCGCCGCGGCGTTCTCCGCGTCGATCGCCTGCTGCTCTTGAGTCAGCGACGTTGGCGAGACCTGGCTGCCGAACGATCCGTTCAAAGCCACGGTCGGGCGCAGATCGTTGTCGACCGCCGCGTCGCCGAGCTTGGAGGCATCGAAAGATGCCTTCGCTTCGAGGATCTCCGGGCGGTTGAGTTTGGCGATTGTTTCGAGTTGCGTGGTGCTCACCGCTGGCATGGGCGGCTGGGGAACTGCTTTGGGCAGTTCGAAAATCGAGCCGATAGGCGCTCCGATCTGCACCGCAAGCGATTCGGCTGCGTTGCGCTCGTTAACGCGCGCCCCGATGAGCGCCGAGCGGCTTTGGCCGACGGCGACCCGGGCGCGCAGCACGTCGACTCCCGCGACACGACCCACGCGTTCGCTCGCGCGCGCCGAGTCGAGGAGCGTTTCTTGGTAGCGCAGGTCGCCCATATCGAGCACGACGATTTCGTGCAGCGCGGCAAGATTGTAAAAGGCATTGGAAACGCTGATCGCGGCCTGCTCCTCGAGCCGGCGCAATTCGTATTTCGCGGCCTGGGTCGTTCGCTGCGCCTGCTGCGCGGTCAGCTGCGCGCCGCCGTTGAAGAGATTATAGGACGTTTGCAACTGTGCGGTGTTCTGCGAGAAATTGTTGACCGGCACGATGCCGAATTGGGCAAACTGGCCGCTTTGATTTGCCGACTTGGCGATCTGGTTTTGCAGCGAGCCGCCGAAGCTCGGGAATTCGGCGGCTCGGTCGCGCGTGAAGGTGGCATCGTCGCTCGCGATCGTGGCGCGTTGCGTGATGAGACCCGGCGCATGATGCAACGCGTAGACGACGGCGGCGTAGCCGTCGAAGACCTCGCCGGCGCGCGCGCCGGGAGCACCGCGAAAGGGCGGCAGCGGCGCCGCGGTCGGAGCCGTTTTCGGCAAATGCGTGGGCGCGGGATGGGGTCCAAGGGTTGGTTGCGCCGAGCCGGCCGGTTCGGGAACGACGTTCGTTCCGGGAATCGCCGTTGGCTCCGAATCGACGGCGGCATGTGGTGTTGAGCTCGCTTGCGGCGCGCTGGCTGCGGCGCGGCTGCTTCCCGAAGAGGAGACCTGCGGGCGCGGGCTCGACGCGGGCACCGGCGTGGCCATTGCGCAGGGTTCGCGGCGAGCGTGCCGGGCGCGCCGGCGGCGAGCACGAGCGCGCATGCAGCTCCGAGCGTCAGCTTCGCGCGCACGATCACGTTGCGGTTGCGACGCTGATCGCGGTTTCGGTCAGCACGAGCACTGCGGCGGCGACCAATGCCGGCGTCCGTCCGATGCGTGCGACGATGGGCAGACCAATTGCGACAAGTACGAACGTCCAGATCTGAAAGGGATTGAAAAGCGTCAGGAACGCCGCAATCTTGGCGTTTCCCGCCGGGGCCAGCCACGCGAGACTGGGCAACACGGTCAACAAGTCGCGGGCCGACGAGAACGCCGTTGGCCCGCGCAATGCCGTCAGCAAGCCGGTCACGAAAGCGCCGACGCCGAGGCGCACGGCGGCGACATTGGCGACGAACGCGAACAGTCGTCCGTATGTCGCGTCGCCTCTTCCGGCGGCGCTGGCGGCGAGGCAGATCAGCGCGCCGTAGAGCATTGCGATCAGTGCGCCGACCGGGTACAAGAACGTCGCGACCGTTTGCCACAGGTCCGTAATGGCGATGATGTGTTCGCGGCTCGTCGGGGGTAGCGCCGCGATGCGCGGATCGTGCCGCGGGTTAACCATGTACGCGTAATGCACGACGTGCTCACCTGCCGGCAATTGCAAGTACGCACCAGCGATCCCGAGCACGCCGACCACCGCGAAGGCCCAGCCCCACGTGTGCCGTTCGCGTAACGCCGCGAACGCCGCACGCGGAGCGACGATGACGTCCGAGAGCACGGCAAGCCCGCCGCGTGTCGAGGGCGCGGGTACGGCGTCTATGCTCATGCAAATGATCCCCCGGATTCGTACGGTGCTTCATGCTGAAAGTTTCGCGCGCGGTCTCGCAGCTCGTCTGAACCCAAGCGCTAAGGCGCGTGGTGCACCATGCTATGCTCCGAACAGCATCGCCAATGCGATGTCGAGGCCGAAGGCGATTCCGAGCGCCGTCGTGAGGCGCAGTTTGGCGAAGGCGACGAGCCCGTAAGCCAACAGGATGTTCGACCATACGTCGAAGAGCCCGAAACTCGAAAGAAACGCGACTTCGTGAGAGTTTCCCGGCGAAGCGAAGATCGCCAAGTTATCCGGCATGGCGACCGCGAGCGCCTTCAAGTTTGCGTAGGAGGCAGATGGACGCAAGGCCACCGCAACGCCGTCGAGGACGCCTCCAACGGCGCTGGGCACCGAACACACCGCTCCGAGCGCGAAAAAGGTGCGGTAGGGAACCGTCAGACCCTTGAAGCGGGCTGCCGCGCTGGCGACGATCGCCGTCATGCTCCAGGTAACGAGCGACTGGGTGACGACCAGGAGCGCGCCGTTGAAGAAGAAGCCGTTGCGGACGGCCGCGGTGACGGGGTGCGCCGCGGAATCCGCGTGCGTTGCGGTACCGTGCGTCAGCACGTGCAAAATCGCCGGCGCGGAAAGGCGCAGGTCGAGCGACGCGCAGATGAGGACGAAAAGGAACGCCGGGCCCCACGCGGGCACCGCGAAAACTTGATCGTAGGCCCGCGCGGGATTGATGACGATGTCCCGCAGCGGCGCGAGTGAGAAGCTCAACGAGCGCTGCGCCGATCCCATTTCGCTCGGCTCCCTCACCGCTGCGGTCTTTTCGTGCCGCGCCGGAAATCTCCGCATCGGCTCGGATGCGGGCGGCGCAATGCGCTACCGCAATGGCCGCCGTTCAGCCTTCGCGCACGGCCTGTTCGGCGGCAAGGAAACCGATCTTGGAATGGGTGCCGTCGCAAAACGGTTTGGTCGTCGAACCGCCGCAGCGGCACAGCGCGATCGTCTCTTTGCCACTGGTATCGAGCACGTTGCCCTGCGCGTCGCGTAGCGTGACCGGGCCGCGAACGATGTACGGGCCGGTTGGCCGGAGCTGAATGTCGACTGCGTCGTTCATCGGCGCTGTGCTTCCGATCGAGCCCCCGCAAGACCTGTGATCGCGGACACGCGGGAGTTCGCGCGCGTTCGCATGGACTCGCGCGCCGACGGCGAAATGTGCCGTCCGATGGGATCCTTTCTCGCGCGCGTTGGGCGCGCGCCATCACGCCGGGCGAGCTGGTGGTTTGGGCTGCTCGGCGCTGCGGCGGCACTGACAAGCTTGGCGGCCTGCCAAGGCGACATTGGGAGCGGCGGTTTGTCGATGCCCGGGCCGCCGGCCTATAACAGCCCGCAAGGACCGGGGAGCTCGAGCAGTCAGAGCCGCCAGCGCGTCGTCGAGGGCGCCGTCTTCTTGGAGTCAGACCTCAAAGAAATCCCACTGCCCAGCCTAGACGGGTTCTCGGTTGTGCTCGAGCTCGGCAGCCCCGCGTCGTCCACCCCGACGCCTTCGGCCAACGCCAAGGGCTCCAAGTCCGCCGGCGCTCGAACTTCCCCAGGCGCAACGGCTCAATCCCAGGGACGCGCCGCGCGCGGCGCTGACACGTTGATCGAAGCCGCACAGGCCGCGACCGTATCGCCAGCCTCGCCTTCGCCGGCGGCAAGCGCTAGCAGCCCCCCGGCTGCCCCAGCAGGCAAGAGTGCGCCGCCGGCAAGTTCACCCGCGCCGAAGGCGACGCCCAAGGGGCCGAAGATTACGACCAAGACGACCGTCTATCCCGACGCGGCGCCGGCCGCGCCTTCTCCGCAGCCGACCGGTGACGTCCAGACCTATGGCGTCCGCACCGCGATCGTCCGCGGGTATCTGCTCAGCGCCGTGGCGTTGAACCTGTACGGCCTCGGTGCGGTCCGGTTCACAATACCGGCCGAGGAAGAAAAAGACGGACGTGGCTTCACGATCGCCGTGTTCGAAGAGGGCCATCATCATCACACGTCTCTGCTCGCCTTCGATGCGGGCGCCAAAGAAAGCGGCGGCGTCGTGAGCGCTTCGGGTACCAAGCCGCTCGCTCTCAAGAAGAATACGGGGTACGTGCTGATGCTGTACGGGGACCAACTGGCTCCCGACACCGGCTCCCGCCGAAGGCTATCCCACCCCCGGCAATAACCCGTTTCCGGCCCCGAGCGGATATGCGTCAGGCGCTCCCGGATACCCGCAACAGCCCGGAATGCCCGTGCAGCCCGGCGGATACGGGACGCCCAACCCATACGGGACGCCGTATCCGTACGGAACGCCGAACCCGTATGGCACGCATTTCCCTTAAGCTCGACGTGTCATTTCAATTCCCGCGCGGTAAACGGCATGTTCGTGGGGCGTCCTTGCGCGTAATGGCCGACGCTGCTTCACTATGGTACTTAAGCGATCGCGGAGCGACCATGCGAGTTGACGAACGACTGCGCACGTGGTACGGTAGAGTTGCGCAGTCCGGCTGACGCTCACAACCGACT
Organism: Vulcanimicrobiota bacterium; assembly: GCA_963787625.1. Taxonomy (GTDB): domain Bacteria; phylum Vulcanimicrobiota; class Vulcanimicrobiia; order Vulcanimicrobiales; family Vulcanimicrobiaceae; genus Cybelea. The sequence continues at coordinate 3,327 of CAWBDH010000004.1, read as the reverse complement.
CAGCTTGACATCACAAGAAAGGAGGAGCAACCGATGACCATGCAGTCGACGTGCCCACCTGCGGTAACGCTGGTTTGCTCACTCCACAACGGCGACATGTTCGCGCCGTTTCTTGCGGTCGCCCGAATGGTCTAGCGAGTAGCATTCTCGCGGCCTTCGAGCCTCCGCGCACGCGGGGGCTTTTTAGCGTCCCGCACACCACACGCTTACCGATTGGAGGAATCCCGTGAACTACGAGCTGGTGACCCGGCTCGCGCTGCTGCACCGCGACGAATTGCTGCGTGCAGCGGCCGTGCGGCGGCTGCTCGTGCATGCAGGCCGTCATGCGAGCAGCCCCCGGGCGCGTCTGGCGGCGGGAGTCCGCACGCTCGGCCACGTCGCGTTGACGCTCAGCGAAGCGATCGACGAACGCGGCGGATACGCCCGGCATGCGGCGCTCGCGCGCCCGGAAACCGAAGGCGAACGTTGCGGCGCCGTGTTATAATCACTTTCGCCTTGGCGGGGGTTGGGCTCCGCGCAACGTTACCCTATCAACCCCGCCAGGACCGGAAGGTAGCAACGGTACGTAGGCCCTAGCGTGTGCCGCGGTCTCCCTGGCCCCCGCGAGGTTTTTGTGTGGGGCCGCCATTGGTCAGGCCGAGCGTTCGTAGACGCTGACGTGCAACTCGCTGGTTTCTTCAAAGGGGCCACGAGTCCAAGAGCTCCAGCGCTCCCGCAACGCCAAGCCCGCCAAGCGCGCCATCAGATCGAGTTCCGACGGGTACGCGTATCGCATCGGCACCGGATACAGGTGCGTCCCCGCGCCGTCGATGACTAAGTGCATCATCGAGACAGTCTGCGCCGCGGGATTGTAACGCGACAGGTTGACGCGCACGCTGTCGACGCCGACGGTGCGGACGTCGATGTACTGTCTGCGCGCAAGCCGAACCGGATCTGGAACGAAGCCGGAGAGGACGAACCGGCCGCCCGGCGTCAAATGTTCGGCGACGCTTGCAAAGCAACGGATTTGAGCGTCCTGCGTCGTCAGCGCGAACAGCGTATTGAACACCACATAGATCAATGGGTAGCGCGCGTGCAGCGCTGAAAGAATCCGAGAAGTCGCCGAGGATCGTCTCGACCCGGCTTGATCCGGCCTTTGCGCGCAGAACCTGCAACATTTTCGGCGACGCGTCGATCCCGTGGACTTCAAAATCGCGCGCGGCGAGCGGAAGTGCCACGCGCCCGGTTCCGATGCCGAGTTCCAGCAAGGGGCCACCGAGCTCGGACGCGAGCGCCGCGAGAAACTCGACGGTGAGGTCGGTGTCTCGTTGCGTCGTCGTGAGTTGCCCGTCGTAAATATCGGCGACGCTGTCGCCGTAAATCGCGGGGTCCGAGCCGAATTGAGCCCGTTCGGAAGCGCTCATAGCCGGCCTTTGTTCGATGAAGAGCCCAACTCCGCTTGACGCGCTCTCCTTGCGAAAGGAGCGCTTCCCTTGCGGTCGAACGCGTGCGGCCCCAAACCTGAAAGGACCAACGTCGTGGCCGGATTGCTAACGAATTGCCCTGCGTCTGTGCGGACGATCCCAGTGAATTGGCGGCCTTCAAATCATCGCCGGAAGCGGCGCGCGCAGCGATGGAAGCGGCCGGCCTCTCACACCGGCAGCAGTTCGCGATGCAAAGCGGGGATCAGCGCCGCATCGGCGCAGCTCTGAGCGCCGATGCGATAACGCAAGTGGCGGAAAAACCGATGATCGAGCACTTTTCGAGCATCCGCCGGGGGAGCCGGCGCCGGAATCTTCCGAGGAGCCCATCGAGCACGGGCCTGATGACGAACCGCTGGAGTCGCCGGACGAAGTCGAAGCGATGCAACCGCATCCCGGCGGCATGGGAGCGTAACCCTCGTCTGTGGGCGGCTCGTTGTGCGTCGTCGGAACGGGCATCCGCGCGATCGCTCAGACGACGCCGGAGGCGTCCGCGTGCATCGAGCGGGCGCACAAAGTCTACTTCGTTCTTGGGGATCCGCTCGCCCAACAGTGGGTCGCACGCCGCAATCCGACAGCGGAGTCCTTGATGAGCCTGTACGCTACGGGCAAAGATCGAAGCGTCACCTATCGTGAGGTGGTCGCGCGCGTGCTCCACACCGTGCGTGAAGGGTTGGATGTCTGCATGGTGACGACGGGACATCCCGGCGTCTTCTCCTATGCCGCGCACGAGATGGTCCGCATGGCGCGAAGGGCCGGTTACCCGGCACGGATGCTGCCTGGTGTCTCGGCCGAAGCTGCCTCTTTGCCGACCTCGGAATCGACCCGGCCTGCGGCGCCGTCAGCTACGAGGCGACCGGGTTTCTGCTAAGCCCGCCTCCGTTCGACGAACACTCGACGCTTTTGCTCTGGCAGATCGGCGCGATCGGAGAGCCCGGCTACAAGCCGCAAATTCAAGCATGGAATCCCCACGGCGTCGAAATCCTCGCGGACGTACTCTGTCAGACGTACGGTGCGGCACATGAAGTCATCGTGTACGAAGCAGCGCGCTATCCGTTCTCGAACGCCCTGCTGCAACGCGTGAGCCTCGCAAAGCTCAGTCGAGCGAACGTTTCGGTCCTTTCAACGCTGTGCGTTCCGCGTAAGAGCGCACGACCGGCCGACCTCGCGATGATAGCTCGGCTACGCGCGGCCCCCGCTGCCCCGACGGGACTGCCCGATAACGTCCCGCGGCTGAAAATAGCGCGGATTTGTTTCGGTCGCGCTCGGCGCGATCGGCGGGCGTTCGAGCCCTTCACCGCGGCGGCGACACGGCGAGCGCCGGGCTTCGGCGACGGCTTGCTCTTCACTCAGCTGTGCGCCCGCGTCGAGCGGCTCGGAAAGTTGTTGCGGCGCCAGTTGCTGCTGTAAAGCCGACATCAGCAGCTGGTAGCATTTTCGGTCGGTTCGCGTTCGTAGCTTTCGCCGTCGTGCCACGCATCGACGTAGCCCAGTAGCCGGGCGGAGCACTCGGGGTGAGCACGGATGGCCGCGGCGAGATGTTGAACGGCGATCGTGATTCCTTGGCGCCACCCGGCGCGCTGAGCGAGCGCGATCCCGCGTGTGGCCGCACTTGCAGCGGCATCGCATTCCCCCAGAAGAAGATGACAGGCAGCCACATTGAGCAGTGCGACCGCTTCCGAGTACACATCATTTGCGGAATGGTAGGTCGACGCCGCCTGTTCTGCCAGCGCAGCGCATAGCGAGCATCGCCGCACACGGATTCGAGGTCCGCGAGATTGAGGCGTACGGTTGCGGCACCGTGTTCGTCGCCGAGCGCCTCGAACCGGCGCAACGCCACGGTACGCAAGGCGCGCGCCTCGTCGAT
>CAWBDH010000003.1:0-309692 GCA_963787625.1 Vulcanimicrobiota bacterium | reverse complement strand
GCAGGCGCTAGCTCCGCCGGCCGCCGGCCGACGGCTACGCCTTTTACGAACTCCTACGCTGCGGCTTGTGCTCCGCCACCGATCGTTCCGCTCTTGGCTCGAAAAACCGCGGCGCCCGAATGGCTACGCCGGCTGCGCCGCGCTCCCGCATCCGGCCTGCGCCGCAACGACAGAAACACTCAGCGCAAAACGACTAACATCGGACGACATTCTGATACGGAGAGCTTTGGTCCGGGTGAGCTCTTCGATCCTCGTCGCCAAAGCGATAGTAGCCTTTCGCAAGTTGAACCAACCATAAACCCCCTATTTGCGGTAACGTTGAGCGTCGCGTGAGCGACCGACGGCAAGCCAGAGCGCGTGGATGTCTCCCGAGAAATTTCGGCGCCCCTACCAGCGCAGGATGATCGCGCCGTTGCCGATTGCGTCTTGCCATCCTTGCCACATCTGGACGCCGAGGGCATTGGGCTCCGCATACGACGATCCGCCGCCGCTAGAGCCTACAGCGTGGGAGCCTGACCCTATGGATCCGCTTCCGCCACCCCCGCCGCCGTAATATGCGGCTCCCGTCGGAGTAACCGCAATAACAATCGATTTAGCATCCGATTGAAACTGGCAGGAACTACCTTGGATAGGTTTGTGCTTCAAGCCCGGTCGGAGCGCGGCGATCGGCAAAGATGGCCGTGGACAACGCACGGCTATTTGTTTTGCAAAATATAGGCGCCATTTGACGCCGGCATCGAGTAGGGGCGCATTTCCTCGTGATGATCTCGAAGATAGTTCAATATCCGCCGCCGGCTTTCCGGGCCGCGGACACCTACCTTTACTGGCTCGCGCACCAGCGCCGTGCCTTCATCTAGCGTTGCATCTTCGACCTTTTCGTGGATTGCACGAAAGCGCTTTTTGATCGTTGCTGTGGAGGTGTTCATCGCACTCGCTATTCCTTCATCGGTGTGTCCATCGAGCGCGAGTTCTAGGGTATCCTGCTCCGCACAACTGAACCCAAACCGTGGGCGTGAAAATGATAGAAAGATCAACGCCAGACCCAGCCCTGCAGGCTTGATCAACGCGTCTTGCCGCGTTGCCGTCCATACCCACGGCGCCCTATCCGCTGGAATACCCGCATGCCGCAGCTGCTGCTCGGTATAGCGTCGAGTGTGAAAGCCGAGCGCTTCGCCCATTTCCTTACCGTCGCGAACGGAATCTCGCGCAAACACTTCGTCCGTGTACGTCCGAAGGTTCCATCCCGACAGATATTTGCGCGCTAATTGGTAGGTAGCTGCCCGAGCCTTTTCATTAGATTCGCCAGATTCGCCGTGGCGTTCTTCGTATCCATGGTGCGCGAGCACGACGTTGACCGTGCCCGCCGCATTTGCATGCGCGGTTTCCAAGCGGCTTAAGAACGGATGCGCCCCGCGATGGAACTGCTCCACCATTGCGTGAGCAATCTTCGGACGCGAAAGGCGGTGATAGCCATCCACACTCTCGTTCGAGATAAATGCTGCAGTGAAGAAGAAGCGGACGTGCGAAACGTGCGACGCCTCAGCCAGTACCGCCATAACACCGTCCTTGGTGGTTATGATGTGGCGCCACATGTCGCGCAGCATGGTCAGTTGTTCGGGATCGTACAGAAAGCGGTCTGTAGTCAGCGCCAAGCATTGGTCGAGATCCGATTCAACGGCCCTACGCAAAACGAAATCCACGGCGCTAATCCGCGTCTTACGCTATTAGATACTGGCGGCGTCCGGAGCTTGCCGATACCATAGCCCTACGCGATTCGTCAGGAACGCCGAGGGGGCGCCGGCAGCGTCGGTAAGCGTTTGGCAGTAGCCTGAAGCGGCTGATGGCATCGGTCCCGTGAAGTAGAGGTTGTCACTTAGTCCGATTCTTCGTCGGCCCCCTACCCATCGCCTCTTCCAGTCATTGAGGAGAGAAGGGTGAGCATTTATTTCTAAACGGGCGCACAGCTCGCCGCTATCGCCAACGGCACGCAATGCGCAGAGGGCGTCGCGCTCGCTCCATCGACCCCGTACGGTAAGTAACTTACCGTGCTGGATCTAGCACTGGGGACAGTCTACTGCAAATTCTGGCGCCCTTGCTTCCGCGACTTCTACAGGAGAAAAACTAACATGTATTTTTCTAACGCAGCGAGATGCGCGCTCATCGCATCAATTACACTAGCAGCGTTTGCCGGTTGCGGTAGCACTCAAACGGCCCCGACGCCGCTTGGTTTAGTGCCGGGTACTGAAACGCAGTCTGCCCCGTGGCAACGTGTGCAAGATCCGCGCTTTCGCGCACGTGCGTTGCTCGGAGGGTTCGCTCCGGCCCGGCCAAACCCAAGGGGCAGTTTCATGAATCCTGACGCCAGGGGAAAGCCCCTTATCTTTGCTGCCGACGACCTCGGCAGTTGCAGCGGTAGCTCGAACAACAGCGATGGTGGTGACGTTGACATCTATCTTCAAGGCGGCAAGAACAAAATGGTCGGCCAAGTTACAGGTTTCTGCTCGCCAGCCGGCCTGGCGACCGACGCCGCCCGTAATCTATACGTCGCAGACGAGGGACACTCGGCGGTCCCTGTCTACGCACCTCCGTACACCCGAGCGCCGTTCTTGACGCTTGATGACACCGGCGCGCTCCCGTACGACGTGGCTGTTTCGCCCAAGGGTGTCGTCGCCGTATTGAACATCATACCGAGCAGCGTCACGTTCTATGCAAAGAATTCGAGCACGCCATGCAACACGGTTTCCGATCCTAACTTCTATATGGATGACGACGGCTTCGATAAGAACGGAAATCTGTACATCGACGGCGGCGCGACGATCGATAGCGCAACTATCGGCGAAATTAAGGGCGGCTGCCACGCGAATAAGATCATGCCGCTCACCACAACGAATACGCTGGGCTATCTTGAAGACATAAGGGTCGACAAGGCAGGTCGCATCGCTATCTACGACAGGCATGGCTCTTATGCGGATGCAGTGATCGATACCTATAACCCGCCAAAGCAGGGTTCTTTGGGCAGTCCCGTTTCAACGATCTCCCTACGGGGACTCTTACACTCTTATGCGTTTACGTTCCGCGGGTCGGGTACCGAAATTTATGTGGGGGGCGCCAACAACTCGAGCTATGAGGTAGTTGGCTTCGGCTACCCAGGCGGCGGAGAGGAAAAGACCTTTAACGCCGGAGGAGGGACCGGCATGGCCGCTACCCCGCCGCTGATTCCGTAGGCGAAGCTCTCGCTAAGTTCGCTCCGACATCGCTTAAGGGGCCGGTGCCGTGCGTTGCACTTCCATTTGGGCGGTTGTTCAGCGGCGGGCATGCTTCCCCCACGCAAAACGCTGCGAGGCACAGAGCCTCGCCAAGTTTCCCCGCTTCATAAAGGAGAACCCATTCATGTGTGTTCGTGACCCTGGAAGTCACATCCTAACGGCATGCACCGCTCTCGCGATTCTGGCGGCATGCTCGGCGGGAGTTCGCCGATGGCGTCCTCGCCTCTCTCGCAATTTCCTATCGCCGGTAGCCCTAATGGTAATTGAGCCAAGCATTGCCGCGCTTCAACGCGGGAGACGCGAACGCGGCGGGGCTTGATTTTTGCGTCACTCCCACAGAGCAATACCGTAATATTTTCAGTCAAGGTCGCAAGCACAAGATGGTCGGCCAGATCACAACCGGGCTCAACTCACCTTTGGGTCTCGCGACCGACGCGGCTGGTAATCTCTATGTGCCAACCAAAATGTCCCGACCGTTCCCGTATACGCGCCTCCTTATACCGGGGCGCCATTTCTAACGCTCGATGCGGCGGGAAATTTACCTCAAGGCGTCGCCGTATCCGCCCACGGTGTCGTCGCCGCATTAAATTTCTGTAACTCCTCGAGCTGCGACGTCCCTTACGTTGTGAGCTTCTACGCTAAGGGTTCGACAAAACCGTGCTAACCGTTCCGGTTTCAGGAACGGAATTGACGGAATTGCTGAAGGCGGGTCATTTGACGACGCAGGAAATCTTTACCTGGTTGGACAGGTGGCTGATAGCCCGACCAGTTCATCGGGGAAGTCAAGGGCGGTTGCAAAGCGAAGAAAACAGTTCTACTAACGACCAACGCGGTTCTCGGCCATCTAAGCGACGTTCACGTGGACAAAGCGGGTCGAATTGCTATCCTTGGCTTGGACAGCTCGATCATCGACACGTATGACCCACCCAAACATGGCTCTTTGGGGAATCCCGTCTCCACAACCACTTTAGGCGAATCGAGCGGAGCCTTTAGTTTTGCGTTTCTGGCATCCGGACAGGATCTCTATGCGAATATCAATCTGGCCGGAGTATACGAGTATGCCTATCCGGCTGGGGGAGCCCCGGAAAGCAAGGTTAAGCTTGCAAACATCGGAGACGTGACCGTTATTCCGCCACTAATTCCGTAGCGGGCGATTCTGTTACTATTTCATTGAGGAGTCGGATAGGCGTATTCCATAAGCGAAATAGAATCTGCACGGCTTCGCGATTCGCGGGGCCGTGTTTTGCATTGCTGGCCTGCTGCGTGTGGGCTTAGCCGCGCAGATCGGCGCAGCAGCTGCGCCGGCAAAGCTCACTTGGATTGGCGTTGCAGCCGAGCCAGCTTAGCACGGCTCCGATCGCTTAGAACCAAGTGGCTTAGCCCGCTGAGGGTGTCTCGTCTTGGCGGCTCTGTCTCCTTGTATGATGCGATAGGGCAGGTCACGCTGACTGAACTCCTTCTGCATCGCGGCCGCCGCGCCGCCTCGATGGATTGCAACTGTTGCAGATCGCAGACTAGCACCATCTTCGCACCGGCCTCGGCGGCATAAAACAGCACGCGCCCCCAACTGGTGCGTGCCGACCATGCCGGCCTCGTCGATCATCAGATATCGCGAGCGGGAAGCGTCTGGCGCGTCGCCCCGACCTTGTTCCATACTGGCGATGGTGCGTGATGCGATACCGGATCCGCTTTCCAGATTTTCGGGGCGATGCCGGACAGCGCCACGACCCGAACCCGCAGCCCGCCGCTTCCCAGCCTTCCCGCGCCACACCCCGCATCGCGCTCTTCCCCGTTCCCGCATAACCGACCACGACGCCGGATGACTGCGATTATTGTGGATTCGAAATATCAAAGTCTATACACTAGCGCACAATTGAAATGACCCCATCGGGAGCTGGACGCCACGTAAGCGAAATAAAGTAAGCGTCCGCCCGAGGCCGTCTTGACATTGGCGGCTGATCCCAGATAGAGCGTGGTTAGACAGTCGTCGGTAGTCGAGGCGCGTCGCTGACAGGCGTGAGCGCCTGATCGTTGGTCGGCTTCAGGTTCCAGGGCATCAGTTCGGCGATGCGGTTGATCGGATGTCCGCCGATGCGCGCAAGCACTTCGCGCAAAAAAGCTTCGAGATTGTGGCCGTTGAGCTTCGCGCTACCCAGCAAGCTGTAAACGCCGCCGCGCTCTGGCCACCGCTATCGCTGCCGGCGAAGAGGAAGTTCTTGCGTCCCAGCGCCACACAGCGCAACGCGCGTTCCGCCGCGTTGTTGTCGATCTCGATGCGGCCGTCGTCGCAATTCCCGTTGGGATGACTCTAAAACCGCTTATTTCGCGTCGATTTTGCGTGGTCAGCGGTTCGGGTGGCCCACATCTGGCCCACGCGAGCGACGTTGCCCGTAATAAGAAGGCATCATACCGTGGGCAGCGCTACATCGTAGAGTCTCTCGACTTTGGCGTCGAACTCGTCGCTCAAAGACGTAGTGGGCGGGTCGGACGTCGCTGCCCCAGAGACGTACAAGGAATGGGAGCACCCAGGGCTGGCCCCTGCGGGTCGAGCACCTCGTGGATTGAAGGGACCCAGGGCTGGCCCCTTCGGCGTGACAAGTTGCCGGGACGATACAAGTGTTCGGGGCGATAAAAGTGTTCGTGCGATAAAAGTGTTCGAGGCGTGACAAGTGTTCGGCTGGATCCTACGCGTGCAGCGAAGGGTCAGAGCGCGCGCGTGCGTATCACCGCGTGACGAATGTTCGACGACATCAGTCTGTTCGGCGCGATACAAGTGTTCGGCTCTGACGGTTCGTACTGGTCCTTTGAGCGCTCGCTTTGACGCCTTGAATTAAAAGTGTCAACTTGGGCCGAATTACTGGAGGCGTGCTTAAAGGTACGGATCGTGTCCCAGGCCGTGGTGTATGAAAGGGCCGCCCTTTTAGGATAGAGAGCGGCCATCGTGGCTTTCGGCGAAGGTTGTTTTTGCAAAAGAACTACCGACGAAAGGACTCCACGATGGCCAAAGCCAGTATCGCACTTACGGAGCTCGCTGAAAAGGGCCCCGACATCGATCTCGTGCGCGAAATGCTCCAGCTTCGCCGCCCAGAAGCTCATGGACATGGACGTCGAGGCCCTGTGCGGCGCCTCGTACGGCGAGCGAGCCGTCCCCCGCGAGAACTCCCGCAACGGCTACCGCGACCGCGCCTGGGAGACGCGTACGGGCGCAATCGATCTGCGCATTCCTAATCTGCGCAAAGGCAGCTATTTCCCGGCTTCCTCGAGCCGCGACGTACGGCCGAGAAAGCGCTCACGGCGGTGATCCAAGAAGCCTACATTCAAGGCATTTCGACGCGCTCGGTCGACGAGTTGGTCAAGGCGCTCGGAATGACGGGAATCTCCAAGAGTCAAGTCTCGCGTTTGTGCAGCGAGATCGACGAACGTGTGCAGGGCTTTCTGAATCGGCCGATCGAGGGCGACTGGCCGTACTTGTGGATCGATGCGACGTATGTGAAAGTGCGCGCATCGGGCCGTATCGTTTCCGTCGCGGTTATACTGGCCGTTGGCGTCAATACCGACGGTACGCGCGAGCTTTTGGGGTTGGCGACAGGTCCCAGTGAAGCCGAGCCGTTTTGGACGGAGTTTCTCAGAAGCCTAACACGGCGCGGACTGCGTGGAGTAAAACTCGTGATCTCCGATTCGCACATTGGTCTCAAAGCCGCGATTGCCAAGGTTTTCAAGGCCACGTGGCAGCGCTGCCGCGTGCACTTCATGCGCAACGCGCTAGCCTATGCCGGCAAGGGGCAGCGAGAAATGGTTCGCGCGTTGATCAACACGGTATTTGCTCAAGAAACGGCAGAAGGGCGCACGAGCAATGGCGCACTGTCGCCGACCAGCTACGCGAGAAGTTTCCGAAGCTCGGTGCGATGATGGACGACTCGGAGGAAGATGTTCTTGCCTTCATGGCCTTTCCCAAAGCGCACCGCAAACAACTTGCATCGACGAATCCGCTCGAGCGACTCAACGCAGAAATCAAACGCCGAACCGATGTAGTGGAATATTTCCGAACGAAGCCGCGATCGTACGGCTGGTTGGCGCGCTACTGCTCGAGCAGAACGACGAATGGCAGTTGCAACGAAGGTATATGCAGCTCGAAGGATTGAACGCCGTCAGCGATAATCAGACCGCCAGGCTTTCGGCCGTAATCAGCTGATCGCCCACTTCGCCGGGCCGTGGTTCATACACCACGGCCGGGACACGATCATCGCCGGCGAGTGAACCTTCCCAACGGCTGCTCAAGAGGCCCCGCTCTTCAAGTCGGCTCAGTGCCTTGTAGAGTGTTCCGTGACCGAGCAGTGACGGTGCATTGCCCGATCCCTCGACGGTCTTCGCGATCAAGAACCCATGAAACTCGCGTTCGCCAGCGCGTAGCAAGCGGAGCGCTGCGATGAGAAGAGCGATCTCGATACCGATGAGCTCATTCTTTCGGCGATTCACGACCAAATATTAGGAAGATATCTGTGCATTGTCAAGCTGACAGCCGTCCAGTTCCCTGACAAGTTGAAACCGAACTGTTGATTTTCTTTAGCAATAAACACATTGCGCGTCGTCCCAGCGTCCAACTATTAAACCAGTTTCCATTCTTAAGCACACTGCCGCTCCAATACGTTCCCCCTGGAGCAATGTAACCATGCGAGGTCTGTTGCTCGCCGGTCTGATCTCGATCAACGACATAGATATCTCCTGTGCAATCCGCTTGTCCCGACTGAGCTTCATAGTAGCTGAATGCAGGCATTGGATTTAGGCTGTCAGCGTCGCAGTCGGGCGCCGGAAAGTCCATCCCTCTAAAACTACGGCGGAGGCGATGGCCAAGAGCGAATCGCCCTCCTTCTTCACCGTCCTTACACTAATTCGATGCCAATCTCTTCGAGGTGCTTGAGCAGTTCGGCCACATCACGATAGACACGAAAAGCGCCCGAAGCGATGAGTTCCTCGCGTGAATAGCCTCCGCTCAACACCCCGATTCCAAAAGAGCCGGCAGTCCTCGATGCGAGCATGTCCCACGTGCTGTCTCCCACCAGTGCGGCATCGTGGGCATCGACTCGCAACTGTTTGAATGCGCGATGGAGCTGATTGCTCGCCGGCTTGGAACGTGCTTCATCCTAGCGGGTGATGCAGAGCGTCGACGGTGCGAGATCGAGGCGATCGAAATAGGGTTGAGCCTCATCGAGCGAAGCGCTCGTCACGATCCCCATGCGTATGCCGAGACGCTCGAGTTCTCGGGAAGCCGATCGCTGAGCTCGACGAGGCGGGACGGGCTTATCTACAAACGGCCAAAGAACGACAGGGTGCGCACAGTCTGTGTTTCGTCGCATCTGCTCGTGATTCTCGAATCCCATCGCGCGGTGCAGGCTGCTGAGAGGATTGCCGTACGTCCGGCCTATCACGACGAGGATCTCATCTTCGCCAAGGCAGACGGCACACCGATCACATCGTGGCTGTTCAGCTCTGCGTTCCGGAACTTCATGAAGCGCTGCCGAGTGCGCCGTATCCGCTTCCATGATCTCCGCGACAAGCACGCCTCGCTAGCTTGCCGAAGCCGGCGTGCCGATCGAGGTGATCTCGAAGCGGCTGGGCCACAGCGACATCGCCATCACGTATGGCCGCTACATCACGGTCTACCGAGACCGTGATGCCGAGGCGGCGAAGGCGTTCGCGAAGATCGTGACTTGAAGATTCCGCCGAATTCCTTTAGACGGCCGTTCGATTCGACGCATTTACGGCCGCCAAATGCACGAAAAACCCGTACAGGATAAGGACATTTCGTGTGGTAGCGCCAACGGGAATCGAACCCGTCTTTCCGCCTTGAAAGGGCGATGTCCTAACCGATAGACGATGGCGCCGAGGCCGTATCCACAATAGTGCGCGCTGTCAATGCCGTGTCCCTTGGTCAGCGGTATCGCCGGCGCGCTGATGGAAGTCCGATCGATGACACCGCTCGACCTCCGAACGCACAAACCACGCGGCCCGCGAGAAACGATGCTGGGTTTTTATCTTTTGCCGCGCACCGTCGATAAGCTGCGCGCCGAGCTTTCCGGCGGTCACTTGGGGCCGTATGTGAACGAGGAGCGCGGGCTCAGTGCGTACCTCGTTCGCCGGCTCGGCCTCCATATGGACGAGTTTCGCGCTGCCGTAGCCGACGCCGCCGACGAGGACGCGATCAAACAATGGCTCGCCGCGCGGATCGACACGTCGGCCGCCCCGACGCTCAACGCGAAGCTCGACACGTTCGTCGTCGAACGGCTGCCGCCCGAGGATCAGGTGCGCATTCGCGAACGTCACCCCGTGATGGCGGCTCATCCGGAGCTGTCGACGATTCTCGACATCATCGCAGCGGACGACCAGCATCCGGGCTAAGTCGCCGTGCGCCGGAGCTTCTCGAGCAGCTCGGCTTCACGGTCGGCGGAGAGCCCGTTGACCAATGCCGGTGATGCCCGTGCGCGATCCCACGCCAGCGTGTCGGCAATCGTTTCCTCGAGCGGCCGATACGTTAGGCCGGAGGCCTGCGCTCGCGCCGACGAGATCGCTGAAAATCCGACCCCTTCGTCTTCCGGTATCCACAGCGGAAGCTCCGTCCAGGGCTGAACCCCTGCGTCGATGAGGAACCGCTCCGACGCCCAATGCAGCCTGTGCTCCGATCGCCCGGCGGCCGCGCATGCCGCGATGACGCCGCCGAAGCTGAGCGGATCTTTCGGCCCCGTAGCGTTGAACGTGCCGAAGACTCGTCGTTCGAGCAGTGTGACGATCCAGCATGCGAGATCGCGCGCATCGATGATCTGAACGCGCCGCTCCGGACGGCCGGGAACGAGCACGTCGCCTCCGCGCGACAACCGGCGAACCCAATACGTGAATCGATCGCTTCGATCCCACGGGCCGACGATCAGTCCCGGCCGCACGACCAGCGCATGCGATGGATACTCGCGCGCGACGACGCGTTCGCACCCGGCCTTCAGCGGGCCGTACGTCTCCGCGGTCACCGGTGCATCGCCGAGGCCGTCCCTTGGCCAAAGGGCGGCGTCCTCGTCGGCGTCCGGCGCCAAACCGTCTGCATACGCGCTGACCGAGGATACGAACGCGTACGAAGCGTTTGGGCTATTCTCTTTGAAATAGGCTGCGGAGTGCTCGATCTGTTTCGGAGAAAACCCGCACGTATCGACGACGACATCGTAGTGGCGCCCGGGCGCGTCGAGCGGGGCGTCGCGATCGCCGACGACGTTCCGAACGCCCTCAATTCCGTCCGGCAACGTCGTGCCGCGATGGTACAGCGTCACATCGTGACCGCGGCTCACGAGACGTTCCGCAAGGTGCCTCCCCAAGAAGCGCGTGCCGCCCAACACGATGATGTTCACTGCGCCCGCCTCATTGCAGAGAATTCTTCGTGGGCCTGGTAGGATTCGAACCTACGCGCAACCAGTTATGAGCCGGCCGCTCTACCGCTGAGCTACAGGCCCCGCGCCCGGAACAGCTTGGCCCCAGGATAGCGGGCCGCCTGCCCCAGCTGCTCTTCGATGGCCATCAGCCGGTTGTACTTTGCGGTGCGGTCGCTGCGCGACAGCGAACCGGTTTTGATCTGTCCGGCGGTTGTAGCGACCGCGAGATCCGCAATCGTCGTATCTTCCGTCTCACCCGAACGGTGCGAGATTACGGTGCGGTATCCCGCTTGTTGCGCCATGGCGATGCAGTCGAGGGTCTCGCTCAGCGTTCCGATCTGATTCACTTTGATCAAGATCGCATTTGCAACGCCCTCGGCGATACCACGCTCGAGGAACTGCACGTTGGTCACGAACACGTCGTCTCCCACGAGCTGGACCCGGCGGCCGAGCACGGACGTCAGCTGCTGCCACCCGTCCCAGTCGTTTTCCGCGAGGCCGTCCTCGATCGATACGATCGGATACCGATCGCACAAATCGGCGTAGAGCGCGATCATGTCGCCGGCGGACGCTCCACGATCCGGCGAGAGTGGATAATAGGTGCGGTCCCGATAGAATTCGCTCGAAGCGGGATCGAGTGCGATCGCCACGTCTTCGCCGGGACGATAGCCCGCATTGCCGATCGCTGCAACGATCAGGTCGAGCGCCTGCTGCGGCGTTTCCAGCGGCGGCGCATATCCGCCCTCGTCGCCGACCTGTGTCGGGAGTCCGCGATCGCGCAGCAGACGCCCGAGTGAGTGAAACACCTCGGCGCCGTACCGAATCGCTTCCGCTTCGGTCGGCGCTCCGAGCGGCACGATCATGCACTCTTGAAACTGCAGCGCCCCCGAGGCGTGCTTGCCGCCATTGATCACGTTCATCATCGGCACGGGCAGCGTCGCCGCCGACGGGCCGCCGAGATAGCGAAAGAGCGGCATGGAGAGACTCACGGCAGCCGCGCGCGCCACGGCGAGAGAGACTCCAAGAATCGCGTTCGCGCCGAGGTTGCCCTTGTTCGGCGATCCGTCGAGTTCGATGAGTTTGTCGTCGATCTCGCGCTGCGTCGTCGCATCGAGGCCTTCGATTGCCGGGCCCAGGACGTCGTTGACGCTTTGCACCGCTTTGCGTACGCCCTTGCCGCCGTACCGGGCGCCGTCTCCGTCCCGCAGCTCGACCGCCTCGTTGGCTCCCGTCGAAGCGCCCGACGGCACGATCGCCTCTTCCACCGCACCGAAGCTCGTTGCAACGGTCACGGCGACCGTGGGATTGCCGCGCGAGTCGAGCACTTCGCGTGCCCGCACGCCCTCGATCAGCGGGCTGCCGCCGCCGCGCAGCGATTCGAGCGACACGCTTATTCCGTGATCCAGCGCTCGAGGTCGTGGCGGCGCGAAACGAAGTCGTTATCGCTAAAGAAAATGGCGAGCTCGCGTTCGGCGCTCGCGGCACTGTCGCTGCCATGCACCAAATTGCGTCCGATCGACTGCGCGAGATCGGCCCGAATGGACCCCGGTGCGGCGGCCAGCGGGTCCGTCGCACCGATCACTTGCCGGCATGCCTCGACTGCGCGCTCCCCTTCCACCGCCATCGCGACGAGCGGTCCTTTCGTGATAAACGCGACCAGGCCGTCGAAGAACGGTTTTCCCCGGTGCTCGCCGTAGTGCTCCCGCGCGCGGTCGCCATCGAGCTGCATGAGCTTCATCGCCGAGATCACATATCCGCGCCGTTCGATACGGGCGGTGATTTCGCCGACCAGCCCGCGGGAAACCGCGTCCGGTTTGCAAAGAATTAGCGTACGTTCAATGGCCATAGAAGCGCGCAATACGCCCTTGGAGTTCGCGAACCTGCGAAGCGGCCGGGGTCGAGCACGTGACGACGCATGCTGACTGCCGGGCCGTATGCCGAGGTCGCACGCGCGCTCGCGAGCACGCCATTCCATGCCATCCGATATCTCGAGGACACGGAGAGCACGAACGCCGATGCCGCAGCGCTGCTCGGCGACGCGCACGACGGCGGAACGACGATCGTCGCGGAATACCAACGGAGAGGCTCCGGGCGCAAGGGACGCTCATGGCAGGCGGTGGCGGGAGCGTCGCTGCTCTTCAGCACCGTACTGCCGCGCGCGATCGCGACGGACGAGCTCTGGATCGTTCCGTTCTGGGCCGCGCTCGCGGTGCGCGCCGGGTTGCGCGCGTGCAGCGTCCCCGCGGTGCTGCAGTGGCCCAACGACCTGCTGCTCGGCGGCCGCAAACTTGCCGGCGTGCTCTGCCAGTCGAGCGTGACCGGCGCAACGGCGCGGGTGGCGTGCGGCGTCGGCATCAACGTCTTGCGTTGGGAGGAGGCGGCCGCGACGATTTCACCGGCGCCCGCATTCTGCGACGATGCGACAGCGGTAGGTCGCGGCGCGATACTGCAGGCAGTCCTCACGGCATTTCACCGTTCGCTCGCCGCACTCGATCGGCCAGACCGCGTCATCGCGCAGTGGGACGCGGCCGCCGAACTTCCGGGGCACCGGTATCGCATCGAACCCGACAACGGCGCGCCGGCGTTTGAGGCGGTTGGGCAGGGCTTGGCCCGCGGCGGCGGCCTCGAGGTACGCCTCGGCGACGGGACGCGCACGGCGATTTCGCTCGCCGACGTGCGCGTGCTGCGCTAACGCTCGTTGCCCGCTCGGGCGAGGCGGCCGTCGCAGATGCCGCACATGTGCGGCATCTTGTTATCCGTTTCAAAGATGGAATTGGAATGGTACATGGCACAGCGCGCATTATAGCAATGCTTCAGCCCGAAGGCGTGTCCGAGCTCGTGTACGCACTCCTTGAGCGCGCGCTGAAAGAGCAGGTTCGGGTCGGCAGGCTCCCCATAAAACTCCGAACGCAGGCGGTGCAGGGAAACGGCGCAGACGGCCTGCGCCTCGTCGGCGTCGCCAAAAACGAACCGTTGCGACGTCGTGTAAAGGTCGAAATTCGTTACGGCCAAGCGCACGGAATCGTCGTCGGCGTGGGCGCGCTGTACCTTCGCGTTCAGCGTTGCGACGAACAGCTGGCCTCGCGCCGCATTGAGCGCGCGGCGCGCAACCGCCAGCGCCCGCTCCACGCACGCGCGGGCGATGAAACGTTCCTCGAGACAGGGAACGAGACGGTTCAAGAACGCCGCATCGACGGTATTGATCGGCACGATGCGAACTCTGTGCATCTCGTCTCCCTCCGTTCGCCGCCCCGCGAAGCGACACTTGCCGTCGGCAAACAATTAGCTCTAAATGACACGCGAGCGCCGCGTCGAAGCTCGTCGCCGTGATCGTTGGAGTGGGCATCGACGTCGCCGAGGTCGCGCGTTATCGCTTCGATTCCGTCAAGCTTGCGTGGTTCGCCCGTAAGATATACACCGAGCACGAGATGAGCTACGCGCTCGCCAAGCGCAATTGGCACGAGCGCCTCGCGGGGTTCTTCGCGGCGAAGGAGGCCACGCGCAAAGCCTTCGGTCACGCGATTCCCTGGCGCTGGATCGGCGTGGCGCACCAGCCCAGCGGCAAACCGACGATCGAACTGCGCGACGGCGGCCGTGGGCTCACGCGCGCGCGAAACGTCCGAACGATTCACCTGAGCATCACTCACACGGCGGCGTCGGCCGCCGCGGTGGTCGTCTTAGAATCGTGATCTACGTCCTTACGCCCGAGCAGATGCGCGCCGCCGACGCCGCGGCCTTCGCCGGCGCCGGCGAAGACGAGCTCATGCGCAATGCGGGCCTCCGCGTGGCCGACCGCCTGCGCACGATGGCGCCGCAACGGTCGACGATCGTCGCGTTCGCGGGTCCCGGAAACAACGGCGGCGACGCCTTTTCCGCACTCGCTGAGCTGGCGTTCGACTATGAGTGCGTCGTCGCCGGCGACATGGTTGAAAAGCACTCTGGTGCCCGAGCCGCGGCAGAACTCCGTGCCAAGCGCGCGGGCGTGCGCGTCGTCTCACTGCCCGCCGATGAAGCCTCGGCACGCCGGCTGGTTCGCGGCGCCCTCGCCGTCGACGGCCTGTTTGGGACGGGCGCCCGGCTGCCGCTTCCAGAGGCGTACCGCCATATCGTGCGCGTGCTCGATGCTCGCGAGCGCGCGGTCCTCGCAATTGACGTCCCAAGCGGCATCGATGCGCTGACGGGCGCCGTCGAGGGTGAAGCGGTGCGCGCAAGCACGACGGTCACCCTCGCCGCCGTAAAACCCGGTCTGCTCCTGGAGCCGGCGCGCGACTACGTCGGCGAACTGTGGTGCGCCCGCATCGGCATCGACGATGCGACGCTCGCGGCGCAGCCGAACACGTTTGCCGCGCTCGACGACGACGCGTTCCTTCGGCTCCTGCCGCGCCGCGCGAGCGATTCCGACAAGCGCGCCGCCGGTGCGCCGCTCATCGTCGCGGGTTCCGCGCAGTTTCCCGGAGCGGCGGTTCTCTGCGCGCTCGGCGCGGCGCGCGCGGGAGCCGGCTACGTGACGGTCGCCACGCCCCGCTCCGTCGCGAAGACGCTGCGCACGCATTTGATCGAACAGGTCGTCGTCGAGCTGTCCGACGATGCTCCCGCGGAAGACGTGGCCGCCGATTTACTCGAGATCTCGAAGCACAACGGCGCCGTGGCGATCGGCCCGGGGATGGGCCTCGACGAACGCACCGGCCGCATCTTCGAATTGCTTCGTCGAAGAGAACCGGCTCCCGATCGTGATTGACGCCAGCGGTCTCTTTCACTTGAGCAAGCGGCTCGATTTGCTTAAAGGAAAATCGTGTATCGTCACGCCGCACGCGAGTGAGTTCGCGCGCCTTTCCGCCAAGGGAACGATCGCGCCCGGCACGCGCGTCGAGCGGATCCGCGAGTTCGTCCATCGTACCGGCATACCGACGCTGCTCAAGGGCGCCGCAACACTCGTCGACGACGGCACGACGGTCCACATCAATCCGACGGGAACCAACGCGCTCGCGACGGCCGGAACCGGCGACGTTCTGACCGGGGTTATCGCGACGCTGCTGTCACAGGGCCTTTCGCCCGTCGATGCGGCGCGAGCCGGCGCGTACTGGCACGGGCTCGCGGGCCGTCGGGCAGCAGATCGACGGCACGTCGGCGTCGTTGCGGGCGACGTCATCGCCGCGCTCGGCGACGCGCTGCCGCGGCCTTCGCCGCCGGAATGGGAGGAGCGGCGAATTCCCTAAGCCAGCAGACGCCGCAGCGCCGCCTCATCCAGTACCGTCACGCCGAGCGCCGAGGCCTTCACAAGCTTGCCGCCCGCATCGTCGCCCGCCACCACGTAGTCCGTCTTTTTGCTCACCGAGCCGCTGACCTTACCGCCGCCCGCGACGATCAGCGCGGCCGCGTCGTCACGCGTGAGGTTCGGCAGCGTTCCGGTGAGTACGAGCGTCTTGCCGGCAAGCGGCCCCGACGCCTGCGCCGAACGTTTCGGCGCCGTCGTCCGCACGCCGGCCGCCTTCAACCGCTCGACGACGTGAGCGTTTGCGGGCTGCTTGAAAAAAAGCGCGACGCTGCCGGCCACTTCGGGACCGATGCCTTCGCTGCGCTGGAGCTCCGCCTCGCCGGCCCCCGCGATCGCGTCGATCGAGCCATAGTCGTCGGACAGAATCTGCGCAGTCTGAATCCCCACGAAACGGATGCCGAGGGCGTACAAGACGCGCGCGAGCCCGCGCTGCTTCGACGCCTCGACGTTGCGCAGCAGGCTGTCCACGCTCTTCTTCCCCGTGCGCGGCACGTCCGCGAGCGCCGCCGCATCGAGCTTGTAGACGTCAGCGACGTCGCGCACGAGCCCGCGCTCCGTGAGCTGCTGCGCCATCACATCGCCCAGTCCCTCGATGTCCATCGCGCCGCGCGAGGCAAAATGACGAAGCCGTTCGTACGCCTGCGCGGGACACGCGGCGTTCGTGCAGCGCGCCATCGCTTCTCCCGCCGGATGGTCCACGTCGGCACCGCACACCGGGCAGTGCTGCGGCATCTTGAAGCGGCGTTCGCGCCCGGTGCGCGCCGCGACCACTGGGCCGACCACGCGCGGTATGACGTCGCCGGCTCGCGTCACGAGAACGGTATCGCCGATTCGGATGTCGTTGGTTTCGATGTACGCGACGTTGTGCAGCGTCGCGCTCTTCACCGTGACCCCGCCGATTTGCACGGGTTGGAGGGCCGCGTTGGGATTGAGCGTGCCGGTTCGGCCGACGGTGACCGTGATGTCGAGCAGCTTCGTTCGTGCCTCGCGAGGCTTGAACTTGAACGCGACGGCCCACCGCGGATCCCGAGCGACGACGCCGAGACGATCCTGCAAAGCTCGATCGTTTACCTTGACGACGACGCCGTCGATCTCGTAATCGAGTTCGTCCCGGCGGCGCTCCCATTCCTCACAGTAGGCGATCACGTTCCCGATCGCCGGCGCGCGCGCGACGTTGGGGTTCACGGGAAGGCCGAACGCGCGCAGACGCTCCAAGGCGACCCATTGTGACGGCGCTTCCGGCACCACGAGCTGGTATGCGAAGAACGAGAGGCTGCGCCGGGCGGTCAGCGCCGGATCGAGCTGGCGCACGCCGCCCGACGCCGCGTTGCGGGGGTTGGCGAATGCCGCCAGCCCGTCACGTTCGCGCTCCGCGTTGAGCCGCAGAAAATCGCTCTTGCGCAAGTAGGCTTCGCCCCGCACTTCCACGAGCTCGTCCGGCGCGCCGGGACGCAGCCGCAGTGCGATCGTCTTGATCGTGCGCAGATTCGGCGTGACGTCTTCACCGATTCGCCCGTCGCCGCGCGTACCGCCGCGCACGAGCACCGCGCCGCGGTAGTCGAGGGCCACAGCCAGTCCGTCGATCTTTAGCTCGCAGACGTACTCCACCGGGCCGCCCGCCGCTTTGCGCGCGCGTTCGTCGAAGGCCCGAAGCTCGTCAACGCAGACGGCGTTCGCCAGACTGAGCATCGGCCGCGCGTGTTCGTAGGCGCCGAACCGTGCCGACGCCGGGGCGCCGACGCGCTGGGTCGGCGAATCCGGCGTCAGCAGCTTCGGGTACTCGCGCTCCAACGCTGCGAGCTCGCGAAGCAGCGCGTCGAATTCCCCGTCGCCGATCTGCGGATCGTCGAGGACGTAATAGCGATGGTTTGCTTCGTCGATTTGCGCGCGCAACTGCCGCGCGCGTTGTTCGGCCTTAGGCTTCAACCGGCACCCGGCCGGTTCTCGCGAGATCGTCGAGCACGAAGAGATTCTCGCGTTCGAGCCGTTCCAGCTCCGCTTCGTCGGGCACGTGATGCCCCACCGCACGTTGATCCTGCAGCACCGGCACCAGGTAGGCGCCGGTATACGAATCGGCGCTGGCGGCGACGTCTTCGGGCGTGCCCGTGGCTATGACCGTCCCGCCGCGATCGCCGCCTTCGGGACCCAAGTCGATCAGATAGTCCGCGGTCTTGATCACGTCGAGGTTGTGCTCGATGACGAGCACCGTGTTGCCCAGCTTCACGAGCCGCTGCAGAACGTCGAGCAGCTTGTGGATGTCGGCGAAGTGCAAACCCGTCGTTGGTTCGTCGAGGACGTAGAAGGTTCGCCCGGTCGAGCGGCGCGAGAGCTCCGTCGCGAGCTTCACGCGCTGCGCCTCACCACCCGAAAGCGTCGTTGCGGGCTGGCCCATTTTGATGTAGCCGAGGCCCACGTCGCAGATCGTGCGCAGCTTGTTGTGCACGCGCGGGATATTGGTGAAGAATTCGTTCGCTTCGTCCACGCGCATCTCGAGCACGTCGGCGATCGTCTTGCCCTTGTACTTCACCTCGAGCGTCTGCGCGTTGTATCGCCGCCCCTTGCACACCTCGCACGGCACGTAGACGTCCGGCAAGAAATGCATCTCGATCTTGATGATGCCGTCGCCTTGACAGGCCTCGCACCGGCCCCCCTTGACGTTGAACGAAAACCGTCCCGGCGTATACCCGCGCATCCGCGACTCCGGCACGAGCGAAAAGAGTTCGCGGATGTGGTCGAAGGTCCCCGTGTACGTCGCCGGGTTGCTGCGCGGCGTGCGGCCGATCGGCGACTGGTCGATGACGACCAGCTTGTCGAGCTGAGCGGCGCCTTTGACGCTGCCGTACGTGCCGCCCGGCGGCTGCCGGTGCAAATGCTGATTGAGCGCGCGCACGAGCACCTCATTCACGAGCGTCGACTTTCCGCTCCCGCTCACGCCGGTGACGGCGGCGAAGACGCCCAACGGAAAACGCACGTCGAGGCCCCGCAGGTTGTTTGCACGCGCGTTCTGCACCGCGAGCCAGCCGCGCGGCTCGCGCCTCCGGCGCGGAATCGGGATGAACTTGCGCCCGGACAGGTAGGCGCCGGTCTCCGAGCCGGGGTTCGCGATGACATCGGCGAGCGTTCCGGCGGTAAGGATTTCACCACCCTCCGCACCCGCGCCGGGACCGATGTCCACCACGACGTCGGCCGTGCGCATCGTGTCCTCGTCGTGCTCGATGACGATCAGCGTATTGCCGAGGTCGCGCAGCGTCTTGAGCGTGGCGAGGAGGCGGTCGTTGTCGCGCTGGTGCAGCCCGATCGACGGCTCGTCGAGGATGTAGAGCACGCCCACGAGGGCGCTGCCGATCTGCGTCGCGAGACGGATGCGCTGAGACTCTCCGCCCGCCAGCGTCGTCGCCGACCGTGCGAGCGTCAGATAGTTCAAACCAACGTTGGTCAGGAATCCGAGCCGCGCTCGAATCTCCTTGACGATTTGGTTCGCGATTTGTTCTTGGCGCGCCGTCAAGGTAAGCGCGCGGAAAAACCGCTCCAGCTGCTCGATCGACATGCGCGTGAGATCGTCGACGTTTCGCTCGCCGATCGTCACGGCGAGCGCCTCGGGCTTGAGCCGCGCGCCCTTGCACGTGGGACACGTCGACGCCGACATGTATTTTTCGATGTCTTCCTTCACGAGCTCGCTCGACGTCTCGCCGTACCGGCGCTGAAGGTTATTCACGACACCTTCGAACGACGCCCGGTACTCCCACGTCTTTCCGCCGCGCGACGTGTACGCGAACGTCTGCTCGCGATCCGTCCCGTAGAGCACGACGTCGAGCACCTCGTCGGAAAGCTGCTCGACCGGCGTGGTCATCTTCGCGCGATACCGCCGCAGCACGCGCTCGAGCTGCTGCAGATAGTACGGGTTCATCGACGGATAGCGTCCGCTGCCCAGCGACCGGCTCCACGGCACGATGGCACCGGCAGCGATCGACTTACCGCGGTCGGGAATCACCTTCCACGGGTCGATCTCGACCTTCTCGCCCAGGCCGCTGCACGCGGGACATGCGCCGTACGGCGAATTGAACGAAAAGAGCCGCGGGGCGAGCTCTTCGAACGAGAGCCCGCAATAGACGCACGCGAACGCCTCGCTGTAGGTGAGCTCTTTCGGTCGCTCCGAGCCGCCTGCATCGAGCAACGCGGTGACGATGCCGCTGGACAGCCGCAGCGTCGTCTCGACCGAATCCGCGAGGCGCTTGCGCACTTCCGGCTTCATCACCAGCCGGTCGACGACGACCTCGATCGTGTGTTTGCGCTTCTTGTCCAGCACGATCTTCTCACGGAGGTCCTTCGTCTCGCCGTCGACACGAACGCGCGAGAACCCCTCCTTCGCGATTTCCTCGAAGAGCTTCGTATACTCGCCTTTGCGGCCGCGCACCATCGGCGCGAGCAGCGTGACGCGGGTGCCTTCGGGAAGCTCCGCGACGGCATCGACGATCTGCTCGCTCGACTGCGAGCTGATCTCGCGCCCGCATTGATAGCAATGCGGCGTTCCGACCCGAGCGAACATCAGCCGCAGGTAGTCGTAGATTTCGGTTACGGTCCCGACCGTCGAGCGGGGATTGCGCGAAGTCGATTTCTGGTCGATCGAGATGGCCGGCGACAGGCCCTCGATATAGTCGACGTCGGGTTTCTCCATCTGACCGAGGAACTGCCGCGCGTACGACGACAGCGACTCGACGTACCGCCGCTGGCCTTCGGCATAGATCGTGTCGAATGCGAGCGACGACTTGCCGGAACCCGACAGGCCGGTGACGACGATCAGCCGGTTACGCGGCAGCTCGAGGTCTACGTTCTTGAGGTTGTGCTCGCGCGCGCCCTTGATGACGATGGAGTCTATCGACACGTCACTTAGGATACAACAACTGGGGAAAGAAGGATGCGACCGGCGTCGGCAATCGAGCCGCAGGTCGCATCGGGGGGCGCGGCTCCGGGCGGCAGCTCTTCTCCCCGCACGTTGAGCCAAATCGTGTAGAGCCCGGCGTCGATCGCGCCGCGCATGTCGCGCTCGTACCGGTCGCCCACCATGGCGCCGTGCGCGGGCAACCCCCCCAGCGTGCGGCAAGCGTGCGCGAACAGCAGCGGGTCGGGCTTCACCATCCCCACCTCGTCGGCGAGGAAGATCGCGTCGAAGAATTCGCTGACGCGCAGGAGCGCGATCTTCTCGCGATGAGTTTCCGACAGGCCATTCGTCACGATGCCGAGCTTCTTGCCGCGGTCGCGCAGCGCACGCAAGAGCTCGACGGCACCGGGGAAAAGCGTGTAGTACTTCGCGCGGTACGCGTTGTAGCGCTCGGCGCTTCGCCGCGCCAGATCGGCGTCGCTGCCCGCGCCGACCTCATCGAGCGCCGTCTGCCACAGGGCGGCACGGATCGTCGCCAGCTTGACGTTCAAAGCGTCGGCCGTGAGGCGCTCCCAAAAGCCCTCGGCCTGCGCGATGTATGCCGCCTTGAGTGCGAGCGCGTCGACGCCGTGCTCCGCGGCAACCTCGCGCGCGACCTCTTCGGCCGCGCTTTGGTACGCGAACGTGTCGTCGTGCAGGGTATCGTCCAGGTCGAAGAGTACGAGGTCGATGCGACGCACGATCGATTACGGAATCGTCGGCAAGTGCTGCTCGAGGTAGGTCCATCCGTCCGACGAGATGCTGACCGAACCCGAGAACGGCGTCGAGAATTCGCCGATCACGACGAAGAGGATGGCGATCAGCCCTACGAGGAGCGCCGTCATCATCAGTTGCGCCGGGCGGTTCTCCACGCCGAAGATGTAGCAAAACGCCACCATGGCGAGCGCGCCCGCGATTAATGCGAACCAAAGCACCGTAGGCACCGAGGGAACGGATCGGATCAACCGTTCGCGGCGCGCGTCGAATACGCGCTGCATGTCGGCCATCGCGGCCTGCTGGGCAGCGAACTGCGTGAATCCTTTGGACGGGAACGTGTTGATGCGATACGACGCGTCCTCGAGCACGCGGGCGTCGTCTTCGGGCACGTCGAGCCCGCGCGCCATGGCCGGCCATTCCACGTCGGCGACGATGCGCGCGTAGCGCCGCAGATCGGAGCGCACGATCGCACGCGGGGTACGATCGAATGCGGTGACGCTGTGGTACACGTCCGCGGCGGCGTCGACCTCTCTCTCGACGTTAGATACGGTCGCGTCGTACTTTTCCCAAACGACGACGACGACGAAGCCGAGCACGACCGCGTAGAGTACGCCAACCGCCGAGAAGAGGTACCCCGCGACGTCGTTGTGCCGCCGCAGCACTTCGCTGCGCAGGCGGCGCTGCAGCATAGCGTGGAGGCCGACAAAGCATCCCACGGCGGCGCAGATGAGCACGAGCTCGAGCACCGCCTCGGGAGCGCTCAGAATCGTGCGCGTGAACACCGTCATCGGAAAACCTGGGACTCCCGTTAACCGCCGACGAGTTCGGCCAGCGCCTTGTCGAAAATCTTCGGCGCCTTCCCGCCGAACAGAATCGACTCGTTGCCGCCGATCTGCTTGCGCAGCTCGATCAGCTCGTCGCGCAGCGCCGCCGCCTTCTCGAACTCCAGATTGGCGGCGGCGTCCCGCATGTTTCGCTCGACGTCGCGAGCCATCTTCAGGGCCGCGTCGCGGGGCAGTTTCTCGAGCTTCAAACGCGCGGTGTCTTCCCGCGTCGCACCCACCATGCTCAGGATGTCGTGGATCTGCTTGCGGACCGACTTCGGTTCGATGCCGTGCTCGCGGTTGTACGCCAGCTGCACCTGCCGGCGGCGATGCGTCTCGCCAATCGCTCGCGCCATCGACTCGGTAACGACGTCGGCGTACATGATCACTTTGCCGTCGACGTTGCGCGACGCGCGCCCAATCGTCTGAATCAGCGACGTGCCGCTGCGCAGATAGCCTTCCTTGTCGGCATCGAGGATGCCCACGAGCGAGACCTCCGGGAGGTCGAGGCCTTCCCGCAGCAGATTGATGCCGACGAGCACGTCGAAGACGCCGGCGCGCAGGTCGCGCAAGATGGCGACGCGTTCGAGCGTATCGACCTCACTGTGCAGGTAGCGCACCTTGTGACCGTTTTCCAACAGGTAGTCCGTGAGATCCTCGGCCATCTTCTTCGTGAGCGTCGTCACGAGCACGCGCTCCTTGCGCGCGGCACGCGCCGCGATCTGCTCCATCAGATCGTCTACCTGGTTGCGGGTCGGCCGGACCTCGACTTCGGGATCCACGAGGCCGGTCGGCCGGATGATCATCTCGACCACCTGTGCGCTGCGCCCCGTCTCGTACGTCCCCGGCGTCGCCGACACGTACACCGCCTGCGCCACGTGGCGGTCGAACTCGTCGTAGGTCAGCGGCCGGTTGTCGAGCGCGCTCGGAAGGCGGAAACCGTGTTCGACGAGGACTTCCTTGCGCGAGCGGTCGCCGGCGTACATACCGTGCACCTGCGGGAGCGTCACGTGCGACTCGTCGACGAAGAGCAGGTAGTCCTTCGGGAAGAAATCGATCAGGCACCAGGGCGTCGAGCCGGGCTCGCGGCCGGTGAGATGCCGCGAGTAGTTTTCGATGCCGTTGCAGTAGCCGACTTCGCGGAGCATGTCGAGGTCGTACCGGGTTCGCATCTCGAGCCGCTGCGCCTCCAGCAGCTTTCCGCTCCGCCGGAAGTAGCCCAGTCGATCGTCGAGCTCCGCTTCGATCGACACGATTGCGCGGCGCACTTTTTCCTCCGGAGTGATGAAGTGCTTGGCCGGAAAGATCGTCAGATCGTTCTTCGCCTGAACGTACTCGCCTGTCAGCAGGTTCACGACGTTGATGCCCTCGATCTCATCGCCAAAGAACTCGATGCGGTGCACCAGCTCCTCATCCACGCCGACGAACTCGAGCGTGTCGCCGCGGACGCGAAACGTGCCGCGCACGAGGTTGAGGTCGTTGCGGCGGTACTGCATGTCGACCAGCTTGCGCAGCAGCACGTCGCGATCGAACTGATCGCCGACGCGCACCCGGGCGGACATCTCCATGTAGTCCGACGGCGAACCCAGGCCGAAGATGCACGACACGGACGCGACGATCAGCGTGTCGCGCCGCGTGAGCAGCGACTGCGTCGCGGAGTGACGCAGCCGCTCGATCTCATCGTTGATCGAGCTGTCCTTCTCGATGTAGGTGTCGGTCGAGGGAACGTACGCCTCGGGCTGATAGTAGTCGAAGTACGAGACGAAGTATTCGACCGCGTTGTCCGGGAAAAATTCGGAATTCCGCGCAGAGCTGCGCCGCCAGCGTCTTATTGTGACAAAGGACGAGCGTCGGCTTGCGAACGAGCTCGATCGTGCGTGCCATCGCCATCGTTTTGCCGCTGCCGGTGACGCCGAGCAGGGTCTGCACGCGATCACCGCGGAGAACGCCACGGGCCAACGCCTCCGTCGCGGCCGGTTGATCCCCGGCGAGCGCAAAGGGGGAAGCCAAGCGAAAATCTTGAGCCACTTCTACCTACAACCGCCCCCGAGGGCCGAACGATTCAGCCAGCGAACGACCTTCGAGCCGTGAACCAGCCGCTTCTGTTCTGCGGGAATTCGAATCCCGCGCTGGCCGAAGAGATCGCCAAGCGCCTGCGCCTGCACGTCGGTAAGGCCCTCGTCTCCGAGTTCCGCAACGAGGAAACCCGGGTCGAGATCGGCGAGAACGTCCGCGGATCGGAAGTCTTCGTCGTGCAATCCATCTGCAAAGCGTCCAACGGCAACGGCGTCAACGACGCCGTGATGGAGCTTCTGCTGATGATCGACGCGCTGCGCCGGGCATCGGCCGCCCGCATTACCGCGGTCATCCCGTACTACGGTTATGCGAAACAGGACAAGAAGACCAAAGGGCGCGAGCCGATCTCCGCCAAGGTCATCGCCAATCTGCTGAAAGTGACCGGCGCGCGGCGTATCGTCACGATGGACCTCCACGCCGCACAGATCCAAGGCTTTTTCGACATGCCGGTCGACAACCTCATGGCGATGCCCGTCCTCTGCAATCATTTGAAGAAAGAAGGGCTCTCCGACGATAAGATCGTCGTCGTCTCGCCCGACGCGGGCGGCGTTCATCGCGCGGAACTCTTCGCCAAGCGGCTCAACAGTTCGCTCGCGATCGTCTTCAAGCGCCGGCCCGAGCCCGACGTCGCCGAGGTGACCGACATCGTGGGCGACGTCGCGGGGAAGGTCGCGGTTGTCGTGGACGACATGATCTCGACGGGCGGAACGCTGGCCAAGGCCGCGAGTGCGATCAAACGGCGGGGAGCGACGCGGGTGTACACCGTCGCGTCCCACGGCCTCTTCGCCGGCGAGGCCGTGGACGTGCTCGAGCAATCCGAGATCGAGAAGGTGCTGATCACGAACACCGTGCCGTTCGAAGATGCGGCGAACCATCCAAAGTTCGTGCAGCTTTCGATCGCACAAATTTTTGCCGATGCGATCAACCGCATCACCACAAACCGGTCCGTTTCGGAGCTGTTCGCGGGAGATGAGCCGCCCAACGGCCTCCTGGGCGCGCCGCCGGAAGCCGTCGCCGCCGTCTAGCTAAGGAAAACAAATCGTGGCAACCAACGACCTCAACCTGACTATCGAGCGCCGGGAGAAGCTCGGCACGACCGGCGCGCACGCGCTTCGCGCCCGCGGCAAGATTCCCGCCGTCGTCTACGGTCACGGCGCGGTAGCGGAGCACATCGCCGTCGACGCCCACGCCTTCCAGGAGCTGCTGCACCACGGCGGACGCAATGCGATCGTCACCCTGACCGACGGCGGCCGTACGCGGCAAACCGCCCTCGTGCGGCAGATCCAGCTGCATCCCGTTTCGCGCCGCATCGTGCACGCCGACCTGCAGCGCGTATCGGCCGACGAGACGGTGGACACGCGTCTGCCGATCGTGACCGTCGGCGTCGCCGACGGCGTGCGGAACTCCGGCGCGGTCATGGACGTGCTTCTACACGAGCTCGAGGTCGAAGGCCCTGCCAACCGCATTCCCGAGCACCTGGAGATCGACGTGACGGCCCTGGGCGTCCACGAGCACGCAACCGCCGCCGACGTCCCGTTACCCTCCGGCTTCAAGCTGCTGACGCCGCCGGAAACCGTGATCGTCGCCATCGAGCCGTCGCGCACGGCCCGCGAGCTCGAGGAAGCGGTGCCGGGTGCGCCGGAAGCCGCCGAGCCCGAAGTGATCGGCGCGGACTCCGCGGCGCCGTCCGAGGCGCACTAGCCTGGCCGAGCGGCGGCTCGTCGTCGGCCTCGGCAATCCCGGTAAAGAGTATGCCGCCACGCGCCACAACGTCGGCTTCATGGTCGTCGACGAAGTGGCGCGGCGGTGCGGCGTCGCGACCTGGAAGCGCAAGGACGGCGCGGTGCAGGCACTCGATCCCGACCGCGGCATCGTCTTCGTCAAACCCACGTCGTTCATGAATCTGTCGGGCACGCCGGTGCGCCTGATCTCGTCGTGGTATCGCGTGCCTTCCGCCGGCGTCTTAGTCGTGAGCGACGACATGGACTTGCCGTTCGGCAAGCTGCGTATGCGCGCCGCCGGCGGACACGGAGGACACAACGGGCTGCGCTCCGTGATCGCGACGATCGGCGAGGCCTTTCCGCGCATTCGCGTCGGAGTTGGCCGACCGCAGTACGACAGCGTCGATCACGTGTTGGGACCGTTCACCGCCGCCGAGCGCGACGCGCTCCCGTCCCTCGTGGTCGCCTCCGCCGACGGCGTCATGCTGTGGGTCGGCGGCGAGACCGAGGCCGCGATGCGTTTCGTCAATAGTTACATCGTTCCGGAACGCGGTTGATCGCAGCGACGCGCGCGCCAATGCCTGCGGCCGTGGAAAGAAAGAGCGAGGCCGCCGTTTCGGGACACACCTCTTCCATGCGCTGGTCGCTCGAGCGCACGAGCGCGCGCACGGCGGCGGCCGGGTCGTTGGTGAGCGCGACGGCATAACGGTCCGCATCAAAGTCGTACGAGCGCAGCGCGGCGTTGCGAACCGGAACGGCGGCGAGATAGACGAGCGCGAAGAGCGCTCCGACGATTGCGAGACGCGAGAGTGGATCGTCGTCGCGGCGGAAGCGCACGCGGTCGGCAATCACGATTGCCATCGTCGCGAAGACGATGATGATCCCACCCTCGATGAGCGCGATCGAAAGCAAGTCGCCGTGCGCGATGCGTCCGAGGTCGTAGGCGACGCGATACTCGACTTCGGGTTCCGTGTCGCCGGCGAGGAGGCCGTGCGTAAGCACGATTCGCCGACCCTTCCCGGCACCGAGCACCGCGACGCGCGCCGAATCGTCCGCACTTTCCAACACCGCCGCACGTGCGACGCCGGCGCGCAGCAGGAGGGCATTGAGACGCGAGCCTGCAGCGCCCCCGAGGGGTCGAACGTCGCGCGTGGGAGCCTGAAGGTACGGGCCGGCGTACGACCACCCCACGCTCGCCGCCAAGATAGCGACGATCGTGTACGCATACCACTGATGCGTTCGATCGGCAAGCCAGAGAACCACCGCGGCGATCACTCCGGCGACGACCATCGCGAGCACCGTGTGGAACGCCCAATAGAGCGCCCAGATACGCGTCAGCTCGGTTGTGAGCTGCAAGACGCGGTCGACGCGGTACAGATAGAACGATGGAATCGCCGCGGCGACGCGTGCGACGAGCGCGAGCGCCGCCCCGAAGAGAAACCGCACGTACCATTCGGAGCGCATGCGTCGCCGGAACGCGTCACGCAGCGCGGCCGCGGCGCCCGAGCTCCACAGATAGAAGAGCGCGGCGGCCTCGAACAGCTCGATCGCTATCCATCCGAAGAGCGTCCAATGCGTGCGGCGCAGCGCGGCAGCCTGGCGCGCCGGGTCGACGAGGGCGGCCGCCGGTTGGGACAAGAGGGCGCCGGCGCTGAGCGCGTCGACGCGTCGGTCGAGCGCGTTGGGCCGCGCGATCGAGGCACTCGCGCACGCGGCGAGGAGCAAGAGCGCAACGGCGAGGATCGCGCTGCCGAAAATGGGGTGGCGCAGCGCCATGGCTTATTTCTTCGGCAGGGGACGCGCTGGGTTGCCGGCGACGCGCTCGCCGGCGGCGACATCGCGCGTCACGACGGAGCCGGCTCCGGTCAGGGCGCCGTCGCCGATCGTCACGGGAGCCACCAATGACGTGTTGGAGCCGATCAACGCGCTACGGCCGACGATCGTCGCGTTCTTTCGTTCGCCGTCGAAATTGCACGTGATGGTTCCCGCGCCGATGTTCGTCTCTTCACCGATCGTCGCGTCGCCAACGTAGGAAAGGTGGCTGACCTTCACGCCGCGTGCGAGCTTCGATTTCTTGATCTCCACGAAGTTTCCGACGTGCACGCCGTCCGCGAGCTGCGTCCCGCCGCGGAGATGGGCGAATGGGCCAACCGAGACGTCGTTACCAATTTCCGTATCGATGACGACGCTCTCCCGGATCGTCACCCGTTCGCCGAGCGTCGCATTGGAAAGACGCGCGTTCGGCCCCACGACGCACTCCCGGCCCAAGCGCGAAAGCCGGGAGAGCGTCGAGTTTGGATAGATGACGGTGTCGGCCCCGATTTCGAGCTCCGGCTCGAGATAGGTCGTCAGGGGATCGACGATCGTCACGCCGTCGCGCATGTACCGGATGCACAGCCGCGCGTTCATCTCAGTGCGTGCCCTAGCCAGCTCGACGCGGTCGTTGATCCCCAGTACGTCGCGGTGATCGTTCGCAGGAATCGGGCGAACCGCTCTGCCGCGGTCGGCAAAATACGCGACCGTATCGGTGAGGTAGTATTCCGACTGCGCGTTGTCGTCGCGCAGATGCTCCACCGCTTCGCGCAGCGCTTCTTCGTCGAAGGCGTAGATTCCGGCGTTCATCTCGTCGATCGCCAGCTCTTCCGCGTTCGCATCGCGAACTTCGACGATCCGTTCCACACGTTCGCCGTCGCGCACGATGCGGCCGAAGTACGACGGCTGCGGCATCTTGGCCGTGAGGAGCGCCATCGCAGCGCCGCTTTCACCGCTGTCTCCGAGCGCGCCAGCCATCGCTTCGAACAGCTCGGCGCTGACCAGCGGCATGTCGCCGCATGCAACCACGATCCGGCCGCCGGCCTGCGGGGTCAGCCGTTCGAGCGCGACGCGCACCGCATGGCCCGTCCCGAGCTGTTCGCGCTGCACCACTGCCGTCACGCCGAAGCTCCCCATCGCCGCTTCCAGCTCGTCGTTGACGACGACGGTAACATCGTCGATGCCGGCTGCCCGCAACGCAGCGATGACGTACCACAGCATCGGGCGGCCGCAAATTTCGTGCAGCACCTTCGACCGCTCGCTCTTCATGCGCGTACCTTTGCCCGCCGCGAGAACGATCGCGCGGATCATGCCGCCGCGCCCGCGATGCGCGACGCGTCGCGCAGCCGCTCGCGCACCAGGTCACGCCCCAGCAGCTCCATCGAGTCGAACAGTGGAATCGAGGTCGGGCTTCCGGTGATCGCGACGTAGAACGTGCGCGCCACGTCGCGCGGCTTCTTTCCGAGCCCCTCTGCGACGCGCTTGAGAACGCCTTCGAATTCGTCGGCGCGCCATGCCGGCAGTGCGTCGACCTCCGCCAGCGCGAGCTCCAAGGCTTTACGCACCTCGGTGTCGTCGAGCTTGGCGCTGCGTAAATCCTCCGGCCGCAGTGCCAACCGTCCCGAGAAGAGAAATGCGAGGAGTGGACCGAGGTCGCTGAGGCGCTCGATGCGCGGCGCCGCAACGCGAGCCAGATGAGCCAAGCGTTCGGGCGAGGCCGCCCATTGACGCACGCGGGCCACGAACGCCTGCGGATCGAGGCGCTCGCGCAGATAACGCGCGTTGAGCCAGGCCAGCTTATCGGTATCGAACACTGGGCCGCCGGTCGGCACGTGCTCGAGTTCGAAGCGCCGAACGATCGCCGACAGATCCATCAGCTCGTCCTCGCCCTCGCGCGCGGCGTTCGCGAGGAGGGCCAAGAAATTCATCAGCGCTTCGGGCAGATAACCCATCGCCTTGAAAAAGAGGATGCCGGTGGGATTCTTGCGTTTGCTGAGCTTGCTCTTGTCGGGATTGCGCAGCAGCGGCAGGTGCATCATCTTCGGCGGCTCCCAGCCGAAATAGGAATACAGCAACAGATGTTTCGGCGCGCTCGACACCCACTCTTCGCCGCGAAAAACGTGCGTGATTTCCATCAAATGATCGTCCACGACGTTGGCGAGGTGATACGTCGGCATGCCGTCGGACTTCACGAGCACCTGCATGTCGACGCTCGAATACTCGAAGGCAATCGGCCCTCGCCGCAGGTCTTCGACGACGCAGACGCCCTCGTCTGGAACGCGCAAACGCACGACGTACGGTTCGCCGGCCTCCTCGCGACGGCGCACGTCGTCGGGCGAAAACGTGAGGCAGCGGCCGTCGTAGCGGGAGGGCCGGCCGGCCGCGCGCTGCGCCACGCGCATTTCGTCCAAGCGCTGCGTGGTGCAAAAGCACTTGAAGGCGTGCCCTTGCGCGACCAGGTCGTCGGCGTAACGCCGGTAGATGCTCGATCGTTCGCTCTGCCGATAGGGGCCGTACGGCCCCCCGACGTCCGGCCCCTCATCCCACGATAGTCCGCACCAGCGCAGCGCTTCGAGGATCGCGCGTTCGCTCTCCGGCGTGCTGCGCGCGCGGTCGGTGTCCTCGATGCGCAGCACGAATGCGCCGCCGTGCTTCTTTGCAAAGCAGTAATTCAGGAGCGCGACGTATGCGGTCCCCACGTGCGGATCGCCCGTCGGCGACGGCGCGACGCGCGTTCGAACCGTTCCCATCGCTGAAATGTTAGCCGACCAAGGCTCGGCGTTTACCGCACTCGCGCCGGACGAACTCCACGATGTCCTGCAGCGGCGCACCCGGGGTGAAGATCTCCCGCACGCCACGGTCGCGCAGCCGTTGCGCATCGTCCGGGGGAATCGTGCCCCCGCCGAAAAACACGATGTCGCCGGCGCCCTGGGCCGCGAGCTGCTCGACGACCAGCGGAAACAGCGTCATGTGCGCGCCGGATAGGATCGAAAGGCCGATGCCGTCGGCGTCTTCCTGAATCGCCGTCTGTACGATCTGCTCCGGCGTCTGAAAGAGGCCGGTGTAGATGACCTCCATTCCGGCATCCCGCAAGGCACGCGCGATGACCTTCGCGCCGCGGTCGTGCCCGTCGAGTCCCGCCTTAGCGATGACGACGCGAAGCGGCCGATCGTTCATCTCTATGTCCGTCTTTCTCGCGGCTAAGGCGCAGCGCTTCCTCGAGCTTGCGCATCACGGTGGATAGCGTTCGCCGGAGGCGATAGAGCTCGATGTCGGTGCGGCGGCGGATCGTCCTGCGATGCTTCAAAGCACCGCCGCCTCGGTGTAGCGGCCGTATATCTGAGCCATCGCTTCGACGATCTCGCCTTCGGTGCAGTACGCGTTGACGCAGTCGATGAGGTGCGGCATCAGGTTGTCCTTCGGGTCGCCGCAGGCGCGCTGCAGGCGCTCCAAGACCAGCGGCACTCCGTCGGAATCGCGGCGATCGCGCACGGTTTGCACCGCGCGGCCCTGCTCGCGTTCGGTTTCCTCGGTGATCTTCAAGAGCTCCATGCCCGCGCGCGACTCTTCCTTCGCGAATGCGTTGACGCCGACCACGATGCGCTCTTTCGTTTCGATCGAACGCTGGTATCGGTAGCTCGCCTCGGCGATCTCACGCTGAAAGAAGCCCGCCTCGATCGCCTCGATCACGCCGCCGTATTCGGCAATCTGGGTGAAGTAGGACTCCGCCTGCCGCTCCATCTCCTCGGTGAGCGCCTCGACGTAGTACGACCCGCCGAGCGGATCGACGACGTTCGTCACGTTGGTCTCGTAGGCCAGCACCTGCTGCGTCCGCAAGGCAATTTCCACCGATTTTTCGGTGGGCAGCGCGAGCACTTCGTCCATCGAGTTGGTGTGAAGAGACTGCGTGCCGCCGAGGACGGCCGCCATGGCTTCGAAGGCCACCCGCACGATGTTGTTCTCGGGCTGCTGAGCCGTCGCGCTGCAGCCCGCGGTCTGAGTGTGGAAGCGGAGCTGCCACGAGCGCGGATTTTTCGCGCCGTACGTCTCGCGCATGCGCCGGGCATAGATTCGGCGCGCCGCACGAAACTTTGCAATTTCTTCAAAGAAGTCGATGTGCGAGTTGAAGAAAAACGAAAGCCGGGGCGCAAAGGAGTCGACGTCCATTCCGGCCGCCATGCAGGCTTCGACGTACGCGAATCCGTCGGCGAGCGTGAACGCCAGCTCCTGCGCGGCCGTCGAACCCGCTTCGCGGATGTGGTAGCCGGAGATCGATATCGTGTTCCACTTCGGCATCTCGCGCGTGCAGAAGTCGATCATATCGACGATGATGCGCATGTGCGGGCGTGGGGGAAAGATCCATTCCTTCTGCGCGATGTATTCTTTTAGGATGTCCGCTTGAATGGTGCCGCCCAATCGCGCGCGGGGAATCCCCTTCTTTTCCGCCGCCGCGACGTATTGCGCGAGCGCGATGCATGCGGGCCCGTTGATCGTCATCGAGGTCGTGATCTCGCCCATGTCGATGCCGTCGAAGAGCAGTTCCATGTCCGCGAGCGAGTCGATTGCGACGCCGCAGCGGCCCACTTCGCCGCGTGCCTGCTGGGCGTCGGAGTCGTAACCCATGAGGGTCGGCATGTCGAATGCGACGGAGAGACCGTGCTGGCCGTGCTCCAGCAGGAAGTGGTAGCGTGCGTTGGTTTGCGCCGCCGTGCCGAATCCGGCGAACTGCCGCATCGTCCAGAGGCGGTCCCGGTAGCCGTTGGCGTGGATGCCGCGCGTGTACGGAAACTCCCCCGGCCACGCCAAATCGTGCCCGAGGTCGAGCGCCGCAACGTCCTGTGGGTCGTAGACTTTCTTCAGCGGGACGTCGGAGATCGTGCGGTCGCATGCGCCCGAGCCCGGGCCTTTGCGCGGACGGCCCTTCGCCGAGCGCTCCTGCCAGCGTGTGCGCTGCTCCTCGAACTCGGGCGTCGTCTGCGCTCCGAGACCGCTGGAACGCTCGATCATCTTCATAGGGCCCCGCTTTTTCGACGCATCCTCGAGATTTTCCCTAAAAATCCGTAAGGCCGGCGAGCACGCGATCCGCCGCCTCGTACGGATCCATGCCCTCGCGCGGACCGTCGCCGAGGGCACGGTCGAGGCGCTCCCGCAACCGTCCCATCGCGAGCTGACGGACTTGATGCGTGAAGGCTTCGCGTCTTCGCCCTTCGATTTCGCCGGTTTCGTTGAGATAGGCCACGTGGCGCTCGATGGCGCTCCAAAGTTCGTCGATGCCTTCACCGGCCAGCGCCTGCGTGGTCACGAGCTCCGGAATCCATCCGCTCCACTCGAGCATCTGCATCGTCGAGCGAATTTCGCGGTGCAGCTGGTTAGCCATCGGGTGATCGCCTTTGTTGACGACGAACACGTCGGCGATCTCCATGATCCCGGCTTTGAGCACTTGGATAGAGTCGCCGCTGCCGGGCTGCAGCGCCACCAGCGTGGTCTGGGCGAGCTCGGCGATGGCGACTTCGCTCTGCCCGACGCCGACCGTTTCCACGAGCACGACGTCGAAGCCGAACGCGTCCATCAAGAGCACGGCATCGGCGGTCGCACCGGCGAGCCCGCCGAGATGTCCGCGACTCGCCATCGATCGAATGAACACGGCTTCGTCGGTGAAGTGTTCCGTAAGGCGAATGCGGTCGCCCAAGAGCGCACCGTGCGAAAACGGCGAGCTGGGATCCACGGAGACGACGCCGACGCGCTTGCCCAAGGAACGCGCCTTGCGAACGAGCCCCGACGCGAGCGTCGACTTTCCGACACCGGGCGGACCCGTCAAACCGATCGTCATCGCGCGGCCCGTTTTGCCGTAGAGCGTCCGCACGAGCTCGCCTCCGCGGCCCTCCTCGGCGCGCGATATCGCGCGCGCCAATGCACGTGGGCTACGTCGTTCGAACTCGCGCAACAGCTCGGCGTCAGATGCGTTCGTCACGGCAGTTTCTGTTTGCGGCCCGCGGCGAGAACGAACCTCCTGCGAGGTCTCGAAAGCGGCAGCGCGAAGCCGCCATCCCCATAGTGCCGTCCCCATTCCTCCGCTGCGCGGCCCTCTGCGCGGCGCTCCTTATGCTCGCGCTCGCTCTGCCCGTGGGAACCGGCGCTCAAACGCTCGTGGTTCCGCTCACGGGAAAACGCGTTCGCGACATCCGCTTCGCTTCGCTCTTTCACACGCTGCTGCAAGACTTTTTCCTCGAAGACGACGCGACGACGTACGTGCAAACCGGCGACATACCCGTGATGTGGCTGCGCGATTCGTCCGCGCAAACGATACCTTACATCCGGTTTCAACGCCCGTATCCCGTTCTGCGCGCGCGCTTCGTCGGCGTCATCCAGCGCAATGCGCGCAACATCCTCAAGGACGCCTACGCCAACGCCTTCGACTCGCGGTACCGCGTCTGGGAACGAAAGTGGGAAATCGACTCGCTCGCGTGGCCGGTCGTCTTGGCTTCGGTCTATTGGCGCTCCACGCGGGATCGCAAGATGTTCACTGGAGACCTGCATCGCGCCCTCCGGCTCGTCGTTTCCACCTACGCGTGCGAGGAGCGCCACGCGGCGTGCAGCCGCTACCGCTATCCCCAGCGCGTGTATACCAACGACGCATATAACCCACACACCGGACTCATCTGGGGCGCGTTTCGGCCGTCCGACGACCCGGTCGAATACCGGTTCAACATTCCGCAGAACGCAATGGCCGTGGTTGCGCTGCGCGACATCGAGCAGCTCGCGATCGATGGCTATCGCGACGCGCCGCTCGCCTCGACGGCGCGCACGCTCGGCGCGCGCGTCCAGGCCGGCGTCGAACAGTACGGACGATTCTTCGACGGCCGGCGGCGCGTTTGGATGTACGCGTACGAGACCGACGGCAACGGCCGCAACAACCTCATGGACGACGCAAACATCCCCAACCTGACGACACTGCCGTACCTCGACTGGTGCTCGGCTTACGATTCCACGTACCTCGCGACGCGCAGCTTTGCACTGAGCATGGACAATCCGTTCTACTTCTCGGGCCACTACGCGGAAGGCTTAGGCAGCCCGCACACGCCGTACGGATACGTTTGGCCGCTCGGAATCATCGGACGCGCGCTGACGGCGACGTCGTCGATCGAAGTGGCAACGGCGATCACGACGCTCGCCGAAACCGACGGCGAAAGCGGCCTGATCCACGAGAGCTTCTATCCGGACGGCTACTGGCGCTACACGCGGCCGGAGTTCGGCTGGGCCAACGCGCTCGGCGCGGAGCTGTTCTTCCGCAGCCTCGCTGGGGAGCCCGCTACGCAGTTTGCGTGGCAGGGGCCGATTCTGCCCTTTCAGCAGCGCTCGACGACCCCGCGCCTCGTGCCGTTTTTCACCGAGATCGAGAACAGCGCACAGCTCAACGCGACGCTTGGTAGCCTGTTGCACGTCACGGGCACGCGACCGTAACAGGCCCGAAACAAAATAAGGGAGCGGTACGTCCGGCGACAAACCCTTGGCCTATGGATCAGGGCTATTATCGCTATCCTACGATAGCGCATGACCGCATCGTCTACGTCTGCGAGGACGATCTCTGGAGCGTCCCGGCAGCGGGCGGCGACGCCGCTCGCCTCACGGTGAGCTTCGGAACCTGTTCTTTTCCGCGAATCTCGCCGGACGGCGAATCGATCGCCTTTGTATCGACCGACGAGGGCAATCCGGAAGTCTACGTGATGCCGTCGCGCGGCGGCGAACCGCGCCGCCTCACCTTTCTCGGCGCGAGCCTTGCATGGACGACCGGCTGGAGCGACGACGGCAGCGAGATCTATTTCGTCGCCAATCCAACCTCGTGGTACGAAGGCGAGACCCGCGGCTTCGCCATCGCAAAGGACGGCGGGATGCCGCGCGAGCTGAACCTCGGGCATATGCGGGCCTTTTCGTTCGCTTCCGCTGGGCGGCTGGCCATCGGACGCAACGCGACGGATCCGGCGCGCTGGAAGCGCTATCGCGGCGGAACGGCGGGCGAGATCTGGGTCGACGCATCGAGCGACGGCACGTTTGCGCTCCTCGCGCTTCCCGACGGAAACCCGTGCTGGCCGATGTGGCTCGGCGAGCGCATCTACTTCCTCGCCGACCATGAGGGCATCGGAAACCTTTACTCGTGCACGCCGCGCGGAGACGACGTGCGCCGCCACACGCACGAGAGCGAGTATTACGTTCGCTTTCCGTCGACCGACGGCACGCGCATCGTGTATAGTGCCGGCGCCGAGATCGGCGTCTACGACGTCGTCCGCGATGAAGCGCGGCGCGTCGAAATCGCGACGCATTCCGCCGCACCGCAAACGGCGCGGCGCTTCGAGAACGCCGGCGAGTCGCTATCCGACTTTTCGCCGCATCCCGACGGCACGCAGGTCGCCTTCGACGCGCGCGGACAGCTGTTTACGATGCCGCTGTTCGAAGGCGCGGTGATCCGCCATGGGACCGGGAGCCGCGCGCGCACGCGCCTTTCACAGTGGTTCCACGACGGCGAGCAGCTCGCTTTCGTCACCGACACGAACGGCTACGAGCAAATCGCTCTTTGCCGCGCCGACGCCTTGGACGAGCCCCGCCTCATTACGACCGGCGACATCGGGCGCGTCACCGACCTCGCGTGCTCGCCCACCGACGGGACCATCGCGTTTGCCAATCATCGCCACGAACTCTGCGTCGTCGACGCGCGCAAAGGCGACGTGCGCGTGCTCGACACGTGCCCTTCCCATCGGATCGAAGATTTGGCGTTTTCGCCCGACGGCCGTTTCATCGCCTACGTGTGGTGGCCGGCGCACGGCACCTCGATCGTTCGCGTAGCGAAGATTCGGTCGGGGAAGATTCACGACGTCACGTCGCCCCTGCGCATGGACCAATCGCCCGCCTGGGATCCCGAAGGCAAGTATCTCTACTTCATTTCGACGCGCGACTTCAATCCGGTGTACGACGCGCTTCAGTTCGATCTCAGTTTCCCGCAGGCGAGCCGGCCGTTCGTGGTGACGCTGCGCGCCGACGTGCCCTCCCCGTTCGTTCCGAAGCCCAAGCCCATTCACCACGAAGCCGAGCGCGGACGCGACCGCGACCGGTCCAACCATAAGCCGGAAAAACAGGCCGACGTCGAGATCGACTTCGAGGGGATCACGGGTCGCGTGCTGGGTTTTCCCGTCGACGAGGGGGACTACAAGGAGATCGTCGCGGCGCGCGAGCGCGTACTCTTTACGCGTTTCCCCGTGAAGGGCATCAAGCCGACCCGGCGCGAGGATCTGGATGGGGAAGATCACGGCACGCTTCTCGCCTACGACTTGGAACAGCAGCGTTTGGCGACGATTGCGACCGAATGCGACGAAATCCGCCTGGGCCGCGACGGGCGCACGCTGGTGTACCGTTCGCACGATCGGCTGCGCGCCATCGACGCGCTCAACGAGTTGCCCGAGGAAGGCGACGACGCCAAGCCGCCCACGGAATCGGGCCGTCGCAGCGGATGGCTGGAGCTCGATCGCGCGAGCGTCGAAATCGTGCCGCGCGACGAGTGGGCGCAGATGTACCGGGAAGCGTGGCGTCTTCAAACGGAGCAGTTTTGGGTCGAGGACATGAGCGACATCGATTGGGACCGCGTCTACGATCGGTACGCGGCCCTCTTGCCGCGCGTGCGCACCCGCGGCGAGCTTTCGGACCTGATTTGGGAGATGCAAGGCGAGCTCGGCACGTCGCATGCGTACGAGTGGGGCGGGGATTACCGCGAGCCGCCGCAATATCAGCGCGGATTCCTCGGCGCCGATCTCCGCTGGGACGATGGCTGCACCGGCTATCGCATCGAGCGCATCTATCGCGGCGACTCGTGGAATCGCGAAAGCGATTCGCCGCTCGCCGAACCGGGACAGAACGTGCACGAGGGCGACTGCATCGTCGCCATCGGCGGTAAGCGCCTTTCGCGCGACGTCACTCCCGATCGGCTCCTCGTCAACGCGGCCGGGCGCCACGTTTCCGTGACGCTGCGCGCGAAGAAAGGCGACGAACGTACCGTGCTCGTCAAGGCGCTCGAGAACGAGGCGGCGCTCCGCTATCGCGCGTGGGTCGACGAAAACCGCAAGCTCGTGCACGAACGAACCGGCGAGCGCGTCGGATACGTGCACATTCCCGACATGGGGCCGTGGGGATTCTCGGAGTTCCACCGCGGCTACTTGAGTGAGTTCGATCGCGAAGGGTTGATCGTCGACGTCCGCTACAACCGCGGCGGACACGTCTCGCCGCTGCTGCTGGAGAAGTTGGCGCGCAAGCGCGTCGGCTACGACGCGCCTCGTTACGGCGCGCCCATTCCCTATCCGCCGGAATCGGTGGGCGGGCCCATCGTCGCCCTCACCAACCAGTTCGCAGGCTCCGACGGCGACATCTTCAGCCACTGCTTCAAGCTCTACCAGCTCGGGCCGCTCGTCGGCAAACGCACCTGGGGCGGCGTTATCGGCATCGACCCGTACCACCATCTCGTCGACGGCACCCTGACGACGCAGCCGGAATACTCCTTTTGGTTCGTGGATGTCGGCTGGCGCGTGGAGAACTACGGTACGGAGCCCGACTACGACGTCGACGTCGCGCCGAACGACTATCGCGACGGCAAGGATCCGCAGCTCGACCTGGCCCTCGATCTGATGGAACGCGCGCGTAAAGCCTATACGCCGGTGCGGCCGGACCTCAGCACCCGTCCGTCCCTGCCGTTGCCGACGCTGGTGTAGCGGCTGCGCGATCGGGGTATAGCAGTCCATTATTCCTGGTTCGGCGGTCCAATTCGGAGGGAGTCAGTGAGCGATATCGCAGGTGCCCCGGCGCTCGCGCGGCGGTGGAAGTCCGACGGCCGTTGGAGCGGCGTCGAACGCCCGTACACGGCCGCCGACGTCGTTCGGCTGCAGGGCAGCGTCGTGCCGCACCACACGCTGGCCGCAATGGGCGCCGACCGCCTTTGGGCAGAGCTGCAGCGTACCGAGCCGACAACGGCGCTCGGCACCCTCAGCGGGAATCAGGCGGTGCAGGCGGCGCGCGCCGGTTTGCGCGCCATCTACTGCAGCGGTTGGCAAGTCGCCGCGGACGCCAACCTCGCCGGGGAGATGTATCCCGACCAAAGCCTCTATCCCGTCAACAGCGTTCCCGCCGTCGTCGAACGGCTCAACAATGCGCTGACGCGCCTCGACCAGATCGAGTCGCTCGAAGGCCGCGGCGGCACGCACTGGTACCTGCCGATCGTCGCCGATGCCGAAGCGGGCTTCGGCGGCGCGCTCAACGTGTTCGAGCTGATGAAGAGCTTAATTAAAGCCGGCGCGGCCGGCGTGCACTTCGAAGATCAACTGAGCTCGGAGAAAAAGTGCGGCCATCTTGGCGGCAAGGTGCTGATCCCGGTGCAGCAGGCGGTGCGGCACCTCGTCGCGGCGCGTCTGGCGGCGGACGTCTGCGGCGTCCGGACCCTGATCATCGCGCGCACCGATGCGAACGCCGCGAAGCTCGTCACGAGCGACGTCGATCCACTCGACCGCGAGTTCATTACCGGCGAACGAACGTCCGAGGGCTTCTTCGTCACGCGCGGCGGGATCGACGCATGCATCGCGCGAGGCCTCGCGTATGCTCCGTACGCCGACCTCCTGTGGATGGAAACCGGCGAGCCGAACGTCGCGGAAGCGCAGCGTTTCGCCGATGCGATTCAC
Organism: Vulcanimicrobiota bacterium; assembly: GCA_963787625.1. Lineage (GTDB taxonomy): Bacteria > Vulcanimicrobiota > Vulcanimicrobiia > Vulcanimicrobiales > Vulcanimicrobiaceae > Cybelea. The sequence goes on along the minus strand of CAWBDH010000003.1, from coordinate 269,966 downwards.
GTCCGGTTTCCCGGCAAGCTGTTGGCGTATAACTGCTCGCCGTCGTTCAACTGGAAGAAGAAGCTAGACGGCGAGTCGATCGCGTCGTTCCAATCGCGCCTCGCCGAGATGGGCTATAAGTTCCAGTTCATCACGCTCGCCGGGTTCCACGCCCTCAACTACGGATTCTTCCAGTTGGCGCACGACTTCAAAGCTCGCGGCATGACGGCGTATGCGGAGTTCCAGGAAAGCGAATTCGCGAGCGAACCGCTCGGCTACACCGCGACGCGTCACCAGCGCGAGGTGGGAACGGGCTATTTCGATGCGGTCGCGAGCATCGTCGGCGGCGGCAGCTCGTCCACGGCCGCGCTCGCAGGGTCGACTGAGGCTGAGCAGTTCTACGAAAGCTCGGCGCCCGTCCCGGCGTAGCGCGTGAACGTCGCCCCGGCCGGTTTTGCGCTCGAACGCGACCTGCCGCCCGGATTCGCAGAATTCTACCTGCCGCTGCACCGGCGGTTCGTCCCGCAGCAGCAGCATCTGGCGCAGCTCCGCCGCGAGCGGATCGCGCGCGCACTCGCGGGCGAGCTGCCGACCTATCTGCCGCCGTCTGCGGCGACCCAATCGCCGTGGCGTATCGAGCTGCCGCCCTGGTGCCGCGACCAGCGTAACCAGATGACCGGGCCGGCCGACGACGCCGAGCTGTGCGTGAAGATGCTCAATTCCGGCGCGCCCGGCGTGATGCTCGACCTCGAAGACTCGATGGCCAATACGTGGGACCATTTAATGCAAGGCCACCGCAACGTCGTCGCCGCACTCTATGGCGAACTGAGTTACGAGGACGCGAAACGCGGGCGTACCGTGCGCATCGAACCCAGCGGCACCGTCGTGTGGAACCGCGTCCGCGGGCTGCATCTTTCGCAGGCCGGCGTCATCGTCCACGCGCTGACGAGCGCATCCCTCTTCGACGTGGCTCTCCTCGCGTTTCGTGTCGAGTACCGCCGGCTGCACCATCCGCTCTGCATCTACATTCCAAAGTCGGAGTCTGCCGAGGAGGCGCTGTGGTGGCGGGAAGTGTTCGACGCCGTCATCGAGGCGAAGGGCTGGGCGGCGGACTCGCTCCGAGCCATGGCGCTGATTGAATCCCATCCCATGGCGTACGAGATCGAAGAATTTCTCTATAACCTTCAGCCGTACGTCGTGGGATTGAACTTGGGACGCTGGGACTATATGGCGAGCCTGATCCATTACAACCTGTCCGACCCGCGCTGGCTGCTCCCCGACCGCAATACGATTCCGATCGACGTGCCGTTCTTCCAGCGCGTTCGCACGCTGTTGCCGGAACTCACGCACAAGCACGGCGCGCTCGCGATCGGCGGGATGACCGCGCTCTACCCGAGCCGCGACGATGCCGAACTCAACGGGCGCGCGCTCGCGGTGCTCGAGCGCGATAAGCACAACGAGGCATCGTGTTTGATGGACGGCGCGTGGACCGGACACCCGGACCAAAACGCGGTCGCGGTGGCACAGTTCCCCGCACCAAATCAGCTCGGAAGACGCCCGGACATCGCGACGATCCATCCGGACCTGCGGCCATCGCCTGCCGGCGTGGGCACGACGACGCTCGCCGGAACGCGTGCGGCGGTGCGCACCGTGATTCGTTACCGCCATGGCGTGCTCGAAGGCCGCGGGGCCAGCCTGTTAGACGGCTACATGGAAGACCTCGCGACCGACCGCATCTACCGGCTCATGATCGCGCAGCGCTTACGCTATCGCGGCGAATACACCCCGCGTTCGCTCGGCACGATGTTCGACGAGGAGCTCGCGCGCATTCTCGCCGAGCTGCCGGCAAACGCTGCGGCCGAGACGCGCGAACGCTATGGCCGCGCGCGCGACATTTCCGAGCAGATGATTCTCACCGGGGCCTTCGACCCAACCTAGCATTTCGGTGTCGCGACACGCGGGCGGCTTACGGCGTCAAACGTGCGTCGCACCATGCCAAGTGATCGTTGACCATGCCGACGGCCTGCATGAACGCATAACAGATCGTCGGACCAACGAAACGGAAGCCGCGCTCGCGCAAGTCGCGGCTCATCGCCTCGGATTCCTCGCTGCAAGAGGGGACGTCGCCGGGCGAGCGCCGCCGCTTCACCAGCGGCTTGCCCCCGACGAACCGCCAGAGATAAGCGTCGAAAGAGCCGAACTCCGCGCGCACCTTTAGCAGCGCCTTCGCGTTGCTGACGACCGATGCGACCTTCGCGCGGTTCCGGATGATCCCGGGGTCGCTCAAAATCTTGGCGAGCGCGGCCGGCGTGAGGCGGGCGACGAGCGCCGGTTCGAAATTCCGAAACAGCTCGCGGTATCGCTGGCGCCGGCGCAGCACGATCTCCCAGCTCAAACCTGCCTGTGCTCCCTCGAGGCACAGCATCTCGAACAGCGCACGATCGTCGTGCACCGGCACCCCCCACTCGCGGTCGTGGTACGCAATCATCGGTTCGGCCCGCGCCCAATGGCAGCGCCGCGTCACTACCTGCTTTTTCATCTGTCCTCGTATTTCCCCACGGCCGCGCGGAGGGTGACACCACAGCAATATCTTATGAAACGCCCCATGGGGCCTCGCGCCGCCCGATACGTGCCGCCGGCGGCCGCGGCCGTCACGCTCGTCGTGCACTTGATCGCCAACCCGCACTACGGCTTCTTCCGCGACGAGCTCTACTTCGCGATGTGCGGCTTTCGCCCCGATTGGGGCTACGTCGATCAGCCGCCGGTCGTGCCGCTCCTCGCCGCCGGCTCGCAGCTGTTCGGGCACTCGCTGTTTCTCATGCGCGCGCTGCCCGCACTCTTCGCCGCGGCCTCCGTGTATGCGACGTGTTTGCTCGCCGCGGAATTGGGCGGCGGGGCGTTTTCGGAGGTATTTGCCGCGCTCGTCGCGGCGTTCACGCCCGTATTGATGGATTTCGGCTCGAAGGTCACGACGGACATCGTCGGCCTGTGGCTGTGGCCGCTCGCCGCGCTCTACCTTCTGCGCATCGTCAAGGGCGCCGATCCGCGCTGGTGGCTCGCCGTCGGCGCGATCCTCGGTATCGCGGTCGAAAGCAAGGACAGCGGCATCTTTTTCATCGTCGCCATGCTGGCCGCGCTGCTGGCGCTCCCGCAGCGACGCGCGTTGTTTAGCGGGTGGTTTGCAGCCGGCGCGACGATCGCAGCGCTGCTCGTGCTGCCGAACTTTCTGTGGCAGGCCGCGCACGGCTACCCGATGTGGACCCTCCTGCGCGATGCGAGCGTCCACAAGAACGCGTCATTGTCGGGCATGCAATACGTCGCGACGCAGGTGTTGATCACCCATCCGTTGCTCGCGCCCGTGTGGCTGATCGGGCTGACGATGCTGCTGCAGCGCCCCAAAGCGCGCTTCCTCGCCGTCGGGTATGCGCTGCTGATCGCGCAGATGATCGCCCTGCACGGCAAGCACTATTACGCGGGAAACGTGTACCCGATCCCCATTGCGGCCGGCGCCGTCGCGATCGAGGCGTGGACCGCGCGCGTCAAGGCGTGGCGACCGATCCTGGCAGCGTACGCGGTGCTCGCCGGCCTCCCGCTCGTTCCGCTGCTGATGCCGGTACTGCCCGAGCGCGCGATGTCGGCGTACGACCGCATTCCGCAGCGACTCCTCGGCAGCGCAGTAGACCTGGCGCGCATGGACCGTTCGACGCTCGGAAATTTGCCGCCCGATTGGGCCGACATGCACGGTTGGCCCGAGCTGGCGGCCGTGGTCGCGCGCGTCTACGACGGCCTGCCGCCCGCGCAGCGCGCGCACGCCGCGGTGTTCGCAAGCAACTACGGCGAGGCCGCAGCCATCGACTTTTTCGGAACGCGGTACGGCCTGCCGCCCGTCATCTCCGGTCACAACCAGTATTGGCTGTGGGGCCCGCGCGGCTACGACGGCGACGTGCTAATCGACGTGCACGGGGACTGCAGCCTCGGCGACGCGCACTTTCGCGAGCGCCGCGTCGTCGCCCGTTTCTCCGATCCGTGGGTGCGCCCGTTCGAATCCAACTTCCCAATCGCTATTTGCCGGGGCATCGATGCGCCGCTCCGGACCGTTTGGCCGTCGCTGCGCACGTATATTTAAGGGCGCTACCGTATCGTCATCGTTCGACGAGCTCCGGACTCGGCTGCGGATCGATGGCGTTGAGCAAGTGCGGATGCGCGCGATCCGCGAGCCGCCATGGGCGTAGCGGCGATACGATATCGTGCGAGAGCGGTAGGCCGCCGATCCGCGCGAGAACGACCTGGCCCGGGCGCTGACGTCGCCAGCTCTTGTAGAGCCGGCGAATCGCGTAGTTGTTGACGGCCACTTCGGCGGCGTTCGTCACGATGGTCACCTGCTCGGCGGCGGGGCGAGATTTGCGCGCTTCATCGAGCAGCGCACGCGCGATGCGGTAAGAGTGCGCGATCGCATGCGTCGCGTAGCGCGGATACCCGTTCGCGGGCCTCTGGCGGTCGCGCAAGATCGGGTTCCACCAATGAAAGCGGTTCGGGACGCGCAGCAGCCGTTCGGCGATCGCCCCCATGAAGCGGTTGGGAATCCCGCAAACTCCGAAGAACGGCGCGATCGGCACGCAGCGCTCGACGGCATAGTGCTGGCCGATCCACGCCGCCATGAGCCCACCGAGCGAGAAACCCGCCACGGTAATGCGCTCTCCGAGCTCTTGCACGATCGCGACGTGTTCGGTAACGGCCTCGTAGAGATCGTCCGCTCGCAGCCGTTCGAGCGCCGTGGAAAGCGGATCGGCGTGGCCGTGGCGCGGCAACCGCGGGACGACGACGTTATGGCCGCGCTCGAACAGCTCGCGCGCCATGCGGTCGAACTGTGCCGGCGTCGCGCTCATGCCGTGCAGCAGCAGCACGGCGCGGGGCCGCGGCCCTTCGTGAACGTATGCGATCGTGCGCCCCTTAGGCGCAACGCCCGCGTGATCGCGGGCGAGCAGAGCGTGGAGACGCAAAAAAGAGGTAGCCAAGAAAAAGTCCTTAACAGCGTCGACGTGCATCTCCTGTCGGACTCTGCCCGCGAATCCATCGCCCGGGAAGAACGGTTCGGCGCCAACAACTATGCGCCGCTCGACCTCGTCGTGGCGCGCGCGAAGGACGTTTGGTTGTGGGACGTTGACGGCAACCGCTATCTCGACTGCGTGAGCGCGTATTCGGCGGTAAACCAGGGGCACTGTCATCCGCGCATCTACGATGCGCTGGTCGATCAGGCGCAGCGTGTCACGCTCACGTCGCGCGCGATGCGCAACGATCGGCTCCCCGCGTTTCTGAAGACGCTGACCGAGCTCGCGGGATATGATAAGGCGCTTCCGATGAACACCGGCGTCGAGGCCGTCGAGACGGCCGTCAAGCTCGCGCGGCGATGGGCGTACCGCGTGCGCGGCGTCGCGCCGGATCGCGCCGAGATCATCGTTTTTTCGAACAACTTCCACGGCCGAACCATCGCAGCAATCAGCGCCAGCACCACGCCGGAATATCGCGCGGACTTCGGACCGTTCGTGCCGGGATTCAAGAGCGTGCCGTTCGGCGATGCGGATGCACTCGAACGCGCGATCACGCCGCAGACATGCGCTGTGCTGATCGAACCGATTCAGGGAGAGGGCGGGGTCAACGTGCCGCCGCCGGGCTTCATCAAACGCGCGTGGGCGCTGTGCCGCGAGCACGACCTCCTGTTCGTCGCCGACGAGATCCAAACCGGATTGGGCCGCACCGGCGAGCTCTTCGCGTGCGACCACGACGGCGTCAAGCCGGACGTGTTGGTCGTGGGGAAGGCGCTCGGCGGCGGCTTCTATCCCGTCTCCGCGGTCCTCGCGAACGACGCTTTGATGCGTCACTTTCAGCCCGGCGACCACGGCAGCACGTTCGGAGGCAATCCGCTCGCTTCGGCGGTGGCGCAGGCCGCTCTCGACGTCGTCATCGCGGAGAAGCTTGCGGCGCGCGCACGGTACGCCGGCGCCGCCATCATGCAAGGGCTGAGGGCGCTCGCCTCTCCGTGGATCGCGGAGGTTCGGGGACGCGGGCTGCTCATTGGGGTGGAACTGCGCCTCCCCGCGGAGCGGTTGTCGGACGCCTTGCTCGAGCGGGGCATCGCCGCGAAGCCCTGCCGCGAACACGTGTTGCGGATCGCGCCTCCGCTCGTCATCGACGATGCTGCCACCGCCTACCTCCTGGAACGCTTCGCCGGCGCCGTTTCGGCGCTCGGCGGGAGCCCTTGACACTCCCCCTGCGGAGCGTGATATTCTTGGCGAGCCGAAGCAGCGGCTCGTTCCGCTCACCGGACGCCTGCGGGTTTTCCGGTCTTCACTCTAAGGAACTCTCGGCTGGTTCCGTGGTGGGGTTGCTCCGGCAGCGCCTTTTTTATTTGGAGGTAAGCTCATAGCACGACCCCTGCGCGTCAACGATCAAATTCGCATTCGTGCCGTTCGGGTTATCGACGAAAACGGGTTGCAACTCGGCATCCTTCCCACGGAAGACGCGTTGGCCCGCGCACGGACCGCCGGCCTGGACCTCGTCGAAGTCTCACCGAACGCACAGCCCCCCGTGTGCAAGATCGCCGACTACGGGCGGCTCAAATACGAGCAGTCCAAGAAGGACAAGGACGCGCGCAAGAAACAGCGGCACTTCGAACTCAAAGAAGTGAAGCTGCGGCCCAAGATCGAGATGCACGACTACGAGACCAAGGCTCGAATGGCCGAACGTTTGCTTCTCGACGGAAGCAAGATTAAAGTGACGATCATGTTTCGCGGACGGGAGATCACGTATACGTCGTTCGGGCGCCGGCTGCTCGACCGAATGGCAGAAGACATGGGGCCGCTGGCCACGGTCGAGCGAGAACCGCGGCTCGAAGGGAAGAACATGTTCATGATCTTGGCGCCCCGTATCGCGCCGACCGGACCGCCAAAGTTTTCGACCCCGCGCGAGCCCGAGCCCAAGCCGCTCGAGCACGAGACGCCAACGAAGGAGCGAACCAGTGCCTAAAATTCGTACGCACCGCGGAACCGCCAAGCGCGTGAAAGTGACCGCAACGGGCAAGGTGACGCACCGTCATCAGTTCGACGGGTGCGGCCACATACTCAGCAAGAAGTCGCGCAAGCGCAAACGTAAGTTCCGTAAGGATCAGCCTACGGCCAAGGGCGACCTCAAGCGCCTCGCGCCGACCATTCCGTACCTGGTGTAAGGGGCTTCCAACGATGGCACGCATCAAGCGCGGCGTACACGGCCTCAAGCACCGCCGCAAAGTCATGAAGCTCGTCAAGGGCTTCCGCGCCGCACGCCGCCGCAACTACCGCGTCGCGAACGAAGCGTTGCTCAAGTCGCTCGCGTATGCGTTTCGGGACCGCCGCGTGCGCAAGCGCGATTTCCGTTCGCTCTGGATCAGCCGCATCAACGCGGCCGTGCGCCGGGAAGGCTTGTCCTATTCGATCTTCATGCATGGCTTGAAGAAATCCGGCGTCAGTCTGAACCGAAAGGCGCTCGCGGACCTCGCGATTTCCGACGAGAAGGCCTTCGGCATGCTGCTCAATTTAGCAAGGCAAGCCGCCGAAAAATAGCCTCCGCGCAGGCACGTCGCCGTCAACCGCTAATGCTGGCGCTATGAGACGTTGGGGCTCCGTCCTTGGGACGGCTCTGGTCGTCGGCTTTCTCGCGTCTGCTCTTCCCGCGTCGCCCGCTAACGAAAACGGCAGTGGATTGTCTGCGTCGCTTGCCGCACGCATCGATCGCATGGCCCGCGAGGAAGTGCATTCCGGCCGAACACCGGGCATCGCGGTTGGCGTCGTGGAGGACGGACGCCTGGTCTATGCGCGCGGCTTCGGATTCGCGACGCTCGCCAACCACGCGCCCATGACGCCCGACACGGAATTCTTCACCGGCGGCCTGACCATGCAGTTCACCGCAGCGGCCGTATTGCTGCTCGCGCAGGACGGGAAACTGCGCCTCGACGACCTCGTAACGAAGTACGTTCCCGAACTACGCGTCAACCCCACGACGACGGTGACGCAATTGCTCACGCAAACGTCGGGCCTTCCGGCGTACGGCACGCCCGGGGACATGCAGCATAACGTAAAGATGGCCGACCTGCTGCGAGCGCTCAACAAAGCCAAGCCCGCGGCGGCACCGGGCGCGGCCCACGCCGACAATCCGGTGAACTACTTGCTCGCGGGACTCATCGTCGAACGCGTGAGCGGCGTCCCGCTCTCCGACTACCTGGAACAGCACATCTTCTTGCCGCTCGTGATGAATCACACATTTCTCGCCGGCGATAACGGGATCGCGGCATCGCGCGCTACCGGCTACACGCGCAAGCAGCGAGAGTTCGCCGTGGCTCCAACGTGGGATCCGGCGTGGCTCGCCGGCAATGCCGGCATCGTTTCGACGATCTACGACATCGCCAAGTGGGACATCGAGATGCCCGTTCTGTTGCGCGAGAACTCGGTACGCGCGATGTTTAGCAGCGTCGTCAACGGCGGTGCGACGCAGTATGGCATGGGCTGGGTCATCGACCGTCGCGGGGGCGCTCAGTTCGTCTGGTCCAACGGAGAAATTTCCGGCTATCGCGCCATGAATGCGCTGCTGCCCGACCGGCAAGTTGCGGTCATCGTCTTTTCCAACGCAGACTCGCTTCACAGCCGAGCGGTCACCACGCCCGAAGAGCTCGGCGCTCGCATCCTCGACGTCCTCGTGCCGCCCACAGCCGATCTCGATAATCCCGTCGTCACGCGAGCGAGAGAATGGCTCGAACGCCTCGCGTCCAAGCGTTTGGACCGATCCGAGCTGACGCCGGCGTTCAGCGCCTATCTCAGCGACGACCTCGTCGCTCGCGAAAACTTCGCCGCCTTAGGACCGCTGCAGGCGATCGTTCCCGTCTCGAGCACCGCGGAATCGAACGGCAACACGCTTTATGAGTTCGTCGTGCGCTATCCCTCGGCGCAATACCATTATGAGTTCGAAGTGACGCGCGACGGCAAGATCAACCGGATCGCGCTGACCGGCTGAGGCGCTCTACTCTTCACCATCGGCTAGGCGCCGTCCGGTGGCCTCGACGACCTTACCCAACATCGTCACCGCCTCCGCGCGCGTTGCATTGCTGAACATGTAGCGCAGCCGTTCGTCGGCGTCTTCCACGATCAGTACCGCGCGCCGGCCGCCGCGAACGGCCGAAAGCAACGAGCCCAAATAGGCTTCGTCTTCGGGCGCGAGTACCGAGCAGTCTGCTCCGTCGCGTTCGAGTAACCGTTTGAGAACGGCGTCAATGTCGCTAGGGATTTCCACAACTACCTCCAAGACCGATAACCCCCGCGTCGGTAGCAACGACGACGCAGAGTTCCAATTCCGTAGAGTGACTATCGACCGCAGTCACTTTCCAAACTGGCGGTCTCCACCCTGCAGCCAGAATAGGGCGACGCAGTGTTTTTGCGTCGGCCGAACCCTTAGCGACCAGGCGCCATGCCGCCTCTCGTTTGAAGACCGCGACGTCGATACGTTCGTCCTCGTCCGGAGCCGCGCGTCCGGCGGTCAGCGCATCGGCATGAAAAAAATGCATCAGCTCCGAGCAGAAGCCGGGGCTCGTCCAGACTGAGCCGATGGGCTGCAAACTGCCCGCGGTATAACCAGTTTCCTCGAGCAGTTCGCGGCGCGCCCCATCGATTGGGCGCTCGTCGGGCTCCGTCGTGCCGGCCGGTATCTCCCACAACGCTCGGCGTGCCGGGTGTCGGTATTGGCGCACGAGCACCAACTCGTCGTCGGCCGGCGTCGCGACGATTGCCACGGATGCGGCGTGCTCGACCACGTCGACCCGATGTTCGCTTCCATCGTCCAGGCGCAGCGTGTCGGCGCGGACCGCGAAGACGCTGCCCTCAAAGCAACGGCGTGAGGCGATGACGCGAGGCGTTTCTTCCATGGCGCCAATTTGGCGGAACGCCGCAATGGCGCCTCGTAACAGACGAGGGTGGCGAAGTCGTCGGTCCGTACCGAATTGGCGTGGCTCGCATACTTCCTCGCCGTCTTTGTGGTGCTCGTATATCTGCTCGTGCGAACGCTCGTCCCGCACCACTTCAACGATAAAATCGCGATCGTTCTCGCGGGGCTCTTCGCCGGCGTCATTCTGATCGTCACGCGTGCCCGCATGACGCCCCGGACGCCGCGCTAGATGCCCGAGCGCATAGGGGCGCACGCCGAGCGCCTCACGCGCGTAGCGGCGCTTCGAACCACGAAAGGGCGCCGGCTGCAGCGCCGCTTTGCGTTCGAAGGCAAGACCCTGCTCGCCGAAGCCTGCGCCGTCGCCTTTCCCATCGATGAGATCTACGCGACGCAAGAAGCTTACGACGCGACGCCGCTCGTGCGCGAGCTCGAGGCGCGCGGCGTTGCCTGCTATATCGTCGACCGGGAACGCGCCGCGCGCATCTCGGACCTTGCGACCCCCGCCGGCATCGTCGCCGTGTCTCCCGCGCGCGAGCGCACCGTCAGTGCCCTCTTCGGGCCCTCGGCGCTCCTGCTCGTGCTCGCCGACGTCAACGACCCCGCGAACGCTGGTACGCTGCTGCGCTCCGCCGACGCCTTCGGATGCACCGGCGTCGTGTTCGGCTCGGGCGGCGTCGATCCGTATCATCCCAAGGTCGTGCGCGGCGCGATGGGGGCGCTCTTCAGGCTGCCGGTGGCCGTCGCCGATGCGGGCACGGTGGCGGAGGCGGCAGCGGCCTCGGGCCTCACCCTGGTGGGCCTCGACGCCGGCGCCGTCGGGCTTGACGGCGAGCGTTGGGAGCGCCCGGTAGGCGTCATCGTCGGTAACGAGCGCCACGGCCTCGGCCCATGGGGAGCGCTGTGCCGCCGCCTCGTCGCGATCCCGATGGCGGCCCCCAGCGAGAGCCTCAGCGCGGCGGTTGCGGGCTCCATTGCGCTGTACGAAGCGAGCCGCTGCGGCGCTGTCAAGTAAGTACCGCGACGCCGAAAAGTCAAGACTACCGAAGGCAAAAGTCGCATGGTATACTGAAGCGCAATCCGCGACGCGGGCCGCCCAGGAGCCGACGGCTCAGAAGGAGACAGCAAGCGCATGGCAACGTCCTATCTCTTCTGGAGGCTTTTCGCCCAAACGGGCTCGATCGATGCCTATTTGGCGTACCGGAGACTGCACGCGGCGCCCACGACCAGCTGAGATTGGGCTCGCCGGCAAGAATTCGAGCCGATTTAAAAGCGCCCGGTAGAAGGAACTAGCCGGGCGTTTTATTTTGGACCAACGATGACGGAACTCACACGGCAGCTCGCAAGTTTGGAGGGGCGCTTCACTTCCGAGCTCGACGCGGCGCACGACGAACAAGCACTCGAGGACGCGCGGGTCAAGTTTCTCGGCAGAAACGGCGACGTCACGCAAATTCGCCGCTCGATCGGCGCCTTGCCGGCCCCCGAGCGTCCGGGCGCCGGCAAAGCGATCAACGATGCCGTGGCCTCAATGGAGCGCCGCCTCGAAACGGCGCGCGCCGCGCTCGCGTCGCACGCGCTCGAGCGCGAGCTCGCCGCAACGATCGACGTGACGTTTCCTGCGATTCCGGCTCCTACCGGCTCCGTCCATCCCGTTCGAAGCATCGTCGAACGGAGCTGCGACTACTTCATTCGCCATGGCTTTGCCGTGGTCGTGGGTCCGGAAGCGGAGCCGGACTACTATAACTTCGACGCGCTCAACATCCCGGCCGATCATCCGGCGCGGGAAGGCTTCGATTCGTTTTGGCTGACAGATCGGCTGTTGCTTCGGCCGCACACTTCGCCGATTCAAATTCGAACGATGCAGCACCATCGGCCGCCCGTCGCGATCGTCGCTCCGGGAAAATGCTACCGTCGCGACGCGACGGATGCACGTCACCTGTTTCAGTTTCATCAAGTGGAAGGGCTGCTCGTTGCCGAGGGCATCCACTTCGGTCATCTCAAAGGGATGCTCACCGGTTTATGCCGCGAGCTTTTTGGGCCGGATCAAAAGGTGCGATTCAGACCTTCGTATTTTCCCTTCACCGAACCGAGCGCCGAAGTGGATACGACCTGCCCCAAGTGCCGCGGTGCCGGCGAACTCGACGCAGCTGCCTGCGCGATGTGCGGCGGTTCGGGTTGGATCGAGCTGAGCGGAGCCGGCATGGTGCATCCGAACGTTTTGCGCGAAGTCGGATACGATCCGGAGACCTATTCTGGATGGGCATTCGGCCCCGGCGTCGAGCGGCTCGGACTGGCGCGCTATCAGGTTGACGACATCCGCCGGTTCATCAACAGCGACGCCGATTTTCTGCAACAGCTGAGTTGACGAGATACGGGAGCGCGTGCGCGTACCGGTAAGCTGGCTGCGGCAGTACGCAGACCTTCCGGCCGATACCGGCGAAATCGCCGACCGCTTAGCGATGCTCGGCTTCCCGGTCGCCGAAATCGAGCGCCGGCCTCACATCTCGGGCGTGGTCACCGGACGCATCGCATCGCTCGACAAGCATCCCAACGCCGACCGTCTGCAAGTCGCGCAGATCGACGTGGCCGCCGACGAGCCGCTCACGATTGCAACGGCCGCGACGAACGTCGCTGCCGGGCAAACGATCGCCGTTGCTACGATCGGGGCCCAGCTGCCGCATCTAAAGATCGAACGCCGCAAGATGCGCGGCGTCGAGTCGCAAGGGATGATGATCTCGGCCGAAGAGCTGGCGCTGCCGCCCGACTGGTTCGAGGACGGCATCATGCAGCTCGACGTGGGAACGGCGCTCGGCGTTTCCGTCGTTGACGCATTCGGACTTGACACCGACGTGCTCGACGTCGAAATTACGAGCAATCGCCCCGATGCCATGTCGGTCATCGGTCTCGCGCGGGAGCTGGCAGCGTCCTACGGCGTCGCACTGCAGCTCCCGTCCTTCGATAACCCCGGCGTAACCGAAGAGCCGGCCGGCTCCGCAATACCCGTCGTTTTGGAATCGCCGGATTGCCGGCGCTTCGTCGCACAACGCTTCGATGGGGTGAGCGTTGGAGCGGCGCCGGCGTGGATGCGCGTTCGCCTAGCGCTCGCAGGTCAGCGCCCGATCAACAATCTCGTCGACGTTTCCAACTACGTGATGCTCGAGACGGGTCAACCGCTCCACTTTTACGACGCCGCGTGCATTCGCGGCGGGAGACTCGTCGTTCGCGACGCGCATGCGAACGAACGGATCGTCACGCTCGACGGCGTCGAGCGCACGCTTTCCGCGCAGGCGCTGGTGATCGCCGACGACGAGAGGCCCCTGTGCCTCGCGGGGCTCATGGGCGGTGCGGACGCCGAGGTGGGTCCTCACACCGCCGCGATTGTGGCGGAAGCGGCGAACTTCAACGGCACCCGAGTCCGGCGGACGAGCGCCGCGCTTGCGCTTCGGACGGAAGCGTCGTCGCGCCACGAGAAGTCGCTCGCGCCGGCCTTGACGGACGTCGGTGCCGCCCGCGCGGCTCAGCTGCTGATCGCCCTGGGCGCCGCCGCGAGCCGGCCCCACGTCTATGGCGAGAACGGCGTTCCGGCGCAGCCGATCGCTTTGCGCGACTCCGACGTTGAGCGCTTGCTCGGGATGGCGATCCCGAGCGAGCGCATCGCGGCCCACTTGGAGGCACTCGGCTGTACGGTGGCGCGATCCGACAAACCGCACGAACGCAGCGTTACGCCGCCGTCATGGCGTCGGGACTTGACGATCGCGGAGGACTTGATCGAAGAGGTCGCTCGCGTTGAGGGTTACGACAAGATCGAGGCAGTCATGCCCTCGGTTCGGCCGCATGCCATCTCCAGCGCGACGTTCGAACGCGAGCGCCGTACGGCCCATGCGCTTGCCGCGCTGCACTATCGCGAAGTGATCACGTATTCACTCCATGGGGCGGCGCGCATCGAGCGCTTGCGCCGCGCGGGGCTCGGGGAGTCGCCGTTGGTCGAGGTGCGCAACCCGTTATCGGAGGAGCAGCGTTTCCTGCGCGACTCGCTCGTTCCGGGATTGCTGGATTACTTCGCATCGACCGGCGCCGCGACGCGCGTTTTCGAGATCGGCGACGTCTTTGCGCTTTCGTCCGGTGAAGTCGTGGAACGCGGCGAAATCGCGTTCGGATTCGTCGCCGAACGCAGCGACGAACCGTCCTGGCGCGACTCGTCCTTCTTGCGGGTGAAGGGCGACTGCGAGGCGCTGCTGCTCGAACTTACCGGCCTCCGAGCGGCGATCTCGCCGCGGGCGCGTTCCGGCTTTCACCCAGGGAAGAGCGGTGCAGTAACGGTTGACGGGCGCGAGGCCGGGCACATCGGATGCATCGATCCTCGGCTTGCGGCAGCCTTCCAGCTCGAACTCAATGCGTACGTGTGCACCCTCGATCCCACGGCGCTGCCGCCCCCCGAGACGCCGCACTATCGACCGCCTTCGAAGTATCCGTCCACGTATCGCGACGTGGCGCTGGTCGTCGACGCCGGCATCGCCGCGGGCGACGTGGAAGGTGCGATCGCGAACTCCCTCGGGCCGCTTTGCCGGAGCGTGCATGCGTTCGACGAGTATCGCGGGCCGCAAGTGGGCGAGGGCCGCAAAAGCCTCGCGATGCGCGTCATCCTGCAAAGATACGATGCGACGCTCACCGACGAGGAAACCGACGCGGCGGTGGCCGCCATGCTCGACGCGCTGCGCGACCAATTCGGAGCGGCGATCCGCACGTGATCGGGGGCGTCGCGTGGCCCGATGCGGTCATCCTCATCGTGGTAGGCCTCGCAACGTTCAAGGGGTACTCGCGCGGCTTCGTTTCGGAACTGGGAGGCGCCGTCGCAGTGACCGCGGCGCTCGTCACGCCGTGGTTCTACAACGGTTTCTTCGACGCACAGATCCAAGCCATCACGAAGCTCGGGCCCGGCTCGTCCCACGTATTGGGCATGTTTGCCACCGGGCTGCTCACCTACGTCGTGTTGCTGTTCGTCGCGCGGCTCTTGGGCGCCGTGGCGAAGCTGCCGGTGCTCGGGCTCGGCAACGCGCTCGGCGGCGCCTTCGTCGGGTTCGCAAAGGGCGCGATCTTGTTATGGCTCGTGCTTTTCGTCGCGCTCTTCTTTCCGCTCTCGCCGGACATTCGCGACGGACTGCATCAATCGCGGTTTGCGCCCTACCTCGTGACGTACGACGCGCCGATCGACGACGCGATTCTCTCGACAATCCCCTGGTTTGCCCGCCCGTTCGTGCTGCCGTACTTCAGGCGACACCACTTGTAAGCAACGATTGCTCGATGGCGGCGAGCGCGTCCTCGATATCGCTTTCGCGTACGTCGCCCATCGTACCGAAGCGAACGATCTTCCCCGACAGCTCGGCCTGGCCGCCCGAAAGCACGATCCCGCGTTCCTCGCGCAGCCGCGTCAGCAGCGCCGCGACGTCGGTGCCGCGCGGAGCGTAGGCGGCCACGACGGTCGGCGAATGCGCGCCGGGCCGTGACACCAATGAAAAGCCGAGGCGCTCGAGCCCGCTACGGACCGTCGATGCGTGGCCCGCCAGACGCGCGTGTGCGGCCTGCATCCCTTCGTCGTGATAGCGCTGGAGCGCGGTATCGAGTGCGAACAGGATGGGAATTGGCGGCGTCCAGGGTGTCTGGCCGGCCGAGGCGGCATCGCGCGCGCGCCTTAAATCGAAATAGAACCGCTGAGAGCGCGCTTGCGCGGCCCGCGTCCACGCGCGCTCGCTGAGCGCGATCATCGCCGCACCGGGCGGTGCTGCGAACGCCTTCTGCGAGGCCGTGACGACGGCGTCGTATCCCCACTCGTCCATTCGAAACTCCGATGCGCCCAGTCCGCTGACGGAGTCGACGAGCGTCAGCGCGCCGTGCGCGCGCATGACCGGCGCGAGCGCTTCCATGTCGTTCGCGACGCCCGTCGACGTCTCGTTCTGCGTCAACAGCACGCCCGCGAAGCGCCGATCGCCATCGGCGGCGAGGCGGCGCTCGAGGGCGCCGCGATCGACGGCTTCACCAAGCGGCGTATCAAGCGATTCGACGGCGCAGCCGTACGCTTGCGCGATCGCGGCGAAGCGCTTGCCGAACACGCCGACCGCACACGACAGCACGCGGTCGCCGGGAGAGAGCAGGTTCGCCACGGCGGCTTCCATCGCGCCCGTGCCGGAACTGCCGAGCAGCACGACGTCGCCGCGCGTGCCGAACACCGGCTGCAGCGCTTCTGCGATCCGGCGCAGCAGCCGCGCGAACTCCGGCCCGCGGTGATCGATCAGTGGCTGCGCCAAGGCGTCGAGGACCGGCTGGGCGACCGTTACCGGGCCGGGGAGGAACAAGAGTTGCCTCGGCACCGAATACCCTTTCGATGGACGTCGCGAGCATCCGCCTCACCGAACTTTCCTCGTGCGCGGGATGCGCGGCAAAGCTCGGGGCGGCGGAACTTCAGCGCGTGATGGAGCGCGTTTCGCCCGCGACCAACGAGCGCGTGCTCGTCGGCTACGGAAGCAGCGACGACGCGGGCGTGTACCTCCTTGCGGACGGCACCGCGATCGTTTCGACGGTGGATTTCTTCACGCCGATCGTCGACGACCCGTTCGATTTCGGCCGCATTTCCGCGACGAACGCCCTCTCGGACGTCTATGCCATGGGCGGACGGCCGCTGACCGCGCTCAACATCGTCGCCTTTCCCGAAGACCTCGACCTCGCGATCCTCGAGCGAATACTCGAAGGCGGTGCGACGGTCGCGCGCACGGCGGGCGTCGCGATCGTCGGCGGCCACACGATCAAGGACGCAGAGCCAAAGTACGGCATGGCGGTCACCGGTATCGTCGACCCGCAACGCATCGTAACGAACGCATCTTTACGCGCCGGCGACGTGCTCGTGCTCACGAAGCCGCTCGGCACCGGTATCCTGACGACGGCGCGCAAGCGCGACGCAATACCGGCGCGCGCGCTCGACGAGGCGGTGCTCTGGATGACGACGCTCAACGACCGCGCCGCCGATGCGATGCTCGCGGCCGGAGCACACGCGGCAACGGACGTCACGGGCTTCGGCCTGCTCGGCCACGGCGGCGGGATGGCGCGCGCCTCGGGCGTGCGGCTCGTCATCGACGCCAAGCGCGTGCCGTTCATGGAACGCGTGCTCGACCTTATCGCCGGCGGCATCGTGCCCGGCGGCACCGAAAACAACGCGCGGACGCACGCGGCCTTCACGGACTTCGCGTCCGGCGTGCCTGCGGCGGTGTCCATCGGACTTTCCGACGCGCAAACGTCGGGCGGACTACTGATCGGCATCGCGCCGGAGCGCACCGACGCCCTGCTGGGCGAACTGCGCAATCGCGGCATCGACGCCGCCGTCGTCGGCGAGGCGTGCGCCGGCGAGGGGGTCGCGGTTCGCTAAGGCGTCGCTGAAGTCAGCGCTTGACGGGACGTTTGCGTTCGGGTACGCGTTTGACGAGCCCGTTGCGCCGCATGGGAACGACGTTGCTCATCTTCGCGTGTTCCGCGCCGAGCGGCACCGGCGAGATGATGCGCTTGCCGAGTGCGTGATGAAACACTTCCGACAACTCGTCGACCGGAACGAACGTCATGCTGTCGCGGACTTCCTTCGGGATGTCTTCCAAGTCCATCTCGTTGCGCCGCGGAAGCAGCACTTTCGAGATGCCGGCTCGCTTCGCGCCGAGCACTTTCTCTTTCACGCCGCCCACGGGAAGCACTTGTCCCGTCAGCGTGATTTCTCCCGTCATCGCGAGGCTCGGGTCCGCCTTGATGCCGGTAAGCATCGACGCGATCGACGTCGCCAGCGCGATGCCCGCAGACGGCCCATCCTTGGGCGTCGCGCCCGCCGGCACGTGGATGTGAATATCGTGCTTCGCGAAGTACTCCTCCGCTAACCCGAGCTCCGCGGAGCGCGAGCGCAGGAACGAGACCGCGGCCTGTGCGCTCTCTTTCATGACGTCGCCAAGCTGCCCGGTGAGCACGAGCTTGCCGGTCCCCGGCATCGACTGCGTTTCGATGAACAGAATGTCGCCGCCGACCGGCGTCCACGCGAGCCCGGTCGTCACGCCGACCGACGCCACGCGCTTGCGCACCTCGTTGAAGAAGCGCGGCCGGCTGAGGTAGTCGGCGAGGTTGGCGGGGGTTACGCGCGCCTTGTAGCGCGTATTCTCTGCGATCTTGCGCGCGATTTTCCGGAAGACCGTGCCGATCTCGCGCTCGAGGTTGCGCACGCCGGCTTCACGCGTATAGTCGTTGATGACGGCGCGGATCGCCTGATCGCTGATCTGCGCCTGCGTGTCGCGCAGCCCGTTGTTGAGGCGCTGCTTCTTCAAAAGGTACCGCTTGGCGATTTGCAATTTCTCGAGCTCGGTGTAGCCCGACAGCGTGATGATCTCCATGCGGTCGCGCAGGGGCGGCGAAATCGTGTCGAGCGCGTTGGCGGTGCAGATGAAGAGTACTTGCGAAAGGTCGAACGGCAGATCGAGGTAGTGATCGCGGAAGTTGTTGTTCTGCTCCGGATCGAGCACTTCGAGCAACGCGGACTGCGGGTCGCCCCGGAAGTCCGAGCCGACCTTGTCGATCTCGTCGATCATCATGACGGGGTTGCGCGTCCCGGCGTCGCGGATGGCGCGCACGATCGTGCCGGGCATCGCGCCGATGTAGGTGCGACGGTGGCCCCGAATCTCGGCCTCGTCGTGCACGCCGCCCACCGAGAGGCGCACGAACTTGCGCCCCATCGCGCGCGCGATCGACTGTCCCAGCGACGTCTTGCCGACGCCGGGGGGGCCCACGAAGCAGAGGATCGGACCGGTAAGCTTCTTCTTGAGTTTTCCGACGGCGAGGTACTCGATGATGCGATCCTTGATCTTGTCGAGATCGTAATGGTCCTCGTCGAGGATCACGCGCGCCGCTTTGATGTCGATGTGATCGGCCGTTTCGGCGTTCCACGGCAGCGTGACGAGCCAATCCAGATAGGTCCGGATGACGCTGTATTCCGGGCTCGCCTGCGGCACCTTCGAGAGCCGGTCCAGTTCGCGGTCGGCGGCCTTTTTGACGTCCGGAGGCATGGCGGCGCCATCGATCTTCGAACGAAGCTCGTTGGTTTCGGCCTGCTGCGGATCGACTTCGCCGAGCTCTTCTTGAATGGCGCGCAGCTGCTGGCGCAGGTAGAACTCGCGCTGGTTCTTCTCCATCTCGCGCTGGATGTCGCTCTGGATCTTGTGGCCGAGCTCGACGACTTCCAGCTCTTTGGTGAGCAGCAGCGTCAACTTGCGCATGCGCTTGGCGGTGTCTCGCTCTTCGAGCAGCGCCTGACGGTCGGCCGTCTCGAGCCGCATCGTCGATGCGACGAAATACGTGAGCACCACCGGGTCGGTGATATTTGCGACCTCCATCTCCATCTCGCGGGGCGCCTGGGGAAGATACGAGAGCAGCTTTTGAAAGAGTCCCGCCAAGTTGCGCTGCATCGCGACGAGCTCCTCGCTCTCCACCGTGGAGTCGGGAAGCTCGGTGTACGCGGCCACCATGTAAGGAGCGACTTGCGTGAACTGCTCGATCTCGAAGACCTGCTGCCCTGCAACGATGCAGCGCAGCGTCCCGTCCGGAACCTTCAGCATTTTTTGAATGACGCCGATCGTGCCGACGCGGTGGACGTCGTCGGGGCCCGGATCTTCGGTGTCGCGATCCTTCAGCACGGTCAAGCCGATCGGCTTGCCTTCGCGCAGCGCTTCCTCGACGAGCGCGATGCCCGGCTTCTTGACGACCGCCAGCGGTATGACCGTGTGCGGAAAAAGCACCGCTTCCTGAAGCGGCAGAATGCCGATCAGGTTCGCGGGAACGACGGTTTGGTTCGGCTTTTGCGCCATGTTTCTAGGAATGGGTCCTCTTGACGATAACGTGTAACTCGGTGCGCGCGGTCGGCAGGTACGCCATGGGCGCGATTGGGGCAACGATGACCAGCAAGCCGTCTTCGTACGTCGCCGCTATGCCGTCGTACTCCACCGCGACCGGCAACGGAATGCGCCGCGCAAACTCCCCGCGTGCGATTTCTTTCTGGAGGAACGAGCCACGCCGAAGACGCGCCGCCTCGACGCGGCGCCCCGCGACGACGAGAGAGCGCTCGTCGACCGCGATCCGTAGGGTATCAGGATCGGCACCGGCAACCTCGACGACCGCGACGACCCGCCGCTGCTCTTCATCGACGAAGACGTCGGCGTTCGGTTGAAACGCCGCGAGCCGCGTGCGTACCACGAACTCCACCTGGCCCAGAACCCGTTATTCCGCCGGCGAGATGCGCCGGCTGCTACATCGTGGGGTCGGGAAGCCCGCGGCCCGGCGGCCAGGCGACGCACGGGACGAGTTGAAAGCGAAGCGGGCCCATGGCCTCGGGTGCGAGGCGGACCTTGAAGAAGCGCGGATATTTCGTCGCGACGCCGTAGCGGCTGACCGGCGGAAATTCCGTGACGTTTTCGCCGGGTACGCGCGTCGAAGCCAGCACCTGATTGATCGCCGTCGCGCTGGCCGGAGAAATATAGTCGTTGCTGCGCTGTCCGAGCCAGGTCGAGCCGTCGGCAGTTGTGTAGAGGAAGCCGATGATCTCTCCCGGCATCATGGATGCGGTCGACACCACTTCGTCGATCCGCACGAGCTGCATCGACCGCGACACCGGCGGCTGGAGAACCTGCGGAACGGCGCGCCCGGAGTCGAGGCACGCCCCATTCTGCAGCGGCGGCTGGCCCGCCATCGGCGGCATTGTCCCCGGAGGGGCCTGGGCCACCGTGGTCGTCAGAGCGGCCAAAACGAACGTCGCAATCGCAAACATAGCCGCACTCTTCGCGCGCGGGTGCCTTGCTTCATTTGCAGCGGCTCTGCCGCCGACGCGCCGATGACGACGCCGCACCCCACGCTGCTGCGGCGGCTGGGAACCCGCGACGCCGCGCTGATCGTGATGGGCGGGATCGTCGGCTCGGGCATCTTCATGAACCCTTCGGTCGTCGCGCGTTTCGTCGGCAACGGCGTCGTGATGATGGCGGTGTGGGTCGCGGGGGGAGCGATCGCATTGCTCGGCGCCGGCGTCTTCGCGGAACTTGCGGCGCGCCGGCCGCACGACGGCGGCTTCTATGCCTACTTGCGCGATGCGTTTCATCCGGCGCTCGCCTTCATCTTCGGCTGGACCCTATTACTCGTTTCGCAGAGCGGCGGAATGGCGGCGGCCGGCGTCACGTTCGCGAACTATTTCGGGCCACTGACGGGCCACGAGCTCCCAGTCCGAACCGTCGCGGCCGCGGCGATTGCCGCGTTCACGCTGATCAATGCGCTGGGCGTGCGCACCGGCACGACGACGCAGAACGTCTTCATGCTCGCGAAGATCGTCGGCATCGCTGGCTTCGTCGCGGCCGGAGTTTTCGTGAGCCACCCGGTTTTCGCGCCGGCGGCGGCCGTAGTTCCCGCGGGCGGCGCGTTCGCCGCCATCGGCCTCGCGCTCGTACCGGTGCTTTTTAGTTATAGCGGCTGGCAGACGTCGAGCTTCATGTCGGCCGAGCTGAAGGAGCCCAGCCGAAATCTGCCGCGCGGCTTGATCGTCGGCGTTCTCATCGTCGTGGCGCTCTATCTCGCCGTCAACGCGGCCTGCTTGCGCGTGCTCGGCATCAATGCGCTGGCGCTGACGAAAACGCCCGCATCCGACGTGGCACAGGTCGCCTTCGGCCCGATCGGGCGTCAACTTATCGCCGCAGTGATCGCTCTCTCAACCCTCGGTTTCCTCAGCAACCAGATCCTCACGTCGCCACGCGTCTACTTTCAGATGGCGGCCGACGGCACGTTCTTCAAGCCGCTCGCGTGGGTGAGCGCACGAACGCACGCACCGGCGATCGCCATTCTGGCGCAGGGGATCGTCGCGATCGTCATCACGCTCTTTTTCAACTACAACCAAATCCTCAACTACGTGACGTGCAACGACTACATCTTCTTCGGATTGGCGGCCGTCGCGCTGATCGTGTTCCGTAACCGCGACGCGCGCCTTCCCAACGCCCCTCGGCCGTTCTTCCGCATGCCCGGCCACCCGGTTACGACGCTGCTCTTCCTGGCGGCGGCGTGGTATATCGTCGGCGACACGATCTTCAACTCGCCGCGTGACACCCTAGTCGGCGTCGGCATCCTGCTGTCGGGCCTGCCGGTGTACTGGCTGTTCGCCCGCTTCGGTGCGGCGACGCGCGAACGCGGCTTATAGGCCAGCCGCGATGCGCGGGAGCAGCGCGGCGGCGGTTGCTCGCATCGTACAGTCGACGCGATCGCTGATCGCGGTTTCCTCCGGATTGATCTCCGCGACGAACGCGCGCCGATTATAGTGCGTCGCGAGCGCCGCGGCGGGGTAGACCACGGCGCTCGTCCCGATGACGAGGATGACGTCGGCGCGCGCCGCAGCCTCGGCGGCTCCGCTCCACGCCGCGTGCGGCAACGGCTCGCCGAACCAGACGATGTCCGGGCGCCAGCGGCCGCCGCAGGCGTGACCGATCTCGTCGAGCGGCAAGCCCGCGGCCGCGAGCGCTCGACGCTCGGCGCAGCCGGTGCAGCGCGCCTCGCGCAGGCTCCCGTGCAGCTCGAGCACGTTGCGCGAACCGGCGCGGAGATGCAGCGAGTCGACGTTTTGCGTGGCGAGCGTGAAGTCTCCAAACGAGTGCTCGAGCCGCGCGAGAGCCTCGTGTCCCGCATTCGGCAGCGCCCGCTCGTGCGCGGCCTTGCGTTCGTTGTACCACGTCCACACGAGGCGCGGGTCGCGCGCGAAACCCTCGGGCGAGGCGAGCTCCTCGACGCGATGCGTGCGCCACAGGCCCCCAACGCCGCGAAACGTCGGCAGCCCGCTCTCCGCCGAGATTCCGGATCCGGTCAATACCAACACCGACGCCGCCTCGCGCAGCGCCGCCACGAGCTCTTCCATTACGCCTTGACCGAGATGCGATGATGCAGTTTGCCGAACGGCAAATACTGGCGTGCCGGAATCTCGGCGCGTGCGGCGTGACGAAGCCCGAGCACCGCTGCGACGAGCATCGCGAGGCCGACCGCGATGGCGCCCTCGAACGCCGCGTGCAGGCCGCCAGCCAGCGCGCCCAGCTCCGAGGCGCCGTTGCGCGTGAGCGTGCTCGTCTCCAGCGCTTGGATCGCCGCTCCGAGCGCCACGCCGAAACCGATGCCAAGCTGCAGTGCGAAGCTCAAGACGGCAGAGGCGCTTCCCTCGTCGGCATCGTCCACGTGCGCGAGCCCCGCGATCATGCCGCTCTGGTAGGCCAGCATGCCGCCGAAACCACCGACGCACGTGGCGGGGAAGACGACCGCCCAATACGACGACTGCGGCTGCACGAGCAGCAGCACCGCCTCGCCGAGGAGCATCACGATGCCTGTGACGATGCACATCGTGCGCACGCCGACGGCTCGCGCGATCGGCATCGTCAGCGGCGCTGCGATGAACGAAATGATCAGCGACGATGGAAGGAACGCGAGCCCTGCCTCGAGCGGCGAATATCCCGAAACGCGCTGCACGTATACGGACGCGAACACCATGATTGCGGCGTACGACATGGGCTGCAGCAGCACGATCGACGCGCCCGAGAGCAGGTCGGGATACCGGAAGAGGCGCTGGGGCAAGATCGGCTCCGCCGCGCGCCGTTCGATTCGGACCAGCGCGCCGAACAGCGCGAGCGTGACAAGGATTCCCGCAACCGTTTCCGCAGAGCCGATTCCGCGCAGCGGTACGGACTCGATCGTGTAGACGAACGTCACGAGCGCGCCCGTCAAGAGCAGGGCACCGAGCACGTCGAGCTTGGGCCGCCGTTCCATCCCATGGTCCCGCGGCAGATACGCCCTTGCGAGCGCCAAGATCGCGATCGCAATCGGCACGTTGACGTAGAGGACGGATCGCCACCCCAAATACTGCACGAGAATGCCGCCGAACAGCATGCCGGCTGCGACACCGGCGCTTCCGATCGTGCCCCACAGCGCGATCGCGCGCGAACGCGCTGCACCGGAGGGAAACATTGAGAGTACGATCGCCAGGGCCGCCGGATTGACGAGCGCCGCGCCGAGCCCCTGCAGCGCCCGCATCGCAATGAGCATGCCGCCGGTTTGCGATAGCCCTCCCAGGAACGAAGCCACCGTGAATATGACGAGTCCGGCGACGAAGAAGCGCAGGCGGCCGTAGATGTCGGCACATCGTCCCGTGAGCATCAAGAAGCCCGCGAGAAATATTGCATAGGTGCTCACGATCCACTGGCCCTGCCCGGCCGTCATGTGCAGGTCGCGCTCCATCGACGGAAGCGCGATGCTGACGATCGAAAAGTCGACGAGCAGCATGAAAAACGTCGCGCTCAACAGCGCGAACGCGACCCAGAGGCGGCGGCCTTTGCTCGCGCTGCCTTCGGCGCCGTTCAAGATGAGAAGGAGCTAGGGCGTCGCGGGTGTTCTGGCAACGAAACGCTTATGGGGAGGACTTGACTTTGGCTTGGAAGTTGTAGAACTGTCCCTTGATCGTCGCCGTACCGGAGATGGCACCGTCGCCCGACAGCGTGCCTCGCACGGTGAATCCACCGGGAGCCTGAAGATTCAGGGTGATGTGGCCCTCACTGACGCCGCCGCTCACGGCGATAATGCGGCCATAAAGCGGATCGGGCCGAACGGATTCGGCGGTGTAGGTGCCGCTGACGACGCCGTGGTTGAACCGCAGCTTCATGGTGCCGGCGTACGGAGCGCGGCCCGGACCGAACGTGGGCTGATAGGCAGCGACGTACGTCGCGTGCCACACGCGGCCGTGGACCGCGACGCCGAGCGCGGCGACCAGCGCTATGAGGATTGCGGCTCGGGACGCGCTCACGCCGGCTCCTTTCACGTCTGCATCAGCTGCGCCCAGTCGTCGCGGCCGACGCGCAGCGCCTCTTCGTCGAGCTGCGCGAGCGGCGAGCGGCACAGGCGCTCGCGTTCGCACAGATCTTGCTCCTTGGTGTCGACGTACAGCAGCCCGGTGATGAACTCGCCGCGCGCGCGCGACTCGTGGATCGTCCGCAGCGCCGCAATACCGTCGGTGGGATCGTACTCGATGTCGAGCTTTCTCAGCAAGACGTGCGAACCATCCTCGAGTTCGACGTCGTGCACCGCCCCCGGCTCGTAGTCGACCGTAATCTCGCGGCCCCCGGCGATGTAGTCGGCGGTGTGCAGCACGACGTCGTGCTCCTTGACGTACGCGTAGCTCTTCGTCGAGCCCTCGTGGTCGTTGAACGTCACGCACGGGCTGATCACGTCGAGGATCGCCGTGCCGCGGTGCGAGAAGGCCGCTTGGAGGAGCGGCACGAGCTGCTTGCCGTCGCCGGAGAACGAACGCGCCACGAACGTGGCCCCGAGCTCGATTGCAAGACCGCAGATGTCGATGGTCGCATACTCGTTGACCTTGCCGCCTTTTTGCGTGGACCCGACGTCGGCCGTAGCGGAGAACTGGCCCTTCGTCAAACCGTAGCAGCCGTTGTTTTCCACGATGTAGGTGCAGTCGACGTTGCGCCGGATCATGTGGCAGTATTGCCCCAGGCCGATGCTCGCGGTGTCGCCGTCCCCGCTGATGCCCAGCACCAAGAGCTCGCGGTTCGCGAGCTTCGCTCCGGTCGCGGCCGACGGCATTCGGCCGTGCAGCCCATTGAAGCCGTGTGCCTGCTCGACGAAGTACGCCGGCGTCTTCGAGGAGCAGCCGATGCCGCTCATCTTCGCGAGCTTATGCGGCTCGACGCCGTACTCGTAGAGTGCCTTGATCAAATGGTTCGTGATGGAGTTGTGGCCGCAGCCGGCACACAATGTGGTGGGGAGGCCCTTGTAGACTTCCCGCGCAAGGCCGGCGATGTTCACGTTAACAGTCATGTCGTCTTCCTAAGATTCCGTCGAAGGATCAGTCGGCCATCACCGCCGGCGCGCGCTGCTCTTCAAGCAGCGGGTCGATGATGGCATGGGCGTCGATCGGGACGCCGTTGTAGTGGCGAATCGATTCCAAGCGTCCGATGAGATGGGTGGGAAGTTCCGTGCGCAGGAGGCCGTACAGTTGTCCGTCGCGGTTTTGCTCGACGACGTAGACGCGCTCGTGGCGTTTGACGAAGGTGGCCACCTCCGGCGAGAGCGGCAACGCACGCACGCGCATGTAGTCGAGTTCGATTCCCGCATCGGACAAGAAGTCGCGGGCCTCCACCACGGCGTGATGCGTCGTGCCGTACGCGAGGATTGCCACGTCCCGGCCTTTCTTCTCGTCGACGACGGGCGCCGGCACCGAAGTGCGCGCGGTATCGTGCTTGCGGACGAGGCGGTCGAGGTTGCGCTGCCACACTTCGGGCATCTCGGAGTACCGCGCCTCTTCGTCGTGGCCGGTGCCGCGCGTGAAGAATCCGGCGCCGGGATGCTTCGTGCCCGGCAACGTCCGATACGTGATGCCGTCTTTATCGATGTCGCGGTAGCGGCCCCACGACTTCATCGTCGCGAGATCGTCCGCGCTCAGCACCTTTCCGCGATCGAACGGCTTCTCGGGATAGGCGAGCGGCGGCGTGAGCCACGCGTTCATTCCGAGATCCAAGTCGCTTAACACGAAGACCGGCGTTTGAAACCGCTCGGCCAGGTCGAACGCATCCATCGCGAACTCGTACGCTTCGGCCACCGTCGCGGGCAAGAGCACGAGGTGCTTCGTGTCTCCATGCGAGAGCGTGTAGGCGAAAGAAACGTCGCCCTGCATCGTCCGCGTCGGCAAGCCGGTCGACGGGCCGGCCCGCTGGACGTCAAAGATCACGCCCGGCAGTTCTGCGAAATAGCCGTACCCGGCGTATTCCGCCATGAGCGAGATCCCGGGGCCGGACGTCGACGTCATGGCGCGTGCGCCGGCCCAGCCGGCTCCGAAGACGACGCCGGCAGCCGCGAGCTCGTCCTCCGCCTGGACGATGGCGACGTTGCGCGCGCCGGTTTCCTTGTCCGTGCGATAGCGATCGCAGTATTGGATGAAATATTCGCAGAGCGAGGACGACGGGGTGATGGGATACCACGCGGCAACGGTGCAGCCGCCCATCACGCACCCAAGTGCGGCGGCGCGATTGCCCTCCATGAACATCAAGCCATCCGTTTTCCCGCTCATCGGCACCAGACGGAATGGATCGAGCTTCTCGAGCTCCTTCGCGTAGTCGAGCCCAACCGTGACGGCCGACAGATTCAGCTGGACGGCCGATGCCTTGCTGCGGAACTGCGTGCGAAGGCTTTCTTCGATGGTCGCGATCGGGATCTCAAGGAAGTGAGCGAGGGCGCCGACATAGATCATGTTCATCAGGTACTTGCGCAGGTCGCCCTTGTCGGCGAAGTGCTGCTTAGCGAGCGCGGCAAACGGCACGGCATAGTACGTCAGGTCTTCGCGAAGCGTATCGCCCCTGCAAGGAAACGTTTCCTCGTGCAAGACCACTCCGCCGGGCTTGACGCCGGCAACGTCTTGCTGCCAGGTTGCGGCGTTGAGCGCGACCAGGACGTCGAAGTCGCGAGCGCGGCACTGGTAGCCGAGCGCACTGACGCGAACGTCGAACCAGGTCGGCAAGCCCTCGATGTTCGACGGGAAAACGTTCTTGGGGGCCACGGGAATGCCGAGGCGCGCAATGGCGTTGGTCAAAACGAGATTCGAGGACTGGCTTCCCGAGCCGTTGACCGTCGCTACGCGGATCGTGAAGTCATTGACGGCACGCGCGGACATGCCATTTCATTATTCACCGCAGGCCGGAGGCCTGCGAAGCCTTCCGCCAGAACGACGCCGCGATGCTCCAGCTTGCTCACGTGATTCTGCAGGTCGGCTTTTGCGGCGCGATCGCTCGCGCCTCACCGAACGCGAGCGTGGCCTTGCACGTTCGCGTCAGCGACCGCATCGGCCGCAAGCAGGTCGACCGCGTATACCGTGTCCAGCGCGGCGACGACTCGAAGGCGGTGGTGGAATTCGATAGCGCGTTTGGAATCTACCGCCTGGACATCGACGCGCCGGCGTACCACTGCTCCGCGTCGGACTATCTATTCTTCATCGCCGGCCACGACCGCAGCATTAGCGAGACACTCGCTGACCGCCCTGCACCTCTGCCGCAGCCGGTGCTGCTTTCCGGCACCGCACCGCAGTCGTTCCTTTACGTGCAGCCGACCTTCGTGCTCTTCGACAAGCGCGCCGCGGTATGCGACAAGCCGGTTCCCGATCCGCTCCCGACGCACATCGACGTAGAGAACGACCAGGACGCCTACTACACATGGTTCTACAACGACGCCCCCGCCGCGACGGCGGCACCGCAGCAGCTCGCACTACGCCTGAGGACGCCGACGCACCAATACCACTACGTCCGCATTCCCATTCCGTTCCCGATCCCGTGGGGCGGCTGGCCGACCAGCATCGAATTCAACGTCACCCAGGACATGGTAGACTCGCTCGCCGGAGATCCCGTCAACACGCTGCTCTGCCCGAAACTCTGGCGGACCTCCGCCGGTTAGCTCGCGTCATCCTGAGCGCGAGCGCGACCAGCAGTCGAAGGGCGAAGCCTTGACGCGCAATTAGAAGGGGCGCGTCCTTCGACGCGCCCCTCGCTGCTTTCGCGTTCCCCTGGCCGCGACACCCGCGGCTGTAGAGGAAGCTACATCATGTCGCCGTAGCCGCCCATGCCGCCGCCGCCGGGCATGCCCGCCGGCTCTTTCTTCGGCTCGGGCTTGTCGGCAACGAGCGTCTCGGTGGTGAGAATCATCGAACCGATCGACGCCGCGTTTTGCAGTGCCGCGCGCGTGACTTTGAGCGGTTCTACGATTCCCGCCTCGAACATGTCGACGACATCGCCGCTCATCGCGTCGAAGCCGTATGGTGCACTCTTCAAGCGAACCGAGTTCACTTCCACGGAACCCTCGAACCCGGCGTTGTCGGCAATCTGCCGCGCCGGCTCCTCGAGCGCCTTGCGTACGATGCTGATGCCGATCTTCTGGTCGGCCCACGTCGATGCGTGCCCGTTGGTTTTCGGGGGCTCGTACCGGTCGATGGCCTTGATCGCATGCAGCAGCGACGCTCCGCCGCCGGGAATCATGCCTTCCTGAACTGCGGCGCGAGTGGCCGAGAGCGCGTCTTCGATGCGGTGCTTCTTTTCTTTGAGCTCCGTTTCGGTGGCCGCGCCGACTTGGATGACGGCGACGCCGCCCGAGAGCTTCGCGAGGCGCTCTTGCAGCTTCTCGCGGTCGAAGTCCGAATCGGTCTCCTCGATCTGCTTTTTGATCATCTCGATGCGGCCCTTGATCGCCTCTTGCTTACCCGAGCCGTCCACGACCGTCGTCTCTTCCTTGGTGACCTTGACGCGCTTGGCCTTACCGAGCTGATCCGGTGTGACCTTGTCGAGTTTCAGTCCCAGCTCTTCGGAGATCACCGTCGCGCCGGTGAGCGTGGCGATGTCCTTGAGCATCTCCTTGCGGCGGTCGCCGAAGCCCGGCGCCTTGACCGCAACGGACGTGAACGTGCCGCGCAGCTTGTTGACGACCAGCGTCGCCAGCGCCTCACCCTCGACGTCTTCCGCGATGATGAGCAGCGGCTTCTGAACCTGGACGACCTTCTCGAGCAGCGGCAGGATATCGGCAATCGCCGAGATCTTGCGCTCCGTCACGAGGATGTACGGGTCGTCGAGAACGGCTTCCATCCGTTCCGAATCCGTGACCATGTACGGCGAGATGTAGCCCTTATCGAACTGCATGCCGTCTTTGGTCTCGACTTCGGTCTTGATGGTCTTCGACTCTTCGACCGTGATGACGCCGTCTTTCCCGACCTTCTCCATCGCGTCGGCGATGAACTCGCCGATTTCGGGATCGTTCGCGGAGATCGACGCGACTTGCGCGATCTTCTCCTTCGTGTCGACGTCCTTCTTGAACGACTCCATCTCCTTGACGGCGATGTCGACGCCCTTTTCGATGCCCTGTTTGATCAGCAGCGGGTTGCTGCCGGCCGTCACGTTGCGCAGACCTTCACGGATGATCGCTTGCGCGAGCACCGTGGCGGTGGTCGTGCCGTCGCCGGCGATGTCGTTGGTCTTGGATGCGACTTCCTTGACGAGCTGCGCCCCCATGTTCTCGAACACGTCGGGCAGCTCGATTTCCTTGGCAATCGTCACGCCGTCGTTGGTGATCGTCGGCGAGCCGAATTTCTTGTCGAGCACGACGTTGCGGCCCTTTGGCCCGAGCGTAACCTTCACCGCGTCGGCTAGGGTGTTCGCACCGCGCTCGAGCGCGCGGCGCGCGCTCTCATCGAATACGAGTTGCTTTGCAGACATTAAACGTTGAACTCCTTAGACGCCCGCCGGCACTTTGTCGACGATGGCGAGAATGTCTTTTTCCGGAATGATGAGGTACTCGGTGCCGTCAATCTTGACTTCGCTCCCGGAGTACTTGCGATAGAGCACGCGATCGCCGACCTTGACGTTCATTTCGACCTTCGTGCCCTTGTCGGTCACTCGGCCGCCCCCGATCGCCCGGATCATGCCCTCTTGCGGCTTCTCCTTGGCAGTATCGGGAAGGAAGACGCCACCAGTGGTCTTGTCGTCCTGCTCTACGTGCTCGACAACGACGTTGTCGAACAGGGGCTTGAGATTCACGTAAACCTCCACAGCTATAACGGTACGTTGGCGGGGATTAGCACTCTCAGCGCAAGAGCGCTAGTCGTGCTATATTAGCAGACTCGACCAAGGACTGCAACCCCATCCGTCATACGAGCGGCCAAGCTTTCGGTCGCATTGCCCTAACTGCGGAAGTCGCCCAGGTCGCGCAGAATGAATCGGGACAACGGCGCTGAGCTAGAAGGAGGTTCTATGCGGTCTGCGGGTGTTCGGATGGGCGCGAGCGTCGCGGTGGCCGCGGCCTTCGCCGTGGCGACCTTTGCTACGCCTGCGGAGGCGGCCGCGCAGTATGCCCACAGGCAAGTGCTCTTTGGTCCGCTGATGCTGGCGATGGAGCGCAGCTACGATCTGTGGCTGGCCGGTTCGCTCCGCCATCGGCCTCCGGACGCCTCGTCGTTCAGGGCGACGCTCGACGGCAGCGGCGATCCGTACAAGATCTCCTTCGTCGCGGTGCCCGGGCACGCGCTGGCGACCGCCGCAAATTCGGTGCGCGCGTCGGAGCTCCTCACCTACGACGATCCCGATTGGCCTGCTGCGCCGATCTCGAGCATCCCGCTCGCGCGCGGCCCGCTGACCCTTTCTGGTGCCTACGTCCGCGCCTATCTCGCCGCCGCACGCCTCCACCAGAGCCGCGCCGTGGAACTGGGAGACGACTTTGCGTACGAGAATTCGGTCGGAAGCGGCGTCGTGATCGCCGTTCTGCCGTCGCACCGGAACGACATCCTCGTCGGATTTGTGCAGATGGCCCGTTCGAGGGACGAGCGCAAACACATGATCGGCTGTTTCAAAGAGCAGTACTACCTCGTCGATCCCAGCACGTTCGTAGCCACGAAGACGAGGATCGGCTGCGTGGGGTGACCGGCCGCCTGGAAATCTTCCCTGGGGCGCTGCGGCACAACGCGCGAGTGCTGCGCGATCTCGTCGCTCCGTCGCTGGCGGCCTTCGTCGTCAAGGGGAACGCGTACGGCCATGGCCTCGTGCCGGTTGCGCTCGCGGTCGAACCCTATGCGGCTCGGTTCTGCGTGTACGCCGTCGAGGAGGCCCTCGCACTACGCGCCGCGGGCATCAGCACGCCGGTGCTCGTCCTTGGCCCCGTCGTGAACGAGGCGCTCGAAGAGGCGCTCGCCGCCGGCCTCGAAATCGCCGTATGGAGCACCGCCGGGTTTCTCGACCGCCTCAGCGCGGCGGCCCGCCACCGCGGTAGACCCGCCGCGGTGCACTTCAAGGTGAACACGGACCTCAATCGCCTCGGCTTCGAGCCGCACGCTCTCGCCGGCGCCGTCGCCGAAGCGTCGTCGCGGCCCGAGCTCGCCGTCACCGGCATTTTTTCCCATCTCGCATCGGCCGAAGAACTGGACTCGCCGTACACGATGCACCAACTCGCCGCGTTCCAAGGCGCGCTCGCCCAGACGAAGCCGTTGCTCGATTCGCACGGCGTGCGCCCGTTGCGGCACATTGCGGCGTCGGCCGCCGCGATGCTGTGGCCGCAGACACGCCTGGATATGGCGCGGCTCGGCATCGCGTTGTACGGTCTCATGCCATCGGCGCAGACGCGCGAAGCGCTGGGGGCCGACGCGCCGGACCTACGGCCGGCACTCGCCTATCGCTCCGAAGTCGCGGTCGTTCGAACCGTCGAGGCGGGCGCATCGATCGGCTACGGCGGCAGCTTCCACGCACCGCACGAAATGCGCGTCGGCGTCGTCCCCGTCGGTTACGCCGACGGCGTGCCGCGTGCGCTGTCGAATCGCGGCGCGTTCGCCGTGGAGGCCGTCCGTTGCCCGATCGTCGGGCGCGTGGCGATGAACATGACGCAAATTGACCTGTCGGGCGCACCGGGGGCGGGCGCCGGCTCGAGCGTCTCGCTCATCGGGCGCGACGGCGACGTTTCGATCACGGCGGACGATTGGGCCGCATGGGCCGACACGATCAACTACGAAATCGTGACGCGTCTGCCAAGCACGCTGCGCCGCGACTTCGTCGACTAAGCGACGGCCGCGATCGCCTCGCGGAGATCGATAGTGCCGTTGTAGAGCGCGCTTCCGACGATGCACGAGTCAACGGTCACCGGCACCGCATCGTTAAGCATCTTCAAGTCCTCGATGTTGCGCGCGCCGCCGCTCGCGGTTACCTTTACCTCGGCAACGTTTGCGACCGCGTTGAGTGCGTCGACGTCGTAGCCCTCCCCCATGCCGTCTCGGCGGATCTCGGTAAAGATGATGCGAGAGACGCCCCATTGGGCGACACGCCGCACGAGTGCGTCACGGTCGACCGGCGTGCGTTCCTGCCAGCCGTGCGTGGCGACTTGGGTGCCGCGCGCGTCGATCGCGGCGATGACCTTGCTGCCAAAGCGGCTGATGATGTTGCGCGCGAGCCGCTCGTCCTCGACGAGCAGCGTTCCGATGATGATTTCGGCAGCACCGGCCGCAAAGGCCGCCTCCGCGTGCTGAATCGTGCGGAGGCCGCCGCCGTTCTGCACCGGCACGTCGACGGCGGTACAGATTCGGCCGATCGCCGTAAGGTTTTCGCCGGAGCCGAAGGCACCGTCGAGGTCGATCACGTGGAGCCGCTGGGCGCCCGCCTCGACGAACGCCTTGGCGCGCTCCACGGGATCCCCGTCGTAGGCCGTCTCCGTCGCCGGATCGCCTTGCTTCATGCGCACGCATTTCCCCGCGCGCAAGTCGATCGCGGGTACGACGCGCATGTCAGCGTGCGGCCACGTTAAATGCGCGAACCGTTTGTCGTGCGGTTGTCGATCGCCACGTAGGGTCCCGCAGCGGGACCTTCGTACGCCGCCTGCGGCCGGATCAGCCGGTTGTCGGCGAGCTGCTCGAGCACGTGCGCCGCCCAGCCGGCGATGCGGCCGCACGCGAAGAGGCACGTGAACTCGTCGCCTGGGATGCCGAGATCCGTGAGCACCGGCGCCGTGTAGAAATCGACGTTTGCGTAGATCGTGTTGCCGGGTTTGCGCTCCTGCAGTACTTTGCGGCTCGCTTCTTCGATTGCGTGAGCCGTTTCGTACCAGGGGCTGCCGCCGACGTGAGTCGCAAGCTCCTTCGCCATTGCCTCGAGATGACGCGCGCGCGGGTCGCGCACTTTGTACTCGCGATGGCCCATGCCCATGATCCGCTGTCCGTGCTCGAGGATGTCGCGCACGTAGCTCTCCGCGTTCTCGGGCGTCTTCACTTCGGACATGGTTTGGTAAGCGGCGCTGGCGGCACCGCCGTGCAGGTCACCCTGCAGCGTCGCCAGCGCGGCCGTCACGGAGGCATAGATGTCTGCGCGGGTCGATGAAACCACGCGCGCCGCGAACGTCGACGCGTTGAACGAGTGGTCGGCGAGCAGTACGAAGTACGTGTCGAGTGCGTCCTCCTCAATCGCATGGGGCAGCTTGCCGGTTCGCATGTAGAGGAAGTTCGCCGCTTGCGAGAGATCGGTACGGGGAGCGATCGGATCGAGGCCGCGGCGGATGCGGTCCCACCCTGCGACGATCGTCGGCATTTTGGCGATCAACTCGATGGCCGTGTGGACGTCGGAAAGATGTTCGCCGTGTGCGTTCACGGGAGAGAAGAGTCCCAGCCCGCTTACCACCGTTCGCAGAACGTCCATAGGCCATGCGGTCTTCGGAACGTTCTGCATCGCGTTGACCAGCGGCTCGGGCAGCGCGCGGCGCGCACCGAGCTCGCGTTTGAACTCCTCCAGCTCGTGGCGATTCGGAAGATGTCCGAAGAGCAGCAGGTGCGCGATCTCTTCGAACGTCGCGTTCGGCGCGAGATCGTCGATGTCGTAACCGCGATAAGTGAGACGCCCGATCGTCCCTTCGACGTTACTGAGCTGGGTGGACCCGACGACGACGCCTTCGAGGCCACGGTCGACAACGGTAGGCAACGAATTCCTCCATGTAAGCGGTGATTGCAGGGCGGCTTCTTTCGACAGGCGACAAGCCTCCGACTCCCACCCTAGACAGTTGCCGTACCCTGCTGCTGCTACTTTTATGCGAATTCGGGCGGGGCGGTCGTAATTGGTTGGCGGCGTATGCCTCGATGGATGCGCCGCTTATGCGACGGCGTCCCGCACTTCCGCGCGCGCGAGCGCATAGCCGACGAGGCGATCGATCAGCGCCTCAAACCCAATCCCGACGGCGGCGCAGGCGTCGGGAACCAGGCTGACGGGCGTCAATCCCGGCAGCGCGTTCACCTCCAGCATGTACGGCCGGTTGTCCCGCGTCACGATGAAATCGCTGCGCGAATAGTCGCGCAGGCCGAGCAGACGATGCGCCGACAAGCCGAGCATTTGCAGGCGCGCCGCGAGACCCTCGTCAATTTCTGCGGGCGCGATATGCGTGCTGCCGCCGGGCTCGTACTTCGCGCCGTAGCTATAGAAGCCGTCGCGGTTCGCGACGATTTCAACGATCGGCAACGCCTCTTCGCCGAGCACCGCACACGTGAATTCTCGTCCGGCGACGTATTCCTCGGCAATGATCTGCGCGTACGACTTCGACGCCTCGAGCATTGCGCTCGTCCATTCTTCATGCGTGCGCACGATCGTTACGCCCGCCGAGGAACCCTCGAAGCGCGGCTTGATGACGAGGGGCAAGTCGAGCGATCCAGGTAGTAACGGCAACGTCCCGCCGGTGAGGTCGAAGAGATCCCACACGGGCGTCGGCAGCCCCTCGGCGGCGAGCAGCTTCTTCGTCAGGTGTTTGTCCATCGACAAGGCCGACGCTTCCACGCCGCTGCCCGTGTACGGTATGGAGAGGTGCTCGAGCAGTGCCTGCGCGTGGCCGTCTTCTCCGCCCGGCCCGTGCAGCGCGATGAAGACCGCATCCGGCTTGCGTTCGCGCAGCGCGTCGATAAAGCGTTCGTCGTAGTCGAGCGATCGAGCGTCGTATCCGAGGGCGTGGAGCGCACGCAGCACTTCCGACCCCGTCTGGATGGAAATCTCGCGCTCCGCGCTGCTGCCGCCCATCACGACGGCGATCGTTGCTTTCGTCGCGGCACTACGTTGCATCGATGAAGACTCCGACGAGGTGAACTTCGAGCTGCAAGTCGACGCCGCACCGGTCGCTGACCGCGCGCCGAACGCGAGCGAGCAGCGTGGCGACGTCCTTCGCGCTCGCGCCGTCGACGTTGTTGATGAAGTTCGCGTGCAGCGGAGAAACTTCCGCGCCGCCCTCGCGCCACCCCTTGGCTCCGATCGCCTCGATCAGACGGGCCGCTTTATCGCCGGCCGGATTGCGGAAGCACGAGCCCGCGTTGGGCAGCGCAATCGGCTGCGTCTTTTTCCGCCGCACGAGGCGGTTCTGCGTTTCACCACGGACCGCGCGCGCGTCGCGGCGGCCAAACGCAAGCGTCACGCGCGACACGACGACATTGCGGTCGAGTGTGGAACGCCGATACAGGTATTGCGCGCTCACGGCATGCGGCTCCGGACGGCTGGGCGACTGCACCCATACCGCTCGGACGAAATCGCCGATCTCTCGATCGGTGCCGGCATTCATCCGCAACGATCCTCCGATCGTTCCGGGGATGCCTGCAAGCGAATCGACACCCGATGCTCCGCGGGAAGCCGCCTTTGCGGTGACGAGCGCCATGCCGGCGGATCCGCCCGCTTCCACCACGACCTCGTCATCGACCACGCTGACCTCCACGGCCGCGAACGCGCCGCCAAGACGCAGCACGACGCCGCGCACGCCGCCGTCGCCGACGAGCACGTTGCTCCCGGCACCGAGGACCCACCACGGCATGCGGCGCCGCAAGCAGAAGCGCAGCACCCGCGCGAGCTCTTCGGCGTCGTGCACGGTGACGAGCGCGTCGGCCGGACCGCCGACCTTCCACGACGTGTGCGGCGCGAGCGGCTCGTCGAAGAGCGCGCGATCGCCCAAGATCTCGCGCAGCGCCGCGCGGTCCTCTGCGCGAAGAAGCGTCTGAAGTGCCAGCGCGTTCGTCGCGCTCACGCCCGAGCCGCCGCAGCGCCGCCGACGGACGAGGCGCTAAGCCGCCGTGCCATGCGCGCGGCAACGTCGGTGATGTCGCCCGCGCCGAGCATGAGCACCATCGCACCGGCCGCCGCCTCGCCGTGATGCGTTCTTCGAGCTCGTCCACGTGCGCGACGTAATCCACACGCCCGCCGAGTGCGACGAGCAACTCCCCGATCGAGCGTTCGCTCACTCCCGGAATCACCGGCTCCGACGCCGCGTAGACGGGCGCGAGATACGTGCGATCGGCGCCGCGAAGCGCGTCGGCAAACTCGCGCGCAAGGAACGCCGTGCGCGTGTACCGATGCGGCTGAAACGCAACGATCAACTCACCGGGATGATATTCGCGTGCCGCGGCGATCGTCGCCCGCACCGCCGTCGGGTGGTGGGCGTAATCGTCCACCACGGTGAGGCGGCCGTACCTCGCGAGCACGTCGAATCGGCGGCGGACGCTGCGGAACGCGCGGAGCGCCGCCGCGATGCGGGCAAACGGCAGTCCCAGCGCGTTGCCGACGGCGACGGCGGCGAGCGCGTTCTGCACGTTCATGGCACCGGGCACGGTCAGCTCGATGCGGCCGAGCCGGTTCTCGCCCGCGAAGACCTCGAAACGCGACCCAAAGCCTTCGAACGCGACGTCCGCGGCGCGCACGCCGGCATGCCGGTCCAATCCGTACGTGACGAGCGGCGCGCGCAAGTCGTGCGCCGTCAGTGAGTCCGCGAGCGGATTGTCGGCGCCCACGACCGCGAGGCCGTCGTCGGGCAGCTTGCCCAAAAACTCGCCGAACGCGCGCACGAGGCCGGGCAGCTCGTCGTCGCTGCTCACGTGGTCGTTCTCGATGTTCGTGACGATCGCAATGGCGGGATCGAGCAGCGCAAAGGAACCGTCGGACTCGTCCGCTTCGGTGACGAACCAGGGTGCGCTGCCGTCGTACGCGTTGGTCTGCAGGGAGCCGTCGATGCCGCCGATCGCCAAACCCGCATCGATGCCGCCCGCGCGCAGGACAGCGTGCGTCATGGCGGTCGTCGTCGTCTTCCCGTGCGTTCCGCACACGGCGATGCCGCGCCGGCCGTTCAGGAGCCGTGCAAGCATCTCGCCGCGATGCAGCAGCGGAATCCCGCGGCGCGCGGCTGCGGCGTATTCGGGGTTGCGGCGATCGATCGCGGAGCTGACGACGACGGTGTGCGCGTCGGCCACGTTGCGCGCGTGGTGCCCGATCGCGACGCGCACCCCCTCGCGCCGAAGCTCCTCGATCAGCGGCGTGGCGCCAACGTCGGACCCGGACACGGCTTCGCCGCGGGCGAGCAGAATTCGCGCGATCGCACTCATACCGATGCCGCCGACGCCGACGAGGTGGAAGGCCGTCACCGCTCGTTCTTTCTAGGTACCAAGCTTTCGATCCGGGCGAGAATCGTCGTCAAGGGATCGGCGTCCTGCAAGCCGCGCGCCGCGCGCGCCAGCGCCGCGAGACGCTCGGGCCGGACGCTCTCCCTCAGCACGGCCGGCAAACGATTCTCTTCAACCTCTCGGTTCGTGAGCACGACGGCGGCGCCGGCGGTTGCGAAACGCTCCGCGTTGGCCGCTTGATGCGCCTCGGCGGCGTACGGATAGGGCACCACGATCGCCGGCTTGCCGAGCGCCGCCAGCTCTCCCAGCGTGGAGGCGCCCGCGCGCGTCAGCACGAGGTCGGCCGCGGCGTACGCGTCCGCCATGTCGTCCAGATATGGAAGCACGACGTAGGGCACGGCCGGCGCGGCGGCGGATGCCCGCAGCCATCCCTGCACGCGATCGTACTCGCCGCGGCCGGTGAGGTGCACGACCTGCCAGCCCGCGGGCATCGCTCCCGTCGCCAACAGGCGCAGCAGCGCGTCGTTGATCGTGCGCGCGCCTTGGCTGCCGCCCATGGCGAGCAGCGTTTGCCGCGTGCGATCGAGGCCGAGCCGCGACAGCGCCTGCGCGCGCTCGGGCAGAACGCGCAGCGCGGATCGAATCGGAACGTCGTGCCACACGTCGTCGACGATCGGCGCGAGCAGTCGGTTCGTGAGTCCGGGCGAGGCGTTGGGTTCGAGCAGCGCGACCGGCGGCCCCGACCGGCGTGCGAGCCGGCGGATCCGCGCGGCCAGCACGAGCGGGAAGCACACGTAGCCGCCCGTCGCTACGATGAGATCGGGCCGCAGGCGCGACAGCAGCCGCAGGCTTTGCAGCGTTCCCTTGACGTTGGCTGCGACCGTGTGCAGCGCCCCAAGCGAGACGCGGCGTGACAGCGGGCGGCTCGCGATCGCGTGGAGCGGATAGCCCGCGGCCGGCACGATCGTCGCCTCGAGCCGGTCGGCGGTGCCGACGAACACGGCGCTCGCACCGCGCTGCCGCAGGGCGTCGGCGATGGCGATCGCGGGATAGAGGTGTCCGCCGGTGCCGCCGCCGGCGAAGAGGACCGTCACGCGCGGCTGATTCGCCGATGACGCCCCACGTTGGCGATGAGTGCGACGGCCAAGAGATTGACGACCAGCGAGCTGCCGCCGAACGAGATGAACGGCAGCGGGACGCCCGTCACCGGCCACGACGACGAGACGACGCCGATGTTTACGAATGCTTGAATCGTGATCATCGCGGCACACCCGGTGGCGAGGAAGAATCCGAAGCGGTCCGGCGCCGCGAGCGCGATCCGGATGGCGCGGTACGCCAGCGTGATGAAGAGAGCGATGACCGCGAGCGTCCCGATCAATCCGAGCTCCTCACCGAGCACGGAGAAGATGAAGTCCGTGTACTGCTCGGGCAGATAGAAGAACTTCGCCCGCGACGCTCCCAGCCCGACGCCGAAAAGGCCGCCGCTGCCGAGGGCCAACAACGACTGAACGATGTGGAAACCCGTATTCAGCGGATCCTTCCACGGGTCGACAAAGGCGAACACGCGCGCGCGCCGGTAGGGACTCGCAAGCACCGTGAGCGCCGCAAACGGCACCGTCGCGAGCGCGACGGCGGCGAGGTGGACGACGCGCGCGCCGGCTGCGAAGAAGAGCGCGAACGCGGTAAAGAGCAGCAGGCTGGCCGTGCCCATGTCCGGTTCTTTGAGCACGAGCACCGCCATGATCGCGACCGGAACGCAGAGCGGCACGACGCCGCGAACCAGCGATGTGATGCGTTCGCCGCGTGCCGACAAGACGGCCGAGAGATAGATGACGAGCGCGAGCTTTGCGAACTCCGACGGCTCGAGGCTGATGCCCCCCGTTCCGATCCAGCGGCGTCCGCCATTGACCCCGAAACCGACGTGCGGTACGAACACCAGCGCGAGCCCGGCGATCGACGCCACCAGCAGATACGGTGCCGCGGCCTTGAGGCGCTGGTACTCCAGACGGTACAGTGCGTACGCACCGACGAGCGCGACGGCGAGCCAGACCAGCTGGCGCTTGAGATAATAGGCGATGTCGCCGTGCTGCGCGTACGCCGTGGCGCTCGACGCCGAAAAGACCATCACGAGCCCGATGCCGACCAGCGCGGCGACCGCCGTGAAGAGCACTGTGTCGAGCGGCGCAATGGCGTACGACGACACGCCGGCGCGCGCCGATTGCCGCGGTCGAGCGGCAGCAAAGTTATGCACCGGCCGGCTCCCGCAACGTCGCGACGGCATCGGCAAAGCGCTCGCCGCGCTCTTCTGCCGACGTAAACATATCGAATGAAGCGCACCCGGGTGAGAGCAGCACGACGTCGCCCGCCCGTGCGAACTGCCGCGCGCGATGCACGGCCTCTTCCATCGAGTACGCCTCGGCGCCGGGAATGCCGTTCGCTGCGGCAAGAATCGCCGCTGCCGATTCGCCGATCGCCACGATTGCCTTCGCGCGGCCCCGCGCCTCGGCGCCGAGCGCGTCGAAGGCGGCGCCCTTGGAACGGCCGCCGGCGATCAAGACGATCGGCCGGTCGTAGCTGCGCAGGGCGGCAATCACCGCCGCCGGATTCGTCGCTTTCGAGTCGTCCACGTAACGCACGCCCTCAACGTCGCCGACGAGCTGCAGGCGATGCGGCATCGGCGCGAAGGTTTCCATCGCGGCGCGCAGGGCGCCGGGCTGACAGCCTATTGCGAGCGCGGCCAGCAGCGCCGCCATAGCATTACGCACGTTGTGGTCGCCCGGGAGCGAGATTTCGCTGCGCGGCATGACCGCAATGGGCCGAGGGTCGCCCGCGACGGGCGCGTAGATCATCTCGCCGTCGCGCACGTACATCGTCGCGTCGTCGCGGCGCTCGAGGCTGAACCACACCTGCCGGGCTTGTACTCGCACTCCGCCGCGCCGCCAGTGCAGCGCGCGAATGCGTGCGTCGTCGAGGTTACCGACGAACCAGTCGCTCATCGACTGGTTTGCAAAAATACGGTACTTCGCCTCGGCATATTCCTCCATCGAATGATACCGGTCGAGATGATCGGCCGATACGTTGAGAAGCACCGCCACGCGGGGCTTGAACGCGCGGATCGTTTCGAGCTGGAACGACGAAACTTCCGCGACGACCCAGTCTTCGGCTCCGGCGCCT
This sequence comes from Vulcanimicrobiota bacterium, assembly GCA_963787625.1. Taxonomy (GTDB): domain Bacteria; phylum Vulcanimicrobiota; class Vulcanimicrobiia; order Vulcanimicrobiales; family Vulcanimicrobiaceae; genus Cybelea. Next base: position 228,862 of record CAWBDH010000003.1, on the reverse strand, counting down.
CCGACCTCGGTGATGAGCGGATTGCCGATGTTGCCGCCGACGCGCACCCGATGGCCGCACCCCCGCAGCAGGTGGCCGATCAGCGCCGTCGTCGTGGACTTGCCCTTCGTTCCGGTGACGGCGACGATCGGCGCGGCGCACAGGCGGTATGCCAACTCGATCTCGCCGAGCACGGGCACGTCGGCGCGATGCATCGAGCGCACGACCGGCGACGTGGGCGGTACGCCGGGCGACAGCACGGCGAAGTTCAAGCGGTTCGCGATCGACGGCACCTCCGACGGCCCGACGAAGCGCGCGCCCAACGACTCTGCCGCCGCGATCGCCTCGTTGAGTTCGCCGCGCGGCTTTTCGTCGGTCGCGAAGAGGACGACGCCGCGCTCGTGCAGCACGCCGATGCTCGCCAACCCGCTGCGGCCGAGCCCGATGACGAGAACCGTCTCGCCCGCGTCGAACCGAAACATATCGTTCATCGCGCGATGGCCCATCCTAGCAGCGAACAGATCAACGATGCAAGCCAGAACCGCGCCGTTACTTTCGTTTCCCGCCAGCCGCCGAGCTCGAAATGGTGGTGCAGGGGGCTCATGCGAAAAACGCGCCGGCCGCCCGTCGCTTTGAAAAACGAAACCTGCACGATGACGGAGAGTGCTTCGGCCACGAACACGGCGCCGATTACGAGCAACAGAAGCATTTCGCCCGTAAGGATCGCCGCTCCCGACAGCAGCGCGCCGAGCGCGAGCGAGCCGGTGTCGCCCATGAAGAGCTTCGCGGGATGGCGATTGAACACCAGGAATGCGACGCACGCACCGGCGCCCACGGCGCACGCACTCGCTGCCGCCGCCACGGGCAGGCGGAGCGCGGTGAGGGCGAGCACCGCGAGCGGCGGAACGATGGAGCCCGCCGCGAGCCCGTCGAGACCGTCGGTGAGGTTGACGGCGTGGATCGTCCCGGTGATGGCGAGGATGCCGAGCAGCAGCCAGAGCCAGTGCGGCGCGTAGAGCCACAGGCCGCCGCCGTGAAAGAGCACGTCGCGCGGAAAGAACGCCGGCGAAGCGGCGATGACCCGTAAGAAGATCGTCGCCACGAGCGCCGTCGCCAGGAATTTCGTGCGCGCACGCAAGCCGCGATTGCCGCCCCGTCCGATCGCGAGCGCATCGTCGACGGCGCCGATCCCGGCGCAGACGACGGCGAGAAAGACGAGCTCGGGCAGCAGCGGCGTCCGCGCGACGGCCAGCGCCAGGATAAGCACGATGACGAAGACGAGGCCGCCCATCGTCGGCGTTCCGCTCTTCGTGCGGTGCGATTTCGGCGCATCCTCGTACGCGCGCTGGCGCACGCGCAGTCGTTGCGCCACGAGCAGCACGGCGGCGGCCGACGGCGCGCCGACGCAAAATCCAAAGAGCGCCCACGCAAGCAGCCCGAACGCGGCGTGCGGGTTCACGCCGCGCCGCGGAGCAGCGGAGTACGGCCCGCCCCCCGCCACTTCAGAACGACGATCGGCGTCTGCTCGTCGCTGTTGCCGTGCGGATTGTCGAGCAGCGCCGCTTCAATTGCGGCCGCCTCGACGCCGACGGACGCGCCGAGCACCTTCGCCTTCTCGAGATCGTTGGCGTCGACCACGACGCACGCGATGCCGGTTCGCTCCGCAAAGCCCCGCGCGAACCCGCCGGCGTCTCGCGGCGACAGCACGATCGCACGCTCGTACGGCGGCATCGTTCCGGTATAGCCGTCCACGGCGGCAATCGCTTCCCCCAGAATCTCGTAGAAGGCGCCGCGTCGCCCGAACGCACGCCCAAGCGCGTGAGCGAGCGTCGCGAAGAGCACGCGCCAGACGCCCGCGCGGTCGATGACGAGCTGCACCGATTCGGGCTGACTCATCGTAGCCAGCGCGCCTGCGCGGCGGCAAAGCGCGTAGGCGAGCCGCGACGGCCGCACGAGCTCCGCCGCGACGAACTCGCCGTCAGCGATCGCGACGGCGCTCTCCGAAACGGCGACTACGTCGCCGAGGCGCGCGATGCCGCGAACGGCGTTCGCTACGAGCGCGACCAGGTCGTCGCCCACGCAGACGAGCGGCGTACGCACCGGGATGGCGACCAATCCGTCCGGCGCTTCCGGCCGCGTCACCGAAAGCGTCTGCGCCGCCAGACTCACGCTCCGAGCTCCGCCACGATTTCCTCGAGCTTGTATTTGCGCGAGCCCTTGAGCAGCACGACGTCGCCGCGCCGCCCATGCTCGCGAAGCCAACGCGCCGCCTGTTCGTTCGCGCCGACGTCGACGATTTGATCGGCGCGCAGCCCGGCGGAGCGGGCGCCCCGCGCAACGTCCGCCGCGAACTCACCCTGCACGAGCAGCACGTCGACCTTACCGGCGGCGTACGCGCCGACGCGCTCGTGCAGCGATTGCGACTCGTCGCCGAGCTCCGCCATGCCGGCCAGGACCGCGATGCGCCGCGGCGCGCTTTCCAGTCCAAACGCGTCGAGCGCGGCCATCATGCTGCTCGCGTTCGCGTTATACGCGTCGTAGATCAAGCGCATTCCGCCCGGGACCGCGATGCGATCGTACCGGCCCGGTGGCAGCTGCAAGCTTGGCAGAGCGGCGGCGAGGGCATCGCTGGGCGCGCCTATTGCGAGCGCGCCGGCGATCGCGGCGGCCGCGTTGGCGCGATTGTGGAGCCCGGGAACGCCGACCTCCACGCCGGTGATGCGCTCGCGACCTTCGGCGCGGTACAGAAGGCACCGGTCGCCGAGCAGCGCCGCGAGCGTCGGCAGGCCGGCGTAGCGTTCGGGCGGCGTCGCATCGCTCGCCGCTGCGAACCAGACCGGCGGCTGCGACAGCGCCGCGGCGCGGCTGCGCGAAACGCCGTCGTCCGCGTTGAGTACGGCGCGCGCGCCCCGCGCGAACAGGGCCCATTTCGTCTCGGCCAAACGTTCGCGCGAACCCATGATCTCGACGTGCGCTTCTCCGACGTTGGTGAGGATGCCAACGTCGGGACGTGCGATGTCGACGAGCGCGGCCACGTCGCCGTAGCGGCGCGCACCCATCTCAACTACGATCGCGTCGTGCGCTTCATTCGTGACGCCGAGCAGCAGTTTGCTTACGCCGATTTCGTTGTTTTCGTTTCCCGGAGCCGCCAGGACGCGATCGCCGTAGCGCGCGGCGAGCAACTGGACGAGGAACGCCTTGGTCGTCGTCTTTCCGGCGCTGCCGGTGACGGCAATGACGCTGCCGGCGAAGCGCGTGCGGGCCGCTCCGGCCAGCGCCATGTAGGCGCGCAGCGTATCGTCGACGACCATCGCCGGCACGCCCGCAGCGGCCGCGTCCGGGTTTTGCACGATCAGCATCGCGGCCCCGCGCCGCGCCGCATCGGCGCAAAAATCGTGTCCGTCGTAGCGTTCGCCGACGAGCGCGAGAAACGTGTCGCCGGATTCGATGGCGCGCGTATCGGTGCAGATCCGCAGCGTCGCCGGCGCCGCACCCGCCTCGGTGAGCGTCGCACCCGTCGCGTGCACGGCCGTTTCGAGCGGAAGCTTCATGGCAGGGCGACGCGCGCTGCGAGCGCCTGGCGCGCGACTGCGACGTCGTCGAACGGCAGCACGCGATCGCCGACGATCTGGTAGTCTTCGTGCCCCTTACCCGCGACGAGCACCGCATCGCCGGCGCGCGCCTCGCCGATCGCGCGCTCGATGGCGCGGCGGCGATCGAGCTCCACGACGCGCGGGTGAGCGCCGAGACCGGAGACGATCGCGGCGGCGATTGCACCGGGCTCTTCGCCGCGTGGGTTGTCATTCGTAACGTAAATGCGGTCCGCGAGGCGCGCCGCAACGGCACCCATCTCCGGCCGCTTTCCCTCGTCGCGGTCGCCTCCGCAGCCGAAGACGACGGAGAGCCTTCCGTGCGTCGTTTCCCGGAGCGCCGCCAGCGCGTGCGCCAGAGCGTCCGGCGTATGCGCGTAATCCACGACGACCTCGACGCCGTCGCCGCCGACGCGTTCCATGCGCCCCGGAACGCGTTCGAGCGATGCGAGCCCGCGCGCAAGCGCGGCGTCGCCGACGCCGAGGCGCCGCGCGACGCCGATTGCGGCGAGCGCGTTCCACACGTTGAAGCGCCCCGGCAGCCGCACGTCGTAGCGATGTCCGTCGAGAACGAATCGGCTGCCCTCCGGAGTGAGATCGATCTCGCGCGGGACGAGCGTAGCCGTCGATGCGACGCCGTAGCACACGACGTCGCGGCCTTCGGTCGCGAGCTCCGCTGCCCAGCGCGCGCCGTAGGCGTCGTCGGCATTCAGGACGGCCGTGGCCGCAAGCTCGAAGAGCCGCCGTTTTGCGCGCGCGTACGCTTCGAGCGTGTTATGAAAATCGAGGTGATCGCGCGTGACGTTCGTGAGCACGGCGACGCGAAAGCGCACGTCCGCGACGCGTTCGAGCGAAAGCGCGTGGGAGCTGACCTCCATCGCTACCGCCCGCGCACCGCCGTCGCGCATGAGCCCGAGCAGCTCGTGCAGCCGCGGCGGCAGCGGTGTGGTGTTCTCCACCGGCCACGCGCGCGTTGCGAACCGCGCACCGACGGTTCCGACGATGCCGCACGGAACGCCGGCTTCGCCGAGAATTGCGGCGATCATGTGCGCGACCGTCGTCTTTCCGTTGGTGCCGGTGATCCCCACGACGTCCATCGACGCCGAGGGATCGCCGTAGAATACCGCGGCGAGTCCAGAAAGCGCGCGCCGCGTGTTGGCGACGCGCACCATCGTCACCCCGGTGGGCGGCGGAGACGGGGGGACGTCGGCGACGACGACCGCACGCGCGCCGTTGGCAATCGCTTCGGTTACGTGCCGGTGTCCGTCGTCGTGCTGACCGGACAGCGCCACGAAGAGCGCGCCCGCACCGACGACACGCGAATCGGTTTCGATCGCCGCAATCGCAATCGTGGGATCGCCCGACACCACGGCACCGGGAACCCGATCCAGCAGCGTCGCGAGGACGACCGTGCCTTCACCGGCCATTGCGCGCAACGCTCGCGCTGGGCAGAACCCCGGCGTGGAGCATCGCGGCGCGCGCAATCGCCGCGAATGCCGGCGCCGCGACGACGCTGCCGTAGTAGGAGCCGATGGGGTGTTCGACTTTCACGTAGACGACGTAGCGCGGATGCGCGTAGGGCACCATGCCGATGAACGACGCAGCGTAGTAGCCGGAACGATACGCGCCGTCCACCACCATCGACGCCGTGCCCGTCTTGCCGGCGGTCGCGTAACCGGGAATTTGCGCCGTAGGGTCGCCGGTGCCGTGGAGCACCACCTGGCGCAAGAAGCCGCGAAGTTCGGCGGCCGTGCGCCGCGAGAACACGCGCCGCACGATCGTCGGCGCCGTGCGCTGCAGGAGCTTGCCTTGCTGATCGTACACGGCGCGCACGATGCGCGGCTGCATCAGCAGTCCGCCGTTGGCAATCGCGCAATAGTAGCGCGCCATGGCGATCGGCGTCACCGAAACGCCCTGGCCGAAGGACATCGTCGCAAGCGACGAACCGCTCCACTGCGAGGGCGGCGGCACGATTCCCGGGTTCTCACCCGGCAGCCCAGTGCCGGTCGGCATGCCGAAACCCGCTTTGCGTTCCATTGCGTAGAACGTCTTCGCGCCGATCGCGAGGCCGACTTCCGCAGCGCCGACGTTGTGAGAAAATTCGATGATTTGGCCGAGCGTCTCACTGCCGCCGGTGCCGGCCATGAAGCCGTCTTCCGCGTTGTGGATCGTGTTGCCGCCCACCTCGAGGGTGTCGTGCGCTGGAAAGCGAGAGCTCAGCATGACCTTGTGCGATTCCAGCGCCGCGGCGGCCGTCACCAGCTTGTAGGTCGAGCCCGGCTCGTACGAGTCCATGACCGCGCGATCGCGCCGATCGTCGCCGCCGTACTTCCAAAACCGGTTCGGATCGAAGTCGGGCAGATTGGCGACTGCGAGGATCTCGCCTGTCCAAGGGTCCATCACGATCGCGGTGCCGTCGAGTGCGTGGAAGGCCTTGACCTGCTTCCCGAGCGCCTGTTCGGCGGCAAACTGAAGGTACGGATCGATCGTGAGCTGCACGGTCGAGCCGGGCTGCGCCGCGCTCACGACGCGCTCGCGGCCGAACGGAATCGGCCGCCCGAATTCGTCGGCCTCGAGCGTGACGCGGCCCGAGCGTCCGCGCAGCACGCCGTCGTAGGCGTACTCGATGCCGTCCAAACCGTTTTCGTCGGTGCCGACGAATCCCAGCAGCGTCGAAGCGAAGCGGCCGCCGGGGTCGACGCGCAAGCCGGTGTCTTCCTCTTTGAGATCCACGCCGCTCAAGCCAAGCGCGCGAACGCGCTCGGCGACGTCGTGCGGCACCTTGCGCGCGATCCAGACGAACCAGGACTGGTGGTCGTGCAGTGCGGCCACCACGGCCGGATCGATTTTCCCGAAGATCTTACGTAGTTTGGCCGCCGCCGCGTCGGGATCCAGGATCTCTCGCGGCACGGCGTACACGCTCTCGGACGGCATCGACCGCACGAGCACGTTGCCGCTGCGATCGAGGATGCTGCCGCGCCGAGCGAAGATTTCGACGGTATCGGAGCGCTGCGCCAACGCCTGCCGCGCATACGCGGCACCGTCGAACGCTTGCACGACGCAAAGGCGCCACGCGAGGAACAGCGCTACCGCCATGCAGCCGTAGAAGAAGAGCCTCGCTCGGAGGGGGGCGACGCGCGAAAAGGTTCGCTGATGCATCGCCGCCGGCGCGCTATTGCCGGCGAGCGGCGGCCGGCCCGAAGAATCCGGCCAGCGACGAGAGGATTGGGAACGCGTTGCGCGCCCGCGCGATTCGCGGCGCTTCGATGCGTACGACGGCGAACCGCTGGGGCTCGGTCATCCCCAAGCGCGCGGCGAGCTGCGACAAACGCTCGTCGGAACGAAGCGCCGCAATTCGGTCGTCGAGCCGCATCGTCTCCTCCTGGAGCGACTCGCGATCCGCTCGCGCCTTCGCGACGGCGTAGCTCAGGCCGGTGAGGCTCGAGGTCAGCACGACGTAACTCATCAAGAACAGCAGCACGCAGGTCAGCGCCACCATCACTCGCGTCACCCCCGCATATCGCGCACGCGTCTTGCGGACGATGCGCCGCTGCGTCGCCGCGCGGATCGTTCGCGGATGGGCGATGCGCCGGTTTGGATCGACCACGTCAGCCGGACTTCCGCTGAGCCGCGCGCAGCTTGGCGCTGCGCGAACGGCGGTTTGCGCCGCGCTCCCGCTCGTCCGGCACGACGGGACGCCGCGTCAGGACCTCGAGCCGGGGCTCGTCGCGGAAGGTGCGCTTCACGATGCGGTCTTCCAGTGAATGGAAACTGATTGCGACGATGCGTCCGGCGTCACGCAGCCGCCCGATCGCGCTCCCCAGGCCGTCGCGCAGCGCGTCGAGTTCGTCGTTGGCGGCGATCCGCAGCGCCTGAAACACCCGCGTGGCCGGATGAAGGCGCTCCCGGCGTCCTGGCTGCCGTACGACGCCGGCCACCAGCCGCGCGAACTCCGCCGCCGTGTTTGGCAGACCAGCGGTCGAGCGCCGCATGACGATGGCCCGGGCAATGCGCCGGGCCGACCGCTCTTCACCGTAATAAAAGAAGATGTCGGCGAGCTGACTTTCGCTGGCGGTCGCGAGGATGTCGTAGGCGCTGCGTCCGGCGGTCGGATCCATGCGGAGATCCAACGGCGCGGCCGTCCCGAGCGAAAAACCGCGTTCGGGATCGTCAAGCTGCATGGACGAGACCCCCAAGTCGAAGAGAATGCCATCGATGGAGTCTGCGGCACATCGGTCGAGGACCGCGTCGAGCTCCCGAAAGTTCGCGCGCACGAAGGAAAAACGCGGGTCGGCGATACGCCGCGCGCGCGCCTCCGCGTCCGGATCCGCATCGATTGCGATCAATCGTCCACGCTCCAGGCGGGCCAGTATCGCTCCCGTGTGGCCGCCGCCCCCGAACGTCGCATCGACGTAGGTGCCGTCGGGCCGGACGTCCAGCCACGTTACGGCGGCCTCCTCGAGCACTGGAATGTGGTTCACGTCGGTCGCACATCGCGTGCCCTAGAGTCCCAGCTCGGCCATCAGGCGTGGAAACTCGCCTTCGGGCGGCGTCTCGAAGTTGTACCGCTCTTTGGCCCAAATTTCGACGCGCGTCAGCAGGCCGACGGAAACGACGGTCCGTTCGATGCCGGCGTACGCACGCAAGAGCGCGGGCACGACCATGCGGCCTTGCCCGTCGCAGCTCACCTCCTCGGTATGTGCGAAGAGGTAGCGCACGAAGCGCCGATAGGCCTCATCTTTGTGCGGTACTGCTTCGAGCCGGCTGCAGAACTCCACCCAAGTAGCGCTCGGATAGACGGCCAGGCACGGATCGGGCGGGGCAATCGTCAGGACAAACTGCGCACCGAGGCGCTCGCGAAAGCGCGCCGGTACGATGAGACGTCCCTTGTGGTCGAGAGCATGCTGCTCCGAGCCCGCAAAACGCGGCAACTCCGCGTGCACAAAGTCCTCCGAAAGGCACCACTAGGCACTACTTTCCACCACTATACGCCCCATCAGGGTTGAAGGCAATCATTCCGACTCCGGTTGCGAGTCGAATTGACTTTGCGGCGAACGTTCGTTCGGTAACAGCGTCAGATGCGGTTTAACCAACCGCGCGCAGCACGTGCCCCATAAGAGCGAGCGCGTTGCCGTCGGGGTCGAAGAACTCGCGCAGCTTCAGGTCGTGGGTGTCCGTGCGGGCGACGATTGCCGCTTCGCTCGCGAACGCGAGGCCGTTCGCTTCCAGCTCGGAAGCGACCGCATCGAGGTCCGGCGCGTCAAAGTAGAGCAGCGATCCGCCGATGGGGGCGCCGGGATCGCGGGCGAGTCCAACCATGAGGCGCATGCCTTCCAACGCGAAAAACAGCATTCCGTTGGCCTCGAAGAGCAGCGGCAGACCGAGTACGTCGCGGTAAAACGTTCTCGCGCGATCCAAATCGCGCACGGTAAGGCCGACCTGAACCAGCGCTCGATGCGCTAAAGACCCGCTGTCGTGCGGCATTGCCTCGCCTCAAACGGGCGCTAGAGCGCGCCGAGGACGTTCTTGAGAAACGGCGGGGCGAAGTGCTGCAGCACTTGCGGGTTGTTCTCGATCAGCGAGATCGCGGCGGCTTTGAGCTCCTGCGGATTCGAGCCGTGCTGCGCGAGCAGTTCGGCGATCTGCGCCGCGACGGCCGGCTGTCCGTTCTGCGCCGCCGTGTCGGCCGCTCCTTGGAGGTGATCGCTGAACTCGCGATGATCCATCGCGTTAATGCCGTCGCGGGCCGCCTGTCCGACGGCCTGCTGATCCAATTGGCCTGCGGCGAGGCGCTGGGCCATGCCTTCGATCTCTCCGAACAATTCAAACTCCTTATCGAGCGTTTTTGCGAAGCGAGCCGAAGCGTCGCGCGTAGACGTGCGTGAACTCGGCACCGAGCAACAGGATCTGCGCCGAGTAATACGTCCACAGCAGGAAGACGATGATGCCGCCGAAGCTGCCGTAGGACGACGTGATGCCGGCGCGGCCGAGGTACCAGCCTAACAGAAACTGGCCCACGACGAACAGCAGCGCCGAAACGGCGGCACCAAGCCAGACGTCGCGCCATGCGATGCGTCTCTCCGGAAGGTACTCGAACAGCAGGGCGAAGACGGCGGTGATCAGCACGAGGGAAACGAGGAAGTCCGCCCCCTTCATCAGCGTCGGGAACAGCGGCAGCACGTGCGTCATTGCCGCGCTGGCAACGGTCATTGCGGCGTTGAGCCCTAGCGACACCAGCAGGACGAACGCGATGCACAGCACCATCCCGAATGAGAGCAGCCGCCCCTTGACCGTTTCCAGCAAACTGCGCTTCTCCGCCTCGACGCCCCAGACGGTATTGAGCGCCTCCTGAAGCGACGAGAACAGTCCGATGGCGGCAAGGACGAAGACGCTCCAGCCGACTATCTGCGCGATGACTCCGGCCTTGCGCTGGGAGAACGTCGCAGAAACGATCGACTCGATGCCATGCGCGGCGGACGGGCCGGCCGTACTCGAAAGGTAGCCGTAAAGCTCGTCGAGCACCGCTCGATGGTGTCCGAGGACGAATCCGCTAATCTCGACGATGACGATGACCAGCGGCGCGATGGCAAACATCGTGAAATAGGCGATCGCGGCCGCGAGCCACGGGCCCTTATGGCTCTGGAAATCGGCGAACGTTTCCTTAGCGACCGGGACTATTTGTCGAGCGGCTTGGCCCCATGCCGTGCCCATTCCAAATCCTCTTTGACGTTTGCTATGGTCTGTTCGGGCACGAAAGGGGCGGCGTCTTGTACCTTCTTCTTGCCGGCAAACCCCAACACGGCCGCCACGGCGGCCCACAGCACCGTGACGATGAGCGCGGCCGCCCACAGCGGCAACGCCAGCGATAGCGCGATCGTCACGAGCGCCGTCAGCGAGGCGAGGGTGAACAGCACGCAGACTGCCGACGCGCTCAGCATGCCGGCGCCGATGCCGGCCGACTTGGCTTTCTCGGTCAGCTCGTCGCGGGCCGATTCGATTTCTTTCCGAATGAGAAACGTGAGATCGCTCGCGAACTGTTTGACCGATACCGTTCCGGCGTCCCGGTCGCCGCTGTTACCCGATGTGCTGCTCATGCCTCGACACCTCCAATGATTAGAGCGGTTAATACCCTAAAGCACGCAAATGCAACGGACCACCCGAAACCGATAGACGCCCGTTTGACGCGGCGTCGTGTAGGGGAAAGCTGTCACCGAACGATTGGGGAGAAACACTATGCCCGCGAAAAAGGCTTCACGTAAACGCACGACCACGACGCGGCGCTCCGCCGGTAAAGCGGCGTCCGGCGTAAAGAAGAAGGCGACCAAGACCGTACGACGCGCCAGTAAGGCCGCCGCTACCGGCGCACGCAAGGTCGGAGCGACGGCGAAAAAGGCCGCCGCAGGTGCCGGTAAGGCCGGCAAGAGCGTTAAGAAGACGACGCAAGGCGTCGCCAAGGCCGCCCGCAAGGCCGCCGCCAACCCGCGGCGCACCGTCGGTAAGGCCGCCGACAACGTGCATCAAACGGCCTCGCGCGCCCGCGACGTCGGCGAGACCGTTGTCAGCGCCGGCGAGATGATCAAGGAAACGGCCGAACTCGTCGATTCCCTTGCGCAACGGGCGAAGGCCCGTACGGCCGCCAAGGGATCGAACTCCAAGAAGCGCGGCTGAACCGAAAAACGGGAGCTCTTCTGCATCTAGCACTCTAAGATATAGAGTGCTAGATGCGCGCGTTCCAATCTGACCGTTCGAGCGCGACCGCAACGGCACCAAGCTCAGGCGGCGTCAAGGCTTTGCGCTTATGATTGCCCGACACAACGGGACATCGCGCATCATCGCGTGGAGATTTTTATGATGCCTTCATCCGCGGGCTCTTCGAGGGGCAGCCTGCCTGCCAGGCCTGCTTACGCGACGAGAAGAAAGGCGGCTGTGCGATGAGCCGCCTGTTCGCCGCGTTGGCCCTTTTCGGTGTCCTCTACGGATGTAGCGGCGGAGGCTACCTCCCGTATTCGTCGCGCGCGCTGGATCCCACCACCATCGACTCGCTGGTCAGCGATGCTTCGCAAACCAACGGCGTTCCCGCGGGCCTCGTTCGCGCGGTGCTCATGGCAGAATCCGCCGGCAATCCGTCTGCCATCAGTGTGGCGGGGGCGCAGGGACTGATGCAGCTCATGCCTGGCACCTCGGCCGGCTGCGGCATCGCCAACCCCTTTGATCCTGGCGAGAACGTGCGCTGCGGCACAGGCTATCTGCGGTCGCTGCTGCATCGCTTCCACAATAACGTCACGCTCGCCGTCGCCGCCTACAACGCCGGCCCCGGCGCCGTCGATCGTTACCACGGCGTGCCCCCGTATCCGGAGACGCGCGCGTATGTCGTACGCGTGCTCAACGCTTACCACAGCTATTAACCAGCATCTGGTCCGGTTCGATCGATGGCAACGCTGACGCACCGACGGCCGCTTCCCCGCGTCGGCATCGCACTTTTGCATCTGCCGATCCTCGATGCGTATCTGTTGCGCGAGATGTTCGGCCCGTTCATGTTTGCGCTCGGGGCGTTCCTCTTATTTTGGGCCCTGAACATCTTCTTTCTGGCCGCCGACTACATCATCAATCAGCACGCACCGTTTTTTCTCGTCCTGCGCTTCGTCGCATTCCGCATTCCGCAGGCGACGCCGATGGCGTTTCCGTTCGCCTGCCTCTTCGCCGCCCTGCTCGCGATGGGGCGCGTGATGGGCGACAACGAGGTGACGGCCATGCGCACCGCGGGGATCGCGGTCATGCGGATCGTGCTCGCGCCGTTTTTATTCGGCCTGCTGATGTTCGCACTGGCCTACGCGATCAACGAATGGGTCGCGCCTCGCTCGGTCGACCTATCGACGCGCACGTTTTACCAAATCATCTATCACACGGATGCCTTGCCGGTCGAGCCGCAATTCTTCCGCAAGGATCCGGACACCGGCAACACCTTCTACGTGACGCAGGTCGCTCCGGATAATAAGACGATGATGGACGTCCAAATCTTCAAGCCGGCGAAATACGGAGTGTGGAACGAGACGCTGCAGGCGAAGACCGGCTCGGTGCAGGGCAGCACGCTGGTACTTCACGACGTCATCGACACCCGCTACAACAACGACGGATTCCTCACCAATCAGCAGCGGGTCAAGAACGTCTCGATCGGCCTGCCGCTCGGCGAGACCGCCTCACAATTCGTCAGCCAAGTCAACAACGATCCCTGGACGATGAGCAGTAAGTCGCTGCGAACGCAGGTCAACGCGCTGCAGTCCCAGGGAATCGGCGGAACGGCGATGGGCAATCTGCAGATCAACCTTGCGAACAAGCTCGCGTGGCCGTTTTCGTGCATCATCGGCGTCCTCATCGCGGTGCCGCTCGCATTGCGATTTGGAAAGCGCGGGCGCACGCTCGGGATCGCCCTCTCGATCATCGCGTTTTTCGTCTACTACCTCATGGTGACGGCAGCGGCCGCCTTCGGCCGCAATGGAGCGCTGAACCCGTATCTCGCAGCGTGGTTGCCAAACATCGTCATGGGGGTCGCCGGTGCGTTTCTGCTTCTCCTGGAAGAGCGCTGACACCATGCGGTTCGGGCGCACGCGAAGCCGCGGCATCGCCGCGGTCGTGGCTCTCGCCACGTTCCTCTGCGGCTCGTTCCCGCTTTCGACCAATGCCGCCGTCGCCGAAGCCGACCCTGCGCAACAGCAGCTCGCGCTGCAGTTGTTGAATTCGCAGAGCTGCGCCGCCCGCGCGGCCGGCGAAGCGGAGACGGTCGCACAGGCGACGCCGCCCGTCACGTCGCCGTCGCCCGCCCGCGACCGCGAGCCCGTTTCCCTCGCCGGGACTCCCCACGGTCCCCGCCGGTGTCGGAAACGGGACCTACACGGTCAATCCCTCACCGCATCCGCGGCCCGGGCAGAGCCCCGCCGTAACGCCGCCGCCCATTCCGACGCCGACGCCGAATCCGACCGCATCCGGCGGCCCCATCTTCATCGTGCGCGGCGGCGCCACGCCGCCGCCGATTCCTCCCGCCGGCCAGGCGACGCCGGCGCCGACGCCGGAACCGACCGGCGCGCCGACGCTCTCGCCCGGATACGTCGCCGTCATTGCCGATAAATGGACCGGAAATCGCGCGCGCGGCCAGCCGAGCGACGCCATCGGCAACGTCCACATCTTTTACGCCGACGAAGAGATCGTGGGCCAAAAAGCGCACTTCGACGGCGCTCGAACGATCACGATCACCGGGCATCCGTTTCTCATCAATCACGAGCACAACTCGGTCCTCACCGGGGACGTGATCACGTTCGACACCATCGCGCAAACGGCAAAGCTGACCAACGGCAACGGCGCGAGCGACGAGGGCGTGCAGCGCGGTTTAGTGCATTTTTCCGCGAGCGATCTCCACACCGATCCCGACGGCAAGGCCCACGGCCTCAATCCCTACGTCACGACCTGCGAGAATCCGCGCGGCGGCTATCACATCACCGGCAAGGACATGGACGTCTATCCCGGTGACAAGATCGTCATCCACAAAGCCGTTCTGTGGCTCGGGCTCGCGGCGATATTTTACCTTCCGCTGCTGATCATACCGCTGCGCAGCGTGGACAACCAGCGCACCCGCGCGCGCTGGTTTCCCGAAGTCGGCTACGATTCGTACGAGGGAGCGTGGATCAAAATTCAGGTGCCCTTCGGTAAGGACCAATACTACTACGGCTACTACATCGTCAACTATTTTACGAAGCTCGGACTCGGGCTCGGATACGTCGGCTTCTACGCGAGCAAGAAAGGCCGCCGCAGCGTCAGCGTCAACCTGTACACGGTCAACAATCAGACCGGCGGGGGCCGCCAAACGAACCTAGCGGTGCAGGAGCAGGAAAACTTCTCGCAGCACCTGCGCGGCAACTTTCAGTTCTCGTATCAATCGAACTACGGGCCGCTGGTGAGCATCCCGCCCAACGAAACATTCAGCGGCGCCCTCACGCATCAGACGACGCAAACCTCCCAGAACTACAGCTTCAGCCACAGCTCCGTCGGCGGCCAGTCGTCCAGCAACAGCTTTACCTTCACCGATACGAGGCAGTTCAACCAAAACTTGAACCAGACGACCACCTACAACATCAGCGATAGCAATGCGACCTTCGGCGGCATCACCTCGTTCAGCAACCAATCGGAATTCGATTATCTAATGCAATACACGACGGCGGGCGCAGACTATCAGATGGAGTTCGACAAGATCTACTCGCAGGAGGCGGCCGGCATCGATAAGATCCCGGAGTTCGAAATACGGCCGAGCGACTTCTTTCAACATTTCTTTCTGCCGCTCTCCGCGCAGCTGACCGTCGGCGAATACAGCGAGCCGTCCGGCGAGGGAGAGCCGCGCAGCTTAGCCACGTGGCGGGGGGACGCGAACCTCGTCGTGGGGCCCGCCGAAGCGAAGGTCTTCGGGAGCGATTTTCAGGGCACGGTAACGGTCGACCAATACGCTTACGGAACCGGCGACTTGAAGGCGGCAATCGAGCAAGACTTGAGCCTCACGACGCCGATCGGCCAGCACGTGGTCAACACGCTGACCTACAACGAGGCGAACTACAACGGCCCCGCACTCGTGCCGTTTCAGTACCTCGACCAGCAGCCCACCGACAACACGAAGAACGCCCAGGACATGCTTCGGCTCTTCAACGACGACGTGTACGCCTTTTCGATGGGATGGTCGACGAATTTCGACGGAGTGGCGCAACCGCTGAGCTACCAGCTTACGGCGAAGCCGTCACCGCGTTCGGTCGTCCTCTTGAGCGGATCGTTCATCCCCGGTCCCGGCATGGGATTTGAAACGACGAACCTCCAGCTCTCGACGCCGTTCGGACGCGACGCGTCGCTGCAGTTCGTCACGAACATCAACTGGAAGGGTCCGGGCGAGCTGCTCGGCGACAAAATCATTTACTATACGCGAACGATCGGCAACTGTTACCAGCTGATGGTGCTCTACAACGAGTCACAACAAGCGATCAACGTCGGCCTCAATCTCCTGGCGTTCCCGACGCAGACCGCCGTGTTCAACATCGGATCGCCGCAGCCGGTCGTTCCCACCACGTTCAACTTCTGAACTACACGATACGCCGACGCGGCCGGCCGACATATCCGCTGGAAATGCTCCAGGTTTTTCGCAAAAGACACGATGTCGTTTCCTTTGGTGTTGCGAAAAACTGGAGCAGCAGGAGCGAACACGGATGTGAGCGACGGGCGTCTTTCCAGCGGATATGTCGGCCGGCCGCGTCGAAGTATCGTGGACGTCAGTGGCGCAAGGTCGTCCTCAGTTGGTGTCGCATTGCGGGTGGCCGCACGCGCACGCTTCGGACTCGATGCTGTCCTCGGTCGCGCTGCGGCAGTAGTCGCTGCAGTACGCTTCGCCCCCCTCGATCGGCCCTATGACCGTGCAGATGCAGAGCTCGTGAGTGCATTGGACTGAGGCTTCTTGCATCATCGCTAGCAGTTCTTCTGGACTATGGGATTGTTCGAGATCTCGATGCTGACGATCTGCCCGGCGGGATCGGACGGCTGGAAAAATCCCTGATAGGTGTTGTCGAACGGTTCGGTCATGCAGAGGCGCGGCGACACGAACTGCGGATCGACGGGTCCACCGTTACCCATCGAGTCGTAGAAGAACAACTGGCCCTGGCTCGGCTGGGTCGTGAATGCGTTGAAGGTCCAGATGTTCGACGGGCTGGGACTCGGCGACGGTGACGCGATGCCGCTGAAGATTGATTTCTTCGCGACCACGGAAAATTCGGTGCCGTTCCCGTTGCTGTTAAGGTTATAGG
The DNA here is from genome assembly GCA_963787625.1 of Vulcanimicrobiota bacterium. GTDB lineage: Bacteria > Vulcanimicrobiota > Vulcanimicrobiia > Vulcanimicrobiales > Vulcanimicrobiaceae > Cybelea. Next base: position 212,469 of record CAWBDH010000003.1, on the reverse strand, counting down.
TGAAGGTCTGGGGCGTGGTGCCGAGACGCAGCCAGCTCGGCGGCACGTGCGGATTGCTGCCGTGCAGCAGCTGCACCGCTTCGGCGGACGACGCCACGCCGTTGCCCAAGGCGACGACCGCGAAGGAGTATCCCGCCCAGTTCGTCTGCACCGTGTCCGTCGACGGCGTCACGCCGCTGCCGGTCGTATTGAATACCACCATGTATTGGTAGCTCGAGAAGTTGAAGGGCGCTCCAACGTCAAAGTGTATCGCGAGAAAGCCGGGAGGCGCGCCGCCCGCTCCGAGACCCGGAGGATTCGGCGTTACCTGACGACCACACGCAGCAACGATGAACGCCGTTACAGACACGACGACAAAACCAAGACTTAATCTACGTTTCATGCTCTCCTCGGCAGGCGCGCGCGATGCGGCCATCGCCGCGTGCGGAGCGGTTGCGTTAGCGGCGGCGTTTCCGAAGATCGGCGCAGCGTGGCTCGTTCCGTTCGCGACAGCAGCGCTGTTCGGGATATGGCAAGGCGCTTCCTGGAAACGCGCGGCGCTTCTCGGTTGGTTTGCGGGCATGATTTTCTTCGCGCTGGACTTCGCATGGGTCGGGCATACGGTCGGTCACTACATCGGCGTGTTCGGACCGTTTCTGGCGTTCGGTCCCGCGCTGATCGAAGCGCCGTTCTTCGCGTTAGCCGGAGCGCTCGCTGCCATTGCGTACGCTCGCGTGCATACGAGCGTCGCCCCCCTTGCGGCGGCGGCCGCATTTACGATCTGCGAGTGGCTCCGTTCCATCGGCATACTCGCGGCGCCGTTCGATCAGCTCGGCTACACGCAAGCGGACTTGCCGATGCGCGCGATTGCTGCCTATGCCGGAACGTACGGCATCACGTTCGTGCTTTGCGTACTCGGCGCGTACGTCGCCGATGCGCTGCGCCGTCGAACCTGGAAACCGCTCGTGGTCGTCGTCGCCGTGACTCTCATCGTGACGCTCGCAGCGTGGTCGGCGTGGCCGGCACGGCGCCTTCCGCCGCCGACCATTGGCGTCGCGGCGATTCAAGGCAACATCGCGCAATCGTTTAAATGGAACGCGCTCGCGCTCGCCGTCCACCGCTATACGGCGATGACGCGCGTCGCGAGCGCGGCGCGCCCTCGGCTCATCGTCTGGCCGGAAACGGTGATAACGACCGGCCTCGACGCGCAGCCCGAGCTGCTCGCGCAGTTTCGGAGCCTCGCGCGCACGACCCGCGCGACGATCGTCGCCGGAAGCCTCGACGTCACGCACCGCGCACTCTACAATGCGCTGTACGTGCTCTCGCCGGACGGCAGGTATGCGATCTACGACAAACGCCAGCTCGTGCCGTTTGCGGAATGGTTTCCCGGGCGGCGTTTCTTGTCGTGGCTTCCGTATATCGGCGCGCTCAACGGCGGCTTGACCCCCGGGACGATCGACGGCGTCTATCCGACACGAGCGCTGCCGATCGCGCCACTCATCTGCTGGGAGTCGGCGTTCGCCGATCTCGCTTACGCCCAAGTGCGCCGCGGCGCTGCGCTGCTCGTCGTCAGCACCGACGATGCATGGTTCGGGGAGACGTCCGGGCCGTACATGCACGCGCAGATCGCGCAGCTGCGCGCGATCGAAACGGGCGCATACGTCGTCCGCGCCGCCGCGACCGGCATCAGCGGCATCGTCGCGCCGGACGGAACGTGGCAGGCGCGCGCGGCGCTCGCGCAGCAGACCATCGTCGCCGGAAAGGTGGGCCCGCGCATCGCGACGCTCTTCTCGATCCTTGGCCCGACGCGCGTCGCACTCGCACTCGTCGCCCTTTACGGCTTGCTCGTGCTCGCCGGCAACGGTTACCGTCCGCTTTCGCGCCTCAGGAGCAGCGATGACGAATCGGCGTAGGCAGTGGCGGCGCATAGGCCTCCTCGTCGGCTTCTTGTTCCTGGCCTGGGTCGTCGTGGAAGTGGTCCTGGCGGGTCGCGGCACGCCTCCGATCCCGCCGGGTCAGGCGCCGATCGACCTACGCGGCGGTCACGTACAAAACAACCACATCAGCACGAAGTCTTGGAGCTTCGACTACGATCATGCGCGGCTATCGCCCGACGGGCTGAGCGGCACGGTGGACGGCGTGCGAAACGGCGTTGTGTTTCGCAAGGGCAAGCCGTACTTGCGGATCTCTGCGGCGCACGTGAAACTCAACGTCCAATCGTTGGATTTTACGGCCGTCGGAAAAGTGCATATCGAGAGCATCGACGCCGCGCAGCGCCGCTCGTTCGATACGGATCTGGTCACGTGGACGAACGACGCCAAGCTGCTGCGCATGGACCACCCGAGCTACATTCACTCCGGAGGCGAGACGCTTCGAATCGACGGTATCACCGTCAACTTCGACGACAATACCGTTCATCTGGGGAAAGTGGGCGGCGGGATCCAGGTTCAGCGCTGACCCGAGTCAGCCGTTTTCGTTGGTGCCCAGTTTCTTTTTCGCCTCGGCGATCAGCTTCTTGACTTTCTGACCGCCCTTGTGTCCGATCTCCTCGTAGAAATCGGAGCCGTACTTTTCCTTGACGACCTTTCCGCCTTTCTGACCGATGGACTCATAAAATTCGACGCCGTGGCGGTCGCGTGTCGCCTTCCCGCCTTTGCGGCCGATGTCTTCGTAAAATGTCGAGCCGTAGCGGTCCCGCACGGTGTCGCCGCCCTTTTTCCCCGCCTCGCGCACGGACATTTCGCGCTTGGCCGCATGATCGGATTTTTCAGCCATCGGTGTGACGTTAAATCGCTACGACGCTGCCGCTTTCCGCTTGGGCCGCTGTCCGCCTTTTTGGCCGATCACTTCGTAAAACGAGGGACCGTATTTACTCTTCGTCGCCTCGCCGCCCTTACGGCCAATCTCTTCGTAAAATTCCGAACCGTATTTTGCCTTCACGCGTTCGCCGCCGCGACGCCCCGCTTCGCGCACGCTCATGCCGCCGGCTTGGCCCGAATCTTGTGCCATGTCTGATCCTCTCATCACAGGTCTAGGTGGAATTAACTCTTTCCCATACGAGCGCTCGGTAAACTCAGGATTTGCTGAGAATCGCGGGCGCGGCGCTATAAAAGCGCCTGGTACACCGCTCCGGCGCGTTCGCGCAAGTGCGCCAAGTTGCCGTCGTTGCTGATCACATAGTCCGCGCGAGAATGCGCCTCTTCGGGCGCAATCTGCGTCGCGATGCGCGCGCGCACGCGGCCTTCGTCGAGGCGGTCCCGCGCCACGATCCGAGCGATGCGATCGTCGAGCGGGGCGACGACCAGCACGGACTTGTCCACGAGACGATCGTAGCCGGTCTCGAAGAGGAGCGGGACGACGTGCACGCGGAGCTGACCGGGCTTCGCCGCCCGCTCGCGCTCCATCGCCCGCCGCCGAATGTGCGGGTGGAGCAGGTCGTTGAGCCGGTCCCGAGCGGCTGAGTCGCTAAAGACGATCTCCGCCAGCGCCGCCCGATCGAGGACGCCGCCGCGCACGACCTGCGGCCAAAACCGCGCCACCTCGAGCAAACCGTCACTCTGGGGCGCGACGACTTCGCGCGCGATCTCGTCGGTGTCGATCACGTACGCGCCCAGGCTTTCGAAGGCCGCGGCGACCTCGCTCTTCCCAGCGCCGATTCCGCCGGTCAGGCCAACGCGCACGCGGCTGCCCCTTAGGCGTTCGCCGCGGGCGGCTCCGGCGAAGCGGCAACGGCGGTTCCGACGTCTTGGATGTCTTCCTCGACCGCGTACTGCTCGATCTCCTCGAGCGGTACGTCGGCGACGTGCTGGATCGATGCGGTGATGCGGCGCGTCGCATGATTGATCGTGAGCAGCGTCACCTCGACCTCTTGCCCCGCACTGAACTGGGCCGACGCGTCGAACTCGCCCTTGGGAACCATTGCGAGAATTCCCGGAATGACTTCAACGAGGAGGTAGTTCGGCGTGACCTTGACGACTTGCGCGGGCAACTTGTTCGTTTCGTACAGCCGGTCGGCATACTGGTCCCACGGATCCGGCAGCGCGTGCTTGAGGGAGAGGCTGACCTTCTTAGCGTCCGCATCGAACTTCATGATCTCGACGTGCACGACGTCACCGATCTTCACGACCTCGGACGGATGCTTGATGCGCGCGTACGACAGCTCGCTGTTGTGGATCAAGCCATCGATGCCGCCGAGGTCGACGAACGCACCGAAATCCGCCAAGCGCACGACGACGCCTTCGCGAATCTGTCCAACCTCGAGCGTGTCGAGCAGCTCCTGCTTCTTAGCCTGCAGCTCTTCCTCGAGCACCAGGCGCTGCGAGAGGACGACGCGATGCCGCTTGTGGTCGAGGTCGATGACCTTCAGGCGCAGATGCTGTCCGACGAGCTCGTCGAGATTGCCGACCGGCTGACGGCGGATCTGTGACGCCGGCACGAACCCGCGCATGCCGAGGTCGACCAGCACGCCGCCTTTCACGACTTGCGTGACGGTCGCTTCGATCACTTCATCGCGCTCGTGCGCCTCGATGACTTTCTCCCACGTTTTCAGGGCGCGCGCTCGGCGCTCGGAGAGGAACAGCGTGCCGTCCATCTCGTCGATGCGGTGAACCATGACCTCGAGCGTATCGCCAACCTTGAGCAGCTTGGGCTCCATCGCGAGCGACAGCTCGCGGAACGGCAGCACGCCTTCGGACTTTCCGCCGACGTCGACGAGCAATTCGTCCTTATCTTTTTGGACGATCGTGCCGGTGAGCACTTGGCCTTCGTCGAGAACCTTGAGCGACTCTTCGTACAGCTGCTGTTCGAGGGCGAGCTGGTCTTCTTCGTAATGAATCGGAGCTTCAGTTGTAGAGATTTGAATTTCCCACTTTCCTAAATATTATCGTTGACACCGTCTGCACCACCACGTTCCGCGCGCCGCCAACACCGTTCGGAGGATCGGGCTCGTGCCGCACCGCGGACACGCCCGCCCGTGCCGGCCGTAGACGGAGAGCCGGCTCTGAAAACTTCCTCGCCGTCCGTCGGCATCCACGTAGTCGTCCACGCTGGTTCCGCGCATGGCGATGGCGCGTTGCAACACGTCGACGACGGCATGACGTAAGCGGCGAACCGCCGGTTTCGTCAGCGCCAGAGCGGGCCGGCTCGGACGAATCCGCGCTTCCCAGAGCGCTTCGCACGCATAAATGTTCCCAATGCCCGCGATGCGCCGCTGATCGAGGAGCAATACCTTGATCGGCGTCGTGCGCCCCGCCAGCATACCCATAAAGGCCTGCTCTGTAAAGTCGGCGGACAGCGGCTCGACGCCGAGCTCCCGCCCCCACGCTTCGCCCGCATCGACGAGCCGCATGCGCCCAAACGTGCGAACGTCCGAAAATCGGAGCTGGCGGCCGTCGGTGAAGCGCAGCACGAGATGCGTGCCGGGGTCTTCGGCGGCGCCAGTCGAGGCGACGACGAGCCGGCCCGTCATGCGCAAGCTCGTGACGAGCGACCGACCGGAGGCGAGCTCGATCACCGCATACTTGCCGCGGCGGCGTATGGCGGTGACCCGCTCGCCGATGACGGCGCGCTCGAACCGCTCGTTTGGCGGAGCGATCGCCATGCGCGCGAGCCGCAACTCGGCGCGCTCGATCGTCGTGCCGACGATCGTGCCGGCCAGGCCTCGCACGATGGTCTCGACTTCGGGCAGCTCCGGCACCGCTAGGGGATGTGCCCCAGGTCCAGCTTCGTTCCCGCCGCGATGCCGTCGCGCGCGGCTTCGCCGGCGCGCAATTCGATGACGAACTTCGCCGGCGCCAATTCTCGCGGGATCGCTTCGTCGGCCAGGTTGGGCGCGACGACCGCGACGTTGGCGAAGACGCGCCGCACCGTGCCGTCGGCGGCGACGAAGATCATGTCGAGCGGCACCCAGGTATTCTTCATCCAAAACGCGATCGGCTCGTCCCGATCGAAGACGAAGATCATCCCCGTGTGCGGCGGCACGTCGCGGCGATCCATCAGTCCGTGCTCGCGCTGCGGTTCCGTTCGCGCGACCTCGAGGGTGAGCTCGGCGTGCGGAGCGCGCACGACCATCGTCGGAAGCGTCGCAGCGAGGAGGAAGGCGGCGCTATGCAACTTCGAACGCCTCCATTTGCATCGGCTCGACGTCGTACCAATTTTGCCCGGACTTCAGCGTCACCTCGAGCGGTACGGCCAGCTCCATCGCGTTCTCCATTTCGTAGCGCACGAGCGCCGCCACGCGGCTGAAGTCACGCTTGCGTACTTCGAAGATCAGCTCGTCGTGAATCTGCAGCAACATGGCCGCCTCGACGTCCGACGCTTTGAGTGCGCGATCGATCCGCACCATCGCAAGTTTCATGAGATCTGCGGCGCTGCCTTGCAGCGGCGCGTTGGTGGCCTCGCGCTCGGCCGCGGCGCGCAGCATGTAGTTGCCCGAGATCAGCGCCGGCATGTACCGCCGCCGCCCGAGGATCGTCGCGACGTAACCGTCGCGGCGTCCCTCGTCGATCGTCCGCTCGATGTAGGAGCGTACGCTCGGAAACCGCGCGAAGTACGCCGTCGTCATCTCCTTTGCTTCGGCGCGACTGATCTCGAGGCGCTGCGCGAGACCGAAATCCGACATGCCGTAGAACAGGCCGAAGTTGACGCTTTTGGCCATGCGGCGCTGGTTGGCGTCGACCGCCACGCCATCGGGCACGTTGAAAATTTTGCGAGCCGTGAAGTCGTGCACGTCCGCGGACGACGCGAAGGCGCTGCGCATCGCCTCGTCGCCGGAGAGATGCGCCATCAGACGCAACTCGATCTGGCTATAGTCGGCGGCGAGCAGGACGTGATCGTCGTCGCGCGCCACGAACGCCCGGCGGATCCGCCGGCCGAGCTCGCCGCGTACCGGAATATTTTGCAGGTTGGGGTTCGTCGACGACAATCTCCCCGTCGCGGTGGCCGTCTGGTTGAACTCCGTCCGCAGCCGGCCGTCGCGCGGATCGACGAGCTTCGGGATAACGTCGATGTAGGTGTTCTTGAGCTTCGTAACCTCGCGCCACTCGAGCACCAGCGCGCAGATCGGATACTCCCGCGCGAGCGCCTGCAGCACTTCGACGCCCGTGGCCCAGCCCGTCTTCGTTTTCTTGCCGCCGGGAATCTGCAGCTTGCCGAACAGCACGTTGCCGAGCTGCTGGGGAGAGCCGATGTTGAACGTTTCACCCGAGAAGTCGAAGATGCGCTGCTGCAGGCGCGCCGCCGCGTCGTCTGCTTCCGCTCCCACGGCCGCGAGCTCCCGCGGGTCGATCGTGACACCCGACGCCTCCATCTCCGTCAACAGCGGCGGCAGCAGCATCTCGACATCGGCATAGAGCCCGAGCTGTCCGCGGCTATCGAGTTCCGCGCGCGTCTTCTCGATTAGGGCAAATGCAGCGGCGGCGCGCGGGGCCGCGCCCTCGGAAAGCTCTGCGCCTAAGAAGCGCGCGGCCGCGTCCTCCACCTGCGCGAAGCCGCGGGCGGGGTCGAGCAGGTGCGCGCCGACCATGGCGTCGTCGGCAAATCGCGCGTTGCGCACCCCGGCCTCCCGCAGCGCGTGGAGCAGCCGCTTCGCATCGTACGCGCCGGCGTGCGGGCTGCGTTTGAAGAGCCGTTCGACCGCGCCGCGTACGGGCGCGTGTTCGAGGGCGCCGCGCGCGAAGTCGATCGCCTCGTCCGGGGCGCCCGCCACGCCGAACGCGTCCTCGTGGAACGAAAAGGCGACGCGCTGCGCGGCAGCCAGCGCGTCGAGCTCGCGTGCCAAACGTTCGAACTCCGGCGGATCGGCGGCGGCCGCGTAGGTGCGGAAATTTCCTGCGAGGCGCGTCCCGGTCCGGAAGAGCGGCAGGTCGGACGGCGGCTGAAGTTTCGCGAGCAGCGTCTTGAACTCGAGCTCGCTATAGAGGCGGTAGAGCTCGACCTCGGGCGCCGGTACGTAGCGGCTCGCTTCCCAGTCGACGGTGAGGGGCAAATCGCGGCGCACGACTGAAACCGCACGGCACAGGCGCGCCTGCTCACCGTACTGTTCGATGAGCTTTTCCAACTTCGGATTGCCGGCCAGCGACGGATCGGTGACCAGCGCGTCGAGCGAACCGGCGCGCTGCAGCAGCAGGCTCGCGGTCTTCTCGCCGACGCCGGGGATGCCGGGAAGGTTGTCCGACGGATCGCCCTTGAGCCCGCGATAATCCGGCAGCTGCGCGGGCTCGAGCCCGAAGCGCGCGCGCACCGCGGCGCCGTCGTACCGGCCGAGTTCGCTGATTCCGCGCCGCGTCGTGAGAACGGTCGTGCGCTCGTCCACGATCTGCAGCAGGTCGAGATCGCCGGTGACGACGATCGTCTGCTCGCCGGCCTCTTCGGCTTGGCGCGCCAGCGTCGCAATTACGTCATCCGCCTCCTGGCCGTCGATCTCGACGATTGGGATGCGATACGTTTGCAGGACGCGGCGCACGAGAGCAAACTGGCTGCGAAGCTCGTCGGGCATCACGCGGCGCTGCGCCTTGTACTCGGCATAGAGCGCAGTGCGGTGCGCCGGCATGCCCTTGTCGAACGCCGCGATGACGTGCGTGGGCTTTTCGTCGGCGACGATCTTGTTGAGCATCATCGTAAAGCCGTAGACGGCGTTGATCGGCGTCCCTGCGCTCGTATTCAGCGGCGGTAAAGCGAAAAACGCGCGATACACGAGCCCGTACGTGTCGAGCAGCATCAGTGCCATCGCTTCGCGCTCCGCATTACCGCACGACGACGGCCGACGAGCCTTCGCTCACGCTTCCGTCGTCGGAAATTTCGAGCACCGACAGCGTGTAGCGTCCGCTGCTTGCCGGCAGCGGCACGGCGATCGCGCCGGGGCCCGCGCGCTGGACGCTCCACGCCACCGCCTGCGAATCCGCTTGCGCAAGCGAGGCCTCCTGCGGCGGCTGCGTGCGCCGGACGAATCCGAGTACCTGCGCGTGATCGCCGGTCGAGTTGACGCATGGGTGCCACGTCAGCGTGTCGGGCGCGCTGTTCTGCGTCGTCGTCTCGCCGATTGCGAGCAGCGCCGGCGCCGAGGAAAACAGCGCGCTTCCCGATGGGATCCCGCGGCTGATCCGGATGACGAACGTGCCGCGCCGCAGCGCCGCGTCGTCGAGCGCGACGTTCGCCGCTGCGCCGGGAGCGAAGGGGGCTGCGGGAAGCGCGATGTGCGCAACGTGCGGCCGTCCCGGGGCGGCGAGCGCCAACGGCGCCGTGGCCCACTCGATCGCGCCGTCGCGAACGAACGCGGCACCGACGCGGAGGTCGCCGGCAGCGTCGACGGCGCGCAGCCGCGCGACGACGCGGCCACCGCTGACGCGCACCACGCGCGCCTCGACCCCGAGCGCGCTTTCGAACGTGACGAGGGCATCGCCCTGGGAACCCGCCGCGGCGGCGTCCACGGCGAGCTGTTCGTTGGGGCGATAGGCATCCTTATCGAGCGACAAGCGCACGCCGGCGCTCGCGCCGTCCGTGAACGCTGCCGGCGCTTGCGGCTCGATCTGTACCTCCGTCGCATCCGTGGCACGGCCGCCGCGGTCGACGCTCGCAAAAATGAGGTTCGTTCCAAGCTCCGGCGCCCTGAAGCTGCCGCGTGCGTGGCCTCGATCGTCCAATCGCAGACTTTGCTGCGCGGCCGTCGTGCCGTGCATCATCGTCACCGTCGCGGTGTCACCGGCCAGGGGCCGTCCGTCGAGCGCCTGCGCATCGACGTCGAATCCGACGGGCGCGCCGAGGCCCTGCGCGTCGTGGTCGACGCGCACGCGAATCGTGGCCTGCGCCGTGGGCACGACGATGCGCGTGTCCGCCGTGGCGCCGCCCGATTCGGCGTGCACGCCGTACGTCGACGCCAAGTCGTCGGCGGGATGCGGAATAGCGACGGTCGCGTTACCGCCGCCGTCCGTGCGCACCGATGCGTCGAGCCAGCGGCTCGCACCCCACGTCGCGTCGGCCGCCTCGCCCATGTCGACGTGCGGCGATCGTACGACGACGACGTGAACCGTGACGCCGCCCTGCGACGCGTGCACCGCCAACGGCACGTCTTGCCGTGGATCGCAGGTGCTGCCGCACGCGGCGCCCGCAGTGAGCGAAAGGCCGCCGGCATTGGCGTCGACGTTCACCGTCGCGCCGCCGACCGCGCCGTCGGCTTGCGCCAACACGGCATACTCACCCGCCGTCGCGTTTTGCGGCAGCGCGAACGACGTGGCGAATGCGCCGGCCTCGTCGAGGCCCACGCGGCGCTGCGCGATCGCCGTCGCACCGTCGCGCAGCGAGACGAGCACCGTGCCCGTCGCGGCGCGCAAAATGCCTCGCGAGCGGGTCCGCGCGAAGCCGGCCACGCGCACGTCGTCGCCTGCGTGCACGACCGCCGAATCGACGCGAACGCCGACGATCGTGGCGGGCAGCGGCGCCTGCGGCAGGAGGCTGAGGAAAGCGTAGCTGTCGCCCCATTGCGCGAGCACGAAGAGCGGTCGCGGCCAACGATTCCACGTCGCGATCCCGTCGTTGTTGGTGAGCGCCGACGCGACCGAATGGTTCCCGACGAACTGTACGCGCATGCGCGCGAGCGACATGCCGGTGCCGAGATCGGCGCCGTAGACGAAGAGTCCGCTCTGCGTTTCCTTCGAAATGACGCCGATGCGGGAACGGTTGATCCACACTTGCTCGCCAACGTCGCCGCGGCGCGCTTCAACGACGAAAAAACCCTCGCGCGATCCGAGCGGTACGCTCACTTCGTTCGACTGAAATTGGTACCCGCCGGGCGGCGTGAACGCGAACGACAACACCGGACGCCGGCCCGCGGTGACGATCGCACGCGACCGCCAGGACGAACCGGTGAGCAGTACGTCGGCCGGATCGACGCGATACACCGAAAAGGCGACGGGCGCGCTCGAATAGGTATCCAAGCGAACCGCCGTCGGCTTCCACGGGGCGCTGGAATCGCCGGCGAACAGCTGAAAGTACGCGTCGAGGCGATGAAGATCGACGATCGGCCGCTCGGCGCGCGCCGGCGCGATGCCAACGACGACCGCGCAAAGAACGGCGGCGAGGAAACGACTGCGGTGCATGCCTCGTCGCTGCTTCGGCAGGTTCGCGTACGAGGCCCGCGTAAAGCGGATGACCGTGGACGAACAGGCGGCAGGAGAACGGCCCACCTCGACGCGGTGCCGTTTCTGCGGTTTCGAAGAAGGGCCAACCGAGGCGCGTGCGGCCAGAGCGAAACCGCACCTGCAGGTCGTCGTGGCTTGCGGTTCGTGCGGCCATCCTTTTGCCGTGCTCGCACGCAATTAAGATCTCCATGACAAACGGACGACGAAGCGCGGCGATCTTCTCCGCACTCCTTGCGCTGGCGAGCGTACCCGCGTTCGGCGCCCCGACGCCCCAGCCGCACGGCGCACCCGCGCCAATGCCGAGCATTCGCCTTCCCAATATTCCGCTGCATACCGAAGTGGTCGTGGAGGTGAACAAGAAGGGCCAAGTCGTCCGCGTCAAGTCGGTCAAACAGTGCAAAGTGCAATCGTTCAACGTTCAGACGATCGGCAACGCCGAACAGATGTGGATACGGCATCCCGACGGCAGCGCGCAAGTCGGCCTCTACCGCGTCTCGTACGACTATAATCCGAAGACGACGCAAGTGATGCGCCGCATCGCACTCATCTCGGCCGGCGGAAGCTGGGCGAACAGTCCCGGCGCCGCCACGGTAATGATCGAGATCGCGCACAAACAGGCGGTCGAGGCGCAGAAAGCGGCGCAGGCGGCGCAAAAGAAGGAACAGGAGCGCAACGCCAAGCTGCCTTCGCTCAATCAGATTCGCGGCGTTCCAACGAGCCCGAGCCCAAAGAGCGCCACCCTCCCTCCAGCTTGAAATTCCTCACGTACCGGTCGGCCGACGGGACGCCGCGGCCGGGCGTGCTCGAAGGGGACGCGATCCGGACGATCGGCACGCGCACGCTGCGTGAGTATATCGCGCTCGCACCGCACGAGCGCATCGCCTGGCACACGCCCGACGACCTCATTCCTTTGCGCGGCGCCCTGCTCGATGCGCCCGTGCGCCCGGAGCGTAACGTCTTTTGCGCCGGACGCAACTATCTGGCGCACGCGCAAGAAGGCGCGCGCGCGGCCGGCCGCGAGCTCAAGCTCCCGCGCGTTCCCGCTTTCTTCACCAAGGCGCCGACTGCAATCGCGGCGCCGGACGCCGACCTTCACCTCGAGGCGCGCGTGTCGAGCGAATACGACTTCGAAGCGGAGCTCGCCGTCGTCATCGGCGCCCGATGCAAGGACGTCGCGGAGGACGAGGCGCTCAGCGTGGTGTTCGGCTACACGGCGCTCAACGACGTGACCGCACGCGACCTTCAGCGCGAGCACGGTCAGTGGTTCAAAGGAAAGAGCCTCGATGAAACGTGTCCGCTCGGGCCGTGGATCGTCACGCCCGAGGAAGTGGGCGAAGCCCAAGCGCTCGAGCTGCGCTTCACGCTCAACGGTATGGAAAAGCAGCGCGCGACCACCGCCGACATGATCTTTCCGATCGCGCGCCTCATTGCCGAGCTCTCGAAAGGCATGACGCTGCTGCCGGGCGACGTGATCGCGACCGGCACGCCCGACGGGGTCGGATTCGCGCGCACGCCGCCGGAATTTCTCGCCGACGGAGACGTGCTCGAGGTCGCGATCGAACGCGTCGGCGTCCTGCGCAATACCGTCAAGATCCGATAAGCGGCCGCCGCAACAAGGGCGCCGCCGGGCGTGGGCCGTATGGCGGCTGTGATGATCATCGGGGTTCCGCGCGAGGGCGCCGTAAAGGAACGCAGGGTCGCGCTGGTGCCCGAAACGGTCGGGCGTTTTGCCAAGCTGAACGTCGGCGTCTGCGTCCAGCACGGCGCCGGCGCCGCGGCCGCGTTTCCCGACGCAGCGTATGCGAACGCGGGCGCGACGTTTGCCGAGGATGCGGCATCGCTCGCGCGCGGCGCCCACGCGATCGTGACGGTGGGCCGCCCGAGCGACGAGGTGCTGCAAAACGCCCGCCCCGGCACCGTCGTCGCGGGCTTCCTCAATCCACTCGGCGATCCGTCCTACGGCCGGCGCCTCGCCGACGCGAAACTCACTGCACTGGCGATGGAGATGATCCCGCGCATCACGCGCGCGCAGACGATGGACGCGCTTTCCTCGCAGAGCAACATCGCGGGCTATAAGGCGGTGCTCCTCGCGGCCGCGGCACTCCCGAAGTTCTTCCCGATGCTGACGACGGCCGCGGGAACGATCCCGCCGGCAAAGCTGCTCGTCCTCGGTGCCGGCGTGGCGGGTCTCCAGGCGATCGCGACGGCGCGCCGCCTCGGCGCGGTGGTCAGCGGCTACGACGTGCGCGCTGCGGTGAAGGAACAAATCCAGTCGCTGGGCGCGACGTTCTTGGAGTTCGATCTCGGCGCCGACGCCGAGGGCGGTGGAGGATACGCCAAGGAGTTGACGCCGGAGCAGCAGGAGCGCCAGCGAGCGTGGATGGTCGAGCAGATCGGCGCGAACGATGCCGTGATCACGACGGCCCTCGTCCCGGGCCGCAAGGCACCGGTCCTGATTACCGAAGCCGCGGTCGCGGCGATGAAACCGGGCAGCGTGATCGTAGACCTCGCGGCGGAGGCCGGCGGAAACTGCGCGCTCACGGTCGCCGACGAGACGGTAACCGCTCCCAACGGCGTGACGATCCTCGGCACGACGAATCTCCCGAGCACGATGCCGGCCGACGCGAGCCGCCTGTACTCTCGCAATCTATACGCCTTGCTGTCGCCGTGGATCGCGGACGGCGTGCTGACCGTCGACATGGACGACGACGTCGCCAAGGGCGCGGTGATCGCACGCGACGGCGAGCTGCGCGTGGGAAGCGCATGAACGAGCTCGCCGCATTGATTCCGCCGCTGACGGTACTGGTGCTCGCGGTGTTCGTGGGTTTCGAGGTGATATCGAAGGTTCCGACGACGCTCCACACGCCGCTGATGTCCGCGACGAACGCGATTCACGGCATCGTGTTGGCCGGCGCAATCGTGATCGTTGCAGAGCTCTTCGGCGTGCCCCACGGGCCAGCGCTGACCGTGCTGGCCGCAGCTGCCGTGACGCTCGGCGCGATCAACGTCTTCGGCGGATTCGCCGTGACCGAACGCATGCTGCAGATGTTCCGCCGGCGCGAGGACCGCAAGTGATCGTCGCGATCGACTTAGCCGACCTGGTCGCGGTCGCACTCTTCATCTATGGCCTGCACGACCTGAACTCGCCCGCGACGGCACGGCGCGGCAATCGCCTCGCCATGGTGGGCATGCTGATCGCGCTGGTGGGGATTCTGCTGCGCACCGGCGCGGCCGGTTGGCCCGCCGTTGCGGCGGGCGTCGCGCTCGGCGGCGTCGTCGGAATATACGCCGCCCTCAAAGTCAAGATGACGGCGATGCCGCAGATGGTCGCCCTCTACAACGGCGCCGGCGGCGGCGCCGCGGCGCTGATTTCGACGGTATCGTACTTCGTCGCGGGCGGCGGCGGCCTCGACGACGTCGTTGCCGTGTCGCTGGTGCTTTCCGCCATCATCGGCGCCATCAGCTTCGCCGGCTCGATCGTCGCGTTCCTCAAGCTGCAGGAAGTGATGACGGGGCGCCCCGTCACGTATGCGGGACAGCAGGTCGTCAACGGCGCCGTGCTTATCACGATCTTAGCGCTCGCCGCGTGGTTCGTTGCGACGCTCGGCACGCTTCCGGCATGGGGATACCTCGCGTTACTTCTGGCCGCGGTACTGCTCGGCGTTCTCTTCGTGTTGCCGATCGGCGGAGCCGACATGCCCGTCGTGATCTCGCTGCTCAACTCGTTCACCGGCGTCGCGGTCGCGATTACGGGATTCGAGATCCACTCCGATCTGCTCATCATCTGCGGCGCGCTCGTGGGCGCCAGCGGCACGATTTTGACGGTAGCGATGAGCCGCGCGATGAACCGTCCGCTGACCAACGTTCTCTTCGGGGCCTTCGGCGCGGCGGGCGGCACGGAGGTCGTGACGTCGGGCGGACCGCAGCAGATCCGCAGCACGAGCGCCGACGACGTCGCGGTCATGCTCGCTTACGCGTCTAAGGTGATCTTCGTCCCCGGATACGGCATGGCGGTGGCGCAGGCGCAGCACAGCGTCAAGGCGCTCGCCGATCAGCTGGAAAAGCGCGGCGTCAAGGTGCTCTACGCCATCCATCCCGTCGCGGGCCGCATGCCGGGACACATGAACGTGCTGCTCGCCGAAGCCAACGTGCCGTATAACCAGCTGCTGGACATGGACGATGCGAACCCCGAGTTTCCGACCGCCGACGTCGCGCTCGTCATCGGCGCGAACGACGTCACCAATCCCGCCGCGCGGACGGTGGCGTCATCGCCGATCTACGGTATGCCGATCCTCGACGTGGACAAAGCCGGCAACGTCGTCGTGCTCAAGCGTTCGATGCGCTCGGGCTTCGCGGGAATCGAAAATCCGCTGTACGAGATGCCGAACTGCTCGATGCTCTTCGGCGATGCCAAGGCGTCGATCGACGCGCTGACCTCCGCCGTCAAAGCGCTGTAGCCCCCGGCAGCGGGGGCGGCGAGACCGGCGGCGGCGGCAAATCTTCGGGAAGCGTCGCATCCGGCGTCTTCTTTTTCCGCTCCGTGATCTCGATCACGACGATGTAGAGCACGGGCACGATCGCGAGGTTCATCACCGTCGAGATCAGCATGCCGCCCATCACGGCCGTCCCGAGCGAGATCCGCGACTGCGCGCCGTCGCCGTGGGCAAAGGCGAGCGGCACGATGCCGAGGATGAAGGCGATCGACGTCATTAGGATCGGCCGAAGGCGCGTCGCAGCAGCCTGTGCCACGGCGTCGACCGGCGCCATTCCCCGCTCGCGCAGCTGGTTCGCAAACTCGACGATGAGGATCGCGTTCTTCGCCGCGAGCCCAATCAGCATGACGTAGCCGATCTGCGCGTAGATGTCCGACGACGTGATCGGGATCGGAACCGGATGCCCGGCGAGAATCGAGTGGACGATTTGACTCGCGAGCTCGACGAGGCGTCGGATGTAGATTGCCCCGATCGCGCCGAGCAGCGCGAGCGGCACCGCGAGCATGATGACGAACGGCGTCGTCAGGCTCTCGTACTGCGCGACCAGAACGAGAAACACGAAGAGCAGGCCCATCGCGAAGACCGCGATAGTTTGCGGTCCGCTCTGCACCTGCTGGCGCGCGATGCCGCTCCATTCGTAGTTCATGCCCTTGGGCAATTTCTTTTGGACGATCGCTTGAATCGCGTTCAGCGCGTCGCCGGAGCTTCGGCCGAACCCCGGCTGGCCGTCGATCTCGTACGCGTTGTACTCGTTGAAGCGCATGATCGCGACGTTGTCCTGCACCAGGCTCGTGTCCAAGAACTGGCTGACGGGCATCATGGCGCCGGCCGAGTTCGCGACGTAGATACGCGAGAGGTCTTGCGGCACCGTGCGCTGTTTGCTCTTCGCCTGCACGACGACCTGATACGATCGGGTTCCATAGTCGAAGAAATTCACGAACGTCGAGCCCGTCGTCGCGTTGATCGTATCGAAGAAGGCCTGAGGCGTCACGCCGAACGCCAGCGCCTTCGAACGGTTGAACGTCGTCGCGAGATAGGTGCCGATCAAGGTCGTGGGAATGCGCACCTGGCTGAGTGCCGGATCGTTCTTCGCCTCGGCGACGGCGGCGTTTCCAACGCGGTTGAGCGTCGGCAAGCCGAGGTTGTTGATGTCCTCGATTTGGATCGCGAAACCGCCCGTGCTGCCCAGGCCCGGGATCGCCGGCGGGTTCGCCGGCAACGCTGAGAGGTTCGGGATCTTCTGGAAGCGCGTGTACAGGTCGTACTGAAGGGCGAGCGCGCTGTTCGCGACGCCGTGCCGCTCGGACAACGGCTTGAGCTGGACGAACATCGTCGCCTGGTTGGAACCGTTGTTGGCGAAGCCGAATCCAATGCCCGACGTGACGGCGTCGACCTGCGGCATCGCGCGCATGACGTTCTCCAGCCGCTTGACCATTGCCGACGTCTGGTCCATCGACGCCTGAATCGGCATCGTGACCAGAACGTAGAGCAAGCTTTGATCTTCGTTCGGCAAGAAGCCCTGCGGCGTGATCTTGAACATCAGGCCGAGCAGCGCGAGCGCTCCCACGAAGATCATCAGCATGAGCCGCTGACGCTGGATCAAGCGCGGCACGAGGGCCTGATACCAGGCCGTGAGCGCGTGCATGCGGACGTTGAACCACACCATGAAGCGGTTGGTGGGCGGTTCGGCGCCGTGCACGAGCTTGTACGTGAGCACCGGCGCGAGCGTCAATGCGGTGAAGAGCGAGATCGCGATCGACGCGGCCATCGTGAGCGCGAACTGCTGGAAGAGCAGGCCGGTCGTTCCCGGCAAGAACGCGACGGGCACGAACACTGACATGAGAACGAGCGACGTCGCGATGACCGCTCCGCCGATCTCTCGCATCGCACGCGCGGTGGCCTGGAACGCGTTGACCTTGTCGTCGACGATGTGCCTCACGATGTTCTCGAGCACCACGATCGCGTCGTCCACTACGAGTCCGGTCGCCAGCGTGAGCCCAAAGAGCGTCAGCGTGTTGATCGAAAAGCCGAGCAGCTTCATGGCCGCGAACGTTCCGATCAGCGAAACGGGGATGGTGATCGAGGGAATCAGCGTGCTGTGCCAATTCTGCAGGAAGATGAAGATGACCAGCACGACGAGCGCGATTGCGATCAAGAGCGTCACGAGCACTTCTTTGATCGAGGCCCGCACGAAGTCCGACGTGTCGAAAGCGATCTGATACGAGATGCCCGTCGGCATCTGGTGGGCGAGCCGCGCCATCGTTGCGCGCACATTCTTCGAGATCTGTAGCGAGTTCGCGGTCGGCTCCCCCTCGATCGCAAGCACCACTGACGTCTGGCCGTTATAGCGCGCCGACGTGACGTAGTTTTGGGCGCCGAGCTGAACTTGCGCGAGGTCGCCCAGGCGCAGGTAGCCGCCGTTGGGCTGCGCGGCGACGGCAATCTGCTTGAACTCGTCCACGCTCTGGAGGCGTCCGTTGATCTGGATCGGGATCTGGAACGGCTGCGACCCCGTCGTCGGCGGTTGGCCGATTGCGCCCGCGGCGACGTCGGCATTGTTCTGCTTGATGGCGTTGAGCAGCGTATCGAGGGAGACGTTGTTGGCCTGAAGTTTGTGCGGATCGACCCAGATGCGCATGCCGTACGTGCGATCGCCGAGCACCGCGACCTGCCCGACGCCGGGGATGCGCTTGAGCTCTTCGATCACGTTGAGGTCGGCGTAGTTGCTCACCGCGATGTCGGAGACGGCCGAACTCGTCGAGAGCATCGCCACGGCGATCGTGATGTTGCCGGAGCTCTTCTGCACCGTGACGCCCTGGTTTTGCACCGCCGTCGGCAGCTGCGCGAGGGTCAGGTCCACGCCGTGCTGCACGTTCGTTTGATCCGTCGTGGGATTCGTGCCGAGGGCGAACGTGCACGTGATCACGCTCGTTCCGTTGGCGCTCGAGTAGGACTGCATGTACTGCAGCCCGTCGGCCCCGTTGATGTTCACCTCGAGCGGCGTCGTGACCGAGCGCATGACCATCGTCGCGCTGGCTCCCGGATACTGCGAGGTGACCGTAACGGTGGGCGGAGAGATCTGAGGATACTGCGCGATCGGCAGCGAGGGAATCGTGACGAGCCCCGCGAGCAGCACGACGAAGCTCAGCACGGCGGCAAACAGCGGCCGGCGAAGGAAAAACTCGATCACGCGGGCCTCGTCAGAGGGATGGCGCCCGTCACCTTGCGAGCGTTCGCATGGGCCGCCGCAAAATCCCGGCGGTTCCGTCGTGCAGCCGCCATTCGCCGGCATTCCACGTCGGCGTGAATGCGTTTGGTGAAAAGCCGCGCAGCCGCGTACGGAACGCGTACACGTAGTTGGCGTTGAAGAGATACACGATCGGCACCTCGCGCGCAACGATCCGCGCGATTGCGCCGTAGAGCCGCTTGCGCGCGGCGGGATCGACCGCCGCAAGCGCCGCACGCTCCAGCCGGTCGACGCGGCGGTCGCACCACCGCATGTAATTCGACAGGGCGCCGCAGCGCAGCACCGACGAGTCGTCGGGATCTGCGCCCATCGTCCAGGGCACGTAGGCGAGGTCGAACGTTCCGCTCGCCAGCACGCCGCTGCGCGGCGCAAACAGCTGCGCGTTGCTGACCGACTTCACGCCGGCGTCGACGCCGCGTTGACGCAGCTGCGCCTGCACGGACGCCGCGACCCGCACGCCGGTCGCCGTCTCCGGAAACTGCACGTACGTCAGGCGCAGCGATTGGCCGCCGCGCCGCCGTACGCCGTCCGCACCGCGCCGCCAGCCCGCGGCGTCGAAGGCGCGATCGGCGGCCGCCGGATCGTATGCCGGCTCGCGAACCGACGGGTCGTACGCCCACGAAAACTGGGGCTGGATCATGTCGGTTACGGGATAGAGTCCGAGCGTAATCTTCCGCGAGATTGCCCCACGGTCGATCGACATCGCGAGCGCGCGGCGCACGCGCGGGTCGTCGAGCGGCGGATGCGACGTGTTGAGCGCGAGGCCCGCGACGACCGCCGTCGGCACGGTGACGAACCGGATGCCGGGATCGGCCCGCACGACGGCGACCTGCGCGGGTGCCAGCAAATTCCAATCGAGCTCGCCGGACCGCAGCAGCAGCAAGTTCGTGGAGGGGTCGGGAATCGTGCGGATGTCCAGAGCCGCGACCCGCGGCTCACCGCGCCAGTACAGCGGGTTCGCGGCATAACGAAAACCTTCGCCGCGCCGCCAGGAGACGAAACGATAGGGTCCGTCGCCGACGTTCGGTGCCGCATTGAACGCGGCGCGTTCGAGCGGCGCCTGCGACGCCAGCACGTGCTCGGGCAGCACGAACTGCGGCGCGACGCCCGAGGAAAACAACGTTGCGACGGCCGGCGCCCATGCGTGCCGCAAATGGAGCACGACGGTATGCTCGTCCGGAGCGGCCGCGTGGTCGACGAGCTCGTAGCCTTCGTGCGAACGCACCGGGTTGCTCGGGTCCAGGATCGCTCGCAACGTAAAGAGTACGTCGCGCGCGGTCACCGGCCGTCCGTCGCTCCAGCGGACGCCCCGGCGGAGGCGGTAGCGGATCGTTCGCCCATCGAGGGATAAGCCGCCGTTGGCAAGCGTGGGAATCGCCGCGAGGAGGGCGGGGTAGGCGCGCCCACGGGCGTCGAGCTCGACGAAGGGCTCGAACGACAAGCGGGCGAGCTGCTGCTCCACCGAGGCGGCATCGGGAGCGATGAAGAGCGGATCGAGCGTCCGCGGATCGGCGGCAAGATCGAAGCGGACGGACGTCCCCAACGGCCCCCGCGATCGCGGAGCGCACGAGCAGGCAAGGACGACCAGAGACAGTATCGCTAAGAGCCGGCTTGCGCCGAATGGATACCCGGTGTTATTGTTAGTATTCCGAAGATCGTTCGGCAAAATTATCCCTTATGGCGAATATCATGACGGTAACGGACGAGCTCGACGACCTCGATCTCCAGCTCCTGGACGCTTTGCAACGCAACGCGCGCTCGACCTTTACCGAACTCGGGCACGTCGTCGGCCTCAAGGCCCCGGCCGTGCACGACCGCGTAAAGCGCCTCGAGCAGCGCGGCTACATTCGCGCCTATTCGGCGCAGCTCGACGCCACGCGGCTCGGCCTTCATTTGATCGCCTTCGTCAGCTGCTACACGTCGCCCGACTGCGCGTACGACCAATTCACGCGGCGCCTGAGCGAGATGCCGGAAATTTGTGAGGTCCACTCGGTCGCGGGCGAGGAGACGTTCCTTTGTAAAGTCGTGACGCGCTCGACCCAGCACCTCGACGAGCTGCTTGCCCGCCTGAAGGCGACGCCGGGCATGGCCCGCACGCGGACGACGGTCGTTCTGAGCATGCCGTTCGACCGCGGCGGCGTTGCGGTGCGAACGCAATGAGCGCGCCAGCTAACGCGCCCGCGCACCCGCTCGGCGCGCACCGCGTGCTCGAACCGGCCGGCGCCATGCCGCAGGACGCGTTGCGCATCGACAACACGCCCGCGGCGGCCGAAAACGAGATGCTCTGCGACGTCGACGTGCTCAACATCGATTCGGCGTCGTTTCGCCAGCTCGCCGAAGCCGCCGACTTCGACGCCGCGCAAATCGGCGAACGCATCGCCGAGATCGTGCGCGTCCGGGGGAAGCAGCATAATCCCGTGACGGGCAGCGGCGGTATGTTCGTGGGCCGCGTGCTTGCGATCGGCGAGGCGCTGCGCGAAAAGGCCAACGTGCGCGTCGGCGACCGCATCGCGTCGCTCGTATCGCTGACGCTCACGCCGCTGCACCTCGAGGCGGTCGACGACGTGGACGTCGCAACGGGCCGCGTCTGGGTTCGCGCGAAGGCGAT
The DNA here is from genome assembly GCA_963787625.1 of Vulcanimicrobiota bacterium. GTDB lineage: Bacteria > Vulcanimicrobiota > Vulcanimicrobiia > Vulcanimicrobiales > Vulcanimicrobiaceae > Cybelea. Next base: position 191,010 of record CAWBDH010000003.1, on the reverse strand, counting down.
CCTGTTCGAGAGCGGGCTGTGGGCACGTCTGCCCGAGGACATCGACGAAGGCGTCGCGCTCGCCGTGCTCGACGTCGCGGGCGCGCCGGCACAGGTCCGCCGCCTCGCGTCGCGCGGTCAAACCGTCGTGGTCATCGGCGCAGACGGCAAGAGCGGCCTGCTGTCGTGCGCGCACGCGAAGGCGTGCGTCGGCCCGCAGGGCCGCGTGATCGGGCTGGTGCCGGATGCCGGCACGGCGCCGGCGCGCCTGCTGCGCGACGCCGGCTTCGTCGACGAGCTGGTCGTCGCCGACGCGCGGAGCGCGCTTGAGGCCAGCGGCCGCGTCGCGGCCGTCGCACCGGAGCTGGCCCATCTCGTGATCAACTGCGTCAACGTCGCGGGCACGGAGCTGGCCTCGATTCTGTGCGCGCGGGATCTCGGCACCGTTTACTTTTTTTCGATGTCGACGTCGTTCACGGCGGCGGCGCTCGGCGCCGAGGGCATCGGGCGCGACGTCACGATGATCATCGGCAACGGCTACACCAAAGGCCACGCCGACACCGCGCTGCAAACGCTGCGCGACCATCCCTCTCTGCTGCGTTACTTCAACGAGAAGTACGCGAGGACGACCGCATGACCCACACGCTGACCGCGCCGCGCCATCTCAAGCCGCCCGTGCCGCCCGAGCAGTTCGAATACAAGAACCTCAAGCAGGGCGAGTTTTGGCGCCACATCCCGGCCTACGCCAACGTGGACGAGGCGACGTTCCTCGATCACCTATGGCAGCAGCGGCAGTCGGTCAAGACGGCGGAGGAACTGCTGGAGACGATCCGCGAGGTCTGCTCGCCGGAGTTTTATCGGGACGCCGAGGAGGGCTTTCGCCGCGCGCCGATGGCCGTGCGAGTTTCGCCGTACGCCATCGCGCTGATCGACTGGAACGATCCGGTCGGCGACCCGATCCGGCGGCAGTTCGTTCCGCTCGCGTCGACGGCGCTGCCTGACCATCCGCGGCTGACGCTCGATTCGCTCCACGAACAGGAAGATTCGCCCGTTCCCGGATTGGTGCATCGCTACGTCGACAAGGCGCTCTTCCTGCCCCTCAACGTCTGTCCCGTGTACTGCCGATTCTGCACGCGAAGCTACGCGATCGGACCGGACACCGAGAACGTCGACAAAGTCTCGCTCGCGAAAACTCCAAAGCAGTGGCAGGACGCGTTTGCGTACATTGCCGAGCGTCCCGAGCTGGAAGACATCGTCATCTCCGGCGGCGACGTGTACCAGCTGCCGCCGAAAAACGTCGAGTTCATCGGCAACGCGCTGCTCGACATCCCGCACGTTCGCCGCATGCGATTCGCGACCAAAGGGCCCGCGATCATGCCGATGAAGATCCTTACGCACGTCGAGTGGCTCGATTCACTGACCGCCATCGTCGACCGCGGGCGCTCGCTGGGCAAAGAGGTCGTGCTGCACACGCACTTCAACGCTCCCGAAGAGATCACGTGGATCACGCAGAAGGCCATGCGGCTGCTGTTCGAGCGCGGCATCTTCACGCGCAACCAATCCGTGCTCATTCGCGGCGTCAACGACGAACGCGAGCGCATGCAGCTGCTCGTCAAGCGGCTCGGCCACGTCAACGTCCATCCCTATTACGTGTACATGCACGACATGGTCAAGGGCGTGGAGGAGCTGCGCACGACGATCGCCACGGCGCTCGACACGGAGAAGTTCGTGCGCGGCAGCACGGCGGGGTTCAACACGCCGACGTTCGTCTGCGACGCGCCGGGCGGAGGCGGCAAGCGGGACGTGCACTCCTTCGAGCACTACGACCGTGAGAACGGCATCGCGGTCTACGCAGCGCCAAGCGTCAAGCCCGGAAAGGCGTTCCTCTACTTCGATCCGATCGACCGCCTGAGCGCGGACGCCCGCGCGCGGTGGGAATCGCCGCGCGTCCAGGAAGAGATGATCCACGAAGCGATTCGCCGCGCGGGCCTGGGCGACGAGCAGCTCGTGGTCGCGTAGTGAACGAAAGGCGCTTCCGGCTCGACTTTCTGATCGCGATCGGCGCGTTGCTGATTAGCACCGTGGCGGCGCTGGCCTCGGTCTACCAAAGCCGCGTGGTCGCCCGGCAGTTCAGCGCGACGGTCTGGCCGTACCTCAGCTTCGACGTCACGAATTCGCCGTCGTCCGTCTCGCTGGACATTCGCAACGACGGCCTCGGGTCTGCGATCGTTCGCTGGGTCGCCATCACGTTGAACGGCAAGCCCGAAGCGTCCGTCGAAAGCGTCATCGCCGAACTTACGCATGCTCACGCTTCTGCGGCCAAAGCGCCGCGGCACATCCTTCGGAACGTGCGCATTACGACGAGCACGCCTACGGCGGGATTGGTCATCCCCGCAAACGGCTCGCAGCCGGTCGTCTCCATCGAAGGAGCCGCGGGGGTCGCGCGCTTTCGCCCCAGTCTCGCGCGCTTCAACGTGGCGTTATGCTACTGCTCGCTCACGGGCAGCTGCTGGACGCAAAGCTACCGGAACCGCGCCGGCGAACCGACCAGCGTTCGTTCCTGCACCTGAATCGGAGGCGCCCGTCACGCGGGACGCGCGGCTCGAAGGAGGCCGCCTGTCGAAGGACGACTCTCCTCCACTATTGATGCTTCGACAAGCCCAGCATGCCAGGCTATGAGGGCCATCGCTGTTTTGATCGCGGCTCTGATTGTCTTGGGTGCCGGTTTATGGATCAGCGCTCGCTGGGCGCTGCGAACGGCTCAATTGCAATTTGCCATAGTGCAGCGCAACTCAAAACAAACCGACGATCGGAATGACCCTTCGTGGAGAGATGCGCAAGCAGCCGCTTCAATTCTCAAGGCAAATGGATTCATGCCGAACGCGGGCAAGCCCCTGGGAAGGCTGCCAAACGGTTCCTATGAGAGTCGTTATTCGGTCGTTGCTCATGGTCGTTGCTCATAAAGAAGAAGCGCCGTCCATGGAAAGTATCCGGGCGGCGCGCCGACTATACGAGGCTCTTGCTCGCCGTTACCGAGGCGATTACGACGGCTGGGAGGCCCAAGTCGCGCAGTGAATGGAGCGGTACCGTCTAGGTAACCGCGCGAGGAAGAGCGCGCAGCGGCACCGGGCCCGCGGGGCGCAGCGTCACGAGCGGCGCGATGCCGATTGGCGCGTTAGACGCAAGCTCGAAGCGAAATCGCGTCAAGAGCGCCGCGAGGACGATCGCGATCTCGTTGAGCGCGAAGTCCTCGCCGATGCAGCGGCGGGCGCCTCCGCCGAACGGCACGTACGCGAACGGCGGCGGCTCGAAGCCGATCCAGCGATCCGGATCGAAGCGATCCGGGTGGGGGAAATACTCGGCGCTGCGGTGCAGCAGCAGCGGCGCCATGAAGACCGTCGTCTTCGGCGGGATCGTGCTGCCGCCGACCGTCACCGCGTTCAGCGTCTCCCGGCCGACGATCCACGCCGGGGGGTACAGGCGCAGCACTTCCTTGACGAGGCGCGCGAGATATTCGGCGTCGCCGCCGCGTGCGGCGACCGCCGAGCGCTCCTGCACGTCGGCGTTTTGCGCCAGCAGGACGAGCGCCCACGTCAGCGCGTTTGCCGTCGTCTCGTGGCCCGCCATAAACAGCGTCATGATCTCGTCGCGAATCTGCTCGTCCGCCCTTCGATGCAGCTCGGGATGACGCGAGTCGTCCTCGGCATCGACCGCCGCCAGCAGCATGGACAGTGCGTCGGTACGATGGGTCACATCGCCGCGGCGGCGGGCGATCAGCGCGTAGATGATCTGGTCGAGCGTCCCGCGCGCTTTCCAGAACCGGCGCGTGTTGGGCAAGGGCAAGCGGCTGCGCAGCGAGCCGAGCGGCGTCAGCATGTACGGGAACTCGCCCATCATCAGCCGCAGAGCGTCGCCGACGACGCGGGCCGAATCGCTCTCGTCGCTGCCGAAGAGCGTTTCGGTCGCTATGCGCAGCGTGAGCTCGGTCATCGCGGCATGGGCGTCGAACGTTGCACCGGGCGTCAGGCGATCGGCGAATTCGCGGGCGTCGCGTTCCATCACGCGCACGTACTCGGCGATCCGCTCGCGGTGGAAAGCCGGCTGCACGATGCGGCGCATCTGACGGTGCAAAGGATCCTCGCTCGTCAGTAATCCTTCGCCAAGCAGCAGGCGCAAGACGCGCGTTCCGAGCGACTTGGAAAAGGAATGCTGTTGGGTGACGAGGATGTCTTTGATCGTCGCCGGGTCGTTGACGAAGACGTACGACCGCCACGGCAGTGCGAACGCCACGATGCTGCCGTAGCGCGACGTCATCTCGCGTAAGAAATCGGGGAAGCGCCGGAACGGCACCGGCATGAGCCCACGCAGTGTCGCCCAGCGGGTCGGCCCGGGAATCGTGCCGCTCACCGCGTAACCGTCGCCACGTAGGCCGCGACCTTTCCGTAGCGGCAGACCACGCGATAGTCGCCGCTCGCGACGGCGGCGTCAAGCGCCGGCCGCAGCCGATGCTGATAATCGAGATTTGGAAAATCGTCGGCGTATACGAGATACTGGACGCCGCTCGTGCGGTCGATCGTCGCGCGCGGACGCTGAGCCGCAACGGCGGAAAACCACTCATCGTGCGTCGCGAGCGACGCATCCCTCGGCACGCAGCTCAGTGCGCGGCGCGCGTCGCTCAAATCCCGGTAAGGCGGACGGACGTAGTGCAGCGGATGCAGCGGGTCGAATGCGATCAAGAAGACGACGCACAGAACACTCGCGGCAGCGATCCAGTTGCGCCCGGCGCGCTCGCCGTTGCGCGCTACGAGCGTCGCGGCACCCATGAGCGCGGCGACGAGCAGCCACGGGATCCACAGCGCGGCGTAATGGTCCCCCATACGCCACACGTATCCGGAGTTCGCCAGCAGCACGATGCCGCCGCCCGGCAGCGCCAGCAGCCCCCACGGCGAGCGCAACGGGAGAAAGGCGAGCGGCACGAGCGCTTCGAGCACGTAGGTCAGGCGGCCGAACGTAAAGATCGCACCGGCGAAAGCACGCGGGTGCAGCAGCGGCGACACGAGCAGCGGGATCGGTCCGCTCGCGAACGAGTAGACGTAAAAGTGGCTCGGCACCCACCCGCCGAGGCGCGGCGCGATGACGCCGTAGTAGAGCGCGAGCGCGGCAACGGAAGCGCACGCGAGGGAACCGCCCGCCGCGGCGAGTGGGCGCGGACGCGCCGCATAGCCGTCCAAGAGCCCCCGCCCGGCTGCCGCCGTGCGGGTGCCCACCGCAAACAAAACGGCGCCCAGCGGAACGAGCGTCAGCGCGGCATCTTCGCGCAGGCCGATCGCGAGGGCGCCGCAGAGAGCGAACCACAGCCAGCGCGAACGATCCGCGGCGGCAAAGAGTGCGAGCACGAGCGGTGTGAAGAGCCCGAGCTCGTGAAACTCGTCGAAGCCCAGCGCCAGCAGCGGCGGATAGAGCAGCGTCACGTAGCCGAGCCGGCGCGCGAAGGTCTCGCCGAGATACGGCCGCGCAACGAGCGCGAGCAGCGGCGCGCACGCGGCGGTCGCGGCGGCCTGCAAAATTTGCAGCGGCAGGGCGCTGTGCGTGAAGGCCACGAGCGGCCAAAGCAATGCGAGCGAGGGCGACCAATGGTAGCGGAAATGCGAGCCCGCTTCGACGCCGTTGCGCATGCCGCCGAACGCGTCGGCGACGATCTGAGCGAACGTGCCCGTATCGGAGCCGTACGTCCACAGCTTGGCGCGCACGACGGCGAGAACGGCGAGCACGACGAACTCGGCCGCCGCCCACAGAAGGAGCCTCACGGGCAGGCGCCGCGCATGCGCGCGACCAACGGCGCGCACGGATGAAACGAATCTGCGTCTTCTGCGGATCGCACCTCGGCAACGAAGAAGCGTACGCGCGCGTGGCGCGTGAAGCGGCCGAGGCTATCGTGCGCGCCGGATACGGCGTCGTCTACGGCGGAGGCAGCGTGGGATTGATGGGCATCGTCGCCGACACCGCGCTGGCCGCCGGCGCGGAGGTCATCGGAGTGATCCCTCACGCGCTGGCCCGCACGGAGGTGGCGCACCAAGGGCTCACCGAGCTTCATCTCGTCTCGACGATGCACGAACGCAAGGCGCTGATGGACGAGATCAGCGATGCGTTCATCGCGCTTCCCGGCGGCTTCGGGACGATGGACGAGTTTTGCGAGGTATTGACCTGGCGTCAGCTTCGGATCCACGACAAGCCCATCGGCCTGCTCAACTTTCACGGATATTACGACGCATTGCTCGCGCTCTTCGACTCGATGGCGCGGCATGGCTTCATCGGCCCGCACACCCGCACGCTCTTCACCGATGCGGCGACGATCGAGGATCTGCTCGGGGAGATGTTCGCCGAAAAGAATCTGCCCTAGGGCGATATGACGTTGCCGGGCGACGGCTTAGCCGGGCGTCTGCTGTTCTTCTGCTTCGTCTTCGATTTCGTCGGCGATCTGCGCGGGCTCATTCATGAGTTCCGCCGACTCCACGGCTCGAGCGGAAGTTATTCCGGCGCGGTGCAGCTCGTAGTTGCCGGCAGACGGATCTCCCGTACTCCACTCGACCGCGTAGGGCGCCTTCGCGCTGACTTGCGCCTCGAAACCGACGATGAGCTTACCGGCCAACTCTCGGCCGGAATATCGCAGTTTGACGTCCTGGTCGGCGAGAGCCTGAAGTTCGTCATCCGTCATCGTACCGGCTTTCCCCAAAGCGAGCCGGACTAACATCGCATCGGTCGGCGAACGGCTCACTCGTTGGGCGTTGTGGTTGAGAGTATCAGCGGAGCGGACGGCTCAACGGAGAAAGCGCCATCCCATGACATATCGGCAGGTTACGTTCTTCGCGCTTTTGCTTGCGCTTTCCGGCGCCGGGGGCGCCCGCGTCGCCGCCGCTCCTACGACCGCCCAGTTCGGTCCCGCTACGCGCAAGGCGATCACCGCTGCCGTCGACAGCGAGCTCGCGACCTACGGTGCGTCTCAGCCGGTGCCCGGAGCCGTCGTCGGCGTGTGGGTTCCCGGCAAGGGCGAGTTTACGCGAGCGTTCGGTTATTCGAATCTCTCGACGAAAGCGGCGATGGCGCTCGACGACCGCTTTCGCATCGGCAGCAACACGAAAACGTTCGTCGCGACGGTCCTACTGCAGCTCGTCGACGAAAAGAAGCTCGCCCTCGACGACACGATCAGCCATTTCAACCTCGGACTCGCGGTACCCAATGCCAACCGCATCACGCTCCGCGAGCTCGCGGAGATGCGCAGCGGGATCATCGATGTCTACGGCGTTCCAGGCGTGCAAAAAGAGGATGCAGCACAGTGGTCGCGCCGCACCCCACGCGACTGGGTGGCACTCGCCGGAAAGCAGCCTCCGCTGTTTGCCCCCGGGGCGAAATACAACTACAGCAACACGAACTGGTTCTTACTCGGTCTCATCGTCGAGAAGGTGACGCATCGCTCGATCGAGGCGGAAATACACGACCGGCTTCTCGCTCCCATGGGCTTGACGCACACGTCGTTTCCGATGACGAGCTGGGGCATGCCGGCGCCCTACGCGCACGGCTATTCGCTCAATGACGAGAAGCGGTGGACCGACGATACCGCGGTGCTCGCGCCGTCGGTATCCTGGGCCGCCGGCGTGATGATCTCGGACATGGCCGACATGAAGCGCTGGGTCAAAGCGTACGTCACCGGAACGACCAATGGTGCCGCGACGCAGCGGGCGCGCCTTAGGTGCATTCCGACCGGCGTGGGAAACCTTTCCTTTGGCCTCGGCGTCGGGTGCTCTGCGGGCTGGTATGGCTACACCGGCGGCATCACCGGCTACAATACCGGCGCGTACTACATGCCCGCCACTGGCGCGACGATCATCGCCTTCGTCAACAGCCAGCGCGAGAAGCCGTTCCCGGGCGTCGCCAGCGCGATCGTGCGCGACATCGCGCGCCTCATTACGCCGAACAACGTTCCGTTCTTGAAGTAACCTCGCCCCGCGAGCTACTCCGCGAGCGCGGTCGTTAGAATGCGCTCTTGCTCGACCGCATGCTGACCGGCATAGCCTTCACTCGGGCTCGCGCGATAGCCGCGCCCGATATACTCGATGTCGAAGCCGTCGCGCTTGCCTTCGAGCAGGCGGCGGCGCACGAAGGCCCGCGCGCCCATGTTCTTCGGCTCCTCTTGCACCCACACGATTTTCGTCAGCGCGGGATATCCGGCGATCAGATGATTGATGTCGCCGACCGGCAGGGGCGCGAGGAGCTCGATGCGCGCGATCGCCGTCTTCTGCAGCGCCGCATACGCCGGATGCACGGCGAGGTCGTGATAAATCTTCCCGCTGCACAGGATAAGCCGCTCGATCGCGGCGCGGTCGAGCGGACGCGGATCGTCGATCACCGGCGCGAACGCGCCGGCAGCCATGTCGTCGAGCGCGCCGGCGGCGCCGTCCGCGCGCAGGAGCGACTTCGGCGTCATGACGACGAGCGGTACCGCGATGGGGGAGCGCGCCTGCATCCGCAGCAGATGATAGTAGTTACTCGCGATCGAGGGCGCCGCGACGCGCAGGTTCCCCTCTGCGACGAGCTGCAGGAAGCGCTCGAGTCTTGCGCTCGAGTGTTCGGGACCGCCGCCCTCGTAGCCGTGCGGCAGTAGGAGCGTCAGGCGCGAGGTCTGCCCCCACTTCGCCTGCCCTGCGGCGACGAACTGGTCGACGATGATCTCCGCGCCGTTGAAGAAGTCGCCGTACTGCGCTTCCCAAATGACGAGCGCGTTGGGCTCCTGCGTCGAGTAGCCGTATTCGAAGCCCATGCACGCGTATTCCGAAAGCGGGCTGTTGCGAATCTCGAACGACGCCTGCCCCGGCGCAACGTGCTGCAGCGGAATCCACGCGCGCTGCTGCGCTGACGAGTCCGTCGCTGCGGCATGGAAGACGTCGTGACGGTGGCTGAAGGTCCCCCGCTCCGTGTCCTGGCCCGTGAGCCGCACCGGGGAGCCGGTCGTCAGCAGGGACGCGAACGCGAGCGACTCGGCCGTGCCCCAATCGACGGCGCCCTTCTCCGCGATCGTCGCGGTGCGCCGCTCGAACTGATTGCGAAGCTTGCGGTTAAGGTCGAAGCCCTCCGGCACCGTGGAAAGCCCCTCGACCCACTGCACGAGCTGCGCGCGCGTCACCGGCGGAAGCGCCGTGCCGTCGAAGGTGTTGCTGCCGGAAATCTTACGGCCCTGGATGTGCGACGCGAGTGCGCCCTTCACGGAGCGCCGCGCTTCCTGTAGGCGCTCCATCGCCTCGTCGGTCATCGCGCGCGCCTGATCGGCCGTGAGCAAGCCCTCGTTGAGGAGCTTGTTGGCGAACAACTCGCGCACGGTCGGATGATTCTTGATGCGCTCGGCCATGGCGGGCTGGGTATACGCCGGCTCGTCTTGCTCGTTGTGGCCGAAGCGCCGGTACCCGATCAAGTCGATCAGCGAATCCCGCCCGAACTGGCGGCGGAAGTCGATCGCGAAGTGCACGGCTGCAATGCACGCATCGACGTCGTCGGCGTTGACGTGGACGATGGGAACGTCGAAGCCCTTCGCGAGGTCGGACGCGTAGCGCGTGGAGCGCGCGTCCGCCGGATCGGTGGTGAAGCCGATCTGGTTGTTCGCGATCAAGTGGATCGTGCCGCCGGTTTCGTAGCCGGGCAGCGACTGCAGGTTGAAGACTTCCGAGACGATGCCCTGTCCCGTGAACGCCGCGTCGCCGTGGATCAAAATTGGCACGGCTCGGCTGCGATCCTGCTCCGGAATGCCGTGCGAGTGATCGGTCTGCAGGGCGCGCGCGCTGCCCTCGACGACGGGATCGACCGCCTCGAGGTGGCTCGGATTGTGCGCGAGCGTCACGTCGATCGATTTGCCCTTCGACGTCCTAAACGTGCCGGTCGCGCCATGGTGATACTTCACGTCGCCCATCACGTCGTCGTCGCCGAGGTGGCCGCGATACTGCGCCGCCTCGAACTCGGTCATGACTTCTTCGTAGGGCATGTTGACGACGTGCGCGATGACGTTGAGACGACCGCGGTGCGCCATGCCCAGCACGGCGTCCGCGACGCCGTCGTCGGCGAGCATGTCGAGCATTTCCTCGAGCATGGGCACCATCACGTCCAAGCCCTCGCCCGAGAACGTCTTCTGGCCCAAGAACGTCTTACGCACGTAGCGATCGAACGCCTCGACCTTCGTGAGGCGCGAAAGGAACTCGAGCTGGCGCTGCGGCGAGTGCTTGATCTTGTTGCGTCCCGCTTCGATATAATCGCGCAGCCACGCGCGCTGGTTTGCGTTGGAGATGTGCTCGATCTCGTACGCAATCGTGGAACTGTACGTCTCGCGAAGGCGCGGTAAGATGTCGGCCAGCGTGTTGCCCGGCACCTTGACGTTGAGCACGCTCGCCGGGATCGCGCTTTGCAGCGCCGGCGTCAGTCCATAGCTCTGCGGCTGCAGCGATGCGTCGCCAACGGGCTCTGCGCCGAGCGGATCGAGGTTGGCCGCGAGGTGGCCGTGCCGTCGATACGCCGAGACGATTGCCATGCCGGCGGCTGCCGCGCGCAGCATCTCGTCGGAAGGCGCCGCCGCCGAACCGGATGGGGCGAGCAGCTGCGGCACCGGCGCGGCTTGCAGCTGCAGCGACGCGAAGATCGCCTCGTAAAAACCGTCTTTGCCCTGCAGCAGCGCATCGATTCGGCGAAGGTACTCGCCCGACTGGGCGCCCTGGATCACGCGATGATCGTAGGTGCTCGTAAGCTGCATCACTTTGGCGACGCCCAGCAGGCGCAGCGATTGCTCGTTCGCAGCGGCGAAACCGGCCGGATAACCGATTGCGCCGGTGGCAATGATCGCCCCCTGTCCCGCCATCAAGCGAGGGACCGACGCGACGGTGCCGATGCCGCCCGGATTGGTGAGCGTGAACGAGGCGCCTTGCAGTTCGTCCGGGGTGAGCTTGTTGTCCCGCGCCTTCGTGACGAGCTCTTCGTACTTGTCGCGAAACGCGGCGAAGTCGAGCCGATCCGCATTCCGGATCACCGGCACGAGCAGACCGCGGCTGCCGTCCTTACGTTCGGCATCGACGGCCAAGCCGAGATGAATTCCGGGCTCGACGCGCAGCGGCGCGCCGGCGTCGTCGCGTCGGAACGAATTCGTGATCGACGGCTGCTCGCTCGCGGCCCGCACCAGGGCGTAGGCAATAACGTGCGTGAACGAGATGCGTTCGCTGCGTCCCGCCGCCTTGACCGCGCCGTTGAGCTCCTTGCGCCGTGCGTCGAGCACGTCGACGGGAACGCTGCGAAAGCTCGTCGCGGTCGGGATCGCCAGGCTCTGCTCCATGTAGGTCGCGAGCGCCGCGGCGGAGCCGCGCAGCGGCGCGAGCTTCGCATTGGGATCGAGCGGCGCGGGCGACGCCGAAGGAGCCGTCGCCGCGCGGCGGCGCGCGCTCTGCGCTTGCGCTTCGACGTCGGCGCGCAAGATGAGGCCGTCCGGCCCGGATCCATGCACGAGTGCAAGGTCGACGTCGAGTTGGCGCGCGAGCCGGTGCGCCGGATGATCCGCGATGGCTTGCGCGCTGGGCGAACGTGGCGGCACGGGTTTCGGCGGCACGGGTTTCGGCGGCGCGGCAGTCGCCGGCGCTGCTGCGTTCGGCGGCGCCGAAGCGCCGTTGCCGGAGGCGCTTGCGGATGGCGCGGATGCGCCGTCATGCTTGGAGGTGTCGATCTCGGCCAGCACGGCGCCCACCGCGACGGTGTCGCCTTCGCGCGCGAGAATCCGCGCGATCTGGCCGGAGACGGTCGCGGGCACCTCGACGTCGACTTTATCGGTGGTCACCTCAACGAGCGCATCGCCTTCCGCGACGAATTCGCCGGTCTTCTTGCGCCACTCGATGATGGAGCCTTGCGTGACCGACTCGCCCATTTCGGGAAGTGTCACGCTGACGACGGTCGATTCCAAATCAGGCCCATCTTATCGTTCCAAGCGCCCGGGGCCTAGCGGCCTTGTCTGACCGCTCCCGTCCGCGCGAAGCTAGAAGAAGCTTGCCGGGAGCGACGGCGTGACGACCAGGACGCTCCGGCGGAAGCCCGGACGCCGCTGGCTCAACACATAGCCGGCGACGTCGTAGGCATCGTGCAGGGAGAGCGAACCGGGCGCGTCCTGCGGCATGTTGTAGCGCACGAATCCGGTCATGCGATCGATATGCGCCATGCCGGCGCCGCGGTTGAAGGAACGCGCTCCCCACAGCGGCGGAAAGGCGCCCGAGAGCCCTCGACCGTTGCGTTGGTGGCACACACTGCATTTCTGCGCGTACAGCAGGGCGCCGTGCGCAACGTCCGGCGACCCGCTCGGCAGCGGCTCGATGTAGCGATCCGAAGCCGCTTGCGGGGCGCCGACCGGCGTCTTGCGGGAAAGCCACGCGATATAGGCGACGATCGCGATCATCGGCTTGCTGTTATACGCGGGCGGTTTGCCGTTCATGCTGTAGAGGAAGCACTCGGCGATGCGATCCTGTAACGCGATCACTCGATGCGAGCGGCGATTCCACTGCGGAAAGCGCGCGTACGTGCCGATGAAGCTGCCGCCCCGCGGCTGCGTCCCGGCGGCGAGATGGCACGCGTCGCACTGCATGTCGGCGCGCACGTAGCCGCGCATCCTCTGCTTCGTTCGAACGATCAGCTCGTGTCCGTATGCGATCGATTTTCCGACCGGCCCCGCGGGCAGCGCCGCCGGGTCGTAGAGCCGCGCTGAGCTATCGCGCTCGCTGGAACACCCCGCGAGAGCCAGCGCGATCGCACCGAGCGCCGTCAAAGCGATAACGATCCGCGGCGCGACCATCACAGCCCCGTCGCCACGTATGCGTATCGGTACGCCGACTGCAAGACGCCGATCGTGGCGACCATCGACGGCACGACGAGCGCGGCGGGGATCAGATGCGTCAGGATGTCGTCGGCGATCGCGGTAGCCGTCATCGCAGCCGGAGCGATACCGCGCTGATGCAGCGCGCGGGCTTGCTCCTCGACGGCGGTATGACAGATGAGGACCACGAGCCCTCGATGCTGCAGCATCTCGATCGAGGAATCTTGATACATGCCGCGGTCGTCGTCGGGATCCGCGTCTTGGTCGATGGGAGTGCGGCGCGCGAGGAAGACGTTCGACGAGATCGGCGCTCCCGCGGAGTCGGTCAGCTTGAACGTTTCTCCAATGCGGTAACGCGTCCAAAGCTCGTCGCTGTAGCCGTACGCCGCCGACGGCCCGTGCGCGGCGAGCGCGATCGCGATCGCGCTTGCGGGATAGCCGAAACCGAACTGCAGGCCGTTGAACGCGTTTTTCACCCCCGTCAGGGCGGTCGGCCGGAACGAGACGGCTTCGAAAAGCTGGCGAACCTGCGCGTTTCGGCCCACCGTTCGCGCGAAGGCGTCGGCGTCGAAGTCCGCGCGCCGCTCCACGAGATGTTCTCCGCCCGGAACCGCGGACGCTTGAGCCCGAGCTCCGGCCGCCGCAACTGCGGAGGCGGTGAGAAAAGCGCTCCTGTTCATCGAGGGACCAATCTCCATCGCATCGGGGAAATCATGCCGGCTCTCGCGTCCCAGGGCCGGTCCCCTGCGTGGTCCAACGTAGATGAGGAGATGCAGCAGGCCGAGGTCGATCCGACGCAGGCGCCGTCCGAGAAGCTCAATCGCCGGCTCTTCGTGGGCATTTCGGCTGCGGCGACCGTCGCCGTGCCGGCGCTCGCGCTCGGCGAACAGCCAGCCCTTGGTCACACGCATCCGCCGCTCGCCGCCGAGAACGATCCCGCAATCGTGGTCGAGCACGTCACGCTCGCGCGTCCGGACGGCGCGGTGCCCGCGTACGCGGCGTGGCCGGCCGGCGCGGGACCCGGGACGCCGTCGGTCGTCGTCGTGATGCACGTCTGGGGCGTCGACACGTCGATCCGCGACTGCGTTCGTCGCCTTGCGAAGGCGGGTTTCGCGGCGATCGCGCCCGATTTGTATGCGCGCTTCGGCGCGCCCAACGGCGATGGTGCGAGCGATTTCACCATCTTTCGGCCGTTTTCGGCGCGGCTGGACCGCTCGCAGTACGACGGCGATCTCCGCGCCGCCGCGGAGCTGCTCGCCAAGAAGTTCCCAGGAACCAAGACGGGCATCATGGGCTTCTGCATGGGAGGCCGCGTCGCGCTGCTGGCGGCGCAGGACAACGGCTCGTTCTTCGCCGCCGTCGCGCCGTTCTACGGGCCGCTCAAAGACGTCGACCCAAAGGCACTCACGGTGCCGGTTTGCGGCAGCTACGGCGCGCGCGACACCAGCATCCCGGCCGACGACGTCCGCGCGTTCGCCGCGTCGCTGACCGTTCCGAACGACGTCCGCATCTACGACGAAGCCGCGCACGCATTCTTCGACGATCAGCGGCCGTCGTACGTCGCATCCGCGGCCGCGGACGCCTGGGCACGCACGATCGCGTTCTTCACGAAGTACCTCGGGCCGCCGAAGAAGTGATCGTCGGCGAAGCGCTCGCGCTCTTCCTCATTGGGGGGGCCATCGGCGCGACGATCGTCTGGCTAGTCGCGCGCGCGCAGAGCGCCGCGCTGCGTGTCACGCTGCAGCACGCGGAACGCGCCCAAGAAAAGGCGCTCGAATCGCTGTTGGAGCGCGCGAAGAACGACCTGCGTGAATCGACGGCGCTGCGCGCGAGCGAACGCGTCGGCGAGCTCGTCTCGCCCGTCGCACAGAAGCTCGGCGAATTCGACAAGCTGCTCGGCGAGCTGCTCGGGCGCACCGACAAGCTCGAGAGTGCGACGCTGAATTTGACCACGCAGACGTCGACGCTGGTCACCGCGTTGCGCAACCCCGCATCGCGCGGCAAGTGGGGCGAGATGCAGCTTCGCAACGTCGTGGAAAAGGCCGGCATGCTCGCCTTCTGCGACTTCACCGAGCAGCAGACCGTCGCGCTGGAGGAGGCGCGCGTGCGACCGGACATGCGGGTCAACCTCCCCGGTGAGCGCTGCGTCTTCGTCGACGCGAAGGCACCCACGGATGCGATGCAGGCTGCGCTCGAAGCGGTCGACGATGATGCGCGCAAGCGCCTCGTCAAGCGGCACGCGCGCGCGCTGCGCGATCACGTCGACGCGCTCGCGCGCCGCGGCTATCAAACCGCCGACGGCTCGGCGGACTTCGTCGTGATGTTCGTGCCCGGCGAAGCGTTTCTCAGCTCCGCATGCAACGAAGACCCGGCGCTGATCGAGTACGCGATGGACAAGGGCGTCCTCGTCACGGGTCCGTTGACGCTCATCAGCCTGCTGCGCACGTTCGCGATGGGCTGGCAGGCGCTGCGCCAGGAAGAGAACGCCAAGCGCATCGCCGCGATCGGCCGCGTGCTCTACGAGCGCGCGCTGAAGTTTTCCGATCACCTCCTCGACATCCGTAAGCACTTGGAACGCTCCGTCAACGCGTTCAACGGCGCCGTCGGCTCCTACGAGAGCAAACTGCTGCCCCAGGGGCGCAAGCTCAAGGACGAGGCCTCCTTGACGGGCGACGATCTCGCCGACATTCCGCCGATCGACGTCGTGCCGCGCGGCATCACGGCGCTCGATACGAACGAGCGTCCGAAGCGCCTCCCCCGCACCCAACAGCTCTTCCCGAAAGACGACGCCGTCTAGGCCAACACTTCGTCGCTTCCGCGCTCTATATCGGTAGAGACTGCTGATAGACGGAGTCAGATGTGCCCCTCCACCTCGATAGCGACCTGGTTCGTGCCGCCCAAATCGAGGGTGGTGCGGCCTTAGAACGGGTGATCGCGGCGGTCTGGGATGAAGCGTATCGCGTCTCGGCAAGCATTCTGCGCGATCGGGGCCTCGCTGAGGACGCCGCGCAAGAAGCGTGCGTCGCCGTCGTGCGCGGCTTGCCGAAACTGCGCGAGCTTGGTGCCTTCAACGCCTGGAGCTATAAGGTCATCGTCAACCGCGCAATCAATGCAGCGCGTCGCAATCGTTCTCTACTACTACGCCGGTCTTACGAGCCGCGAGATCGCGGAGGCAACGGGATTGCCGCGCTCGACGATTCGTTTCCATTTGATGCAGGCGCGCAAGAGGCTGCGCGCGGCGCTCTTCGGCGCTCGGGCGCACGATCGGCGGCCGTCATCCCGCCAGGAGGCATACACCGATGGGCACTGACCTCGAAATTGCAAGCCGCTTGAACGACATGATCGCCGGCATCGAGAGCCCGGCGCCGCCTCTGGAGCGGCTGCCGGAGAACGCGTCGCGAGCGCAGACGCGGCCGCCGCGCGACGTTCGAACGATGGCGACGCGCACGGCGGTCGCAGCGGCAATCGTGGCGGCCTTGGGATTGTGCGCCCTGCCGCTGGTCGCGCCCGGCATCGCAGAAACCGTTGGAGCGCGCCTCACGCAGCTGTTGCAGTGGACGCCTCCGCCGCCGGCGCCAAAATCGGTCGCATCCGCAAATGGTCTCTCGCGAAGTCAGTCTTCGTGAGGCCCAAGCGCTCGTTCCGTTTCGGATCGTTTTTCCCATCGGCTTACCGCGCGACGCGGTGTTGGTAAAGCTTATCGCGACGCCCACGGCGGTGTATTCGAAGCTGACGCGCTCCTGGAGCGTCGGCGCGCCGAGCTTGACGTTCCGCTATCGGCGAGCGAACGGCCGCACGTTTGACGTGGGCGCGGAAGCGTACGACCCGCGGACGGGTTTTCCGCCGATGTACGTCTTTGACGCCGATGAGGTCGGCCGAGACGGCCTGCCGAAGCGGCACGTGAACTTCGTGTGGCGCAACGGCGACCAGCAAACGGGCATCGTCAAACAGTACGCCGTCACCTGACGCAGCGAGATCCGGTGCAGGGCGTCGTCGGCCTCGGGGAGTATGCGTTTTTAGGAGTATGAAATCGTGAAGGACGTCTCCCTCATCGTCTATCCCGCTGCAGATCTCGACGCAGGCAAGCGATTTTTTCGTGAGCTCATAGGCGCCGACCCATACGCCGATTCGCCCCAGTACGTCGGCTACAAGAGCGGAGATATGGAAATCGGGCTCGTTCCATCAGAAGACCGGCCGGGCGCGCTCCCGTACTGGACGGTGAGCGACATCGCGGCAAGCGTAAAGGCGCTGGTGGAAGCGGGCGGCACGATCACGAAAGAAATCACGGACGTCGGCTACGGACTGCTAGTCGCCAACGTGAAAGATCCCAATGGCTCGACCGTGGGATTGCGACAACAGCCCAAGCGTTAAGGTATACGAGAGCGCCGGCTACGGCGAGGCGTGGTCCGCTCTCCACGCCTTGAGCGCGGTGATCGTGTTCTGCACGTGCTGCGACGGGTCGAGGCTCGTATACTCGTAGACGATCGTACCGTCGGGCGCGATGACGTACGACGTGCGGTTGGCATACTGCGGATGCTGCGGCAAGACGGCGTCGTACGACTTCATGACGCTCTGGTTCGTGTCGGCCGCGACGGCGAACTTGCTGCGGCACTCGCTCGTCGAAAACTTCTGCAGCTTGTCGATCGGATCGTGCGATACGCCGATCACGGTCGCGCCGAGTGCCTTGTATTGATCGATCGCATCGGCGAACTCGTGCGCCTCGATCGTGCATCCCGTCGTGAACGCCGCGGGATAGAAGTAGAGCACGACGGGGCCCTTCTTGAGCGCGTCGGCCAAGATGAAGGTAAACCGGTCTCCGCCCTGGGTCGCCTGCAGCGTGAAGCCGGGGGCCTTTGTGCCGGTGGAGAGCGCCGCCGAAGCCGGCGCGACGCCGGCGGCGGCGATCGCAAACGCCGAAAGAAGAACGCGAATCGTAAGCTTAGCCATAGGTTTAGCGTTCGCGCTCGGCGTTCAGAGCCCCATGAGCCGCGCCAGGATCAGGCGCTGCACCTCGTTCGTGCCTTCCCCGATCTCGTTGATCTTCTGGTCGCGGTACATCCGAGACACCGGGTACTCGTCCATGAAGCCGTAGCCGCCGTGGATCTGCAGCGCCTCGTTGACGACGCGATGCGACAGCTCGCCGGCAAAGAGTTTCGCGAAGCTCGCGGCCTGCACGTAGTCGCGCCCCTGGTCTTTCTCCCACGCCGCCCGCAGCATCATCAGCCTCGCATGCTCGATTTGCGTCAGCATGTCGACGAGCTTGAACGAAATTGCCTGAAACTTGCTGATCGGCTTGCCGAAGGCCTGACGCTCTTTGGCGTAGGCGAGCGCCTGGTCGTAGGCGCCCATCGCGAGCCCGATCGAGAGGGCGGCGACTGAGATCCGGCCGCCGTCGAGGATCGACAGGAATTGCCGGTAACCCTCCCCGCGTGGACCGAGGAGGCTTTCCTCCGGCACCGCCGCCTCGGCGAACGAGAGTTCGCGCGTGTCGGATGCGCGCCAGCCCATCTTGCGGTACTTGCGGCTGCGGGTGAAGCCGGGCGTCGCCTGCGGCACGATGATGTTCGAGATCTCGCGGGAGCCGTCGGAGCGCCGGCCCGTGACCGCCGTGATCGTCGTGCCGCCCGTGATGTCGGTGCCCGAGTTTGTGATGAAGGCTTTCGTGCCGTTGATCACCCAGGTGCCGTCGCGCAGCTCGGCCTTCGTCTGCACGTTGCCCGCGTCGCTGCCGGCGCTCGGCTCGGTCAGACCGAATCCCCAGAGCATCTCGCCGCGCGCAAGCGGCACGAGGTACTGCTGCTTCTGCTCCTCCGTGCCGAACAGGAAGAACGGCGTCGCTCCGAGCGACACGTGTGCGGCCATCGTGATCGCTGTCGAGGCATCGGCACGCGCGATCTCCATGACGGCGAGTGCGTAGCTCACCGTGTCGGCGCCGGCGCCGCCGTATTCCTCCGGGAACGGCAGGCCCATGAAACCCAATTGAGCGAGCTTCGCAACGAGGTCGTACGGAAATTCCTCGTCGCGGTCCATCGCTTCGGCGCGCGGCGCGACCTCGTCCCGAGCGAACTCGCGCGCCAAGCTTTGGATCGCCCTTTGCTCGTCGGTTAAATCGAAGTCCATCCGAAGGTATAGGCCCCGGCTCCAGAAAAACCCCTTTCCCAGCGATGATCTCCCTTCGCGGCGTTTCGCTGGTCTATCCGAACGGCGTGCGCGCCCTCGACAACGTCAGCCTCGAGATCGCCAAGGGTGATTTCGTTTTTCTCGTCGGCCATTCCGGAACGGGTAAATCGAGCTTGTTGCGATTGCTCTACCGCGAAGCCCGGGTGACGAACGGCGAGATCGTCGTGGACGGCATCCGCGTCGACCGCCTGCGGCGCAATCGCGTTCCGGCGCTGCGCCGCCACCTCGGCGTGGTCTTCCAAGACTTCAAGTTACTGACCGACAAGACGGTCTGGGAGAACGTCGCCTTCGCGATGCAGGTCACGGGCGCGCATACGCGCGACGTCATGCGCCAAGTGCCGCGCGTGCTCGACTTGGTCGGCCTGTCGCACAAGAGCCGCATGTACCCGAGCGAGCTTTCCGGCGGGGAACAGCAGCGGGCCGCCATCGCGCGCGCGCTCGTCAACAACCCGAAGATTTTGCTGTGCGACGAGCCCACCGGCAACCTCGATCCCTCGAATACGACGGAGATCACCGCGCTGCTTCAGCGCATCAACCTCAAGGGCACGACCGTAGTGGTCGCGACGCACAATCAAGCCGTCGTCGACCGCATGCGCCGGCGGGTCGTGCGTCTGGACGACGGCCGCATCACCACCGACGAGGAACGGGGCTACTACTATCTTGGACTCGGGCAAACTCAAGTTCTTTCTGGGTGAGGTGCTGCGCAACTTTTCGCGCAACACCGGCATGCAAATGACGGCCATCGGCACGGTGGCAATTACGATCGTCCTACTCGGCATCTTCTTGTTTGCGCGTGCCGGCCTGGCCGGCGTCGGGCAGCGGCTGCTCGACCAGATCGAGGTTTCCGCCTACCTGCGCGTGGACGCGACGCCCGCGCAAGTGACGGCGCTCTCGCACCTGCTCGCTCGGGACCCGCGCGTCGCTTCGGCGCAGTTCGTTTCGAAGGAGCAGGGCCTCGCGGAGCTGCGTCAGCGCACGAAGGGGACGATCGACACGGCGCTGCTTACCGAAAACCCGCTGCCGGACAAGTTCCGCATCAAGGTGCGCGTGCCCGACGACGTTCCGGCCGTCGCCGACAGCGTGCGGCGGCTGAGCGGCGTCGACAACGTCGTGTACGGCCAGAAGATCGTGCAGCGCCTGCTGCAGCTCGGCAGCGTGCTGCGCCGCATCGGCATCGTCGTCATTGCGGTGTTCTTCGTCGTCGCCGGCATCATCATCGCGAACACGATCCGGCTCACCGTCTTCGCGCGCCGGCGGGAGATCGCGATCATGCAGCTCGTCGGAGCGACCAACACCTACATTCGCCTTCCCTTCATCTGCGAGGGCCTGCTCGACGGCGTGGTGGGCGGGCTGCTCGCAATCGGGCTGCTCGCCATCGCGCGCATCGCGCTCTGGCCGCGGCTGCTCGAGGCGCTCCCGTGGGTGCAGCTCTCCGTGATGCCGCTCGATCCGCGCGTGCTCTCCGCCGAGCTGCTCGCGGTGGGTGCCGCGATCGGCGCCGTCGCGTCGTGGATCTCCGTAGGCCGTCATCTAAGGACCTGAGTGACGCCCTTACGCCGCCTCATCGCCCTGGCGACCGCGTTCGCGCTGATTCCCGCGCTGGCCGGCGCCGGAGGCATCGACCAGCGCATCAACGCGGAGCGGACACGGGCCGAGCAGATCCAGTCGCGGCTGCATGCGAAGCGTGCCGAGCTCCACGCCGTCTCGCTGCGCTATCAGGATTTGCAGAACCAGCTCGGTGAAACCAACGCCGCGATCGGACAGGTGACCGACCGCATCGACTCGCTGCAGGTGCAGCAGAGTTCGACACAACGCCGGATTGATTGGAACGCGGTGCAGCTCGATGCGGCAAAACGTTCCCTGCAGCGCCACGACGACGCGCTCAAGCGCCGCCTCGTCGACATCTACGAGTACGGCGACATGACGTACGTCAATACGCTGCTCGCGGCGCGCTCGTTTAGCGAGTTCGTCGAGCGATGGGAAGATTTGCGGCTGCTGATTGCGGCGAACCAGCGTGCGGTCCGGGCGCGCAAGGCGGCCGAAAAACGCGTGGCGTCGATCGAGGCGGAGCTGGAACGG
Organism: Vulcanimicrobiota bacterium; assembly: GCA_963787625.1. Taxonomy (GTDB): domain Bacteria; phylum Vulcanimicrobiota; class Vulcanimicrobiia; order Vulcanimicrobiales; family Vulcanimicrobiaceae; genus Cybelea. Next base: position 169,895 of record CAWBDH010000003.1, on the reverse strand, counting down.
ACGCGCATGGAGCTGCAGCAGCAGGAGACGTCACAGGAGGAGGCGCGCAGCCAGCTCGGCTCCCTCGCGGACGAACGCCGCAACCTCGTGCAGCTCGCTTCGATTCGCCGGCACAGCGTGGCGTCGCAGGTCGCGGAGATCGAAAGCCTCTCCGAGGCGGAAGAAGCGGAGCTCGAGCGGCTGATCCTCGAGCGCGAACGCGAGATCGCCGCTGCGCGCCGTGCGGCGGGCATTGCCGGCGGCGGCACGGAGAGCGAGGGAGCCGCGGGCGCGTTCTCTTGGCCCGTCACCGGGACCATCACGTCGCCCTTCGGCTGGCGTTCGAACCCCTTCGGCGGTGCGCCGGAGTTCCACCAGGGCCTCGACATCGCCGCGCCGAGCGGCACGGCCGTGACCGCGGCCGCGGGCGGCACCGTCATCATGGCCCAGTGGTATGGCGGCTACGGCAACTACATCCTCATCGATCACGGCGGCGGCTACTCGACCGGCTACGGGCACCTCTCGGCGATCTACGTTTCGAACGGGCAGTCGGTCGCGCGCGGCCAGGCGATTGGCGCCGTCGGTTCGACCGGTCAATCAACGGGCCCTCATCTGCATTTTGAAGTCCGAATTGCGGGCAAACCGGTTGACCCGGCCCCCCGTCTTCATTAACACTTAAGCGACGAGGCTCCGCCCGGAGAAACTTCCGGCCCGCCCAGGCGGGTACTGATAAGAGGATCGATGCCCGCTTTCAGACGCCTTTTACTGACTCTCTTGATCGTCGTCGCGTTCGCCGCGGCCGGCGCGGTCGTCGTCGGCTACCGAACCGGCCTGCTCGCACGGCAGCCCGTGCTTGAGGTGGCGACGACCGGCGACGTGCGCGATCTGTTCGCTCCCCACGATCCGCCCGACGCACTCGACGCCGACCTCGCGCTGCGCCGGCTCGAGAACGCGTTCTACAAACCGATCCAGCCGTCGGCGCCAATCGCCGGCGAGCGCGCCGCAATCGACAGCTATCTCACGCAGAAGAAGATCGGGCACGCACTGCCGCCTGCGCAATCGAGCGGCTCGCCCGGAGAAGACGGCGCGCGGGCAGCCGAGCTGCTAGCGTACGCACAGCAGCACTACGGTACCGACGCCGGCCCGACCGGCCGCGAAGACATCACGGACGCCGCGCTGCGGGGCCTCATGAACTCCGTGCACGATCCGTACACGGTCTATCTCTCGCCGCGCGAGATCAAGGGTCTCAACGAATCGCTCTCCGGCGGCAACTTCGGCGGCATCGGCGTCTACATCTACCAGCTCAAAGACGGCCGCATCGTCGTGCAGCCGATCGAGGCGATGCCCGCCGCGAGCGCCGGCATGAAACCGGGCGAAGTGGTCGACAAGGTCGATGGAACTCCGGTCCGGGGCGTGCCGATCGATCGCGTCGAGGAGATGATTCGCGGCGAAGCGGGGACGACCGTGCGGCTGCAGGCGCATCCCTTTAGCGGTGCGCCGCGCGAGCGCATCTACGACATCGTGCGCCAGATCATCCACGTCCCGACCGTCCGGGCGAAGATGGAAGGTCCGATCGACTACGTCCGCCTGTCCGACTTCGGCACGACCTCGGGCGACGAGGTGCGCAAGGCGCTGCTGCAGGGCAAGGCTGCCGGCGCGCGCGCGTACATCCTAGACCTACGCGACAACGGGGGAGGCCTGCTGGATGCCGCGGTCGCCATCTCGAGCTTCTTCATTCCGCAGGGCACGATCGTCTCGACGATCCGCCGCGACGGACAGCGCACGAGCGACGAAGCACTCGGAGACGCGATCGGCGGCTTGCGGCCAACCGTCGTGCTCGTCAACAAATTTACCGCGAGCGCTTCGGAGATTACGGCCGGCGCGCTGCAGGACTACCACCTTGCAACGCTGATCGGCACCCGGACGTTCGGCAAGGGGGTCGTGCAGAGCATCTTCCCGCTCCCCGACCAAGCCGCGCTGAAGATCACGACGGCGCGCTACCTGACGCCCGCCGGTCGGGACATCCAGCACCACGGCATCGAGCCGGATGTGGTGATCAACCAGGACCCCAACCCATCGCTCATCGACACGCCGGCCGACAAGCAGCTCGCGGCCGCGAAGGCACGTTTAAAGCAGCTGATACGTTGATTTGGATACTATGACACGCAATTTTTCGCTCTGTCTCGCCGCGGGATTGGCCGCGGCGTTGATTCAGTTCCCGGCCGCGGCCGCGCCGGCCGCCCACCTCTCCACGGTCGACGCCGGCGAGATTTCGACGAGTTACAGCTATCTGTCCGACAACTATTACAAGAAGGTCGAGCCGCAGGTCGTGCTCGACTCGGTGCGCACACAGCTCGTCGCGGCGATGCGGACGGCCGGCGTCAAGCACATCGCGCTGCCGGTGATGCACGCGAGCTCCACGCCCTCGGGCAACGTCCGCGAGATCGACCGGGAAGTCGAGGACGCGGCGACGGAGGCAAAGAGCAAATTCAGCACGCACGATCTCAGTTACATCGCCATGGATGGCATGCTGCGCTCCGTCGGCGACCGCTACACGGTGTTCTTGACGCCGAAGGAATTCGCGGGACTCAACGAGGGTCTCGACGGCGGCGATTTCGGCGGCACGGGGATCGTCATCCAGGTCGACGAGAAATCGAAATACATTTCCGTCCAGAACGTCGTGCCCGACGGTCCGGCCGACAAAGCGGGCATCGAGCAGGACGATCTCATCACGGCGATCGACGGCGCGACGACGAAGGGCATGAGCATCACGCAGGCCAGCGGAAAATTGCGCGGCAAGGAAGGCACGCGCGTGACGCTGACGATCCAACGGGACAACGCCACTCTGGGCGCTCCGATCGCGATCACTCGCGCGAAGATCCATCAGCTCAGCGTCTACGAGAAGATGCTGCCCGGAAAGATCGGCTACGTCGCGTTGACCGTCTTCGGACGCGATACGGGCAGCGAACTGACGACGGCCCTCGAGCGGCTCCAGCGCCAAGGCGCGCGCGCCCTCGTAATGGACTTGCGCGACAACGGCGGCGGCTATCTGGAAGCGGCCGTCGCGGTCAGTTCCAAGTTCATCCCTAGCGGGCCGATCGTGTCGGTCGAGTCGCGTGCGTCGAACATCACGACGCTCGACGCAGACAACACCGCGATTCCGCCGCTGCCGCTCGTCGTGCTCGTGAACGGCTACACCGCGTCGGCGTCGGAGATCACGTCGGGCGCAATCCAAGACAGCAGCGTCGGCACGATCATGGGCACGAAGACGTTCGGCAAGGGCGTCGTGCAGACGATTTTCCCGCTGCCCGACGGCAGCGCGATCAAGGTGACGACCGCGCGTTACCTCACGCCGCGCAACCGCGACATCAACCACCTTGGAATCACGCCCGACGTCGTCGTCAGTGAAAACAAACGGCCGCAGTTCGGCATGCCCGCGCGCGACGATCAGCTGACGCGCGCGATCCAGTTCCTCGACGACAAGCTCGCCCACGCGAGCCAGGAGAACGGCGTCTAGGAGCGCTTCTTTCGCGCAGCCGCGGGCTGCTTGCGCACCGCTCGCGTCCGCTTGGGCTTCGGCTCGGCGGGCGCTTTCTTTTTGGGCTCCGCGGCCTTGCGCACGCGAGTCTTCCGCGGCTTTTCCTCGGCGGCCGGCAGTGCGAGCGGACTCGCCGTTGCCTCGAGCTTCGGGGCCGGTTCGGCCGTTGCTGCGGCGGTGCGCCGGCGGCGCGCCGGCTGGGTGCGCTTCGGTTCCTCCGCGGGAATCGACAGGCTGGGAGGCGGCGGCTCGACGGCGGGCGGCGGAGCCGCACGGCGCGCGGCGATGGCACGCGACGGCTCGGGCTCGGCCGTCGTGCCGGTCGCATGCGCTACGCCGTCCGACGCGACTTGGAAAATGTGCCGGTCCGGCATCGGTGCTCCCGCGCCTCCGCCTCGCCCACGGCGTCCGCGGCGACGGCGCCGGCGGCGATGCTGTCCGGTTCCGTCGGGCGAAGCCGCCGCAGCCTCAACCGGAGCCGGAGCGGGAGCCGATGGGAGCGGCGAAGCTACCGCTGCCGACGCCACCGCTGACTCGTAACCGTCTTCACGACCGCCGCGCCCGCGGCGGCGCCGCCGCCGGCGCCGGCGCTGGCCGTCGCCCTCGCCGGCGGAATGCTGGACCGCACCTTCACCGATGATGATTGCGTCGGGCTGCGCTTCGCCGATGCGCTCGGCGCGCAGCGCCTTGTCCTGCGCCTCCTCCTCTTCGGTGATGGCAGAGATCCCGATCGGCGGACGGGAGGCCGACTGTCGTGCCGCATCTTCGGCAAGCTCGCGCAGCTGCCGGGCCTGTTCGGCGGCACTGGGCGCGACGCGCCGCGCCGGCCGCTTCCGTCGAGCCTTGACGCCCGCGGTAACCAGCTCGCCGAGCACGTAATCTTTATCGTCGTCAACGTCGAGGATGCGTATGCGAACGAAGTTCCCCGCGTTCGTAGCGGCGTTTTCGACCTCGACGATGCGCCCGTCTACGACGGCCGCCGCAGAGGTCGCATTCGGGAGGCGTCCGCCCAGCAGTTCCACTTCGTGCTCGTCCCCAACGCGCACGACGCGGCCCTTGTCGGCCGCCGCTGCCGTGACGACCTCGATGCGCGCCTTCTCGGGATGAATCATCGGATCGACGCGCACGTGGATCGGGCGAGCGATCGCGCGGGCGAGCTCCGCGCACTCCTCCTCGTACCAGAAGTCCATCTGCACCGCGACGGTCGGCGCGACGTGGACGACGACGTCGCCCGCAGCACCCTTGGCCGTCTCGGCGCGGATGTGCCGGAACGTCTCGATCGCGACGGACTGGGACGACATCACGCTGCCCAACCCCGCACAGGTCGGACACGCGCCGCGAAGCTGCGCGCCGAGGTCCTTGCCGATCCGCTTGCGCGTGAACTCGAGCAGTCCCAAGTTGGAGAACGACTGGATCGTGGCGCGCGTGCGGTCGCGCCGAAGGCTGTCTTCCATCGCGCGCACGACCTTGTCGCGCGACGAATCCGAAGACATGTCGATGAAGTCGACGACGATGATGCCGCCGATGTCGCGCAGCCGCACCTGCCGCGCGATCTCGTCGGCGGCTTCCATGTTCGTCTTGAGGATGGTGTCCTCGAGGTTGCGGCCGCCGGTGAATTTTCCGGAGTTCACGTCAATGACCGTCAGTGCTTCGGTCGATTCGATGACGATGGATGCGCCCGACGGCAAGTTGATCTTCGGCTTCATCAGCTTCTGCAGCTCGTCGTTGATCTTGAAGTCGTCGAAGAGCTTGCGTCCGGAGTTGTAGTACTCGATGCGGTTGAGATATTGCGGGCCCAACAGTTGGAGGAACTCGCGAATCTTGCGGTACTCTTCTTCGTCGTCGACGAGCACGCGCTCGATATCGGCGGTGATGAAGTCGCGCGCCGCCTTGTAGACAAGGTTCATGTCTTTGTGGAGCAGCGAAGGGGACGCGGCACGCTTGTACGTTTCGAGGATGCCGTGCCACATGCGGATCAGGACGCCGAGATCGGCAATGAGCTCCGCTTCGCTCGCGCCCGCGGCGGCGGTGCGAACGACGGTCGCCATGCCCTCCGGCCGCATCCGCTTCATCACGCTCTTGAGCCGGTTGCGCTCGTCGGCGGATTCGATCTTGCGCGACACGCCGGAATACTTGCCGGTCGGCATCAGGATCAGGTATCGTCCGGGCAGCGAGATGTTCGTCGAGATGCGGGCGCCCTTGAGGCCGCGCGGTTCCTTGACGATCTGCACGAGGACGTCGTCGCCTCGCTTGACCTTCTCGCTAATGGTAAAGCCGCTGTGGCCTTGGGTGATTTCGACGTCGCCGATGTTGAGCGGCTGTTTGTTGATGTCGTCGACGTAGAGGAAGGCGTTTCGGCCGAGGCCGATATCGACGAACGCGGCTCCCATGCCTGGGAGCACGTTGTGCACCTTTCCTTTGTAGATCGAGCCGATGACTTTTTCTTCGCGCTCGATGTAGAGTTCGGCTAAGTCGCCGTCCTCGAGTATTGCGACCCGGTTTTCCCAGGGATCGCTCGAGATCAATATCTCGCTCGACAAGTTGTCCCTCAATTGTGAAGCCTGCCTTCCGCCGCGCCTCCCGTCACCGGTGCGCTGGCTCGTGGCGAGCTCTCGAAAAAATTCTCAGTTAACGCTTGCTTCGGCGGCCCGCGTTCTCAACGGAGCCTGGCCGATGCTGCTGATCGCTTCGTTCCCGCCGCCCGGCCGTCCGGCCTGCCGCCCGAGGCGGCAGGCCGGACGCGTCTCGTTCCGTAGTGTGGGCGCTGTGGCGACGAGCGGACGGTCGTCGGGCAGGCGCTTCGATCGCGAGCACGGCGTGACGACGCAGGCCATTTTCTTTTTGAGCCAGCTCGACGACGTTCGCCGGCCGTCGTACGCGCATGCGACGCACTACGAGCCCGTTCCCATCGAGGCGTTCCGGGCGCTGCTGCCGCGCGTCCCGGAAGCGCTCGTCCGCACGGCGACGTTTGTCGACGCCGGCGCGGGCATGGGGCGTGCCATCCTGCTCGCGGCGGAGCATCCCTTCAAGCAAGTCGTCGGCATCGAGGTCTGTCCCGCGCTCGTCGCAATCGCTCGCGACAACGTCGCGCGCGCGACCGGGCTGGCCGTGCGTTGCCGCGACGTGCGCATCGCCTCCGGCGACGTGCGGCGCTTTCGCTTTCCCCCGGGCAACCTCGTGCTGTTTGCGTTCAATCCCTTCGACGAAGCGGTGCTGCGCACGACGCTGCAGCGCGCCGTCGGATCGCGCCGCGCCGGCGACCGCGTGCTGCTGCTGTATCACGTGCCGGTGCACCGCGACGCCGTCGCGGAATACGTGGGTGAAACGCTCGCGGACACGCCCGACGGCCTCGTCGTAGAACTCACGCTGCCATCGTGAGCTGGCCGAAGGACGCTAGGCGTTTCCCAGCACGTCGCGATCGCGCTGAGCGTAGATGTTGAGCAGGATGCCGATCGCGGCGAAATCCGTAAGCATCGCGGAACCTCCATACGACATGAAGGGCAGCGGGATTCCGGTGATCGGCATGATGCCGATCGTCATGCCGACGTTGACGAGCACGTGGAAGAAGAGCATGCCGACGAGTCCGCTCGCGAGCAGGAAGCCGAAGCGGTCGCGCGCGGCGACCATCGTACGCACGCCGGCGTAGAGTAGGGCGGCGTAGAGCGCGAGCAGCAGCGCGGCTCCGGCGAATCCCCATTCCTCCGCGAGGACGGTGAAGATGAAATCGCGCGAGTGTTCGGGCACGAAGTTCAGCTGTGTCTGCGTGCCGTGGTAGAGGCCGCGGCCGAGCCACTCCCCGTTGCCCACGGCGATCTTCGACTGATTGAGGTTGTAGCCGGCGCCCTGCGGGTCGGCCTTGGGATTGAGGAAAACGAAGAGCCGCGCGCGCTGGAATGGTTTGAGGACGGCGTTGGTTCCGATCGCCCCCGCAGCGACGACGAGCACCGCGAGCGCGTAGATGCCGAAGTCGCCGAGCTTCGGGAGCGCCAAAAACAGCTCGACGGTGAGGATCGCGCCGAGCACGAGCGACGTGCCGAGGTCGGGCTGTTTGAGGATAACGAGCGCCGGGAGGGCCACGGTGAGAAGCGGCTTCCAGAGAGCCTGCAGATTTTCGTACCCGCCGCGGCAGAGCACCGCGGACAGCGCGATCGCGATGACGAGCTTTGCCGGCTCCGAGGGCTGAAACGTCCCGAGTGGTCCGAGCGATATCCAGCGCTGCGCGCCCATGGCGCTGTGGCCGCCCCGCAGGATGAAGAGCAGCAAGAGCAGGTTGACGACGTACAGCCCCGGCGCCCAGCGCTGCCACGTGCGGTAGTCGACGAACGAAACGCCGACCATCAGCGCGACGCCGAGCACGAGGTAAAGCACCTGCTTTTGGAATTCGCCGGCACTCCCCGGCGAATGCAATCCGGCCGAGCGTACGCAGACCAGACCGATCAGCGCCGTGGCGACCCCTGCCGCCGCGAGCACCCAATTGAAGTTGCGAAGGTATCGCCTGCTGCCGCTGCCGAGCGCGATCGTCGCCATCGGAGCTAATGTTTACGCGTCAGGGGGAAGCGGTGGCTGCTGCCGCCTTCGCCGTCGCAGACTTCTTGCGCCGGCGCCGTTTGCGCGGCTTCGGCGGCGTCGCATCCTCGGCCGCAGGCGACGTGGCCGGCTCGGCCGGCGTGTCGTGCGCGACGCTGCCGTTGCCGTTGCCGTTGGGCGTCGGCCGGTTGACCGAAATGATGGGAATGTTGGCGAGCATCGCCAGCGTGCTGTCCTGCCGCTCGAAGTTGACGTCGATGCGTTCGCGATCGACTTCGACGTGGCGCGAGATGACGTCGACGAGGTCGCGCTTGAGCATCTCGATCATCTCCGGCGCGAGCTCGAGGTGATCGGTCATCAACACGAGCCGGAGGCGCTCCTTCGCCGTCGCGCTCGATCCTTGGTGCCCGAAGAGCCGTTTGAGAAATTCGATCACGCGCGCTTCCTCCCGAGCAGCGAGCCGATGCGCTCGAGCAGCGACACCTTGGCGGCCGCCGGCATCGGCGCCGGCACGTCCTCGCCCGCGACGCGCGCGGCGATCGCCTGATACGCCGCGCCCGTCGGCGTGTCGTCGCGCAGCGCCAGAGGTTCGCCGCGATTGGTCGTGATGATGATCTGCGGTTCGTCGGCGATGACGCCGAGCAGCGGCAAGCGCAAAATCCCGTTGACGTCGTCGACGGAAAGCATCTTGCCTCTCTTTACGAGCTCCGGCCGCAGCCGGTTGATCACGAGCTGCGGGCGGAAGCGATTCCCCAGCAGCCCCACGACGCGATCGACGTCGCGCACCGCCGACACCTCCGGCGTGCAGATGACGATCGCCTCGTCGGCGCCGGCGACGGCGTTGCGGAAGCCGAGCTCGATGCCCGCCGGACAATCGATCAACACGTAATCGAAGCGTTCGCGCAACGACGCCACGAGCGCTTGCATCTTCTCCGTCTCGACGTCGTCTTTCTCGCGCGACTGCGCCGCCGCAAGCAGGAAGAGCGTCTCGCTGTGCTTATCGGGTACCAGCGCGTCGTCGACCGTCACGCGCTCCTCGAGCACGTCGAGCAGGTGGTGCTTCACGCGGCTTTCGAGGCCCATCACGATGTCGAGGTTGCGCAGGCCGACGTCGGCGTCGATCATCACGACGCGCGCTCCGCGCTTGGCGAGCGCTGTGCCGAGGTTCGCCGTCGTGGTCGTTTTGCCGACGCCGCCCTTCCCCGACGTCAGCACGATCGCGCGCCCGACCTTCGCCGGCGCGGCGCTTTCGGCGGATTCGGTTTGGACCGACTCTACCTGCTGCACGCTGTTACCCCACTTTCAATGCGTCGATGATTCGTCCGAAGAATCCCTGGCTGTCGAACGTTGTAAACGGCACGAGCTCGCCTTCGAGGCGCCGCGCGATCTTGTCGTAAATCGCGCGCAGGCGGTGCGTCTCGCTCAGCGCGATCGGCTGGCCGCGGTTCGTCGTGTCGATGACTTCCTCGTCGTCGGGCACGATGCCGAGCAGCTCGATGGAAAGCACTTCGCACACGTCGTCGACCGACAGCATGTCGCCGCTGCGCACCATGTCGGGCCGCAGCCGGTTGACGATGAGCCGGATGGGCTTGCCGGCGGCCGCGATTTTCCCGACGACGCGGTCGGCGTCGCGGATCGCGCTGACCTCCGGCGTCGTCACGACGATCGCCTCGGCGGCGCCCGAGACGGCGTTGCGGAAACCCGTCTCGATTCCGGCCGGCGAGTCGATCAGTACGTAATCGGCGTCTTCGGCGGCGCGTTCGACGATGTCGGCGAACTGTTCCGGCGAGATCGCGTCCTTCTCGCGAGTCTGCGCGGCGGGCAGGATCGAGAGCGATTCAAAGCGCTTGTCCTTGATCAGCGCTTGGCGAAGCTGACAGCGGCCCTCCGCGACCTCGACCAAATCGAACACGATGCGCTTTTCGAGGCCGAGCACCAAATCCAAATTGCGCAAGCCGATGTCGGCATCGATGAGGATCACCCGCTTGCCGCGCTTCGCGAGGGTCGCGCCGAGGTTGGCCGTGGTCGTCGTCTTGCCGACGCCGCCTTTCCCCGACGTCAAAACGATCTTGCGGGCCGTCATTTCGGCGCCGCCGCGACGCGCTCGAGCTCGGAAATGCGGTCGAGCGACACGATGGCGATGCGTCCGCCGCGCGTCATAGCGCACTCCGGGTTGCGGCCCGAGCGCCGCTTGCCATCGTGTTCGGCCGCGATGAAGCGTTGCAATCCGCAGCTGCGTCGCGGCGAGCTCCAGCGCATAGATGCGCGCCGACTCGTCACCGCCCGCGCCCGCGTGGGCGATGCCTCCGAGCCGCCCGAACACGACGATGTCGCCCGTGGCGACGAGCTCCGCACCGGGGTTGACGTCGCCCACCACGACGATGTTGCCGCTATGATGCAGCACCTGGCCGCCCCGCAGCGTCGCCGCGTGATAGAGCGTGCCTTGCACGGCCTCGACTACGTGCAGGTTCGGCGCCGGCCGAGCGCCTTTCGGCTCTGCCTTGACGCGCGGGACGCTCGCTTCCCCGCGCCGTCGCCGCTGCGCGATGTCGCCGCGCGCGCCGGCGAAGTCGGCGACGAGCGAGCGGGCGGATTCGGAGAGGGCTCCGCGTTGCGGCGGCCGTTCGACCGAGAGCCCTTGCTGTTCGGCAAGCTCGGCGAGCCGCTCGGCGCTCCCGCGCAGCCCGCGCAACGCGATCCCGGCGTCGCCGAGCACCGTCCGCAGCCGCACGATCGTTTCGGCCGACGGGCAGGAGGCGCCGAAGTCGGCAACCGCCGTCGAGCCGCGATAGAAACTCGGCTGTTCGGCGAGGCGAGCGTGCAGGTCATCGAGCGCCGCTGCAGCGTCGCCCGGGCCGAGCTTCACCTCAAGGCCGTCACGGCGGCCTCGTAAGAGTGTCACGCTGCGCTGTGCGCGAAGGACGCCGTCAATACCCGCCCCTATCCACAACAGATTCACAAATTCTTAGGCTTCTCCACATAACATACACAGCGGCGGCTCGTTATACTAACAAAGACTGGGTCTACCGCTCAAAGGACATAACCGTATGCTGCGTCGCGCCATCCCGCTTTTCATCGCCGTCTCGATGCTTGCGACCGCCCTCCCGGCTCCCGTTTCTGCCATGTCCACGCAGGCCGAGATCGCGCTCGGCCAGTCGGAGGATCAGCAGATCGTGGCCAGCAGCGTCATCGAGACCGATCCGCTGCTCAACGCCTACGTGCAAGGCGTTGCCGGTAACCTTTGGAACCAGGTGGCGCGCAAGGACGTCCCCTACTCCGTCAAGATCATCAAGGATAGCCAGGTCAACTCGTTTGCGACGCTTGGCGGCTTCGTCTACGTGAACGAGGGACTCATCGACTTCGTGCAGTCCGACGACGAGCTTGCGAGCGTGATCGGCCACGAAACCGGCCACATCGAGCGCCGCCACGTGCTCTCGATGTACTCGAAGGCCGAAATCCTCAACATCCTTTTCGGCCTCGCGTCGATGTTCTCGCCGATCATCTACGAGTTCGGCAGCATCGCGGAGGCGGGCCTGATGGCGAAGGTGTCGCGCGAAGACGAGATCCAGGCCGACCGCTACGGCCTGCAGCTGATGTCGCGCGCGGGATACGACCCGGAGTCCATGGTGACGATGATGGCGCACCTCGGCGTGCTGCAGGACGAGCACAGCGACGCCGTGACCAAGTATTTGGAGGATCATCCCGACCCCCGCGCCCGTGTGGCGCACCTCATGGGCTACCCCGAACTCGACCCGAGCACCGTGACGCCGGCGCAGCAGCTCGTGCGCGCGTCGAGCGACGAAGAGCGCGCGCGCTACGATTTCGCGCGCCTGCGCCTCGATCAAGTGCTCAAGAGCGATCCGGACAACTCCGTGGCGCTGCTCGATCTCGGCCAATCGGAGCTCGCGCTCGGCCTTCCGAGCAAGAGCGAACAAACGCTGGCCGAAGCGGCGCAGCAGGGCACGCCCGCGACGCGTGCGACGGCGCACCAGCGCATCGTGGCGCTGAGGCAGATGGAAGCGCAGCGCGTCACGCTGACCAAGCCGGATCTCCCGAAGCTGCAGGGCGCCGTCGTGTCGGCACAGGGCAGCCACGTCGCCAACGCGACGGAAATTCAGGAGCGGGCGTCCCAAGGTAAGGACCAGATGAAGGCGGTGCACGATCGCCTCGAAACGCTGCAGTACGAAGTGCCGGATCTCAGCCGCATCAACATTCGGCGCGGGTCGCGCGTCGAGGCCATCGTCAAGAACCTCAACTCGATGACGCGTTCAATCAACAGCGCGCTGCAGGATGCCGGCGGCGACGACAGCCCGATCTCGACGGTGGGATCGCTCGAACGCAATAAGGAGAGCGGGCTGCTCAAAGAGAGCGCCGACATTTACAAAGAGATGCTCGCGCCGTTTGCGATGAGTCCGGTTCCGACGGAATCGGTCGCCATTCTGCCCTCGTATCCGCAAATGCTCAACGAGCTGTCGCTGGCCGACGCCGACATGCTGCGCTCCGTAGATGCGGCACGCGCGTCCCTGACGGTGCTCGACCAGTCGCTGGGCGACCTCGATGAATTCCTCAAGGCACTCGACGAAGCGAAGCTGACGTTCAACGGCGACGTTAGCGAGAGCCAATATACGACGCTGCTGCCGATGATGCGCAAGACCGTGGACGACTTCAACGCCGCCGCAACGGAGGCGTCGCAGGGGGCGCAGCTCTTCAACCTCGCGCGCGCGCGCCAGCTCTCGACGCGGATCACGCTGCTCGGGATCGGCACGTCGCCGGAGCTCTATTCGACGCTGCAGTATGCCCTCGCGCAGCGCTTCGGTTCCAACGGCGTCGACTATCGCACGATGCTGCGTGACGGACTCACGCCCGGCGACGTCGCCGCCGCTACGATCATCGCCGCCGACATCAAGAGCACGCCGGAAAGCGTGATCGAGGAAGCCAAGAGTTCCGGAACGACGGTGATCGACGTCGCGAACTCGCACAAGATGCACGCGTGGCCGCTCGAGATCTTCATGGGATTGGTGTACCTCGACTACACCGACGACCCGATCAAGGAGCTGCGCAAGGCCGACGGCACGATGGCCGTCGACCTCACGAAGCTCGGTTTGTAGTTAGGCGAGGATGGCCATCGCCGGCGACGCGCGCAAGCTCTTCACGCTGGTGCGTAACGGCATCGACGTGCGGACGATCCGTTCGAACGTTAGAAAGCCGTTCCGCTTCCTGCTCTGCGGCGACCCGGCGCTGATGTCGGAGCTGCGTGCGCTGCTGCTGTCGGGCCACGAAGACGCGATCCCGTTCGAGGCGGCGGCGTGTCTCGAAACGATCGACCCGAAGGCGCAGATGGTCGGGAATTTGCGCGACGTGCGCGCGGTGGTCTTCCTCGGGAGGCGCGGGGACGCGGCGGGCGCGGATCTCGCGCCGCTGCGCGCGCTCGGCGTACCGCTGTTGACGCTGACCGTGGACGCGAGCGCCGACGCGTCGGGGCCGCCCGGCGCGCCGTCGGCCGGCGAACGCGGCGACTACGTCGTGCCGGCGATCGTTCGCGAGGCGATGCGCGGCCGGTTCTTCGCCCATCTCGTCGACTGCGCGGCCGGCGTCGAGATCGCGGTGGGCCGCAACCTTCCGGCGCTCCGCGAGACCGTCGCGTCGAAGCTGACGCGCGACGCGGCGCGCAACGCGCTCAAGGTCGCGGTCGCCAGCGCCGTCGTGGATCACATTCCGCTCGTCGGCGTCGTGCTCGGCGCGTTCGCATCGGCGGGCGATATGGTGGCGATCACCGGCATCCAGGTGATGTTGTTACTGCACATCGACGCCGCATACGGACGCGACCCCGACCTGCAGCGCACGTGGCAGCTTCTGCCCGTCATCGGCGGCGGCTTCGGCTGGCGCACGCTCGCGCGCGAGCTCGTCGGCTTCGTCCCCGTCGCGGGCATCCCCATCAAAGGCGCGATCGCCTATGCGGGAACGATCGTCGTCGGCGAAGGCGTGACGTTTCTGCACGAGCACGGAGAAACGATGAGCGCCGGCCAAGCCGCTGCGCTCTACGAGCGCACGAAGAACGACGCGTTGCGCTTCGCCCGCGACCTCATCGCAAGACTCCGCAAGTAATCGCTGGAGCGACGGTTTACTTCGCGCGGGCGGCGCTAGCGTTTGTACGAAACAACGAGCGTTTGCGGCGACGGAGGGAGCGCGAATGCTTCGCTCTTTTCGAACCCGGCGGCGCGAAGTGCCGCCTCGAGTTCGGCGAACGTATACGTATCGCCCGAGTTCTGAGCGATCATGACGAGGCTGAATTGCGCCGGCCACGGCGGCGAAACGCGATCCTCATTGGGCACGAACTCGACCGTCCCGAGCCGTCCGCCGGGCTTGAGTGCGGCGAAGATTTTGGCCAGCAGCCGCGCGTTGGCTTCCCGCTCGAAGCTGTGAAGCAAGTTGGGCAAAAGCACGAGATCGTATGGGCCGCGCAGCGCCTCGTCGAATGCACTGCCGGCGATCGTGCGATAACGGTCGGCGAATCCGCCCTGCTGTGCGCGGCGCGCCGCGAATTCGACGACCTGCGGCAGATCGAGTCCGACGATGCGCGCCTGCGCGTTGAGCCGCGCGATCGCGAGACCGTATTCGCCGTGGCTGGCCGCGATGTCGAGCACATCGATCGCGCCGAGCGATGCGACGTCGAGCCGCTCCGCGACCGCGCGCGCAGCGGGAGCGGCGAGAGGAAGCATCGATTGCGCAAACAGCGGCCACATGTCGCCCGGATCTTCGTCCGGCGCGACGCCGGTGCGGACCGTCTCCGCAAGGTTGACGAACGCCTGGTTACGAGCGAGGAACGCGGCGGCAGCGCCGACGTACGCCGGCGAGTGCTCGTTGAGGAAGAGGCGCGAGTCGGGCGCGAGGTCGTATTTCGTGCCGTCCTTCGTCAAGAATCCATTGACGGTGAGAAAGTCGCAGAGTGCCGCAATGCCGCGCCGTGAGGCGCCGCATTTGGCGGCAATCGCGTCCGGGCCCGTCGCACCGTCGGCAATGGCGGTAAACACCTTGAGCTCGATCGCAGCCTTGAGCGCGTCGCCGCGCAGTTGCGAATAGAGCAGCGTATCGAAGATGCGCGCGGGCGTCGGTTCGGAGTGCGTCGGCGCGGCCTCGCCGGGACGCCGATCGTCGATTGGGACCATAGCGACCTCCTTCACAATACAGTTGGACTCGCGTTACGTCGCGGGACGAATCAAATTGGCGTACGTGCGGCTCGACTCCGTTGGAGTGCGGGTGAGTTTCGAGTCGGTGTCGAGGTCGATGTGGTAAAGCCCGAAGTCGCTGCCGTCGTCGAAGGGGAGCCCCCATTCGCGGTTCGACGTAATGCTCCAGCAGAGATACGCCTCGACCGGGATGCCGCGTGCGACGGCCTTGCGAACCTCGTTAACGTGCGCTGCTAAGTAGCGCGCGCGGTCGAAGCCCGCCGCGCTGACGACGCAGCCGTTTTCGATCACGACGATCGGCTTGCCGGGAAACTCGCGCGCCGCGTTGGTGAGGATCGCGCCGAGCGCGCTCGGCCAGACGGGCGCGCTGGCATAGCGAAAGTCTGCCGCAGCGCTCAGGCGGTGCAGCTGCCCCGGCCAGAACGACGGCACGCCCCAATAGTAATCGAGGCCCACGAAATCGAGCGTGCCGACGCACTCGCGGGGGCAGAGGAACTCCGGCAGTTTTCCGGCCATGCCGAGGTTCCACCAGTTCGTTCCCAGCAGCGTTCCGAAGATCGCGAAGGTTTTACGAAACCCGAAGAGCGCATGCAGCCACGACGAACGCGTCGCGCGCAGCCGCTGCGTGCCGCGCAACGGCACGAACTCCACGCGCTTGCCGTCCCCAAAGATCGATTGAGCGATGGCGCGTGCGATCTCCGGCTCGAGGCCATCATACATCGCGTCATCCGCGCCCGAGCTTGTCGAAGGACACACAACCCCTCGACACCCGGATGAATGCCGACACGCAGCTTCCCGCGACGGCGGATGCGCTCGATCGAGCGATCCATGCGCGGCACGGCCTGCGCTGCGCCGGACGCGGCGTCGCTTTCGCGGCCGACGTGCGCGACGGTCTTGCGGTTGAACGCGTCGGGAATTTCCGGACGTTCGCTGCGCAGGTCGCGGATCGCGCGATCGATCACGTTGAGCAGCGAGCGGCTGCCGAGCGCCATGGCGACGGCGAAGTATTGCTCTGATCCCGCGAGCGGCGTGAGGGCGAGCGTGCCGCCGGCGTACCGGCGCAGCGTAACGTCGTCGTCGAACACGGCGTCGACCTCGCGCCGCCCGAGCGCGTCGACGGCATCGTCCATCGCATCGACGTACCGGATCGTCGCGGCGGGAAACCAGCCGCCCACGAGCGTCGCAGGAAGCGTGTCCGCAACGACCGCGATGCAGCCGCGCCACGCTTGCATGTCGGCCGGCAGCGCACCGTGGTGCAGTACGGCGAGGTGCGCGCAGTAATACGGTTCGGAGAAGAACGCATGCTGCGCGCGTTCGGATGTCATGGTCACTTGCGCGATCGTGCAGTCGACGCGGCCCCCTTCGACGAACGCCGCCTGTTCGATGCGCGCCGCCTGACGCTTCGCGGCCTCAGGCGACTGCAGGTGCGTTGCATTGCGGTCGATCCAGCGCTGCAGCCATTGCGGCAGACCGAGCACGAGCGGATTAGTGCCAACGCGCGCGTCGGGACGGATGCGGTGAATCGCCTCGCGCGCCTTGGCGTGCGCGCGGAAGAGGTTCGGGATGACGGTCAACACGTCGTCCATCTGGGCGTCGCCGCTCGCATACGGCGGCTGACCGGGCGGCATCGCGTACGCGCGCATCCAAAAGCCTTTGATCCAGCCGTAGACGAGCTGGTTGGGCTCGTTGAGCGTCACGTAATCGCCGATGAGATCGCCGAGCCGCCGCGCGGCTTCCCCTGCAAACCCGGCGAGCCGATCCGGAAAGCCGCGGTCGAGCAGCCCGGCGCCGTTTCCGGCGGCCTGCACGTGAAGCGGCCACGTGTTGTGCAGGAGCGTGACGATCGGCGCCATGCCCGCGTCGCGAATCGCCTGCAGCACGGCACGGTAATGCGCGAAGGCTTCGTCGTTCCAAGCGCCGGGCTGCGGCTCTAGGCGCGCCCACGAGAGCGACAGGCGAAACATCGTGCAGCCGAGGCCGCGCGCGAGCTCGACGTCTTCGGGGTAGCGGTTCCAAAAGTCCGTGGCCTTGCCGCGCGCGACGAGTCCGCGCACCCGCTCCCAAACGTCGCGGATGTCGTCGTTTCCGTCGTAGGACTCGCACTGATGATCGGCGGTCGCGACGCCGAACTGAAGGCTGCGCGCCACCCGCGGCAGATGCTCGCCGCCGTGCGCCCATCCCTGTCGGGGGATTGCACCCGTCCGGCCTCGTCACGAGCAGCCGAGGAAGGGCAGCCTACCGCCGACCCAAAGGCGCTCTCCTAAAAATCGCGGCTAATACGATAGCGGTGCGGGCCTCCGGTGAGCTACACTGGGCGTACTCCATGACTTCACATTCGACTGTTCTTAATAACGCGCCGAAACCTACGGTTGCCCGGACGCACCTCGACACGTTGTACCGGTGGATCAAAGGTCTCGGCATCGTCGGCATCCACGCCGGCGCACTCCCAGCCCTTTGGCCCGCGTTCTTTACGTGGCCGGCCCTCGCGGCGGCGCTCGTCGTTTCGTATGCGAGCGTCGGGTTCGGCATCTCGCTGTGCTTTCACCGCACGCTCACGCACCGCAGCCTTCGGCTCTTCAAGCCCTTCGAATATCTTCTTGCGGTGTTCGGCACGCTGGCGCTGCAGGGAGATCCAATTCGTTGGGTAGCCATTCACCGCAAGCACCACGCGAACGCCGACCACGACGGCGATCCGCACGGGATCGACCGCGGATTTCGCTGGGCGCACGTCGACTGGCTCTACCGCCACAACATCGCCTTGCCCACCGACGAAGAGATTCGCCACTTCGCGCCCGACCTGTACGCCGAACCCTTCTATCGCGCGCTGCAGTATCTCAATATTCCGCTCCAAGTCGCGCTCGGCGTGGGACTCTTTGCGCTGGGCGGATGGCCATGGGTGATCTGGGGAATCTTCGTGCGGCTGGTCGTCGGCTATCACTCGACGTGGCTGGTCAACAGCGCGTCGCACGCGCTCGGTTATCGCACGTATCAGACCACCGATCAGTCGACGAACTGCTGGTGGGTGGCCCTCATCTCGTGGGGCGAAGGCTGGCATAACAACCATCACGCCTTCCCGTTCTCGGCGCGCCATGGACTGCGCTGGTTCGAGTTCGACATGACGTGGTGGCACGTCAGACTCCTCGCGTTCCTCCGTTTGGCCGATCGGATCAAGATTCCGAGCGAAGCGATGAAGGAACGTCTCCGCACCGTCGCGCGCAGCACCCCGAAGCGCTCGCAGCTCCACACGACGTAAGCGGCGCTCTTCAGGCGTCGCTCGTGGCCGAACAGCAGCCGCCGATGGCCCCCGGGTTACTGCTCGCGCCGTATCCGCCGGAACTCGATCGGCTCGCGCCCGATGTCGACGCCGCCATCCGCGAACGCATGAACGCGATTCCCGTCTTCGGCCGGCTGGGCATTTCCGATCTGCGCCTGGGCCGCGGCGCCGTATCGTGCACGGTCGCTCGCGATCGCGAGTACGACGGGATATTCGATTCCTTTCACGGCGGGATGCTGATGACGGCGGCCGATTCCACGTCCGCGCTCGTCAGCTTGACGCTCTGGGGCGCCGACGCGCGCATCACCACGACTGACATGAACATTCGCTTTCTCGCGCCGGCCCGCAGCGACGTCGTGCTCGTCGCGCAGGCCGTCAAGCACGGACGCACGCTCGTTCCCGTCGCCGCGAACTTCTGGCGTGACGACGGCACGCTGGTGGCCGTGGCGCAAGTCAGCTACATGCGGCTTACCTAACGTCGTGCCGCGGGAGGCGAAGCGATGCGATTGATACTCTTGGCGGCGGCGCTGGGATTGCTCGGATCGGCCGCCCCGGGCACACCGCCGTCGCTGCAGGCGCTCCTCCGCGATCGGGTCCGTTACGTCTTCGTCATCTACCAAGAGAACCGGTCGTTCGACCATTATTTCGGTACGTTTCCGGGGGCAAACGGCATCTACACCGGCGCCGCGCGCCTTCACGGCTTTCGACAGTACAATCCAATCGCACGACGCGACACGCAAGCATTCCGGACGACGGAGCCCGACCTCGGCCTCGTCAATAACGCGCGCAATCTGATCGACGCGGGGCTGCACGGCGGCGCGATGGACGGCTTCGTCGGTGCGCAGGGTGCGTGGGCGATGGGCCTGCCGCCGGCGTCTCGGGCGTCGCTCGGCATGACGTCCGACGCGCAGGCAGCGTCGGTGGGCGACGAAGCGATGGCGCACGTCGACTGCGACACGATCCCGTACTTGTGGATGTACGCGAGCCGCTTCGCGCTGTTCGACGCGTTCTTTCAGGGAGCGCGCGCGCCGTCGTCGCCGAGCAACGTCGAGATTATCGCCGCACAAAACGGTGAAACGGAATACAAGCGCTACGGCGCCGCCGGCCCGCCGTACACGGCGCAGCCCGAAGGCGTGGCCGGGCGCGGCGTGCCGATGTTCGTCGACCTAGATCCGGCATGGGGGCCGTACAACACCGCCGACTTCAGCAAAGAGCGTCAGGTCGACCAGACGTACGCGACCGTGCTGCTCAATCTCGAAGGCGCGGAGGCGGGACGGCTTACGAGTAACACGCAGGACGTCGCCGATGACATCGCCTTCCTGCGGGGGCAAGCCCGCGCGCCGGTGGGCTGGACGTGGTACGAACAAGGCTACGGGAATCCGGCCGACCCGGGCCGCGTGACGCTCGTGACGCATCATCTCGCGCCGCACTACTTCGGATACATTGCCAACAACCCGACGATGGATCGCAACGTCGCCGACATCACGCGCTTTCCGTCCGACGTCGCGCAAGGGAAGCTCGGCGCGGGCGGCCTCTTCTATTTGAAGGGCGGCTTCGGCAGCAACGAAGGGCTGCGGCCGGCGCACGCGGCGCCGTATACGTTCTTGGGCGACGACGACCATCCCGGCGAGTCCGATTTGCAGGTCGCCGAAGCCGACGTCGCCGCGCTCGTCAACACGATCGCACGCAGCAAGTACTGGAGCCAATCGGCGATCGTCATCACGTGGGACGATCCCGGCGGCTACTGGGATCACGTGCCGCCGCCAGCCTGGCTCGTCTGCCCCGACGGCAATCCGTGCGGTAACGGGCAGCGCGTGCCGCTGCTGTTGATCTCGCCGTTTGCGCGCAGCGGCGTGGTTCACGAAGTCGACGATCAGGCGTCGGTCGTGAAGTTGACCGAGCTCGTGTTCGACCGAACGCCGCTCGCGCTGCTGCCCGACGAGGCGCGCTACGCGCCGTTCGGCCCGCGCGATGCGAGCACGCAGACCGGCGACCTATCGGGCGGCTTCGATCCGGCGCGCTTGCGCGGCGACGCGCCGCCGCTCGCTGCTGCATCCGCGCAGATCCCGGACGGCGTCGTGCGCGGCATCCCGAGCGAGTGGTCGTGCCGGTCGCTCGGCATCGCCCCCGTCTCGCCGCCGCCCGGAACGTCGGACGCACCGCCGCCGGGCTGGGACCCGCACGTTCTGGTCCTGCCGATGCGCGACACGTCGCTCGCCGCCGACGCCGGGGACTAAGCAAGAAAACGGCGGGGCGGCCCGCCGCGCCACCCCGCCTTCAATCGCCTCGCTGCGAACGAGTGCTAGAGCGCGTTCGCTAAGGCCCAGCCTTTCGGCGCTCCGATGCCGGCGGCTTGATTGTACTTCGTAGCGCTGCACGAGTACGCTCCGTTGTTGCCCGACGTGCACGGCGTGTAGTACTCGCT
The DNA here is from genome assembly GCA_963787625.1 of Vulcanimicrobiota bacterium. Lineage (GTDB taxonomy): Bacteria > Vulcanimicrobiota > Vulcanimicrobiia > Vulcanimicrobiales > Vulcanimicrobiaceae > Cybelea. Next base: position 148,965 of record CAWBDH010000003.1, on the reverse strand, counting down.
GTAGCCGGTCGAAGAGAAGAGGCTGTAGAGCGTCGGATCGATCCAGCCGAGTTTCGAGCCGTGAAGCTCGTCCGCTTCGACGACCAGGGCGACGGAAGCCGGTGACGACCAGGACGTTCCGAGATATTCGCCCCACGCTCCGCCCGTGTAGACCGCGACGGGATAGAACGGCAGCGATATGTCGGGCTGATTGCGGCCCGTGGTGATCATGCCGGCGATCCCGCTCTGATAACTCGGAAGCGCGAAGACCGTCGAGACGCCGCCGCCGGTCGAGTATCCGCTGACGTTGCCCGCAACCACGGTCTCGAGCACGCCCTGACTCGTGTCGGTGAAGTCGACGCCGCCGATCGACGAGAAGTACGGACCGCCGGCCGGGGCGCTCACGCCCTTGGACCCGCTGCATTCGTTGCTTCCCGAGTCACCGCTCGACGCCGAGAACTCCACGCCTTCCGAGGCGCCCTGTTCGGCGATCGCGTTGGTGGAGTCGGCGAATGGAACGTCGCTCGATTCGCAGCCGCCGAACGACGAGTTCACCGCACTGGCCTTTCCGTCGCTGAGCGCCTTATTATAGGCGTCCTCGATCTGCTGGTCGCCGAGCGAACCGATGTCGTAGACGATGATGTTCGCGCCCGGCGCGAGCCCGGCGATCGTCTGCACGTCGAGGTCGGTTTCCGGATCGTCGCCGCTGCCGCCGCCGTCGACGGCTTCATTGGTTACGGTCCCGGTCTCCGTCACCTGCGCCGCACTGAGGTAGGTGGAGAGATAGCCGGTGTTCACCGGATCGTCGATCACGATCGCCGCGGTGTAGCCAGCGCCGTTGCATCCGTGCTGCACCGGGAAGTCGAACGGTTTCGCGACGCCCGTCGCGAGCGTTCCCGACGAGTTGGTCAGCGGTCCGTTATCCGGGGCCGCGCCGTTGCAGCCGCTTCCCGGCGTCGAAGTTGGCGACGCCGTTGGGGAGGCCGTCGGAGATGCGGTGGGCGAGGACGTCGGCGTCGGTGTGGGCTTCGGCGTTGCCGTCGGCCCGGACGTCGGCGTCGGTGACGGCGAGGGCGACGCGCCGACCCAGGCGACGTCGTCGACGTATTGATAGACGTACGTGCTGCGGTTGCCGTCGCCGTAGCAGCCGAAGTAGATGTAGTCGGTTTGGCCGGCGTAGGCGCCGAGGTTCACCGTATAGTTGACCCAGCCGTTCGTGGTGTTGACCGTCTTATAGAAGGTCGTGAGAATGCTGCCTTGGAGATTGAGGAGGTACCCGGCTTGCCACGCATACCTCGTGCCGTAGCTGCCTTCGTTCGAACCCTGATACACCCAGAAGCTCAGCACGCCGTTGGCGGGCACCTTCACTTCTTGCGCAACTGAGGCCCAGCCGTTGACCTCGGGCCCCGACAGCGTGCCCATGAATGCCGAATAGCTGCCGGTGTGCGCCCGTTGCGTCGTTATCTTTGCGTAGGTCGAGCGCGTGCTCTCGTTGATCCAGCCCGGGCTGAACGACCCGCTTTCGAACCCGCCGTTGACGAGGTTGCCGGTCGAATCGAGCGGCCCAATTCCGGTCGAACCGAGCGGAACCTGCGAGCGGCCTTGTGCGTCCTGGGGGAACTGCGGGGCGGTGCGTACGCCGTCCTCATCGGTGACGGTACGGACGACGACCAAGTCGTTGAGCGAAACATCGCGCACGACCGACCCAATCGACGACGGCACGGTCGCGGGTTTGACGTTCGTGTAGCGTTCGCCGTACTTTCCTTGCTTCACGGTGTGTATTTCCGTGGAGAAGAAGCGCTCGACGACCGAGCTGCTTGCCGTCGCGTCGACGATCGTGCGATTGGGATAGCGCTGCACGATCGTGAAGCCGGCGCGCCGCAGCGCCCGCACGACGCTCTCTTCCTGCCGCGCGGTGGGCGCGTAGTGAGCTTCGAATTCCTTAGCGGAGAGAAAGTGACGATGCCGCCCTACGTTGGGATCGTTGAGCCGTGCCACGAGGCGATCTAGTTCGAGTTGATGGTTGTAGCGTAACGTGATCGAGATGCGGACGGGCGCGTTCGCCGGGCGCCGTCCGATGTCGGTGTACGCGAGCTTGCCGTACAGTTTCGGAACGACGACGAGCGGCGCGTTCGACAGCGTGGAAGGCGTCGTCGCCTGGTTGTTCGCGCCGGGCGCGCCCGGCGCGCCGCTGAGCGAGGGCAGCGACGAACTGTGGCCGCCGCATGCACTGAGCGCGAACGCCAGCCCGATGGCCGACGCGGTCGCGCGCGAGAGTTTTCGCATAGGGCCTCCGATCGAAGATGGCAGTCGGGGTAGACTGCGGGCTTCTTCGGCGGGTGGGCTGGTCTGCCATGCGCCCGCTCTTCTTGGCCGCCCGGGCTCCGGCCAAGCCGGCGCTGCAGCCGAGCTAAGCGGTAGCGGAGAGCACTACCTTCAGGCAGTCGTCGGTCTTCGCGCGGAACGTCTTGTACGCTTGCGGTGCGTCAGCGAGCGGGAGGCGGTGCGTGACGATCTCGCTCGGATCGATGTCGCCGCGCGCGATGCGCTCCAGAAGCAGCGGCATGTACTTTTGCACGTGCGTCTGCCCGGTACGCATCGTCAGCGAGCGGTTCATGAACGAACCCATGGGCAGCTTGTCGGTATAGCCGCCGTAGACCCCCGGCACCGACACCGTGCCGCCGTTGCGCACGCAGAGCATGCACTGGCGAAGCGTGTTTCCGCGGTCGGTCTCGAGCCGCAACTGCTGCTTCACGTAGTCGTAGGCGCCGCCGAGTCCCGGCTCGTGCGCTTCCAAGCCCACGGCGTCGATGCACGAATCGGGGCCGCGGCCGCCCGTCACGTCCTTGAGCGCGTCGTTGACGTCGTCGACCGCCTCGAAGTCGATCGTCTCCGCGCCGGCGCGGCGCGCGACCTCCAAGCGATAGGGGAAGCGATCGATGCCGATCACGCGGCCCGCGCCCAGCAAGAACGCGCTGCGGATCGCGAACTGGCCGACCGGTCCGCAGCCGAAGACCGCGACGACGTCGCCGTCCTGGATGTTGCAGTTTTCCGCCGCCATGTAGCCGGTCGGTAAGATGTCCGAAAGAAAGAGCACCTTCTCGTCATCCAGGTGATCCGGCACGACGATCGTGCCGACGTCCGCAAACGGTACGCGCACGTATTGCGCTTGGCCGCCGGCGTAGCCGCCGGTGAGGTGCGAGTAGCCGAAGATCCCGCAGGGCGAATGTCCCCACATCTTCTCGGCGGCACCGGCATTTGGATTGGTGTTTTCGCACAGCGAGTACAGCTCGCTGCGGCAGAAATAGCACTTGCCGCACGAGATCGGAAACGCCACGACGACGCGGTCGCCGACCTTGCGCTTGCCGACGCTCGGGCCGACCTCGACGATCTCGCCCATGAACTCGTGGCCCATGATGTCGCCCTTCATCATGCTCGGCACGAGGCCGTTGTACAGGTGCAGGTCGGAACCACAAATGGCTGTCGAAGAAACCTTTACGATCGCGTCGCCGCTATTGACGATCCACGGATCGGGAACGTCGTCGACCGACACGTTTGCGACGCCCCACCAGCAGAGCGCCTTCATGCGCGCGCCGTCTTTTCGTTGCGTCCCGACGGGCCGTCGTTGGAAACGATTTCGCCGAGCTCGACGATGTTCTTGAGCCGGTGCAGCCCCATGGCGAGTGCGTCACCCGGGATTTCCGCGAGCGCGCGCACCGCACGGCCGCTGGCCATGCGCGGGAACGCCTCGACCCGCAGCATCGTGCCGCGATCGGGAGCCAAGTCGGAAAGCGTGACGCGGAGATAGGCATTGAGCGGGCCGACACCGCTGATGTGATAGTCGAAAGACGACGTCGCGAGGTTGGCTTCGTCGGCGGTCACCGTCGCGTTTGCGAGGCCGGGAACGCAGCGCTGCAGCCACGACGAGTCGGCGAGCACGGCGAACATCTCATCCCGCGTCGCCATGAAGGCGACGCTCTTCGCGATGATCGGACGCTTCGCTCGTTGCAAGTTCCCGACCGCGAGCGCGGCGTACACGTCGGCCGCCATCACGGCCGCGACGACCCCCATGGCCAGCCGCAGACGTCGGCGATCGTTGTGCTCGTCGCGCATGGACAGTGCGATCGCGCCCAAGTCGAGCACGTCGCCGAAGACGCGCATCCACAAGCCGGACGCCGGCTTGCGCCGCGACAGCACCGCGACGCCCGCGCCGATCTCGCGCGCGCCGAATGCGCGGACGACGGTGGAGTGATTGTGGGTTCCGATGGCGCGAGCGACCGTCTTGGGGCTCGCAAGCTCGAGCGCTCCCAGCGCAATGCCAAACCAGCCGAGCGCCGGCGCGAGCGTACGTTCCGCATTCATCTGGCCATACTACCCAAGGGCGGGCAGATTGCCGCTGCGGCGGCGCACCGGAACCGGTTCGACGTGCTTTGCGGCTTGGCTGACGAACCACATGCAAAGAAGCGTCAGCAGAGCGGCGTCGTCGAGCGCGCCGAGGACGGGGATGTCGCCGAAGACGTCGATCGGCGAGATCACGAGCAGCGCGATTGCCGCGACGATCAGCTTGAGCGATAGGGGAACGCGCGCGTCCCGTACGAGGGGCACCGTTCGAACGATCGCCGTCTTGGCGGCGAAAAACAAGCGTACGATTCTCATCGCGACGTACTACTCGCGGTTGGCGCGAGTGTTCCAGCGACCCGGATACAACCTAGTTCTTATTGGACTCCATGAACATGCGCCCGTGCGAATAGGCGAAGACGAGGCGCCGGGCGCCTAGGTCAGGCCGGAACCGGCGCGTTGGCCGCGTCGAACTCCGCGTAACCGCGCTCCGCACGAAGCATCTCTGCGGTCACTTGGTCGAGCGTTTCGAATCCGCACAGGCCGGAAAGCAACGCCGTATCGCCGATCTCGTTGCGAATGAGGAACGCCGGAACGACGGTGACGGGCAGCGCGCGGAACTCCGCCGTGGTTTCGCGTACACTCGGCTCGACATCGCGCATTGCCGCCTCCAGCTGCGGCGGCGGAACGCCGGTCAGTTGCGAGACGGCCGCGACCGCGCCGGCTCGAGAACCGAGCGGCTCGCCGCGCAGCAAAATTGCTTCGGCCGCCTTGCGGCGCACGTCGTGACCAAGCTGCTGCGCCGCGGCCACCGCGAGATTCGCATAGAGCGTGCGGTCGTCGCCCCGAATCCAGCGCGACGTGACGGCGATGCCGGTGATCGATTCCGAGCGCCGGTACATCCAGCCGAGCGCCTCGGCCGAATATCCGACTGGCTCGCCGTCTTTGACCATCGCGATCTTCCACTCGACGTCGAGGTCCGCTCCGTATTTCTCGCGGAGCTTATCGAGCGTGAGGTCGCCGAAATACGACCACTGCGAACAGACGTCGTAGTACAAGGTCAGCTTCATGTTCGAACCGTTCTCCAGATCCGGTGCAAGTCTTAACGGCCGGACACGCCCAGCTGTGATGCGAAGAACGACAGTTCGATCGCCGTGTTGCCGACGCGCTGCGCGTACGAGGCCCCGTGACCGTGGCCGCCGCTGCGATGCGTGAGGATCAGCACCGGCCGGCCCGATGAGGTCGCCCCCTGCAGCGCCGCGCCGAACTTCCACGATTGCCATGGAGCGACGCGCGGATCGTTTTCGCTCGTGACCAGCAGCACGGCCGGATAGGCGACGCCCTTATGCACGTTGTGGTAGGGCGAGTACGCGTACAGCGCGCGGAACTGCGCGGGATCGTCCACGGAACCGTACTCCGCCACGTTGTAGGCGCCGTTGGGGAACAGGTGGTGCCGCAGCGTGTCGTAGAGGCCCGCAAATCCGACGACCGCGCGATATTCTTGCGGATGCGCAACCAGCGCGGCGCCCACCAGGAGGCCGCCGTTGCTGCCGCCCACGATCCCGAGCCGCGACGGGCTCGTCCATTTGTCGGCGACCAAGGCTTGCGCGGAGGCATAGAAATCGTCGAAGACGTTTTGCTTGTCGAGAAGCATGCCTTGCCGATGCCATGACTCGCCGTACTCGCCGCCGCCGCGGATCTGCACGGCAAGCACGCCGCCCATTTCCAGCCACGCGAGCGTCGACCCGATGAAGTACGGGCTCGTCGAGAGGCCGAAGCCGCCTATCCGGTGAGCATCGCGGGCGCGGAGCCGTCTTGCGGCGTTCCCGAGAGCGCGAGAACGGTTACCGGAACGCGCGTACCGTCTTTCGACGTCGCCGTGAGCTCGCGAACGCGGACGTCGGCGTAGCGTTTCGACGGAACCTGCAGGTCGTAGATGGTTTGCAATGCGCCGGTCCCGCCGCCGTACGACACCCAACGCAGTGCGGGGCCGGTCCAGCCCTCGTAGGCGACGAGCGCGCTCGTGTGTTGATCGTCCGAGGCGATGTCTTCGATCCCGATGCCGCTCGGCGGCAACGCAACGGTGCGGATCATGCGTCCGGAGTCGTCGTAGTGATCGATGCGCCAGCGCGCCCCCCAGGACTTCGTGACGAGGAAGCCGCCGCGAATGGGAGCGATGTCGTGAAAAGCCCAGTCGGATTGCTCCGGTACGAGCGTTTCGAGGGTGTTGCCGGCTCGAACTACGGCGATCCGCCCGTGCGGCGAGCCCGCCGTGGCGACGACCATGAGCTCGCCGTTGACGAACGCGCCGGCGGTGATGCCGGCCTGCGCGCCGACGGCGAAACGCCACGACGTTGCGTTGCGGCGGTAGACGCGATAGTACGCTCCGTCGCCGAACTTCACGAGTGCTGCTGCATGACGAGCGCCGGTCGAGGTGAGCAGTTGATATTCGGCGATCGGCGACAGGACGCCGAGCGAGAGCGTGTCGCGCGCTTGCGGCGTGCCGAGCACGTGATGGTAGAGCTCGATTCCGAACTGCGATCCGTTCGCGGGAAGGCGTCCGTAGATGAAGCCGCGGCTTCCGGCATCCCACGCGACGACGGGAGCCGTCGTGCCACCGCCCGCCGGGCCAAGCGCTTCGCCGTAGATCTGCTTGCCGGAGGCGTCGACGACGCGGATCGTCGCATGCTCGCCGCCGCCCAACGACGTTCCGACGGCCACGATCCGTCCGTCGGGCGCCGGCCAAACGAAATCGATCGAAGCGTTCGCGCCGATGCGTGCCGGATCGAGCACGACGTGCGGGGTTCCGTTCGGCCACGACTGCGCGACCAAAACCGGCTGCGGCTGCGGCGGCACCTCGCGCATGTAGAAGAGCGTATCGCCGGCGAACTGCGGCCCGAACTGGCGCGCGCCGGTGAGCGACAGTTCGCCGACGCGGCGCGCGATCTCGGCGTTGCCCGAATACGCGCCAATCGCATGGTCCGCCCGCGCGTTTTCCGCGTCGATCCACTGCTGCGTTCGCGCGCCGTGCGCGTTTTCTAAATACCGATACGGATCGGAAACGTTCTGACCAAAGAATATCGTCACGGCTGCCAATGCTGCAAAGTAACGCATGCTACTGAGGTGCCGGCAGGAGCTTGCGCGGAGTCAGCGTCACGGTCCGACTGGTGCCGGCGCGAGCTATCGTCGCCGTGAACGGCGCATCACCCTGGAGGTACGGAGCGATGTCGCCCAATCCGAACCCGGACGACACCCCGTTACCCCCGAACGCGGTGATGCGATCGCCCGCCGCGATTCCCGCGTCGGCCGCCGGACTGCCCGGTACGACTTGGCGGACTTCGAATGCGTCGGCGTCGCTTTGATTGAGGCTGAGACCCACGTGGTCGCTGCGAAACGGCATCGTCAGGTTTCGATTCGGAACGAACGTCGCCGTTTGAGCCTTGTAGTCGAAAACGACGGTGAAGCGCTGCAGAAATCCGGAGCCTAGATTCCCAGCCACGCCGCGCGTCGCGAAAAATCCGGCCGCTACTTGCGGAATACTCACCGGAACGTCGTTGAACGTCTGACCGGCGAACGTAAACGATTTGGCGGCGGTCAGCGTCGATTGGAAGCCTCCGCCGACGCCGCCCGGCGACGTGTAGGTGAGGCCGCCGTTAGGAAACAGGTGGTGCTCTCGCACGAACGGCAGGTTGAGCACGATGCTGCCGGCGTTACCGGTATCGAGGAGATAGTAGCCGGAAACTCCGTCGATCGTTGCGAGCACGTATGCGTGCCGCCCATCGGACGTAAACGGGAGCGTGACGCCGCCCGAGGGCGCAGGCTGGTCGAACGGTGCGAGGCTCAACCGCTGCTTCGCGTAGTCGACGATGACGCGGAAGTTCGCGAGATACTCAAAGCCAATCAGGCCCTCGGGCCTCACGCCTTTTCGCGGATGCGAGAGCGGATACGAGAGCGGCGTAACGACGAAGTTCTGCTTCCAGAGGCGCGCTCCGCCGAAATCGACCAAGGATACGGGGGCGAAGGCCGACATTTGCTGCGTGGTGCCCGCGCCTCCGGTCGCGATGCCTCCCGATGCTTGGAGACCGAGGCGTTGCGCGGCTCCCGGAAGCAAGAAGTTGGCGCCGCCGGAATCGAAAATCAGCGATGCCTGCTTCCGGTCGAGCATGACGGGGACGACCATGTGGCCGAGCGTTCCGACCGCATCGCTGACGAACGGAATCGACGTGGGCGCCGCGAGCTGTCCTCGTGAAACGTACGGCGGGCGCGCGAGTGCGCTCGGATTGCCGGCCGCCGCAAAATGCACCGACGTCAGCGTCGTGGTCGTCGTCGTCTGCGTGCTGTCGACATCGACCGAACGCATCGCAACCGGCACGCCCTGTATCGTTTGAAAGTCAGAGTTCGTCGTCGTGTCGAGGCCCTGAGCCGTCTGCGCCACGACCTTCACCAGGTGGAACGATGCTGCGTCGAAATAGAGGTCGGCCGGCGAACCTCCCGCGGGCTCGACGTGCAAGACGTAAACCCGCCCTGCGTCAAGAGCCTCTTCGTGCCCGGACGTCACCGTCGAGCGCTGGTCGGGCCGAAAGAATGCGTTGCTGCTGAGATAGGCTTGCGTTACGGCATCCGCGACGAACGACGGCAGGCTTACGATCGAGAGCGAGCCATTCGCCGCGCTCCACTCGGTGCCGTCGTATCCTTGAAGCAGCGTCGCCGGACCGATGACGAGCTGGGTTCGCGAGTACCCGTTTTTTAAGTTCGTCACCACGTCGAGCGAGCTCGGGGGGCCGCCGTTCTGAACGAAGCTGCCTGATTGAGTGACCGACGTGAACGCGTCGAGCTGCGCTCCGCCTGCGGCTGCGTGCGCTGCGACGAGGACCTTATCGATGTGTGCCGCATCGAGCGGCGGTGGTCCCGGAGCCGCATCCGCGGCCGCGACGCCGGCGGGGCAAAGCATGAGTGTAGAGAGAAAAACGGTCGCTCGTATCATGCCGCAGTTTTACGGCGGGAGCCGGACGAGACCCGCCTAGGGGCTAGGGCGAAGCGCTAGTTCTTCGAGTCGCGGAACGGGTCGTGAGGCTTCTGAACGTACGTGTACTTTTCACCGCAGATGCGGCAAACGTTGAGCGGGCTCCCAAAGTGCTCGTGTGGACCGTAATCTTTTGCGACCTTCGTGCGCTTCTTGACTGTCGTTGTGGCTGCGATGATCTCTACTCATTCTTGCTCCCGAGGCTGGGAGCCGCGCACCTCCAAGATCGGCGGCGCTGTTTTGCTATTTCGAGGTCGCCGCCGAAAGGGCCTCGCTGCGCCAGCGCGGGCGCCGACTCATCCGGCGAGGCGCCGGCTAGCGGCGGCCCCTTATCGCTTTCTCGGCTCGACGGCGCGAGCGATTGGATCAACGGGGCGTGGCCGCGCCGGGCTTGCATGGCAGAGTCGTCATCGTCGACGTCTTCACCGTCGATTGCAGCAACTGCCAGAACGTTGTACCGACGCTGCGCGCGCTGTATGCGAAGGATCGCGGGCGTGGCCTTCGCGTGGTCGGCATTCACGCTCCCGAAAGGCCGGCCGAGCGATCGCGGCCGTATGTCGAGGGGAGTCTTGCGCGTCAAGGCATCGTGTGGCCGGTGGCCGTCGACAACAACTTCGCGCTGTGGCATGCATACGACGTGCAGGCGTGGCCGACGGAGCTCTTCTTCGATCGTCAGGGAACGTTGCGCAGGGTGATCGTCGGCGACTCCCAAGATGGGGATGTTCGCGCGACGGTGGAGTCGCTGCTCGGCTCGTAACTCCGCGATGCGGTTAGGGCCCGAGCGCGAGGCCGATCGGCGCGGCGAGATACGGGCCGCTGAGGACCTGCTCGGGTTTTTGCTTGCCCTTGTTCGCGTCGAAGACGAATACCGATGCGGGGCCTTTGAGGCCCGAGCCGCTGGTCGAATAGAGCGCCGATCTGTGGACTGCCACGCCGACGGGCGCGATGAGCGGGGGATTGCGCGACGAGATCGTGCGGTCGGGCGCACTCGTGCCGTTTGCGGTGGGCGAGTATGCGAGGATGTCGTTATCGCCGGCGTTGGCGGCGTAGAGCTCGCCCGTGCCGTTGTCGAGCGCCATGCCGGTCGGTGAGTTCTGCTGGCCGGAGCCGACGATCGCGCGTTTGAGCGTCGGGTTGGTGGTGGGCGTGGAGAACTCGCTGACTTCGTTGGAGTCGGATGCGTAGAGGTCACCGGCAGCGTCGACGGCGACGCCGTTGATGTCAGGATGGCCGTCGGGGAGCGCGATGCGCTGGATCGTGTTCGCCGGTCCGGTCGCGTTTGGTGCGTAGACGGCGACGTAGCCGTTGGTGAACCCGCCAACGAACTCGTTCCCGGCCTTGTTCACCGCGACGCAGCTAGGGACGAAGGGCACGAGGAGCGTGCGGACCGGCTGATCGTAGCCGGTGGCGCCTTTGCGGTAGACTTCGACCGATTCGTTTTCCTCGTCCGCCACGAAGAGGTTGCCGCTGGGACCGATTGCGATTGGGCCGGGATTGTACGGCAGCACGAGCGACGAACCGGCGGGCGACTGCAGGGTGCCGTCGGCATTGCGCACGTAGCGGAAAACCGATTTTCCATAGAAGTCGCTGACATAAAGTGCCACCGGGCCGCTAGCCGCCTTCATTGGAAGCTGCGACGGCGACGTCGCCTGCGTTCTTTGCTCCGCCGGTCCGGGTGCCGTGGGTACCGCGCTTCGGGCTCCGCCGCTGCTGCAACCGGCGAGCGCGAGTGAGGAAAGGGCCAGCGAGGCGAGGATTCCTGCAAGGAGACGCGGCTCGAACATAATTTTCTCCGGTCAGACGCAGCGACTTCGGGATGCCGATCGGCACGCGACGGCACGTCGGCCTTTCAGTTTGTGAACGAGTCCCCTTGGAACCGGGTGCCGGTTGAGCGGCCTGGGCGCAGCCGGCTACCGCTCGCGCCGCTCGGTGAGATGCCAGCCTTTGCAAAGCGGGTTCTTGCATTCGTACACGCGCAGGTCGAGATTTTCCGATCGCTGCACTGCAAATTGCATTTGTTGCTCCGCAGCTCGCTCCGCGGCCGTCTTATGCGGATACCGCTTCTTTCCGCAATCGCCGAAGACGGCTCTTACGTCGATGGGGCGCGCGCGACGCATGCTTCTTTCGGCGCATGGAACAACATGATGGGAAATGCGCACCACCGACCAGGCAATCCTATGCCATGCCCCGGGGCGTCAGCCCCGGTGTCTAGCGCTGGCTGGGGCTTCGGTACGAAGCGCTACGCGCGGTTGCTATAATCTCGGCATGAACAAAAGGAATTCAATCAGGCTCTCGAGCCTCTTTTTGGCGGTCGCAGCGACCGTCGGATGTGCCTCGGGTGCTTCAAGGTCCGCAGATCGATGGCACCGGCGCGCGTTTCCCAAGCGCGATCGCGGTAGCCGTTGCGAGAGTTCTCTCGGGGGACCGCTCGTTCGCCGTACTGGGCGCCGCAGAGCGCCTCCACGTCGATCTCCACGAGCTTCTGGGCCGCGAGGTGGAGCATGTCGCGGATAAGATCGACGTCCGCCCCCTTTTCCGCGAGCTCGGCAAGTGCGATACTGGTCTTGGCCATCGTGGGTTCCTTTCGTGTCGGTAGTTCCTTTGCAAAAACAACCTTCGCCGAAAGACACGATGGCCGCTCTCTATGCTACGAGGGCGGCCCTTTTCATACACCACGACGTGGGACACGATCCGACAGCTTGGGCGGACCGGCTGCAGCTTTCTGACCTACGTAGGTGCTAACTTTTATAGGTCGTTATTGTCGCTATTTCGCCATCGTGGATCAGGTAATGGGAGAAGCTGAAGGAAAATCAGACTGACGATGCTTTGGAAAGGAATGAAGCATGAAAATCGGAATTATCGGCGCTGGAAATATTGGCTCCGCACTCACGCATCGCTTCCGCGCCGTCGGATACGACGTCGTGGTAGCAAACTCGCGCGGCCCGCAGACGCTGAAAGAGCTTGCCGCGGAAACCGGCGCTCGCCCCGTGACCGTGCCCGGCGCGGTCGTCGATCGTGACGTCGTCATTGTCACGATCCCGGAGAGCAAAATCCCCGACCTCCCTAAGGACCTTTTCAAAGATGTCCCGGCCGAGACGATTGTCGTCGATACCGGAAACTACTATCCGCGGCAGCGCGACGGGCGCATCGAAGCCATCGAAGGCGGTATGCCGGAAAGCGCGTGGGTCGAGGAGCAGATCGGCCGGCCCGTCATCAAAGCCTTCAACAACATTTACGCACAGCACTTACTCGAAAACGGTAAAGCCAAAGGAACGCCCGGCCGCATCGCGCTCCCAGTCGCCGGCGACGACCCCAAGGCGAAGGCGATCGTGATGCGGCTGCTCGACGACATCGGTTTCGATGCGGTCGACGCCGGTTCGATCGCCGATTCGTGGCGCCAGCAGCCGAACACACCGGTGTACGCCGCAGACGCCGACACCGCCGGCGTCCGCAAGGCGCTATCCGAGGCCAAGCCTGGCCGCACGCCGGAGTTCACCGGCAGCGCCGACAGTCCCGGAAGCTTCGAGGCGCCGCGCTAGGCGGTCGGCGTTCGACTCGCCAGCAGCGGCGCCAAGTGTTCGCGCATCGACAGCGCGATCAGAAACCAGCATACCGTCAGGATCAAGCCCGGGAAGATCCCCAGCGGCATCATCGAGAGATGGAACGCGAGGATGTTGTAGAGGATTGCCGCCGACGTCATCAGTGCCAGCGGAACGAACCGGTTCGCAAGCAGCGCGAGCCCGCTGAGCAGCTGAATTGTGTCGACGAAAAGCACGAAGTGCGATTGGAAGATCGCGTTCTGAAACTGCCCGGCTAAGCCGGGCATGGCCGGAGGGCCCGCCCCGAAGGTCATGACGAACCCAAGAACACCGGCCACGGTAAACGCCAGCCCCAGCAAACTGCGCGAGATCAGTACGGCGATTCGCATCGATTTTCTCCTACGGCGCCGTGACGAACCACTCGTTGCCGAAGCGGTCGTACAGCGCGCCGAACTTACCGCCCCACTCCACATCGCCGAACTCGTGCATGCGCTTTCCGCCCTCGGAGAGCGCGGCGAAGATCTGCGCGGCGCCGCTCGCGCTGGGCACGTTGAGCGCCAGCGAGATGTTGCCGGCGTCGGGATCGATGGAGGAACCGGCCTTGTTGGTGCCGTCGGCCGCTTTGAACGAGATGCCGGGTCCCGAGTACGACGCGTAGTGCACGGTGTCGCCGTCGCGCATCATGATCTCATAGCTGCCCCCGAGCACCTTCTTGTAGAACTCGAGCGCTTCGGCGCAGCGTCCGTAAAAGAACACGAACGGCTCGAGATCCATGGGGCCGCCGGTCATTTCTTCGCCGGGATCGACGACGCCGACCGTGTGCCCCTCGGGGTCCTTGAACAACCCGATCGTCGGGCCGTTGGGCACCTCGTCGGGCCCCATCATGCGGGAGCCGCCGCGCGACTCGACCTTCATTAACGCCTCTTCGACGTCGTCGACCACCACGTAAAACGTCACGTGGCCGTCGTAGCCTTCGGGCGCCTTGCCGATCCCGCCGTTGATGCCGCGCTGGAAGTGGGGCACCGGCTGGACGATGCTGTATTCGGTCGTCCCGTTTTCGGTCGGCGCGGCGACGTCCCAACCGAAGACCTCGGTGTAGAAGTCGCGCAGTTTGGGCGTGTCCTTGCCCATGATCTCAAAATGCACTACCGGGTGTTTCACTGCTGCATTCCCTTTCGTCGTTATGCGTTGTAGACTCGACGGAGCTCGTCGATGTCGAGTTTGCTCATTTGAAGCATCGCCTGCATGGCGCGCTGCGCGCGCTCCTTGTCGTCGCCGCTCAAGACGTCCATTAGGCCGGCCGGCACGAGATTCCACGCAAAGCCGTAGCGATCGGCCACCCATCCGCACGGCAGCTTCTTGCCGCCCTCGGAAAGTTTGTCCCACAGCGCGTCGAGCTCGGCTTGCGTCTCGCAGCTCACGAAGAGGGCGATCTTGCCTTGCGAGAAATCGTCGCTCGGCGGCCGCGGATCGTCCGACGGCGCGTTGATCGCCATGATCGGCTGACCGTCGAGCTCGAAGTCGACGGTCATCACCGAGCCCGTTGTTCCCGGACCCGCCTCGCCGTAGCGGCTGACGTTGGTAATCTTTGAATTCTTGAAAATGGAGACGTAGAAATTGGCCGCCTCTTCGGCCTCACTCGTAAACCAGAGGAATGGGGTGATGCTCGGCATGGGGTTCTCCTTACGGCGGTCGGCGAAATCTCGGCCCGGTCAGCATGGCGTTCAGTGCTTGCCCTCGCTGAGCCCGACAGGTGCCGATGGTAGCAAATATACTTGTAAAAAGCAAGTACTATTGGCAAAAGAAAGTTTTATTGCTATACTCCAGGCATGGCCATGGTCAAGCGCAGTTACGGGCAGTACTGCGGGTTCGCCCGTGCGCTCGAGCTGGTGGGCGAGCGCTGGGCGCTGCTCATCGTTCGCGATCTCCTCATCGGCCCCAAGCGCTTCGGCGAAATCCAGCGCGGCCTCCCGGGTATTCCGACCAACATCCTCACTGCACGCCTGAACGAGCTGGAGGACGCCGGGCTCGTCCGCCGGCGCGTGCTCCCGCGTCCGTTAAAGGGGCTCGCGTACGAGCTCACCGAGTCGGGTGCGGAGCTCGAGGGCCCCGTCCTCGCGCTCGGGCGCTGGGGCGCGCAGCACCTGGGCGAGCCGCGGCCCGACGAGACCGTCACCGAAGACTCGATTGCCATGGCCTTGCGCACCACATTTCAGCCGGAGGCGGCCGGCAAGGCGAAGCTGACCTACCTCGTACGCCTCGGCGACATCGAGGTACACGCGCGCATCCGCGACGGAGCGATCGTCGTCGGCCGCGGGCCCGTTCCCAAGCCAGACGTCGTGATCGAAACCGGTCCCGCGCTCCGCGCGCTGCTCGCCCGTGAGATCACCCCGGCCGAAGCGCTGCAGAAACGCCTCGTGCGCGTGACGGGCGATCCGAAGCTGCTCGATCGTTTCGTGCGCATGTTCCGCATCTAGCGTGTGATTACAGGACGAACGGAATCAGCATCTTCGTTCGCTTGCGGTAGGCTGGGTAATTCGCGGGAAACTGTTCGACCATCAGCCGCTCTTCGGTTCGGGCGCTGAACAAAAAATAGACGCTCACGATTGCGAGCGGCACCAGCCAGAAGATCGTCTCGGCCATCGCCGAGCCAAGCATGGCCAGCATTAGCCCGGAGTAGATCGGATGGCGCACAAGCGTATAGGGGCCGGTCGTGACCAGTTCCGGACGTTCTTTGCGCGACATCGGCATGCCCCAGTTCGTTCCAAGATACACGCGCGCCGCGATCGCTATGCCGATCCCCAACGCGCTAAGAATGACGCCCGCAACGCCCAGTGCTACGTTCCTGGTAAGCACGTACGCGCGCACGTGGTGCAGCGCGTGGTTGACGGCCGGCACGCGCGACGCGATCAGAATGAGCGCGATGATCGCCAGCCGCACCCCGGCCTGGCGCCCCCACCGCGGGCCGCTCACGTTCTTCTTGGCACTCGACGCCGACACGGCCCAATACCCTATGAAGATTAGCCAAAGCGCGAAAATCAGCCAGCTGTAAACCGTCACTGCGGCGCCTCGGCCGCGCTCACGATGCGTTTGATCATCGTCCCGAACACCAGCGCGTGAAACGGCACGATGGCATACCAGTAGAGGTAGCCCCACACGCCGCGCGGCTCGTAGAACGCGGTCTGCACGAGCGTGCTGCCGCCGCCGTCGCGGGGCTGCGCTTCGAACTGCAGCCACGCCCGGCCGGGAAGCCGCATCTCCGCGCGCAAGCGCAGCAGGCGATTGCGCTCCCACGCCTCGACGCGCCAGAAATCGACGGCGTCGCCCACCCGAAGGTTCGCGGCCGACCGCCGCCCCCGACGCAGCCCCGTGCCGCCGACCCAGCGATCGATCCATCCCCGCACGCGCCATAGGCCGCTTGCGGCGAGCCAACCGCGGTCCCCGCCAAGCGACGAAAAGACGGCTGCGACGCGCTCGGCCGACGCGTCAGTTTCGAGCGTGCGGCGGTCGATCAGCATCCCTTCCTTGAGGCCCGCGAAGTCGCCGTGCGGCGTCTGCGCGGCAAATGCGTCGAACCACGTCGATTCGCGCTCGGCGCTGCGAGAACGATCGAGCGCGAAGCGCACCGCCTCGTCGAACGATATCGGGTGAATCGCCGGAAAGTCGCGCGCGGCCGCGTCGTCGCGCACGATTACTTCGTTGGACAGCCCCTTGATCAGCGGCTGAGCGAGCCGCGCCGGCACCGGGGTGATGAGATGCACCCAGTACGACGACAGCTGCGGCGTCAGCACCGGCACGACGATGATGCGCCGCTTCAGTCCGCGCACGGCCGCATATCGCAGCATCATCTCGCCATAGGTGAGGACGTCGCGTCCGCCGATCTCGTAGGTGCGGCTCTCGTAGGGCAGCGACAGCGCCGCGACGAGATACGCCAGCACGTCGCGGATGCCGATTGGCTGGCAGCGCGTCGTCACCCAGCGCGGCGCGATCATGATCGGAAGCCGCTCGGTCAGATAGCGGATCATCTCGAAGCTGATCGATCCGCTGCCGACGATTTGCGCGGCGCGGAACTCGATCACCGGAACGCCGCTCTGCCGAAGCACGTCGCCCACCTCGTGGCGGCTGCGCAGGTGCGTCGACAGTGCATCACGCTCGTCGCCCAATCCGCCCATGTACACGATTGACTTCACGCCCGCATCGCGTGCCGCGGCGCCGAAGCGGAGCGCGGTTTGGCGGTCGGCTTCCGCGAAACGCGCGGTCGATCCCATCGAGTGCACGAGGTAGTACGCGACCTCGCAGCCGCGCAACGCCTCGGTCAGTGCGGATGCATCGTCGAGGTCGTTCTCGACGATCTCGACGCCCTCGTCGAACCGTCCGCGCAGCCGTTGCGCCGAACGCGCGAGGCACCGCACGTCGTAGCCGGCCTCGCGCAGGCGCGGCACCAACCGTCCGCCGATGTATCCGGTCGCGCCGGTGACGGCTACGCGCAAGCGGCGCTCACAGTCGTTCGAGTAGCCCTTCGTCGGAGAGTCGCGCCAGCTCGGCGGGCACGCGCCCGCGGACGCGCGCGGCGAGCTCCGCCGCGAGTTGGCTGCGACGCTCGGCGTTTAGCGCGTCGCGCCGTTCGAGGAATCGCTTGACGAGCGCGCGCTCCTCGCCGCTAAGGTACGCCGTCGACGCATAGGCGGGGTCCGCTTCGCTGCGCGCGCCGAGCAGACGCGGCGCGCCGAGTCGCTCGTCGCGAACGACGATCGTACCGGCCGCGAAGTCACCGAGGCGCTTGTTTTGCGGGGAGATCAACGCGCTGATCGCCGCCAGCAGGTAGTAGCCCACGGCGGCCTCGCCGACGCGAATGAGGTTGCGAATCAACGACGCGCCGAAGTCGATCGGATAGCCGCCGTCGCGCACGACGCGCAGGCCGAGGAGCTTCTTGCCCGGCGTCTGGCCGTTCCACAGCGCCTCGAAAACGATGAAGTAACCGAACAGAATGGCGAACACGATCGCGATGACCAACGTGGCAACGAGGCTGAGCGCGAGCTTGTCCGTCACGTCCGGCGGTGCGGCGCGCCGCGTCGCCCGCGAAAGTGCCAGCAAAATTCCCCCGAAGATGGCGACCAGCGTCAGAATTTGGATCGCCTGATCGACCGCTAGCGCGAGGAAACGGCTCCCCAAGCCGGCGAGCTCGTAGCTGAATGCAATGCTCTCCGGCGTGCGAACCTCGAGTGTCCGATCCACGCCGTCCAGGTTCGACGGGCGCTCCTCGCCAACTCCCTGCGGCGTTGACGCAAACCGTTTTCGTCGAGCGCCGCTCGAAGACGTGGCAGCATCTCGATGCGCTCCTGCAGCGCGTCGAGCGACGCGGCGTGCGCACGCTTTCGCCCGACGAGATCTTCGAGCTTGGCCGGCTCTATCGCGCCGCGACGAGCGACCTCGCCTACGCGCAGGGCCGCGGCTACGACCGCGCGCTGCTCGAGTATTTGAACCGCAGCGTCGCGCGCGCGCACGCGCACGTTTACGCTCGGGCACCCGAGAGCGGCATTCGGCGCATCGGCAATTTCTACGCGCGCGTCTTTCCGCACGAGTTCCGCCGCTCGCTGCCCTACGTCGCGCTGTGCACCGCGATCACGGTAGCGTGCGCGGTCGTCGCCTACGTGCTCGTGCGCAGTCATCCGGCCGACGCCTATGCGCTGCTCCCCAAATACCTCGTCGGGGAAAAGATTCGCAAGAGCCTGCACGACTCGAACTTCGCGGTCGACCCCGGCTTCGCGCCGGCGATGTCGGCGCTGATCATCAGCAACAACGTCAAGGTCGCGATCATCGCCTTCGCGGGCTCGGTTACGCTCGGCGCGCTCACGGTGTACATCATCGCGACCAACGGCCTCATGCTCGGCGGCATGGGCGCGCTCTTCACCAACGCCGGATTCGGCGGCGACTTCTGGGCGACGATCGCGCCGCACGGCGTCATCGAGCTCACCGCAATTCAGATCGCCGGAGGCGCGGGATTGCTCATCGCGGCGGCCGCCGTGTTTCCCGGACGCATGCGCCGGCGCGACCTCATCGCGGCGAACGCGCAGCGGGCCGGAACGCTCATCGTGGGAGTTGCCTCGATGCTCATCGTCGCGGGCACGATCGAGGCCTTCGTTTCACCGCGACGACTCCCAGCGCCGGTGCGCATCGGCGTCGGCGCGATCACCGCGATTGCGCTGTTACTCTACTTCACGACCGCTGGGCGACGCGGCGAAGCCGACGTTGTGCGGAGGACCGGCGGCTAGACTTCGCTGTCCGTCTCAGGCGACGTGGACGATCTCGGCGGTCGAAACGGGGCTTGGTACCGGCTGATGCCTCTGCAGAAGCATTTCGATATGACCTTCAATCGCTTCACGTATGTTTCTCGCCGCTTCATCGCGGGTTCGCCCTGCGCTCGTACAGCCGGGTAGATCAGGGACGTATGCGCCCCAGGTGCTGTCTGCCGCCGGTTCCAGAATAACGAGATAATTTTTCACTTCTTCAAACCTGCCTGCTTCAAAATCAAGTTCAATATGCCGGGAGGAACATCATTCCCCATCAAGTGTCCCGCCACGGTGACAATCCCCGTCTTCGCGGGGTGAACATAGTGCCGGTGCGACCCTCGGGTCCGAGCGAGTTGCCATCCCTCATCCTCGATAAGCTTCACGAACTTACGGTACTTCAATAACTATTCTCCTCTTCAGTGCCGCGCCGGTCGGCCGTAGCTATGAAAAAAATTCCCTTTAGGGCACTCAAAGCGGCCTTTGGCCGCCGGGCGAAGATGCGATCTCCTTACAGCCAACCGAGATGACCCCACGGATCGAAAGGCTAACCTTCAGCGCCATGGCGGTCGTTCTTAGCCAGCGCACCTGGCACGGCGATCCGAAGTATCTCGATCGCGAGGGCGTGATCTATCATTATCCGCGACAGTATCGGGGGCGTATCAACGACTTCGACCGCTTCATCTACTATCGGCCGGCGATGGGTGCATCCGAAGAAGAGCGGTCAACGTACATCGGTCACGGCGTGCTTGGCGAGTCGTTTGAGGATTGGGCCCGTGCGAACCACTGGTATGCCAATATCGCCTGGTACGAACCATTCCAGCAACCTGTGGCGCTCCGGCACGGCGGCCTTTTTGTCGAGACTGAAAGTGTGACGTCGCCGCAATTCCAGAGCGCGGCGCGCGCGATCCGTGAAACGGCGTACTACCGTATTCTGATGCTTGGCGGCGTGTCCGCCGTGCGCGAGTTTGCGCCTGTGACCGCGGAAACGGTGCTCTCCGTCGGTTACGCTCCGCCGCTCGCCGCCGCGCCCATGGATGCGTTCCGCGAAGCGCTGATCATTCCGGAAGGAACCGGCTATGTGCCGTCGGGCAAAGCTTTGCCGAGCGTCTACGAGTCGGCCGCGTTGCAAGAGCGGGCACGTAAAGATCACAACGCCACGCTCGAGCTGATTCGTCGCCGCGTCGAACGCCTCGGCGGCCACTGCTGGTACAACAACAACATCGACCTTTTCGCGCGTTACGGCGAACAAGCGCTGTTGATTGAGGCGAAGAGTCTGAACGATGCACGCCAATCGGTCGACCGTATGCGCTATGGAATGGGCCAGCTCTTCGACTACCGCGTGCGCTACAAAGCCGAAGTCTCCGGTGCGGAGCCTGTGCTCGCTTTCGGTGCGCCTCCCGACCGCGCAACAGCCTGGGTCACGTCGATCCTTCAGGAAAACGGCATCGCCTTCGTTGCCAGGGATCGTGAGCGGCTCTTCCCGCTCAACGACCGCGCCGCACGCCTCGCGATATGGGGTGAACCCAGCTGACCTGCTACCGTCGACCTTGGGAGATCGTCAATGCAGAAATCCGTGACGTGGAAGGAGCTGATCAATACTGTTATATCCACGTTCCCACGAGACTTTACTCTGGCCGATGTACTCAAACAGCGCGAATATTTTCAACGACACTTTCCGAACAATCGCTTCATCGACGCGAAGATACGCCAGAGCCTTCAGGTCATGCGCGACCAAGGAGCGCTTCGCTTTGCGAGCCCCGGACGATATCAACGCCTCGACGTCGTGCCGGCCTTCAGCCCGCTGATTGACTTCTCTTGCGCCGAGCGCTTTGTGAGCGCCGCCCAAGCAACGCGCGTGGCACTGGAAACGTGGGCGTCGTTTAACCTGTATTGCCTGAACTGCGACCGCGACGATCTCGACCGCCTGCCCGATAATACACCGGTTGCCGACTTCAAGTGTTACGCGTGCGATAGCCGCTACCAGTTGAAGGGCAAGAACGGGCGACTCGGCCACCGAGTCGCCGGCGCGGCGTATCAGCCAACGCTCGACGCAATACGGTCAGGAAGCCTGCCAGAATATGTGCTCGTCGAATTCGATACGCGCTTTGCCACCGTGGTCTTCGTCGATGCCTTTCCGGGTCGGCTCATCACCGAAGATCGCCTCGAGCCGCGCAAGCCGCTCTCCTCGAGGGCACGGCGAGCGGGGTGGCAAGGCTGTAACATTAACGTATTCGGCCTCGAGCGCGTTCGCATCGTCGAGCCGGCTGCGCTCGATCGTGTCGGCATTCGACAGAAGTGGCGGGATCTGGCTGAGCTTCAAAGCTGAGTGCTAATGGGTCTGCTTTGCAATCAGTTTCGCGCCGACGTAAAACGTCACGCTCACAGCAGCCCCCGGCGCTTGACGCGCAAGTACTCGTCGATCAGTGCGGTCGAGAGCTGCTTCGCCGGCACGTCGATTACGATTATGCCGGCGCGCTCCAGCTTGGTCTTTGCGAGGCGACGTTCGTCCGCCAAGCGCAGTGCCACGTTCGCACGGTAGGCCGCGCCGACCGTTCGCGGCTCTTGCGAGAGAGCATCGCTCACCGCCGCATCGTTCATGAACACGCAGATGAGGAGATGATGCTTCGCGAGGGAGCCGAGTTCGGTCATCACCGCCGCTTGGGCGAGCGGGTCGATGACGTCGGTGAGGAAAACGATCAGCGAGCGCTTGTGCAGGTGGTGGCGCAGATAAGCAAACGCGCGCGTGTAGTTCGATTCCTCGAAGCGAGGCTCGAGGTCGTAGAGCTCCTCCGTGAGGCGCGCGGTCGACGAACGAGTCGAACGGGGGGCGCTGGCCGCGAGGATCTCGTGCGCGAACGCGACGAGCCCGACGCGGTCGCTCGCCAGACCGGCGATCGTCGCAAGCGAGAGGGCCGCCGTCACGGCGTAGTCGAGCTTGCGGTGCGTGCCGATGCGCGGCGTCATCAGTCGTCCGCAGTCGAGCAGCAGCAGCACGTTTTGGCTGCGCTCGACTTCGTGCTGCGCCACCATCAGCTTGCCGCGGCGCGCCGTGGCCTTCCAGTCGATGGTCCGGAACGCGTCGCCCTCGCTCCAGTCGCGCAGCGACTCGAATTCCGTTCCCGCTCCGCGCAGCTTCATGCGGCGCAGCCCCGCTTCGATCGTGCGGTTGCGGAGGTGCAGCTTGCCGTAGCGCTCGACCGCCGCGAGGTCGGGAAACACGCGGATCGCCGCCGGCGCCGCGATGCGCAGCCGCCGCCGAATCAAGCGGAGGGCGTTTGCGTACCACACGTAGAGCGCGCCGAGTTCGTCGGCGCCGCGCACCGTGGGCGTGCAGCGGCGCGCTACCGTGACGCGGCTCTGCGCCGGCACGGTCGCGACGAGTTCGTCGGTTTCCCAGCGCAGCGTGCGCGCCGGCGTCTCGATGATGCCGATCGTGACCGACCGGTTCGAGCGGTTTTCGACCGTGTAGGCGATTTCGGCGAGGACGCCGAGCGCGAAGTGGTCCGGCGACACGCGTGCGACGCGCAACGACGATCCGGGCGGCCCTAGTACCGCGTCGGCGATCGTCGCGGCGGCGAACGCGGCCGCAAGCGCGATCGCGAGCGGCACGAACGCCGCGACGCCCGGCGACAGCGCGAGCAGCAACGCGATCGTGGCGAGCACCCACAGAAAGCGCGCCGTCACCCACGCGGGGAGCCAGATCATGGTTCTGCCGTTGTCACCCTTCGACAAGCTCAGGGTGACGCAGCCGGTTCGCCGCGGGGGACGGGAATCGTCGTAAGAATGTCGCGCAGAATGTCGTGCGACGACACGCCCTCGATCTCCGCATCAGGAGCGACGATCAAGCGATGCGGTATCACGAAGCCGGCGATGCCTTTCACGTCGTCCGGTGTTGCGAAGTCGCGGCCCTCCGTCGCGGCGACGGCCTGTGACGCCACGAGCAGCTGGATGCCGGCGCGCGGCGAGGCGCCGAGCGCGAGCCGCGCATGCGTCCGTGTGGCCGCGACGATGCGATACGCGTACTCGCGTACGCCGCTCGATAGATGCACGCGGCGCACCGCGCGCTGCGCGTCGATCACCTCGGCGGCGTCGGTTACCGCCGCGACGTCCGACTCTTCCAGCGACCGCGCGTCGAAGCCGGCGGCGGTGCGTGCGAGCAGCTCGAGTTCTTGCGCCTCGGGCGGATACCCTGACTGCACCTCAATCATGAAGCGGTCGAGCTGTGCCTCCGGCAGCGGGTACGTTCCCTCGTACTCGATCGGATTTTGCGTCGCGCAGAGCAAAAACGGCTGCGGGAGCGCAAGCGGAACGCCGTCGATCGAAACGCGCCCTTCCTCCATCGCCTCGAGCAGCGCCGACTGGGTCTTGGGCGGCGTGCGGTTCACCTCGTCGGCGAGCACGACGTTCGCGACGATCGGGCCCGTACGAGTCGCGAACTGTGCGGTCTGCGGGTTAAAGACCGTCGTGCCGACGACATCGGAAGGCATCAAGTCCGGCGTGAATGCGATGCGGCGAAAGTCCAATCCGAGCAGCAGCGCCAGCGCGCGCACCGCGAGCGTCTTGCCCGTTCCGGGCACGCCCTCGATCAGCACGTGGCCCCGCCCCAGCAGGGCAATCGTCAGCCCCAGCGTTAGCCGGTCGCCGCCGACGAGCACGCGCTCCATTCCGGCCGCAAGTTTGCCGGCGAGGTCTCGGACCGATGCACTCACGCTCCGCTCTTCCCCCGTTTCGCGTTGACTCCGCTCAGGGCGGCGCGTGTTTGCCCCAACACGTCGTCGTCGCGCGGTCGCCGGCGCGACCGGCGCATCAGCTCCGCCAACGCGGTGATGTAATGGGATGAGTCGCGCTCGTCCGCGGCTTCGGGTACGAGCGGCGGCGCGAAGGGAACGTTCGCGCCGACCAAGGCGATCGCGAGGAGCGCGACCGCCAGCCAGATCGCCGCGTGCACGGGCGCCGGCAAAGCGGCCCACATCGTCAGGCCGTCGTTGTAGCCATGCACGTATTCGTCGAACGCGATCGCACCGTGGTTGGCCACGGCGTTGTAGGCGAAGCGGGCGTTGTCGGCGTTTTGCAGCTGCGCGTTGCCGAAGAGCGCCGGGGCCGTTACGGCGATTACTTCCCCGCGCCCCACCCGATAGAGCATGGCCGCGATCCCGTTTGCGTTCGCCAACAGCGGAACGCCGGGCGGCTCGCTGAACGGAAAGATCCAGCCGATCGTGCCGCGCATGCGCGACACACCGGCAGTATACGCGCCGCGCGTCAACGCGATCGCATCGCCGCCCCCGCTCGCGCGATGCGTCGTACCGACGCCGGGCGCGATGTCGTCGCGGCCGGCGAACTCCTCGTCGATAGCCACGAGCCGGCCGCCGTTTGAGACGAATGTCCGAAGGAACGCCGCGTCGTGCTCGTCGAGCGGATTGCGCGACGGATCCGTTTCGTAGCCGGTGATGACGAGCGTGCGCACCGACGCGTCCAACAACGGCAGTTCCCGCTGAAAACGGCGCACCGGCAGCCCGGCCGCGGCGAGGACGTCGTATAGCGCGCGAAAGCCGTTCGCGCCCGTATCGTACGTTGAATAGACCGACGGCTTGCGGGCCTCACTCATCGCACCCCGCTCGTATGCGAGCGCGAGCAGCACGAGCGCCGCCACGACGAGGATTGCCGCGTCGAGTCGCACGTTGTTGGCGTGTCGCGGTGTCACCCTTCTGCTAGCTCAGGATGACACAGGCGGGATATCGGGGTGATACTGGGAGGCTAGCAGTATGTACGCGGTGCGCGCGTCGCGCCATTGCGGCTCCTCCGGCGGGCGCTCCGCATACGCCGTCTGCACGAAGGGCATCGCGACGTCGTCGAACGGTGCGAGCAACGCCGCGTTGCGGGCGCGCAACTCGCGCCGCACGTCCCCGACCGTCGCGCTGTCGTCTGCGGCGAGAGCGCCGTTGCGATCGAGCAGCAACACCGTCGCCCTGAAGAGCAAGAGCGCCGCCGTGGCGTAATCGCCGCGGCTCCCTGCCTCGCAGGCTCGATCGTAGAGAACGCGGGATGATAGGGCGTCGCCCAGCAACTCGGAGCGTGCGCCCGACCGCGCCGCGCGCGCGATGTGAAGGTTGCGCAACAAGCGCACGGCGGTAACGACCAGCACGAGGGCGACGATTGCCAGCAGCACGTCGCCCAACGTCGCCGCCGTCTCCTTGCCGACGTGCACGCGCCCGAACACCGCGTGCCAGAACGCGCTCCAGCGTTCGGCCGCCCACGCCCATGCAGCCGCCCACCACGACGGCTGCGCCGTCGCGGGAGCGGCGAGCCGGTACCGTCCGGGCACGGAAAGCTCCCGCCGCACGAGTGCGTGCAAATTCGGCACTGCGGTGTTTACCGGCGGCTGCACCGCGTGCAGACGCGCGAGCGTGTGCGTTCGATCTGCGTGCAGCCACCGTTCGATGAGCGCGGATGCGGCGGCGATCACGCCGGCTGCGCCGCGGTAAGGCGCTCGAGGCTCGCTTCGAGATCGAACGCCTCAAGCCGGATTCGGACGTCGAAATAATAGATTGCGAGCAGCACCACGCCGAAGGGCGCGAACACCGCGCGTCCGAGCGACTCGACGATGGCTTCGACGCTCGGCAAGTGGACCAGTGCGGCGACGATGCCTACGATGCTGAAGACCGCGGAGCCTCCGAGGACGACGGCGCCGGCCGCGACCGCAAAGAGCACGGAGCGCCAGAACTCGCGCCGGTTGAAGACGCGCGCGAAGCCCAGCACGAGCGACGCGATCACCGCGCGCTCCTCGATCACGACCGAATACATCGCAAAGGTCAGCGCGACCAGCAGCGGCGCCACCGTCGGCAGCAATACGACGATACCGATCAATCCCGCCGCGAAGCCGAACGCGATCACCATCTGCGGCGCGACGGCGGCGAACGCCGCGACCGCGAACGTCACCGCGATCACCACGAGCAGCACGGCCATATACCAGCCCAGCAGCAGCAGAAAGTCGATCGCGATCATGCCGACGATCTGCAGCCAGCGACGCAGCACGACGTCGTAGCACGCGCGAAAATCGACCGCCCGATTGCGATAGAGCCGCGCGACGCCGACCGCGACGGCGTTGAGCGCAAACGGCCACACCAAATACGTCAGCAACATCAGCGCGAGCGAGGCGAGCACGAGCGCGGGCGATTGAAACAACGTCGGCACGTGCGGCGCGCGCGCCGCAGCGGGGTGACGGAGAACGCGCAGGAAGAATTGAAAGTCGGGCTGCGACGCGCGGTCGACGAGGTATTGCAAGATCGCCGACGGCACGATCAACACCATAACGATGGCGGCAAACGGGACGAAGTTTCGGATATAGAGCGTTATCGCCCGGTCGAAAATCTCGCCGAATCCGAGTGGCCGCAGGTCCATCGAACGCCGCTTCGGCCAGGCGCCCCGAAAACCCGCGCGGAAACCGAGTCGCGATGCTCATCGGCAGACTCGCCGCCCTGCGCCGCTACCCGACGAAGAGCCTCGCGCCGGAGGAGCTCGAATCGGCGTGCGTGGATGCGTCGGGCATCCCCGGCGACCGCGCTCAGGCGCTCTTCGTGGACTCCGGCAACGCTCGCATCGGCAAGACGTATCGCGGTAAGGAGCACGACGGGCTGCATCTGATCGCCGAACCGGAAGACGGACGCGCCGCGGCCGCCGAGCGAGGCGTCGCCGTCGAGCTGCGCCGCGGCGAACATTTCTTCGACACCGCGCCGATCTCGATCTTGGTCGATCGCTGGCTCGACGATCTGAGCGCGCACGTCGGCTATCGCGTCGAATGGCAGCGCTTCCGTCCGAACTTCTTCGTGCTCGCCGCGGACGGCTTCGACCGCCGCGAGCAGGACCTCGTCGGTTCGGATTTGATTCTCGGCAGTGCGGCGTTACGCGTGCGCTCTCCCATCGAACGCTGCGTCGTCGTCACCTACGGTCCGAACGGCGGCGGGAGCGACCCGCACATCCTGCGCTTCGTTGCAAGGCAGCGCGACGCGAAAATGGGAATCTACTGCGACGTCGTGAAGCCCGGTACCGCGCGCGCCGGCGACGCGCTCGCGTACGCCGAGTGAATTGAGCGGGGCGCCGCTCCTGCGGCGCCCCGGCCCACACCCGGTGCAGCCAGGATATCGCCACAGGTGCGCTCGGCCACTAATGCGTATTCATTAGACCATTCGGCATTGGCAAACGGGACAGTTACCGGTGTTTTTAGCAGCTGCGACGCTGCTCGTCGAGATCGCGAACGGCAGAGTCGACGCGACGCGCGGGCCCTGCGAAATTCTAGAGCGCGCGGCGGCCTTCGATTGCCTTGGCGATCGTCACCTCGTCGGCGTAGTCGAGGTCGCCGCCGATCGGAAGCCCATACGCGAGTCGCGTGACGGCGACGCCGAGCGGCAGCAGCAGCCGCGACAGATACAAGGCCGTCGCCTCGCCCTCGGCGTTGGGGTTCGTCGCGAGGATGATCTCGCGCGGGTCCTCGCGGCCGATCCGCTCCACGAGCTCCTTTACGTGCAGCTGCGCCGGGCCGATGCCGTCCATCGGCGAGATGAGTCCTCCCAGTACGTGGTAGCGGCCCTTGAACGCCCCGGTGCGTTCGATCGCGTACACGTCCTTCGCCTCCGCGACCACGCAGATCGTCGCCGCGTCGCGGCGCTCGTCGCTGCAGAAATCGCACGGATCGCCTTCGGCCAGCGCGAAGCAGATCGTGCACGAGCGAACGTTGTCTTTCACCGCAAGGATCGCTTCGGCCAAACTCTGCGCTTCGTGGCGCGGCCGGTTCAGCAGATAGAATACGAGACGCGCCGCGGTTTTCGGGCCGATCGTCGGCAGTTTGCTCAACTCGTTGATGAGCGCCGCGACGGGGCTCGCGACCATCGTCACATCAATCCGGGAATGCGCACGCCGCCCGTCACCGACGCCATCCGCTTCTGCGACGTTTCGTTCGCCTTGCCGAGCGCGTCGTTGACGGCGACGGTCAAGAGGTCTTCGAGCGTATCAACGTCCTCCGGATCCACGGCTTCCTTGTCGATGCGCACGCGCTTGACGCGCTGATCGCAGCTCACCTCCACCGTCACCGTACCGCCGCCCGCGCTGCCGCTGACGACCGTATTCGCCAGCTCGTCTTGCGCTTTGCTCATCTCCGCTTGCATTTTCTTGACCTGGGCCATCAAGTGCGCCTGATTCATGTTCGTATTCTTTCGTTATCGAATTTTTTCGTTTGCATAGTTGAAGAGCGCGTCTGCGTCGTTCTCGTCGGCACCGCCTGCGGGCGCGCCGGCGGCGTGTGCGGCGGCCGGCGGCTTCGTCCGCGCGGCGCTCGCATCGTACCGCAGCTTGAGCTGCAGCGGCGTTCCGGTTACTTCGAGGATCGCCGCCTCGACGCTCTTCGCGTGATCGCGCAACGCGTCCGCGCTCCACTTATCGGGCAGCTTGAGCACGAGTACGCTGCCGTCGAGCGATTCGATCGCCGCGCGGGACAGCGGGGCGCGCAGCGATTGGCGCTCGCCCTCGACCTTGCCCCGAATGCTTTGCCAGGCCGCACGCACGCGCTGCAGCGACGTCCCCGCCGCCGTGGGCGGCGGCGGGGACGCGGCGGCCTTCGGTGTTTCGGGCGGCGGCTGCGGCGGCGGGGAGGCCGGTTTCGGTGCCGGACCCGGTTGGGGCGCGGGCGTTGGAACGGGCGCGCGCGTCCGCTGCTCCTCGAGCTGTGCGACGCGCGCGCTCAGCGCGTCGAGCGTGGGATCCTCCGCAGCGAGGATGAAGCGCAGCAGCGCCGTCTCGAGCTCCAGGCGCGGGTTGCCGCCGACGCGCGCGAGGGAGAGCGCATCGCCGAACGTCCGCAGCGCACGCACGAGCATGGCTTGCGACAGGCCCGCAGCCTGCTGTGCGACGCGCTGTGCGTCCTCCGGCGCGAGGTCGCGCGCCAGCAGCGCCGGATCGACGCGCGCGACGAGGAGGTCGCGGAACGCCGCGATGAGCGAGCGGATCAGCACCTGGACGTCCGTGCCGGCGTCGCTGGCCTGCTCGACCATGCGAAGGGCGGCCGGGGCGTCGCGTGCGGCCGCCGCGTCGACGATCCCCTGCGCAAACTCCCGCCCCGTCGAGCCGAAGGCCAAGTCGAGCGCACGCACGTCGGTCATGCTGCCGCCAGAATACGCTGCGAGCTGCTCGAGCATCGTGAGCGCGTCGCGCAGGCCGCCCTCGGCGCGGTAGGCGATTGCCGCGAGAGCGGCGTCGTCGATCGCGATGCCCTCACTGCGCGCGATTTCCCGCATCTTTTCGATCATCACCGGAACCGCGATGCGGCGAAAGCCGTAGCGCTGACAGCGCGAGAGGATCGTTACGGGGAGCTTCTCCGGCTCCGTCGTCGCGAGGATGAACAGCGCGTGGGCCGGCGGCTCCTCGAGCGTCTTGAGGAATGCGTTCGCGCCTTCTTTCGTGAGCATGTGTGCTTCGTCGATGATGTAGATCTTCATGCGCATCGATGCGGGCGCGAATTTCACCGCCTCGCGCAGCGCGCGGATTTCGTCGATACCGCGATTGCTCGCCGCGTCGATTTCGAGGACGTCGAGCGCCGCGCCGGCCAGCATTGCCCGACAATTCTCGCAGGTGTTGTCGGGAACGGCCGTTGGTCCGTTGACGCAGTTCACGCAACGCGCTAGGATTTTGGCGGCGGAGGTCTTCCCCGAGCCGCGAGGTCCGGAAAAGAGATAAGCGTGAGCGAGTTTTCCGCTCTCGATCGCCGCCGTAAGCGTACGCACCACCGCGTCTTGACCGACGAGGTCGGCGAACGTTAGGGGGCGCCACGTGCGGTAGAGGGACACGGCGCCTTACAGTTTAGCAGGCCGTTTCGCGTCGCCTGCCGGAGGGTATCTTTGCAACGAGCCGTCGCGGAATATGGTTATGAGAGTTGCTTCCCAAGCAGCGGTGCTTGGCTAATTTTTGGGAAGGCAGTGAGAGAGAGGCCCGTGGATCTTCAGGCAGAGCTCAGGGAAAAGTTCGGCTTTCCCCGTTTTTATCCAGGCCAGGAAGAGGTCGTCTCGCGCGTTTTGCAAGGAAACGACACGTTGGCGATCCTCGCGACCGGCGCCGGCAAGAGCCTCACCTACCAGCTTCCCGCACTGTTACTGAGCGGAACGACCGTCGTCGTCAGTCCCTTGATCGCCTTGATGAAGGATCAGCTCGACATGCTGCGCGACCGCGGCATTACCGACGTCGTGGCGCTCAACTCCACGCTCTCCGAAGAACAAGAGGCGCGCGCGCGCGAGCGCATTCGCTCCGGCACGATCCGGATCGTGTACACGACGCCCGAAAAGCTCGAAGACGACGTGTTCCTCGCGCTGCTGCAGTCTATCGACGTGCCGCTGTTCGTCGTCGACGAAGCACACTGCATCAGCCAGTGGGGCCACGACTTCCGGCCCGCGTACCTCGCACTGGGCTCCGTGATCGCGAAGCTCGGACACCCGACGGTGCTCGCGCTGACCGCGACGGCGACGCCCTCGGTACGCGAAGACATTCTGCACCAGCTCAACATCGAACAAGTCAAGCCGATCGTCCGCGGCTTCGACCGCCCGAACCTCATTTACGACGCGCGCAAGGCCGACAAGGAAGCCGATAAGCTCAAGATCCTGAGCTCGCTTTTCGCGGGAGACGACGCGCTCGAGGGCACCGGCATCGTCTACACCGCGACGATCAAGAACGCGCTCGAGGTGCAGCAATACCTCACGCGCGAACTGCGCGTGCCGGCGGCGGTCTATCACTCCAAGCTCCATAAAGAAGACCGCACCTCGGTGCACAATCTGTTCATGGACGAAGCGATTCGCGCGGTCGTCGCGACCAACGCTTTCGGCCTGGGCATCGACAAGCCGAACATCCGTTTCGTGGTGCACTACGATCTGCCGGGGTCGCTCGAGGCCTACACGCAGGAAGCCGGCCGCGCGGGCCGCGACGGCCTGCCGTCCCACTGCAGTTTGATTTACCGCATGAGCGACACGAGGGTTCAGAACTACTTCCTCACCGGCAAATATCCCGACGTCGAGGAGGTGCAGCGCGTCTTCGGTACCATCGAGGTTTTCGGCGAACAGGAAGACGGCGTGTCGATGATGGACCTGCGCAAGATCCTGCAGCTGCCGCTCACGAAACTCAAAGTCATCATCGCGCTGCTCAAGAAGTCCGGGTATATCGAGCACATCGGCAAATCCGCGTACGGCCTCACCGAAGCGGTGCGGCGGCATCGCGAGCTGATCCTGAGCCTCGCGAACTACGAGACGAAGAAGTCGTACGATCAGAGCAAGCTCGCGATGATGCTGCAGTACGCGGAAACGACGTCCTGCCGCCGGCGGTTCATCCTCAATTACTTCGGCGAAGAATTCAACCGAATCAACTGCGGCGCGTGCGACAACTGTCTAGGCGCGCTCAACGTCGCAGTCGACGAGCGCGCCGCGACGGGCGGCTTCAAGATCGCCGACGTCGTGAGCCACGCGAAGTTCGGCACCGGGACGGTCGAGCGTGCGGAACGCGACCTGGTGACGGTGCTCTTCCCGAGCGTGGGCTACAAGACGCTGCTGGCCACGGCCGTGCGTCACTCCGAAGCGCAAATTGCATAGGGCCGCGTTTGCGATCGCGGCAATCGCCGCGCTCTCCGCCGCCGCTCCTCCGGCCGTAACGGCGCCGAGTCCCTCGCCCGCGTCGCCATCGCCGGCGCCCTCCGCGACGCCGGCTCCCGCACCGACGCCGCTCTCGCCTCGCACCACGCCGACGCCGCCGCCGTTGAGCGTCTCGCCGGCGACCGCGCTCGTACCCGTGAACTCGTCCGTCGACATCACCGTCGGCTCCGCGATCAGCCCGATCGCCGCGGTGGTGGCCAACCCGGCGCTCGCGCAGGCCACCGTCGATCAGGCGTCGCAGCGCGTGACGCTGCTCGGCCGAGCAGCCGGCGTCACCAGCGTGCACATCAGCGACGCTCGCGGCATCACCCGCGACGTGCCGGTGCGCGTCGGATACTATGCCGGCGGGGTCGCCCCGCGCATCGCGCTTCCCATCACCGGCGATCCCGCCTCCGCCGACTTCGTGCGCGAGCAGGTGACGCGCGCCGTCAAAGACGCCGCGCAGCACCGGCCGGGCGCGCAGGTAATCGTCACGACCGACGACGTGCCGTTTCGCGGCGTGCTGGAGCAGGACGACGTCGCGGCCTTCGACGTGCCCGTGCTCATCCAGGGAACGAACTACTTCGAAGTCGACGGTACGACGCACGTCGACGTGACGAACGTCGCGGTGCCGCGCATCTCGCCGAACTCGCTCATGGTCAGCGACTATCCCGAACGCCTCACCGAAACGGGTACGCTGTTCACGGCGGATTTGCGCTACGAGCAGCCGTCGCGGTTCTTATACTTCCACTACAACCCGCGCGGACAGCCGGATCGCCGCATCGTGCTGCGCGCGGAGAACCTGTCGCGCGAGCCCTCCATCGTTCAGTTCATCAGCGGCCGCGGCGGCCCGTCGCCCAACGAGATGGAGGTCGGCCACAACTCCACGAAACGCTTCTTGATCAACATCGCGCAGAACCAGGGACGGCTCCTTACCATCGCCGGCAACACCGCAATTAATCTCGTCGAGCAAGACCTCCCGGCCGGGAACGTCGTCTGCAACCTCCTCCAGCTGCGCGTGCTCTCGGGCGGCAACGTGCACCTGACATTGTTCGCGCAGGATGCCACCGACAACCCGAACGTGCCGATCGCGAGCACGGAGCTGCTCGAGGCGGCACACAAACACGCCCGCGGCATCTATCCGATCGCGGAATTTCACTTCGCGACGGAGTGGAAGGTCAACGAAGATTATCTTGAGCTGCCGATCGGCCAGCTTCCGTTGCCGAACAACTTGCGGGGTCAGGCGCTCGCCGGTGATTACGGCGTGCTGCAGTCGTTTGTCGTCAACCTTCAGAACCCGCTATCGACACCGCAGACCATCGCGATCTACGAAAATCCGCGCGGCGGCCGCTCCACCGCGACGTATCTCATCGACGGCGTGCTCGTGCAGTCGCATCAGGTGCCGCCCTATTCGCGCTACAAGGTGCGTCAGTACGTCGTGCCCGCGCACGGCTTCGTGCGCGTGACGATCGTCACGATGCCCGAAGCCGGCTCGAGCCTGCCGCTGAAGCTCATCTTCGCGCCCGACGACGGCAGCGTCGCGCCGGGCGCGCCCGGCTCGCCGGTCTATTAGTCAACCTCCCGCGGCCGACGCGTAAATTTCCGCCATTCGGCGCGCGGCCGCATCCCACGAAAAACGCGCGAGCGCGCGTCTCCGGCGCTCTTCATTTGGCGGCTCTGCAGCGCGATCGAGCGCCGCACCGAGCGCGGCCGCCCACGCCCCCGCGTCGTCCGCCGGCACCACCGCCGCGTCGGCCCCGGCGACCTCGGGCAGCGAGCTTTTATCGGAAACGACGCACGGAGCGCCCGCGCAGAGCGCCTGCGCGACCGCATAGCCGAAGCCCTCGTAGTGCGACGGCACCGCCACGACGGCGCAGGTGCGGTAGAGCGCGAGCACTTCGTCGCGCGCAACGTAGCCGCGCAGCTCGACCCGCTCCTCCACGCCGAGCTTGCGCGCGAGCGCGCTGCACGCAGCGGCGTAGGGCGTGTGCGGCCCCACGGCGACGAGGCGCGCGGCGGGCAGATCGGTTAGCGCGCGGACGAGCACGGCGAGGTTCTTGCGCGGCTCGACTGTTCCGACGGCGAGGATCGTGCGCCCGTCGCCGCGCTCCCGCCGCAGCGAACAGAAGTCCGGCGCGACGCCGGGATACACGACGTGCACGCGTTCCGCAGGAAACACTCCCAGCAGCGCGAGCAGCGCGTCGCGCGAGAAGTGCGAGTCGGCGACGATGCATGCGGCACGGCGATAGCGGCTCAGCGAAAAGCGTCCGAAATACCAGCGCGCGTAGGGTCGAGTGTGCTGCTGCGCGGCCAACCACGCGACGTCGTGCACCGTGACGACGATCGGTAACTCGGCGATGAGCGGCATCGTGCCCGACGCGCAGTGCAGCAGCGTCGCTCCGGATTTCCGCGCACGCAGCGGCAGGAGCACTTGATCCCACAACACGCGGCGGTCGAAGCGCCACGGATCGAGGCGCGGCTCGCGCAGCTCGGCGACGGCGACCCCCGCATTTTCGAGCGCCGCCGACAATCCACGCACGTATTCGCCGATTCCCGTGGCGGTGCCGACGGCGAGCTGCGCGTCGAGCGCGACCCTCACCGCAAGTCGCGTTCCAGCGCCCGCACCATCAGCGATTGTGGATCGCGCGCGCGCGCGCGCGCCAGATAGCGGCGCGCTGCGGCGCGGTCGCCGCCGTCGAAGGCCACGACGCCTAGGCCCGCGATCGCATCTGCGCTCGCCGGATCGATTTCGTTCGCGTGAGAGAAGAGCTCCGCCGCGCGCGTGCGGTCGCCCAAGAGGCTC
Source organism: Vulcanimicrobiota bacterium (assembly GCA_963787625.1). Taxonomy (GTDB): domain Bacteria; phylum Vulcanimicrobiota; class Vulcanimicrobiia; order Vulcanimicrobiales; family Vulcanimicrobiaceae; genus Cybelea. The sequence continues at coordinate 114,340 of CAWBDH010000003.1, read as the reverse complement.
GCCTGATTGGCCGCGGCGATCGCATACTGTTCGGAGAGAGGCGAGAGACGCACCGCCGCATCGAAGCACCGCTGCCCGCGCGCAAGCCAGCGGCGCTGCGCGGCGCTCCCCGGCACCTGCACCCATGCCGTGCGATTCGCGAGCAGTCCCATCTGCCAATACGCCTGCGCGAGCGCGTCCGGGTGCGTCGGCAGCATTGTCAGGCGCGCCTCGAACAGCGCTGCGAGCGCATACCCGTCGGCGGCGCGGCGCGCGGCACGCGCTTCGATCGCGCGCCCTACCGCGGCGGCGTCGGGGGCGGCGAGGAAGTATTCCAAGGCCAAGACGGGCTGGCCGCGCGACTGCGCGATGCGCGCGAAGAGCTCGTCGCGAACCGGCGATGCCGGCAACCGCAGCGCGTGGCGCTCCGCGGCGTCGGCGTCGCCGCGGGCCAGCGCGTCTGCCGCGAGCGTCTCCTCGACGTACGGTGCGGGCGCCGCGCGATCGAGCGCCGCATAGACGGAGCGAGCGAAGCGTAATGGAACGCGCGTGGGGACGGTGTCGGGAGCCGCCGCTGCGGCGGTGAAGGCGTCGGACGCGAACTGCACCACGCCGAGCGCGATGAGGAGCGCGACGAGCGCCGCGCCGGCGACCCAGCGCGCGAGGGCGTCTCGCCGCAACGAATTCCTCGCTTCCCTAGAACTTAACGGTGAAGTTCACATCCTCGCGGGTTTGCGTAGACCCGTTGAGCGGGAGGACGCTGTCGGTGAAGCGGTCCTGGTACGCCGAAATCGAGAGCGACTTCGATGCGTCGGGGAAACCGAAGGTCAGTTTTCCGCCGTACGAAATTGTTCACCGTGTCGAGATTGACGAGCCCCGGCAAGCCGTAACCACCGTAGAGGTGCTGCACGCCGTAGTTGAGGTTCAGCGTCAGGCCGCGCAGCACCGGAACCGCGAGGCCGGCGCCGACCGAGAGCCGGTTCAAATCGGCGTAGTTCGGTACGGCGAGCGGCGCGTCCGAGCCGGGGAGCTGCCAGGCCGACGCGGAGCTCAAGCCCGAGGAGAGGGCACTCGAATCGTTGCGCTCGAGGCGCTCGTACTGCGTGTCGAGATTCAGATTGATGTCGCGCTTGCCCGCGCGCACCTGGAAGTTTGCGCCGGCTCCGCCGGTGCTGTCGTGCAGCGAAAGCGCGGAGTTCTCGGAGGAGCCGCCGGCAACGTTGCCTTCGAACTGGACGCCGCCGACGTGCGCCGACACCGGCGCGAACGCGGGTGTCTGTACGGCCTTCGCCGGCGTGTCGAACGCGAGCGTCCCGGGCGCCGGCGAGATTTTCGGGGCGGCCACGGGCTGATAGGTCGCCGTCAGCAGGGCGCTCGGCGCAAGCGTCACCGCATCGCCGTCGGGCGCCGGCGGCGCCAAGCCCGCGTCGCCGTGCAGCAGCCCGGCGTCGAAGGCGTGCTCGAGATCGGAGACGTTCGTCGGCGCTGCGGTGCGCGAGAAGTCGCGCGCGGGCGACGCCGTCGTTATGCCGGTCACGTACGCGGGGTTCGTATCGGGGCTTGGGATTTGCAGTGCGAGGTCGCGCAGCGGCGATTCGCTGGTGCGGTCGCCGGCCGCCGCCGCAAACGCGGCGGTCGCGTCGCTCGTCTCGCCGAAGAGCCGCAGCATGAGCTGCGCGCCGATGTCCGGCGCGGCCGTGTCGAGCAACGCGCTCGTCGCGCGCGCAACGGCGCAGCAAAGCATCGTCGCGAACGCTACGCTGGCGAGAATGCCGACGACTCGGCGCACCTGGCCTCCGTTTCGGTAGAGTGCTCTTCCCGCCGGGCGCCGAGGCGCTCTTTGCGGGGCTTATAGCTTGGAGATGGAGCCGTCACTCACCTTGCGAGGAAGCGGCGGGCGATGAGGATCGCCGCGTAGTCGTCGATAGGCCGCGGCGGCAGCTGCAGGCCGATGGGAATCAGCCTGCGCCACCCCCTCGGGGGGTGTTCCCTAAAGTACAGCTCCCGCGCGAGCCGGGTCGTCTCGCGCTCGTCGACCCAGTGCACGGGCACGCCCAACGGCTCCAGCCCGGCCCGTACCGATCGCGCGTTGGTCCCGTGGCCCAGCGCGATCGCGCGGACGGCAGCCTGCGCGAGCAGCTCGGCCAGCCGCGCGCCGAGACGGTCGATCGGTTCGATGCCCGCCGTCACGACGGCGCCGGCGTCGTCGAGCAGCGCGTAGCCCGCCTTGCTGCTGCCCGGGTCGACGCCGATGACCGCGCCGCCCCCCATCACTTGCCGTTCGGCGCCGGCTGCTGGGTCAGTACGATGACGATCGGGATGCCGCCGACGTGCGGATAGAAGTCCTGCGCCGCATACGCGGTGAGCAGATAGGTGCCGGCCTTGGCGATCTGCTGCTGCATCTGCGGCGCCTCCGGGATCAGCTGCATCGGCTGGAAGATGTCCGAAAGGAAGGGCGGCAAGTGCAATCGGCGCGCGGTGATCGACACGTAGTTCTGCAGCTGCACCAGCGCGATGTTGATGTTCGCGCCGCTCTTGCCGGGGACCACGAGCTGCGCGATCACCTGGCCCTTTTGAAAGTACCGGATGTCGGGCGTCACGTTGATCGCAAAATGGATCTGGTCGTCTTGGAACAGATTTTGATCGGACGTCACGGTGAGCATCACGTTGGCCTGCGAGAGCTTCGCCGCGGTCGTGAGGTCGTTCGCCAAGCCGCCCAGCTTCTTCTCGGCGTCGGGCGGTATCACATATGGCCGCAGACCGAGCCGTGGGTATGTGGCGTTGACGTATTTGACGGCGAAGAAGTAGTAGTTCCGGATCGTCGTGAGCCGCGACGACGACGAGGCCGACTGGTCGATCACCCGGTAGAACGGCACCATCAGCGTGTCGACCGGAAAGATCAGCCGCCCGCTGTTGACCTTCGTCTCGAGCTCCCGCTGGCGTGTCTGCAGCTCGCCGATTTGCTGGTTGATCGAGTTGAGCTTGAAGAACGCGGTCTTCACTTGCTCCGACGCGAAGATCGCGACGAGCGTCACGACGAGCGCGATGATCATGCCCGTCGCGATCGCGACGATCGTCGACGTGTAGCGCGGCCGAATGCCGAAGAGGCTCAGCCGCTTGCGCCCGACCTGATGCCCGACGCGATCGCCGACGTAGGCGACGATGCCGGCGAGCGCCATGACGAACGCGACGTTGCCGATGCCGCGAACGACCTGGACGAGGTTCATACGAGCGCGGCGCTCCGCAAGCGCGCGGCGCCGACCGCGGTGAAGACGATGTTCGGCACCCAAGCCCAGAGCCCCGCATAGCTCAGGAACGCCTCGCCGGCAAACGAGCAGGCCGTCATCACGACGTAGTAGACGAACACGATCGCCAGCGACAAGCCGAAGCCGAGGCTCGTGCTGCCGCTCGACCGGATCGAGCGCAAGCCGAACGGGATCGCGATCAAAATGAAAACGAAGCACGCAAAGGGCCGCGCCAGCTTTTCCTGGTAGGTCGCAGTGTACTTGCGGACCTCGGTCTGCGTGAGCTGTCCCGAATGGATCACGTCGGCGATCTCGGAGCGGCTCATGTTTTCGGGATCGTCGTTGCTCATGCGCTTGACGAGGTCGCTTGGATTTTCTCCGATTTGCACCTCCTGCTGCGCGATGCGCGGCTCGGCGAGCGTCGTGCCGTCCGGATTGAAACGATAGACGCTGCTATTTTCCAGCGTCCACTTATTCGCCGCGAACTCCGCGCGGTCCGCGAAGGCCACCTGACGGGGATCGTTATGGTTGTCGTACTGGATCAGTGTCACGTGGAGCAGCGCGCGCGAATGGGGCTCGTACGCCGTCGCAATCGTTACCTGCCGGCCGCCGCCGGGCAGCGGCGCCGACACCGTGAGGTCGCGATTGAAGGCGCTCACGTGGTTGATCGCACTGTTCTCGATCTCCGTAAGCTGATCGTTCGCATACGGCACGAGCCCCTCTTGGAGGTAGAGCGTCGCGAACGACAGCACGAAACCGACCGCCAGCAGCGGCGCGACGATGCGCGAAAACGTCACGCCGGCGGCCTTCATCGCCGTGATCTCGCTCGCGCCCGACAGGCGCTGCACCGAGAGCAGCGTCCCGAGCAGCAGCGCCATCGGGATCACGAGCACCAGATAACCCGGCAGCGACCACACGAACACCAGCAGCGCGGCCCAGAGCGGCGCGTGCTCGTTGCTGACGAGCTTCCCGATGTTCAAGATCTCCGTCGCCGCGAAGATCAACATGAACGCCGACAGCCCGAAGAGAAACGGGCCGGCGAGCTCCGCCAGCATGTAGCGATCGAGGATCGTAAACCTCATGATTTTGCCGGCGCGGGCGCGGCGGGGGGACGTTTCGCTGAGGAGCGTCTCGATTCTGGAGCAACACAGGATCTGTTCTTCAAAACTTCGTTCTCTCAAGAAGCCAGAAGCGCAAGACAATCGTTGCTATAACCGGAACCCTTCCCCGAGGTAAAACTGGCGCGCGATCGGCGAGTCCAGCACCTCTTGTGCCGATCCCGACACCTCGATGCGCCCGTTGTTGAGGATATACGCGCGGTCCACGATCGCAAGCGTCTCGCGTACCTGGTGGTCGGTGATGAGGATGCCCAGGCCGCGATCGCGCAGCTGACGGATCATCGCCTGGATGTCGGCGACGGCGATGGGATCGATGCCCGTGAACGGTTCGTCGAGCAGTAGGAACGCCGGCTCGATCGCCAGAGCGCGGGCGATCTCGACGCGGCGGCGCTCGCCGCCCGACAGGCTGTCGCCGCGCGCGTCGATGAACGCGCGCAGCCCGAACTCTTCCAGCAGCCCGGGGAGCCGCCGCTCGCGCTCGTCGTGCGGCACGCCGTTTTGCTCCCAAATCAATCGAATGTTGTCGCCGACGGAGAGCTTGCGAAAGATCGAGTTTTCCTGGGCGAGATAGCCGATTCCGTTGCGCGCGCGGGCGTACATCGGCGCCGCCGTCAGGTTCGTCTCGCGCTCGCCGCTGGTGAGCACGACCGAACCGCCGTCGGGCTTCACGAGGCCGACGACCATATAGAACGTCGTCGTCTTGCCCGCGCCGTTGGGGCCGAGCAGGCCGACGACCTCGCCGGTTTCGACTTCCGCCGAAACGCCGTTGACGACGGTACGTTCGCCGTATCGCTTTACGAGGCCGCGTAGTTTGATTGCCGGTTGTGGCGTCATTGCATCCGCATGTGAACGAGAGAGAGGTCGGAATCGAAACTCGAGCCCGTCGCCCGGAACCCCTTCGGGTCGGTCACGACGACGTGACCGGTGCCGTGGAGCGTCCCGCCGCCCCGGCGATAGACGAGCTGATCGCACTGCAGCGTCATCCCGGCCGACGTGCGCGCATGCACGCCGCCCACGAGCGTCACGGTATTGGCGACCTGATCGACCACCGCTTGCGGTCCGCTGGCCTTGATCGTCGAGCCGCGCACGTCGCGAAACGTCACGCGCGCGTCTTGAAAGACGGCGCGTGCGCTTCCCTGTGGCCCCTTGCTCTCGTACGAGCTCGCCAGCAGATCGTAATCGACGCGGTTGTGGACTTCCTGAATGAGGTGCACCGGGCGGTTGGCGGCGCCCCTGCCTCGGATGTCGAGCACGAGCGGCGTCGCGGTCGCGCGGGGGGGTGCGGCGGCCGGCGGCGGCGTCGCCTTGGGCGGCTGCGGGTTACAGCCGGCGAACGCGACGAGGCACGCCGCCGTCAAGCGGCGCGCGGGCCGCACGTCGCTTCGGTACCAGTGGGGTTCGCCCGCGCTGCCGCGGCAAGCGCCAGCGCGAACGTCGGCATCCACAATCCAAAAATCACCACGCTCACGGTATCGACGAGCCCTTGCACGGCGACGCCGACCAGTCCCGCCGTGACGCTGAGCGCGAGGAACGCCGCTGCATCGGACGCGGCGCGTAGGCGCCGGCGCAGCTCGTTCGCAAAGCGCCAGACGAGCCACGCCACGGCCGTTACGCCGACGAGACCGAATTCCGCGAAGAACGTCAGGTAGATGCTGTGCGCGTGAAACGCCGTCGCATCGGCGTCGGGTCCGCGCACGACCGCGTAGAGCCGGGAGAAGTTGAACGGTCCGACGCCCGTGAGGGGAAAGCGGTCGATGATCTGGAGCGCCGCCTGCCAAATCGAGAGGCGGGTGTAATCTTCGCTCGGATCGTGGTGCGCGTTGAACAGCACGAGGATGACGACGATTCCCGCCGCCACGACGGCGGCGGCCGCACGCGCGCCGTGGCGCGTTCGCATCGCAACGAGGAACGCGGCCGCGGCCGCGAAGCCCATCCAGCCCGCGCGCGAATAGGTGAGCGCCAGCGCGGTGCATCCGATCGCCGCGGCGATCCATCCGAGGGCCCGCAGCGACGATTGAGCGGCGACGCGCGCCGTCGCATATGCAATCGGCACCAGCACGATCAAATAGCCGGCGAGCTCGCCCGGCAAAATGAACGTGCCGGTCGCGCGTCCGTGCTGCAAAGCGTATTGCGCGGCCGGCGCGCGCAGCAGCACCATCGCGACGGCGGCCGCGGCGGCGGCGGCCCCCGACAGGAGATATCCCCAGAGCAGCGCCGCCGCCGCGAAGCGGTCGCCGTAAAAGCGCACGATCGAACAGTGCCACACGATGCCGAGGCCGCCGATGAACGTGAAGAGCAATCCGGCGCGCGGATCGAATCCGAGCGCCCCGGCCAGCAGGCCCGCGCCGAAGACGGCGAGCAGCGGCGGCAGCAGCGGCTGCGTTCCCGCACGGCGGTCGCGCAGCAGGAGCGCGAGCGCGTAGACCGCCAGGGCGCCGCACACACCGAGCACCGACAACACGAGGCCGCGCGGCAACAACGAGAAGCCGGGAAACGCGACGCCGGTCAGCGCGATGAACGTCGGAAACAGCGGCAGCATCGCGTAGATCAGGGCGAGCGCGGCCGGCATGAAGCGGCGCACTACGCGCCTTCTGCGATCGCGACGATGCGCTCGGCGATCCGGTGCGCGGCGCCGGGCGGACCCATGCGGGCGCGGCCGCACTCGGCCATACGCGCGCGCCGCGGCGCGTCGTTGAGGAGCTCGTGCACGCGGGCCGCCGCCTCCGCCGGCTCGGCCGGAAAGACCGCGAGCGCCTCACCCAGCAGGCCGCGCTGACGCCGCCGATACCACCGTGCCGCGCCGCCGCCGCGCTCGAACGCGACGACGGGAACGCCGGCGGCCGCGGCCGCCTCATTCGCGGTCCCCGCCTGCCCCAAGACGAGCGCCACGCGCCGAAGCAGCGGGCCCAGCGGTCCGCGCCAGGCGCGCACCACGTCTCGCCCGCCGCGGCTCAAGACGAAGGGCAGGCACTCGTCGTCCGTCGTTCGCACGTCCCAGCCCGCTCGCGCGGCGGCCGCCGCGACGCGCCGGTGGTCGAGCGACGGAGCGACGGAGAGCGCGGCGCCGACGCTTGGGAGCGCGCGCGCGAGCTCGCCCGTCACGCCCAGCAGCAGCGCCGCATCGGCGTACGCGCTTTCGCGGCTGCCGGGAAAGAGTGCGAGGGCCGGATCGAAGCCTCCGACGGCGCGCTGGGCCGCGGGATCGTCCTCGCTCGCGAAGAGATCGACGATGGCGTTGGCCGCATCGGCATCGACGCCGGCCTCGCACAAGGCGCGCGCGGTCGCGGGGTCGCGAACGAAGCGCGCGCGGGCACGCCCGAGCAGTCGCCGTTCGAACCATCCGTAACGAGCCACCGCGACGCTCTTCGCCGTTCCCACGAACACCGTCGGCACGCCTGCGCGCAGCGTCATCGCGAGCGAATACGCGTCGCCGACGGCGACAGCGGCGCCGTAGCCGCGCCCGCCGCGCAAGAACGCGCGCTGCTGCCACGTCAGCCGCAGCAGGCCCGCGCTCACGTCGCGGACGATGTTTGCGGCGTTGCCCATCGCGATGAGGCCGCCGCTGGGCATCGTCCGCCGCGGACCGACGTCGCGCATCGCTCCCGACGGCGGCTCGCCCACGAGCGCCAGGTGGTCGAGGCGAGCGTCGGCGCGGATGCGCTTGACGGCGCGGGCGATGCAATCGGCGATCGCGGCCTCACCGTGGCCGTTGCTGACGAAGAGCACGCGAATCACGGCGCGCCGAGCAGCGGCACGAGCTCGAACGACGTCAGCGCAAAGCGTCCGCGACCCGCGTCGTACGCAAGCTCGCTGCGAGAAACGAATCGGCCGAACGGCCCGGCGTGAACGATCGGCACGCCGCCGACGTACTCGGGGCGTTCCAGCGTGTCGTGACTGTGGCCGCCGAGTATCAAGTCGATGCGCGGGACGCGCCGCGCGAGCTCCCGGTCCAAAGTGAGGCCGACGTGCGAGAGCACGACGAGAGCGTCGCCGTCGGGCAACGCGCTCGCATACGGCTCGATCGCGTCGGCCGGCGGCAAGAAGCGCCAGCCGAAGACACGTTCCCAAAAACTCTCTACGCGATATTGCATGATCAACAATCCGAGCACATGGACGCGCCCGCCGTTGCCGGGTACGTCGAATCGCAGCGCCGGTGCGAACGGCAGCGCGCGGCCTTTGGTGTCGCGCAGGTTCGTGCACACGAGCGGATGACCCATCCGTTGCGCGCGGGCGCGCAGCAACGCAAACAAATAGTGAAACTCGCGGTTCCCGATCGCCTGCGCGTCGCAGCCGGCGGCGTCGAGCTCGCGCACGATCGGCTCGTCCGAGCGATAGACGGTCTGACTGCCGCGCAGCGCGTCGCCGCAATCGAACAACAGGCCCGGCCGCTCGGCACGCAGCGCTCGCAGCCGCGGCGCGATGCCGCGTCGATCGTGCAGATCCGATGTGTGATAGATGCGAATCATCGCGCGGCGGCCGCAGCGCCGGCGAGTTCGACCGCGTAGCGGGCACATTGCTCCAGCGCGTCGGCCGGACCGAGCGCGCCGCGCAGTTCCGCATAGGCGGCGTACTGCGCGTCCGGATGCAGCATCAAGTCGTCGAGCGTCTGCGCCAGCCGCTCCGGCGTCGCATCGACCTGCAGCAGCTCCGGAACGATCTCGCGGCCGAGCACCAGGTTGGGCAGCGTAATGTACCGATGCCTCACCATTCGGCGGCCATACCACTTGAGGATCGGGGGAATCACGTAAAGCGCAACCGCGGGGACGCCGGAGAGTGCGGTCTCGAGGACGGCCGTACCGGACGCGACCCATGCGCCGTCCGCCTGTTCCAGGGCGGCGCGCACGCCGTGCACGATTTCGACGTTGGCGAGCTTCTCGGAAGCCACGGCGCGGCCGACGAACGCCGCGCCGCGGGCGTCGGCCGCGCCGAACACACCGCGCAATCCGGGGCGCCGCCGCGCGAGTGCGCGATACGCGCCGGCAAGGACGGGAACGTGGCGGCGCAGCTCGCCGGCGCGGCTTCCGGGCAGCATGGCCACGACGCCGCCGTCGCGGGGCGCGCGCACGCGCGGCGGTGCCGGCGGATACGCGCCCACGAGCGGATGGCCGAAGTATTCGATGGGCCGTCCGATCCGGCGATAGAATTCGTATTGGTGCGCGAATGCCGTCACGGGCGCGGTCGCCGCGCTGACGCGGTGCGCCTTCTCTTCGTCGTCCAGCCACGTCCCGGGCGGGAAGAGGTCGAGGATCGGGCCCGCGTAGCGAAGCCGGCGAAGCCTGCGCGCGAGGCGCAGGTTGAACACCCCGAAATCGACCAGCACGACTAAGTCGGGCTTCGCTGCGCGCAGATGGAACGCCGTGGCCAGCATCGCCGCAAGGAGCTTCGGAATCCGCGGAAGCGCTGCCAGCGGGCCCATGCTGGCCCAACCGGCGTGACTGCGCCACAACGTAAAGCCCGCCGCCCGCATGCGTTCCGAGCCGATGCCTTCGAAGCGCGCTTCCGGATCGATGTCGGCAATCGCCCGTGCGAGCAAGATCGCGCTCGATTCTCCCGATGCCTCCCCGGTCGAAAAGAAATACCTCACGTTACGGGCCGAAACTCCAGCGCGGGCGCCCGACGCTTATTTCAGCACGCCTCGTTCGGATCGCGCCTCGAGGAACGCCACGATCTCGCGTCCGGGGCCCGTCGCGACCTCGGCTCTCATCGCCTCGATGGCCTGAGACACGTTGAGCTTCGGGTTGTACAGCAGCTTGTAAAACTTCTTGATCTCGGCGCGCTCCTGCTGGGAGAACGCCGCACGGCGCAGGCCGACGCTGTTGAGGCCGTACGGCTGGCACGGGTTGCCCTCGACGAGGAAGAACGGCGGCACGTCCTTGGTGAGTTTGCTCATGCCGCCGACCATCGCGTGGCGTCCGACGCGCGTGAATTGGTGAATGCCGGTGTGGCCGCCGATCGTGACGTAGTCGCCGACCTGAACGTGTCCCGCAAGCTGCGCGAGGTTGCTCATCGTGACGCCGTTGCCGAGTACGCAGTTGTGCGCGATGTGCACGTATGCGAGCAGCAGGCAATCGTCGCCCACGGCGGTGACCTCGTCGTGTCCGGTCGCACGCTGGATGCTGACGTACTCGCGCAGGATGGTGCGGTTGCCGACGCGCGTGTAGGCGCGTTCGCCCGCATACTTGCGATCCTGCGACGCGGCGCCCACGGTCGAAAACGGGTAGATGAGACAGTCCTCGCCGATCTGCGTCCACCCGTTGACGATCACGTGCGCCTGGAGCGTGGTGCGTGCGCCGATGGACACGTGCTCGCCCACGATGCAGTACGGGCCGATGTCGGCGTTTTTCCCCACTTCGGCACCGGGGTGAACGATCGCGGTCGGGTGCAGCACGGGCCGGTTTCCTATCAGGCGTGAAGCACGGTGGCGTCGCCGCCGAACATCCGCGGATCGGAAACGATCGAAAACATCAGCTCCGCGGAGCACGCGAACTGCCCGTCGACCTCGGCCTGGCCGCTGACCCAGCCGATGTTGCGCTTGTGCCGCAGCATCTTAACCTCCATGTCCAGACGATCGCCGGGAACGACGGGGCGACGGAATTTCGCCTTGTCGATGCCGGCGAGGTACGGCGTCTTGCGCGAGAATTCGCCGGGTTCCAAAATCATCGCGCCGCCGAGCTGCGCCAGCGCTTCGACCATGTACACGCCGGGGAGCACGGGGTTGCCCGGAAAGTGACCGGCAAAAATCTGTTCGTTGTACGTGATGTTCTTGTAGCCGCGCACGCGCACCATCGGCTCGAATTCCAGAATGCGGTCGACGAGCAGCATTGGATAGCGGTGAGGCAGCACCTCGAAGATCGCACGGATGTCGAGTTCGGCCAACGTGATCCTCCTATGCCGACGGTACGCGCAGCCGCGCGCGGAGCGCACGAGTCAGCGACGCGTGCAGTTCGTGGCCGCTCTTGATCGCAACGATTTCGCACTGCGGCCACGCGCCGAGCAGTGCGAGGTCGCCGACCAAGTCCAGCACCTTATGACGCACCGCTTCGTTGGGCCAGCGCAGCGGCTGCAGCGGCCCATCCGGCGCGAACACGATCGCGTTCTCCAAATTGCCGCCGCGTGCCAAGCCTCGGGCGCGCAGCTCCTCGATCTCGTGGAGGAAGCCGAACGTGCGTGCCGCGGCGACCTCAGATCGAAACGTTGCGGCGTCGATCGTTCCGTCGAAATATTGCGTGCCGACCGGCGGCGGAAAGTCGGCCAGAAACCGGACGCGGAAGCACGGCGCCGGAAGCGCGACGATCGTTCGATCGCCGGCCTGCACGAACGACGGTTCCTCGAGCTCGAGCATCCGCCGCGGCAGCGCCTGCGGTTCGAGTCCGCACGCGTCGATCGCCGCCAGGAAGGGCGCCGCGCTGCCGTCGAGCGCCGGAATCTCCGTGCCCTCCACGTGGATTTCTGCGTTGCTGACGCCGGCGGCAAAGAGTGCCGACAACAGGTGCTCCGTCGTCGACACCGTCGCGCCGTCGCGCCCGAGCACGGTGGCGCGCGACGTGTCGCGGACGTATTCGACGGTCGCGGGGATGCGCGTGGCGCCGAGTACGAAGGAGAGGCCGCGGTCGCAATCGGCCGGATGCACGTCGATCGCCGATAGCTCTCCGGTGTGAAGGCCGACGCCTTCGAAATGCAGCGTATCGCGAAGCGTCGCCTGCATCATGCGGCGTTAATCGTTTCCGCGCGATCGCTCCAGGGATTCGACACGATCGAACAGCTTTGGCAGCCTTCGAATCATGACCTGTCGGCGCAGTTCTTCGCGATGATCGCACGCGGGATTTCCCGAAACGGTCGAACCGTCGGCGATGTTGCCCCAGATTCCGGCGGATCCGGCGATTGTGACCTCCGAACCGACGACGACGTGTCCGCGAAAGCCGACCTGGCCGCCGACCTTGACGTAATCGCCGATCACCGTCGAGCCCGCGAGCCCCGTGAGCGCCGCGATGACACAGTGTTTGCCGATGCGGCAGTTATGTCCCACCTGCACGAGGTTGTCGATCTTCGTGCCGGTGCCAACCTGCGTGCTGCCGGTCTGCGCGCGGTCGATGCAGCTGTTCGCGCCGATTTCGACGTCGTCGCCGAGCACGACGTTGCCGACCTGCGGGATGCGTTGCGCGCGTCCGTCGACGAACGCCCAGCCGAACCCGTCGCTGCCGATCACGCATCCGGCGTGCAGCACCACGCGTGCTCCGACGCGGCAGCCGGCGCGCACGGTCGCGTGCGGGTGCAGCCACGCGGACTCGCCGATCGAAGCGCCGTCGCCGACGTAAGCTCCGACGTCGACGATGCTGCCCTTTCCGATCGATGCGCGGCTGCCGACGTACGCGTGTGCGCCGACGTGCACGTCGGCACCGATCTCCGCATCGTCGGCGACCACCGCGTCCGGGTGGCGAAACGGCGTGCGCGGGCGCGGCGGCTCGAGCATCGCCAGCAGGAGCGCCAGCGCGCGGCGCGCGTCGTCCACGACCAGCAGCGGCTTTTCGGCGGCGCGAGCGAGTGAGGCGTCGACGAGAACCGCTGCCGCAGGCGACGCGATTGCCGCGGTAAAAAACGACTCGCTGGTTGCGAAGGTCAGCGCGCCCGGCGTCGCCTCCTCGACGGAGCTCATCCGCTCGATGCGCACGCTGCCATCGCCGTCGACGCGACCCCCCACGTGCGCCGCGAGCTCTGCGAGCGTCCCGAGCATGGGAAACCGCCCCGCGCGTCCGGCCTAAGTGCCGGGCGTCGGCGAGGCCTTCTCCGTGATGTTGAGGGCCTTCTCGACGTCGCCGGTGATGTCGACGCCGCCGTAGCCGATGCCTTCGCGCGTCATCACGAGCTTGAGCTGACGCTGCGAGGCGATCTTGCCGGCCGCATCGCGAATTTCACCGGAGAGCCGGTCCGTAATCTTTGCATACTTGCGCTGCAGATCGTACGCGTCGCGCTGCTTGCGCGCCGCGCTCTCCCGCCGCGATGAGATCGAACGCTCCTCCGACAGCATCTGATTCTGATACCCTTGGAACTCCGTCCAATTGGAGACGAGTCGCTGCATGTCGACGAGGCCGACGGAGCTGTGCGCTCCGCAGCCGGCGAGGCCGGCGGCGAGGGCGATGGCGAGGATGCGTTTATTAATGTTCACTCGTGCTGGCTTTCGATGTCCTTGATGACTTGGTCGGTCATGTCGTAGCCGCCCGCGGCGGCCCGTACGTTGACGAATACGATGCTGAATCCGCGATCCTCCGCGATGCGTGAGGCGTCGCGGCGAACTTGAGCGACGATTTGCGTGTAGAGGTCGGCGCGCCGCTTCCGCAGGGCGTTCAACTCCTTCGCTGCGGCGCCCGTCGCTCCGACGTCGGCGCCGTGCAGTGCGGCGAACTGCCGGTCGAGGTCGCTCTTCGTGGCGTCGTATTCCTGGACCGTCTTGGCCGCATCGGCCTGGAACTGTCCGACGAACTGCCGATGGATCTGCGCGATCTGCGCCTGCACTCTCGGCGACACGTTCGGCGGCGTCGCGGCCGGCCCGAGGCTGCGCAGCTGCGAGCTCACCTCGTTGCGATGCTCTTCGAGCTTCGCGCGCGTCTGCGTCTGGATGGCGCCGACCTGCGAGCGGATGGAACCGGAGGTTTCTCGGTCGAGCTGCGCGCGATAGGCGCGCAGCTGCGCCGCGTCGGCATTACGCCGCTCGGCGAGTGCCGCAGCCTCTCTGTCGTTGATAGCAGCGAGCTGCGATTGCGCCTGTTTGCGCGCGGCGGGATCCATCGCCAGGTTCGAGAGCCGCATCTTGATCGCGAGGCGCGCCGACGCGTCTTGCTGCGTCAGGCGAAGGGTCAAGTCCGTCTCGTCCTGCTGGAGCTGTTCGGCCTTGGCGCGGTACTTTTGCTGCGCCTGCACCTGGAACTGTCTGGCGATCGAGGACGTCGTGGCGTTGTCTTGAGCGACGACGCTCTGCTGATAGGACTGGTAGTCTGCGTTCGCGGAGCGAGCCGCCTGCTGCGCCTGCTGCGCGGACGCATCGTTCATCTGCTCGCCCGCAAGCGCGCCTTGCCCGTGCACGCCGGCCGCCGCGAGTGCCGACTGCACCGCTTGTGCTTCACGGCGCGCATAGTCGCGCTGCTTCTGGGAAAGGATTGCGTTCGCGCGGTTCTGTGCGGCGCGCAGCTCGCGGTTGAGCTGCATGGTCTGCGCCACGATCTCCTTCGCGCCGAGCGGCACGTGCGGCGCCGTGTAACGGAGGTCGATCGCCGCGATGGCGTCGTCGAGTTGCGAGAGCTGCGGGTAGAGCGGATGGTGCTTCACGACGTCGTCGAGCCGCACGTAACCCGTGCCGCGAATCGCCGCGGAGTGCACGTTGGGAGCGCACGCGGACAACGCGACGCCGGACGCGCAGCTGGATATCAACGCCATCGATTGAACCAGCGAAACCCAACCGCTATTTGCCGAGCTCATTTTGGACATCGGCGGTGATGTCCGTACCCCCATAGACCACGTCCGCCCGGTCGACCACCAAAATCAAGTTCTTCTTGCGGGCGATGTCCGACGTCGCGGCCTTCGTCTCGTCCACGAGCGGCTTGAGCAGCTGGTTCTGCTTGTCTGAGACGAGCTTGTTGTACTGCTGGAGGATTTGCTGTTTTTCGCCGCTGGTCTTGGCCTCGGCGATCTTCGCGGAATAGATTTGCCGCTGCGTCGATTCGAACTGGTTCATCGTGCTGTTCGCGGTCTGCACCTTCGGCACGCCGTCGAGGACGGTCTGATCGACGAAGCCGATCGCCGCGGGCGGCGGCGAGGCTGCCGGGGGTGCGATCGCCTGCGGGCTCGAGAACACCGTCTCGACGTCCTTGGTCAAATCTTGTCCGCCGTAGATCACCACGCGCTTGTCGACGACGATCGTCACGTTCCGCGATGCCGCGACGGCGGCGATTGCGAGCTGCACGCGCTGAAACAGCGGCCCGACGACTTCGCGCTGCTTGTCGCTGAGCCGCTGCTGGAACTGCATCGTCACCTGCTGCTTTTGCGCGTCGTTGCCGGCCCGCCGGATCTGCGCGCCGTACTGCGCATCCAGCTGCGCCTTGTATCCGGCGAGCTGCCGGTTCGCGTTAACGAACACGGGGAGGTTGGCGACGTCGGCCTGATCGACGTAACCCACGTCGGTGAGGTCTGCCGCAATCGCAACCGGCGCCATTTCGCCCGCGACGAGGAGAGCGGCCCCAAAGACAACTGCGCGTCGAAGGTTCATCGTTTAGAAGCTCTGTCCGATTCCGAAGCTGGTGTGTGTGCCGTTCACGCCCTTGGCAAAGTCGATGCGGACCGTGCGCAGCCCGAGTTGCGGCACGTCGAAGCGGATGCCGAATCCAGCGTCGCCGTACAGCGCCCAGTTCCCCGGATATCCCGTGATGCGGTTGGTGTACGGATTGAGGAGCGGGTCGGCGCCGCGGATGTGATAGTCTAGCTCGTCCACGAAGAGTGCCAGCGTGATCCGCCGATCGAGCGCGAGCGGCTGACGCAGCTCGACCTGTCCGAGATACGCGTTGGTCGCATAAAAGACTTGATTGTAGCCGCGCAGCTGCTGGTCCGAAAACGTGAAGAGGTTACTCGGCGGGATGACGCCCGTGGAAAAGTAGCCAACCCCGTGGACGCCGATCGTTGCGCTCCGAAGCACCGGGAAGAACTTCGCCAGGTCGACGGTGCTCTGCGTGAACGAGAAGTTCGAGCCGATCGCCGGGGCCGACAAGTTCGTGTTGAGCAGCGCCTTTACGCCGCTGCGCGGGTTGAACGGATCGTCCAGGGTGATCGACTGCAGGCTCAAGCCCGCGGTCGTGAGGTTATACGGTGCGCCGGTGTTTACGTTCGCGATGGATGACGCTGCGATGCCGAACGATCCGCCGGAGTTGACCGGCGTCGAGCTGATCGGCCCGGGGGTGGGCCCGACGAAGATGTTCGGCTGATTGCCTTCGAAAAAGTACGGTGACGGCACGGTCGTGTCGTAGCGGATCTTCTGGCCGCTGACGGAGAACGAGAGCAGCGTGTAATCGCTCAGGCGCCTGCCGATGTTGGCCGAGGCGCCCGTCGCGCTCGACGTGTTGGTCGCGAAGATGTTGGAGACTTGCTGCGCCGTCGCGCTCGGATAGAGGGTAACGGGCACGGGAACTTGGTTGTGGCTCGCGATCGTCGTCCCGGTTCCGCCGACGTTGTAGACCGGATAGTAGTAGGTCGAATGATTCGTGAAAATCGATCCGCCCGCGGTGTACTTCTGACCCTGAGGCGTGTTGCTCAGGTACGGTATCGACGCCGTGAGCTGTGCGACGCCCGTGCGCGCGCCTTCCTCGAACTGAATTCCGGCGGAGTTGCCGGTGCCGTGCAGGTTGTTGTCGGAGAAACCGAGGGTGCCGTAGAGCCCGAGGCCGGTGAGGCCGCCGGAGTAGCCGAAGCCGAGCGAGGCGGACGCGGTGCGCTGTTCGGTGACGTGCCACACGAGCGTGACGTCCTGGGGCTTCTTCGGATCGGGGCCCGGCTTGACGTCCGGCTCAACTTTCGAGAAAAAGTTCAAGGCGTTGAGCCGTTCGTAGTCGCGCTTGATGGCGTCGGTGTTGAGCACCATGCCGGGACGCTCGCGCAGCTCCCGCCGGACCACCTGGTCCTTCGTCCGGGTGTTGCCCGTCACTTCGACCACGGCGATGCGCGCCACATAGATATCGTACTTAACGTCCGCGGTGCCCGCCTGAAGGTTGATCGACGACGGCACGATGCCGCCCGCGAAGTTACCGAGCTCCAGATGGAAGCGGTCCTCGTAAAGCT
The DNA here is from genome assembly GCA_963787625.1 of Vulcanimicrobiota bacterium. Lineage (GTDB taxonomy): Bacteria > Vulcanimicrobiota > Vulcanimicrobiia > Vulcanimicrobiales > Vulcanimicrobiaceae > Cybelea. The sequence continues at coordinate 97,182 of CAWBDH010000003.1, read as the reverse complement.
TCTGCAGCGCCTTGTAGTCGGCGTCGCGGATCGCATCGGAGTAGACGCTGCCGACCTTCAGCGTCAGGGACGGACGAATCAGCGGCGGCGGCAGCAGCGGGTCGCCCCCAATGATGATGTCCTTGACGACGAGGCCTTCCTGGATGACCAAAGTGAGCGCGCCGGTCTTCGCGTCGAGGTTGATGTCCTTGACGTGCGTGGGCACCTGGCCGCCGAAGCCGATGCGCTCGTAATAGTTGTTGATCTTCAGCACGTCTTGTCGAAACGTGTTCGTATTGAACACCTGGCCGACGGAAAGGTCCATCAGCGCCTGAAGCGTGTCGCCCGGCACCTTCAGGTTGCCGGTGAAGGCGATCTTCGTGATGACCGGATTTTCCACGACGCGGTAGGTGATCGCGATGCCGTTGGGGCGCTGGCGCACGAGCGGCGGCGCGATGTCGGCGAAGTAGCCGAGCGCATTGATGCGTGCGAGGTCGTCCTGCACGATCTTGGGATTGTACGGCTGGCCCGCATGCGACTGAACGACCGCGAGAATGGTCTGCGTGGGCACGTGCAGGTTGCCGGTCACATCGACGGAGACGATCTTCGGAGCCGACGCCGACCATGCCGGAGCCACGCTCAACCCGGCGACGACGAGCAGCGACAGAAAAATTCCGACGTACGATCTCAACGTGCCCAAACGCCCCGCGGGGTCAAAGGTCATTCGAAAAATGCGGTCCTCGATCTGCCAACAGCTGCACTGACGTCGCGGGCCAACGCGCAAGCGTATCGCGTGCGACTCGGGTCGCCCTGTTCCGCCCTCTGGGGCCCGTGTCCTTGCGCGCGTCACAAGGCTGGACGCACGCTTAATCAAAGGGTAATTCACCAAAAATATCGCTGAACCGTGAGGCTGAACCCGGTGTTTCCAATCAGCGGTTCGCCTACGGCGTAGCTCGCGCTGTATCCCACCGGCGCGGTCGGAAGCTGCAGCAGCCTGGTTGGGCCGCTCTGGTAGAAGAAGTTCAGCGTCGCCGACGTCAGCGCATTGGGTGCAAGCACGAGTCCGAACGACTGGATCTGGGGAAGCCCAAACGTGACGGCGTAGACGGCGCTAACGGCCTTTCCCAGGAGCCGGCTTGCCGTGAGCCCGACGTTCCCGTAGTATCCGAGCGTCAGGTTGACGCTCGACAGACCGAGGCCTTGCCCGAGCGTCGTTTCAACCGGTGCCAACAGCCCGGACGCAAACTGCGCGTTGAGGATGTTGAACGCTTCCTGTCCCACGGTGATCGAACTGCGCGCCTGCAGGTTGACGTTGGGAATCGGAGAGAGCGCCCCGAGCGGCGTGATGCCGCCGGGCTGCTGCGGCGACAGCATCGACTGCCTGCTGAACGCGATGCCGTTGACGAAGCCGCCGAACGGCGCGAGCAGGCCGAGGATCTCGTCGCGGCTGTACCCCGACGGGTTGGAGGCGAGGCCGATCTTAAGCCCGGCGATCGGGCCATCGACCGTGATGGTGATCTCCGCGCTGCCGTACGGATTTCGGGCCCGGTCCGGGTCGGGGTTCACGACGCTGCTCGTCGCGACGGCGTGGAGCGTGGGCAGCACCCCGTCGGCGGCGTTGAAGCGCACGCTGCCTTCCGAAACGCGAAACGCCCGGTCGAAATAGGTCAGCGTCCCGCCGCTCGACGCGAACGAGCCGGCCAGCGTCGGCGCCGCGAGCGTGCCGCCCAGATGGACGGAGCCGGACGTTCCGATGTCCAGTCCCGCGCCATAGCCGCTCCCCCGCACCCGCACGTTCTTGCCGGCCGATGCCTGTAAGTCGAAGGCGAGCGGCAGCCGCGGGAGCGCACCGGCCCCCGACTGCTGGGCGGCCTTGATGAAGCTCGAGAACGGCAGCGCCGCATTGCTGAGCGTCACGGTGCCGGACAGCAGGGCGCTGCCCGGCGCATTTTTGTCGAGCGCTAGGCGTGCGTCGAGCGTGCCCGAGCCGTAGGCGGGCAGATCGAGCTGCGCGCGGCGCGCCACCGCCGCAAAGCGCAGCGACGAACCGCCGCCGGAGACGCCGTTGGGAAAGTCGGCGCGGCCGGATGCCGCAAGCGTGCCGCTCCCGAGACGCGCCGTCGCGCGCTCGAGCGATGCCCAGGTCCGGTTGAACGTCAAAGCGGCGGCGAGCTGGGTGATCGGAACGCGCTCGAGCGCACTCGAATACGATCCCCGCGCCAGCGACAGGCGCCCGACGACGAAGGGCTGGCGCACCGTTCCCGAGAGCCCGATATGGCCGTCGATTAAACCGCCGAGCTTGGTGTCATTCCCCAGCATGCCGTCGAAAATCGACGGATCGAGGCCGACGACGTCGACCTCGAAGTTCAACGGCTCGTCGGCGGGCGCCAGCCGCAGGGGCGAGAGTGACAGCGGCAATGCGCCGGCCAGCGTCACTTCCCCCTTGCCCAGCGTCGCCCCGGCGTTCGAGATGACGAGCGTCCGGTTCGTCAGGCGAAGCTCGCCGAATAAGGCGGCGATCGGGAGACCGTACGCGCGTACGCCGGTCGCATCGAACCCTGCGAGCACCGCGGGGGCGCGGTACGTTCCCGCCACGCTGAGGGTTGACTCGAACGACCCGGTGACCGGCACGCGCACGCGCGCCACGTCGTAGACGAGCTGCGCGACGCGATCGGTAGCGGCGTGGACCCGCACGTCGAGCGGATCGCCTTTCGCAAACCCGATGCTGCCCTCGGCCGACGCGCTCAGCTGGGGCGTCGCCATCTCCGCGCGATCGATGATCAGCCTCCGGTGGGCCGCGTGAACGGCGAACTGCGCTTGGTCGAGCGCGAGCGGCCCGAGCGTTCCGCCGACGACGCTGGCGGTGGCGCGGAGGTCGAGCAGCGGGAACCGGCCGCGGATCGTCGCGTCGCCCGAGGCGCGTCCCGTGATCGGCACGCCCTGCACGCCCAACGCCGGCAGCCAAAAGGAGAGGTCGAGGTCGCCGACAGCGGCGCTGACGTCGTAGCGCGAGCGCAGCATGGCCGCGACCGGCGAGTCGCCGGCCTCGAACGCGATGGATCCGCGCGCCCGCAGCGTCCCTTGCGCGCCGCCGACCGCGACCGCGCCGTGGACCTCGTTGCGCGCGCTCGACCACACCGCGCGGGTATCGCCGAGGGGCAGATTGCGATAGCGCAGCCCGCGCACGTCCACGTCGCCGCTGGACGTGATCCGCGCGCGGCGCGACGCCGCCGCAATCTGCACGCGGCCCCTTCCGGCCAGCGTGTCGCCCGTATCGAAGAAATTGTTGAAGTCGGCGAGATCGGCGCGCGGCGCGCTGACGTCCACCGCGGTTTCGCGCGAGCGCGACTCCGCATCGAAGCGCGCGACGGTCGTTCCGACGACGACGCGGCCCGCGCGCAGCGAGACCCCGCCGGGATCGGCCGACAAGTCGGCGCCCGCATCGACGAACGGCAGCCCGTTGACGTCACCCGCTGGAACCCCGACGCGTCCGGCGATCGTGGGATCGGTTCCGCGGCCGCCGATGCGCAGCCGCGCGTTGAGCGTGCCGTCGGTCATGTGATTCGCTATGCCGAACGAGTGCAGCGCGCTCGCGACGCCCGCCGCGGGGACGTTAGCGTCGAGCGCGTATGCCGGCGATCCGGAGGTCAACGAACCGATCGTGCCGTCGACGCGCGCGTCGGTGTCGCCGAACGCTCCGACGACGCGGCCGAGCGTTACGGCATCGCCGGCAAAGCGTACGCCGCCGTTTCCCGTGACCGCGAAGTTCGCGACGCGTCCGCCGGCGATGGCGACGCCGCCTTCGAACGACGGCAGTCGTGACCCAGCGGTCAATGCGCCGGTCGCGCTCAGCGTCCCGGCGGTGAGCGGCAGGCCGATGCCGCGCAGCTGCGCCGCGTGGAGCCGGCGTGCGACGAGCGCGAGATGGCTCAACGTGCCGGCCGCGACGACGTCGCCGCCCGCGGCGCGCGCCTGCGCCGAATAGATTTGGAGATGGTTTCCCTGCACCGCGAGCGTCAGGCTCGCGTCGTCGATCGGAACGCCTCGCAGGGTCGCGCCCGTCATGTGCAGGCGCGATCCTTGCACGACGATACGCTGCGGCTCGATGGCAACGCCCACGGTGCCGCGCAGCGACCCATGGCCGGAAATCGCGCTGCCTAAAAACGGCTGTAACCCTTCGAACGTCCCGCGATACGCGCCGTACGCGACGAAGCGCTGTCCCGCAAACTGGCCGTTGCCGTCGAAGTTTCCCCAAGGCCCGGATGCGCGCAGCCGGTTCATCGCCGCGTTGCGCAGCGTCCCGCCGAACGCCGCGTCGATCCGGTCGAAGCGGACGCCCGCGATCGCCGCGCCCGTGCCCGCAATCGTACCCGCCAACGCGACGTCGTTGCCGGCTCCGCCGCCGGCGATCGTCATGCCGATCGCACGCGCGTCGACCGCCGGCATGCGCGGCAGCGTCAGCCCGGGAAATGCCGCAAAGGGCGGCGGGCGCATACGCACGCGGTTGGCGATCAGCCAGAACGCGCTCGTGTCGTGCGGCCGGTCGAGTGCGTAACCGCCGTCGAAGTCGCCCCGAGCGGTGTGCAGCCAAAACGGCGCGACGCGCGCGGTTCCGTCGGGATTCATCTCGACGAGCGCCGCCATTCGCGACACGCCGCGCTCGGACGACGCGCTGCCGGCAACGTGAAAGAGGAGGTCCCGCCCGCTCGCAGTCGCGTCGAACACGATCGGTTCGTCGCCGAGCATCTCGTTGAGATAGGGCAGCCGGCTCGCGAGACCGCGCACGTGCAGCGCGAACAGCGACTGCACGTGCGGCCCCACGTGCATGGCGCCCCGCGCGCCGATCGAGACGCCGCCGTAGCGCACTTGCAGCGGCGCGAGTGCGACCACGCTGGAGTGATAGACGACGCGCGCTGCCAGCGCCTCGAACGGCATGTCGCGAAAGTGCGCGCGCGGCGCGTCGACTTGCGCCACGATCACCGGATCGCCGATCGGCCCGTGAACGAGCACCCCCAGGCGCGCGGCTCCCGAGATCGGCTGCGGACGCGCGAACGAAAAGGCGCGGCGCAAGCCGGAAAGATCGCCGGCGCCTTGGATGCCCAAGCGCAGCTTCGCACCGCCCGTGAGCACGCCGTCGAAGTCGTAGGCGCCCCCTTCGATCCGCAGTGGAATTCCCGCCAGCAGCGCGGTCGCGCCGCGCACGTAGAACGCGTTGTCGATTACCTGGAGCCGGGCACGGACGCGTTCCACCGGCGCCGAAAGCGCGCGCAGCGCGATGCGGCCCTCCGCGACGTCGACCGTGAGGCTGACGTGATACTGCGGCGTGACGTTCGGTACGACGCCGAGCGCGTAGAGGCGCGCGTCGAAGTTCGTTGCCGAGGCGCCGAGGATGCGGACCTCCTTCGTGTCGGCGAAATAGTTCGCGAGCGCCGGGAGCGGCAAGTAGCGCGCTCGAGCGCGATGGCTTGCGTAGCCGCGCAGCGCGTCCACGCGGCCGACGATGCTGAACGGTTCGGCGGGACGCTCGGGAAAGGCGCCGCGCACGCCGTAACGCGTGATCGCCGCTGTATCGATGCGAGCATCGGCGTCGATGGCTTGCACGCGAACGTCCTTCGCGCTTTCGTCGTAAGCAAAGGGCTCGCGCAAGTCGATGCGGGCGTCGCGCACGCGCAAGGTGAAGCGCAATGGGACCGCGTTGATGCGCCACGGCTGCGGCACGACAGGCCCGTTCGGCAGCCGCAGGTCGAAGCGCCCGTCGCGCAGCCGCGTGAGCGTGATCGCCGGGCGCAGCACGTCGATGGCAAGCAGTCCGAAACGATGACGGCTTCCCGGCAGCAGATCTGCGAGCGAATAGCGGATTGCGACGCGCTGCACCGTCAAGAGCGGCGACGCGCCCGACGCGACGCGAATGCCGGCGAGCAGCGCGCCGCCGCTGCCGACGCGCAGATCCGCGACGTCGACGTCGTAGCCCGTTGCTAACCTGGCGCCTTCTTGGATCGAGAACCGCAGCAGCTCGTGGCGCTTGGCGACCGCGAGCCCCAGAACGATCGCCGCGGCCAGCAGGCCGATCGCAAAGCGCTTGAGCACGTTCGGGTCTATTTATCTCTCGGGCTCCGGCGCGCCCGCCGCATCATTAAGCGGCTTCTAAAGTGTTTGACGCCGCGGCTTACAGGTCGAGGTTCTTTACGCTCTTGGCATAGTCGAAGATATACTGCTTGCGCGGCTCGACTTTATCGCCCATCAGATCGGTGAAAATTTGCTCGGCCTCGACCGCATCCTCGACCGTGATCTGCTTGAGGCGGCGGTGTCCTACCTCCATCGTCGTCTCGGCGAGCTGCTCTGCGTCCATCTCGCCTAGGCCCTTGTACTGCTGGATCGTGAACTCTTTGCCGTCGTCACCGACGATCGACTTCAGCTCGCCTTCGTTGAACGCCCACCACTGCTTCTTGCCCTTCCGAATGCCGTACAATGGCGGCTGCGCGATGAAGACGTGGCCCTCTTCGACGAGCGGCTTCATCTGCCGGTAGAAGAACGTGAGCAGCAGCGTGCGGATGTGCGAGCCGTCCACGTCGGCATCCGTCATGATGATGATCTTGTGATAACGCAGCTTCGCCACGTTGAATTCGTCGCCGAAGCCGGTGCCGAGCGCCGTGATCATCGTGCGGATTTCCTCGTTGGCCAGCACCTTGTCGAGCCGAGCCTTCTCGACGTTGAGGATCTTGCCGCGCAGCGGAAGTATGGCTTGGTTGTTCGGATCGCGGCCGCCCTTCGCCGTGCCGCCGGCCGAATCGCCCTCCACCAAGAAGAGCTCGCTCTCCGAGGCGTTGCCGTTCTTGCAGTCGACGAGCTTGCCGGGCAGGCCCGATCCTTCGAGCGCGTTCTTGCGGCGGGACAAGTCGCGCGCCTTCTTGGCGGCGTCGCGCGCGCGCTGCGCCTGCATGCATTTGTCGACGATGGCGCGTGCGTACTTCGGGTTCTCTTCGAGAAAGAATTCCAACTGCTCGGACACGAGCCCGGCGACGATGCTGCGCACCCTCGCGTTGCCGAGCTTGGTCTTGGTCTGGCCCTCGAACTGCGGATCCTGGAGCTTGACCGAGACGACGGCCGTGAGCCCTTCGACGATGTCGTCGGTCGAAAGCGAGTTTTCCGACTCTTTGAGCATGCCGCGCTTGCGCGCGTAGCCGTTGACCGCGGTCGTCATGGCTTGGCGAAAGCCCTGAAGATGCATGCCGCCTTCGATCGTGCCGATGTTGTTGGCATACGAATAGATTTGATCGGCATACGCGCCGGTGTACTGCATGGCGACCTCGACGTCGACGCCGTCGCGTTCGGCGTGCGTCGAGATGATCGGATGCAGCGGGTCCTTCTTCTCGTTGAGCCATTCCACGAACGAAACGATGCCGCCGTCGAAGGTGTAGTTGCGTTCGCGCACCGCCTCGCCGCGCTCGTCGCGCAGCGTGATCGAGAGGCCACGGTTCAAGAAGGCCAGCTCTCGCAGGCGCTTTTGCAGGATGTCCCAGTGAAACTCCGTGACCTCGAACACTTCGGTGTCTGGCTTGAACCACTGCAGCGTCCCGGTGCCGTCGGCCTTGCCGATCCTCTTGAGTTTCTGCACGGTTGCGCCGCGCTCGAATTTCATCTGCCACACGAAGCCGTCGCGCTTCACCTGCGTGACCGTCCACTCGGAGAGGGCGTTGACGACGGAGATGCCGACGCCGTGCAGACCACCCGATACCTTGTAGCCGCCCTTGCCGAACTTTGCGCCGGCGTGAAGGATCGTCATGACGACTTCCACGGCGGGGAGCCGTTCCTCGGCGTGAAGGTCGATGGGAATGCCGCGTCCGTCGTCCTCGACCGAGCATGACCCGTCGCGGTACATGACGACGCGCACGTTGCGCGCGTAGCCGGCCAGCGCCTCGTCTACGGCGTTGTCCACCGCCTCGTAGACGAGCTGATGCAGCCCGCGTTCGGCGGTGTTGCCGATGTACATGCCCGGGCGCTTGCGCACCGCCTCGAGCCCGCGTAAGACCTCGATCTGCTCGCCCGTATAGTTCGTCGACATTACGCTTTCTGTTGCTCTCGATAAATCAAGTCGTGAATCTCCTCGCCTAAAATGCTGCGCACGGTTGCCGGAAGAATTTCCTCCGGCGGTATCCTACTGCGCAGCAGCACGTAGGAGCTGGCGACGAGCCGCTCGCGTCCGTCTTTCGACAGGCGTTTTGCGGCGCAGGCCCGCACGAGCGTCGCCCACCAGCGCGTAAGCAGCTGGACGCGAATCCGCTCGTAGTCCTCTTCCTTCAACCCCGAAACCAGCGCCGCCGTTCCGGCATATCCGAGCCACGGCGCCTCGAAGAGCAGCCGCGCCGCGGCTTGCGCGCGTTCCCGGTCGCCGGCGACGGCGCAGGAGGCACACAGGCCTTCACGTCGCGGCTCGACGAGCGCGCCGCAGCGCAGACACGGTTTCCACCCTTCCGAGCGCTTAGCGTGGTTGCCGCGTTCGACCTCTTGCCGGAAGCGCTCGAGCGCTTCGGCGGCCGAGGCCGCCGCCGGACGTTCGGCCCGAGCACCGGCATGCGCGTCTCGGCGGCGAGCCGCGGGCTCGACGTGCCTCGCCGGCACCTTACCGACGCGGAAGCGCAGCTGCGTCACGCCGGCGTCGGGAAGGCGCGCGCATACGGCTTTCACGACCTGTTCCGCGAGCAAGCTGAGCTGATTGCTCCACGCACTCGAGCCGGTCACGATGAAGAGCGTCTCGCCGGCGATGCGGATGGGATGCGAGTGCTGCGCCACCTGCGCGCCGACGATGTCTTCCCACGCTGCCTCGATCAGCACGATCGGCTCGCGCGCCGGCGCCGTCGGACGCCAGCCGGAGATGGCGTTCGAAAGTTTCAGCATGCCGCCCATTCGCGCACGTGCGCGGCGGAGATGCGCGCGACGCGTGCGCCGGGCGGCAGCTCGGACGGGCGCTGCGTCGCCGTCACGAAGGCTTGGTGATACTCGCCGAGCTCCCCGAGGAACGCCGTCGCACGATCTTCGTCGAGTTCTGACAGGACGTCGTCGAGCAACAGCAACGGCGGCTCGTTCGAGCGTTCGCGCATGACGGCATATTCGGCGACCTTGATGGCGAGTACCGCCGTGCGCTGCTGCCCCTGCGATCCGTAAGCCGCGAGCGGCGCGCCGCCGACCGTGAGGCTGAGGTCGTCACGATGCGGACCGGCGAGCGCGGCCTGACGCGAGCGCTCTGCGTCGGCCACGTGCCGCATGCGCTCTTCGAACGCCGCGGCGATCGCCTCGGCAGTGGGCGCTTCGAAGACGACGTTGGGCTCGTAACGCACGTCGAGGCGCTCGTTTTTAGCGAAGCGTGCGTGGGCGTCCGCCGCGCTCTGCGCGAGGGCGCGGACGAGCCCGTCGCGTGCGAGCATGATGTGGGTACCGGCAGCGACCAACGCACGGTCGTACACCGCGAGGAGCTCCGCATCCGGCCCAACGGTCCCGCGCAGGAGCGCGTTCTTCTGCTGGAGGGCCTTGCGATAGCGCGCGAGCTCGTAGTAGTAGCGCGCATCGGCCTGCGCGAGTGCGCCGTTCAAAAACGCACGGCGCGCGCCCGGCGTTCCCCCTGCGAGCTGTAGGTCGGCAGGGACGAACGTCACGATTCGCATTCTGCCGAGATAGCCCGCATAGCGCACCGGCGCGCCGTTGACGGTGTACGTCTTGCGCGTGCCCCGATCCGCCTTCTCAATGGTGCACGCGAGCTTCACGATTCCCGCATGCGAAGACGCTTCGCCTTGCAGGGCGCCCATGTCGGATCCCGCGCGCACGGTATCGGCATCGCGCGTTGTGCGGAACGACTTGCCCGTTCCGAGCATCGCGATACCTTCGAGTAGGTTGCTCTTTCCTTGTGCGTTCGCGCCGACGAAGACGTTCAGTCCGGCGGACGGTTCGAGAGTGAGTTCCGAATAGTTGCGAAAGTTCGACAGCTCTAACCGTCGCAGCAGCACATCATTGCCGCAACGGCATGAGCACGTAGAGCTGCTGACCCGACTCGAGAGGCTCCAACGGCCGGATCGCCGCCGGCGAGAGCGGCCCAAGGAACTCGATCGCGGTTCTGTCGCTTTTCACGTGGTTGAGTATTTCCACGAGGTACCGCGCGTTGAAGGCGATCGTCAAGTCCTCGCCGGTTTGCTCGACCTCGAGCTCTTCATAGGCGTTTCCGGAGATGTCGGAGCTTGCCGTTACGATGAGGGTCTGGTTCGCGATGGCAAGCTTTACCATGCTGGCGCGGTCGCCGGCGACGAGCTCTGCGCGGCGCAGGCTGCCGATGAGCATCGGCGTGCTGACCGTGATCGAACGATCGAACTTCGCCGGAATCACCTGCTGATAGTTGGGATACTGACCGTCGACGAGGCGTACCGTAATCGAGACGTCGCCGCTGCTCATTTGGAGCTGATTGCTCTGTGCGCCGAGCGCGCTGACGCCGATTCGCTCGCCTCCTCCAAGGTTGCGCGCGGCTTCCGCCAGCGCCCGCGAGGGTACGATAAACTTTTCGCCGGAGCCCGCGGTTTCGTCGAGCGTCGTTGCGAACTTCGCGAGGCGGTAGCCGTCGGTCGCGACCATCGTCAGCGCGTTGCCGTCGACTTCGAGCAGCGTCCCCATCAGCACGGCGCCCCGCGCTTCTTCGCTGGACGCGGCGAAGATCGTCGCCTCGATCGCTTCGCGAAAGCGTTTCGCCGCGATGTCGAACTGCGCGCCGCGGCTGGCCGCAGGCAAGGGCGGATATTCGTCGGCCGGCAAGGCATGGAAATCGTAGTTGCTGCGCTCGCACTTAACGCTGGCGCGCGTCGGAGTCCCCGTAAGCTCGAGCGTGCCGGCAGCGAGATTGCCGAGGTAACTCGCGAAGAGTTTTGCAGGCACCGTGACGGAGCCGCCCTGCTCGATGTCGGCGGCAAAGGCGTGCTCGAGCGTCAGTTCCAGGTCGGTGGCTCGGACCGCGATCTTGCCATCATCGGCTTGGAGCAGGACGTTCGAAAGGATCGGTACCGTGGTGTGCGCGTTTACAACCTTGCTGGCGGCCCCGACCGCCGTCGTGATGTCTTTCGTCGTGCACGTGAATTTCATCGTTTCCACCGTTGGGCGTGCGAGTTCGTTTTCCTAGTAAAGAAATAAACGGAGCCGTAGCAGCAGTAGGGCGGTGTATTCTGCGGACAACTCCAATTACGCTCGTCGCTACCTGCACTTTGCCCTAGGGATAACACTGTGGACGGGCCGCTCGTGTTATACACCTCTGCACCGCACGCGTCGGGGGCGGTGTTTATACCCGGAGGACCGGCCCGCTGTGCGCAACTCTGCTCAGGGGCTCTGGCACATCGCGATGAGCTGGCGGATCTTGTTGCGGTAAGCCTCATCGCGCTGCATCTGATCCTTGATCTTGTCGCGTGCGTACATGACCGTGGTGTGGTCCTTCTTGCCAAACTCGCGCGCGATTTGCGGGAGCGAGTAGTTCGTCAGTTCCGTCGCGATGTACATCGCGATCTGGCGCGGTCCCGCCAGACGCTGGTCGCGCCGTCCGTTGTCCATCTCCTTGACGGTGAGGCCGTGCGCGCCCGACACCGTTTCCTTGATCTTGCCGATAGTGATGCGATGCAAGGGCGCCTGTGCGACGGCGCTCTTGAGCACGTCGGCGGCGAGATCCGTCGTGATCGGCGCTTTGGTGAGCGAGGCGTACGCGATGACGCGTATCAGCGCGCCCTCGAGCTCGCGGATGTTCGACGGAATGACCTTGGCGATAAACGACGTCACTTCGTCGGGGACCGGGATGTTTTCGCTACCGGCCTTCTTGCGAAGAATGGCCTCGCGCGTTTCGAGGTCGGGCGCCTGAATGTCGGTGAGCAGACCCCATTCGAAGCGGGAGCGCAGACGCGCTTCGAGCGTCTGGATCTCTTTCGGCGGACGATCCGAGGAGATAATGAGCTGCCGTCCCGACTCGTGGAGCGCGTTGAACGTGTGGAAGAACTCTTCCTGAGTGGTCTCTTTGCCGGCGAGAAACTGGATGTCGTCGATCAGCAGCACGTCGACCTGGCGGTAGCGGTTGCGAAACTCCGGCGTGCGGTTGTTCTGCAGCGCGATGATGAACTCGTTGGTGAACTTCTCGCACGTGGCGTAGACGACGTTGGCGGCGAGGTTGTCTTGAATCACGCGGTGCCCGATCGCGTGCATGAGGTGCGTCTTGCCCAGGCCGACGCCGCCGTAGAGGAACAGCGGATTGTAGGCATGGGCCGGCGCGCCGGCGACGGCCTGAGCCGCCGCGTGCGCAAAACGATTGGAATTGCCGACCACGAACTCTTCAAACGTGTAGCGAACGTTGAGGTTCGCGCTGCGGAAGTCTTCCATGGGCCGGGTGGGGAAAAGCGGTGCCGTCCGGGCCCCTTCGGCGGCCTCGGCCACCGAGAGCCGCAGCTCGATGGGGGTGCCGAAGAGCTCGCTGAGCACCCCGATCATTTGGCCCCGAAGCTTGCTCCCTACCCAGTCCTGCGCAAACTTGCTGTGTACGGCGAGGTGCAGCTCGTTGCCATGAAGCGAGATGAAGCGGATCGGCTTGATCCACATCTCGAAGACCGGCTTGGAGAAGGTGCGCTCGAGCGTATCGAGGGCGGATTGCCAATGCTCGTTGGAGATGTCCGAATTGATCGCAAGCGCCATCCTGTGCGTCCTTTTTTAGCGTCTCGACATCGCTCTCGCAGCCGGCCCTGTGGAAGGGTAATCGTGCTGCGCCACCCCCGTGAGGGCGCAATCACTTGGCTTAATGAAACCCCGGTCCTGCGGAACCTATACACGACTTTATCCACTTATCCACAGGCGCATAAGAACGCTATTTCGGGAGTTTTTCCGCCTTATGAACGACCCGATTGGGGTCGCCCCGGAAGCCTGAATTGCTCGGCAAAATAAGGCGTACGCGCGGCCCCGCTGCCCGTCAGACGGACGCTTCTCCACAAGCTTGTCCACAGATGTGGAAAGACGGCGCGGCGGGCCCGGGCCGGACCGCCGCCCGAGCGTTGCATTTTTGGGCCGCTTTGCTACAATGGCCCGGCTATGTTTGACTTCGATCTGCAGCTTTTTGCGTCGAAAAAGGGCGCCGGCTCCACGCGCAACGGCCGCGACTCCAACGCCCAGCGCCTCGGGGTCAAACGCTTTGGCGGCGAGCGGGTGATTGCCGGAAACATCATCGTGCGCCAGCGCGGCACGCAGTTTTACCCGGGATCGAACGTCGGAATCGGGCGGGACCACACGCTTTTTGCGCTGGTCGACGGTACCGTGGAATTCAGCAGTCGCCGCAACCACAAGCAGGTCTCCATCGTCCCGGCTGCCTGAGCCGCCGCCCACGAACGCACCGTATGGGGCCGCCCGGCCCCTTTTCCTTTCCCGTATCGCGTAGACCGTGCAGTTCATCGACGAAGCCGCGATCACGGTGGCAGGCGGCGACGGCGGCGACGGCATCATCGCATGGCGCCGCGAGAAATACGTGCCCAAGGGCGGGCCAGCCGGCGGCGACGGGGGCCACGGCGGCAGCATCTACGTCGAGGCGACACCCGAGCTCACGACGCTGGTCGAGTTTCGTTTCCGCCGCACCTTTGCGGCCGACGCCGGCAAGGCGGGCGGGTCGTCGAATAAATCCGGACGCAGCGGCGAGGACGTCACGATCGCCGTCCCCGTCGGCACGCTGGTGTTCCGCGTAGACGAGAACGCTGCGGAGCTTCTGCTCGCCGACCTCAAGGTTCCGGGCACGCGTATCCTCGTGGCCAAAGGCGGCCGGGGCGGCCTCGGTAATCAGCACTTCGCGACGAGCGTCCGTCAGGCGCCGCGCTTCGCGGAGCGCGGCGAGCCCGGGGAGCGTCACGCGCTGCGGCTCGAGCTCCGCCTCTTGGCCGATTGCGGGATCGTCGGCGTGCCCAACGCCGGTAAGTCGACGCTGCTCTCCGTCGTCTCCGCCGCGCGTCCCAAGATCGCCGACTATCCGTTCACCACGCTCGAGCCGCAGCTCGGCGTCGTGCGCATCGGCGACGACGACTCGTTCGTGATGGTCGACGTGCCCGGCTTGATCGCCGGCGCGCACGAAGGAAGCGGCTTGGGCGACCAATTTTTGCGGCACGTCGAACGCACGCGCGTGCTGCTCCATTTGCTCGACGGCGCCAAGCCTCTCGACGAAATTCTCGAGGACAAGGCGATGATCGAAGCAGAGCTCGCGGCATGGAATGCGGCGTTGATTGAAAAGCCGATGCTGCTCGCGCTCAACAAAATCGATCTGCCGAGCGCGCGCGAATCGCTGGAAGCGCTGCGCGAGCGCTTTCCAGAAATCCGCGGCATCAGCGCGGCGACGCGTGAAGGCGTGCGAGACGCAGTGCTCGCCGTCGCGCGCGCAATCGAGTCGGCACCTCCGCCGCAGGTCGTCGCGCCGCCGGTCGCCCGCATCGAGCTCGTCGCGCACGACGCGTTCGAGATTGCGCGCGAAGGCGACGCCTTCGTCGTTTCCGGCGAACGGGTCGAACGGCTCGCCGCCATGACGAACTTTGAATCAGACGAGGCGCTCGCGCGCTTCGAACGCGCGCTCGCGAAGATCGGCGTTGAGAAGCGGCTGCGCGAGCTCGGAGCGCGCGAAGGGGATACGGTACGCATCGGCCCGTACGAGTTCACGTACTCATGAAGCTCGGGATCTTCGGGGGAACGTTCGATCCCATCCATAACGCGCATCTATTCGTCGCCGAGTCGGCGCGGCTTATCGAGGGCCTCGATCGCGTGCTCTTCCTGCCGACGAGCAACGCACACTATCGCGGCAAACCGCACGCGGACGCCGCACATCGGTGCGCGATGGTGCTCGGCGCGATCGAGAGCAATCCCCATTTCGAGCTCGACGATACCGATCTGGCCGAAAACAGCAGCGGCTACACTGCCGACCTGCTGCCGCGCCTGCAGCGCAAGTATCCCGGCGCGCGGCTCACCTTCATCATCGGTGCGGATTCGCTCGTCAACGCAACGTGGGTGCGCTTCGACGAGGTGCTCGAGGCCCTCGAGCGCTTTGCCATCGCCCCACGGCCCGGCGTGCGCGCGGACGCACTCGCACGCGTGATCGCCGCGGTGCCGCCGGCATTGCGGGAGCGCGTTGCGACCCTGAATCTCCCGGAGATCCCGGAATCGGCCACGCTCGTGCGCTCGCTCATCGCGCAGGGACGCAGCATCCGTTACCTCGTCCCGGAGCCGGCCTGGAAATACATCGTGGCGCAGCGCCTCTACGGTTTCGATGGCACGGCATAGCGCGACGGCCGCGCTAGCGGCGGCGGTCGCGGCGTGTCTCCTTGCAGGGTGCGCCGCGAAGTCGGCGCCCGACGACGGGGCAGTCTGCGCCGCATATTCCGCCGCGCGTTCCAACGTCGAAGTGATCGCGGACGGTGCGGTGACGCGCGTGCTCGGCGTCGCGCCGGGACGCGTCAGTCCGCATGAGGGCTTCCTGCTCAGGCTCGCGTCGGGGTGCAGCCTCATCGTTCGCGTGGAGGCAAACACGGACTTCACCGGATCGTTTCCGCTCGTGCCGGCGCAGCGCGTCACCGTGAAAGGTGAGTACGAATACTATCCGCTGGGCGGCGTCGTGCATTGGACGCACCACGATCCGCGCGGGCGCCACGAAGGGGGCTACATCGAAATCGGCGGCCGCCGCTACGAATAAGCGGCTGACCACCATCGTCCTCGGGAGTGCTTCCCCGCGCCGTTTGGAGCTGCTGCGCTCGCTCGGATTGACGGTGGAAGTGCGGGTGAGCGGTTACGAGGAGCCGCCCATCGCCGGCATTGCGCCTGCCGCGTTGGCCGGCGCCCACGCCGGCGCAAAGCTCGCGGCCGTACTGCAATCCGGTGCCGTCGCCGCCGGCGTTCCGGTCCTCGCCGCCGATACGGTGGTCGACGTCGATGGGGCGGCGCTGGGCAAGCCGCGCGACGGCGGCGAGGCGACGCGCATGCTGCAGACGCTTTCCGGCCGGGAGCATTTCGTCCATACCGCCTTCGTGCTTGCGGTTTCGGGAGGACCGGAGCCCGTACGGGAGTGCTCGACCACCCGCGTGCGCTTCTACGCACTCGGGGCCGATGAAATCGCGGAGTACGTTGCAAGCGGCGAGCCGCTCGACAAGGCCGGCGCCTACGGTATCCAGGGGCGCGCCGCGGCGCTCGTGGAGTCGATCGACGGCGACTTCTACACCGTCGTAGGTTTGCCGCTGGCGCGGGTCGTGCGGGCGCTGCGACGGTTGGGATTTACCCTCCCGGACACGAAGTGAGGCCGCCCTGGAGGGCACCTATCTTTACCTATCGCGACGATCGCAAGCTCTTTGCGCTGATTGGCATCATCATCGTGGCTGCGGCTTTGGCGTTGCTGCAAGTCATCGCGCAGCGCTCCGGAACGGTCAGCCCGATCGCGACGATCGCCGGCTCCGCGTTCGGTTTCGCGCAGACCGCCGTTTCGGCTGGAATCGGCGCGACCCGCGCGGCGGCGAGCGCCGTCGTCGCGTTGCCCGGGCTTGCTCGCGAGAACCGCGAGTTGCGCGCGCGCAACGAGCGCCTGCTGGAGGAAACCGCCCGCGTTCACGAGCTGGCTGCCGCGTACGCCGCAGAGAGCAGCGTGCGGCCGATGGTCGACCTCTACCACGGCATCGAGGCACGCGTCGTCGGTTTTCCACCGGAAAACGAGTCGCGCGCGGTGACGATCGATAAGGGATCGCGCGAGGGCATTCGGCGCGATGACGGGGTCGTTTCTGCCGCGGGCGTCGTCGGCCGCATAATCGCCGTCACGCCGTTTTCCAGCACCGTGCTGCTGGCAACCGATTACACGAGCCGCATCCCTGCCGTCGTTCGGCGCGGCCGTTGGTGGGGTATCGCGCGCGGCAATCTCAGCAGCGTCGTCGTCGAGTACGTCCCGCAGGATGCGGCGCTGCGCGTGGGCGACGTCGTCGTGACGGGCGAGGGGCGTTCGTTCCATTCCGGCGTTCCGATCGGCACGGTCACCGCCGTCGAGCGCGGCGACGCGACGCTCTATCAGACGGTCGTGCTCAAGACCGCAGTAGATCTCGGCGCCCTCGACCGCGTTGTCGTCATCTCGCAATAAGCCGCACGTCGCGCCGTTCGTCGGTCCGGCGTGGTACGTCGCCGCGCCGTGGCTTGCCGCGGCCCTCGTCGCGCAATCGACGATCGTCCACTACCTCGCAATTCGCGGCGTGGTTCCGAGCGTCGTCCTCGTGGTGGTCGTGTGGTACGCGATACGGGTCGACGCCCGGCGCGGGGCGCTGTGCGGGCTCGTTGCCGGCCTGTGCGAAGACGCACTGGCGGCGCAGACAGGCGCGGCCTGGACGATCGCTACCGCCGTCGCAGCCGTCATCGCCAGCCGGCTGTCGCGCGGATTCTTCGCCGACTCCCTTCCGCTCGTCGCGGGCATCACGATCGTGGCGACGCTCGCGCGCGCGCTGATTTTCTGGGTTGCGTGTGCGCTCGGCGGCTACCCGCCGGGCCTCGGTGCGACGCACCTGCGCGAAGCCGTCTTCCAAAGCGTGCTCAACGCGGCGTTGGTGTCGGCGGCGATGCTGGTCGTCCGCCGCATCGATACCGCGCGATGATGCAGCGCACGGGGCCGCCGCGAAAAACGCCTTGGCGGTTCCCGGCGTGGCGTGTGGCGGCGTTCGTAACGATCCTGGCGCTGTCGTTCCTCGCTCTGCTCGCGCGCTTGATCGCCGTGCAGCTCGTCGACGGTGACCGGTATCGCGCCGCCGCTCAGGCGAACCAGGTGCGTCTCATTCCGGTTGCCGCGCCGCGCGGCATGATCTACGACCGGAACCATACGGTGATGGCGCGCAGCCGGCCGTCGTTCGTCGTAGCACTGATTCCGTCGCAGGTCACGAACGTGGACGACGAGCTGACGAAGCTCGCAGGCATCATCGGGGTCGAGCGGCGTGCCCTGTCGTACCGCCTGCTGCACCATCGCGGGATCGACTACACGAGTTTCGATGCCGTCGTGCGCAACGAACCGTACGGGCCGGTGATTCTCGCGAGCGATCTGCCGGTTGCGGCGGTCGCCAGGCTCTCGGAAGTTCTCGGCAGCCTGCCGGGCGTCGACTTGGAAGTGCAGCCGATCCGCGACTATCCGCACGGGCCGCTCGCCTCGCACCTCATCGGCTACGTCGGCGCCATTACCGAAGACGAATACGAACGGCTAAAAGATCAGGGGTATTCGCCCAACGACGTGATCGGTAAGGATGGTCTCGAGTTTTCGTACGACGCGTACCTGCGGGGAACGCCCGGCGGTCAACGCGTCGTCGTCGATGCAACCGGCGCGGTCGTCTCCAACGTCAAGCTCGGATTCAAGGCGGCCGTGCCCGGCGACACGTTGCTGACGAACGTCGATTGGCATCTGCAGCAGATCGCCGACGCCGCGCTCGCGCAAGGCATTCGCGCGCTGGGCCGCGGTCGCGCCCTCTCGGGCGCCGTCGTGGCCGAGGATCCGTGGAACGGCAACGTTCTGGCGCTCGCGAGCTATCCCAACTACGATCCCAACGACTTCGCGGCGAACCGATGGAAGCGCATCGCGTACGACCTGACCGACGCCGCACAGCCGCTCTTCAACCGCGCCATCGCCGCGGCCACGCCGACCGGCTCCACGTTCAAGATGGTGACGGGATCGGCGGCCCTCACCGAGGGCGTCGTGAAGGTCGATCAAGTCGTCGACGATACGGGCGGATGGAACTGCGGGGGCTATTACGCGCGCGACATCGCCGCGGGCGGCTTGGGCAACACGACGTTCGTTCCGGCGCTTGCGGCGTCGAGCGACGGCTATTTCTTCCGGCTATCGTGGTGGCTTGGAAACGCGCGCCTGCGAAAATATGCACTCGCCTTTGGTCTCGACGCGAAGAGCGGCATCGACTTGCCGGGAGAGAACGAGGGCAACTGGCCGACGAACAGCTGGGAGATGCGCGAGTTCGGCGTGCCGATGGAGCCGAGCGAGGCGTGTTTCTTGGGCATCGGGCAGGGCGCGATGCAAGCCACGCCGCTTCAAATGGTCAACGTCGCGTCCGCGGTCATCAACGGCGGAACGCTCTATACGCCGCAGGTCGTCCGCGAGATCCGCACTTCGGGCGGCGCGCCGATCGCGCGGTTTTCGCCGCGCGTCATTCGCCGCGTTCCGGTGACGCCTCAGGCGCTCGCGGCGGTGCGCGCGGGGATGGCGAAAGTCACCGATCCCGGCGGCACTGCGTACGGCCTAGCGATCGACGGATTGCCGTATTCGGGAAAGACCGGCACGGCGGAAACCGACGGCGGAAACGGTCCGAATACCACCTGGTTCATCGCATGGGCGCCGACGAATCATCCGCGCGTCGTGCTGGCGGTCTTCGTCGACCGCAGCGGCGGCTACGGCGCTACGGTGGCGGCGCCGATCGCGCGGCAGATTCTCGTGAAGTATTTCAACAAGAAGCCGTGACGCGCGCGCCGTCGTTCCAGGTTCCAACTCCCGTCCGGCGAAACGACCGGCGATGCTCGCAGTTCATGAAGACCGTCTTGCCGCTGCCGTCGGGCGCTTGGGATCGGAGAATGCGTTCGAGATACTCGCGCGTGCGCGCGAGCTCGAGGCCCGGGGCCGCCGCGTCGTGCATATGGAAATCGGCGAGCCCGATTTCGACACGCCCGACGGCATAAAGAAAGCGGCCGTCGACGCGCTGTACGACAACCACACGCATTACACGCCCTCCAGCGGCCTGCCGTCGCTGCGCGCGACGATCGCCGAATACGCGAGCCGCTTCCGGCGGATCGCGCCCGAGTGGCAGGCCGAGAACGTCGTCATCTCGCCGGGTGCCAAGCCCGTCATTTGGAACACGCTGAGCGCGCTGCTCGGCCCGGGCGACGAATTCGTCTACTTCGACCCGGCATACCCGGCGTACGCATCGGCCGCGAACTATCTCGAGGCGAAGGTGCACGCGATCCCGCTTCGCGAGTCGCGCAACTGGCGCATGGACCTGGACGAGCTGTCCCGCCGTGTCTCCGACAAGACGAAAGTCGTCGTCATCAATTCACCTCACAACCCGACGGGCGGCGTGCTGACGCGCAGCGACTTGGAATGCATCGCCGAGCTGGCGCAGCGCCACGACTTCCTCGTGCTCGCCGACGAAATCTATAGCCGCAACTTCTATCTCGACGCCGAATATCTGTCAATTGCTGCGCTGCCCGGCATGCGCGAGCGCACGATCGTCGTCGACGGCTTCTCCAAGGCGTACGCCATGACGGGCTGGCGGCTCGGCTACGCGATCATGCCCGAGCGGCTCGCGCGCACGGTGACGCTCTTCAACAACAACACGTTCAGCTGCGTCGCAACGTTCGTGCAGATGGCCGGCATCGCGGCACTGACCGGGCCGGACGAGCCGGTGCTGCGCATGAACGAGATCTTCCGCACGCGGCGCGATCGGCTCGTCAACGGGCTTAACGACATTCCCGGCATCTCGTGCCTGCTGCCGGAGGGCGCCTTCTACGCGTTTCCCAACGTCTCGTCGATCACCGACGACGACCGCGGGCTCGCGAAGTTTTTCCTGGAAGAAGGCGGCGTCGCGTGCGGCGGCGGCTCGTCCTTCGGGCCGGCCGGAAAGGGCTATCTGCGCTTCTCCTACGCGGCCTCGCTCGACGACATCGACTGGGCGCTTCAGTCGATCGCACAAACGCTGCCGAAGTTCCAAGGCTCAACTTCCTAACGCAATCTGCGGCGGGACGTTCGGCTAAGGAGCGTCTCGATTTTTGAGCAACACAGGATGTGTTCTTCAAAACTTTGTTTTCTCAAAAATCGAGTCGAGCGACCGGAGCACAGGACGTGCCGAGGGAGCGTCTCCAAGGACGAACGTCCCGCCGTAGGCTGCGTAAGGTTTCGCCGCCGCGCTACGTTAGCCGCATTGCATGCTTGACGTCGCGTAGGACGCCCGCAGCGATCTCCCGGGCGCGGGACGTGCCCTCCGCGACGATGCGCTCGAGGACGCCGGAGTCGGCGACGTAAGCTGCGTAGCGCTCGCGAACCGGGCGTAAATACGCGTTGAGCTCTTCGGCGAACTCGCTCTTGTCCTGCACGCAACCGAGCGCGCCCGAGCGGCATTGCGCGGCGACGCCGTCGAGCTTGCGCGGGTTGACGAAGCGCCAAAGCGCGAACACGGGGCAGATCTCGGGCCGGCCCGGGTCGCCGCGTCGAATCTTGAGCGGATCGGTAACCATCGTGCGCACTTTTTTCGTCGTGGTTTCCTCGTCGTCGGCGATGAGGATCGCGTTGTCGTAGGACTTGCTCATCTTGCGTCCGTCGGTGCCGGGCACTTCCGGAAATTGGGAGAGCGTGGGCTGCGGTTCGATCAGGATGGCCTCGCCGGCGCCGTATAGGTGGTTGAAGCGGCGCACGATCTCGCGGCCGAGCTCGAGGTGCGCCACCTGATCGCGGCCGACCGGCACGTATTCCCCGCGGAAGGCCGCGATGTCGCAGAGCTGCAGCAGAGGATAGCCGAGGAAGCCGTACGTCGCGACTTTCTGACCGAGTGCGTCGATCTGGCCTTTGTACGTCGGGACGCGTTCGAGCCAGGACACCGGCGTGATCATCGAGAGTAATGTGTGCAGCTCGCCGATCTCGGGCACGCCCGACTGCAGAAAGATCGTCGAATTTTTCGGGTCGACGCCGGCGGCCAGCCACACCGCAACCATCGCCTCACGCGCTCCGCGGATCGCGCGCGGGTCGTCGAACTCCGTCGTGTATGCGTGAAGATCGGCGATCTCGAAGAATGCGTCCGCCGTCTGACAATAGCCGGCCCACTGCGTGAGCACGCCGACGAGGTGACCGAGATGCAGCGGGCCCGTCGGGCGCATTCCCGACATCACGCGCGGCCGCTTTTCGACCGTCAGAGTCATCCGCGCGAGAATGTTACCAATTGCCGCTCAATGCCTGGCAATCTGCTCGCGCACGTAGGCGCGCGCCGAGCGCACCGCGTCGGGCAGCGCTCCGCCGCGCGCCAGTTCGCACGCCAGCGCCATCGCCAGCGTGCAGCCCGTGCCGTGCATCCGGCCGGCGATCCGAGCCTCACCGTAGATCTCTACGCCATCGGCCGTCGCGAGGGCGTCGGCCGGCTCGCCGTCGAGATGGCCGCCCTTGAGGAGCACGGCGAGGCATCCGCGCGCGCGTAAGGCGGTGGCGGCGTAGAGCAATTCGTCGCGATCGATCGTCTCGGTATCGAGCAACGCTGCCGCCTCGGCGAGGTTCGGCGTGAGGACGACGTTGCGGAGCGTCGCCAATTCGCCGCGCACCCCCGCGCGGGCGCCGGCGTCGGCAAGATCGCCGCCGCGGCTAGCAGCAAAGACGGGGTCGACGACGGCGGTCAGCCACGACCGTGATTGGACGGCGAGCGCTACCGCTCTCACCGCCGCAAGCGTGGGCAGCGCTCCGATGCGAACGGCGCCCGCGGCGTCCCATGGCAGTGCGCCGAGCTGCTCGCCAAAGATCTCGGTCGGCACCGCGTGGAGGGCGACGACGCCGCGCGCATCTTGCGCGGTGACGGCGGCAATGGCGGTAAAGACGCGCACGCCGAGGTTGGCGCCGACGACGAGGTCGCGGCCGACGCCGGCAACGTTCCAGGGATGACTCGTGCCGATCGAAAGGACGATCGGCGTCACTCGTTCCATCGCACCACCAAGTCGTGCGCGGCACGCCTCCCGTCGGCCGCACCGGCGATCGCCCCGATCACCGCGGCCATCGCTGCGCCGCTGGAACGCACGTCGTGCAGCCGCTCGAGCGTGATACCGCCGACGGCGGCGACGGGCAGCGGGGAGGCGCGCGCGAGCGCCCTCAAGCCCTCGACGCCGATCGCATCGCCCGCGTCGGTTTTCGAGGCGGTGGAATACACGGAACCGACGCCCACGTAATCCACGTCGTCCGTGGCGAAGCGCCGCAGCTCCGCCGCCGTGCCGCAGGAAACGCCGACGAGCAATCCGTCGGCCGCGGCGCGCACGGGCGCGATGTCGTCGAAGCCGTCGTCGCCGGGGCCGAGATGCACGCCGTCGCAATCGAATGCAAGCGCTGCGCGCCAATCGTCGTTCATGACGAGCAAGGCGTCGGATGCGCGCGTCAGCGCGCGCAGCCGGCGCACGTTCCGTGCAACGATTCCCGCTTTCGCGCGATACTGCATGAGGCGGATGCCGCCGTCGAGCGCGGCGCGCGCGAGTTCGAGCATGTGGTCGTTTTCGTTGACGATGGCGTAGACACCGCGCAGGCGCGCGGCGCGTTCTATCCGCGCGGGCGCATGCGCTGCCATAAGACGACGTTTCCTGCGAGATAAGCGACGAATACGACGATGACGAACATCGCGAGGCCGGTGTTATGGCGGGCGAGCGCCAGCGGAACGAGCAGGGCGAAACAGAGCACCGCCGACATCAGCAGCGCGATGATGCGCGACACCGGGACGAACATCACTCGTCGCGCCGGAGGAGAACGTCGCCGAGGCGCATGAGCTCGTGTTCGTCGCTGAAACGCAGCTCGATGCGGCCGCCGCGGCCGCGGCGCACGATCGCCGCGTGCGTCCCGAACTTCTCGCGCAGTCGTGCTTCGAAGTCGCGCTCCTCGGGCGAAGCCGTACGCGCCGGCGCACCTTGGCGGGGCGAGTTACTATCGAGCGCCGCCACGAGCCGCTCGAGCGCGCGCACGGTCATGCCGTTGTTGGCCGCGCGCCGCGCGAGCGCCGCGCGATCCGCTTGCGGTGCCGATAACAGTGCGCGCGCGTGACCGGCGGAGAGCCGGCCGCCGGCGAGGAGCGCCTTGACGCCGTCGCTGAGCGCCAGGAGCCGCAGCGTGTTGGCCACGGCGGGACGACTCTTGCCGAGCCGGCGCGCGACCTCGTCCTGCGTGAGCCCGTACTCCTCGATGAGGTGGGCAAAACCGGCTGCCTCCTCGAGCGGATTGAGATCCTCGCGCTGCAGATTTTCGACGATGGCGAGCTCGAGCGTTTGACGGTCGTCGCTGGCACGTACGATCGCGGGAATCGTCGGCCGCAGCAGCGCGGCCGACGCGCGCCAGCGCCTCTCGCCGGCGATGAGCTCGTATCCGTCGCCGCGGCGCCGCACGATGATCGGCACGAGCACGCCGTACTCGGAGATCGAACCCTTGAGTTCTTCGAGCGATTCCGTGCCGAACGTCTTGCGCGGCTGGAACGGGTTCGGACGAATTTCACCGATCGGAATGTCGCGAACGATTTCTTGCGCGCCGGCTCCGGGGATCGTCCCTTCGCCGAGCAGCGCGGCCAAGCCGCGTCCCAACCCGCGTTTCGGAGCGCTCATGCCGGCGTCCGCGCCGGCTCGAGCATTTCGCGTGCGACGGCAAAGTACGACTGCGAGCCGCGGCTTTTGGGGTCGAACAGAATTACCGGCTTTCCGTACGACGGCGCCTCCGAGATCCGAACGTTGCGCGGAATCTGCGTGCGGAAAATTTCGTGCGGAAAGAACTTCTCGAGTTCTCTGATGACTTCCATCGCCAGTCGCGTGCGTCCGTCGAACATCGTTACGAGCACGCCGCTGACGTGCAGCGCCGGGTTGAGCGCGTCGCGAACGCGCCAAATGACGCTGCTGAGCTGCGCGAGCCCTTCCAATGCGTAGAACTCCGCCTGCACCGGGATGACGCACTCGTGCGCGGCCGTTAACGCGTTGATCGTCAGCAGCCCTAACGACGGCGGCGAATCGACGAACACGAAATCGTACTGCTCGGCGACCGGCGCGAGCGACTGTCGCAGCCTCGTCTCGCGAGAGAGCGCGGCGACCAGCTCAACGTCGGCGCCGGCGAGATTGATCGTTGCGGGCGCGAGCGAAAGACCGTCGATCTCCGTGCGGACGATGACGCGTTCGAGCGGAATCTCTTGCATCAGCACGTGATAGATGTCACGCGTCAGGGCGGCTTTTTCGACGCCGAGACCGGTCGTCGCATTACCTTGCGGGTCGGTGTCGACGACGAGGACGCGCCGGCCGAGGACGGCGAGCGCCGCGCCGAGGTTGACCGCAGTCGTGCTCTTGCCGACGCCGCCCTTCTGGTTCACGAGAGCGATGATTCTGCCCACTACGAACCGTGCGCCCGCGATAAATACTGCTCGAGCAATGGCAGCAGCAAGCCGCGCTCGTTACGTTCCGGGACGTCGGTGACCTGCTCGAAGAGCCAGTGCAGCGCGGCGCCGACGCGCTCGTCGCCCGCGAAGCCCGGGGGCGCGTCACCGCGGCGAACGAGCGCCGCAACGACGTCGCTTCCGGTCACGGCCAGGTCGCGGACGGAGAATGCGGGCTTGCGTTCGAGCTCGGCGCGAACTCGCGTCTCGAACGCCCGGTTGCCCCCATCGCGTTCCGGCAAGCCGCTGCCGGCAATGTCGGCATGACGTAATGCGAACATACGTTCGATATTTTGTGGCTCAATCCTGCGGATGAGGCGCCGAAGCGCGGCGTCGCTGAGCAGGGGATCGGCTGAATACATATGGTGGCGCACCAAATGCTCGGTCGTTTGCGCGACTTCTCGTGTAAAGCGAACGCGCTCGAGCATGGAGCGAGCCATATCGGCGCCCACGATTTCATGCCGGTAAAAATGGGGCCCGTCCTTCGTGCGCGGTTTGCCGATGTCGTGGAGGAGGGCGGCCAGGCGGACGGTCGTGTCGCCGAGCGGCGACGCGTCGACGGAGGCCATGCTATGGCCCCAGACGTCGTACGCGTGCCACTCGTTCTGATCGACGCCGACTCCCTCGAGCAGTTCAGGCCAGATGTACCCCAGCACGCCGGTCTCGCGAAGGAGCTCTAACCCGATCGAAGGCTTGCCTGCCTTGGTGAGCAGCTTCAGGAATTCGTCCCGCACTCGCTCCGCGGAGACCGACCGCACGAGCGGGGCCGCGGCCCGCATGGCGTCCTGCACCGCAGCCGTCACGGAGTAGTCGAAGCGGGCGGCAAACTGCGCGGCTCGGAGCATGCGCAGCGGATCCTCTTGAAACGCTTGAGCTTTCACGACGTCGATGCGGTGGGCACGAATATCGGCCCGGCCCCCGTAGGGATCGACGATCGCTCCAGCCGGCAGCCCCCTCGCCAGCATATTCATCCGAAAATCGCGTCGCGCAAGGTCGTCCTCGAGGGTGACCTCCGGGCCGCTCTCGACGACGAAGTCACGATGGCCGGCGCCGAGCGACCGCTCGCGGCGGGGCAAGGCGACGTCGACCGTCTCTCCATCGACGGTGAGCTTCAAGACGGCAAACGACGCCCCGACGAGGTCGACGCGCCCCAGCCGTTGCAGGCGGTCTACCACCTCAGCAAGGGACAAGCCCACGACGAGATAGTCGGAATCTGGGGCCGATCGTTCGATGCTTTCTCGTTCCGCCCGCACTTCGTCCCGGACGCGGCCGCCCACGGCAAAGAGCGCGCCGTCCGGCAGCACGGATGCGAGTTGGTCGTCGAGGGGGACTGCCGGCATCAGAAGCATCGTATCGCCTCGGGGGCGCGGGTCAATGTTTCACGGGAAACAATTTGCGCTCATGGACGACGCGGGCCGTAGCAGAGGGGGCGTTTCTCCGGCATGCCGCTGCGCCGTGGAAAGCGCGCCGGCGTCACGCTGTGTTTGCGCACGACGACGATTCGACGCCCGTCGTCGAGCGGGGTCTCCGCTTCGAGCGAGGCGCCCAGCATGAGGCAGGCGTCTTCTAGGGCGCGGCGCTCCGCATCGTCGAATTTTCCGCGCTGGAGAATCGCAACGCCCTCCAGCGCGATGAAGGGCAGGAGGAGTTCCGCCACGGTGGGCGCGCTGGCGATGGCGCGGGCCGTGCCGCTCGCAAAACGCTCCCGCAACGCGTCCTGATGGGCGGCAACTTCGGCGCGCGTGGCGACAATGGCTCCGCGAAGGCCGAGCCGGTCGAGCGCCATCTCGAGGAACCGCGCCTTCTTGAGGGTGGCCTCGACGAGGGTGACGGCCACTTCGGTAGCGAGCGAAATGGGAACCCCCGGGAGGCCTCCCCCCGAACCGACGTCGATGAGCGGATCGCGAACGTACGGCACGACGGTCAGGCTGTCGAGCAGGTGGTCGGCGAGTTCTTTGGGCGATTTAGCGCCGGTGAGATTGAGTTGGCGATTGGCCTCCAGGAGCAGCGCGCCGTAGGCTGCGAGGCGTTCCCGTAGCGGCGGCTCCACGCCGGCGTGCTCGAGCAGGCCGTTTAACTCCGCGCGGGCCGACGAACTCACATCGCGCCGTTCGCCGTTACGAGCTCCGAGCGGGCGTTTTTTCGGCAGGCGCTCGTTCATCGCGGTGGAGGAACATCGCGACGATCGCGACGTCCGAGGGGCTCACGCCGGAGATGCGCCCCGCGATGCCAAGGGTGGCCGGCCGCTGCCGCATCAGCTTTTCACGCGCTTCGCGCGAGAGCGCGCGAATCGCCGCAAAATCGAAATCGTCGGGGATTCTCGCCTCCTCGGACTTGCGTGCCTTGGCGATTGCGAGCTGCTCCCGGCGAACGTAGCCCTCGCACTTGATCTCGATGGCCAGTCGCTCCCCGATCTCGGCGTCGACGGGAGGCTCGAGGGAGCCGGCAACGTCGGCGAAGCCGATCGCGGGGCGCCGCAGCGCGTCCGCGACGCTGGCGGCGCCGTGTAATCGCTCGGCGCCGATCGTGCGCTCGCCGATACGAGTCGTCGCGGCGCGCCCGAGCGCCCCGCGCAGGGCAGCGCGGCGGCTCTCGAAGGCGTCCCAGGCCTCGTCGTCCACGAGCCCGACGCGTCGGCCGAGGGGCGTGAGCCGGAGGTCGGCGTTATCGTGGCGGAGCACTGCGCGATGCTCGGCGCGCGACGTCAGCATCCGGTACGGTTCGTCGACGCCTTTGGTGACGAGGTCGTCGACGAGCACGCCGATGTACGCGTCGCTGCGCAGCAGCCGCAGGGGTTCGTCGCCGCGGGCGGCACGTGCGGCATTGACTCCGGCGACTAATCCCTGTGCGGCGGCTTCCTCGTAGCCGGAGGTGCCGTTGAGCTGCCCGCAGTGGTAGAGGCCGCGGATGCGCCGGGTTTCCAGCGTTTCCCGCAGCTCGATCGGCGGCACCATGTCGTATTCGACGGCGTAGCCGGCTCGCACCATCCGGCACGCCTCCAGGCCGGGCATCGTCTGCAGCATTGCGAGCTGCACTTCCGCGGGCAGTGAGGTCGAAAAGCCGCCGACGTAGAGCGTCGGTTCGTCCCAGCCCTCCGGCTCGATGAAGATCTGATGCGTCGGATTGTGGGCGAACTTCACGACCTTGTCTTCGATCGACGGGCAATATCGCGGACCGATTCCCCGGATGAGGTCCAGGCCGTAGAGCGGAGAGCGATGGAGGTTTTCGCGCACCAACGCGTGCGTACGCTCGGTGGTCTGGGTGACGAAACAGGCGATCTGCGGCCCGGCGAACTGGACGGGGCTGCGGTACGAGAAGAGGAGCGGCCGCGAACTGGGCGGCTGCCGCGCCATTGCATCGTAGTCGACGCTGCTGCGGTCGATCCGAGGCGGCGTGCCGGTCTTCAGCCGAGCGGTCGAAAACCCCAAGCGCCGCAGCGTCGCGGCCAGCCCAATCGCCGGCGCCTCGCCGAAGCGGCCTTCGCGCCGTACGACCTCGCCGCAGAAGGACTTTCCTCCTAAGAACGTCCCCGTGGCCAGCACGACGCTCGACCCATAGTGCTGCGTGCCGTCCGCGCAGCGTACGCCCCGAACGGTGCCCGCGTCGACGATGAGGTCCTCGACGAGACCCTGGACGATCGCGAGGTTCGACTGGCTCCGCAGCAGCGCCGCAGCCGCGCCCGCGTAGGCCGGCTTGTCCATTTGCTGGCGCAACGCGCGCACCGCAGGCCCTTTGCTCTCATTGAGAAACCGCGCGTGGAGGCTGCAGCGGTCGGCAATGCCGCCCATCGCCCCGCCGAGCGCGTCGATCTCTCGCACGAGCTGCCCCTTCGCGCTGCCGCCGATGGACGGGTTGCACGCCAGGGTGCAGATCTTGTCCGGGTCGCCCGTGACGAGCAGCGTGGGCACGCCGAGCCGGGCCGACGCGAGCGCGGCTTCGACACCGGCGTGACCGCCCCCGACGACGATCGTGCCGGCATCGCCGTGCATCGGACTGCCGCCCTTAGGTCGGGACGGGTGACGCCGGGGACGCGTCGTGCGCGCGCAGCCGCAGCGAAAACGCGATCATGATGAAACCGAACACGATCGCGTACGCGCCGATCAGCCAGATGATCGCGAAGGCTCCGGCGAGCGGAAACCAGAGCATGAGACAGCCGAAGACGATCGACGCGATGCCGCCGACGATCAGCCAAATCTCGTTCGCGATATGCTTGCGCAGCTGCACGCCCGCAACGATTTCGAAGATGCCCGTGATGAACGCCCAGGCGGCAATGGTGAAGTACAGCGCGAGCAGCGTGATCCGGATGTCGTAGAAAGTGATCGCCGCGATGACGATGCCGACGACGCCTTCCAGGAGAAAGGGCCACCATCGCTGATGCGCTTCCGCCGCGCGAACGGCCGCGACGATCGCAAAGATTCCGTCGACGAGGGCATAGATGCCGAAAAGGATGCCGATTGCCACGATGGTGGCCGCCGGCCAAAAGAAGGCGAGCAGCCCGAAAATCACGGCGGCGATGCCGCGGATGAGCAGCGCCCACCAGTTCCGCGTGAGGGCGTCGACCGTTCCAAGATTGGTCATCAGAACGTCCGCCCGTTCGCCAGATAGACGCGCTCGACCCGGCAGAGTTTCGGCCGCGGGCCGCTCCACGACTGGCCGGTGAGCGCGTTGGTCAAGTTGTGGCTGATCTGCGCTCCGCGCGTGAACGTGCCGCGATCGATCAAGATGTACTTATGCCCGCCGTAATGCACGAGGAAATCGACCTCCGTGGCCGGTGAATCGTTCGAGTTATAATAGACGACGTTGATCCCATTCGTCACGTTGCCGCCGTTAGAGTTGACCACGCAGCTCACGATGGTGACGCCGTAGCGTGAGCTTATGCGCGCCTGCGCTGCGACGGGAACGACGAATATCGCGAACACCGCGAGCGCTCGCATAGCACGTTGCATGCGTTAACCTCCTATTTTCCGATGCAAAAACGGGCGAAGATTCCGTTGAGGATATCTTCGGCGGCGACCCGTTCGCTTACATGCCCCAGGGACGAAAATGCGCGGTGCAGTTCCGCGCCGACGGCATCGATTGGAGCGCCCTGCCGCGCGTCGTCACGCGCCGCCCGCAGCGCGTCCCGCGCGGCGGCAATCGCTTCGAACTCGTGCAGGGCGACGGGGTGCGGACGGGTGAGGTCCGGGCTGTCGCCGCCCCACGCTGCCGCGGCGACGGCGCGCCGAATCGCGGCCAGGGTGTGCTCGTCGTGGACGCTCCCGACGACCGCGCGCGCGCCCGCCTCGGGAGCGCCGCGCATACCCAGATCGGCCTTGTTGAAGAAGAGAATTCGCTCGTGCGAACGCGTCTGCTCGAGCACTCGGCGTGTATCGCGATCCCGCGGCCGGGACCCGTCGATCACCACGAGCGCGACGTCTGCTAGGTCGAGGGCGCGCCGCGTACGTTCGATCCCGGCGCCTTCGAGCCGATCGGCGTGGGAACGAATGCCCGCCGTGTCGACGAGGCGGACCGGAACGCCGTCGATTGCGATCGCCTCCTCGATCGTGTCGCGCGTCGTGCCTGCAACGTCGGAAACGATGGCACGCTCCATGCCGAGCAGGGCATTGAGCAGCGACGATTTGCCCGCGTTGGGCGGGCCGACGATCGCGACTCGCACGCCCTCCCGCAAGAGGCGTCCACGTTCGCCGTCGCGGCGCAGGCGTTCGAGCACGTCGAAAATGGGCGCGATTCGCCGTTCGACCTCCTCCGGTGCCGGTTCGCGAACCTCGTCGGGGAAGTCGATCGCGGCGGCGAGTTCCTCGAGCAGCTCGCTCAGCACCGCTCGCGCGGCGGCAACGTCCGCGGCGAGCCCGCTTTCCACGTTGGCGAGTGCGGCGCGCGTTGCGGCGCGCGTCTCTGCATCGATTACATCGGCCACCGCTGCGGCAGCGTGCAGGTCCATCTTCCCATTGAGAAAGGCGCGGCGCGTAAACTCGCCCGGCTCGGCCAGACGCGCGCCGAACGACACGAGCGCGCGCAGCACTTCGCGCGCCACGATAGGGGAGCCATGCAGGTGCAGCTCCAGAACGTCGTCGCCCGTGTAGCTGTGCGGAGCCGGAAAGAGAATAGCGAGTCCGAGGTCGAGCACGTCGCCGCGCTCGTCGACGATCGTCGCGCGCGTGGCGACGCGAGGCCGCAACGGGACGGCGCTTCGTGCGACGCTTTGCGCAAGCGCGGGCACCCCGGGACCGCTCGCGCGCACGACGGCGATCGCGCCTTTGCCCAAAGGCGTCGCGATCGCGGCGATCGTGTCGGCGTCGTTCAGCGCGGGAAGATGACGACTCGCCGCTCGGGCTCTTCTCCTTCGGACTCCGTACGCACCAGCTCGGAGTCCGCTACCGCGAGGTGCACGATCTTGCGTTCGGACGGAAGCATCGGCTCGAGCTTCTGCGGCAAACGCTCGCGAACGCACCGTTCGACCGTCGCGAGGGCGAGGGCTTTGAGCTGATCGGCCCGCTCAGCGCGATAACCCTCGGCATCGATCGTATAATACCGGCGGTTGGCGCGAACGCCGGCATTGAACGCGTTGTTGAACAGCAGATTGAGCGCCTCGAGCGTATTGCCGTGACGGCCGATCAGCATCGCGAGGTTCGGTCCGGTGATCTCGAGGTATTCGCCCTCGCTTCGTTCGATGTGGTCGATGTCGACCGTTCCCGCGCCCATGTGCTGGAGAATCTCCCGCAAAAGATCGTGCGCCGGTTTCGCGCTTTCGGGAATCTCGCGGCTGCGGGAGCGCTCCGGCGTGCGGCGCGGCTGGCGTCCGCGGCGAGAACCGCCTCCTTTGCCGCCGCCGATCGTGCGATCGCGGATGTTCGCTGGCTGTTCTTCGAACTCAAAATCGTCTTCGTACAGCATCTTCGGTCGTTAGGCCCCTTTTTTGTTGCGCCGTCTGGATCGAGCCCCACGCGCCGGCTTCGCGGCGGCGGTCTTCGCCACGCCGTTGCCGCTCGGCGCAGCCTTTGCCGGAAGCGCCTTTGCGGCGGCCCCGGACGCGTCGTCTTCGGCGGTGATCACGTGTTCGCTATCGATGAGCGCCAGCGGCTGATGGTAGCGGCGCAGCATGTAGAACTGCTGGCCCATCGTGAACGCGTTGTAGGAAAACCAGTAGAGCACCATCGCCGACGGCCAGTGGTATTTCCAGCCCATGAAGCCGAGCAGCAGCGGCGAAAACACCGCCATCATACGCTGGGTCTGCGCCTGCTGCGGATCGGTGGCCGGCATGCTGACGTAGCGGACGCTCAAGTACATTGAAAACGCGTAGAGCAGGATGAGGATGAGGTCGGCGTTCGCAAGGCTCGAAGCGAAAATCTTGACGCCAAAAAGCGCCGGCGCGGAAGCGGCAAGCGTAAACGGGCTGCCGACCCACAGCCAGTGCTGGTTCGCGAAAAGATCCTTGTGGTTCATCACGACGTAGTAGACGCTGATGATGACGGGATATTGCACCAGCATCGGCCAGCAGCCGGCGAACGGATTGACGCGATGCTCCTTGTAGAGCGCCATCGTCTCTTGCTGAAGTTTTTGGCGGTCGTCCTTGTGGCGCGCCTGCAGCCGCTTGAGCTGCGGCGCGATCTTCTGCATCGCGAGAAACGCCTTGAATTGCGCCGTGTTGAGCGGCCAGAAGACGAGCCGGATGAGCGCGGCGAGGATGACGAGGCTCCACCCTAAGTTGTGAATCGGCTTGTCGATCGCGAGCACGACGCCGGAGAGCGCGTTGACGATTGGATCGAGCCACGACGCTGCGAACAGAACGTGCACGGCGTTATCCCGCTTCCGCTGCGCGCGCGCAGGCGTCCGGCACGAGATCGACGCCGCCGGGATGCCACGGATTGCAGCGCGCGAGCCGCTTGGCGGCCAGCCACGTCCCCGTACCGGCCCCGTGCCGCCGCAGGGCGACGAGCGCGTATTGCGAGCAGCTCGGGTAGAAGCGGCACGCCGGCGGCAGCAGCGGCGAAAGCAACAGCTGATACAGCCGAATCGCGGCCGCGAGTAACGATCGCATGGGCTCTACTACACCGGGCCCAGGGCCGAGGTTACCTCGGCGCGGAGGTCCCGGAAACGCGCGCTCGCGGCGACGGGGCGCGCGACGAACAAGACGCGCATGGCTTCCCGTTGTGCGAGCGCTTCGGCGGCGATGGCCGCCAAACGGCGGCGCAGACGATTTCGCAGGACGGCTTTTCCGACGGCCTTGCTCACGGTGATGCCCACCAGCGGCAAGGCGTCGCCTGCGAACGGATCGCTACGATAGATGATGAGGCTCTTCGTGGAAACGCGCCGTCCGGAGCGCCGCAGGCGGCCGAAATCGGCTTGACGGCGCAAGCTCGCATAGCGGCGCACTAGACGGTGAGGCGATGGCGGCCCTTCTTCCGGCGGCGAGCCAACACGTTGCGTCCCTGCTTCGTGCTCATGCGTTCCAAAAAACCGTGCACGCGCTTACGGCGGCGGTTATGCGGCTGATACGTCCGCTTCATAACGTCCCTTTACGGCGAATCGAGTGGTGCCGGGCCCCCGGCGCAGACAGCCCCTGATTATATTCCGGCGATGCGCCGCAGCGCAAGCACAAGAGGCACCGGCGGGAGCGTTCAGCCCGGCGCCACCGCCGGTTCCAGGAGAGTGAGCGTACCGGCCGCCGCATCCAGCTCGGCCTGGGCGCCGATCGGAAGCACCCACTGACGGGGAATGTGCCCGATGGCCGCGCCGCTGACGGCGGGGCGGCCGACGGATCGCAGGCGCGCGTCGATAACTTCCGCCGGAGGCGGCGCGGCCTGTGCCACGCACTGCGTGCACCGGCCGACCAGGATGCCGCCGGCTGCCGCAAGGTCGCCCGCGAGATCGAGCTGCACGAGCATGCGGTCGATCCGGTACGACGGCTCCTCGGTCTCCTCGAAGAACAGCAGCGCGCCCGCCGCCGGTACGGCAAAGGGCGTGCCGACGAGCGCGGCTATGAGGGAAAGGTTGCCGCCGGCGAGTGGCCCGCGCACCGTCCCGGGCACGATGGTCCGCGCGCCGCCGAGCCTGAGCCGCGTGGGCGCCGAGGCGAAGAGGACGTCCCGAAGGAACGCGCGCGCTTCGCCGTCCCAGGCCGAGCCGTGGGCGCCGAGCGGACCGTGAAACGTCAGGACGCGGCTGCGCATCGCCACGGCGTTGAGCAGCGCCGTCAGATCGGAGAAGCCCATGATCACCTTCGGGTCGCGCCGGACGGCATCGTAATCGAGCCGCTCGAGGATGCGCATCGTTCCGTAGCCGCCCCTGATCGCGACGATCGCGCGAATCTCCGGCGCGCGCGCCATCGCGTTGAAGTCCTCGGCGCGCGCCGTGTCGGTTCCCGCGAGATACCCGTCGCTCTCGCGCACGTGCTTTCCCAGCACGGGCACGAGACCGAGGCTCCGCACGTTCGCAATCGCGCGGCCAACGTCGCCGTCCGTGGGCGGTGATGCCGGCGCGACGAGGCCAACCCGATCGCCGCGCTCGAGGCGTCGCGGCTTTCGCATAGGCGCGGGAAATCGCGGTACCGCGGGGGCTACGGCGGCGATGACAGCGGCGGCGAGAAAGTCGTTGCGTGTCGTCACCGTCGTGGGCTTCGCAGACGATCCGTGGATTTACTCGGAGCGGCAGCGGCCGATTTGACCGCGGCGAGGCGGCGGGGAAGCACGCCGACGCCGCCGTAACTTCGTGAAGTTTTGAGCCTACCGACTTTGCAGCCGGCCGCCCGCCGACGGGTCGTCGTCACGGGTCTCGGCGCGGTCACTCCCGTCGGGAACACGCGCGAGGACTTCTGGAGACATCTCATCGCCGGACACTCCGGCATCGCTCCGATCACGGCGTTCGACGCGAGCGATTTCGACACGCGCATCGCCGGCGAAGTCAAGGAGTTCAAGCCCGAGGAGCTCATCGGCCGTAAGGAAGCTCGGCGGATGGACCGCTTCACCCAGTTCGCCTTCGTCGCGGCCCGCGAGGCGATCGCCGACGCGAAGCTGCCCGACGACGCCGAATTCAAGCAGCACGTCGGCGGAGTGATCGGGACGGGCATCGGCGGCATCATCACCTTTTGGCTCAACTCGGACAAGGCGAACGATAACGGTACGTGGTCGAAGGTCACGCCGTTCTTCATACCGATGCTCATGGCCAATGCGGCGCCGGCGCACATATCGATGGCCTACGGCTATCATGGACCGTTCTTTGCCGCCGCCAGCGCCTGCGCCAGCGCGAACGATGCCATCTGCACGGCCTATAACGCCGTGGCGTACGGCGACGCGCTCGCAATGATTGCGGGCGGCAGTGAGGCGACGGTCTCACCACTCGCCATCGGCGGGTTCTGCTCCATGCGCGCCATGTCGACGCGCAACGACGATCCGTCGCGCGC
Organism: Vulcanimicrobiota bacterium; assembly: GCA_963787625.1. Classification (GTDB taxonomy): domain Bacteria; phylum Vulcanimicrobiota; class Vulcanimicrobiia; order Vulcanimicrobiales; family Vulcanimicrobiaceae; genus Cybelea. The sequence goes on along the minus strand of CAWBDH010000003.1, from coordinate 61,638 downwards.
GAGCCGCCCGTTCGACCGCGAGCGGGATGGCTTCGTGCTGGGGGAAGGCGCGGGCATCCTGGTGCTCGAGGAGTACGGTCACGCCGTCGCACGCGGAGCGCAGATCTACTGCGAAATGCTTGGCTACGGCCAGTCGTCGGATGCCTACGATCTCGTCGCGCCCGACCCCGATGGGAACGGCGTACGCCTCGCGTTCGCGCGCGCGTTCGCGAGCGCCGGGATCACGCCCGGCGACGTGGATTACATCAACGCGCACGGCACGTCGACGCCGGTCGGCGATCCCGCCGAGTCCAAGGCGATCGAAAAGACCTTCGGCGAGCATGCCTACGCGATCGGCGTAAGCTCGACGAAGTCGATGCACGGTCACGCCCTGGGCGCGGCCGGCGGCATCGAGGGCGTCGCGACGGCGCTCGCGGTTCGCAACGACGTGATGCCGCCCACGACAAACTACGAATTTTCCGATCCGGAGTGCCGGCTCGACTACGTTCCCAACGTCGCGCGTCAATCGCCCATCGGCATCGCACTCTCCAACTCGTTCGGGTTCGGCGGACACAACAGCGTCATCGTTTTTGGTAAGGTTCGGGCGCAGTAAGGTCGCGCAATGAGCGGTGAAGCGTACCGGCGGCGATTGCGGGCGCTGCTTCGCCTCGCCGGCATGCGCCGGCCGGCGGACGTCGGCGTCTTCGAAACGGCGTTCGTGCATCAGAGCCACGCGAAGGAGCGCGGCGGCAGCTCGAACGAGCGCATGGAATTCCTGGGGGATTCGGTCCTCGGCTGCATCACGGCCGCCTGGCTGTACGAACGTTTCCCCGACGAGCCGGAGGGTCTGCTGACGCTCCGCAAAGCCGCGATCGTCAACGATGGTGCGCTGGCCGCGACCGCGCGCCGGCTTGGCTTTTCCGCGCTGACGCAGCTGGGGATGGGCATGCGCGCCGCAGGCGGCAGCGAAAATGTTAGCGTGCTCGCCGACGCCTTCGAGGCTTTCGTCGCCGCGCTCTTCTTGCGATTTGGCCTCGAGCGCGCGGAGCGATTCGTCGTGACGGAGCACGTCGAGCACATGGATCACTCTCCCGACGCGCTGCTCGACGCGAAGACGCGACTGCAGCACTACGCGCAAGAGCACCTGTCGGCGACGCCGGTCTACCGCGAGACGAACAACGGCACGCCCCAGCACCCGGCGTTCAGGTCGCGGGTCAGCGTCAAGGGACGCGTCTTGGGCAAGGGCGACGGGTCGTCAAAAAAGGCGGCGCAGCAAGCCGCTGCGGAGGCGGCGCTGCTCGCGATTGCCGCGCGCAGCAATGGGCGCGCGCTCGACGAGGCGCTTCGGGCGTGAAGCTGCGCGCGATTCGCTCGTTCGGTTTCAAGACGTTTGCCGAACCGACGTCGCTGCAGTTCGACGACGGCGTCACCGCAATCGTCGGGCCGAACGGCTCCGGAAAGTCCAACCTCGTCGACGCGTTCCGCTGGGTGCTCGGTGAAACGTCCACCAAGAGTATCCGTTCCGGGCGCCTCGAGGACGTGATCTTCGCGGGGAACGACGCGCGCAAGCCGCTCGGATTAGCAGAAGTGGCCATCGTCTTCGACAACGCCGACCGCAGGCTGCCGATCGACTTCGCGGAGGTCGAAATTACGCGGCGCGCCTATCGCGTCGGCGAAAGCGAATACTTCATCAATCGCAGCCAGGTGCGGCTGCGCGACGTCGTCGACCTATTGACCGGCACCGGCCTAGGCCCCGGATCGTACGCAATCGTTTCGCAGGGCCAAATCGACGCCATCCTGACGAGCAAGCCCGCAGAGCGCCGCGCGCTTTTCGAGGAAACCGCAGGAATTGGAAGATTCCTGGCGCGCAAGAACGAGTCGCTGCGCAGGCTCGAGCATACCGAGCAGAACGCGATACGCATCAGCGACCTCATCGCGGAGCTCGACCGGCGCATCCCCGAACTCAACACGCAAGTCCGCCGCGCGACGCGCTATCGCCGCGTCAGCGCGCGCCTCCGAGACGTGGAAATTCTCGGCTACCTGCGCGCGAGCGCGAGCCGGCGCTCCGAAACGGCGGCCCTGCGCCACGAGCTCGGCAAGAACGAAGCGGCACGGGCGGCCGCGGCGGGGCGCGCGGCGTCGATCGGCGCGGCGCTCGCGGCGCAGCGCACGCAGGTGTATCGCTGCGAGCTCGCCCTCGAGGAGTTGCGCTCGCGCTCGCAGGGCGAGCGCGCGGAGCTGGCATCCGTCGAGGCGCAGTACGCCGCAGCACTCGCGCGGCGCGAAGCGCTCGAGCGGCAATCGACGATCACTTCAGAGGACGCCGCGCGCGTCGTCGCCGAGCGGGAGGCACTCGTCGCCGCGGTCGACGGCCTCGATCGGCTGATGGAGCCGCTGACGGCGCAGATCGATGCGGCGCGCGAGCGCGAGCTCGCGGCGCAAGCGACGCTCGCGCAAACGCGGTCGAGCCTCGAGTCGGTCTTCACGGATCTGCGCGAGAGCGATGCGATCGCGACGGAGCATGCGGCGCGCAAGGCGGAGCGGCGCGCCCAGGCCGAGGCGATGCGCGTGGAGGCCGAGCGCCTCGAACGCGAAGAACGCGACGCGCGCGAGCGCACCGAAGAGATCGAGATCGCCGCGGGCGGCGCGGCACATCGGCACGGAGAGCGGCGCCGCGCGCTGGCGCTCTTGGAGGAAGCGCTCGTCGACGCGCGGGGAGCGGCCGAGGACGCAACGCGTGAAGCGGTGCTCGCGCAGGAAGACGTTGCGCGCGCGCTGGCCGCGGCGCGCGAGCAGACCGGCGAGGCGAAGGCCGCCGAGTCGCGGCTGCATACGATCGAAGAACTCGAAAACTCGCTCGAGGGACACGTGCCCGGCACGCGGGCCGTCGTCGAATCGTGGCAGCGGGGCGAGCTAGCCGGCATCGAAGGCATCGTTTCGAACCTCATTACGACCGAAGAACGCTACGCGCGGGCGATGGACGTCGCGTTCGGTGCGCGTCTTTCCAACGTCGTGACCACGACGTCGGAGGACGCGGAGCGCGCCGTCGAGTTCCTCATTCGCAAGGAGGCCGGGCGCGCCACGTTCTTGCCGCTCGACACCCTCGCCGACCGCACCGGACGTGCGCTCGATCCCGAGATCGGGCGCCTCGCCGGCGTGCTGGGCTACGCACACACACTCGTCCGAACCGCGCCCCGGTTTGCCGGCATCGTGAGCTTCTTGGTGGGCAACGTGCTGGTCGTGGACGACCTGCAGACCGGCATCGAGCTCGTACGCGAGCGCGGATTGCGCGACACCATCGTCACGCTCGGGGGCGAGCAGATCACCGGCGGCGGCGCGATTACGGGCGGCCGCTTCGTACGCGAGCGCTCGATCCTTTCCCGGCGCTTCCAAGCGGCAAGTCTGCGCGAGGCGCTCGCCGGGCTGCGGACGCGGCTCGAAGATGCCGAGCGCAGCCTGCGATCCGCGCATTTGCGCGCCGATGCCGCGATTGCCGCGCGGGACGCCGCCCGCGAGCGGCAAGCGAAGACGGAGTCGCAGCTCGTGGGCGTCCGCGCGGAGATCGCCGCACTGGCCGGCGACGTCGAGCGCACCCGCGCCGAGCTGGCCGCGGCGCGCGCGGCGCTGACCGAGCTTCACGTGACGGCGGCGCGCGCACGCGAGCGCGAGCACGACTGCGAGCGCCCCGATCCCGATTCGGAGCGCGGGGAAGCAAAGCGCGCGGATCTGGAAGGCGACCTCGAACGTGTCCGAAGCGAAATCGCCGGCGCGCAAGCAGATCAGGTCGCCGCAAGCGCACGCGCATCCGACCTGCGGGAGCGCATAGCGGCGCTCGGCGCGCAGCGCGATGCGGCGAAGGCGCGGCTGGGGATGCTCGACCAAAACAGCGAGCGCGCCGGAACGGCGCGCGAAGAGATGCTGGCGTCGATCGCGTTGGCTATGGAAGAGACGCGCAGGGCGCACGCGCGCGCCGAAGGACTCCGCAGCGGCGTCGCGACGATCGACGAGCGTCTCGAATCCGCGCGTCGCGAGCGCGAAACGCTGGCGGCGCGTCAGCTGCAGCTCGAATCGGAGCTCCGCGCCGCGGAGCACGAAGAGCGCGAGACGGCGGCCGGAGGCGAGCGGCAGCGGACCCGCCTCGCCGAGCTCGAGGCCGAGCTGGGCATGCTGGTGTCGCAGTTCGCGCAGAATCCCGCGACGGCCGAGGAGTGCGCCGAAGTAAGCGCGCGCTATGCAAACGAGCCCGACGCGATCGTCGACGAACTGCCGCGCCTGCGCGACGAGCTCGCGCGGCTTGCGGCAAACGTCAATCTCAACGCCGATGCGGAGCGCGACGAGCTGACCGAGCGGCAGAGCTTCCTGACGGTGCAGCTCGACGACCTCGCCAAGGCGCGCCGGACCCTGCTCGAGTCGATCGGCGAAATCGAGCGCGAGACGCAGGTACAGTTCAACGAGACCTTCGCGCGCGTGTCCGAGGCGTTTTCCAGCACGTACGCGCGGCTGTTCTCCGGCGGGCAGGCGAAGATGTGGCAGACCGATCCCGAGCGCCTGTCGGAGACGGGCATCGAGATCGCCGTGCAGCCGCCCGGAAAGAAGGCGATGCCGCTGACGGCGCTTTCCGGGGGCGAGCGTGCCATGACGGCGGCGGCGCTGATCTTCGCGCTGATCGCGACGAAGCCCGCGCCGTTTTACCTGCTCGACGAGGTGGACGCCGCGCTGGACGACGCAAACATCGATCGCTTCTGCGCCATGGTGCGCGAGTTCACGTGCGAATCGCAGATGCTGATCGTCACGCACAACAAGAAGACGATGGAGATCGCCAACCGCATTTACGGCGTGACGAGCGGCGAAGCCGGCGTCAGCGCGATCGTGTCCGCGGAGCTGACGCCGCAGGCGGAGGCGCTGCTTGCCTGACGGCCCGCCGGCAGCCCCGACGGCGGCGCTCTTCTCCTTGTACGACAAGACCGGCGCCCCGGCGCTGGCGCGTGCGCTGTACGAGCGCGGCTCGGCAATCTACGCGACCGGCGGCACGCGCGCGGTGCTCGAAGCGAACGGCGTGCCGGCGCGGGACGTCGGCGACCTCACCGGATTCCCGGCGCTGTTCGGCGGCCGCGTGAAAACGCTCCATCCAACGGTGTTCGGCGGCATTCTGTACGACCGCTCCGACGAAGAGCACCGCAGCGATGCCGAAACGTACGCGATTCCGCAAATCGTTACGGTCGCGGTCAATCTGTATCCGTTCGAAGCGACCGTCGCGCGGCCCGGAACGACGCTGACCGAAGCGATCGAGCAGATCGACATCGGCGGCGTCGCGCTGCTGCGCGCCGCCGCGAAGAACTTCGAGCACGTCGCCGTGCTGACGCATCCGTCGCAGTACGAGGAATATCGCGGCGCTCTCGAAGCGGGCCGCGTTCCGACGGGACTGCGCCGGAAGCTCGCGATTGCGGCGTTCGAGCGCACCGCTGAGTACGACGTGGCGATCTCGCACTATCTCGCCACGTCCGGCGAAGTGCTGCCGAGCGATCTGCCGGGTGCGCTCGCGCTCGCGCTTCCGCTGACGAAGCGGCTGCGCTACGGGACGAATCCGCAGGAGCGCGCTGCCTTTTATCTCGCGCGCGCCGACCGGCTGCCGGAGCAGCTCCACGGGAAGGCGCTCTCGTATAACAACTTGCTCGATCTCGACGCCACGCTGCAAGTGCTGTCGCGTGCCGCGTTGGGTGCCGAGTTCGGCAGCGAGCGCTCGCGGTTCGTCCGCGCCGCGGTCGTGAAGCACGCGGTGCCGTGCGGCGTGGCCCAGCGTTCGCACGTCGGTCTGGCCGTGCGCGAGGCGCTCGACGCGGATCCCATCTCGGCGTACGGCGGCATCGTAGCGGCCGACGCCCCCATCGACCGAGACGCCGCCGTTGCGCTCGGCGAATATTTCCTCGAGATCGTCGCCTCGCCGGACTTCACGCCGGATGCACTCGACGTTTTACGCAAGAAAAAGAATTTACGGATCATGCGCTTCGATCCGGCGCTTCCCGATGAGCTGGCGCGCGAACTTCGCCTCCGGAGCGCGCTCGGCGGCGTCTTGGCGGAGGACGACGACCCCGCCGCACCACGCGAGGCGTGGACCGTCGTGAGCCGGAAGCGCCCGAGCGCGCAAGAGTGGCACGATTTGGCATTCGCCTGGGACGTCGTACGTCACGTCAAGAGCAACGGCATCGTGCTCGTCAAGGGCGGGACGACGTGCGGCATCTGCGCCGGACAGACGAATCGCGTGAGCGCGGTGCAGATTGCCGCCGCCCGCGCGGGCGAACGCGCGCTCGGTTCGGCCTGCGCCAGCGACGGGTTCTTTCCGTTCCCAGACGGTCTCGAAGCAGCCGTGGCCGGCGGCTGCACCGCGATCATCGCCCCCGGCGGCTCCGTGCGCGACGACGAAGTCATCGCGGCGGCCGACCGCCTGGGCGCCGCACTCATCTTTTCGACGTATCGGTATTTCTTGCACTAACGCCCCGGAGGTTCGCTTCAATGCCGTCATTTCTGCACACGTCCATCTTCGTCAACGACATGGACGAATCGATCGACTTCTACACCGAAAAACTCGGGCTGCGTCTCCTCGGCGGCCCGCACCACTATCCCGGCAACGCGGACATGGCGTTCGTCGGACGCGATTGGAACGCATACATCGAGTTGGTCCAAGACCTCGAAGAACATCCGCCGTACGAGCTGGGCAACCGGTACGAACACCTGGCGATCGAAGCCGACGGCGACCTTCGCCAATACGTCGACGGCCTCAAGGCCAAGGGCGTGCGCATCGTCAAGGACGTGTACAAATCGCCGAGCGGCACGCGCGCAATTGCGTTTGCCGAGGACCCCAACGGCATCCCGGTCGAGCTGTTGGAACCGCGGCGCACGGCGTCCGGTTCCTAGTCGTCAACGGTAGACGAACGGATCGAGGGGCGGCGCGATGCGTTCGACGCGCTGCGGCACGAGTTGAAGATCGTCGCCCGCCCGTTCGATGCGTCCGTCGACGCGCAGCCAGCTGCCGGCCAGCGCGCGCGACACGCCGTCGACGCGCACCGCGATGGGCGCCGCATCGGCACGACAGCAGGTAATCGCATAGCGCTCGAGCGCGCACTGCGTTCGCCCGCACGAAAAGACGCCCGCGAACGTGAGCCGCTCGCCCGCGAAAACGCCGGTCATCGTTGTTTCCGTCGCCCGGTAGACCGGCGACGGGGCGGCCGCGAGCGCCGCCGCAAGCATCAGCCCCGGTGCAACGCGTGCGGCCACGTGCTGCCGGCGGCGATAGACGACGGCCGCACCCCATGCCGCCGCCGCGCAGAGCCAGAGCGCGCCGCAGAACGCCGGATGCACCAGCGCGTCGCCGCGCCGCGACGCAACGACGGTCAACGCCGTTGCCAGCAGCGCGTACGCCATGACGTCGTGCTGTGGGTAAACGTGCGCTCTCGTGAGGCGCAGCGCGCGCGCGTCGGCGATGCCCGCGATGCAGAGGAAAGATACGGCGACGACGGGCGCGTGTGCCCGAAGGGCGCCCGCGACGGCGATCGCTCCGATGCCGCACGGGGCGGCGAAGCCCAGCGCCGCTCCGATCAATGCGCTTTCGACCGGCGTCAAACGCGACACATCGACGCGAGCGAGGAGCTGCGCTGCGGCGCCCGCGATTAGCGCGGCGGGAAGCATGGCGCTCAGTTCGGCGAGCAGATCCGGCGTTTCACCGTCGCCGCGCCGCCACCGCCGCAGCGCGCGTGCCATGGTGAGGGCCGCGGCATAGCGCCCGACGGCGACCAGCGGTCCGAAAAGCAGCCACGCCGCCGCGGCGGCCGGCAAGGAGAGCGCCGACGGGCCCCCGGCGCAGCCGCATCCGAGGTATGGAATGGCGTGTCTCGCACCGCGCAGCGCCCGTTCCGCAACGATGCCCGCGAGCACGAACGGCGTTGCTTCGACGAGCGCACTCGCGGACGAAGCGAGCGCGGCGCGGACGCTTTCGGGCGACGCGAGCATCGCAATCGCAATCGCGGCCGCGCAGTACAGCATCGCGCGCACGCGCGACAATCACTCAGGAGTTGTGCACCCGCTAACGAAGTGGCGCCCAATGCCGGAGAAGCTCAGCGCGCCGCGCGGCACCGCGGATCTGTTTCCTCCCGAGTCGGGCCGCTGGAGCGAGCTGGAGGCGTGCATCCACTCGCTCGCGGCCCGCTTCGGCTACGGCGAGATCAGGACGCCGGCGTTCGAGCCCACCGAGCTGTTCGTCCGCGGCGTGGGCGAACAATCCGACATCGTCGAGAAGGAGATGTACACGTTTTCCGATCGCGGCGGCCGCAGCCTTACGCTGCGGCCGGAGTGGACCGCGCCGGTCGTGCGAGCGCTGCTGGAGCGCGGCGCCTTTTCGGCCGGTCCGTTGCGTCTCTATTACATCGGACCGATCTTCCGCTACGAGCGTCCTCAAAAGGGGCGTTATCGTCAGTCGCATCAGTTCGGCGTCGAATGCTTCGGCTTTTCGGGACCGGAGGCCGATCTGGAGGTGATCTCGCTCGCGTGGCAGCTCGTCACCGAGTACGTCGTCAGCGACGCGACCCTGCACATCAACTCGATCGGTGACGAGCGCTGTCGCCCCCGCTATCGAGCGGCGTTGCTCGAGCACTTTGCGCCGCATCTTTCGGCCATGAGCGAGGATGCGCGCCGGCGCGTCGAGCGAAACCCGCTGCGGCTGCTCGACAGCAAAGACGTCGCGGACGCACCTTACCTCGCGAGTGCGCCGACGTTTGAGTCGTTTCTATGCGGCGAATGCCGCGAGCACTTCGATGCCCTCAAAGCGTACCTCGACCTGGCGGAGATTCCGTTCGTCACCGATCCTCGGATCGTTCGCGGGCTCGACTACTACGGGCGGACCGTCTTCGAAATTACGTCGGGCGTGCTGGGTGCGCAGAGCAGCGTGTGCGGGGGCGGCCGGTACGACGATCTCGTCCGCGCGCTCGGCGGTCCGCACGTGCCGGCGGTGGGTTTCGCGCTCGGCCTCGAACGCTTTTTGATGATGGTGCAGGCCGCCGCCTCCGTGGCAGAAGGTGGGCGCCGCGGCATCCAAGTGATTGCACTCGGAGCGCAGGCGCGCGCGCTGTTGACCCCGATGGTCGCCCAGTTGCGGCGCCGGCTCGAAGCGCCCACGTTCGTCGACTACGAGGATCGCAAACTACTCGCGCATTTGAAGCTCGCCGATCGCAACCGCGCGCGCTTCGCATTGATCGTCGGGACGCAGGAGCTCGAGGCGGGTGAGGCCGTTCTCCGAGACCTGGAGCTCCGCAGCGACCGCCGGCTCCCAGTATCGTCCGCTGGAGTCCTTGTCGAGTTGCTCGTAGAAGCGGGCGCGTAGATGGAAGAACGGTACGCCGAAGAATCCCAAACGCTCCGAGAGCTGCTCGCGATCATGCACGAGCACGACCTGGAAACGCTCAAGGTGAAGCTCGGCGACGCCGTCTACGAGCTGTCCCGGCGCCCGGCCGATTCGCAAGCGCCCGCGGCGCAGTCGGGAACGCAGCCCGGCGCTGGGGGACAACGTGCGCCGGCCGCCGACCCGAACGTTGCGAAGGTGCTGGCGCCGCTCACGGGCGTCTTTTATCGTGCGTCGTCCCCGGACACCGAGCCCTACGTGGAGGTCGGCGACCGCGTCGGTGCGGGCGACGTGCTGTGCGTCCTCGAGGCGATGAAGCTTTTCAACGAGATACAGACCGACGACGCAGGTACGATCGTTCGCATCGTCCCCGATAACGGCGAACTCGTTTCCCAAGGAGACGAACTGTTTTGGATCCAGCCGTGACGTATCACGGGCGTCGAGAGTTTGCCGCGCTGCTGGAAGACCGGAAAGGTCTCCTCGACGCGCCGCACTATCCAGCGCAGGTCGAGGCGATCGCCGAAGCGCTCGTTATGGCGTTTCGCTCGGGAAACAAGGTGCTCTGGTGCGGCAACGGCGGCAGCGCCGCCGAGGCGCAGCACATGGCCGCGGAGCTTTCCGGGCGGTTTTTGCGCGAGCGGCCGGGGCTGCATAGTGAGGCGCTCTCGGTCAACTCGTCGACGCTCACCTGTGTGGGCAACGACTACGGCTACGAGCACGTGTTTTCGCGTCAGGTCGAAGCGTTCGCGCGCCCGGGCGACGTCGTAATCGGCATGACGACGAGCGGCGGCTCGCCGAACGTCGTGCTGGCGCTGGAGGCCGCGAAACGGCGCGGCGCGGTCGCCGTCGCATTCACGGGAAACGGAGGCGGTAAGGTCGCGGAGATCGCCGACCACGCGCTGATCGGTCCCGACGGCTATGCGGCAATCGTCCAAGAGGTGCATCAAGTCATGGCTCACATCGTGTGCGACCTGGTGGAGCAGCGGCTCATCTTCGACGGCGGCATCGCGTGATGCCCACGTTGATGGCGCCCGACGCCCGGACGCTGTTCGAGCGCGCGAACGGTCTGCGCATCCTGGTCGTCGGCGATCTCATGATCGACGAGTGGATCTGGGGTACCGTCACGCGGATCTCTCCCGAGGCTCCGGTGCCGGTGGTTGCGGTGGCCGACCACTCCTTCACGCTCGGCGGCGCGGGCAACGTCGCCAATAACTTGCGGGCGCTGCGCGCGCGCGTCGTTTTCGCGGGTGCCGTCGGGGAGGACGCGTTCGCGGCGCAGGCGCGCGACTTGCTGCGCGGCGAGCTCGTGGACGACGCCGGCGTCCTGACGATTTTCGACCGTCCCACGACGCGTAAGACCCGCATCGTTGCGCACAATCAACAGGTTGTGCGCGCCGACTGGGAGTCGACGGCGACGCTTGCCGCCACGGATCGGGCGCGGCTTGCGGCGTTCGTGCAGGAACGCGCGCCCGAGTGCGACGCCGTCATCCTCAGCGACTACGCCAAAGGGCTGCTGTGCCGCGAGATCGTCGAGGCGGCATGCCGTTGCGACCTCGTGCTGGCCGACCCCAAGCCGTGCAACGTCGAGCTCTACGCGGGCATCACGTGCATCGCGCCAAACGCCGCCGAAGCGGCGGCGATGACTGGCATCGCCGTCTCGGACGACGCAAGCCTGGAACGCGCCGGCGTGCGTCTCATCGAGGTGCTGGGCTGCCGGTACGTCGTGATCACGCGCGGAGAGCACGGCATGGCCCTGTTCGGAAAGGAAGGCGAACGGCTGCAGATGCCATCGGTGGCGCGGACGGTGTACGACGTGAGCGGCGCGGGGGACACGGTCACGGCGGTGCTGGCCCTAGCGCTCGCTGCGGGCGCGCCGATCGAGCAGGCGATGCAGCTCGCAAACTTCGCGGCCGGAGTCGTGGTGGAGAAGCTCGGCACGGCGACGGCCTCACCGGAAGAAATTCTCGCACTCGTCGATCCGACGCCGTCGCCGTGAGCGGCGCGCGGCTCTTCGGTACGCTCCTCGGCGTTGAGGAGGCGGTCGCGTGGCGCGATCGTCTGCGCGCCGAGAACCGGCGCGTCGTCTTCACGAACGGCTGCTTCGACGTGCTGCACGCCGGACACGTGGAGTATCTGGCCTGGGCACGACAGCGCGGCGATGCGCTGATCGTCGGGCTTAACGAAGACGAGTCGGTGCGCCGCATCAAGGGCGAGGCGAGGCCCATCGTGCCGTTCCGCCAGCGCGCGACGGTGTTGCTCGCGCTGCGCAGCGTCGACGCGGTCGTCGGCTTTGCGGAACGCACGCCGGAGGTGCTCCTCGATCGTGTCCGCCCCGACGTTCACGTAAAGAGCGACCAATACCGCGAGGAAGAGCTCCCGGAGCGAAGCGTCGTGCGTTCGTACGGCGGCCAAATCGCGCTGGCGCCGCACGTTCCCGGCCCGAGCACGACCGACACGATCGCCCGCATCCTCCATGCGTATCGCGCTGACCGCTAACGGCCCGGGCGAGGTCGCCGGATGGCTGCGGCCGCTCCTGCGGGCATTGTACCGGATGGCGCCCGCACTCGACGCGCTCGTCTTTCTGGTGCCCGACGACTACGCGACCGGACGTGAGGCAGAGATGGTGCGCGAAGCCTTCCCGAGCGCGCGTGTGTACGATCCAAAGAGCTACGTGAAGTTCGCGCTCGGCGGCGGCATCGGCGAAGCGGCGCAGGGCGTCGACGTCGTGCAGTACGTCGGCGGCGATTTGCTGCATGCGGCCCGCGTGCATGCGCGCCTGGGCGGACGCGCCTCCACGTATAAGTTCTCGCGCCGCCGGTACCGGAGGTTGTTCGACCGCGCCTTCGCCCTGGACGTCGCGAATGCGCAGCAGCTGGAACGTTGGGGCACGCCGGCCGAACGGATCGAGCGCGTCGGCAACCTCGCCATCGACGGCGCGCTGTTCGAGGCGGCCCAGCCCGCCGAGCCGGGGGCGCCCGCCGACGGCATCTTGATCATGCCGGGCTCGCGTGCGTACGAGGTCGAGAACCTCGTGCCGTTCTTCTTCGCTTGCGCGCTGCGCATGCTGCGCGAGCGACCCGGACTCCCCATAGCGTTCGCGTGCTCGCCGTTTACCTCGCGCGATCAGGTGCGCCGGGCAATCGAAGGCGGCGGACACCGCCGGCTGTTCGGCAGCCGCGGCCGCCTCGTGTGCGAGGACGGATGCGACTATCTTGCGACGAGTGCCGGCGAACTCCGCATCCCGCTCCTCTTCAACGCGCTTCCGGCGGCGCGCCGCGCACGGTTCGTGGTAACCATTCCGGGGACGAAGACGATCGAACTGGCCGCGCTCGGTAAGCCGATGCTGACGATCACGCCGCTCAACGCGCCCGAAGTCGTGACGATCAACGGCCCACTGACCTATCTCGATCGCGTGCCCCTCGTCGGGATTCCGCTCAAACGCGCCGCCGCCGTCGCGGTCTCGCGGCGCTTCGCGTATCACACGCAGCCCAACATCGACGCCGGGGCGCCGCTCGTTTGCGAGATGCACGGCACGGTGACGCCGGGCCGCGTCGCCCGCGTCGCGCTTTCCTGTTACGACGATGCGCCGTGGCTCGCCCGATGCGCGGAGGCGCTCGCGGCGCTCTATCGCGATCACGTCGGCGCGTCGGAGCAAATGGCGCAGTCGCTCGTGCGGCTCGCGGCGTAGGCGCCGTGGACGTCTCGGTCGTTATCGCGACCAAGGACCGCTCGCGTTCGCTCGACCGCGCACTGGCGTCGCTGCGCCGGCAAACCGGCGCGCCGCCGTTCGAGGTGATCGTGGTCGACAACGGATCGCGCGACGATACCGCCGGCGTCGTCGAGCGCAATGCGAGTGCGGGGCTTTCGGTACGCTACGTCGCCGAACCGCAGCCGAACCGGGGAAAGGCGCGCAATCGCGGCGTCGCGGCGGCCCGCGGCGCACTCCTGCTCTTTTGCGACGACGACGTCGCCGCACCGGCCGGTTGGGTCGCCGCCCATGCCGCCGCGCAGCGCGGGCGCAACCGCGTCGTCAACGGCCCGATCCTCAACGTACCGTCCGACGCGCACCGTCCCGCGCCGCGAACGGCCAACTACTCGCGCGCGTTTCTCTGCACGTGCAATGCGTCGCTTTCGAAGCGCACGTTTACGGAGGCCGGCGGGTTTGACGAAGGTTTCGATCTCTACGGCTGGGAGGACACGGAGCTCGGGCTGCGTTTGCGTCGATCGGGCGCGGCGTGGGCCTTCGCGTGGAACGCGTTTCTCTGGCACGTCAAACCTCCCGAAGAGGAAACGCTCGCGATCCAGGGGCGCAAGGCCGTCGAGCGTGCTCGTATGGCACGGCGCTTCCTGGCGAAGCATCCGTCGCGACGCGCCCGCTTCGCGACCGGCGCCCACGCGCTCAACGTGCTGCGCGGGCGCTATCTGCTGCCCGACGCGCTGTTGGCGCTGTGTGCGGGGGCGGCAACGAGCGAACGCGTTCCGCGCTGGGCCAAAGGGCTCGCGCGCGCGCAGCTGCTCGACGGAATCTATACGCGGGAGCTGGTGCGGACGATGGACGCCGATGGGCGCGGTCCAGCCGTCTAGCCGCGCGCTGCTCTACTGCGCCGGCGGCGGCATCGGAGACTCGCTCGTCGCGTCGCTGGTCGGGCGCGCGCTCCGCACTCGCTACGGCTCGGTCGACGCCCTCACGCTGCCCACGCACCGCGCGCTCCTGCAGCGCGTGCCCGACGTCGATCGCGTACTCGTCGACGACGGCGCAAGCGAACGCGACCTCGCGGCTCGGCTGGCGGAGCGCGGTTACGCGGCATGCATCGTGACGTGGGCGACGGCGAGGACGGCGCGCGCGCCGCACATCGCCGCCATTCCGGTGCGCGTCGGCCAAGCACGCCGGTTCTATTCGTTTCGCTTCACGCAGCCGGTCGTGGTGCGCAGCGAACGCGGCGACGTCACGTCGCACTGGTCGGAAATATTGCTCGATTTCGCCCGCGCCGTGGGATGTGACACGCAGGACCGTCAATACCGGTTCGTGCCGACGCGCGACGACGAGCGGGAGATCGACGAAGTGACGGATTCCGGCCCGTTCGTGATTCTCAACCCCTGCAACGCCGTCGCTTCGGCGCGGGGAATTTGGCCGACGCAGGGATGGGCGGCGCTTGCCGGCTCGTTGCGGCAACGGTTCGGCGTGCGGGTGCTGGTCACCGGATCTGCGGCCGACGAGCCGTTCACGGCGCGCATCGCCCAAGAGGAGGGCGTCGTGTCGCTGGCCGGCCGCACGAGCATCGGCGGGTTCGGCGCGCTCGCGCGACGGGCGAAGGCCTTTATCGGGATCACGACCGGTTCCATGCACGTGGCGGCCGCCGTGGGCTGTCCGACGGTGGGCATCTTTCCGTTTCAGTCGGATTTTCCGGAACGGTGGTCGCCGCTCGGCGAGCGTACCGCGGTCGTGCGGGCGTCGTACCCGTGTCATCCCGGCGACACGAAGGAGCGGTGCCGCGACTACGCGTGCATCGCCGGACTCGACATTGCGCGGATCGTCGCCGCCGCGGAATCGCTCGTCGCGTGACGCGTGCGACGATTCAGCTCTGCACCTACAACCGAGCCGCGCTGCTCGAGCGGGTGCTCGATGCGTGCTTCGAGCAAACGGTCGCAGACGCCGATTACGAGGTCGTGGTCGTGGACGACGGTTCCAGCGACGACACGCCGGCCGCGATCGAACGCGCGGCGGCTCGCGCGAACTGCGCCTTCACGGTCGTTCGACAGGCGAACGGCGGCCTGGCCAAGGCACGCAACGCGGGAATCGCGCGCGCCGCGGGCGAGCGCATCATCTTCATCGACGACGACGTCCTGCCGCTGCCCAACTTCGTCGAGGAGCACTTGCGCGTGCACGCCCGCCGGCCGGAAGCGATCGTGCGGGGCGGCGCCATCGAGGTCGGCGACCTCGACGATCTGCCGCCCCCGATCTGGACGATCGCGAACTACAGCGGCAACTTTTTCTGGACGACGAACGTTTCGGTGCCGCTCGCGACGATGCGCGGCGTCGGCGGATTCAACGAAGCGTTCGCGGAGTACGGTTGGGAAGACATCGACGTCGGGCTGCGGCTGCGCGCCCGCGGCGTCCGTGCCGTCTTCCACCCGAAGGCGCTCGTCTTTCATTATAAGCCGCGGCCGCGCGCGGCGGATTTCGAACGGATGTTGCGGCAGGCGCGGGCGCAAGCGCGGACCGCCGCGCGGCTGATCGCGCTGCACCCCAGCTGGCGCGCCCGTCTAGCGACCGGCGCAAACCCCGTGCAGCGCGGCTTCCATGCGGTGCTGCGGCGGATCGGATCCCGCGAGCGCTTAAATCGCAGCCTTGCGGCGCTCTCCGGCGACCGGCCGCTGACCGCCGGCGAGCTTCGCGCGGCACGCGCGTGCGCAAATGAGGCGTACTTCGAAGAGCTCGAGGCCGTGCTGCGCTCGTGAGGATCCTTCTCTCGCGCACGGACCGAATCGGCGACCTCGTCCTTTCGACGCCGGCGATTGCGACGGTGCGCGGCTCCTTTCCCGACGCGCATCTTGCGATCGTAACGAGCCAATACAATCGCGTCGTCGTAGAACGCAATACCGACGTCGACGAGATCTTCGTGCTGCCGTCCGGCGAGCCGCCGCGCCGCTTCGGCGCAGGGCTCGGGCGCTACGACGTCGCGATTGCGCTGGCACCCCGCGCCGTCGACTTGCGGATCGTCGGCGGAACCCGCGCGCCGCTGCGCGTGGGATACACCTACGAGCGCCGCTGGCTCGCGCGCCTGACGGTGGGCCTCTACGCGAATCGCGTCATGGTTTCCGAGGCCGACCCGGAACTCTGCGAACGGGACCCCGGCCGAGTCGTTCGGCACGAAGTCGACCAGCTGCTCGATCTGGTGACGCTCGCCGGCGCACGCCGCCGGGTGCGCGACCTCCGCCTCGACGTCACGGCCGCCGACCGGCTCTCGGTGCGCGGTTTGCCGCGCGATCCCATCGTGCTCCACCTCGGGCAGCGCTGGTTTACGGAGGGCAGCACCGTCGCGGGGACGCTCTCCATCGTCGACGAGCTGGCCGAACGCGCGCCCGTCGTCGTCACGTGCGCGCGCGACAGCGAAAGCAGCGCCGCGGCCTTCGAATCGCGGCCGAGTGTGGCGCTATTCATGCGCGGGCTGCCGTTCCATCAATGGGCCGCGGTGTTCGAGCGCGCGCGCGTCGTCGTGACCGTCGACACCGGTGCGACGCACGTAGCGAGCGCGGTCCGTCGTCCCACCGTCGTGGCGTTCGAGCACCGGTACTTCCGGCTCAACTCGCAAGAGTGGTCGCCCTATGGCGTGCCGCACGTGCTCGTCCGCAAGCCGGCGCGTGCCGACCCGGAATCGCTCGCGCATTTTCGCCGCGACATCACCAGTGGTGTCGCACGGCTCATGGAAAGCGCTGTTGCCTGAGCTGTCGGTCGTCATCCCGACGTTCAATCGACTGGATACGCTAAAGCACGTGATACCCACGCTGCTGGAACAAGACTTGCCGGCGCAGGCGTACGAGCTCCTCGTCTGCGACTCAAACTCGAGCGACGGCACGGCAGAGTATCTCGCCGGCGTGCGCCTGCGCAATCCCATCGTGCGCCACGTCGCCGGCGCTTTCAGCGGCCGCGCGGCGGCGCGCAATGCCGGCATCGCCGCTGCGGCCGGCGACGTCGTACTGTTCAACGACGCCGACATCCTCGCATCGCCGAATCTGCTCTCGACGCACGCGCGGCGGCATCGCGAGCGCGACGGCATCGCGGTGGTGGGGCTTGAAGTCCAGGCGAAGGACCTCGTGGAGTATCGCTACAAGCGCGATCATCCCAGCGCCCGCGGGCATCTGCACCCGCCGTCGCGAAAAAAACTCTCGTGGTTATATTTTCTCACGGGCAACGCATCGGTTCGGCGCGCGGACCTGCTTCGGACGGGCGGCTTCGATGAAAGCTTCACGGGATACGGCCATGAAGATCTCGAGCTCGGTTACCGGCTAGTGAAAATGGGGATCGCCATTCTCTACGAGCCCGCCGCCGTCAGCTACCATTGCCAGGCGGTGCCGTACGACGACCAAAAGGAGAAGATGCGGCTGGCCGGACGGTCGACGGCGCGCTTCTATCGCAAGCATCCCGACTTTTCCGTCAAGCTCAATCTCGGAATGACGCCGCTGTCGCTGGGCCTGCACTCCATACTCGCGCATTTTCCCGCGGCGCTCGCATTCGTCGACCGCCGCGCCGCCCGCTCGCGCCTCGCGCGGGAGCTGCTACTACAATATCACTACGTATCGGGCATAAAGGAAGCGCGGTCGGGCGATGGCTGAGCGCTTTTCGTGCGGCCGGCTGCGGTCGTCCGATGCAGGCGTTTCCGTGCGTCTCGATGGCTGGGTGAACCGGCGCCGCGATCACGGCGGCTTGATCTTCGTCGACCTTCGCGACGTCGACGGCATCACGCAGGTCGTCTTCGATCCGGCGCACCCAAGCTTCGCCGCAGCGGAGCACCTGCGCAACGAGGACGTACTGCGCGTCGAGGGCGCCGTGCGGCGCCGCCCGCCGGGGACCGAAAACCCGCGCCTCCCGACGGGCGACGTCGAGGTCGCCGCCGACGGTCTCGAGGTGCTCAATCGCTCGCAGGTCCCGCCGTTTCCCGTCAACGCCGACGAGGCGGTCGACGAAAATTTGCGGCTGGAGTACCGGTATCTCGACCTCCGCCGCCCGCGCATGCAGAACAACTTGCGCACGCGCCATCGCATCGTCAAGGCGATGCGCGACTTCTTCGACGCGCGCGATTTCTTGGAGATCGAAACGCCGATGATGATTAAGTCGACGCCCGAGGGCGCGCGCGACTATCTGGTGCCGAGCCGCCTGTACCCCGGCACGTTCTACGCGCTGCCGCAGTCGCCGCAGCTGCTCAAGCAGATCCTGATGATCGCGGGCTTCGGAAAATACATGCAGATCGCGCGCTGCATGCGCGACGAGGATCTGCGCGCCGACCGGCTCGTCGAGTTCGCGCAGCTCGACGTCGAGCTCTCGTTTTGCACCCAAGACGACGTGCTCGAGGTAATGGAGTCGTGCATGCGCTACGTGTGGCAGACTGTGCTGGGCGTCGACGTGCCGCCGTTTCCGCGCTTGACGCATCAAGAAGCGATCGCGCGATACGGCATCGACAAACCGGATCTCCGCTTTGGCTTGGAACTGGCGGACGTCGGAGCGGCGTTCGCCGGCACGGAATTCGCCGTCTTTCGCTCGGTGCTCGAGAGCGGCGGGGCGGTCGTGGCGCTGCGGTATCCCGGCGGGGCCGCGCTTTCTCGCCGCGACTTCGATGCGCTCACCGAGGAGGCGAAGCAGCTCGGCGGCAAGGGCATGGTCTGGATCGCGCTCGGCGCAGACGGCACCAAGTCGTCCGCCGCAAAATTCTTGAGCGACGAGAATGTTGCCGCCACGGCGGCCGCAGTGTCAGCCGAGACGGGCGACGCCGTCCTGCTCTTCGCCGACAGCGCGGACGTGGCGCGCGCCGTCGCCGGGAAGATGCGCAACGAGGTGGGCGAGCGCTGCGGCTTGCGCACGCGCGGCGAATACGCGTTTGCCTGGGTCACCGGGTTTCCGTACCTCGAGATCGACGAGGAGAGCGGCAAGCCCATACCCGCGCACCATCCCTTCACCGCGCCGGCGCCCGGAGACTGGGAGCTGATCGACAGCGCGCCGGAGCGCATGCGCGCGCAGCACTACGACATGGTGCTCAACGGCTACGAGCTGGGCTCCGGCTCGATCCGCATTCACAAGCCCGGCGAGCAGCGGAAGATTTTCGAGATGCTCGGACTTACGCCCGAACAGGTCGAGGAACGCTTCGGGTTCTTCGTGCGCGCGCTCGATTACGGCGCGCCCCCGCACGGCGGCATGGCGCTCGGCATCGATCGCATCGTGATGATCGCGTGCGGCGAGGAGAACGCGCGCGAGGTTACCGCGTTTCCCAAGAACCAAGCGGCGCGCGACCTCATGATGGACGCGCCGGCCGCGGTACCCGAGCAGCTTCTCAAGGATCTGCACCTGCGGCTCGCACCGAACCTGCGCTAATTCGTCACGTTAGCGGCGCTCGAAGCGTTAGTACGGGCGAGTAAAGATGTAGGAGGTAGGAATGCTCGCAGTGTTGCTGATGGTGTCGAACTTTTTCTTCTGGCCCGCTCCGCTGGATTGGCAGATGAACCAGCAAAACGTCGTGATACGCGGGACGGTCGTCGACGAAGGAACCGGCCGCGCCGTTCCGGGGGCGACGGTGTACGCGACCTCCAGCGTGCTCGACGCTCGCACGGTCTCTAATGCGAACGGAGAATTTTACTTCCTCACGCTGTTTCCGGGAAATTACCGTCTGTGCGCGTCCAAGAACGGGTACGCCTTGAACTGCCATCCCCGCGATTCCGATCCGCCGAACCTGTTCGCCGGTTTCGAATACGGTGCAACGGTCGTGCTCTCCCACGCGATAAACTAAGCCGCCCGATCTGTTCGCTGGCTTCGAATACGGTGCAACGCGATGCCTCCCAGTGTCATGGTGAGCGAGTCGAACCATGACGCGGCGGCGCCGGGGGCTCGTCAGGCGTTAAGGATCGCGTTCGCGCGCGTGAAGATCGCATCGAACATCGGGACCGTCAACTTCCCGGTGTTCGTGTTTTGCCGGCTGGGGTGATAGGAGGCAATCGCGGCGACGGTTCGCGCGCCGTTGCGGCCGACGACCTCGGCGCCGTGCCCGAACGGCTGGCGCTCGAAGGCGAAGCCGCGTTCGCGCAGCACGCGTAAGACGGCCGTGAACGCGATCGCGCCGAGGCCGACGACGACGCGCAGGCGCGGCAGCGCGTCGAACTCCTCGACGAGATAGGGAAAGCAGTTGCGCAGCTGGCCCGGCGTCGGCATGTTCTGCGGCGGCGCGCAGCGCGCGGCGGCCGTGATGAAGCAGTCGCGCAACGCTAGGCCGTCCTCGCGCGAGAGCGCCTGCGGCTGCGAGGCGAAGCCCGCCCGGTGGAGCGCGGGATACAGGAAGCCGCCGGACGCGTCCCCCGTGAACGGTCGACCGGTACGGTTGCTGCCGTGGGCGCCCGGCGCGAGTCCGACGAGCATCAGCCGCGCTTTCGGATCGCCGAAGCCGGGAACGGGCCGCCCCCAGTACGCGCAGTCGCGATGCGCCCGTTTCTTTTCCCGCGCGACGAGGGCCGTGTAGGCGCGCAGTTCCGGGCAGCGACGGCAGCGCACGACTTGAGCGGAGATGTCGGCGATCGATTTCACGGCGATGCCAGCACGTCGGCGTAGGCGACGCCGATCGGCGCAACGATGTAGGACACGCCCTCGTTGCGCTGCCAGATGCGTTCGAGTGCGGCGCGCGGATAGACGGCGCGAACGTTCGGTGCCGCGGGGTCGTTGACCGCGCAGTCGCCGTCGCGCGTGAAGCCGCACAGCACGGCGAGATGGCCGTCCGAATGCTCGAGCGGCGCGCCGGGAAGCTCGCCGTCGCGCCACGCGTAGGAGATCGCGATCGGCACGTTGCGTTCGATGAGCCGCTGCGCGTGGTCGAGGTTGCGCAGGTGGCCGACGACGCCGCGCAAGCCGAGCCTGCCGCTGTAGGCGACGTTGAATGCCCAGTTGCCCGTCCCGTTATAGGATCGATCGAAGACGGCGGCCGCCGTTTCTTCCACCGAACCGCCCAGGCCGTGGTACGCGTGCAGCATCGCGAGGCTCGCCGGGCTGCACCAGCCGCGCACCGCCGTCCCTTGCGGGTACTGCGACAAGGGCGGAACGCCGAGGATCATCGCGTCGCGCGGATACGGCAGCGACGGACGGGCACGTACCGGAGCTGAGAACGCGACGAGGTCGAAGTGGACGTCCGCCGCGCGCACTTCGACGCCGTCGAATGGCTGCGAGGCGCGCACGACGTCGACGTCCACGCGCGTGCCGGCGTGCTCCGGACTGAACGACTTCGCGCCGGTCGGCCGCCATTCGGAGTGGTCCAGCCAGTCGCTCGCGGGCCGGCCGGCGCGCAGCACGCGGAAGGATAGCCGGCCGGCGGCCGCGTGCGTATTCCAGCTCAACACTCCGCTGCGCGTCGGCTCGAAAGCGAGCCGCGCGGATTCGCTAACGTTCGATATTTCCGCGAACGCAGCGGCGCTTAGATCGTCCACTGCCACGCGTTCCAGCTGTCCCCGATGAACGCGGCCGGGACGTAATGCCCCAGATCGGCGTTCATTGCCGTGTAGTTCGTTTGCCAGCTGAAAAAGACGGCGGGCACGAGCCGGCGGATGCGTTCTTCCTCGCGCTGGTAGAGCGCCTTGCGCGTAGGTTCGTCGAAGGTGCGAGCCGCCGCGGCGCTCGTCGCATTGACGACGGGATCGTCGAGCCAGGACGTGTTGGCGCCGTTTGGCGGGATGAACGTTCCGTTCCAATCCCCGGAGTTGTCGGGGTCGGGGCCATTGGTTTCTATGGACCATTCGAGGTCGTAGCGACCCGTGTAGAGCGGACCGTTCGTGGCGAAGAGATAGCTGCCCGGATAGTTCCGCACGGCGACGTCGATGCCGACGTCGCGCAGCATCGATTGAATCATGACCTGCGATTGGGTGTTTTCCTCGTGTCCCGTGGTCGCGTAGATGGTGAGGCGCATGGCCATGCCGCCCTTGTGCAGCACGCCGTCGGTCTCCATGCGCCAGCCGGCTTGGGCCAGCAGACGCCGGGCGTCGCCGGGGTCGTAGCGATAGCCCGGCAGCGCCGGCGCGGCCCACGAGCCGGGAAAGATATCGGAGACGGCCGGACGGTCGAGTGAATGAAAGACCGTCCGCTCGATGCGGTTCCAGTCGACGGCTTCGGCGAGCGCGCGGCGCACGCGAATATCCGCGAGCTGCGGGCGGCTCGTATTGATTCCGAGATGGCGCCAATTCGCGATGAGCGTGCGCTCGACGCGAATGCCGCCGATCTGGGAAAGGCGCGCGATGGCGTTGGCGTTGACGTTCGGATAGACGTCCACCTCGTGGGTCGCTAGTTCGTTGAAGAGCGTGTTGACGTCGGGCACGACCTTCCATACGACTTGCTTGAGCCGCGGAGGCCCCCGGAAGTACCGCGGGTTGGGCGTGAAGACCAGCGACGTGCCGTGATTCCATTGTGCGAGCAGATACGGACCGCTCGACAGCGGCCGTTGGTTAAACGCGGCGCGGTTGAGGTCGGGAAGCTTGGCAAGGACGTGCGACGGCATCGGAGGATAGGCGGCCCCGCCGATCGCCATGATTCCGAGAACGGCGACGTTGGGTCTCTTCAGTCGCACGTCGATCGTATACGGATCCGGTGCGCTGACGGACGCGATGGCATCCCAGCCGTAGCGCGTCTTGACGGCGTTTGCCGGATTCATTACCGCATGGTAGGTGAACAGCCAATCTGCGGCCGTCAACGGCACGCCGTCGGACCACACGATGCCCTTGCGCAGGTGCACGACGATTCGCCGCCCGTCCCGGCTGATGCCGCCGTTGGCCAGCGTCGGAACGGTCGTCGCTAAATCGGGAACGTAGTTGCCGTGAGCGTCGTAGCGCAGCAAGAACGAGAAGAGAAGGCCGGCGACGTTGTCGGCCGCCCAGGTGTGTGCGTACATCAGGTTAAGGCTGTCGGGTTCTTCGTCTTCGCCGAGGCGCAGCACGCCGGGTATCGTCCACGCGTTGCGCTGGCCGCCGCGCGCCGGATGTGCCGGCCGAGCGCAGCCGGCGAACGCGACGGCGAACGCGACGGCGAACGACAGAGCGGCGGCGGCCGACCGCACCAGTTTCACGCGCGACGCGCGCGCAGCGGCGGCCTCTTTACCAACTTCCCGGCGATATCCGCGTAGAACTGCTGCGCGCCGAAACGCACGACGTCATCGGCCGGCAATCCCGTCGCGTCGCGCGCTCGTGCGATCTCGGCGCGCGCCCGCTCGACCGTGAGCGAACGCGTGTTGAGCGCGATGCCGACGACGGACGCCGGTTTCATCGTGCCGAGCACGCGCTCGTGCAGGTCGATCGCATCGGCGTACGAGAGCGTAGGCGTGTCGTACGATTCGATCGACGCGCGCTGCGGGTCGCACACGAGCACGAGCGCGTCCGGACCGCAGCCGGTCATCAGCGCGAGCGTCACCGGTGCGTAGGCGGGGTGGTTGATCGCTCCTTGGCCCTCGACGAAGATGAGATCTGCGCCTTCGTGCCCGGCGTACAGCACGAGCTGCTCGGCCGCGCCCGGGGCGAAGTCGGCGACGACGCGATCGATGGAAATACCCCAGCCTGCGATGAGGATACCGGTCTGGCCCGTGGGAACGAAGCGCGGCGTTCTGCCGGCGCCGCGCGCCGCCGCCGCGAGCTCGAGTGCGACGCTCATCTTACCGACGGCACAGTCGTTGCCGACCGTCAGCACGACCGGCGCGTCAACGCCGTAAACGTCTCCGGAAAACAAAGGCACCTCGGGCGGCTCGCGGACGTCCCAGATCGTGGTGCCCGCCGCGCGCGCGGCCGCGTGAAATTCGCGGTCCTCGCCGAGCAGCTCGTGCAGGCCGCTCACGATTTCCAGCTTCGCGGCGATCGCCCCGAGCACGGCCGAGCGCCACTCCGGCGGAAGGCCGCCGCCTTTGGGCGCCGTTCCGATGAGCAACGCCGTTGGCGAACGCTGGAGCGCTTCGGCGACGGTCGCTACGATCGGCGCATCGCTTGCGAGGAGCGGCACGACCTCACGAACGGACTTGCCCGCGTGCGCGGGATCGATGACGGCGGCGACGTCGTCGCCGCCGTAGCGAATGACTCCGTGAGCCGTCTTTGCGTCGGTTTCGAACAGGTTGGGCGCGAGGATCGCGTAGCGGCGCTTCATGCGGCGACCACTTCCCGGACGCCGAGCCCGGGCGTGTCCGGGAGCACGAGCTTGCCGCGCGCGTAGGTGAGGCCGGCGAATGGATCGTTCGTGACGAGAAACGGCCCGTCGATATCGGCCCAGTCGGCTAGCGGCGAAAGGTGCGCCGCGGCCGTCGCCGCGACCGCACTCTCGACCATGCAGCCGATCATAACCTTCATGCCCATCGCCCGCGCCGTGTGGATCGCTGCGAGCGCGCCGCGAATCCCGCCGGTCTTCGAAAGCTTCACGTTGACGCCGTCTACGCAGCCGCGAAGCGCCGGAAGATCGCTCGCGGCGAGCGCGTCCTCGTCGGCGACGATCGGGATCGAGACGCGCTCGCGAACGGCGCGCAGCCGCTCCGGATCGCCGGCCGCTACGGGCTGTTCGCAGAGCTCCACATCGAAACGCGCGAGGTCGCGAAGAACGACCACGGCCGTGTCGACGTCCCAGCCTTCGTTGGCGTCGATGCGCAGCGTTCCGCCGAAGCGCGAACGGATGGCCGCTATCGTCTCAACCTGCTCTGCCGCGGTGCCGCGCCCAAGCTTGATCTTGAGGATTGGGTGATCGCCCGCCTCGGCGACTTTGCGAAGCGTCGTTTCGGGATCGGCGATGCCGATCGTAAACGACGTCGCGGGCGTCGCATCCGCGTCCAGGCCGAGAAGCGCATACAGCGGCTTGCCGAGTTCCTTGCCGATCAGGTCGTGCAGCGCGAGGTCGAGGCCGCCGCGCGCCGACGCCGGGATATCGGAAGCGAGCAGCGTCTCGAGATGAAACGGGTTACGGTCGCCAAGCGGATGCGCGGAGAAGTACGCCATGACGCTTTCCACGGATTCGCCGTAACGTTCGATCGGCGTCGCTTCGCCGATCCCTTCGCGCTCCGCGTCGCGCACGCGGACGATCGCCGTGCGCGCGACGAGCTCTTCGCCGCGTGCGATCGCGAACGGATGAACGAGCGGCAGCTCCAGGGGCGCGACGGAGACGGACAGCATCGACGGCATAACGCATTCCACCGGTCAATACGCCTTCCTCGCAGCCCGCCCGCGCACTTGACGGCGGTGATACGGTAGAGGGGCTCGACTGCGGCTCAGCGCGCAGCGCGCGTAGGTACCGAACCGACTTAGATACCATCGGGAGCACAAGCTCCGGATACGACGTCCTGACGGCGATCTGCCGAACGGGGCGGCGCCCGGGCCGCACCCACCTGCGAGAATGCGGGTTCGACAGCCACGCGGGCAAGACGCTATTTGCGGTTGAGCATCTCGCGCCAGGCAGCGATCGCGCCGCGCGCGCGTTCGACGTTTGCGTCGCCCGTTCGATCGTCGATCACGACGTGTCCGCGAAACGCGCCGAATGCGGCAATCGCCGCGCCGATCGATCCCGCCGTCTGCGTGCCGAGGTCACTCCAAAGCAGCACGGTGTTCTGGCTGAGCGCCCGCGAATCGCTCGCTGCATCGAGCGCCTGGGGTTCCGGCCCGAAGCGCAGCCATGCCGAGTCGGCCTCCTTCGCCGCACGTTTATAATCGTGCGCCGTGGCGGCGTACGTGTTGGGCGCGTTGCGCACGGCCAGCGTGACGTTGGCCGCTTTTGCAAGCGAGCTGGCCGCGCCGAGCCGGGCGAGCTGGTCGCTCCAGGAACGATCCAGCTCGGGCACCAGCGGCGCCGCGACGAGCGGGGCGCCGAGCGTCACCGCACGTTGCAGCACGTCGCGCATTGCGGCGTCCGGCGCGGCGAAAAACGACTCGTCGGCCAATGCCGCCAGCGTCAGGCCGCGATCGGCCGCCATCTTCTTGACCTGAGCGAGGTAGTCGCCGTCGGTTCGCGGAAAATGCCGCACGTCCAGAACGACGCCGTCGCAAGTCAGCTCGCGCGCGCAGAGGTCGAGGAACTCGAGTTGCGTAAGCTCGCCGCGCTCGATGGCGTGGTGAAACGAGCCGCTCGCACAAGCAAGCTTCATCGGCGTCGGAGGTTCGACCAGCTATGAAAATCGCCCTCGGCGCGGATCACGCCGGCTTCGAATACAAGGACCGCATCGCGGGCATCTTGCGCGATCGCGGCCACGACGTGCTCGACTTCGGAACGCACGATGCGACACCGGTCGATTACCCGCAGTACGGCTACGCCGTGGGCGAAGCCGTCGCGACGGGTCAGGCCGAGCGCGGTATCGTCGTCTGCGGTTCGAGCCTCGGAATCGCCATGGCGGCAAACAAAGTGCCCGGCGTTCGCTGCGCGCCCGTCGCGGAGCCATACTCGGCAGAACTGGCGCGGCGCCACAACGACGCCAACGTCATCGCATTTTCCGAGCGTCTCTCCGGGTGGGAGATGGTCGAACGCATGCTAAAAGTTTACCTGGAGACGCCGTTCGACGGCGGACGCCACGCGTACCGCACCGAGCAGCTCTTCGAATTCGGCGACGCGCAGCGCGCGCGCACGCTCGAGGATTTGGAGCGCGGCGCGGTCACCGACGCGCAAACGCCGGCAGCCGTCGTCGGGACGCCATAAGAGAGGTTCGTCATCGTGGACATACTGACGCCCAGCCGCATCGAGACACAAGATCCCGAAGTCTTTGCGGCGATCGCCGGCGAGGAGCGGCGCCAACGAGAAAACCTGGAGCTGATCGCTTCGGAGAACTATGCGAGCCGCGCGGTTCGCGAAGCGATGGCCTCCGTCATGACCAACAAGTATGCCGAGGGCTACCCCGGAAAGCGCTACTACGGCGGCTGCGAATGGGTCGACGTTGCGGAGACGCTGGCCCTCGAACGCTTGAAGCAGATCTTCGGCGCAGAACACGCAAACGTTCAGCCGCATTCGGGTGCGCAGGCGAATATGGCGGTCTTCATGGCGCTGCTGCAGCCCGGCGATACCGTGCTGGGCATGTCGCTTGCCCACGGCGGTCACCTGACGCACGGAACGAAGGTCAGCTTTTCGGGCAAACTGTACAACGCGGTCGCGTACGGCGTGCGCCAGGACACGGAGCTGATCGACTTCGACCAGGTGCGCGCGCTCGCCGCCGAGCACAAGCCGAAGCTAATCGTTGCGGGTGCGAGCGCATATCCGCGATTGATGGAATACGCGCCGTTTCGTGAGATCGCCGACGACGTCGGCGCCGCCCTCATGGTGGACTTCGCGCACATTGCAGGCCTCGTCGCGGCGGGGCTTCATCCTTCCCCCGTGCCGCTGTCCGACTTCGTCACGTCGACGACGCACAAGACGATGCGCGGTCCTCGCGGCGGCTTCGTGCTCTGCACGCAGAAGTGGGCCCAGCCGATCGATAAGACGGTCTTTCCAGGGATCCAGGGCGGCCCGTTGATGCATACGATCGCGGCGAAGGCCGTGGCGTTCGGCGAGGCGCTGCAGCCCGACTTTGCCCGCTACCAGCGGCAGGTCGTCGAAAACGCGCGGGCGATGGCCGACGAGTTTACGCGCGCCGGGCTCCGGCTCGTGGCCGGCGGCACCGACACGCACCTGATCCTCGTCGACGTCTCCGTAAAGGGGCTTACCGGCAAGGCCGTCGAGGCCTATCTAGACGAGATCGCCATCACGGTCAACAAGAACGCCATCCCGTTCGATCGCCAAAAGCCGATGGTCGCCAGCGGCATCCGCATCGGGACGCCGGCGATCACGTCCCGCGGCTTCGGTGCGGCGGAATGCCGTGAGGTCGCCCGCATCATCTGCGACGCGTTCGGCGACGTAGAGGCACGCACGCAAGTCACGCGCCTGCGCGATCGCGTTCGCGAGCTGACCGCGCGCTACGACGTTCCGTAGCGACGACGGCTTTTCTTACCAGCTGAACACGACGAGGCCGTTAACCGCCGGGTTTTTCCATCCTTGCCACATGTGCACGTTTGCGGCGCTCTGCTCGGCATACGACGAGCCTCCACCGCCGCCCCCGCCGGCGGCAGTGCAAAGGCCGCGGTATTCGAAGGAACCACCACCGCCGCCGCCACCGCCGCCGTAGTAGCCGCCGCCGCCGCCACCACCACTGGGACCGTAGAAGGAGCCGTAGGAAACGAAGCCTTGGCCGCCGGTTCCGCCGGCGAACAGCATCCCCTTAGCGCCGCGGGTGCCGTATGCGCAGGCGCTGGCGCGACCGCCGGCACCCCCGACCTGCTGCGTGCCGCCGCGTCCTCCGCGGCCGCCGCGCTGCGAGCCATAGCATGTAGGTTTGCATACGCCAGCCTCGCCAGCGCCGCCCAACTGCGCGCCGCCCTTTCCGCCGGCGCCGCCTGTGAGCCGAGGAGGATAGCCTCCGCCTTGACCGCCGCCGCCGCC
Source organism: Vulcanimicrobiota bacterium (assembly GCA_963787625.1). Taxonomy (GTDB): domain Bacteria; phylum Vulcanimicrobiota; class Vulcanimicrobiia; order Vulcanimicrobiales; family Vulcanimicrobiaceae; genus Cybelea. The sequence continues at coordinate 33,121 of CAWBDH010000003.1, read as the reverse complement.
GGCGACCAAGATTCGGTCGGCCAGCGCGCGGCCGTGTTGCCGCACATCGGAGGACCCTCCGCCTCCATAACCGGTGGGAGTCGGGCTACCGGAAAAAATCATGCCGCCGTTTCCGCCCCCGTTAAACCCGCCCGCCATTTCCGATGCGTCGCCGCCAACAAACACCTCGAGCTGCTCTCCGGGAGTAACCGGGATAATGGCAGACACGCGCCCACCCTCAGCTATCGGAGAGCCTGCGCCTTTGGCGCCGCGCGCAACGACCGTGAGCTCCTTCACTCCCGCGGGCACCGTAAACTGTTGGCGCTTACCTGTGTAGTGAAAAGTTCGACTATGTGAAGGAAGTTCAATGTTGGTATGTGGCAGCGCTCCGGCTGCGGTCGACGCCGACTGCAATCCGCTGCAGCCGGCGAGCATTGCGACGAGTGCCGCCGTACACGACAGGCGGCCAAACGCGAAGGTGGCCGCGGTTAAGGCAAGGCGTCTGGACATACTGCGTACCCCCGAGGTCACAAAAACGTAACCTTGAGGGCATCTTACAGCGCTTGGTTTCCAGAAGCAATCTCGCGACCGATGGCCGGGGCCGGCAACATCTGGCAGCATGTCATCCGCTCGGCATTCGCGCAAAACGGTGCGGCGCCGCGCCGCTTCGTCCAACAAAGGGCATAGGCGCGCCTTCACTAAAAGGCGGCTGATGCGCCCCGGGTGGGACGAGTATTTCATGCAGATCGCACAGACGGTCAGCACGCGCGCGACGTGTCCGCGGGCGTCGGTCGGGTGCGTCCTCATGCGCGACCATCGCATTCTCACGACGGGATATAACGGGGCGCCGCGCGGCGTCGCACACTGCACCGAGGTGGGCTGCACCGTCGTCAACGAACATTGCCTGCGTGCGACTCACGCGGAGGCCAATGCCGTCGTGCAAGCCGCGCTGCACGGCGTGAGCCTGGACGGTGCGACGGCATACAGCACGCATCAGCCGTGCGTTAACTGTTCGAAGCTGCTGATCAGCGCCGGCGTCGCGAAGATCGTCTACGACGAAGCGTATCCCGATGCGGTCGCGAGCGGGCTTTTGGCCGAGGCCGGCGTCGCGCTCGTACAGTATGCGACGCTGGAGGGCTCGCGGGCGTGAGCGGTCACCCCGTCGGCGCCGCCGTGCTGTACGGCGCCGCCTTCGCGATCGCCGCCGTCCTCAGCGCGTTCGCAACGCCGCTCGTCATGCGGCTGGCGGTCCGGCTCGGCATTGTCGACGACGACGACGGCACCGATCGGCGGATGCACGAGCACCCGAAGCCGCGTGTCGGCGGCATCGCGGTTTTCTTCGGTTTTGCATTCGCGCTCTTCACGGTGCTCGGCGTGTCGCTCGGATCGGCGCTTTCGCTGCTCCCTGCGGCCGACCAGTTCGACGCCGTGCACAAGCTCGTAGGCCTGCTCTTCGGCAGCCTCTTGATCCTGGGCGTCGGCATATGGGACGACGTGATGCACATGCGGCCGCGCAACAAGCTCATCGCGCAGGTGGTCGTCGCGCTCATTTCGATGCTCTACGGCTTCCTGATACCCGGCATCACGAACCCCTTCGATCACGATCCCGGAACGAATTGGATCGACTTCCCCATCTGGGTCGGCGTGCCGCTCACGCTGCTGTGGTACGTCGGCATGATGAATGCCATCAACTTTCTCGACGGATTGGACGGTTTGCTCGCGGGCGTCACGGCAATATCCAGTGTGTTCCTCTTCGTCATTGCCGTGCTGCACGGGATCCCCGTCGTCGGGCTCGTCGTCATCGCGCTCGCGGGCGCCGCGCTCGGCTTCCTGCCGGCGAATTTCAATCCGGCCCGCATCATTCTAGGCGACTCCGGGTCGCTCTTCATCGGTTACGTCTTCGCGACGGTATCGATCATCGGTGCCAGCAAGACCGCCATCGCGATCAGCGTCGTCGTACCGCTGCTCGTCCTCGCGCTCCCGGTGCTCGACACGGCGGCGGCCATCGTGCGGCGCGCCACGAGCGGCAAACGCATCACCGAGGCGGACCGCGGCCATCTGCACCACCAGCTGATCTTTCGATTCGGCCTCAACGTGCGGCAGGCGGTGCTGCTGCTCTACGCGGTGTGCTTCGTGCTCGGCGCCGTAGCGCTCGCGTTTTCCGGCGAGTTCACCCACGTTTTTCGCCATGCGATCTGAGCCGGCGCCGTGAAGAACCGGCTGAAGGTGATGAGCGTGTTCGGCACGCGGCCCGACACGATCAAGATGGCGCCCGTCGTCGGAGCGCTGCGCGCACATCCCGACATCGAACACGCCGTCTGCGTCACGGCGCAGCACCGGAAGATGCTCGACGATCTTCTCGCGCTGTTCGCGATCGCACCGGAGTACGACCTCAACGTCATGACGCGGGACCAGACACTGACGGAGATCACGTCGCGCGTGCTGGCCGGGATGGAGCCGGTACTGCAGGAGGGACGTCCAGACGTCGTGCTGGTTCACGGCGACACGACGACGAGCAGCGCCGCCGCACTCGCCGCGTTCTATCAGCAGATTCCGGTCGGCCACGTCGAGGCGGGGTTGCGCACGAGCAATCCGTGGCTGCCGTATCCCGAGGAGATGAACCGCCGGCTGACCGGCACCATCGCCTCCTATCATTTCGCGCCGACCACGCTTTCGCGCGAACACCTGCTGCAGGAAAACGTCCCCGCCGCCGACGTCGTCGTGACGGGAAACACCGTCATCGACGCGTTTCTGGAGACTGCGCGCCGCACAGACCTGCCGAATCCGCCGCGCTGGGACGAGATCGACGCGGGCCGCCCGCTCGTCGTCGTCACCGCCCATCGCCGCGAGAACCACGCGCACATGTCGGCGATCTGCGAGGCGCTCCGCGCCATCGCGGAGCTGCCGATGAGGCCGCAACTCTACTGGCCCGTGCACCCGTCGCCGCGGGTGGCGCCCGTCGCGCACGAGCTGCTCGACGACGTGCCGGGCGTCGTCCTGGTCGAGCCGATCGATTACGGCGAGATGGTGGCAGCCGTTCGTGCGTCGACGTTCATCCTCACCGACTCCGGCGGTCTTCAAGAGGAGGCTCCGTGTCTGGGCAAGCCGGTGCTCGTGATGCGGGAGGAAACGGAGCGGCCCGAGGGTCTGCGGGCGGGAACGCTCGAGCTCGTGGGCCACGGCCGCGAGCGCATCGTCGCCGCCGCGCACCGGCTGCTCACCGACGCGGCGGCCTTCGAGCGCATGGCCCGCGCGGCGAACCCCTACGGGGACGGCCACGCGGCTGCCCGCATCGCCGACTGGCTCATGGCGCGCCTGCGCGACGGCGCCTACCCCGAGCCGTTCGTCGACCGCCAGTCGGGCGGCGCAGCCACTCCGGTTTCGTGAGAGCGCTGCTGCCGGTCGTCGCGGCCGGGAGCGCGTTCGCGGGCGCCGCCATCCTCGGACTGCTCGTGGGAATCGTCGTTGCCGGGCGCCACGGCAGCGCGCTTTGGCCCCCTGCCGGCCTCGTCGCGGGAGGCGCCCTCGGCGCCTATTCGGCCTTTCGCATCCTCGCGCAGGCGATGCGATGAGCCGCGCCGACCTGGCGGTGCTCGCCCGGCTGAAGTGGACCGTCGTGCGGACCTGTGCGATTGCCGGCGCGCTGGGCGCGCTGCTGCTCGCGGCGCTTTCGCCCTATGCGGCGCTGTCCGCCGCTGTTGGCGTGGCCTGCGGCATTGGAAACATGCTCGCCCTCATGCGAGGAGGCGAACGCCTCCTCGAAACGCAAAACCCAATTTTCTTTGGGTTAAGTAGTTTACTGCGCCTAGCAGCCTTTAGTATAGTAGCCGCGGCATTGGCGGTACGTGGGCCGTGGTGGTCGCTCGGGCCGTTCCTGGCCGGTTTTTTCCTCCCGCTCGTCACGTACGCGTTGTGCGCGTGGCGAGCGTTTCACACAGACGCTTGAGGACGTTTAGGGCTTGCACGAACAGATCGGGGAACACATCCTTTGGCGTCTGCCGGTGCTCGGGCCGGTACACGCCGACACGATCACGACGACGTGGCTCGTCATGGTCGTGGCATTGCTGTTCTTCGGCTGGATCGGCGCGAGTTATCGCTCGCCTTACGTCACGAAGCGCCAAGCCGTGCTCGAAGCGGTCTTCAACTACATCGCCGACCTCGTGACCAGCGTATTGGGCGAAGGCGGCGAGCCGTTCGTGCCGTTCTTCGTGGCGCTGTTCATCTTCATCTTTCTGCTCAACCAGTTCGGCATGCTGCCGTTCAAGGCGTTCGATCTTCCCTTCGGCGGATCGCCCACGGCCGACCTGAACACGGTGGTGCCGCTCGCCCTCGTCGTCTTCTGCATGATTCAGTCGGTGGCGTTCCGGAAGAAGGGCTTGTCGTACTTGGGCCACGTTTTCAAGCCGTTTCCCGCGCTGTTTCCCGTGAACGTGCTCGACGAGATCCTCCGGCCGATCACCCTGGCGGCACGACTCTTCTTCAACATCTTCGTCGGCGAGCTGCTCTTCGTCATCGTGACGTCGATCATCTTGGCGCGCATCAGCATCGGCTTCTTCAACCTGTCGTTGGGCGTCGCGGTCGTCCCGATCTTGATCCAATTCTTCAACTTTTTCGTCGGAACGATCCAGGCGTTCGTCTTCACATTGCTGGCAATCGTCTACCTTTCGTTGGCGTTGGCCGACGAACACTAGAAAGGCAGTCAAGTGAACCCAGAATCCTTAATCGCAGCCGCGGCGCTGATCTGCTTCGGCATCATCATCTCTGGAGTCGCGTTCGGCTCGGCCGTGGGCGATGGAACGGTCGCCTCGAAGGCGGTCGAGTCGATCGCGCGCCAACCCGAGGCGCGTCCCAACATCTTCCTCTTTATGTTTCTCGGCGTGGGCGTGTTGGAAGCGGTGCCCTTCATCGCCATCGCACTGGCGTTCTATATCCTGCTTGTCGTCGCGAAGGTGCCGGCGATCATCACCGCACTGGTCAAGTAACGGCTCCTCGCCTCGATGTCGTTTCTCTCGATCGACGGAACGCTCGTCGTCCAGCTGATCAACTTCGCGATATTTTTCGCGGTGCTGAACGTCGTCTTCTTGCGGCCGGTCGCCACGGCGATCGCCAGGCGAAGGCACTACATCAACAGCTTAGTTTCGGACTACGACCGATATCAGGGCGATGCGCGCAGTCTGCGGGCGCAGGCCGAAGCGATTCGCGCCGACGCGCGGCGCGAAGCGGAAAACCGCGTCTCGGCCGCGCGCGCTCAGGCATCGAACGAGGCGGCGGAGATCTCGACGCGGTACGCGCGCGAGGCGCACGAGATCGTCGAGCAGGCGCAGCTCGCCGCACGGCACGAGCTCGAGGGAGCTCGCGCCGGCGAGGACGATGCCGCGCGCCGCGTCGCCGACTTCATGCTGGAGCGGGTACTGCCGGAGGCGGCGGGATGACGCCGTCGCAACTTTACCTGCACATCGCCGTTTGGAGCCAGGTCGCGTCGTCGATCGTCTTCATCGCGATCCTCGTGGTCATGTGGTTTCGCTGGCTGCTGCCCGTCTTTCTTAGCGCGCAAGATCGCAGCAACCGGCAAATCGCGGAAGCGGAACGTCACCGCGAAGACGTCAAAGCGGCGCTCGAAGCATTGCACGCCGAAATCGAAACCGCACGGCACGACGCCGAGCTCATCGTCGCACGCGCGAGCGATCACGCCGAACACGAGCGGCAGTCGGCGTTGCGGGAGGCTTCGGAGGCCGGCGAGCGCGCGGTGCTGGATGCGGGCAAGGAAATCGACCGTGCGCGCGCTGCGGCGCGACGGCGGCTCCGCGAGGAACTCGTGGACCGCGCGCTGCGGCTGGCTCGCCGCGATGCCGCACAGCGCGTCGGCGAATCGCTGGACCTCCGCCTGATCGACCGATTCGTAGGCTCCCTCGAAAGCGGCACGCGTGGTTAACCAGACACTGGCGCGCCGCTACGCCGTCGCGGTGGCGTCCCTCGCCTCTGAGGCCCAAGTGACCGACCGGGTCGGGGAAGACCTCGGAACGGTCGCCGAGCTTATCGGCGGCCGCGGCGAACTGCACGACTTTTTCGTTTCGCCGGTCATCAGCAGGCCCGACAAAGAACGCGTGCTCGCCAACGCCTTCGAGGCCGCCTTGCACCCCATCGCACTCCACACGCTGCTGCTGCTCGTCCGCAAACGCCGCGAACCGCTCCTAAACGGGATCGTGTCCGAATATCGCGCGCTGCAGCGTGCGGCACGCGGCGCCCAAATCCTCACCCTGACGTCCGCGCGAACCCTCGATCGCGCCGACTACGGCGCGCTGATCGAGCGCCTGGAGCGTCTTTACGCCAAGAAATTCGAGGTCACCGAGGTCGTCGACCCGCAAGTGATCGGCGGCGTGCGCATCATGATGGGCGATCGCCGCATCGACGCGACGATCTCCGGGCGCCTCGACTCGCTCGCGCGGGAGCTCGCCACACAGTGAAAGCCTACTTCAAGAAAGTTGACCGATGATAAACGCCGATGAAATAGCCGGTATCCTCAAACAACAGATCGCGCAGTTCAAGGGCGGCGTCCAAGAGGACGAGGTTGGGACCGTGATCGAGGTCGGCGCGAACCTCGCGCGCGTGTACGGATTGCGCGGCGTTCGCTCCTCCGAGCTGGTCGAGTTCGCCAACGGCGTGCAGGGCGTGGCGCTCAATCTCGAGCAGGACAACGTCGGCGTCGTGATCATGGGCTCCGATGCGGAGATCAAGGAGGGCGCCAGCGTTCGCCGCACGGGCCGCATCGCGTCGGTTCCGGTTGGGGAAGCGCTGCTCGGCCGCGTGGTCAATCCGCTCGGGCAGCCGATCGACGGCAAGGGCGCGATCGAGACGACGCGGTTTCGGACGATCGAGAACGTCGCGCCGACGGTCGTGCAAAGGCAGTCGGTGAAGCAGCCGCTGCAGACGGGAATTCGCGCGATCGACGCGCTCATTCCGATCGGTAAAGGTCAGCGCGAGCTCATCATCGGCGACCGGTCGACGGGAAAGACGGCGATCGCCATCGACACGATCATCAATCAGAAGGGGCGCGACGTCTTCTGCGTCTACGTCGCGATTGCGCAGAAGAGCTCGACCGTGGCGTCGATCGCGCAGATTCTGGAGCAGAAAGGCGCGATGGCCTACACCATCGTCGTCGCGGTCAGTCCGGCGGAGGCCGCCGCGCTTCGCTGGCTGGCACCGTTTGCGGGCTGCGCCATGGCGGAGGAGCTGATGTACGCGGGCAAGGACGTCTTGATCGTCTACGACGACCTCACGAAGCACGCGCAGTCGTACCGCGAGATGTCGCTGCTGCTGCGCCGGCCGCCGGGCCGTGAGGCGTATCCCGGCGACGTGTTCTACCTGCATTCGCGGCTGCTCGAACGCGCCGCGAAGCTCTCCGACGAGATGGGCGGCGGATCCTTAACTGCGTTGCCGGTGATCGAAACGCAGGCCGGCGACTTCTCCGCATACATTCCGACGAACGTCATCTCCATTACCGACGGCCAGATCTACCTCACGCCGCAGCTCTTCTTCCAGGGAATACGGCCGGCGGTCGACATCGGTCTGTCGGTCTCTCGCGTGGGAGGCGCCGCGCAGACGAAGGCGATGAAGTCGGTGGCCGGCCAGCTGAAGCTCGAGCTCGCGCAGTACCGCGACCTCGCAGCGTTCGCCAAGCTCTCGAGCGACCTCGACAAGGCAACGCAGAATCAGCTGCTGCGCGGCGAAAAATTGACGGAGTTGCTGAAGCAGCCGCAATATCAGCCGCAGCGGACCGAGGACCAGGTGGCCGTCATCTACGCTGCCACCAACGGGTTCGTCAACGACATCCCGACCGCGCGCCTGCAGAACTGGGCGTCGGCGGCAATCGACTTTCTGCGTGAGAAGCACCCCGAAATACTCGACGCGATCGCGCAGAGCGCACAGGTTTCCGACGACACGAAGAAGCGGCTCGACGCGGCGCTCGCCGAGTTCAACAAGAGCTTCTAGGAGCCGTTCGTGCCGTCAGTCCGCGACCTGCGCGACCGCATCCGGTCGTTGAAGAACACGCAGCAGATCACCAAGGCGATGAAGCAGGTCGCCGCCGCGAAGATCCGGCGTGCGGAGGCCGCACAGAAGCGGGCGCGTCCCTATGCCGACGCGCTGGCGGAGATGCTGGGCGACCTCATCGCCGCGGTCGCGACGGTCGACCATCCGTTCATGAAGCCCGGGAAGAGCGGCGCGCCGCCCGGAGTCGTTTTGATCAGTGCCGACAAGGGGCTTGCCGGCGCGTTCAACTCCAACGTCGTTCACGCGGCGGAGGTGTTTTCGCGCGACCGCGGCGGCACACGCTACTACGCCGTCGGCCTCAAGGCGCGCAACGCCGTGCGCCGGATGGGCTTGCCGAATGCGCCAAGCTGGCAGCTCGCCGGCGACGCAAAGATCGATACGGCGCGCGACGTCGCCCGGCGCGCGACCGACGACTTTCGCCACGGCGAGATCTCGGAGATCGTGCTGGTTTCCCAGCAGTTGATTACGATGATGTCCCAGCGCCCGCAGACTCGCAAGCTGGTGCCGATCCTGACCGAGGACCTCGCGGCGCTGCGCGGGACGGGCGAGGCGGCGGGGCGCAACGCCGCTGCGCGCGGCTCCATCGAGTTCGCGCCGTCTCCCGAGTTCGTGCTCTCGCGCCTGCTGCCGAAATACCTTGAGTTCACGATCTACGCCGCGATGCTGGAAACCGACGCGGCGTTCTTCGCCGCGCAGCTCGTTGCCATGACCAACGCCACGGACAACGCATCGAAGCTGATCGACGAGCTCACGATCGCGATGAACAACGCCCGCCAAGCGGCGATCACCAAAGAGCTCCTCGAAATCGTCGGCGGCGCCGAAGCGCTTGGCGTCGAGTGACTTGGCGCGGCGACGGAAATGCCGCCGCGTCAAGTCAGAGATCACATGCATATGACAGATAAATCAGAGTAAGGAAGTTTTGAGAAATGGCTGCTGATACCGGAAAAGTCGTTCAAGTGCTCGGCAACGTCGTCGACGTCGAGTTCTCGCCCGAAACGCTGCCGAAGATCTACGGCGCGCTGCGCGTCGGAGTGAACGAGGACTCGCGCACCTCGTCCGACGGCGAGCTCGGCGGCACGGCGATGGCGCCGCGCCAGCTCACGCTCGAAGTGCAAGACGAGCTCGGCGACAATCAAGTGCGCTGTCTCGCGCTCGGTTCGACCGACGGCCTCGTGCGCGGCGCGGCGGTGCGTGACCTCGGCGGCCCCATCACGGTGCCGGTCGGCGAGGGTACGCTGGGCCGTCTCTTCAACGTGCTGGGGGAGACGATCGACAGCGACGCGCCGGTACAGGCCGCGGCCCGCTGGCCGATTCACCGCCCCCCGCCGGCGCTGCGCTATCAAGAGCCGACGGCGCGGCTGTTCGAGACCGGCATCAAAGTCATCGACCTCATGGCGCCGTACACCCGCGGCGGTAAGGTCGGCCTCTTCGGCGGAGCCGGCGTCGGTAAGACGGTGCTGATCCAAGAGCTGATTCGCAACATCGCGTACGTGCACAAGGGCTTCTCGGTGTTCACCGGCGTTGGCGAACGCACGCGCGAGGGCAACGATCTCTGGATCGAGATGCGCGAGTCCGGCGTGCTCGCGCAGACGACGCTCGTGTTCGGGCAGATGGACGAGCCGCCCGGCGTGCGTTTTCGCGTGGCGCAGGCCGGCGTCACGATGGCCGAATACTTCCGCGACGAGCTCGGCGCGGACGTGCTGCTCTTCATCGACAACATCTTCCGGTACATGCAGGCAGGGTCCGAAGTGTCGGCGCTAATGGGCCGCATGCCGTCCGCCGTGGGATACCAGCCGACGCTCGGCACCGACATGGGCGTGCTAGAAGAGCGGATCACTTCGACGCGCAAGGGTTCGATCACGTCGGTACAGGCGGTGTACGTCCCGGCCGACGACTACACCGATCCCGCGGTAGCGACGACGTTTGCACATCTCGACGCCACGACGGCGCTCTCGCGGCCGATCTCGGAGCTCGGCATCTATCCGGCCGTCGACCCGCTGGCCTCCACGTCGCGCATCTTGGATCCGCAGGTCATCGGCGAGGAGCACTACGACGTGGCGCGCGGCGTGCAGGAAGTGCTGCAGCGCTATCGCGACCTGCAAGACATCATCGCGATCCTCGGCGTCGAGGAGCTTTCGGAAGACGACAAAATCACCGTGGCGCGCGCGCGCCGCATCCAACGCTTCTTCTCGCAGCCGTTTTTCGTCGCGGAGCAGTTCACGGGGCGCGCGGGCAAATACGTGAAGCTCTCGGAGACGGTCGCGTCGTTCAAGGAGATCCTCGAAGGCAAGGTCGACGATTTGCCGGAAGGCGCGTTCTTCTACGCCGGCACGATCGAAGAAGTGCGCGAGAACGCAGAACGGATGACGCGTGGCTAACACGGTTCCGTTCAAGCTGGTGACGCCCACGGAGATCGCCTTCGCCGGCGACGCCGAGCTGGTGATCGCAACGACCACGGAGGGCGAAGAGGGCATTTTGCCGAGCCACGCGCCCTTTTTGGCCGCCCTCAAACCGGGCGTATTGCGTGCTACCGTCCGCCGATCGGCACCGGACGGCGACGCCGCGACGCGGCTCGAGATTGCGACGAGCGAAGGCTTCATGCAGGCCCTTCCGGATCGCGTAACCGTTTTGGTGGACGAGGCGGTGCGCTTCGACGACGTGGACGTCGCCGACGTCCGCAACGAGCTCGAGGCCGCGCTCGAACGGCAGAAGGCGGCCGGCGACGACCGAGAGCGTTGGGAACGCGAACAGGCCGCAATCGAGTTCGCAAACGCCAAACTGCGGCTCACCGGCCATCGGTAGGCCGGCGAACGCGCTACGCGAACGTAGAACCCAACCATGCTCGATCGTCTAGAAACGACGCTCCGGATCCGGGGCGGTGCCCGTTTGGAAGGTTCCGTGGCGACCCACGGCTCCAAGAACGCAGTGCTTCCAATCATGGCCGCGGCACTGCTCGCAAAGGGCACGGTGACGCTCCATCGGATTCCGCGCATCACCGACGTCTCGGTGATGTGGTCGCTGCTGGAGGCACTCGGCGCGCGCATGCGTTACGAAGGCGACAACACCGTGACGATCGACGCCAGCAACGTCGCGTCGTATCGCGCGCCCTACGCGCTGGTACGCAAGCTTGCGGCATCGTTCGACGTGGTCGGCGCGCTCCTCGGGCGTTTCGGGCGCGCAGAGGTGCCGCTGCCAGGCGGATGCGTGCTGGGCACGCGCGCCACCGACATGCACGAGCAGGCGTTCGTCGCACTCGGATGCGACGTTCACAACGCGCACGGGTACCTGATTGCTCATTCGCGCGCCGGCCGGCTCACCGGCGCGGCGATCGAATTCCGTATGCCCAGCGTGGGCGCGACGAAGAACGCCATACTTGCGGCGTCGGTCGCGGAGGGAACGACGACCCTAAAGAACGTCGCAATGGAGCCGGAGGTCGTGGATTTGGCCGACTTCCTCGTTGCGATGGGGGCGAAGATCGCCGGGCAAGGCACGGACACGATCGTCGTGGAGGGCGTCTCGGAGCTGCACGGCGTCGAGTACGAGGTCATCCCCGATCGCATCGTCGCCGGTACGCTGCTTATCGCCGGCGCCGTGTCGCGCGGCGACGTTACCGTCACGCATTGCCGGCCGCTCCATCTCCAAGCGCTCGTCCACAAGCTCGTCGAGTGCGGCGTCGTGACGATGACGGGCAACGACTGGGTGCGCGTCAAAGCCGGCGGCATTACGGGCGGCACCGATATCCTCACCGCTCCTTATCCCGGATTTCCGACCGATCTCCAGCCGCAGATGGTCGCCTTTCTGTGCACGTGTCCGGGCACGAGCGTCGTCGAGGAATCGATCTTCAACGCGCGCTTTTCGTACGTCAACGAGCTCGCGCGCATGGGTGCGGACGTGAAAGTGACCATGGAAAGCAACGCCGCCGTCATCAAGGGCCCGAAGCAGCTTTCCGGCGCTCCCGTCGAAGCGCCGGACATCCGCGCGGGTGCTGGGCTCGTCGTCGCCGGACTCGCGGCCGCAGGCGAAACGGAAATCATCGGCTTGGAGTACGTGGATCGCGGCTACGAGCGTTTGGAAGAACTGCTTTCGGACCTCGGCGGCCAGGTGCAGCGCAGCAGCGGTGTAACACCTCTGGTCGAACCCACTGGATTTTTGGAGACGAGCGAATACCCTCGCGTTTCGGCGACGGGATAGCGCGTCAGCGCACAGAGGAGTTAGTTCTTGGACATCGGGATCGACCTGGGCACCGCGAACGTGCTCGTTCACGTCAAGGGCAAGGGCATCGTCCTGCGGGAGCCCTCGGTGGTGGCCAAAGACATGAACACCGGCCGCGTGTTGGCCGTGGGCGAAGAGGCGCGTTTAATGCTCGGCAAGACGCCGGCCCACATTCAGGCGATCCGGCCGCTGCGCGACGGCGTGATCGCCGATTTCGAAGTCACCGAAGCGATGCTCTCGTACTTCATCAAGAAGGTGATGATGGACCGTTCGTGGTGGTCGTCGATCGTTAAGCCCAAGCCGCACGTCACGATTTGCGTCCCGGCGGAAATTACGTCGGTCGAGGAGCGCGCCGTCAAGGACGCCGCGAAGCTGGCGGGAGCGCGCGACGTGGGCATCATCGAGGAGCCGATGGCGGCTGCGATCGGCGCCGGCCTTCCGATCGGCGGCCCATCGGGCAGCATGGTCGTCGATATCGGCGGCGGAACGACGGACGTGGCGGTGATTGCGCTCGGCGGTATCGTCGTCTCTCAGTCAATTCGCGTCGCAGGCAACAAGATGGACGAAGCCATCGTCCGCTACATCCGGCGCGTCTACAACCTGATGATCGGCGAGCGCACCGCCGAGGAGATCAAGATCAAGATCGGCTCGGCATACAAACTCGAGCAGGAGCTCGCGATGGAGATCCGCGGCCGCGACCTCATCAACGGTTTGCCGAAGACCGTGAAGATTACGAGCGAAGAAATTCGCGAAGCGCTCTCGGAGCCGGTCGGTGCGATTGTCGAGGCGGTCAAAAGCGTGCTCGAAAAGACGCCGCCCGAGCTGGCTGCGGACATCATCGATCGCGGGATCATCTTGACCGGCGGCGGCGCGCTCCTGCGCGGTCTCGAAAAGCTTCTCTCGGAGGTCACGGGCGTGCCGGCGATCGTCGCTGACGACCCGCTCTCGTGCGTCGCGATCGGCACGGGCGCGAGGCTGCGGGTGTGAGGAGCGAAGGTTCCTCATAGCAATACGAGGATGGCGCTCGAATCTGCCGGACGTGTCATCGATGCCAGCGCGACGCACGTCGAGGAAGTCGCCGAGGAGGTAGCGCGCGTCCTCTTCGCCGGCGGCACCGTCGTCCTTCCCAACGATACGAGTTATCTGATCGGCTGCGATCCGTACGATTCAGAAGCGATAGACCGAATCTACGCGGCGAAGGGCAGGCCCGATAACCGCCCGCTCACGCTTCACGTCGCTTCGCCGGCCGAGTTTCTGGAATACGCCGCCGACAACGCGCTCGCGTTGCTCGCAGCAAAACGGCTGCTTCCGGCTCCCGTGATCTTGCTCATTCGCAAGCCGGCGTTCGTGAGCGACGAGCTTGCGGCGGGCCTGCAAACGCTGGCGTTTCGCGTTCCGGACGATCCGTTTGCTCGCGCGCTGCTGGAACGGTGTGGGCCGGTTGCCGGAACGACTGCCAATCCGCTTGCCGCCGAACGCTATCGCGGAGACGCCGACCGCTCGATGCTTCCTCCAGCGGATCTCATCGTGGAGCATGGGCCGACGCGCTATGACAGCGAATCATCCATCGTCGATCTGACCGGAACGCACGCGCGTCTGTTGCGAGAAGGCGCGGTCTCGGAGCAACGCCTCTCACAGTTGTTCGGGCCGATCGAACGACCGACGGTAAAGGTACGGACTCCACTTCGCCAAGCTCAGGGATAACTCAGGACATACGACGACCATGATTCGCTTTATTGCCGGCCTCGTTGCCGGCCTCGCGCTTCTCACGCCGCTCGCTCGAGCCGCGCCGCCGCGCACGGTTGTGCCCGCGCGCTCCGCCGCGCCGCGGCCGCCGCACGTTCGGCGGCCGTCCCCGCCGCCGCCGGCCGCGAACGGCCAGGCGTCGTTCGATCTCGGCGTATGGACCGTTCACGCGAGCTCGATCGATGCGAACTTCAAGAACGGCGACTTCAGCACGCCGGCAAAGGTCGTCATGACCCGCGTGGGTGGCGACGTCTCCGCCGACCGCGCTAACGGCAACTACAAGAAGCAAGTGCTCTTCCTCAACGGGCACGTCGTAATGCACGACTCGCAGGGCAACGGCGCGAGCAGCCTCGCTGGGGGAGCACAGCCGCATCCGTCGAGCCCGTCGACCCTGACCGCTGATCAGGCGCAGATCGACGGTGCGGCCAAGGTCTACAAAGCCAATGGAAACGTGCACTACGTGCAAGCGGATACCGTCGTGGACGCGAACACCGGAACCCTCAACGACGCGGCGCACACGCTCCTGCTCGAGGGAGCGGTGCACATCGTTCAGGGCACGCGCAGCATGGCGGCTAGCCGCGTGCTGTATAACACAGTGAGCGGAACAGCGCATGCGGAAGGCGACGTTACGATGCAGTTCCCCGGGGAGATGCATCGCGGCCTCGCGACGCCGCGGCCGCTGCACATGCCGAAGAACGGCCTGACGCAGCCGGCCGGGCGGCCGAGTCCGCCGCCGAGCTGATCGTGGCGGATCCCGCCGCGGATTCGCTGTTCGAGGACGCACGTTCGCAACCGCTCGCGGCGCGCATGCGCCCTCGCGTGCTCGACGAGTTCGTGGGACAGGCGGACGTGGTCGGCCCCGGGCGAGCGCTGCGCGCCGCCATCGAACGCGACGCCGTTCCGTCGATGATCCTGTGGGGACCGCCCGGCAGCGGGAAGACGACGCTCGCAGAAATCGTCGCGCGCTCGACCGGCGCCTATTTCGAGCGCATGTCGGCGGTGAGCGCGGGCGTCGCCGACTTGCGCCGCGCGATCGGCGAGGCCAAGGTTCGCGCGCGCGGCGGCAGACGCACGGTGCTCTTCATCGATGAAATTCATCGCTTCAACAAAGGCCAGCAAGACGCCATCCTGCCCTACGTCGAGGACGGTACGATCGTCTTCATCGGTGCAACGACGGAAAACCCGTCGTTCGAAGTCAACTCGGCGCTGCTCTCCCGCGCGCGAGTCTTCGTGCTGGGCGCGCTCAGTGACGACGACGTCGGCACGATCGTCGATCGTGCGCTGACCGACCGGGAGCGAGGTCTGGGCGGGAGCGGCGTCGGCCTCGACGCCGACGCTCGCGCGCTGCTCGTGGGACTCGCCAACGGCGACGCGCGTACCGCGCTCAACGCCTTGGAGTTTGCCGCAGCGTCGTTGGGCGCGGGCGGCGGCGCGATCGATGCAACGCTGGCCCGGGAAGCGATGCACCGGCGCAGCGCAAACTACGATCGCGCAGGCGAGATGCACTACGATACGGTGAGCGCCCTCATCAAGTCGATTCGCGCGAGCGACGCCGATGCCGCGCTGTACTGGCTCGCACGAATGATCGACGGCGGCGAAGACCCGCTGTTCATCGCGCGGCGCCTCGTGATCTTGGCATCGGAAGACGTCGGCTTAGCCGACTCGAACGGATTGGCCGTGGCCGTCGCGGCGCAGCAGGCGGTTCACTTCGTCGGAATGCCGGAAAGCTTCTTCCCACTGGCACACGCGACGCTCTACCTCGCCAATGCGCCGAAGAGCAACAGCGTAGGCTCTTCGTTCGCCGCTGCCTTGGCCGATGTCCGCGAGACGCGCAACGATCCCGTGCCGCTGCATCTGCGCAATGCGCCGACGCGCCTGATGCACGAACTCGGATACGGCGAGGGCTACCACTACGCGCACGACGACTACGCCGTCAAGCAGTTCAACTTGCCCGACAATTTGAGCGGCCGTCGCTACTATCGTCCGGGGACACGCGGAGCCGAGGCGCAATCGGCAGAGGGCGAACCGCTAAAAAAGAGGCGGCCCGAGTGATTTCTCGGACCGCCAGTTTCCCGTTGCTACTTCTCGGAGTGTGCGTTGGAGCTTCGCACAAGCCAATAGTAGGGCGGCATACTGGGAGCGACCTGTGAATTTCGAACGAATTTATCTCGACAACGCCGCGACGACGGCGTTGCGTGCGGAGGCCGCCGATGCAATGCACGCGGTGTCGGAACAGAGCGGTTACAACGCGAGCTCGCTGCACGCCGAGGGGCGCCGTGCGCGGGCGGCACTCGATGCAGCGCGGGACGCCGTGGCGGCCGCACTTGGTGCGGCCCGCAACGAGATCGTCTTTACGGCGGGGGGCACCGAGGCCGATAACTTGGCGTTGCTGGGCGCCGCTCGCGCGTTTGCGCGGCCCGGACACGTGCTGGCCGGCGCCGCCGAGCACCACGCGGTGCTCGGCGCGCTCGAGCGCCTGGCGGCGGAGGGCTGGACCACGAGCCTCGTCCCGGTCGATTCTGCCGGGCGGGTGACGGCGGATGCCTTCGCTGCCGCCTTGATCCCCGGCACGGTGCTCGCGTCGGTCATGTACGCAAACAACGAAATTGGGACGGTAGCGCCGATTGCGGAGCTCGCAGCCGTTGCAAAGCGACGGGGGGCGCTCTTCCACTGCGATGCGATTCAGGCACCGAGCTGGTTGCCGCTCGATGTGGGCGAGCTCGGCGTGGACCTGCTATCGCTTTCCGCCCATAAGTTCGGCGGCCCAAAGGGCATCGGCGCCCTCTACGTCCGCCGTGGCGTGGCCCTCGCCCCCATCCTCTACGGCGGGGGCCAGGAGGGCGGCCGGCGCCCGGGGACCGAGAACGTGGCGGCGGCCGCGGGCATGGCCCGAGCGCTCCAGCTTGCGACGAGCGAGCGCCCGCTGGCCGCGGCTCGTGCCGCCGAGCTGCGCGACGCGCTCGAACGCGTGATCCGCGCGGATATTCCCGACGTGCGTATCAACGGCGCCCCCGCCCGCCGGCTACCGAACGTCCTCAGCGTCAGTTTCGCCGGTGTTGATGCCGCGGCGCTGCTGATTGCCCTCGATCTCGCCGGAATCGCCGCCTCGGCCGGCAGCGCGTGCACGTCGGGCGCGCTCGAACCGAGCCACGTCCTGGCAGCAATCGGAACCGACCCCGAATGGCGGACCGGCGCCGTCCGGTTCTCGCTTGGCGTTTCGACCAGCTCGGCAGACATCGAACGCGTGGTCGGCGTGTTGCCCGGTCTCGTCGCCCAACTTCGGGGCGCGGTCCCAGCTTGAGCGGGCATACGGGGAATGGGTAGACTCGAAACGAACCGCGCGCGGCTGGAGGCAAAGCTTGAGCAGTACTGAGTACGGCGGTCTGATTCTCGACGTGCTCGCCGGGATCGGCGTCTTATTGATCGGCATCGGTGTCCTCGTCGGGATGCTGGCGCTGGCGAAAACCCTCGCCCGCGTCCGGGCGACGCTCGACGGGGTCGATCGGCAAGTGGAGAGCATCGGGCCGCCGGTGGCGACCGCGCTATCCAACGTGGATGGCGTGACGAAATCATTTCAACAAACTGCGGGCTCGCTGTCCCGAACCGCCGCGCTCACGAAGAGCGCGATCGCGCCGACGATCGTGAACGTCGGTGCGACGATGGGCGGGGTGACTGCGGGTTTACGCCGCTTGCTCACGGGAAAAGACCGGAACGCTAAGGAGTAATTGATACGATGGGTAAGGACAATGGCGGGGGCGGCGGCTTCTTCGCCGGTTTTCTCATCGGCGCCGTCGTAGGCGGCGCCGCTGCGGTTCTTTTGGCGCAGGAAGAAATGCGCGAGCGGCTTGCGGGCAAAGCGCGCGAGGCCGGAGATTTTGCAATGGGCGCCACGGACGACTTGCGGGGCAAGATGGGCGATGCGACGTCGCAATGGCAGTCGAGCGTCTCGGACCTGTACGAGCGCGGCCGCCAGTTCGTGGACAGCGCCCGCGCGAACATCGACGCAGCGGTCGCGGAAGGGAAGACGACCGCCGACGAGACGCGCGACGACCTGCAGCGGAAAGCCGAGGAGTAGCGGTTGGACATCAAGGTAAACGTTCGGCAGGCACCGGGCGACTGTTACGTCGTCGATTTGACGGGCGAAATCGACGTGTATACGTCGCCCAAGGTCAAGGACGCGGTCGGCGAACTGATCGATCGCGGAGTCTACCACTTGGTCATCAACCTCGAGAAGGTACGCTACATCGACTCGACGGGACTGGGCGTGCTGATCGGGGGCCTCAAACGTGTTCGCGAGCACGGCGGGTCCGTCAACCTCGTCTGCACGAACCCGCAGATCAAGAAGATTTTCGACATCACCGGGCTCGTGAAGATTTTCGGCATCTTCGAGAGTGAAGACGCCGCGATGAAAGCGTTGGTATGAACCCGGCGGTGGAGCAAGGGCTTCCGGAGCTCGTCGATCTGCGGATACCGTCGCGCGCCGAATGGGTAGCGCTCGCGCGGCTCGCGGCCGCGACGGTGGCAAACCGGTTGAGCTTCTCGATCGAGGAAATCGAGGACGTGAAGCTGGCAGTTGCGGAAGCGTGCACCGCCGTGATCCAGCACGAAAATCATGGAGAGTTCATCCAGCTGACCTGCGAGGCGCTGTCGGACTCCCTGCGCGTGCGGGTTCACGACAGCGGGCGACACGGCGTGCATGCCGGCCCCAGCCGGCGCATCGATTTCGAAGAGGCGCGCATCGCCGGCCTCGGGGTCTTTTTGATTCGCACCTTGATGGACGAGGTCAGCTACGACATCCACCCGCAGCTGGGCACCGATCTCCTGATGGTAAAGAGGCTGGCCGCCGGATCCGAATCGCGCCATTAGTGGCTCGCTAGTGTACGAACGGGACGAGGCTCGCCCCGACCGAGAACGAACGCGCGCGCTTTTCGCGCATTTCATACAAGCGCGTACCCGCCACGCGCAATGCCCGCATGAGCCCGACGCGGAGTACGAGCGGTTGCGCGACGAGCTGGTCGTCGTGCACCTGAACCTCGTGCGCTTCCTCGCCGTACGCTTCGCCAATCGCGGCGAGCCGCTCGACGACTTAGTGCAGGTCGGTACCGTCGGTCTGCTCAAGGCCATCGATCGCTTCGACCTGGAACGCGGCGTCGAATTCACGACCTACGCCACGCCGACGATCGTCGGCGAGATCAAGCGATATTTCCGAGATAAAGGCTGGGCGGTCAAGGTGCCGCGGCGGCTGCAGGAGCTCAACCTCGCCGTCAATCGCGCCAGCGACAAACTGGCGATTCAATTCGGGCGCAGTCCGACCGTCGGGGAGCTGGCCGTGCATCTGCACGCGGGTGAGGACGAGATCCTCGAAGCGCAAGAGCTCGGACAGGCGTACAATCTGCTTTCGCTCGACAGCGAGGTCTCGGGCGAGACCGACAAAAAGTCGCAAACGCTGGCCGACACGGTGGGCGTCGCCGATTCCGGCCTCGAGCTCCTGGAAGACCGCGCGAACCTTGAGCGCGCCTTCCACGCCCTCACCGGCCGCGAACGCGTGATCATCTATCTGCGCTTCTACGAGTCCGTGTCGCAGACGGAAATCGCCAAGCGCCTCAACGTCTCACAGATGCACGTGTCCCGCCTGCAGGCCAAGGCGCTCGAGAAGCTGCGGGCGGTGCTCGCGGAATAGGGGTTCCGGTGCGGGAAGGGCGTCGTACAATAGCGCTATGAAGAGTCAAGAGCTGCGACAGGCGTGGATCGATTTCTTCGTCGGCAAGCAACATAAGCTGCTGCCGCCGGCGACGCTCGTTCCGCACGAGATGTCGACGACGCTCTTCACCATCGCCGGGATGGAGCAGTTCGTCCCGGTGTTTCTGGGGGAGCAGCCGGCGCCGGCGGCGCGCGTCGTGACGGTGCAGCGCTGCCTGCGCGTGGCGGGTGCCAAGAGCGACATCGAGAGCGTGGGCCGCACCGGACGGCACGGAACGTTCCTGGAGATGCTCGGTAACTTCAGCTTCGGCGACTATTACAAGCGCGAGGCGATCGCGTGGGCGTGGGAGTTCTTGACCGGCGAGCTGCGGCTCGATCCCGAGCGGCTCTACGTGACGGTGCACACCGGCGACGACGAGGCCGAGCGCATCTGGACCGGCGAGCTCGGCGTCGCGCCGGCACGCATCACGCGATTCGACGAAGAGAACTTTTGGACCATGGGCGCGACCGGACCGTGCGGCCCCTGCACCGAGATCTTTTATGACACGGGCGCCGAGCACGCGGTCGGGCCCGAAGATACCGGGCCGAACCTCGGCAATCGGTACGTCGAAATTTGGAACGTCGTTTTCCAGCAGTACAACCGCGGGGCCGACGGCCGGCTCGGCGACCTGCCGCGCACGGCGATCGATACCGGCGCGGGCCTCGAGCGCATGCTGGCCGTCTGCAACGGCGCCGCGTCGATGTACGAGACCGATCTTTTTACCGACCTGGTGGCCGCTCAGCCGACGATCGGACGCACGTCGCTCGAACCGCGCGAGCAGCGCGCACGCCAAAACATCATCGCCGACCACCTGCGCGCCGCGACGTTTCTCATCAACGACGGCGTATATCCGTCGAACAACGATCGCGGCTTCGTGCTGCGTTTCTTGATTCGGCGCGCCATTCGCAACGGTAAGCTGCTCGGTTATCCGGACGGTTTCATGGCGGAGCTCGTCCCGGCCGTCGTCCGCTCGCTCGAGCCGGGATATCCGGAGCTGCGCGAGAGCGCGGCGCGCATCACGACGGCGTTGCGATTGGAAGAGCAGACATTCGAGCGCACCTTAGAGCGTGGCATAACGTTGCTGGACCGCGTGATCGCGAATGCCGTCGCGCACACCGAGCGCGTCATCGGCGGAGATGAGGCGTTCCTGCTGCACGATACGTACGGTTTTCCGCTCGAGCTGACGCGGGAGGTTGCGGCCGAGCACGGCGCCGTGGTCGACGCCTTGGGCTTCGATCGCCTCATGGAGGAGCAGCGGGAACGCGCGCGTCGCGACGCGGCCGCGAAGCGGGAGGTGGTCGCGCTTTCGGACGTGCCGGCGGTGCGCAGCGAATTCACCGGATACGACGAGGGGCTCGAAGCCGACGGCACCGTCATCGCACTCCTCAAAGGCGCGTCGAGCGCGCAAACCCTGCAGCGCGGCGACGAGGGAACGATCGTTCTGGACCGTACCGCATTTTACGCCGAGCGCGGCGGCCAGATCGGCGATCGGGGACGAATTGTCGGCGACGGGGGTACGTTCGAGGTGCGCGACGCGCAGTACATGGGTGAGGCGATCGCGCATCACGGCAGCGTGGTCGACGGCGCGATCGCCGTGGGGGACCGCGTGCGTGCGAGCGTCTCCGAACGCTGGAGGCGCGAAATTCGGCGGCACCATACGTCGGCGCATCTGCTCCAGCGCGCGCTCAAAGACGTGCTCGGCGACGAGGTGAACCAGGCCGGCTCGTGGGTGGGCATCGATCGCATGCGCTTCGATTTTCGCTGGCCGGGCGGCGGATTGACGGCTCAACAGAAGCGTGACGTTGCCCACCGCGTCAACGTGATGATTCGCGACGACTCACATCTCGTGACGCGCGTGCTTCCCATCGAAGAGGCGAAGACGACCGGCGCGATTTGGATGGCGGGAGAAAAATACGGCGACCTCATCCGCGTCGTGCAGGCGGGCCCGTCGATCGAGTTTTGCGGCGGCACGCATTCGGACACCACCGGCGAGCTCGGCATGTTCGTGCTGCTGTCGGAATTCTCGATCGGGAGCGGCATTCGGCGCATCGAATCGTGCGTCTCTGAGGCGGCCGAAGACTACGTGGGAAAACAGAACGAGTTGATCGGCAGCCTCTCGTCGGCGCTCGCGACGGCCCCGGACGACTTGCACGAACGCGTGGAGAAAATGCAGCGCGACGTGAAGGACCTGCAGACGGCGCTTGGGCAGCTTCGTGCGAAGCTCGCATCGGCCGAGGCCGCGTCGTACGTCGAGAACGCGCAGCGTCGCGGCGACCGCGCCTTCGTCGGCGGCGTGGTTCACGAAGCGAACGCCGAAGCGCTCCGGCATCTGAGCAACGCGATTCGCAGCCGGTTCCGCAGCGGCGTCGTCGCCCTTGCCGGAATCGACGACGGCCGCGTCAACGTTTTGGTGAGCGCCAGCGAAGATCTCGTGAAGGCCGGCGTGCACGCCGGAAATTTGGTGAAGCAAGCGATGCCGCTCGTTTCCGGCAAGGGCGGCGGCCAGCCGGCGCAGGCACAGGGGGGAGGAACGGAACCGAGCGGCGCCCAGGCGGCCCTCGATGCAATCCGCGATGCCGTTCTGTCGTGAAAAGCCTCTTCGCCGTCGCGTTGCCCCTCCTGCTCGCCGTGGCGCCGGTGCAGCTTGACTCACAATACGTGCTGAAGCGTTACGCGGCGGCGGTCGAGAGCGTCGCCGCGCCAAAAGTCGTGGTCTACTCGTATACGGTTTCGCAGGTCGGTCCGAGCAACATCGAACAGCACCACCGCGTCTATCGCAGCGGAATGTACGTGCGCGATGAAACGCTTTCCATCGACGGCATGGCGCTGCGGCGCAAGATCGTGCGCTTCTCCCATCGTCCCGACCGTTACGCCGTCGGACGATTCGCGCCGCGGATCGACGACTATCAGCTGCTCTTCTTAGGAACCACGCGGGACGGCCATCACTTGGATTACGTGTACGAAGCGACGCCGCTGAGCCGGCCGGCGGGCGCGGCGATCGATCGGATAACGATCGACGGTGCGAACTATCTGCCTCGGGCCGTGCACTTCCGCGCCGGCGCGGAAGACGTGCTTGGCAGCGGCAACATCGTCTTCGGACCATCCGGGAAGTACTGGATGCCGATCGCCGCGACGGCGCAGGCGAAGGTAAAGGGCAAGCCGGCGCGCGAGCTGATCACCTGGAGCGACTATCGCTTCCCGGCGAACTTGCCGCCGTCGACGTTCCAGCCGCCCGAGCCGCTTCCCGATGTGACGCGGCCGCCGCCAATGTGAGGGAGCGCGTCAAGCCCGCCGTTGTGGCGGGGGCCGTCGCCCTCGTCGTCACGGCGTTGATCTCGCATCTCCGGGCGACGCCCTACAACAACTTCGTTCTCCTCGCGCAAGGGCTGCTCCACGGCCGCACGTGGATCGACTGGCCCGGCAGCTACATCGACGCGCTTCCGTACCACGGGCGCTACTACGTAATCGAGGCGCCGTTGCCGGCGCTGCTGCTGCTGCCATTCGTCGCGCTCTTCGGAGCGCAGACAAATCAGACGCTCCTGGGCGTGGTGCTGACCGGCGTCGCCGTCGCCGCGGCGTGGGAACTTGGCGAGCGCTTTGGCGTTCGCCGTTCCAGCATCGCCTGGATCTGCGCCTTTCTGCTGGGCGGTACGGATTTGCTCTGGTGCGCGACCTTCGGCGACGTGTGGTTCCTCGCACACGTCAGCGCGGTGTGCTTTACGCTGCTCGCGCTGGTCGAGCTCGCGGGAGCGCAGCGCGGTTGGCTCGTCGCGCTCTTTGCAGCCTGCGCGTTCGAGTCGCGCTTCTCGATGCTCGCGGCGCTGCCGGTCTATCTCTATCTGCTGTTCTCCAGTCGAAGCGCGAAGGACAACGTCCGATTCCTCTCGCTGGCAGCCGTGCTCGCGGCCGTGGCGGCGGTGTGGGTGCTCTACAACGTCGCACGGTGGGGAACGTGGAACGACATCGGCTACACGGCGTGGTACCACCAAGATCAGGCCGGCATGCCGACCGGATCGCCGTTTCGGCTGATGTATCTGCCGTATCAACTGTGGTCGTTTTTCGTGCAGATGCCGACGCAGCTCCCCACCTTCCCTGGTCTGCGCCCCGAATTGTCCGGCGTCGCGCTGACCTGGACGTCGCCGGCGCTGCTGCTCGCGCTCTTTGCGCGAACTCCGCTGCGCTGGGTCGTGGCGC
Organism: Vulcanimicrobiota bacterium; assembly: GCA_963787625.1. Lineage (GTDB taxonomy): Bacteria > Vulcanimicrobiota > Vulcanimicrobiia > Vulcanimicrobiales > Vulcanimicrobiaceae > Cybelea. Next base: position 9,201 of record CAWBDH010000003.1, on the reverse strand, counting down.
TGTGGGCCGCCGCGCTGCTGACTGCGATACCGAACTTTCTCTACTATGTCAACGGCTTCGCGCAGTTCGGCATGCGCCACGCGCTCGATTTCGAGCCGTTTCTCGTCGCGTTGATGCTGCTCGCCGCGCGTGAGCGCCTCGCGTGGTGGGGCCAAGTTCTCATCGCGTATTCGTGCGCGGCCGGCGTCTGGGGCTGCTGGTACTGGCTAACCTACGTGCGCACCTGACTCGATGCGAGCAGATCGGACGCGGGGCGCAACGCCGCCGGCTCGGTCACTGGGGCGCCGCACGCCGTGCCGCGGCAGACGTACGCCGCGGGATGCCCGTCCGAGGGCAGGCCAAGTTCCGTCGCCTCGTCAGCCGACAGCGTGCGGATCGTGACGAATGGGCTTGGCAAGCGCATACCGGCCTCGCGGAAGCCGTCGGTTAATGCCGGTTCGCCGACGATGCGAACCGTAACGTCGGGAGCGAGATACCGCTGGAGCGCGCGAGCGTACGTGGCCGCGAACGGTCCCGCGCCTTCGGCCGTCGCCGAATAGAGGCGCAGCACCGCCTCTGCAGCATCGCGATACCGAGGGACGTTGGCGAGTCCCGCGAGTCGCAGCAGTACTTCCGCGAACAAACCGTTGTCGACGATGGGACGATCGCGTAGCGACAGCCGCCCGAGCGTGTCGTCTTCGGGAAGCCGGTCGTAGAAGCCGCCGCCTCCGGCGGCGAAACGTGCGAGCACGGCGTCGGCGATTGCCCGCGCTCGGCCGAGAAAGCGGCCTTCGCCGCTGACCTCGTGCGCGTCGAGCAGTGCCCGCGCGTAGGCGACCTGATCCGTCAGCAGTCCTCGAACGTCGCGCGTGCCGTCCGCTCCATAGACGTGATAGAGCAGGCCATTGTCGTCGAGCAGCCGTTGGTGGACGTTGTCGAGCGTTTGCAGGGCCTCTGCCAGCAAGGCGTCGTCGTCCAGCGACCTCGCCGCCAGACACTGCGCGCCTGCGAGCGCGCACGTCCAGTTGGTATACGAGGTACGATCGACGTACGGCGCCGTACGCGTGCGGCGCTCGTCCAGCGGTAGCCCGTAATACTCTTCGTCGGCGTCCTGGCTTCCGCCGAAAAAGCCCGTCGCCGCGTCGCGCAGGACCGAACGAACGTAGCGCAGCGCCGACACCAGCGTGGCGTAAAATTCATCGGTCGTAGCGTGCAGTACGAGCTGCGCGAGCACGCGCAGCAATCCGGCGTGGTCTTCGGCCATCTTCTCGAAATGCGGGACGCTCCAGTCGCGCGTGGTCGAATAGCGGAAAAACCCTCCCTCCACATGATCGTACATGCCGCCGCGTGCCATGCCGAGCATCGTAGCCGCCGCCATCCGATGCAGTCCGTCGTCGCCGGAGAACCGCCACTGCGCAAGCAAGAATTCGAGCAGCTCGGCCTGCGGAAACTTCGGCTCGTCACCGAAGCCGCCGAACTGTTCGTCATAGCTCTGGCGCAGGCGTTCCAGCAGCGTTGCGATCGGACCGTCCGTTACGCCGGCGCGTTCGGCGCCGGAGCCCGGCCGCTCAGCGCGCGGCTCTCCCGCGGGTTGCGCGATCTCTCCCTTGTGCTCGGCGTAGAACTGCGCGATCTGTTCGAGCGCGCCGCGCATCTGCTGCGGCGGAAGGTAAGTGGCGCCGGTGAGCGTCGTGCCGTCGGGCGAAAGGAAGGCCGTCGTCGGCCAGCCGCCCATGTTATAGCGCGCGTTGACGTCGGGTCGGCGGTCGTTGTCGACGCGCACCGGCACGAACCGTGCGTTGATGGCTTCGATCACGCCGCCGTCGGAGTACGTCGTCTCGTCCATCACGTGGCACCAGTGACACCAAACGGCCGAGATCGCGAGCAGGATAGGCTTATCTTCCTCGGCCGCACGCGCGAACGCGTCGGCGCCCCACGGCAACCATGCGATTTCGTGCGCGCGATTGGGGCGCGGCGAAAAGCGAAACTCAGTCATCGCGGTCGTGCGCTCCCTGGAGAAACGACGTTGCGTACAGTACGGCGATCAACGCATACAGCGCCAGACCGGCGATGCCTGCCGCCTCCCATCCGCGGGAGTATGCGACGCCGAAATAACCGGCGAAGAGCAAGCTGACGGCCGCATACCGGCGATGTGCGACCCTGCCCATCGCATAGACGTCACGATCGTAAAAGCCTCCAGACGTTCCGCTCCGCCGCCACGCGAGCGCGCTGACGGCCAATGCGAGCACAAAGCCGGCGGCAGCGTACATCATGGCACTTCTAAGAGTAGCGCGGCAAGCCGTCGAAGGCCACGACGATGGCGGTAAAGGAACGCGCCGCGCGCCCCGGTTCACTCGCGAAGTATCACCAGAAGCGCGATTTCGGGCAGACGCCCGAGCCGAGCGGCCGCACGGAAAAGACGACCAGGTCGAAGCCGGGCCAGAAGATGCGCTTCGTCGTGCAGATGCATCACGCGACGCGGCTGCATTACGATTTTCGGCTGGAGGCGGACGGGGTGCTCGCGTCGTGGGCCGTCCCCAAAGGCCCGACGCTGGTTTCAGGCGACCGGCGTCTCGCGATGCACGTGGAAGACCATCCGCTCGACTATCGCGATTTCGAGGGCAACATCCCGGCCGGCCAATACGGAGCGGGCAGCGTCATCGTGTGGGACCGCGGCACGTACACCCTGGCCGAGGGCGACGATCCGGCGACCGAAATTGCGGGCGGCAAAATCAAATTCGTCATGCGTGGCAAGAAGCTTCGCGGCGAGTTTACCCTGGTAAAGATCAAGGCGCGCGAAGGAGAACACGGCGAGCCGTGGCTCCTCATCAAGGATCGCGACGAGCATTCCGATCCGTCGTACGACCCCGCCGAGCATCCCGAATCGGTCAAGAGTGGAAAGACGCTCGACGACGTTGCTAAGAATCCGCGCTCCAAGACGTGGCAGTCGAAACGCAGCGCGCGCCAGGCCGGCCTGCAGCGACGCCCAGCGAGCGTCAAACGGGATCCGTTGCCGCATCCCAAGGCACTGATGCTCGCGACGCTCGTGGACGAGCCGTTCGACGATCCGCAGTGGCTCTTCGAGATCAAGTGGGACGGCTATCGTGCGCTCTGTACGATCGAGGAAGACGGCTTTTCGCTCGTTTCGCGCAACGGGCTCGACATGCTCAAACGCTTCCCGGATCTCGGCGAGCTCGCTGGCGCCTTCGCAAGCGTGCCGGTCGTCGTGGACGGCGAGATCGTCAGCCTCGACGCTCGCGGCCGATCGTCGTTCCAGCGGCTGCAAGAATCGCAGAAGAAGCCGGCGGGCTTGACCTACGTCGCGTTCGACTTGCTGTACGCGGACGGCACCGACATGCGGGGCAAGCCGCTCGAGGAACGCAAGGCACTCCTCGAACGGCTCATCCGCAACGATGCGCTCGTGCTGTACTCGAAGCACGTTGCGGGCAGCGGCATAGCGTTGTTCGAGAACGCCCGCAAAGGCGGGCTCGAAGGCATCATCGGCAAGCGCCGGGACTCGGCGTATCAGGAGCGGCGCAGCCGCGACTGGGTGAAGATAAAGACCGGCTACGAGCAAGAGTTCGTCGTCGGGGGCTGGACGGAGCCGAAGGGCAGCCGCAAAGGATTCGGCGCGCTGTTGCTGGGCGTCCATCAGGACAAGGCGCTGCGCTTCGTCGGTTCCGTCGGCACCGGCTTTGGCGCGAAGCTGATCGACGAGCTGTACGCGCGGCTGCGCGACGATCGAGCGAAAGACTTCGCCGTTTTCCAATAAGGTCGAAGCGCGTTCGAAAGTGCACTGGGCGTCGCCCGAGCTCGTCGTGGAAGTGCGGTTTTCGGAATGGACGCGCGACGGTTATCTGCGCCAGCCCGCGTACTTGGGGCTTCGTCCCGACAAGCCGGCACGAGACGTCGTTGCCGAAATCCCCGTGCACGTCGAATGACGCAGCGCGTCAGCCGGCGCGTCGGATCTCGCACGCTCTCGCTTTCGAACCTGGACAAGGTGTTGTGGCCCAACGACGGCTACACGAAAGGCGACCTGATCAACTACTACGAGCGCGTCGCCGCGCTGCTGGTGCCGCACCTCGCCGGCCGCCCTCTCACGCTGCAGCGTTATCCCGACGGCATCGCCAAGCAAACCTTCTTCGAGAAACAAGTACCGCGCGGCGTGCCCGAGTGGGTAGAGCGCGTGACGGTGCCGACCCCGAGCGGGTCGCGCAGTGAAACGACCTTCATCGTCTGCAACGACGCCCCCTCGCTGGTGCTGCTCGCCAACCTCGCCACCATCGTGCTGCACGTGTGGACGTCGCGATTACCGGCGCTCCAAGAACCAGATTTCGTAATCTTCGATTTAGACCCGGGGGAGCGGTGCACGTTGCGACGGCTCGCGACCGTTGCGTTGACCGTCCGCGATCTCCTCGGCGAAATCGGGCTCGCACCACTCGTGAAAACGACCGGCGGCTACGGACTGCACGTCGTGCTGCCGCTGCGCGCCGGCTACTCCTACGATGCCGCAAAAGTCTTCGCCGAAATCGTCGCTCGGCGCGTCGCCGAACGGCTCGGCGACGACGTCACGCTGCAGCGCGCGATCGCCAAGCGGTCCGAGGAGGCGGTCTATCTCGACTACGTGCAAGTGGGGCTCGGCAAGACGATCGTTGCCCCCTACTCGGTGCGCGCGCGCGACGCGGCGCCGGTGTCGACGCCGCTGCACTGGTCGGAGGTCGAGGCCTTCGGCCGCCGCCGTGCCGCGGCGGCGCCGGCCGACATCTTCGCTCGCTATACGATGCGGACCGCGCCCAAGCGCTTCGAGGCGCGAGGGCGACCTGTGGGGCGCAAAGTTTTGGAAGAAGCAGCGTTTGGAAACGGCGCTCGCCGAGGCCCGGCGACTTTGGTCGCAGGAGGGGTAGAAGCGGCGCTCCGGCCTGGGTAGAATATCCCGGCTATGGCGCATGCAATTTGGTCCGGATCCATCAACTTCGGCCTCGTGACGATCCCCGTCAAACTTTTCACGGCGGTAAAAACCGACGACCTTTCGTTCAATATGCTGCACGCCAAAGACGAAGGGCGCATCAAATACGAGCGAATTTGCAGCGTCGACGGCAAGCCGGTGCCGTGGGACGAAATCGTCAAGGGTTACGAGTACGAGAAGGGCGAGTACGTGGTGCTGACCGATGAGGATTTCGCGGCGGTCAACCCGGAGGCGACGCAGTCGGTCGACATCGTGGAGTTCGTCGAGCTCGACAAGATCAATCCCATGTTCTTCGACAAGCCGTACTACCTCGAGCCGACGAAGCAAGGACGTCACGCGTACGCACTGTTGCGCGAAGCGCTCTCGAACACCAACCGCGTTGCCATCGCGCGCGTCGTCATCCGCACGAAGGAGTACATCGCTGCAGTGAAGCCGAGCGAAGATGCTCTCGTCCTCGAGCTGATGCACTGGGCCAACGAGATCGTGAGCGCGGAGACGCTCGACATACCGGGGACCGAAAAATTGCCCGAAAAAGAGATGAAGATGGCGCGCATGCTGATCGACACGATGAGCGTCGACGAGTTCGAGCCGCAAAAGTTTACGAATAACTATCACGATCAGCTGTTGACCATGATCGATGCCCGCGCGGCCGGCAAGGAATTGCCCAAGGCGAAGAAGGCGCCGGTGCGAGCGAAGGTCGTCAATCTCATGGACGTGCTCGCCCAAAGTCTGGAGGAAAGCAAAAAGCGCCGCGGCGCGGGGGCGGAGAAGCCGGCTTCCCGGCGGCGGAAAAAAACCGCCGCTTAGCCTTCGGCGATCCGCGCGGTTTCGGCCTCGCCCGCCAAGGCACGCGAGGTTTCATCGGCCCCGGGTGCCGGCTCCCGGCGTGCATAGCGCACGCCCATGAGCAGCGCGACGGCGGCGAGTGTGAGCGATTCGACGCCCGCGAATCGCGGTCCGTAAGCGCCCAGCATGCCGGTCGAAACGGGCGGCGCGAGGATTCCCGACAGGGAGTCGAGCGACGAACTCGTTCCGAGGACCTTTCCCTGCTCGTTGTCGCCGGCGGCGTTGCTGATCAACGCCGTAATTCCCGTATTCGTCAACGCCATACCCAAACTGAAGAACAACATCGTGATGACGACGAGCGAGACGACGCCATGGACGAACGGAACCGAGGCGAAGCCGGCAACGAGACAGAGCAGTCCATAATTCGACATCACGCGATCGCCCAAGAGCGCGGAGATCTTACCGACGAAGAACGCGTTCATGAAGACGTTGAAGATCGCAAAGATCGAGTAAAGATAATCGGTTTGCGCGAGGGTGAAGCCGAGCTGCCGCTGCAGATAGAGCGCGAACACCGCAAACCACCCGTAGAGCGCGAGCGATATGGCAAGCTTTTGCACGAGAATTCGCGCGAGCCGCGGCTTGCGAAAGCTGGCGAGCATGGCCGTCACGCCGACGCGTTCCGCGTCGCGGTTGCGCGCCCGCGACTCCGGGAGCATGGTGATGGTCAACAGGAGCGTCGCGAACTGCAAGGCCGCCGCGACGAGGAACGGCATGGCGAAGCCAAAATGCGCGTAGAGTATTCCGCCGCCGAACGGGCCGAAGACCATGCCGGCGGCGAACATCGCGCCGATCAGGCCGAATGCTTGCGCCCGTTCGCGCGGTGCCACGAGGTCGGCCACGTAGGCCTGCGTGATGCTGATGTTACCGCCGGAGATTCCCTCGAGGATGCGCGCCACGAAAACGATCGCGATTGGAGCGACGGCGATGGCGCTCGCGATGCCCGGCGCCAGACCCAGCAGCACCCAGCCAATGGTCGCGCCAATTTGGCTCACGATCAGCACGGTCTTGCGTCCGACGCGGTCCGAGACGTTCCCCCAGAGGGGCGCCGACACGAATTGACACAACGAGAAGGTCGCCATCAGGGCGCCGACCACAAACGCCGAAGCGCCGAAGTGCGTCACGAAGTACGGCAGCATCGGAATCAGCATGCTGAAACCGACGATGTCGATGAACGTGATGCCGAGGATCGGCAGCAGCTTGCGGACCATGGGAAACGCCGATTCGACGGTCTAGTCTGGGGACTCTACCGGCAGGACGATGCGCGAGAAGCGTTCGGCCCTGCGAACGACATCGATCTTGTACGGCCGCCGCAGGACGGCGCTCGTGAGAATTGCGTCTAGTGAATCGATTCCGGTCAGCCGGCGGCCTTCGAAGCTGAGGAGGACGTCGCCGCCGCGCAGGCCCGCGGTGTCGCCCGGGCTGCCGGGCTCGGTCGAGGTGACGACGACGGCGCGGCGATCGTCGAGTCCTAGACGCCGCCCGGCGGGAGCTGCCAAGACGACGTCTTGGACCGCGATGCCGAGATATCCGCGGCGCACCTTGCCGTCGCGCATCAAGAGCGCTGCGATGCGCTTCGCCGTGTCGATTGCGATCGCGAAGCAGAGGCCTTGGCCGGGAAGCACGGCGGTGTTCACGCCAACCACTTCGCCGGCAGCGTTCACGAGCGGGCCGCCGGAATTTCCTGGATTGAGTGCCGCGTCGGTCTGAATGATGTTATCCATCAGGCGTCCGGATTGCGAACGCAGCGTACGGCCGAGAGCGCTCACGACGCCGGCAGTGAGCGTGTAGGCGAGCCCGTAGGGGTTGCCGACCGCTACGACCAGCTGCCCGGGACGCAACGCCGCCGAATCACCCAAGGCGGCGCTGATGAGGTCCGGAGCATCGATGCGGAGGACGGCCAGATCGGAGTGGGGGTCGTCGCCGACCGGCGCGGCAGCGAGCTCGCGGCCATCGAGAAGCGTGACGCCAACCCGACGCGCCCCATGCACCACGTGGCTGTTGGTCAAAACAAAGCCATCCGGCGTAAAGAGGAAGCCGCTGCCGTTGCCGCCGTGCCGCTCGCCGCGCGTTTCGATGCTGACCACCGAGGGACTCACGCGCTCGGCCGCCGCGGTTACGACGCGCGAATACGGGTCGAGCTCGCTTGCATTGTCGACGGCGCGCAGGGTACGAACCATGTCGGTCCCTCAAAACCCCGCGCCGGCCTACGGGTTTCTTTGAGCGCCGGCGTCGGCAAGGGCCGGTGCGCGGTGTCCCGAATCGTGGTCAGGCTCTCGCCCAGATGGCGGAATTGGTAGACGCGCTGGTTTCAGGTACCAGTGGTGGCAACATCGTGGGGGTTCGAGTCCCTTTCTGGGCAGTACGGCTGTTGCTCGATCACAAGTAATCGGAATTCTTGTGACATACGGCTTTCCACGACGCTCGTCACATCATTTCTTGTGATATAGGACAAGCGTCGTGGCTCTTCCTAAGTGCTATCGGCAGTTACGCAGCGATAGGGCTGGCCTTCAGAAAGTCTCTCGTCCTCCTATTCATTGCATGCCCATTTCTTGCACGCCGCCCAGCGCTGTTCTATGCCGTCGCCATGTTCTCCAAAATGACGCCTTATTAGGCGGACTAAGAAGTGAGACAAGCGGTCTCCCGTCCTCTTTGAGGCACATCCAAGCCCAAGTGGTAGCATGATAGGATCTCGTCGTTAGGAGGCTCCCCAACTATTAGCCAGGCAGCCCGACGGAAACGGTTGGCAAATGAGATTGCCCGAGGCGATGCCGCCGCGTGCAAGCTCATGATCCAGTGGACAGCCTTTGTCCCAATCGAGGTTGTCTTCAACATAGAAGTCGAAAGCATATTTGAGGTCCTCTTGCCAAGAGACGGCGGCCAAAATAATACGGTTAGCGTTGATTTGGATATTGGGGGCAGCGTATTTATCTCTCGCGACCTTCTAAGCCAGACATATGCGTATATCGTGGGTGCTCGCAGGTCCCGACCAAAGGCTGCGTCGAGCAACCTAGTTTTTCTAACGTTCTCGGGGCATCGATATTATGTAAACTCATTGTTTCGCGCTCTTCGAAACCTCATGGTCAGCGATAATCCAACGTTCATCCAGTCGGCGGAATTGTGAAGGGAGGTCGAGGTTATCAAACGGTGCTGCTAGCTTAATTCGTTGATGCAGCCTCGGAACTATCTTTTCGTAGTCCACAACAAACTCGCGTTCGATGTCGTAAGCACCCAATAATACCGCGCCCTCGGCAACAACCTTCCAGACTTGTGGCTCCGATCTAACTGAAGTTCTAGCCGCGTGGCGAGCGTTACGCAGCGCAAAAAACTGAGCAAAAGCCGGCTCGGTAGTCCACGATAGTCGCCTCTCGAACCCTTCAGCGCAGCCCCTATAGAGCGTAACACTGTCCGGC
>CAWBDH010000002.1:0-513428 GCA_963787625.1 Vulcanimicrobiota bacterium | reverse complement strand
AAAGAGGCACTTCCTGTAATTCGGGGCAAACAGTTGGGTTCCAGCCAGAGTGTACGTGGCGTACGCGGCGAAGTCGCTCATCAGCATTGAATTCATTGAACCAATATCCCAGCAGCCTCTCGAGGGTTATGTATTTAGCCCTGAGCGTTACGTCACGCGCGTCAGCAATGCACCAAAGAGAACGCAGTAGCTCGTCGACATATCCTGCTGCTGTAAGAGGGTAACGGTCGTTAAACTCGAACTGCGTTTTGCGAGCTCCGCGAGCTTGAACGAATTACTTGGTTCTGGTCCGATGCCGTCGACGAACAGATTGCCTTGATCGTCATAGCCGCAAAACGAATACGTGTGGAAGCTCGGATCCGTGAATGAGGTCGGATTTCCTGTGGCGCTTTTATATATTGCAAGGCCCCCCGACTGTGAAGAGGTTGCAAAATTGGCTACCGCTAGATCGCCGGTCGTCGGATCAACCGAACAGCCCATCGGATACCCAGGGTCGGTCAACGTAGCTATCGGATGCGTACCACCGTGAGCGTATTCCACAATGCGGCCAGTCGAGTCGACAATCTCCGTCATAAAAACGTCGCCGTGATCATCCGTGCACATGGCATTCGCGTCGACTTCTAAGGTACGGACGAGTGAGCCAGCAGGATAAGTAAGTTGAAAGAGACTGTGTCCGGAATTGTGTGTAACTGCGATCGCAGAGTGATGTAATCGAGTTCACGATTGCAGGACGAGCTCCAGGCTTTCCGGCGACATGTATCTTCGTTCCGTCATCCAAGCTTCGCTCTGTTCGATCAGAATCATTGTGACGAGGCGAAGCGTCGACTCCACCGACGGGAAGATGCCGATCGAACGCGTCCGGCGTCGAATCTCTTTATTCAAATGCTCGACGGGATTGTTCGAGCGGATCTTGCGATGGTGTTCCAATGGGAACGCAAGAAACGACAACGCGTCGGCGATGCCGGCGTCGAAGATCGCCATCGCCTTGGTCAAGGAATCCGCAAAGCGCGTTCGGACGTCGGCGATTGCGCGTTGGGCGCTTTCCACCGAAACCTGAGAGAAGACGGCCTTGATCGCCGCTGCAACCTCCAACTTACGGCTCTGCGGAACGTGCGCCAGAATGTTCCGATAGAAGTGAACTTGGCACCGCTGCCATGCGGCGCCGGTCATCACCGCCGCGATCGCGCCCTTGAGCCCTTCGTGCGCATCGCTAATCACCAGCTTGACGCCGCTGAGTCCACGTTTGCGTAAACTGCGCAGAAGCTGCGTCCAGCTCTCTTTGCTCTCAGCGTCGACCACGTCGATGCCGATGACGTCACGAAAGCCGCTCGCCGTGACCCCGTAGGCAATGACGACAGCATTGCTGACGATACGACCATCGACGCGCGCCTTTTCGTACAGAGCGTCGAGCCACAGGTAGGGATACTTCTCGGTCAGCGGCCGCGTACGGAACTCTTCGGCTCGAACATCCAGCTCGGCACACAGCTCGCTGATTTGCGATTTGGCCAGCCGTTCGACGCCCATCGCAGCCAGCACGTCCTCCATTTTGCGAGTGCTGATGCCGCCGACGAAGGCTTCTTGGATCACCGACACTAACGCCCGCTCGCTGCGTTTGAAATGCTCGATGACCGTCGGTTTGAAGTTGCTGTTGCGCGCCCGTGGGATGCTGAGATCGAGCGTGCCCGCGCGAGTATTGAGGCCACGCATCCGCGTGCCGTTGCGCTGATCGCGACGCTGCTCAGTGCGTTCGTGCGGATCGGCTCCGATGTGGCCGTCAAACTGTGCCTGAATCGCCGTGTCGTACACCAGCGACAGCATGCCGCGCAAGAAATCCATATCTTTGGTGCCGAGCAGTTCGACCAAGGCCGCCCGTTGCTCAGGCGTGAGGTTCAGAGACTCCATTCGGTCCTTTCGCTTGCGCTTCATAGCGCGAGAGTTGGACCGCAGCGGCTTCGCTCCCCGGCAGGAGGGCTAAACCGATTTTACACACTTTTCCGGGCACTACCGTTGAAAGACGTGCCCAGAGCTATCACCAACATAGAGTAAATCGCGCCCTTTAGATTCTCCCTGCGCGGACAATCGCTTAGGAAGTATACGTTGAGGCCCTTGAGGAAGAACTTTATCCCCGGTCTGCCCTGATGGCGCGGCGCAACTCGAAAATGAGACGATACAAATAGCTAGTATCGAGACGACAAAGCGAAAGCGGTCCATGGACTTTGCCCTTTCTGATCAACGTTAGCTCAACACTATTCAACAAAGCAGCTTCGCCTGCGCCTTCCTGCTAAAGGCGACACTCCAAACCAAAAACCGGCCATTGAAGCGGTCGCTTGCAACTGACGACCAGGATGTATGCACATTAGGCGCGATCAGATCAAGGCTAAATTCGGGCGTGCGGTGACGCTTATAGCAGCGCCGCGTAGGCGTCTTCATGCGCTGCGATCATCTCGGTCGATTTGCGCAGCTGTTTATAAGTGGTGGCCGCGGCAGCGAGCACCGGCGTCACCGCAAGGTCGACGGCCCTCGACTGCGCCACGCTAGCCGATGGCTCCCGAGCGCCAGCGAATCGGCCAAGAGACACTGGTAGCGAGCCAACTCCGCACTTCGTGCAAAGCTCGCAAAGGTCTCCGCCCCGAGCTGCGCTGGCGCATCGGTCACGCGCGCGGTGATCCCGTCCTCGAGCGTTCCGAGAGCATCGTCGGCCTGCCCGTCGGCGATATCCCGATCGTCTTCTTCGGCGCGCAGGTACACGTAGCTATCGTGCCGCTCGAGTTCGACCAGCAGCTCGTCGTACTCATCGAGCCACAACCGCATCGCGTGCGGACTGCGCGGCGCGCGCCATGCGATGAACGCGCGTGCCTTGGCCGTCAACGTCGTGCGGCTCGACGCTTCAGCCGCCGCGCTCGCAAAATAGTGTGTTTGGTCGATCTGATATTGCGGAAGCGGCGCGGCGCCAAGCATGAGCGCCGCCACGACCAGACCGGCGAGCCGCCTCACGCTAGACGCCCCGAAGACGCCTGCGCCGCGCGTTTGCCGGGAAAGCCGCTGACGCGACCGCCCGGATGGGCGCATGCGAAATTGAGAGTGTAAATACACAAGTGACTCGAGAAGGCGAGAAAGCGAGTAATAGTCTTTATGACGGCACACACCTATTCAAACATTTTAAGGTTCCGCTGGCGACCATAGGCATCAACACACGAAAATTACCGGCCCCGCCGGACTCGCGAACACCGGGCCCGAATTCCCGCTGTAGCGTGCTTTCGCTCGAGCACGGCGGCCTCGCTAGCCAATCGGAAGGCCCGGGGGGCTGAAGTTGAAGTCGCCCGGCAGCGGCAGCTTTCTGGATTGCTTGTTGGAGAGATCGATGTCGCTATACGAGAACTGCGCGCTGACGTTTCCGTCGCCGGCACCGACGCTCGTGACATATCCATCGCAGATTGACAGAGCGATTGAACGAATGGTCACCGCAAGCTCGAGCGTGAATCGTAGGGGCGGACACGTATACGGCCCAATGGCGACCGACAGGGTCGGATAGGTGGCCTTGGTAAAGGCGTGTTGCCCGAGATACACGACGGACCGCTCACCGCTCGGATGTTTCGATAAGTCGGCGAAGTCCCGTACCTCCTTTGCCTTGCACCAGACTCGACCAATGACTTCGAAAACGTCAAGGTCGAGAACGCCATTGAGCGCGGTCGAGGCCTCCGATCCGACGACTCCCCACGCGATTTTGACCCCGCCGTCGCCCTGGCTTTTGTACGCCTCTTTCACGGCGCGCTCCAAGCGCAGGCCTTCGAGGAGAAGATCGCGGACTTGTAGCGAACTGCTTTCAGCCATCAATTACCTCGCGTCGTACGATGGGAATATCTATGTCACCCGCGACCTCGCCAAGTTCGAGACTCGCTCGAAGTCGCACGGTTGGCCCGGAAATCCTGATGCTTTTGGTGAACGTCACGGGACCGTTGACGTCGACCGACGGATGGATAGCGAGAAGCGCGCGCGTTATGTTTGCCAAGCGCACGCGCTGCAGCAGGAAAACACCGGAGAGCACCGCCAGCAAACCCGCAGAAACCGGCACGATCACGACGGCTGGAGATCGTTTACCGACCGTTATCGCAACCACGGATCCGACGAGCGCTAACGATCCGGCGCCGGGGTTCTGACCCGTCACGAGATCCGCACTCGACGCCCGAACGATTTCTCCGAGCACAAAACCGCCGTCACGCAACGCCGCAGCGGCTTGGCCAGACGATAGTCCTGTCACGTTGGGAACGGCGTTCGTGCCGTCAGCCGTCCAGTAGCCTACCAGCGAGCCGCGCGCGACCGCGCTCCCCGCGACCGGCTCGGTTCGCGTCACCTGCCCTCGTGCGCGGGGGTTTAGTTCCTCACCCCGATAGGCGGGGCGAAGTCCGCTGTTGCTGATTGCCGCGATGGCATTCGCAGCGTTCTGTCCGATCACCAAAGGCACGGTGATGTCCGGAAGTGCCGTGGTCGTCCTGGGCGCCGGCATAGGCACGGGCGGTGTCGTGGTCTTCGCGGGCGCCGGCGACTCGGTCGGCGACGCGTTTGTGGGCGACGAAGATGTTGTTTGCGACGGCTGCGGCGCTGCCCGGGTGGGGCTTGGGCTCGGAACCGGCGCCGACGATAGCTTCGGCGAGATGGGACCACGCGATACGTAGATCTCAACGCTCCGAACTCCGCTGAGGTCGGCCCCCGCGACGGGGTCCTGATTGTAAACTTGGCCCGCCGGGGCTTTTGAGAAATTGTAAATGAATTGTGGACTCAACTGCGGAGCTGCCCCGAGCGACGCGCGAGCATAGGCTTCTGAGCGGCCTACGAGATCGGGCATGCTCAGCGTCTGCGAGGTGTGATAGATGATTGCGCTCACGCCAGCGGTGTTTTCCGTTCGAGCGTTGATGCGCAAGAAGAGCTCGCCGGAATTCGGAGCGTTCCCTTCGTAACCGCGTCCAACTTCGAAAGGCACCTTTCCAATCCGCCCGATCACCGGCGCTAGCGAAACGCTTTTCGAGAATATCTGCGGACGAATCGTCGCCGAAGCCGCCAAGATTTTTATGACCAGGCGGTCCCCGCTGTTGACGTTGACCCCCGTATCCACCCACGCTCCGGTGACCGCGACCGAAACGACCGTCGGCGTTTGCGCGCGGCAGGTTGAATCGAGCGCCGACATCCACACGCATGCAGCAAGGAACAGGACACCGGCGTGCGCCGCTAGGACTGGAGATCGCGAGCGCGCCTCCGTCACCATGCAGCGTTCCTTCACCTTCCGGGAGGCCAGTAACCTCGTGCCCAGCGCAACGACATCGACGCCCAGCCCGAGCCTAGGGCGGCCCGCGCAGACCTCAAGGGCGCCCCTCGATAGTGGCGCTCGTGGCGCGCGAACTAGCTGGGTATCCCTAAAATGTGCCCCTGTCGACACTGCACTTGTGGTCGCCGCTATGTCCTACGTCCTCGTAGCAGTGACCGAGCGTGTGCGTAGGGCACTGCGCGAAGCATCGTGAGGGGTCTGGCCCCATCGCGGATTCTTGCGCCGGAACGTCTTCGTTAGCTTCCATGTTCATCTCGTTCTGCTTTCTTAAGACGCGACCCGCCCCTATAACAATCCGTTTCGAGCGCGTTCACCAACGGGTCAACGCCCTGGATCTGGCGTGCAGCGAACTTGCAGCAAGCTATCGCGAGGCTAACCGGCGCGTTCCATACGTTCGCTGAACCGAGATAATCGTCCAATTCGGTCAGTGAGCGACAATTCGGTCAGCATGAATTTCACACAACTTAATTCGTGCAAAGCCTCGCCATACTACAAGTGGGATACCGTTATCCTGCGTTGTCGTCATCTTGCCGCGACATTACCGCGTCACCAAAAGCTCGGGTCTCGCAGCGACCCCTAACTTTAGTTAGACACGAACGAGCTGTCTCATTGAACCGTCTGATTCAAGAACGCACACGCGCGCGTTACGCAGGGTGGCGTCCTGGTATTCCTTCGCGAGCCCCAGCGCGTCGCGCAACACTTCTGCTTTGGAGCCCCGGCGACCAGCTAATCGAGTAAGTAGCTCCGCCGCGGCATCGTCGAATATAACCGTGAATCGTTCCGCCATTGCTCCTCATACACAGACTAACAGCACTTCGTGGCAAGGGTCAACTTTTCGCTGTCTAAGCTGGTTTCTCTGAGCTTAGTGACAAAAGATGGCGCCGCATAATTGTCGCCTCCGGATCGAAGATAAGGGCAGTCATGCGCCAGCCAAGCGCATCGATCTTTGCCTCGATGTTCTGAAAGCGGCTACTAAATGCGTCGAGCCCGCGGTGATGCTGTTTAAGCAATCGCTGACCCGTTCGTAAGAGCTCTTGAGGCTTACCGATTACTCCTTCGAAATACTGCCCGCTCATGGTGATAGGCGTATCCTTTTAACGCCTGCGATGCGCTTCCTACGCCGTTCCGGTCAATCCGATACCCGCCGAAGCCGTGTAACGCTTCCGCAACTTTGGTTCCTGCGGAGATGATTTGTCACGTTGATGAGCTGTCTGTACTCGTGGTGATCTATAACGGAACTGAACGCATCGGAGGAGTGATACATCTGCCTTTGAAGCTAGGTTGTTATGAACGATAGTTGCAAACCGTGGCAACTTCACGGGTTTGACGTTTCGGTCTGGCAGTCTTCGGTTCAATGGGCGTTGCTTGCAGAGAAGTCAACGTTTGCCTTTGCGTTTGTGGAAGCAACACAAGGAACTCGGGTAGGACAACATTTTTGCGACGTTTGGAACTCGCGCGATCCGCGTATTCGGTGTGGTCCGTACCAGATGATTCGCCAGGGCTCGACTGGTGAAGAACATGCGAAGGCGTTGATTGAACTTTTTGAGACCGGCAAATGCCAGTATACAGTTTCAGACTTGCCACCGGTACTTGATCTTGAAGATGAGATAGTGGATCAGAAAGCGCTGCCGCGCTTGGACCGAAACGCGTACCTGGAGCTCATAGACACCTGGGCTCTCGAGGTTACCAAGTATTTCAAGCGAACGCCGACGCTATACACGAACCATGATTTCGGCGGATTTTTGGACCTCCCGCCAACTTATGTAAAATATCCCCTTTGGTTAGCTCAGTATTCCGGAAGCGCTCCAACTTCTTTGCCGCCCTGGGCTGAAGCGACATTTTGGCAGGTTCAGAAGGATGTCCAAGTCAGCGACTTTTCGCTATTCGCGGATCTTAGTTGCTTCATCGGCGATGCGGAAGACCTGGAGGCATTTGTCACGGGATCTCGTCAGCAATAAAGCCGGAAGGGCTTTGGCATTCGAGGTCAGCGTCGGATACGATCCACGCGTTTGTAGGCTAGCGCTCGCTCGCAATCTTCCAATGAGGACGCAGGTGCCGAATTCAGCCCTTTGCGGTTACTGGCTTATTCGGCCCCACATAGCACTAGTCAATCGCTAGAAAAGGTAAGGCAGCTATAGCTTCCGGGCTTGGTCGGCCCGTCGATCGCTGTTCCGTTGTCCCAAAGCCGCTACCGTGCACATTTCTTGTGATATAAGACCAGAGTACAAATACTTGTGATGTAAGGCCCAAAAGCTGAATACTTGTGATCGAGCCGTACGGCTGTTGCTCGATCACAAGAAATCGGAATTCTTGTGAGATAAGCATAGACCCGCGGCGCTCATTGTCATTTCTTGTGATATAAGGGCGCCGTGACGGTCCTTTAGTTAGCGCGCGATCACGTCCGCTTGTTCCACGCAGCATTTCACTCGTTGCGTATGCTGGTCGCGCTGCGAAAAGGCGCGTTTCCACTTTTCTTTTGCATGAAGCGGATCGTGACAGCAACAGTACTAAAGATGAGGACCGCGGGGATGAAACGCGAGAAATTTTGCGGCTCTCAGCGTTTTCTTGTCCGACCCGTTGCGACATGGTGATCATCGGCCCAACGCTCAAGCGCCGTGGCGATAAATTCTGGTCCGTTATCTACGCGTAGACAGTTCGGGTATCCATATCATGAGCGGCCTGCTCGAGCGTGCAAACGACCGACGCGCTTGGATAAGAGAACTCCGGCCGGATCGCCAGCGAATAACGGCTACACTCATCGAGCAACGTCAGGGCGCGGAACACTCGACCATGCAGCAGCCGATCGGAAACGAAATCCATGGTCCAGATGTCGTTTGGCGATCAGAGCGGCGCGTCGGAACTCCTCGAACATACTTGGCTCTGCTGCGGCGCCGGCGCTTCGAAATCTGCAGATTCCCAAGGCGGTAGAGCCGCCGAAATCGCTTATAGTTCATGTACGGATCGGCCTCGCGCGCCTCTCGCTCGTAGCGGTCGTACAAACGCTTGCAGCCGCGACGAGGATAGGACTGGGCAAGCTCCGTGATCCGTTTGATCAGTGGTGCGTCCTCGAGAACTCTGATGCCAGATCTTTCTCTGGGCGAGCGGCGTCGGGCGCGCATGATCTTACACGCCTCGCGCTGGCTCAAGCCGTCTTGCTGCAACGCCCTCACCGCCTCTTGTCGCTGCGAGGGCCCCATCCGTTTTTTCGGATCAGGTTATCCATCGCGTCGACCTTGAGCGTGAGCTTGGCGATGATGCGGTGCATCTGCGTATTTTCCGCCTCAAGCTCTTTCAGGCGGACGACGTCAGCGACGTCCATCCCGTTATATTTCGATTTCCAAAGGCGGATCGTGTTCGCGTGAACACCGTGCTTGCGGGCCAGCTCGGCGACGGCTGTGCCGGCATCGTATTCTCGCACGATTCCGACGATCTGAGCCTCGGTGAAACGGCTCTTGCGCATAGGTGGATCTCCCTACTGGCCGCATGACGGGGCCTACCCCAGTCCAACGAAGATAATTAAAGGGAGCAATAACACCAATTTTTATGGTGTCGCTCTAGTTCAAGCAGGGAAGCCGACGCGCTTGAACAAGCGCAAGGCAGGAATGGCCGTGAGCGTGAAGCAGCGAGTGTTGGCTTGATTTAGCGCCGAGAATCGGGCCTAATGAGATTAAGCCGCACGCCAGGGAATTAGTGCCGCGCGCTATTTTGAGTCCTCGAAAGCGCCGTCAGGATTCGATACGCGATCGTGACGCGGTGGGCAATCGGGAAGTTGCTGTTAGCTAAGATCACAACCGCCATATGCTCCTTTGGCACGAAGGCAACGTAAGCGCCGAACCCATTCGTCGAGCCCGTCTTATTGAGCCAGACATCGGCCATGGCCGGCTTAGGCGGTGCGATTGGCGTGACGCGCGTAGCGGAAAAGATCATCTTTGGCGAGTTGCCACGCAGCACCGCTCGAAGCGATACGGGATAACCATATTGCTCCCAAATTAAGTCTTGCGTGAAGGGTCCATCCTTAAAATAGCCGATGTGCGTTCGCATGATCGCTTTCTGAAGGCCCGGGTCGATGTCGATCATAGCCATATTCTCTTGTAGGAAGCGCATCAGATCGCCGGCCGTCGTCCGTATCCCATACGCCTCGGCGGCCATGGCTCCGGGGGCCATTCGAATGGGCCGGCCGCTGTGCGTGTACCCTTCCGCGTAATTAGGCATTTCGGAGTCCGGCACGGTGATGAAGCTCCGCTGCATTCCAAGCCCCGGAAGCAATCGATGCTGCATGAGCACCTCGAACGGCTGACCCATGCTCTTGGCGGCGATAAAGCCGAGCATGGCAATGCTGGGATTCGCGTACGTTCGATACGTGCCAGGGGGATACGTCGGCTTGCATTGCGCAAAATAGCGCAAGGCCTGTTCGTCGTTCGTAACGCCGTCGGGAAATTGCAGCGGAAACCCACCTGCGGTATGCGTTCCGAGGCCCACGAGCGCCACATCGCCAAACTTCGTGCCGCGCAGCAGTGGAACGTACTTGCTCGTTGGATCTGAAAGTGAAAGGCGCCCCAGTACCTCCGCATACGATGCGAGCGTAGCCGTTAGCGTTTTACTGATTGATCCGATTTCGAAAAGCGTCTCATCGCTGACCGGTCTCCTCGGACTCACCGATGCGACGCCATAGTAGAATTCGCTCACGGTTCCATGAACCATCACCGAAACAGCCATTCCCGGAATTGCATCTTTTCTCATTACCGGCGCGACGGCCGCGTCTACTATGTCCCGCGCTTCATTATAGGACGAAGATCTTTTTGCAGCGATAGCGGCGGTGTTGCCGGCGGCACCAAAGAGCACGGACGCGATGCAGAGGGTTAGAAGGATTACGCGCGTGAACCGAAGCGCCAACGAGGAGGCCGCGAGCGCGATAAAGTGAATCAATTCACTGGTCCTACGATTAAACGTGGTGCGTTAAGGCGTTCGCTGACGGTTACGTTGTATGGATGGACGACGTCATATAGTTTTTGCAAGGCCCTTACGCCGCGCGGATATTTGTAGATATGAACGCTGATGACGTTATCTTTTAGAATAGGCGCGTATAACGTCCGCGTCTTGCCGGCAGCCAGGACGTAGAACGTCCTCGACGGCGTTCGGCCGAGAAGCGTCGTCGGTGACATACAGCAGGACGTCTTTGCTTACCGCGCGCCGGACGATGATGCGATGAGCGCGCGTGCTCCGATGCCGAGCGTTAGCCGAACTAAGTCACGTATGGCGTCGCCTCCCCTAAAATGGACCGACCGTTACGCAACGTTCGGCGCCGTACGCCAGTTCCTTCGAGCACTTGCGCCGCCGCAAAAGCTGCTAGTGGGGATCTTGTAAATGCACCTTCAGGAATCGGCGGAGATACCACAGCGCGATCCGATCGTGGAACCCAGTGGCTACGTCCTCGAATGCGTGATCGGCCCACGGGAGCTCGACATAGGTAACGTCGACGCCATCGTCGCGCAGCTCGTCCCGCAAAAGACGCTCGAAGCTCGGCGCAACGACATGATCGCGTCCCGCCGCGATCATGAGGACTGGCGGCATGCCCGCACGGACGACGTAGCGGGGAGATGCGCTTCGATAGCACGCGGGCCGCTGTTCCGGCGTTCCGCCGCAGAGGTCGCCGAGTTTTTGACGCACGTCGATGACGTCCGGCTGAGACGGATATTCGTAGCCGAGCCGAAGATCCACGGGACTTTCGTACGTTACGGCGGCGCTGATGCGGTGCGGCCGCAGCGCCGCCGCGACAATCGCTAACTGAGCGCCTGAGGAATGGCCGAGCACGGCGACGGGCCCCGGGGGCAGCGCATCGATTTGGTGTAGGATGGCGTCGCGTTGCGCCGGCCAGCGGAAGCGGGGTGCGTGCGGATAGTCGAGCGCCACGACGCGGTATCCCCAGGATTTGACGATTGAATTAAATCGCGAGTCGTTTTCGGGTGAACCGTGCTCCCAGGCGCCCCCGTAGATCACGAGGACGAGCGGCGCATCGGAACGGACACGAACCGGCTGGGCGCCGGTAGGCAACGGTGCGAGGAGCGCCGAGAACGGCACGGGCGGTCCATCCAGCGCATACGAGATCGGTGGAACCAGCGTGCACGAAAGCGCAACCAACGCAAGGACGGTGGCAACTCGGCGCATCGAACCCCGCGAGCGGAGGGCGCCGAGCAGGACGACGACGCTGATCAATGTCAAGATCGGCCAAAGTTCCGTGCCGGCGACCGTCAGGACGAAGAGCGGGAGGACGGGACCGGGAACGACGATCCAGATCGCCACAAAGCACGTTACGATAGCCAGCAGGAACGGCATGGTGCCGCGGGTCTTAAACGTCAACGATTAAATCGCATCCAGGAACCGGTCGTGTTTGACGGGCGAAGTGGGTAGAAGCCCTTCCTATGGAAGGTTCAAAATACAAATTGCCGCGGTGACGGCTGCAAGTGCGATGTTCGTATGGAGGGCGAGTACTGCGACGAAAGGTGCCAAGCGTCGAATGATAACGCGCATTGTCAGTGCGGTCACGCCGTTTGTTCGCAGGCCGCTGACGATCCCAAACGCGCGGCGAAAGAGGCCACCATGGGCGATGAGAAAGTATCGTAGCCGATACATTGCTGGCACGTAAGCGCGGCGGTGGCGTCAGTCCACAGCCCGCAGAAGAGCAAGAACGCGAGGGGGAGCGTCCACGAGAACCGCGACCCCTCGTACGGCCGGCTCTCAACGGCAACGGTTCCCCCGAGCGCCTCCACGAGAGCCTTGACAATGGCGAGGCCTAAACCGCTGCCTCCGGTGTTTCGACTGCGGGATGCGTCGGCCCGATAGAAGCGTTCGAAGACGAGCGGCTGACGTTCTGGGGAAATGCCGATGCCGTTATCCGCAACGAAGCATTCGATTCGATTCGAGCGCAGCGTGGCGCCGACAACGACGCGGCCTCCGGCGGGCGTATAGCGCAGAGCGTTTCCGATGAGGTTGTCCAGAATCTGCGCGATCCTCAGCTCGTCGCCGACTGCGCTGGGAAGGTTCGCCTGGACGTTCCGTTCGAGCACGACTCGCGCCCTCTGCGCCTCGCGAGCCATGCGTTCGCACGCGCGATCGATGGCGTCCGCGACCGCGATCGGGTTTCGAGCGATGAGAAGCTCGTGGCTGTCCGCAAGGCTCAAATCGCGCAAGTCGTCGATGACGCGTTCCAGCCGCAAAGCGTCCTCACGTGCGCCCGCGATCGCTTCCGTCGCCGATAGGTGGCCATCGGTCGCGGCCTCGAGGCGCGCGATCATGCGCGTCAAGGGACTACGGAGCTCGTGGGCCACGTCGGTTACCATCTGTCGCCGCAGCCCCTCCGTGGTTTCAACGGCTTGCGCCATCGCATTGAACGACGCGGCGAGTTGACCGATCTCGCCGTTTGCACGGGACGCTACTCGGCGACTCACATCGCCGCGGCTCATCGCCCTTGCGGCTGACGTCAACTCGCGAATCGGTCTGACGATGTACGATCCGAGCCACAGCGCTACGAGCAATGCGCCGCCGAGGCCGACGATTGCACTCGCCCAGACCGCGCTTAAAACCGAGGCACGCACCGGCGCCAGGGCGTCCAGCGCCGGCGTCGCGGGAAGAACGAACAGCCGCCAGGCCGTTGCTCCGGTCAGCGGCGTCCCGCCGCGGAGCATCAGAATGTGGCGCGGTTCGTGGAGCGTCGCTCGCAGCGACCCGTCGGCTTGCTGTTGAAGATCCGCGCGCGAGAAGGCGCCGAACGATGCTACCGCCGCGTGCGAGCGCACGTTTACGAGGACGATGCGCACCCCATATTTTTCTCCGAGATTTGCGAGCGCGGACTGAAGCATTGGTCGAGTCGAGCCGGCGCGAAGCAGCGGTACGACCCCGGCGCTGACCGCAGAGGCATTCGCATGCGCGGGCAGCTCCATTCGAATCAGCAGCGTCGTACGTGCTACGTAAGAAGCCACGGCCGCGACCGTCACGACGCACACGAGGACGATTGCCGCGACAATGCGGACTTGGAGGCTAGACATCGATACGCAGGGCGTATCCGGAACCGATTGCGGTCCGAATAGCAGCCGGATGGCCGCCGGCCCTCGCGATCTTCTTGCGAATGTTGCGGACATGGACGTCGATCGTTCGGTCTGTTCCTTCGTATTCGAAGCCCACGGCGCGTTCGACCAATTGGGCTCGCGTCAAAACCGTGCCGGGCGGGCTGGCCAGCGCTTCGACGACCCGAAACTCCGTAGGCGTTAGCGCCAGAACGTCGTCGCCTACGCGCACCAGACGACTTCTCCGGTCGATGAGGAGTCCGCATGCGAAGACTTCGTCAGTGCAGGCGGAACGGCGGAGGACCGACTTGACGCGCGCGACGAGCTCGCGCGGGCTGAACGGCTTTGAAACGTAGTCGTCCGCCCCCGCGTCGAGGCCTCGTAGTTTGTCGGACTCAGCCGTCCGCGCCGTTAGCATGACGATGGCCACATCGCCGAGGCGCCGCATTGCCCTGCAGACCTCGATCCCATTGAGATGCGGGATCATGACGTCGAGGATGATCAAATGCGGACGGTATTGTTCTGCCGCTCGCATCGCCGACAGGCCGTCGGCTACGATAGTGACGGCATAGCCTGCATGCACGAGATATGACCGCACGATCTGCGCGGTTGTAGCGTCATCCTCGACAATCAGTACTTGAGTCATATTGAGCTGCAAAATCGGAAAGTAACCATGGATCAGTTCAACACGAGCCTCATCGCCCGAAAGTCGAACGTCACCGACATCTTCTTGAAAAACTCTTGTGAGATTCTCCCGCCGATCGTAAATGGCATTGTTTGGATGGGCTTTGCATCCGGTAAGTACACTCCGGGAAGGTCGCGCCGCGTCACCGTGCCTAGCGTAACGCTTGCGGCGGTGAACGGAAGAACGCGCGTCGGTCCGCCCCCGCCGAGCATCGTTTGGGGGTGTGCGGCGTCGGGCACGATGCCGGCGGCCTTCAGCGACCCCTCCGTCAAGTCCACCCCGATGCCCGGTCCTCCGGTATCGACGACGAACAATGCTGGAGGCGCGACATTTACTCGGGCCTGCGTTACGATGATCCGGTCGCCGGCAAGCCAAAACGGTACCGAGGTCATCGCCGATGTTTCGGCCGCTCGTTCGAAGGTTGGCGAATCGCCGGCAGGGCGAAGGACCAGCGCGTTGTGGCCATAGTCGATCGTGGCGAGGAAATGATAGAGAAAGCCGGTACCGATCACGCCGTCGACGCCCTCGAGGCCGCCCGGCATTACGCCGCCGGAAATGCTTCGAACGACGACGCTGCCCGCTTGGAACCGTTCGATATGCAGCGTGCGGATGGGAGCGCGCAAGCCCCCCGCAAAAACGCCTTGTCCGGCTGCTTTGCTCGACAGATGCAGCTTGTTGACGGTCGATTCGCTCAGATCGATGTTCGGGCCGCCCGTATCGATGGCCAGCGTGACGGGCAGGCCATCGATGCGAGCACGAATCGTCGGCACCGGGTCCGTCGCTGCAAACGGTATTGAGGTTGCACCTGGCGGCGAGAAGGTGATCCGATAGTCGGAAGGGGCGCCCGTGCGCCGTCCTAGTGCATCGAGGCGCGCCCGTGCGAGGCTCAACTGCGGCGCCAGTTGCAGAGCACGCCGCAGATGCGCTTCTGCCGGACCGGTTTGGTTGCGGTAGAGTTCGACCGTCCCTAAACCGAGCAAGGCATTTGCGTCGTTGGGATTGGCGGAAAGGGCCGCGCCGTAGGCGGACGCTGCGGCATCGAAGTTGCCCGCCGCCAAGAGCCGATCGCCGGCCGCGGGGCCGGCAGCGATCGTCATCGCAAGGATTGCGAGCGTCCAATATGCTTTCATCAACGGATAGTAACAGCGGGATGTTTAGGCCCGATGAAGAGCTCGGTCAAGCGGTCAATGGTGGTTGCGGTCTGCAAAGCGCATCCGCGCGATGCGTTCGATCAGGTCCTCGGGGACCGGATCCGCAAGGCGAAAGCGGATCGTGCCCTTCTCGATCTCATACGCACGCAGCTCAGCCTTGAAGGCGCGGACTATTGAAGCGGTGGCCGCGTACAGCGAGTAGTGGTTGCGCCACACCGCGAAGTGAACCAATACCTCGCCCTCCCACTTGTACGTTGGCATGTTGTACGAGATCGTCTCGTCTGCATTGGGAAGCCCCTTGCGAATCGCTCGGCGGATGCGCTCGACCAAGGGCCGTACTGCCTCGGGTTGGGAAGCAACGTACTCGTCGACGGTCGCGAAGCGTTTTTTAACTCCACCGCTTGTATTGCTCATGACCGGTCTACCGTCGGTTACTAAGACTGTTTCGCCGGTACTCCAGGAGGTTTACCCGCCGCCGTAAACGTTTGCAAGAGATGTCGCTGCGAAACGCCATCGTCGTTTTCGTCACGATGCTCGCGGGTTGCGTGCGTTCGTTTCCGGACGCGTCGCTGCCCGCGCGGATCGGCGAAGACGAACGGCCGGCAAAGGCCGGTTACCAAAAGGCCGGTTACCAAATGGTATACAGTTTCATCGGTTCCCCGAGCGGCTCGGGGCCGACGGCGCTTCTGTCGTCAGGTGGCCTGCTCTACGGCACGACTACTACCGGTGGCAAGAAAACGTTAGGAACGGTCTTCGTCCGCCGCTCGTCGGGCGACGTGCGCTTTCTCCATTCGTTTCGCGGCGGCGTCGACGGAGCGCAGCCGGAGGGGCAGTTGCTCGCGGTCAACGGGACGCTGTACGGAACGACGGCGTTCGGCGGAAGTGCCAACGACGGGACCGTCTTCGCAATCGATCCGTCCGGCGCAGAACGCACGGTGTATGCCTTCAAGGGCGGAAGCGACGGCGCTAACCCGGCCCTCGTGGGCCTCGCCGTCGTCGGCGGCAAGCTCTACGGCACCACGAGCGCCGGCGGCAACAGCGCCTGTCGCGTGCAGGGCGCCGTCGGTTGCGGCACGGTTTTCGAGCTGGCCCTGTCCGGTAAGGAGCGCGTGCTCCATCGGTTTGGCGGCAAGGCGAAGAAAGACGGGGCGGCTCCGTCCGGACCGTTGCTCGCCGTGCGTAGCACGCTCTACGGGACGACCAACTTCGGCGGCGCGAGCGACGGCGGGACGGTGTTCGCGATTGTCACGTCCGGATCCGAGCGTATTCTCTATGCGTTTAGAGGCTATCCGGACGGCGCGACGCCGTATGCCGGCGTCATCAAAATGAACGGCGCGTTCTACGGTACGACCGCCTTCGGCGGCGCTTTCAACTCCTCGGGCACGGTGTTCGAAGTGAGCGCTTCGGGCACCGAACGCGCGCTGCACAGTTTTCGCGGTTTTCCGGACGGCGCGGTTCCCTTCGCTCCATTGACCGCGGCCGGCGGCGAACTCGTCGGCACGACGCGCTTGGGCGGCAGTGCCACACACGCATGTGTCGGCGGCCCCTACAGCGGCTGCGGAACGATCTTTACGATCGGCACGTCTGGCGACGAGCACGTGCTCTATCGATTCAAGGGACAGCCCGACGGCGCCGATCCATGGGCGGGTGTAGTCTCGCATGCCGGCGTCCTCTACGGCACGGCGCTGTCCGGCGGTGCCGGCAACCAGGGCAGCATCTTTCGAATTTCCGGATTGCGCCCGTGAGTTTGCGGCGTTTCCCATTCGCGGCCCTGGCACTTGCGGCATGCGCGCAGAACGGCGGCATGGGCCGCGCCACACCGGTGCTCCCGGCATCTGCGCTTCGATCGCCGTCGGTCGGCGCTGCGAGCAAGATCGATCACGTGATCGTGGTCTTTCAGGAGAACCGGTCCGTCGATAACCTCTTCAACGGCCTGCGTGGTGCGGATACCGTACGAAGCGGCAGAAATTCGAAGGGCGAACGTGTCGCGTTGCACCGCGAACCGCTGACCGGCGGTTACGACGTCGATCACGAACACGTCGCGTTCGTCGTCGAACGAGCGAACGGTAAGCTCGACGGTTTCGATCGGGTTCCCTCGACGTGCGGGCTCGGCCGAAGATGCCCTCCGGCCCGAACGCGCGCTTACGCCTACGTGCCGCGGCGCGACGTCGAGCCGTATTTCGCGATGGCGACGCGCTACACGTTTGCGGACCACCTGTTCCAAACCAACGAAGGGCCGAGCTTTCCCGCGCATCAGTACATCGTCAGCGGCACGTCGACGATAAGCGACGGTTCTCCGCTGCGGGCGGCGTCCAATCCATTTTCTCCGAGTGGCGGAGGCGCCGGCGGCTGCGATTCAAAACCGGGCACGATCGTCTGGCTCATCGACGCACTCGGCAACGAAAACCAGTCCACCTATCCGTGTTTCGAGCGGCGCACGCTCATGGACTTGCTCGAGGGTGCGTCGCTGAGCTGGCGGTACTATCAGGCACACCCCGGTGCCGGCCTGTGGGAGGCGCCCGATGCGATTCGCCACATTTCGCGAAGCAAGTTGCTTGCAACCCACGTCGTCTCGCCGCCGAAACAAGTACTCACCGACATCGCGCAAGGTCATCTCGCCAATGTCGTGTGGGTCACTCCCACGGCCGCAGCGTCCGATCACGCCGGCGTCACGGACGGATCGGGCCCCTCGTGGGTTGCGTCGATCGTCAACGCGATCGGCGAGAGTCCCTATTGGGATTCGAGCGCGATCTTCGTGACCTGGGACGACTGGGGCGGCTGGTACGATCACGTCCCGCCGCCGCAATACAACGCCTACGAGCTCGGCTTTCGGGTTCCGCTGATCGTCATATCGCCCTATGCGAAGGCGCACTTCGTGTCGCATCGCCGTCACGAGTTCGGCAGCATCTTACGGTTCGTGGAAGACGCGTTCGGCCTGCCCTCGCTGCGCACCACCGATGCGCGATCGGACGACCTCTCCGATTGTTTTGACTTTGCGCAAACGCCGATTCGCTTCCGGCCGATTGCGGCGCAGCGTCCGGCGTCCTATTTTCTCACGCAGCCGGCGACGATGCAGGATCCCGACGACGAGTAAAGCTCCTGCTCGCGAGCAGTGCGGGGACGAGACCGAACGCTTCGAAGACCGCCAACGAACGCCACGCGGCGGGAAAGCCGTAGGCCTGCGCGAGCGCGCCGAAGACCGTCGGCGTGGCGAAGGCGGCAAGAAACGTCCACGTTAATCCGACGCCGAGCGCGCTGCCGGCGTGCTCTTCCCCGCCGATCTCCGCAAACCCGATCGCGCTCAATCCAAACCACCCTTCCGCGGTGAAGCCTAGCGCCGCAGCAAGCACGGCCGCGACGCCCGGCGGCGTGGCGGCGCCGACCGCCCCCACCGCGAACGCGGCGAGCGCAACGAGTACGCAGATCACCGCGAGCGGCAGCACCCGGCTTCCGCCGAAAACGCGGTCGCTCAACCGGCCCCACGTGAGGCGGCCCGCACCGGCCGCGAGCTGGGAAAGCGTGAAGAGTGCGACGGCGAGCGGCAACGCATACCCGGCGCGTCGCACCAGCGTCAGCGTCAGGAATCCCATGAGCGCGTACTGGCCGCATGCCAGTATCATGGAGGTTAGCGCAAGCAGGATCAGTCGCGAATCGCGCGCGGCTCGCAGCATGTCGCCGAGCAGCTCACCGAGCGAAACGCGTTCGCCGCGGAGCTCGCGCGGCTCGCGATAGAGTCCCGACGCAATGGAGCACGCGACCAGCGTCAAAAATCCGGCGACTGCCAAGGCGCCGCGGTATTGGAGATGCAGTGCAATGGCGGGGAGCAGCGCCGACCCGATCAGTCCCGCGAGCGGCACGCCGCATTGGCGCACGCCCATCGCAAAGCCGCGATCGGCCTTGCGAAAAAAGAAAATGATCGCATGGCTACCAGCCGGCGTGACGGCGGCGAAACCGATGCCGTACACCAGCAGCCAGCCGATCAACCAGGTGAAGTTTTGGACCACCGCCGCGGCGAGAAGCGCGAAGCCCATCAGCGCGCCGCTCCAGAAGACCACCGCCCGGTCGCCGAACCGGTCCGTAAGGATGCCGGCGACGGCGGTCATCGCGGCGGAGCCCACGATCTGGATCGATAGGATGAGCCCGAGCTGCGTCTGTCCGATATGGAGGGCCGACGCGAAGAACGGCATGAGCGTGCCGGTCGACATGATCCACAACGACGATCCGACCATGGCGCCCGTAAAGAGGGCGAGCACTTCGTACGGCGATTCGGGCAGCGGATTATGCGGCCGCACTCCGCGGTTGGGAGGTTCCATCGACGGAGGGTTTCTTCGGGACGAGGCGGCGAAGCTGCCGCCGATGGACCGCGAAGAGCTCAAGCGCCATCTGGCGATCGTGGCGCTCGCCGCGCCTGCGGCGGCCATCGTGTGGTGGATCTTCCACGGCGTCTACGTCGACCTCAGCGAGTCGGCGAAGGCGGTGGGGTACGTCGACCCGATGACACAGACCGGCATCGATCTCGGCTACCTCACCATGATCGTCGGAACGCTCCTGCTTGCGGCGATCGCGCTCCGATCCGCGGTCTGCTGCCTACGCCTGCTCGTGAAGCGGCCGCACTAGCCCGTGCGTGTGCGGCTGGTGGCCAATCCCCATTCCCGTAGAGGGCGTCGCCTTGGGGACGCCGTGCGCGCGCAGCTATGCGCGCAAGGGATAGAGGTCGTCGACCCCTCTCGTGATGGCCCGTTCGATGCCCTCGTCGTGGCGGGCGGCGACGGTACGCTGGCGCGCGCGATCGGCACAGCTTTGGAGCGCCGCGTGCCCATTGGGATCGTTCCGCTCGGAACCTTCAACGATCTCGCGCGGACGCTCGGCATCCCATTCGATATCGAGCGTGCGTGCGCAATCGTGGCGTCGGCGCGCACGCGCGCGATCGACGTGGCGCGCGTCAACGGCGCCTATTACGTCAACGAGGCAAGCATCGGACTCTCGAGCCGGCTCACGCGTCTCCAAAAAACCGAAGACAAACAGCGTTTCGGTTTTCTCGCTATTGTGGCAAGTGCGTTCGGCGCCTTCAGACATTTGCGTCCGTTTCACGCTGCCGTTCTCTTCGACGGCCGGCGCGAATGCTTCAAAACGGTTCAGCTGACCGTCGCGAACAGCAACCACTTCGGCGGCTTGATCACCGTCGCGGATGCCGCGATCGACGACGGCTGGCTCGATCTCTACTCGGTAGACATCGATCGCTTGCGCAGCGTCGTTCCAGTCGTCGCCACGATGCTTTCGCGAAAACGGCAAAGCGCCGACGGCGTGCGCACGTACCGCGCCGCCGCCTTCACCGTCGAAACGAATCGGCCGCGCCGCATCACCGCCGACGGCGAGCCGGCCGGCACGACGCCGGCGCGCTTCGAGCTGCTGCGCAACGCGTTGCGCGTCTACGTGCCGGAAGCGCCGGAGGGCTAAGCAACCGGGCACCGCAGGCGAAAACTTTCTCGGCCCGCTGGCGTATATACCGGAGAAGGGCACCTTCGTTCTCTGCAGGAGCGCCAGCCATGAGTCTCTACCGGTTTGGTCCTTTTGAACTCGACGCGGAGCGTTTGCTCTTGCTCGACGGCGGCGAGGCGCTCGCAATCGGCCCGAAGGTCGTGGAGACGCTGCTGACGCTCGTCGAGCATCCCGGTGAAGTCTTCGCAAAGAGTGCGCTGCTCGCGCGAATTTGGCCCGAAGGCTTCGTCGACGAAGCCAATCTCGCGCAAAACGTGTATGTCTTACGCAAGACGCTGCGCGCCCGCTGGGACGCCGAGGTCATCGAGACGATTCCGCGGCGCGGATACCGCTTCGTCGCGCCCGTCGAGCGCCTGGACGACGTCCCTCGCGCGCAGCCGGTGCGTGCACCGGCCGAAGCGCCCAGACCGCGATACATCCGCGTGGCGGCGGCCGCGGCGTTCGGTGCCGCCCTCGCCATGGCCGTCATCTTCGCCGTGGCCATGCCGCGCGGTGCTGGGGCGCGGCCCAACCTTTCTGCCGAGGGCACTCGGCTGTACGAGATCGGGCGTTACTACTGGAACCTTCGCACGCGCGACGGCCTAACCAAGAGCGTCGACTACTTCACCCGCGTCGTGGACAGCGATCCGCGGGACGCCCGCGGCTATGCCGGCCTCGCTTCCGCCAACGCCATGATCGCCGATTACGGCTACGGTGCGGCTCCCGCGAAGGCGTACGTCGCGCGGGCTCGCGCTTACGCCCGGAAGGCGCTCGTACTCGACCCCGGCTCCGGTGAAGCCTATGCCGTCCTCGGCATGCTCGCCAGCGAACGGATGAGCGGCCAAGTGCCAAATCTCGCCCAGGCCTTCAAATATCTGCGCCGGGCGATTGCGCTCGATTCGTCGAGCGGCCCGGCGCACGAGTGGTACGGCGTGGCGCTGCTCGAGAAGGGCCGGATCGCCGATGCGTATGCCGAACTCGACACGGCGGCGCAGCTCGATCCGCTCTCCGTCGCCACGACGTCCTGGCTAGGGACGGCGGCGTACCTCGAACACCGCTACGGTGACGCCATTGCCTACGCCCGCGAGACGCTCGACCTCTCGCCCCAGCGCAGTGACGCGTATCAGACGCTCGGCCTCTCGTACGAGGCGCTCGGTGACCAGTCGCGCGCGGCCCAGGCGTTCGTTCGACTCGCCGAGGTATGTCCAACGTGCCGCGGACAAGCGGCGGCCCTGCTTGCAGCGGTCTACGCCCGGTCGAACAAACTTGCCGCCGCGAGGGCCGAAATCGGAATCGCCCAACGCTACCCCGCGGGCGTGTCGCCCGAGGATCTTGCGCTCGCCTTCGAAGGCGTCGGCGAACACAAGATGGCGATCGCCCTCCTGCGGCGCTCGGGCCATGGCTACGTGACGATCGAGCTGGCCCACGACGCGCGGTTCGCAGGCCTGCGCCGCGCCGCCGGCTGGAGCGTTCAGAAGCCCGCATAATATTCCGTCTCGTCCCTTGACAAGGCCGTACCATTGGGCTATCGTACTAACGTACTAGTACGACAGCTTGATGGTACTAGGCTCTGAAAAGGACGAACACGATGATCAACACCACTTTTTCGCAAGATCTCGAGACGGCGCGCGAGACGCGCACGCCGGTCCGCCTTCCCGACCGCCGGGCGACCGGACTCTTTCCGGGCTGGGGACCGAAGTTTTAGGATCGTCGGGATGCCCGCCGTCCTCACGGTCGACCCACGCAGCGGCGTGCCGATCTACCTGCAGATCATCGAGCAGATAAAGCGATCCGTTGCGCTCGGCATCCTGCAGTCCGGCGAGCAGCTTCCGACGGTCAAGCAGCTCGCGATCGACCTCACCGTCAACCCCAACACCGTTGCGCGCGCGTATCGCGAGTTGGAACGCGAGCAAGTGATCGAAACGGCCTCCGGCCGAGGATCGTTCGTTCGAGCCAACGGCGTTACGGATTCGCCGAGAGTTGCCCAAGATATCGGCCGCGATGCGTTCGGCGTCGCGCTGCGGGAGGCAAAATCGGTGGGTCTGGCGCGTGACGAAATCCGCGAGCTTTTCGAAGCGGTATTGGAACGCTGGTTTCCAGCGGTTGAGAAATGAAAGCATGAGCACGATTACGATCTCGCACCTTTGTAAGCTCTATGGCGGCGTCGCCGCCGTCGACGACCTCTCGCTCGAGATACCTGCTTCGAGCGTCTTCGGTCTGTTGGGCCCCAACGGCGCCGGAAAAACGACGGCCTTCAAGTGCATGCTCGGGCTGGCACGTCCCACGAGCGGAGAGGTGATGTATGACGGCCGGCCGCTGCAGCCGGCGACGCTCGAACGCATCGCCTACGTTCCCGAGCGTAGCGTGCTGTACGATTGGATGACCGTGCGCGAGCACGTCGAGATGTATCGCCGGGCCTATGCGAAATTCGATGCGGCCCAGGCGCGCGAATTACTGGCGCGCTTCAGCGTCGACCCGCGGAAGCGAGCCCGCGTGCTCTCTAAGGGGATGCGCACTGCCGTGATGGTTGCGCTTGCGTTTTCACAAAACGCCGAAATCCTCGTGCTCGACGAGCCCACGAGCGGCCTCGATCCGGTCAACCAGCGGCACGTCTTGAGCCTCATGATCAACGAGGCGGCAAAGGGCAACTCGGTAGTCTTCTCGTCGCACCAGATCGGCCAAGTCGAGCGTGCCGCCGAGCACATCGCCGTGATGGATCGCGGTCGCGTGGTGCTCGAAGGCCTCGTGGACGATCTCAAGGCCGACCGCAAGATCGTCGAAGGCGTCTTTCCGGACGTGCGTTTCACCCTCGATGGGATCGCGAACGATCCCCATGTGGCGCGCGTGGACCGCACCGAGCGTATCGTTCGGCTGCTCGTCACCGCAGACGCCGATGACATCGCCGCCAGGCTCGGCGGCGCGGGAGCAATGGGCGTGCGAGTGCTCGATCTCAACCTCGAGGACATATTCTTGTATGCGGTGTCGCCGGCGACGGCGACGGCCGACGTCGTCGCAAAGGATACGACATCATGAATTACGTGGAATGGCTGCGCATTCGCAACCTGCTGCGAGTCGTCGGAATCGTCTTGCTGGTGCTCGTGGTTTTAGCCGTCGTCTTGCGCGTTTCGTTCGCGCGGTACATGTCGCCCGAGGCGTGGGTGTCGCAAATGTCCGCCGATCGCGGAACGAAGATTACCCGTTCCGTACTACCCGACGGCACGAAGCGGATGGTATTAGACAACCCAGCAGACAAGACGCACATCGTGATCGACGATCACGGCTATGCCGGGAAGCACATCGTCGTGACGGAGCCCTCGAAGCGGGCGCACGACGCCCACGGCGGCATGCGCGTGGGCAGCATCGTCGTTAACGATGAAACGCATGACGGCATGACCACGACGGATTTCGACACCAACGGTTCCGTACCGATGATGTATTATATGGCCTTGGCCGACGTTGCCGCGCTGATCGTTGCGACGATCCTGGCGGCGCCGTTTGCGCGGGAGATCGACGGACACCTGGAAGTCGCGCTGACGAAGCCCTGCTCGCGGTTGCGCTATGCGCTCGGCATCGTTGGCGTGGACGTGGTCGGCATCGTCGCGGCCTCGGTCCTCACCGTCGTGGCCTTTTATCTGTGCCAGCTCTTGTTCGAGACCGCCCGCGTGGATTTCGGGGGAATAAACGCCCGAGCAATCGTGATGGGCCTAGCCATGCCGATGGCGTGGTATGCAATGCTCTGTGCGGCGACGACGTGGCTCAAACGCTCGTACGGCACCGTGCTCGGCTTCGCTTGGCCTGTGGCGATCGTGCTTGCCGTGCTCGCGTCTATCCGAGCCGACAATGGCGTCGCGCTCTTCATCCACGATGTCGCCTGGGTCATTTCTCGGATCGACCCCCTTACCTACGTGCAGTTCGCACATCCCCACATGGGCGGAACGTACGATTATAGCGGCCCGAATTTTGGGCTGCGTCTGTCCATCGAAGTCGCGTTGTTCCTCTTCTATGGCGCGCTGGCCGTGTGGCAATGGCAGCGCGTGGAGGCCTGAGATTGTGGAAATCGTTGGAACGAACTTTACCCTGTCGCTCGGCGCGTGGCGCCTTCGGTTCGTGTTGGCGCTCGAAGAGCGCGACGAGGCGCCCCAGGAGAAAGTGCGGCCGCCGCACCGCATGCGCGTGATCCCCGAAGATGAGTACGTGCGCTAGAGGATAAAGCCGGTGCGGACGGCGGGGCGGACATACGCAAAGCCGCTTTTGCCGACGACGTACAGATAAATGTTCGGAATGAGCGGGTCGCCGCTGATGTTGAAGGCATACTGGCCGACGAGCGTCGTGAACGTTCCGCCGGCCTGCAGCGACCGCAGGAGCGTCGACTTCGTCGTAGCGCTCGCGCGCTGCGCGGCGGCGATCAGCAGCTGCGCGGCCGCATAGCCGAAGGCCGAAAATGCCGTTATTTGGCTGACCTCCCGCTCGAAATCCGTGACGAGCTGAATCGCGCTCGGGATCTTGTTGAGCGGCGGCATCGGCGACGCCACGTAGGCGCCCTCGAGCGTTTCCTCGTACTTGGCGATCGTTTCGTTGTTGTAGAATCCGTCGCTTGCGCCGAAGTCGCCGGTGTAGCGCGCGAGCCGCAGCGCCTCGGCGACGGGCCCGAGCTCCGCCGTCTTACCGGCAAGAAATACGTAGCCCGGCGAGCGATCGAGTACCGTTCGCGCCGCGGCGGCCGCATCGGTCTTGCCGGCGGGAAAGAGGAGCACGTCGGCGGGGTGGCCGGCGTTTTTCGCTTGCGTGACGAAACCGCGCGCGACCTCGTAGCCGTAGTCGCCGTCGAACGCGACGGCGATTGCCGAAACGCCTCGCTTACCCTGGAGCGCCGCATCGGCGAAGAGACGCCCTGCCGTGCTGTCCTTCGCGGGCAGCCGATAGACGTTGTGATATCCGCGCTGCGTCACGGGGTCGGCCGTCACGGTGGGAACGATCACGGCGAATCCCATGTTCGCGTACCGCGACAGTGCCGCAAGCGTCATCGCCGGCGTCAGATTGCCGATCAGGCCGACAACGGTCGAATCCGCTGCGGCGACGTTGGCGTTGGAGGCGGCGAGCCCGGGATCGTTGCGGTCGTCGAGTGGACGCAGGCCCCAAACGTGTGAGATCGGCGCGTTGAAGCGATTCTGCTCGTCCACCGCGGCTTGCACGCCCTTAACCACTTCCTGGCCGTATTTCTGCAGCGAACCGCTCAGCGTGACGTTGACCGCAATCGTCAGCTGCTGCAGGAATTGCTGCTGCGGAAGGATCGGCTGCACCGGCACGATCTGTGCCCGCGCGCGCGCCGCAATACCAGCCGCCGCGGCGGCGCCCGCGGCCGTGACGAACCCCCGCCGCTTCACGCGTATCCGCCGAGCGTCGTTAAGAGGAAGAAGACCGAAAACGCCATGTTCGAGATGAAGACCCGTTCGTTGATGACGAAGAGATTCGCACCGCTGCGAAAAAGGTATTCTTCGTACAGCACGAGCACGGCAACTGCGCCAACGCCCACATAGTATTCCCAGGCTGCGCCGCCGAGCGTTCCGGCCACGGCGAGCAGCAGCAGCATCACTCCGTGCAGCACGATAGGTAGGCTGCGCCCGCTCACTTCGCCAAAGCGCGCCGGCAGCGACCGAACGCCTTGCTCGCGGTCGACCCGCAAATCCATCAATGCATACGCGATATCGAATCCGGCCACCCACACCGTGACCGCAGCAAACAGAAACATCGCCGGTAGCGTCACGCGACCGGCGATTGCGACGTAGGCGCCGAGGGGCGCGAGTCCGTCCGCCGCACCGAGCACGAAGTGGCCGGCCCATGTAAACCGCTTGCACAACGGGTAAGTCAGCAGCAGGACGACGCCGATCGGCATCAACTTCACGCAGAGGGGGTTCAGTTTCAGCGCGGCCCAGAAGAGCAGCACGATCCCCGCGCCAGCCGCCCACAGCATCACGCCGGGCGCGAGGTCGCCGCGTGCAACGGCGCGCCGCGCCGTGCGCGGGTTGCGTGCGTCGATCTCCCGATCGAGAAACCGGTTCGCGGCCATCGCCGCGGTGCGCGCGCCGAGCACTGCCACCGTGATCCACCCAAGGGCCGCGAAGGACGGAAGCCCGCGTGCGGCGAGGATGGCGCCGACGTAGGCGAACGGCAAAGCGAACAGCGTGTGCTCGACGCGTATCTCACGCAAGAAGAGAACGACGGACTTCACGGCGACTCGTCGCGATCGAGCAGAAGCTTCTCGTACATCCGGACGCCTTGCCCCGACCACTCGTCGGCGTGCAGCGGGCGTTCGATCTTGTCGAGTCCATACGCGCGCCACCGGTCGGTAACGAGCGAGCGGGTTGCCGAGTCCATCAGCATTTCTGGGGGCCAGGAACGCTCGTAGCCCTCGGAGGCGTCCTTGCGCGTTGCGTCGATGCCCATCTTCGTGCCGTAGGCAACGTTGTACGAGCCGTGGTCCAGGTCGTCCACGGGGCCCGGCATCGTTACGATATCGCGTTCGGGCGCCAGATTGTTCAAAACGAACCATGCGACGTCGCGTGTCGACTGCACGTCGACGTCGGAATCCACGACGATGAGGACGCGCGTCAGCATCATCATGTGGCCGAGGCCCCACAGCGCGTTCATCACTTTTTTCGCCTGACCCGGATACGACTTTCGGATCG
Source organism: Vulcanimicrobiota bacterium (assembly GCA_963787625.1). GTDB lineage: Bacteria > Vulcanimicrobiota > Vulcanimicrobiia > Vulcanimicrobiales > Vulcanimicrobiaceae > Cybelea. Next base: position 486,048 of record CAWBDH010000002.1, on the reverse strand, counting down.
ACACGATCGCAAGGTTGTGAAATCCGCCCTCCACGGGCAGATTCATGTCGACGACCTCGGGCAGCATCGCCTGCAGCAGCGGCAGGAAGATGCGTTCGGTGGCCTTGCCCAGCCACGCGTCTTCCATCGGCGGCTTGCCCACGACGGTCGCGGCGTATATCGGATGCCGGCGGTGGGTGAGACAGACGCAGTGGAACGTCGGGTACCGGTCCGCCGGACTGTACACGCCGGTGTGGTCGCCGAAGGGACCCTCGACGCGCAAGTCTTCGTTGTCGACGTAACCTTCCAGAACGAACTCCGCTTCTGCGGGCACCATGAGGTCGACCGTCTTCGCGGGAGCCAGCGGGACGGGTTTGCCGCGCAGCAAGCCGGCAAACGCGAATTCGTCGAGCAGCGGCGGCAGCGGCGCAGTGGCGGCATACGTCAGCACGGGCTCGGTGCCGATCGCGATCGCCGCCGGAATTCTCGAGCCCCAGGCATCGGCGTGCGCGCGGCCGTGTTTGTGCCGCTGCCAATGCATCCCGGTCTCGCGCGCGTTGAACACCTGCATGCGGTACATCCCCACGTTGGCGCGGCCGGTGCGCGGATGTTTCGTGATGACGAGCGGCAGCGTGATGAACGGCCCGGCGTCGAGCGGCCAAGTCGTCAGCACGGGAAGCGCCTTCAGATCCGGTTCGTGCACGACGACGGATTGCGCGGCCCCGTCGCGGACGACTTTCGGAATCGCGTTGGCCAGCGGTGCGAATCGCAGCGCGCCCAGTAATTTGTTTACGCCCGATCCGGACGGCGGCGTCAGGTCGATCAGCGCACGTACCCGCGCGCCGACCGCATCGAGGTCCGGGGCACCCAGCGCCATCGCCATGCGCCGGCGGCTTCCGAACTGATTGGTCAGGACTGGAAAGCGCGAGCCCTTCACGTCCGTAAACAGCAGCGCCGGACCGCCCGCCTTGACGACGCGGTCCGTAATCTCGCTAATTTCGAGCCGGGGGTCGACGCTCGCGCGTACGACGTGAAGCTCGCCGGCTTTGCGCAGCGCGTCGACGAACGCGCCGAGCGACCCAAAAGGCATGGCGCCGTCAGTTACGCGCCGGGGCCGGACGACTCCGCTCGCGCCGGAATCGCGGCCACGAACCGGGCGCCCCCGCCCGGCGCCGGAGCGACGGTGACCACACCGTCGTGGGCGCACGCGATCCAGCGGACGATCGCTAACCCGAGCCCCGTACCGGAACCGTCGTTGGCGTGCCGGTAGAAGCGCTCGAAGATGCGTTCGCGCTCCTCGACCGGAACGCCGTCGCCGTCGTCCTCCACGACGATTTCACAGGTCCGCCCGTTGCGGCGCGACGAGATCCGCACGCTGTTGCGAGCGTGCCGGATGCCGTTCTCCAGCAGGTTGCGCGTCAGTTCGCGCAAGCGCCGCTCGTCGCCGTCGACGATGGCGCTCGCCGCGCCGGTTTCCAAGCGAATTCCGTTGGCCTCGGCGACGGGCCGCGTGTCGCTCGAGCAGCGCACGACGATCGCGCCGAGGTCGACGGGCTCGCAATGGAGCGCGCGGCGCGCCGGATCGCGTGCGAGCGTCAAGAGATCCGTTACGACGTCCGACGCTTCGAGTGCACTGCGCGCGATTGTTTCGAAGGCGCTGCGGCTCTCCGCCGTCGCGCCGCTGCGTGCGGCCTGTGCGACGGCCGCGATTGCCGTGAGCGGCGAACGGAGCTGATGTGCGGCGTCTGCGGCGAAGAGCCGCTCGCGTTCGCGGCTCGCTTCGAGCGGTCCGATCGTGAGACGCGCGAGGGCGTACGACGCGGCGGCGACGATTGCTACGAGCGGCACGTCGATAGCGGCGATCGTTACCGCGACGCGGCGCATCGCGGTCGCCAGGCCGAGTCCAGCTTCGGGGGTCGCGAGCGCCGGCTGCAAGATCGACGCATACTCGCGTGCCATCAAGGCGTAGGCGCCGGCGCTGAACGCCAGGAGGACGCAGATGAAGATGCCGAGATAGAGCGCCGCCGCGCGGATCGTTACGCTCGCAGGCGGTATCCGATACCCCACACGGTTTCTATCACGTTGGTCGCGCCTATCCCCTTCAGCTTGCGACGGAGCTGGCTCACGTACACGTCGACGATGTTGCTGGAGCCGTCGAAATCGTAGTCCCAGATCCGTTCGACGATCTGCGAGCGCGAGAGCGCCATGTTCGCATTGCGCGCGAAGAATTCGAGCAATCGGAACTCGGTCGCGCCGAGCGCGAGCGGTTTGCCCTGGAAGGATGCCTCGCGTGCCGTCAGATCGACGCGGAGGCCGCCGGCCTCGAGCATTCCGACCAGTGGACGCTCCGCGCGACGCAGAATCGCCGAGATCCGTGCGATGAGCTCTTCCTCGACGAACGGCTTGACGAGGTAGTCGTCGGCGCCGCAGTTGAGGCCCGCCACGCGGTCCTCGACGGCATCCCTTGCCGTGAGCATCAGGATCGGCGTTTGCACTCCCTCGGCGCGGGCCGCACGCGCCATCGCAAATCCGTCCATCCCGGGAAGGCCGACGTCCACGACGGCCACGTCGTAGCAACGCCGAAGGAGGTGGTCGAGGCCCGCTCGGCCGTCGCCGACGACGTTGGTCGCGAACTTTCGCGACTCCAGCATCGCGCGGATCGACTCGGCCACCGGTGCGTGATCCTCGACGACGAGAACGCGCATACGCTTCTACTCCTCGGCTAGTACTTCAACGGGCCAGGAAATGCTACCGTTAGGGCGCCGCTCAGGAACGGATGCTGGCCCGGCGGCTGAACCTCTTGCATCAGCACGCGAAACGGCTCGATCTGCACCGCCCCGTAATACGTGACGTCGCGATTGATGAACGGATTGGCGTACGCGTCGTAACGGATGCCGAAATAGGCGTGCCGGATAGGATAGTATTTGAGCCGCACGTAGCCGCCCGAGGAATGCTGGTTGGTCAGGAAGCCGTCGGCGTCGTGGTCGTCGCCATACCACTGTTCCGCCTGGAGGTCGAGATCGCCGTACGCCGCGTGCGCCAAGAGGCCGTAGCGCTGGTAGAGGTCCGCGAAGGGTAAACGCCCCGTGGGGAGCACGCCGAGCGTCCCGCCGAGCGCCGAGGCGCCGACGTCGAGCTCGCCGCGCTTGCCTTGCGTGAGCGTTTGCCGCAGCCAAAGCCCGAGCTCCGGCCCGGAGTTCCACGTCGTCTCGCCGGTGGGTATCGGCTTGCCGCCGTACGGTGCGCCTTGGAAGGACGCGACGGCCACCGTGCCGTCGACGCGCAAGTTTCCGATGGTCCGCTCGGCCATCAGACCCCAACGCGGCGAGGACAGCGGCAGATTGTTGAGGCCGACGTGCGCGCCGTAGTAGCCGTATTGCTGTAAGTCGTCGAGTCGTTGCCCCGGCGACTGCGCGAGCGGCAGTTCGAACAGTCCGCCGCGGTAGAGCGTTTTTGTGTGCGCGTTGTATCCGGCGGCGAACAGCAGATAGGTGGCGGACGGTCCGCCCGCCGCGCCGAGGCTGTAGTGCAGAAACATCGTGATGGGCCCGATGTTTCCGCTGCCCAGCACGATGCCGCCCGGTTGGAATTCGCGCGCGCCGGCGGCGGGATGTTCGTCGTATTCGAGTTGGTAGCGAATCGCAAAGACCGTGGTGCCGTGTTCCGGCAGCGGCAGGCGGTAGCCGTGTGAACGGAAATAATTTCCGAACGCGTTGAGCTCGGGAAGAACGCTGTGGCACTGCCCGCAATGCAAGTGATAGCGTTGCGCGAAGATGGGAATGGCGGATGCCGGGGCCGACGCCAAAAGGAAGAAGAGCGCGGCGGCCGATGCGGAGAAAATGCTATTGCGCAAGGATCGCCCCTCGCATCGGCGCCCCATAGTGAAAGAAGCACCCGAAGAGATAGGTACCCGGACGATCCACGGTGATCGCCTGCGACGACGATCCGGCCTGCATGGCGCCGCTGCTGAATCCTCCGGACACGGAGTCGCCGTGCTGCATCAGCGCCGAGAGACCGAACGGCGAGCCGCTCGGGAACGATTCGGCGTTCGGGATCAGCGTGGCGGTATGCGCGAAGCTGTCGCTGTTCATGAACCGGATCTGCGTGCCCACCGGGACCGTCGTAATCGCGGGCGCGTAGCCGCCGCTTTCGCCGTAGGGCGTCTTGGTGGGCGCGTTGAGCGTGAGGTTGACGTCGATCGTCGTTCCGCCGCCTCCGCCGGACGACGTAGGCACACCGCCCGCAGTGCATGCCGCCAGCGCGGCGAACGCCGCGACGCTCGCGGTACGCCGTGCAATCATTGCGCCACCGCTACGCCGGGATCGCGAAGCGTTTCCAGCAGCTCGTCGTCGAGTGCCGTCGATGCCAGCATGGTTCGCGTAAGTCTGCCGCGCCCGTCGATGACATAGACGAAGGTCGTGTGGCGATCGTTCTCGCCGTGTTTGCCCTCGACGGAAATCACGCCGAAGGAGCGCATGACGGCATGCACGTCCGAACGCCTGCCGCCCGCGACCAGCCAGAACCGATCCGGTGCGTTGAAGCGCCGCGCGATGGCCCGCATGTCGGAAAGCGAATCGTGCTCGGGGTCGAGCGTGACGGTCAGCAAGCGCGCGCGAACGTGCTGCGCTTCGATCCGACGAGCGGCTTGGGCGAACTGCGCGTCGATCAACGGACATGCGTCGGTGCAGTGGGCGGAAACGAACGTGACCGCCAGAGGTTCGCCGCGCAGCGACGCGAGCGTAAACGAACGTCCGCGCTGGTCGACGAGCGCCGGCGACGAAAGGACGGGCTGCGCCGGAGGCGTCCGAGGTGCGGCGTAACCGCCGCCTCCGGGTGATGCCGTCGGACCGGGAGTGGCACCGGCGACGACCTCGATGACGTCGCGCATGCTTAGCTCGACGTAATGGTACGCGCAGCCGATGAGGTAAATTCCTGGGTTCGCGAGCGCGATCGTCACGGAATCGCCGCCGTTGAGCGTGCCGCTCCCATACGTGGGCCCGAGTATGCCCTTGCCGCTGGGATAAAACGATAGGCTCGGATTTTGGGGGAACTGCGCCGGCGGCGCGCTCGCCGTTCCGATGACGCTCAGCGTATGCGGCGTCGATGCCGAAAGGTTTTTCACCGTGATCTTTGCGCCCGGCGGAAACGCGAGGACCTGCGAAGTCTGGCTCTGCGTGTAGCCGCTCACGGTTCCCCATGCGGGATCGTTCTCAACGCCGATTTTCCCCGTTGGAATGCCGAGGCCAATCGCCGCGGAGGGCAGCGGAGATGGAGACCCTCCACCGCCGCCGCTCCCGGCGATGCTGCCGAGTCCGCCGCCGTTCGTACAGGCCACGATCGCGCAGGCCGTTACGGCGAGGAGCGAAGCCGCAGCACCCGTCAGTTTCATTGCCTGGCCGGCGCCGTCGCCTGCGGTCCAGGCGTGGCACCTGCCGCAACCACGAACACGTCCTGCATGCCCTCGTGGTAGTGGAAGGCGCATCCGATCAGGTAAATGCCGGCCTTACCGAGTGTGACCAGCACGCTCTTGCCGGGCTGAATCGCCCCGCTCGCGTAGCCCTTCTGCAGCTTGCCGCCCGACGGCGACTGAGAGAGCGTCGGATTGCCTGGGAAGACGGCCGGCGGCCCGTTGATCTTCTTGACGACGTTGAGCGTGTGAGGAAGGCTCGTGGAGCCGTTGGTAATCGTGATCACGGTGCCCGGCGCGAAGCCGAGCGCCTGTGAAAACTGCTGCTGCGTGTAACCGCCGAGCGTCGCGTTCCAAAAGTGATCCTTGACCGTCCCAAGTCCCTCGCTGGGAAGCTTTTCGGTCACCTTTCCCGTTTTGTGACGACGGTCGGGCAGCGTTGCGGTGAACGACATGTCGGGCATTCCGGGGAGCGTGAACGCCGACCCGTTCGCGACGGTCGAGTTATCGTAGCGGCCGCCGCACGCTGCGAGAGCGAGCGCGGCGAGTGCGACGGTCACGGCAGACAATTTCCCAATCATATGACCTCCAAGAAGCGGTGATAGATTGTGATGCTACGCTGGAGGGATGAAGAAAGTGTAAAGGAGGGCGCTTTTACGCCGTCACGGAGCCTTGATCGAGTCCCGCATCGCCGCTGCGATATTTTCGAGCGCCGGATCTGAGGAGCCATCGCGCATCGCGCGCGCAAAGGCATCCCGCGCGGCGGCATGATCGCCGCGCTTAAGCAGCACGACGCCGAGGGCAAGGCGCGCCCGCGCGTACGCGGGCGCGAGGGCGAGCGCCGTGCGGAGCTCACGTTCTGCAGCGTCGAAGCGTCCCAGGCGTTCCTCGGCGAGGGCGAGGTCGTAGTGTGCGACGGCGTACGACGGATTTTCGACGAGCAGTTTGCCGAAATCGGCGCGCGCCGCCGCCGCATCGCCCGTTCGCAGCGCGACGATTCCACGCGAGTACAGCGCTCGCGCCGCGTCTGGAGCGAGAGAGACGTAACGGTCGGCAATCGCACGCGCTTCGCGCAGGTCGCCGCGCGCGAGGTCGATCGCGATCAGGTTGGCCATCGCCGCCAAAAAGCTGGGATCGAGGGCCAGCGCGCGACGAAGGGCGCGAGCGGCATCGTCGTTTCGTTGCAGGTTCGCATAGGCGATCGCGAGATCGTACTGAGCGGTCGATCCTTTCGGCTCAGGAGGTTTCAGCGCGAGAATACGATTGAATTCGGCAACGGCGGCGTTCCAGTCGCGCCCGCGATTCGGCGTCCACTCCGAGTTTAAAGCGCTCCTCAACCTCACGCGCCGTGGCGATCGCGCGCAGCGCCGGAGCAGACGTCGTTCGCGGCAACGCCGCCGGAGAATATGTTTGCGCGGCTGCGGAAGTTGTCAGCAGCGGTACGAGGAGGGCGACGAGAAAAAGAAACCGCATCGCTCACGGAGTGCTTGGAGCGGCCGGAAGCTCGGCCTCGTGCGTTCGCGCCGATCCGGCGGCGCGTTCGGGCTTGCATTCCCAGCCGACGCGGCCCGCCGACGTAATCGGACCAAGCAGCGACGGCGCGGCGGAAGGGGTCAAAGCGCCGTCCAGCATCGCTTGGACGGACGCTGCGCCGGCCACCGCGAGGCGCCCGCACAGCAGGCCACCGGCCAGGACAAAGACGACGAGCAGCCGGGGGATGAGGGTTCTTGACACTCTCTCCATCATAGCCGAAAGTCTAAAGAATCCGTGAATCGCTCCCTCCATGGCGCCGCGGCGCTGCTGCTTACCCTGCTCGTGGCGGCGCCTGCTCGGGGCCAGGTTCCCCTCGTGGTCGGGTCCGTCCGAGACCAACTGGGAGCGCCCATCGAGGGCGCGATCGTCGTAGGATACAGGGCCAACGGCGTCGGCGTCACGACGAGAACCGACGCCGCCGGAACGTTCGCCCTCGAAGGCGTCGCCTCGTCACCGCTCCTCGTCACCTGCCGGTACTGCCAGCCGGTGCGCCTTTCTGCAAAGCCCGACGAGCCGGTGGTCGCGATCGTTCGTCGCTACCAGGCGCTCGCGGAAGAAACACCAACGACCGCCGACCTGCAAAGCCTGCCGTACGGGCACGTCGAATCGGCGATCGCCTTGCGGCCGTTTACGCTTCTTGCGCAAAGCACGGCTCCATATCCCGGTTCGCAGCTGAGCGATCGCGGCCTTTCGTCGACCGGCTCGCTGACGATCGATAACGGCGCGGCAAATTACGACGTCACGGCGGGTCTGTCAGCGTACGCGTTCGTTCCGGCTGCCTACGAGCAGGGCGCCTCGGTGCGGCCCGCCAGCGACGCCTATGCCTACGGTGACCGCGCCGCCGGCGGCATCGTCCAGCTTGCGCCATTCGTGACGGGATATGCGTCGAACGTCGCGCTTGCCGGCAGTGATGCGATCGCTCGTGCGCAAATCGGTACCGACGCGGCGCAGGCCGCCGCCGGCTCGTTCACCAACGACGAGGAATCGCGCCAGCGAGCTGACTTCTCTGCGAGCTGGCTCATCGGCGACGGGCAGTCATTTGCGCTCGCCGGCGGCAGCGAGCAGGGCCGCGTCTTCCAAACGCCCGGATCGGCCTTCGCCGGCAGCTTTTCGTTCGCCGATGCCGCTTATCGCAACGCGGGACTCTACAACTTGTCGGTGGACGCGGTCGCCGATCGTGGAAATTACATCATCAATTTTGGCGACTATCCGATTGCGTCGGCGTGGTCGGACACGGGCGTTACCGTCGGCGTGCATTCCACCGGCGCGATCGCGGGATTCGCGGACGTTGCGGTTCGCGCTTCGAGCGGATTCTACGATGCGGAGGCACCCTATGACGCCGCCCCGAGGATCGGCGGAACGCTGACCCAGACCCGAGCGGATGCGGGTCTGGAAGCCCGGGGAAACGACTACAGCGTTACGGCGGGAATCGGCACGTTCTGGATCGACTACGCCGGCGGAACCGAAGGCGTTTCGTATCCCTCACATATGACGCTGACCGAGCCGTCAGTGCGAGCGCTGCTCTTCCCGGACCGGAAGTGGAGCGTGACGTTGGAGGACAGCGGCTCGTTCACCCTGCCGACGTTCCTCGAGCAATACGGCTCCGTCGCCGCCGGGCCGGCGCCGATCGCGTACCAGCGTAATGCGCTGGCCGCCGCCGCGATCACCTACACGGACGCATCGCGGGTCCGCGTGTCGTTTGAGAATGCGTCGCAAAGCGTCCAGGGTTCGGCCGGCGGAAGCGTCGTGTCGACCGGCGTCTCCGCCACGTGGCAGATCGCGCCGTTCGTCGCGCTGCGTGCATGGACGATGCACGTTTCGGACAACGTCGAGCTTTCGGGTATCGTGCCGCCCTACGGCGGCATCGCACCAACCGTCGACGCGATGTGGCTGACCTACGACACCGGTTCTTTGCTGCGCGTTGACGCCGTGTACCGGCGAGATTTACTTGACAGCGCGCCGTTCTATCACGTCGACGGCGCCATCTCGGGACCGTTCGCTCGTGGATTGCGCTGGTACGCCGGCGCCTACGATTCGATGCATCGCACCTTCGTCGACGCCGGCCTACGCTTTACCGCGCGTTAGCGCGGCGCGATTTTATTCCTCGCCTCGATGACCTTGCGGCCGGCGGCGCCGCCGTGTCGGCGGAGCTCCCGGTGCGGCCGCCGATGGCGGCGGCGAGGAGGATGGTGCCGACGGAACGGTCTCTCGCGGCTCGCGCGGCGGCCGCGAAGCGCGGGCCGCGTAGTCACCGTTTCCGGAGACGCCGCCCAAGAGGGCCTTGCGCGACAGATTAATGCGCCCTTGGCCGTCGATCTCGACGACCTTGACCATTACCTCGTCGCCGACTTTGACGACGTCTTCGACTTTCTCGACGCGTGTCGGGGCGAGCTGGCTTATATGGACCAGCCCCTCCTTGCCGGGCAGGATCTGAACGAACGCGCCGATGGTAATCACGCGCGTGACGGTGCCGCGATAGGTTTCGCCGACGCGAATCTCCTTGGTAAGGTTTTCTACAATCTGCTTCGCCTTGTCGCCGGATGCGCCGTCGAGGGACGTGATGAAGACGCTGCCGTCGTCTTCGATGTCGATCTTTTCGACGCCGGTATCGGCGATGATTTTGTTGATGACCTTGCCGCCGGGACCGATGACGTCTTTGATCTTGGCGGGATCGATCTTGATGACGATCATTCGCGGTGCGTACGGCGACAGCTCCTCGCGCGGTCGTGCGATCGTTTCCGCGAGCTTGTCGAGGATGGCGTGCCGCGACTTCTTCGCCTGCTCCATCGCCTCGCGCAAGATGCCGATCGTGACGCCCTGTACCTTGATGTCCATCTGAATCGCCGTAATGCCCTTGCGCGTGCCGGCGACCTTGAAGTCCATCTCGCCGAGCGCGTCTTCGAGGCCCTGGATGTCGGTTAGGATGGCGTACTTGTCGTCCTTGAGGATGAGGCCCATAGCGACGCCCGCAACGTGATCGCGGATCGGCACCCCGGCGTCCATCAGTGCCAGCGTCGATCCGCAGACTGAGGCCATGGACGACGATCCGTTGGATTCGAGGACTTCACTCATGAGGCGCAGCGTGTAGGGGAACTCGTCCTTGGGCGGCAGCACCGGCAGGAGCGCGCGCTCTGCGAGGTGACCGTGGCCGATCTCGCGGCGCCCGGGCCCGCGCATTGGGCGCGTCTCTCCGACCGAATACGGCGGAAAGTTGTAGAAGTGCATGTAGCGCTTGTCTTCCAGCTCCATGATGCCGTCGAGGCGCTGGGCGTCGCTGGTTGACCCGAGGGTCGCCGCGGTGAAGACTTGCGTCTGGCCGCGCGTGAAGATTCCCGAACCGTGCACGCGCGGAACGTAGTGCACTTTGCACCAGATCGGGCGTACCTCGTCGGCTTTGCGGCCGTCGGGCCGCACCTTTTCGTCGACGACCATCGACCGAAGTTCTTCTTCCTCCATGGCCTTGACGACCTTATTGAATTCCTTCGGAGCCGCCGGCGTTTCGAGTACCGTCTTGACGGCGTCGTCTTTTTTCGTGCAGCGCCGGAGTGCTTCATCGACGGTCAGCGCCGCGAAAGCCGCTTCACGTTTTTGCTTATCGACGGTGCGCATCGCCTTCGCGACGTCTTTGGCAAAGTTCTTGCGTACCCAACGCTCGACGTCTGCATTGACTTTCGCGACCGGATACTCGCGCTTGGGCTTCGCTGCCTTGCGCGCGAGCTGATCGATCGCCGCGACGATTTTGCGAATTTCGCCATGTGCAAACTCGACGGCGCCGAGAAACTGCTCCTCGTCGATCTCCATACCGCCGCCCTCGACCATCATCACGGCATCGGCCGTTCCGGCGATGACGATATCCATGCCGCCGGTCACGTATTGCGGCAGCGTTGGATTGCAGACGTACGCGCCGCTTTCGTCGCGGCCGACGCGAACCGCCGCAACGGTCTTGTCGAACGGGATGTCGCTCAGCGCGAGCGCTGCGCCCGCGGCGCACACGCCCAGCACGTCGGCATCGAGCTCGGGGTCGATCGATAGGACCGTTGCGACGACTTGGATGTCGTTGCGGAACCCATCGGGGAAGAGCGGGCGAATCGGCCGATCGATCTGACGCGAGCTGATAACGGCGTGCTCGGGCGGACGGCCTTCGCGCTTGATATAGCCGCCGGGAATTTTTCCGGCAGCATACATTTTTTCTTCGAAATCGCAGGTGAGTGGAAAAAAATCGATGCCTTCACGAGGCTTCTCGGAGGCGGTAACGGCGCACAGCACGACGTTTTGATCGCCATAACGAATCAGGGCGGAGCCGTTTGCTTGCTTCGCCAATTCGCCGGTTTCGATCACCATCGTGCGCCCGCCGACCGTCAAACTTACGGATTCGGGCACAAGTATCTCCTAATTTTTAAAACATTTATTCTTTGATTACGCGCTTCGGATTCGGGGAGGCCGCCGCGCCGACCTGCCCCGCGGCGGCGCCGGCTACAAACGTCGCACGCGGAAAATCGCGGCCGCGACGTTGCGTCACTAGGTTCCCGAGCAAGTCGGCGGGTATTACGGTTCATGCAATCGCCCACTCCGGAAACCCTTACGGAGCTGCAGCTCAAGGCGAACGACGTGCGCCAGGGCATCATTCGGTCGCTCCTCGCGGCCGGCTCCGGGCACTCGGCAGGTCCGCTCGATATGGCCGACGTGTTCACGGCGCTCTACGGATACTTGATGCGGCACGACCCCGAGCGTCAGGATTGGCCCGACCGCGATCGGCTGCTGCTTTCGTGCGGGCACATCGCGCCCGTGCGCTATTCCGCGATGGCGAACTTCGGCTATTTTCCCGTCGACGAGCTGTTGACGTTGCGCAAGTTCGGTTCGCGCCTGCAAGGCCATCCGGAACGCGTTACTTTGCCGGCCGTCGAAACGACGTCCGGTCCGCTGGGCGAAGGACTCGCGCAGGGCGTCGGCATGGCGCTCGGCGCGAAGATGGACCATAAGGATTTTCACGTCTGGATCGTTACGTCGGACGCCGAGCACCAGTGCGGCCTGCACTGGGAGGCCGTGCTGACGGGTGCGAAATTCAAGCTCGATAACCTCACGGCGATCGTGGACCGCAACTTCATTCAAATCGACGGCAGCACGGAGGACGTCATGCCGCTGGAGCCGCTGGCCGACAAGTACCGCGCCTTCAACTGGGACGTGTTCGAATGCGACGGTAACGACATGGCGTCGTTCATCGATACGGCGCTTCGCGCGCGTCAATCCGTAGGCAAACCGCAGGTGATCGTTGCCAGGACGGTTCCCGGCAAGGGCGTCTCGTTCATGGAAGGCGACTATACGTGGCACGGCAAGCCGCCCAACGCGCAGCAGGCCGACGAAGCGCTGCGCGAGCTCGCGGCAAGTCGCGAAAGCATCCTCGGCCGTGGCTAGCTCCGCGCGCGCCCTCGACGGCGCCGCCGTCTCGATGCACCTGCTCGATTATCGCGCGGGAGATCTCAAGCAGGTGCCGACGCGCAACGGCTTCGGGGAGGGCCTGATCGAGGCGGGAACGCGCGACCGAAACGTCTTGGGCATCTGCGCCGACCTTTCTGAATCGACGCGCTTCGAGGGGTTTCGCAAGGCGCATCCCGAGCAATACGTCGAGATCGGCGTCTCCGAACAGATGCTCGTCGCAATGGCGGGCGGCCTCGCCGCCGTTGGAAAGATTCCTTGGATCGCGAGTTATGCGATGTTCAATCCCGGCCGCTCGTGGGAGCAAGTGCGCACCATCATGGCGCTCAACGAAACGAACGTCAAAATTGCCGGCGCGCATGCGGGCGTCTCGGTCGGCCCGGACGGTGCGACGCATCAGGCAATCGAGGACATCGCGATCATGCGCGTGATTCCGCACATGATCGTCGTCGTGCCGTGCGACGCCGTGCAGACGAAAAAAGCGGCGATCGCGCTTTCGCAGGCATGGGGGCCGACGTACCTGCGCTTCGGCCGGGAGAAGTCATCGGTCGTTACCACGGAGCAGACGCCGTTCGAGGTCGGAAAGGCGCAGACGTTCCGACAGGGGGCCGACGTCGCGATCGTGGCGTGCGGAATTCTCGTTTACAACGCACTCCTCGCTGCAGACCGGCTCGCGCGTGAAGACGGCATCGAGTGCCGCGTCGTCAACAACCACACGATCAAGCCGATGGACGAAGCCGCCGTGCTGGACGCTGCGCGCGCGTGCGGCGCGATCGTCACGGTCGAAGAGCATCAACAGCAGGGCGGCATGGGATCGCGCGTCGCGGAGATTCTGGCTCAAGGCCATCCCGCGCCAATTGAGTTCGTTGGTGTAAACGATCGCTTCGGTCAGTCTGGGGATCCGGCCGAGCTCATCGAGCACTACGGCATGGGGGTCGCCGCAATCGAGCAGGCCGTTCGGCGCGTCCGCCGGCGCAAGACCGTCTAGCGGCGCAAGCCGAGTTCGCCGATTAGGCTCCGATAGCGCTCCAAATTCTTGCCGTGGAGGTAGTTGAGCAGGCGGCGGCGTTGTCCGACCTGCAACAGCAGCCCGCGACGGCTGTGATGATCTTTCTTGTGAACCTTGAGATGCTCGGTCAGTTGATTGATCGAGGCGGTTAGCATCGCGATCTGCACCTCCGCGGAGCCGGTGTCGTTCGAACCCCGTCCGTACTTGGTGCTGATCTCCGACTTTTGTTCTTTAGTGAGCGGCACTTCGAAAAGCTCCTTTTGCCAGGATTGTCTCGCTCGTGGACAGATTGCCCGACCGTCCCCGGCGACCGGCCCAGGATAGCAAAGGCACGCGGCGCACGCAAGTCTGGCGAGTAGGAGCGTTAGGAGGCGGCGCGAATCACGGGGCCGATATGCAGGCAGTAGAAGGCAAGCGCGTCGCGGCGCTCATCGGCGACGGCTTCGAGGAAGTCGATCTCATGGATCCGCGCCGGGCACTCGAGGAAGCGGGCGCCGTCGTGACGATCGTCGGTTGCGAGGAACGTGCGCGCCAGCGGATTCGCGGGAAGCGTGGACTCGACGAGGCCCAGAGCGTCCGTGCCGAAGAGCTCGTTGCCGACTGCACCGCAGAAGATTTCGACGCGGTGCTGCTGCCCGGAGGAACGTCGCCCGATCGGATCCGTACGAATCGGGACGTGCATCGCTTCCTCCGCGAATTCGATACCGTAAAGAAACCGATCTTCGCCATCGGTCACGGTCCGCAAGTCTTGATTTCGGCGCAGCTCGTACGCGGCAGACAGGTAACGGGCGTCCATTCGATCGCCGACGACATCCGCAACGCCGGCGGCTTGTATCGCGATCAGCCCACGGTGACGGATTCCAACTGGGTGTCGACGCGCGGCGGCGAGGACTTGCCCCAGTTCAATCGCGCGATGCTCGAGAAGCTCGCCGCGGCGATTCCGGTTCCCACGACCGCGACCTAAGCGCGTCCCTGTCGACACGCTAGATCGGATCGTAACGCGCGAGCGTTTCGCCGTATTGGCGAAGCGCGAAGAAGGACGCTAGCGCGCAGAACCCGAGTTCCCCGGGTATCGAGCTTAGTACCACAGCGAGCGCGTACGCAATCGCCGCCGCCACGGCGGCGAGCGCGATGTAGAGCAGGCGCTGCCACCCTTCGCGCAGCGTCGCCGACAGTGCGGTCAGGGTGCACAGGACGGCGGCGCCAACGGAAATCACCACCAACAGCGGCGCGTCGCCGTTGCCGCGCACGAGGGCGCCTATGCCAAACGCAACCACAGCCAGCGCGCTGGCGATGCACGGCACGAGAGCTTTGGCGCGGGCAAGCTCGCGGCCGAACAGCGGGGCGCTTTGCTCGCAGCGGTCGAGATGGGGATAGCGTCCCGGACTCTGGACGAGCGCTAGCAAGGCGGCGACAAACGAACAGAAAAACAGCGACCCGGCCGCGCTGCGCGGCTGCAGCAATCCCACCAGCAGGGCGGCGATGCAGCAGTACGACACGATTGCGCGTTCGTCGTATAGCCGAGCAGCGATGATGGCCGCGAATGCGCGGGCCGTCACGCGCTGGACGGCGTGTGGCCGACGTGCGTTGAGACGGCGGCCCGGCTGCCGATGGCCGCGAAAATCTGCGTGGCATACGCGGCCGCCGGGCGATCGAGCACGACGATCCGGGGCATCCCGATCAGCGCACCCACGAGCGGATACACGAAGGCTTCGTGCAGCTCGCCGAGGCGCTCCCGCAGCCGCGCCGCCTCAGTCAACGCCTGAGTTGCATCGACGTTCCACAGCGCCGCGCGATACAGGATGTAGCGGGTGAAGTCCCGCTCCGGCAAGAGCGTGGGTTCGTGCGGGACCAACGCGACGATGCGCTTGCAATGGACCGACTGAATGCGCGGGTCGTAATCGCCGATCAACACGGAGCCCCCCGACGCTTTGACGATGCCGGCGGCGAGCAGCGCCGCAATTTTGGCGTGCTCGACCGACGCGCACTCCAGAGTCGTGCGTTCGCCCGGCCCAACGTCGAAGGTGAAGGGGCCGACCGAGGTGCTGCCCCGCGTGAACGAAGCGTTTCGCATGCGCAAGAGCGGCATTGCGGCAGTATGATTCGGCGCGCTCGGCCAACTCCACTACACTGACATGCTGACGAACACCGAAGTCGCCCGAAAACTGCTGGAAATACGCACGCTGATGGAAATGGCCGGCGAGTCGTTCTACAAGTACACGGCGTACGAGCGGGCCGCGGCATCGGTCGAGAATGCGCCGCCGCTCGCGGATCTGGTCGCGGCTGGAGAGCACCTGAAACTTTCCGGCGTAGGGAAGTCGATCGGTGCGGCGATCGAGCAGCTGGTGCTGACGGGGACAACGCAGCCGCTGGACGAGCTCCATCGCCGCTTTCCCGCGACGCTCCTAGAGGTGCTCGGGGTGAGCGGCATCGGAACGAAGACGGCGGGAATGCTCTTTTCCGAGCATGGCGTCGCGTCGCTGGCCGACCTCGAGGCGGCAATCGCGTCCGGGACGCTGCAGAACGTGCCGCGGCTGGGGAGCAAGACGATCGAAAATTGGAGGCGCGGAATCCTCGCGTACAAAGGCCGGCAGCGACGCACGCCGCTGCCGCAGGCCGTCGCGATCGCCGAAGACATTGCCGAATACGTTAGGCAAGGGCCGCCGGTCGAACGGCTCACATTCGCCGGCAGCGTTCGCCGAAGTGAGGTTACCGTCGGCGACGTCGACGTCGTCTGCACGTCGGCGTTTGCGGCCGACGTCGTGGCACACTTCGCGTCGTGGCCGCGCGCCGAGGCCGTGCTCGCCGAAGGTCCGACCAAAGCGAGCATCTGGCTTGCCGGCGGCCTGCAAATCGACCTGCGCGTACTCCCCGATCGCCTCTACGGAAATTTGCTCCAGCACTTCACCGGCTCGCGCGAGCACAACATCAAGCTGCGCGAATACGCGGTGCGCCGCAGCCTGCGCGTTAGCGAAAACGGCATCCTGAATTTGGAAAACGGCGAGGTGATCGCCTGCGCGGACGAAGCGTGCGTTTACACGGCGCTCGGGATGCAGTTCGTGCCGCCGGAGCTTCGCAGCGGCCTCGACGAAGTGGAGCTCGCGCGCGTCGGCGCGCTGCCGGCGCTCGTCGAGGAGTGCGACATCCGCGGCGACTTTCACATGCATACGACGTGGAGCGATGGCGACGACTCACTCGAAGCGATGATCGCGGCCGCGGCCGCACGGGGTTACGCGTACCATGCGATCAGCGATCATTCCACCGGCCGCGGGCGCCGTTTTGGCTTGTCGCCCGACGACGTTCGACGGCAGCGGCGCGAGATCGAAGCGCTGGGCGAACGGTACGGCATCAGGACGCTCTGTGCAAGCGAGGTGGACATCCTTCCGGATGGGTCGCTTGACTTCGGCCCGGAAACGCTGGCCGAGCTCGACGTCGTCATCGCCTCCGTGCACAGCGCGACGAATCAGTCGCGCGAGCAGATGACCGCGCGCCTCGTCGCGGCGTGCGAGAATCCGTACGTGACCATCATCGGACATCCGACGGGGCGCCGCTTCGGCGGTTCGCGCGGTTACGAGTTCGACTACGACGCCGTGTTCGCGGCGGCCGCGCGCACTGGGACCGCGCTGGAGATTGACGGACAGGCGGCCCGTTTGGACTTGCCCGCTCCGCTCGCGCGCAAGGCGAAGGGCCATGGCGTGACGTTTTCGCTCGACAGCGACGCCCACCGGACGCACGACCTTGCCGCGATGCGGTTTGCGGTGGGACAGGCGCGGCGCGCCGGGCTCGCCAAGGACGACGTGCTGAACGCGCGGCCGATCGAGGCCGTCCGCGCGTTCGTCGCCGCCAAGCGGAACGCAGCGTGAGTTCGCTTCGCACGCTGCTCTTCGTGCACGGTGTCGGATCGACGGGGGCGATTTGGAGTCCCCAGCTCGAGGAATTCGCCGGCGAGCACGCGTGCACCGCAGTCGAGCTGCGCGGTAACGGCGCTACAAAGCCCGATCCCGATCCAACGACGATCGGGCGCGCCGGATTCGCCGACGACGTCATCGTCGCGGCCGACGCGCTCGGCGCCGAGCGTTTCACCATCGTGGGCTGCAGCTTGGGCGGAGTCGTGGCGTTCGAGCTCTGGCGTCGCGTACCGCAGCGCATCGAAGCGATGATGCTCGTCGGAAGCTTCGCTCGCTATCCCAATGCGCAAGCCTATGCAGATGGTGTGGCCGCGGCAGTGCGCGACGCCGGCGACATGCGGACGTTTGCGGAGCGTCGCGCGGCGCAGCTGGGATTGCCGCCGAATCGTCTGCGCGAGACCGTCGAGCAGATGGCCTGCAAGTCCGTGGCCTGTTATCTCGCGGCGACGCAGGCGACGTGGACGGGCGACTACGTCGCGGTTTTGCCGACCATCTCCGTGCCGGTGCTGGTCGCATACGGCGAGCACGATGCGGTAGCCCCGCGCCCGCTGTCGGAGGAGATCGCGAGGGGAATCCCAGGCGCCCGGCTCGTCGAAATCGCAAACGCGGGCCACGTCGCCAATGCCGACAACCCCGCAGAGTTCAACCGCCTCTTGCGCCAGTTTCTGGCACGATAGCCGTCGCTACGCGATGCGTTCGGGAAGCGAATAGACGTTCGCGCGATCGTCGCGCAAGAAACCGACGAGCGTGATGCCGAACGCGCGAGCGAGCTCGACCGCCAGGCTGCTGGGCGCCGAGACGGAGCAGACGATCGGAATGCGCGCCATGACGCTTTTCTGGAGAATTTCGTAACCTGCGCGGCCGCTGACGACGAGAACCGTGTGCGCGAAAGGAAGTCGCGCGTTGAGCAGTCCCCAGCCGACCACTTTGTCGAGCGCATTATGCCGCCCGACGTCCTCGCGCAGCGCGATGGCCTCGCCGCGTTGGTCGAAGAGTGCGGCGGCGTGCAGACCGCCCGTCGCGGCGAAGACGCGCTGGCTCGAGCGCATCTTTGCCGGAAGCTGGTAGAGCAGGCTCGCGGGCACGCGAACGTCGTCGCGAACCGGCGCGACGCCGAGGTCGCGTAACGACTCGAGTTGCGCGCGGCCGCACACGCCGCACGCGCTATTCATCGTGAAGTGTCGCTCGAGGCGATCGACGCCCGGTTCCCGCAGACCGTCGCGCAGCTGGGCGGTGAGGATGTTGTAGCGCTGCTCGGGATCGACCGCCGGATCGACGCAGTACGTAAGGCCAACGACGTCGTCGCGGGTTCGAACGACGGCTTCATCGTAGAGAAATCCGGCGCCGAGCTCGAAGTCGTTGCCCGGCGTACGCATGGTGATGGCGAGCGAGCGCGTCGTTCCGCCCACGGCGATTCTCAGCTCGAGCGGTTCTTCGCCGACGACGTCGTCCTGCTTGCGCGCCCGTTCGTCGCCGCTAAGGGACAAAACGTCGATTGCAACGGTGCGGCCGGCCCGCTCCTTCGACAAGCTCAGGATGACACATCCAAGCTCAGGATGACGCACCCAAGCTCAGGACGACACGTCCTCGTCCGGCCGGCTTTGCACGTAGCTGTAGCCGAAGCGTCCCTTCACGCAGAGATGCCCGTGAGTCACGCCGTTTTCGATCGGGGACAGGACTTTGACGATCGCGTTGTCCTGCACGTGCAGCGTGAGCGTGCACCCAACGCCGCAATACGAGCAGATCGTGTCGGTCTGCGTTTGCGCGTCCTCGTGCCATTCCCGGCGCTCGCGGAGCTCGTGCTCGGACGAGAACATCAGCGCCCCGGTAGGGCAAACGCCGATGCAATTGCCGCAATAGACGCATGCCGAGTCTGGAAGCGCGACGTCGTATTCCGTGGAGATGTGCGCGTCGAAACCGCGCCCTGCGGCCGCGATGGCGAACGTGTTCTGAGCGTCTGCACCGCACGCCTCGACGCACTTGTAGCACATGATGCACTTCGCATAGTCGCGCACGTAGAGCGCGTTGTCGATCTTGATGGGCTGTGCGACGGTCGCCGCCGCACCGTAGCGGTCGGGCCGGGCGGCGTAGCGATCGCAGTAGCGCAGCGCGTCGGGGGCCGTCGAGAGGTCGACGGAAGAGCCGAGGAATTCCAGCACCATCTTGCGGCTGTGTCGTACGCGCTCCGAGTCGGTATGGATGACCATGCCGGGCTCGGCAACGCGCGCACATGCTGGAACGAGCGCGCGGGCGCCTTCGAGCTCGACGACGCAGACGCGGCACGCGTTCACCGGCGTCAGCGACTGCAGGAAGCACAGCGTCGGCGTCTCGATTCCTTGGCCCGCGCAGGCATCGAGAATCGTGGCGCCCGCGGGGACCGTGACCGCGACACCGTCGACGGTAAGCTCGACCGCTGGAGTCAAAACACGCCCAAGTGCGATTGCGCGGAAGCGATTGCGTTGGCGGCCGTCTGCCCGAGGCCGCAGATCGACGCATCGCGCATCGCGCGTCCGATCTCGTCGAGCAGCTCGAGGTCGCGTGCGCGCTCGCCATCGCTTCGGCGCGACGCGAGGCGTTCCAGCGCCTCTTGCTGGCGAACCGTCCCCACTCGGCACGGAACGCACTGACCGCAGGATTCGTCGCGGAAGAACCGCGCGATGCGGTGGAGGATCGCGCGGAGGTCGATGGTTTCGTCGAACGCCATCACGACGCCCGAACCGAGCGTCGTGCCGGCGGTGCGCGCGTCCTCGAACGTCAGCGGCATCGAAAGTGCGTCGGGCGGCACCATCGCTCCGGCGGCGCCCCCGAGCAGGATGGCGCGCAGCGTCCGTCCCGCCGGGACGCCGCCGGCTAGCGCGAGCAGCTCGCCCAGCGTCGTACCGTGCGCCACCTCGTAGAGTCCGGGGCGCACCACGGCACCCGATAGGCAAAAGAGGCGCGTTCCGGTCGAGTCCGGCGTGCCGACAGCGGCGTACGCGGCGGCGCCGTCGCGCAGGATCGGGAGCAGATTTACGAGCGTTTCGACGTTGTTGACCAGCGTCGGCTTGCCGAAGAGACCGACGTGTACCGGAAACGGCGGCTTACTGCGCGGCTCGCCGCGCTTGCCTTCGATCGAGTTGAAGAGCGCCGTCTCTTCGCCGCAGATGTACGCGCCCGCGCCACGCCGCACTTCGATGTCGAAGCGCACGCCGTGCCCGAGGACGTCGTCGCCGAGAAGACCGGCCTCGCGCGCGCGAGCGATTGCGCGATGCATGCGCCGCGTGGCCAGCGGATACTCGCCTCGGATGTAGACGTAGCCGTACTCGCATCCCGTCGCGTACGCCGCGATCGTCATCGCCTCGACGAGTGCGTGCGGGTCGTGCTCCATGACGACGCGGTCCTTAAACGTCCCCGGCTCCGACTCGTCGGCGTTGCACACGAGATAGTGGGGACGCGCCGGCGCCTGCGCGACCGCCTGCATCTTCCTGCCGGTCGGAAAGGCCGCGCCGCCGCGGCCCAGCAGATTCGATGCGACGATCTCACCGATCGTGCGCTCCGGCCCGAGCTCGAAGGAGCGACGGAGTGCATCGTATCCGCCATCCGCGCGATACGCCTGCAGGCTGTCGGCATCCATGCGGCCGACGCGGCGAAGCAGCCGGCATTCCGTGCCGCCGATCGCGGGGACGGAAGCGTCGGCGCCTTCTGCGTCTGCCGCGAGCAGCGCCGTGGCGTCGGCCGGCGCGACTTGCCGCGACGCAGGACGCTCGCCCGCGACCGTCAAGAGCGCTGCGGGCGCGCGGTCGCACAAACCGAGGCACGACGTGCGCTGCCACGCGACCTCGCCGGCGCGATTGCCGGCCGGCACGCCCAACGCCGCTTCCATGCTCGCGCACAGCTCTTCGGCACCTGCGGCAAGGCAAGCGATGTCGTCGCAAACATGGATCAGGCGACGCGCGCCCGGCGCCGTAGAGAACAGTGCGTAGAACGTCGCGACGCCGTACGCGTCAGCGGGCGGCACGTCGAGGCGCTCGCTGACATAGTTGAGCGCGCCGGGACTGACCCAGCCGATCGCGTCGTTGACGGCGTGCAGCGACGGGAGGAGCTTATCACGGCGCCCGCGCGCGGCGGCGCCTTCGGCCCCATCGCCTTCCCGATGGAGCAGGGCGTCGACTGCCGCGCGCTCCTGCGGCGTCGCCGTCGCACCCGTGAAATGCAGGTCCATTAACGGGCCACTTCTGCGGCGGCCAGCGGTTCGATCCGCACGGCGCACGCCTTGAATTCCGCGGTGCCGGATTGCGGGTCCGTCGCATCGATCGTGAGGAGATTCGTCGAGACGTCGTCGTTGAAGTGAAACGTCGTGAACGCAAGGCCGGATCGCAGCGCCGAATCGACGCGCACGTGCATCGTCAGCGATCCGCGGCGCGACGTGACGCGCACCGCGTCGCCGTCGGCGACGCCGTAGTGCGCGGCGTCGGCCGGCGAGATGTCGAGCGTCTCGCTGCGGCGCAGCGGCGATTTGTATCCGCTGCTTTGCACGCCGGTGTTAAACGAGTCGAGGCGCCGTCCGGTCGTGAGGCGCACCGGGTATTGAGCGTCGAGCGCCTCGACCGGCGGGTCGTGCTCGACGGGCGCAAACGGTGCCGGCGCGCCGCGAAGCGGTTCTTCCCACAGCCGCGCGTGCAGGAACTGCTCCCCTGGATGCGTTTCGTCGTAACAGGGCCACTGCAGGCCGCCGAGTGCATCCAGCCGGGCGTAGCTCATGCCGGCGTGCCACGGTGAGAGCGAACGGCACTCGTCCCACGCTTCCATTGGGGCGTACTGCGGCCAATCGCGATCCAGCCGGCGCGCGAGCTCGCAGAGAATTGCGATGTCGTCGCGCGCCTCGCCCGGCGGATCGAGCGCCTTGCGGCAACGCTGCACGCGCCGCTCGCTGCTCGTTACCGTTCCTTCCGATTCACACCAGCTCGCGGTCGCGGGAAAGACGACGTCTGCCAGCTCGCCCGTCTTCGTCAAGAAAATGTCTTGCACGATTAGGCACTTGAGGCTTCTGAGCAGCGCGGTCGCATGCGCCTGATCGGCCTCCGACTGCGCGGGGTTTTCACCGATGACGTAGAGCGTGTCGAGCTCCCGGCGGTCCATCGAGGCGAACATATCCGTGAGGTTCAAGCCGCGCTCACGCGGCAACGGCGTGCGCCAAGCCGCTTCGAACTTTTGAAGGTTTGCAGGATCCTCTACGTCTTGTCCGCCCGGGAACTTGTTAGGAATCGCGCCCATGTCGCCGCCGCCCTGCACGTTGTTCTGCCCGCGAATGGGATTGACGCCCGACCCGTAGCGCCCCACGTGCCCGCAAAGCAGCGCGACGTTTATCAACGCGCGCACGTTGTCCACGGCATTGTGGTGTTCCGTGATGCCGAGCGTCCAGCAGAGCTGCGCGCTTCTTGCGCCCGCATAGGCGTGCGCGAGCTGTCGGATCAGCGCGGCGGGCACGCCCGTGGTCCTTTCCGCGGCCTCGAGGGTATACGGTTCGACGGCTTGGCAATATGCGTCGAACCCCGTCGTCGCGCGCGTGATGAAGGCGCGGTTCTCGAGTCCAGCGGCGACGATCTCGCGGCCGACGGCGTTGGCCAGCGCAATGTCCGATCCAACGTCGAGTCCAAGCCAGCCGTCCGCCCAGCGCGCGCTCGATGTGCGGCGCGGATCGACGACGTAGAGCTTCGCGCCGCTGCGAATGCCCCGCAGCACGTGATGAAAGAAGATCGGATGCGTCTCGCGCGCATTCGATCCCCACAGCACGATCACGCCCGTCCGAGCGACCTCCTCGTAAGAGCTCGTGCCGCCGCCTGCGCCGAAGACCGCCGTCAGACCGACGACGCTCGGAGCGTGTCAAGTTCGGTTGCAGCTATCGACGTTGTTGCTGACCATGACGGCGCGAGCGAACTTTTGTGCGGCGTAGTTCATCTCGTTGGTCGCCTTGGAGCAGCTGAACATCCCGAACGTGCGCGCCGCCCCGCGATTGCGCGCGTAGCGCAAAGATGCGGCGGCGCGGTCGAGCGCTTCGTCCCACGTCGCTCGACGGAGGCCTTCGCCCTCGCGCACGAGCGGGTGCGTCAATCGAACGTAGGTTTTGCTCATCGAATCGTAATTCGCGCGGCGGTGCCGGAAGCCCCCGCCCCGCCCTCGGTTGGCAGAGGAGGCCGCCGGTACAGGGAGCAACCACCGCAACCGAAAGGAGCCGAAGCCGTATGGATCTCTCCTCAACGACGGTCTACGCCAACGGCGATTTCTGCCGGTACGACGACGCGAAGGTTGGCCTGCTTACGCACGGACTGCAGTACGGCACCGGCTGCTTCGAAGGGATCCGCGGCTATTGGATCCCGGAGGATCGCGAGCTGCTGCTCCTGCTGCTTCGCGATCACTACGAGCGGCTGGCCACGTCGTGCAAGATCCTCACGATGGCGCTTCCGAAGGACGTCGACGAGCTGGTGGACATCACCCTCGAGCTTTGCTTGCGCAACCGGTTCGAAACCGACGTCTACGTTCGGCCGTTTGCTTACAAAGCGGCGGAAGACGTGGGCGTGCGGCTGCACAACGTGCCGGACGCGTTCGCAATCGTTCCGATCCCCTTCACGAAATATCTCGACACCGCCAGCGGGCTGCACGTGTGCGTCAGCTCCTGGCGCCGCTCCGACGACACGATGGCGCCTCCGCGCGCCAAGATCACCGGCCTCTACGTCAATTCGGCGCTAGCGAAAAGCGAGGCAGTGCTCAACGGATACGACGAGGCGATCTTGCTCTCGCACGACGGTCACGTTTCAGAGGGGTCTGCCGAGAACATCTTCTTGGTTCGGCGCGGCGTGCTCTACACGCCCGATCCCTCGCAGAACGTCCTCGAGGGCGTGACGCGCCGGATGGTCATGGACGTCGCGCAGCGGGAGCTGGGTATGGAAATCGTGGAGCGCTCCATCGACCGCGGCGAGCTCTACACCGCCGACGAAGTATTCTTCACGGGTACGGCGACGGGCATTTGCTCCGTCGCGTCAATCGATCGCCGCACCGTGGGCGACGGCACCGCCGGGCCGACCACCGCGCGGCTGATCGCGCTCTATCAGCGCATCGTCACCGGGCGCGAGCCCGGCTACGAAGCATGCGTTACGCCGGTGTACGCGTCGGCGGGCGTCAAGGCGTAGGAGGCGGGTCGTCGTTCCAATAGGGCACGTCGGGCGACGCGCCTGCGTTCTGCTGCGTCGGCGCCGGAGCGAACGACGGTACGATGCCCATGGCCTGTCGCCAGTGCGCGAAGCGCAGCTCGCTAACGTAAGCGAGGCGCGAAATCTTGTGGATGAAGGAACGCCCAAGGTCCTGTGACGGCAGCGCCGTCGTCATGACGGCGATGACGTACGGAGAGTCGCTGGCATAGACGATTCCGGCGTCGTTGAGCGTGTCGAAGAGGGAACCGGTCTTGTGCGCGATCGCGACGGTCCCGGGAAGCGGCTCGGGCAGCAGGGTGTTGTACTGGTCGGCCTCCAGAAGCGCGATCATCTCGTTCGAGGACCATTGATCGACCAGCTCGCCGCGCGCCATCATTGAGAGAAGATGAACGAGGTCGGCCGGCGACGTGCGGAGCACTTGGCGAATCGACCACCCGTCCGTACGAACGTCGCCGGCGAGATGTGTGTGGTCGAGCCCGAGCTCGACCATTTGGCTGTTGATATTGTGCCTTCCGACTAGCCGGATCAGCATGTTCGTCGCCGTGTTGTCGCTGATGTCGATCATCTTGGCTAGCAGCTGCGCCACGGTAAAGCTTTGCCCCGGGCGAGCGTCGGAGAGGTCTCCGGAGCCGTCGTCCTTATCGGCCGCCTCCAGCGTCACGCGACGATCGAGGTCCAGCCGGCCGGACTGCAGCTCCTCGAAAACCTCGACCATGACCGGTACCTTGATCGTCGACGCGGCGGGCATGCTGCGCGCCGCGTTAAAGCCCGCGTGATAGCCGGAGTTGAGATCGAGCACGTCGAGCGCGATTGCGGCGGGCACGCGCCGTGCCGCGCTGCGAACGTCGCGATCGAGCGCCGCAAATGGCGGCGGCAGGTAGGCGCGCGCCGGCAGCGACGACATCGCCACGGCACCGAATGACAATGCACCGAAAAGGACCGCACGCCGCAGCATGTGTTCGCCGTTTCGGGTCGCGCGCGACGCGACTCCTTCCGACGCGCCGGGTTGAGCGTGTCGCCGGCCGGGCGGTGAAGCGGGCGGCGGACACGAAGCGGGACTCGTGAGTACGACGCTGACGCCGGCGCGGCGAGTCGATATCGTAGGCGTTCCAATGGACCTCGGCGCGAGCCGGCGCGGCGTCGACATGGGCCCGTCGGCGATTCGCTATGCGAAGCTGCACGAGAAGTTGAGGACGCTCGGCATCGTGACGATCGTCGATCGCGGCGACCTTCAAGTACCGATCCGTGAGTCGGCCGATTCCGACGATGCGTCAGCCAAGTTCCTCAGCGTCATCACTGAAGTTTGCGATGGCCTGGCAGCGCTCGTCGAGGAGGCGGTGAAGCAAGGCGGCCTGCCGATCGTGCTGGGCGGAGATCATTCGATCGCGATGGGAACGCTCGCAGGCCTCGCGGGCGCCTACGGCGAGGCTCCGGGGCTCGTCTGGGTCGACGCGCATGCCGACATCAACAGCCCAAGCAGCTCCAGCAGCGGAAACGTCCACGGCATGCCGTTGTATTTCGCGCTGCAGAACGGCTTTGCGGTGCCCGAGCGTACCGTGCAAATCGGCTTGCGCGACGTCGATCCCGACGAGAAGCGGCTGCTGCGTCAGTTCGGCGTTAAGACGTTTACGATGACCGACGTGGACAAGCGCGGCATGATGCACGTCATGGACGACGCACGCGCGATCGCGGGCGCGGATCAGCGTCCCATCCACGTGTCGTTCGATATGGACGCGATCGACCCGAGCGAGGCGCCAGGCACCGGAACGCCGGTCAAGGGCGGCCTGAGCTATCGCGAAGCGCACCTCGTCATGGAAATGCTCGCCGACAGCGGCCAGCTCGGGTCCATCGAGATGGTCGAAATCAATCCAATCTTCGACGACCGCAACCAAACCGCGGCGCTCGCCGTCGGCTTGATCTGCTCGGCACTCGGTAAGTCGATACTCTAGCGCCGCCTCAGCCTTGGTGCGTGTCCCACGCGCCGTTCCTAGAGCTTGATCGTTGCCAGCCCTTGGCACGACACACCGCCGCCGCAGACCGCAGGGTCCCAGTTCGCATCGGCGAGCAGCGAGCGAATGCGCGCCTCGACTTGCGGATCGACCGGGGGCGTAAACACGACGTTTTGCGTGCGGCCATCGTCGGCAACCGTCACGACCAGCGTTACGTGGACGCCGATTGCATCGAGCTGCTTGCGCACGGTGGGGTCCAGCACGGGCTCCGGCTGCTCGGCACCGAACGGCAGATAGCCGCCGTTCTGATGCGAGCCGACGCTTGCCACGGCGCGTGACTGCGGCGACGGCGTGGCGCTCGGCGCCGCCGTGCCGTTCGTTGCCGAAGCCTCCCCCGCGCGTTGCACTGTGGCGACCGTCGCGGCAGCCGGCGCGTCGGTCGCCACGGCGCGCTCCGCCGAAGCTTTCGGCCGCGGGGCGCGAGCCGGGAGGCGAACGTTTGCAAACGTTACTCGGGGCGTCACGCTGTGGTGCGGGGCGAGCGCGCGCGGTCGTGCGGGGACCGCGCGGGGCGGTGCGAGCTGGATGCGCAGCACGTGCGTAAAGCTGATCGTCTCCACGGGCGCACCGGTCCCGGCCGTCCAGGCGAGCGCGGGAATCGCGAGGGCTGCGAGCAGGTGCAGGCCGAGCGACGCCGCCGTCGCGCGTCCCATCCGCACCCGAGCGCCAAGCGCTGCCGCCATATCGTCAGATCCCTTCGGCTTCAACGTGCAACCGCCCCGGCCCGTGACGGCTCTTTGCGCTTATGATCGACACGAACATCGTCCTCTATCAGGCCGAATGGTGCCCCTACTGCGCACGGGTCCGACAAGCGCTCACAGACCTCTTGCTCGACTACAAAATCGTCAACGTCCCGGAGGCTCATTCGGAGCGTACGAAGGTCGCCGAACTCTTCGGCACGACCGGCATTCCGTCGCTCGTCGACGGCGACGTCAGCATTGCCGATGACGACGGCGCGATCATCGCGTACCTGCAAAAAACGTACGCGTGAGCGCCTACTCGAAGAAAAACCTGCAGCAGCTCGCGCGCTTGGCGCGGCGCGCGCCCGCCGGCGAGCCCGTCGCCGTGCCGAGCTTGCCGCCAGGTCCCTTCGAGATCGTTTACGCCGACCCGCCCTGGAGCCACTACGGTAGTCCGATCAAGGATGCCGCCGCGGCCAAGCACTATGCGCTGATGTCGCAGGATGCACTGGCGCATCTGCCCGTCCGCTCGATCATGGCCAAGCGTGCCGCGCTGTTTCTCTGGGCCACGGGACCGCGAATGCATCTCGCGATCGAGCTCGTGCAGCGGTGGCAACTGCACTTTCGCGGCGTCCTCTACGTCTGGATCAAGACGAATCGGCGCGGCGAAATCATTAGGGGCCAGGGCGTCCCGCCGACGTTCACAAAGCCGACGACGGAGTTCGTGCTCGCAGCCACGACGATGCCGACCGGCAGACCGTTTCCCGTGCTCGACCTGGCGCAGGCGCAAGTCGTCCTCCATCCGCGGTCGGAACACAGCCGTAAACCTGCGGTCTTTCGAACGATGATCGAACGCCTCTGCGGCGACCGCCCGCGTGTCGAGCTCTTCGCGCGCGAGCGCGCGGCGGGATGGACGTCGTGGGGCGCGCCGGTTAGCTGACGATCAGCGACGCTACGGCAGCGCCGCAGAGCGTGGCGGCGAAGTTCACGGCGTCGTTGTTGAAGCCGGGCAAGCCCCGGCGCAGCGCGGTGTGTGCGCCGCAGTCGTGAAGCTGCGCTTCGCACTCACGGGCGCACGACGCGCACCAGCGCAGCTCCTGAATGCTCGCGCCGAGGATCGAGTCGCACAGCGCGCCCACGACTCCCCCGGCGGCGACGGCGCGCCACGGCGCCACTCCGGCCCGTTGCGACGCCTGCGCGACGCACAGCGCCCCCGCAACCGTCGCCGCCGAGCCCCACAACGTCACGCCGCCGCTGCGGCCGGCCTCGACCGGCCGCAGCGACAAGATCGAGCGCGCGCGGCCGCCGAAGCGCATGCCGACCTCGGTGCCCCACGTATCCGCCGACGCGGCGGCGACCGCGCCCGCAAATCCGGCGCCCCACGCCGCACCGAGCCGCGGCGCCAGGGCGGCACAGGCCGCGGGCACGCCGCCGTTTGCGAGGACCTGCCACGCGCTGCGCGGTCGACTGCCGGCGGAGAGCCGTGAGAGCAGCGTGGACGGCACGAAAAACGATAAGAGCACCGTTGCGCCCGGCCATCCTCCCACGGCGAAGACCGTCGTGCCGACGACGAACGCCGCGGCCGCCCCACCGAGGGTCAGCGCGCGCGTGCGCAGCGCTGCGGTCGCGATCGCTGCGGCCAGCGCCGCTCCCAGCGCCGCGCGCATCATTGCGCACCTTCGAAGTGCGCTTGCAGCGCGTCGAGCAGAGCTACGGTCGTAGAGACCCTCGCGACGACGTCCACGTGCATCCCCGCGGCGCGCGCGGCCTGCGCGGTGATCGGCCCGATGCACGCGACGCACTTTCCCTGCGCCGCCGCGATCTGGGCGCCGACCAGTTCGGCGAAGCCGCGAACGGTGCTGGCGCTCGTGAACGTCCACACGTCGGCGCGCGCCGCTTTTTCCCCGAACGCCGCATCGGTTGCGACGACGGTCTTGTACGCCGCTACGGCGGTCGTGCGGCGCCCGGCCCGTTCGAGCGCGGCCGGCAAGACCTCCCGCGATTCCGACGCGCCGTAGATCAGCACGCGATCGCCGGCACGCGACTGCGCGATCAGCTCGCGCGCGGCCTCCTCGCTTACGAATGTGGACGGCGTCAGATCCGGAACGACGCCATACGAGCGGATGCGCTCCGCCGTGCGCTCGCCGATCGCCGCCACGCGCGCCGCGCCGATGCGCCGGGCGTCGCCGCCGTGGCGCGCGAGCCGCTCGAAGAACGCCTCGACGCCGTTCTGAGACGTGAACGCGATCCAGTCGAACGATGCCAAAGCGGCGATCGCGTCGTCGGCGCCGCGCGTATCGTCGGGCGGTTCGATCGCAATTGTGGGTGCCACAATGGGCTCGGCGCCGCGGGCGAGGAGGCGTTGCGCAAACGCATCGGATTGGCCGCCGGCGCGCGTGATCAGCACGCGTTTTCCAAACAGCGCCGCGGAGTCGAACCAGCGCAGCTCGTCGCGCAGGCGTGCAACCCGTCCGACGACGAGGACCGCCGGCGACCCGATCTTTTCGCGAGCGGCCGCGCCGGCGATCGTTGCGACGGTCGCCTCGACGGTGCGCTGATCCGGCAGCGTGCCGTTCTGCACGATCGTTGCGGGGGTCTCCCCATCCAACCCATGCGCCACGAGGCGTTCTGCGACGTCCGCCAGCGTCGCCGTCGCCATCAAGACGACGAGCGTGCGCGACGCGTCCGCGAGTTTGTCCCAGTCGGCGAGCGACGCGGGTTTGGTCGGGTCTTCGTGTCCGGTGACGACGGTGAACCCGGGCGCGAGCTCGCGGTGCGTCAGCGGGATGCCCGCGTATGCCGGCGCCGCAACGGCCGAGCTGATGCCCGGGACGACGTCGAACGCAACGCCGGCCGCCCGCAGTGCCTGCGCCTCCTCGCCGCCCCGGCCGAACACGAACGGATCGCCGCCCTTGAGCCGGACGACGGCTTGTCCGGCGCGCGCTTTCGCGATCATCAGGCGTTCGATCTCGTCTTGCGGCATCGCATGTGCGCCGCCGCGTTTCCCAACGAAGACGCGCTCGCACGACGCAGGCGCGAGCGCGACGATCGCGTCGCTTACGAGTGCGTCGTAGAGCAGCGCATCGGCGCCGTGCAGCGCCTCCGCCGCGCGCAACGTCAATAGGCCCGGATCGCCCGGCCCCGCGCCGACGAGCGAGACGCTGCCCGGAGCGTTACTCACTCGCTTCGGCGACGGACTCGAGCTCGAACAGTTCGTCGAGCAGTCGCGCCGTCGTCATGGCCTCATCGCGGTCGAGCGTCGCCTTTTCCCGAATGCGCAGGATGGCGGAATGCAGCAGCTTCGAGACGATCGTCATCGTCATCCCGGTGACGAGCATGCGCTCGCGCTCTCCCAGGTCGGGGCAGCGCGCCAGCAGCCGTTCGAGCTCGGCGGTGCGAATCGCCTCCGCTTTCTTCGTGAGACGCGCGATCACCGGGACGGCGGAACGCGAGCGGTACCATCGCTCGAACCGCTCGACATACTCCGCGATGATCTCTTCGACGGCGGGAATCGCCTCCCGGCGGAGCTCCAATCGCTCGTTCACGAGTGCCTTGAGGCCGTCGATGTCGACGAGCGACACGTTTGCGACGTTCGTCACTGCGGGATCGGCGTCGCGCGGTACCGCGATGTCCACGATGAAAAGCGGGCGCTCCGGCCGGCGCTCCATGGCCGCGCGGACGCGCTGCTCGTTCAGCACGAAGTGCGACGCGCCGGTCGATGCGACCACGACGTCGGCGAGCACCAGGGCGTCGACGAGGCCCGGCATTTCAACCGCTTCACCGAAGCCGGCGTCGGCGACGAGGTCCAGCGACCGCGACATCGTGCGGTTCGCCACGATGACGCGCGCCGCGCCTTCCTGCCGGAGCCGCTTGACCGCCGTGCGGCCCATCTTCCCGGCGCCGACGACCAGCACGGACTTTCCCTCGAGCGTGCCCAGCCGGCAGCGAGCGGCGGCGACGGCGGCAGTCGCGATCGACGCCGATGCGCCGCCGATCTTCGTTTGGGCGCGGGCCGTCTTTCCGGCCGCGAGCGCGTCGCGAAAGAGCCGGTGCAGGTTGCGTCCGAGCGAGTTGGCATGCGTGGCCGCGACGTAGGCGTCTTTTACTTGGCCCAAAATTTCCGCCTCGCCGATCAGCATGGAGTCGAGCCCTGTACAGACGCGGAAAAGATGCTCGACCGCCTGATGCCCCAGCCGCGTGTAGAGGTGGGACTCGATGTCGTAGCCGGTCGCGCTGTGGCCGAAGTTCGTGAGAAACGACTTGATCTGCGCGACGCCGCGCTCGTAATCTTGCAGCTCGGCATAGATCTCGAGGCGCCCGCACGTCTGCAGCATTACGGCCTCCTGCACGGCTTCATAATCGTGCAGTGCGACGAGTGCCTCCGCCATGCGCGTCGCGGGGAACGCGTGGCGCTCGCGGACCTCGACAGGGGCGGTGTGATGGGAGAGGCCGATGCAGGTGAGGGGCACGGCTTACCCCGCGAAGCCGATCATGCCGTCGCCAGCAATTGCGCCATCGCGGCGTCGGCGGCAGCAACCGTGCGTTCGACGTCCGCATGCGTGTGCGCGCTCGAAACGAAGCTCGTCTCGAACGGTGAGGGGGCGAGATAGATTCCGCGGTCCAGCATGGCGCCGAAGTACTTCGCGAAGAGCGCCCGATCCGACTTGCGGGCGCCGGCGAGGTCGTCGACCGGATCCTGCGTGAAGAACACCGTGAACATCGAGCCTGCGCGATTGCAGCGATGCGGCACGCCGTGACGGCGCATCACGCCGGCGAGGCCGTCGACCAGCAGGCCGGTCGTCTCGTCCAAGCGGTCGTAGAAGGCGGGATCGGCCCCGGCCACGCCGAGTGCGGCGGCGCCCGCGGCCATGGCTAGCGGGTTGCCCGAGAGCGTGCCTGCCTGATAGACGGGCCCCTCCGGCGAGAGATGCGCCATCACGTCCGCGCGGCCGCCGAAGGCGCCAACCGGCAGGCCGGCGCCGATCGCCTTGCCCAGGGTGGTGAGGTCGGGCACGATTCCCTCGCGCCCCTGCGCGCCGCCGCGCCCGAGGCGAAAGCCGGTGATCACCTCGTCAAAGACCAGCAGCGCCCCGGAACGGCTGCAGAGCGATTGGATCCCTTGTAAGAAACCGGGGCGCGGCAGAATGAGGCCCATGTTTGCCGGATACGGTTCCACGATGACCGCGGCGATCGAAACGCCATGCGCTTCGAAGGCGCGTTCGAGCGCCGCAGCGTCGTTGAACGGCAGTACGATCGTGTCGGCGGCCGTCCCCGGCGTCACGCCCGGCGAGTCCGGCGTGCCGTGCGTGAGTGCCCCGGAACCCGCGGAGATCAGAAAGGAGTCGCCGTGGCCGTGATAACAGCCGGCGAACTTCACGATCTTTGCGCGGCCCGTGAAACCGCGCGCCAAGCGGACGGCGCTCATGGTCGCCTCCGTGCCGCTCGATACGAAACGCAGCCGCTGCATTGACGGCATCGCGGCGGCGATCGTCTCTGCGAGGTCCGTTTCGAGCTCCGTCGGCGTTCCAAACGACGTGCCGCGCATCGCGGCGTTGACGATGGCGCGTGTGACGGCCGGATGCGCGTGCCCGAGTAGCAGCGCGCCCCACGACATCACGTAGTCGAGATACTCGTGGCCGTCGAGGTCGTACAGCGTCGCGCCGGCGGCGCTCTTGACGAACACCGGCGAAAGACCGACGGCGCCGAGCGCCCGCACCGGGGAGTTAACGCCGCCCGCGATGATGGCACGCGCACGTGCGAAGGCGCCGATCGAGCGCTCGAGCTTCATCCGGTCCTCGGCATCAAATCGCCCGGCCGATTGACGTTGCGAAAGTGGTGGGCGTTCGCCGGGACGAAGCGCGTCGCGAGCCGGTCGATGAGGTCGTGCATCGCGCAGGCGCCAGTGCCGCGCAGCACAGACGCCTCGCGCAAGACGGCGCGCCGGTCGTACGCGGCGGCCAGCGGCTCGATGCGGTCGCCATGGCAAGGCACGACCGCTTCGTCGCCGACGCGCCACTGCGCGTCGATCTCCCACAGAAGCGGTGCCGCGACGTCCGGCTGATCGGCGGCGACGGCGAAAAGGCGCCGCGCGCGGACGAGCGCGCACGCCCAGATGAACGCGTACAGCGGCCCCCGCCGGGGACGGCGGTCGACCAGCAGCGGTGCGTCGAGCAGCGCGTCGACGGCGCGCGAGAACGACGACCTTCCGGCGACGTAGACGGGCCAGCCGGCGTCGCGCACATTCCGATAGGTGCGGACGACGAGCGGCTCGCCCTCGTCCGCTCGTTCGAGCTTGTCCGGGAATCGCCGCGCTTCGCCTCCGGCCAGAAGGACGATCGCGACGGACGAGCTCGCGTCCTCGGCCTTAGCCGCGGCGGAGCAGCGCATACTCTTTTGCATGATATGTGACGACGACGTCGGCTCCGGCGCGAACGAACGCGGTCAGCGTTTCCTCGATCGCGCGGTCGCGATCGAGCCAGCCGTTGGCGGCCGCGGCATGCAGCATCGCGTACTCGCCGCTGACGTTATAGACTGCAAGCGGCACGTCGAAGCGCTCGCGTGCCGCGCGCAGCACGTCGAGGTAAGGCAGCCCGGGCTTGACCATGACGATGTCGGCGCCTTGCGCGACGTCCAACGCAATCTCGCGCAGCGCCTCACGCGCGTTGGGTGGATCCATTTGGTAGCCGCGCCGGTCGCCGAACTGGGGCGTCGATCCCGCCGCTTCGCGAAACGGGCCGTAAAACGCGGAGGCGTACTTGGCGCTATACGCTACGATAGCGACGTTGCCGTGTCCGCGCGCGTCGAGTGCAGCGCGGATCGCCGACACGCGTCCGTCCATCATGTCCGACGGCGCGACGGCGTCGGCCCCCGACTCCGCGTAGGTGAGCGCGATGCGGCAGAGCAGCTCGATCGTCGCGTCGTTGTCGACCTCTCCATCGGCCAGGAGGCCGCAATGCCCGTGATCGGTGTACTCGCACGCGCATACGTCGGCGAGCACCAGCATGTCGGGCAGAGCGTCCTTGATCGCGCGAATCGTCCGCTGAACGATTCCACGGGCATCGAAGCTGCTCGTCGCGAGGGCGTCCTTCTGCGCGGGAATGCCGAAGAGCAGCACGCTGTGAATGCCGAGCGCGAAGAGCGTCCGCGCTTCGGCGACGGCTCCGTCCAGCGGCAGGCGCGCGATGCCGGGCATCGCTTGGATCGGACCGGTGTCTGCGGTTTCTTCGGCGACGAACAGCGGCTGCACGAGCTGCTCGAGGTGCACCCGATTCTCGCGAACGAGTGCGCGAACGACCTCGCTGCGCCGCAGGCGCCTGGGCCGCAGCGCAATCAACGTCCCGCTCCGGGTGCCGTTTCGACAGGTTTCAAGCGTGCGCAGAGTTCGAGCCCGAGCGCCCGGGCCTCTTCCGGCGAGGCGACGGTCCGCTCCAGCCGCGCCCGCCGCAGTTCGCCGCTTTCCGTGGCGTACGCGCCGTTCACCGCCATCGTGGCGCCGACGAGCCGCGCGTGTATTCCGAGCGGTGCGCTGCAGCCGGCGCGCATCGCCCGCAGTGCGGCGCGTTCGCACTCCACGCAAAGCATGCTGCGCTCATCGCCGACCGCATCGTACAGCGTTTCCGCAAGCGGGTCGTCGCCGGTGCGTGTCTCGACCGCCAGTGCACCTTGACCGACCGCCGGAACCAGTTGTTCTACTGAAAAGGGGACGACGAAAGGAGCGAACGCTTTCAACCGGTTGAGGCCCGCCATTGCCAGGACGATGGCGTCGTAGCTCCCGTCGGTGAGCTTGCGGAGCCGCGTGTCCACGTTACCGCGGAGGGTTTCGTACCGAAGGTCCGGCCGAAGCGCCGCGAGCTGCATGCGGCGGCGCGGGCTCGACGTGCCGACGACGGCTCCTTCGGGCAGGTCGTCGAAACCGGCGTAGCGCGCGCTGCAGAAAGCGTCGCGGGCGTCTTCGCGTGCAGAAATCGCCGCTATCCGCATGTCGTCCGGAAGCACCCCTGCGAGGTCTTTACAGGAGTGGACGGCGTAGTCGGCGCGCCGGTCGCGCAGCGCTTCCTCGAGCTCCTTGACGAAGACGTTAACCGCGCCGAGGGCTTCGATCGAACGCACGCGGTCGCGGTCGCCGAGCGTCGTCACGCCGAGCATCGTCGTCTCGATGCCGCGTTCGGCCAGCCGAGCGGCGACGATGCGGCTCTGGATCGTCGCGAGCGCGCTGCGCCGCGACGCGCAGATCAGCGTTCGTGCCGGCATCGCCGCGAGCTCCGCGATGGGGCGCTCCGCGAGCGCACGCAGTATCGGGGCACGCTCCGCCGGCGTAAAGGCGGCCTTTACGTGAGCGCGCATCCGCGCCAGCGTTTGCACCGCTTGCGCGCAGCCGGGATCGATGCCGCGTGCGAGCTCGCGCGCAATGCGCGCGGAAAAGGCTGGAGATCCGCCTCCGGAGTCGACGCTGATCGTTAGGTCGCCGACTCGCGCGGTCGCCGCCATCGTAAAGTCGCCGTCGGCGACATTGGTCGCATCGCACGCCAGCACGTTCGACGCGCGCGCGTCGGCGAGGATTCGGGCGTTGAGCGCGTGATCGTTGGTCGCAACAACGACGAGCGCCGCGCCGGCGAGATCACCGCTCGCATACGGTCGTGCCTCGCAGACATCGCCGCGCGCCTCGACGAAAGAACGCAAGGACGCCGCGATCTGCGGTGCGACGACGAAAAGTGGAAAGCCGGCGGCAGCGAGGGATTCGGCTTTTCGTGCGGCCACGTTGCTTCCGCCGACGATCACGGCGCGACGACCGTCCGGCCGCAGAGAGATAGGCAGCATACGAACGCAAAAAGACTTCCGCGCCGGGAAGCCAAAAGCCGCCTTTCGTGCTGCGCTCGCATTTTGCCGACGCACCCATTCGCGCGGCGGTTGCCGGCGCCGTGGCGGCGGCTCTCGTAAGCTTGCCGGGGCTCGGCGTCGGCACCCTGTGGGACAACAGCGAGACGGCGTACGGCGAGGTCGCACGTGAGATCTTGCTCACCCACAACTGGGTGATCATGCATCTCAACAGCGTACCGTACTTCGTTCAGCCGCCGCTCTACTTTTGGCTTGCGGCCGCATTTTCGCTGCACGCGGGCGCGACGGCCCTCACGCTACGGTTGCCCTCGGCGCTGGCGACGATCGGGCTGTCGGCGCTGACCGGCTACGCCGTCGCGCGTGAAGCGGGAACGCGGGTCGGGGTGTATGCGGGCGTCGTCCTTTCCACGTGCTTGATGCAAGCGGTGATCGGCCGGATGGCGATCATGGACGCGCTGCTCGACCTATCCGTCGCCGCCGCGATCTTTTCTTGGTTTCGCGCATTGCGGACCGGATCCGATCGGTACGTCATCTGCGGCGCGGTTGCCGCAGGAGCGGGCTTCTTAGCCAAGGGACTCGTGGCGCCGGTCGTCGCGCTGCTGGTCGTCGTTCCATTCTATTATTGGAACCGGCGCTGCGAGGAGACGCATGCGCCGTCGCGGCGCGCCTTCATCGCGGGCAGCATCGCGTTTCTCGCGATCGTCCTGCCGTGGCCGATCGCGCTGGTCTCGCACGACCGCCTATTCCCGCTGCAAAAGCTCATCGGCGAATATACGATCGGCCGCTACACCGGAGTCGTCGAAAACCAGTCCGGTCCCCTATGGTATTACCTCCCCGTCATCGTCCTCGGCTTCTTTCCTTGGATCGCGTTCCTCCCTATGGCGCTCGCTTATGCTGTGCGCGATTTGCGGCTGGGCGTTGGGCAAAACGACCAATTCGCACGTCTCGTTCGCCTTAGCTTCGTGTGGATCGTGGCGCCTTTGTTGTTCTTCAGCTTCGCTCGCACGAAGCTGCCGAACTATGTCGCGCTCGAGTTCCCGGCACTCGCGCTCGTCACGGCACTCTACTTCGAGGCCGTCGTCCGGAAGGGCGGCACGCGGTCTGCGGCGATCTCGGCGGCGGTCGTTCCGCTGACGATTGGCGCCATGGCGTTCGCCATCTGGCTGTTCACGCAGAACAACCGCCTCACCGGGGAAGCCACGCTCGTCGTGGCGCCGCTCCTCGGGATGGCCGCGGCGATTTTTGCCGGATCGCTGCTGACCGCGCTGCTCGTCGCACGCCGGCAGAGTGTCTCCCTCGCGCCCTACGCGCTGGCGCTAGCGGCGACGATCGGCGCCGACGTGCTCGCCGTGACGGTGCTGCCGCACGCCGAGGCGTTCAAACCAGTGCCGCGACTGGCGGCCGTCATCGAGCGCGAGCGGCGGCCGGGCGACGTCGTCGCAATCCAGAACGTATCGGGCGGAAACGCACTCTTGTTCTACACGAGGCCGATCGTGCGGGTGCTCGCGGCGCCGGGCGCGAGCGATTTGCAAAATGGCGCGATCGATCCACGCACCGTCATCTGCACCGCCCGCCGAGCGTGGGTCGTGGCGCCCGCAACGGACGCGGCCGGCGATCCGAGCTACGGACGGGACCGGCGCGTCGTCGCGGTCGACCAGAAGGCGGCGCTGCTTGCTGTACGACGGGCCGCGCTGCCGCCCCGCGGCGGCCTCGGCTAAAAGCTAAGGCTTGTAGCCCGAGACCTGCGCCTGCGTGACCGCCGGCGCGTGGTTGTTGCCCAGCGATCCGCGAACGTAGGTGATGACGTCGGCAATGTCTTTGTTCGAGAGCGTTCCCTTCCAGGGCGGCATCACTCCGTTGTAGCTCTGGCCGTTGACGGAGACCGGCTCGTGCAGCCCGTTGAGGACGATTCCGATGACCTTGTTGGGATCGCCCGTTACAACGGGGTTGTTGGCGAGGGGCGGAAACGACCCGGCGAGTCCCTGACCTTGCGCGCCATGACAGGTGGAGCAGTTGCTCGAGAATACCTTTGCGCCGTTACCGTTGATCGGTGACGCGCTCTCCGCCGTGCCGGAGCTCGCAGCGCCGACGGCCCCCGGCGCTCCGGCGGCCGGAATCGTTGCGGCGGCGGCGCTCAAGACGACCGACTCGGGCGGCGACGGCGGCGCTGCAGCCTGTTTCATCATCGTCGTCACCTGGCCGTAGACCGTGAGGGCGACGATGACGCACACGACGAGCGCCGCGCTCCAGAGCAGCCGGCCACGCGAGGCGAAGCTCCGCGTGCGGCTGCGATCCAGCCACGGAATCAGCAGCACGACGAGCAGAAAGATGGTGGGGACGACGATTGTCGCGATCAGCTCCATGCTGATCGTGAGCGGTCCCACGTGGATTTCCGGCGGCACGATCCCGAGCAGACCGAAGAGCGACAAGAAATACCAAGCCGGATACGGCACGAAGAATTTCGTCGGGTCCGCCTTCGCGTCGAGATACGGCGGGAACGCGAACGCGAGGAAGCAGATAATGCCGAAGACGATGAACGAGAATGCGCCGTCCATGAAAAACTGATCCGGCCAGAATGGGCCGGGGCGCAGGGTGCGGCGATCCTCGACGACGGGACCGGCGGACCCGTTGTGGCGGAAGATCGCCAGGTGCGCTCCCACGAGCATCACGAGAACGGCCGGCATCAGCCATACGTGCAGGCCGAAGAAGCGGTTGATCGTCGCCGTTCCCATGCCGCCGCCGCCTTGCGCGATGTGCTGCATCACGGGGCCGAGGACCGGCGCGAGTCCGACGATGTTGAGTGACACCTGCGAGGCGAAGTAGGCGTCCATGTCCCACGGCAAGAGGTAGCCGGTGAGCCCGAGTACCAGCGTGACGAGCAGAAGAATGACGCCGACCACCCACTGAAGCTCGCGCGGCGACTTGTAGGCGCCCCAGATCAGCACTTGCAGCAAATGGAGAAAGACGAGCGCGATCATCGCGGATGCGCCCCAATAGTGCACGGCGAGCAGAAAATGCGTGTACGGGTTCAGGTACATCGCTCGCGTGGACTCCCACGCGGTCGCCGCGGAGGGCGCATAGAAGAACGTCAGAAAGATGCCGGTGACGATCTG
This sequence comes from Vulcanimicrobiota bacterium, assembly GCA_963787625.1. Taxonomy (GTDB): domain Bacteria; phylum Vulcanimicrobiota; class Vulcanimicrobiia; order Vulcanimicrobiales; family Vulcanimicrobiaceae; genus Cybelea. The sequence goes on along the minus strand of CAWBDH010000002.1, from coordinate 446,955 downwards.
AACCATCATCGCGAAGAGCGTTGCGCTCCCGAACACGTACCAGTAGCTGGCGCCGCCCGGCACGTCTTCCGTGAGGAAGTCCTTCGCCAGCGAGACGAAACCGGTGCGTTTTTCGATCCAGTTCAGCACGGACGATACCTCATGCCTGATACGAGACGACGATGCGTTGCGGCGTGTTCGACTGATAGACGATCCACGTCACCTCGGCGTTGCCGCTCTGCTCGCGCAGCGGCAGGGGATCGAGGCCCCTCGGAGCCGGCCCCGCGATGTGCGTGCCGTCGAACGTATATTGCGACCCGTGGCAGGGGCACATGAACCGGTTTTGCGCATCGCTCCAGTTGTAATAACAGCCCAGGTGCGGGCAGATGGGGCTGAAGACGACGAAGCCCATGTTGACGACGTCGTAGTCGACGTCGGCCTTGCCGCCGGCCTTGTTGAAGATGTCCGGACGCGCCGCCTGAAACTTCGTCGGATCGACCTTGATGCCCCAAACGTACTCCGGCGCGCTCTGTTCCGGGAGATAGGCGTCGGTGAATTTCAAGGTAAACGTCATCTTGACGGGCTTTTCCGTCGCCTTTTGCAGCGCGGCGAACTCCTCCGCACTCAGCGGGGCCCAGCTTCCGCTCGATGCATTCTTCGGCGGCAGCAGTGAGCCGACGATCGGCACCGCAAGCACGACGCCGACGATTCCCCCGATCGTCAACGTGGCGTTGGCCATGAACGTGCGGCGGCTTACCTCCTCGGCATTATCAGGAACGTCGTGCGCGCTCAATATCGTTCTCCATCAAGAGCATTCCTACGGGTGGCAGGCTCATTGGCCGAGGTCGCAACTCATACCTTGTAGCTATGCAGCCCGGAAATCCAGATGTTCACGCCGAGATAGCAGAAAACGATCGATACGAATCCGATGACGCTGACCCAGTTGCTTCGGAGGCCCCGCCATGCATGTCTCGTGTGCAGATGCATGTAGGCGAGATAGATGATCCACGAAAAGAGCGCGGCCGTCTCTTTCGGGTCCCACTGCCAATAGGCGCCCCACGCCTCTTTCGCCCACATTGCGCCCGTGATGATTCCAATCGAGATCAGCGGCAGGCCGATCGCGACGGCGCGATAGACGATCACGTCGAGCTGCGGAAGCGTTGGCAGCGCCGCGAGCCAAGCGGCAACGGGGCCGCCCGCGCGCCCCGGCTGCGCGTAATATTTCAGAAGGTAGATGCACGAGAAGACGAAGGCGACGAGGAACGCCGCGTACGACGACACCACGATCGGCACGTGGATCTTCGCCCAGTACGATTGCAGCGACGGCACCGGCGGCATCGTTCCCTCATACCACGTGACGCCGTAGGCCAGGAAGATGGCCGCGAGTGCCAGGACGAATCCGCCGGCGAACCAGAGCTTGTAGCGAAATGCGAAGCCGATATAGATCGCGACGGACATCGCCGCGAAGAGCGAGAGCGAACCGTAGAGGTTGAGCAGCGGCCACACGTGCGTCAGCTCGAATCGCGCGACGAGCTGCGCGAACTGGGCGGCGCAGCCAAGGATCGCCAGCGGCGCACCGACGTCCCGGAGCCATTCCGCACGCGAGAAAAAATAGATTAGCAGCGCCAGGGCGCCCAGCGTGTACGCCGCGAGCGCGACCCCGATGAGCGCTTCGTCTAACGGCACGTGCACGATCGCTAGGCCTCGGCTCCACGCTGCGCGTTCATTTCTCGGTTCAACGATATCATGAGCCGCGAAAACTCGCTCTCGAAAACGTCGTACCCCTTGACCGTGGTTGCTGCCGCACCGACCCGCGAACGGTTCGGCCCCTGGTCGTCGACGCGCACGTAAATCCGCGCCGGCAGCAGATAAAAGGAAATGATGAGGCCGGCCAGCAGGACGAAGGCGCCGATGCCGACGAGCGCCACGCCGGGGTCGTACCGGTATTGGAACCCGCTATAGAGCACGTAGCGTCGGGGCACCGCGCGCCAGCCGCCGCCCAGGTCGATCCAGGAACGCAAGGGCACGAGGGCTTCACCCAGCGTACTGCCGCCTTCGGAGACCGCGAGGACGGCTGCGGGATCGTTCACCCGGGGATCCGGGCCCGGCATGCCGCTTTGCCGATCGACGGTCGGTACGAAGCGCTCGTAGAGCACGCTCCGCTGCGTTCCCGGCAGCGAAAACGAATCGCCTTCAAACAACGTGCGCTGCGACAGTGCGGCGTCGCGCCTGCCGTCGCGCGTTACGAGGAACTGCATGCCGAAGCCGTAGCTGGACTGGTAGTAGAGCGTCCCGTCGACGTCGATGGGGTGGTTAACGCGAACGATCATGCTCTTTGGGACGCCGTCGTTGCCGACGACGCGCACGCGGGAAACGTAGTCCACCGGCTGGTACACCATGCCGCTCTTGGTCATGATCGGCGAGATGCGGTACGCGAAGTCGTCCAGGCGTATTCGGGCGTGCGTTTGCGGAACCTCGGCGGTGCTTCCCGTAAGCACCGCCAGATCTCCCGAAAAGCCGCGCGCCCAATACAGCGTCGTACCGGCCGCGATGATGACGAAGCCTGCATGCGCGACGAGCACGCCCCGGCGCGCCCAGTTGTGTTTGTCGGCAAAGCCCCATTCGATGCCGCCGAACTCGCGATTGCGCACGCGCCAGCCGCGCGATGCGAAGAATGCTTCGACGCGCCGGCGCACCGTCGCCGAATCCTCGGCAACCTCGAAGCGCTCGTGCAGCGGAATTTTTTCGACCGTCACGGGCCGCAGCGGCGGCAGCCTAGCCGGTATTACCCGCTTGAACGTGCAGACCGCAAGTGAGAGCAAGATCAATCCAACGATACCGACGTACCAGGGCGAGTGGTAGACGTTGTCGAGCCCGAGCCGCAAGATTGCGCGCGCGAGCGGCGCGGCGTAGGACTGGAGGTACGCCGCCGGATCCTGGTTCTGTTCTACGACGACGCCGATCAGCGTCAGGACGCCCCACGCGACGAAGAGAGAAACGGCGAACAGCACGTTACCGAACGTGCGCACGAATTCGCCGTACAGGTCGCGGACGGGGGCGATCACCGGCCCGAGACGGACCAACGGCGTTCGAGCGGGAGAATCACCCAGATCGAAAGCTCGTAGAGCGCGTACATCGGAAGCGCGAGCAGCGCCATCGTTAGCGGATTACCGTCGGGCGCCGCGATGCCGCCGGCGACGAAGAACCCAAACAGCGCATGCCGGCGATAATGGCGCAGCGTCGCGGACGTAACGATGCCAAGGCGCGCCAGGCCGACGAGGACGACCGGCGTTTGGAAAGCGATGGCAAAAAGCGCGAGCAGCACGATGACGAAGTTGAGCGTCGATGCCACGCCGAACGTCGGCGTCGCGACGGCGTCGGTGATGTGCAGCAGTGCCGCAACGACGCGTGGGATCACGACGAAGTGCGCGAAGGCAATTCCGAGCAGCGCTAAGAGCAGCGACGGGACGATGAACGCGTACACCATCCGGCGCGTGCGGGGATGAATCGCGGGAACGATGAAGAGCCAAAGCTGCGTCAGCAGCACCGGGAGCCCGATGACGATCCCGCCGACGATCGAAAACTTGAACTCGGTGAAAATCACGTCGGCAGGCCCGAACGCGTGCAGCTCAATGCCGCCAAAGTATTCGTGCATCATCCAGCGGATGACAAATTGCGAGGGCCAGAAGAGCACGACGGCGATCGCGCACACCGTGGCAATCGAAACCAAGAGACGATTACGGAGCTCCCGCAGGTGCTCCGTGAACGGCATCTCCTTCTGATCCCAAGCGCCCTCGTCGGTGTGGACCGGGGGGCGCTGCGCCAGCATCTCGCGCGCTCTGCGTTAGGAGCTTTGCGTGCCCCGTCCGGGCGTTGGCGGCGGAACGGCGTCGCCGGAGAGCGTGCCGGCCTCGACGTTGTCCATGATGTCGGCGTGCTGCAGCGCCGCGCGCTGGCGCGCGTCCTCGCGCGCCTTCGCAGCGGCTTCGTCTGCCTCGGCCTGGCCCATGAGGAATTCTTTCTTCGCTTGTCCCGCGCTGCGGGCCAGCTTCGGGAGCTTGTCCGCTCCAAACAACAGCGCCCCGACGACGAGAATTCCGATAATGATCGGCGCGTCGATGATCGCGAGAAGCGGATGTATGGTCATGTCCTTGGTCCCCTTGCTGACGCCTACTCGAGCAGCGCGTCGGTGAGTTTCGCCAATTCGTCCTTCGCCGCGCCGTCCGGGATCGGCTTCAGCGCCGCCTTGGCTCGGTCTGCGAAGCGAGCGATTTGCGTGCGCGTGGCGGCGAGGCCGCCCTCGCGGTCGATCGCTTCGACGATCCGCGGAATCGCATCGTTCCCACCGGCAGTGTAAAAGCTCCTCACCTGGGCGGAAAAGCCGCCGTCACCCGAAGCGAGCGCCGCGATCAGCGGCAAGGTGGTTTTGCGTTCGGTCAGATCGTTCCACGCCGGCTTGCCGAGCGACCGTTCGTCCGCGGTGACGTCCAAGAGGTCGTCCTTCATTTGAAACGCAATGCCGAACGCCTCGCCGAACGATCGAAGCGCGCCCACCGCCGTCGCGTCGCCCTCTCCCATGATGGCGCCGCAGGCCGCAGACGCCGCAAAGAGCGACGCCGTCTTCTTGCGCGCGATCTCAACGTAGCTTTCGAGTGAGACGTCGGGGTCGCCCAGCGCGCGCAGCTGCAGCACCTCGCCGTCGCAAATGTCGGCCAGCGTCGCGGAAAGGATGTTCGGAATGGGATGCGGGTAGTCGCTGGTGACGTTTTTGAATATCCAAGCGAAGAGGTAGTCTCCGGCCAGCACGCTGATGCGGTTTCCGTAGTCCACGGCGGTCGCGTTGACGCCTCGGCGCATTTGGGCATTGTCCACGACGTCGTCATGAATTAGCGTCGCTACGTGAATCAGTTCCATGTACGCGGCGAGGTGCAGCTGCGCGGCGTAGTCGCCGCCGCATGCCGCCGCCGCCAGCAATGTAATTCGCGGGCGCAGCCGCTTGCCGCCCGCGGAAAGCATCCGTTTTACGGCTTCGGTGATGATGGGATTCTCGGTTGAAAACGTCGCTTCGAAGAACCGCTCGACGTCCGACTGCAAGTCGTCGTAGGTGTCGCGTTCCGGCTCGGCGAGACTCACGGTTTCGTGCCGTAGTGGATGGCGATGGCGCCCCCCATCAACGCGCGGTACCCGGCACCCGAGAAGCCGGCGCGCGTGAAACGGTCGCGCAGGTCCGGCGCATTGGGATGGTGCGTCAGCGAGTTGGGCAGATAACGATACGCCGCCGGCGAGCCTCCGACGATGCCGCCAAGCACCGGAACGACGCCGTAAAAGTAGAGGTCGAATAAACGTTTGAACGTCGGGTTCGGCGCCTTGCTCACGTCGAGATTGACGAAGCGCGCCCCCGGCCGGAGCACGCGGAGGATTTCTTGCAGCGTTGCGTCGACGTCCACGACGTTTCGCAGCGAGAATCCCATCGTCGCTCCGTCGAAGCTGGCGCGCTCGAACGGAAGCGCCATGACGTCGCCCTCCAGGAAGGTGGCGGCTCCGCGCGCTTCATGCGGCGCGCGACGCTCGGCCCGCTCGAGCATCGGACGGCAAAAGTCGATGCCCGTGACGTCGAGCGTCGGATCGACGCGCAGCAGGTGGAAGACGAGGTCGCCCGTTCCGCAGCAGCAATCGAGGATGCGCGTATGGTGCCGCGGAGACAGCAGCGCGATTGCGTGCCGGCGCCAGCGTTCGTCGAAGCCACCGGTGAGGATCCGGTTCGCAAGGTCGTAACGCGGCGCGATCGTCGCAAACATCGCGCGGACGAAGGCGCCCTTTTCGCCGCCGAACCGGTCGTGCACTGGGGCAGAAGTCATGCGTCCGGCCTGCTTCCAAGCGTCTCGCCCGGCTCCCCCCGTCCCGGCGTAGCCGCGGCCTGCCGTCGTCGTGATGGGCGGCCGCAATGGTCCAGTTGAGTTCCACGCGCGACGCCATGGCGGCGATTGCGCACGCCGAGCACATCGACGTCCGGGCCTACACGCTGCACGGCCCAATCGTGGACGCGCTCGAAGCGGCCGCCAAACGCGGAGCGCACGTCGTCGTGGAGCTCGAGGGAACGCCGTACAACGATCGCGGCGGCCATCTCGCGGCCGAAAACGAACGACTCGTCGCAGCGCTGCGCGCAGCGGGCGTCGAGGGGCGCCTCGGCGCCCCGGAGCACGCGAAGGTGATTGCGGCGGACAACTCGGCCTATTTGGACGACAAGAACTGGGGCGAGGGAGACCTCGTGCTGCGAGACGACGTCGCAGACGCCGCTTCCATTCCGATGGTCAAGCACGAAGCGCTTGCCGCGGAGGCGCGCCTCTTGCGCGACGGTCGCCGCGGCAACGGCGTCGTGGTCGCAAGCGAGTCGTTCGGCCGCTTCAACGTCGTCTATTCCGCGCTCGACGCGCTCGCCACGGCCGGCGCGTCGCCGCGGCTGATCGTCAATAGCCGCGACCTGGAGGGGAACGGACGCGAGCGTGAGGCACTCGAGGCACTCGTGCGCGACGGCGTACGTGTGAGGACCTGCGACGATTCGGAGAAGCTCGCCGTGGCTGGCGGCCGCGCCTGGATCGGCTCGGCCAACGCCACCGTGGCGTTCGGTCCTGCGGACCTGCCCGATTGGGGCCTCTGCACGTCCGACGGCGAGATCGTGCGGGCGGTGCGCGGCCGCATCGAGGCCGAATGGTCGCGCGGCAAAGACGTTGCGCTAGCGGCCTAGACCGAACAGCGTGCCGGCGTTGGCGTCCGTGCTCTTCACGACACGGTCGAGCGGAAGTTCGAGCACCTCTGCCAGCTTTGCCGCGGTGTGCGTCACAAACGCCGGCTCGTTACGCTTTCCCCGCATGGGAACCGGCGCGAGATACGGGCAGTCGGTCTCGAGCACGATCCGGTCGACCCCCACGGCGCGAACCGCTTCGCGCAGCCCGCTCGCCGTCGCAAACGTCAAGACGCCGCCGATCCCGAGGAAGAGACCGAACTCACGCGTGTACGCGAGCGCCTGTTCCGGCGTACCGGTAAAGCAGTGGACGACGCCCCGAATCGCCGCGTCCCATTCGTCGCGTAAGATTGCGGTAAAATCGGTAAAGGCGTCGCGCTGGTGGAAGACGACCGGCATCTCGGCAGCGCGTGCGACGCGCAGCTGCGCGCGGAGTACGCGCACTTGGAGCTCGCGCGGACTGCGATCGTAATAGTAGTCGAGCCCGATTTCTCCGACGGCGACGACGCGTGGGTTGCGCAGCAGGAGGCGGAGTGGTACCTCGAGATCTGCCGGCGCGCCCTTGGCTTCGTGCGGATGAATGCCGGCCGCCACCGCGAGGTCGTACCGATCCGCGGTCGCGATGGCGCGCTCGGCATCGTCGAGGTCTTCGGCCACGGTAAGCATGGCGCGCACGCCGGCGACGCCGGCGCGGCGCACGACCTCCTCGCGGTCGGCGTCGAACGCGCGATCGTGCACGTGGCAATGCGTATCGATCATTCGATCTTCGGAAAGAGTGACGCGCCGGGAGCGGTTTGCGTTCCGGGCGCGAACGCGCCCCAAGCGCCGAGCGAACGTGACCAGTCGTCGTCGATCGCGCCGGGATTCCCGAGCTGCCGCCACATCTCTTCCGACCGCTCCGGCATCACCGGGTGCAGCAGAATCGCGAGCCGGCGCAACCCTTCCCAAAGGTCGTAGAGCACGGCGTCGAGTTCGTCGGTACGCCCTTCGCGCTGCAGCACCCACGGCTTGCGCTCGTCGATCGTGCGGTTGAGGGCCGCGACGAGCTCCCATACCGCTTCGAGCGCTTCGCGGAAGCGGAGGCCGAAGATCGACTCGCGCACGGTCCCGGGCAGACGCGCGAAACGTTCGCCGAATGCATGCGATCCGCCGCGAGGCACGGTGCCGCCGCGATATTTTTGTAGCATGGAAAGCGTACGCTGGAGCAGGTTGCCGAGGTCGTTGGCGAGGTCGCTGTTGTGCCGCTGCGCGATCTTCTCTTCTGAGTACGAGAAGTCGCTGCCGAACGGTGCCTCCCGCAGCAAGAAATAGCGCATCGAATCTGCGCCGAAACGCTGGGCTAGCGCGAACGGATCGGCGGTGTTCCCGAGGCTCTTGCTCATCTTCTGGCCGTCGACGGTGATCCATCCGTGAGCGAAGACCAGCTCGGGTGCAGCCTCCTCCAAGGCCCACAGAATGGCGGGCCACACGATCGTGTGAAAGCGCGCGATCTCTTTGCCGACGAGCTGCACTGCGGCGGGCCAGCGGGTGCGAAAGCGCGCTTCGTCGTCGTCCCATCCGATTGCGGTGATGTAGTTGAGCAGTGCGTCGAGCCACACGTAGATGACCCCGCCGCCGGGGATCGGTACGCCCCAATCTAAATTTGTCCGGGAGATCGACAAGTCGTCGAGACCCTCGGCTAGGATTGCCATCATTTCGTTGTAGACGCTGCGCGGCTGCACCCATGCGGGGTAGCGTTCGAAATGCTCGATGAGGCGCTCGCGATAGGCAGACAAACGAAAGAACCAGTCGTCCTCGGAAATCCACTGAACCTCGCGACCGCACGTGGGGCAGCGTCCGTCGACGAGCTTTGACTCGAGCCAGAACGTCTCATCGTAAACGCAATACCAGCCTTCGTACTTACCGAGGTAGACGTCGCCGCGTTCGCGCAGGCGTTCGAAGACGCGTCGGACCTTGTCGACGTGGCGCGGCTGCGTCGTTCGAATGAAGTCGTCGTACGCAACGTGATAGAGTGCGAAGAGGGCTTCCCAGCGCGGAACCAGTTCGTCGCACCACTGCTGCGGCGTCTTGCCTGCGGCGGCCGCGGCATTGGCGACCTTCTGGCCGTGCTCGTCGGTACCGGTTAGGAAGAACGTCGGCTGGAACGTGCGCGAGGTGCGGGCCAGCACGTCCGCGACGACGGTGGTATAGGCGTGGCCGATGTGCGGCTGGCCGCTGATATAATAGATCGGCGTCGTGACATAATAAGCGCGCTCCATCGGGCTACGTCTCGTTAATCGGGAGCCGCATGCCCGCCTTCCGCGCCGCGACCCGCGCGTACAGCTCCCGCCGCTCACCAAAACCACGCGCCGAGAGCAGTTTGGCGACGTCCCCGACGTGCCGCCCCTCTGCGAGCAGCGCGTCGATTGCGGCCAACGCGTCCTCGGCGGGGGGAGCGCCTCCGGTGGCTTCCGCGAAGGGTGCGACCGCGAAAGCCACTTCGCCGCGCAGGGGATCCGGCAAACGTGCCGCGACGGCGGACGGCGTTCCCCAATAGTGTTCTTCGTGAAGCTTCGTGTATTCGCGCAGCACGAAGAGTTGGGCATCTGGCGCGACCGCGGCGAGGTCGGCGAGGCTCGCCGAGAGACGGCGCGGCGACTCGTACCAAATCGTCGTGATGCCCGCATGCAGCGCGGCGGAGAACCGCCGCCGCCGGGCACCCGGCGTTCTCGGCGGAAAGCCTTCGAACGTAAACCGGTCGAGCGGAAAACCGGAGAGAAGCGCGAGGCCCAGCGCCGCGCTCGGCCCGGGCAGCACTTCGACGCGCACGTCCGCGGCGCGCGCGGCGGCAATGAGCGCGGTTCCCGGGTCCGAGACTCCGGGCATGCCGGCGTCGCACGTAACGGCGACGACGCCGGTACGCGCGCGTTCGAGGATCGGTGCCGTGGCCGCGGCGGCATTCTGCTCGCGATAGCTCCACGTTTCCCGTCCGCGGATGTGGAGCGCGTTCAGCAGCTTTCGCGCGACGCGCGTATCCTCCGCGACGATCAAATCCGCTTCGCTCAATGCGTCGAGCGCGCGCAGCGTAACGTCGCGCAGGTTTCCCAGCGGCGTCGGTACGAAGATCAGCGGCATGGCACGGGACTTCGACGCCGAGCATCCGCCTCCGGGGGCAAGAATCGAGATCTACATTTCGCCGAGTTGCCCGTATTGCCGCAGCGCCATGGCATTTTACGACGCGGCAGGCGTTGCGTACGAGCGCCACGATGCGCAGAACGACCGGCACGCGCGCGAGCGGATGTTCGCCTATAGCGGCGGCGATCCGACGGTTCCGGTCATCGTCGTTGACGGAGCGTACGCGCAGTCTGGTTGGGGTTCTCCGCCGAGGGGTTGAACCGTCCATTGACCCGCCGGTCGGTGGGTGACGAACGACGACTACTGCCGAAGGGAAGAGGAAGAAGATGGATCACACGACAGCGGCGACTGCGGGATTTATCATGACGATCGCCCTGGTCTACGGCCTCGTGCTGCTAGCGATCATCGCGTTCACCATTTGGGTGTACTGGCGCATCTTCACCAAGGCCGGCTACAACGGCGCGCTGTCGCTCCTCAACTTGGTGCCTGGCGTGGGCCCGCTGATCTGCATGCTGATTCTCGCGTTCGGGCGATGGCCCATCGAAGACCAAATCGCCGCGATGCAGGGTGGAACGATCGCTCCGCCGCCGCCGCCCATGCCGCCCGGCACGGCCGTCATGCCGTCGCCGTAGCGCCCGCTTCCGACCACACCGTTGCGATCCAAGCCTCCACGTCGTCGCGGCGCGACGGGATGGCAGATGAAAGGTTTTCGCATCCGTCCCGGGTGACGGCGACGTCGTCCTCGATCCGCACGCCGATCCCTCGGAACCGTTCCGGCACCGTCGCGTCGTCGCGCTGAAAGTACAGCCCGGGCTCGACCGTGAGTACCATTCCTTCGCGCAGCTTGCCGTAACGGTATTCGGAGCTGCGCGCCTCGGCGCAGTCGTGGACGTCGAGGCCGAGCATGTGGCTGACGCCGTGCAGCGTGTAGCGCCGGTGCAAGAGGCGTTCCGGATCGACGGCCTCATCGAGGGACGTCGTGACGATCCCGAGGTCGATCAGCCCCTGCGTAAGCACGCGCGCTGCGCGTCTGGACGGCTCCAGGAAATCGTTTCCCGGTGCGACTCCGTCCATCGCAGCGCGTTGCGCTTTCCACACCAAATCGTACACGGTCCGCTGCTCGTCGGAAAATCGTCCGTCAATCGGCAGCGTTCGCGTTATGTCGGCGGTGTATAAAGAATCCCGCTCCACGCCCGCATCCAGCAGGAGCAAATCGCCGCGGCGCAGCGGCCCATCGTTCTTCGTCCAATGCAGCGTGCATGCGTGGTCACCGGCGGCCGCGATCGTCAGGTAGCCGGTGTCGTTTGCGTCGATGCGGGCGCGTCCCCAAAACGCCGCTTCGATTTCGCGTTCGCTCTTCGCCGTCCGCATCGACCTAATGGCGTCCTCGAAGGCGCGCTTCGTAACGGCGCATGCAGCGCGTAGCTCGGCCAGCTCGTACGGATCCTTGAGCAGGCGCATCTCGGAAAGAAATGCGGCCAGCTCGCCGTCGCCGTCGGACGCGTCAAAGCGGCGATCGACGCCCTCGTCATGCGTTCGCAGCACCCGCACGGCGTGGCCGGAAGCGCGGAGCTCCGCCAAAAACGTTTCGAGCGCCTGGAGCGGGCGGCACTCGTCCACGCCGTAGAAGGCGCGGCTTTCCTCGACGCCGCGATGGCGTCCAACCCATAGTTCGCCGTTGACGCGGTCGGTGAAAAACTCCGGCCCACCGCGGTTGTGCGCGTTGACGAAGAGTACGCTGCGATGGCGTGCGCCCTCCGGCTCGAGGACCAAAACGGCGCCCGGCTCGCCTCCGCCGGTGAGATACGTAAAGTCGCTCGATGGACGGAACCGGAAGGAGGTGTCGTTCGCGCGCACGCGTTCTTGTCCGGCGGGGACGACGACGTACGCCGCAGGATAGGCGCGACCGACGTGCTCCCGTCGTTCGCGGAATCGAGCGGCCTCGGGATGCCTCTCCGCAACGGCTGCGCGATCGATCCAGCCCGTGGCCATAAACTCGACGAGCGCCCGCGGCGGTTGGAAGTCGTGGCTGGCGGTTCCAGGATCGAGTGGTTTTTCGGCGTCGCGTTCTATAGACATGGTTCGGCCGAGATTCGCCTAACGGTCGAAGGGTCATGCCGCCGGATCACGCGCCGGGCTCAAACGATGCGGTTCGCGCTACGGACGCGCTCGCGAACGAACGCACCTATCTCGCGTACGTGCGCACCGCGCTCGCGTTCATCGCGTTCGGATTCGTCGTCGCGCGCTTCTCGCTGTTCGCACGCGAATTTTCGGCGCTGATGCGTGGCGATGGGTCGGCGACCGGCGTGTCGACCGGCTTCGGCACGGCGATGGCAATCTTCGGAGTGTTCGTCGCATTGCTGGGAGCGTGGCGCTACGCCGTCACGGAACGCGGGCTCCGCGCCGGAGAGGTGATCTCCCTTTCGTCGATCGCCGGCTATGGAATCGCGCTGTTCGTCGTCGCCGTTGGTGCGATCGTCGCCACGTCGCTCCTATTCTTTCGCTGAGGGCCAGCCCGTGCGCTAGAGCGCTAGGTCGAGGCCGACGTCCAGCGCCGGTGCGCTGTGCGTCAGCCAACCCACGCTGATCACGTCGACGCCGGTGACCGCAATCTCCCGCACGTTGTCGAGCGTCACGCCGCCGCTGGCCTCGATCAGCACGCGTCCGTCCACGATGCGGACGGCCTCGGCCAGCTGGACCGTCGTCATATTGTCCACCAGCACGGCATCGACCGGTTCCGCAAGTGCGTCGCGAAGCTGCTCGAGCGTATCGACCTCCACCTCGATCTTGCGCATATGTCCGGCGCGCGCGCGTGCCGCCGCGACCGCGGCCCGGATCGAACCTGCCAATACGAGGTGGTTGTCCTTGATGAGGATGCCGTCGTCCAATCCGAAACGGTGATTGATCCCTCCGCCGCAGCGCACGGCGTAGCGCTCGAGCGCGCGCAGGCTCGGCGTCGTTTTGCGCGTGTCCGCGATACGGGCGCGCGTTGCGGCCACGCGTTCGACCAGCGCGCGCGTCGCCGTCGCGATGCCCGACAAACGGCAGAGCAGATTGAGGGCGGTTCGTTCCGCCGTCAGCAGCGCGCGCGCCGGTCCGGAGATCTCGGCGACGAGGGCGCCGCCTTCGACGCGTTCCCCATCCCGGACCGTTCGGACGATCGAGATCCGGTCGTCGAGCAGGCGAAAAGCGAGCAGCGCGATTTCGAGTCCCGCGACGGTGCCGCCGTCGCGCGCGACGATCTTTGCGGTCGCGTGTCGGTCCGGCGCAACGATGGCGTCGGTCGTGAGATCGCCGCCGCGGCCGATGTCTTCGAGCAGGGCCGCTCGAACGATCGGCTCGGCGGCGAGCTCAGGCGACGCTGCGCAGTCGCGTGAACGATCGCTTGGCAAAGGCTTCATCGGCTTGCGGATAATCGCTTCGGAAATGGCTGCCGCGGCTTTCGTGCCGTGCGAGCGCGGCTTCGGCGATCAGCTGCCCGACGATCAGCAGATTTGCGAGCTGGTCTTCGGCGGGCCCGATCGCCGCTTGCAGCTCGTCGATGCGCGCGAGCGCTTCCCGCAGCCCCGATTCGTCGCGGACGAGACCCACGTTGGAGTACATGACGTTGCGCAGGTCGTCGAGCGCCTGGGCGGGCGTCGTAGTGGAACGCGCGCTGCGCGCCGTTTGACGCCGCGGCGTTCCGAGCGGCCCCGAGGACGGCGTTCGCGTCCTCGCGCCGGCGATGTCGATGGCGACGCGCGACCCATAGACGAGGGCCTCGAGCAGCGAGTTGCTTGCGAGCCGGTTCGCGCCGTGAACACCCGTCGCGCTCGCTTCTCCGCACGCCCAGAGGCCGTCGAGCGAGGTACGGCCCCACTCGTCGACGGCAATGCCGCCCATGTGATAGTGGGCGGCGGGCGTCACCGGGATGTTTTGGAGGCGCGGATCGATGCCCGCGTCGATGCAGAAGCGGAACACCGTTGGAAACGCGGTGGGAAACCGCGCGCCGATCGTCGGTCGGGCGTCCAGGCCGACGGTGCGGCCACGCTGCTGCTGCTCGAAGATGGCGCGCGCGACGACGTCGCGCGGCGCAAGCTCCGCGTCGGGATGGATTCCGACCATGAATCGCTCGCCTAGATCGTTGCGCAGCGTCGCGCCTTCGCCCCGAACGGCCTCCGTGACCAACGGCATTGGATCCCGACCGATTGCGAGCGCGGTGGGATGGAACTGCACGAATTCCATGTCGGCGAGCGTCGCGCCGGCGCGCGCCGCCATCGCGATGCCGTCGCCCGTGGCCGCGACGGGATTGGTGGTATAGCGGTAGAGGCGACCGACGCCGCCGCTGGCTAGCACCACGGCGCCTGCGCGGAAGATCGTCCGTTCGTTCGTTCCTCTCGCATGCGCCTCGACACCGGCGACGCGGCCGTCTTCGACGGCGAGATCGTCGGCCATGACGTTCTCGACGACTCGGATCGACGGATGCGTCGCGACGGCTTCGATCAGGGTCTTGAGGATCTCGTGACCGGTCGCATCGCCGCCGGCCTTGACGATGCGCCGGCGCTGGTGCGCGGCCTCCCGCCCGAGGGCGAGTTCGCCTGCATCGGTACGATCGAACGTCGCGCCGAGCTCGAGCAGTTCCTCGATGCGCGCCGGCGCGTCGCGCGTGAGGATTTCCACGATCGTCGTATCGCTGATGCCGGCGCCGGCACGCTGCGTGTCGATTGCGTGCAGGCGCGGGGAATCGTCCTTACCGACGGCGGCCGCAATCCCGCCCTGCGCCCAATCCGTCGCAGCGCCTTTGCCGAGACTCGTCTTACACAACACGGTCACCCGCGCCGGCTGAAGCTTGAGCGCGGCGACGAGACCGGCGATCCCAGCGCCCACGACCAGCGCGTCGGAACGCAGCCCTTCCATCGTTACGATGCGGCCGTCAGTCGCAGGGACGGCTGTACGCCAGCATGCGGTCCACCGCGCGCCGCGCGCGCTCCGCGATTTCCGGCGCAACGGTTACTTCGTATTCCATCGCCTGGAGCGAGTGCAGCACCTTGGGAAGGGTGTTGCGCTTCATGTGGGGACAGAGGTTGCACGGACGGACGAATTCCACGTTCGGATAGCGGCCCGAGACGTTGTCCGCCATAGAACATTCCGTCATGAGCAGTACGCGCGCGGCCGCCGAGTGCGTTTCGCCCGCGACCGTGCCGACGTACTCCGTCATGCCGTGGGTCGAGCCGACGTAGTCTGCTTCCGCCAATACGTCGGGTGCGCATTCGGGATGGGCGAGCACGATCAGCAATGGGTCGCCCTCCCGAAAACGCCGGATGTCGGCGCCGCTGAAGCGCTCGTGCACTTCGCAATGGCCCTTCCACGCGATGATTTCAACGCCGGTCTTTGACGCGACGTACTTCGCAAGATACTCGTCGGGCAGAAAGATCACGCGCGGCGCACCGAGCGCCTCCACGATCTGCACGGCATTGCCGCTCGTCACGCACACGTCGGATTCTGCCTTAACTGCCGCAGAAGTGTTGACGTAAGTGACGACCGGCGTGTTCGGGTAGCGCTCGCGCAGCAGCCGAACGTCGGCCGGCGCGATCGATTCGGCCAGCGAGCATCCGGCGCGCAGGTCCGGGACGAGCACCGTCTTCGACGGATTGACCAGTTTGGCGGTCTCTGCCATAAAGTGGACGCCGCAGACGACGATAACGTCGGCCGTCGTCTCGGCCGCCTTCAGCGCCAGGGCAAGGGAATCGCCCACGATGTCCGCCACCGTGTAAAAGATCTCGGGGACCTGATAGTTGTGCGCGAGGATCACGGCGTTACGGTCGCGTTTGAGCCGGTTAATGGCCGCAACGTACGGCGCGTGCACCGGCCACTCGACCGGCGGAATTACGTGCCGCACGCGTTCGAATATTGGGTCCGTTTCGGCCGCGGCGATTCGCGGCGATGGCAGATCGATGACGCTCATGTGTTTTGATTCGAAGGTTGCCGCTTGCGGCGGCGCTTCCCCCTTTCGTAATTACCCTCGCCGGAAGTGCCGGTTTGCGCTTCCGTCTGAATACTAAGCAAGCAAGCGCAGCGTTAGATGCGGCGTGCCGCTGGGTACCAAACGTCTGGAGATTACTTTGGGAAATCAAAAGGGAGGAATCAATTCCATGAATCGATGGTTCGTCGGCATCGTTCTCGCGGGGGCGTTCGTAGCCGGCGCGTCGACGCTGGCGGCGACGGCGCAGCCAGCGCCCACTATGTCGCCGATGGCGTCCGCTTCGCCGACGCCAATGACGACGATGCGCCCCTAACCGCGTCGTTCCCCCTGGTGTCGATAGATTGTGGGTAACCACAGTTTCTTGTGGGCCGGTTGTGGACGAGCGTCCAAACGGCTTGAACGGGGGTGTAGGGTTTGATAGCATGCAGAAACTTCGCTCAATGACGAAGTGCGGACAGTATCGAACCGCGGTCGGGATCACGTAGACGATTCGTCGCATTGCGACAACATCCGAGTGACCCCGATCAAACCGGATCGAAACGTCGGTGGGAAGCTGGCAACGGTTTCAAGCGGGCGAGAATGATCGGGATACTAGCAGAGCCCGCGGCTCAACGCCGCGGGCTCTGTGCGTCGTGAAGGCGACGCTCGGCGGCGCAGCGCAACAAGCGGCGATGAGTGGCCGGTTGGAGCTCACGTGGCGCGGTCTCGTCCTCGGTTGTGCCATCACACTGGTGTTCACAGCCGCAAACGTCTATCTCGGGCTCAAGGTTGGGCTCACGTTTGCGTCGACGATTCCCGCCGCCGTCATCTCGATGGCGGTGCTGCGCGCGCTGAAGAACGCGACCATTTACGAGAACAACATCGTCCAGACCGTCGCCTCGGCCGCCGGGACGCTCTCCGCGATCATCTTCGTGCTTCCCGGCCTGGTCATGATCGGTTGGTGGAGCGGTTTTCCGTTCGTCCAGTCCTTTGGCGTCTGCGCGATCGGCGGCGTTCTTGGCGTAATGTATAGCGTGCCGCTCCGCCGTGCGCTGGTGACGGGATCCGATTTGCCGTATCCCGAGGGCGTCGCTGCGGCTGAAGTGCTCAAGGTCGGCACGGCGGCAGCTAGCGGCGGGGAAGGCAGCAACCGCGCGGGGCTCGCGGCGCTGGTCGGGGGCACCCTCGCCTCAGCCGGGTTCGCCGCCATAGTCGCGACGCGCGTGTTCGCCGCCCAAGTGGCGGCATACGTTCGCGTGGGACACGCGGCGACGGGGCTTGGATTCTCGCTCTCGCTCGCATTGGTCGGCGCGGGTCAGCTCATCGGTCTATCGGTCGGGCTCGCGATTTTCGCGGGCCTGGCGATCGCCTGGGGCGCAGCCACACCGGTGCTGACGGCGCTGCATCCGGCGGCCGGCGCCGCGGCCGACGTCGCGAATGCGGTATGGTCGCATCAAGTGCGTTTCATCGGCGCAGGGGCCATCGGAATCGCTGCCATCTGGTCGCTCGGGAGGCTCGCGCGACCGGTCGTGGCCGGCGTTTCCTCTGCCTTCGCGGCGTCGCGCCGCCGGCGGCGGGACGCCGGCGAGCTGCCGATCACCGAGCGAGATCTGCCCATCCTCCTCGTCGGAACGATCAGCCTTGCGTGCCTCGTGCCGCTCGCCTTCGTTCTGTGGAGCTTTTTGGCGGGCGGTACCCTTGGGTCGCTCGCACTGCCGATGACGGCCGCGGCGGTCGCTTACGTCGTCATCGCGGGGTTCTTCGTTGCCGCGGCGTGCGGCTACATGGCGGGCCTGATCGGCTCGTCGAACAGTCCCGTCTCGGGCTTGGCGATCCTCGCCGTCATTGGGGCGTCCCTGCTGGCGCTGGCGTTTGCGAAGGGGGCGGGTGCGGCCGCACCGACCCAATTCGTGGCCTACGCGATCTTCGTGACGGCGGTGCTCTTGTGCGTCGCGACGATTTCGAACGACAACTTACAGGACCTCAAGACCGGACAGCTCGTCGGTGCGACGCCGTGGCGCCAACAGGTGGCGCTGATCGTTGGGGTCGTCATGGGGGCACTCGTCATACCGCCCATCTTGGACCTGCTCAATCGGGCCTACGGCTTCGCCGGCGCCCCTCGCGCTGGGAACGCCATCGCGCAGGCGCTTCCCGCACCGCAAGCGACGCTGATCTCTGCCTTAGCGAAGGGCGTCATCGGCGGCCAGATCGATTGGGGGCTGATCGGTATCGGAGCGGTTGTCGGAGCCATCGCCGTCGGTGCGGACGAGACGCTGCGTTTGACGAAGCGCCTGGCGCTGCCGCCGCTGGCGGTGGGGCTCGGCATCTATCTGCCGGCGTCTACGACCGCGCCGGTCGTCGTCGGTGCGGTGCTGGGATGGGCCTACAACCGTTGGGCTAGCGGTCGGCCCGGCGCCGACCGCGCGAAGCAGTTTGGGGTGCTCGTCGCCTCGGGGCTTATCGTGGGCGAAAGCCTGCTTGGCGTGCTGCTCGCCGGCGTGATCGTCGCCAGCGGAAACGCGTCGCCGCTCGGCATCGTGGGAGATTCGTTTGCCGCCGCCGCCAATGCGATCGGCATCGTCGCCTTCGTCGCGACGATCGCCGCGCTGTTTGGAATGACGCGGCGGCTCTTGCGGCGCGGCGCGGCGGTTTCGTAGCGCGCATGGACCGGTGGCCGCAACTGCGTTATGACGAGTGGAAGGAAACGCTGCACACGCTGCATCGCTGGACCCAGATCGTCGGCAAGATACGACTGCGCCTCGAGCCGCTCGTCAACCATTGGTGGAACGTGGCGCTCTACGTCACGCCGCGCGGACTCACGACGTCGGCGATGTTCTACGAAGATCGGCCGTTTGCGATCGAGTTCGATTTCGAAGGGGAGCGTTTGCGTATCACCACCTCGGAACGCGATGCCGGCTTCGCACTGGAGCCCATGTCCGTAGCGGACTTCTATCAACGGCTCTTTGCGCAGCTGGACGGCCTCGACATCCGCGTCGCGATCGACAACCGTCCCAACGAGGTTTCGGATGCGATTCCGTTCGACCGCGACACCGTTCACGCGTCCTACGACGCGCGGTACGTGCAGCGGTTTCTACAGGCCTTGTTTCAGGCCGATCGCCTTTGTAAGGTGTTTCGCGCAGGCTTCGTGGGTAAGGCCAGCCCGGTGCACTTTTTCTGGGGCAGCTTCGATCTCGCGACGACGCGGTTTTCCGGGCGCAGCGCGCCGCCGCATCCCGGCGGCTTTCCCAACATGCCGGATTCCGCTACGCGAGAGGCCTACTCGCACGAAGAGCACAGCGTTGGTTTCTGGGCGGGCTCCGAAGGAATGGAAGCAGCGTTCTACGCGTATGCGTATCCGGAGCCTGCCGGTTTTTCAGCAGCGGTCGTCGGTCCCGAACGCGCGGCGTGGAATGCCGCACTTCGAGAGTTCGTGCTGCCATACGAGGACGTGCGAACGTCGGTCCATCCGGATCGCGCGGTGCTGCAGTTCTTTCGGTCGACCTACGAAGCCGCGGCGGATCTCGCCGGCTGGGACCGCCCGGCGTTGGAGCGGACGTGAGGCCCTGCGCGTTGCTGGCGGCGGCGCTGCTTGCCGGCTGCGGCGGCGTCGGCTTTGCATCCGCGGCCGCAGACCATTCCGCTTTAGAATCCTCGACGGGTTCGCGAACGAGCCGGCCGCACGCGCAGCGCGTGGTCGTCATCGTCATGGAAAATCGCGACTATGATTTGGTGATCGGCAGCTCGAACGCGCCGTATATCAACGGAACGCTCGTGCCGCAAGCGGCGCTGATGACCAATAGCCACGCCGTCACGCATCCGAGCCAGCCCAATTACCTGGCGCTCTTCTCGGGGTCCACGCAAGGCGTCACCGGAGACTCGTGCCCGCATACGTTCGGAACGCCGAACGTAGGCGCCGAGCTCCTGTCTGCCGGAGAGACGTTCGACGGCTACTCGGAGTCAATGCCGTACGACGGCTATACCGGCTGTTCGTCCGGCGAATATGCGCGCAAGCATAATCCCTGGGTCGATTTCACGAACGTTCCGGCCGCATCGAACCTCGTGTACACTCGCTTTCCGAAGTCGCCGCCGCGCCTAGCGATCGTCGTACCCAACCTCTGCAACGACATGCACGACTGCAGCACCCAGACCGGCGACGCGTGGCTGAGCAAGAACGTGCCGGCCATCCTGAGGTACGACCGGCGCCATGGCGGGCTCCTCATCCTCACGTGGGATGAAGCCGACCCGGACCGGAGCGGAACGAACCAGATTCCGACGCTGCTTCTCGGCCCCACCGTCGCCGCGGGGTCCTACGGCCAGCGGATCGACCACTATTCGGTGCTGCATACGATCGAAACCGTCCTCGGTGTGCCGTGCACCGTCAATGCGTGCCACGCCGCCAACCTCAAGGGGATGTGGCGCTAGCGCAACCGCGCGGGGGTTATGGGATACGGAGGTCACGATGTTGACAACGAACGACGTAAAAAAGATACGCGGGATCTATCCGGCGGCGCCGGGCCATTGGGTTGGGGACGGCTTCGCAGTGCGGTCGATGTTTTCGTACGGCGACCTAGGCCGAGAACTCAGCCCGTTCCTGATGCTGGACTACGCAGCGCCGAAGACGTTTTCTGCGGCCGACCGGCAACGCGGTGTAGGATGGCATCCGCACCGCGGATTCGAAACCGTGACGATCGCGCTGCAGGGAGAAATCGAGCATCGGGACACCGCCGGTCACGAGGGGCGCATCGGTGCCGGCGACGTGCAGTGGATGACCGCAGGCTCGGGTACGCTTCACGAGGAGTTTCACTCCCGCGACTTTACGCGTCGCGGCGGGACGTTCGAAATGCTCCAACTGTGGGTGAACCTGCGCGCGCAGGACAAGAGCGCCCCGCCCGCTTACCAGCCGCTCACCGCCGAGATAGTTCCCGCCGTGAACCTGCCGGATGATGGCGGAACGCTGCGCGTGATTGCGGGAGAATATCAAGGACGCCGAGGTCCGGCGCGGACGTTCACGCCCATGGACGTTTGGACCCTCGACATCAAGGCGGGACGGCGGTTTGACTTCTCACTGCCCGCGGGTCGAACCGCGGCGCTCGCGCTGCTGCGCGGCAGCGTGGCGGTGAATGGATCCCCGAACGCGTCCGGTCCGGCCACGATCGTGCTGGAACGTGAAGGCACCGGCCTCCACGTCGAATCGCATCAGGACAGTGCGGTCCTCATCCTGAGCGGCGAAGTCATCGAGGAGCCAATCGCCGGATACGGCCCATTCGTCATGAATACGAACGCGGAGATCGGAGCGGCCATCGCTGACTTCCGCAACGGACGTTTCGGACAGATTCCGGAAGAAGCGGCGCCTTAGGGGACGTTGCTTTACCGCCGCAACGTCGCTCGCGTGCCACTATCGCGAATCGCTGCGTGTGCCGGTTAAGGAATCCGTAACGATCGCCGGCGGCGATAGCACGGTGGAGACGCTTTCGCCGGTGCCGTCGGTGATCACCGTGACGGCCCCGTCTTCGTCCGTGCGGTACACGCGGGCGCCCGAACGTTGCAGCGTCGCGAGCGTCGAGGCAGCCGGATGTCCGAACAGGTTGTGCCGCCCAACCGAAATGATGGCGTACGTCGGATGCACAGCGGCAATGAACGCCGGCGTCGACGAGTAGGCGGACCCGTGATGACCGACTTTGAGAACGCCGCATCGCAGGTCGCCGGGGCCGCTCAAGAAGCGCTGCTCCGCGGCCGCGCCCGCGTCGCCGGTGAAGAGCATGCAGAACGACCGGTAGCGCAGCGTGAAAGCGACGGAGTTTTCGTTGATGTCGTTGCGGGAGTTTGCGATGAAAGGCAGCGACGGTCCGAGGAAGCGAAGGACGATGCCGTCGTCGGTGGTCCATTGCATTCCGGCGCGGGGGTAGACGATGGGAACGCCATGCGCGGCGGCCGTTGCCAGCGCGTCTTGATATGCGTGGCCGCGGTAGCGCTGTCCGCCATCGGCTAATTCGTTGACTCGCAGGCGGCGCAGCGCGGGAGCGACGCCGCCGGCATGATCGCCGTGGGGATGCGAGATGACGATTGCATCGAGGGCGTGAATGCCGTGCCGCAGCAAGAACGGGACCACGGTGCGTTCGCCCACCCGCTCGGCGACGGAGTCGTCGCCTTGCCCACCGCGCTCGAGACGGCCGCCGGCGTCGACCAGCAGCGCATGTCCGCGCGGAGTTTGAATGACGATCCCGTCGGCTTGTCCGACGTCGAGAACCGTTACGCGCAGCCGCGTATCGACCGCGCGCTCGGGCCAGAGCACCCACGCCGCACTGACGAGCAATCCGGCGGCCACCAGCGTGCGTGCGCCGCGCCGCCACAAGACCGGAGCCGCTAAGAGCATCGCATCGTAGGCGGCAACGCAGTACGCCGGCGCCGGCGTGGTCGCGATGACCGCACCTGGAAAGCTGCTGACGGTTTCTACGACGCCGAACGTCCACGCAACGAGCCAGGAGTCGAGGTTCGCACACGCCTGCGCGAGCGGCGCGCACCACGCGAGCGCGAGCTGGGCCGCACCCAAGGCCATCGTCAGCGCGACGCACGGCACCACGACGGAATTTGCCAGGACGGCATACGGCGTGAACTGCAGGAACACGGAGGCGCCCAGCGGCCAGACTCCGGCCTGCGTCGCGATCGACAACACGACCGCCTCGCGGACGCGCGCCGGCAGTGCAACGTGCGCTTCGATCAGCCGTTCCAGCGGCGCGGCGCACCCGAAGATGGCGCCGACGCAGGAAAAAGAGAGTGCGAACGACGCCGTTGCGACGCTCTGCGGTCGCGCGAATGCGACAATTAGCGCGGCTGCGGCCAGGGCGTTCCACGAAAACGTCGAGCGGCCGCACGCGCGCGCCGCAAGCGCCGCTGTCGCCATCGTGGCCGCACGCACGGCCGGAAGCTGCGCGCCGCTCCACCATACGAATGCCCAAATTAGCGCGATTGCGGCGAAGCATGCGACCCAGCGCGGGAGCGCGAGGCCAATGAAGAGTGCGAGGCAGAGCGCCGAGACTGCGCCAACGTGCAGTCCGGCCGTGACGAGCAGATGCACGGTTCCGGTCTCTTGAAATTCGGCGCGCAGCGCCGGAGGAAGCGTCGCCCGTTCGCCCCAGAGCTCGCCCGCGAGGAGCGACGCCGCAGGTTCCCCAACCCCCTCGGCGAGCCGATCGTGGGCCCACTCGTGCGCGCGCCCCAGCAGCACGTCGAGCCGCCAATGCGAAGCGGGCGCCGCACCGAGGAACGCGGCACCATCGAGCCGGCCGTCGAGGCCGCGTTCCGCTTCGATCGCGCGTTCGCTCGGCTCGTCGGGATTTCGCGCGTCGTCGAAGGGTTCGAGACGGCCGCGCGCGATGACGCGCGCACCAACGACCGGCACTGCACCGCGCACGCGTGCCAGCACCCGCGGTCCCGCGTCGAGTGATAGCGTAACTTCCATGGAACCATCGCCTTCGCCGACGCGTTCTACGAGCGTTGCCGTATAGCGCGCCGTCGGCTGCTCCGCGACGAGCACGCGCGAGCGCAGATGTGCGTTCCCGGCGGCGGCTACCAGGGTCAGCGCGACCAGCGCGCGAAATCGCGGCGGTCCGCAACCGCTTGCTGCGTAGATGATGAGCGCCGCTGCGCCGAGGTCGGCGACGGCGCGCAGATCGGCAGGCAGCGGCGTCACGACCAACGTTCCGAGCACCGAAGCGATCGCGATGAGAAGGATCGCGAACGATGGCATCGCCGCTCTCCTGCGACGACGCCGCCCGCTATCTAGCTAAACCAGAGGAGGAAGATTGCGCATCATCGTTACCGGCGGGGCCGGCTTCATCGGGTCGCACATCGCCGATGCGTACGTCGCCGCCGGCCATGACGTGCTGGTCATCGACTCCCTCTGGGAACACGGCGGCGGCCGGCGAGCCAACGTGCGTAACGGCGTATCGCTCGTGCACATGGACATTCGCGACGAGGAGATTCGCCGGGTGTTCGCCGAGTTCAAGCCCGACGTCATCAACCACCACGCCGCGCAGCACTCCGTGGCAATTTCCGTTCGTGATCCGATCTACGATGCGCAAGTGAACGTCGTAGGCTTTCTCAACGTGCTCGATTCGGCTGTTCGCAGCGGCGCCGGTAAGGTGATTTTCGCTTCGAGCGGGGCGACGTTTGGGAACCCGGATGCGCTTCCGATTACCGAGGCGACACCGCAGCGGCCCACGTCGCCGTACGGGATAACGAAGATGGTCGCGGAGCACTACCTGCAGTTCTATCACGCCGCGAAAGGGCTCGACTTTACCGCGCTGCGGTACGGAAACGTCTATGGGCCGCGACAGGATCCCAACGGCGAAGCGGGCGTGATAGCGATCTTCAGCACGCGGTTTCTCGCCCGTGAGGGCGTGCGCATCGACTGGGACGGGGAGCAGACGCGCGATTACGTGTACGTCGCCGACATCGCGAAGGCGAACCTTGCCGCGCTCGAGCGCGGCTCGGGAGAGTGCTACGTGATCGGGACGGGGGTGCCGACCAGCGTGAACCAGGTCTACCGCGCCCTCGTCGACGTCAGCGGATTCGAGGCACCGATCGACCGCGCGCCGCAGCGTCCGGGCGATGCCCGCGACGCTCAGTTCGACGCCGCGAAGGCGCGTCGCGAGCTGGATTGGGCTCCCGAAACGCCGCTGGGGGACGGCATCCGCGCAACGTACGAGTACTTCCAGAGGTTGGCGCGCTAGCATCACGGCATCGCGACGATGGAGCGCTTCGCGCAGACTGCGCAACGAATTGCGGAAACGCCGGCCAAGCTCGAAAAGATCGCGCTCCTGGCAGAATACCTCCGGACGCTCGACGACGGCGATCTCCTCGCGGCGGCGCGCTTCTTTAGCGGCACTCCATTTGCCGCGCGGGATCGCCGCGCGCTCTCGCTCGGCGGCCGCACGATCGTGGACGCCGCCCGTCGCCTCTACGGATTCGGCGACGCCGCCTTAGGGGAGGCCTACCGGGCGACGGGCGACCTCGGCGCGTCGCTGGGAAAGCTCGCCCGCGCGCCGAGTGACGCGCTGCTCTTCCAGGAACGTTTGACGCCCGCGACGCTCGCCGCGCTGTTCGGCGAGATCGCGGCGGCCGCCGGAAAGAACGCCAACAAACGGCGAACCGCGGTGCTTGAACGCATCCTGCGGGCGTGCGCCGATCCGCTCGCCGCGACCTACGTCGTCAAGATCGTCACCGGCGACCTGCGCGTGGGGCTGCGCGAAGGTTTGGTGCTCGACGCGATCGCCCGTGCCTTTGGAGCGGACGCCGGCGCGATCCGGAGCGCGGTCATGGCGTCCGGCGACGTCGGTACCGTCGCCCTCGCCGCCAAACGGGGAACGCTCGCCGACGTTCGCGTCGATTACGGTACGCCGATCGGTTTCATGCTCGCTACGCCCGTACCGTATGGGGACGCCTATGGTGAACTGAACGGATCGACGTGGTTCGTCGAGGACAAATACGACGGCATCCGGGCCCAGGCGCACGTGCGTAAGCACGCGGTTACGCTGTTTTCGCGTCGGCTCAACGACGTGACGGCGTCGTATCCGGAGATCGCGTCCGCGCTCGCGACGCTCGACAGCGACGCCATCTTCGACGGGGAGATCGTCGCAATGCGCGACGGACGCGTGCTTCCGTTTCGCCTGCTCCAGGGACGCTTGCAGCGTAAGAATATCGACGACGCGCTCCTGCGCGACATACCGCTCGCCTACGTCGCCTTCGACCTGCTCGCCGCGGACGGCGACCTTTTGATCGACGAGCCGCTCGAGGCGCGTCGCCGCCGGCTCGCGGCGGTATTCCCAGCGCGCGACCAGCTCGTGCTGGCGCCGTCCGAAGCCGCCGGCGCCGATGCCCCCGCGATCAACGAACGATTCGCTGCGGCGCGCGCGCGCGGAAACGAGGGCTTGATGCTCAAGCGTGTTGACGCACCCTACCGGCCCGGGCGTCGCGGTAAATGGTGGCGCAAGCTTAAGCGCGAGCTCTCTACGATCGACGCGGTGGTCGTCGCGGTCGAATGGGGAAACGGAAAACGGGCGGGGGTGCTCTCGGACTACACGTTTGCGGTGCGTGACGCGCGCGGCGCACTCGTTACGATCGGCAAGGCCTATTCCGGGTTGACCGACGCCGAAATTGCGGAGCTGACGCCATGGTTTCTCGCACACCAGCTGCCGCTCGAGCATGGGCGCGAGAAAGCGCGCGCCCACGAGATCCCCGTCGAGCCCAAGGTCGTAATCGAGGTCGCGTTCGACGTCATCCACGAAAGCGGCTTGCATGAGAGCGGCTTCGCGCTGCGCTTTCCGCGGATCGTTCGCCTCCGCGACGACAAGCCGGCCGAGGAGATCGACACGCTTCAGCGCGTGCGGGAGATCTACGCCGAGATGCTCGCCCGCGAAGGAGGCTAGTAATCCGACCGACGGGTACGAAGGTTGCACGATACGCACTGGCAAAAATGAACTATAGGTAACTGGTCGTCGTTGGGCATTGCTGCCTAGCGTCGCCCGTATTGTCGTTGTCCCCGGAAGTCATAAGACAGCTATCGATCGGAGATAAACCAATGATAGTAAGGTACTGCTTAACCGTAGTGCTGTTGTGTTGCGTCATTGCGCCCGCACTCGCTCAGCGCACTGCACCCGCTCAGGGCGCTCAGCCCGCTGCTGAATTTGATCCGGCGGCCACACCAACTCCCACGGCCTCCTTCCCGCCGGCAACGATGATTCTGGTGCCCGGCGGCACCGACGTCTCCGTTTCTCTGACCGAGCCTATTTCTTCGAGGTCGGCAGATGCTGGTGACGTTGTCCCGATCGTCGTGAACAGATAAGTCGATGCCGGCGGCTTCGTTGTCATACCGAAAGGAGCTAGTGGGGAGGCGACGGTCGCTGTTGTGGACCGCGCTGGGGGCAACGGTCATGGCGGCAAAATCGGTCTGCAAATGAACTGGGTCTACAGCGCCGACCACGGCAAGATCTTGTTATCCGACGTGGATCACAGCGCGGGCGACGACACCGATAAGAAGGGTGCTGCATCGACGGCGACGATTTTATCGTACGTCTTCTTAGGGCCGCTGGGTCTCTTTGCGCATAACTTCGTACACGGCAAAGACGTCACGATACCAACGACTCAAGTGTTCAAAGTATTCGTCGATCATAACGTTCACGTCCATGCAACCCAAAAAAGTCAGGCGGCTGCGGGCTTTGACGGTTGACGGACGGTAGACACACCGCGAGAGGGATGTCCGAGGAACAAAAATCGCGACCTCCAATGAGGCCGCCTTTGCGACGCGTTGGGAGTAAGCAAATGAGAATTTCGAGTATTAGCCGCGGTGCGTTGACCGTTTGCTTGACGGCGGCGTTGCTCGTCGGCTGCAGTACGGCGACGACGCTGACGATCGGACCCGTAGGCGAGCCGGGCCTGCTGCCCCAAAGCGTCATCATCACGCTGAGCGTCGTGCAGCGATCCTTTCCCGAGGTGACGGAGGAAGCGAGCACTGGTCGGGACTCGACGGCGAGCGGAAGCCCGAAAGCCACGCGGAGCGTGGTCTACGCAAATGGTGACGAATCCAAGAAAGTGACGATCAGCGTAGACCAGTATGCGACGGTGAGTGCTGCGGCGTCGGCCTTCCGACAGGCCGTTCGCAAAAGCAAGAAGGTTCCGGGATTTAAGCCTATTCACGTACCGAACTTGGGTCGGAGAACCTCTGCCGGCACCGTTACGATGAACGGTGAGACGCACATTGGCATTGGCGTGCTGACCGGTACGCTGATCGTGGGAACGACGACCGCCGGTTACGCGCTGAGGCACGGCAACGTCAAGCAGCTCGTCGTTGTGGCTCGCGCGGCCACCGCACAAGCTACGACAATCCTGCAATAGGCGCAGTCGCCTAGCGCCGCTTGCAGCGGCCGATTACCGGCCAAACGCGTCGGGCGTCTTGATATGTTCCGGCCGCACGCCCATGCCGATGAGCCGCGCGGGGATGCGGCGCAAAGGTGCCACGTCGTCGAGGAGCCGCGCTGCCAACGGCGGCCGGTCGATCGCGGTTCCCTGCAAAATCGGCGTGATCGCGCGATCCTGGACGAAGATCTGAAACGCTTGCGTCACCTTGGTGGGAAACAAGCGGCGCTCTTGAACCTTTCGGAGATCGGACTCGTCGACGTTTTTCGTCAGCAACGGCTGCGCGAGCAGGTTCGCCGTTGCGACGGCGTCTTGAATGGCGAGGTTGATGCCCACGCCGCCGATCGGCGACATCGCGTGCGCGGCGTCGCCGATGCAGAGCAGCCCGGGGCGGTGCCAGCGCTGGAGCCGGTCCACGCGCACCTCGAGCATCGACACCTTCGACCAGTCGTCCAACTCGGCGACGCGGTCGCGCAGAGCGGGCACGATGGCCGCGAGTTGTTTCTGCAGCGCGCCGATGCCCGCAGCACGCAACGCGTCGATGGAGCCTTTGCGAATGATGTAGGCGCACTGCCAGTAATCGCCACGATCGAGCATTACGAGCATGTGGCCGTTTTCCACGAAGCCGAGCGGCTGCACCGGATCGTTTGGCCGCTTGGCGATGCGCATCCACAGCACGTCCATCGGCGCACCCAAGTCTTCGACTGCGAAACCCGCAAGGGCGCGTACCGTCGAATGCCGGCCGTCGGCCCCAATGACGAGCTTCGCTTCGATCTCGGCCTCGCCGCCGTCTTTGCCCCTGGCGCGGACGCCGGTGATGCGGCCGCCATCCTCGATCAGCCCGTCGCCCGTCGTCTCGAACATCAAGTGAAAGGTCGGATACGTGCGGCCGTGCTTGGCGAGGAAGTTCAGAAAGTCCCACTGCGGCATCATCGCGACGAACTTGCAGTGCGTCGGTAAATGCGAGAAATCGGCGACCTTCACAGCCTCACCCGCGATGTTGACCCCGACGTTGCGAAACTCGTTGTGCGGCAGCGCGAGGAAATCGGTTAGCCAGCCGAGCTCGTAGAGCAGCTGGAGCGTCGACGGGTGAATCGTGTCGCCGCGGAAGTCGCGGAAAAAGTCCTTATATTTTTCCAGCACGACGACGTCGACGCCGGCGCGCGCGAGGAGAACGCCGAGCATCATGCCGCAGGGGCCGCCGCCGACGATGCACGCGGACGTCGAGCGTTTGGCCGGCTCGTTCACGCCGCGACTAAATTCAGCAGCTTGTCCGGAACGTACACGTGCTTGCGGACTTCTTTGCCGCCGAGGTGCACGCGGACGTTGGGCTCGTCCAGTGCCAGCGCGAGCGCCTGTGCCTCGCTGACGCCAGCCGGTGCCGCGATGCGCGCGCGCACCTTACCGTTCACCTGGACGACCAGCGTGATCGAGTCGGCCGCGAGCACCGTTTCGTCGGGCTCGATATACCGTTCGAGGTGTACGGACGTAGAGTGGCCCAGGCGTTCCCACAGCTCTTCGGCAATGTGGGGCGCGAACGGGGCCGCGAGAACGGGCAACGCGTCGACGGCGTAGCGCAACGCCGGCGACTCGGGCAGCGCGGTGGACGCCGCAGTCATCGCGTTCACCAACTCGTCGACCTTTGCGATGGTCGCGTTGTAATGGAATCGCCGGGACGTCGTCTCGTCGACGGCCGACTTCGCCGCCACGTGGACGGCTCGGATCAACGCCTTCTCCGTGGCGTTCTGCCGGCGCGGCAGCAGCGCAGGCTTCGGCGAAGCGGAAGTGCCAAAGAACGGTTCGCAAGCCCGCCACATGCGGTTCAAGAGGCGCATGCGCCCGTTGATGCCCTCGGCGGTCCAATGGCTCGTCTCCTCCGGCGGCGTCACGTAGAGCAGAAAGAGCCGCATGGCGTCGATGCCGCTGCGCTCGGCAGTTTCATCGATCCCCACGACGTTGCCGCGGGACTTCGACATTTTCTCGCCGTCGCGCAGTACGAGGCCTTGATGAAAGAGGTGTTCGAAGGGTTCGTCGCTGCCGACGACCCAGCCGCGGTCGTGAAAGAACTTGTAGAAGAAGCGAGAGTACAGCAGATGCAGCACGGTGTGCTCGGCTCCGCCGACGTATTGGTCGACGTTCATCCAGCGGCGTGCGTGCTCCGCCGACCACGGCACGTGGTCGTTGTGAGGGTCGAGATAGCGCAAGTAGTACCAGGAGGATTCGAAGAACGTGTCCATCGTGTCGCTCTCGCGCCGGGCCGGGCCGCCGCACGCGGGGCACGCAACGTCGAGAAATTTTTCCATGAGCGCTCGTACGGGCAGGACGATCGGCAGCTGTTCTTCCGGAACGGGCACCTGTCCGCAGGCGGCGCAATGAACGATCGGAATCGGCGTTCCCCAATAGCGCTGACGAGAGATGAGCCAATCGCGCAGCTTGTAGCTCACGTGCGGTCCGCCGGCGCCGATAATCGCCAGTCGTTTTGCCAGCGCTTCGCGCGCCTGAGCGCTGGTCATGCCGGTAAACTCGCCGCTCGCGATGAGGATGCCATCGTCGACGTAGGCGCCGTCGATTGGCGGCGCGCCGCCGGCTGGGATGACGACGGGCACGATCGGCAGCGCGTGCTTTTCAGCAAACTCGAAGTCGCGTTGGTCGTGCGCTGGAACGCCCATGACCGCGCCGCTGCCGTATTCGGCGAGCACGTAATTCGTCAACCAGATCGGAATGCGCTCGCCGGAAAGCGGATTGAGCGCGTAAGCACCGCTGAAGATTCCGCGCTTCTCGAGCAGGCTCGTTCGCTCGAGCTCTGATTTGGACTTTAGCGCCTCAGCAAATGCCTCCATGGCTGCGGCGGCTTCGGGATCGGCGATCCGCTTGAGCGATTCCGCGACGGGGTGCTCGGGCGCAACGGCGATGAAGGTCGCTCCGAAGAGGGTGTCGATGCGCGTCGTGAAGACTTCGATCGAATCGGCGAGTCCCTCGACGGAGAAGGTGCAGCGCACGCCGGCGCTGCGCCCGATCCAGTTCCGCTGCATGACGCGCGTGCGCTCGGGCCAGCCGTCGAGCTTTGCCAGGTCGTCCAGCAGCCGGTCGGCGAAGGCGGTGATGCGCAGAAACCATTGCGACAGCAAGCGCCGTTCGACGAAGTGCGAGCAGCGCCAGCAGCGCCCGTCGATCACTTGTTCGTTGGCGAGTACGGTTCGATCGTGCGGGCACCAGTTGACCGGCGCCTCGCGTTTGTAGGCGAGCCCGTGTTCGTATAGCCGCAGAAACAGCCACTGGTTCCAGCGATAATATTCCGGCTCGCACGTCGCGATCTCGCGCGACCAGTCGTAGCTCGTTCCCATCAAGCGCACCTGGCGGCGCATGTTGATGATGTTTTCGGCCGTCCAGGCGGCGGGGTCGACTCCGTGCGCGATCGCGGCGTTTTCCGCAGGGAGCCCGAAGGCGTCCCAACCCATTGGATGCAGCACGTCGTGGCCGAGCATACGCGCCATTCGTGCGACGGCGTCGCCGAGCGTGTAGTTCTTCGCGTGGCCCACGTGCAGGTCGCCCGACGGATACGGCAGCATTTCCAACGCGTAGAATTTGGGCCGGTCGCTTTCCGGACGCGCGCGATACACGCCGTCGCGTTCCCATCGCGACTGCCACTTGTGCTCGATCGCACGATAGTCGTAGCTCTCGGCCATGGAAAGCATGGTACACGCTCCACGATGGGTCCGCCACCCTTTGCGGCGCTATCGGCGCGCGTGATTGTTCGCCATGATCGCACGGAGCATCGTCGTCGTCGCCCTCTTGGCCTTGGGCGCGTTCATCCTTTGGCATCCGGCGCCGCGGCCGGCGCTGGTTGCCTCCGCCTCCCTCGCGAACGCGCAACCGTCGTTCGCGCCGATGGGCGAACGCCCGCGCCGCGTCGCACCAGCAGCAAACGACGACGTCGTCGTCTACGTTGCAGGTGCCGTCCGCCGCCCCGGCCTGTACCATGTGCGGGCCGGCGACCGCGTCGCCAACGCGGTCGCATTGGCCGGCGGTCTGCGCGCCGCGGCGGATGCCGCCGGAGTCAACTTGGCCCAGCGTGCGCAGGACGGCGACGAGATCGACGTCCCCGTCGTCGGCGAACTGCCGAGCTCGCATCGCTCCCGCGGTGCGAAGGGTGCACATCGGCGGGGCCGCCACCATGGCGCGACGCCCGCGGCGGAGAGCGTCGATGTGAACCGGGCAGACGCCGCGCAACTCGCGCTCGTGCCCGGCATCGGCCGGGCGGTCGCCGCCCGCATCGTCGACCTGCGCGCGCGGGAAGGCAGCTTTACGACGCTCGACGAGCTTCTGGACGTTGCGGGGATGACGTCTGCGCGGCTCGAGCGCGCTCGCCCTTACTTGCAGGCGCCGTAGGCAGCCGCAGCGTCACAAGGGCTGCGTGCGGCGCGGCTCGCATTGGAAACGTGTGGCGTCCGCGCAACTTCCGGCCAAGGAAACGCTCCCGGCGTTCGTGCGAACCGCGCTGGGGGCGCCAAGTCGGGACGCGGTATTGGAACGGGTCGGCGGCTCATGGACGCCGACGTCCAACGAACGGCTGCTCGAGCGCGTGCAGAACCTTGCATGCGCGATCCGCGACTCGGGCCTCTCCGCCGGCGATCGCGTTGCGCTCGTCGCCCGTAACTGTGTCGATTGGATCGTCGCCGACTTAGCAACACTCTTTGCAGGATGCGTGGTGGTGCCGATCTATCCGACCCAGGCGCTCGACCACACGGCGCACATCCTGCAGCATTCCGGTGCGCGGCTCGTTTTCGTCGATGGCGATCGAACGCTGGCCCGTCTCCGCGAATGCGGGGCCCCGCTCCCGCGCGCCGTACGCTTCGATTCGACCGGCGCCGAGGGATTGAGCGCATTCGAAGCGCGCGGCGCACAGGTTCGCGCGGCGCGCCAGGACATTCCAGGCGGCTACGAGGCGGCGATTCTGCCCGACGATCTTGCGGTACTGATCTACACGTCCGGGACGACGGGCCCCCCGAAGGGCGTCATGCTCTCGCACGACAACGTTGCCTTCGACGCCCGCATGTCGCTGGTCGACGGCTTCGAAGGAATCCGCGCCGAGTCTGACGTGCTTTCCGTGTTGCCGTATTCGCACATCTACGAACACGTCCTGATCTACATCTATCTGATGGCGAAGGTGCGCTATTTCATCTGTCACGAGCCCGACGAACTTTTGGCAGACCTGCGCGAAGTGCGGCCGGTCGAGATGACGGCCGTGCCGCGGATCTTCGACCGCATGCTCGCCGGCGTCAAAGGGCAAGCGCTGCGCAGCGGCGGCGTCCAGGGGCGTCTCGTGCCGTGGGCGCTGAACGTTGGCCGGCAATACATGCAATCGCGCGTCTTCGGCCGCGGCCCGTCGCCCGCGCTGCGGTGCCAATATGCGATCGCGCGGCCGCTGGTCCTTCGCAAGGTGCGGGCTGCGCTAGGGCTCGACCGGGTGCAATTCCTGACCAGCGGAAGCGCCCCGCTGCACGTCGATACGGCGATGACGCTGCTCGGGATGGGGATCCCGGTCATGCAAGGATACGGCCTCACGGAGACGTCGCCCGTGATTTCGGTCAGCCGGCTCTCGGAGAACGCCTACGGCGCGGTCGGGCGGCCGATCGGAGGCGTCGACGTGCGCATCGCACACGATGGTGAAGTCGTCGTTAGGGGCCGAAACGTGATGCAGGGCTACTACCGCGACCCGCAGGCAACTGCCGAAGTGGTGCGAGACGGCTGGCTGCACACCGGCGACGTGGGGGAACTCGACGCTGCGGGGTTCTTGCGCATCACCGACCGCAAGGGCGAGATCTTCAAGACGAGCACCGGCAAGTGGATCGCCCCGGCGCGCGTAGAGGCGAACATCAAACGCTCGATCTTTATCGCGCAGGTCCTCGTCACGGGTCGGGGGCGGTCCCATCCGGTGGCCGTCGTGTGTCCGAACTGGCCGCTCGTTCGCCTCGAGCTGCAGCTGCCCGCGGATGCCGCGGCCGAGCAGCTCGCAGCCCGTCCGGACGTGGCAGAGTTTTTGAGCCATGAGGTGCGTACCCACACGCGAGAGCTGGCCGCGTACGAGCAAGTGCGCCACGTCGTGGTCGTTCCGGGTGAATTCAGCGTCGAGGCCGGTGAGCTGTCCCCATCGATGAAGATCAAGCGGCGCGTCGTGGAGGCGTTGTACGCGCGCGAAATCGACCACGCCTACGCGGGCGGCGCGGACGCCGCTTTGACCAAACTTTGATTCGATCCGCACGGCGGTCGTGCAGGAGCGCTCCATCGCCCGGCGATAGTTGCCGTTCGCATTGTTTGCTGTAAAGCTGCTTCCGCGCCGCCGCGCCTTCTTCGCTGCCGCTCTCGCGGCGGCATGCGCGCCCGCGGCGGTTGGCGCCAAGGCGCCGAGCATTCCGCGGGCGACACCCGACGCGATTACGCACCACCGCTTGCTGTTGGGGGGCCGGTCGCTGGCCTACACAGCCCGCGCCGGCACGATCACGCTGCGCAACGGCGACGATCAACCGACGGCGCGCATCTTCTACACGGCCTACACGCTCGATGGCGCGGACCGGTCCCGCCGTCCGGTGACGTTTCTCTACAACGGCGGGCCTGGCAGCTCCACGATGTGGCTGCGCATGGGTTCGTTCGGCCCCGTTCGCGTCGCAACCATCAACGGCGGCATCACCGGACCCCCGCCGTACCGGCTCGTCGACAACCAGTACAGTCTGCTCGACCGTACGGATCTCGTGTTCATCGATATGCCTGGCAGCGGCTACGGCCGCATCATCGGCGCCGGAACGCGAAAAGATTTTTGGGGCGTCGACGCGGACGTCGCGGCGTTTGCACAATTCATCCAGCGCTACATCACCACTTTCAACCGCTGGAACTCGCCGCGCTTCCTTTTCGGCGAGTCGTACGGCACGACGCGCTCGTCGGTGCTAGCGAAATATCTGCAAGACGAGGGTATTGGTCTCAACGGAGTCGTGCTACTGTCCTCGTTCCTGAACACGAACATCGACTATAACGATGGCGCTCCGGTCGGCGGCGGGGACTGGGCCTACGTGCTCTACCTGCCGACCGAAGCGGCGGCGGCGTGGTACCATCGCGCTTTGCCCGGCTCGCCGGCGCTCGCATCGCTGCTCCCAGAAGTCGAGCGGTTTGCGCTCTCCGAATACGTCGATGCCTTGGGCCAAGGCGCCCGACTCGACCCCAACCGGTTCAACGACGTGGTGGCGAAGCTCCACCGCTATACCGGCCTTTCGGAGGAGTACATCCGCCGTTCGAACCTACGCATTCCGTACGATCGCTTCGAGAACGAACTGCTGCGCAATCGCGGCCTTACGGTCGGCCGGCTCGACGCGCGCTTCCATACCTACGTCCTCGACCGCCCGGGCGTCTCGCCCGACTGGGATGCAACCGACGCTGCCATCGACTCGGCGTTCGTGTCGACGGCGAACTACTATCTGCGCCAGGTGCTCAAATACGACACGCCCCTGCTGTACCGGTCGCAAATCTACGACCTGATCTATGCCGACGGCCAAACGTGGGATTTCAAGCACGGAGACGACGTGCAGACGCTCAACGTCACGCCCGACCTCGCGCAGGCAATGACGTATAATCCACGTTTAAAGGTCTTCTCGGCAAACGGCTACTACGATTTCGCGACGCCGTTTTTCGCGACGGTGTACGCGCTCAATCACCTTTATCTTGCGCCGGCGTTGACGCGGAACATCACGTTCGGCTTTTATCAAGCGGGGCACATGGTCTATCTGCAACCCAAGGCGCTGGCGCGCTTTCACGACGACCTCGAGCGCTGGTACGCCGGGGTGCTCGCGCATGCGTGAATGCATTGCGGCGCTGCTGGCGGCGGCGCTGCTGGCGGCGGCGCCGCGCCCGCCGGCAGCCGTCGAATCGCCGGGAGCCGAGGCTCCCGACGCGGTGACGAAGCAGTCGATAGCGCTCGGGGGAAAAACGTACGCCTACACTGCCCGCGCCGGCACGATCGTTCTCGAGAACACGAAGGACCAGCCGACGTGCCGGATGTTCTACACTGCTTTCACGGTTGACGGCGCCGACGCGCGGAGCCGCCCGGTTACGTTCTTCTATAACGGCGGCCCCGGGAGCTCGACGATTTGGCTGCGGATGGGTTCGTTCGGCCCAATGCGCGTTCAGGTTGGCGACGCGCGGCCGACGCCGGGCGCTCCCTTAATTTGGTGCAAAACCAATACTCGCTGCTCGACCGCAGCGATCTCGTGTTCGTCGACGCGCCGGATACCGGCTTTAGCCGCATCACCGGCGCCGGCAAGCCGAGCGATTTCTTCGGCGTCGACCCCGACGTGCGCGCGTTCGCACAGTTCGTTTCCCGCTACGTCACCGCGTTCGGGCGCTGGAATTCGCCCAAGTTTCTATTTGGGGAGTCCTACGGCACGCCGCGATCTGCGATGCTCGTCAACGCGCTGCAGCATCAGGGAATCGGGATCAACGGGGTCGTGCTGCTCTCCTCGGTGCTCGATTTTAGTCTCGATTGGGACGTAAATTTCACGCCGACGGCAATCGGCGGCGGCGACTGGGCCTTCCCGCTCTACCTGCCGACGGAGGCGGCCGCGGCGTGGTATCACGACCGGCTGCCCGGACCCGCGACGAACCTTCAGGCGCTGATGGCGCAAGTTGAGGACTTCTCGATGCACGAGTATCTCAACGCACTCGCCCAAGGTGAGAGGCTGCCGCCGTCCACGTATGACGATGTGGTGGCCAAGCTGCATCAGTACACCGGCCTCTCGGAGACGTACATCCGCGAGTCCAACTTGCGCATTCCCTACTGGCGTTTCACGACCGAGCTCCTCCGCTACAGCGGCGAGATGACGGGGCGCTACGACGCGCGGTACACGTCGTTCAACCTCGACCGCCTGGGCGACCGCCCCGACTTCGATCCAGTGGACTCCGCGATCGACGCGGCGTTCGTCGCGTCGGGCAACTACTTCATGCGCGACGTCTTGGGCTACCGCACGACCATGATTTATCGCCCGACGATCAACGTCTTCAAGCAATGGGATTGGAAACATAACGGCAACTTGCCGACGAACACGGCTCAGGACCTCGCGAGCGCGATGACCTACGACCCGAACTTGCGCGTGTTTTCCGGCAACGGCTACTACGACTTTGCGACGCCGTTCTGGGCGACGGTCTACACCCTAAACCACTTGAACGTGGCTCCGCAGCTGCAGAAAAACATCAGCTACGGGTTCTACGAATCCGGGCATATGGTGTATCTCCACCAACAGGCGCTCGCGCAATTCCACGACGACCTGGAACGCTGGTATGCCGACACGCTGCAGGCGGGCCGCTAACTCCCGCCCGTTTCATTGATCGGAGCCGCCCTTGCGCTCGCGGGGGCCGTCGTCGTGCGAGACGGCGATTCGGCGATGCGAATTACGACGGGACTGGAGACGAAATACTACGTTTCCGGAAAGCCGCGCGTAACGCACACGTTGGCGCAGGAAATGCGGCGGTACCGCGTTCCGGCAACGAGCATCGCGGTGATTGACGGCTACCGCGTGGCGTGGGTTTATGCCACAGGGCTGCGCGACGTCGCTTCGAAGTCGCCGGCCCTCGCCACGACGCTTTTTCAGGCGGCGTCGATGAGCAAACCCGTCGCCGCCGCGGCGATCCTGCGGTTGTTCGAGGAACGGCGCTTGGGCTTGGACGTGGACGTGAACACGATGCTGCAGTCGTGGCACGTCCCGGCGCCTCCCGGGAACGCGCCGGAACGCGTCACCATGCGCCGCTTGCTCAGTCACAGCGCCGGCATCAACGTTCACGGCTTTGCCGGCTACGACCGCGACGCCGCGCTGCCGACGCTCGTGCAGATGCTCGATGGCGTGCCTCCGGCGAACAGCGAAGGGATTCGGCCGATTGCCGTCCCCGGCAGCGCCACCGCCTATTCCGGCGGCGGCACTTCCATCGTGCAGCAGCTCGCGGTGGACGTCACGGGCGAACCGTTTCCGGTCTTCATGGATCGGACGCTTCTGGCCCCGCTCGGGATGGCCGACAGCACGTTCGATCAGCCGCTGGGACGGGCGCTTTGGGCCCGGGCGGCTGATGGCTACTATGCGGACGGACGGGCGGTGCATCGGGGATGGCACGTCTATCCCACCATGGCGGCTGCGGGCCTCTGGACGACGCCGACCGACCTCGCGCGCTTCGTCATCGCGATTCAAAACGGCCTACGCGGGCGCGGTGCGCCGCCGATCGACGGCACCGTCGCGCGCGAGATGACGACGAGGGCGTCGCAAGGATTCGGGCTTGGCCCCGCGCTGCAGCCCGGCTACTTTACGCACGACGGCGCGAACGAAGGTTTTCGGGGCGTCTTCGTGGGGCTCGATGATGGTGGGAAAGGCGTCGTCGTGATGACGAATTCCGACAACGGTCTTCCGCTTGCGAACGAAGTCGTGCATTCGGTAGCCAAGGCGTACGGATGGCCCGTCCTCCAGCCGCAGCCCAAGCGCGCGCTCACGCTGAGCGCGCCGGCGCTGCGCGCCGTCGCCGGCAGCTATGCCGCGTCGTTTGCCGGAGAGCGCGTCACGCTCGACTTTCGCATGCGCGAAAGCGGCGGCTCCCCGTCGCTCTTCCTGCGCAGCTCCATCGACGCGTCCGAGTCCCGAGTCTACGGCGAAGCGCCGCTGCGGTTCTTCACGCTCGTGGGCGACTCGTTTGCGTTCGCGCGCGGAGCCGGCGGCCGCGTGACCTCCGTGCGTGCCGGCGACACGACGTTCGAACGCGTTACGCCGGACCCGCTCTAGGGTTTCGCTAGCGCGTTCAGGCGCACGAGCGTCGATCGATAGATCGCGGCGAGCTTATCGTAGGCGGTGCGCATGTCGGGCGTCGGCGCTGCGTCGGCACTCTCCACGGCGCTTTCCAGATAGCTTAGACTGGCATCCAAATAGAGGAAGCTCGTGAAGTCGTGCGAGTACGCGCCGACGGAATCGTCGGGGTTGTCCGGCGGATTTTCGCCGACGATCTCGTCGCGCAGGACGTGCGCCGTTTCCGCCGTCAGCTTGCCCTTCGCGAGCCGTTGGCCCTTCGCGCGGGCCAGCGTGACCTCGCCGCGCAACGCGGCGATGCGCCGCGCCAGCTCGTACTGCGCGCGCAGATCGGCATCGGTCGCGCGAATGCGCGGATCGCGCAGCACGCGCGCCGTCCGCTGCAGCGTCGTGCCGTCGACACGCAATGCGACGGTGTAGGCGCCCGGCGGGACGAGCGCCCCTTCGGAAGAGCCGTAATGGAAGTCCCACACGAAGCGGTGAGCGCCGGCCGCTGCGGACGGCACCGGATCTCGCTCGATCCAGTGGGGCGTATAGGGAACCGATTGCGGGTCGACGGGCTTGGGAGGTTCGGAACTCGACCACCGGCGCACGACGCTGCCGTCGGCTGCTAGGATCGCGAGGACGACCGGCGTGCGCGCCGTGCCGGGAAGGACGTAGTCGATGTAAAGACCGTCGGACGCGTTGTCGGACTGCGGCTCGTCCAGCGGCAGCGGCGTCCCCTCCTGGTTTCCAGGGCGCAGACGATATGCGTCCGCGGGAGCGAACAAGAACGGGCCGCGGCTTTCGGCAGCCGAAGCGACCTGGCGCAGGGGCTCGATGTCGTCGAGCACCCAGAACGCACGCCCGTGCGTGGCGACGACGAGGTCGTTGCCGTGCACCGCGATGTCGCGGACCGACGTGATCGGCAAGTTGAGCTGCAGCGACTGCCATGCGCCGCCGTCATCGAACGAAACGTAGATTCCCCGCTCGGTTCCGGCGAAGAGCAGTCCCCGACGCTTGGGGTCTTCGCGCACCGCATTGACGAAGGAGCCGTTGGGAATGCCGTTTTCGATCGCGTCCCACGTCGTGCCGCCATCGCGAGTGCGATAGATGTAGGGCCGGTAGTCGTCGAGCCGGTGGCGATCGACTGCGACGTACGCGGCGTTTGCATCGAAGTGCGACGCCTCGATGATGCCGACTTTGCTCCAGCTCGTCAGCGCATGGGGCGTCACGTTCCGCCACCGTGCCTGTGCCGAGCCAGTCGTAGCATCGCGCGTGATCCAAACGTAGCCGTCATCCGTTCCGGCCCACACGGTGCCTGCACGCCGCGGTGAAGGCGCCAGAGCGTAAACGACGCCGTGGCGGCGCACGCCGTTGTCGTCCGCGAGTGTGGCGGCATCGAGATTCGCCGGCGTTCCCTCGTTGTTTCGCGAGAGATCGGGGCTGATGACCTTCCACGTTTCGCCGCCGTCGCGCGAGCGGAAGACGTTCTGGTGCGCGAAGTAGAGCGACGTTCGGTCGGCGGGAGAGAACGCCAGCGGCAGCGTCCAGGTGTTGCGCCAAATCGTTCCCGGCCGCGTGATGACGGGATCGACGTTCTGCTCCCAGCCCGTCGCCGGAACCTCGCGCGTCACCGTCGGGCCGCCCTGTCCGCTCGAGTCGCCGTAGACCAGCCCAAGGCGGCGTGGGTCGGGTGCTAGCGTACCGTTCTCGCCGCCGACGTCGACGGGGCGAAAATCTTGCTGCGAAACCGTTCCATACTTGCTGCGGCTCGTGGCAATCGCCGCCCCGGAGTCTTGCTGTGCGCCATATGCTGAATATGGAAAACCATCGTCGGTGACGACGTGATAGAATTGTGCCGTCGGCTGGTTGTACCACGAGCTCCACGTGCGTCCGCGCGTGAGGCTCACGATGACGCCTTGATCGCTTCCCAGAATCATCCGGTCGGAATCGTTCGGAGCGATCCAGAGCGTATGGTAGTCGTCGCCGGTCGGATCCCCAAGAAGCGCTTCGAACGTCTTCCCGCCATCCGTCGAGCGATACGTCGCCGTATTCATCACGTAGACGACGTCGGGGTTTCGCGGATCGGCGGTGATGCCGCCGAAATACCACCCGCGTTGCCAGATGCGCTCCTGGCGCGAAAGATGCGTCCACGTCGCGCCGTCGTCATCGGAGCGATAGATGCCGCCGGCGCCCGGCCCGCTGTCGACGTTGGCGTACACGCGGTGCGGCGCCGCCTCCGATATCGAGAGTCCGACGCGGCCGACGCGCTTCGGCAGCCCGTTCGTCAGCCGCGCCCACGTCGCGCCGCCGTCGGACGACTTGTACAGGCCGCTGCCCGGGCCGTTCGATGGCGGATACACGTTCCAGGGCGGCCGGCGCGTCTGCCACAGCGCCGCGTAGACGACGTCGGGGTTACCGGGCTCGAGCGCCAGCGCCGTCGCTCCCGTGTTGGGATCGGTGTAGAGCACTTTGCTCCACGACTTGCCGCCGTCGGTCGTCTTGAAGACGCCGCGCTCCTGGTTGGGTCCGTACGGATGTCCGAGGGCCGCCACGTACGCGACGTTGGCGTCTCGAGGATCGACGACGATGCTGCCGATCTGCTTCGTATCGTCCAGCCCGATGTGCGTCCACGTCTTGCCGCCGTCGCTGGACTTATACGCTCCGTCGCCGTAGGCGATGTCCGAGCGCATGTCCGCCTCGCCGGTTCCAACGTAGATCGTCCGCGGTGCGCTCGGTGCGACGGCGATCGCGCCGATCGAAGCGATGTCCTGACGATCGAAAATTGGATTCCACGTGCGGCCCGCGTCGATGCTTTCCCAGACGCCGCCGTCGACGGCGCCGAAGTAAAAATGATTGGGCTCGCCGGGAACGCCGGTAACGGCGAGAGCGCGGCCGCCGCGAAACGGGCCGATCGAGCGCCAGTGCAGCGCTCCGAACGCCGAAGCATAGCGTTGCGCATTCGGCATCGCGGCCATCGCGTTCGACGGCGCGAGCAGCGCGATGGCCAAGAAGAAAAACAGCAGGCGTCGCATAGACGCCTGCTGTTAGTTGCCGTAATGGTGGCGGCCTACCAGCCGCCTCCGGCGTCTCCTCCGCCCCCGCCGAAGTCGCCGCCCGCGTCGCCACCGAAACCGCCGCCGCTCCAGTCGCCGCCGCTCGCGCCGCCCAAGTCCGCCTGGCCTGCGTCGCTCTGCCAGCCGCCGGAGTCAGCGTTCGCGTTGGTGCCGCCTGCATCGGTCCCGATCTGTGCGGCCTGCGTCGGCGCGATGCCGCCCGCTCCTCCGCGAAACATCTCGTTGCCGAGCCACGCGCCGCCCAAACCGCCGAGCAATCCGCTCCAGAAGCTGCCGCCGCCGCCGAAGCCGCCGTAGCCATACCCTGGGCCGGCGCCGTAGCCTGGTCCGGATCCCGCAGGCGGCGTTCCCGCCGACGGAGCGCCGGGCGGCCCGCCGTAATAGCGGGGCGCCGCAAATGCGCGCAGGATCGACCGTAAGATCAGAAAGGCGATGACCGCGAGAATGATGAGCCAGAACACGGGGATGTGAAAACCTCCGGACGCGGACGAAGTGCGCGCCGCCGGCGCGACGCCTGCGGCGCCCGACGGCTGCAGGCCGCCGAGATGAGCGCGATAGATTGCGAGAATGGAATTTACGGCGCCGGTGATCCCGGCGTC
Organism: Vulcanimicrobiota bacterium; assembly: GCA_963787625.1. Taxonomy (GTDB): domain Bacteria; phylum Vulcanimicrobiota; class Vulcanimicrobiia; order Vulcanimicrobiales; family Vulcanimicrobiaceae; genus Cybelea. The sequence goes on along the minus strand of CAWBDH010000002.1, from coordinate 404,785 downwards.
GTAGTTCTCGCTTCGGAACTGTGCCTCCATCGCCGTGCGGATCGAGCGCAGCGTGTCGCCGCCGAACCAGCCGGCCTGCGCGCCGGCGCGGTCTGGAACCATGATGTCCCGGCGGTCGTCGCGCGCGATGAAAATGAGAACGCCGTTGACGCCCTGCTGACTGAAGGCCGCCTCAGCAGCGCTCTGCAGCGTCGCGCCGCCAAGCGACGGCGTCGTGACGACGACGATCTCCTTGCGCGTCTGTGCGTTGAAGCTCGCCAGCCTCGTGTTGAGCGCGGCGACCGTCGCGGCCGAAAACATCGCCCCACCGTCCTGCACGAAGTCGCGCGCCGGCGCCGGCAGCGGCGCGGCGCCCAGGACGAGCGCCGTCCCGATTCCCAGCAGCGCGGCGGCGCGTGAAGCAAGGGCGTTCATGCGGCGTCCTACCCGGCGAGCCCGCGTGAAGTTTCGCGCCCGGGGGGAACGGCGGTGCGTTCCGGCTGACTCAACGGCGATGCCGAAAACGACGCAGCGGTCGCCTTCCCTTCGGGGCGGATCGCTGGCGTTTGTCGAGGTGTTGGCGACGTCCATCGCCTTGATCGGCCCCAGCATGACGCCGATCCTGATCGCGCCATACATGTACGCGCTCGCCGGGAACGGCACGTGGCTCGCTTACGTCTTCGGCGGGACGATGCTGCTCTTCGTGGCCCTCTGCATCAACCGGTTCGCGAGCCGCTCGAGCGCGGCGGGATCGATGTACGAGTACGTCGCGTCCAACCTCGGATCGACGGCCGGCGCGATAGCCGGATGGACGCTGCTGTGGGCCTATGTGTTCGTCGCCGCCGCCGTCTTGGGTGCCATGGCGCTTTTCGTGGGGCTGCTGCTGCAAAGCGCCGGGCTGCACGCGCCGTCCATCGCGGTCGTCGTCGTGCTTGCGGCCGTCGCGTGGCAGGCTGCCTACCGCGGCGTTCAGGTGTCGGCGATCGTAATGCTCTGTCTAGAGATCGTTTCCGTGACCATCATCTGCATGGTCGTCGCCGTCATCTTGCACGCCGCGGGCCCCGCCATCGATCTCAACCAGCTGCACCTGCGCGGCGCGTTCGCCGGCGGCACGGCGAACGTCGGCCTCGCAATTGCATTCGCGGTGTTCAGCTACGTCGGGTTCGAGAGCGCCACCGCGTTCGGCGGTGAGGCGAAGCGCCCGTTGGTGACCATCCCGCGCGCCGTGATCGCAAGCGTGCTCTTCGCGAGCGTATTCTTCGTGGTCGCGACGTACGCCGAAATCCTCGGACTCAGTCGCGCCGGAAAGCCGCTCGACGCGCAAACGTTTCCACTAGGGACGCTCGTGACGCTCTACGGCATCCCGTATCTGCGCATCCCGATCGAGCTCGGCGCGCTCTGCAGCGCGTTTTCCGTTTGTCTCGCCTGCATCACGACGGGCGGCCGCGTCGCCTATGCGATGGCCGCGGGGGGAATGCTGCCGGCCGCCTTTGCGCGCATCGAGCCATCGCATCGCACGCCCAATATCGCGGTAACGGTCTTGACCGCGGCGACCTTGGCGATCGCCGTCGTCGCGCTCGCCGCCCGAGCGGCGCCCATCGACGTCTTCGACAATTGCGGGACGCTCAGCTCGTTCGGGTTTATCTTGATCTACGCTCTGATCGCTATAGCGGCGCCGGTATATTGCAGGAAGCTGGGAGCGCTCGGGCCGAGGGACTACGCGGTCTCGGGCGTCGCACTGCTCTTCTGCATCGTTCCGGCGATCACGCTCTTCGCGGCGCCGCCGCCACAGCGCTGGTTCGGCTACTTCTTTATCGCATACTTGGCGGCCGGGACGCTGTCGTTCCTCATTTCCCGATCGTCGTCACGACGATGAGGCCGCCCGCGACGCTGAGCGCAAAGAATACGATAAACACCCAGATGCCGATGCGCTTCCACGACTCGCGTCGGGCGCGCGCCGCACGCGTCTGATGCACGCCCTTGCGCGCCTTCACCGCGCCTCCCGAGCGGGATCGAAGGGCATCCACAAGCGCTCGAGGTTATAGAACGCGCGCTGTTCTGGCGTGAAGACGTGGACGATGACGTTGCCGAGGTCGATGAGTATCCACGTTCCATCGGCATAGCCCTCAATGCGCGCGACGTCATAGCCGTTCTGCCGAACGCTGCCGGCAATCGCATCGGCGATCGCCCGGGTCTGAATCTTGGAACGGCCACTGACGATTGCGAATGAGTCCGCCAAAATCGTGCGGCCCCTCACGTCGAGCACGGTGAAACCGTCGCCTTTCTTGTCGAGTGCGCTCTCGCGCACGACGTCGATCAGCTCGCGGATGTAGGGACCTCCTGCGGCGAAAGGTCGCAGGGATCGATGCCGAAAGCGCGCGCCGCGTCGAGCGTCGGCGGAGCCGGCGGAGCCCCCTTGCGCGCGTGGTGAGCGAACGTGAGCAACAGCGTGTCGCGCATGGCGGCGCGCAGATCGCGCCGCGCAAGCTCGCAGAGTTCCGCTCGCTCGGGAAACCGGCGCGCCGGCTCGAGGGAGTCGGCGAGATACACGACGCAATCTAACGGCGTCATTGCTCCGGCGGCCGTCGTGTGCTTCTCGATGGCCGAGAGCACCTCCGAGTCGGTGATAGCGAAGCGCTCGCGGGCGAGCGCGGCTCCCAGACGCGCGTGCAGCAGCGTCGGATGCGCGCGCTCGAACGGTCGTATCGGCATGCCGCGAGCTTCGCATTCGTCGATCAGCCGCGCCGGCGCGTACAGCCGCGCCAAGTCGTGCAGCATTCCGGCCAGCCGGGCCTTTCCGGCGTCGACGTTGTGGATCTGCGCCAGCGCGTCGGCGCAGCGTGCCACGCGCACGCTGTGCGCGTAGCGGTCCGTTTGCCCGATCTGCTCGCGCACGCTTCGACTAAGCAGCGTGAAGGCCGGTACGGCGGAAGCGGTCACGTCGGCTGAAAGCGGTTCCGTAACACGTTTAGGCGATTCCGATAGAGCTCGCTCTTCAGGCTTCCGGCCCACATGATGAGCGCGCTTTCGTTGTCGTCGCTGTAATACCCGGTGCGCATCGTCACCGTCGTAAAGCCGTACTTTCGATAGAGCTGCTGTGCGGCGACGTTGCTCTCGCGCACCTCCAGCGTCATCCATGCCGCACCGCGGTCGATCGCCTCGTCGATGAGCCGAAGCAGCAATATTTCGCCGAATCGCCGCCGGCGGTAGTTCGGATCGACCGCCAGGGTGGTGACGTGCGAATCCTCGAGGATGACCCAGACGCCGCCATATGCGACGACGCGATTCTCAAAGCGTCCCACGAAGTAGTGCGCCAGCTTGTTCGTGCTGAGCTCGTTGTAAAACGCGTCGGACGGCCATACGGTGGAAAAGCACGCGCGCTCGATGCGCGTGACGGTGGCAATGTCCGACGCCGCCATCGGCGCGACCGCCAGACCGTCGGGCCGCTCGGCGGGGCGCTCGAGTTCCATCTTCACCGTAGCAATGGCTACCGTTTTGGCATCGTGACGGCCGGGAGCTCGCCGTAATCGGCCCGCAGCGCGTGCGGGCTCGTTTCCGGCGCGCGCGTCGAAGCCAGGAGAGCGGCGGCCGCGGCCGCTGGGGTCACTCGGGGCTCCGCGCAACGCACGATGATGCCGCGTTCGGCGAGCGCGTGCAGCACGTCCTCCGGCGCTCCCAGCACGTCGAGGGTGCGTCCAACGTGGCCAAGCAACGCGGACAATACGTCCTCCGTCCGTCCGGACGCGCGCCGCGCCTCGCCGCCGCGCCGCCGCCGGGCCGAGATGACGCCTGGGCGTCCCTGTACCACCGTCAACACGTCGTCGAATTCGCCGCCCATTTCGAGCAGATCGAACGACGATAGCCCGACCAGCGGCCGGTCCCACGCTGCCGCGAGCGATTTGGCGTAGGCGATCGCGATGCGCAGGCCCGTGAAGCTGCCGGGACCGATGCCCACGGCGATGCGATCGATCGCCGAATGGGCGACACCGGACCGGCCGAACGCCGTTTCGATGATGGCGAGACCTCGTTCGAGCGCGACGTTGCCGGGCTCGAGTGAAGACGCTGCAAGACGATTGTCGCATGCAATTGCCGCGGAAAACGCGCCGAGCGCCGCGTCGACGGCAAGAACGTTCATGCCGGGCCGCGAATGCAGAGTATGCGCGGTTCGCTGCCGGCGCCTTCGATGTCGATTTCGTAGCGGCGGGAAGGAAAAGCGCCGGACGCATTGCGCCACCATTCCACGAACACGATCGAGCGGCCGTCGAGCGCGTCGTCGATACCGAGCTCGTGGATTTCGAGCGGATCGTCCAGGCGAAAGAGGTCGATGTGGTCGATGGGTGGTTCGCCCGCGTAATGATGGCGAAAGGTAAAGGTGGGGCTGCAGCTCTGGTCGGTGCCGTGCAGCGATCGCACGATCGCCCGGACGAAGGCGGTCTTCCCCGAGCCGAGCGGGCCCGCGAGCGCAACGACGTCGCCCGGACGAAGACGGCGCGCGAACGAGGCGGCAAACGCGTTGAAGTCGTCCTCGTTACTCAAGATCACACGCACAGGTAAATATTGAACAACGATATCATCGCGAAGGTCAACGTCGAGGATGAAATGCGAGAGAGCTATCTCTCGTATGCAATGTCCGTTATCGCGTCCCGCGCGTTGCCCGACGTTCGAGACGGGCTCAAGCCCGTCCAGCGGCGCATTCTCTATGCGATGCGCGAAATGGGACTGGATCCCAGCAAGCAGCATCGCAAGTGCGCCGGCATCATCGGCGAGGTGCTCAAGAGTTATCATCCGCACGGCGACGGTTCGGTGTACGACGCGCTCGTTCGCATGGCTCAAGACTTCACCCTACGCTACCCGCTCGTTGACGGCCACGGCAATTTCGGATCGATCGATCCCGATCCGCCGGCGGCCTACCGTTACACGGAGGCGCGCCTGGCTCGTACCGCGCTCGACGTGCTCGCGGACATCGACAAAGAGACGGTGCCGTTCGTCGAAAATTTCGACAACCAGGGCGTTGAGCCGAGCGTGCTTCCCGGCCGCCTGCCCCAGTTGCTGCTCAACGGATCGAGCGGTATCGCCGTCGGGATGGCGACTAACGTTCCGCCGCACAATTTGGGCGAAATCGCCGACGCGATCGCGGCGCTTATCGACGATCCTCAAACGAGCGACGACGATTTGTCTCAAATAGTCCACGGACCGGACTTCCCTACGGGCGGAACGATCCTTGGGCACGAGGCGATACGCGAGGCGTACAGAACGGGACGCGGCTCGATCACGATCCGCGGCAAGGCCGAGATCGTGGAGGAGCGCGGGAAGCACAAAATCGTCATCACGGAGATCCCGTATCAGGTCTACAAGAGCCGCATCGTCGAGGCGATCTCGGAGGCGTACGCTGAGAAGCGCATTCTCGGAATTGCGCGAATGGACGACGAGTCCAACCGCAAGGGCATGCGCGTCGTCATCGAACTGCAGCGCAACGCTACGCCGAAGATCGTCCTGAACCAGCTCTTCAAGCACACACCGCTGCAGTCGACGTTCGGCTTCAACATGCTCGCGCTCGTGCCCGTGGGACAGCCCCGGCAGGACGGTTCTGTACCGCTCGAGCCGCAGGTGCTGAACCTCAAGCAGCTCCTCGAGCACTTCATCGCGCACCGCAAGGACGTCATAGCGCGGCGAACGCGCTACGACCTCCGCAAGGCGGAGGAGCGCGCGCACCTGCTCGAGGGCTACCGCATCGCGCTCGACAACATCGATGAGGTCATCGAGATCGTGCGCGCCAGCCAGACGACGGACGAGGCGAAGCAGCGGCTCTCGGTCCGTTTCGAGCTGAGCGACGTGCAGGCGCAGGCGATCGTCGACATGCGGCTGCGTACGCTCGTGGGACTCGAACGGCAGAAGATCGAGAATGAGTACGCGGAGCTGATCAAGACGATTGCCGAGCTGCAGGACATCCTGCGCAGCGCGCGGCGCATCGCGCAGATCGTCAAGAGCGAGGCGGTCGACCTCAAGAAGCGCTTCGGCGACGAGCGCCGGACGAACATCGAGCCGGCCGAAGACGAGATCTCCATCGAGCAGATCACGCCAAACATCGACGTCGTCGTGACCTACACGGTCGGGGGCTATATCAAGCGCGTGACCGTCGATACGTTCCGCACGCAGAGCCGAGGCGGCCGCGGCGTGACGGGCATCGCGAACCTCAAGCGCGAGGACGTCGTCCGGAATTTCTTCATCACGAAGACGCACGACCACGTGCTGTTTTTCACGAACAAAGGCCGCATCTATCGCCTGCGCGGATACGAGATCCCCGACACCACGCGTCAGGCGCGCGGGACGGCGCTGGTAAACCTTTTGACCCTGCCGCCGGGTGAAGAGGTGTCGGCCGTCTTCCCGATCGACAAGTTCGAGGGGGAGCAATATCTCGTGATGGTCACTAAGCGCGGCGTCATCAAGAAGACGAAGCTGGAAGAGTTTTCCAACGTTCGGCGCAACGGCCTCATCGCGATCAACCTCGACCCGGGCGACGAGCTGCTCGCGGTGGACCTCTCGAACGGTTCGCGCGACATCATCCTCGCCTCGACGCGCGGCATGGCGGTACACTTCAACGAAAAGGACGTTCGTCCGATGGGGCGCGTGGCGCGGGGCGTGAAGGCGATGAGCCTGGACGGCGGCGACACCGTCGTCGCGATGGACGTGATCGAGGACGAGCGGCGGGAAGTGCTGCTGGTGACGTCGCTGGCGTTTGGGAAGCGTACGCCGATCGCGGAGTATCGCCATACGGCGCGAGGCGGAAAGGGCGTCAAGGCGTTCGCGCGGCAGCGCGACGACATCGGGCAAGTCGTCGACCAGATCCTGGTCGCACCCGAGGATCAAATTCTCATGATTACGTCGGGCAACCAGGTCATCCGCCTGAAGGTCGGCGATATTCGCAAGACGGGCCGCGATGCAAAGGGCGTCCGGCTCCAGCGCCTCGGCGGGGGCGATGAGGTCATCGCGATCACCAACCTGGGCAAACAGGCGAAGCAAATCACCGAGATCACGGGCGAGCCGCAACAACCGGAGCTATAGGAGTGTTGATTGAGACATGAGCGCATTGCCAGACGTAACGCAAACGAACTTTGAGGCCGAGGTGCTGAAGAACGCACAGCCCGTGCTGGTCGACTTTTGGGCGCCCTGGTGCGGGCCGTGCCGCATGCTCTCGCCGGTCGTCGAAAAGGTCGCCGCCGCGCACACCGGCAAGGCGAAGTTCGTCAAGCTCAACACGGACGAGAATCCAAACCTTGCCGGTCAGTATCAGGTCTCCGGCATACCGTGCCTTATTTTGTTCAAGGACGGTCAGCCGGTGGATCGGATCGTCGGCTACGTCCCGGAGAATACGGTCACGTCGATGTTGAGCAAACACGTCGCGTAAGCTCCCCGCGATGCATCGGATCCTCGCCGATCCGATCGTTGCCGCCTATGAAGCCTCCCTCGGGAGAGAGGAACTGAAGCGCACCGCCGCCGCCGTCCTGGACCGCGCTCGTTCCTGCGGCGAGCACACCGACGCCGGCATCGTGGCCGATGTCGCCGCGCAGCTCGACCTTGCGCGGCTCCGCGAGCTTGGACCGGTCATCAACGCGACCGGCATACTCCTGCATACGAATCTCGGTCGAGCCCCGCTCGCACCCGAAGCGCTCGCGGCGATGGGCCGCGTCGCGGGCGGCTATTCCAACCTCGAGTACGATCTCGGGAGCGGCGAACGGGGCTCGCGCTATGGAGCGCTCGCCGGAATCCTCCGTGACGTAACGGGCGCTTCCGACTCGTTGGTCGTGAACAACGGTGCGGCGGCCGTGCTGCTGGTGCTCGATACGTTTGCAAAGAAGCGCGAGGTCATCGTCGCGCGCAGTCAACTCGTCGAGGTCGGGGGCGGCTTTCGCCTGCCCGACGTGCTGACGCGCAGCGGGGCAACGCTGGTCGAAGTGGGCACGACCAATCGGGTCTACATCCACGATTACGAGCGCGCGTTGTCGCCCGGCACCGCGTTGCTGCTGCGCATGCATCCGTCGAACTACCGCATGGAAGGCTTCGTTCACGACGTCGATGGGCGCGAACTCGTCGAACTGGGCCGTCGCGCCGGGGTTGCGGTGGTCGAAGATCTCGGCAGCGGCGCACTCGTCGATCTTGCAGCATTCGGCGCGCATCACGAACGAACGGTTCAGGAAGCGGTAACGGACGGCGTAGGGCTCGTTACGTTTTCCGGCGACAAGCTGCTCGGCGGTCCGCAGGCCGGAATCATCGTGGGGCACGCGCACCTCATCGCGCGCCTGCGCAACGACCCGCTGCTGCGAGCGCTGCGCGTCGACAAGATGACGCTCGCGGCGCTGCATGCGACGCTGGAGTGCTATCGCGATGGCAGCGTTCGAGAACGTTTGCCGGTGTATCGGATGCTGAGCGCGACGCTCGACGCGCTGCGATCGAGGGCGGCTGCCTACGTCAGCGAAATATCCGGCGCCTCGGTCGTGGAGAGCGAGGCTTACGTTGGCGGCGGGGCGCTCCCACAGACGCGCATACCGTCGATCGCCGTTGCGGTCGCGGCGGCTGACCCCGAACGTCTGAGCGCGGCGCTTCGCCGTGGGCGGCCCGCCGTTGTGGCGCGCATCGAGGCCGGCCGCGTGCTGTTGGATTTGCGGACGATCGTCCCCGGCGAGGACGCCGACGTCGTACGCGCCTTCGCGTGTTGACAAAGCCAACTCAGAAGGCGCTGTCACAGCCGTCGTCCGTAGGTCGTTGCTGCGAACGACGTGGTACCGCCAAATTTCGGTTTGGGACGCCATCTGTATGGCCTCGCAGCGATTCTAGTGGCCGTCTGCGGCGTCGTCTGGCACGAGGTCAGCGTGTGGCAGATACCGCTGAGTAAGATCGCACATCCGGAGATCGTCGCCTACTGCATCGCCCTAGTGCAAGTCGCGGGCGGTGTCGCGATTCAGTTTTCACGAAGCGCACGCGCGGGCGCCGCAGCGTTGGCGATGCTGTACGCCATCTTTGCCTTGCTCTGGCTGCCCAGCTGGGCTCATCGTCCGTTCGTCTACGACGGCGTGGGTAACTTCTTCGAGCAATTTTCGATGGCTGCGGGCGCCGCAATCGTCTACGGTCCAAAAACGGCGCGCGTCGGTTATTACGGTTTCGGCGTTTGCCTCATCTCGTTTGCGGTCGTACAAGCGATTCACTTGCACGAGACTGCGGCGCTGGTTCCGAAGTGGATTCCGCCCGGCCAAATGTTCTGGGCGGTCGTCACGACGGCCGCCTTCGTCGCGGCCGCCCTCGCGTTGTTGGCGAATCGATCGGCGCTGTTGGTCGCGCAATTGACGGCCCTGATGATCGGCGCCTTTGGCGTGCTGATCTGGATTCCGGCCGCGCTAGCCGAGCCGCGGAGCCTCGGCGTTTGGGCCGAGCTGGGCGAAACGTTCGTTATCTGCGGCACCGCATGGATCGTGGCCGACTACGTTGCGGGCGCTCCTATTCGCGAAACCAGCCCGACGGTGCGACGTCGAGGTTGACGTTGATCTGCTTGACCTCGGTATACGCGTCGTAACCGTAAGTGCCCAGCTCGCGCCCGATTCCGGACTGTTTGTAGCCTCCCCACGGCGCCTCATTATACGTCGGATGATAGGTATTGATCCACGTGATGCCGGCACGGAGCTTGCGGATGACGCGATGGGCCTTCGCGACGTCTTGCGTGAACACGGCAGCGGCTAAACCGTAGACCGTGTCGTTGGCCAGGGCGATCGCCTCCGCTTCGTCTTCGAAGGTCTGCACCACGAGCACCGGCCCGAAAATCTCTTCGCGCACGATGCGCATCGCGGGCGACGTTTCCGCGAAGATCGTCGGCGCGATAAAGTTGCCTTCCGCGAGCTCGCCGCCAAGGCGGTTGCCTCCGCAGCGCAGCGTCGCACCTTCCGCGATGCCGGCCTGAATGTACCCTTCGATGCGGTCGCGATGCACCGACGAGATGATCGGCCCCATCTCGGTGCGTTCGTCGAAACCGTCGCCGACTCGGATGTTCCCGGCCCGTTCGACGAGCCGGTCGACGAAACGGTCGTGCAGCGACCGTTCGATCACGAGCCGCGATCCCGCCGAACACACCTGTCCGGCGTTGGCGAAGATGCCGAACAGCGCGTAGTCGACGGCGGTGTCGAAGTCGGCGTCGCTAAAGACGACATTGGGCGACTTGCCGCCGAGCTCCAGCGAAATCTTCTTGAGGTTGGAGGTTGCTGCTTGCATGATACTGCGGCCCGTCACCGTGCCGCCCGTGAACGCGATCTTGTCCACCAGCGTGCTTGCGGCGATTGCGTGGCCGGCGGTGGCGCCGGCCCCGAGCACGACGTTGACCGCGCCTGCGGGCATGCCGAGCTCGTCGAAGATTGCGGCGAGCCGAATGGCCGATAACGGCGTCAGCTCCGACGGCTTGAGCACGCACGCGTTTCCGGCCGCCAGCGCGGGGGCCAGCTTCCACGTCGCCATCAGGAGCGGATAGTTCCAGGGCACGATCTGCCCGCAGACGCCGATCGGCTCGCGCACGGTGAACGTTTGCGAGGGCGCCGGCACTTCGAAGGTCTGCCCGTGCGGCTTCGTTGCGAGGCCGGCGTAGTACCGGAAGCAATTCGCCGCGTCGATCGCATCGTATTCCGTTTCGCGCAGCGGCTTGCCGTTGTTGAGCGTGTCGATGCGCATGAATTCGTCGCGGTGCCCGTCGATGGCGTCGGCCACCTTGAACAGCAGTGCGGCGCGCTCGGAGGCGCTGGTGCTGCCCCACGGACCGTCGTCGAACGCTTCACGTGCGGCAGCGATTGCCGCATCGGCGTCCTCGGAGGCCGATTCGGCAACGGTCGCAATCGGCGCTCCGTCGGCCGGGTTGTATAGCGTGCGCGTGGTACCGCTCGCCGAAAGCGCCCACCGTCCTCCCACGTACATCGGTATCACGCCGTCGATGCACGGGACGCAACGGAGAATCTCTTCCGCGCGTGCTTTAGAATCCGTCGTATGCATTATGCCTCTACCCCCGTTCTGCTCCGTTGCGCGATGGCGTCCAAGCTCTCCCCGAGCGCCCGGCATACCTCGTCGGCCTCTGCCTCGGTAATCGTCAGGGGCGGCTCGATACGGATGACGCGAGCGTTCACGAGCGTGCCCGACACGAGTATGCTTCGCTCGAGCATATGCTTTGCGAACTCGAAGCCGGTCGCGTGATCGTGAAACTCCAGCGCCATTAACAAGCCCCTGCCGCGCACGGCCGCCACGATTCCGGCGTGCCCTTCGGCCGCCGCGCGCATGCCGGCCAACATACGTGTCCCGAGTACGCCGGCCCGTTCGGGCAGCCGCTGCTCGATCAGCACGTTGATCGTCGCGAGCGCGGCCGCGCACGCGAGCGGGTTGCCGCCGAACGTCGACGTGTGCAAGAACGGGTTGGCAAAGAGCCGTGCGAAGATGTCGCGCCGCCCCACGACGGCACCGGCGGGCACCACGCCGCCCCCGAAAGCTTTTGCCAGGCACATGAGGTCCGGCGCGACACCGTAGTGCTCGCAGCAGAACATCTTGCCCGTTCGCCCCATGCCCGTCTGTACTTCATCGAGGATGAAGAGCGCCCCGAATTCGTCGCAGAGCGCGCGCACGCCCGGTAGGTAGTCGTCGTCGGGAATGTTCACGCCGCCTTCGCCCTGGATCGGCTCGAGCAGCACCGCGCCGACGTCTTCGCCGACTGCCTTGCACGACGTCATCATGTCGCGCAACGCGGGCAGGTCGCTAAACGGTACGTGCTCGATGTTGGGCAGCATCGGCCCAAAGGGGCGGCGGAACTCGGCCTTCGCGCTCGCGGACAGCGATCCGTAACTCTTGCCGTGGAAACCCTTCGTCGCGGCGACGATCGTCTGTTTTGCCGGATCGTACGCGCGCGCCAGCTTGAGCGCGCCTTCGACGGCTTCGGTGCCGCTGTTACAGAAGAAGCTATATTCCAGGCCCTCGGGCGTCAGCATGGCCAGCGCCTTTGCCAGCATGGCGCGTAGTGGGTCCAGCAGGTCTTGGCTGTGCAGCGGCTGACGCCGCAGCTGATCGGAGACTGCCTTTACCACCTTCGGATTGCGATGGCCGACGTTGAAGATGCCGAATCCGCCGAGACAATCGAGGTAGGTTCGCCCCGTGACGTCGCGGTAGGTGTTTGGCCCCGCGTCCGCCCACTCCACCACGGCGCCGGCGCGCGCGGCGTCGCCCGCCTTACGGTACTCGAGGAACCCCGGGTTGACATGGTCGCGGAACGACTCGACCGTCTCGCGCGTGATCCATTGCGCGTCGGCAGGCGTGACGTCGCTCTTTTCGATGAGGTCTAAGACGCGCTGCGTGTATTCGTAGACGTTGCGTTCTCGGTCACCGGTAATTTGCGTTCACCTCGAAAACACGGCCTCCGCGCTCGCGCACAAGGTCGCCAGGCCCTCGTCGAGCTCCTCGTCGGTGACGACGAGCGGAACGAGGATCCGTATCACGTCGCCATCGCCGGCAAGCAGCAGCAGCAGCCCACGCTCGCGCGCAGCATCCAGGATGTCCCGGGCGCCCGACGACAACTCCATTGCCATCATGGCACCGAGGCCGCGCACGTCCTCGATGCTCGTGAAACGCGACTGCAGCGCGCGCAGAGCAGAGCCGACGCGTGCCCCGACCGCCGTCGCACGCGCCAAGAACGCGCCGTCGATGCTTTCCAGTACGGCGAGCGCCGCCGCGCACGCGATGGGATTGCCCGCGAAGGTGCCGCCCAGGCCGCCGGGTTCCGGCGCGTCCATGATCTCCGCTTTTCCGACGACGGCTGCCAAGGGCAGGCCGCCGGCGAGCGATTTTGCCACGGTTATCAAGTCGGGCTCCACGCCATAGTGCTCGCACGCGAAAAACTTGCCGGTGCGTCCGAAGCCCGTCTGGATCTCATCGGCGATCAGAACGATGCCGTGCTCGTCCGCGATCCGCCGCAGCTCGGATAAAAACTCGGGCGGCGCGGGGACGAAGCCTCCTTCGCCGAGGACCGGCTCGACGATGATCGCCGCCACACGTTCGGGCGCAACGTCCGAACCGAACAGGCGCGCGAGCGCCGCAAGCGCGTCGGCCGTCGTTACGCCGCGGCGGGCGTGCGGAAACGGCGCTCGATACACGTCGCCGCAAAAGGGGCCGAAATGCTGCTTATACGGCGCCTCTTTGCCGGTCATGGAGAGCGCAAGCAGCGTGCGGCCGTGAAACGCGTGCTCGAAGGCAACGACGGCAGGCCTGCGCGTATATTCGCGTGCGATCTTCACCGCGTTCTCGGTCGCCTCTGCGCCGGTCGACAGCAGCAGCGTCTTCTTTCGCGATCGCCCGGGGGCGCGGTGGTTGAGCGCTTCGGCCACCGCGACGTACGGCTCGTACGCGGCGACTTGAAAGCACGCGTGCGTCAGCGCCGCGGCCTGCCGCGCTATCGCGGCCACCACCAGGGGATTCGCATGGCCCACGTTGAGCGTGCCGATTCCGCCGGTGAAATCGAGATAACGGCGGCCCTCGACGTCCCACAGGGTTGCGCCGCTCGCTCTCGCGGCCCAAAGGGGATGCGCCGTGGCGACGCCGCGCGCGACGCTTTGCCGGCGCCGCCGCGCCAGCGAAGCCGTGGTTGCGTCGCTGAAACTCGTTTCGCTTATCGTCATGGCAATGCTGCGAGGAAGTTGTATTCGGCAAGTTTAAAGGCGCTCTTCTTTGGGCGCTTCGCGCCCGCGCCCGCGAGGTGCTCATTGGGAAAGCGAATCGTCGGATGTGTGCTCGTGCTGGCCGTTGCCATGCCCCTCGGAGCGAGGGCGGGCACCACCGGCACGCTGCGCGGCCGCGTCATCGACGCCGCGACGCACGCGCCGGTCGCCGGAGCGCTCGTCAGCGCGGTCGCCCCGTCTCAGACCGCTCAGAGCCTTTCCGACGCCGCCGGAACCTTCGCGTTCATCTCCCTGCAGCCCGACACGTATACCGTCAGCGCGACCAAGTCCGGCTACGATCCGCAATCGCAAACCGGCGTCACGATTCTGGCCGATCAGGCGGCGAGCGTCACGCTCGGCCTGCAGAAGAGTTTCAAGACGATCGCGCGCACGACGTCGCGATCGGCGCAGTCACTCGTGCATTCCGGCGTGACGAGCGACGTCTACTCAGTGAACGCTGCCGGCCAGAAGGCGGCTGCGCCGCTGTCGGGCGCGGGATCGCTAACTCAAGCGTACGGCGCCATCGCGAGCGCCCCGGGCGTCAACATCCCTTCGAACCAGCAGGGCTGGTACCAAAGCGTGTACGTGCGCGGCGGCGACGTCGATCAAGTCGCGTACGAGTTCGACGGCCTTCCGACGACGCGTCAGTCGGACCTGGCGCCGATCGCCACGCTGACGTCGCTCGGCAATCAAGAGGTGCAAGTCTATACCGGCGGAACGCCGGCCACGTCGAATTCATCGGGCCTCGCCGGCTACATCAACCAAGTGATCAAGACCGGCACCTTTCCCGGATACGTCGCCGCCGATTTCGGAATCGGCGGTCCGGCCTTCTACCATCAGGCGACGGTCGAGGCCGGCGGCGCGACGCCCGATCGCCTCTTTTCGTATTACGTCGGCCTGTCGGGGACGGACCAGGCGTTTCGCTACGGCGACCAGTTCGGCGCCGTGGGCGTGCCGCTGTATTTCTATCCGCTGTACGTCCCGACGGGCAACAACGTCTACAACATCCTCGACGGATCGGGCGGTAAGGCGCCCAACTACGGGTTCATCGGTCAACCGGGCTACGGCTACGCGCAAGCGATGAACTTCGACCGCGAGAACGTGATCAATTTGCACCTGGGCGTACCGCACCGCGACTCTTTTTTACGCGATGACTTTCAGCTGCTCTACGTCACCGGCGGCATCGCCGCGCAATTCTACAGTTCGCCGTTCGACATCGGCTATACGCCTGCCGTCGGCGCGCAGACCGGCATCGGCTATCCGATGCCGTACCTCGATTCGCTGTACTATGGCGGAAAGCTCATGGCGCCCCCCGTAGCCAAGGACGTCGTCGTTGGACTGTTTCCGAGCAGCCCCACCGATCGTGCCGTCGGCGCGCCCGTCGATCCCAACGACCGCGACGGAAATTACAACGGCTATTCGATCGAGAAGCTGCAGTACCAAAAGAATTTCGATTCGCATTCATATCTGCGCGCGATTGTGTACGGCGCGTACTCGCGGTGGTTCATCAACGGTCCGCAGAGCGCGCAGCTCGTGTTCGGCTCCGACCCGGCCGACTACGAGGTGCTCGAGCACGGCTACGGCGGCAGCCTGATTTACTCGAACCAGCTGTCCCAACGGCACCTCATCACGGCCGAGGCGTCGTACGCGACACAGCGGCTTCAGACCTATAACGCGATGTTCAGCTCGACGGACCCGTTCACCACGAGCCGCGCGCCCACGGGCCTCGGTACCATTCTTTCCAGTTACGGCACGCCCGACGGCAAATGTTACAATTACACGACCGGACAGCCGTGGAGTTGTTTCGATGCGGGCAGCCAGGGCGGGTGTCTCAGCGCCGCGGGCTGCTATCCCGGCGAAGGTCGATTCCGCTTCGATCTCACGCCCGGAACGGCGCCGCCTGGAACGCCGGCCGCGAAGGCAGGGGCGAGCTGGATGGTGACCGAGAACGGGCAGAGCGCTCAGGTCGACGACGTCACGCCGCGATTCGGCTCGTTCGCGCTGACGGACTTGTGGCAGCCCAACGACCGGCTCGTCGTCAACGCCGGCGCGCGGTTCGACCGGTTCGCCTATTTTACCAACAATTTGGAAGACGGATACCCAGCACGCCAGTTTTGGTTCGACGCGTACAACAACGAACATTGCGGTGCGCCGGGCGGCACGCCGCAGTGGACGTGGAACGCAGCGACCGACTCGTTCGGCGGATGCGCGGCCGGCCTGCGGCCGCTAACGCTTCCCGGCAACGGCCTTTACAACGTCGGCGCCGGCAGCGACGTCGCCGAGGTCTTTCAGCCGCGCCTTTCGTTCACTTACACCATCGATCCCGATACCGTAATTCGCGGCTCTGCGGGGAAGTACGCGCGCGCCGAAGGTTCATCGTACTATCAGTACAACACGTTTCAGCAGAACCTCGCGTCCTTCATCGCGCAGTTCTATCCCAACGGCTATCATACTCCCGACCATAACGTCGACCCCGATACGTCCGATAACTTCGACCTATCGCTCGAAAAGCACGTCAAGGGTACGCAACTCTCGTACAAGGTGACGCCGTTCTACCGCAATACGAGCAACGAACTGCAGTTTCAAGCGATCAATCCCGTTCAAGGGACGCTCGCAGGGCTCAACGTGGGGACGCAGCGTTCCTACGGCGTCGAGCTGTCGCTGCAGTACGGCGATTTTGCGCGCAACGGCTTATCCGGGCTGCTCTCCTACACGCACACGCAGAATCAAATTCGCTACAAGCCCATCAACGGCGTAAGCGTGATCGATTCACTCAATACGCAGATCGAGCTCTACAATTCGTACACATCGGCCTGCGCCGGCGCCCACCGCGGGTCGGCGAACTGGGCAGCGTGCGGGAGCGGCGCATACGTGGGTAACGCGGCGCCGGTCTTGCCCAACGGCCAGTCCGGCACGGGCGACCAAGGGAAGTTGCAGATACCAAACCCCTACTACCACGAGGCGCTGCAGCCGCTCTTCGATACGACGGCCTGGTACGCGCCGTACGACGTGATTCCGAGTCCCTTTAACGCCGCCAACGGCTACGAAGTGCCCGACGTCGCGTCGCTGATCCTCAACTACCGCCGCGGGCGCGTCGCGCTGACGCCGTCGCTGCATTATGTCGACGGATCGAATTACGGCTCTCCCCTGGTTTGGCCCGGCTACGTGCCGCAGTCGTGCGCATCGCAGCCGGCCAAGACGCCGCAAACGCCCGGCGTGAGCTGCCCCGGCGGCGCAATTGGCGCGATCTTCCTTCCGGACCCGTACAGCGGGCGGTTCGACAACCTCGGCGCGTTCATGCAACCGGCGCAGCTGACGCTGAACCTTCAAACGAGCTACGACGTAAGCGCTCGCGTGACGCTGACCGTCCAGGCCGTCAATCTCTACGATAGGTGCTTCCAACGCGGTTACGCCTGGGACAACTCCGTCACGTGCGTGTACTCGAACCTGCCTTCAAACATCTTGGCGCCAGCCGGCAACTTCATCCGGAAACCGCCCGTCCAACTCCGCTATCCCTATGGCACGTTCTTCAATATCACCGAGGTGGGGATCTCGTCGGTCGTGCAGCCCTTCGGCTTCTTTGCGGACCTCAGCGTGAAACTGTGACGCCGGGCGGCATGCCGGCTCGCGCGGCCGCATGAATCGAATCGAATTCGTTCGAGTGGCCGGCGCGGCCGCGCTCGGTACGGAGATGCAGCGATTCAGGCTTGGAGGCAGTCCGCAGGCGCACCGGCGCGAACGCATAGCGATCGTCGGCGCCGGCATCGCCGGGCTCGTGACCGCGCTGCGCTTGCGCGAAGCCGGCGTCGACGCGACTGTGTACGAGTCGTCCACGCGCGTCGGCGGACGGATGCACTCGGAACGCCGCTACTGGGACGAAGGGCAACACACCGAGTGGTGCGGCGCGATGGTCGATTCGCTCCACGTCAACATGCACGCGCTGGCGCGCCGGTTCGGCTGCGCGCTGCTCGACACGCATGCGCCGCTTCCCGCGGGGGCGCGCGACACGTGCTACCTCGACGGCCGGTACTATTCGATGTCCGCCGCGGACCGCGACTTCGCGAACCTCTATCCCGTGCTGCAAGCGCAGCTCGCGCAAATTCCCTCGCCCACCACGTACGCGAACGCGACGCCGGCGGCGCGCCGGCTCGACGCGATGAGCATGAATCAGTGGATCGAACGCTACGTGCATGGCGGCCTGCGTTCGCAGCTCGGCCGGCTCATCAACGAGTCGTACCGCAACGAGTACGGTCGCGAGACCGACGAACTGAGTGCGCTCAACCTCGTAACGCAGCTCGGCGTGCAGCGGGGATACGCGCAGAGCCGGCGCATGAACGTCTTGGGCTACTCCGACCAGCGCTACATCCTCGCCGGCGGCAGCCAGTCGCTCCCGGAAGCGATCGCCGCGGCGCTGCCCTCAGGCAGCCTTCGTTTCGGACACGCGTTAACTGCACTCCGCCGGCTTGCCGACGGAACGTACGAGCTTCGCTTCGCCGGCGACGGCCGCCCCCGAACGGCGCATGCCGACCGCGTCGTGCTCGCCATTCCGTTCATCGTGCTCCGCTCGCTGGATTACGCCGGCGCCGGTTTTGACGCGCGAAAGGTCGACGCGATCGAAAACCTCGGTTACGGCTACCATACGAAGCTCCACCTGCAGTTCGATCGCCGCGCGTGGACCCGCACGCCGCATCCGTGGCCGGAGCCTACGACGGGCCAGATTTGGACGACGCTGCGCGTCCAGAGCGGCCTCGATTATTCGCTGGGTCAACGCGGCCGCGACGGTTTGATCGAGGTCTTCACCGCCGCCGGTCCGGCGATGGTCGACACGCCCGCCACGCCATACGCGCGCGTCGAAGATTCCAGCGTGGTCGAACGCCACGTGCGCGGCTTCTTCGCGCAGCTCGATCGAATTTGGCCCGGCGTGTCGTCGACTTGGAACGGCAAAGCCACGTTCGGCAACGCGCAAGCGGACCCAAACATTCGTGCGAGCTATTCGTGCTGGCTCGTCGGGCAATGCACGACGGTCGCCGGCCACGAGGCGCGGCAACAAGGCCGCGTGCATTTTGCGGGCGAGCACACGTCGCTCGAGTACCAGGGATTCATGGAGGGTGGTGCCGAGTCGGGCGTCCGCGCCGCGGGTGAAATCCTAGCGGACTATCGTCTCCGCGCCGTGGCATAGCGCTCGAACGACGCAGTGCACATCGTCGGGACGGCCGGACATGTCGATCACGGGAAGTCGTCGCTCGTGGCCGCGCTCACGGGAACGCATCCCGACCGCTGGGCGGAGGAGCACGCGCGAGGCATGACGCTCGACCTCGGTTTCGCGCACTTGTGTTTCGATGACGGCGTGGAAGCCGGTATCGTCGACGTTCCGGGACACGAGCGCTTCCTTCACAACATGCTCGCCGGGGCGGCCGGGATGGAGCTGCTGATTCTCGTCGTCGACGCGAACGAGGGAGTGATGCCGCAGACACTCGAGCATCTGGCGATCCTCGCGTTGCTCAACGTTCGCCGCGTGCTCGTCGTCGCGTCGAAGGTCGATCTGATCGAGCGGGGAGAGGCGACGCGCGCGTTGGCGCGGATTGCGCAGCGGCTGCGCGACACCATCGCTGACGATGCGCCGATCCTTCCGGTTTCCGTCCTCACCGGTGAAGGCCTCGACGCGCTGCGGCGGACGCTCCACGACGAGATCGCCGCACTGCCGCCGCCCAACGCCGACGCGCCGGCATACCTTCCCATCGACCGCGCGTTCGTGCTCCCCGGGCTCGGCACGGTCGTCACCGGGACGCTGATGCAGGGCGCGGTCGCCGCCGGCGAAACGCTCGCGCTCGAACCGAGCGGTGCGCCCGCCTACGTGCGCAGCATCGGCGTGTTCGGGTCGCGTCGCGAGCGCGTCACGGCCGGCGCGCGCGTTGCTCTCAACGTTCCGGGTATCGAGCGCAGCGCAATCGCGCGCGGTCAAGCGATCGTCGGACGCGAATTGACGGCACGACGCAGCTTTGCGGTGCGGTTCGTCCCGAGTGAAGGCGCGTCGCTGGTGCGCCGCCGCACGCCGGTGCGCGCCTACATCGGGTCGGCCGAGATCCTGGGAACCCTGATCGCAGATCCGAGCGACGGCCCGGAACCGCAGCGTGCAGCCCAACTGCAGCTGCGCGAGCCAGTCGTGGCATTTCCGGGCCTCCGCTTCGTCGTGCGACGGCCCTCGCCGATGACGCTGCTGGGCGGTGGGTTCGTCGTGGGGGTCGGCCTGGAGGCGCGGGCGCCGCAGGACGAGCCCCACGAAGCCGCGGTGCTGGCGGTGCTGCGCTCGTGCGAGCTGGAACCGCTCGACGTCCCAACGATTGCGTCAACTACAAACTTGCGCGAAGCGGCGACGGCGGATGCGCTGCACCGCCTCGTCGAGCGCGGCGACGCGATTGCCGTCGCCCGCCCGCACGCCTACGTCGACGGTGCCGCGGCGCGGGATCTGTTGGCGCGCGCGTGCGAGCGCCTCGAGGCGTCGCATCGGGAGGAACCGTGGGCGATGGGCGTGACCTCGATCGCGCTCTCCCGAGCGCTCGCCGTGCCGGAGAGGCTGCTCGTGCGCGTACTGGAGCACTTCGCAGGCGAAGGACGCCTGATGAATCGCGCCGGTTACTATGCCGCGGTGAGCCACGAGCCGACCTCGACGGACGAACAGCGGGCGCTTTTCGACTCGCTCGTGCCGATCGACGAAGGCCGGGCGCTGCTCCCGTCGCCGTTTCCCGAAGCCATGGCTGCAGTGCGGCGTTCTGCCGTCACCGGCGCACGCAAGGCGTTCGACACGATGCTCGCGCGCGGTGCGCTCGTCAAGGTCGGAGACGAGCTGTATCGGGGCTCGCAGATCGCGAACATCCGGGCGCGCGTCGAAACGCATCTACGCGAGCGGGAACGGATGACCCCCGCGGAGTTTCGGGATCTGATTGGGACGTCGCGAAAGTACGCGGTTCCTCTGCTGGAATGGCTCGACGCCCAATCCGTGACGATCCGCGACGGCGACTATCGCCGGCTCCGAAAGCGCCCGCAGTGACGCACGGTCGCCCCACGGGTACGGTCGCGTTCCTCTTTACGGATATCGAAGGCAGCACGCAACGGTGGGAGCGTAACCCCGGCGCGATGGCGTCGGCACTGGCACGCCACAACGCATTGATGCGGGAGGCGATCGACGCGCACAACGGCTACGTCTTCAAGGTCGTGGGAGACGGCTTCTTTGCCGCATTTCCGACGGCGTCCGAAGCGCTCGCGGCGGCGCTTCGCAGCCAGCGAAGCCTTCTCGCCGAAGATTTTTCGTCGGTGGACGAGATTCGCGTGCGCATGGCGCTCCACAGCGGTGACGCTCGGGAAAGCGACGGCGACTATCTGGGTCCTGCGCTCAACCGTGCGGCGCGTTTGCTCGCGGTCGGGCATGGCGGTCAGATCCTCCTGTCGGGTGCCGCTGCGGAACTGCTCCACGAGGCCTTGCCTGCAAATACCGCGCTCCGCGACCTCGGCACGCATCGCCTCAAGGATCTCGCGCGCGCCGAGCGCGTCTATCAGATCGTTGCGTCCGGATTGACCGAAACGTTTCCGCCGCTGCGATCCCTCGAGAATCTGCCGAATAATTTGCCTCGGCAGCTGACGTCGTTCGTCGGCCGTGACGAAACGCTGGCCGAGCTTCGGCCGCTGATCGAGGCGCAGCCGCTCGTGACGCTCGTGGGCGCGGGGGGAGCCGGGAAGACGCGCTGCGCGATTCAGGCGGCCGCGGAAGCGATCAACGGCTTCCCCGACGGCGTTTGGCTGGTCGAGCTCGCGCCGTTGTCGAATGCGTCGCTCGTGGTCGGGACGATCGCGTTCACGCTGGGCGTTCGCGAGATTCCAAATCGTCCGCTGCTCGATACGCTCGCCGACAATCTGGCGCTCCGGCGGCTGCTGCTCGTACTGGACAACTGCGAGCACGTCGTCGCCGAGGCGCGCAGCGTCGCGGCCGCGATCGTCCGCCGCTGCCCGACCGTGCGCATTCTCGCGACGAGCCGCGAGGCTCTCGGCATCGGCGGCGAGCGCGTCGTGCGCATTTCACCACTTGCCGCCGACGATGCGGCGGCGCTCTTCGCCGATCGTGCGCGTGCCGCGAACGATCGGTTTACGATGAACGGCGAAAATGAAGCGTTGGTCGCCCAGATCGTCGCGCGGCTCGACGGCATTCCGCTGGCGATCGAGCTGGCGGCGGCACGCATCAACGTGCTTTCGCCCCGGCAGCTTACCGAGCGTCTCGGCGAGCGTTTTCGCGTGCTGACCGGCGGCGACCGCACCGCGCTTCCCCGCCAGCAGACGCTGCGCGCAACGATCGATTGGAGCTTCGACTTGCTGGAGGAACGCGAACGAACGCTCTTCGCGGCACTCTCAGTTTTCGCCGGCGGATGGACGTTGGCCGCGGCAGCAAAGGTGTGCGCCGTTGACGATGCGATGGACGAATGGGCGGTGCTCGACGCGATCGCTTCGTTGGCCGACAAGTCGCTCGTCGTCGTCGATTCGACGGGCGCTGAGGCGCGGTATCGAATGCTTGCCTCGATTCGTCAGTATGCCGTCGATCGGCTGATCGAATCCGGCAAGCTCGACGCCGTCGCTTCGATTCACGCGCGATACTTCGCAGAATTCGTTGACGAACTCGCGCCGCTCGTCGCGGCGCTCGAAGACGTCGAGTGGAGCGAAACGTTGGGGAGAGAGCTCGACAACCTGCGCGCGGCGATCGAATGGACGATTCTTCACGGGCACGAGCCGTCGGTCGGCCAGCTACTGCTTTCGAAGCTGGAGTGGCCGGAGTCGATCACGACGCCGCATGAGGCGCTGGATTGGTTCGAAACGGCGTCGCGCGGCGCCGCGACGGATCCGCTCGTCCACGCGCGCATTCTCCGGCATTGCGTCCTCCTCGAATGGCTGGTCGGCCGGCCGTTGGCACGGCGGGAAGAGACGGCTCTGCGTGCGCTGGAGGCCGCACGTGCGAGCGGCGACACCGACGAATGCGCGCGCGCGCTGGCCAATCTCGGTGCGTGTTACCGTTCGGTAGGGCGATTCGACGAAGCGGACCACGCCTTTACGCAGGCGTACGCACAGCCGGAAAGGCTGTCGCGAATCACTGCGAACGCCGTCCTGCGGCTTTGGGCGGTAACGGACCTTCAGCGTGGAAACGTCGAACGCGCGCGCCGGCGATTCTCGGAGGTGGCGAGCCGGGAGCGGCCGGGAAGCGAAGCGCACGCGAGCGCACTCTTGAACCTCGGTGAACTGCACTTTGCCGCCGGCAACGTCGAGGCGGCCAGGGCTGCGGCGCGTGAAGCCAAAGAAGCGTACGGCGCTCTCAATTCCGTCTATCTCGTCTTAGTGCTCTCGAACTTGGGCGCCTACGCCATCGCGGCCGGCGACATGGCCGATGCGCGCTGCGCTCTCCGCGACGCTCTGGCGCTGCAGCGCGCGTCCCGTTCGGGATGGCTCACCACCGTGCTCGAGCATCACGCACTGCTGGCGGCGGTCGAGGGAGATCTGGCGCGAGCCGCCGTCCTGCTGGGCTTCACCGATCGCCGTTACGCGTCGAGCGGCGAGGAACGCCAGCATACGGAGCGGCATGGCTACGAGCGTCTCGTGGAACTGTTGAACGGCGGATGCCGGCCGGAGGAACGACGGCGGCGCATGAGTGAGGGCGAGCACTTGAGCGAGGAGCAGGCGCTGGTTTATGCCGCGGCGATACATGAAGGAGCACAGCACGACCCGGCGGCAACGCCGAAAGGAGACGAGCCGGCATGGCCGACGTAAAGGAGGACGTGCGGAGCGCGCTCGACGCACACGCGCGCTCGATCGACGAGTTGCATCAGAAACTGGCGGCGATGCCGGGGTGTGACACGGACCGTCTCGCACGAGCGACGCAACAGTACAAAGCGGCACATCAGGTATTTCACGATGACGCGCTCGGCTGCGTCGGGTTTTAGCGCCTAAGCCGGCGCCCGCAGCATCGCATCGATGGCGTCCCCAACGGGGACGCCGAGACCGGTGCAGGCATTCCAGCCCGGCCCGCTCGTAAAGAGGCCGTTTCCGCCCGACGTCACATCGCGAAACGCGGCCGGGGTATCGTACAGCAGCGGCGCGAAAAAGCCGATCGGCTGAGCCGAACGTTGATTGATTCGTGCCGCGAGAGCCGCCCACATTGGGGCTACGGCGCTCGTCCCGCCCGCCGCAAGGGTCGCACCGTTAAAGACGATCTCGTAACCCGGCATCGCTTGGCCGGCGAAGTCGGGCAGACCACGGCCCGGCGCGAGACGATCGCTTGCCGCGGCCGTAACGGCAACGCTTTGCCATGGCGGCGCGGCGAACCGCCGGCTGAATCCGCCGCCGGTGCGCTCCCACGCGCTCTCAACGCTTTGACCGCCAACGTCCCCGATTTGGGTGCCGCCGCACGCGTGAACGAACGGACTCGACGCCGGCGCCAGTACGTGCGGCGTGCCGTCTGCGTCCAGTTCGGCGCCGTTGTCCCCGGCAGCGCAGAAGACGCTCATTCCGACCAAGGCCGCTGCGGTAAAGAGTTCGTCGAGAATCGTGAGCGCTACCGGCGTCCATAGGTATTCGGGAAACCCAAAGCTGATCGAAAGAATCGACGGCCGCCGTTTGTCGTCGAACACCGCGGTGCGAATGGCATCGAGCACGCCGCGCTCGTCGTCGGGTGCCGCATAGATGACGAGCTGCGCGCCGGGCGCGAGCGTCGCAACGATCTGCGTATCCATAGCGGACTCGACGTCTTTTTCTGTTTCGATGCGGTGAGCGAGCTCGGCGTCGTCGACGCGTTCCATCGTGGGGATCGCGGCCGCAACGCCTTGCCCTTTCAGCCGCTGCATGAAGTCGTCTTCGCGAAACGCGCCGCGCAGCTGCAAGATGGCTACGGTCTGGCCGGAACCATCCGCATCGGGAAACCGATAGCGCTCCGCGACATCGCCTGCCGATAGGGGGACCGTGCGGCCGTGAAGCGCGCCGATGGCATGGGAGCGCGGCCACTGATGGAGGCCGAACGGACCCCGAAGCATTTCGGCGATCTCCGGAGGCGCGTG
This sequence comes from Vulcanimicrobiota bacterium, assembly GCA_963787625.1. Lineage (GTDB taxonomy): Bacteria > Vulcanimicrobiota > Vulcanimicrobiia > Vulcanimicrobiales > Vulcanimicrobiaceae > Cybelea. Next base: position 380,004 of record CAWBDH010000002.1, on the reverse strand, counting down.
CAGCGACTCGGAGCGATGCCGAAAGCGCCGCTTGTCGGGAAGTTCGTACGTTGCGGCCGTCGCACCAAAGGCCTCGACCATCTTCTCCATTGGTCCGCTTAGTACGGCGGAACGCCAATGCGTCGCGACGATGTCGATGCCATAGGTCGTGCAGTACCGTCGCAGCCGTTCCACGTCAGCCGGATCTGCGTCCGTCTGTCGCGCCAGGTCCGCGCGGGACGCATACGTGCGCCGTGCCGGCGGCGTCGCACCGAGTACCCGCGCGCGGTCGGCATCGAGATCACCGCCGCGTTTTGGGCGAAGCCACGCCGTCAGACGCACCTCCGCATCGGACAGCCCGCCGGCGAGAGCGGCGCCGGGCCAAACGTTTCGGTGAGTGCCGGCGATCGGCACGTTGCGCGTTTGGTGTTGCATGCCTCTCCTCCGCGCAGGCTGGAGCGGCGGCACCGCGGAAGAATCGGCGATGTCGCTGCGCTCTGCTGTGATCCTTTCGCTGTTCGCGCTCGCGAGCTGCGCGTCCCGTACGAGTTCGCCGTTGCCGTCGTTGCAGGGGCCGTCCACGCTGCGCGCGCTCGACGCAACCGGCGCCGGAAAGATCACGCACGTGATCTACGTCGTTCAAGAGAACCGCAGCTTCGACAACCTGTTCCAGGGCTATCCCGGTGCGGACACCGTTTCCAAAGGGATGACTTCGAACGGTCAGACGATCGCGCTGCAGCCCTCGTCACTGACGAAAGTGTACATAATCGATCACTCGGCCTACGCGATGTTCGCGGCATGCCATGGCACCGGAAGCGTCCCCGGCACCAACTGCCTGATGAACGGATTCAACAACGAATCGTCGTACGGCGGGCCGCCGAACCCCCAGTACGTCTACGTTCCGCACGACGAGTCCAAACCGTATTTCGCCATGGCGCACGAATGGGTCGTCGGCGACCGGATGTTCCAGTCGCAGCTGGACGAGAGCTTCGTCGGACATCAGTATGTGATTGCCGCCCAGGCGCAGTCCAGCGTCGACCTGCCCGATTCTCTTCTATGGGGCTGCGAGGGCGGAAAGTACGATACGGTCGCGACGATCACGCAGGACCGCAATCCCGACGGCCCGCAGCAGCAGGCCTGTTTCGACTATCAGACGCTCGGCGACGAGCTCGATAATGCGGGGCTGTCGTGGCGGTTCTACGCACCGCACTACGGCAACGACCGCGGCGGCAACGGAGGGACCTGGTCGGCGTACCAAGCCATACGCCATATTTTCCGAGGCCGCGATTGGAAGAAGGACGTCGTGTCGCCGAACTGGCGGTTCATCACCGACGTGCAGGCGGGTAAGCTGGCGAATTTCACATGGATCACGCCGGAGTGCGCCGAGTCTGACCACCTGGAGTGCGGCGGCGGCTATGGGCCGTCATGGGTGTCGGCGATCGTCAACACGGTTGGCGCCAGCAAGTTCTGGGACTCGACGGCGATCTTCGTCCAGTGGGACGACTGGGGCGGTTTCTACGACCACGTAGCTCCCCCGTATGAAGACTACGACGGCGTGGGGTTTCGCGTGCCGCTCCTCGTGATCTCTCCCTACGCCAGGAAGCATCGCGTGTCGCACGTGCAGTACGAAACCGCAAGCGTGCTGCGCTTCGCCGAGGATCTCTACGGCCTCGGACACCTAGCCGCCGCCGACGCACGCGCGGCGTCGCCTGCCGCCGACTGCTTCGACTTCTCGCAGAAGCCTCGGCCCTTCCAAAAGATCGCCGCCCCCTATCCCGCGCAGTTCTTCATCCACCACCGGTTCGCAAACAGCTACTTCGCACCCGACTACGAGTGACCGGCGCGCCGCACTCCTGCAACCGCCGCTGGAGCCGCGTTGTATGATGGTTGAGAGATGAACGTCGACAAGATGACGGAGCGCGTCTCCGAGGGCCTCAACGCGGCCTACTCGCGTGCGCTCCAGGAGCACAACACGCAGACCGTGCCCGAGCACATGCTCGCCGCGCTGCTCGAGCAGGAGCGCGGCGTCGTTCCCGACATTTTGACGAGGGCCGGCGCGGATCCAAAGGCCATCGAGCGCCGCGTCACCGAAGCGATCGGGCGTCTGCCGCGACTCAGCGGCGCGAGCGCCGACTCCGCGCAGGTGACGCTTTCGCCGGAACTCGCGCGCATCATGAGCGTCGCGGAGAACGAAGCGAAGGCGCTGCAAGACGACTACACGTCCGTCGAGCACGTGCTGCTCGCGATGGCTCAGTCGTCGGGAGAGATCGGGCGGATGTTCCGCGACGCCGGCCTCACGAGGGATAGGCTGCTGGAGGCGCTGCGCGACGTGCGCGGCAACCAGCGCGTCACCACGAAAGATCCCGAGGGAACGTATAAATCGCTGGAGCGCTACGGCCGCGACTTGACGCTCGAAGCGGAACGCGGGAACCTCGATCCCGTGATCGGGCGGGACGAAGAGATTCGCCGCATCGTTCAAGTGCTGTCTCGGCGCACCAAAAACAATCCCGTGCTCATCGGCGACCCGGGCGTGGGCAAGACCGCCATCGTCGAAGGATTGGCGCAGCGAATCGTGCGCGGTGACGTGCCGGAAGGGTTGAAGAACAAGCGCATCGTTTCGCTCGACATGGGCGCGTTGATCGCGGGGGCCAAGTATCGCGGCGAGTTCGAGGAGCGGCTCAAGGCAGTGCTCAAAGACGTGGCCGCCTCCGAGGGTCAGATCGTGCTGTTCGTCGACGAACTCCACACGGTCGTCGGGGCAGGCAAGGCCGAGGGCGCGATGGATGCGGGCAATCTGCTCAAGCCGATGCTCGCGCGCGGCGAGCTCCATTTGATCGGCGCGACGACGCTCGACGAATACCGCAGATACATCGAAAAGGACGCGGCGTTGGAACGGCGCTTCGCGCCGGTGATCATCGACCAGCCCAGCGTGGAAGACACGATCTCTATTTTGCGCGGGCTCAAGGAGAAATACGAGGCGCATCACGGCGTCCGTATCAAGGACGCGGCACTCGTCGCCGCCGCGACGATGAGTAATCGCTACCTCACGGACCGCTTCTTGCCCGATAAGGCCATCGATCTCGTCGACGAGTCTGCCGCGAAGCTTCGAACTGAGATCGACTCGATGCCGCAAGAGCTCGACGAAGTGTCGCGGCGCGTGATGCAGCTCGAGATCGAACGCGAAGCGCTGCGCAAGGAAAACGACACGGCAAGCCGCCGTCGCCTCGAGCAGTTGGAAAAGGAGCTCGCCGGGCTGCACGAGGACCAGGCGGGATTGCGCGTGCGCTGGGATGCGGAGAAGAACGCCGCGGTGAAGTTGCGCGCGATTCGCGAGCGCATCGAGCAGACCAAGGTGCAGATCGAACAGGCCGAGCGGCAGTACGACCTTAACAAGGCCGCCGAGCTGCGCTACGGCACGCTCGCGCAGCTTCAAAAGGAGCTAGGCGAGGAGGAGGCGCGTCTCGCACGCAGCGACGGCGCGCGTCTTTCGAAAGAAGAAGTCGACGAGGACGACATCGCCGGAGTGATCGCCCGCTGGACCGGCATACCGGTTTCAAAGCTGCTCGAGGGAGAAAAGCAAAAGCTGCTGCACCTCGAGGACGAGTTGCACGAGCGCGTGATCGGGCAAAACGAGGCGGTCGATGCGGTCGCGGAGGCGGTGCTGCGCTCGCGCTCGGGGCTGGCCGACCCCAATCGTCCGATCGGCTCGTTCATTTTCCTGGGGCCGACCGGCGTCGGAAAGACGGAACTGGCTCGCGCGCTCGCGGAATACTTGTTCGACGACGAACGCGCGCTCATTCGCATCGACATGTCAGAATACCAGGAGAAGCACACCGTCGCGCGGCTGCTCGGCGCGCCGCCGGGTTACATCGGCTTCGAAGAAGGCGGCCAGCTCACGGAGGCGGTGCGCCGCCGGCCATACTCGGTGATCCTTTTCGACGAGGTCGAGAAGGCGCACCCCGACGTCTTTAACGTCTTCTTACAGATCCTCGATGACGGCCGGCTCACCGATGGTCAGGGCCACACCGTCGACTTTAAAAACACGATCGTCATCATGACCTCCAACGTTGGGAGCCATCGCATCCTCGACTACAAGGGTTCGTTCGACGGCGCGGACTACGCGATCATGCGGGCGACGGTGCTCGACGAGCTTCGCCAGCACTTCCGTCCGGAGTTCCTCAACCGCGTCGACGAGATCATCGTCTTCCATGGCTTGACCGAAGACGAGCTGCTGGAGATCGTCGACATCCAGCTGCGTCGGCTGCGCCAGCGCCTTGCGGAGCGCCGCATCACGCTCGCGCTCTCGGACGCGGCAAAGCGGCACATCGTCAAGGTCGGATACGACCCGGCATACGGGGCGCGTCCCCTCAAACGCACGATTCAACGAGAAGTCGAGACGCCGTTGGGCCGCAAGATTCTCGCCGGCGAACTCAATGAAGGCGACACGGTGGACGTCGCGTTCGACGACAACCGCGGCGAGCTAACGTTTGCGATCGGGGAGCGGGTAGCCGCGCCGGCATAAGGTCTGCCTTGTTCGGCCCTCCCCGTGACGCGCGGGCCGGGACTCGTTAGAGCTTTGCTGCTTCGCGCTTGCGCTGGCGAAGGCGCTCGGATTCGCTCAAAACGCGCTTACGCAGGCGAATCGTTTTCGGCGTGACCTCGACGAGCTCGTCGTCGTCGATGAATTCGATGGCGCGTTCCAGCGACAAGTCCTCCGGCGGTGGGAGCTTAACGTTTTCATCCGAGCCGGCGGCGCGCATGTTGGTGAGCTTCTTTTCGCGCACGGCGTTGATCGCTACGTCGTATTCGTCGTTGGCGCGTCCCACGATCATGCCTTCGTAGACGTCCACGCCGGGCGCGACGAAAAAGCGGCCGCGCTGCTCGACTCCCATGAGCGCGTAGCCGGTCGTTCGCCCCGTGTCGCTGGCGACGAGCGCGCCAACGCTGCGGCCGGGAAGCTCGCCTTGCCACGGCTGATGGTCGTAATACGTGTGCGAAAGCACTGCGGTGCCGCGCGTGAGCGTCAGCAACTCGCCGCGCAGCCCAAAGATCGCGCGCGTCGGCATCGTGTACTCCAGGCGCTGCCCGTCGCCGACCGGCAGCATGTTCGACATCGTCGCCTTGCGCTTTCCGAGCGCCTCGATCGCCGCACCGGCGTACGCTTCCGGGACGTCCACGACGACGTACTCGACCGGCTCGTATCGCTTGCCGTCGCGCTCGGTGACGATGACCTGCGGCTTGGAGACGGCCAGCTCGTAGCCTTCGCGGCGCATCGTCTCAATCAAGATCGCGAGATGCAGCTCACCTCGGCCGCGCACTTCGAACGTATCGGCGGACGCCGTGTCGGCCACGCGCAGCGCCACGTTCGATTGCAGCTCGCGGACCAGGCGTTCGCGGATTTGCCGCGACGTAAGAAACCGGCCCTCGCGGCCGGCGAACGGCGAGTTGTTGACGCTGAAAAACATCGAGACGGTCGGCTCGTCCACGGCGACGGCAGCGATCGGTTCCGGAGTGCCGGCGTCCGCCAGCGTGTCGCCGATGTTGAGGTCGTCGATGCCCGAAACGCACACGATGTCGCCGGCCGAGGCCTCCTCCACGTCGATGCGTTCGAGGCCCGCGAAGGTGAGCAGCGTCGCCAGGCGCAGCCCCGTAGCGACGGTCCCATCCCGCGCGATTTTGACGATGGGATCGTTGCGCCGCGACGTTCCCCGGAAGATCCGTCCGATTCCGATACGCCCGACGTAGCGGTTGTGATCGATGGCGGAGATCAGCAGCTGGAAGGGACCGTCCTCCGCCGGCGCCTCCGGGACGTGCGACACGATCGTCTCAAAGAGCGGCTCGAGCGAGTCGCTGCCGTCCTCGAGGGAACGCCGAGCGATGCCGGCCTTGGCATTCGTGAACAGCACGGGGAAGTCGGCCTGCTCGTCGTTCGCGCCGAGCTCGACGAAGAGGTCGAAGGTTTCATTGACGACCTCGCGCGGACGGGCGTCCTTACGGTCGATCTTGTTCACGACGACGATGGCCCGAAGGTCGAGCTCCAGCGCCTTGCGCAGCACGAAGCGCGTTTGCGGCATGACGCCTTCGGCCGCGTCGACGAGCAGAAGCACCCCTTGGACCATTTGCAGCACCCGCTCGACCTCACCGCCGAAATCGGAGTGGCCGGGCGTATCGACGATGTTGAATTTTACGTCGCCGTGCCGGACGGCCGTATTTTTGGCGAGGATCGTGATGCCGCGTTCGCGCTCGAGGGGGTTGGAGTCGAGCACCCGCGTCGTGATGAGCTGGCCTTCACGAAACACGCCGCTTTGCTTGAGCATTGCGTCGACCAGCGTCGTCTTGCCGTGGTCCACGTGGGCCACAATCGCGACGTTACGGATATCCGGGCAAGTCTTCACGCGGGGTGCTTCGCTGCATTAATCCGGCGCTCATGGAAAACTCAGCGTTTTCGGAGCGTCGTGCGTGAGAATACGAACATGACACTCGTTGGAATGTGCCGCACCGTACTGGCGGCAGCTCTCTTCGCCGGCTCGAGCCTCGCTCTGCCGGCGCTCGCCGTGACCAACGCGGGCGACACGACGTTCGCCCCTTATGTCGCGGCCTTTACCCCTACCTTCGGCTCCGCCGTGCCCTACGTCGGCACGATGAAGCTCCTTCTCCACGATGGGACCATCGCCGGCACCTACACCGGCATCTCGGCACGTCCCGATCGGCTCAACAACCGAATCGAGCCCGTGACCGGCTCGGTGAACCAAAACGACGGTTACGTGCAGTTCAACGTCGGGAGCGCGCTCTCGTTCAATGGAACGATGGCCGCGGACGGCACGATCGCCGGAACGGCGACGTATAACGGCCGGCTGTATGACTTCATGGCCAAGCCGGGCATTCCGGGACAGCACTAACTAGCAAGGAGGCGGGGCGCTCCGGGACAATCAAGCGTCCCATGAGCGCCCCCCCTGAATCATCGGCGTACCACGTCGATCCGATGCGGCGGTTGCCGAGCTATCGGACGACGGCGGGACGCATGGGAATGGGCCCCAGCCTGGGCAATAGCGCGCTGTGGGTCAACACGAAGAACACCGGCGACGTCGAGCGCGTTTTTTCGATCGCGCATGGGCGCACCGTCGTCGGCTCGATTGCGATCCGGTTTTCGATCGCCGGGCGCCCGCTTCGCGACGCAACGAGCGGGTCGTTCGGCAGCGCGAAGGTCTACACGCCGCTAACGCTTGCGATGGACGACGTGAACGTTGAGATTCACCCGGCGTTCGTCCGTAGGCGATTCGACGTCGGCGGCTCGATCTACGTGACCGAAACGCTGTTCCTGCCGCTCATGCCGCTCGACGGTGCCACGGTGTCCGATCCGCCGGTCCTCTATCAGCAGGTGGAGATCGAAAACCGCGGAGAGCACCAACAGGAGCTCCGTGTGAACGGTTTCGCTCGGCTGCGCGGCGACGGCGCGCAGAACGTCGCCGCCGTCTACGACGGCCAGCGCTTCGCCTTGGTCACCAAAGAAGAGAGCGGCGATGGCCCCGTTCGCGTCTTCGGCCTTACGCAGGAACCGTCGGCGTATGAAACGAGCTTCGATTTCGGCAACGTATACAGCATGACGCGAACGGCACCGCTCAACAACACCACCGACGTGACCGGCGACATCCTCGGCAGCCTCCAACTGGACGTCGCGGTGCCAGGGGGCGCACAGCAGCGCTTCACCTTCCGGACGGAAATCTATACTCCGCAAGCGTTCGAAAAGCTGCCCGCTCCGGCGGACGCATCGGGCAGCAAATCGCTGGAGCAGACGTTGAACGCCCTCGAGGAAGAGCTGCACCGCGGTGACGTCATCACGCCCGACGACGTCATCAACGACGGCGCCATCTGGAGCAAAGTCAACATGCGGCGCGTCATGGCACGATATCCCACCGGCTGGCTCTTTACCAACGATCCCGGCGTAATGTCGAACGTCGTCATCCGGGATTGCGCGTGGTTCGTGTACGGCTGCGATCATTTCGCGTCGCAATTCTCACGATCACTGCTGGAGATGGCGGTGCAATCGCAATACCCCAACGGGAAGCTTCCGGAATACGTGGAGGCGCTCACCGGACGCGTCGAAGACGACGGCCTCAACATCAACGACGATACGCCGCTGTTCATCATGGCGGCGAACCACCACTTCCGCTGCACCGGCGATCTCGAGTGGCTTCGCCGGATTTATCCCGCGCTGTCGCGCGCCGGCCAGTACATCATCTCGCAGATGGACGACAGGGACCTCGTGGTATGCACCGCCGACGACCCGCGCGGAAACGTATGGGCGATCGCGAGTTGGCGCAACATCATCGCCAACTACTCCATCAACGGCGCGGTGACGGAAATCAACGCCGAATGCGCGGCGGCCCTTCGCGAACTCGCACATCTCGCGGAGCGGATCAAGGAGGACGATGCGGACATGCGCCGCTTCCAGGAAGCCTCCGAGCGCATCCAAGCGGCGATGCAGCGTCACTTGATCAACCCTAAAAACGGGCTCTTCTACCTGAACATCGACACGCACGGCAACCCGCACACGGACGTGACGGGCGACCAGGTGTTTCCCGTGATGTTCCGCGCGTGCGATGAGGAAACGGGTTTTCGCATTATCTCCCGGCTCAATTCACCAGACTTCTGGACCCAAGCCGGGCTGCGCACCGCCTCGGCGCTCGATCCGCGCTACGATCCGGCGGCCTTTTCCGGCCTTCTCGGCGGCGTGTGGCCCGGCCTGACGTGGTGGTACGCGTTTGCGGCCGCTCGCTATCATCCGGAGTTTATGGTGAACGCGCTCCGCGCGTCGTTCGAGCACTACGCGCGCGATCCGCGCCTGCACGATACCGTACCTGGGCAGTTCAGCGAGTGGTTCAACGGCGATTCACTCGTGAATCGCGGCATGCGCCTGAGCCCCTGGGAGCCGCCGCGCTTTTTGTGGGCCGCAATCGAGGGCGTGTGTGGTTTGACCCTGGTGGGAGACCGCCCGGAAGTCAACCCGTTGATTCCATCGAACTGGAAGTGGGTAGCGTTGCGGCGGCTGCCCTATCATGGTGGGGAGATATCCTATTTTGCGGTGCGCACCCGCGACTCGCTGACGTTGTTCACGACGTGCGAGGTCAACACGCAATTCGCACATTCGCTGTACGAGACCGACGTTTCGGACAAGATTCCCGTGTTCTCGCGCATCGTTCGCATGGTCGCGCTGCAGCGCGGGAACGAGATCGCGGTGCTGGTCGGCAACGTCAGCGACGCGACGACCAGCGTACCCGTCGATCTATCCGATTTGCTCGAGCCGGGCGTCCGCTATCACACGCGGGTGTACAACAGCGAACGCGGCGATTGGGAAACCGAGTCGGTCTTGGCGCGGGAAGAAATCTGCGTAACGTCCGTCGGCATCGAGAGCAAAGGCTACCGGGTCATGCTCTTCCGGGCCTTGAGCGACGATGGCGGTGGAACGACGACTCAGATGTCGCCGCAGGAAACGTAGTGTCCGAGGTTCGACGCGCTCTGGTGAACGTTGATCGCATAATGGGCCTTCTTGAGTTGCGCGATCGTAACGCCCGGAATCGTCGTCGTTGAGGCACCGCCCACGACGTTGGAGAGCGCCTTCCATGGCGCCGGGTTCAGCTTGGCGCACGTCCCTTCGTGAATGTGCGCCGGCTCGGAACCTCCCGCCGGTTCGTTCGCGAGTTGGACCTTGACCTTCAGGCCTTGGGGCGTGTCGTTGAGAAACGCCTGACCGTTCTGTTTTGAATTGTTTTGCGCGCCGAGGTTGATGGTCATCGAGTGCGCCGACATCGCGTTGTTTACGTGGTTCATGGTGTTTGGCGCCGCAAACGCCGGCCCGGCCAGCATGCCGCTCAACGCCAGGACCGTCAGCGCCGTATACAGTTTCATCGTCGTCCCTCCACAGTCAAGAAAACGCTTCACTGCTCTTTCCCAAAACCGGTTCCCTTTAAAGTTGCTTCACAGTCATTTGTGAAGATGGCGGGATGAGCGATCCGCAGGTCCTGGTGGTCGGCGGCGGTCCGGCCGGGATGGTGCTCGCGCTGCTGCTGAGCCGCGCCGGCGTTCGCGTCCGCGTGCTCGAGCAAGGCGTGACGTTCGCCCGGGAGTTTCGCGGCGAACTGCTTCAGCCCGGCGCGAGCCGGATTCTGCGTCAGCTCGGACTGCGGGATCGCATCCTCGCCCTCGGATACGCCTTTCCTGCGGGCATCGATGTGGACGACGGCCGTCGCATCACGAGCTTCGAGCTGCCGCCGGCGCTCGATTGCCGCAGCAACGACGGCATGACGATCGTGCCGCAGCAACGACTCCTCGAGCTGCTCGCCGGCGAGGCGGCGCGCTCCGGCCGCTGCAGCATTACGATGGGCTGCTCCGTGCGTGGCCTCGCGTACGAGGGCCGCCGCGTGACCGGCATCTCGGTGCAGCTGCACGAAGGCGAACGCACCGTGCTTCACGCGCCATTGGTGATCGCGTGCGACGGCCGATTTTCTGCCCTCCGGCGGAGCGCAGGGATTGCCTTGTGCGACCACCCCGTACCGTTCGACCTCGTGTGGTCGTCGGCGCCGCTTCCCGGCGATTCTCCCGATCGCGTCAGCGTTAAGCTCAGCCGCAACGAGATGGTTGTCGCCTTCGCGAGCCGGAGCCATCAGATGCAGGTTGGATGGTTCGTCCGCAAGGGCCGCTTGGCCGCGCTGCGCGCGCGGCCGTTTGCAGAAGTTGCGGATCATCTCGCCGCGCGCGTGCCCGCCGCACTCGCCGGTGCCGTTCGAGCGTCGCTGCGCGGCTGGCACGATCTGGCGGTGCTTCCGGCCGTGAGCCAGGTGGCGCAGCGATGGTCGCAGCCGGGACTCTTGCTGCTTGGCGACGCCGCCCATCCGATGTCTCCGGCGATGGGCCAAGGGATCAACGTGGCCATCTACGATGCGGTGGTTGCGGCGCGCGAACTCGCGGCTGCCTTCGCCGGCGCGGGGTCGATCGACGGCGCGGTTCGCGCGATCGAACGTCAGCGCCGCCCGTCGGTCGTCGCCACGCAGCGGACGCAAAACGTCCTCACCGGTATCATGTACGTACTGGGACCGGCAGCCGCGTTCCGGCTCGCGAGAGTTGCACTGCGCACCGGAACGCAAACGCGCTGGTGGCCGCGCTGCATCAAGGCGGAGGCGGACCGGCTGTTATGGGGAGCGCCGAATCAACGTGCTTCCTATGGGCTCACGGCGATGCCGGCGGCGTTTCCCCCGAACCGTACGGAAACCGCAGGACTCGCGCCGGCTTCCACTGGCAACCGATAGGCCAGTATTCCGCCCGCGGTAACGAAGAGACGACCTTCTCCTGCAGCAACGCTCGTGACGTGCCGTCCGCTCTTCGAAAGGACTTGAAGGACGGTGGGTTGTTCGCCGTTGTGATAGGGGAGCCGATAGTCGTAGACTTCGTCGTCCAACGTAAAGCCGGCGTAAAGATTGCGTGAGCGGCGATCCACTGCCACGCTGATTCCGTATTCGCTGCCCTGCGTGGGGATCGTGTACCGCGGAGTGTTGCTGGCGCCGAGCGGCAATCGATACGCACTGATGTTTCCCGTGGCGCACGACGAAACATACAGCGTTCCGTTGCGTGCGGCGAGTTCGAGCAAGTCGTTGCTCTGTCCGTCGATTTCGCCTGAGGGTGGTTCACCCCCGATCAGCGGAAGCCGGTATTGGAGCACCTCTGCGAAGCGACCGTTCCCGCCGGCCACATAGAGATAGTCGCCGTCGATGGCAAGGCCGGAGAGATCGCCGATGCCGGGGGAAAAAATTCGCGGCTTGCTGGGCAGCGGGAGAGGATACGTGAAGACCGTTCCGTCGTCGAAGCTGCCCACGTAGACGTTGCGATCGTCGACTGCGACCGGGAACGGCTCGTTGACGCCGATTTCATGGAGCGACGGTCGCTGCCCCCGGTGCAGCGGCAGGTCGAACTGATCGAAGAAATATGGGCTGCTCGACGTGATGTAGAGCGCTTTGCGGACTTGGCCCGATGCAGCGCGCGCCTCACTCACACTCGCTCGAGCGGATAACGCCGGAAGCGGCGCGCGGCTTTGCGGTCCGATGCCGTTGCCGCACGCCTGAAGCATGAGGGCAGCGAACAACGACAAAAGTCCCGCCGGCTTCAAAGCCATGGCATCACCTTCCAAGAAGCGTTTCCCTAAGTATCCTATTCCGCGGCATCCAGGCCGTGAGGCGAAAGACCGGTTGCCCCGGGGAACTTCTTACCGTTTTCCGTATGGCCGTCCGGCACCCATCTCCTAGCGATGCCGAGCGGATCACTCCCGGCTGGACAGCAGGCGAGCGTGGCACCGTCGCTGGGGAGGCGGCGACCGGCCGCGCCGCCTTATAGGAACCGTTCTAGTCGATGACGCGTGATCGGATTTGGGAGCGTACGGGCCTGATGGCTCGCACGGTCTTCAAAATCGTGAACAGTCGTCCATACTGTTATAGGCCGTCTAAAAAATCCCAAATACTGTCCATCCGGTGCTAGCAGATCCAGGGCATCGGATGGACTGCCTTCCAGTACATCGGCGAAAAATCGGCAACTCAGCAAGGGAAGACGCTAAAGGCAGTCGGACGACGGCGCGCAACCGCGATGCTCGACCCGCGCCCGACCTCGTTGAGCGCAACTTCACCGCAACGGCACCAGACCAACTCTGCGTCGCCGATATTACGTACGTGCCGAGGTGGAGCGGCTTTCTGTTCTTGGCTGTCGTTCTCGATGCGTTCAGTCGACGAATCGTCGGCTGGGTAATGAGCACCTCGCTGCGAACTCAGGTCGTGCTCGATGCGCTCGACATGGCGATCTGCCGCCGCCGACCAACCGGTGTCATCCACCACTCCGACCAAGGGACGCAGTACACATCGATCGCGTTTGGGCTACGCTGCAAGGAGGCCGGCGTACGGCCTCGATGGGCTCGGTTGGCGACTGCTACGATGTTTTAGGTACATCGGTGGCGATGGCCAAAAAGCGTTTCCGGTCCATTTATGATAAGGTCTTAGACTCAGGCATTCGATACGGCACTTCTAACCCCACAGCTCCGGCCGGAACGAGTACGCGGTGCCGAGATGCGTAGATACCTCCTACTATCTTCGAGATCACGCCGAAGAATTGCATCCGTATAACTCAAGGCGACCGCAAGCGAACTCTGAGTCGCGCTGTGTAAGCGATGACCGCCGTCCTTGCGCACTGATGAAGGCGGTCGAGCTCGGCACGGTCGTTCGCTTTCCTGTCCATGTCGTCGCGAGCGCGGTGCCAAGCTCAATGTTAACCCGTTAGAGGCAGTTCGAGAGTGCTGGCCCGGCTTTTCATATCGTAAGCGTTTAGGGACCGAGCGTAATGCCCAGCGGCGTCTTGAGGATCCCTTGTCCAAAGCGGTCCTTCGGTGGCCCGGTATACGGTTTCAGGAATTCCTCGATTTCGTTGGAGCTTCCGACAAATAGCGCCTTCGAACTGAGCACCAGGCCGTAGGCATTTTTCACGCCGGAAATTTTCAATGCTGGAGCGCCAGTATAGGGCTTGCGATACTCAAAGACACTGCCCGCACCGAAGTTGGCGACCCAGAGATTGCCGTTCACGTCGAAGGCGATACCGGCGGGACGTTTGCTTCCAGGCGCAACGGACGTGGGACTGCCAGTATAAGGTGGCTCGTATTCGAGGACTTGATTTGCCGATTGCTGGGTGACGAACAAGTCACATTGCGCGTCAAATGCCAACCCCGTTGGCTCGGACATGCCGTTCGTGATAATCGCTTTTGGAGACGAACTCGTATAGGGCGGAGCGATTTCAAGCACTCGTTGATTCTTGCTGTCCGCGACGAAAAGAACGTCATCCGAATCGAAAGCGATTCCGTACGGCGTGTTGATTCCGACTTGCGTCTCGCCGGAAAGCTTGGTGTACGGCGCCTTGTAAAACAACACTTCGTTGTCGTATTCGGAGGCGACAAAAAGCCAGCTTTGCTTATTGAAAGCCACTGAAGACGGTGTCGGAAGGATTGCCAACTTCGTTGGATTGCCACTAAACGGGGGCTTGAACTCGAGGACGTCGCCGGCGTGCTCGTTGGCGACGAAGACGCTACTACCGGAAGACGCCGTGCACTTGGACAATTTTTGCACCATGAATGAAGCGGGTGCGGACTCGCCAGGTATCGTTGCGGGCGCCGGTCCGACTCCGCTACACGCCGTTGCCGCTAGCGCGGAGGCCGCCGCCGCAGCCCGAGCAAATATTTTCATCATATCGATGGCACCCTTTGCGTACAATCGCCAGGCTCCTTTCCACAGCCAAAAGTATGAACGAGTTACGCCTTGCAAGGCGCAAAAGGCGCGCGTCGCACCGGTTAAACGGCTAGGTAGTACTTGACGCTAAGCTGCTTCGACCGTTCGTATCGCAGATGAGCGAGGCGCAAATCGCCGCCGTAATCGACCACGAACGCACCTCGTGGCCAAACCACGGACCGGTCGTGACTCCTGAAGAAGTTGGGCGTGACCGGTAACTTTTTAGTTGCTACGATCATATTTCGCGGCGCTCAGTCCCGTTTGGGCGGATAACCTTCGCTTGAGGTCGACGCCTCCTATGGAGGCTCAAGCGGATCTGAAGATCGCACAATATGACCGACTTCTTGCTGCTTGGGCTTACGCCGAAACTGACGCAGCGAATAAACTCGCCGGCAAAGCGGTGTCGTTCTTTCTTCCGTTCCCACCAAGGGACTCGAACGATCAAGCGTTGCTCCGCGAGTTGAAGCGCTTCATCCTCGATGAAAACCTCATCTCGTATATGGCTGAGGGGGTAACAGGTGTCCCGGAGAGGTGGGACAGGTTTTTTGAGCAGCAAATCGCCTTTAGATAAGTGATAGCTCCGCTCGGTTATGCCGCCTCGGCGAGTGAATTGAAGTATGCTTCGTCCGGCGTGCGCCCGTCAAGCGAGGAGTGCGTCCGGACGCCGTTATAGAATGCGATGTAGCGCCCGATCGATATCCGAGCCTGGAACCCGACTCGTACGCGCGCAGGTAGACTTCCTCATATTTCAACGAACGCCAGAAGCGCTCGATGATGATGTTATCTCGCCAGCAGCCCTTGCCGTCCATGCTCAGCTGAGTGCCGAGTTCCTCTCGGATGAGCGTCACGAAGTCGCCGCCGGTGAACCGGCTGACCTGGTCAGTGTTGAAGATCTCGGGCTTGCCGTAGAGCGCGACCGCCTCGCGCACGGCTTCGATGCAGAAGTCCGTCGTTAAGGTGTTGGAGAGTCGCCACGCTAGAACGCGGCGCGTCGCCCAGTCAAGAACGGCAAAGAGGTACGAGAAGCCTCGCTGCATTGGGATGTAGGTGATATCCGCTGACGAGACTTGGTTCGGACGCTCGATCGCCATACCCCGCAGGAGTAGGGGAAGATCGGGTGCGCGGGATTCCGTTTGCTCGTTTGTTGTTTCTTTCGATAGAGCGCTTCGATACCCATGAGCTGCATGAGCCGTGCGACGTTCCGGCGGCCGACACGATAGCCTCGCTTTCTTAGCTGGTCGCGCAGCTGCCGAGCGCCCATGAACGGGAAATCCGTATGAATGCGATCCATCTCGCGCATAAGTTCCAAGTCGGCTTTCGATGGTCCGACCGGAACGTAGTACAGCGAGTCACGAGAGATTTCAAGGAGATCGGCTTGGCGCGTGAGCGGAAGATCGTAGTCGCGCTCGATCATCGCCTTTTCTAAAAAATCGTTTTCCAGCGTAAGCTGGCCGATCTTTGCGTGCAATTTCTCCACGTCGACCTCTTCGGTCTTGACGCTGCTGCCCTCGAACGCCGAGACGGCGTTTTGGAGCAGTTGAGTCTTCCACTGCGTGATGAGATTGGCGTGGATGTCGAACTTCTTAAAGCTCGGCCATTGTGAGTTCGCCGCGAATGGCGAGCAACGCAACTTTTGCCTTGAAGGCCGGAGAGTGATTCCGGCGAGAACGTCGTGCCACGAGATGCTCCTTCTGAAGGCTTTTTCGCCTTCGATGGAGCGACGTCATCACTTAGTCGTCTGTACGACTAACCGAGGACACCTCTTTACCGCGAGTAGTTACCTCTGATTCGTCACCTGCCTCCACGCCACGCATCTCGGCATGCTCTTTCGCGATAAGCTGATTCGGAGGAGGTTCGACGTACCAGCTGACAGATTTTCCAGAACCTAGTTCGAAGTCCGCATCACGAAGCGCCCGCGCTTCTTTGAACCCGTAGAAGCGGCGCGGGAAGAAGAAAATGCCCGCAATAGCAGTCGCCGCCATCAAGATAAGAGACCAATGAGATACACTGCCGACGACAACGGCGCAAACCAGCGCAGATGCCAAACCGAAGAATGTCGAGTGCTCGCGAAGCATCATCACGCTGATTCTAACTAAACAGGGATTCCCCATTATTGACCATCCTGTTCAAGTCGAATCCGGGTGATTTCAGCTAAGGTTACATAGACATTCCCGGCACTATCGGAGCAAAGGCCCGCTGAAGATGCTGCGAACCCGTTAAGGTGCCCGACCAATTTTCCGGCTGGATACGAATACACTAAGATCGTGCTCCTTAAGGTCGGAACTGTAGAGCAAATCCTGGCCCTTCGCTCTGGCTACATCTACGACTTGCCATGCGCGGCATGCGCTGTAATCGCGGGCGTTTGCTGCACTCCGCCAGGCGCGCCGATCCGCGGCAGCGATCCGCCGCACCCAGCGAGCATTGCCGCAGCCCCGCAGCTGAGCGGCTCAAGTTCAGGCTTTTCATACTACTTGCTCCTCGATCCATGAACGGATCAGCGCTGGGGAGCTTCGGCGTTGCGCCTCAGTTCCATCGCCGCAGCCGGGCCGCCAGCGCAACCCGATAATAAGGTATTATCGGCGGCGGAGGTGAGCCAGGGTCGCGGGACGGCGCAGGGGTAACTTGGGCGGCATGCAGCGGAATACAGCCGGCGCGATAGTCGGTCCTTCAGCGTGAGTGCATTCGCGGCGACGGGACCCCTAAAAAGATCTTCGGCAGCCGTGAAGAGGCCGAGGTTTCGGTCCTTAAGGGTAACCACGGTCGCTACGAGCCGTACCGGTGCTCGAAGGGCCATCGGCACATCGGAAGCGCCATGCGCCGTCCGATCGTGAGCTACGACTGAGGCGGCCATGGAGGTCAAGCCGGGACCAGACGCCGCCCGAGTTTTGGACCGTTACCCTTTTGCCGATAGCGGCTCTACTTTTGGTTTTTGGCGCGATCTTCGTCTGGACTTTGGTGGAGTGGTTCTTTCCGCACTATCGCTAGATTCGCGAAGCGGCGTTAGCTTTTGGACTTAATGCTGCTCGTGGTCGTCGGCGCGCTTCTCGTCTTGTCGGGCATAGGCGGCGGGCTCGGCCTGATAGGTTACCGTAAAAAGATCAGCCTCGTCATGTGGGGTGGCATCCTGATACTGGTCGTCGTCGTCGCGTGGATCGCGATGGAGGCACTCTTCTGGATTGCCTGCATAGCGGGCGCTGGCTGCATCTAGCCGTGTCACGCAAGATGGCCACTTTACGTACGGCGCCACGGGCGCAGAAAGGTTATCGTAAGTGCACGCTGGCCCGAATGGACTGCTCGGAGGAAAGTACTCAGTGCGAGTACCGGTCGCGTTCTTGAAAATCGAGATGCTCCCGGTGTCGTCGCTATCGCGGTTGACGGTGGCGAAGTTGCCCGTTAAGGGATCGACGCTACAGTCCCAGGGCTCCGCATCAGGATTGAGTGTAGCGATTGGCTTTGAGCCGCCGTGCACGTATTCGAAGACGTTTTCACCGAGAAGGTCGGGAACACGGCACCGCTGGGGCCCTGAATCGTTCCAATGGTGGGGCAGTCGCGATCGTGGGTAATTGTGACCGGCAGCAGCCCCCAAGTGTCCCGTGAGAGTGGGGGGTAGAATGCTTGCCACCTGGTTCGGTTGCGGAGCGACATGGATGACGAGGCATTGGTCGACCGGATGCGATCGGGCGACCTCCACGCGGCAAGCGCGCTTCTGGGCAAATATCAGAACGCTGCGTACACGGCGGCGCTGCGCCTGCTGGGCGATCCCGCCGATGCCGAAGACATCGCTCAGGAAACGCTGGTACGCGGCTTCACGCACATATCGGAGCTCGAAAAAGACGCCACGTTCGGTCCGTGGATTCGCCGAATCGCCATCAATAGGAGCCTCAACTTCCTCCGGCGACGCGGCCTTATCCGCTTCCAGTCACTCGATACGCCGGCACGCAGCGACGGCGCTCATCCTGCGGACTTTCCCGACGAACAGCGCAGCCGGCCTGAGGAACGTACCATCGAAGCCGAGCTGCGGGCCGGAATTGAAGCCGCCATTTTACGGCTGCCGCCAGAGCAGCGAGTCGCCGTCGTCCTACGCGATATGTATCAGTACGATATGAGCGAGATTGCGGAATTGCAGCGATGCGGCTTATCGGCTGCAAAGATGCGCGTGTTCCGTGGCCGCGAAGCGTTGCGCCGCATCTTGGGCGCTTCCCATGCAGAGTTGGTAAAGGAATACGCATGAGCGATCGAAACGACCTTGAATCGGCGCCAGAGTTCCGAATCGTCCTCTCTCAAATGGCAAACGCGGAACAATCCGCACCCAACGACATTGCGCTCAGGGCGCTCGCGCATTTACGGCAAAGAAGCGTGCTCATTACGGGACTCAACGAGACGTTCCAAGCCTTATGCGTCGCTCTCGTAGGTCTCATTCGTCTCGTCTCGCCTGATAACGAGCGAGAACAGCACAGGACGAATCCGGCATCAGGAAGGAGTTCATCGCATGGGTGAGGCCAGGATCATTCTCGCGCGAGACGCGGCTCTAGCGGTGGGCTATATTCCGCACTTGTTGAGTGCGCTGATCATCGTCGTCGTGGGGTGCGTCATCGCCTGGGTAACTGGACGCCTGTGCGCGTTGTTCCTTTCACGTGTCGGCGTCGATGCGATCGGAGAGCGGACGGGACTGACTGAAGATTTGGCCACGGTTGGCTTTCGTATGCCTGTGTCGAAGCTCATCGGCGCAATGGCCTTTTGGATCGTCTTCGTCGCGACGATCGTTCAGGCCATCGACACGCTGGGCCTTGCGCCCATCTCAGGCGCGCTGAACAGCTTGTTGTTGTTTCTTCCCCACGTCGTACTCGCAACGGTCATAGCGATCGGCGGCATCGTAGTTGGCGATATCCTTGCACGGAACGCGGCGGGACGCATGTCGCGGGCGGGGATCCTTTATCATCCCCTCGCCGGCATGGCCATTCGCGCCGCGGTGATCGTGATCGCGCTACTCATGGCGCTGCAGCAACTGACGATTGAGTCGTCGTTCCTCGTTTACGTGCTGCTCGTGATGCTGGCCGGCGTGGCTCTGGCCGGTGGCATCGCGGTCGGCTGGGGTGCGCGCACGCTGGCGGAAAACTTGGTTGCCGGGCGATATGTCGAGAGCCAGTTCGCCCGGGGGCAAACGATACGCCTGAACGGAACCAAAGGGAAGATCGAACGCCTCAATCCCGCCAACATCGTCGTCGTGGGAGACGAGGGCCAGCGTATCGTCCTGCCCAACGCCCTGCTATCGCGCTCCGCGGTGGAAACCGACTCGCCTTCAGCAGAGGATTAGCCCCTACATCAGTTCGCAGCCGTTGTGACCGAACCATCACCTCGAGTGTCTAATCCAACACACACGAGGAGATTGAATGAATACTGTTACAGATTGGACCGCGGGCTTTTTAACCGGTCTTACGGCCGGTCTCGCGAGATTCTTTGGGGCAATACCCAACATTATCGGCGCCCTCATCCTGCTGATCATCGGTTGGGTAATTGCCGGCATCGTAGGGACGCTCGTAACGAACCTCTGCCGGGCTATCCGCGTCGACCAAGTGGGCGATCGCATCGGCATCAACGACTTTTTGCAGCGCAGCGGGACGAAATTACGCGCCAGTAACATCTTAGGCGAAATCGTCAAGTGGGTCGTGCGACTCATTTTCGTCGAAATGGCTGCCGAACAACTGGGCATGCCGCAAGTGTCTCAGATCATCAACCAAGTTTTGGGTTTCATTCCCAACATCGTCGTCGCTCTCGTGATCCTTGGCGTCGGCGCGTTTCTGGCCCAAATCGTCGGCGGCCTAGCTCGCGGAGCGGCCAGCGAAGCACAACTTAGGCAGTCGGATTTGCTCGGACGGCTGGCATTTGGCGCCGTTCTGGCGTTTGCCATCGTCGCGGCGATCAACGAACTCAACGTCGCACCGATCGTCGTAAACACACTGTACATCGGCCTGGTGGCGGCCATATCGTTGGCGCTCGGACTAGCATTCGGTCTCGGCGGCCGCGACACGGCGGCCCGCCTGACCGAGCGGTGGGCAGGGAGCGCCGAATCGGCCCGCAGCCGCATTCAGAACATCGCTGAGGGCGGCGCCACGAAGACCGCAACACCCCGACAAACTCCTCTCTCCTAAGAAAGGTAATCAAACACGGTGAACGATTTTTCCAACGAACGCACAATCGTCGCGATTTTCTCCGATCGTGACAACGCACGCGCTGCGGCCGAGGAGCTGGCCGACGTGGGCTATCATCATACGTGGGTCGCGGCGACTCGCCCCGGCCACGTGAATGCGCCCGGCGCCGGCGCTGTGCTCGCCGATGACGACATGCTAGCCAAAGTCGGCCGGTTTTTTACCGGCGAGGGTGAGAGCTCGCTAGGAGACGCACTCCGTAAACACGGTGTCGGTGACGCCGACGCCGACCGATTGGAACAGGCCATCCCGGCCGGTTGCGCGGTCCTGACGGTGACGAACGATCCAAACGATACAACCGACGAATCCGCATCCCGCGTGATCGAGCAAGCCGGTGGACGCCTCATGCAAGGCGGCGGCATTTCCGATGCGTCACTGTACGATTTCAGTAATGCACCTGGCGCAACCGCGACCGAAGAGCGACGCCTGCAACTTCGCGAGGAGCGTTTGTCGGTCGACAAACAGCGCGTCGCCTCAGGTGAAGCGAGCGTCCGCAAGAATGTCGTCGAAGGACAGCAGACCATCGACGTTCCGACCTATCACGAGGAGCTCTACGTCGAGCGTCGCCCCGTATCGTCGTCGGCCACCAGTGCAACGGATGCGATGATCGAAGGGGAAACCGTTCGTATCCCGCTTAGCGAGGAGCGCGTCGTTGTCGAGAAGCGCCCCGTAACGACCGAAGAAGTGGTCATCGGCAAGCGGCGAGTCGAGGATACGCAACGGGTCAGCGAAACGGTCCGTAAAGAAGTCTTAGACGTCGATGATCCGCGGTCGAACGACGCCCTTAGCGATCGAACCTAAATAGAGTAGTCAACGGCGGCTCTCCGCAACTTCGTTTCATGCGGCCACGTTACGGTGAACCAGGGCGTGGCCGCTCCAGATTCGGGCGGCTCTCCCGGTATGGCGCTTATGGCGGATAGGCGAAGTCGGCCGTTAGACCACCGTCACAACCACGACATGAGCGCCTATTAGCAGGTTGCCCCTTAGCGCCGCTGCTGCGCGCCGCGGCGGATTAAGGGGAGTACTGGAATACGATCCCGCCGCGGTTCCCGAGGCTCCACATGGTCGTGCCATAGAGTGTTCCGCTGACAGCGATAAGGTTTGCATCGGGAAAGTGACCGCCGCTTCCACCGGAGAAACTATGGACCACGCTCTCTGAACCCGAGGCGTTATCACGTAAATCGTGCCTTTCGAACGGCCGCCGTAAGCCGTTGTGCCGTAGAGCTGGCCGTTCAAGACCGTTACGCGCCCTCACGAAGCTGGGCTGAGAAAGTGATCGGCAATAAATCGGCAAATGGCCTCGCCTCGGAAGCCGCCAGCAGCAGTACTCTACGAAATCCGCTATATAATAAAGGACGGTTCACAACCATGGGAGCGTACGAATCTGGTGGTTCGCACGGTCTTCAAAATCGCTGAGGTCGTCGCAAGGCGACTGGTAGGTTCGATTCCTACACGCTCCCGCCAAGTCAAAACGCTCCCTCCATCTCTCGATTTTCGCCTTATTTTACGGGCGCTTTTGAGATGCCGGGCTTTTCCACTACACCGTTTGCTACACAGAAATGAATAGGCTTAAGGGCCGGTGATCGCGGCGATTACACCGTTTGGAACAGCCGGGGGAACATCGCTTCGGCGTCATCGGCTGGGAAGCGCAGAGAAACCGGCCCTTTTGGCGTGTCCGAAGCCAACAGCCCCGCAGCGACGGCGTCGTTCAAAACCCGCCTTGCCGATCGCTCAGGTAGTCCGGTGATTCTGCTGGCTTCGCCACGATGGAACTCGCCGCGAACGGCAGCCTCTTCCAAAAGTCGGCCCACTTCGGGCCTGAAACGATCGTCACGTTCGGCCCAGCCGCGTAGCCGTTTGGCAACAGTATCGAGGTCGAACAGCTCGCTCATGAACCGCAGCTGGTCGAGGCAGACTTCCAGAAACCAGGTTGTGAAATCGATGAGTGCGCCCAGCGACAAATTGCCTCTCCCGTCGAGATCGTTTTCGCGCGGCGAGTCGGCAAAGTCCATCATCCGCTTATATTGGGTACGATCGCCGAGGCCGCGAGCTAATCCGCGTGAAATCGACCACAAGCCGTGCGCACCGATGCCGGAAGCGTGAGCCATCGCATGACTCATCAAACGGCTTACGCGACCGTTCCCGTCGGGAAATGGGTGAATGTAGTTAAAGCGGTGGTGGGCGGCGGGCATGGCCATAATGCGCATCCCCATTCCCAAAGCGCTAAGCCGATACCGCTCTGAAAAGTAACGCATAAAATTCGCCACATAAAGGCCTGATGGTGGCTGATGCCTGCCCACCGCAACGTCCTGTGCGATAGTCATCCGGTACTGGCCCGGCTCCATCTCGTACTCGCCCGCGCGTCCCCGAACCGTTAGCATCGCGCGCGGCACGCCTTGATAGAAATCGGCATGAAGCCACCGAATGAACTCATCGGACGTCGGGTCCGGGAGCGATCCTTCGGCTGCGAGTTCGTCGACGCGGGCCTGTACTCGCACGTGCGCCGCCGCTTCTTGCTGAAGGTTCCGCCGCAACTCGTCAGCGGCGAAATCGCCCGCCAAGGCGCGCACGATATCTGCCGGGCGTGTGTTATGACCCTCGATCAGATTGCTGTAATAGGCATTCATGATGCGTACCAACTGAGCCAAGCTGGCGGCCGTCCGCGGGTTGAGGGCGCCAGTAAGCCGTGCCGAAGTGGCCGAAATTTCTGCGATCAGGTCGCCCACCGGAGGCGGGGCAAACTCGAGGAGGGCAGGCTCGATTCGCTGAGGGTTCTCCAGAGGCGCTTTGGCCGAAATCTCAGGGGTCATACGGGACTATATTATGGCATATTTTTCGAAAATGCCAGGCATTTTGACCGGTCTTTTGGCCGATCTTCTCGCCGTAGGCAGCCTCGGGAGCGCTAAGGGCTCGAGACCGGTCGCAACACCGATCCGCAACAGCGCTTGAACTTCTTGCCGCTGCCGCAGGGGCAGGGCGCGTTCGGGGCCGTCTTTGGACGCTTGCGGCGGGCGGGTGCCGGTTTCGCGAAGAGTTCTCGCCAGCGTTCCCATAGCAACGTGACGCTCAGCGGAAGCGCGTTTACCATGTTCGCACGCAGGCCGGCATCGTTGAGCCAGTGCCGCTGGTCCGGATCGTATGCAATTTGCATGAGGCTTCCGATCGGCTCGAAGCGATGCTCCAACTCTGAATCGGCTCGCATCGCCGCGATCCAATCTTCGCCCGCAAGTGCCATAGCGAAGGCGAATCCGTCCTTTCAGTCGGTTAGTGAGTCACGATCGCCGAACCGCTGCGCAAACTCGCTACGGTACGCGTGAGAGTCGCGGAGCAGCTGATCGGCAATGGCGTTTTGCTCCGCCATCGTCGCGGAGAGATGCGCGTTGAGGCTTTCGAGGGACTCGCTCGCACGCGGCATCAGCCAAGAAAGATACGCGGTCGGCATGATCATTGGACCTGCAACGATCGCCGAAAAGAAGCCATGCCGAAAGGCCGCCGATTCCGGACGCGGCTCGGTCTGCAAATAGACTAAATCGGCGCCCCGTCGCGCAGCTGACGTCAATTTCCGATCGGGCGACGCATCGCTGCGCGCGTAGACCTTCGGGAATCGATCGCGTCGTGGCGGCGCGAACGATCTGGTCACTGAAACGACGGCGCGTATTCCAGCCGGCTCGCATTCGTATACGAAAGTCGCAAGATCGCGGAGCAGTTCGCTTAGGGGCGCACGTGCTCTGGCATAGGCATGCACGGCATCGGGCATGGTGCATGCAAAGCTCCGGTCGACCAGCGTATACCGGTCGCGATAGCCGCTCGCAGCGGCAATCGTCAAGTGCAACTGCTGCAACGTTGCATTGGCCGAAATCTCGACGTACCTCATCGTGCGCATTGGGCGCTCGTACAGCACGCTCAGCCGAAAGATCAAGGCGCCGTCACGGGCGAGCGGTTCGGCCTTCACGCGCGACTTCGGGCGAACGACTCGGCGTAAGGCGCGGTTTGTTTCATCCAAGTCGAAGACATCCGGATCGAAATCGTCGGGTAGCCATCGCATGATTTCGCGGTGCCGCTCGTGTCGCGGATCCGCGTATGCATTCAGCAACGCGCGATATCCGTGAGGACCGCCGCAGTCCTCGGGCGGACAAGCGCGAGCGCCGGCAAGACAGCGCGGACTGGTCTCGCCCTGACTCGAAATGATCGACTCAACCGTCACCTTGTGCGTCCAGCCGTCACCGAGGTCGTAGTCGAACCAAAACGAGCCGCCGGTGCTCGGAGCAATCTCAGCGAGCGTGACCTGCCGTTCACTGCGCAGGTCACTTGGGAAATCGTCGTCCGGCACTCCGTAGGACGTTCTTCCCACGCGGAACGCGTGGAGATGCGTGTCGGTCCAGCCCATAGCCGCGATCAGAGCGCGACTGACCCGCGGAAGCTTCATATCGCTGGAAAGCTCGATCCTGCGCCATATCGCAGGCTTAACGTCCTTCAAATACAATTTTTAAACGATGGGTCGGAGGCATGAAGCTGGTGCCCTTCAACGGCGCGAAGTGCAGTTACTGCGCTCACACACCCGAGCCACTACACCGTTTGCTACACAGAATCGGGCAAAAGTGCGCATTGGTCTTATTGACGTTCGTGGCCCTGAGCGCAATAAAGCCAGTACTATCAGGGACCATCGACGCTCAGGGGGTAGTGGCGGGGACGTTAGGAGAACCTCCTACACGCTCCCGCCAAGATTTGAGCATGATCGCCGTCAAAAAGGCGGTTGCGATACGGTTGCAGTTATAGTCCGGGCCGCGGACTCGCCCGATGTGTAGGCGCAAGCGACGTCCAATCATCCGGCACCGAAAGACAACAGTGCGCGACGGCATGGCCGGCTCATGCTATTATTATGCCTGTTCCCACCAGGATGTCCGCCGTCTGTCAAATGAATCATGCTCCACTCAGCGCACGCGTTCCCAGGCAGCGCACATCGCTTGAACACCCTCTCAGACACGGCTGAAACGAACGCCGCGAACGATCTGAAAAGCCGGCGACGGTCAGCGCGCCCGAATCGCTCGCAGCGGCAAGAAAGCCGACGGAGCAAACCGAGACCGATGTTGAGCCGGCGGGTTCGGTCAAGTTTCTTCTAAGTGCGTTCTTAAAGCGTGAGTTTGAAGACCGCGCCGCATCCATCAGCGTAGCCGGCGGGGCAATCTTTTTCGGGATAGGCGCCGCCGGAGGATGCGACGCCGTAAAGCGCGCCGTTCACCTCGATGAGTCCCGCCGGCACCAGCGCGGCGTCGGGCGCCCCGGCGAAGGCATATACCACGCGTTCCTTTCCCGAAGGTTCGATCGAGAAAATCGTGCCGACGCCGGCGTCGGACTCACCGCTCTTCATTCCGCCCTGCCACGTCGTGCCGTAAAAGATTCCTCCGACGTCAACGAGCCCACCGAACGGCGACAGCCCGTCCGGAACGCCTCGAAAACGATGCAGGACGCGTTCTCTGCCGTTTCTCGTTACGCTGAAGACCGTCCCGAAGTCGTTCGTTCCGCCGGATAACGTCGTCCCATAGAACGTGCCGCCGCGCGCGACGAGAGGGGAATTCGGCCCCTTACCATCGCCGCCATAGAGCGCGAACCGGTACAGCACGCGTTCTTTTCCGGTCAACGTGATCTCGAACACGGTTCCGGCTCCGGAGCCGCCACCGCCGGTGGTGCCGTAGAGTTTGCCGCCGACCTCCGTTAAGCCGGCGTCCGGATAAGCGCCATCGCCGTACGAACCGCCTTTGAACGAGTACAGCACCTTCTCACGACCCGAGCGGCTGATGGTGAAGACGCAGCCCGTATCGTTCGCACCGCCGAACGGCGTCGTGCCGTAGAGTTCGCCCGCTGCGGCGACGAGGCTCGACGCGGGCATTTGGCCGTCCGGTATCCTTCCGAAGCTGTGCAGCACGCGCTCTTTACCGGATCGCGTGACGCTGAAGACCGTGCCCTGACCGTGCACGCCGCCGTAGCTCGTGGTGCCGTACAGCACGCCGCTGGCATCGACGAGACCGGCCGAGGGGTCTGCGCCGTCGGGACCGGTGAACGCATGGACGACCGCTTCTTCGCCGTCGGGGGCCACGCTGAAAACCGTTCCGCAGCCGGTGACGTTGCACAGCGAACCCACTTTGCGTCCTCCGAGAGTCGTCGTGCCGTACAACGTGCCGCCGGCGTCGATCAAACCCGCGCCCGGAACGGCCCCGTCGCCGGGGGCTCCGAAACTGTGAATAACACTTTCGGTCGCGGGCGTGCGTACCATCGGTGTTACCGCGTTCGGTGTCACGTCGAACGCATGCAGACCGCTGCCGCACGCTACGAGAACGGGCAGCACGCCGGCGATCGTACCGATCGAGACAACCGATTTAAAACGCACGGCGCTATCGCTCTTTCGGCGACCGATGCGTCGGCAGCGGGATCGCGAAGACGGTTCCGCATCCGCGGTAGTTAATGCAATCTCTGGAGTCTCCCGAGCCTCCGCCTTGCGTCGTTCCGACGAGCGCGCCGTTGGAATAAACGAGCCCTGCGCTGGGGAACGCGCCATCGGGCGCGCCCGTGAAGCTATGAACCACGCTTTCGTTGCCCGACGTGTCGATCGAAAAGACGGTGCCGCACGAGACGATGTCACCGCAGCCGTATACGCCGCCTCCCATGGTGGTCGTGCCGTACAGCGCCCCGTCAACGTCGACGAGCGCGGCGACCGGTGTGTCGCCGTCTTGGCCGGCGAAGCTGTGCAGCACCGTTTCGTGACCCGACGTGTCGATGGAGAAAACGATGCCGCACGCGCCGCCCAGGCTACAGTTTTCGGCGCCGCCGCCGGCAGTCGTGCCGTAGAGCATGCCGTCGAGCTCCGTAAGTCCCGCTTGCGGCGAAGCGCCGTCGGGCGACCCGGCAAAGCTGTATATCACGGTCTCTCGGCCGCCGGTCGTGACGCTGAAGACGGTGCCGTCGGAGTTTGCGCCGCCCGATGCGGTCGTGCCGTAGAGCACCCCGTTGACGGCGACGAGGCCGCCCGTCGGTTGAACACCGTACGGCTTGACGAAGCTGTGGAGCACCCTCTCCCGGCCGTCCGGGGTAATCGAGAAAACGGTACCCACGCCGTATTTGCCGCCGTAGGACGTGACGCCGTACAGCGTGCCGTTCAAAACGGTCAGCGCGCCCCGCGGCTGCGCGCCGTCCCGTCCGCCTTTGAAGGCATAGACCAATCGCCGTTTGCCGAACTTGCCGATCGCATAAACCTCGCCGGCGCACTTAACGACTCGGCGCGACCGGCAACGATCGTTGGCTGCAGCGGTTCCGTAGAACTCGTTTCCCAGCGGCGTCAGCGCCCCCGCGGGCGAGAAGTTTCCTTTGATGTTGCGGACGACGCGACCCGAACTGGCAGCCGTCACCCGATAGAAGACGCCGACGCCGTCCGATCCTCCGGTCGCGGTGGTTCCATAGAAGGCGTCGCTGCGCGCCCTCAACTGCGTCACCCCCGATGTCGGGTTGAGACCGTTGGTGCCATCGAAATTGAAGAGAATCTTCTCTTGCCGAGTTGAGTCGGAGCGAGAGAGCGGATCGTTCGCGCGCTGCCGCTCTGCCGGTGCCACCAACCCGGAGCCGGACGACTGACAGCCCATAAGCGCCAACGTCAAACAGGCGCCGGCAACATAGCGTGCGATCACTACGGTTACTTTACTTAAGTGCTTCGCAAATTTCGAGAGCTTGATGGACCAGTCGTCTGTGGGCCAATCGTCCTCTCACCTTCATTCGCGCTCGACGATCCTGAACCGCGTAAAGCCGGGAACTCGCGGCTCCGAAATTCTACTTCGGCCTCGGCGCTTGGGACACGCGCACGGAATTAAAGCTTACTAGTTTAAGCCGGTGGGGTCGACCATAAACTGTCGCGCGAACTGGCCCATAACGCTGAGCCGTTCACGTCGCGACCCACGTTCTCCGCTATGCAGAGGCGCTGCCGTGGATGAACGAGCGAAGCAGGGGGCAATCTTTGCCTACGCGCCGTAGCTTCTGCGATGAAGGTGATATGGCGCATGTCAGTGGTTGTACTCGGCGTGTTTTTTATCGCGGCCGGAACCAATCACTTTTTGCATCCGGCGCCTTACCTTCGGATTGTACCGGCCTCTTTGCCGGCGCATCCCCTGCTCGTTGGAGTCAGCGGCGTCTTCGAGTGCCTCGGAGGATTCGGCGTCCTCATCTGGAGGACTCGTAGGCTTGCGGGCATCGGCCTCATCGCGCTGCTCGTTGCGGTCTTTCCGGCAAATATCGAGATGGCACAACATCCCGAGCGGTACACCGATATGGGGAGTGCGCCGCTCTTTTACGTCAGGCTGCCGCTGCAGCTGCTTCTCATTGCTTGGGTGTGGTGGACGTGCTTGTCAAAGAACGCAGCGTAGCTTGCGTGTCCCTACTCAACGTAGACCCCCGGCCCCTACGGTCGGGGTTTACGTTAGGCGGCCTGGGGCTTGTAGGTACCGAAGCTCCAGATGTGGCCCTCGGGATCGCGAACTCCGAATTCGTGCGATCCGTAATCCGTATCGGAAAGTTCGGAAGCGATTTCCGCGTTTGCGGCCTTCGCACGAGCGTATAGAGCGTCGATCGCCTCAGGGGTGTCCAAGGCGACGTACACGGAAGCGGTGCCGAGACTCGGCGGACTCGTGCCGCGGTCGGCCTTTACACCCCCCAGCATAATCAGATTTCCGGCAAGCGCGAGCTCAGCGTGCCCGATGCTGTCGCCCTCGCCGGCATAGACGACGTGTTCCTCAAAGCCAAGCGCCGACTTTAGCCAGGCGATCGCGGCTCTCGCGTCGTTGTAGCGAACGCCGGGATAGATGCTCTGCATAGTTGCCTTTCCGATAGCCGTGTTCGCCCTCTTTCGGCGTTGAAGGTGCCGTCGACCTACGGATCAATGCGCGCGTAGTCGATGTTCGCATATCCGTTCGGGGCGACGTCCTTCGGCTTAACGCCGACAACGATTACCACGGAGTGCGCACCCCGCCGCAGCGGCGGGCTAGCGAATACCGTTGCCATTTTCTTCTGCCGTCCGAAGAAGGTAATCAGGTACAGCTTGCCGTCCATGACGAGCGTCGCAGGGCCCCCCTGCGGGCCGACGATTCCGTGTATTGCGAGCCCTCGTCCGTAGAAGAAAAGCGACACGCTGCTTCCGGGAGTATAGCAGCGCGTGCTGGTTCCCTCATATCTGCCGTCGCGGCGCCCACGAATGTGCTGCCAGTTTCCCGTGTATGCGAAGCGATCCGCGCTCGTTCCCGTTTCCCCGTCGTCGACGACGATCGCTCGAGGGACCACGCTGCGAACCGCAACTGGGGGTGCCTTGTACGAACAGGCACTCAAACAGCAGGCGATTGCGAATGCACCGGCTCGAGCGCGACGTGTTCGCACGACTTCTTTAGACGCCGTATTGGGTCTTGAGGTCGCCCATCAAGCTCGCCAAAATCGCGTGAAAATCGGCGTTGCGAACGCTCCCGACCGCTGGATCTGTGTTGAGCTGCTGCATGATGACGACGTGGATTTTGCGCGAAATGAGGTGCTCCAACATGAATCCAACGTCGTAACGCCCGTTGGCCATCGTGCCGGCGGCAATGAGGTGCGCCGACAGCGTCCCGCCGTCACGCAAGTAGGACGGAGCTGGAGGCAACGTGACGCCGGCGTTGGTCGCGACGGTCAGGGCGTCGTCGATGGCGTGATCGAAGGTAACCGTAAACGCCCGAACGCGGGCTTTGCCGTACCGCCGCGTCAGCGCGGCGAGCTCCGCTCCCTCGTGCGGGCCGGTGAGCACGGCGAACAACCGCAGGGAGTCAAACCGTTTCGCGCCGCCGCCGGCCGTCACGACCGCCGCGGTGAGCGGAAGTATGGGAGCGCCGAGGTAACGCGTCGCCTGATGGTGATGCATCGAACCGGCATAGGATGCCGACGGGAGAACGGTCAGCGGAAGCGCGATCAAGACGAAGAGTGAAGCGATGCGGACAGCCATTTGCCGAGTCTAGCAAGAGTCCGGAGGCGGCGATGGAGCCAAACGGTTCAATTATATGTATAGGTATCGACTACGCTCGATTGCTTGCCGAGGCGGCGCGCACCAGGGATGGCCTTGCTCGTACAGAAGAGCCACCTCTTGCTTACTTTCTTCCGTTAGGAGAGACAATCCTCATGAGACTTTTCGGTCGTTTGATGGCCGTCGCTGGTATGGCAGCTGCCGCATTTACGGCGTCGCTGCCAGCACAGGCCGCCGCGCCGATCCTCGTCAAGAGCTGCTCGGTCGCCAAGCCAAAGCCGATGAGCCACATGGCAAGCGGTACGGAAATCACGTATGTCAACCTCGGGAAGAGGACGGCGTCGAGCGTGACGTTTGTGGTGGGCTATCGGAACGCTTCGCAGCACTATCTCCGCCGCGTCACCGACGTCGGCTCGTTCGCGCCCGGCGTGACGATTACCCATCGCTTGAGCCTGTACAACGACGTGACGTATTCCGGTGCGCAAACCAGCAGCTGCGTCCCGGTCGAGGTCAAATGGGCGGGCGGCACCGTTTGGATGGCGCCCTCGCATTAACTATAGTCGTTAAAGCGAGTAGGACGCTCGGGAGGCTCGTCGAACCGCCAGCGCGTGCGCGTTGGTATTCGGACGCTCGTCCTACTTGCCTCGTGCGCCGCGGCAGCCGCCGCGGCGCTCGCACATTTCGCCATTGACGTCGTCGGCGACTACGCCTTGCCGGCGGACAGCTACGATCGTGTCAGCCACGATTCGCGCGGCCTCATCAGCGGCATCGCGCTCGTCCTCGCCGTATTTTTGGCAGCGCGCGGGCTTCGAATTTGCTGCGACATCGCGGCGTTCACTCGTTCGCGTATATTGGCTCCGGTGCGGCGCCTGAAGGAAGGCGCCGTGGTCGTCGCAGCTGCGGTCGCCGGAAGCATTGCAGTCGTTCCCGCAATGGAGTGTCTCGACGGTCGGATCGCGGGCGTACCCGTCCACGGCCTCAACGACGCGTTCGGTGGTTCGCTGTTGCTCGGCCTTGCCACGACCATCGTCTGCGCCGTCGGCGTAGCGCTGCTCGTCTACGGCGTTGCACGCTGGCTCATTTCTCACCGCGACTCGATTGCAACGATCATCGGAACGCTGCTCCGCCGCATCGCCGAGCGCAGCGGCCCTTCGGCCGACGATCTCACCATACAGCGCTTAACGCCGCGCCGCCGCCGCACGGCGCACGCGCTTCGTCTTTCCAAACGGGGACCTCCCGAGCCGCTTTTCGCTTAGCTCGTCCCTCAAGCACTCGTCTCGGGAGTAACCTTCATGCGAAACCCTTTTGCATGCGCGCGCGCGGCGCGCGCGGTCATCGCCATATTGACGTTCGGCCTAGCGTCGTACGGCTCGGCGCTCGCTCAGCCGGTCCCTAACGACGTCACGGGAACGGTGCGCGCGAGCGATGGAACGCCGTTGGCCGGCGCGTCCGTCGCACTGAGCGCAGCCGGGAGGATGCGCAGCGCGCGCAGCGACGCGCACGGCAATTTCGTCATCCACGACGTACCCAGCGGCACGTACACGCTCGCAGCGGCCGCAGCGGGATATCAGCAAATCTCCGCGCGGACGGTCACGATTGGTCCGGACAACGCGACGCTGTCGTTGCTGCTGTCGCCTGCAACGACGAACTCGCTGGCAGTGATCGGGCAGGTGCGGGCATCGGCCGGGGAGACCGTTTCGACGTCGTCGGCTCCGACGGTGACGCTCGATGCGCAAAGCGCCGCGGCCGCCGGTGTCCGCTCCGTCGCACCGATGCTTTGGGGCCAGCTTTCGACGACGCCCGTGCTCCCGCTCGGCGGCGGCAGCAACGCGACCGTCACCTTTGCGGTGCGTGGCCCGGATCCGACGGAAACCCTGGTCGACGTCGATGGCCATAAAGTCAACAACGGAAACACCGGCGACTTTGACTTGTCGCTGATCGATCCGGCGGCGCTGCAAGAAGTGCAGGTCATCTACGGCATCGCGCCTTCGTCGTTGATCGGCCCGAACACGATCGGCGGCGGCGTCAATATCGTGACGCTCCAACCCACGCTGACGCCGCACTCGCTCATGCGCATTTTCGGCGGCTCGTACGGCACCTTTGGGGAGACGCTTCAATCCACCGGAACCGACGAGCGCTTTGGATACGCCGTCTCGCTGCACAGCACCACGTCGCTCGGGTCGGTCAATAAGACGATTCTCGCGCCTTCGGTGGCGCCGCCGTCGGACGACGAGACGCAGCAGAGCGTTGGCAGCTCTTCGGACGGAAACTCGATTCTAACCAAGCTGCGCTACCAGCTCGGCGGTTCGAACGGATATGGCTACCTGCAGTTCAACTTTCGCAACCAGACCATCACGAAGGACGATTCTGCGCTGCTCACGACGTTCACGCCCCCGGGATTCACCGGCGGCGGCGGGGACGACGCCTTGCACCTCTCCAAGATCTCGCCGTTCGACGACAACAATGACGCCGGAGGTTTCCAAAGCTTTGCCGGTACGACGCTCGGCGCTCACCAGGCAAACTACGGCTTCGATGCGCAGCTTCCGCTCGGTAATCAACAGATTGACGGCGCGCCGGCCAACGTGCTGCTGTTCAGCCACCTGACGACGCTGGCGGGGCAATCCGTCAACGGCCCGGGTGCCGACACGCTGCCATACCTGTATAACCAGCGCGATTCGCTGGGAGACGATTGGCTCGAGTTCGACCATCATTTCCCCAACGGCGTACTCTCGTTTAAGTACGATTTGGGAACAGAATCGCTTGGAACTGACTTCGTTCAGGGCCAGGCGACCGCCGAGGCGATCCCGATTGGGCCAATCCCGCTGCCGAAGCTCTCGAACGCTGCAATCGTGCTGCCCAACGACGAGCCGCCCGTGCAGAGTACGACGCTTACCCAAACGCAGAGGTCGGCCGTCGTGCGTTACACCGGCGACCCGACGAGCCACATCCACGTGTCGTTGGCGGCATACTACAGCGACGACAGCTCGTTCGGTACGAGCTTCGACCCGCGTGCCGGACTCGTGTGGACCCCGACCGGAAACACCGCCGTCCGCGCCTCGGTAGGGACGACGTTCCAGACGCCGCAGCTCTCCGAGCTCGTCGTCCCGCCGCCCGACGCGCGCGTACCGATCGGCGGCATAATCTTCATCGGCAACCCGAATCTCAAGCCGGATTTCGCCACCGACTACGACGTCGGCGCGGAACAAATTCTCGGCGGCAGAAAACATCCGCTGCGCCTCTCGGCCGACCTGTATCAGACCAACCTGCGATCGCCGGCCAATCAGCTCAACGTCGAGCCGGTACCACACTGCCAGAGCAAACGGCACCCGGCACCGTGCCCATTGAGCTTCCCGGTCAACGCGGGCAACGGCATCTATCGCGGAATCGACGTCAATGGCGACCTGCAGCTGGCGGCAAACACGCACGTGCACGCGGGGTGGGACGTCGACAGTTCCTATCTCACCGTCATCCCGGCGTCGATCCAAGACGGGACCCTCGTTCCGAACGAACAGTCGCTCGGACAACCCCTGCACAAGGCGTATCTTTCGCTGGACCAGGAGCCGCTGCAGGGCTTCGCCTACGGCGCGCGGCTGAACTACGAGGGCTCCTACAACGAGCTAAACCGTTCGCCGTATGCGACGCTCGACGCCCACCTCGCCTATCGCCGCGCCGGTTACGAATACGGCGTGTACGGTACGAACCTCACGAACGTCTACAGCAACCCATTTACCGTCGTAGGCGGCGGCGTTCCGTATGGCACCCTGCCGGGTCAGCCGGTGATCACGCCGGACGCATACGTGCTCCAGGGCGCGCAGGTGATCTTCGTCGTCACCAGGGTGATCTAACAACTCGATGCGCCTCGGGGGCCGTACGCTGATTTCGTTGCTCCTATGCGCGGCCGCGAGCGCGGCCGCGGTGGCGCACGTGGCAATCGATTTGGTGGGAGATTACGCGCTCCCCCACGACACATATGACGACCTGGCGCACTCGTCGCGGGACATCGTCAGCGGCTTCGCGATCCTCTTCGCCCTCCTGCTCGCGGCTCGGGGGGTACGGGCCTGCTGCGCGATAGCGGCGCTCTATCGTCGACGGCTTCCCCAGCCGCGCTGCGGGTTCCGAGAGCCGCTGGCCTTCGTCGGGAGCGTCATTGCCGGCGCCGCATTCGCCGTTCCGGTAATGGAATGGCTCGACGGCCGCCTCGATGGCATCCCCGTCAAGGAGCTCGACGATGCCTTCGGGGGTTCGATCCTGCTTGGCCTCGCGACGACCGCGGCATGCGCAGCGATCGTCGGCGCGCTGATCTACGCGGTCGCACGCTGGCTCGTGTCGCATCGCGACGAAATCACCGCCATCTTCGAAACGCTTTTAGGTCGGCATCCTTCGGCGCATCGGCCGTCGGCCGTCCTACAGCGGCACCTGATCACCGCCAGGCGGCGGCGAACGCCGCACGCGCTGCGGCTCTGCAAACGCGGACCTCCCGATGTTGCGGCTCTCATGCAACATCACAACGCTATTGAAGGAGATTCGCGTGGTATTCGCTTTCTTCCGCGCGCTGCGAGGCATCGGTGCACTCGCGCTCGCGCTATGTTTTGCCATACCGGCGGCTGCGGCGCCAACGGTCCCGCTGCAAGGCCGGATCGCTGGAACGGTCGTCGACGCCGCGAGCGGGGTGCCCGTTCCCAACGTTCAAGTCGGCATCGTGGGAACTGCGCTATCGACGCGCACCGACGCGTCGGGCCGATTTGAGTTCTCTCTCGTCCCGGGCCGTTACGTCCTCTCGCTGAGCCGCAACGACTACCAGCCGGCCGTTTCGGAGCCGATCGACCTCGCCGGCGGCACGGTGAAGGCGACCCTGTCGCTGCGGCGCGGCACGGGAAATCTGCACGTGATTGCGACAACGTCCGCCCGCGCCAGCGATTCGCTGCAGCAGTCCAGCACGTTCACGAAAACGGTCAATACCGAAGAGCTCGAGCGTCAAGGCGTCATTCGTATCGCGGACGCGCTGCGCACGCTGCCGGGCGTCAACAACGGCATCACCGGGGACACGGCCTCGCTCGCCGACGACGTCAACCTGAACATCCGCGGCATCGGGACGCTGGAAACGGAAGCCGCGCTCGACGGCCATCCGATCGGCTACGGGATCAAGGGCGGTTACAACTATAACCTGTCGCCGGTCTACGGCCTGCGGAACACGACGGTTCTCTACGGATCGGCAAGTGACCTCGTCGGCGTCGACGCCATCGGCGGCGTCGTGAACTTCGAAACCCTCGATCCCACGCCATTCTCGCAAACCGCGGTCACCCAGGGCTACGGCACGTTCCAGCAGCTCTCATCGAGCATCCGCTCCACGGGAACGATCGGACGCTTCGGCTATGCGCTGGCGTACGGTGTGGACGGGCTCGACGGTCCGTTCCGAAACGCGACGTTCTATCAGCCGGGCGCGGCGTTCGACCAGTCGGTGCTCTCCGGCCCGGTGCACGCCCTCGGCGTCTACACGGACGATTCTTCGGCGAACACGCGAGCCGGACTCGTCAAGCTGCGCTACACGTTCGATCCCAGCGACAGCCTAACATACACCATGCTCTCTAGCTCCCGCTGGGCGAATAAGACCGGCAACGGCGACGGCGATTTCCTGCCCTATTCCACAGCGCTTGCGCGCGGCGAAAAACAGCTTTCCGGATACAATCCCTCGCAATCGAAGTTTCCGGTGACCTGCGCGCCCGGCACGTTTCCGGGAACCAACGCGCTCGGTTTGCTCAACGGCTTCGGGCCTAACGGCCAGCCGGACGGAGGGCTGAGCTGCCAAACGCCCCAGCAGTACGCTGCATTCAACACCGGCTGGCAGGGTGCCGGGCCGTCTTGGCAGGCGTTCCATCTCTACGACAACAGCCTGACCTTCGAGCATCAGGGCGATCACGCTATCCTCAAGGCGACGTTTTATAATAGCCTCTACGACAATCCGTGGGACCGAACGTTTCAACTACCCTTTTATACGTACCCTGGTTCGAACGCCTCGTGGCGCGACACCGGGGTGAACGAGACCGGCGCAATTATCAGTGAAGATTTTCCGGGCCCGAACAGCGATTTCGAGCTTGGAACGTCGTACATGAATAATGCGTACTTCCTGACGACCAACGCCAACAACAACGGAACGATCACGAGCACCGCGTCGAACCCGACCGTTTGGGAGAGGGCGATCTTCGCGCGCTACGTGTACCATCCGACCAATTCCCCGGTGGCCGGTTTCGCGAACGTTTGGCAGAAACACGCCAGCGCCACGAACTCGACGTATCTAGACTCGCGCTTTTCGGTTGTCGACCGGGTGACGTCGCACGACTTCGTGCGTGCTTCGGTCGGCAACACCACGACGCAGCCTAGCCAAGACATGCTCAACAAGTCCTACGTGCCTAACGATGACATCATCGGCGCCGGGGGCGGCGCGGCGATCACCTGCGAGGGCTTGAATTCGGTCGGCACGGCACCGTCGTCGATCTTGGCGCCCGAACAGGGCGTCGACGAGGAGGTTTCCTATACGCACCGCTGGTCGGGCGATTCGCAGTCGCAGTTGATGTTCTATAATACCAACGTATATAGCAAGCTCTATTCCACTATCGTTTCATTGAGTCAGAGCGGCACCGGGTTCATTCCTCCCTCCCTGCTGGCGCAGTTCACGCAGGCAGTCGCGGCCAAGTGCGGGGAAGGCGTCGCGCCATCATTGCTCGGCGTGACGGGCAATTTCAACGTCGGCACGCTTCGTGCAAAGGGCTTCGACTTCAGCGGCCGCTACCGCGCCACGCGTAACCTGTACTTCGACTACGACTGGGCCCTTACGTCGACGTCGCTGCTCGGTGCGAACACGCCGCTCTTGCAGTCGAATCTGTCGCTGATTCCGTTCTCTCAAATCGCGCGCGTGCCGCTGCACACGGGCAACGTGTCGGCCGACTATACGTTTAACCACGGCCTGGACCTGCGGTACTCGCTCTACATGGTGTCCGCCGGCAACACTAAGTCGCTGCCCGCGTACGACTACAGCAACTTCAGCGCTGCCTACCCGGTAAAGAATGGCGTGATCACCGCGACCGTGTTGAACCTGTTCAACCAGTGGGCCTCGATCGCGGGCCTGGTGGGCGAAGGGATCCCGCTGCCGCTCAACCAGTATGCGACGGCGTCGAAGTACGCGCCGTACATTGGGTCTGCCGCGACGGAGCAATTCGGGCTTCCATTCCGCACGGTGTACTTCAGCTACCAGATACTGCTGGGCAACCACCAGTTATAACCGCTTCTCGAAGCCGGCGCCGTGTTTCGGCGCCGGCTCGTACCTGGGCCCTACTCCGTAGTCGCGGTAGTCGCGTGCAGGGCCGGGTCGTTCGTCGTCGCTTCCACCGTGAGGCCGATGTCAACCTTATTGCCGACGAGCAGCACGCCCGCAGGAGTCAGCCGGGCGTCGGTGATTCCCCAGTCGCGCCGATCGATCTCTAACTGCGCGTTGTAGCCGACGCGCCAGCCGTTGCGATCGGGAATGACTCCCACCAGGTTCGCCGTGAAGGTTACCGGCTTCGAGACGTTCTTGATGATGAGGCTTCCGGTGACGCGAAATGACGAGGCGTCGATCCGCTGGATCGACGTCGAGTGGAAACTCATCGTCGGATATTGGGCGGTGTCGAAATACGTCGGTCCGCGCAAATCCCGGTCGCGATCCCGATCGTCCGTGTCCTCGTGGCTGACGTCCAACAGCACATCGATGCGCTGAGGCACGACCGTTCCGCCCGCGTTGACGATCGTCAGCTCCCGAATCGGGATGTGGCCCCAGACCTTTGAGACGACGAGGTGCGAGACGGTAAACTCCGCTCGCGAATGCACGAGGTCGGCTTTCCAGACGACGGGCGCTTTCGCGGCGGCGTAAAGCGGAGCGACAAACAACGACAATGCCAGAAGAAGGCGATGCATCGTCGGCCATTTTTGAATCGACGGCGAGGGCCCTGCACTCTGCGAGCGGGGCCGCCGGCTAAGGCGTCCGGTTCATGGGTATGACGAAGGGATGGAGCATACGCTCGTTCATCTGGCCGCTACCGCGGCATGGTTCCTCGTAGTGGTCTTCATCTTCGCTGCCATCGGCGTGTACGCCACGGTCCGCTGGATCGTCGGGCTCTTCACACGGGCCGAACGTGGCGTGCAGGCGGGCGTTGGGGAGATCGGACGCAGACTGTAGCGTTTAGAACAAGATGGTTTGCAGATCGCCGATGCGCTCGAAGCCGACGCGGCGATAGAGCGCGAGAGCGGGTTCGTTGAAATCGTTTACGTAGAGCGAGACGGTCGGTGAAACGTCGAGCAGCCGATCGCAGATGGCGCCGAGCGACGCGCTCGCTAAGCCGCGCCCCCGCAGCGCCGGCGGCGTCCAGATGCCTTGAAGCTGGACCGTTTGCTCGCACCACGGGCCGATGTTGCAGAAAAAGCAGAGCCGGCCGTCCGCGACTCCGACCCACCAGAGCTTGCGGTCGATCATCTGCCGGA
The DNA here is from genome assembly GCA_963787625.1 of Vulcanimicrobiota bacterium. GTDB lineage: Bacteria > Vulcanimicrobiota > Vulcanimicrobiia > Vulcanimicrobiales > Vulcanimicrobiaceae > Cybelea. Next base: position 340,984 of record CAWBDH010000002.1, on the reverse strand, counting down.
TCGGCGCTTTGAAGTCCGGCGCGCCGCCGCGCGGGTCGAGCGCCAGCTCCTGTTGCACCATTGCGGCGGACCCCTCGGCCACGGCATTGGCTTCGTCGGCTCGCGCGTGACGAACGGTCGCGCGATGAGAATGCACCCGGAGGTGCGCGCGATCGACGACCATGACGAGCTGACGGTCGCGCACGAGCCGCGGCGGGGCATGCCAGCGTTGCGCGACCGACCAAAACGCACGAACGGTATCGCGAGCGCCGACGATCATGCGCTCTCCACGATGGCGCTTGGCGTATTCGGCGAGTGAAGGGACCGCTTCAGGTTCGGCAGCGAGCACGAGTTGGCGCCCGCAATGAGCGACGCCGGCGACGCCGGCAGCGCCGATCGCAATCGCGACCTCGCCGCGCGCGCCGGATCGGCGATCGTGCTGCAGCACGTGCGTGATGAAGACGTTGGTGTACGGGGAGCGGCGAAGGTAGCGCAGTGCGTCCGCTTGCGTCGCGGCGGTCAGGCGTTCGACGCGCATGTCGGGCGCCGTCACGGCGGTCCGAGTGCCGCGTCCATCAACGGCTTGCCCGTGGGCTGCTGGCTGCCGCCTTCCGGTTCGAGCGTGAGGAACACATCGACCGTCGAGCGTGCGTCCGAGGAAAGTTCGATGAACGCAGCCCCGCGCGCATCCGGAAGAAAAGTCTGCGACGGCAAGACGCGCGTCGAACCTCTGGCACGCGTCCACACTTCATAGACCCTGCCGCGGGGAGCGTCCGGGATCGCACGGAGCGCGAGGTATCCGCGGCTTCCGCGCACGATCATCTCGCCGTTTCCGATCGGATAATGGCGCGCGCCGCCGCTTACGATGTCGAGCAGCGCCGTGCGTTCTTCCACGAGGCTGCGCGCGAGTGCTATCGACCGCGCGGAGACGGTCGCGACATCGTGCTGCTGCGTTTTGAGCTGATCCCGCAACGACATGTCGGCAATCGACGAAACCAATGCAATGGCGAAACAGGCCGCCGCAACGAGATAGGCCGGCCACGCCGCAGTCTGCTTCACCACCGATATCTTCCCACGCACGCTTCGAGGCCCTTCGCCGCAAGGCGTCGTACCTGTGCGACATGGACTCATTGCAGCAACTGCGCGAGCGGATTGCCGGTTTTCCGGGTTATGATGGCGACATCGAACGACGGCGTTCGGACGAGTTCGTTCGTTCCTACGTGGGCGAGGCGCTCGCCGACCTGGCCGCCCGTTGCGATCGACTTCCTCCCGATCTCAGACAACGTTTCGACGCGCTGCTGCTGCGCGTAGGGTTTGCCGATCCGAAGGCGTTTGCAACGCAGCGCGGCATCGCGAACCTGCAGGATGCGATGGCGCAAGACGGAGCGGTCGCAACGGAGGACGTTGCCGCGGTCCAGGTCGCGGACCGCGCGCCCGCTATCGCCGCCGACGCCGTGGCGTCGTATCTCGATGAGGTCACGGCAACGCTCGATCGACGTGACGCCGCGATGCGCGCCGCCGTACCGAATCCGTAACCGCCGTTGGCGGCGGAGCTCGCAATGGCAGCGGCGCTGCTGCACCTCGTGCCTCGACCGGCGCACATCCAAGAGCTTTCCTGTCCCGCCGGCGCCCCGCCGCGCACCGTTGCGTCGGACTTCGACGGTGCGGCGCGCGCCGAACTCGACGAGCGCTGGGGTGCGCTCGGCATTGGACGCCTGCAAACCGTCGCCCCCCGGGATGCCGCCATCGTCGTTCGGCGCGACGCGGCGCTTTCGCCGCAAGCGTATCGGCTGACGGTTCGCGCGGGGCGTGCCGAGATCGCGAGTGCGAACGCCGCCGGTGCGTTCTATGCGGCGATGACCCTCGCGCAGCTGCCCGTGCGCGCGCGAGGCGCGTGGAGCGTGCCGTGCGTGCGGGTCGACGATCGTCCGGCGCTGCGCTGGCGCGTTCTCTCCGACGACGTTTCGCGCGGCCCACTGCCGACCATGCGCTACTTCGAGGAGCGCATTCGCACGATCGCCGCCTTCAAGATGAACGGCTATTCTCCGTACATGGAACACACGTTCGTCAGCCCGACCGATCCGCTCCCAGCGCCCGTGGACGGAATCACGCCGGCGCAGCTCCACGCGTTGGCCGGTTACGCCGCGCGCTTTCACGTCGCGCTGATCCCCGAACAACAGAGCTTCGCGCACATGCACAACACGCTGCGTGTCGAACAGTACGGCCCGGCGGCAGAGCTTCCTCATGCGTTCCTGCTGTCGCCCAGCGTCGGCTTGTCGCTGCAGTACCTATCGCGCGTCGTCGCTCAGGAACTCGCCGCCGTAGGGCGGCCGCCGTTCTTTCACATCGGATCGGACGAAACGGCGACGCTCGGGCTCGGTCGCACGCGGGCAGACGTCGCCGCACGCGGACGCTCCCGCGTCTACGCCGACCACGTGGTGGCGATGGATCGTATCATTGCACCGTCCGGCGCTCGCGTAATGCTCTGGGACGACGGAATCGAAGCGGATCCAGGCATCATGAAGCTCATCCCGCGCAGCGCCGTAATCGTGAATTGGCACTATGGTGCGGAGCCGACGTTCGAGCCTTATATTCGCAGAATCGCGGGCGGCGGCTTCGACCAGATGGTTGCGCCGGGAGCCGGCAATTGGAACGAAATCTTCCCCGACGTCGATGGCGCGCTGCGTAACGAGCGCCGGTTTATCGCCGAGGGAGCGGATGCAGGGGTGCTGGGACTTTTCGAAACGGTATGGCACGACGACGGCGAGACGCTCTACGAAGCGACGTGGTTTCCGGTGCTCTACGCGGCGGCAGCGGCTTGGCAGGGCGGCGACGCCGCGCCCGACCGGTTCGCGCGCGATTTTCCGAGCGCGTTTTTCGGCGTCGATGACGCCGCCTATGCGGCCGACGCGCTGTCGCTCGGGACGATCTTGCGAACGTTCGAGCCGGCAGGCGCGCCGGGCGCGATCCCGACCAACGCGCTGTTTTGGAGCGACCCGTTCGACGCCGCGGCCGCGGCGCAGGTGACCCAGGCGGGCGTGAGCGCCGCGCGGCTCGCCGCCGAATCCGTCGAGCTCCATCGCTATTTCGGGCGGCCGCCGCTGCATGCCAACGCGGCCGCGGTGATGCTTTTAGCTGCGCGGCGGTATGACGCTTTAGGGCGCAAGCTGCAGATCGGCGCGGAGGTACGTGCGATGTATTCCGACGCACTCGCTCATGCCGCCAATGACCGCGATACGACGCTGCGCGATCTCTTGTGGTGCCGCTACTGGATGTGGGAGCTGCGCGACGCATACGAGGCGTTGGCACCCCCGTACGCCGACGCGTGGCGGTACGAGAGCCGCGACGGGCACCTGGCGTCGAACCTCGAGCGCTACCATCTCGCCGCGCAAGCGGCGATCGAATACTCCGATCGTTTCTATCGGCTGCAGCAGCGCTATCTCCGGTCGAACGTCTTGCCGCCGTTTCCCGAGGTGACATCGCCCTGACCGCGGCACTGGTTTTGCTGGTGTTCGCGTTCTTTGCCGTGCTGATGTATCGGCGATGGATGCCCGCGATCGTCGCCGTACCCTGCATGGCGATCGGGATGGCGTTCGCCGCCGGCGTGCCGTTCGCGCGGTACGGCGGAATCGTCACGGACGGCGCGGTGCAACTCGCGCCGGTCTACGTCGCCGTCGTGTTCGGCGCGCTGCTCGGCCGCGTGACCGTCGAAACCGGCATCGCGCGCACGATCGTGAACCTCGCCGCGGAATACGGCGGCGATCAGCCGCTCCCCCTCGCGCTCGGCCTATGCGGCATCGTGGCGGTGCTCTTCACGTCGCTCTCCGGGCTGGGCGCGATCATCATGGTGGGATCGATCGTGTTGCCGATCATGATGACGGCCGGCGTCCCGCGCACGATCGCGGCGACGCTCTTTTTGATGGGCTTCGCCCTCGGCTTCATTTTCAACATCGCGAACTGGACTTTCTACACGAAGTACTTTGGCGTCGCGCCCGAGCAGCTGATCCGCTACGCCATCGTGTTGGCCGCAATCGATTCCGTCGCGCTCCTGCTCTATGCCGTCGTCGCGTTCAAGCGTCAGCGCGGTTACGCGGCGTGGGCGGTCGCGAGCGAAGCGCCGGAGGAAGGGCGGCGGGTGCCCGCAGTCGCGCTGGTAACGCCGTTGCTGCCGCTGCTGCTCTATTACGCGCTGCACGTCGAAGCCGCGCCGGCGTTCCTCGTTTCGGCGATCTTCGGCGTGCTCGTGACGCGGCCGAGCGTCGCCGTGCAGCGCCTCATCGCGGCCGCGATCAAGGGCGTCGAAGACGTCGCGCCGGCGGTATTGCTGTTCATGGGGATCGGCATGCTGTTGGTCGCAACGCGCGAGCCGCAATTCGCGGCGGCACTGCAGCCATTGGTCGCGGGCGGCTGGCTGCGAAACCCGCTGGCCTACGTCGCGCTCTTCGGCATTGCGAGCCCGCTCGTGCTCTATCGCGGGCCGCTCAACCCGTTTGGGGTCGGCATTGCGATTTTCACCGCGCTGCTCGCCGCGCACGTGCTGCCGCCGATCGTGCTCGTCGCGGCGATCATGGCCGTCGTGCAGGTGCAAAACGTCTGCGACCCCACCAATACGGCCAACGTTTGGATCGCAAACTTCACGGGCGTGCCAACCGATGCGATCACGCGCCGTACGCTGCCCTATCAGACCGCCGTTGCAGTTGCGGCGACGGTGGCGGTGGTCGTCGCGTCGCCCGCACTTTTCGGGTTGAGGCCGTTCGCGCCCCTGCGCGCGGCGGCCGCGCAGGAGTTGGCGGCCGGCCTGCAGGCGCCGGCGGAGGCGCGCGACGTCGTCGCGGTAGACGATGACGGCACGCCGCTCGCGCGCGCCGGCGCAGCCGCTGTGGCTGCTTCGCTCGCGCTCGCTCCCGTGCGGATGCTGCGCGTGCACGAGAACCCGAATGCCGCAGACTGCGCGCGCAAGGCGTACGCCGCGTACGTTCTCGTGAAATCGTCGACGTTCCATTTGATCGAAGGAGACGACGTCGACATCGGCCTGCGCCTCGAAGATTGCGGCGGCTGGATCGTCGGCGAGTGGCACGACCACGCGATCGTGACGACGTCCCCGCACCCGGACACCGCACGCAGCCTCGCGCTGCAAGGCCTAGCGCGCGTGCGCCTCTGGGCCGCAGCCGATCCAATCCGCTCGGCCAACCTCTTTGGTATCGGCATCGCGAGCCGCCCGGGGCTCCCGCCCACCTACTTTTATGCGTTCTTCACGAGCGACGACGGCAACATGCGCGCGTACGTTCGCGCGGGCGGTCCGGCGTGGGCGGCGGGGCTGCGTTCAGGAGACGTCATCGAGAAGATTGACGGCCTCGATTGGTGGCGCTACGGAACGTACCAAGCGCAGCAGCGCGCGTACGACGGGCGCCCCCACGTGTTCGAGATCCAGCGCGACGGACGCAACGCGGAAGTCCGGCTAAGCGCACCGTTCGTTTTGGGAACGGAAGGCTGATGAACCCCGTGACGCGCTTCCAGTCCGTTGCGAAAGCCTATGCGGCCTTTCGGCCCTCCTATCCCGCCGGCGCGATTGACGCCGTCCTCGAGGGGCTGGGAAATCCCAACCTGCTGACGGTCGCCGACGTGGGAGCCGGAACCGGCATCGCGGCGCGCCTGTTCGCCAAGCGCGGCGCGACGGTGATCGCCGTCGAGCCCAACGCACACATGCGCGTTCAGGCGCGACATCACGCCCACGTTCGTTGGTGCGAAGGCACGGCGGAGCGCACTGGGCTCCAGACCGGCAGCGTCGACGTCGTCGCAGTATGTCAGGCCTTTCACTGGTTCGCCGCGGACGCCGCAATGCGTGAGTTCCGGCGAATCGCGCGCCGGCGCGCCGCGCTTCTGCAATACGAACGCGACGAAGCCGAGCCGTTCACCGCCGCCTACGGCGCCATCGTTCGATCGTATGCGACCGACGATACGGAGGGTTTGCGGACGCGGGCACTCGATGCGTTCGCCATGTTTCCGGACGCGTGCGTGCGCCGCACGAGCGTCGCGTCGCGGCAGAAGCTGGACCGCGCCGGCCTGACCGGCCGCGCCGCATCGGCTTCGTATCTGCCCCAGTCGGGGCCTCGGGCCGAGGCGTTGCGGCGCGACCTCGACGCGCTGTTCGAACGCTTCGCGAGCGGCGGCCTCGTCGAGCTTGCGATCGTGACGTTCGTGCTGATCGCGGACTGGTAACCGATGGCGGTTCGTCTTCGCGTGGGCATCGACGTCGGCGGCACCTTCACCGACGTCGTCGCGATCGACGCTGCGACGCGCATGCTGATCGCGAGCGTCAAGGTGCCGACGACCCACCACGCCGCCGAAGGCGTGTCGGCCGGAATCGTCGCGGGCATCGAACGGCTGCTCCAGTCCTCGGGCGTCGATGCCGGCGGCATCGCGTTCATCGCCCACTCCACGACGCAGGCGACCAATGCGCTGCTCGAGGGTGACCTGGCGCGCGTCGGGATCGTCGGGCTGCTCGACGGCTTGGCGTGGCTTGCGCGGCGGCAGATGCGGCTGACCCCGGCCGCGCTTGGATCTGGGACGACGTTCGCGCCCGCGTTCGCCACGGCGTACGCACGCGACGACGACGCGATTCGGCGCGCCGTCGACGCGCTCATCGAGGGCGGCGCTCAGGCGATCGCCGCGAGCGAAAGCTTCTCGGTGGACGCGCCCGAACGTGAGTCGCTCGCGGTCGCGTACGCGCGCGAGCGCGGCATCGACGCGACGAGCGGACACGACGTAAGCTCCGCGTACGGCTTGCGCGTGCGCACGCGAACGGCCGCGCTCAACGCGGCGATCCTTCCAAAGATGGTGCGCACGGCCCGCATGACGGCGTCGGCCGTTGCCCGCGCCGCGATACCGGCGCCGCTGATGGTCATGCGCAGCGACGGCGGCGTCATGGACGTGGGTGAGGTGGAGCGCCGGCCGATCTTGACGCTGCTCTCCGGACCGGCGGCCGGCATCGCGGGGGCGTTGCTGTACGAGCGGCTGAGCCATGGCATCTTCGTGGAGGTTGGCGGAACGAGCTCCGATTGCTCGGCGATCGTCGCGGGACGCCCGCAGATGCGGCCGGCGACGATCGGCGGACACCGCACGATGCTGCGCACGCTCGACGTGCGTACGGTTGGCATCGGCGGCGGCAGCATGGTGCGCGTCGCGGCCGATCGCATCGTGGACGTTGGACCGCGCAGCGCGCATATCGCGGGGTGTATCTATGCGTCCTTCGCCGACCTCGACGTGCTGGAAGGAGCGCGCGTCGCGCTGATCGCGCCGGCGGCCAACGACCGCGCCGAATTCGCCGTACTGGTCGCACGCAGCGGCGAGCGGATCGCGATCACGCCCACCTGCGCCGCTAACGCGCTGGGGCTGGTCGCCGAAGGCGAATTCGCCCGCGGCAACGCGGCCGCTGCCCGGCGTGCGTTCGAGCTGCTCGCGGCGCAAATCGGCGGGGAGGCGGAAGCGCTTGCGCGGCGCGTGCTCGCCATCGCCGCCGAGAAGCTGCGCGCCGCCATCGTTCCGCTGATGGGTGACTACGGCATGCAGCGCGACGGCACGACGATTGCAGGCGGCGGCGGCGCCGCGGCCGTGCTCGTTCCGGCGGCTGCCGACTCATTGCGCGCGCCGCATCGCATCGTGCGCGATGCGCCGGTCATCGCTCCGGTCGGCGTCGCGCTCGCGCTGGTGCGCGATGTCGTCGAACGAACGATATTCGCGCCGTCGGCGGAGGACATCGCACGCATCCGGCGCGAGGCCGCGGATCGCGCGATCGCCGCCGGCGCGGCGCCCGACCGTGTGGAAGTAGACGTCGAAATCGACACCCGGCGCAACCGCGTGTGCGCGACGGCGTCGGGCGCCACCGCGCTGGTCGAATCGGACACGATCGTCGCCTGCGGCCCCGAGGAACGCCGCGCCGCGGCGGCGCAGTCGTTTCGCTGCGACGCCTCCGACCTCGAAGCGTTGGCACTCACCGCGGCGCTCGACGGATACCGGCGAGGCGTCGCGGATTTGCGCGTCGTGGACGAGCGGGGTGCCGTGCGGCTGCGTTTACGCAATGCCGCGGTCGAACGCACGACGGTATCGGCGCTCGCCGAAGCCGTGCGGCGCGGCGTGGACGGTGCCACGCAGTTTGGTGACATCGGCCGGGCGCTGCCGGCACTCTACCTGTTGCGGGGTGCGCGCATTGCCGCGTTCGAGGGACTTTCGAGCACGGAACAAGCGGTGGCCCTTGCGATCGAAGAGACGCGCGGCTGTGCGAGCGGCGAACCCGTGGCGCTGCTGCTCGTGCCGCGCGCCGCGTGAGCGGCAGTCTTAGAGACCGATCTGTCCGAGATTGGCGACGAAGCGCTGGGTTTGCGGATCGTCCCACCAGTTTGCGATGGCCGCTTCAAGCTCGGGCAGCGCGCGCAGGCGTTCCACGTGCGTTTCGATGGAGCGGCGGTCGGGCGCCTCGCCGTGCATCTCGGCGTGTAGCCGGTCGATCGTTTCGTGCGCCTCATGCTCCGTCGGGAGCGCCGCGTGCAAATTCTCCAGAGGCAACGCGGGCTGTACGAGCTGTGTTTCCGCTTGGGTCAGGAACGTCTGTTGCGCGACCAGGCCCGTGTCGTCGGCGCCGGTGACTTCGGTGCGAATGTCGGCCTTGCGATCTTCAGTGTCCATAGCTTTTTAGTTCACCGGCGGCTGGCGCACCGCAATACGCTCCGCCTCTTCGAGCGCGACCGTGCTCTTCGAACGGCCGTACGCGGCATAGAAGATCAGTCCAATCACCAGCCAGATCAGGAACCAAAGCCAGACGATCGGAAAGAATCCCCACGCGACGGGGTTGCCCACCCTCAAATAGTACATCAGGGCGAGCGCCGTGATGGCCGATAGCACCGGGACGATGTACGGACCGAAGGGCAACTGAAAGCGGCCTTTCATTTCTGGATGCCGCAAGCGCAGGATCGGGACGGCGATCGAGACGAGCACGAACGCAGCGAGCGTCCCCATGTTGGTCAAAGAACCGACGATATTGATCGGGGTCAGAGCCGCGATGATTGCGATGCAGATGCCGAAGAAGACGGTGGAGAAGATCGGCGTGCGCCACGTGGGGTGGATGCGCGTGAACGATGAGGGTATCAGCCCGTCGCGTGACATGGCGTAGAAGACCCGGCTCTGTCCGAACATCATCACGAGCAGAACGGTGGTCAGGCCGGCGATTGCGCCGATCGAGATGACGACACCCGCCCAGTTCAGTCCGATGTAGTTCATGGCGTACGCGACGGGAAACGCGACGTTGAGCTTATAGAACGGCACCATGCCGTTGAGGATCGCCACCACGATGATGTAGAGCACCGTGCAGGTGACGAGGCTCATGAGGATGCCGAACGGCAGGTCCTTGCCGGGATTGCGGGCCTCCTCGGCTGTCGTGGAGACCGCGTCGAAGCCGATGTACGCAAAGAAGATGAAGGCGGCGCCACCCAGCATCCCGCTCCAGCCGAATGGAAAGTAGCCGCCAAGGCCTGCCGGACCGCCGGGCGGCAGATGGTAGTTGGCACCGTTGATGTGGCCGACGCCGATGGCGATGAAAAACAGCACGATCAACAGCTTGATCGTGACGATGACGGCGTTCACCGAGCCCGACTCGCGCGTTCCCCGCGCAAGCAGCGCGGTGATGACGAGGATGATGCCGGCCGCCGGCAAGTTGGCGTAGCCGGAAACGCCTGCTTGTCCCGCCAGCCCCCAATGCGGTCCGTTCGTCCACACGTCGGGAATGTTGAGCCAGCTGATTCCGGTTTGATGAAGGATGTTCACGAAGTAGCCGGACCATCCGATGCTGACGGTTGCCGCGCCGAGCGCGTACTCGAGCACGAGATCCCAGCCGATGATCCATGCGAGCAGCTCGCCGAGCGTCGCGTACGTGTACGTGTACGCGCTGCCGGAAATCGGAATTTTGCTCGACACCTCCGCGTAGCACAGAGCCGCCAGCGCGCTCACGACGCCTGCGACGACGAACGAGATCGTGATCGACGGACCCGCGCGCGTCGCCGAGGCAACGCCGGTCAACACGAAGATGCCGGTGCCGATGATGGCGCCGATCCCCATGGCGGTGAGCGCCCATGGCCCGAGCGAACGCTTGAGGCCGCGCTCTTCGTCGCTTCCTTCCGCCAGGATGCGCGCGATGGGTTTGACGCGTTGCATCAGCATGACGACTCCTCTCCGACTTCTACCGTAGAAACCGGATGGCGAACGGATAGGTATACGACCGCCCTGCGGCCGCGGCGGCGGACCCGAGGACGATGAAGACGATCGAAAGCAGCAGTACCAGCAGGACGGCGGCCCCGATTGCGATCCACACTGTTGCCAGCCCGAGGCCGTAACCCGGCGGCTGAGCATAGTCAGGCGGCGCGTTCGTGAGAAAGGCGAGCGTGAAGGCGACGCCGACGATCGCGGCGACGATGCCGAGAATCGAAATCGTTATCTGGTAATTGAGCGAAGCTCGCGCGTGCTCGCCGACGAATTCGTACTCGTGGCCCTTGACGAGATAGACGACGAGCGGGCCGAGCACGTGTCCGAACGGAAGGCCGGCGACGGCGACGAGCGCGCTCAAATGTGCGGCCATCGCCCAATTCCGCTGTTCGGCTGCGATCTGGGTCTGCATGAGCCGTTATTGCGGAAACCGGGGAAATGGCCTGCTCCGTAAGGCGACGAATCGCGCCGCATGGACGTGCTCGTGGTTGGCGGCGGAAACGCAGGTTGCGCCGCCGCACTTGCCGCCGCGCGTCACGGTGCGCGAACGATGCTCGTGGAACGCTACGGCTTTCTCGGGGGAACGGCGACTGCGGCGATGGTCGGCCCGTGGATGACGTTTCATTCTGGCGACGACCGCATCGTCGGCGGGATCGCGCAGGAGATCGTGGATCGGCTCGTGCGCAAGGGCGCGTCGCCCGGTCACGTGCACGACTCCTCCGATTACGTCGCGACGATCACGCCCTTCGATCCCGAGGTGCACAAGGCGCTGCTCTTCGAGATGATGCGCGAAGCCGGCGTCACGCTGTTGCTGCATGCATATTTTTTGCGCGCGCACACCGACGGTCCGAGCGTGACCGGAGCGGAGTTTGCCACGATCGCCGGCATGCGCGCCCACGGTGCTTCCGTCACGATCGATGCCACGGCCGACGCGCTCGTCGCTGCGTCGGCCGGCGTGCCGACGCAGCAAGGCGACGAGCGGGGCCGCGTGCAGCCGGCGACCCTGATCTTTCGCGTGAGTCACGTCGACATGGGGGCACTGGCGGCCTATCTTCGCGAGCATCCGAATGAAGTGCGGACTTCGCTTCCACGCGAACAAATCACCGCGCGGGCACTGACCGCGGTTGCCGGCCTGCACACGCTCTGGGAAGCCGCCCGACGCGACGGCCTCGTCGACGTTCCGCGCGAGCTCGTGTCGTTCTTCATCTCTCCCTATCCCGACGAAGTGACGGTGAACATGACGCGCGTCGTCCACGTCGACCCGCTCGATCCCGACGACCTCACGCGTGCCGAGGTCGAATCGCGGCTCCAGGCGATGCAGCTCATGACGTTTTTTCGGGAGCGCGTGCCTGGATTTCGTAACGCCCGCATTGCGGCGACTGGAACGCAGGTCGGCATCCGCGAGTCGCGCCGAATCGCCGGCCGGTACACGCTGACGCGCGACGACGTGCTGGCGGCGCGCCACTTCCCGGACGCGGTGGCGCGCAGCGCGTACCCGATCGACCTGCATAATCCGAGCGGCAGCGGCACGACGACGCATCGCGTCGCGCCGGGAGAGAGCTACGAAATTCCCTATCGTTGCCTCGTGCCGCTCGATTGCGAACGGCTGCTCGTGGCCGGGCGCTGCATTTCGACGACGCACGAGGCGCTCGCGTCGACACGCCTCACGCCCACCGTCATGACGCTCGGTCAGGCCGCCGGAACGGCGGCCGCCTTGGCGTGCGCCCGCGACGTGGCGGTCGGCGAGGTCGACGCAGAAGAGCTGCGCGCGAAGCTCATCGCTGACGGCGTGCCGCTCGAGCGCGTCCCGGCGTGACTGCGGCGCTCGCGCTTGCGCGATCGTACGGCGTTGCCATTCGCTTCGCCGACTTGGGCGCATGGGGGCCCGTCGAGATGCGCGCCGAGTACGACCCGGCGCTATGCGAGATCCGTCTGAACGCCGCGCTCGCGCAAACTTTCTCGCAAGAGCGGCGTGCGGAATTCGTCGCGCTCGCCGTCGGACACGAACTCTACCATCACCGCGAGGCGATCGGTGAAATACCGGTCCTTCCCGACCGCCGTCGCCGTGAAGCGGCGGCAACGGAGTTCGCCCGGGGGCTCTTGGAGCGCCCGCCGTGACGTTCTTCGTCGCCGGCATCGACGGCGGCCAAAGCTCGACCATCGCGGCGATCGGCGACCGTAACGGGCGCGTCGTGGGCCGCGGGCGAGCGGGCCCATCGGACGAGATTGGCGCCGGTGCCGACTCGAGCCGGTTGAGCGACGCCCTGCACGGCGCGCTCGCGGACGCCTGCCGGAGCGCCGGTCTTCCGGACGGAAGTGAGTTCGCCGCAATCGTTGCCGGGGTCAGCGGGTACAACGGCCACGTGTACGGGCAAGCGCCGGCGTTGCGGTCGCCGCGCTTCCTTTTGATGCACGACGCGCCGGTGGCCCACGCCGGCGCCCTCGGCGGCGCGCCGGGCGTCATCGTCATCGCCGGCACGGGTTCCGTCGTGTACGCGCGGGACGCGACGGGGTCAGAGCGGACCTTGGGCGGGTGGGGATATCTATTCGGAGACGAGGGCAGCGCCTTTCGCATCGCGCGCGACGCGCTCGAAATCGTCATGGGTGCCCAGGACGAAGGCGACGCATCGTTTGCCGCCGAGACGCAAGCCGCGTGCGCGTTCTTTGGGAGAAATACGCTGCGCGAGCTCGGACGCGCCTTCTACCACGACGAAATCCCGCGGGACCGGCTCGCATCCTTCGCGCCGGAGGCGCTTCGCTTCGCTCGCTTCCGAACCGCCGCGTACGCCGGCGCAGATTGGCTCGCGCGCCTCGCAGTCGCTGCGATTGCCGCCGCGGGCGCCGCGCGCGTCGCGCTGTGCGGCGGCGTCTTTTCCGATGCGGGGTTTCGCCGGCGACTATCCGACGGCGTTCGTGCGGCCGTCTCGAACGTGGAGATCGTTTCGCCGCGCTACGACGCCGCGGCGGGTGCGCTGCTCCTAGCCTATCGCGCGTCGGGCAGCGAGATTGCGGAGCTCGTACCGTGAGCGTGCTCGAAGCGCTGCGCGGCGGCTTGATCGTTTCCGTTCAGGCGTGGCGCGGCTCGGCGTTGGACGACTCCTACGTCATCGCGGCGATGGCGCGCGCGGCAGCCGACGGCGGAGCGGCCGGCGTGCGCATCGCGGGCCCCGATCACATCCGCGCGGTCGTCGCAAGTACCGCGCTGCCGATCGTCGGCCTGATCAAACGCGAATACCCCGGCTTCGAGCCGTACATCACGCCCACGCTGGCCGAGGTGCGCGCCGTGCTCGCGGCCGGAGCCGACATCGTAGCGTTCGACGCGACGGAACGCCGCCGGCCCGACGGCTGCCGTATCGAGGATCTGCTCGAGGAGATTCGGGGCGGCGGCCGTCTCGCAATGGCCGACTGTGCGACGTTCGCGCAGGGGCAAACAGCGGCGGCGTTGGGCGCCGACCTGATCGCGACCACCCTGTGTGGGTATACGGACGAAACGCGCGGCAGGCCGCTGCCCGCCCTCGACCTCGTGGCGGCGCTCGCGCCGGTTTCGCCTTTCGTAGTCTGCGAAGGCGGAATTCGTACGCCGGATCAAGTGCGCGTCGCGCTGGACGCGGGGGCCGGCGCCGTCGTCGTCGGTACGGCGATCACGAACGTCGACTGGCTCGTTGCGCAGTTTGCAGGGTCGGCGCAGCGCGAATCTTAAGAGCCCGTTTAGTCGGTGCGCGCCGCGCCGAACGCGTCTATAGTGGCTTTGGGGAGAGCTTTCTTTGGTAGAGAACAGGGCGCAGCCCGTGCGGCTCGGCCGCGGTTTCTGGATCGCCACTGCGGTCTTGGCGGTCATCGCGATCGCGACGATCGTCTTTTGGTACGTCTTTCCGCTCGAGAGCTACCTGCCGGCGGCTATCGTCACGGCGCGCCAGGTCGATACCCTCTTTCGCTTCATGGCGGCGACCGGAAGCGCGCTCTACGTCTTCGTCGCGGGCTACCTGATCTATTTCGCAATCGCCTTTCGCGCGAAAGCAAGCGATCCGCCCGACGCCATCGGCATCCAGGTGCACGACAACCCCAAGCTGGAGTTCTGGTGGTCGCTGATTCCGGTACTGTTCGTCGTGCTGCTGTCGATCGTCAGCGTGCGCATCTGGTACGAGATCATGCTGGAGCCGGAGAACGGCCTCGTGGTGGAAGCGATCGGCCACCAATTTTACTTCTCGTTCCGGTACCCGCAGATCAACGGTGAAGTGACCGACGAGATGCACTTGCCGATCGGCGAGCCGGTGACTCTCAACCTCACGTCGGCCGACGTCATCCATGGGTTTTGGGTGCCGGCAATGCGCCTGAAGAACGACACGGTTCCGGGATTGGTCACGACGATCCGATTCACGCCGCGCCTGACCGGCCGCTATCCGATCGTCTGTACGCAGTTCTGCGGCGTGCTGCACAGCCAGATGGACAAGCAGGTGCTCGTCATCGAGTCGAAGCCGGCGTTCGAAAAATGGTACAAAGGCTGGCAGACCAAGAACGCCCACGTGAGCAATGCCCTCCCGGTCTCCGGCGGGCAAGCGATCTCCCTGCAGGGGGGCAACGCGTCGGCCGGCCAGCAGCTGTTTTCGCAAAAGTGCTCGGCCTGCCACAAGCTCGCGCCTTTCGATCAGAAGCTCGTGGGGCCTGGGCTGGCGGGCGTGCTTCACGACGCGGCGCACCCGGCGCTGGTCAACGGCCAGTCCGCGACGCCACAGAACGTCGCCGGGATCTTGCAGAACGGCTACACCGGCAGCATGGGTACGATGCCCAATGCTAGCGCGAACGGGCTCTCGGAGCAGGACATTGCGAATCTTGTCGCTTTTCTCAACACTCTGAAATGATACAATCGAAGGCATTATGGCAGTAGCAGCCGTACACGCGGGCGGAATCGCCGATCACATCCATCCGGAACCCCAGGGGTTCGTTCGGCGTTACGTCTTCTCGCTCGACCACAAGATCATCGGCATTCAGTACTTGATCACGGCCTGGGTGTTCTTCATGCTGGCAGGGCTTCTCGCCGAAGCGATCCGCACGCAGTTGCTGAACCCGAGCGGCGGATTCGTCGCGGCCGACACGTACAACGAAATCTACAGCGTCCACGGAAGCACGATGGTCTGGCTCGTGATCATTCCGATGCTCACCGGCGGCTTCGGCAACCTCGTCTTCCCGCTGCAGATCGGCGCCCGCGACGTCGCGTTCCCATGGCTCAACATGCTCAGCTTTTGGATATTTCCGGTCTCCGGGCTCATGCTGTTCTCCTCGTTCCTGATGGGTGCGCCGACTGCAGGCTGGATGGAATATCCGCCGGTGTCGCTGCAGGGAGCCGCTGGAACGTCGATGTGGGCTGCGGCGATCTTTCTCGTCGGCGTCAGTTCCACCATGACGGGAATCAACTTCGTCGTCACGATCCTGAAGATGCGCGCCCCCGGCATGACGTTCACCCGCATGCCGCTCTTCGTCTGGGGACAGTTCGCTACCGCGCCGCTATTGATGATCGCCACGACGGCGCTCGCCGCGGCGCTTGCGGCGCTGTTCATCAACCGACAGTTCGGCGTACCGTTCTTCGATCCGACCAAGGGTGGAAGCCCGGTGATGTGGCAGCACATGTTCTGGTTCTACTCGCACCCGGCCGTCTACATCATGATCCTTCCGGCTTTCGGGATCATCTCCGAGGTATTGCCGACCTTCTCGCGCAAGCCCGTGTTCGGCTACAAGCTCATCGCGTTTTCCTCGATGGCGATCGCGTTGGCCGGCTTCATGGTTTGGGCGCACCACATGTTCACGTCCGGAATCGCGCCGTTTCTGCAGTTGCCGTTCATGATCATTACGTTCGTCATCGGCGTGCCGACCGGTATCAAAATTTTCTCTTGGACGGCGACGCTCTGGGGCGGCAAGATTCACTTTACGACGGCCATGCTGTTTGCGATCGGCTTCATCGGCCTCTTCACGATCGGCGGCATCACCGGAATTTTCCTCGCCGCCGTCCCGTACGATTTGCACGTTCACGGTACGTACTTCATCGTCGCTCATCTTCACTACGTGCTCGTCGGCGGCAGCCTGATGGGCGTGTTCGCCGGCATGTACTATTGGTTCCCAAAGATGTCGGGGCGGCTCCTGAACGAGACGCTCGGCAAGGTTCACTTTGTGCTGTTCTTCATCGGCTTTAACGCGACGTTCTTGCCGATGCATTGGCTCGGCATCGAGGGCATGCCGCGAGAGGTGGCGACCTACGACCCGCAATTCGCGTTTTGGAACCGCTTCGAGTCGTATGCGTCGTACTTGATGACGCTCGCCATCCTGATCTTCTTCGTCAACGTGATTTGGAGCATCCGCAACGGCAAGCGTTCGGGGCCTAATCCGTGGGGCGCGCGCACGCTAGAGTGGCAGATCCCCTCGCCGCCCAACTACTACAACTTCAAGCACGTGCCGACGGTCTACGGCTTGCCCTATGATTTCGGTCAGCCGCTTCCCTACAAAGGGCTCGACGACGAGTTGACGGACGCGCCTCCTCCCGTGCCGGCCGCCGCGCACTGATGTCGGTCGCATCGCTGGCGCGCGACGCGCAGGGACACGTCGACCAGCTCTACATCGAAACGCGCGAGCTGCGTCTCCAGGGCTTCCTGCTCTTTCTCGTCAGCGACTGCGTCCTGTTTTCGTCGTTCATCTTCGCCTATCTTTACCTGCGCAACAGCGGCCAAGGGTGGCCGCCGCCCGGGATCCAGCGCCTCGACGTTGCGTTCGCAGCCTGGAACTCCGTAGTGCTGTTCGGTTCCGGCGCCACGATGCATTACGCGCTGGAAAACTTCAAGCACGGCAACTTCATGCGCTACATATGGTTCCTGCTCGCAACGATCGTCTTAGGCGCGGGGTTTCTCGGCGGTCAGGCGTACGAGTACAATCACCTGATCTTCGGCGAGCACGTCACGTGGTCGGGCAGCGGAATCTTCGGCGCGTCGTTCTTCACGCTAACCGGCATGCACGGCCTCCACGTGTTCCTCGGCGTGTGCTACCTCTCGGTGCTCGTTTTGCAGTCCGCGGCGGGCGTGTACAACCGCGGCAAGTTTTTCGGCATCACGGCTGGAACGCTGTACTGGCACTTCGTCGATGTGATTTGGGTCGTTCTCTTCTCGATATTCTACTTGCTGTAAGGAGCGAATGTGAACGCAGCGCTCGTCGAGCGGTTCGGGGCGGTCATCGCCGGCATCGTCGTCGCGGTCGTCGCTTTCTACGCGCTTTATAAGGACTGGCACACATCGGGCACCGAGAATCAGGTGTTCAAGCTCATGCTGCTGCTGCTTGGCGCCGGCGCCATCTTGGCGTTGCTCGCCGGGCTCAACGTGATCGGCTTCGCGCCGAAGGGAGCGTAGCGGTGATCGTTCGCGACGACGAATATCTCGATTTCAGCAGCGTGCCCGAGAGCCGCGGCATTCCCGCGGGTCTGTACCGGGTCGCGGCGGTCGGGCTCTTCATTATTTTCCTGATCGGCGCCTCGGTCTGTTTGCTCTCCGGGTATGGCCACCACTGGCCGGCGAACACCACGCTGCGCGTCAAGCTCAACAACCCGGCACCCTGATATCCGCCGGCAGTCCGGCCGCCAGATCCCGTTCCCTAGAGGTCGGCGCGGCGCCCGCGGCGCGTCGCGATGCCGATGGCGAGCAGCGGCAGCTCTTCGTCCGGAAGCAGGCCCGTAGCCTTTCCGTCAATCTTGTGGATACCTGCGTACACCGAAAATTCGATCAGCGCGGGAATCGTCGCGTTGGGTAAGCGGCGCTTTCCGAGCCACTCCCACTCGTAGGCGACGGTGCGATCGGGGTAGAGCGCGGCGGCGTAACCGCACGCGTCGATCTGGGACCGTTCGTCGGGCTCGCGATAGCGGACGTAGCCGTCGAGGATGTAAATTGGCTTGAACGTTTGCAGGTAGGCGACGAACGGCGCGACGAGCACGGCGATGAAATAGCCGCCGAACGCAACCGCGCCCAGCGCGAAGATCCATGCGATCTTGCTCAGCGTGGCGTCCGACGCAACGTGGTGCGCGCGGTAGACGATTCCCCACGTCAACAACGCCATGAAAACCATGCCGACGAGCGGCTCGATCGCAAGCGCGAAGCGCCCCGTAAGCCCGCGCCAAACGATCGCGCGTTCGCGCGAAGTCCAGCTGCGGCGTGCCAGCGCTGACCGATTCACGCGACCATCGCCGCTTCCGCCGGCGCCGCACGGTCGACGATTGCGCGCATTGGAGTTCCCGCCGGCAGCGTTCCCAGTGCGTGGCCCGATTCGCCGCCGATGCGGGCGCCGACGAACGCGTCCGCGAACGCCGGCGGGGCCTGGCGCAAAAGCAGTGCCGCCTGCCACACAATCGCCATGCGCTCGCTCACGGAGCGCGCCTGCGCGTCCTCGCCGGCGCGCACGTCCGTTTCGATGCGCTGCGCATACCGCGCGATCCGCGGATCGCCGAGCGCGTCGGCGACCTCTTCGCTCCACGCCGACAGT
This sequence comes from Vulcanimicrobiota bacterium, assembly GCA_963787625.1. Lineage (GTDB taxonomy): Bacteria > Vulcanimicrobiota > Vulcanimicrobiia > Vulcanimicrobiales > Vulcanimicrobiaceae > Cybelea. The sequence continues at coordinate 322,246 of CAWBDH010000002.1, read as the reverse complement.
GCCTCGGGGTGTTTGCGTACGATGCGCAGCACGTCCAGCGCGTTGATATTGCCCGATCCTTCCCAGATCGAATTGAGCGGCGCTTCCCGGTACAGGCGTGGCATGATGGATTCCTCGACGTAGCCGTTTCCACCGAGACACTCCAGCGCCTCGCCAACGACGACCGGCGCTCGCTTGCAGACGTAATACTTGGCCAGGGCTGTCCCCAGCCGCTTGAGGGCGGCGTGCTCGCGGCCGTCGATCGTTCGCGCCACCCGCAGGCAGAGCGCGATTGCGGCCTCCGATTCCAGCGCGAGGTCCGCCAGAACGTTTTGCATCTGCGGCTGCTCGATCAACGCCGCTCCGAACGCGCGCCGGTATGCAGCGTGATGCACCGCCTGCGCGAGCGCGGCGCGCATGAGCGCCGCCGAGCCGATCGCGCAGTCGAGCCGCGTGTAGTTCACCATCTCGACGATGCGCCTGAGGCCTTCGCCTTCTTCGCCGATCAGCCAGGCGGCGGCGTCATCGAACTCGACCTCGGCCGAAGCGTTGCTGCGATTGCCCAGCTTGTCCTTGAGGCGGGCGATCGCGAATGCGTTGCGCGTACCGTCGGAGAGCACGCGCGGCAGGAGGAAGCACGACAACCCGTGCGCCGCCTGTGCGAGCACGATGAACGCGTCGCTCATCGGCGCACTGCAGAACCACTTGTGGCCCGTCAGACGGTATTCGCGTCCCGGCCCTGAGCGCCCGGCCGGCGTGGCGCGCGTTCGGTTCGCACGAACGTCGGATCCGCCTTGCTTTTCGGTCATCCCCATGCCGCAGAGTGCGGCGGCCTTTTGTGCGATCGGCAGCAGCCGCGGGTCGTAGGCAGGCCGCGCGAGCGCCGGCAGCCATGCGTCGGCGAGTTCGGGCTGCGCCCGCAGCACCGGTACCGCGGCGTACGTCATCGAGAGCGGACAGCCATGACCCGATTCGACTTGCGCCCACAGATAAAACTTTGCCGCCCGGCGCAGGTGCGGATATGGACGGCGGTCGTTCCAGGGCGTTGCGTGCAGGCCGGCGGCAGTGCCATGCTGCATCAGCGCGTGCCAGGCGGGATGGAAGACGACCTCATCGATGCGGTTTCCGAAACGATCGTGCGTACGCAGACTCGGCGGGTTCTCGTTCGCGTCGAAGCCGAGCGCAATGATTTCCGGTCGCCCGGCGAGCGCGCCGAGCTCCTCGAGCTCGGCCGTTTCGAGCGCGGGCGCCTTCGATGCAAGCGCCTCGCGGAGGGCTCGATCCGACGTGAATAAGTTGTAGTTTTCCAGCGGAGGAGGCTGATTTTGGGCGGCGTCGCGGGTCATGCCAACGTGTTTCGCCTCAGCGCGCGGCCGCGGCTGCCTCCTCCAGTGGGGCGTTGCGCTCCTGACGTTGGGGCTTCAGCGTCGCGGCGAGCACCAGCGCGACGAAGGCAACCGCACAAAAGGCGAGATACGCATGGCGGTAGCCGTCGATCTCGGTCCGCGCCAAGCTGAAGAGACCGCCGGCCAGCGAGCTTCCGACGATTTGACCGACGATCAGCGCCTGGCTCAACAGGCCCACCGCGGTTGCCCGTGACCGGACCGGCGTTTCGTTGGTAACGATGTACCGCGTCGGCGCCCCGAGCAGCGCTCCGAAGCCCGCACCGGCCACGATCATCGCAAACAGCGTCCAGCCCAGCCATTGGAACCCTAAAGCGAAGATCGCCAGGCCGGCCTCGGTCAAAATGGTGCCGACGAGCAGCACGTCGCGGCTGCCGACGCGGTCCAGCGCGCGACCCGACGCCGGGATCACGGCGACGAACGCGAACGCGCCGAGCGCGGCGACGAAACCGGCCGCCGCATACGATAGGCCCTGCGCGCCGACGAGTACCGCCGGGATGAAGAACAGCGATCCCTCGAGCACGCCGATCAGTATCTCGAGCGCATACGTCTTGACGAGCTGGCGCGAGCGGACGAGCTCCAGCGAGACGATCGGAGTATCGGCGACGCGTTCCCAGAGCGCAAAACCGCCGAGAAGGCCGACGGCAAGCAGCCCAATGGCGACGCGCGCCTCGATCAGCGCGTCGGTGAGCGCGAGCAAACCGGCGCAGAGCAGCAGCAGGCCGACCGCGTCCAAGGGCCCGCGCCGGCGTGGCGCGGCCAGCGGTACTTCCCGCATCGCCAGAGCGAACACGACCGCCGCGAGCGGGACGTTCGCAACGAAGATCCAGCGCCACGAAACGAAGTGCGTAATCACACCGCCGACTCCGGGGCCGACGACGGCCGCGAGGCCCCACGTCGCGGCGACGATGCCGAGCGCGGCGCCTCGCCGGGCCGCCGGCACGGCGTCGCCGATGGCGGCGGTCGCCACCGGGAATATGCCGCCCGCGCCCAGCGCCTGGATTGCGCGCGCCGCGAGCAGCGCTCCGTACGTCGGCGCAGCGATCGCCACGACGCTGCCGAGCGCGAAAAGCCCGATGCACGCGAGGTACACCGGGCGGCGACCGTAGCGATCCGCGAGCGTGCTTGCCAGCGCGATGGAGACGACCGTGACGAGCAGGTACAGCGTGAAGATCCATGCGAGCGCTCCGGTTGGAACGCCGAAGTCGCGTCCGATCGCTGGGAGCGCCGGTGACAGCACGCTGAGGTCGAGTGCGCCGGCGAAGACGCCCAGCGCGAGCGTCCACAGCAGTCGGTTCACGAGACGATGCGGTCGATCACCATCACCATACACATCAACGCGAGGTAAAGCAGCGAGTAACGGAACAGGTTTCGCGCCTGGCCAGTGCCCGCGGGCTCGCGCCACGTGCGCACGGCGTCGAGCACGAAGATTCCACCCAGCACCGCGGCGGCTGCGAAATACAGGGCGCCCATGACGTGCAGCGGATAAAGCAAGAGCGAGGCCGCGACGAGCACGATGCTGTAGTAGACGATCTCACGCTTCGTGCGTTCCTTGCCGCAGACGTTGGGCAGCATCGGTATTTTCGCCTTACCGTATTCGTTCTCGGTCATCAGTGCGAGCGACCAGAAGTGTGGCGGCGTCCAAAGGAAGATCAGCGCGAACAGACCGAGTGCCGGCGCGCCGATCGTATGCGTCACGGCGGCCCAGCCTACGAGCGGCGGCACGGAGCCGGCAGCGCCGCCGACGACGATGTTGAGCGGGGTGATGCGCTTCAGCCACATCGTGTAGACGACCACGTAATAGGCGTTTCCCGCGAGCGACAGCCATGCGGCGAGCGGATCGACCAAGACGTAGAAGAGCGCGAACGAAACCGCACCTGCGGCTGCCGCATAGATCGTGGCGTTTCGGCGGCTGATGCGCCCCGCCGGGATTGGGCGCGATTGCGTCCGCTTCATGATGCCGTCGATGTCCGCATCCCAAATGCAGTTGAACGCGCCCGCCGACGCCGCGGCAAGCGCGCCCGCCAAGAGCGTCCAAAATAGCAGCGTCAGGTTCGGCACGCCGCGCGCGGCCATGATCATCGCCGCAGCCGTCGTGACGAGCAGCAGCGCAATGATGCGCGGCTTGGAAAGCTCGTAGTAGTCGTTCATCCACGCGAGGATGGCCTTCACCGCGAGCCGCCGTGGCTCAGGCGCGCGGCGGCGGTGGACGCCCCGTCGAGCACGGCGAAGATGGTCCCGACAAAAAACGCGAGAAAGACGAGTGCCGCATTTACTGCGTGCGCTTCCCGAAGCTCGGTGGGCAGCCGCAAGGCGACGTTGAGCAGCCCGAGAAGAATCTGGACGCCGACGAGTGCGGCGCCGAGCCCAACCGCGGCCCGCATGCGCGCCGACGCGCTCGAGGCCCAGACGAGCGCGAGCGAGCCGGCGGCACAAAGGAGCGTCGCGGCCGCGGCGACGCGATGCAGCATCTGTGCGTACTGACCTGGCGTGTAGACGACCACGTTGCCCGCACAGCCGGGGATCGACAGGCATGCGAGACCGGCGCCGCTGGAGCTCACGTACGCACCGACACACATCGTTGCAAATGCGACGGCTGCGGTGGTTCCGACTACGATGCCGTGCAGCGAAGAAGCGTGCCTCTGACCGTCGGGCGACGCATCGGCCGCCGCCGCGAAAACCGCCATTGCCGAGAGCGACGCCACCAGCGCCATGGCCGTCGCCCAATGCAGCACGACCGACATCGGCGCGTTCCCAAGATAGACGGTTCCGGCGCCGAGAAGAACTTGGAGCAAAAAGAAGGCGACGATTGCGCCGAGCGTCGGCCCGACGAACGGCGAGCGATCGCGATTCTTCCAGGCGACCACGACCAGCGCGACGACGAGCGGCGCGACGGCGAACGCAAGCAGGCGATGCGTCCACTCCCACAGCGTGCCGTCGGTCATCGCCGGGATGAGACGCCCGCGGCATAGCGGCCAGTCGGGGCAGGTGAGACCCGCGCCATTGATGCGGGTCCAACTTCCCAATACGACCGCCATCAGCGCGACGAGATCGGCAGCCAGCGCCAATCGCAGGAGGTGCTTCATCGCAGTTTTTAGGGTATCGTTGCGGCAGCGCCGCGAGCAATGACATTTGGAGACAAAAATTGGAGGTGCCGGGGAGGCGGCCGGTGAGCACGGGCGAAGCGGTCGGCCGTGAAGCGCTCGTTGGCCCTGGCAGGTCTAGCCATGGGACTCATCTTGCTGGCCGGATGTCGCGAAATACGCGTAAAGACGCTGGCAGCGGGCACGAGCACCGTTCTGGGGGGAAACCAAATCGTTGTCGTACGCGATGCCATCGCCTTGGGCAAGCTCGGAATTCGTGCACCGGTCCATTTTAGAGGAGAGTTCGGCGTCGTGCTCCTGATGGGCCCCCACGAGCGGACCGGCTACAAACAAATCGTCGAATCGATCCGTGCCAACCCGCAGCGGGTGCGCGTGGTCGCGTTCGAACAAGCGCCCGCGGACGGCGGCGAGCCGTCGCCGCCGTATCGTACCTACACGCTGTGGATCGTGCCAAATAGCGTCTATCGCCGCGGCGTTCGCGTCGAGGTCGTCACGCCAAGCAACGAGCCGATCGCGGCGACGTACCTGCCGTGATCACGCCGCAGCGTACGCCGCGCGACCCCGCGCTCGAAGGCCTCCAAGCGCGCGTGGAGCGCCTTGGAGTGGTGCTCGAGCCCGACGGCGATCCTACCGAAGCCGGCGGCATCTTGAATCCCGCCGCGGCGCGTGCTCCGGAGCGCGAACTCTTGCTCTACCCTCGCTGCGTGGCCGAAGGCAACATCTCGCGCATCGGAACGGTGCGCACGACGACGGCCAACCGCTCGTTCCACGTCGAGCGGCTCGCGCTGGCGCTGCAGCCCGAGATGCCCTACGAACTGCGCCCGCGATCGGGATACGGCTGCGAGGATCCACGGGTGACGTACGTGCCGGTTCTCGCGGCCTACGTGATGGCCTACACGGCGGTCGGCGCCGACGGGCCTCGCATAGCGATCGCACTTTCCAAGGACGCATATCATTGGGAACGGATCGGGCTCGTGCGCTTCGCGGGAAGCGCAAACGTCATTGGTGACGACAAAGACGCCGCATTCTTTCCCGAACCCGTGCTGTCGCCGAAAGGCCGCCGGTGCTTGGCGTTCTATCATCGGCCGATGCTGCATCTTTCGAGCGTCGACGGCCGCGCCGCCGTGCCGATGATCGAGCGCATGCCGCTGACGGACCGCGAATCGATTCGCATCGCCTACGTGCCGCTTGCGCCGGTGCTAAAGGATCGAAGCAAGCTATGCAACGTGAGCGAAAGCGTACAGGTCCTTTCACCGGACGAGCGCTGGGGTTCGATCAAGATCGGCGCCGGCACTCCGCCCGTACGCATGGCGCTCGACGGTGCCGATGCATGGATGTCCGTGTATCACGGCGTCGACGTCGTGAACGACGGCCGGCGCAAGCCGTTTCTGCGTTACAGCGCCGGCATCGTCGTGCACGATCTGCAGCGGCCCGATCGCATCCTGTACCGCTCGCCGCAACCGGTGCTGACGCCGGAGTCGCGGCGCGAACGCCGCGGCGTGGTGGACAACGTCGTCTTTCCGACCGGCATCGACCCGCGGCCCGATCTTGGCGGACGCGTGTACGACCTCTATTACGGGATGGGCGATTATGCGATCGGCGCCGCGCGCCTGTGGATCGATCTGCCGCCGGCTGCCTGACCGGCCGCGCCGACGGCGAAGGTCGCCATCGTGCTCCGCTACTTGCTGCTGTCGGCTGCCATCGTTTTCGGTGCGGCGGTCCTTGCGACGGGTTGGGCCAATCGTGACCTCATTCGCATCAAGATCGCGGGCACGAATCTGCGCGTTCCCCCGAAGGGCGGCGCCGCGATAGCGGGAGCGCGCGTCCGCGCGGGCGGCCTGCGCGGCGACGCGCCGTGGGTCCTGTCCGCGCTCCCCGAATGCTTGAGCCAAACGTCGGAGTCGACGGGCTCCGCACGCTACGTGCGCGCGCATCTCCCGCCGCACGCCGTGGCGATTGTGCCGCCCGCGCGCTTGGTGTATGGTGATTGCACGATCGTCGTCGCGGGCGATCGCGCGTACGTCCGGCGCGGTCCGGATCGCCTTCGTATCCCGCCTCGCGTGTGGTTTTACCGTGCGCCGGGCCGGCTCGCGTTGGTGCGCGATGAAGCGCGCGGCTCGCAGCTGCGCGTCTATCAACCGGCGCAACATTGAGGAATGACGTGACCATAGGAGACCAGGTGCGCAAGCGGCGCACCTTCGCCATCATCTCGCATCCGGACGCGGGCAAGACGACGCTGACCGAAAAGCTGCTGTTGTACGGGGGCGCGATCCACGTGGCGGGGCAAGTATCGGCGCGCAAGCGTCAGCGTCAGGCGACGAGCGACTGGATGGCGCTCGAACGCGAACGCGGAATCTCCATCACGTCGACCGTGCTGCAGTTTCCGTACGGCGAGCACACCATCAACCTGCTCGATACGCCGGGTCACCAAGACTTCGGTGAAGACACGTATCGCACGCTGCTCGCGGCCGACAGCGCCGTAATGCTCATCGACGCCGCCAAGGGCGTCGAGCCGCAGACGAAAAAGCTCTTCGCGATCTGCAGGGAGCGGCGCATTCCGCTCTTCACGTTCGTCAACAAGCTCGACCGCCCGAGCCGCGATCCGCTCGAGCTCGTCGACGAGCTGGAAAGCGTCCTCGGGATCGGCGCGTTTCCGATGAACTGGCCGCTCGGCAACGGCGAGGAATTCGTCGGCGTGTACGACCGCCGCACAAGGGTCGTTCACCGCTTCGAGCGAGCGGCCCACGGAGCGACGCGCGCCGTTGTATCGACGACGGACTCGGCCGACCCAGATCTTCGTGCGCTCGTGAGCGCGCACGCATACCAGCAGTTTCGGGAAGGGCTCGAACTCCTCGACGGCGCCGGCGAGCGGTTCGATCGAGAGGCGATGCTGCGCGGCGAAATCACGCCGGTCTTCTTCGGCAGTGCCGTGACCAACTTCGGCGTACAGCTCTTCCTCGACGAGTTCGTCACGATGGCGCCGTCGCCGGTGCAACGTGCAGGCGTCGACCCAGCCTCCGATGCGTTCAGCGGCTTCGTGTTCAAGATCCAGGCGAACATGGATCCGCGCCATCGCGATCGCGTCGCATTCGTGCGCGTCTGCTCGGGCGAGTTCGCGCGGGACATGACGGTGCGCAACGCGCGATCGGGCGCACCGGTCCGCCTTTCGCGAGCTATGCGTCTCTTCGCGGACGACCGTGAATCGCTTGACGTCGCCTATGCCGGCGATGTCGTTGGTCTTGCCAATCCTGGGGCCTTCGCGATCGGCGACACGCTCTACGAAGGCGATCGCGTCGTTTTTCCGCCGATCCCGGCGTTCGCTCCGGAACATTTCGCGGCGATCCGCAGTACGGACGTAGCAGGTTACAAGTCGTTCGGAAAAGGGATTGCGCAGTTGCGCGAGGAGGGTGCGGTGCAGGTGTTCTATCCGTGGGGAACGCCCCGGACGGAGCCGATCTTGGGTGCGGTCGGCGCGCTGCAATTCGAGGTCGCGCAATACCGCCTGGAATCGGAATACAACGTCAAGGCAATCGTCACGCCGTTTGCCTATACCCTCGCGCGCCACGTCGTCGGCGACCGGGATGCGATCGTCGGGGCGCAGCTGCCCACGAACGCGAAGCTCGTCGAAGATTGGGAGGGCGTGCCGGCCGCGCTCTTCGAGAGCGAGTGGAGCCTGCGCTTGGCACAAGAGTGGAATCCGCGATTGAGCTTTGCGCCGTTCGGCGCACACGCCGGCGAGGCGGCCCTCGCGTCGTGAGTAATGCTCGCGTTGCGCTGCTTCTCGCGGCCGCGGCTCTGGGGGCGGGCTGCGCGTTCCAAAATCACAACGAGCGTGAGGCCGACCGCATCACGCGGGCCGTTATCGCCAACGATCTGCGGCCGGTCCGCGACGACATCGCGAGCGGCGTCACGATCACGCGCGTCAAGGTGGCGCAGTGGTCGGACGAGCTCAACGCGCAAGGAAAGCTGCTGTCCGTCAAAGAGACGACCGCGGACTGCGGTCCGGGATGGCATTGTTTCGACGCCAAGTTCGAGAAGCGCGATTACGTCGAGCGCATGCGCTTCGACGAGCACGGAAAGGTCGTCGACTGGGACTTCCATATGGCATCGCGCTGACGTTCGACGACGTCCGCGCCGCGGCGGGCCGCCTCGAAGGCGTCGTGCACCGTACGCCGGTCGTACGATCGCGCACGCTCGACGCCCGCAGCGGGGCGCAGGTCTTCGTGAAGTGTGAAAACCTGCAGCGCATGGGCGCGTTTAAGATTCGCGGCGCGTACAATTTCCTCGCCTCCCTCTCGGATGCCCAACGCGCGCGCGGCGTCGTGGCGTTTTCGAGCGGTAACCACGCGCAAGGCGTCGCGCTCGCCGCGCGCATATTGAACGTTCCGGCGGCAATCGTGATGCCGACCGATGCGCCGGCCGTCAAGCTGGCAGCGACGCGCGAATACGGCGCCGAAATCGTCTTCTACGAGCGGGAGCGGTCCCACCGTGACGCGATCGCGCGGGCGCTCGCAGAAGAACGCGGTGCGACCCTCGTTCCGCCGTTCGACGACGCGCGCATCGCGGCCGGCGCCGGGACCGTCGGCCTCGAGCTGATGGAGCAGACGGGCGGCGTCGAGGCCGTCGTCGTGCCCGTCGGCGGCGGCGGCTTGATGGCGGGAACCGCGATCGCCGCGCAAGGCCTCGATCCTGCTGTCGTCGTCTACGGCGTCGAGCCGCAGGCCGGCGACGACTTCGCGCAGTCGTTGGCTCGGGGCGAGCGCGTGACGATCGCCGTGCCGAGCACGATCGCGGATGGTCTGCAAACGACGGCGCCTGGAGAGCTGACGTTTGCCGTCGCGCGCGAACGCGTGGCGGGCGTCGTAACGGTGACCGACGACGAACTGCGCGCGGCGATGCGCTTTGCGTTCGAGCGGATGAAGCTCGTCGTTGAACCAAGCGGCGCCGCCGCCCTCGCGGCGCTGCTGGAACGCCGGATTCCCATACTCGCGGGCCGGCGCGTCGGCGTCGTCTTCAGCGGCGGCAACGTCGACGCGGCGCGCTATGCCGACATGCTCGCGGCGCCGGCGCCCTAGCGCATCCGCGCCTCGAGCGCGCCCACGGCAGCGGCCGCCTGCGATGTCGGCGGCGCGTCCGCGCCGTCGACCGTATCGAGCAACACGGCGGCGTCAGCGTTGAGTTCCGCAAAAGCCGCCGCGCGTTTGGTGTCGCCCGCGGCTGTCGCGCGTTGGGCCTCGGCGTAGCTGCGGTCCATCATCGATGCGGCGCGCCGCCCGAGCGCGTATTGGCGCTGCAGCGCTGCGCGAGAGATGCGGATGCGCGGATCCATTGCGACGTCCAACCTGCGTTCGTACGTTCGGCCGTCGACGCGCAGCCGCACCGTATAGCGCCCGGGTACGACGAGCGGGCCCTCGGGTACGCGCGGCGTGTCGTGCGGAACGGCCGCGATCGGCAAGTCCTGCTGCAGCGCGCGGGGCGCCGGCTCGCGCAAGTCCCAGACGAAGCGATGCATGCCGGCCGTTGCGGGGGGCCGAACGAACGGCCGTTCCCAGTACGCCGGCTTGTCGAGGTGCGGGATCGCTGGGGGCGTGGGATCGTCGCTGGCGTAACGGCGAACGATGCGGCCGCCGGCGTCGGCGATTTCGATGACGACTCGCCGTGCGGGCGATGCCAGCGTATAGTCCACGATCGCACCGTCGGGCGGATTCTCGCCGCGCGGCTCTTCTGGCGGCAACGGCGTATCGGTGTTGGTGCTTCGGCGCACCCGATAGGCCGGCGCCGGGTCGAAAAGGTGGGTGCCGGAAAGCGAGCCGCGCGCCAGCTCCCGCAGCGGCTCGACGTCGTCGAGGATCCAAAATCCACGGCCGTGCGTCGCGATGGCGAGGTCGTTGCCGTGCACGACCAAGTCACGCACGGAGGTGTGCGGCAGATCGAGCTGGAGCGACTGCCAGCGCATTCCGCCGTCGAGGGACACGCGTACGCCGTTTTCCGTCGCGGCGTAGAGCAGGCGCGGCTCGACAGGATCTTGACGCACGGCGTTGACCGGCTGGTTCGGCAGGCCGTCAACCGCGAGCCGCCACGTCGCTCCGCCGTCGTGCGTCACATACACGTACGGCCGCAGATCGTCGAGGCGCATTCGGTTCACGGCGACGAAGGCCGTACGGTCGTCGAAGCGCGAAGCGTCGATCTGTGCGATCTTGCTCCACGGCGTCAGCTGCGGGGGCGTGACGTTGCTCCAGTGCGCCCTCGCCGAGCTTGTCGAAGCATCGTGCGTAATCCACACGAGGCCATCGTCGGTGCCCGCCCAAATTGTCCCGGCGTGCACGTAGGATGGCGCGATCGCGTAGACGACGCCGCGATGTGCGCCCTTTTGCGGATCGTCGCTTTCGAAGCGTCCGAGAACCGGCGGCACGCCGGGGTGGGCACGCGTCAGATCTCCGCTGATGGGCCGCCAGCGGTGTCCGCCGTCGGTGCTCGCGAAAACGACGTTCGAACCGAAGTACAGCCGCCGGCGGTCGAAGCGATCGAACGCGAGGGGCTCCGTGCGCACGACCCGGTACCACTTCGACGCTAAGGCAATCGGCGAAACTTCTTGCGTCTGTCCGGTCCGCTCGTCGAACCGCTGGACTTTGCCGCCGAAGAAGACGCCGGGGTGCAGCGGGTCGGGGACGACGTATCCATACTCCTGCGCGCCTGCCGTATGCCAGTCGCGCTGCGTGATCTCGCCCCAATCGCCCCGGCTGATCACGCATGCCGAGCCGCTTTCTTGCTGGCCGCCGCAGACCCAATACGGAAAACGGTCGTCGGCGTTAACGTGGTACATTTGCGCCGTCGGCTGGTTGTACCACGAGCTCCAGGTCTCCCCGCCGTCGACCGAGATCGTTGCTCCTTGATCGCTCGCCAGTGCGACGATGCGCGAATCGTTCGGATTGATCCACACGTTGTGATAGTCGTCGCCGCCCGGCGCGCCCTTGATCGCGACCATCGTCCGTCCCGCGTCGGTCGAACGGTACGTCGACGTATTCGTAAGGTAGACGATTCCGGCGTCGTGCGGGTCGACGGCGAGCGACACGAGGTCGTCGCCGCGCTGAGCTATCTCGGCGGCGTCGTTGACGCGCGTGAAATGCACGCCCGCGTCGCCGCTGCGGTACAGCGCGCCGGCGTCGTCGCCGTCGGCCTCCACGTCGGCATAGGCGTAAACGACCTGCGGATTGCTGCGCGCGACCGCAACCTCGGTTCGGCCGATGCGTGACGGCAGGCCGCTGCGCAGCGGGGTCCACGTGCCGCCGCCGTCACTCGACTTGAATAGTCCGCTCCCCGCGATCTCGAAGGACGCTCCGATCTCCCACGGCGCCTGCCGTGCCGCCCAGAGCGTCGCGTAGACGGTGTTGGGATCGTGCGGGTCGAGCACCACGTCGAAACCGCCCGCGTCCGCGTTTTGGAACAGCACGCGCTGGAACGTCGTGCCGCCGTCGAGCGACCGATAGATTCCGCGCTCGTCGTTAGGTCCGTACGGATGGCCCAGCACCGCCACGAACAACCGGTTTGCGTTCGTCGGATCGACGGCAATCGCGCCGATCTGCTGCCCGTCGCGCAATCCGAGATGGACCCACGTCGCGCCCCCGTCGGCCGACTTATAGATGCCGTCGCCGACGGCGAGGTCCGGCCGCTGCAGTCCCTCGCCGCTGCCGGCGTAGATGACGCGCGGATCGCTCGGCGCGACGGCGAGCGCCCCGATCGAACCGGTCGGCTCCCGATCGAAAATGGGCGTCCACGTGCGGCCCGCGTCCCGCGTCTTCCAAATGCCGCCGTTGACGGCCGCGATGTAAAAGAGGTTCGGCTCGCCGGCGACTCCGTCGAGAGCGACGGTGCGCCCCCCACGCAGTGGCCCGATTGCGCGCCAGTGGAGCGAACGGTCGAGCGCCGGAGCGACGGCCGCAGCGCGTCCATAGCTCGCTGCGCCGGAGAACGCCAGGACGGCGCTCAGTACGGCGAGCGATCGCCGATACGCGATCGGGCGCAACCCCTACCGCCCGTTCCGGGCGCCGCTGCGGCGCTTCGGCGCGAAGGCCGGACCGATTGCGAACTTAGACTTGCGGGGCAGGGAGTCGTCGACGTCGTCGCACCCGATTGGCGTGAAGTCGCGACAGTCGTTCGGACGGGCGGCATAGATGCCGCAGTAGTAGCGGCCGCTGCGCGACCCCATCAAGAAGACGCAGCGGTCTGCGACATCCTCGCTGATCTTGCGCAGCCAGCCAACGTGATAGCCGTCGGCGGACGGGCGCTGCACGACGTACTCCCGCAGCGTATCCTCGTACGTCATGCCCAGGTGATCGGCGATGCGCTCGACATCGGTCTTGCTGACGAAGGGCTCGTAGCCGCTGCAGCATTCGGCGCATCCGGGCGGACAGGCGACGTTCTCGGGCAGTTCCTTCAGATGCGCGCGCGCGAGCTCGATGACGCGTCCCACTGCGGCGACGAACGCCGGGTCGTCGTTGTACTTGTAGACCCACTCGCGATGGACGATTTCGTTGGCGTTGTAATACCTCGTCGTCTTCTCGTCGAACTCGATGGTAACGTGTTCTTCGTCGATCTCGATTTTGTTGACGTGTTCCATTGGCCGAGAGTCGAGCAGCTCCGGGTGCGTCGGTTGTCCCGTGCGCCGCGCGTAGTTTTTTAGATTGATGAGGTCGATCGTCTCCATAACGAAGCTTCGATTCCCCGCCGTGCGGGTGCGGCCTTCGCAGAGAGCAAAAGATAGCCGCCATGCAAACGGCTATCGGCGTGGACCTCGGCGGTTCACACGTCACCGCTTCGGTCGTTACGGAAGACGGAGCGATCCACGGCCAGCACGAGAAAGACCTGGACGACCTTTGTTTCGAGGCCGTGATTGCGGCGCTCGAGACGACGATCGGCGCGGCGCTCAAGGACGCGGGAAGCGCGGCGGGAATCGGCGTCGGCTCGCCCGGCAACATCGATGCGGCGTCGGGGTCCGTACTGTACAGTCCCAACTTCGGCTGGCACGACGCCCCCCTCGGCGAAGCGCTGCGAAAGAAGTTTTCGGTGCCGGTCTTCGTCGCCAACGACGCGCGCTGCGCGACGCTAGGTGAGTTCACGTTCGGCACCGGACGGCTCACGAAGGACTTCGTGCTGTTGACGCTCGGCACCGGAATCGGCGGAGGAATCGTGGCGGGCGGCGAGTTGCTGCTGGGCAACCGGTGGGGGGCCGGCGAGATCGGTCATCATCAGATCCGCCCACGTGACGGTTTCATCTGCGGCTGTGGAAAGATCGGCTGCTTCGAAGCGCAGGCGTCCGGAACCGCATTGATTCGCCACGCGTTCGCGGTCGCGCCGTCGTTTCCGCGCAGCGCACTCCTCGACGCAGCGCGCGACAAGCTCAGCTCGAAGAAGATCCGCCGCGCGGCCCAGGCCGGCGATCGCCACGCCGTCGCGGCCTGGGACAACTTCATCGGCGATCTCGCGATCGGCCTCGCGAACATCGTCGCGTTCGTCAACCCGGAGAAGATCGCGCTTGGGGGCGGCGTGTCGACGGCGGGCGACTTCATGCTCGACGCGGTACGGCCGCTCGTGGACGCGCTGACGACGATGGTTCCACGCGGCACCACGGACGTCGTCGTCGCGTCGCTCGGCAACGATGCCGGTCAGGTGGGCGCCGCCACGATGGCCTTACGCGGCGGCCTCGCCGCAGCCGGAGCGCCGGTTGCCATCTAAGCCCTTGCTGTTGGCGTTGGTGCTCGGGGTCGCGCTGCCGGTGAAGCCGAACGCCGCCGACCCGATCCATAAGATACGCCACGTGATCGTCATCATGCAAGAAAACCGCTCCTTCGATTCGTATTTCGGCACGTTTCCCGGGGCCGACGGCATCCCGATGTCCAACGGCGTGCCGGTCGCGTGCGTCTCTGATCCCAAGGCGCGCCGCTGCGTGCGTCCGTACCACGATACCGGCGACCGCAATCGCGGCGGACCGCATTACGCGCACGCAGCTGCCGTCGACATCGACGGCGGCAAGATGGACGGATTTATCGCGGCGGCCGAAACGGCACGCCGGTTTTGCCGAGACCCCAACGCACCAAACTGTGCCGGCACGGCCGACGTAATGGGCTACCACGACGACCGCGAGCTGCCGAACTACTGGAGGTACGCTCGGGAATTCGTGCTGCAGGACCGCCTATTCGAACCCAACGCGTCGTGGAGCTTGCCGCAACACCTCTTCATGGTGTCGGAATGGTCGGCATGGTGTCTGCGCATCGGCTATCCGATGAGCTGTACGAACGAGGTGCAGTATCCCGACTATCCGCGCGACTTCGACCCGCATAACGCGCGCTTCCATGGCCCCGGCCGCCCCGACTACGCTTGGACGGATCTCACCTACTTGCTGCGCGCGCACCACGTTACGTGGGCGTACTACGTCATGGCGGGCGACCAGCCGGATTGCGCTACCGACATGGACGCGTGTGCTGCAGTGCCGCAAAGCGCGAAAACGCCGGGCATCTGGAACGTGTTGCCGTACTTCGATACCGTCAAGCAGGGGGGCCAGCTCGGCAACGTGCGCGATCTCCGCGAATTCTATGTCGCCGCGAAGAAGGGAACGCTTCCCAACGTCGTTTGGATCGCGCCGGCCGCCCGGTACAGCGAGCATCCTCCGGCGCTGATCAGCCGCGGACAAGCATACGTCACCGGTTTGATCGACGCCGTGATGGCGGGCCCGGATTGGAACAGCACCGCGATCTTCCTCAGCTGGGACGACTGGGGCGGCTTTTACGACCACGTCGTGCCTCCGCGCGTCGACGAAAACGGCTACGGCATCCGCGTCCCGGGAATCGTCATCAGTCCCTACGCGCGGCGGGGCTTCATCGATCATCAGACACTGAGCCACGACGCGTACGTCAAGTTCATCGAAGACGATTTCCTCGGCGGCGCGCGGATCGATCCGGCCACCGACGGCCGCCCCGACCGCCGTCCGGACGTGCGCGAGAATCAGCCGCTGCTCGGTGACCTGCGCGCCGATTTCGATTTTCGCCAGAGGCCGCGTCCCCCCGACCCGCTTCCAGGCGGAACGGTGTGGAATGGCACGGCCGCGCAGTAGCTAGACCGCTGCGGCGGTCGCGGAGATTGGGCCCGCTTGCGTCATGTGCGCGATCAACGCAGCGATGCGCCGAGAGCTGTGCCGCGGCGCGACGATTTCCTGGTTGTGGCGGATTGCGGCGAGACGCTCGGGCGTGTCGATCAGCGTTCGGACGGCGGAGACGACGGAATTGGCGCCCCGCAGTGCAATCACGCCCAAATCGTTGTGCCGGACGAAGTCGACGTTGCCGCGTTCCTGGCCGGGCACGTAGTCGTAGACCACGACGGGAAGCTGCGCGGCATTGGCCTCGGCGAGCGTTCCGGGACCGGCTTTGGTTACGAGGAGGTCGACGGCGCGGAAATATTCGGGAATGTTGTTCGTGAAGCCGAGCACGTGCATCGGCGTCGGCAGCGCCGCGGCGAGCTCGTGAAGCTTCTGCTCCAACGGCTCGTTGCGGCCGCACACGACGACGAGCTCGACCGGCAACCCGGCGCGGGCGAGCGCGAGCGTCGTCGAAAGCAGTTTGCCGCCACCCTCGCCTCCTGCCATCAGCATCACGACCGGCGCTTGCGCCGGCAGATTCAGCTGCGCGCGCAGGTCCGTCTTGCTGCCGGTTACGTCGTCGAACTTTGGATGGATGGGATGGCCGAGCAGGTGCAGGTGTGCGCGCGGCACGCCCCGCGACAGCGCGCGCTGATAAACCTCGCGGGCCGGGACGACGACGGCATCGGCGTCCGCGACGAGCCAGGATTCATGCACCTTGCCAAGATCGGTGATCACCGTAACGATCGGAACGGACGGCATGCCGGCGTCGTCTCGGGCGCGCAAGGCGGCGTGGTTCAAGAGCGGGTGCACCGACACGATGACGTCGGGATGGTAATCGAGGAACAGATCGCGCAGGCGCTCGCGGTAGAGCGGTTCGCAAAACCGCACGAGCGCGCGATAGCGCCGCCGTCCGTTCGTCGCATAGTACAGCGCGCCGTAGACCGGCGGGGCGTACCTCAGCGCCATGCTGTAGCCGAGGCCGAGCTGAGTGAGCGGAAAGGCGCAATGGGCCGCCACGTCTTCGATCCGATGCTCGAACGCATCCGGCGACGCGAACTCGTCGAGCGCCGCGGCGATCGCGTTGGCGGCGCTGCGATGGCCGCCGCCCGTATCGGAGATCAAGAGAAGCGCCCGTTTGGTCATTCGCACTCCCGATTAGGCTCTGGCGGGTGACTGCTTGGCGGCGCGGCGGCCTGCGTTGCGCGTTCGCCGGCTCGTCGGAGCAAGTCTGGCCAAGAGTGCCCGCGCGGGGGCGTCGTAAAAGCGGAAAATGTCGCCAAACTCGATTTCGGGATTTCGGTGATGGCCGTCGTGGTCCTCGGGGAGCACGATTCCGAGCGGTCGCAGGAGCCGCACGAGCGGGGAGGGTGTCCGCCATCCTAGCTCGGTGGTATGGCGCCACCACACGTGGAGCTGGCCCGCGGCCAGGCCCGCGAGGGCGCCCGGCAGCGACGCTCGCGCCGCAAGAGCCGCCGCGGCGACATAGGGAAGCGCTCCCAGAACCCCGTCCAGGAGCACGGCCGGATCGCGGGAGAGGACGGCGTGGTCGAAGTACGAGCGTCGACGGTCGTGATGGGTGCGTAGATGCAGCGTGAACCAAAGATGCTGCGGCACGTGATAGAAAAACGTTGAGGCGAAATCGCCGACGACGAGCGTCACGATGAAGGCTGCGGCGAAGAGCATGCTGATCTCCTTGATCGCGCTGTTCTGGTGCGGCTGCGCCGCCCTTACCCTATACCATCCTCGCGGCGCGCCTATAGCGCCGGTGCACCTCGATCGTGCGATCGACGCCGTGTTGAGCTGGCCCGCAGTGCCCGACGTCGACGCGCTCAAAGGCGCTGTGCTCCTCCGCGACGGGCCGCCCGTTGGGGATCCGGAGCTGGCGATCGTGCGCGCCGTTCTGCGAACGAATCGGCGCATTCGACAGGCCGACGCGCTGCTATTGGCCGGCGCGACCGCAGATGCGGCGCGCGGCGCGGCGCTGCCGCCGGAATTCCTCGCGTCCGCGCTGCTTCAAGAATCGGCGTACGATCCTCGCGCGCTCTCGTCCGCGGGAGCGATCGGCATCGCCCAGTTCATGCCGGAAACCGCGGCCGGCATTGGCATCGATCCGTACGATCCGTTCGAAGCGATCGGTGGGGCCGCGCGGCTTCTCGGAGCTTACGTGGCCGAGTACCGCCATCGCTATCCCGATGCGGACGCGGCGGCGCTCGCAGCCTACAACGCCGGCCCGCTGGCCGTCGCGCGCTACGGCGGTGTGCCGCCGTACCCCGAGACGCGCCAGTACATCGCCCTCATCTACGATCGTTGGGCGCGCATTGCTTCCTACGAGCGTCAGGATGACAACGCGCCAACCCGAAAGAAGACGCGATGATGGAAATTGTTAAGGCGGCTGCGGCGGCGGCGTGTTGTAGCGGCGCGCTCTTCGTCGCGGGATGTGGTTTCAGCTCGAGTCCCGCGGACGGATTGAAGTTCCAGCCGCCGCCAACGTGGCAATCGTCGCCGGGAATCATGGGGTTCATGCAGTTCTGGCGCCCGCCGGTCGAAGACGGTGAGGTGCTGATGCTGTTCAAATCCCCGAAGCCGCTGGCGCCCAACGAGATCTTTTCGAGCGATCGCGTGCGCGACACGCTCCAGGGTGCGCGGATCGAGCGACGGAGCACGATCCAGATTTGCGGCGGTCAGCCGGCGACCTACATCGAGGCGCGCGGCTCCTCGTCGCGCAGCGGCGACGAGATGGTTCACGTCGTGACGACGACGGTAAACGGCGCGAGTTATTTTGCGATGTACGTTCGCCCGATGGGCCGTCCGCCCAACGCGTTCGCGGAAGTGGCCTTGCGGGAGCTCTGCGCGAAACAGTGATCCGTTGTCCGGGCGCTCCGTAAGGCAGCTCTTCGCGCGCCAGCCGCTCGCGTGGACGAGCGGCTCGGCGACGGGACCGGGCCTGAGGCGCGTTTTGGGATGGCCTGCCCTGACGGCCATTGGCCTCGGCACCATGCTGGGCGGCATCTTCCCCACCATTGGCGCAGGGGCGCACGCCGCCGGGCCGGCGGTCATCGCCGCCTACGTCCTCTCTGGATTGGTCAGTCTCTGCGTCGCGCTCTGCTATGCGGAGTTCGCGTCGATGGTGCCGGTGGCCGGCAGTGCGTATACGTACGCGTACGCGACCTTGGGCGAACTCGTCGCGTGGGTCATCGGCTGGGACCTGATCCTCGAATACGGTCTGTCGCTGGCGCCGACGGCATCGTCGCTGTCGGACTACTTTCAGCACATGCTGGCGAACGTCGGCGTCGTCTTCCCCGCATGGGCGCAGACCGCGAACGTGCACGCCGCGCATCCGCAGATCGACGCGTTGGCTTGCATCGTAACGATCGCCGTCGCGCTCCTGGTCGCCGCGGGCATTCGCGAGTCTGCGAGCGTCAACGGCGCGCTCGTGGTGCTGCAGATCGTTGCGATGCTGATCTTCGTCGCGGCGGTGGCCCACGCGGTGCGGCCGTCGAACTTGCAGCCGTTCGCGCCGTTCGGCTACCACGGCGTGCTAACGAGCACGGCGTTGGTATTCTTCGCGTACATCGGCTTCGACACGGTGACCGTCGCGTCGGAGGAGGCGAAACGCCCGGAACGCGAGGTCCCGATCGGCATCATCCTCGCGTTGTCGTTAGGCGCAACTCTCTACGTAGCGCTGACGCTGTGCACGGTCGGCGTCATGCGCTTCGACCGGCTCTCCGACGGTGCGGCGATGCTCGACGCGCTCGGTTCGGTGAGCAAGAGCCACACGCTGTACTGGATCGTCGCGATCGGCGGTCTGGCCGGCAACGCGACGGTGATGCTGACGTCTCTGCTCGGGCAGGTGCGCATTTTCTACGTGATGGCCCGCGACAGAATGTTGCCGCCCGGCGTCGCGCGCATCCATCGCGTATTTCGCACGCCTGCCCGAATGACGGTCATCACCGGAGCTGTCGTCGCCGTCTTCGCCGCAGTGCTCCCGCTCACGGACCTGCTCACACTCGTCAACATCGGGACCCTCGCGGCCTTTGCGATCGTCTGCGCCGGCGTCTTGGTGCTCCGCGTGACGAACCCGATGGCCGTTCGGCCCTTCCGGGCGCCGCTGCTGCCGATGTTCTCCATTGCCGGAACTGCGGCGTGCCTCTACCTCGTTACGGGCCTGCAGGTGGCGACGTGGTACCGCTACGGCATTTGGTTCGCCGTCGGTCTCGCGGTCTACGCACTCTACGGCTTCCGCAACTCGCGGCTGCGTGTCGAGCTGCCCTGAGGGCAACTTTTGGCGGCGGGTCGGTTTATGAGTATACTCTCTTGGACATGAAAGGCTCGACGTGACGATCAACACAGCGGTCTCCGACCGTTTCGAGCTCATCACCGTGCCACCGTCGCGCGGCCTGCCGTCCTTCGCCGAGGACGTCGCACGGGGTCTTCGCCGCACGCCCAAGCGGCTGCCGTCGAAATACCTCTACGACGACGTCGGGTCGGCCTTGTTCGACGCCATCACGTATCTGCCGGAGTACTATCTCACGCGAGCCGAGACCGAGATCCTCTCGCAATGGGGATGGCAAATCGTGCGCGTGCTCGACGCGCCGCTGGACTTTCTGGAACTCGGCAGCGGAAGCGCGGTAAAGACGCGTCTGCTAATCGGTGAAGCGCTCCGCGTACAACCGGAACTGCGTTACAGCCCCATCGACATATCGATCGAAGCGATGCGCATGTCGTCGCTCGCGCTGGTCGAGGCATACCCGTCGCTGTTCGTACGGGCGTACGCCGGCGACTACTTCGACGTACTGAGCTCCCAAGCGATTCGCTCGGAGCGCAAGATCTTGGCGATGCTGATGGGCTCGAATCTCGGAAACTACGAGCCGCACGAGGCCGCCGTCCTCCTCGGGCTGCTCGGGAATGCGCTGCGCCCGGGCGACGGCCTTTTGATCGGCACGGACCTCAAGAAGGACGCTGCTACCCTCGAGCTTGCATACGACGATCCGGCCGGCGTCACCGCCGCGTTCGACCGTAACGTGCTCGCGCGCATCAATCGAGAGCTCGATGCGGAGTTCGACTTGCGCAAGTTCGCGCACGTCGTGCACTATGACGAGGCCAGGGGTTCGGTCGATTCGTTCTTGGAAGCGCGCGAACGCGTCAGCGTGCCCGTGCGCGCGCTCGGTCTGCGCGTCGACTGCCATGCCGGCGAACGCATTCACACCGAATCGTCGTACAAGTTTACGGACGCGCAGGTCGTCGAGCTCGGCCGCGCGGCCGGCTTCCGCTCTGCCGCGCGGTGGCACGACGAGCGGCGGCGGTTCGGCGTGAACCTGCTCGTCCGCGAATAGGGAGCGACCGATGGCGTTCCGTGCAATCGTAATTGCCGGCCTAGTCGCGCTGCTTGGCGGATGCGGCGGACGCGGCGGCGGACCGGCCAATGCGGTCCCGCCGGCGCTTCCGGTGGCGGCGCCGCTCGGGGCGGACGGCGACGAGCTTCCCGTGCCGCCGGTGGTCAAGGCCGTTGGGGGCGTTGCGCAGCTCACCTTGGTCGTGAACGAAAACAAGGCGACGGGTCAGCCGGAATTCGAGTACGATCGGATGCGCAACGTCGCTCCGACGATCGACGTCAAGCCCGGCGACACGATCGCGATCGAGCTCCGAAATCATTTGCCGACCGTACCCCCGCCAAACGGTCTGGGGGACCGTGAGTACGTCAATCTGCATTTCCACGGCTTGACGGTGTCGCCCAACAAGCCGGCCGACGACGTGCTGACGATGCTCGCCGCGCCCGGAAAATCGCTGCGCTACACCGTGCGCATCCCCGCGAACCAGGAGCCCGGCCTCTACTGGTACCATCCGCACGTGCACGGCCAAACGAGCTTCCAGGTTGGAGCGAGCGGCATGTCGGGCGCGATCGTCGTCGACGGCTTAGAACGCCATCTCCCCGGCCTCGCGAAGATGAAGCAGCGGCTGATCGTCGTGCGCGCCACCGGGCTCGACGACGGCGGCGTCGTTGGCCCCGACCGCAGCAACACCGCGCCGTGCGCGACGAAAGACGGCCTGACCGTGACGCTCAACGGCGCGGTTCGGCCGGTCATCACGATTGCGCCGGGCGAGAAGCAGTTCTTCCGCCTGGTCAACGCCACCGGCCACAAAACTCTGCGGCTCGCCGTCGACGGTGAGAAGATCGAAGTCGTCGCCATCGACGGATTCGCGCTCGACACCTACCCCGGCACGCCGCCGACGCGGATGGAATCATCGGTCATCGTTCCGCCCGCCGGGCGTGCCGAGTTCGTAGTGACCGGGCCGCCGGCGGCGGGGGCACGGCTGCGCACGCTGTGCTACGACACGGGGCCAAACGGCGACCCGGACCCGCACGTGCTTCTCGCTCGGCTCGAGGCGCCCAAAGGCGGTGCCCGCGGCGATTTTTCGGACCGTCCGCTCGCGGTTGGCTCGCCGCTCCCGGCGAATGCGTATTCCTCGTCGCTTCCACCGCCTGCGGCGAAGCGGCTCGTCGTGTTCAGTGAAAACGCAAAGCCGCGATTTTTCATCAACGGCCGTTCGTATTCGATGAATGCGCCGCCGATGTTCGTCGTGCGCACGGGGACGGTCGAGGAATGGCGCGTCGTCAACGTCACGCACGAAGTGCACGACTTTCACATCCACCAAGTCCACTTCGTCGTGGAGAGCGTCGACGGCGTGAAAGTGCTCCATCCCCATTGGTCGGACAGTTTCCTCATTCCCCACCGCTCCGCTGGCCGCAACGGCGTGCCCGGTTCCGTCGTCATGCTGCTCGATTTTCGCGACCCGGTAATTCGCGGGGAGTTCCTCTTCCACTGCCACATCCTCGACCACGAAGATCTCGGCATGATGGCGAAGATCCAGGCGATCTGAGGGTCGCCTACGCATAGCGCGTGCGCCGCTCCGCGTAACGGAGGACCAGGTCGACAACGATCGCCAGAGCCGACGCGGCGAGGCTGCCGGCGACGATCATCTGCGGCTGGTGCAGCGTCAACCCATTGAAGATCAGGACGCCTAAGCCGACGCCGCCGACGTAACCGCCGAGCGTCGCAATCGAGATAGACGCGATCGCCGCAATGCGGACGCCCGCCACAAGGACTGGCAGCGCCTGAGGGATTTCGACGCGCAGCAGCACCTGTGCGCTCGACATGCCCAAGCCGCGGGCGGCGTCGATCTGTGCGGCATCGACGCTGCGAATCCCGGCGACGACGCTGCGCGCAAGCATGAACTGCGCGTAGACGACGAGCGCGGCGAAGACTGGCGTGAATCCCAGCCCAAACGAGCGGACGAAAAGGGCGAGCAGCGCAAGGCTGGGCACGGTGTAGATGGCTCCCAGCGTCCCCAGCAGCCAGGGCGCGAGGCGCGGCCGGCGCGCCGCCCATAGCGCGAGCGGCAGCGCGAGCGCGTATGCCGCCGCGAGCGCGACGGCGACCACTTCGAGATGTTGGCCTGCCAACGCGGCGACGCGCAGCGGGTGGGCGGCGAGATAGTTCATGGCGGACCGTCACGCAGAAGCTCGCGGCCGTGCAGAAAGTAGGCGTGGTACACGTCGTCGCCGGCGTGGACGAGCTCGCGTACGTACGCAGTAGCGGGCCGATCCAGCAGCTCCTGCGGCGAACCGGTCTGCTCGATGCGGCCGCCGCGCATCACGACGATGCGATCGGCCAAGCGAAACGCTTCCTCGACGTCATGCGTGACGAAGAGCGTCGTCGTGGTAAGTTTTGCCACCAGCGCAATCAGCTCGCGCTGCAGGGACGTACGCACGAGCGCGTCGACCGCGCCGAACGGCTCGTCCATCAACAGCGCTGCCGGCCGCGCGGCAATCGCACGGGCAACGCCGATCCGCTGCGCCTCTCCGCCCGAGAGCTGGCTCGGATAGCGCGTGCGGTAGGTTGCCGGGTCCAACCCGACGAGCCGGAGGAGTTCGTCGACGCGCTGGACGATCTCGTTGCGATTCCATCGCTGAAGCGACGGAACGACGGCGACGTTCTGCGCGACGGTCATGTGGGCGAAAAGGCCCACCGCTTGGATTGCATAACCGATGCTGCGGCGCAATGCCACGGGGTCGAGCACGGCGACGTCGTCGTCGCCGACAAAGATTCGGCCCTCTGCGAGCGGCACGAGCCGATTCACGGTCCGCAGAAGCGTGGATTTGCCGCATCCCGACGGCCCCAGCAGCACGACGAGCTCGCCGCCGCCGCACGTAAGCGAGACGTCCTCGATCGCGTTGCGCTGCGAGCCGGCGTACCGTACGGTTACGCGTTCGAAGCGGATCGCCGAGCCGGTCATCCGCGCGCGCCCTGGGAACCGCGCAGGCCGTGCAGGAACGCGGCCGCGACGTCGGCGGGATCGCGCTGGGCCTCCTCGACCGCGGCGTTCATCCGTTGCGCCGCGCGATTCGTTATCGCCGGCGAAACTTCGTTGAGGATGCGAGCGATCTGCGGGCGGCGACGGAGCGAGGCGTTCCGCACGACCGGTGCGACGTTGTAGGCGGACCAAAAATGTCGGTCGTCGCGCAAGACGACGAGGTCCTGCGTCGCAAGCGCGCCGTCGGTGGTGAAAGCGGTTGCGATGTCGGCTTTGCCGTCGATCAGCGCCCGATACTTGAGCGCGATGTCGTACGTGCGTATCTCTCGGAACGCAAAACCGCCGTAGAAGCGCCGGAGGCCCGGCAAGCCGTCCGGCCGGGCCAGGAACTCTTGGATCGTTGCCAGGCGCAGGTGCGGTGCAGCGCGCGCCGCGTCGGAAACCGTCGCGAGACCGCTGCTTCGCGCGACCGCCCGCGTCGTCGCTAGCCCTTGCGAATCGTCCATGGGCGACGGTTCCAGCCAGACGATGCCGTAGCGGCGCAGGAACGCCGACGAGACCGCGGCATACGCGGCCGGGGGGTCGGCGATCGGCGCTGCATGCAGGACGTCGATCAGCGCCGTACCGGTATACTCGGGATAACAATCGATGTCGCCCCGCTGCATCGCCGCAATGGCGATCTGGGTCGAACCGAGATTGAAGAGACGCACCACCCGCAGGCCCGCACCTTCCAGCGCCTGCGCGTAAATCTCGGCGATGACGAACGACTCCGTGAAGTTTTTCGATCCGACCCGAACGGCGTTGGGATCGAAGACGCAGCGAGAGAGCAGCGGAGCGGCGCCGAGCAACGCGAGCGCCCGCGAGCGCGAAACGTTCATCCGTGCGGCTCTGCCGCGCGCGCCGCCAGACCGAGCCCGAGTTCGGCGATCAAGGCCAGCGCTGCAACGGCCGCGGTCGCCGCAAACAACAGCGGCGCGTCGTCGGTCTGCAGGCCACGAACGATCTCGTCGCCGAGACCGCCCGCACCGATGAACGTGGCGAGCGTCGCGCTTGCGATCGTTTCCGTCGCCGCGGTGCGCAGCCCGGCGAACGACACCGGAAGCGCGAGCGGGACGACGATGCGCCCGAATCGCTCGATGGGCGTCATGCCCATGCCGGCCGCGGCATCGAGCGCAGCGGTCGGCACGCCGCGGATGCCGACGTCGACGCTGATGATGATCGGCGGCATCGCGAGCAGCGCGAGCGCGATCACGGCGGGCGCCGTGCCGACGCCGAGCCATGGCAGCAGAAGCATCAAAACCGCGAGGCTGGGCAGCGTGCGGCCGATCCCGGCCAAGGCTAGCACGCCGCCGCGCAATGCCGGTGCGGCGGCGGCGAAGACGCCCAGCGGCAAGCCGACCAGCAACGCCAGCGCGAGGGCGGCGCTTGCGAGCGTCACGTGCGCGACCGCGTGCGCGGGCAGTTCTGCCATGCCGCGATTTTGGCCGCCCGGGAGGCGAAACCCGGCCCCGAGCGCTAAGCAAACACTCGATGCTCACGGGCCCTCAAAGCAAAGCGCCGGCAATTCCGATCGTCTCGCTCGACGATCCGTCGCTCTACATCAGCCGCGAACTATCCTGGCTGGAGTTCAACGACCGCGTGCTGGAAGAGGCGCTCGATCGGCAGAATCCGTTGTTCGAGCGCCTAAAGTTCGTCGCGATTTACGGTACGAACCTCGACGAGTTCTTTATGATCCGAGTAGCCGCGATCAAGCAGCAGATCGAGGCGCAGGTCATGCGCCGCTCGGAGGACGGCCGCACGCCCAGCGAGCACTTGGCGGCCATCTCGGAGCGCCTGCGCGGTTCCCTGCCGCAGCAGATGCGCGTGCTCAACGACGATCTGCTTCCGGCGCTCGAACGCGAAGGCATACGGCTGCTGCGGGTTGCCGATCTGGACGATGAGACGCAGAACGCGCTCGAACGCACCTTCGACGATAGCGTTTTCCCAGTGCTCACTCCACTTGCCGTCGACAGCGGTCATCCGTTCCCGTACATTTCGAACCTTTCGCTCTCGCTTGCCGTCGAGCTCGAGCAGGCGACGCGCGACGGCGTCGAGCTGCACTTTGCACGCGTCGAAAATTCCGCCGACGCTCTCCCGCTTCGTCCCCGTCGAGCTCGGTCCGGCCGGGGACCGCGGTTTCGTCCTCTTGGAAGATCTCATCGCCCACCATCTCGACGGCCTATTTCCGGGACTCCACGTTCGCGACGCCTATCTCTTCCGCGTGACGCGTGACGCCGACCTCGATCTGCAGGAAGACGAAGCCGACGATCTCCTGCGCGCGATCGAATCGGAGCTGCGCCGGCGCCGCTTCGGCGAGCCGGTGCGGCTCGAAATCGAGCGCGGCATGCCCGAGTACATGCGGGACTTCCTGTGCAACTCGCTCGACCTCGAGGCCGTCGACTGCTACGAGATCGAAGGGTTGATGGCGCTCAGCGATCTTTGGCAGATCGCCAACTTGCCCGGCCACGAGCAGTTACGCGACAAGCCGTTCCTGCCCGCTATCCCGAAGCGGCTCATCGGCGTGACCGACATCTTCGCTCAAATCCGCGAAGGCGACATCCTGCTGCATCACCCGTACGAGTCGTTCGACCCGGTCATCCAATTCTTGCAGCAGGCGGCCGAAGACGAAAAGGTGCTGGCGATCAAGGCGACGCTCTATCGCACGTCCGGTAAGAACTCTCCGATCGTGCGTGCGCTGCTGATGGCGGCGGAGAACGAGAAACAGGTCGCCGTGGTGATCGAGCTCAAGGCGCGATTCGACGAAGAGAACAACATCGAGTGGGCCAAGCGTTTGGAGCGAGCCGGCGCCCACGTGGTTTACGGTTTCGCCAACCAAAAGGTGCACGCAAAGAGTCTCCTCGTGGTGCGGCAAGACGACGACGGCCTACGCCGCTACATGCACTTCGGTACGGGCAACTACAACGAGAAGACGGCGCGCCTTTATACGGACTTGAGCCTCTTCACGTGCCGTCCCGAGCTCGGCAGCGACGACGCACAGCTCTTCAACACTCTTACCGGTTTCTCGAAGGTCACGGACTACGAAGACCTGTGGGTCGCGCCGGTGACGCTGCATCGCGAACTGATCGCGCGGATCGATCGCGAGACGGACCATGCGCGCGCGGGGCGCCGCGCCGGCATTCGCGCCAAGATCAACGCGATCACCGAGCCCGAGGTCGTCCGGGCGCTCTACCGCGCCTCGCAGGCCGGCGTTCCCATCGACCTGCTCGTGCGGGGCATGTGCGTGCTGCGCCCGGGCGTTCCCGGCGTAAGCGAGAACATCCGCGTCCGCAGCATCGTGGGCCGGTTCCTGGAGCACTCGCGAATGTACGTCTTCGAAAACGGCGGCGAACTGGAGACGCACATCGCGAGCGCCGATTGGATGGGCCGCAACCTCGACCGCCGCGTCGAGATCGCCGTGCCGGTGCTCGACCCGGTCATGGCGGAGACGCTCGCCTCCCACATCCTCACGGTGCTGTTGGCCGACAACGTAAAGAGCCGTGAGCTGCAGCGGGACGGCACCTATCGCCGCTTGTCGCCCGGCCCGGCGGAGATGCCGATCGACGCGCAACGCGTCTTTCTGACGCAGGCGCAGGCGCTCGGCTAACCCTCCGCCAGCTCGAGCACGATCTTCCATTCCTGCGGCGTGACCGGCTGAACCGAGAGGCGCTGCCCCCGACGCAGGAGCGCCATGCCGACGAGTCGCGGCTCGGTTCGTAACCGCGCGAGCGTAACGGGACGCTCGAAAGCGCGGACGTACGCGACGTCCACCATGTACCACAGCGGCTTGTCCGGCTTCGCGCGTCCGTCGAAATAGTCGCCGCCGCGCTCGAACTGCGTGAAATCCGGATACGCCGTCTTCACGACCTCGCAAACGCCGACCGCCGCGGGTTCCGGAATGCTCGAATGGTAGAAGAGCGCGAGGTCGGCAAGCCGCATCTCCATCATGTTGTTGCGCGCTTGAAAGTTCCGCACGCCCGTCCACGGTGTCGTCCCGTCAGCCTTCAGGCGCTCCAACGAATACGCGCTGGGCTCGGTCTTTAGCAGCCAGTGCCGCGGCATTTAGGGAGCGGCGCTGACGGTGACGGCGATACTGCCGTCGCCGGGCCGGATGTTCTTAACGACGTCGCCGCCGGCCGGATACTTCCAAAAGACGACGTTTTCCCGCGGCGTAGCAACCAGTGCGCCGCCAGCGATCCACGATTGCCCCGCGCGCTGTGCGAACCAGTGCTCGAAGCGGCTGCTTCCCACGATCGTTCCCATTGAGCCGCGAATGCGCAGGCGAAAGATCCGTTCGGCGATCTTCTCGCGATTGTGGCCGGACACCGCGAACGACTGCACGGCCAGGTGTGCGCCGTCCCACTGGACGTGCGCCACACCGCCGAGGGTCTGGCGCAGCGTGATGGTAGCGAAGGATCGTGCGCCCGCGGCCAACAGCGCTGCGACGTTGCCGCCGCTCGTGGCGAAAAGGTTGCCGCGATCGTCGTAGGCGGCCTGCGGTTCGGCGCCGAGCACGTCGCTGCGATACGTCGTCGCGCGGCCCCGTGCGCCGGCATAGATGACGACGCTCGGCGCGTTGTCGCGGGCGTCGAAGCATGGCACGGCGAGGTTCCTGGTCATCGGGTCGCTCGTGCAGCTCGTTGGAACGTTGTGCCGCGGCAGGCGTAAAGAGACGACGGGCACGCTGCCGCCGTGGGCGTATTCCGTGATTTCGCCGTGGCCTTCGCCGGAGAGCGACGCGACGAAGACGTTCCCGTCGACGTCCGAGCACATACCTTCGACGCGTCCCTGCGCCGCGAAGCGGCTTTCGTGTCGTCCGCCGGGATAGGTGTAGATCCCGATGTGGTATTTGGACCCCACGTAAAGCAAGTCGCCGCGCACCGGCGCGCGCTGCGCTTCGGCCGCGGGAAGCGACGCCATCGTGCGTAATGCCGGCGAACCGCAGGCCGCGAGAGACAACGCGAGCAAGCTCGCGCAGTACGAGCGGCGCGCGTGCGGCTTCAGCGGCATGCTCGCTGCGCTTCGTGAGCCCACCGGCATGCCCTGGCCGAGGACGCGGCGATGTGCTATTGTGAGCACCGATGTCGCGCCGAATAGTGCGGTCCACACAACGGGGTTGGGACGGCGTCGAGCCGAGCGGTTATGCGCCCGGCGCGCCGCGCACGGGCGTCGTGCGCCACACGATCGTGGGAAGCCGTAAGAGCCGGATCGAGGATTCCGGTCCGCGCATGGAGCTGCGGTACTTCGAGCTCGAGCCGGGCGCCGCCACGCGCCTTGAAAAGCACGAGCACGAGCACTACGTGGTCGTGCGGCGCGGCGTGGGATACGCCGTCCTGGACGAGACGGTGACGGAAGTTGGCTCGGACGATATCGTCTACGTCGGACCGCTCGAGCTGCATCAGTTCGTCAATCGGGGAGCAGAGCCGTTCGGCTTCTATTGCTTCGTAGAAAGTTGTCGAGACTTTTCGCAAGCGCCGACGGCCGCGGAACTCGCGCGCCTCGAAGCGTCGCCCGCGGGCGCAATCGCAAAGCCGTACGCGGTGCCGCCTCCCCAGAAACGCTCGGAATGAACGCGTCCGCGGTGCCTTTGGCTTGCAGATTCCGCAGCCGGAACTTAGCCCTTTGCAACCGGGCGCGACGGGTCGGCGATCCATTCGCTCCACGACCCATTGTAGAGACGCGAGCCTTCGAGCCCGGCATGCGTCATTGCCAGATGCGTGACCGCCGAAGACACGCCCGAGCCGCACTGGTGCACCGTTCGTTCCGCGTCGAGGCCGCTTTCTGCGAACTCTTCGCGAAGGCGCTCCGGCGACTTGAAGCGGCCGCTTGGCTCGAAGTTGTCTTTGAACCAGCGGTGCGCCGCGCCGGGAATGTGGCCGGCCACGGGATCGATGGGTTCGGATTCCCCGGCGTAACGGTCGTGCGCTCGTGCGTCGAGCAGCTGCATCGCAGGGTCGCGCAGGTTGGCGTGCACGTACGCCGCGTCGACGACCATGTCGGGGCGCAGGCGGACGCTCAGGTGTCCTTCGCGCGCCGGCGGCGTCCGTTCGGAGGTGACCGGGTATCCCAGCGCGGTCCACGCCGCGAATCCGCCATCGAGCACCGCGACGGCGTCGTGACCGATCCAACGGCACAGGAACCACAAGCGCGCCGCAAACATGTCGCCGCCGGCGTCGTACGCGACGATTTGCGTGGCATCGTTCACGCCGCACCGGCGCAGAAAAGCTGCGAACGCTTCTGATTCCGGCAGCGGATGGCGGCCGTTGTCTCCAGTCTTCGCTCCGGCGAGGTCGCGTTCGACCGAAGCGAAGAACGCTCCGGGAAGGTGCGACTCGTCATATAGCCGACGGCCGAGAGAAAAGTCGCCCAACGAATGGCGGCAGTCGATTACGACGTCGCCGTGGCCAATGCGCGCTTTAAACGCTTCCGGCGAGATGACCGTCGTGAACCGCACTAGCGCAAGTTGATCGTTTGCTTCGGTGAAGGGGCTGGACCGCCGAAGGCTTCCGCAAGGGTCGTCTGCAGCTCACCGCGCTGCGCCATGGGCCCTAGAATGTCCGTGTCACCGTAAAACGTGCCGTTGATGAAGACCTTCGGCAGCGTCGGCCAGTCGGTCATCTCCGAGAGGGCGTCGCGTTTGGGCTGGTTTTCAAGAACGTCGACGACATCGAACGGGTAGCCCAAGCGATCGAAGAATTCCACCGTCTCCAGCGTAAAGCCGCACCGCGGAGCCTCCTTGGTGCCTTTGCCGTAGACGAGGATCGTGCTGGCGGCGATTTCGCGATCGATTTCATTCTTGAGTTCGTCGGACATGATTCTCCTTAATGATCAGCAGCGATCGTTTCGAGTTCAACGGCGTGCACGCGGCCGTCTTTGAGCGCATCACGGAGCGCCCCGTACACGAGCCGGTGTTGCTCGATCGCCGTCTTGCCGGCGAACGCTTGCGAGCGTACCGTGACGTTGAAATGGTCCATCGTCCCCGTGCGATCCGCGATCCGGACGTCGGCGTCGGGCAAAACGGCGCGGATCAGATCCTGGAGGGCGTCGTTGCCGATCACGACTTCAGCCGCGGCGAGCGGGAGTAGAGCGCGTCGGCGAGGTTTCTCGCCTCCCCGAGCGTTTCGGGCAGGCGTGTCGCTCCCTTGGCCAACGCAGCCGTTACGCCGCTTGCAAGCACGACGCCCGTCACGCCGATGAGAACGGCCGGCACGCCGCTCGCGCGCAACGGACCGATCTCGATGGTGAACGCGCGCTGCAAGCGCGCGAAACCGCGAAAGAGTGCGCGCAGCGCTTTTGCTCGGTCGTTCATGACGAAGGCGTCTACGTCGCCGCCCGCGGGAAGGCCTGGTCCACGCGGTGGAGCGAACCAGCGACAGCTATGCTGCCGATCGTCGTTGCCGTTTGCTGCTTGCTGCACGGGTCGGTGCAGACTCCCAGCGGTGCGCCGATCGTCAACGCCACGGTCACGTTGCGGGGACCGGCGCGCGCCGCAACTACGACGGACGCGCAGGGAAACTTCGCGGTCGAAGTTCCGGCCGGCCGATACGATCTTACGGTCATCGCCCCAGGCTATGCTGCGGTTACCGTCAACACGGGATTGGTCGGCGACGGCGCACGCCTGCAGGTCGTACTCGAGCCGAGCGATACACCGAAGCTGCGCACGATCGGTCAAGTAACCGTTAACGGCGGCTACACACTCGATCGCAGCGTCATCCCGGAAATGGACGTCTCCCGGGCACAGATGGACGCGCTGGGCTACACGCAGGTGTTGGAAGCCCTCCAACAGGTGCCGTCGGTGGTGATTCAGCGGCCGGACGCGGGGGCGCCGACGGCGCCGGCGGTCGTCTCGCTGCGCGGTCCCGACCCATCCGAGGCGATGGTGACGCTGGACGGCCAGCAGCTCAATGACGGCAATACGGGCGACATCGACCTCTCGCAGTTCGCCGTGCCGTCATTCAGCGCGGTCAGCGTCACCGAGGGACTCGGTCCGACGGACGCGGAGGGAAGCAACACGTTCGGCGGAGCCGTCAACCTCGTCTCCTTGCGGCCGACGTTGCAGGACCACTTTACGCTCTCGAGCTCCATCGGTTCGTACGGCGCGTCGCAGTCGTATCTCAATGCTACGGGCACGACCGGTAAGCTAGGGTATGCCTTTGCCGGCAACGATTTTCAGCAGGGCGGCCAGGTCGACGAAACCGATCGCATCGTTCCGGCAAACAACCTCCCGATCTACTGCGGCCAGCCGACCGCGAAGAAAACGCCGAACTGCCCGTTTACCGCGCATCTCGGCTCGACCATCGCCGCGCGGCTGGGCTTGGTCAACCTGGATTATGCGTTCACGCAAAACGCCGACGTCGGCTTTCGCGTGTTCGCGCTCGGAGACGACCGCGACGAGTCGAGCGCGCTCAACGGTATCGCCGGCAATCCGACGTGCGTGTTCAGCGGACCCGGGCCGGCCTGCGGCTTTTCGCCGGGGCGCAACGGGCCAAACGAGGTCAGCAATCCGGTCTTCGGCGACCACGTCGGACAAGGCAGTGCGACGTTCGCCCAAAGCATCCGCGCGTACGATGCGTATTCCCGCTCGCCGCTCGGATCCGGAACGCTTTCGGCAGACTTCTTGGCGAGCGACAACAACATCGATTTCGAGGGGGGAGCCATCTCTCCGTACGATGTCTCGCACTTGGACAAGCGGTACAACGAAGGGCTGTCCTGGGGAAGAACGTTCGAAAATGGCGAATTTGCCTTCGGGGGATACTATCGCCAAGAATCGCTCGCAGGCTTGGGAATTCCGCGGACGCTCGCTCAGAGCATCGGTTCGTATTTCTTCCGCGGCTCGCAACGGCTCGGCAGCCGCGTGCGCCTCTCGGGAGGCCTGTACGACGCAAACTATTCAACGTTCGGCAATACGCTCGACTGGCGCTTCGGCTTGAGTGACGACCTTGGCGCCTCAAGCGTCGTCCGGTTCTCCGTTGGAACGGGGTTTCGGGCGCCGTTGCTCGCCGAACGCTATTTCTTCCCACCCGTCGTCGTGGGCGGTACGCTCGCGCCGAATCCGGCGCTCGGCCCCGAAGATCAAAACTGCGTCGTGCCCAATGGCAACCCCAACGAGCGGCCCGAGCATGCCACCGAGTACGAGCTCGGGTACTCGCACCTGTTTTCGAACGCGTCGAATCTCGACGTCTCCGTCTATCGGTCGAACCTGCGCGACACGATCGAGAATTTCTATCCGGCCGGCGGCGCCAAGAGCTTCTGCGGGTCGCCGCCGGGATTCGCCTACGTGATCCCGATCAACATCGGCAACGCCGTGTACGAAGGCGCCGAAGCCCGTTACAAACAGCTGTTCCCGCGCCAGCACGTATCGGTGACGCTCTCCTACGGCCTCAACGTCGCTTATCCGTACGCGCTCGGCCCGTTCGTGTCGAACCCGACGTCGGGCGGGACGCTCGTCGACGACGAGCAGTTTCTCGGCGTACCGCAGCAGCAAGGATCGGCGCTCTTCGGGTGGGCGCTCGGCGGATGGCACGCTTCGACGGCGCTGACGTTTGCGGGAAAAAACAACGCGCTCGACCAGCCGCCCTACACGCTGCTCGACGCCGCCTTCGGCAAGAACTTCGGCCACGTGGACGTCACGCTCGCCGCGACGAACATCTTCAACGCCGTCTCCGGGCCGTTCACGCTCTACGATGCCGGCGTGCCCTATCGCGGTCTCAACTCCGGTCCGTCGAACAGCCAATTCTTGGCCAACATCCCCACGGACGCGCTCTTCATCCAGCCGGCGTCGCTGAAGTTCATCGTCACGCTTCACGAGTGACGGCGATGAAGGCGCTGCGCCTCAACGCCCTCGACGGACCGTCGGGGACTCGCGTGGAGCAGATCGCCGTGCCGTACGCGTCGGACGGCGACGTGCTGGTGCGTCTGCGATCGGCGGCGCTCAACCACCGCGACGTTTTCATAGCGGAGGGACGGTATCCGAACATACGGACGCCCGTGACGCTGGGCTCGGACGGCGCCGGGGAAGTCGCCGCACTCGGTTCGGCCGCCGGCGGAGTCGCCGTCGGCGACGAAGTCATCATCGATCCGATGCTCGATTGGGGCGCCGATTCGCATGTCTGGGATCCGGGGTCGAGTATCTTGGGCATGCCGCGGGACGGGACGCTGGCGCAATACGTCGCGATTCCCGCAACGAACGTGCATGCAAAGCCGCCGCACCTGTCGATGGAAGAAGCCGCCGCCATCCCGCTCGCGGGACTGACGGCGTACCGCGCCGCCGTGGCGCGCGGAGCGCTGCAGCCTGGGGAGACGGTCCTCATCACCGGCATCGGGGGCGGGGTGCAGACCTTCGTGCTGCTCTTCGCAAAGCGCATCGGTGCGCGCGCTATCGTGACGTCGAGCAGCGATGAGAAGTTGAAGCGTGCGACCGCGCTGGGCGCCGACCTCGCGATCAACTATGCGGCCGCGCCCGATTGGTATACGCGTATTCGATCTGAAGCGGTCGACCTGATCGTCGACTCGTCGGGCGGCGAAACGCTGCGGCGTGCACTGGAACTCGTGCGCCCGGGCGGCCGCATCGTCATCTACGGCGGCACGAACGGCGATGCGACGATCAAGCTCTTTCCGTTGTTTTGGAAACACGTCAGCATTTTGGGCACGTCCATGGGTAGTCCGCAAGATTTCGCAGCAATGCTAGGACTCTTCAATGATGGACTGCGCCCGGTTGTCGACCGCGTCTTTCCGCTGGAGGAGACGGCGGCTGCGATGGAGCGTCTCGCCGGCGGTGCGCAGTTCGGCAAGATCGTCGTCAGCGTGGATTAGCGGCGAAGCCGGCTTGCGCTACCTATCGGCGAGGCGGTACGCGAGCAGCGACTGCAAGCGCATTTCCGTTCCCAGCTCCGCGGCGACGACCGCCGCTTCCTCGGGTCCGCCGAGCCGTTCGATCCCAGGGTTGAGCATCGTCGTTTCGTCGGTGGTCATCGGGCGCCCGACCGGCCGTGCCGTGACGCGTCCTTCCTCTTCGAGTGCGATGAGGTGCGCGAGAATCTGCCGCGCCATCGCCGGCCATAACGCGCTACGCTCCGGGCCGTAAATGATCGCCACGAGCTGTGGGATCGTCAGCGCTCCCGCTCCAAGTGCGGAACGTATCTGGGCTTCGCGCATGCGCCTGTGGTCGATGTATTCGCGCAGCTTCGCGCCGGGGTCGTTGACGATCGGGCCGTGTCCACCATAGATCGTGCGCGCGTCGCCGAATTCGTCGGCGAGCCGCCGGAGCGTTCGTTCGTACGGGCGCATCGCGCCGCCGGGCGGAGCGACGACCGACGTTCCTTCTCCGAGCACGACGTCTCCCGTAAACAACGCGCGTTCCTGGTGCAAATAGAAAACGACGTGGTCGAACGTGTGTCCGGGCGCGTCCATCGTGAAGAGCGCCGTCGCGCCGATGCGCAATTCGCCTTCCAGGGGCAGGTCGTGCGTACGCGGGACGCCGCACGCCGGATGCGCGTAAAGACGCGCGCCGGTGGCGGCGGCCAACTGAGGTGCGCCGTCCGCATGGTCCGGATGGCCATGCGTCAGCGCTATCGCCCCAATCGTCAGGTGGCGCGCCGCGGCGGCCTCGGCGAGCGCGTCGAGGTGGGCGGCGATGCTGGGGCCCGGGTCGACGACGAGCGCCGCGCCGTCGCCGCAGTCGAGCACGTAAGAGTTCGTGCCCGACAGCGTCATCGCCGACGGATTCGGCGCGCGAACGAGCGTTACCACGCGCGCTCGAGCACGGGCGGGATCGCGAAGTCGCTGGAGGATTCTGCCGGCATGATCGTCACGATCGGCTTGCCGCGCGCGAACGAAAGCGCCTCGCCCACGGTGTGGAACGCGCTCAGTCGCTCGAGATGCTTGACGGTGGGATAGACGACGTGCACCTCGCGCCGCTCGTGCCGCGCGAGAGCCTCGCGCGGAGATATCCAGAGGCCGTCGTGCGTCTCCGCGGCGTCGGCCAAGGCGTCTTGACCGGCCGGAGCCGCCGCCAAAAAGAAGTGCGTGTTGTACCGCCGAGGCTCGCTGCGGGGCGTGATCCAGTGCGAAAAGAGCGTCAGTGCGCCGGCATCCGCAAACCAGTCGTGGTCGGCGAGGAAGTCGGCAAATGGAAGCGCACCACCGCGAACGCGGCCGCGTTCCCTCTCCAATTCCGGGGCGCCGAGGGCCGGTGCTGGGATCGGGCCGCCGGACGCCGTGCGCGCAAGCAGCACGCCGGCCTCTTCGAACAGCTCGCGCAGCGCAGCGATCGCGAGCGCACGCGCGGATGCTCGATCGACCCGTGGTTCGCTCGACGCCAGATGGGGCGAGATTTCGGCGCGAAATTCGCGCGCGAGCCGATCGTCATCGAGTCCCAGCGTTCTGCCCCGCGCCGCATCCGAGCCGTCCTGTGCTTCGATCGTGCCGCCAGGGAAGACGAATGCATTGGGCGCGAAAGCGCTGCTCGTGCTCCGTCGCGTCAAGTAGACGTCGAACGGCGGCCGCATGAGGATGACCGTTGCGGCCAAACGCACCTCGCTCACGCGCTGGGAGTTGGCGTGGGTCTCCGGCGAAAACCTCTTCATGCGCGTCGCACTCGGCAGCGATATGACGGGCGAGCTTCCGGAGGCCGTCGACCGTTGGCTGCGCGACAGCGGCCATGACGTGCGGCGCTTCGGAGCGCTCGCCCCCGGCGAACCCGAGGCGTGGCCCACGGTCGCACGGGCAGTCGGCGCCGCGGTCGCCGGCGGCGAGGCGCAGTACGGCGTCGTGTGCTGCTGGACCGGCACCGGCGTCAGCATCGCGGCAAACAAAGTGGTGGGGATTCGCGCGGCGCTCTGCGCCGACGCGCCCACTGCTGCGGGGGCACGGGAGTGGAACGACGCCAACGTCCTTTGCCTCAGCGTGCGTGCAACGAGCGCAGCCGTCGCCGAAGAGATCCTAGCTGCGTGGTTCGCTTCCTCACCCACGCAGGAGCCCGCCTACCGGGCGATGATTGCCGACGTCGGTTCGGAGGAGCAGAGGGGCCCCGCACTCGCGGAGCCCCCTATCTAACTGCCGTTCGCCGGACCGTAGAGCTAACGCTACGATTCCGGCCCTCTCTTCCGGCGGTTCGGCGCCCGTTCGTGCCGTCCTGACCAGAGAGGGCGATTCTACCAAACTCGGACACCAAGACTCAAGATGCGCGCCACAAGAATCCGCAAGAAAGCACGAGGACCAGCCAGTTGACGGTATGCGCGGTCCAGCAATACGGGCACTCTCGGCGGGTCACGAACAGCAACGAATAGGCCAGCACGAGCGAGGTGACGGCCGCGCCGACCTCGAGCAGGACGAGCACCGTGATGGGGACGCCTCCGTGGAGGAACCAGATCGCGACCGCGACGACAGGATAGTAGAACGCTCCCAGCAGCGAGTTGGGCACGCCTAAGAGATGCGCGCGCGGCGTCTTGACGACGCTTGGCCCGGGAACTTCGCCGCGTGCCGCTCGCCGGCTCTTGTTCAGCATGAAAAGCGAGGCGTAGAGCCCAACACCGCACAACACCGTGACGACAACCCGCACTATCATCGCTTGAATCGTTCCCTTCGGAAGGGCGCGGCTCTCGCGCTGCTGGCCGCTTCTTTCTTGCTCGCGTTTTGGGTGATCCGCCACCAGCCGCGGGTCGAGCACGAAATCCGCACGATCGGGCCGCTGGCGTATCCGTTGGCCGTGGCAATTTTTGCGGTCGTAGCGTCGGCCCCGTTTTCCGTGACCGATGCGCTCGCGATCATGAACGGCGCCGTGTTCGGCCCCGTCGAGGGGACGCTCGTGGACGCCGTCGGGCTCGTTCTGGCAGCTCTGCTCGGCTACTGGGTCAACCGTCACGCCTCGGCGCTCTTGAGCTTGCCCGCCTATTTGGACCGTCTGCCCGCATGGGTCAAGCGCTTCCCCGTCGGATCGCCGGCGTTCTTGCTCGCCGTTCGGGTCATTCCGGGCTTCGGCGGGACGGTTGCGACGGCGACGGCGGCCGCGCTGCGCGTCCCGGTGTGGGTGCACGTATGGACGATGTGCGCCATCGCGATCCCGGTGTGCGCGGTGCTCACCATCTTCGGCGACCGGGTGACGGTCGCCGTCCATGCGTACGAACGACATTACTGTCAAACCCATCGCTGTCCGCACTTTCACTTTCACCATCGCGTGCGGCCGGGGGCTTCTCCGTGACGGCGCCGCTCATCGTCTCCGAGCGACGCGCGCTGGAGGCGCTCTGCGCGCGCGTGCGAGAAGCGCCGCGCGTCGGCGTGGACACCGAGTTCCACGCGGAACGCAGCTACGCGCCGCGGCTCATGGTGGTGCAGCTCGCCTTCGACGACGGTGCGGCGATCGTCGACGCGCTCGCGCTGACGGATCTGCGGCCGCTCGTCCTCGCCATGACGCACACGACGGTCATCGGGCACGCGCTTTCGGCCGACTTGAAGATCTTCGCGGATCGCTTCGACGTCGTGCCGCCGCGCATCTTCGACACGCAAGTGGCGGCCGCGTTCCTCGGATACGGCATGCAGGTTTCGCTCGCAGATCTGGTGCGCGCCGTCTGCGGCGTCCGCTTGACGAAATCGCAGACCGTCAGCGACTGGTCAGCACGTCCCTTTTCGGAGCGTCAGCTCGAGTATCTGGTCGGAGACGTCGCCTACCTATTGCCGCTCTACGACGCGCTGCGTCCGCGGCTCGAGCAGAAGGGACGCTACGAGTGGCTCTACGAGGAGTGCGCGGAGCTGGGCGACATCGAGCGGTATCGCAGCGACGAGCGGCGCGCGTTCTTGCGCATTCCCGGTGCGATGCGTATGAGCCGGCGCGAGCTCGGCATTCTCAACGAGCTCGTGAAGATGCGCGATCGAACGGCAAGAGAGCGTGACCTGCCGGTGCGGTACGTGCTGCCCGACGACGTGCTTGCCGGCCTGGCGACGCTGCGGCCGACACAGCTCGACGATCTCGCGCAGCTGCGACGGCTCGACCGCGGAATGAAGCGCCAGCTCGGCACGGAGATTCTCAATGCGGTCGCGCGCGGTCAGGCACTCGACGATGCGGACCTTCCGCCGCGTCCCGCGCGACCGAGCGCTCCTGCCCGCGACGCGCTCGTGGCGTTTCTCGGCACGGCGATCGCGGAACTGGCTCGATCCGCGGAGCTGCCGCCGAGCCTGCTGGTGCCGCGTGCCGCGCTGGAACGGCTCGCGCGTGAGATCCCGACGGAGCGCGGCCAGTTCGAACGCGTGCTTTCCCTGCAGCCTTGGCGCCTCGCGCTCGTCGGCGAACCGCTCTGGCGCCTGTGCTGCGGCCAAGCGGCGCTGCATATCGAAGGCTACGCCGACGGCGATCCAAAAGTACGACTGTCCGATGAACCGCCACCCGAATAGCTTCGGAGCGCTCGACACGCTGCGCGCCGGAGACCGCAGCTATACCTATTTTCGCCTCGCTGCGCTCAACCGGTCGGGTGTGACGGATCTAGCGAGACTCCCGTACTCGCTGAAGATCCTCCTCGAAAATTTGCTGCGTCTCGAAGATGGCGTTGCCGTGACGGCGGACGACATCGAAGCGCTGGCGCGCCGGAGCGGCGCCCAGAACGGCGATCGAGAGATTGCGTTCACCCCGGCTCGCGTGCTGCTGCAAGACTTTACCGGCGTGCCGTGCATCGTCGACCTTGCGGCGATGCGGGACGCGATGGCGGCCATGGGCGGGGATCCAAAGGCGATCAATCCGCTGCAGCCCGTCGAGCTCGTGATCGACCACTCCGTGCAGGCGGACTATTTCGGCTCGAACGATGCGCTCCTGAAGAACACCGACCTGGAGTTCGAGCGCAACCGGGAGCGGTACGCCTTTTTGAAGTGGGGACAGTCGGCGCTTTCCGGCCTGCGCGTCGTTCCCCCCGGGACCGGGATCGTCCATCAGGTCAACATCGAGTACCTCGCGCGCGTCGTTTTCGGCGCCGCCGGCAGCGAAGATACGCCGTTGGCCTATCCCGACACGGCCGTCGGCACCGATTCGCATACCACGATGGTCAACGGCCTCGGCGTGCTGGCCTGGGGCGTCGGCGGCATCGAGGCCGAGGCGGCGATGCTCGGACAGCCGGTGACGATGCTGATCCCGAAGGTCGTCGGCTTCCGGCTCGAGGGCGGCTTGCGCGAGGGCGTCACGGCCACCGATCTCGTGCTGACCGTTGCGGAGATGCTGCGGCGCAAGGGGGTCGTGGGCAGCTTTGTCGAGTTCTACGGCACCGGGCTCTCGGCGTTGCCGGTCGTCGATCGCACGACGATCAGCAACATGTCGCCCGAGTTCGGCTCGACCGTCGCCATTTTCCCGATCGACGACCGCACGCTGGAATATCTGCGGCTGACCGGGCGTTCCCGCGATCACATCGCCTTGGTCGAGGCGTACGCGAAGGAACAAGGACTCTTTCGAACCGATGCGTCGCCCGATCCCGCGTTTGCAGACGCGCTCTCGCTCGATCTCGCGAGCGTGGAGCCGAGCGTCGCCGGACCGCGCCGTCCCCAGGACCGAATCGCGCTGCACGACGTCAAGCGCTCGTTCCAGGTCGATCTCCAGGAATGGGCCGCCGCGCGCGAACGCGTCAGCGGCGCCGTAGCCCGCTTCGAGAACGAAGGCGGCGGAGGCACCGCGACGATTTCGCAGACCAGTGAAGATGTGGACGACGGCGCGGTGGTGATCGCGGCAATAACGAGCTGCACCAATACGTCGAATCCGTCCGTGCTCGTCGGCGCGGGACTGCTTGCGCGTAACGCCGTGCAGCGGGGACTGCGCACGCAGCCATGGGTGAAGACATCGCTCGCACCGGGATCGAAGGTCGTCACGGACTACCTTTCAAAGGCGGGGTTGCAGCCGTACCTCGACCGGCTCGGCTTCAACGTCATCGGCTACGGCTGTACGACGTGCATCGGCAACTCGGGGCCGCTTCCGAGCGACGTGGCCGAAACGGTCGCCGACCGCGACCTTATCGTGGCCGCGGTACTCTCCGGGAACCGCAACTTCGAGGGGCGCATCCATCCCCAGGTCCGGGCGAACTACCTCGCATCGCCGCCGCTCGTCGTCGCCTATGCGTTGGCCGGCCGCATGGACGTCGACGTGACGACCGAGCCGCTAGGACTCGGGAGCGACGGACGACCGGTGTTCCTGCGCGACATTTGGCCCAGCGACGAAGAGATCGGCGACACGATGGCCGCATGCATCAGCGACGAAATGTTCGCACGCGAGTACGCCGAGGTGTTCAAGGGCGATGCCAACTGGAATCTTCTGAACGTCGGCGCGACGGAGCGGTATGCGTGGGACCCGTCGTCGGAGTACGTCAAGCGGCCGCCATATTTCGATGGAATGCCGGAGTCGCCGCCGCCTTTGGAGGACGTGC
This sequence comes from Vulcanimicrobiota bacterium, assembly GCA_963787625.1. Lineage (GTDB taxonomy): Bacteria > Vulcanimicrobiota > Vulcanimicrobiia > Vulcanimicrobiales > Vulcanimicrobiaceae > Cybelea. The sequence continues at coordinate 280,893 of CAWBDH010000002.1, read as the reverse complement.
ATGGAGCGCGCGCGATCGCGGTGCTTGGCGATTCGGTCACGACCGACCACATTTCGCCGGCCGGAAGCATCGGGAAGAGCAGCCCGGCAGGCCGATATCTGATGGAGCGCGGGATCGAGGCGCGCGACTTCAACTCGTACGGCGCGCGGCGCGGCAACCATGAAGTGATGGTCCGGGGCACCTTCGCCAACGTGCGCATGCGCAACGCGCTCGTTCCCGGCGTCGAGGGCGGGGTGACGCGCTACCTGCCCGACAACGAACAGCTGTCGATCTTCGACGCCGCCGAAAAGTACCGGAGTGCGGGGACGCCGTTAATCGTCCTCGCCGGCAAAGAGTACGGTTCGGGTTCGTCGCGCGACTGGGCGGCGAAGGGACCCTATTTGCTCGGCATCAAGGCGGTGATCGCAGAATCGTTCGAGCGGATCCACCGCAGCAACCTGATCGGCATGGGCGTGCTGCCGCTGGAATACGTTGACGGCGCGGACCGGTCGACGTACGGTTTGACGGGCGAAGAACGATACGACGTCACGGGGATCTCCGGCGGAATCGCGCCGGGCATGCGCGCGCGCGTGGCGGCCGCCGATTCGCTCACCGGCCGCTCCATCGGCTTCGACGTCCGGGTTCGCATCGACACCCCGAACGAAGCGGAGTACTACCGCCACGGCGGCATCCTGCAGTACGTTTTACGTCAACTGCGCAAGAACCCGATTCGTCCCGACGCCGGCTAGAGCGAGACGCGGCGAAAGTCGGTCAGCAACGCGCCCACGTAGCGCAGGAAGCGCGCCGCGCCGGCGCCGTCGACGACCCGGTGGTCGTAGCTCACGCTGATCGGCAGCACGAGGCGGGGCTCGAAGCGTTCTCCATTCCATACGGGCTTCGTCGCAGCTTTCGTCGCACCGAGGATTGCGACTTCGGGTGCGTTGACGATCTGCGTAAACGCGGTGCCGCCGATGCCTCCGATCGAGGAGATCGTAAACGTACCACCCTGCATCGCTGACAATCCCAGCTTTCCGTCGCGCGCCTTCGCCGCGAGCTCGGCCGCCTCGCGCGCGATCTCCAGCAAACCCTTGCCGTCCGCATTCTTGATGACCGGCACCACGAGGCCGTCCGGCGTATCGGCCGCAAAGCCGACGTTGTAGTAGCGCTTATAGACGAGTGCATCGCCGTCGAGCGAGGCGTTGAATTCCGGGAAGCGCCGGAGCGCACCGACGACCGCCTTCACCAGAAACGCGAGGATCGTCAGCTTCGTGCGCTGGCCGGAAGACGACTCGGCATTAATCTCTCCGCGAAACGCCTCGAGCGACGTGACGTCCGCCTCGTCGTAGTTGGTGATGTGCGGAATCTGCAGCCAGTTGCGATGGAGATTTGGGCCCGAAAGCTTCTTGATGCGCGAGAGCGGTCGCCGCTCGACCTCGCCGTACTGCGCGAAATCGACCTTCGGCCACGGCGGTAATCCCCCGAAGGACGGCGAGTCCGAGGCTCCGCCGCGTTCCAACGCCGCTTTGACGAAGCCTTGGACGTCCTCACGGGTGATGCGGCCGTTGGGCCCGCTGCCGCGCAGATTGCCGAGGTCCACGCCGAGCTCGCGGGCGAAGCGGCGAATGGCCGGCCCCGCGTGCACCGCGCCGTCCGTGCGCGTCGGTTGCGGCGTGGGAGCGGCGGGCTGCGGCGCGGGAGCGGCGGGCTGCGGCGCGGGAGCGGCGGGCTGCGGCGCGGGAGCGGCGGGCTGCGGCGCCGCCGTCGTCGTTCCCTCGCCCGCCGTGACCAGCGCAATCGGTGCACCGCGGGAAACTTTGTCACCCACCTTCACCTTGACGTCCGCCACGATGCCGTCGATCTCCGACGGCACCTCCATCGACGCTTTCTCACTCTCGAGCGTGATCAGCGAGTCGTTCTTCTTGACCCGGTCGCCGCTCTTGACGAGGACTTCGATGACCGGCACGTCGTTGAAGTCGCCGATGTCGGGGACGCGTACCTCGATCGTTTCACTCATCTGCTATACCGTGATCGGATTCGGCTTGTTGGGATCGATGTGATAGCGCTCCAGCGCCTTGGTCAGCGTCGCGGACGGAACTTTGCCTTCGTCGACGAGTGCCCGCAGCGCCGACAGCACGATGAAGTGACGATCGACCTCGAAGAAAGCGCGAAGCTTGCGCCGGTAATCGCTGCGCCCGTAGCCGTCGGTCCCCAGCGCCACGTAGCGGCGCCCGACGAATGGATGGATGGCCTCGGCAAAGGTACGGACGTAATCCGTCGCGGCGACACCGGGTCCCGGCCGGTCCGCAAGACAGCGCTCGACGTGTGAAAGGCGCGGCCGCTCCTGCGGATGCAGCAGATTCCAGCGCCTTGCCGCGTTGCCGTCGCGCTGCAGCTCGTTGAAGCTCGTAACGCTCCACACGTCCGACGCGACCCTCCATTCGTCTGCAAGCAAATCGGCCGCCGCGATCACTTCACGCAGGATCGCACCGGAGCCGAAAAGCTGTACGCACGGTGCCTTCTTCGCCGCGGCGGTCGCCGAGCGTATTAGATACATGCCGCGCAAGATGCCTTCGCGCGCGTCGGGCGGCATGGCCGGGTGCTGATAGTTCTCGTTCATGAGGGTGATGTAGTAGTACACGTCCTCCTGCTCTGCAAGCATTCGGCGGAGGCCGTCCTGAACGATCACGGCAACTTCGTAGGCGAACGTCGGATCGTAGCTCACGCAGTTAGGAACGAACGACGCCGCCACCTGACTGCTGCCGTCTTCGTGCTGGAGGCCCTCTCCGTTTAGCGTCGTGCGGCCTGACGTTGCCCCGAGCAGGAAGCCGCGCGTACGGCTGTCGCCCGCCGCCCATGCGAGGTCGCCGACGCGCTGGAAGCCGAACATCGAATAGAAGATGTAGAACGGTATCATCGGCAAGTTGTGGTTGGAGTACGACGTGCCGGCCGCAATCCACGACGAAAGCGCCCCGGCCTCGTTGATGCCCTCTTGAAGGATTTGCCCGAGCTTGTCCTCGCGATACCACATGAGCTGTTCGGCGTCTTGCGGATGATAGAGCTGGCCGACGGACGAGTAGATGCCGAGTTGCCGGAACATTCCCTCCATGCCAAACGTGCGCGATTCGTCCGCGACGATCGGCACGACGCGCGGCCCGACCTCCCGGTCGCGCGCGACGGCGTTGAGGATGCGGACGAAGGCCATCGTCGTCGAGATGTGGCGATCGCCGGTGCCCTGCAGCTGTGCGTCGAACGCCGAGAGCTCGGGTACGACGAGCGGCTGCGCCTTGCGCCTACGGGTGGGGACGCTTCCAAGTGCGGCGAGGCGCTCTTTGAGGTACTGCATCTCGGGCGATTCGTCGGGCGGCTTATAGAACGGGATCGTTTCGCCCGCGAGCGCCTCGTCGCTGATCGGCAGGAGGAAACGATCGCGGAACGTCCGCATCGCTTCCATCTCCATTTTCTTTGCCTGGTGTGCGACGTTCTGCGCTTCCCCGGCCTCGCCCATGCCGTAGCCCTTGATCGTCTTGGCCAGCACGACCGTCGGCGCGCCGCGGTGTTCGCATGCCGCCTTGTATGCGGCGTACACTTTGATCGAGTCGTGGCCGCCCCGCTGGAGCGCCCAAATCTCGTCGTCGGTCCAGCCCTCGACGAGCGCCTTCGTCTCCGGAAAGCGGCCGAAAATTCGTCGCGAACGTATTTGCCATCGCGCGATTTGAACGTTTGATAGTCGCCGTCCACGCACTCGTTCATCAGCTGCACGAGGCGCCCGCTCGAATCGGCGCCCAGCAGCGGATCCCAGCGGCTTCCCCAAACGACCTTAATGACGTTCCAGCCGGCGCCTTTGAAAATGCCCTCGAGCTCTTGAATGATCTTGCCGTTACCGCGAACGGGACCGTCGAGACGCTGCAGGTTGCAGTTGACGACCCAGATCAGGTCATCGAGCTTTTCCCGACCCGCCAGCGAGATCGAGCCGAGCGATTCCGGCTCGTCCATCTCGCCGTCCCCGACGAATGCCCACACCTTGCGGCCGGTCGTATCGCGCAAGCCGCGGTCGTGCAAATAGCGCATAAAGCGCGCCTGGTAGATCGACATGATGGGGCCGAGCCCCATCGAAACCGTCGGAAACTGCCAAAAGTCGGGCATGAGCCACGGGTGGGGATACGACGAAAGGCCGTTACCGTCGACCTCTTGGCGGAAACGCTCGAGCTGCGCTTCACTGATGCGGCCCTCGAGGTACGCTCGGGCGTAGACACCCGGCGAAGAGTGGCCTTGAAAGAAAATGAGATCGCCGTCGAACGCGTCGCTCGCGGGGCGGAAGAAGTGGTTGAATCCGACGTCGTAGAGCGTCGCCGCCGAAGCGAAGCTCGCCACGTGGCCGCCGAGTTCGGAGCTGACCTTGTTGGCGCGCACCACCATGGCGAGCGCGTTCCAGCGCACGTAATGGCGTAGGCGAGCCTCGAGATCACGGTCGCCCGGCATCGGTGCCTGCCGCTGCGCCGGGATCGTGTTCACGTACGGCGTCTGCAGGCCCAGCGATACGTGCGCGCCGCTGCGTTGCGCCTCTTCGACGAGTCGAGCGATCAGTTCGCGCGCGCGGCCCGGTCCCTCGACCGCGAGGACGCCGCGCATTGCGTCAACCCATTCCTGGGTTTCGCTCGGGTCGGGATCGGCCGCCAATGCCATGACGTCGCTTGATTTGGAGAGCGGTCACGCGATTCATCCAAGTGGACCAATCCAATTGCAAGCCTGGTCGGTTCCAAATGATCTGGCCCGGTGCTAGGCTCCAGCGCGTTGCGGCCCGTATACTAGCCCAGCGGGAGCTGCTGCTGAGAGGGCGACGCCGCGTCGCCGACCGCGAGAACCTGATCCGGGTAATGCCGGCGTAGGAAGGACACGATGAAACTTCATGTTGAGGGCTCCGACCCGTCGATTCGCGTGCCGCGGCGCGCGATCGCGTTGACTGACGGGACGATTCATACGCTGTACGATACGAGCGGTCCGTACACCGACGCGCAAGCCGCCATCGACTTTCGCCGCGGGCTGGCGCCGCTGCGCGAAGGATGGATTGCCTCGCGCGACGACACACAGCAGCTCGCGCGGCCTTCGTCGCTCTACCGGCGCGGGCGCGAGGCGATGCCTGAGCTGGGAGACCTGCGCTTTCCCGCGCCGCGCGCGCCGCGGCGCGCAAAGCGAGGCGCGAACGTCACGCAGATGCACTACGCGCGCCGCGGAGAGATCACGCCGGAAATGGAGTTCGCGGCGCTTCGCGAGGGCGTCGAGCCGCAGCTCGTGCGCGAAGAAGTCGCGCGCGGCCGCGCGATCCTGCCATCGAACGTCAACCATCCCGAGAGCGAACCGATGGTGATCGGCCGCCGTTTTTTGGTGAAGATCAATGCCAACATCGGAAACTCGGCCGTCACGTCGTCGATCGACGAAGAAGTCGAGAAGATGACGTGGGCGACGCGCTGGGGCGCCGATACGGTCATGGATCTCTCCACGGGCAAAAACATTCACGAGACTCGCGAGTGGATTCTGCGCAACTCGCCGGTGCCGATCGGCACGGTGCCGATCTACCAGGCACTCGAAAAGGTCGGCGGCAAGGCCGAAGAGCTGACGTGGGAGCTTTTTGCCGACACGCTCATCGAGCAGGCCGAGCAGGGAGTGGACTACTTTACGATCCATGCGGGAGTGCTGCTGCGCTACGTGCCGCTGACGGCCGGGCGCATCACCGGTATCGTTTCGCGCGGCGGCTCCATCCTGGCGAAGTGGTGCCTCGCGCATCACCGCGAGAACTTTCTGTACGAGCACTTCGAAGAAATCTGCGAGATCATGAAGGCCTACGACGTCGCGTTCTCTCTCGGCGACGGGCTCCGGCCGGGCTGCACGGCCGACGCGAACGACGCGGCGCAGTTCGGCGAGCTCGAGACGCTCGGCGAGCTCACCGACGTCGCGTGGAAGCACGACGTGCAAGTGATGATCGAAGGCCCGGGCCACGTGCCCATGCACCTGATCGAGGAGAACATGCGCAAACAGCTCTCCACGTGCAAGGAGGCGCCATTCTACACCCTCGGCCCACTCGTCACCGACGTCGCGCCCGGCTACGACCACATCACGAGTGCGATCGGTGCGGCGATGATCGGATGGTTCGGCACGGCGATGCTCTGCTACGTCACGCCGAAAGAGCACCTCGGCTTGCCGAACAAGAAGGATGTCAAGGACGGCGTCATCGCGTACAAGATTGCCGCCCACGCCGCCGACTTGGCGAAGGGCCACCCCGGCGCGGCGCATTGGGACGACGTGCTTTCTAAGGCACGCTTCGAATTCCGGTGGGAAGACCAGTTCAATCTGTCGCTCGATCCCGAGACGGCGCGCGAGTTCCACGACGAAACGCTGCCGTCGCCCGGCGCGAAGATCGCGCACTTCTGTTCGATGTGCGGGCCGCACTTCTGCTCGATGAAGATCACGCAGGAGGTACGCGAGTATGCGGAGCGCGGCATGGTCGAGAAGGCGCGCGAATTCCGCGAGGCAGGCGCGGAAGTGTACGTTCCCGTCGCGCCCTAAGCGTGCGCATTCCGTAGTGCGCCGGCCATGTGCCGTGCTCTTCGACCGCGACGAAACCATCGTGGTCGACGTGCCGTTCAATGGCGACCCCGATAAAGTCGTGCCGGCGCCGAACGCTCGCGCGCTGCTCGGACGTTTGCGCGACGCCGGATTACCGCTTGCTGTGGTCAGCAATCAAAGCGGCATCGGGCGAGGACTGCTGACCGCCGAGGCTGTCGATGCGGTCAATCGGAAGATCGAGCAGATGCTCGGCCCGTTCGCCGGATTTTTCGTGTGCCCGCACGCTCCCGACGACGCATGCGGCTGCCGCAAGCCCAAGCCGAAGCTAATTTTGGATGCGGCGCGCGCACTCGGGGTCGATCCCGCGTGCTGCGTCGTGGTCGGCGACAGGGAAAGCGACGTGGCCGCTGCGCGCAGGGCGGGCGCCATCCCCCTCAAGGTCGACGGGCCGCACGGCTTGGAGGCCGCCGTCGAAGCAATCCTGGCGCTGGTTCGCGCCTAGCGAGCTAGCGGGTTTCGGCGGCGTTGAGCCAGTAGTCGATGTCGAGGCCGTGCGCGGGCCAAGAGTCGTATGCGTCTGCCGGGAGGTGGACCGTGCGGCTGAGGCGCTCCCACGTGCTCACTACGCGCACGACGTAATGCTCGGTTTCATCGTAGGGCGGGATGCCGCCATACGCCTTGACGGCTTTCGGGCCGGCGTTGTACGCGGCGAAGATCAAGTCGTAGTGCTTGGAACCGAAGCGCTGCATCAAGCCGCGGAGATAGCGTGCCGCGCCGGACAGATTCTGCGCCGGATCGCGGGGGTTGACGCCGAGGGATGCCGCGGTTCCCGGCATCAGCTGGCCCAGGCCGATCGCGCCCGCGGAAGAGACGGCGTGCGTTCGCCAGCGCGATTCGACGGCGACGATCGCGACGAGCATGTTGGCGTCGAGACGCCATCGCTCGGCGTTGACGAGCACGCGCTGCGCGAGGCTGCGGCTTTGCCAGTTCGGAAGCTGCGGATTGATGTGGCGAAGTACCTTTGCATAGACGGCGATCGCGGCGGGCGTAGCGGGCACGGAATGGTGTGCCGCCAGCGCGCGTCCGTTCGTGAGGGCGAGCGAGCCGAATAGCACGACGGCGGCCGCCAGGAGGCCGGCGATAGTCCTTCGCATATGGGGCCGGTGGGTTCGAGCCGGCCGCCGGACGCGCCTCCTCGGCGAGCCGTCGGATCCGACGGACGGCGGCGGTGGGCGCTCGCGATCGTTGTTGCGTTTCTCGTCGTGCTGTGCGCGACGATCGCCTGGTCGCAATGGTACGCGGTGCACGTGAACGTCCCGAAGTATCGCGCGGCGCACGGACGCGTTCCCCTTTGATACTTCTTTGAGTGAGCGTGCGCAGGATTGCGCCGGCGCTCGCGTTACACGCGCGTTATGGAGGCTTTTTCCTTGATGCTTCGCGCTTTTTTCGGACCGCTGCTTTTTTGCGTGATGATGGCGGTCGCCGCGCCGGCGATCGCGTCCAATGCGTCTCCTTCGCCGATGCCGCCGTCGCCCCGGCCCCCAAAGCCGGCCGCGAGTGCGTCGGCATCGCCTTCGCCCACGCCCGGGCCGCCGTTCGGAAACCTGCGCTGGCGCTCGATCGGCCCGGCGGCAGCTGGGGGGCGCGTCGCTGCGGTCGCCGGCACGGCGGCAAACCCGAAGGTGTACTACGTCGGCAGTGCCGGCGGCGGCGTCTGGAAGACCGGGAACGGCGGGCAGACGTGGGATCCTGTCTTCGACAAGCAGGCCGTCGGCGCGATCGGCGCGGTGGCGATCGACCCGACCGACGAAAAGACGGTTTGGGTCGGAACCGGCGAGTCCAACCCGCGCAACGACGTCAGCTACGGCGATGGCGTCTATAAGTCGACCGACGCCGGTGAAACGTGGACGAACGTCGGCCTCAAGGGGACCCGCTACGTGTCGCGCATCGTCATCGATCCGCGCAATCACAACCATGTCATCGTCGCGGCACTGGGCGACGTGTTTGCCGACAGCCCGCAGCGAGGCGTCTACGTCACCGACGACGGCGGGCGCACGTGGAAGCAGACGCTCGCCGTCGGCACCGAAAGCGGTGCGTCCGACCTCGCCATGAGCGCTCAGAATCCGAGCGTCGTGTATGCGGGAATTTGGAAATTTCAACGCCGTCCGTGGACGTTCGTCAGCGGCGGCGATGAGGACGGGATCTACCGCTCGAGCGACGGCGGCGAAACGTGGACGAAGCTGGAAGGGCACGGCTTGCCGGCAGCCCCGACGGGCCGAATCGGCTTGGCCGTCGCGCCGAGCGACGGCAACCGCGTGTACGCGCTCATCGAGTCGAAGGCCGGCGTGCTCTGGCGCTCGCAAGACGGCGGAGCGAACTGGACGATGGTGAGCGACGATTCACTCGTCGACGCGCGGCCGTTCTATTTCTCGCACGTCGAGGTCGACCCTAAGAATCCCAATCGCGTCTACTCGCTTTCATTTCAGGTGATGCTGAGCAACGACGCCGGCAAGACGTTCAAGGCCATCGCCGACAACGTGCATTCGGACTTTCACGCGATTTGGATCGCTCCTAACGATCCTTCGCGCATCATCTTGGGCGAAGACGGCGGCTACGCGCTCACGCTCGATGGCGGCGACAACTGGTTCTTCTCCGCGAACCTTCCCATCGGACAGATCTATCGCGTCGGCCTAGGCACCGACAATCCCTACACCGTCTGCGTCGGCTTGCAGGACAATAACGGCTGGTGCGGTCCGTCAAACTCCCTCGATCCGTCGGGCATCCAGAACAAGGATTGGATCGTCACGGTCGGCGGCGATGGCCAGTGGGGCATTCCCGAACCTGACAATCCGGATTGGATCTGGTCGGACTCGCAAGATGGTTCTCTCGTCGTCTCCAACCGGGTCACCAAAGACGGATGGCTCGCGCAGCCGTATCTCCCGACGGGACGCGAGAGCTATCGCATCGGCGAGAGCAAGTACCGGTTCAATTGGGAGTCGCCCATTGCGTTCGCGCCGTGGCGTTCCAGCGCCGGCGGCGCAATCGGCTGGTACGGCGGCAACGTCGTGTTTCAAACGACGGATCGCGGACGCTCCTGGAAGGTCATCAGTCCCGACCTCACGCGCAACCTCAAGTCCCATCAGGTGACGCCGGGCGGCCCAATCACGAACGACGTCTCCGGCGCGGAATACAGCGACACGATCCTCGATATCGAGGCGTCGGAGCGGGCGCGGGGCGAGATTTGGGTGGGCACGGACGACGGCCTCGTTCAGCTCACGCGCGACTTCGGCCGGCATTGGACGAACGTGACGCCTCCCGGCGCCCCCGAGTTCGCCCGCTTCGCGACCGTCGCGCCTTCGGCACTTTCCGACGGAACGGCCTTCACCGTCGCCGACGGCCACTACGTCGGCGACAACGCGCCGTACGCGTTCGTCACGCACGACTTCGGACGCCATTGGACGAAGATCGTCGGCGGTCTGCCCGCAAATCAGTGGGCGCGTTCCATACGGCCGGACATCCGCACGCGCGGCCTCGTGTACCTCGGCACGGAGCAAGGAATATGGATCTCCTTCGATGGCGGCGCCAATTGGCAGTCGTTCAACAACGACTTGCCGCCGGTCTCGGTGCGCGACATTCGAATGCAGAAAGCCGACGACGACCTCGTGATCGCGACCCACGGACGCTCGGCCTACATCATGGACGACATGACGGCCGTACAGCAGCTCTCGTCGGCCGTCGCGCGGGCGACGTGGCTCTTCGCGCCGCGGCTCGCCTACCAGTGGACTCTTTCGGAGAACGACGAGGGCACGTATACCAACTACGCGGCGGACAACCCCCCCAACGGCGTGTCGATTACCTTTTATCAGAAGCAGCCGCAGAAGGGCGCGCCGACCATCGAGATCCTCAACGCTACCGGACGCGTGATTCGCACCGTTTCCGGCACGCACAAAGTGCACGGAAAAGACGTCCCCTACGTCTCCAACAAGGCCGGTCTGAACCGCTACACATGGGACTTCGCCGTGAACGGGCCGCTCAAATGGAACGGGGGAAACGATTTTTCCAAGGGCCCCGACACGGGGCCGCAGGTCGTGCCGGGAGACTATTCCGTGCGCATGGCGTTGTCCGGGCATACGTACGTCCAACGCGTGCGCGTGCGACCCGATCCGCGGTCGCGCCTCACGCAAGCCGTGTACCAGCGCAGTTTCGACTTGGCAACCGGTCAACTGGCGCACCTGTCGCAGGTCGACGCGATCCTTAACAGCCTCGACGACCTCAAGAAGTCCCTGGACGCGGCCCTTGCGTCGTCCAAGAAAACGAACAACGCGGAGTTGACCGCGCGCATCGCCGACGCGGCGAAGGCGCGTGAGGCGCTCTTCGGCTCGCTCGCGGTAAACATTCGCGGAGAGGGCACGGAGGACGAGGGAAAGCTCCACGAAGATCTCTTGAGTGCGTTCAACCTCGCGCAGACCCCCACGACGCCGGCGATCGTGAACTTTCTGGCACGCGTCGACGCGGAGTACCGGGATGGGGTGGGGCGCTACAATGCCTTCGTCGCCAACGTTCTGCCCGGCATCAATGCCGCGCTTCGCCAGGCCGGCATGAAAGCGCAGACGTCCATCAAAACGGTAAACCCGATATGATCGTGCTGTCTTCAGTCGTGCTCGCGGCGGCCGCCTTCGCGAATTTGACGTGGCGCTCGATCGGGCCCGCCGTCGCGGGTGGGCGCGTCGCTTCGGTGGCGGGCACGCCGCGAGACGATCAGCTCTACTACATCGGCACGGCCGGCGGCGGCGTGTGGAAGACGAGCAACGGCGGCGCGACGTGGGAATCCGCGTTCGAAAAGCAGTCCGTCGGCGCCATCGGAGCGGTGGCGATCGATCCGAAGGACGAGCGCGTCGTCTGGGCAGGTACGGGTGAAGCGAACCCACGCAACGACGTCAGCTACGGCGACGGCCTGTACAAATCGGTCGATGGCGCGAAGACGTGGCGACGCGTCGGGCTCGCCGGAGTCTGGAGCGTTTCGCGAATCGCCATCGATCCGCAAAATTCGCGCCACGTCGTCGTCGGCGCGTTCGGCAACCCATTCGCAGACTCGCCCAACCGCGGCGTCTACGTGACGTTCGACGGCGGACGGAGCTGGAGCCGGTCGCTCTACTTGAGCCCGGCGAGCGGCGCGAGCGACGTCGCGATCGATCCGCAGAACCCGCGCGTGGTCTACGCCGGCATGTGGCACTTTCGCCGCATACCGTGGAACTTTACGAGTGGAGGCGCCGACGGGGGCCTGTTCAAGTCCACCGACGGCGGGCGCAGCTGGCGTCGGCTGACCGGCAACGGCCTGCCGGGCGGTTTTACCGGCCGCATCGGCCTCGCCGTCGCGCCGAGCCGGCCGAACCGCGTGTTTGCGCTGATCGAGGCGAAGGGCGGCATCCTCTGGCGTTCCGACGATGCCGGCCGACGCTGGACGATGACGAGCGCCGATACGCTCGTCGATCAACGGCCATTTTACTTCACCCACATCGCCGTGGATCCGAAAAATGCCGATCACGTGTACGCGGTTTCCGAGATGCTCGCAGAGAGTAAGGACGGCGGCCATAAATTCACGGAGATTGCAAAGGACGTGCACGTCGATTATCACGCGATCTGGATCGATCCGGCCAATCCCAAACGCATCATGGTCGGCGAGGACGGCGGCTACGCGCTGACAACGGATCTCGCGCACTGGTCGTTTTCCCGTAACCTGACGATCGGGCAAGTCTACCACGTCGGTCTCTCAAACGAGAACCCGTACTTCGTCTGCGCGGCGTTCCAGGACAACGGAGGCTTCTGCGGGCCAAGCAACTCGTTGGACAGCGAGGGGATCCTCGACCGGCACTGGATCGACGTTGTCGGCGGAGACGGCGTGTGGACCGTTCCCGACCCCGCCAATCCGCGCTACGTCTGGGCCGACTTGGAAGACGGTGCGCTGACGGTGTTCGACCGCATGACGCAGGCGACGCGCTTCATCCGCCCCTACGACGCCTTCCCGGGAAGCTTTCTCGGGCCGTTCGACCTGAGCTCCGTGCCGTATCGCTTTAACTGGGATTCGCCGATCGCGTTCGCGCCTTGGCCCGTGAACTGCGCCGGCTGCGGGCCGGGCAAAAGCGTCGCCTGGTTTGGCGGCAACGTGATCTTCCAGTCGGCGGACCGCGGCGAGACGTGGACGGCGATCAGCCCCGATCTGACGCGCAACGTCAAGGCCCATCAGGTGCCGACGGGCGGTCCCCTCGCGAAGGACGTATCCGGCGCCGAGTACTCCGATACGATTCTCTACATCGAGGGCTCACCGATCGACCGGGGAGAGATTTGGGCCGGCACCGACGACGGCTACGCTCAAAGGACTCGCGACGGCGGCGCACACTGGCAGAACGTGACGCCTCCCGGCACGCCTCAGTACGCGCGAATTGAAACCACTGCACCTTCCCCGCTGGTCGCAGGCACCGCGTACGTCGCGGCCGACAATCACCGAATGGGCGACGACGCTCCCTACGCGTACGTTACGCACGACTACGGCACTACGTGGACGAAGATCGTCAACGGCCTCCCGCCGCATCAATACGTCCGAACGGTCCGGCCAGATGTCCGCAATCCAAACGTCGTTTATGCGGGCACGGAAAACGGCGTATGGATCTCGTTCGACGGCGGCGCGAACTGGCAAGACTTCCGCATGAACCTTCCCGCCGTGTCCGTTCGCGACATTCGCATCCAACCCCAGTTTGACGACCTCGTGCTCGCCACGCACGGTCGCGACGTCTGGATACTCGACGATCTCACTTCGCTGCAGCAGCTCGGCAACGCCGAGCGCGCCGGCGTGATGCTGTACGCGCCCCGCGTATCCTACGAGTACCATTATCATTCGAACGATCTCGGCATCTACACGCGCTTTGCGGCAGAGAATCCTCCGAAGGGCGCCATCGTCGATTTCTATCAGAGCGGGCCGCAGAAAGGCAATGCGACCCTGCAGATCGTCGATGCCGGCGGCCGCGTGATCCGAACCGTGAAAGGCACGCACAAAGTGAAGGGCAAGGAGCAGCCGTACGTACCAAACAAGGCGGGGATCAACCGGTACGTGTGGGACTTCACGGAAGATCCGCCGCTGAAGTGGTACGGCGCCGCGCGCGAGGACTATCAGGGACCGAAAACCGGACCGACCGTCGTCCCGGGCACCTACGGGGTCCGGTTAACGCTGGCGGGCAAAACGCTCCAGCAAACGTTCGTCGTGGCCGCGGACCCTCGCGACGCGTGGACGCCGCAGCAGTATCGCGCGGGCTACGACTTCGCGCATAAGTACGCGGTGGTCTACGGGAAGATCGACGAGGCGCTCAACGACCTCGACGCAATCAAGAAGTCGCTGTCCGCAGCGGCCGCCCGCGGGAAGAACGACGCGGCGCTGCAGCGCGACGTCGCCGCCGCGCAGCGGCACTGGACCGTCGTGTTCGGGGCGTTTACAGCCGATTACAAGAACGACGAAGATTCGATCCAGCGCGGCGGGTCGCTGCGGGAATCCGTGCCGCGCACCGGCTTTGCGGGGCCGCAACTGCCGCCGACGGCCGAACAGCTCGACTATTCCCGCCGCTTCGACGCCGCGTACGCCGCGGCGACGGCGCAATACAACGCCTTCGTCGCGTCGCTTGCGCCGCTCCAGTCATCGCTGAAGCGGGACGGGATCAAGCCGCTGGAGGGCCTCAACCCGCTCACCCCCTAGCCGTTCATTCGTAATCCGGCGCTTGATAGTCGTCTTTCGAGGAGCCGCGCATGAAGAAGCTCGGCGGCCGGGGCGCCGCGATGGGCACGAATGCACGGGGCGGCTTCGAAAAGTCGAAGCAATCCTTTGCCGGCGAATTCGCACGCTTGTCCGCAGCGGCGAGTTGGTTGAGGCCGAAGAGGTCTTCGGCGAAGCGCAGCACGCTCGCCGTCTCGTACTGCACATGCGATACATGGCCGTGCCGGGCGTATGGTGAGATCACGAGCAGCGGCACGCGGAACCCCAAGCCGTCCTTATCTGCGTACGGCGCCGGAACGTGATCGTACAGGCCGCCCCAGTCGTCCCACTGCACGAAGATGGCCGTGTCGTTCCAGAACTTGCTCTTACCGACGGTGTTGACGAGGGCGGCGACCCAAGACGGACCGTTTCCCCCCGGACAGTTTACGTGATCCGAGTCCGAACAGACCGGCGTGACCCAGGTAAAGTGCGCGAGTTTTCCGGCGCGGACGTCTGTGATGAACTTCCAGTTGGGGGAGATGACGTTCTTCTTCCAATCCGGGCCTCGGTAAATGTGCTTGACCGCCTGATAGCTCGACCAGACGGCGCCGTCGCCGCTCGAACGGCTGCCATACCAGCTCGCATAGAATCGCCACGACAGGCCGGCCGAATCCAGCTCGTCGCCGAGCGTTAGGTAGTTGAAGCACGGCGACTCCGACGGACCCTGCTCGCTGCGCTGATCGGTGATCGTCGTGATCGAGTCGTACTTGCCGCCCGTGCAGCCCCACGCACCGGCGGGCAGATCGACCGCGGAATCGGCCTGTGCCGCGATGATGTACTGGTGTGCGATGAAACTTTCGTCGAGCTGCGACTGAAACATGTTGTCCGCCAGCACCCACTCGTGCGCCATGTCGAAGTACGGCTTCGATTCCCGGTGCGGCACGTACACGTACTCGGGATTGTTGGGACCGCCGAACGATTGTTCGCGGTCGAATCCGTCCATGCGGCAGTCCGTTCCGGGAAGCGAACCCGTGCCGTCGCACGCCGCGAACATCGCCGTCGCCGAGTGATCGATGACGTACGCGTACTTCAGCGTTTGCGGCTGCAGCGTGATGGTTTGTCCCTTGGAATTCTTGCCGCCGGTTGCGGTGTTCGCGCCGGGATAGCCGTAGAACATATTGTCGAAGCTGCGATTTTCCTGGACGATGTACACGATGTGCTTGATCTTGCCGGCACCCGTCGAATCGAGCGATCGAAGAGCGGCGTCGCTGCGCAGCTCCGGCAATGACTGCTGCGGTCCCGCGGAGCACGCGGACGACAAAAAAATTGGCGCCAGCAATAATGCAACGCGCGCCGCTTGAGAGTGGCTCATGGCCGGCACTATGCCGCCGTTGGACGAGGCTCCTCCCCCAGCGCGTTAGGCGAACAGGCGCTTCAAGAAGGCCTCGTGCCGGTACGACGCGCTGCTGCCGAATCGAGCGATTGCGAGGCCAAGCGTCGGAACGACATAGAGCGCTTGGCCTGCCGATCCGCTCGCATAGAACAGGTCGGCCGGCGCGCCGCGCGCGCCGAGCCACCAGCCCAAACCGTAGCGCGGGTTGGCGGTGCTCCCTTGAAAGCAGGGCGCGAGCGTTGCGCGTTCCCGCAGCACGAAGCGGCCGTACGCCAGCCAGTCGTGTGAGGTAAGAAACGCGCCGGTTGGGAGCGGCTGTGTCGTGTCGGGCAGAGTCCGCCAGCGCGAAACACGAGCGCCCGCCGCATCGAGCACGCGCCGGTGCAGATACGCGTGCGGCGTGAGGCCGAGCGTTTCGAGCTTTCGCACAAAGACCGCTCCGAACACTTGAAGCGGAATGCCGCCGTAGGTGAAACGCGAACCCGGCTCGTTCTTCAGCGCCGTCGCCAGTGCGCGTTCGTAGCTCGGAACGCTCGCGCCGAGGCCTCCGAAACCGAATCCTGCGGTCAGCGACAACAGCATGCGCAGCGTGACCCGGCGCTTCCACGGATCGCCGTTCCATCCAGCGAACGTGTCCGCGACGCGTTCGTCGAGATCGAGCAGTCCCTCGGCGGAGGCGTACGCCGCCGCAACGCCCCAGAAACTCTTCGCGCCGCTGTAGAGCGCGTGCGGCGTGTTCGGACCGAAGCCGTCCCCGTAGTGTTCCGCGAGTACGTCGTCGTTACGCGCCAGGATGAAAGCGTCGAGGCCGTGCGCCCGGGAGTACGCCGACGCGGCTGCGATATCGAGCGACGGCGACATTAAAGGACCGTTCGCACGATGCTCGCAAGATCGCCTGCATGCGGCCGTACGTGCTTCTCGTCGCATCGGTCGCCGCGCTGGGGGGACTGCTCTTCGGCTACGACACGGGCGTAATTTCTGGTGCCATCCTCTTCATCACGAAGGACTTCGGTCTGGCGACGCGCCAGCAGGCCTTCACCATCAGCGTCGTGCTCGTCGGCTGCGTCGCCGGCTCGGCGTTCGCCGGAACGGTCGCCGACCGGATCGGACGGCGGTGGACACTCTTTGGCGCGGGCGTCGTCTTCCTCGCCGGAGCCCTAATATCGGCCTTCGCTCCCATCGAACCGGTGCTGTTGTGCGGCCGCTTCGTCGTGGGCATCGGCATCGGCTTGTGTTCCGTGGTGGCACCGCTGTACATTTCGGAAGTCGCGCCGTCCGCCGTGCGCGGGGCGCTCGTGTCCCTCTATCAGTTTGCGATAACGGTGGGCATCCTGGCGGCCTATCTCGTCGATTACGCGCTCGCCGGCGGGGCGCAGTGGCGCTGGATGCTCGGCCTGGCCGTCGTTCCCTCGCTCGTGCTCATCGGCGGAATGATCGGCATGCCGGAGAGCCCGCGTTACCTCTTTACCATCGCGCTCGGCGAGCGCGCCCGCCAAGCGCTGGCGCGCATCTATCGCGGCTCAGCGGAGGCCCTGGCCGAGGAGCGTTCGATCCTCGAGAGTCTCCGGATGAAGGGCGAAGGCTTTGCGGCCTTCCGCAAACCGGAGGTTCGCCTGGCGCTCTTCATCGGCGTCGCGCTCGCGGTGCTCCAACAGATCACCGGCATCAACACGGTGATCTATTACGGGCCGCAAATCTTCGAGATGGCCGGCGTCCACTCGGCGACCGCGTCGATTCTGGCGCAATCGTTGGTGGGCGCCGTCAACTGCGGCATGACGCTCGTCGCGATCTTTTTCGTCGATCGCCTCGGACGCAAGCCGCTGCTGTACGCGGGCCTCTTGGGCATGTTCGCGGCACTCACGGCGCTCGCGCTCGCGTTTTCCCGGGCGCACTTGACTGGGTCGCTCGGCGCGATCGCGTTGACGAGCATGATGGTGTACGTCGGCTGTTTTGCGTTCAGCCTCGGTCCAATCGTGTGGCTGTTGATCTCGGAAATCTTCCCGCTGCGGTCCCGCGGTCTCGGCATGTCGCTGTCGACGCTCGCGAACTGGGTCGGAAATTTCCTCGTTTCGCAGTTCTTCCTGACGATGATCGAGCGTCTCGGGCGGCCGGCGACCTTCGGTATCTATGCCGCCCTCTGCATCGTGACGATCGCTTTCGTTCGGTCGATGGTTCCCGAGACGAAGCGAGAGTTGCTGGAACGCATTCGAGTCCGCGCCTCGTAGTAGCGAGATGCCGCGACCGCGCCTCAGCATCGTTATCCCGGTCTACGACAACTGGTGGCTGACCGCACGCTGCCTGCGGAGCATCGAAGCACTGCGCGACGACGCGGGGCTGCCGTTCGAAACGATCGTCGTGGACAATGCGTCGTGCGACGAGACGCCGCGCGCCATCGCCGGTTTTTCGTGGGTGCGCTACGTGCGGCACGAACGCAACGTCAACTTCGCGGGCGGCTGCAACGCTGGCGCGCGCATCGCCGAGGCGCCACTCGTGCTCTTCCTCAACAACGATGCGTACCCATTGGGCGATGCGTTCGGGCCGCTCGTTCGGGCGTTCGATCGCTCGGACGTCGCGATCGCCGGCGGCGCTCTTTTCTTCGAAGACGGCGTCACGCAGGCCGCCGGCCTGGTGTTGCTGCGCGATGGGCACTGGCACTACGCGTTCCGCAATTTGCCTGCATCGCTGAGCGGCGTCAACGCGTCGCGGGATGCACTCGCCGTATCGGGCGCCGCGCTGGCCGTACGGACCGACTGGTTTCTGGAAAGCGGCGGATTCGATGAATCGTTCGTCAACGGGTTCGAGGACGTCGACCTTTGCCTGCGCGCGCGCGAACGGGGCCGGACGATCGCCTACGTCGCCGGCGCGCGCTTCGCGCATTACGAGGCGGCGTCGGCAGGGCGCTTCGCCCGTGAGGCGGAGAACGAACGCCGCTTCTATCGACGCTGGTCGGCGCGCTTCGCCGCACTGCCGCGCACGGTACGCGGCGAGGTCGGCGCGATCGTCGTGCGCGCTTGCACCGGAAACCCGCTGCTTGCAGCGGCACTGGCCGACCTCGAAGAGGCGCTGCGCGGGTTCGGTCATCCGGTCATGTCCGGAGCGATTCCACCGTGGCGGCGTTTCGATCGTCGTTTCCGGCACTCGGCCGTCCTCGACTGGTTCGCCGACGAGGCGTTTGCGCGCGGCGCGGCGATCGGCGGACTCGGCGCGGCCGCGTCGATCCGTACGCGCGGCGCTGCGAACATCGAGGTGCCGTGGCTTCCGTGCGCGGATCCGGAGCGCATCGGGGCGCTGGGCGTGCGTCGCTCGGACGACGCGAACTGCACGCTCGTCGGCGTCGTCGGCGAAGGCAGCGGGGCGCTGGCGCGCACCGGCTATTCCGTCGTAGAGATCACGCCGGATCTCTTGCTCGGTGGAGGGAGAGCCGTCGCATTGGCGTGCGTCGTGCACTTCGGGCTTACCGACCCCAGCGCGTTCGGCAACGTCGTACTCTCCCAAGCGGGGCTTCCGGCGGTCGTCGCCCGGCGCGACGAGCTTCGCGGCCTCTTTGCCTCCGACGTGGCGCTCAGTGCGGAAGGGGACGGAATTGAAACGGCGATCGTAGCGATGGTGACCGATCGGACCGCGCGCGTTCGGTATGGCACACGTTTGGCCGCAGACGCTCGGCGGCGTTTTTCGCCGCGGCGCAGCGCGATTCGCGTGGTGGATCTTTTGTGCGCGGCCCGCTTCGGCCTGGAGCGGCCGCAAGACCCTTACGCCGGGGGACCGTACCCGCCGCCGCCGGGCGTCTGAACCGTTACGACGTCGCCCGCCTGAAGGTCAAAGCTGCACTTTGCGGCGATCGGCCGTTCGACGCCATCCCGTTCGAGCGTATGCCGACCGCGCGCGCCGGGCTCCCCGCCGTGCGCGCCGCACGGCGATGCCGCGTGACGATCCGCGAGAAGCGTCGCGCGCGCCGAACCGTCGACGAGCTCCAGCGCGCGAATCAATCCATTTCCGCCGCGATGGCGGCCAACACCGCCGGTTTCTTCCGCGATCTCGTAGCGCACGACCCGCAACGGGTATTCTCGTTCGATCGCCTCAATCGGCGTGTTGAGCGTATTGGTCATGTGACAGTGGATCGCGTCGATACCGTTTGCGTTCGGACGCGCTCCCATACCACAGCCGTTCGTCTCGTAAAAAGACCACACGCGGCCGTCGCTGCGCGTCCCGCCGAGCACGACGTTGCTCATCGTACCGCCGCTGCACGCCGGCACGCGTTCCGGCGCGGCTAGCGCGAGCGCCTGCAGCACGACCTCGGCATTGCGCATGCTCGTCTCGACGTTCCCGCCGGAAACCGGCGCCGGACGGCGCGGATTGAGCAGCGAGCCAGGCGGCGCGCGCACCGTGACGGCACGGAAGCAGCCCTCGTTCATCGCAATCGTCGGATCGGTCACGGCGCGGAGCGCGTAGTGTACGCCGGATAACGTGACGCCGAATACCGCGTTGAGGGGAAATGCGACTTGCGCAGACGTGCCGGCGTAGTCCAGTGAAGCGGCGCCGTCGCGAAGCTCGAGGCGCAGCGCGATGGCGATCGTCGGCGCTCCCTCGAGGTCCTCGAGGTAATCCTTTGCCGCGAAGGCACCGTCGCCGATCGCCCGCAGCGCCGTTCGAATTCGCAGCTCGCTCTCATCGAGGCCGCGCGCGATCGCCGCTTCGAGCGTTTCGACTCCGTAACGCTCGTACAGCTCGAGCAGCCGCCGCTCCCCGGTGTAGTTGCCGGCGATCTGGGCGCGCAGATCGCCGGCCCGCGCATCGGGAGTCCGCGAGTTCGCTTCGAAGAGCGCGATCGTTTCGTTGGACACGCGATCGCTCTCGACGAGCCGCATGGGCGGCGCAACGAAGCCTTCGGCAAAGAGGGACGTGCCGTCCGGCGGCATCGAGCCCGGCACGGCGCCTCCCACGTCGGCGTGGTGGGCTTTGTTTGCGGCGTATCCGACCAGACTGCCGCAGTAAAAAACGGGACGCAGCACCGTGACGTCGTTCAGATGCGTGCCGGTGACGTACGGGTCGTTCGCGACCCACATGTCCCCCTCGCGTACGCCGCCGTTACGCTCGACGATCGGGAGCATTTGTCGAAGGCCCCAAGGCAGCGAGCCGAGGTGAACGGGAATGTGCTCCGCCTGTGCGATCAGGCGTCCCGCGCAGTCGAATAGTGCGCACGAATGGTCCAACCGCTCCTTGATGTTCGGCGAGTAGGCGCTGTTGCGCACCGCGATGCCCATCTCTTCCGACGCGTATGCTAGCGCGCTGTTCACGATCTGCGTCGTCGCGACATCGTTCATCGTCCCGCCCAGTTCAGCACCAGCAGGGCGTCTTCCACGGTCAGCGTCCATCCCGGCGCGAGGTAGGTGGTTGCGTCGTATTCCTCGACGATGGCCGGGCCGTCAATGCGGCGTTCCTCGGCCACAGCGGCGCGTGCAAACACCGGCACGTCGGCGAAGGCGCCGTCGATCCACGCCGCCCGCAGCTCGGGAACGTCCGCCTCGAGAGCGTCTGCCTCGGGTTCGGTATGCGGCGCGACTCTGCCCGAAGCGGTCATGCGTGCGTTGACCAGTTCCACGACCTCGTCCGGAGCGTCGTACCCATAGCGTGAGCGATGCGTCGCATGGAAGCGCGCGGCGACGCTTTCGACCGGCCCGTCGGCGCCAACGCTCAGCTCGAAGCTCTGGCCGCGGTAGCGCGCGTCGTACTCGCGCCGAAAGACGATCGTCCCAGGATCGGCGCCCTGCGCGAGCAGCTCGTCGCGCGCGCGCAGCTCGCTGCCGCCGAAAAATTCGTCGACCGCCGCGCGATCGACGTCGCCGGCCTCGCCGAACAGCGCTCGAACGTCATTGACCCGCAGTTCCGCGTCGAGCAAACCTCGCGCGGAGAAGAGACCGGGATGCGGCGGCACCAAGACGCGCCGCACCTCCAGGGATTCGGCGACGGCACACGCGTGCAATGGGCCGCCTCCGCCGAATGCGACCAGCGTGAAGCCTCGCGGGTCGATGCCGCGCTCGACGGTGACGATGCGCAGCACGCGTGCCATCGCGTCATCGACGATCGCGACGACGCCCTCCGCGGTCGTTTCGGGGCTCACGTGGAGGCGGCGTGCCAGGCTCTCGATTGCCGCTCGGGCGCGTGCCGCATCGATTGGAAAGGCGCCTCCCAACAGATGCCGCTGATGGAGCCGCCCGAGCACGACGTTCGCGTCGGTCACCGTTGGGCGTTCGGAGGTTCCGTAGCACGCGGGGCCCGGATCTGCGCCCGCCGACAGCGGTCCTGCGCGCAGCGACCCTCCCTCGTCGACACATGCAATGGTGCCGCCGCCGGCGCTTACTTCGGCGAGGTCCAGAAACGGAAAGCGTACCGGGTAGCCGCTGCCCTTCACGGCCCGTCCGCTGTGGGTCGCGCCCGCCGCTTCGAATTCGTGCACGACGAGCGCCGCGCCGTCGAGGATCGTCGCCGCCTTCGCGGTCGTGCCGCCCATGTCGAACGACAGCAGCCGCGCGGTACCGATTCGACGGCCGAGTGCCGCGGTTGCGACAGCGCCGCTTGCGGGGCCGCTCTCTACGATGGCCGCGGGGCGCGCGGCGATGTGGCGCGCCGCGGCCATGCCGCCGTCGCTGCGCATCACATAGAGGGGCGCCGCGATACCGCTGTCGCGCAGCTCTCCGATGAGCCGCTCGAGGTATGCCTCGACGATTGGTGCGAGCGCGGCGTTTACGACGGTCGTAGAGAAGCGTTCGTACTCCCGGTACTCCGGGTCGATCTGCGAGGAGCGCACGATGTGTGCCGCCGGCAGCGCCGCTGCGAGCGCGTCCGCGACGCGCCGCTCGTGCGCATCGTTTGCGTAAGAGTTGAGCAGACATACGGCGACTGCCGCGACGCCGGGCAGTGCGGCCAGTGCCGAGCACGCCGCCCGGACCGATTGCTCGTCGAGCGGCTCCAGCACGTTTCCCTCATAGTCCACGCGCTCGTCGACCGTGAAGCGGTCTTCCCGTGCAACCAGAGGACGACGACGGCCGACGAAGAGGTTATAAACCTCGCTGCGATTCTGCCGTCCGATCTCGATGACGTCGCGAAAACCGCGCGTCGTAACGAGCGCCACGCGGGGCAGTTCCAACCCCACCTGTCCGAGCAACGCGTTCGTTGCGATCGTCGTAGCATGCGCCAACAGCTCGATCTGCGGGCGCTGCGGATATGCCGCGAGCAGTGATTCGAGGGCAAGCATCGCCGCGCGGTGCGGCTCGCGGGGCGTGCTGGGAATTTTCCGGGTTACAAATCGTCCGCTCCAGGATTCCACCGCGACCAGATCCGTGAACGTACCGCCAACGTCGATGCCGACGCGCAGCGAGCGCGTAGGGCGCATCAACGAATCGTCAGCGATCGTTAAATAGTGAGGCGGTACGTTGCGTTATCGGAGTTGCAATTCGTGCCCTGGAGCATGCGCATCCGAAATTCGAGCGTCGTCGTTCCCTGTCCGGCACCGGCACTGCGCTGCCACTCGTAACCGAAAGTGTACGACTGCCCGTGTGCCAGGGGTGGAATGCCTTTGTTGTCGAGGCGATTTCCGTATTGATAAATGTCCACGAATTGCAGCGTGCTGCTCGGCTCGTCGGCTCCTCCTAAATTCTTGACGGTGCCGCTCAGGTGATAGACGTTGAGCGACCCGTTGCTGGTCACGTTCTTGAC
Source organism: Vulcanimicrobiota bacterium (assembly GCA_963787625.1). Lineage (GTDB taxonomy): Bacteria > Vulcanimicrobiota > Vulcanimicrobiia > Vulcanimicrobiales > Vulcanimicrobiaceae > Cybelea. The sequence continues at coordinate 257,509 of CAWBDH010000002.1, read as the reverse complement.
CACGACCGACGTGACCGCCGGGTTCGCGCCGGCGCACGTCGCTGCGGCGGCGGCGATGCCGGTTTGCGCCACGAAGAAACCAATGACCGCGAACGATTGAATCATGTCGAGCTTCCTCCCTCGTCAAGGTGGCTGCCGGTCCTATACCCCGCTGCGGTGCTCGATATGCGAGGCGGGACCGCCCCAATGGTGCGCGAATGCAGGCGAGCCATGCCTCGATTGATGCTTCTGTTCTTCGTCAGCGCGCTGCTTGCAGCCGCGCCGGCGCCCGCCACCTCCTCGGACGCGCGCGTCCGAGCGGCGCTCCAACGCGATCTGAACCAATACCTTGCGACGTATGGAAAGGCCGAGCACATCTCCGCCGCGTCGTTGAGCGTGAGCCTCCACGGCGTCCCCCAAACGATCGATGTCGCAGCCGGAACCACGAAGTACGGCGGCGGCGCGCCCGTAACGACCGGCATGTTGTGGCAAATCGGCAGCAACACGAAAGCGTTCACGGCCGCAATCATCCTGCAGCTTGAAGCCGAGGGGAAGCTCAGCATCGATCAGACAGTGGGCCGATGGCTGCCGCAGTATCCCGCGTGGAAGGGCGTAACGATCCACCGCCTGCTCGACATGACGAGCGGGATCCCCGGATACGACCTCTCCGACACGATGCTGAGTGCGTACGCGCGCCAGCCGATGCGCCACTTCACGTTGCCGGAGCTCGTGGCATACGCATACCCGACGACGAAGGGCGCGCCGCCCGCGACAACCGGATATGCGTACTCGAACACCAACTACGCGTTGGCCGAGATGATCGTCGAGCGCGTCACTGGGCATAGCTATACCGCCGAGCTCGACCGGCGCTTCCTGCATGCGAACCTCGGCTTGACCGATACGTACTACGCGGCCTTCGAGTATCCGGCCGCCATCCGCGATCGCATGCCGGCGGGGTATTTCTTCAACCACGACCCCGACGATGCGGCGCTTGCGCCGTTACTCGGCCGCGACATGCGCGACGCAAGCGTCTCGTGGATGCAGGGCGCCGGCGGAATCGTCTCTACGCCGCGCGACCTGGCGCGTTGGGCCCGAGCACTTTACGCGGGCAGCGTCCTGCCGCCCAAGCAGCGCGCGGAATTGATGCAGCTCGTATCGCTCAAAGACGGCAAGCCGATTGCTGCGACCAGCGCTTCCGATCCCCGTGGCTTCGGACTCGGCATCGCACAGCTGACGATCGCCCCAATCGGCACGGCGTGGTTCTACGAAGGGATGACGTTAGGGTATCGCATGTTGCACCTCTATCTTCCGCGCCAGGACGCGGTGATCGCGTTCGGGCTCAACAGTCAACCGGACAGCAAGGAGAACCATTCCGGCAAGCTTGCGACGGCGATTTACGACACCTTACATGCCGCCGGCAAGCTGTAGCCGCCTCGCTCGCTGGGTACTGGCGGCGGCGCTCCTTGCGGCTGCCGCGGGACCTCGCCCGGTACCCGCACAGGAGCGCTCGGAAAGCGCCGCCGTCCGCTCGATCGTGCGAGCCGCCATGGGCCCCTCTCACCTCAAGGCGATCATCGTGCGCGTGACATCGGGCGGCAGGGACGTCTACACCGGCGCGTTCGGCTATTCGATGACGGGCGTGCCGGCGACACCCGCGATGCATTTTCGGAACGGCGCGATGGCGTTCACCTACATGGCGACGGCGCTTATGGAGCTCGTCGATGCGAAGCGAGTGCGGCTCGATGAGAAGGTCGCCCGCTATTTCCCGAGTTTGCCATACGCCGATCGCATCACGCTGCGCAACCTGGCGAACATGACGTCGGGCTACGCCGATTACGTCTACCAGCCGGAAGTGCTGCGCGTGCTCGGCCTGGATCCGTTCCGGCACTGGAGCTCTGACGAGCTGATCTCGATCGGCGTTCGTAAGCCCATGATGTTCGAGCCTGGGACGAACTTTGGCTATTCTCACACCAACTACGTGATTTTGGGGCGCGTGCTCGAAAAGATCTCCGGCCTGCCCCTGGCGCAGACGCTGCAGCGCTACGTGATGCGGCCCATGCGGCTTTCCGAGACCACCAGCTTCGACACGCCGTACGTGCCGCCGCCCGTACTGCACAGCTACAGTTCCGAACGCCGCGCCGACTTGGGGATTACCGCTGCGGAGCCGTTTTACGAAGAGTCGACGTTTTGGGACCCGTCCTGGACTACGGCCAACGGCGCCGTACAGACCACCGACGTTGCCGACATGGCGCGGTCGATGGAGCTCGTCGGCACCGGCGCGCTGCTCTCGCGCTCGTCGTTCGCCGCGCAGGTGGGCCCCAATCTCGTCGGATTCGGGCACAAAGATTCCAGGTGCTCGGCGTGCCGCCGCAATGACAGCGACTTTAACTACGGGCTCGGCGTCGCCAATCTTGGTCCGTGGATCGCACAGATCAAGAGCTTCGCCGGCTGCGGCGCTACCGTCGGCTATCTGCCGGCGCGCAAGCTGACGATCGCAGTCGTCACGACGTACGCTCCGGCAGCCTTCGACGCGAAGGGAAACTATCCGAACGCGAGTCAAAAAATCTTTGCCGCGCTTGCGAACCGCCTCGCGCCCGGAACGTTGCCGCGGGAACCATGAGATGAATGCGTACGAACGCTTCCGCACGCTGCACGAACGCAAGGAGGCGTTCGTCATGCCGAATGCGTGGGATGGCGCGTCGGCCGCGCTGCTCGCGCGCGAGGGATTCGAGGCACTCGGCAGCACGTCGTTGGGTTTGGCCTTCTCGCTCGGGCGGCACGACGGATGCCACGCCGTTTCGCGCGAGGACGCGGTCGCACACGCGGCGCTGCTCGCACGCGTCAGCGGCCTTCCCGTCAACGGCGATCTGGAAGACGGCTTTGGACCCGAAGCCGACGACTGTGCGGCGACGGTTCGGGCGGCGATCGCCGCGGGATTGGCCGGCGTCGGAATCGAGGACACGACGGCGAGTCGCGAGCGGCCGATCCACGGTTTCGACGCCGCCGTAGCGCGCGTGCGGGCGGCCGCGGACGCGGGGCGCGGACGCATCGTCTTGACGGGACGCACGGACAACTACCTCAATGGCCGTCCCGATCTAGACGACACCATGCGGCGTCTGACGGCGTTCGCCGAGGTGGGCGCAGACGTGCTGTACGCGCCGGGTTTACCCGACATGGATGCCATCGTCGCGGTCGTGAATGCCGTTGCGCCGAAGTGGGTCAACGTCTTGATCGGACCGGACGACGGTGCGGTGTCGCTCACGCGGCTCTCCGGTGCGGGCGTGCGGCGCGTGAGCGTGGGAGGGGCGCTCTACCGCCTCTCGCTCACGGCGCTGGCGGGCGCGGCGCGGAAGCTGCGCGGCGGCGAACTCGGCGTCACGCGCGACGCGATTGCGGGAAGCGAGATCGCCGCGATGTTCCCACGCGAATGAACGCCGAACAATCGGGTCCCGCGTTCGAGCGCACGCTGCGGCGACACCTAGCGGCCATCGAGCAGCGAAACATCGACGACTTCGGTGCGACGACGGCGGCCGACGTGCGGCTCGTCGGAACGGACGGTAGCGTCATCGCCGGCTGGGACGCCGCGGTGAAGGCGCATCGGGCCTGGTTCGCGGACGGGGCGTGGCGCTTCGAGGTCGTCGAAACGCTCGTCTGCGATAGCGTCGAACGGGCGGGGTGGGCCTCGATCTTCGTTCGCTACGACGCTGGAGCGGTAACGAGCTGCTTCCGGCTGTTTCTCCTGTTCCGGCGCGAAGCCGACGGTGAGTGGCGCCTGACCTACGATCAAGGCACGCCGACCGACGCAGCCCCTCCGTAGATTCAAACGAAGCGAAAGGCGGGTACAAGCCGCCCGGTGATTGCACGCCTTCGGCGGTTTATTTCAGTCTTGGGGCCGGGCCTCATCACGGGCGCCGCCGACGACGATCCGTCCGGCATCTCTACTTACTCCGTCGCCGGGGCCGCGACGGGTTACTCGATGCTGTGGCTGACCCTGATCTCCACGCCGATGATGGCAGCCATCCAGGGAATGTGCGCTCGCATCGGCATGGTCAGCGGCGAGGGCCTTGCGGCGGTCATGCGCAAGCGGCTTCCGCGGTGGGCGGCATACGGGCTGGCCGCCCTCGTGATCGTTGCCAACACGTTCAACATCGGGGCCGACATCGGCGGCATGGCGGACGCAGCGCACCTCGTCGTTCCGATTCCCATCGACGCGCTGGTGTTTCTATTCGGCATCGCGCTCATCGCCGCGCAGACGTGGCTCTCGTATCCGCGGATCGCTCAGGTCTTCAAGTGGCTGACGCTCGCGCTCTTCGCGTACATCGTCACGGCCTTCGTCGTGCGGCCGCCGTGGGGCGAGGTGCTGCTGCGGTTCGCCGTCCCGCATCTGCGCTTCGATTCGGCATGGCTCTCGACAATGGTCGGCGTGCTGGGAACGACGATAACGCCGTATCTGTTTTACTGGCAATCCTCCCTCATGGTGGAAGAGGATCGCGAGGCGGGAAAGACGACCGTCACCGCCCGTCGCGGCACGGACGCCGACTCGATACGCAACATGCACGCCGACGTCAACACGGGCATGATCTTCTCGAACCTCGTCGCGTTGTTCATCATCGTCACGACCGCCGCGACCCTCGGTGCGCGCGGTCAGCACAACATCGCAAACGCCCAGCAAGCCGCGCAGGCGCTCAAGCCGCTCGCGGGGCCCTTCGCCGAGCTGCTTTTTGCGCTCGGCATGGTCGGCACCGGAATCCTCGCCGTGCCGGTGCTCGCCACGTCGTCGGCATACGTGGCGGCGCAGACGTTTCGTTTTCGCGAGGGTCTGAGCGAGCCGGTGCACCGGGCGCCGCGCTTCTATTTTATCATTGCTGCCGGCATACTGATCGGAATCGCGATGAACTTACTGCGGATCGACGCGATCAAGGCGCTCTTTTGGTCGGCCGTGCTCAACGGCATCGCGGCCGTGCCGCTCATCGGCGTCATCGTTTGGCTGGCATCGAGCCGCCAGATCATGGGGCAATGGAGAAGCTCGGTTGCGGCGCGCGTCTGGGGTTGGGCGACCTTCGCGCTCATGGGCGCCGCCACGTGCGGAATGTTTTATTTCATGGCGCGCGGCTCCTGACGGTCGGAGGGCCTTCGGCCGCGAAGGCCTGCTCGCATGCAGCCGTTGTTCCTTGGGCAAGGCTCGCTGCGAGAGCCGTCCGAACGCGTGGCCTTTTGGCTGACGGCGCTCTGCGCGTTCCCAGCGGCGTTGCTGATCGGGTACGTGCTGCACGAATCGATCGGCGCCTCGCAGGTGGCGCTCTTCATCGTAATCGCGATGGTATACGTGACGCTGGCGCGCGGGCGCCTGTTGGGGTCGAGCGTACGCGTGCACGAACTGCAATATCCGCGCGTCTTCACGATCGTCAAGGGAGCGTGCGCGGCCCTCGACATCCCGATGCCCTCGGTCTTCGTACGCGAGGACAACTACGTCCCCGTCGTTGCGCTTGGCTTCGGCGAGCCGTACGCGCTGGTGCTGTCGAGCCACTGGATCGAACTCTTTGCCGACGACGAGCTCTCCTTCATGATTGGGCGAGAGCTCGGCCACATTGCGGCCGGACATACGCGCTTTCATTCGCTGCTGAGCGTGAACGGCAATGAGAATCCGCTGATCTCGTTGATCTTTGGAGCGTGGCTCCGGCGCTGCGCGCTCACGTGCGACAAGGTCGGCCTGCTCTGTTGCGGCTCCATCGACGCTGCGATTCGCGCGATGGGCATCGCCGCGTTTCACGAGTTCGGGCGAAAAGTCGACTACGAAGCATTCGCTCGTCAAGGCGAGGAAATCCAGAACGACTCGGTGCTGCGATGGGGCGAATGGCTCAGCAGCGAGCCGTATGCGACGCGGCGGATCGCGTCTCTCCGGCAGCTCGTCGGCACCCGAGCGTATGAGGAGGCCGAAGCGTGGTTCCTGCGGGAGCGCAGCGAAGAGCCGCCCACGCTCGCAGCGCCGGGTGAGGCCGCGGTTTCGACGCGCGACTGCGCGGGGTGGTGGCGCCGCTTCGCCGCATTCGCGATCGACGCGGTCGTCGTCACCGCGATCATCACGTCGTTTGGCGGCAGCGTGGCCGGGTCGACGCATGCATCCCGAAGCGCCGCTTCGGACGCAGGCGCCGCGGCGCCGGCGCCATCGGCCAGTCCCGCTGCGGAATCGGGGCGTGCCCGGGTATGGAAGAACCCGCTCCTGACCGTTCCGCTGTCACTGGGCGGTGTCACCGGTGCCATCAGGGGCTTCGTTGGGCGGCTCGGGTTTTTCTTCTGGTTCCCGTTTTATCTCGCGCTGCTCGTGATCGTCGCCGGTCAGACGTTCGGGATGATGATCGCCGGGTTACGCGTCGTCACCACCGATTTCCGCAAGCCGGGCATCGCGCGCACCGCCATGCGGTACCTGATCGTCTTTGCGATTTGGTGGGCGATCGTGCCGTTGAGCTTCGTCTGGCGGCGCATTCTGCTGCACGACCGTTGGACCGGGACGCGCGTCGTCAAGGTCGAGCGAGTCATCGCCAGATCGAACGCTCCCACGATGCAGCACGCCCCAGACGCAATGCCGTCCTGAACGCCGCGGACCGTTGTGTTATGGCGCCGACGTGACCGTGACGCGGACCGCCGCCTTGCCGGAGATCACGTGTCCGACCGCCGCATTTGAGCTGACCGAGTCGATCTGAAGCCGGCCGATTGTTTCGTCCACGTGCAGAAGTGCGTGCGTCGTCGGATCGACGATCGACTTTGCCTTCACGATGTCGAACTGTTGGCCGACCTGCACGCCGACGTTTGCGCCGATGTCGACGATCACGTTGCGGCCGTCGATCGCAGCGACGTGTCCCGTCAGCACGGCAGCCGCGGGGCCGGCGTTGAAGCGGCTCGGATCGATGGAGGCGACGATCTTGCCGGCCTCGTCGTCGATCAGGTGCCCCATGTCGCTGTTCACGAAGGTCGAGTTGCTGTACGAGCCGCCCGCGTACCCTGAGAATCCGCTCGTGTTCCACGACGTGCCCGAGCGCGTCTCTTCGTCGGCGAAGCTTTGAACGATTTGTCCGGTTCGCGCGTCGATGACGCGCACCGCGACCTTGATCGTCACGCGGTGCGTCGAAACGCCGCCCGCAGCGGCGCCGATGATTCCGGGAAGGAAGCTTCCGGCGCTGGCGCCGCTCTCACCGGTTTGATCGAGCTGGAGGATGTTGCCGGTGACGAGGTAGCGTGCGCCGATCAGCCGCCCCGCCGTAACGGCGCTCTGCGGATCCACCTCGCCGCTCGCACCGAGCTGATGCTCGCTCAAGGTGGAACTGAGGTGGCTGCGGTCCACAACGTTGAAGCGGTCGGCGTTGACCATGCGGTCGGTGAGGAGATCGCTCAGCGCGACGCCCGGCTGGAATGACCCGTACCAGTCCGATGTAAGGCCGTGGGTATTGAAGTCGAGCACGGCGATGGCGGGCCGCGCCTGCTGCGCCGCTACCGCTCCCGGGACGCCCGCGAATAGGGCCGCAAGGCAGGCGAAAAGCCAGCGCTTATTCACGATGTTCTCCTCGTACGTCGGCAAGAAAGCGTCTCCCCATTATGCCGAACATGCGCCCTCCGAGCAAGGGCTCAATAGGCCGAAATGCCGTCCGACGCCATGTCGGCGGCGTGGCGCTGCACGTTCCCGAAGAAGGTCGCCTCATCGGCATTCCCGGCGCGTGCCCGAAAAACAGGGTCGGCGCGCTCCCAGTACGCCGCCAGCGAGGAGGCGAGCCGGTATTCCTTGACGATGTCGGAGTGCTCGACGCCGGCCGCGTCGGTGCCCAGGAGGCAGCGCACGCGCGCCTCCAAGAGATACTTCAGCGACGCGTTTCCGAGCACGGCGCCGGTCTGCGCCACGTCCGCGGCATTCGGTAAGAGCGTCCCGAGCAGATCGTTGAGCTGGAAGTTCGTGAGGGGATCGCGCGCGAGCGGAGCGATGCGTCTGACGAGCATTTCTGCGCCCAACGGCATCCGTGCGACGGGGTAGGCGCCCGTTGCGACGTTGCTCTCCAGGTTGACGTCGGCCTCGACCCGTTCGTCGTGCATCGCCTGCGCCTGAGCCGGCGTCGCCCACGTGGCGTGCGCGAGGCGAAAGATCACATATCGGTGCGCGTCGGGATGCGTCCGCTCGAACGCGGCGATCGCCGCCAACAGCGCCGAAATGTTGGCCCTTGCTTGTTCGGAATTCGTGCGCGTTGGGGGCAGCGACGCGAAGAGCGCACCGAACGTCCATGGCGGCTGCGGGGGCGCCGGCGCGTAATCGATCGCCGCACCTTCGCCGACGTGCGTGTGGACGAGCAATTTACCGTGCCATCCCGCCAAGCGGCGCGCTTTTGCCGCGTCGTAGACGGCCGTGGCGAGACGGCCGTAGTACGCCATCCCGGCCGGCGTGAAACAGGTCGTTTCCGGAGCCGCGGTGTCGATGCCGACCACCGTGTCGAAGTAGCGGCGTGCGGAGTCGAGCGGAACGACGGCCCTCCCGGCGCTCCAACCCATCAACGCTTCGTAGATCGCCTTTGGCGTGGTGACGAGCGCCGACGGAAGAACCGCCGCCTCACACCGCCCGGTCTTCGACCACTCGCGATAACGCGCGCCGCCCGGCAGCGCCGCGAGTTGCGCCGTATGCGTCATCAGCACGATCTTGATCGAGGGCATGGAGCGGCGGGCCGACTGCAGCGCGGCGCGGAGGCCTGGGTCGTCGGGGGAATGCATGACGCACGCGATCGTGTCGAGCGCGGATGACTTGCCGTCGCGGAGCTTCCAGCCTCCGACGAACGGAAGCGACTGTTCGGAATCGTCCACGTTCGTTACCGCGAGGTCGAGAATCGTGCCCGTGCAAAGCGCCGCATCCAAACGGGCGCCGTCGCCGCCGTAGAACCGGTCACGAAGGTACGTCCACCCGGGGCCGCCGCGGAATGCGTAGGCGCTGTCGAACTCGGTCCACGGCGTGGCGCTCAACACGCGTTCGAGGGTCCCGTCGAGTGCGGCGGCACTCCCCGCGACCTGCCCGCGATAGACGACGAGCGCGGCACGCGCGCCGAGCGCGAAGCGCTGTCCGTCCGCGGGGGAGAAGAGCGCGTTGCCGAGCGGGGCGCCATTCGCCGGATACCAGACGTCGGCGAGGTAGCGGTAGAGTGCCAGGCGATCCTCGTAGCTCACCCGTTGCGTCCCGCCGGCAATGCCGGCGACGAATGCCGGAAGATTCGCGTACGCCTGATAGGGCAGCACGCCCGTGATGTGGTTGTGCGCGTCGAAATACCGGAGTGCAACGGCGAGGAGCACGGCGGCAAAGCGCGCCGAAGCAAGGACGGCCATGTGCGGACGATTCACGCTGACCCGGCCGGGCGCCCTCACGGCGGCCTTTCCGGCCGTGAGCTTTCCGGAGTTTAGCGCGACGCGTCTGCCGCGCTACAACATTGCGCCCACGCAGATGGTCTTGGGCGTTCGAAACGACGGACGCGGCACGGCGGAGGAGCTGCGCTGGGGCGTGCGGGGCCGGATCAACATCCGCGCGGAATCAATTCTGTCGCGCCGAGGCCCGATTCGTCGGCGCTGCATCGAGTTCGCCGACGGCTTCTACGAATGGCGGGACGGCCGGCCGTTCTACTACGCCCTACGGTCCGCCGAGCCGTTCGCCCTCGCGGGGCTCTGGGAGCCGCTCGATGGCGCCGCGGGATGCGACGTCGTGACGTGCGAGCCAAACGCGCTCGTCGCGCCGGTGCACGACCGAATGCCGGTGATCCTTGCAGGCTCCAGCGTCGGCCTGTGGCTCGATCCCGAGCCTCTCCCGCCCGAAGTGGCCGCGGCACTTCTGACACCGTTCGACGCCGGCCTCATGGAGGTGCGGGAGGTGTCGAAGCGCGTCAACAATGCGAACTACGACGCGGCCGACGTGCTCTCCGAGGGCGACCCGCGTCTGCTTTGAATCAGCACGACGCCCGTCGCAACGAGCCAAATTGCGGCGGGAATCGCGCCGAACAGTCCGGGGCCCATCTGACCCGGCGCCATGAACGAATCCGTCGTGGTGAAAAAGATCGACAGCGTCGCAATCGCGGCGCCCAGTGCGGCGAGATAGCCGAGCCACGCCAGCCACGGCGGTGCAGATTCGTGTCGCCGCATGCTGTGCGCGGCGGCAAAGAGGAAGATCGCGACCGGCGCGTAGCCCAAGCCGCCCTGCATGAAGACGAACGCGTCGTAAACGGCTGCGAGCCCGTTGTTCGAAAAGGCGTCGGGTGAGGCGTAGACCGCGGCAGTCTCCAGCGAAGCCGCCATCGTGGCGCCGGCCATCATCACGACGCCCGCGATCAGCGCGAACGTCGGCAGGCCTTCCTGGCGCCCCGGTGCGTAGCTCAAATAACTGCGCAGTCCGACGAGGAACCACAAGAAGAACGCGGCGGCCGGAAACGCGAGCCAGGCGCCCATCAGCAGCGAGACGTGCCGCGCATCGATGAGCAGCGCCGCCTGAGACGCCTTGACGTCGATCGACGGCATGCCGTTGTTCAAGAGCGTCGCCAGGAGCAGCACCCCGACGTAACAGAGGACGGCCCAGCCGGCCGAACGTTCTGCGTGCACGTTTTCCATACGCGTTATTACCTGGTACCCGAAAGGAAGCGTTTCCTCCCGTTACCGCGCGGCATCAGAGACCGTAATATTTGAAGGCCGGCCACATCGCGGCCAGCGGAGCGCGCGGAAGCGTACAGAGGTAGACCGGCAACGGTCCCTCGAGCATCCATCGGTAGTCGTTGCGATATACCGCAATCTGCCGGACGCTGCCGAACCAGCGCATTAGCAACGGGTAATCCGTGGCGCCCACCGCGAGCACCGAACGGCCGCTGTAGCCGTGCGTTCCCCATAAATAGTAGGAGTTGTTGGGGCTGATGGCAGGCGGCAATCCGTAGCGCGGCCCGTAGTAATCGAGCGCACCGGCGTACGCGTACCGATCGGCGAAAAGTGCGGTCTGCCGGCGCTGCGCGGCCGGAAGCGACCAGTACGCGCCGGCGACCGTCTGCGTCATCGTCTTCCAGCCGATTTGATCCGCGAACATTGGGTTAATTAGATGCGTTTTGTTGTCGGGCGGCTCGGGACGGCTGAGGCCTATGGCGCGTTCGTACGCCATGTATGCCGGCAGCGGCAGAATGGGGAGCGACAACGGAAAGAGCGGCAAGCCGCCAACCACCACCACGGCGACGATCGCGACGGCAACGGCGCGCCCGCGCGCGGCGATCGCGCCTTCGATCGCAACGGCACCCGCCGCGAAGAGGGCGGGATAGAAGCCTTGGATGTAGTATCCGCGTCCGATCGTCGCAATCAGCAGTCCAAGCAGCATGAGGTAGGCGACGGTAACGAAGCGATACGGCGACCGCCACAGCCGCACGAGTCCCCAGATCCATATCGGCGCGAAAAGGGGATTATTGTATGCGAACTGCAGCGCGAACATGTAGATCGCGTTGATCCAGCGATTGGGCGACTCGTCGGCCATGCCGTTGGCAAGCGCGTGACGGTTGAGCTGGTCGTTGTGCACTACCTCGAGCATCGGCAGCCCGTGCGCGATCTGCCAGATCAAGTTCGGCAAAATCAGCACGATGGTCAGCGCGGTTGCTACGGCAAGCCACGGCGATTGCAGCAGCCGCTTCTGGCCGGTCAGCAGCATGCCGATGGCGAGTGCGATCGCACAGCCGGCGATCGAATACTTCGCATACATCCCAAGCGTCATCACGAGCGCGATCGGGAGATAATATCTCGGTTCCCGCGTCTTTGCGAGGCGAATCGTCAGATAGATGAGGACCGTCCAAGCGGCGGGTGAGAGCAGCTCCGTCGACAGCCCGTACGCGATACCGATCAGCCCCGGCGCGAAGAATATTGCGAGGCCGGTGAGCGCCTGTGCGAAGGCGCCGCCGCGCAGCTCGCGCGCGATGGCGCAGCCGAAGAGCACGGTCACGCCGGCGAGCACGCCCGGAAAGAAACGCAGTCCCCACACGGGATATCCCAGCGGCCCGGTCAGCCACGTGACGAACGGTGCGAGCGGCGGCTGATCGACGTAACCCCACGCCAGGTGCTTGGCGCAATCGATGAAGTACAGTTCGTCGCGGTAATATCCGAAGCGGTGGCAAAACGCCAAATGGAGGACGACGGTCGCAAGCGCGATGGCGTACGCGCTCGGATGGAGCTTCATGCCGGGCTATTGTTCGTTGCTTGCGCTCCGCCGAGGAAGAGCTGACTAACGCACAGGCCGACGATGCCGGCCTCCACGATCGAACCGAAAACGAAGCTCGCGTCCCACCACGTTCCACCGAATAGAGGCACCGCGAACGCGAAGTACGCGGCGAAGTACGTGGCGGGAACGGCGAAGCCCAGAAGACGAAACGCGTTGGCGTTACGTACCGACGGCTTGAGCCACGCGACGACCGCGTCGCCGACGAAGCCTGCGGCGGCCGACGCCACGACGACGAGAAGCAGCTCCTTGCCGTCGGTCGAAAGTTCCCCACCGATCCAGAGCTTGACGGCGACGCTGAGCACGATGAGTGCGCCGAACGCGAGGCGTTTGCGAACGCAGCAGTACAAAGTCGCGGCGGCGAGCAGCACGCTCTGCCAGATGATGATTGCGATCTCCAGCGCCTGACGATAGAAGAGGAATACGGAAAGCACGAATTGCTCGCGCGGGAACGCGATCTGCGAAAGCGGGTGATCGCGCATCAGCGCTTCGGGATAGAACCCGTACTGCGTCACGAACTGAAGGATTTCGAATGCGAGACCCAGCGATACCAGCATCGGCAGCTGATCGAGCAGCGTCGTCGGGCTCGAACGGCGGAGCGCGCTGCGTACGGGTCCCGTGACCAAGAAGAACAATCCGGTTAGCAAGAAGAGGTGCGGTGGACTCAGCAGCAGATCCAGCTGGTGCTCGAATCCGAAGAACGAATGCCACACGAAGTCGAGCGCTCCGCCAACGAGGAGGGCGGCTAACCCAACCGCGCTCTGCGCGTAGCCGGCGGGAAGCGCCTTCCAGACCGATCCGGCGCCGCCGTAGTTGCGCGCCATCGTCACGCCCAGCACCGCGGCGGCGAACAGCGCCCCGGTGTACATCGTCACGTGCCACGGATTGAAAAACGATTCGACGGCCAGGAACAGGTGCTGGTGCGCATCAATGAAGAGGCCCGTGACGATCCACACACCGGCCAACGCAATGAGCCAGTCGAGCGTGCTCGGCGCACCGGCGCGCTGGATCACGAGATCGATGCGTTTGGCGGCGAGCGGCGCCTGCGCCGAAGCGGAAGGCGAATCGATCACGTCCATGTCCGCTCAGTCATGCTTCGGTTTGGGTCGAAACCCTTTTCGCCGCGTCCGCGCGGCGTTGTGTGCGCTCGCGATCGCTTCGGGCATCGCGGCCTGCTCTCCCAAGTCCGTTGCCGTACCCCCCAACATCGTCGTCGGCCCCGTGCGGCCGCACGCATTGCCGACGCCCCGCACCGCCGCACCCGAGGCGCCTCCCGAGTTAATCGGGATGTGGTTTTCCACGTTGACGATTCGGCCGGGCACGTGGTTCGAAGGTACGATCGTCGTCAGCACCAACGTTGCGTCCGTCGAGGTCCGCACGGCTGCCTTCTCGATCAATAGCGCGCACGTATCGCCCGGAGTGTACCGGTTCCACACGCAGGTGCTCGAGTTGCCGCCGCTCTCGCGCCGCCATTCCTACGAGCTCGATATTATCGCCCGCAATACGGCGGGCGTTGCGCGAGTGGAGCGCGCGCCGCTTCGGGTGGAGTAACGCGAAAACGGCCGAAGTGCCGCGATGTTGGATCGGTATCCCCCAGACACTGCCACCTCGCCTCGGCGCGGCACTTCGAACCGTCCGCACATTCTAGCCCGAAAGCATGAAGAATTCGTTAAGCCGGCACCGGTTCGGCGGCTCGCGGTGCATCGGCGCAACGCTCGGCGAACGCACAAAGTAGGTTCGCGAGCGCCATCTCCTCGGGAGTTCGGCACGAGACGTCCAGCAGCCGCGGGCTGCAGACGAGCACGCTCGCGGCACGCGCACGCGATATGGCGACGTTGAAGCGGTTCCGCTCGAAAAGAAATTCCATGTCGCGCGGCACGTCGTCGCCGCTCGATGTGGCCATCGAGTAAAATACGACGGCGGCTTCCTGCCCTTGGAATTTGTCGACGGTCCCGACCTTCACGCCGATGCCGGCGTTGCGCAGCTTGGAAGCAATTAGCCGGCGCTGCGCGTTGTAGGGCGTGACGACGATAACGTCGCGATCGTCGAGCGGTCTTGGGAGGCCACGCCGCTCGCGTGGGTGGGAATCGACCACGGTGCCGTGGTCGCGCAAGAGCGCGATCCGTCGGACGATTTCGTCGGCCTCCTCTACGGAGCTCGCGCTATTCCCCGCATGCACCACCGGAACGAACGACAGCCCCGCGAGCTCGTGCCCATTCGCCACGACGCGGTGCATCTGCGTGTCTTCCGCCGGTGCAAGGCGGCCTTCGTACGTCGTAGCGGAGACGAAGGAGCAGATCTCGGGCTGCATGCGGTACGACACATCGAGGAAGATGCCGCGATCCGGGGCGACCGTGCGTTCGTCGCCGAGTAGATGCGCAAGCACCGAGTCGCCGACGTGGATGGGATGCCGACCTTGGCTGACTTGGGCGAGCTGCGAGGGATCGCCGAGCAGGACGACATTTTTGGCACACGCCGATACGGCGAGCGCATCCGCGAGCGAGACCTGCCCCGCTTCGTCGATGAAGAGATAGTCGAACGTACCGGCCAGCGCTTCACGTGCGAAGAGCCAGCCGGTCCCGCCGGCCAACTGGTAGTCGTCTCCGTCGAACGTTTCGTTCTTGCTTGCCGATTCGATGAACGGCGACGCGAGGCGCGATCGAAATTCCGATTCGGCGTTGCCGGCGGTGTGCTTGTAGCGGCCGCGAAAGCGGCGGCCGCACTGGATGGTGCAGCCTTCGACGGCATGCAGTAGGTTGTGGATCGCCTTATGGCTCGTGCTGGTCACGGCGACTCGCTTGCCGAGCGCGAGCAGCTCGCAGATCACCTGCGAACCGACGGTCGTCTTCCCGCTGCCTGGCGGCCCCTGGATAAAGAGGTAACTGCTTTCCAATGACTGCACCACGGCCGAGACGCTGTCCGCAGTGACGCGTTCGGGCTGTAGCCGCCCATCCGCGCCGCCGTGCGACGCAACGCGGGGACTGCCGTTGCTGAGAAGGTCGTACGTCGCAGGTCGCTCCGACGCAAGCGTGCCCGCGAGCAGCGACTGACCGATCCGCGCGAGCGCTTTGCGTTGTGCTCCGGTCGAGGGCGGTCCGGCCGGAATCAGCTCCGCAACGGCCCGCGCGCCGGCGAAGGAAGCGGTCGTTTTGAGCTCGAGGCGATTGGCTTCGTCGTCGATGGAAACGATCGTACCGGCGCCTTTCCTCGTACGCGGATCGTGCACGTCGTCGCCGGCAGCGAGCTTGTGCGGCTGAGGGGGATAATCGTAGGCATAGACGGCGCTCTTCTTGACCGCATAGGGCGGTATGTCGTCGCGCAGCCGCAGCGCTCCGATCGCGTGCTTGTCGAACTCGACGAGATCGTCGACGTTGTCGCAGCGATCGTAGTATTCCCACCACGCCCGTTTGTCTTCGCGGCGGTGATAGGCAAGCAGGTTTGCCATGAGGTATCGCTCGCGTTTGGCGGACGCCATGCACCGATATTCTTGCTCGGTTTGCGGCGCCAGCACGCCGTGCAGCAGCGCACGTTCGAGGTCGCTGCGCCGTTCTTCTTCGAGCTGTTCCTTTTGCCGTGCCGCGCACTTCGCGCACGACGGCTCCAACTCGGCGTGGCAAGGCTCGTCGGGATTTTTGACGCCGCGTAGGGGGAGGTCTGTGCCGAAGGTTTCGATCGCCTCCCTACGCCGTTCGAGCAGCCACTCGCGCAGCAGATACGTCGAGCGGCAGTCGTCGCGGTTGTACGCCTCGATGTCGTCGAGGATGCGCTGGTCATGTTCAGCGATCCAGCGCTCGAACATCACGATCGATTGGTCGCCCTTCTTGACGTCGGTCGCCCGTTCCAGATCGTAAAACCGCTCCAGCTTTTTAAGACCGTAACCATCTTCGGAAATGGCGACCGCCTGGCGCACGACCGGGAACAAGTCGACGAGCACCTCGCCTCGCAGCAAGTCGTCGACCTCGTTCTCCCTCGTGCAGTGCACTTGCGCAAGCGTACGCAGCGCCGACCGCTCGTAACTCGAATAATGGTAGACGTGCATTTCGGGATTGTGACGGCGCCGGGCGACGATGAAATCGACAAACGCCTCGAACGCGCGCTTTTCATCGGTACGGTTCGTGCCCCAGAATGCTCGGAACTGCGGCATATCGTCGGGCATCCAGCATCCAAAGAGATATTGCAGCCCTTGGCCGGGCTCGTACAGCGGGTCGCCTTCCATGTCGAAGAAGACGTCACCGCGTGCCGGGTGCGGCATCATGGCAAAGCCGAGCGGCGGCTCGTGAGCCAGCAGTTCGTAAATCGGCGCCGAGGCCTCGCGGCCGCGAGCCTGCAGCGACGCTTGGCGGCGCAGCTTGACGAACGTTTCCTGCGCCATGCCGCTCGGGCGAGAATCGTCCGTCGCGTGGGCGAGGTCGCGCAAGGAACGGATGTTTGCCGCCTCGAGCTTTCCGATCTGGTCGCGGCGCATCCACGCTACGAGGCTGAGATGGTCGTCGTCGGTACGCTGCTGCTTACACGCGGCGTTCCACGCGCAGACGCCGCAGTGTCTGCACTTCCACGGATAGGCGATCGGTTCGTCGAGCCGCTCGAACGCACCGGCGCCTACCGACTCCAGGAACCGTGCCTTCAGATGCCGGTAGTATGCCAGGTAGTCGTCGAGCCGAAAGCGCCGTTCCTCGCCGTTGCCGAGCACGACGTAGCCGAACGAAGGAAACACTCCTTGCAGTCGTTCTAGATGCTCGCTGTAGTTGCAGATCTGGACCAAATAGTACGGGCGAGGCGATAGTCCGAGCTTCGTGTCGATGACCTCGTAACGATACGAGCCGAATATTCGACGGCACGCCGTCGACGCGCTTCAGGAAGTCGGCGTGACCGAGGAACGTGCCGTCGAAGAAGGTTGCCTGGTAGATCACCGGTGTGCCGCGGCGCATCTCCTCGAGCGTGCGCCGATCGGCTTCACGGTAGTTGTCGACGCCCGGCTCGCACCGCTCGAACGCGACGACGCCGTCACCGTTGCGGGCGCGCAGCATCTCCAAGTGCCGCCGCTCGTGTTCTTCGCCTTTGCGGCGAATCAAGTCGCCCTGCGGGTCGTCGGCGTGGGGCCGCTCGAGGCGGCGGTACGCGACGAGCTCTTCGAGCTCGCTGAGGCGCTTGCACTCGAGATAATCGTTCAGGTCGCTGGCGGCGTAGACGAACCGTCCGTCGAGACGCTGCATGGGAACATTGTGCTACCAGCTTGTGCCATATGCCTGGCATCGCGAGAAGAGCGCCTGTGGTAAGCTCGCCGCATGCTGGGCGGCACGATCACCTTTCTTTTTACGGACGTGGAGGGCAGCACGCGGCGGTGGGCCAGCGGCCGCGAAGCGATGGCGGAGGCCCTGCGCCGCCACGATGCGCTCGTCGGGGGTACGATCCGGTCTCACGGCGGCGAGGTTTTCAAGACCATCGGCGACGCTTTCTGCAGCGCATTTGCGACCGCGTCGGAAGCCCTAGCCGCCGCGCTAGCGGCACAGCACGCGCTCGGTGCGGAAGATTTTTCCGCCGTCGACGGGATACGCGTGCGCATGGCGGTTCACACGGGGACGGCGGACCAACGCGACGGCGACTTCTTCGGCCCGGCGGTCAACCGCGTCGCGCGCCTGCTGGCAGCCGGTCACGGCGGCCAAGTGTTGGTTTCCGCCGCGGGCGCCGAGCTGCTGCACGGCGAGATGCCGCCGCACTGCGGCCTGCGCGACCTCGGCTCGCATCGGCTCAAGGACCTTGCGCGTCCCGAGCGCCTCTACCAGCTCGAGGCGCCCGGCCTACGCGCGGATTTTCCGCCGCCGAACACGCTGGACGCCTTCCCCAACAACCTGCCGCTGCAGCCCACGTCGTTCGTCGGCCGGGAGGACGATGTCGACCGACTCAAGGCGCTGCTTTTGGAGCATCGGCTGGTGACGCTGGTGGCAAGCGGAGGCGCCGGCAAGACACGCTGCGCGATTCAGGCGGGCGCGGAAATGCTCGACGCATACGCCGACGGCGTCTGGCTCGTCGAGCTCGCACCCATTTCCCGCCTCGCTCCCGTCGCTGCGGCCGTCGCGCAAGCTCTCGGCGTGCGGGAGTCGCCCGATGCCGCACTGCTCGATACGCTGCTCGCGCACCTTAAATACCGTCGCGTGCTCTTGCTGCTCGACAACTGCGAGCACGTGATGGACGATGCGCGCGCCCTGTCGTCCGCAGTGCTGCGCGCCTGCCCCGAAGTGCGGCTGCTCGCGACGAGCCGCGAGAGCCTCAACATCGCGGGCGAACGCCTCTACCGGCTGCCGTCGCTTGCCGTACCGCCGACGCGGGAGCTGTCTCCCGAAGCGGCGCTGCAGTACGGGGCGGTGGCGCTCTTCGCGGACCGTGCGGCGGCATCCAACGGACGCTTTACGCTCACCGATGAGAACGCCCCGTTCGTCACGGAAATCGCCGCCCGGCTGGACGGCATTCCTCTGGCAATCGAGCTTGCGGCCGCGCGAATCAAGGTGCTTGCGCCGGCGCAGCTGGCGCAGAAGCTCGACGAGCGTTTTCGGGTGCTCACCGGCGGCGACCGCAGCGCCTTGCCGCGCCACCAGACGATGCGCGCGCTCATCGACTGGAGCTATGACCTCCTCGCCGACCCGGAACGCGCGCTGTTTCGCAAGCTCTCCATCTTTGCCGGCGGCTTCACGCTCGAGGCGGCGACTGCCGTCTGCGGCGACGAGCAGCTCGACGAGATGGCGGTCCTGGAGCTGTTGACCTCTCTGATCGACAAGTCGCTCGTGCAGGCCGATCCGTTCGGTGGTCTCACGCGCTATCGCCTGTTGGAATCCACGCGACAGTATGCGCGGGAAAAGCTTCTGGAAAGCGGCGCGTTCCGTGAGGTCGCTCTCGCGCATGCGGCGGCATTTCTCTCGCTCGCGCAGCGGATCGAAGACGCCTACGACACGACGCCGGATCGCCAGTGGTTCGCTCAGATCGAGCCTGAAATGGAGAACTGGCGCGCGGCTCTCGAGTGGTCGTTGACTGCGCGGGGCAACGTCCTGCTGGGGCAACGGCTTACGGTCGCGCTGGGTCGCGGGTGGGCGCTATTGCTTGCGGCGCAAGGCCGACGATGGATACAAGCAGCGCAAGCATGCGTCGACGCGTCGACGCCGCCCGAGCTAGCAGCGGAGCTCGACCTCAAAGAGGCACAGCTCGACGGCGTGCTCGGACTCCACAAGGGCAGCCTGGCGGCGGCGCAGCGCGCTCTGGCGAAATATCACGCACTGCGCGATCCATTCGGCGTCGCGCAGTCGCAGCGCAACGCCGGCCGCGGATTGCTCTTCACCGGCCGCGTCGCCGAGGGTGAGGAACTGCTGCGTGAAGCGCTCGCTGCATTCCGAGCGCTCGGCGCCCACGCCCTCGCCGGAGCGGCACTCGAAAACCTCGGCATCGCGCGAAAAGCGAGCGGCGACATCGGCGCCGCTCGCGCCTTCTTCGCCGACGCCCTCGAAATTTTCAAGGCGTGTGGTGCGGAGCGGTTGGCGGTATCGGTCGGCAACAACCTGGCGGAGATGGAATTCTCCGCCGGTAACGCGGCCGCGGCACTGCAGATCGCCGAAGAAACGCTCAACGACGACCGAAGCGGTATTTCGGCGTATCGCGTTGCGCTGCGCCTGTGCAACATGGCCGCATACCTCATCGCGCTGGGACGCTATGGCGAGGCCCGGGCGCGCGCCCGCGACGCGCTGCTCGCGGCCCGTCGCGTGCATTACGAAGCGGCGCAACTCTGGGCGATCCATCACCTCGCTGCCATCGCGGCGCTGCGCGACGGCGGCGCAGAACGCGCAAGCGAAGATCGTCGGCGGGCAGCTCGGCTCTTGGCCCATGTCGAAGCCCGCCTGCGCCGGCTCGAAACTCTACGCGAATATACGGAGCAACAGGAATACGAACGCCTGACGCGCTCGCTCGAGGAAATCTTCTGCCCTGCCGAACTCGCCGCACTCACGAAAGAGGGCGCCGCCTTCACCGAAGATCGGGCGGTCGCCGAGGCGCTCGCGGTCTAGGTCTTGGATTCGTCCGGGTTTGCGCCGCTGTTGCGGACGTTCATCAGGAATTTCAGCGTGTCGAACCAGAACGGCGCGCCGAGGGACATCGCCAGTACCGTGGCGATGAGTCCCAGTGGGATCTGCCAAGGCGATTCCGCCGGGCCAGCCGACGGAGTTGCGGCGGCCGACCGATACCATCCGAACGCTAACGAATTGAAAACACCCGAGCTGATGTGCTGGAGCGCGTCGGCCGTCGATTCTTTCGCCGCGGCGCCGGCCGTGGCGACGAGCGACGCGCGCGTGGCCGAGTTCCATTCGATCGCCTTCGCAAACTTAATGGTGTCGGCATCGAGCAAGCCGGCGATGAAAATTGCGATGAAGAAGATCGAAAACGTTGCGATCCGGCGATAGGCGCCGCTCACGCGATCCATTGTTTGGTCGAACCACGCTTCGATGCCGGCGACGGCGGCGTGGTAATCGCCGGCCGACTTGCTGAGGATCGACGCCAACGCTGTCTGGAGCCGTCCGGGGCTTAGGCGGTCGACCGCATCGCGAATGTCGCCGAACGCCTGCGGCGCCGTGACCGAAACGCCGTTGCCGACCCCAATGACGTCGAGGAGCGCCGTAGTAAATTGCGACGCCGATAGATACGAGGGCAGCCGGTCGCGTCCGGTAGACGACGACGAGATGATGGGATGCGCGAACAGGCTGGCGTGTATGCGCGCGTCGGAAACCATCTGGGCGATGCCGACCGAAAGACCCTTGCCGCGCAGGTTCAGCGCCGTCGCGATCGCTTCATTGATCCACGACGCCAGCAGGCTCAAGCCGACGTAAATGCAGGCGAGGCCGATGGCGACTTCGACGATCGTCGAGGAGAACTGCACGCAAGCGCAAGGTTGGCCTGCTGCCCGGCCGGTCCTCCCTCAGGTATTCCAGTGCGCGACGACGATGCTCGAAGGCAGCCCAAGCTCGGCGCAGACCCACGCCGCGGCGCGTGCGCGCGTCATCGTGGCCGCTGGCCACGGGAGTTGCCGCCCGGCATGGCTGCTGACGGCGTCGCGCTCGCTTTGCGTGATGGCGTCGGCCGGACGGAAATGCAACGTGTTCGGATCGCTGAAGAAGCCGCGAACGCCGAGCAGATGCGCCGCTGCGAACGTCTTCGGGTCCGAGTCGTAGTCGAGGTCGTCCCACCAGAAGATCGGGATGCCCTGTTCGAGGAATCGCAGCTGCAGGGCAGCGATCCGCGCCGGATTCGCGTGCGCCTGGGCCGGGAGGACTGTCTGACCGACGCAGTATGCCGCGAACACGCCCGCCGCTTCGCCGACGGCCCATTCGCCGGGATGCACGCGGTATGCGCCGCTCGTCAAGTGCGTCGCGCCGATGTTCTTGCACGCCGCGATGAGGTTGCCGCCGTCGGTCGGGATGAGAGCGCCCAACGGAATTTGGAATGGCTTGACCGTGATGCCGCCGACCCAAGGCGTGCCGGGCGGCCCGTAGATCTGATGGACGTCGATGCCGTAGAGGCAGATGCCGCATGAATCGGAGAAATTCATCGGTGCGCGCGCGTCGGGTGTTTTCGGGTCGGGGACGGAGATGTGCTGCTCGAGCACGCGTACGATCGGCTTCGCGATGCGGCGCGACTCGCGAATGTAGGCCTGCGGCGCCGTCCCGTCGGCACGGCCGAAGATGTCCGCGCGCGGCATGAGGTTGGGATAGCCTTTGCCGCTGCCATCGTCGCGCGGGGCTTCCGTCTGCAGCCAATAAAGATACGCGAGCGAGACGGCGCGCGCGTCTTCGACGATAGCGGCGTCCTTCGCCGCATCGCCGGTTGGGATTACGGCCGCCTGGTAGTCGTTGCAGCCCACGTTGATCACGCTGCGGTCGCACGAATAATTTGAGTCGGCGAAATTCGCATGATCCACGTACTGCCGGTAATTAAACAACGTCTCCCAACCGGGATTCTGCGAGTGAGACGACGTGAAAACCCCGCCTATCATACCGTTACGCTGGTCGTAAACGCCGAAGCCCTGCGCGTCGATCAGCGCCTGTGAGTAGCCCGGCGGCTGGGGAATCACGTGTTGCTCGCCGTCGGGACGGTGTTCGACGGCAATCGAAACGGTGATAGGCTGCACGTGTCCGGGATTTGCCTCGGCTTCGGCGTGCGGCTCTTCCGTGTCGCTTCTGGCCTCGGCGCCGATGAACCAGCTTACGCCGCAGCGAGGCAGAAGATCTCCTAAGTCGGTGGCGTCGAGGAAGATCGTGCCGCCGATCGTCTCGCCGTTCCCGAGGGTCAGCGAACGAACCGTGCCGTTCCCCGCGTCGACCGCGGCGATCGTGCTGTCTAAGAAAAGCGACACGTGGGTGTCGACGTCTTTGAGCATCTGGCGCAGCACGGTCTCCGTCACGTTGCAGTCGGCGGAAAATGGGTGCCCCGGACCGGCGAATCCCGGATTGAAGCCGGCGCGGTCCGCACCGGGCGCGAGCTTCGCGTACGTGCGGTACCACCCGCGGATGTCGTCCTTGAGCACGCGATAGGACTTGGAGCATCCATAGGTGCTCGGCGTGATGACCGGCGCGGACTCGTCCCAGCGCGTAAGGCCTTGCGCGGTCGCCTGGCCGCCCACGTTCGGCCGTTCGTCGACGAGCGCCACGAGTCTGCCGTAGCGCGCCGCCGCGAGCGCCGCCGAAACGCCGCCAAAGCTCGCGCCGACGATCACGATGTCGAATTGCGAAGCCATCGCCGCCTCCGTAAAGCGAGAGGTAATGTCGCGAAATTGACCAAGATTTCGCGGTAATTGCGCTCTAATCCGTCCCCGCTTCCCAGCGGCGTCGTGACGCTGCTGTTCACCGACATCGTCGGCAGCAGCAAGCTGTGGGAGCGTCATGCCGATTCTATGGAGGCCGCGCTGACGGCGCACGATGCGATCGTGCGCGACGCCGTCGAGCGGAACAACGGCGCGATTTTCAAGAACGTCGGCGATGCTTGCTGCTGCGCCTTCGCGCGGCCCCTCGACGCGGTTCGCGCGGCCGTGGCGGCGCAACGCGCGCTGCGCGCGCACGCGTGGCCCACCGGTATCGACGCGATTTCGGTGAGGATGGGCGTCCACAGCGGCGACTGCGCCGAGCGCGGCGGTGATTACGTCGGCCCGGCGGTCAATCGCGTGGCGCGGCTCTCCTCGATCGCCTACGGCGACCAAATTCTCGTCTCGGCCTCGACCGCGGCGCTCGTGCGCGACGAGCTCGGCGCCGGTCTGTCGCTCCGCGAGCTCGGCACCAGCCGGCTCAAAGACCTCAGTCGTCCCGAGGCCACCTTTCAAGTGCTGGCCGAGGGACTTCGCGCGCAGTTTCCGGCGCTCGCAGCGCTCGACGTCGCCGCGACGAATCTTCCGTCGCCGCTCTCCAGCTTCGTCGGGCGACAGCGCGAGCTCGACGAGCTCGCAGTCGCGCTGGGTCGGACGCGGCTCCTGACGATCGCCGGGCCGGGCGGAATCGGCAAAACGCGCTTGGCGCTGAAGCTCGCAGCAGGCGCCGGGGACTTTCCCGACGGCGTGTGGTTCGTCGACCTCACCGCCGCCCGCGACGCGCAGTTCGTCGCGCAGTACGTCGCTACGGCGCTGCACGTGCAAGAGTTGCCGAACGAACCGATCGAGGCGACCGTGGCGGCGCATCTGCGCGAGAAACGCGCGTTGTTGCTCGTCGACAACGCCGAACAGGTGGTCGCCGGCGTCGCGCGCCTGGTCAAGGCGCTCCTTTCCAACTGTCCCGCCGTGACGGTGCTGACGACGAGCAGGGAGCCGTTGCACATTGCCGGCGAATCGATCTACCGCGTCGGACCGCTCGTCGGCGACGACACGAAGCTGTTCTTGGAACGAGCCCGCGAAGCTGCTCCGGCAGCGTTTCACGACCGCGCCGAGGTCCCTGAGGTGGCTTCGCTCTGCCGCACACTGGAAGGCATTCCGCTCGCGATCGAGCTCGCATGTGCGCGCCTCTCCTCGATGCCGCTCAAACAGCTAGCGCGCACGCTGACGTCAGGGCTTTCGCTGCGCAGTAAGGATCCCACCGAGAGCGCACGGCATCGCACCCTGCGCAACACGATCGCCTGGAGCTACGATCTCCTTGCGCCGCAGGAGCAAGCCTTGTGTAAGGCGCTCGCCGTGTTCCGCGGAGGCTGCGATGCCGAGGCGGCTGCCGCCGTCGCCAACGGTGTCGCCGACGTCGATGAAGCAGCCGGCTCCCTTGCGGACAAGTCGTTGCTCGCGCTCGACGACGTGCGCGACACAGTGCGCTACCGCGTGTTGGAAGTCGTCCGAGAGTATGCCTTCGAGCGGCTCGATGCTGCCGAAGCCGCGGACCTCGCGCGAAAGCACGCTGCCTACTACGCAGCACGTGCAGGCACCGACAACGCGTCGCTGGACGCCGACGTTGCCAACGTGCGCGCGGCGTTGGAATGGACCGTCCGCCACGATCCCGCCGCGATCGCCGCATTCATGCGTAAACTCGTCCCGTACTGGCGTGCGCGGGGGCGCCTGAGGGAGGCGAGGTCGTGGACGTCGCGTACCTTGGCCGTCGAAACGAGCGGCCGCGATCGAGCGCTGCTGCTCTGCATCGGTGCAAGCTTCGCCTCACTCCAAGACGATCTGACCGAGGCCCTGCGCTGCGCGCGCGAAGCGCTCGCGCTGTACGGTGCGCTCGGGGAGTTTTCGGGCGCCGCGCAGGCACGCTTTCGCATGGCGGAGGCCGTGCACCGCCAGGGCGACCTTGAAAACGCCGAAAGACTCTACCGCGAGGCGCTCCAGGGGTTTACGGCATCGCGTGAGGAGCGCGGGGAGCTGCTCTGCTTCGGAAACCTGGGGATGCTGGCGCGCCAGCGTGGGGAACTGCGTCGGGCGTGCGAGCTCCTCGAAGAGGCGAGCCGCCGCGCGGATGCCCTCGACGAACGTCGTATTGGCGGCGACGTATGCATAGCGATGGGCTGGGTGCAGCTCGGTTTAGGCGATCTGCGGGAGTCGCGCAACCTGTTCGAGGGCGCGTTCGCGCAGAAAAGTGAGGAAGACGATCGCTACGGGCTCTGCGCTGCGCGCCAAGGCCTTGCCACCGTGGCCCTCAAAGAGGCGCGTCTCGACGACGCGCTTGCGGAGTTCGTTGGCACGCTCGACGCTGCCGGCGAGCTGCAAGCGAAGGACTACGTCGCTCGAGCATTTCATGGAATCGCCGCGGTCGCTGCGTCGCATGGCGCTTCAGAGGTTGCGGCTCGATTCTTGGGTCGTGCCGACCGTCTCTTCGAGGAGAGCGGCCGGCGATTGCGCGACAGCGTCGCCTACGATCTGGCAAACGAGAAGCTCGACGCGGTTTTTTCGGAACGCGAGCGGCGCGCGCTGGGCGACGAAGGGGCGTCCATGAACGTATCCGACGCGATCGACCAGCTCGAAGCCGCGATGCATCGCGAAGGGAACCGCACGTGAACGCTCGCGTCGCGGCGATCGCCGTCGCGCTCGCGATGGCGCAGGCGGCCTGCACTCGCGTCGCAACCCCGCCGCACGAGCTGCGCATCGCCGATCCGTCCGATCCGTCTTCGCTCGATCCGCTGCTGGCGCACGACCAAGACAGCATCGGCTTCGACCTGCTCTTCGTGCAGACGCTGGTTGGTCTCTCGGCACAAAACCGTTTGGTGCCGGTGCTCGTGACGGCCGTTCCCTCGCGCGCGAACGGCGGAATCTCGCCGGACGGAAGGACGATCGTCTATCACCTGCGCCGCGGCGTTCGCTTCGCCGACGGTCGACCGCTGACGTCGGCCGACGTTCTTTTCACCTTTCGCGCCATCGTGGATCCGCGCAATCCGGTGCTGAGCCAAGATGCCTACCGGCGCGTGCAATCGATGACGGCGCCCGATGCTCACTCCGTCGTGGTTCGCCTTCGTACGCCGTGGAACGCCGCGGTCCGGGAGCTCTTCGCGCAGTCGGACTTTGCGTTCGGGATCCTTCCCGCGCATGCGTTTACGAGCACGGCTCTCCAAGGCGCGCCGTGGGAGGCGCACGCTTTCGGATCCGGGCCGTTCCGCGTCACGCAGTGGCGGCGTGGCGACCGGGTCGTCCTCGAGCGAAACCCTTTCTTTTTGCCGCAGCCGAAGCTCGCGCGGATCGAGCTCCGCATCGTTCCCGCGATGAATGCGGCGCTGGACGCCGTGCGCACCGGAGAGCTCGACGTCGCGCGCGTGCTGCCGGTGCAGGTCGCTCAAGTGACGCCGTCTTGGCGCGTGCGCGTCGTCGCCACGCCGATCAACGGACTGGACTACCTCGCGCTCCAGACCACCGCGCCTCCGACGGACGACGTCGCGGTGCGTCGTGCGATCGCGCACGCCCTCGACGTGCCGGTCGTGGAACGTGCATTTCGGGGACTCTATCCGGCCGCCTCGGCGTTCCTGCCGCCGGTGTTCGCCTGGCACGACGCTTCCGCTGCCCCCTATTTGCACGATGAGCGCGCCGCGGCGGCGGAGCTGCAGCGGGACGGATGGCGCATGGAGGGCGGCCTGCGGAAAAAGAATGGACGGCCGCTCGAGGTGCTCCTCGTCCGCCAAGAACAAGGCGGCGGCGGCGGTGCGGCGGAGATCGTTCAGCGCCAGCTTGCAGCGATCGGCGTACGCGTGACGATCAAAGCGTTTCCCGCCAGCACCTTCAACGCCCCCGACGGCCCGATCCGCAGCGGGCGTTTCAACCTCGCCGCGCAAGGCTGGATCGGCGGTGCGGACCCCGAGCAGAGCGTCGTGTTCTCCTGCGATCAGATCGGACGCGACGGCAACAACGTGCAGCGCTTCTGCGACGCTCGATTCGAGGCCGCGTTCAGAGATCAAGCGGTAACGCCAAGCGAACGGCGCCGCGCCCTGGACTTTTTGGCGATGCAGCGGATCGTGTACCGGCAGCTTCCGATCGTACCGCTCGATTACACGCGGTACTTCGACGCCGTGGGACCGCGCGCCGTCGGATTCGCCCGCAACATGCTGGGCTATCCCGTCGGCGCGGAAACGTGGGACGCTAAGTAGACGTCTTGCCCTACTTGCCCCCGTTCGTGACGATGTACAGCGTCCCGTTCACGTAGTCGTGATAAGTACGAGGCCCATCCTTATCCGTTATCGTCAGTGTCATTCTACCGTCGCTAGTGACATTTGCGTTATTGAAACGGATGCAGTTCGGACCGTCGCAGTCCAATGCGGAAGTAGGCGGCTGCACTTCGTTGGTATTGAGGTCGAACGTTAACCGACAGGACGCGGCCTCGCACTTTACGATGTCGGCCTGAGGGATCTGAACGTTGCCGCTAGCATGGAAGCCGATCGGATTGCCGTCCGCCGAACATTGCGTTTTGCCGATGAAAAAGGTAATTATGGCGAGAATTACTGCACCACCGATCGGTGCGACGAGGTTCGGTCTCATAAACGCCCTCCACTTCTCGTGCAAAAAACCGAAGTGAACCAAGCGTACGGACGGCGGGCGCTCGGCTCCTGCAGCCTCCCAGTGCCGATCAGCGCTGGAGCAGGTCCACCTCGGCGCGCTTGGAGAGGCCGTTCAAAAACGACTCGCTCAGCGCCGATTCGCTCTCGTAGCCGCGCGCGGCGTCGCTGCCAATGCCGCCTTCGCCGGGCAGCAAGCGCGCGACGAGGGTGAGAACCCGCAGCGTCAGCGAGGGGAAGACGTGCTGCATCGCCGCCAGGATCTGCGCCTGAAGCGAGAGCACGACGAGCGGTTCCTCGTGCGTCGTTGCGTCGACGATGCGGCGTGCTGCGCTGCCCGCGGCAACGGACGTGAACGGCAGAGAGGCGCCCAAGGAAAACCAGCCGTATTCCGCGCGATTGCGTCCCTTGAACAGCGCGTTGCGCGGGCTGCCCGTGCGCATGAGCCCTGGACAGATCGTCGTGACGGCAACTCCCTTTTGCGCCAGTTCGGCCCGCAGTCCGAGCGAATACGCCAGCAGTGCAAACTTGCTCACGGAGTAGGGCAGCAAGTGAGGAACGGGCACGAGACCGCCGATCGAAACGATATTGACGATCCGGCCGCGGCGGCCGTCGCAAAGCGCAGGCAGCGCCGCTTCGATCGTATGATAGGCGCCCCAGAAGTGGGTCTGCAGCGCGTCGGCATAGTCGTCCCCGGTCATCTCCGCTGCCGGACCCACCTCGATCGTGCCGGCGTTATTGACCAATACGTCGATCGTTCCGTACCGTTCGATCGCGGCGCTAACGAAGTCTTCGACGTCGCCGCGCCTCCGCACGTCGCAGCTTCGCGCCAACACCTCGTAGCCGCGCGACGCGAGGTCTTGAGCCGCGCGTTCGATCGCACCGCCGTCGCGCGCGCAAATCGCCAGGCGTGCGCCTCGCCGGCCGAACTCACGCGCAAGCATGAGGCCGAGACCGCGGGATGCTCCGGTAATGACCACCACGGAACCGTCGAGGGTCTCCGCCGATCGTCTCTGGAGCAACCGAACGATCGCGGTGCCCGCAGCCAAGCCGACCAGACCGCCGAAAATTGCACGCCGCCGCATGCTCTGGCTATACCCACTTCGGGGTATGGTGTGATTCGTATGAATGCTGCGACTATTACCGTCAACGCGGCTCGCGACGCCGTCAGTGCGGCGACGCATGACGGACAAACCCTTCGCGCGTCGTTCGGAGCGGTGCCCGAATGCCGCTTTTCGTTCGTCGACGCGCCCGGCGCACGCGGTACCGAGATTCACGCCAGTTCCGAAGCCCTCGACCAAAAGCAGCTGAAGGCGGCGCTGCGCAAGATTCGCGCACTTTTGGAAGCCGGCGAAATCGCCACCGGGGAGCGCCGCCGATGAAGGCGCTCGTTTGGCACGGCAAGCACGACGTACGAACCGAGCGGGTCGACGACCCGGAGATTCTCAATCCCCGCGACGCAATCGTCGAGGTCACGACCACGGCAATCTGCGGCTCCGACCTTCATATGTATAACGGCCTGATCCCCGGCATGAAGTCGGGAGACGTCTTAGGGCACGAGTTCATGGGGCGCGTGGTGGAGTGCGGCAGCGCCGTGAGCAATTTAGCGAAGGGCGACCGCGTCGTCGTGCCGTTCACCATCTCTTGCGGACACTGTGAGCCGTGCGAACGCGGACAGACGTCACTCTGCGCAAACGCAAACCCGAATCCCGAGCTCCTCGATACGATGTATGGCCACGGGGGCGGCGGGCTCTTCGGCTATTCCCACCTCTACGGCGGCTATTCGGGCGGACAAGCGCAGTACGTGCGCGTCCCGTTCGCGGACTTCGGTCCGTTAAAGGTTCCGGACGAGCTCGACGACGAGCAGGTGCTCTTTTTGACCGACATCCTTCCCACCGGCTACATGGCCGCGGAGAACTGCGACATCACCGGCGGCGACGTCGTCGCGGTGTGGGGATGCGGGCCGGTCGGTCAGTTCGCAGTGCGTTCGGCCTTCCTGCTGGGGGCGTCGCGCGTCGTCGCGATCGATCGCTTCGACTATCGCCTTGCATTGGCGAAAAAGGCCGGCGCCGAAACGATCAACCACGACGACGTTCCCAACCTGCTGGAGGCGCTCTACGAGGTGACGGGCGGCCGCGGGCCAGACGCGGTCATCGACTGCGTCGGCATGGAGGCACACGGAACGAGCGCCGATGCCGTCGTCGACTACGCCAAACAAGCGGTAAAGATGGAGATGGACCGGCCGCATGTGTTGCGCGAGCTGATCTTAGCGTGCGGAGCCGGAGGACGCGTCTCCGTGCCCGGCGTCTACATCGGATTCGTCGATACGTTTCCAATGGGGGCACTTTTCGGCAAAGGCCTGCAAATGCGCGGCGGCCAGACGAACGTGCATCGCTATTTACGGCCGCTGCTCGAGCGCGTCGTTTCCGGGCAGATCGATCCGGCGTTCCTCATCACCCACCGGGGGACGCTCGACGACGCACCCCGGTTGTACGAGGTCTTCGCCAACCACGAGGACGGCTGCATCAAGGCCGTCATGCGCTCCGCTTAGGGCAGCGACGCGGCGCGGCGGTAGGCCCAAGCCAGGTTGAGAACGGTCGCCGCAAACGAGACGAAACCGAAACACGCGGCACATCGCACGAGATCGGGTTGCATTCCCAGCAGGCCTACGGCTCCCGCAAGCGCGGCGAGCTGGTATGCCGCCGTGGCGGTCCACGTCAAGGGAGCGGCGAGCACCGCTTGCGGACGCGTTTCGTCGTCTTCGCCGCGAACGTTCGTCAACACAACGCGCACGCCGATATGGTGCACGTGCGCGATCACGGCGCTGCCGATCCAACCGATGAGCGCGACGTACACGGCGGGGGCGCCCCAGCGATATCCGGCGATGGCTCCGAGCAAAAGCGCCGCGGCGACGATTGCCCAGACGACGGCGCATGCCATCAAAATCTGCGGCGGCCGGTGCGCGACCGTCGCGCCGCGCAGCACGCGCGCGAGATCGTAGGCATACGCCGCCATTCCCGCGAGCAGGAGAACGCTGCCGGCGAGCGCGACGCTTTGGCGGCCGATCGCAAAGCCGAGCGCGCCGGTGATCGCGCCGACGAGCAGGGCGCTCCCGGATCCGACATGCGCCCAAACTCGCGGCGAACGCGCCCCCGCGATTGCGCCGATCGTTCGCGCCGAAACGCCGGTCACGAGCAGAGAAAGCCAGCCGACAATCCCGAGGATCGCGTGGGCCGGCGGCATGCTCCGCAGCACGGTCGGAGGCGCGCCGCCGCCGAGCGCCGCAGCGAAGAGCGCGCCGAGCGCCGCGGTAACGATCAAGAAGGCTAACGTCGCGCCGAATGCCCGCGCGACGGCGCGCGCGACGCCGCCTCGTCCGATGGCGCGAGCGAGAGGTTCGCTTGCGGCGCAGGCATAGGCGACGACCGCGCCGAGGGCTATCGCGGCGCCCCATCGCAGGGTGAGAACGTCGGCGCTCGCGAATCCCGCCACGAGTGCGCCCGCACCGGCGGCGAAGAACAGCGTCATCCCGCGGGCGACGGCGGCCGATCGCCATTCGACGTCGAGAAATTCCGGTATCGCGTGCAGCAAGATGCTCAGCGCGATCAGCGTGATCCAGCTCAAAGCGACGGCGTGCACCCATGCGAGCGCCGCAAACGATGCGGGCGATTGCGGTGCTGCGATGAAGAGCAGCACCCACGACGCGCCGGACGCGGCGACTCCCAGTGCGATCGGCAGCGGAGGAATCCATCCGCGCATCGCGTTCATCGGGGCGACGGCGCCCCGAGCAGCCGCTCCACGCCGCGCTCGATTCGTTCCCACGCCTCCCAGAAGGCGGTCTCGCCGCGGCCGGGCTCTTCTTCGGCGCGCGCCCGCAGCAGCGCGTAGGCGTCGTGCGCGAGCCGCGCCTCCGGCGTTTTCCCCTCCACTTCGTCGGTAGAGAAGACGCTGTGGCGCAGCTTTTCGTCCAAGAAGTCGGCCGCGAAGCGATCGATCTCGCGCGTCGTCGCTTCGTCGAGGGGCAGCGAGAACCGCCGCGCGATGCGTTCGATCTGCGGACGGGGCGCACGCATCAGCAGGTCGTAGTCCACGACGAGGGCGGGCCGCTCGCGCAGGTCGCGCAGAAATGGAACGCTGTGGACGAGCCAGAGGCGCTGCGCGCTTGCGAGGTCCATGCCTTGCCTGCGGAACAGCGATACCGCAACGCTGCGCGGATTGCGGATCGCAATGACGTAGCCGTCGTCCGCGCCCGCCGCCTGCAGTGCGCCGCGCCAGAAGGGCAGCAGCCGAATCGTTCGCGGATCTTTAAATCCCCACAGCGGCTTTGAGGCGAAGGCCGCGCGCAGGTAGCGTGTCGCGGCAGCGCGCAGAAGGCGCACGCGGATTCGCGAGAATTCGCGCCGTCCGATCGGTGCCGTTGCGTCCCACGTCAGGCGCAGCTGCTTCAAGAGACGCTCGTTGAGCTCGACGATGCCGCGGTCTTCCCAATAGCCGGTCGGGTTTTCGGGCTGGGCATCCAGGAACGACTCTCCAAGGTCGACGGAAAGCGCTTGGAGGCCGCGCGCGACGGCGCTCGTTCCGCTTCGATGCATGCCGAGGACGAGCAGCGCCCGCGATTTCACGATGCATCGCGCTTAGACGGCAGCAAGCGCCGTTCCCACGATTGGCCGTCGGGCGCCGCGGGAATACGCCCGTCATGAAGAGCGCTCTCATCGTCGTGGACGTGCAGCGCGGATTCATGAACGAGCATACGCGCCACCTCTGCGAACCGATCGAGCGCTTCCAGCACCATTTCGAGAAGGTCGTCGCCACGCGCTACCTACGCCGTCCCGGCTCGGCGATGAGCCGTCTGCTCGGCATCGAGGGCTTCGAGTCCCACAGCGCGGAGGCACAGCTGGCTTTCACGCCGCGCGCCGACGCCGTCGTCGTGGACAAGTCAAACTATTCGTGCGTCGTGCCCGACCTCTTACCGCGATTGCGCGAGTGGTCTATCGAACGGGCCTTCGTCTGCGGCGTCGATACCGACCAGTGCGTCCTCATGGTAGCGGCCGACTTGCTGCAGAGCGACGTCGTTCCGATCGTGTGCGAAGATTTGACGGCGAGCGCGGCCGGTCCGTCGTATCACGAGTCGGGCCTATTCTTGCTCAGACGGTTGATCGGCCGCGAACAAGTGCGCGCAGCTTGCGTTGAACGGGCTTACCCGTAGGGCGAACAAGCTCGTTTCCGTGAATTCGCAATGGGGCAAAGGGCGTTCTCTTACATTTCGAATCTGAGAGGACGACGATCCGATGTTCTTACACAACAAGCGAATGCAGTACACGGTGCGGGTGGATCAGCCCGACCCGCTGTTCGCAAAACTTCTGCTCGACCAGTTCGGAGGCCCGAACGGTGAGCTGGCCGCGGCAATGCGTTACTTCACGCAGGGATGGGCCGAGAGTGACGTCCCACGCCGCGATATGCTGCTCGACATCGCGACGGAGGAGCTGTCGCATCTCGAGATGGTCGCGCAACTCCTTACCATGCTCTTACGCGGTTCACCCAGTGCCACAATCGACGAAGTCGAGGGAAATTACTTGGGCAACCTGCTCGACGGCAAGCACGACCGCTACATCGAGCTCTCGCTGATGAGTGGGCAGATGAACAGTGGCGGCGCCGGTCCGCGCCTGACCGATTCGATGGGAACGCCTTGGACGGCGGCCTACATCGATACGATCGGACAGCCGACGGCGGATTTGCGCTCTGACATTGCTGCCGAAGCGCGCGCGAAGATCACGTATGAGCGCCTGATCAAGCAAACCGACGACGCCGGCTGCAAAGATACCCTGAACTTCCTCATGACCCGAGAGATCGCGCACCAAAAGATGTTCGAAGCGGCGCTGGCGGCAATCGAGCCGAATTTCCCGCCGGGCCAGCTGCCCGGAATCGAGAAGGTCGCGCACCTCTACTTCAAAGACTCGATCGACGGATCGAAGGATGGTGAAGGACCGGGCGTGGATCTCGTCACCGAGTTTTCGGACTGGGGCTTCGACGTTTCGTCGAAGTCACGCGGCGAAGAACCCGAGCTTCCCGACCCGAAGCCTTCGGTCGAGAGCGCGCTCGAGGTCTAGCTTCAACGGCAGCCCAAGCCACGACCGCCCGCCCTTACGGCGCGGCGGTCTTGCTTTGGCAGGAAACGGTCTCGCGCCGGTTAAGAGCGCCGTCACCACTTAGGTGCGCCTAATTTTCTCGGGGACAGGAACGGATGAAGTCTTTGCAGGGCGTCCGCGTCGCGTTCGCGGCTTGTGTCACGGCGCTTTCGCTCGTGCGATGCGCGGCGCTGCCCGCAACGGTGCCCGTCAGCGGAGCGCCGCTCAAGGCGGACGGCCTTTCTCGTTTCGACCTGCTGTACGTCTCTGATGTAGCGACGAACGCCGTTCGCGTCTACACCTTTCCAGGCGGCAAGGCCGCCCGCAGCGTGACAGGCTTGGGAAAGCCCCGCAGTGCGTGCGCCGACGCGCTCGGCAACGTTTGGATCGCGGACGTGCAGGCCGAAGACGTCGTCGAATATGCCCACGGGGGCACGCGTCCCATCGCCGCGCTGAGTACGCCGGGCCAGCCGCGCGGATGCGCCGTCGACCCGAAGGGCGGTAACGTCGCCGTGACGAGCGGAGCCATCGTATCGATCTACCATTTCAGCAAGCATCGCGTGTGGCGCGATCCGCAACAATATCGCGATCCCTCAATGCACGCCGCGCTCTTCTGTAATTACGACACGGACGGCGACCTCTTCATCGACGGGGTCGGCGGATCGAAAGACGGATCGTTCCGCCTCGCGGAACTGCGGCGCGGCGGCAAGGCGCTCGCAGGCATCACGGTCGATGCGCGTATCGCCGCTCCCGGACAAGTGCAGTGGGACGGCGAGCACCTCGCCGTGGGCGACTGGACCGCGTCGCCGGCTACGATCCATCGCTTTTCGATCGAGGGTAAGTCGGCCAAAGAAGTCGGCGTGACAATGCTTGGCGGCGCCGGGAGCGTCCGCCAGTTTTGGATCGCGGGCGCCACGGTGGTCGCGCCGGATTCCGACGGTAACGTCGCGGTCTGGCGCTATCCACGCGGCGGCAGGTCGCTGCAAACCATCGCCTCGTTCGACGGTTACGGCGCAGCGGTCAGCGTCGCGACGCCATCATTTTTGCAGGACCGCTGAGGAGAACATCGTGCTGCGACGATTCGTCGGTTTTACCAGTATCTGCGCGTGGCTGATCGGCTGCGGCGGGCAGGCGGCCGCGCCGACTCCCCGCTTGCCGGTTGCGGCGCCGGGTCAGCCGCCCGGCGTGCTTGGACCGAACGGAGGCGTAAACGAGATGCCGGAACCGCCGGTCGTCAAGTCCGTCGGCGGCGTCGCGAAGGTTTCGCTCGTCGTGAACTTCAGCGGTGCCACTGGTTTTCCACAGTTCGTTTATGACGGCAGCAACAACGTCGCTCCGACGATTCGCGTGAACCCGGGCGACGCGATCGTCCTCAACATCGACAACGAGCTCGCGCCGGTGCGGGGGAATTCACACGACATCAACCTGCATTTCCACGGTTTGGGCTCGTCGCCCAAGGCTCCGGGTGACGACGTCCTCGGCATCGTCGCGGGCCCCGGCCAGAAGCTGCACTACGTCGTCCACGTACCGAAAAACCAGGAGCCGGGACTCTACTGGTACCATCCGCACGTTCATGGTCAGACGACGTTCCAGGTCGGCGACGCCGGAATGTCTGGCGCCATCGTCGTCAACGGCCTCGAGCATCACCTGCCGGGACTTGCGAAGATGAAGGAGCGGGTCATCATCGTTCGCGCCACCGGCATCGGTCCGAACGCCGTGCCGCGCGGTGGAGTAGACGACATGGGCATGGGCGGCGACCGTATGCAGCCCGCACTCAACAGCCAGCCCTGCGGTCCCGCGCTGGGACTGACGACGACGCTCAACGGCGCCTATCAGCCGGTCATCACCATCGCTCCGGGTGAAAAGCAGTTCTTCCGTCTCATCAACGCGACGGGCCACGAGACGCTCAAGCTCTCTATTGATGGTGCGAAGCTCGAGGTCGTCGCGATCGACGGATTCGCCTTGGATACCTACCCCGGCACGCCGCCCACGCTGACGGAGTCGACCGCGATCGTGCCGCCGGCCGCGCGCCTGGAGTTCGTCGTCAAGGGACCGAGCAGACGCGCGAAGTTCCGCAGCCTCTGCTATGACTCCGGCAGCGCGGGCGACCGCGACCCAGAGGTGGACCTCGCGACGCTGCATCCGCCGAGTCGCGGCGGCGATCGAACGGACGGCGTGGCCGAGCCGCTGCGCGTTGGGGCGCCCTTGCCGCAGAACGTCTACACCGAACCGCTGCCGCCCATTTCAGCGAAGCGTCAAGTCGTGTTCAGCGAGACCGCCAAACATTTCTTGATCAACGGCAAGGCGTTCTCGATGTCCGACCCGCCGATGTACGTCGTGCACACCGGTACCGTTGAGGAGTGGCACATTCAAAACGTGACCGATGAGGTCCACGATTTTCACATCCATCAACTGCACTTTCTCGTGAAGGAGATCGACGGAAACAAAGTCGCGCATCCGTTCTGGGCCGATAGCGTCGTCATTCCTCGCCGTAAGCGCGACGGGAGCAGCGGGACGCTCGTGCTGTTGATGGATTTTCGCGATCCGACGATCAAGGGGATGTTCGTCTTCCACTGCCACATCCTCGACCACGAGGACGCGGGCATGATGGCGAAGATTCAGGCGATTTAGCGCGATGCGACGACTAGACGTGCGCCGCGGCGCCGGCATCCTGAGCGCCATCGCGGCCGCCGCCGCGCTTGCCGGATGCGGCGCATTAGGCTCGGCTCCGGTGCCTTCCGCAATGGCGCCGAGCGTCCGCGCCGCGGGAACGAAGACGCGCGCGCCATCGTGGATGTCGCCGCAAGCCAAGAAGGCCGACTTGCTATACGTCTCAGACCAGAACGGCAGCGTCTACGTGTTCGCCTACCCCGGCGGTGCGCTCGTGGGTACGCTTACCGGTTTCCTCGCGCCGTCAGGACTTTGTTCGGATGCCCGCGGCGACGTTTTCGTCACCGATACGCCGGCGCTGCAAATCTACGAGTTTCGGCACGGCGGAAAGAAACCGATCGCCTCGCTGGGCGACTTCGGCTATTACCCCAATAGCTGCTCCGTAGATCCGTCGACCGGAAACCTCGCGGTCGTCAACTACGCCAGCAGCCCGTCGTTTGGGCCCGGTTCCGTCTCGGTGTTTCCGGATGCGTCGGGCAGGCCGACCGTTTACAGCGATCCCAACATCAGGGAGTATTTCTTCGGAACCTACGACGCCCATGGAAATTTGTTCGTCAACGGCACGAACTACGGCAGCACCGAATCCGACTACGCCGAACTTCCCCAGGGAAGCGGGCAGTTTACCGACATCACGCTGAACAAGACGATCGGCTATCCTGGAGGACTGCAGTGGGACGGCTCCTCGCTGGCGGTCCAAGACGCGTCAAAGGACGTCGTGTACCGGGTTAACGTATCGGGTTCGCATGGGACGGTCGCCGGCGCCACGCATTTCAGGATCGACCATAGCACGCTGCTCGCACAGTTTGCGATTCAGGGCCGCACGATCGTTCTGCCCTATAGCGTGCGCAGCCGCCGGCTCAAGAAAATGGGTCTCTGGCGCTATCCGGCGGGCGGGGCGCCGACGAAGACGTTCCGTGCTCCAGATGCCGCGGAGCTGTTCGGCGTGACGGTTAGCCTCGCGCCGAACTAATCGGCGTTCACCATCTCTTCATACCTTCCGCGTACGGTCGGTTGAAATGACCGTAACGAAGGGAGCAGAAATGGCGGATGCCGCGTACATTACACGACGTTCTTTCCTTGGCGGCGCGATCGCGCTGCCGGTGCTGGCGGCCGCTGGGACGCGAGCGGTGCGTGCGGATTCCTCTAAGGCGCCGCAGTCGTCCATGCGTTATCAGTCCACACCCAACGGCAGCATGCACTGCGGCGGCTGCAAATTTTTCGTCCCGGGCTCGGACGCGTCCGCGGACGGAAGCTGTCAGATCGTGGACGGCTCGATCTCTCCAAACGGCTACTGCATCGCCTACTCGCCGAAGGGTGCCTAGCACCCAAACGTTCTCGTGCGGCGCGAAGGCGGCGTTTCATCCACGAGCGGCCCTGCATTTGCCGGCATGCGTGCGGTTATTTTGGCGACCGGAAAAAGTAGCGCTCGCGAAAGGTGACGGTCAGCGAGTGAAGTTGTCCTTCAACCGCCGGCACGAGCTGCGGTTGGCGGACGATTCCACCGGACGCGTCGTGATCGGCCAAATCGGCTTTGCTCGCATCAAGGAGTATCGAATCAACATCTATCGGACGCTGGCGTTGCGGCCCGGGCCATTCCACTGTTCGGTCATAGCGAAGGCGGAGCGGACGCGGCTGAAACGGCGCCGTGTCCCCGGTCTTCGCAGGTACGAAGGCGCCGCATCGCGCCGACGCGGCGAAGGCATTGACAGCCAATCCGGAGACCGGCGGCCACGGCGACGTGTACGTGAGCCAGTTCGCCGGGACCCCGGTTCGGGCGTATCCGCTCAACAATAAGAAGGACGGTTCGCCGGTTTGTTCGCTGCCGGGTCAATCAGTCAACGGCATCGCCACCGACCAGGCCGGGGACCTATGGGTGCCCAACGGGACCGGCGGAGGACAGGGATACACGCAAGAGTTCGCGCCCAACTGCGGCGCGCCGATGTTAGAGATCGCCGACCCCAACGGTCAACCGGCCGATGCGAGCTTCGACAGCAAGCACGACGTCTACATTCTCAACATTTTCGACGCCTCCGGACAGCCGGGTTCCGTCAACGTCTACAACGCGAAGGGCACGCTGCTCCGCGCATTGACCGATTCGACATTCAGCGAGCTTATCGGCATCGCGACCGACAGCCGCGACGACGTCTTCGTCTCGAACCGCGATTCGCTTGGAAACGCCACGGTCGTTGAGTTTCCCGGCGGTGAAATGCCCGGGACGCTCTTGAGCAGCATCACGCTGGGGCTGCCGGGCGCGCCGCAGTTTGACCGCGCCGACAACCTGATCATCACGGACTGGGAAGCGTACACGCTCGATGTCTATGCGCCCCCGTACACGCAAGCGCCGAAGGTGACGCCGATGCAAGGGCTGTCACTGTGGTGTCCGCTCAATCACCGACAGGACCGTCTCTACTGCGCCGACCTCGGAGGCTCGGTGGACGTCTACAAGTATCCGAGCGGGAAATATCTGTTCAGCTTCTCCAACGGCCTTTCGCCGAGCGGCTTCGCGACGGGCGCCGCCATCCAACGCGTAACGCCCCCTCTGACGGCGCCATAGAAGGGTAAGCCGCTTGACAGAGCGGCAGTGCGGCGCTAATATTTAACCAGATGGTTAAATATTCTGGCGATCGCCTCGACCTCGTGTTTGCCGCATTAGGAGACCCAACGCGGCGGGCAATCGTCGAGCGGCTGGCGCGCGGCACGATGACGGTAGGAGAAATCGCCGCCGGATTTTCGATGTCGGCGCCCGCGATCAGCAAGCACGTGAAGATCCTCGAACGCTCCGGTATTATCACGCGGGAAATCGTAGGACGCGTTCATCACTGCAGAGTCCAACCGCGCTGCATGCGGGCGGCGGGGTCGTGGCTCGAAGCGCAGCAGCGCTTCTGGAACGCCGCACTCGATCGCCTTGCACAGGAACTCTGCAATGATCCGAAAGGAAAGAGTAAACGATGACGAAGGCACAAGCGCCGGCCTCACGGGCGCTGGTTCTCCGGCGCACCTTCAAGGCGCCGCGCGAGCGAGTTTTTGCCGCTTGGACGCAGCCTGAGACGCTCCGGCGATGGTTCGCACCGGGCGACATGCGGGTGGAAGACGTTCGCTTCGACGCCCGCGCCGGTGGGGCGTATCGAATCGCAATGAGAACGCCCGACAACGAACCGTTCGTCGTGCGAGGCGCGATCCGCGAGATTCGCGCGCCCGAGCACCTTTCGATGACTTGGCAATGGGAAGACGACGCCGGTGCGCTCGAAGGCAGCGAGACCGCCGTAACGCTCGACTTCTATGACGGTGACGGCGGCACGGAGCTGGTGTTAACGCACGAGAATTTCGCCAATGCCGAATCGCGCGAGCGGCACGAACATGGCTGGAATGCCATTTTCGACAAGCTGCCCAGCTCGTTGTTCTCAATCACCGGCATGGATTTGAGCGGATACATGGTTAAAGATGCCGCTCGCGCAATCGACTTTTATCGCGATGTATTCGGCCTCGAACCCGTTCGGCGCTATCCGGAAAATCGGGGGGCGGAATACGAGTTTCCCGATGGCACGGCGTTCGGCTTGTGGGGCGGCGGTGAGAAAGTGATGCCGTTTCAGCCGAGCAACGGGATATTGTTTGCTGTAGACGATTTCGACGCGGCCGTCGAGGCGGTGAAGGGCCGCGGCATCGCGGTGTTCATGGAGATCGAGACGCCAGTTTGCCGTATGGCAATGATTAACGACACCGAGGGCAACATCGTCACCCTGCACGAGAGGAAGGCGCCTGGCTAAATTGGCGTAATGGCGGCAGCCGTGGCAATGCCGATCGGCTTGCAGCGGCCGTTGTTGGTCTTTTCCGAAGCGCATGCCGCGACGCCCACGATTAGGTCGCGCAGGGCCAGAATCGCAAACGAGTCGCCGGCCTGGGAGCGCGGAGGATAGAGCCGAATTTTCCCGTCCGCGTCGATGCGAACGTCCATGAAGACGTTCAAGGTTGCAATCGGCGCGCCCGCAGGAATCCCGGCGAGGCATAGTGCGGCGGCGAGATTCTCGCGGCAGCTGCGGTGATCGAGTTCGCCGCGCCGTGCAAACATGGCCTCACTGCATGGTGCAAGCAGCATGTCGTGCACGCCCACCGAATCCTCGATCACGCGGGCAAGCGCGGCGTCTCGATGCGAATAGAGCAAATCGCCCTTCGCAATTCGAATCGATTCGTTGTAGTCGATCGTACGGCCGGGAGAAAACGAGTCGCTGGGATCATCGCCGTTAAAGAGAGCGAGATCGGCCACTTGTTCGCCATGCAGGGCGACGATTCGCAGCGCGTCGCCGAGATGCAATCGACGGGCGCAGCCGGTCTGCGCGGGGACCTCTACGATGGCGCTCTGAACGGACACCGCCACTCTTCCTCCGTCTTCCGACCGGAATATTGTCGCGCCTCACTGCGCGTTCCGAACTCGTAGAGCTCGGGGTTGACGGAACCCTGCAGGCGCAGCTCCCGCTCGCGAACGAGCCGTTGGATTTGCCGGAAGCGTCCATTGCGGCGCGCCTCGGCAAACTGAACGTGCGCGTTAAAGGCGATGGCCGGCAAGAAGAACCTGCGCGACAATCGCGAGCTGTGCGGATGCATGCCGACGGCGAAGAACGCTTCACCGGCGAAGCTGAACGCAAAATTGGGATCTGCGGCGTCGTTGGAGACGGTCGCGTCCCAACCGTAGTAAGGCGCTGCCAGATCGGACAGGCGCTGCAGCTGACGCCAGAGCGCCGATTCGAACCAATATTCGTTGCCGCTATTCGGCTCGTCAAAAACGGCGACGAACGTAGTGTACGTACGGCGCATCGATGGGCGCTCCGCCACGAACGCCGCGAGATCGCGCGCGAGCCCCTCCGCGCATCGCAAATCCGGAAATCCGCGATAATATCCGAACCGGTACCCGCCCGATGCGACCGCGGCCTTGCCGGCGACGCACGAGAATGCGGAGCTCGTGATAAATCCGCGCATGGCGCGATCGGCGAAGACGGCTTTGGGATGGGGCGTACGCCGGTCGAGCAGCCGAACCAACGTCCCGCCCGCCGGCACCGAGTAATTGCTGTGCCGCAGTGCGGCCGAAGACGTAAACGGATTGACGCTAACGTCGAGGGCAAGCGGCTGCTCCGGCGTCAGGACGTCCATGTCGCCAATTCGGAAGGGCGCGACGCGGCGGACGCAATCACGGAATCGCCGTACCGCACCCCTCCAAAACGCCATCGCTCGTACAGGGCGAGCCACGCGCACGCCGCACGCTCGAGCATCCAGACGGGCGCCGCCAGCACGCTGAAGAAGCCGAAATAGCGATGTGCGCCATCGCGAAGCCAACCGATGGCAGCGCAGGCAATCGCCGCAAGCCCGAAAACCACCGGCACGACCCATCCAAGCGCGACGGTCCCCAGCACCATGCCCGGGAGCAGGGCCAACGCCGCAACGAGCCGGGCGGGACGTGCGAACTCGTCGTAGGCTTGACGGACGCGCTGACTCAAGAAATGCTTCAGTGATGGCGGTCGTCGGGCGACGAACAGGTCGCGCGCGACCAGCTCCGTTCCACCACGCGCGCAAATTGTCCGAACGAGCTCCAGGTTTTCGAAGAGCACGTTCGCGTTGTAACCGTTCGGAAGTGACGACCGCCGGAACGCAAGCGTGCCGGGCCAATCTCCATCGAACGCTCTATTGACGAGCGAACGAGCCGAATCCAGTACCGCGTGCCATGGAGCCGGCGAAAAGTAATTCTGCGGGCGCACGACGTCCGCCACGTCGAGCAGCCGCAGAATTTCGCGCAGCGAAGCGCGATCGTACCGCACGTCGTCGTCGGCCACGACGATCTTCTCGTGCGCGGCAAGTCGAAGCCCGGTCAGGACGCCGCGCGCCTTGCCGTTGAGCCCTGCCGCCGTGGGCCGAACGTGCGTCGCAA
Source organism: Vulcanimicrobiota bacterium (assembly GCA_963787625.1). Taxonomy (GTDB): domain Bacteria; phylum Vulcanimicrobiota; class Vulcanimicrobiia; order Vulcanimicrobiales; family Vulcanimicrobiaceae; genus Cybelea. The sequence goes on along the minus strand of CAWBDH010000002.1, from coordinate 215,109 downwards.
AGGGTGTCAACGCGTCCTCGAGCGCAGCAAAAACCTCGGGCGTCGATCCGTCGATCGCGATCACTTGGACGCCCTCGAGCGACGCGAGGTAGGCAGCGATCTCCGCGATGTCGTTCGTGGTCGATAGCCGGATCGGCAACAGGTACGTCGCGCTCATGCGCAGCGCGCTCCGCGCGCAAAATCGAACGCCATGCTGGCATCGTATGCGCCGGCGTCTGCGACGGCCAGCGCGTCGCCTTCGCTGCGCGCGCGGAGGTCGGCGAAGGTGGAGAGAACGTCGTACTCGAGACACGTTCGGCCCAGAATGCGGCCGTGCCCAGGCTCAACGGGCCGAACACCAGTGCCGGCGAGCCAAAACATGCGGTGCGGAAACGAGCGAATTTGCGACAGATCCGGATAGCCGGCTCCTACCACGACTTCGGTAATGGCGCCGGCGTTCCGTCGAAGCTCGAGGATTGGAGCGATGACGGCTTCGCACGGCGTCACGAGCGCCTGCCCCGGCTCCGCAAAAATGGCGCCGACCTGCGGCAAACGGTCGGCAACGCACTGCTGCAGCCACGCGAAGTCTCCTTCACGGATGGCATCGTCGAATTGTTGCGGACTTTTTCCGCCCCCAACGTCGAACAACACGATGCGAGTGCCGCCGTGCCGTTCGACGCGGCGCGCGCATTCGACGACTGCAGACGTAAGGGTCCGAAAGTCGTACGTTCCATAGTCTTCGGGCCGCACGTGAAACGAGACGCCGAGATCGCGCCGATCGGCGTCGCGGACGGCGCCCGCGAGTTCTTCGAGTTCCTCAGGCGGGACACCGAAGCGTGACGGAACGTTGGGTGGGCGCAAGCGGATTCCGATCAGCGACCGCGAGAATCGACGGGCGGCGCTCCGATACGCTTCGATCGAATCGGCAAAGACGTACGCCGGCGCGCCGGCACAATAATGCGCCGGGAAGGGACCGTTGTAGACGATCTCGCTGTCGGAAAAACCGCAGGTGCGCGCGTGCTCGTATTCCTGCGGGCTAATGACTTCCGCGAGAAGGCCCGCACGTTTTGCCTCGCGCAAAACCCATGCGCTGGGGTTGGTCTTCACGCTATAGGAGAAACGCAGCAGCGGCTGCCGCGCCTGGTATGAGGCGATGCGGCGTAGAACGCCGTGAAGGATCTCCGGGAACAGCACGCGATCGGTTGAGGTCCGCGACCGGTCGTTCCTCACGCCTCGTTCCAACGCGTGCCGAATATCCTCGTCGCCCACGCGAACCGTAACCGAGTCGGCAATCACGATGCGATCGAGCCTCCATTACGCGCCCGCTCCCACCACAGCCCCCTGATGCCGTCGATCGCCATGTCGAGCACGCCATTTAACCAGACGTCCAAATCGCCGACGCCATCGAAACGCGCGATGAGCGGCTTGCCCGTTGCGAGAACCGCGGCCGCCTCCCGCCGGTCGAATGCCTCGCAGTTCGCATCGCTCAGCAGCACCAGCGGCACGCGCACCAGTGCGATGCTGCGTGCGACGACCGTTTCGCCCGAGCAATCCGCGTCGACGACCAGCCACGGCCGCAGCGAACGCAGTTCCCGGGCGATGTGGCGAACCGAGCCATTATTCGAGAGCGTGCAGGTTCGCAACGAGCGCGCGGCACAGATGGCCGCGCAGCGCCGGGCGAGCGCCGTGTCGCCGGCGATCGCAATAGGTGCGGATGTCTTGCGGGGCGGCCGCGCCGGCGCGGCAGAGCCGCGCGTTGCGACGCCGTGATGGAAACGGACGTGAGAACGCCACCATCCGGGTCCCTCCGCCGCGGGATGCTGCAACGGCACCCCTGCGGCGCGTGCCCGCGTCCAAGCCGCGACCAACGTCTCTCGCGGCGGCGTTTCGCGCACGTCGAAGCACCCGGATTCGTAATACCCATCACGGCGCGTCAACAGGGAGTTCCAATCGCACGCGCCCAGCGCTGCCCAGACGGTCAGCGCTCGCACGTCTGCACCACGGTGGCGCAAGGACACGATGTCGGTGTAAATTTCTTCGAGCCAGCGGACCTGTTCTTCGCGCGTGCAGGCGAGATGCGCTTCGGTTATTGCGAGCGGCCGACGGTAACGCTCCCACGCTTCCCACAACAGCCCGGCCGCGCCGTCGATGCCTTCCCGGCACACGCGAACGGCCTCCACGTCGACATATTGGTGACGACCGTTCCCGCCCGGCGCGACGGTGGGGTAGCGCTCCAAGCGATGGTCCAAGAACCGCTCGCCCGTTACGTAATAGTTGAAGCCCAGGATCCCGGGCTCGCAGCGAAATCGCTTCAGGTCTCGTGCGCGCAGCTCGACGCCGATCTCGCGGAGCCACGCGCGCATCAAGACGTTGGTTTCGAACGTGCCGCACAGCAGGTCGGAACTCGTCCAACGGCGCTCGTTCTCGAAGTTAGCCTGATAGCGCAGTTCCTCTGTCGCATGCGTCTTGGCGAGATCTTCGGTCTGCACCAGGACCGCCTCGGGAATCTCTTCACGGATGGCGTCCATCGCTCGAGCGATGGCTTCGACTTGGTTGAGGAGGGCCGTCACGAACGCGGCGGCGTCGCGCACGTGCGGGTACCAGTGCCCGTACAGGGCGCTGAATCGCGCCGTCGTGAGCGGTTCGTTTACCGGGGTAAAGAAGCGCAGCCACGGATAACGTCGCGCGACCGCACGCGCGTACTCGGCGAGTTTTGCGGGGAATGCCTTATCGAGCAGGCCGGTGTACGGCGGACCGCTGCCGTGATGGACGAGCGTGACGATGGGCTCCACGCCCAGCTCGCGTAGCCGTTCGAGCCGCTCGTCGCTCCATTCCCAGCGAGCCTTGCGAACGCCATCGGGCGCCACGCGCTCCCATAACACGGGATACCGCAGCGCTTCGATGCCTAAGCCTGCGAGCAGGTAAAGGTCGTCCGGACGGTCGTGGTGTCCGGTGCGGCGTACCTGATCGACGTAGCGATTCCCGATACGGACAACCGACGGTTCGATGCCGGCCCAGATCGCTAGGCGACTTCCGTCCACGTGCGCGCTCCTCGGACTCGCGCGTATGTCGCGAGCGATTGGGCGACTACCTGATCCATATTATAGTACTTGTACGTGGCTAGCCGTCCCACGAACACGACGCCCGCCTGGGCCTCCCCGGCAGCCTTGTATCGGGCGTAGAGTGCCGCGTTTTCCGGACGCGGCACCGGATAGTACGGGTCGCCGTCGTCGTGCGGATATTCGAACGTTACGCTGGTCTTTGCATGGCGCTGTCCGGTCAGGTGCTTGTATTCGGTAACGCGGGTGTAGTCGTGTTCGTTGGGATAGTTTACGACTGCGACGGGCTGCAGGCATTCCGTCTCGAGCGTTCGGTGCTCGAAACGCAGCGAGCGGTACGGCAGCTTGCCGTAGCGGCAGCCGAAGTACTCGTCGATGGGGCCGGTATAAATCGTTTCGCGTGCCAGCTTCTCCTGACTGACGTCGGCATACGCCGTCCCCAAGGACAGCGTGATGTTTGGGTGATCGAGCAAGTTCTCGAACAGGCGCGTATAGCCGTGCAGGGGCATCGCCTGATAGCGATCCTCGAAGTAACGGTCGTCGCGGTTGTTACGGATCGGTATGCGCGCCGCCACGGAAGCGTCGAGCTGCGATGGGTCGAGCCCCCATTGCTTGCGCGTGTAGTTCCGAAAGAAGAGCTCGTAGAGCTCGCGACCGACGCGCGCTACCACCACGTCTTCGGACGTGCGGCTTGCCGGAACGGGCTCGGCGCGGGCGGCAAAAAATTCGGCGAGCCCGTCGGAATCGAGCTGCAGGCCATAGAGCCGATTGATCGTGTCCAGGTTGATCGGCATCGGGAGCAGCATGCCGCGGACGTTCGAGAGCACGCGGTGCTCGTACGGGCGCCAGGTGGTAAAGCGGGAGAGGTAGCCGAAGACTTCGCTGGAGTTGGTGTGAAAGATGTGCGGTCCGTACTGGTGGACGAGAATGCCGTCGTCATTGAAGCGGTCGTAGGCATTACCGCCGACGTGGGGCCGTCGGTCGATGACGAGCACGCGCTTACCGGCATCTGCGGCTAAGCGTTCCGCCAGAACGCTGCCCGCAAATCCGGCACCCACGATCAAGTAGTCGAAGCGGTGTTTCAACCGGCAGCCTCCAGAGCGGCGTCGGCGGCTCGCGCGTCGGCGATGAGGCAATCCATGTGCGCCACCGTCGCGCCCCACGAGGCACGCCCGAGCAGTTCGTCGACCGTGCGATGCCAGTCACTCGTTGGCGGGTTTTCCGCGGCGGTTCGGGCGAGGCACGCCGCTTCACGCGGTGTCGCGGCGATGTGGACGGCGCCTTCGGTGCCGTACGGGTCGACGACGTCCGCAATGGGGGTCGAGATCACCGGTTTTCCCGCCGCCAGGTATTCCAAAGTCTTCGTCGGGCTGATAAAGCGGGTCGCCTCATTGAGGGCGAAGGGCAAAAGCGCCACGTCGCAGTGCTCCAAATAGGCTGGGAGTTCGTCGTACGACCGCATCCCCACGTACTGGATGTTTGCGGCGCGCGGCAGTTTCGCCGGATCGACCTTCGTCGTGGGACCGACCAGCACAATTTGCCAATCCGAAAGTTCGCTCGAGAGAGAACGTACGAACTCGATGTCGAAGCGTTCGTCGATGACGCCGTAAAAGATCAGGCGTGGGCGCGGCACGGTTTGCAAGTCCGTAGGCTCCGGTCGATTCGCTGGACGAAAGTGGGCCGCATCGACCGCGCTCGGAAAGCAATAGACGTTGGGGTGGAGGTGCCGCTTGGCATAGTAGAGGCTGCGGCCCCCGGTAAAGACCAGCGCCGAAGATGCCAGCAGTGCTTTCTCGAGTGCGTGAAGCTGCGGGGGCGCGTCCTTGAAGGCCGCGAGCTGGTCCATGCAATCGTAGACGCGTAGTCCGTCGAGATGGTCGCTAAAGCGAAGCGCCATTGGCGTATAGTACCAAAGCAGCGGGTCGGCGATGTTGCACCGGTTAACGAACTCGTCGAGCAGCAGCCGCTGCAGGCGCTGCGATTCGTCATCCGTAAGGCCGGCAGGAAGGGTCGGCGTGACGATGGTGACTCGCCCTTCGTTTCGTACCGACACGTACGGCGTTCCGGCGCCCACCTTGGGTTCCTCATAATAGAACACGGCGCGATCGGCGGCAAATCGCGACATCACGTGTTGCGGACGTTGGTAGACAAAATCCCAGCGAAGGTGCGTAAAACACAGCACAACGTTGTTGCGGGCCGACATAGGCGTGTCTGAATTACCGCGATTAAAGTTTCGCTAAACCTTCCTCGTCGCTAAACAGTTCTCGAATTTAAACGTTGTGTATTCTAAATTACAAAACATCGCCGTTGTGTACGTTAGCGTACCGAGGCGACGCGTTGCCGCCGTCGCCTCGGCCGGATGCCGCGTTACATCTTCATGCCGGGCATGCTGGTCTGATGACGACGGATACCGACTTGCTTCGAACTGAAGTACAGGAAGAAGTTGGTCGGAACGTCGGCACTTGCCTGTTTTGCCTGCTGCGCGGCGCGAAGCTTCGGGACGGACGTTATGCCTTGGGTGCCTGCGGCATCGGGCCACGCGTTCGGGTCTTCAACGAGAACGACGATGACCTGCCACCACTCCGGCGGCAGCATGACTTGGCCGGTACGCAGCAGATGGTCGTGGTTTGCGAGTGGAACGTAGAGCAGCGTGTTCGGCGGCACGAGTCCCAGCTGCGCGAGGACGGGTCCGAGATCCGTTTGCAACGGATGCATCGTGCACGATGCGGGCATATCCTTTGGTGCGGGGCACTGCACCGCTACGCCCGGATCCGGTTTGAACGCATCCGGCACAAAGCCGAAAAGGCTTTTCAGCTCGGCGCCGAGCTTCTTGGAGAATGCCGGCGTCGATGGATTGGTTTCGAAGAACGGAAGCATCACGTAGAGAGGATCCGTCTTTCTTACCGAGCCGCCGGTCGGGTCGATTTTAGACGGTGCGCCCACCTGGCACTCCGGTGTGTAGAATTCCTTCGGATCCAAAGCGGCCGGCGTGCCGTTGTAGTTGCGATCGTCGCCGGGCTGGACGACGCAATCGAACTGCTGTTGGTAGACGAACTTCAGCAGCGCATTGGCGCCAAAACCGTACGTTTCATTGTCGCCGAGCTTGCCTGCCAGCGCGTTGATCGGCGAGACGCTTCCAAACGGTCTGTTCTGCCACGTGGGGTCCGCAGCATATGCGGATTGCGCGCCTTCTTTGGCCGATCCGGCGGCCGCCGGTCCAACTGTCGGGGTGGGGGCTTGGCCGCAGGCCGCTAGGCCCGCCAAGCTCGCAGCGAGCGCAAACATCAGCGCGCTGCGCGTGTGGTGCAATTTCATTAACTCTCCTATTTGTAGCCTAGGTCGTTGAGTCGGAACGAACGTGCAAATCGCCCAACGATTTCGATCCAACGGACGTCGGCGTCGCTTGGATTGCCTGGCGCCAAAATTCTTGAAACCTTAAGTGCGGACGGCTGCTTGGGGCTTGGCTGGAAGACGTTTAACGTGCCGAGGTCCCGGCTATAAAGACCGTAGATAGCGTAAGGCACCGTTTCAAATTTAGAAAGGCCAAGTAGTGAGTAAGACGCTCAACGACCTGTTTTACGAAACACTTCGAGATATGTTCTACGCGGAAAGAAAGATTTTGCGCGCACTGCCCAAGCTCGCAAAGGCGGTGAACTCCGACGAGTTGCGTGAGGCGTTCCTTCATCATCGGGATGAAACGGAAGGGCAAGTCGAACGGATCGAGCGCGTATTCGAGCTCATTGGCAAAGCGCCGCGCGGAAAGACCTGCGATGCGATCGACGGTATTCTCGAGGAAGGCAATGAAGTCATGGAAGACTTCAAGGGAAACCCCGCGCTCGATGCCGGCCTTCTAGCAGGAGCCCAAGCCGTCGAGCATTACGAAATTTCACGTTACGGAACGCTGATCGCGTGGGCCGAGTCGATGCGGCTGTCCGGAGCGCCTGACCTACTGAGAGAAACGCTCGAGCAAGAACTCAAGGCTGATGAGTTGTTGACGAAGATCGCGAAGAAAGCCGTCAATTCAGCCGCGCTGGTGAAATAGTAGGGTAAAGGCGGCGTTTCGGGACTTTTCGAACGCTAAACTGTGAACCCAGCTGTTCGTGTCGCCGCAGCTGCATTGGCGCTTTTACTATTCGGCGCTTCTCCGGGCCCGGCAGCTTCGGGCGGCGGCGACTCGCAGTATGAGGCGCTCGCTCAGACATACTATGCAGCGGAGTTCCGCCTCAACCCGATCGAGGCTACGCAGGTCGGTGTGCACGAGTACGACGACCAGATCGGCGATTTTTCGCCCTCCGGCGTCGCCGCGCAGCTGACGCTCGATCACACCTATCTCGATCGGCTGGCAGTGCTCGACCGCTCGAGCCTTTCGCCGAGCGTTGCGCTCGACGCGACTCTGCTGCAGTACGCGCTGCGCGACGATCTGCTACTCAACGAGACGCTCCAACAGTGGCGGCATAACCCGGACAATTTCACGCAGGCCGCAAGCGGCGCAATCTTTACCGTGATGAGCAAGGACTACGCTCCCCTCCAAAAGCGGATGGCCTTTGCGATTGCACGAGAACGGCTTATCCCGGCGATGCTCGTCCAGGCAGAGAAAGACACGACGACGGTCGATGCCGTGACGCAGCGCATCTCAGCTGAAGACGCACTTGGCGCGGTCGACTTCTTCAACACATCGGTTTCACAAGCGTTCGCGCCGGTACACGACTCGGTCTTACAGGCAAATCTGAAAAAGGCGAACGCCGGCGCAGCAGCAGCCATGGCCCGGTACGCCCGTTGGATCAAGAGCATCAAGCCGAAGGGTACATTTGCGATCGGTCGCGATGCGTATCGCGAGCGACTGCTCTACGAAGATGGCCTCGATATCGGTTTACCCGCCTATCTCGCGGTGGGTCAACGAGAGCTGCGGCGGCTTCGCGCCGATTTCATCGCTACCGCGAGAAGGATTAACCCCAGGGCAGCCCCGCTGCAAGTCTATCTTTCAATCACGCGCATCCATCCGCCGCCGGATGCTTTGCTGTCCACCGCACAGAAAGACCTCGTTCGGCTACGCGCCTTCATCGAGGCGAAGCGAATCGTTACACTGCCGCCCAACGCGAACATCAAGGTCGTTGAGACGCCCGCGTTCGAGCGGACGACGACGAGCGCCGCGGAGGATTCACCAGGACCGCTCGAGACCGTCGCGACGCAGGCGTATTACTACGTGACGCCCGTCGACCCGTCGTGGTCTTCCAAGCAGAAGCAAGACTTCTTGGCGCAGTTCAACGACTTCGAGTTCCCGATCATCTCGGCGCACGAAGTGTATCCGGGCCATTTCACCAACTTTTCGATCGATCGGAGCCTCAACCTTAGCCTGACGCGTAAGCTGTCGGTCAGTTCGGAATTCGCCGAAGGATGGGCTCATTACAGCGAGCAGATGATGGTCGACGAAGGGTGGGGCGGCCGCGATCCTCGCGTTCGCCTCGCACAACTCGATGAGGCACTCCTTCGGGCTTGCCGTTACGTCGTCGGCGTAAAGCTACACACGCAAGGGATGAGCCTCAGTGAGGCCGAGGGCCTGTTCACAGGCCAGTGCTTTCAAACGCCGCAGGTCGCGGTCGAAGAATCGCTACGTGGGACGCAGGACCCGATGTATGGCTATTACACTTTGGGTAAGCTCATGATCCTGAAGCTGCGGAGCGACTATAAAAAGAAGCTTGGCGGCGCTTTCACGCTCGAAGGGTTCCACAACGAACTGCTCTCGCGAGGCGACGCACCGTTGCCGCTGCTGCGGCCGTTCATTCTTGGAAGCAGCGACGATGGAAAGCCGTTGTGAGGGTACAATAAATCATGAAAATTGCGATTTTTGGCTCGAACCCTCGTGCGGTCGCACTTGGGCAGTTGCTCGTCCAGGGCGGTTACCGCGTTTGCTTCGGCGACGACGAGGGCATGCAGCCGGCCGAGGAGGCCGCCGAGCGCGCCGGCGCGGTTGCGGACACGCCCTACAACGATGCATCGGTTTGCGACATGTGGATCTTCGCCGGTTCGCGGGAACGCATCGACGACTTGCTCGCCCAGACTGGCCGGATCACGCATCACACGGTTGTCGTCGACGCCATGGAAGAGGTGACTCCGGGGGACGAAAGCGGCGCAGCGCTTCTCGCTCGCAAGCTCGATACGCACCGGGTCATTCGAGCGCTCATCACGGCGCCGAAGGCAGGTGCCAACGTTATCTACTGCGGCGACGACGCCGACGCCATGACGATGTTCGAGGAAGTTTTCCGCACCGCCGGGTGCATCACCACCGATCGGGGCTCCCTCGCCAATGCCGCGCAGATCGCCGTTCCGGCGGGCGCCGACAGCGGCTAACTCTCGTTCGAAAGCGTGCGGCACGCCACGATCGTCGGTTCGGCTCAGCGGGCCCTTGCAGGGATGTCGTCGCGTGGCTGATCTCAACCCGCAAGCAAGACAGATGGCCGATGAGTCTATGGTTCGCAACCTCGAGGCGCAGGCGCGTGCGATATGGCCCCAAGAACTTATACTTTTTCGGCGCTACGACATTCCGGCCGGCGCGAAGATTCTCGATGCAGGCTGCGGCACCGGCGAGATTACATCGCGGCTCGCCGACCTTTATCCGGCCGCCAAGATTCTGGGCATCGACATCATCGACGCTCATCTCGAGCTCGCCCGTTCACGTTACGCCCGCTTCGTGCCCAGGCTTTCGTTCGATCGCCAAAGCGTTTTCGAGCTCCCAATGGCGGATGGCGCGTTCGACTTGACGGTCTGTCGGCACGTCCTCCATTCGATTCCACACGCCGATCAAGTGATCGGAGAGCTAAAGCGGGTGACGCGTCCGGGCGGCTACCTGCACCTTATCCCGGAAGACTATGGCATGCTCCAGTTTCAGCGGGCGACCGTTGATCCAAACGATTTCTGGTATCGTGCTGCAAGGGAGTTCGAGCGTTCAACAAATACGGATCTGTTCATTGGCCGGGGGAGCTACGGAATATTGAGGAAGCTCGGCCTCCAAGCGGTCGCCGTCAACTACATAGTCGTCGACACCGTTCGTGTTCCCCGCGAAGTGTTTGCGGCGATTATCGAAGCCTGGAGGGACGGATACGCAGACTCCATTGGGGAATTAACGTCTGTTACGGCCAGTGCGGCGGTAAAATACTTCGATCAAATGCTCGCGAATATTCGTGACCCGTTCGGCTACGCCGTCTGGTTTGTGCCGGTGGTCAGCGCAAAGATTCCCTCGTAAAAGCGCTTTACCGCTGTTGCGGCCGGCGCTCGCAAACAGCAGGCGAGCGCTCACTGTCCGGCGAAGGCAGCGTAAGCGGCCCTTCTCGGGGCCGTCAGAGTGGCGTCCCGCGTTTGCAGAAGGGATCAAAAGCGCAATGAAAATCCTTGCAAATCGCACGAGTAACCAAACAGCGCTCTTTCTCGTCGGAGCGCTGGCGACGGTAGGCGTTGTGGCGTGTGCGCCCCAAGTCGATCTTCAAGCCGTTCAAAAGTACGCCCAAGCGACGGCAGACGCGAGTGCCTCGTTTTCGAGCGTTGCGGCAGGGTATGGGGAGTCCTGTGCGCGATTGAAAGAATTGAGTCTAAATCCTCGCCAATGGTCTCAAACGACGATTCAACCGGTTACGCCGTTCCTCTTTCCTCCGACGCCGGAACCCATGGCCGCGGCGAGCTCGTCGCCGATTGCGACGATGACCGTCTGCGACACCGGCATGGCTGACGCCGTCAGCGCAGATTGGGATAAACATAACAAAATTGTCTTGGCTACGTACAGGCACTCGGTGCCGTAGCGGGCGTCGACGTTCGACCGTCATTTGGACCACTTGGCACGGCGCTTGTGCAAACCAACCTCATGAACAGCACTCAAGGCAACGCTTTCACCGATCTCGCGAACCGAATCACCAGCATCGTGATTGCCGGACAGCAGCGGGATGAGATCGCACAGCTGGTCATCGGCGTCAACGGCCCGCTCAAGACGGCGGTAGCAGCTCTCAGACAGGTCGACGGCAACTATACCGGAGTGCTCACTTCGGAATTCAACCAAACTGACGTCTATTATAGAGCCCTGATCGTCGCCGAGTGCGCGCGCGCGATGCGCTCGAGCCGGAAACTCGTCGACTGTACGAGCGCGCCGGCCTCGCCTATCTTACGCGATCGCATTCATGAGCAACGCCAGCGCCTCGTCAGTCAACTAACCGATATCAACACATATTTGAAGGGCGCGAACGCCTATTCCATGGTTCTAACGGACATTGAAAGTACTCATGACAAACTCTACGACGCCGCTCGGCGCAAGCTCAACATGCAAGATTACGCAGCTATTCTACAGCAGGACGTACTGCCGTTATATCAAGACGTAGAGCAGCTAAAGGGGGCTCACTAGAATGCCTGGGAACTCGCCGCTCAGCAGCTCAGAAATCGGTCAGATTGCTTGGGACTTGGTGTCACTTGCCAACCAGGGCAGAGACATCCTGAATAACCCGCCCCCGGGGCTGGATGCGAATCAAAGCAATGCAATTGCGGCAGACGTGACCAGTCTTTCAAACATCGCCGCGAATTTGTTTTCGATTTCATCACAACTTGTATTTGCGGACTCAGACAAGGCGTTCACCGCGATCAACGCGGCAACCCAGTCGGCCAACGCAAAGGTGGCTCAGATCAAAGGGACGGTCGACAAGATCAACTCTGTGGTGAACATTCTTGGAAGCGTCGTATCGTTGGCGGTTTCCTTCGGCAGTGGAAACTTCGTTTCGGTCCTTGGCGCCGCCGGAAATGTGACGACGGCGGTAGCGAACGCTTAGGAACTACTGGGATTCGTCTCGATCATAAGGGCGCTCTGCATGATGATTCGCGTGGTCGTCAACGATACGATGCAGCGAGGGTACCGTTACGATAGGACGGAGCCCGTCGGTCGCAACTTCGCACCCAGTTTTATGCCGCAGCTGACGCCAAAGGAGCTGCTGCGCCTAGGCGTCTTTGGCGGGAAGTATATGACGGACTGCCGCGACGAGTTTCCCCCGTCCTGGTTCGCGCATGCAAAGCTTTGCCACGAACGACACGATCCCGCATGCAATTTCTTCCGTGTCAACGCATCGCAGCCGTTACGCGAGTGGCGGCGCAGAGGGTGGATCCACCCGCAGGATCCGCGCGGCTGGTTTCAGTGGTACTGTCGGTACTACATGGGCCGCCGGAGCGAAGACGACGACCGACAGATCCAGCGCTGGCGGGCGGTCGCGCGCCACGTGTCGCAGCTTCGGAAAAACTGTGGGCGCGGAGACCTCAGCTGCCGGCCGCGGCAACGCCAAGCGCTGCTCCACTGGGCGTACGACAGTCGCGCGATCTAATGGGCGGCCGCTTTACCGGGGCGATCCGATCGAGAGGCCGAGTGTGCGCGCTAGCCAGCCGCCCAGCTCCATGAAGTACGCAGTCGATTGTGGGACTTCCGTCTTCACCGCCTCCGGCCCCGCATCTGCCATGCGTTCCGGAACCGGCGGCCGCATCATCAAGTGATTCACATTCGGGATCACGCTATATGCGATGTTATGCTGCCCGGCGGCGATTTTGCGCAGCGAGGCGACCGTTTGGGCAACCGGGATCCATGGATCCGCCGATCCCAAGATGAATAGCATTGGAATGCGCACCTTTTCTACCGCGGCCATCGGAGTGTCGTCCATCTGCGTGAGCCAGGTGGACGTGGCCGGCCCCCTAAGTTGCGATACGGTGGGCATATACATGTACTGATACCAAGGTTGATTTTCAATCCGCGAAATCGCGGCTACCGCTGCGGCGCGGGAATTCGTTCCCCTCAGGTAACCTGTCCACAGTGTTCGCGCCTTCAACATGTTCTCGACATCCGTTTCTGAGTAGCCAAGTGCGAGAAGGTGATTCTCATCGGCGAACTCCATTTGGGTCTCTGGCGTCGTGAGCGGAGCCGAAACTGCGACGGCAAAGGCGGCGTTGCGATCCCGTACTGCGGCGAAGGTTGCGAGCCACCCGCCTTGACTGATGCCCCAGTATCCGACGCGCTTCCGGTCGATCTGCGGCAACGCGCGCAGTGCCTTTGCACCGGCGACGCCGTCGTCGGCGAGCGTCTGATAGGCGACGTTCTCGGAGCCCGTAGAAGCGCCGCTTCCGCGCCGATCGTACAACAGGACTGCGATACCGAGCTGCGTCAGACCGTCACTGAGATGGCGATAGAGCGGCGTACTGGCACGTGGTTCCGATGCACCGTGAAAAACGACAACCGCCGGAACGGGGTCCTTCGACAATGGAAGGTACAGCGTTCCCTTTAGCGTTGCGCCGGCGTTCACGAATGAGACCGATTTTGTAACGATGACGGTCGTGGGCGGCGCGTACCACGGCAGCGCGGCTGAGAGGAGCAATGCGAACCTTGCAAGATGCGGCACGGAAAAATCTTTGGCCCCCCGACGGCCCGTTCCTTGAACTCGCCTCCTATGGCTTGTTCGGCCTTTGTCCTTGACAACTAATTGTGAAATGGCCTAGGGTGAGGCTGAAACGGTACGTACGCGTTCTACGTGAACGACGGCAAGGAGACGACGACGCTCAAGGGAAAGGCGAACTTCGACGACGACAGCATCACGACCGGCGTCACCATCGGCCGCAATCCCACTTTCGATCAGCCGTTTACCGGAGATGCGGCCAACGTCTTTTTCTACAGGGGCACTTTGAGCACGAAGCAAATCGCCCACATCGTCGCCCATGGACCGTCCGCGATTCCATAGCGTTGCCTTCTGAATGTGTCCCTAATGCGGCTTTCCTGACGTGCAAGGCGTAAAAAGCGTTCGCAGTGTGGGCTGCTGCGGCGTGTAAAGTTTAAACAGCTATACGCTTGCAGCTGAACTCGCAATTCTTCCCGACGTCGGCGTGCGGCAGCATTCCCCATTGTGGTGGCTGGGAACAGTTCGTTTTCGAAAGCCCCTCGCACAAAAGGAGAGGGTTCTCTTCATCGAGTCTTGGTTCGTTCCGACGCCGATTCAAAGAGGCAGCTTGATTGGCGCCCTGCTAGCGGCAATTGGATCTACGTCGGGATTGGATGCTACCAAAATAGCCATGCCGTGAGAATTCCAACATTTCCGTGAAGGATCTGGGGTAGTTAATCGAAACTGGCCGCGCGTCCCTGAGCGGCGACAGCATTTATCTTTCATTCGGTACCACCGAATAGGGCATGCGCAACATTCAAAGCGACGGTGTCGTGGATCTCGTCGACAACTGGGCCGGCGCCGAATTCAACATTGTCGGTGACGCCGGTGGCGACGTCGCGAACTTTAATATGGGATCGACGATAACCGTGAGCATTCAGACCGACACGGGGCTAAAACGAAACCGGTGTGCCAGCCAACAGCGGAACGACCGGGAAACGAACAATCTCTCTTTCGTAGAAGCACCGAAAAATCCACCGCGATTACGGGATCCCTCGGTCGAGTTCACTATGAGCAGTTTCAGCACCGGCACCGTGTCGTGCGACACGGTGAAAGGCAGGTAGTCGGGTCGCGTCGTCGCGCACCTCGCGTCTGCGAAAGGAGCAACGCAAATGAAACTCTCGGGTTTGGGCTCTTGCGCGCGGTTCGCCTGCTGCGTCATCATAGCGGCATGCTCGCCGGCAACCGAACTCTCGCGCTTCCAATACACTCCAAACGTCGTTCTTACCGAGAAGCTAACTCGTCGAACTACAGTGTTTTGTATAGCTTCGCCGTGAAACCCGATGGCAATTCTCCTCAGGCGGCTGTGATCGGCGACCACCGCACACTTTAAGGGGGGACCGCTTGAGGCGGTGAGAACGGCTCGGGCAGATGCCGCGTGGCCCGACACGAACAACGCTATGCAGCGCGTTAACGACATGGTCGGCGGCCTTCAAACACGCTAACGGCTCGAAGCGACGCTCACTCGTAAGCGAGTTGTAAGACTCCGGTGGCGTCTCGCGAATGGCCGCCTGCGCAAGTCGGGGTGTGTCGCTTTATCGGTGGCGCAGGGTTCCCTTAACGAAGCATTGACGACTTACATGGATTAAGTGGTCACGATTTCGGCCTTCCCCCGAATTCAAAAACGCAAGATGCCTGTAAAATCAGGCGTTTCTTGGTGGAGATGGGGGGACTCGAACCCCCGACCCCTTACATGCGAAGTAAACGCTCCTCCAAACCTGGAGTGCGTACGAAACGCAAGAAATAGCCGATTTTCCTTGCTATGCGGTCTTTTTTCGATGCCCATTTTTGTCCGCTAGCGTTCGCGCTTTCCGCCAGCTTCCGCGCAAATTGTCGTAAGATTGTCGTATGCTTCCAACCGTTTGGCTGCCGAGACGGTAGTGTTTCGGCGGATCGCCACCCCGAAGGGGGAAGCGCGAACTGATAGAGCAGATGATCGAACGGCTCCCCGGCGATCATCACGCCAGATCGTTGGCGTTTAGTGAAATCCGAGAGCCCTTGGCGGCCCGGCGGATTTTCTTGTGCGAAGAAGACTTCTCGCTCACGTCCGTACAGCGCTCTCCATTGCCCGCAAACAGCCGTTGGAGCGTGAGCAGCGTGGGCAGACCGTAATCGCCAGGATGACGCCGTTGCAATTCCTCCACCAGCGTTACGGCGCTGAGCTGAGGGCTTTGTCGCAACAGCGGCAGCAGTTCCGGCTCCCAAACCTGCGCCAGTGAATCGTTGCGCGCGCGCCAATGGCGCGCGGGCGCTGTGACGGAAGCGGATTCGAGGGATTCGAGGCGGCGGGCGCTGCGCTCGCTGATGCCGGCCTTGGCAGCGGCGGCACCTTGCGTACGCGTTCGGCGTTGAGCATTGACCTCGAGCACTTGGTGATCGGTCATCCTTTTGCCGGGCATAGCTCCGCTTTCGACCTCACGATCGCCAGCTCGCACACCCCTCCAGGACGGACCTCCCGGCTAGACGTGCTCAACCGGCCGAGATAGATGTCGTCAACCGGCCAAGGTAGTTGTCGCCGGCCACACCCCTCGCCGCCCGGCGCCCGGGCCAGGGGGCCTCGTTTTTGGAGCGGCCTAATAGGGTGCCCAAGGCTCCAGCGTCATACTCAGGAACGGGTTCGTAGCGCCAAGCGAAATCGAGGTCCTGAGACGGCACTATTCTTCATTTTCATTCGTTACGGGTGGCAGTGCAAGGCCATGACGTACTCAGGATGACACGGTCCAGGCCGCTCCCATCTAATGCCGGGTACTCCTTTCCTTGTACGGTTTTCGCGTTTTTCGAGTCCCTGCCGATCCCAACGAATCCCGACGCGCATGTGGAATTCCGTCAGACCGCCATTAGTGGAGCAGTCACTTTCTTGTGTTGGACACGGGCTGTGACCCTAACGCTATGCAGCTGCCTATCTCAGCCGCTTTTTCTCACGGCGATAGATACGTCAGCGGGTCGACGTCAACGAGAGTCGGATTCAAACGCACGAACTCGCGCTGCAAATATTCGTGACCTTGTCCCATCACGAGTACGACGCGATCGCCTGGTGCAATAACGCTCAGCACGTTTGAGAAGATGTACACGTTGCGGACGTACCATTGCGCCACGTACGCCGCGCCGGCGTCGTCTGCCTCGCGGCCTACGCCAGCGAACACGCTGTACCACGAGGCATTCGCGCGGATAGCCTGATCGGTATTGAGGTAACGCAGCAGCTCAAGATACGTGCCCGTTCGCTCCAGCGCATCGGACCGCGCGAGAAAGGCGTTGACTTCTGAGGTGCTTACCTCCGTGAAGTTCGCCTTGAGGTACGCACCGATCCGCTTTCCGGCGGGGCTATTGTCGTCGATGAGCGTCGGTCCCCATGTGTTGATCGGATAGACCGTCGCGTCTCCCGATGCGGCCGCGAGCCGAAAGCCGATCTGGTAAATCTCGCTGGCCGGCAGCGCGAACTTGTCCACGAGATAGGCGCGATATTCGGCAGCGTATTTCGCGTCGCCAATGGGCGCCTCGATCAAGACCTTGGTCGGATGAAACTGAGCAAGATGCCGTACGACGTCGGCAATCTGCGCTTGGCGCTTGGGGGAGAGGGAGCTATCTTGGAAAACGCTGTTGTGAATATCGCGCCTCGCTACGAGATGCGCAACTCCGAGCACCATCACCTGCATTTTCATTGTTGCAGTATCTGCTAGCGTCTGATTTCGCAGCCCGGTACCGGTGAGTGCGATGCTTACGAAGGCGGCAACGAGCAATAAACGTTCCATACAAAAGATACTAAGCGGATTTGCTCCAGGTGACAACCAGATTTAGGCATCACTGCGGGCAGCCAAAACCGCACACCCAAGGGCAGTTGAAAACCGCACACTAGTCGGCGGCCAGTTCAAAACCGCACACCTGACATGGGGGCGCCTCGGGCACGCCAAGGGTGGCAACGCGAACAACGCTACCATGAACGTACTGAACGTGGCCCATCAGCAAGGGATTTTGGCCTTACTGGGCTGGAGGTGGAGCACCAGCGGGCGTCGCGGGAGACCGGATACCGGCACGAAACGATCTGGCGCCGCGGGATCGAAGCGAGGATCCTCACGCCCAAGTCGGTGGCAAAATGTACCACTCCGGACGAAATGCCCACCGACCTAAAACCGCACACGGGGCCGGAAGTGCCGACCGACTCTGCGGCGACGCGCAGCAGCGGCGAGCCGTTCCGCCCTTTCATCGAAACCGAGCTGGCCAAACGACGCAACGCCGGGCAGAAACGAGAAAGCGGCGCGCCACGCCTATCATCCTCCAATACGCGCGAGCCTCATTGGGTGCTCTACACTGTGCCCATACGTGGCGTAGTCATAAACGTCTTGCCGCCGATCGCAACTCGCGTATAGCGATTTCAAGTCGCTGCACGAGCGAGCGAAGCTCTAACACGTCGTTGTGCAGCACATCGGCGTCTTTGGGTCTTCGCGTCTGGCGGCTCCCGTCCGGTTGCACCTTCCCATAAGAGGCCTGCTTCCGTTTGCTTGCTGGGGTATCCGCCAATGGAGCCTGTGGTTCGGATTCGCCAGCGAGATACCATGGCGATATGTTGAGCTGGCGGGCAAGACGTAGGGCAGCCTGAAGCTTAAGGCTCTTGATATCCCCATTGCGCACTTTGCGGGCGGCGTCGGCCGAAACCCCAAGGACATAGCCAAGCTCTGTGTCGCTTAAGCCTCGAACAAGCTCTCGAAATCGTTTACTGAAGTTAGCGCTTGCCATAATGCTCCAATAGGCGGCGAACCTTTTTAGAGGTTTCTATTGACTTTTGTCGAGCCTTGCGCTATTCCTTGTGGGAAGAACGTAGAGCAACGCGACGCCATAGGGGTGTGGGGTTCGCGCAGCCACCTTAGACCAGCACCACTGGCCGCCGAGTCGCTATCGCGTTCAATCTTCCTTGAGGGATTGGTGCGGTTCCTATGGGCTCTGACGGCGATTTCAACGGGCGCGCAAAGTACTCGCGCTCCAGTCTCAACCTCACTGACTCACAGCTGCGCTCCGCCTTGCGTTTCGCTGAGCGGCGTCTTCGGTCGCTCGACACAGAGCACACGGCCTTGCAGCGGGCTTATCGTCACGAAATTGCGACGATACGCCGCCAGCTTATCGATCGGCTCTTGAAGCGGATGATGGCCCGGGACGGACCATTGTCGGGCGAGCAGCAACAGGCGCTGCGTCGGCGGTTTGAAAAGCGCGGAATGTCCGGGGCACAGATTGCCGGGCTCGTACGCACGGTATCGCGAGGGCGCACCGACGAAACGGCAGCTCTGACCGAGATCGAAGCCATGGCGCTCCTTCTACGACTGGAGCATGGGTAATGGCGCCGCACGACGATCTCGAGTGGCTGCGCGAACGCGGCGTTCAGATCGATCGCAGAGGCCGGATCATCGTAAGTCTCCCGGCCATGCCGGACGGTGACATTAACTTCGATCTTGAGGAGCGCGAGCCGTCGATCGCTGAACTCATGCGCCACGATGTGAACTCTCGGCGCGCCGGCTCGCGCGGGCGGCGTCGCCGTCACTTGTCAACGCCGGTTCAGCGTAATCCCGGCGCTACGCGAAATTATCGACAACCGGCGGCCCGCGTTGGCCGGCCGACGATCGGGTCGGAGGCGCGGATTCACGTGCAGACAATGATCGCTCAAGAAACCCGCGAGGTTCTTGCGAGGCACCGTGTTACGCTCGCCGACGTCTTTGACGACTGCGTCCGAAAGCTTTTGCATGTGTCCTGACGACCGCAAGTCCGCAGGCGCGGAGCATGACCGGACATCCGCCGGACGCCCAAAGTCGGGACGTCCCAAACGCATCCGCATCACGACGACCATTGAACCGTCGAAACTGGCGCTTCTCCGCGAGCACGCGCGATGTCAGAAGAAGTCTCTAGGCCAGCTCGCTGACGAGTACGTGGCCGAGCGCTTTCCCTCGCCCGAGACGTCCTCGGAATTATCGGAAGGAGCAGGTCCGATTAGACTTTGAAATGCAGTTGCGCGCTGGCATCGGTGTCGCCCCACGCGGACAGTTGTCGCGTTTAAGCGCTCGCCGTTGTTTGATGGATCCTAGCCACGCCCGGCGATGCGCGCAAGGATCGGCTTCCGGTCCTCACTGCGCTCCGGTCCACGCCTCTCCGCTTCGCTTCGTCCTTGCGCGCCTCAGCGGTCGCGGCTATGCCGGACCCATCAACGGCGAGCGCCTCGGGCGCGAAAGGAGAATCGACGATGTCTCAACTCTACACGATCAAGGACGACCGAACCATCTACTGCCGTGCCGCGATGAAAGCTAACGGTGGGGAGTGGAATCCGGTGGCGCGCGCGTGGATCTTCCGCGACGCGAGCGATCATGCCAACGCCGCCGCTGAGCTCTACCGCGTGACACGCCTGACGATCGGAATGCGCGAAGCGCTGCAAGCTATGGTGGCGGACGGCACCGGAGCCCTCGCGTGGGGCTTCGATCCTGCCGAAAAGACGCTTCCGATCGACGAGCTCGACCGCATCGAGGCCTCTAAGCTTCTCGCCGCCGGCTACGCCGTGCGCCGAGTTCTGGGCGTTCACCCGCTCCATGATGTCGAGCGACCAAGCGATGAGCCAACGACCTTCGACGCGTCCGAGTTCGAAGCGCGCGAGCAAGCACGCCGGCGACGCCGTCGCAACGCCGCGTAGCACCAGCTCGACCTAACAAACCCTCCCGAGAGCTCGCCACAGCGGCGGGCTCTTCGCTTTCTACCCATTTGGAGATGTCCCGATGATTACGACGTTCCAAGAACTCACATGCGATGAGGCTGAGCCGCGGCAGCGCGGCCGTCTCACCACGCGATCGTTGCGGGACGATGAGATCCGAGCGATAGCTGATGTTACCTACCGTGGTGACAATCCGCTGCGGTTTGACTGCGTCAGGCATGCGGCCCT
Organism: Vulcanimicrobiota bacterium; assembly: GCA_963787625.1. Lineage (GTDB taxonomy): Bacteria > Vulcanimicrobiota > Vulcanimicrobiia > Vulcanimicrobiales > Vulcanimicrobiaceae > Cybelea. The sequence goes on along the minus strand of CAWBDH010000002.1, from coordinate 194,725 downwards.
CATGTTTGAGCGTGCGGGCTACAGCATTAGCCTCTCGCCGGAAGTAAGCCCCTTGGCAGTTCCGCCGCAGCCGATCGTCGTCGGCAACCTCGTCGTCGACGCGATGCATCGCTCCGTCCGCTTCGGCGGCCGCGAACTCGATCTAAAGCCGCGCGAGTTCGGTCTGCTCGAGATCCTCGCGCGGCATCCGGGTCAAGTCTTTTCGCGTGCGCACCTGCTTGACTGCGTATGGCCGCGCGACTACGACGGCGACGAACGCACCGTCGACGTCCACATTGCTCGCCTCCGCCGCCACCTTGCTGCGCGGCTCATCCTGACAGTTCACGGCGCGGGCTACAAGCTGGCCGCGCCCCATGTACTCGCCGCCTAGCACTTCGGCGGTGCGACAAACAGGTCCACGCCGCGGCGCTCGATCCTGGGCGCCGCGGCGCCTTTCATACCCTAACGCCAAAAAACAGGAGATCACCATGCCACGAAACCGCAAGTCCGACTCGAACGGCACCGCGTTGGCGACCGTCGAGCCGCCCGCGCTGCCGACGATCAGTCGTTCCGAGGCGAACAAGCTGCTCAAGCAGCGTGCCCAGGACATCTACCACGAAGCGCGAGCGGACCGCGAGGAGCGCATCCGCCAGTTCGAGGCCGAGTACGGTCGCGCCGATCGGATCGACCACACGCTGCTGCGCGACCTCCAGCACCTCCAAACCCGCTTTGCCGCCATCGGCGCGCGTCAGTTCAAGTACGGCGCCGAGAACGAGCCGAAGGTTTCGAAGTTCACGAAGCAGCTCGGCGACATCATCGGCGAGCTCAGCTCGCACCTGGCGACCGAGCGCGCCTTGGAGCTCTTCGCACCGGTCGAGGAGCGCGACTACGTCGGTGCTGGCGGGACGATTGGCCGCAAAGGCCTCGACGAGTCGATCCTGGCCGGCTACAACATTGTCGACGATCCGCTCGGCCCGAAGAACGTGACGCCGACGCCTATCGATGAAGACGCGGACGAAGTTTGCCTCCACGACGACGTCGAGCCGTACGAGGACGATCCGTCGCGAGGCGCCTGCGCCGAATGCGGCGAGGAGTTCGATCTCGCGGCCGGCAGCACCGAGGATAGGTGATTAAGAACAAGGCGGCCTCGGTGCGCGGCCGAGGCCGCCGGCTCGCCCGCAGTATCACCGTGGAGTTCCTCCATGCCGCGCGCGAGCTCGCGATCCGCCGCGCCGCGCGTGACGCTGACCGTAGCGACTGCGATAACGACGCACTGGAATGTAGTATCTGCCGCATGCACGCCGCGCGCATCGCCGAGACAAAGGCCGCCCTTACGCGCGACGCACTCCCGTAAACGCCTCGATGAGCGGCCGCGTAGCGCGACCGCTTCACTGGCTCGTTTTGTCGAGTATTTGCGGCGCTTCAGCCTTGCCGAGGAGCTGCGTAAGACCATCACCGGAGAGCACCAGCCGCGCGCCATCGACGTGATAGTCGAGCACCGCGCTGCCGAGCTCTTCGGTGATTTTGAGCCTGTGAGGGGCAATGACTTCGTACTGACCGGCCGACGTCGTCAACGAGTGCCAGCCCGCTGCCGCGAAGGCGTCGATCGCCCTGATGGTCGCCGTGCTCTTCGGCTCGAACTCGATCGATACGATCGCTGGCCGGTTCGCGACGACGTGATGATTAGTCCACTGCCCAAGGAGCCGCTCTTCGTCTGTCCTACGCGAACATCCGATAAGCGCGAGTGCCATTGCGACGAGCACGCACCGTCGCGTCCACGTCACGTTTGCCCTGATCCTTTCGGTCGGATAACCGAAGCGCTGTTGTTTCGCGCCGCCTCTGGCGGATTGCTCCCCGGGACGCGCTTGACGGGGCCGCGTCGCACGCCGCGTGTTGATCCCGACTGCTTTTTGCGGTAACGCTGTAGCGCCAGACGCAACGTGCTTGTTTTCACGGGATATCCGCTCTCGGTTATCCGCTTTACGATCTCAGTGTAAGTTGCTCCGCGCGCTTGAGCGTCTCGGATCTTCCCCGCAACACTCGAGACGAGTAGATCGAGCTCCCGACGCGACGACGGTCTCGGCGGGATAGCGTCCAAAGCGTCGCTGATTTTGTGGATTATCTCGTCCGACAGCATATGTTGCCCCCCTGGTGCTCTAGATTTGCATCCATATGAAATGATTGACTTTAAAATGGATGTTGTTATGATTCTAGCATGACATTGCAACCGGCGCACCAGGCAGGCATCACGCCACAACGATTTTTCATGACGCAAGCCGGTGGTTGTACGTACAACGCCTCCGGCGCCGTCCGCCCAACCAACCGGAGCGGGGTCGTCGTCCTCACGGCCGACTCAGCCCGTATTGCTAACCCACGCTAGAGCGATTCAGCTCGGCCCGGATCGACTCCATTGGTAAGAGCAGTCGCAACGGCATATCCGGCATACGTTCGAACTCGATCTCGTGGCTAAGGTACCAGTCGAGAGCATCGGGCTTGGCGTCGATGACTAGCATGGCGGAGGCGACAATCGCGCTTCCCTCGGCTGCGCTTCGCATTGCGTGACTGAGCAAAAAAGAACCGAGGCGCCTTCCGCGGTAACGTTGGTCGACAGCGAGCCGCCCTAAGAGAGTCGCTGGTACTAGGACATGATGGGAGCGCCCGCGTTGCAATGCGGGCGGCAATCCAGTGACTTCGAATACCAGCGCAGAGAGCGTGTAGTATCCGGCGATCTCGCCGATCTCGCTCGCGTAGACGTGTACCCGCGTCGTGTCGTTTTCGTCCTGTTTGCGCGCTATCTCGTGCAGGTAGCGGTCGAGATCCGCTTGCCCGCATGAGAACCGCGCACGGTCGTGACGACGCGTGAGCGGCTGGATTGTGAACCCGTCGAGCACGGGTTATGCGTGGGTGGCGACGCGCGCGACTTCCGGATCGGAGATCCTCAAAAACTCGCGCAGCTTCGGGCGCTCGCGCGTGTCCGTGAGCAGTTGAAGAACGGCGCGGCTTTGCTCCTCATTGAGGGTCCAGCGCTCGACAGCCTCCACAAGCTCTTCAGCCGCCTCCAGGGCAGCCGCAATCATGAAATCGCTCATGGCACGTCCAGACAACGCGGCAGCCTTCCGAATCCGCGCCTTGACGTATTCGGGTACTCTGAGGTCAATCCGCTCGGTACGTTCCTCTGTCTGCATCTGGTCCTATCCCTTAAGCTCATGTACGGTTCTACGCCGTACACCCTTTCATGGCTAACTATACAGAGGGCGCTTAGCCAAAGATGCGACTAAAGTCGCAATGGTCCGAATCTTAATTTTTGAGCACTTCGGGGCTTTGGACTGGCTGACGGGCTTTCGATCGCTAGGATGGCTACTACGCATCCCTAGGCTGCAGGCGGCCACGCGGTGTAGTTCTCTCCTGAAGCCACAGGGACTTATCTTTTCCTTTTGAGGGGGCATACACGGCATGGCGAGGGGGAAGACCAAGGCGACCGCGAGCAACGGCAAAGCGTCGAAAGCGGTCGCAAGGAACGGCGGCGATCTTGGATTTGAGGCGACCCTGTGGTCGGCGGCCGATACGCTGCGCGGCTCGATGGACGCTTCCGAGTACAAGCACCCCGTTCTTGGGCTAATCTTCCTCAAGTACATCTCCGATGCGTTTGAAGAGTTGCACGCCCAACTCACGGCCGATCGCGAGTCCGATCCAGAAGATCGCGACGAGTACACCGCTCGCAACGTCTTCTGGGTTCCACCAGCGGCTCGCTGGTCGCAGATTGCGGCCAAAGCGAAGTCGCCGCAGATCGGCGAGATCGTCGACAAGGCGATGATCGCTATCGAGCACGATAATCCGCGGTTGCGCGGCGTGCTTCCCAAAGAGTACGCGAGGCCATCGCTCGGATCAACGCGGCTGGGTGCGCTTATTGACATAGTAAACGGCATCGGCCTAGGCGACGCCGAGGCGCGCAAGCATGATGTGATCGGTCGCGTCTACGAGTACTTCCTCGGCCGATTTGCCAACGCTGAAGGAAAGGCCGGCGGTGAATTCTATACGCCACGCTCCGTCGTCAGGCTCCTAGTTGAGATGATCGAACCGTACAAAGGCCGCGTCTTCGATCCATGCGCCGGGTCTGGCGGCATGTTCGTGCAGTCGGAGGAGTTCGTACTTGCGCACGGAGGCAAGATCGGCGATGTCTCGATCTACGGCCAAGAATCGAACCACACGACGTGGCGCCTCGCGATGATGAATCTCGCGATCCGCGGCATCGAAGCGGACATCACCTGGAACGAAGGCGGCTCGTTTCTACAGGATGCCTACCCGGATCTCAAGGCCGATTATATCCTGGCGAATCCTCCGTTCAATGATAGCGAATGGGGCGGCCAAGGCCTTCGCGCCGACAAGCGCTGGAAGTACGGCACGCCGCCAGCCGGCAACTCCAACTATGCATGGATCCAGCACTTCGTCTACCACCTCGCGCCACATGGCGTCGCCGCGTTCGTGATGGCCAACGGCTCCATGTCCTCCAACCAAAGTGGCGAAGGCGAGATCCGCAAGAATCTTATCGAGGCTGAGAAAGGCGGCCTCGTCGATTGCATGATTGCGCTGCCTGGCCAGCTTTTTTACACCACGCAGATTCCGGTGTGCGTGTGGGTTCTTGCGCGCGATCGCTGCAACCACAAGTTCCGTGACCGCAGCGGCGAGATTCTATTTATTGACGCGCGCAAGATGGGCGAAATGGCCGACCGGACCCATCGTGCGTTGCGCAACGAAGACATCGCGAAGATCGCCAGCGTCTACCATGCGTGGCGCGGCGGAGCTGGCGGTTACGAGGATATCGCCGGCTTCTGCAGGGCAGCAGTGCTTACCGAGGTCCGCAGGCATGGCTACATTCTGACGCCGGGGCGCTACGTCGGCACGGAAGAGCTCGGAGACGACACCGAGGGTTTCGCCGATAAGATGGCGCGCCTCGACGTCATTACTACGCGAGCAGCAGCTCGAATCGGCACGTCTCGACAGCGAGGTAGCCTTGACGCTGGAACGGCTGCGTCATGAACCGTAGCGGCGGGTACGTCGTGCTTGGCGAAGTCGCAAAGCGCATTACAAAAGGAACAACCCCGACTACTGCTGGCGGGTCGTTCGCGGCGACGGTATCGCCTTCGTGAAGGTTGAATCCATTACAGGCGACGGCCGTATCGACCGCTCCAAGCTTGCACACATTGATGTCACGACGGAGAGCCTCCTTGCGCGATCGCGACTAGAGAAGGATGACGTCCTCTTCACCATAGCAGGGACCATTGGGCGGACTGCTCTGGTAGATGACGGTATTCTCCCTGCGAACACGAATCAAGCGGTCGCGATCATTCGCCCTAAGTAAAACGCTTGTTGAGCCGCGGTTTTTGTATTACTCGCTTCGTGATTCAGAGCGCATCAAGGAGGCCCACACAAGGGTCGTCCAGTCTGTCCAATCTAACTTTAGCCTGGCAGAACTAGCGCGTGTTGAATTGCCGTTTCCCTCGCTTTTGGAACAACGCAGAATTGCGCGAGCTCTTGGCTCGCTTGACGATAAGATCGAACTGAATCGCAAGATGAGCGCAACGGCTGAAGCGATGGCTTCGGCGTTGTTCAAATCGTGGTTCATCGACTTCGATCCCGTGCGCGCCAGAGCCGAAGGGCGCGACACTGGCGTGGACCCCGAGATAGCCGCGCTATTCCCAGACTCCTTCGAAGCCTCGGAGCTCGGCGAGATCCCTAAGGGCTGGCGCCTCGGTACGCTCGGGAAGTAGCCGTGAACAAGCGCATTGGTATCTCGCATCGCGATATCCCGGAGAACACACCTTACATCGGCCTTGAGCATATGCCTCGTCGAAGCATCGCTTTGGAGCGCTGGGACTACGCGGAAAACCTGGAAAGCAACAAGTCAAAGTTCCAGCGGGGAGACATACTCTTTGGAAAACTGCGCCCCTACTTCCACAAGGTCGGCGTCGCCCCAGTGTCAGGTGTCTGCTCGACCGACATCCTCATCTCGACGGCCACCTCAAGCGAGTGGTTTGGGCTTGTGCTTATGCACCTATGCAGCGATGCGCTGGTCGCGCATACTGATCGGTGCTCAACAGGCACAAAAATGCCGCGTGCTTCCTGGGAACACATCTCCCACTACGAAGTGACGCTCCCGCCTACCGCTGTAGCGGAGCTATTCACATCGCTCGTCAGCCCAATGGTTGATCGAATCGTGGCAGCGATTTTCGAGTCTCGCACCTTGTCGACGATTCGCGACGCACTGCTTCCCAAGCTCATGTCCGGCGCGATCCGCGTACGCGAGGACGAGCAAATGGTGGAGAAGACCGCTTAGTGTCCGTCTACCTGAACGAAGATGCGGTCGAACAGTATGCGATCGAACTCCTCAAAGGACTCGGTTACGCACATGTCCACGGCTCAGCAATCGCGCCGGGCGGGGCCATTGAAGAGCGCTCAGCTTTCAAGGATGCCGTCCTAGTCGGGCGCCTGCGAGCGGCACTACAGCGGCTCAATCCAGACATCCCGACGCCCGCCCTCGAAGACGCGCTACGCAAGGTCACGGTCCACGAAACGACCGATCTCATACTCAACAACCAACGCTTCCACAGGTTCCTCATCGAGGGTGTAGGCGTTGAGTACAGCGACGGAGCGGGCGGCGTGCGCTATGCTAGGGCGCGCATCATCGATTTTCATAATCGCGATGCGAACGATTGGCTCGCCATCAACCAGTTTACCATCAAAGAAGATGCCGGCGAGCGCCGGCCAGACCTTCTGATTTTCGTCAATGGCCTACCAGTCGCGCTGTTTGAGTTCAAGAATCCGATGGACGAGAAGGCGACGATCCTCAGCGCGTTCCGTCAAGCGCAAACCTATAAGCGCGATCTGCCGGGATTGCTCGCTTACAACGAGCTGATTGTCGTTGCCGACGGAAGTCAGGCGCGGATGGGCTCGCTCACCGCCGATTGGGAGCGTTTCAGCGCGTGGAAGCGCGCGGATGGCGCCAAGGTGCCGATCGAGATCGAGCCGCTCGTCAATGAGGTCTTCGACAAGCGGCGGCTGCTCGATATCATTCGTTACTTCATCCTCTTCGAGACCACGACACCGCCCAACAAGATCGTCGCCGCCTATCATCAGTATTACGGCGTGAACAAGGCGGTCGAACGGACGATTACCGCGACGACCGCGGGTGGCGACCACCGCATAGGAGTCTTTTGGCACACGCAGGGGAGCGGTAAGAGCCTTTCGATGGTGTTTTATTCCTCGAAAATCGCGCAGCATCCCCAGCTCGCCAATCCTACGCTGGTAGTACTGACCGATCGCAACGACCTAGACGATCAACTCTCGAACCAGTTCATGCGTTGCGCTGAGTTTCTGCGCCAGACGCCTGAACAAGCCGAGAGCCGTGATGACCTACGTGCCGCATTGGCGGTTGCTTCCGGTCATATAGTCTTTACCACGATCCAAAAATTCTTGCCGGAAGGCAATGGCGCCCGCTATTCAGCGATCACGGATCGGCGCAATGTTATCGTTGTCGCCGACGAAGCGCACCGCAGCCAATACGGCTTCGCGGGAAAGCTTGACGAAGCCACCGGTGAGATGGCGTACGGCTTCGCTCGCCACCTGCGCGACGCGCTGCCGAATGCGTCGTTCATCGGCTTCACTGGGACCCCGGTCGAGCTCACAGACCGCAACACGCGCGCCGTCTTCGGCGACTATATCGACATCTACGACGTGCGCCGCGCCGTCGACGACGGCGCTACCGTGCCGATCTATTACGAGGCCCGCGTCGTGAAGGTCGAACTCGATCCGGTGAAGGTCTCTTATCTCGACGAAGAGTTCGAGGAGATAACCGAGGGCCAGGAAGACGACGAGAAACGCCGCAGTGCGAGTCGCTGGTCGCAGATCGAGGCTCTCGTCGGCACCGACGCGCGTATCGAGGAAGTGGCGCGCGATCTTGTCGAGCACTTCGAGCAACGCCAGCGAGGTTTCGATTTCGAAGGCAAGGCGATGATCGTCTGCATGAGCCGGCGTATCTGCGCACGGCTCTACGAGAGGATCGTCGCGCTGCGTCCGCAGTGGCACGACGACGAGGACGAGCGCGGCGCGATCAAAGTCGTCATCACCGGCAGCGCCGCCGACGATCTTCTCTTGCAGCCGCATATCCGCAACAAGCCGCGGCGGCGCACCATTGAGAAGCGCTTCAAAGACCCGGCCGATCCCCTGAAGCTCGTTATCGTGCGCGATATGTGGCTCACGGGCTTTGATGTCCCACCGCTGCATACGATGTACGTCGACAAGCCGATGAAGGGTCACAGCCTCGTTCAGGCGATAGCGCGCGTCAATCGCGTCTTCAAGACCAAGGCCGGTGGCCTCGTCGTCGATTACTTCGGTATCGGCGAAGACCTGAAGAGGGCACTCGCAACGTACATCCAGTCTGGCGGCACCGGCGACCCCGTGCTGGATGAACGCGATGCCGTTAGCGTCTTGCAGCGCGATTACGAAGTCGTCCGCGGAATGTTCCACGCATTCCCGTATCAGGCATACCTCGAAGGCGATACCGCGCAGAAGATGCTCGGGCTGGTCAAGGGAGCCGACCACGTTCTCGGGCTCGAGGATGGGAAGAGCAGGTACCTGCGGGCCGCTGCCAGCCTTGGCAAAGCATTTTCGCTTGCATCAACGTCGGACTACGCACGTGGCATCTCCGACGAGGTGGCCTTCTTCAAAGGCGTGCGGGCGACGATTATCAAGATCTCGCCCCCCGCCGGACAGAGCCTGGAAGAGATCGACCTCGCGCTTCAACAGCTGGTCTCAGAGGCGATAGGCTCGCGCGGCGTTGTCGACGTCCTCGAACAGGCGGGGATCAAGCGACCAGACATATCCGTCTTCTCCGACGACTTCCTTGCAGAGATCGCCGGGATCGAGCAGCACAACCTTGCGCGCCAGATGCTGGAACGATTGCTTCGCGACGAGATCAAGGTAAGGTCGCGCCAGAACGCGGTCCAAGCACGCAAGTTTTCGGACATGTTGTCGGAAGCCGTCAAGAAGTATGAGAGCCGGTCCCTCACGACTATGCAACTCATCGAGCACTTGATCGAGTTCGCCAAGGAACTTCGGGACGAACCAAGGCGCGCCGAGTCAATGGGACTCAGCGACGATGAGCTGGCTTTTTATGATGCGCTGGCCGAAAGCAAAAGCGCCGTTGAAGTCTTAGGCGACGCAAGGTTGCGTGCGATTGCGCGGGACCTCGTGAAGAGCGTGCGCGAGAGCGCAACGATCGACTGGAACCTGCGTGAGAGCGTGAGGGCCGGCATTAGACTCAAGATCAAGAAGCTACTGCGGAACCACGGCTATCCGCCCGACGCGGCGGAGAGGGCAACGGAGCAGGTCTTGGAGCAAGCAGAGTTGCTATGCCAAACCGCAGCCTGACCGCCACAAGCCGAAGAAGCGGCCGCGGCACACTCGTTGTGGCAGGCGCTCCCTACGAATACCGTTATCTTGTTGGCAGTGAGCGCGTCGTGCCTCGTGAACGCCGACTGCGAGCAGCTGAGCCGCATTCTCTGCAATCTGCATCAGATCTCGGAGCATCAAACCATACCTCCGAGGTACGCGGCATGAACCGCACATATTGAAACGGTGTTGCCGCTTCAAGAAGGCCGGTTACGGTGAACAAATAGTCGTTGACGGCGTGCGCGGCAGCTACCGCGTTAAGACTGATTACGCTCGGCGCGACTACCCTCGGATCATCGACATACCGCTGCCTCTGCCGCTCCTTCTCCGTCAGAGCTTCATCCTGCAGTGCGGTTGGATCTATGAGTCCGTTGCACCACAAGCAGCCCTCTCCTGGCCACACGGGACGCATGACGCTGAAAACGTCGAGAACATCCCCGGTGTCGCGTTCGAGCGGGACCTTTGCACCAGCCTGGATGCCGGGAATAGCGTATTGATGAACGAGAGCGTTAAAGACAAGTCGAGCCTGCATCGTGTCAGCGGCGAGAAAAAGAAAGTCGCAATCCGTGAGCCGGAGTGCTGCTGAGTTGTCGGTGACGCTCTGAGTAACAGCCTCAAAGCAGATCCGAGGGTTTGCTTGTTTGGCGGCCCGCTGGGCGATACGCACTTTCTGACGCGCTAGACGCAGACCCAAGCGGCGCAGGAGTTCAACATTGCCATCTCGCGTAAGCCATGATCGGGCATCGGCTGGCGAACTCCCGACCACGCGCGATAAATTGGTGATTTCAATGCGTTCCGGATCAATTGCGACAAGCTGGCCAACTCCGAGGCGGGAAAGATACTCAATGATTAGTGAACCAACCCCCCCCGCTCCGATAACGCCAACTTTTTGTTCCGCCAAAAGCGCCTGTCCACGGTCGCCAAAGAGTCGAGCCTGGCGGTTGTATCTGGGATCTTCTTTTGGCAGGCGCGACGGCTTCGGGAAGAGTGCGCGAAGCGGCCGATCGACTATTGTCGCTTTGGATAACGCGACTCTGCGACCGTCGGGAAGCCACAGATCTCCGGCAATAGCGTTTGAGGCGAAAACAAGTGCACCGACAACTTGGCCGTCTGCTATGTCGCGCAAAGCATGGTAGCCACGCTCGTGAGAAGCCAGGTCGTCCCCCGAGAACTCCACCGAGTCGCTTCCGCCGTGACAGTGCACCGCTAGGTAAGCGAGACCATCCTGCTGGCATGCGAGTATTCGATCCCGCACGAATTCGGCGGTTAGTTTTCGGTAGCCATAGTCGCCGGAAACGTAATGGATGCCATCAAGTGCGGGATGGATTTCGCGGGCCAGAAGACGGTTCTCTCGTTGAGTCTGCGAGATTCCGGCGCTGATCAGCGCTCCATGTTCATCGCCGTCGCCGGGGAAAAGGTGCCCCTCAAGCTGGTGCCACAAGCGCCCTGGGATGCGCAGCGTCCACGGTGTCAACGGCTGCGAAGCCACGTAAGCACCTTTCATAGCTTGATTGCCGCGTATCGACATCGGGATTTAAGTGGTTCGAGCGGCGCGAGATCTGAATTGCTGGTCGATTCTGGAACGAGTGGCGGACATCCCCTCCCCCAGCGCAGCCCCATTCGCTCGTGACAGGTCCCCCCGTACAAAATGAGGATACACGTCTGAGTACGGGTATTGAAACGTGATCCGGAACCCAACCCATGTTGCACGTTGAGTGTAGGATGGCCCCGGATCAACAGGCTCGACGAAAACAAACGCTCCACCCTCGCCGTCTTCTGTTGCCTCAACGCTGCTGTCTGCGAAGGAAGAACGGATCTCCTCGATCGCCTGAGCGACCTCAGGCTTCAGTGCCACTCGCTAGGAGTTATCGTCACCATGGACGGCGAGAAATCTCGAGCCTTCATGGACGCGGACGACTTCCTCGTTGCCGATGATCCGCGTCTTATGATGGTCGAGCACCTCGGAAAGCTGGAAGCTCAGCTCGATTTTCACTCCTTGGCTAATCGCCGCTTGCTTGATCTGAAGTCCAGTGACTTCGTGCTCATTGACGACAACGGGCTTATGGTTTACCTTGATCTCTACCGGTCGGACGTCGGGGTCTCAGAGAAGCGTTCTCGGCTGCTGAGTTCACCCAAGGGTCCTCCTGCTCTAGTTGCGAAATAGGTTCGCATTTGCTATAGTAGTATTGCAGGTTCGACTACAATTGCAAGATTGCAATTCGCCAAGGAGGATGATGGCTAAAAAGGGGTCCTTCGATGCGGATGCGTTTTACGCGGCGCTTGACGCGGTTCGAATGGCTAAGGGAAAGAACTGGAAAGATGTAGCCGGAGAGGCCGGGGTAAGCGCCTCCACCCTGACGCGCATGGCGCAAGGCCGCCGACCAGACGTTGACGGCTTAGCAGCGCTAGTCGCATGGTCCGGCTTGAATTCGGACGACTACGTGATTCGCGGTCGTGCCCAGACGACGACGCCTGAGCCGCTCGCTATGATTTCGACCTATCTCCGAAGCGATCGAAACCTCAACGCCGAGGCTGCGACTGCGTTGGATGCGGTCATCAAAGCGACATACGAGAGGCTGCGAAAGAAGTAGCGCATCATGGGGTACCGTTGGGGCTTCAAGACGCAGGCCGAGAGTATAGCGAGGGACGTACGCGCTGAGCTCGAGTCTGCGCGCGCTGGATCGCCTAGACCCGCTAGCCCTGGCAGCACATCTCGACATCCCGGTTCTGACCCTCTCCGACTTGGAACGAGCGGCTCCGGACCCAGTCCAGTGGCTCCGCGACATCGAACCCGAGAAATTTTCGGCTGTGACCGTCTTCTTCGGTTACCGCCGAACGATCGTGCATAACGACGGCCATTCGCCGGGACGGCAAGCGAGTAATATCACTCACGAACTCTCCCATGGTCTGCTGATGCATGCGCCGTGCCCCGCACTAGATCATCGTGGGTGCCGATACTGGGACCAGAACGTCGAGGATGAGGCGCAGTACCTCGCTGGAGCGCTGCTCTTGCCAAATGACGCATGTATAGCCATGGCCTTTCGCCGTGCCACGCCCACCGAAGTGTCCGACGAATTCGGCATCAGTGTGAAGATGGCCACGTACCGGTTGAATGTCTCGGGAGCAATGAAAATTGTGAGCCGGGCGCGGCGTGGAAGGTTGTCGTAGCCTTTGTAGTCGCCAGCACCATTGAGAATTGCCTGCTCCGGAGCTCAAGGTGCGTTGAGCACGGGGCCCGGCGGCTAACGCCCTAGTGCGCGGGCGACGTCAGTCGTTATGAACCAAATCGTCGCTGCAACCTGCGGCGCGGCACGGCAAGTTTTTGCTTGCCCGTCGGACGCTGCGAGCCGTGGCACCCATGTGGCACGGATGTCTTAGAATCGAGAGGCTCTGCCCGGGACTGCGCGGGACGCCGGAGGCTAAGAAAGCGTTACCTGACAACACTTTCCGCCACTCTTTGGGATCAGTCGGGATCGTCGCTATCAGATTCGATTTCCGTTGACGCAGGCGAATTCTTCTCGTTTCTATCGGCGTTTTTGATCGCCAGTACTATCGCGGTCTAACACCGATCTAACGAACGGAGTAAAGAGGGATATACCGCACCCGCGACCCGATGCCGGCGCCGCCACCCGGCAAGGCTACCGCGCTGGCGCATCCCACGCGCAAGGCGACCGCTGACGCGGCTCCGCTGCGCTCCGGCCTTGCGCGCGGGTCCCTTCGCGCGCGGTTACGCCGCCGTGCGGCGGCGCCATTGTCGGGCCGCGGGAGAGAAACAGTGATCGAAGTTTACGGTACGACACTTGCCTGCATCCGGGAGATCAAGCGTGGCATGCTCGTGCGCCGGTTGGCCGGCTTTCACGTCGTCGTGGACGTGCGTACGATCGAAGAAGATGCCGTTCGTTTGTGGCTAGACGATGGCAGCACGATCACTCTTGGCGCAAAGGGCCTCGTAGAAATCGCGCGCTGAGCTGCACGTAGCCACGACCGCCGCTTGACGTCCGCCAGGACGCGCGGGATAATTGGCATGTAAGAGTACAGCAGACTTTCGCCCGCATTATAATGCAGGCAAAAGGCGTACGTAATGGCCCCGCGAGGGCCTTTTCTTTTTGTCGTGCGCGGGATCACTCGAATGCAACCAACGCGAGCCTTAGAGCAAAGCCCCGTCAACGTCATTCGCGACGAACTTGCCGAATTGCGGCCGCCGGCCGGCGGATCTTCTCTGGAACGGATTAAAATGGCGCTTGATGCAGCAACTAGTAGCCTCGATGATGTGCGTGAATGCTTGCAGAAGCTTTCAGAAACGATCCAAGCCGGCGCCGGCGATCCGCCGAGCGATCAAGCCTATTCTGCTGACGGTACCACAGGTGTGCGGACTCCTTGGATACCACAAAACGAAAGTCTACGGCTTGATGAAGCGTGGCCTGCTCCCATATCTGCTTGACCGGAGGACGGGGCGCCGTCGGGTCGAGTACCGAGCTGTCCAGCAGTTTGTGAAAAGACTGCGCGCCCGCCGCCTTGAACGGAGTGCTTCCTAATGGGCAAGCGCGCTCACGGCGAGGGCACCATATCCCGGCGAAAGAACGGCACTTTTGAGGGGAAGTTGACCCTCAAGGCTCCGGATGGGTCGATTGTCCGCAAGTCGTTCTACGGCAAGACCCGCGGCGCGATCGCCGACGAAGATGCGTGAGTACCGCGAGGAGCACCGCACCGCCGTCGCCACTCGCAGCTGCAGTAACGCTTGCCAATTATCTGACAACCTGGCTCAACGCTCTGAGCATTCGTCCGAGTACGTTCAAGCTTCGCGAGCACATGATACGCAAGCATATCGTGCCGCACATTGGAGCGCGCAAGCTTAGCGAGCTCACGTCAGATGACGTACGCTTCCTATTGCGCCGCTGGAAAGATGACGACGTCGGCCTGGTTACGCGGCGGACCGCGTTCGTTACCCTCTCGTGCGCTCTCAATGTCGCGTTTCGTGAAGACAAGATCGCGCGAAATCCGTGTGAGACCGTCCCGCGCCCGAAACCACCGCGACCCGAGGTGTCCGTTCTCGATGGGAAGCAAGTGATGAAGCTTCTCGCTGCTTCGCGCAATACTCGCGACCGTGCATTGCTGACTCTTGCGGTTACCACCGGAATGCGTCAAGGCGAGATCTTCGCTCTCACCTGGGATGACGTCGACCTCGCGGCTAGGACGATCGCTATCAAGAGGACGCTGGCAGAAGACCGCTGGCGGTCATCTCGTACGCTCAGAGCCGAAGACGCCGAAGTCGCGGCGCGTCATCTATCTTCCCGAGCTCGCACGAACGGCGCTTACCGCGCTTCGAGCAGAAGGCAACTCGCCAAGCGGCTTCGTCTTCACGTCGGCTGCCGGCACGCCGCTTCGGAAGAACAACTTCCTCAGACGCGTTTTCAAACCGTTGCTCAGACAGGCGGAATTGCCCGACGTCACGTTCCACAGCCTTCGCCATACCGCCAACTCTCTGCTTATCGAGGCGGGAGAAGATCCGCTCGCGATCGCGGGCAGTTTGGGGCATTCGGACACCCGCATGATGTTCGAGCGTTACGGCCACCTGTTCGACCATACGGCCAAGCGCGTCGCCCAAACCGCCGACCGGATCTTCGCCGCGCTCGAACCCAATTGTCGTACGATTGTCGTAAATGCGGCCCATCGCTTCGCATTGCCGCGGAAACAAAAACGCCAAAACTCTTTACAGAGTAAGGCGTTTCCGTTGGTGGAGATGGGGGGACTCGAACCCCCGACCCCTTACATGCGAAGCAAGTGCTCTACCAGCTGAGCTACATCCCCACGGGCCGACTTTGAGGTCCTGGAGGATTGTACGTGCCGGCCTGGGCACCTGTCAAAGCACATGAGGGCAGTCTTGTGCGCAACGGCGGCGCTCGCATTGATAGCAGTGGGGGCGCCGGAGCGGGCGGCGCCGTCCGTCTTAATTGCCGAAAACCGCTGCAATACTCAAACGATCGACGAGGCATCGTCGCACCTGCGCGATTACGATCGCCGTGCGTCGGAAGGAAATTCCGCGCAGCTGCTCCAGCGTTACGGCGCCCTGGTCGACGTCATCTCGGTGCTTAACGAAGAACGCGACGTCTTGGAAAGCGTCTGCAGCAGCGATGCCGAGCGAGCCCCACTTTTCGCTCAGATCGCCGCCTTTTCGGCCTGGGCACTGGCGCTGGAGGCTGACATTGCCGGCAAACTCAATCCGTCGTGCAGCGCTGCGGCCACGGCCCTCGCCACGATGATGCTTGCCGACGCGTGGCTCGGGTTGGCCAACGTCGTCAACAGCGACCAAGGCACCGTACCGGCCGCCTTCAAGGACGTCGTCCCAAAAGTCCGGTCGCGCGCCGACGCGGTGGGTCTGAACCTGCCCGTTTGGGCCGAGACGTCGGCGTACTGGCGCGACCATGTCCGGATCAAGGCCAAAGCGGCGATCGCGACGTGTCCCTCGCCGGCTCCCGTCCCGAGTACGAGCCCTCGGCAGCCATGAAGGACTATTTGCGAATCATTTGCAAATAGGGCCTTATGGCCAGCCGAGCCGATTACGTCACCCGGCCGCGCGAAACGATCGCAGCCGTCCTGGCGCGCGAACAGCGCTTTTTATCGGCGGGTGAGATTCATAAGCAATTACGCCGCGCCGGCGCCCGCGTTTCCCTCTCAACGGTATACCGTACGCTCGATCACCTTCGTTCGAAGGGCGACATCACGGCGCGCGCCGACGCGCAGGGCGAGGCCACGTATATGTTGTGCGAACCCGCGTACCATCACCACCACGCCATCTGCCGAACCTGCGGCCGCGTCGAGGATGTCGACTGTGCCGCCATGGGCGAGTTTGCTGAAACGCTGCGCCGCCTCCACGGATTTCAACTCGACGCGCACGCACTCGAGTTCTTCGGGCACTGTCGCTCGTGCCGTTAGCGCGCGGCGCCGCGCTGCTGCTGCTCGGCGCGACGTTGCTCAGCGGATGCGCTCGGGAACGCACCGGCAGCGTCGGCAAGGTTGCCGTTGTTACGACGATCTCAACTTTCAACTCGTTCGTACAAGGCGTCGGCGGTGAATACGTGACCGTTCGTAACATCGTTCCGGTTGGCGCGTCGCCGGAAATGTTTTCCCCCGCGCCCCAAGACGTAGCGACCGTCGCCGACGCGAACGTCGTCGTCGAGAACGGCGCCGGCCTAGAGACCTGGCTCGACCGATTACTGCACGATGCTGGCACCGCCCATCGACGCGTCGTCGTCTGCAGCGCCGGCCTACCCGTCAAAGGTCTCAACCCGCATCTATGGATGGATCCCGTACTCGCGCAGCGGTACGTCGACACTATCCGCGACGCGCTCATCGCCGTCGATCCCGCGCACGCGCAAGCATACCGGCACAACGCCGCCAGTTATAACGTCCGCCTTGCGCAACTCACGCGAGACATCCGCCGGCGGATCGCCACCATTCCGCCTTCCCGTCGCTACATGGTCGTCTTCCACAACGCCTGGCAGTACTACAACGACCGCTTCGGCATCACCACGCTGGGCTTCGTCGAGCGCAACCCGGGTCAGGCGCCGAATCCGCAGCAGATCGCGCAGCTCATCGATGTCGCCAAGGCCCATCACCTGCGCGCCGTCTTCAGCGAACCGGAGTATAGTCCCAAGCTGCTGCACTCCATCGCGCAAGGAGCGGGAATTCGCATCGTCGAGGATCTCTACGACGATTCTGTTGGGTACGATCCGCGCGTTTCCAACTACATCGCGATGCTGACGTACGATACCGATGTTATCGTGCAGGCTTTGAAGTAGTGTCGCCCTTCGACTCTGGTCAGGGTGCCACGATCGTCGATGCCGTCGTCGCGCGAAACTTGAGCGTGCGCTACGAAGACTTCACTGCGCTGATCGATGCCACGTTCACGGTGCATCGCGGCGAATCGCTCGGCATCGTGGGGCCGAACGGGTCGGGCAAGTCCACGCTCCTCAAGACGATCGCGGGGCTCTTGCTGCCCAGTGGCGGCGAGCTATGCGTTCTCGGCGGCCGCCCGCGCAAGCTTCCGCCGGGGACGATCGCATACGTGCCGCAGGTCGAGGCCGTCGACTGGTCGTTTCCGGCGACCGTCTGGGACGTCGTTGCGATGGCGCGCTTCGCGCGCCTCGGCTTCTGGCAGCGCTTCGGTGCCCGCGACTCGCAGGTCGTGCGGCGCGCGCTCGAACTGGTGGGTATGGAGCCTCTGGCGGGGCGGCACATCGCCCGCCTTTCCGGCGGACAGCAGCAGCGCGCGTTTGTCGCGCGCGCAATCGCACAAGAGCCGGCGCTGCTGCTCCTCGACGAACCGACCACCGGCGTCGATGCCGCAACCGAAGAAGCGCTGCGCGAGATCGTGCGCGCTCTGGTCGGCGGCGGGTTGCCCGTGCTGATGGCGACGCACGACCTCGACCGGGTGGACGAGTGGTTCGATCGTCTGCTCGTGCTCGACCGGCGCGTCCTCGCGCTAGGCACGCCGAGGCAAGTCGTCGAGTCCGGCGCGTACAGCGCGATCCGCGAGCACACGCACACGCACGGCCACCTGCGCCACGATCACGAGCCGCACAACGCGCATGCAGCGCATCCGGAAATCAAGGCCTGACGGCGTGGACGTCCTGACGCAGCCATTCCACTACGCCTTCATGCAGCGCGCGTTCGTCGCAGCGCTCGCCGTCGGGCTGCTCTGCTCGACGATGGGCACGTACGTTATCCTTCGCAAGCTGTCGTTCATCGGCGACGGCATCGCGCACGCCTCGTTCGCCGGCATCGTCATCGCGTATTTGCGCGGCGCCAACTTCTATATCGGCGCCGGCGTCGTGGCGGTGATCACCGCGCTCGGCATCGGCTTCGTCCACCGCCGCGGCCGCATCTCGCTCGACACGACGATCGGGGTGCTCTTCACCGGCATGTTCGCACTCGGCGTCTATCTCATGAGCCAGCAGCGGAGCTATGCCGTCGACTTGCAAAGTTTCCTTTTCGGCGACATCCTCGCGGTGCAGCCACAGGACCTGTGGCTCATCCTCAGCCTGAGCGTGATCGTCGCGGCTGCGGTCGTCGTCCTTTTCCGCGGCCTGCTCTACACGACGTTCGATCCGATCGTCGCTCAAGTCAGCGGCATCGGAGCGCCCGCGTACGAGTACACGCTGCTCGTGATGCTGGCCCTGACGATCGTCGTCGCCCTGCAGGCGGTAGGCATCGTGCTGGTTGCGGCGCTGCTCGTCACGCCGGCGGCGGCGGCCTACCAGCTCACCGCGCGCTTCGCCCCGATGATGGCGCTGTCGGCGTTGTTCGGCGCCGTCAGCACCGTTGGGGGACTCTACCTTTCGTACTACGTCCGGGCATCGAGCGGCGCGACCATCGTGCTGCTGGCGACGCTGCTGTTCTTTGCGGCGATCGCCCTCAAGCAGCTGCGCGCCCTTACCGTACGCGTATCGTAAACGCGGCCGTGTCGATCGCGCCGTCTGCGCCTCGGAATTCGATCCAGAGCTTATAGCTGCCCGGCGGCAGCGCCGGCGATTCGAGTTGCAGCGATGGCCCGGGCCGCGCGTCGTTCATTTCCATCGCCATGCCGCCAGTCGGCGTGCCATTCCCGCGCAGGCTCGGATGAACGTGGACGTAGACGAGGTTGGCTGTGTCGATGAACACCGCATGCGCCGCCGCCCCCAAATAGGTCTGTAGGCGGCGCGCGGGGCGACCGTCGTCGGAAATCATCAACGCGATGTTTTGCGGTCGATTCGCTGTCAGCGTCGTACGGGCGAGCGAGACGGTGTAGCGGCCCGCGCGGATGCTCGGCCCGGATGCCGCATACGGCAGCGACGTCGCGTGCGGCACGCGTGGCGGTCCGCCGCCCATGGTAAAGCGGAAGACTTGCTGACCGACGCCGCGCGGCTCGCTGTCGGCATAGACGTAGTACGCGTGGCCGGCGGAGAGCTCGCCGACCTTCGCTGTGAACGTGCCGGTATTCGCGTCGAATGCCGGATGAAGGTGCGCGAACGTCGCGAAGTCGTCGCGCACGACGATCAAATGCATCAGCTTTTGCATGTCGGTACCGTACTCGCGGATCGGCGCCGTGACGCCCGGGTAATACTGCCGAATCCGCACGATTCCGGAGGCGTCGAGCCATGCTTCCGAAACGATCCTCGGCGAAGCGCTCAGCAGAGCGAAGATGCCGCGCTGGGCCGGGGCGGCGAACGACGCGGCCGCCGCACACAGCACGGTCGCTGCCGCGGCGCTCGCGAGCGCGGCGATCAATCTGCCGCGCGTACGACCTCCCATTTTTCGTGCTCCAGCGGCTCGAGATAGCGCGCAGCAGCCAAGGCGTCGAGCGCTTCGCGCAGCACGGCGCGCTCGTTCTTGTTCGGCATGCCCGCCCAGCGCATGGCGAGAACGTTGAGCTCCAACGTCGTGCCCGGCACGAGCGCGTCGCGCAGGAACGCCGGCGGCAGCTTCACCCGCTCCATGCGCCGCGCGACCGAACCGATCGCGTCGTCGAACGTGCCTCTCGCTTCATCGTTGGATTCGAAGTGCGGCGCGGCGGTCACCGCATCACTGCCGATTCGCTTTGGAGCGAAGCGTCTCGCGACGATCGGGTCGGCCAGCGTGCCGAGCCACTCGCCCAGAACCGTCCCGGCGCTTTGCCATGGAACGGCATTGACCACGGCGCGCCGGCGTGCGATGCCGCGGAGGATGGCGTGCGCTGCGTGCTGCGCCGAGGCCGCCGGGATGTGCCGCACGCGTTCGATGCCGATCGTTGAGTGGAACTCGGTCGCGACGAGCCCGGGATCGACGTACGTCACGACGATGCCTCGCCCGCGCAGTTCGCGGCGCAGCTGGATTGCGGCGGCCCGAATCGCAGCCTTGACGGCCGAATAGGCGCCGTAGTTCGGTAATGGCATGCGCGCGTTGCCCGATCCGACGAACACGAGCTGTCCCCGGGCCGCCGCCAGCGGCCCGAGCGCCGCGCGGGCGATCCGCAGGGGCGCCGCGACGTTGAGCTGCCACTGCGCTTCCACTTGCGCGTCAGTCTGCTCGAGCAGCGGGCCGTAGGTGCCCGCCCCGGCGTTGTTCACGACGACGTCGAGCCGTTCGAATGCAACCATCGCGGCGTTGACGATGCGCGCCGGCGTTTCGCGGGCCGTCACGTCGGCGGCGACGACGGCGCATCGCCCTCGGTCGGCGCGGATCGCTTCCGCGAGCTCGTCGAGCCGCGCCGCTCGGCGGCCCACGGCGAGCACGGCAAAACCGCGTCGCGACGCGGCGATCGCGAGCGCGCGGCCGATGCCCGACGTTGCACCCGTGACGACGATGACTCGGCCGTCAGGCATTCGCCTCACAGTATGCGGCGTACTCGCGCTCGATGCTTTGCGGGAGGCCGGCGTAGTGCTCGGCTTCGCCGGCGATCGGGGCGGGACACTCTGCGACGCTGCGAGCTTCGCGCGCGAATTGCGCGAGCGTTTTCGAAACCGGCTTCATGCTGCCGTCGCTGCGCACGACGCCGAACCGCAGCTCGTGCGGTGCGCGGTCGAACGGCGGCAGCGAGGCGAGCGCCGCATCGTAGTCCGCCCAGCACCACCAAAACGCGCCGAGCGCGCCGCGCGCGCGAAGCCGTTCAAGCACGCCGCTCGCATACTGCGCCATTTCCGTTTCGTCGAGGCAAGCGAACCCGTCGACCCGCGAGCTCCCTGGCGGGCACTCCGGGTTGCCGAACTCGGTGAAGAGGACCGGCTTGCCGCTGAACGATTGCTGCAGCTGACAGAGGAACGGTACGACGTTGGTGTCGAGCCGGTCGCGCGAAAATTTGCTGTAGACCGAGTAACCGTGCATCGTCGCAAACGGCCAGGGCGTCGCGATGCTGGACGGCCGCAAGTTGCGGTCTTGCTCCAAGTCTTCGCCGTGCATGCCGGCAGACGCATTAACGCCGGACGTCTGCAGCAGCGCGTCGCTCAATCGCGCGCTCCACTGCGCCGCGTCCCCCGCGTTCGCCGGCTGGCGTAAATTCGAAAACTCATTGCCGAGGTCCCAGGCAAAGAGCGCATGGTGATCCCGCACCCGCTCGCCCACGCTGCGGGCGAAAAGGACCTGCGCGCGGAGCAACTCCGGGTTCGCGTAGAAGTCGCCGATCGCGCGGTCCACGACCGTGCCGCCGGCGATCGTGCGAAAGCGGCCCTGCGTCTCATCGCGTTCCAGCGTCCACGGCGGCAGCCAGTTGACGCCGCTCATATGGCCGCAAAACAGCGTCGGCATCGCCAGCAGCCCCGCTTCGGCCACGCGCTCCATGATCTCGTCGAAGTGACGCAGTGCGGAGGCGTCCATCGCATTCGGCTGCGGCTGAAACGCGTCCCACATGAGGAAGAAACGCACGACGTCGAGTCCGAGCGCTTTGATCCGCGTAAGATCCTCCGCGATCTCGTCGATGTCGAAGCGTTGCCACATGTACATCGCGCTGCGCCGCGGCCAGTAGTTGATGCCGAGAAGGAAGCGTGACATGCATGCCCCTTCGACTCGGCTCAGGATGACACCTTAATGGTCGTGATGACACCGTTCATGGTCGCTTGGATGACAACGAGCGTTCGCGGCGAAGCCTCGCGCGATGGCGCAAGCAGGCGAAGCACCGATTGTCGGCATCATTATGGGCAGCCGTTCGGATTGGGAAACGATGTCGCCGGCTCGCGATACGCTCGACGAGCTGCAAATTCCCTGCGACGTGCGCGTGATATCGGCACACCGCATGCCCGACGAAATGTTCGCGTACGCGGAATCGGCTGCGGCGCGCGGCCTCGCGGCGATCATCGCCGCTGCGGGCGGTGCCGCGCACCTTCCCGGCATGACGGCCGCAAAGACACTCGTACCGGTGATCGGCGTCCCCGTCCCATCGCGAATCGGCGGCGTCGACTCGCTGCTGTCGATCGCGCAAATGCCGCCCGGGGTTCCCGTGGCGACGATGGCAATCGGCGGAGCGATCAACGCGGCGCTGTTCGCGGCGCGGATCGTCGCCGTCAACAACGCGCCCGTGGCGAACCGGCTCGCCGCCTACGTCGCCCGCATGCACGACGCAGCCGCCTCCAGCTCGCTCGATTGAAATCGGTCGAAACGATCGGCGTCATCGGCGGCGGTCAGCTCGGACGCATGTTCGCACTCGACGCCAAGCGCATGGGCTATCGGGTCATCACCCTCGATCCGCAGGAACACTCGCCGTGCGGGCAAGTCGCAGACGAGCAAATCGTCGCCGCCTACGACGACCTCGATGCGATGGAAGCACTCGGGCGCCGCAGCGACGTCATCACGTACGAGTTCGAAAACATCGACATCGGCTCGGTGCGCCATCTGGAATCGCGCTCGCACCGCGTCTCCCCTGCGAGCGGCGTGCTTCACGTCACGCAAGACCGGCTGCGCGAAAAGGACTTCGTGCGCGCCGCCGGCCTCGCAACGACCGAGTATGCCGCCGTCCGCGACCGCGCGGAGCTGCGGCTCGGCAGAGGAGCAGATCGGCTTCCCCGCAATCCTCAAGACGGTGCAGGGCGGCTACGACGGAAAAGGGCAGTGGCACGCCGCCCAACGCGGTGAGGCGGAGGCGGCGTTCGATGCGGCGGCCGGCGCCGCGCTGATTTTCGAGCGTCGGGTAAAGCTTGCCTGCGAGCTCAGCGTCGTCGCAACGCGCGATGCGCGCGGCGACATCGTCGTCTATCCGGTGGCGGAAAACGCGCACGACCACGGCATCCTGACCCAAACGATCGCCCCGGCCCGCGTGGCCGCACACGTGGCCCAGGCGGCGCAGGAAATGGCGAGGACCGTCGGCGGCGCGCTCGAGATCGTCGGCACCTACTGCGTCGAGTTCTTTCTGTCGAACGATGGCGCGCTGCTCGTCAACGAGATCGCCCCACGGCCGCATAACAGCGGCCACTATACCATCGACGTGACGCCGTGCTCGCAATACGAGCAGCACGTGCGAGCGATCTGCGATTTGCCGCTCGCAGCCCCCCGATTGCTCGCCAACGCGATCATGATGAACGTGCTGGGCGACGGCCGCGGCGACCACCTCGCCGGCGTCCCCGAGCTGCTGCGCGACCCGTCGATCGTGCTGCACGTCTACGGCAAGCGCCACGCCGTCGCGCGCCGCAAGATGGGCCACTTCACGATGTTGGTCGACGGGCCCGTCGACGACGCGGCGATTGCGCGGGCGCAAGCGGCGCACGCCGCGCTTTCGTGGACGGCGGCATGCTGACGGGCCAGCTCGGCGAGGGTTTCTACGTTTTCGTGACACTCATCGCCATGCTCAATCCGATCGAGGCTGCGGCGGCCTTTGCGACGCTCACGGAAGGCCGATCCGCGAAAGATCAGGCGCAGATCGCGCTGCGCGCTTCGCTCGTGGCAGGCATCGCGCTGATTGCCTTCGCCTTCGCCGGGGAGGCGCTCTTAAGTGCGCTCGGGGTCGAGATCGGCGCGTTCAAGATTGCCGGCGGCCTGCTGCTGCTCAAGGTCGGCGCGGACATGGTGTTCGCCGAGAAAACCGACAGCCAGACGGCCGACAGCGCAAAGGCGACGGAGGCGCCCGCGAGCGATCCCTCCGTTTTTCCGCTCGGCATCCCGATTATCACCGGCCCCGGCGCATTGACGGCGAGCGTCGCGCTCGTGAACCCCACGCCGGATCACCAGCTGCTCAACGGCGGCATCTTCGTCATCGTCGCGCTCGTCGTGATTGCGATCACGTATGGGTTCATGCGCGGCGCGCAGCGCCTCACCGTTTGGTTTGGGCGCACCGGCGTCGATGCGGTGGGGCGAATCGTCGGGATCATCGTCGCAGCAATCGCCGTACAGCTCATCATCAACGGCGTGAGCAGCTTGACGAACCTCAAGATACACTAAAGGGCCGGCGTTGCGGCAACTTCGAATACACCCACGATGATCGTTCGAGCGGGCGCGCTCTACGACGGGACGCTCGAGCCGCCGAAGCGCAACGTCGACCTCGTGATCGCCGACGGCCGAGTACGGGAGATCCGCGCGGCGACGGGTCCGTGCGAACTCGAAGCGCCCTGCGTCGTACCGGGGCTCGTGAACGCGCACGCACACCTCGAAGGCAGCGGCGAACCCGACCTCATGGCCATGATCGGCGCGACGACCCCGAACCAACGGCTGCTGCGCGCCGTGGAAAATGCGCGCAAGTCGATCAAGGCCGGCGTTACGACCATCCGAGACGTCGGCAGTTCCAACCGCATCGGCCCAGACGTGCGCGATGCGATCGAGGAAGGCCGCATCCCCGGTCCACGGATGCGCGCGTCGGGTGCCGTGCTCTGCATGACCGGCGGCCACGGCTGGCCGATCGGCCGCGCGGTCGACTCGCCCTGGGACGCACGAAAGGCCGTGCGCGAGCAGATGTGGATCGGCGCCGATTGCATCAAGCTGATTGCGACGGGCGGCGTGCTGACGAAGGGCGCCGTGCCCGGAAAGGCACAACTCACGCCCGACGAGCTCGCCGCCGCCATCGACGAGGCGCACCGCCATGGGCTGCGCGTCGCCGCGCATGCAATCGGAACGGAAGGCATCAAGAACGCGCTGCGCGCCGGCATCGACTCCATCGAACATGGCACGCTGCTCGACGACGAGTGCATCGCGCTCTTCAAGGAACGGGGCGTTTACCTCGTGCCGACGCTGAGCGCGCCGACGTGCATCGTCGCTCACCTCGAAGACGGCCATCAGCCCCGCTTCGTCGTAGAAAAGGCACGTGCGCTCAACGATGCGCTGCAGACAAACATCCGCCGCGCGTTCGAGAGCGGAGTCCGCATCGCGGGCGGCTCGGACGCCGGCACGCCCTATAATTACCATGAAGACTACGCTCAAGAAGTGGAGTTGATGTGGGCCTTGATCGGCATGACGCCGCAACGGGCGCTGCATGCGGCGACTGCCGTCGCGGCAGAACTCGTCGGCTTGCACCGCGGACTCCTTGCCTTGGGTGAGCCGGCCGACGCGCTGCTGCTGCGCCGCGACGTTGGCGAAGACGTTCGCGCGCTGCGCGAACCGCAGCTCGTGCTCAAGGCTGGACTGATTCAGTAATCGCCATGCGCCCTGACGTCGTGAAGGCCGCCGCGCTAACGGTCGCCCTCGTCGCGCTTCCGGCGGGAGCCGCGCGCAGCGGCGCCGGCGCCGGGCCCGGCGCCAATCCGGTGCTGCTCGGCCAGCAAGCCGCGGGCAGCCCGATTGGCCACGTCATCGTGCTCGTGCAAGAAAACCGCTCGTTCGACAATTTATTCGCGTCGTCGGTACTGGCGCACGGTGGCCCCTATCCCGGAGCCGATACGTCGCAGACGGCCACGGTCGACGGGAAGCGCCTCCCGCTCGCCGCGGTGTCGTTTGAATATCCGGCCGATCCGCGCCACGACCACGTGTCGCTGCTCGCGGAATGGGATCGCGGCAAGATGGACGGCTTCGGAAGAGACCGAATCAGG
The DNA here is from genome assembly GCA_963787625.1 of Vulcanimicrobiota bacterium. Lineage (GTDB taxonomy): Bacteria > Vulcanimicrobiota > Vulcanimicrobiia > Vulcanimicrobiales > Vulcanimicrobiaceae > Cybelea. The sequence goes on along the minus strand of CAWBDH010000002.1, from coordinate 168,845 downwards.
ACGGTCTTCGGGTTCCCGCCGCCGTCCGCGAACTTCCCGTATGCGTACCTGCCCGCGTCGGACACGGCGATCTATCACACGCTGGCGGCGCGCTACGCGCTGGCCGATCGCAATTTCGCAACGCGCCTGATTCCGACGTTCGCGAGCCACTTCGCCCTCGTCACGGCGCAGCCGCGCGTCGCCGGCAATCCCAACAGCGCGATATGGGGATGCGACGCGAAGGCCGGCGCCACCGTGCCGCTATTCGGCCCGGGCGAAGCGATGGTGCTGCCGGGCGTCTTTCCATGTTTCGACGACACCACGATCGGCGATCTGCTGAACACGGCGGGCGTGAGCTGGAAGTACTACACCGGCGCGTACGACAGCGCAAGAGATCCGACGGTCAATGTTTACGACGCCTTTCGCAGCATTCGGTACGGCACCGCATGGCAGCGCAACGTCGTCACGCCGTCCGGAACGGTGCTGAGCGACATCGCGAACTGCCGTCTGCCGAGGGTTTCGTTCGTGATGCCGAACTGGCTCGACTCCGACCACGCCGGCAGCGGCAGCGCGGGCGGCCCCGGATGGGTCGGCTCGATCTATCTCGCGGTCGCTCGGAGCCGTCGGTCGGCCGGCGCGTGCAACTACTATAAGGACACGGCGCTGATCCTGACCTGGGACGATTCGGGCGGATGGTACGACCACGTCCCGCCTCCCCCGGGGCCGGACGGCACCACGTGGGGCATGCGCATACCCATCGTGGTCATGTCGGCGTGGGCGCGTTCGGGCTACGATCCGCGCAATGCGCGGTCGTCGCCGTACGTCTCGCATACGCGCCGCGAATCCACGTCGATCGTGAAGTTCATCGAGGAAAACTGGAACCTCGGAAACATGGGACGGCGCGACGTCACGGACGACGACCTCCACGACCTCTTCGACTATACGCGCGCGGTGCCCGTGCCGCCGTTGCCGGAGGCAGCGCTGCAGCGAATGATCCGAGCCACCCACTTCCGGCTGGCGCTCGCCGAGAGCAACGATCACGCGGTCGACGACGATCGTTAGCGTGGAGCAACTGCGATGGACTTGACGGGACGGCGCGTCGCCGTCTTAGCGGCGATATCGTGGCCGGCGCCGCCGCCGGGCTACGGCCCGTGGGAGCAGATCGCGTTCAACGTCGCGGACGGCATGCGCCGGCGAGGCCTCGACGTCACGCTGTTTGCGACGGGCAACTCGCACTTCGAGGGGAGTCTCGTGTCGGTCGTGCCGGTGGGGCTGAACCAGGATCCCGCGCTCAACGGCGAAGTCTTTACGGCGCTGCATATTGCCGAAGCGTTCCGCCGCGCCCACGAGTTCGACCTGATCCACAACAACCTCGATTGGAAACCACTCACGTACGCTCTCGGGTCGGATGCGCCGCCGCTGCTCACCACGATCCACGGATTCTCATCGCCGCAGATCTTGGCGGCGTATTACGCGGGCGCCGCGCGCAGCTTCTACTGCTCCATTTCCAACGCCGACCGCGACCCCGGACTGGCGTATCTCGCGACGACGTATAACGGCATCGATCCCGCACAGTTCACCTTTTCCGACCGGCCGGGAGACTATCTGGCATTCTTGGGACGGTTCCATCCCGAAAAAGGCACACACCTCGCCATCGAGATCGCCAAGCGCGCCGGCGTTCGGTTGAAGATTGCCGCCATACCGCACGACGAAGCGTACTTTCGCGAACGCGTCGCGCCCCACATCGACGGCGACCGAGTGCAGTTTCTCGGTGCCGTCGAGCGCGAGGCCCGCAACGAGCTGCTCGGCAACGCGCTCGCGCTCGTGCACATGACGACGCGCCCGGAGCGCTTCGGTCTGACGACGATCGAAGCGATGGCGTGCGGGACGCCCGTACTGGCCGCGCGCATGGGGTCGATGCCGGAGATCGTCGTCGACGGCGTGACGGGTTTTTTGTGCGACGACGTCGCGGACGCCGTCGCAAAGGTGCCGCTGCTGGAGTCGCTCGACCGGCGCGCATGTCGAACGCATGTCGAGCGGGAATTCAGCCTCGAGCGAATGATCGACCGCTACCTCGATGCCTACGCCGCCGCGCTAGAGCTCGGGCTTCCCGCGCCTCCCACCGAGGCGATGGTGCGCGCTCGTTCCCACGACTGGTGGGATCGTCCGATGGCCTACACGGAAATTCCGGCGAAGCCAGAGAATCTCGGTTTCCATTGAGCGAGCGGATCGAGCGGGATTATTCGGGGCGGACGCTGTTCGAGAAGCTCGGCGTCGTTTCGCACGCGCACGTCGCGCTGGTCGGTCGACACGAAGAAACGTTCAAGACCGATCTTAACGCGCGCCTGGCGAAGGGCGCATCGCAGGCGCTACGCACGCGCTACGACCTGATCATCGTACGCGTGGACGCGCCGCGCGATCTGGCACGGATCGCCCGGGCCGCCGCCCATCTGGAGTCGGCGGGCGCGCTGTGGGTATTTCATCCCAAGGGCCGCGATGCGCGTCCGACGGAAGCGGAAGTACGCTCCAGCGGGATCGCGGCGGGCCTCGTCGACAACAAGATCAGCGCGTATAGCGAATCGCACACCGCAACGCGCTTCGTCATCCCGCTCGCGCTGCGCTAGCGCCGCTCCCTTCGGCCGCCTCCATCGCCTGGTAGGCCTTGCTGGTCAGCGCGTGGTCGACGACGCTTGCGATGAAGCGTGACGCCCGGCGCACTTTTGCTGCGTCGACGCCGGTCTCGATGCCCATCGAGTGCAGCAGATAGAGCACGTCCTCGGTGCCGACGTTGCCGGTCGCACCCGGTGCGTATGGACAACCGCCCAAGCCGCCTGCGGAGGCGTCGAACTTCGTGACGCCGTTTCGAAGCCCGGCATAGACGTTTGCGAGCGCCGTGCCGCGCGTGTCGTGAAAGTGCAGCGCGATGCAATCGAGCGCGATGCGTTGTGCGAGCAACGGGATCAGCGCGTCGACCTGCGTCGGGACGCCGACGCCGATCGTATCGCCGATGGAGAGCTCGTCGCATCCGAGGTCCATCAGCTTCACGCTGACGTCGCGTACCATCTCCGGTGTGACCTCGTCGCCGAAGGGCGATCCGAACGCCGTCGACACGTAGCCGCGCACCCATACGCCGTCGCCCTTTGCGGCGCGCACGACGTCGCGGAAAGCATCGAGCGATTCGTCGATCGTCATGTTGATGTTGCGCCGCGTGAAGTGCTCCGATGCGGCGGTGAAGACGGCGATCGCATCGGCGCCGGCGGCTCTCGCGCGCGCGTAGCCCTTGAGGTTCGGCACGAGCACCGGATAGCGCACGCCCGAAGCCTTGCGGATGCGCGCGAACACGTCGCTCGCGTCGGAAAGCTGTGGGATCGCCCTCGAGCTCACGAACGACGTCGCCTCGATCCACTGCAGTCCGCTCGCGGAGAGCAGGTCGATGAAGCGCACCTTATCGTCGGTGGAAACGTGCGCGGCCTCGTTCTGTAGGCCGTCGCGGGCCCCCATCTCAAAGAGCGTTACGCTACGCGGCAACATCATGGTTCGACTGGAGTCACTGGCCCCAGTGTGACGAGCGCAGTGCCGGCGGCGACGAGCTGGCCTTCCTTTACGTGCAGTGCGTTCACGGTTGCGGCGGCGGAGGCTTCGATTCGGTGTTCCATCTTCATCGCTTCCAACACGACCAGCAGCGCGTGCTCTTCAACGGCGTCGCCCTGTGCGACCGCGACTTTGACGATCTTACCAGGCATCGGCGCGACGACCGACCCTCCGGTGTCGGCCCCCCGGGCGCCGGCCACCCCGTCGGCCGCCGGCGGGTCGGCGAAGCCAAACGTCCAAGCGACGCCGCCGAGATGAACGGTGAAAATTCCCGGCTCGCTCGTCACGGTGCCGCGTGCCGTCGCGTCGCCGAAGCGCGCATGGACGGCGCCGCCGCGGCGCTCGGCGCCAAGCTCGCCGGTGCGATCGCCGGAGATCCGCCACACCCCAGGGCGTTCCGTGGCATCGGCATACAAGTCGGCGCCGCCGCCCTCGTAGCGCAGCCGCAGGGGGACGCCGATGCCCGCGACGCGCCATGGCGCTCTGCCGTCGAGCAGCAGCGCCGCCGCACAAAGCAGCAAGGCGTCGTCGGGCGGTGCGGTGTTTTTGAAGATCGATTCGTCCAGGCGCTGCGGCAAAAAACTCGTCGTCGTTTCCCCGGCGAGGAACGCCGCATCGCGTGCGATCCAGCGCAGCAGCGGTAAGTTCGTGCGCACGCCTCCGATCGCAAACTCGTCGAGCGTCCGTTGGAGCCGTGCGACGCCCGACGGCCGGTCGCTGCCGAACACGATGATTTTCGCCAGCATCGGATCGTAGTAGTGGCTCACCTCGCTGCCCGCGGCGACCCCCGCATCGATCCGAACGCCTGGGCCTTCCGGCGGCGACCAATGGGAGATCGTACCGGTCGAGGGCAGCATGTCATTGGCTGGGTCTTCCGCGTAGAGCCGCGTTTCGACCGCCCAACCGCGCGGCCGAACGTCGTCCTGTGAAATGGTCAGTCGCTCTCCGTTTGCGATCCGAAGCTGCCACTGCACGAGATCGATTCCGTAGACCAGCTCCGTAATCGGGTGCTCGACCTGCAGGCGCGCGTTCATTTCGAGGAAGTAGTACGCACCGTCGCGATCCAGCATGAATTCGCACGTGCCGGCGTTGACGTATCGGACGGATTCGGCCGCGCGCACGGCGGCGCGCCCCATCTCCGCACGGAGCGCCGGGGTGAGCGCGACCGACGGCGCCTCTTCGACGATCTTCTGATGGCGGCGCTGGATCGAGCATTCGCGTTCGCCGAGGTGGATGGTGTGGCCGTGCGTGTCGGCAAGCACCTGGAACTCAATGTGCCGCGGGTCGCGCAAATAGCGCTCGAGCAGCACCGCGTCGTCGCCGAAAGCAGCGGCGGCTTCGCGCTTCGCCGCTTCCAGCGCCTCGCCGAAGGCCGGTTCAGCGTTCACTACGCGCATGCCGCGCCCTCCGCCGCCGGCGCTCGCCTTAATCAACAGCGGGAAACCGATCGCCATTGCCTGCGCGCGGAGCGTCCCCGGCGACTGATCCTCGCCGTCGTAACCGGGAACCGTTGGAACGCCGGCCTCGCGCACGCGGCGTTTGGCTTCGATCTTGCTGCCCATCGCCGCCATCGCGTCGGGGCTCGGACCTACGAACCGCAGCCCGGCCTCACCGACCGCTCGCGCGAACGACGCGCGTTCGGAGAGGAATCCGTAGCCGGGATGCAGCGCGTCGGCCTTCATCGCGACGGCTGCGGCCACGATTGCGTCGCCGTCGAGGTACGATTCCGCGGCCGGTGCCGGTCCGATGCAACGCGCGTCGTCGACGAACGTTAGATGGTACGCATCGGCATCGGCGGTCGAGTACACGCCCAGCGGCACGATGCCCATTTCTCGCGCGGCCCGCGCCACGCGCACTGCGATTTCGCCGCGGTTCGCAATCGAGTAGTTTCTTAATCATCCTTCGACAAGCTCGGGATGACAGCTGACACCATCATCGTGGTGGGTCGGCGAACGAGGCGCGGCGGCGTTCCAGGAACGCACGCAAACCTTCTTGCCCTTCGGCGCTCACGCGCTGGCGGGCGATGGCGCGCGTCGTGATCGTTTGCGAGTCGTCGTACGAGTTGTCGAGCACGCGACGGATTAGCAGCTTCGCCGCGCCGACCGCGGCGGGCGCCGCCGTGCGCAGCTCCGCGACCGTACGTTCGACCGCGGCGTCGAGCTCTGCGGCTGGGACGACGCGATGGACGAGCCCGATCTCTTTTGCGCGCCGTGCGTCGAAGCGTTCGCCGGTGAGGAAGAGGGCGCGAGCGTGCGACGCGCCGATCTTGGCGAGCACGAAGGGTGAAATGACCGCCGGTATAATCCCAAGTTTTACTTCCGTAAAGCCGAAGATTGCGTCGTCGGCCGAAACTCCGACGTCGCAGACGGCCGCGAGGCCCGCGCCTCCTCCGAGCGCAAAACCGTGAATTCGGCCGACGACGGGCTTGGGACAGTTGTCGATCGCGCGATACATCTCGCTCATGCGTTCGGCATCGGCGACGTTTTCGTCGAAGGTCAAGCCGAGCGATTCGCGCATCCAGTTGATGTCCGCGCCGCCGCAAAACGCGGGGCCTTCGCCGGCGAGGACCGCGGCTCGGACCTCGTCGGACGACGTGATCTCGCTGAATATCTCTTGGAGCCGTCCGATGACGTCGGCGTTGAAGGCGTTACGCACGTCGGGACGGGCGAGCGTGACGCGGGCGATTCCGTCGGCGACCGCGAGTTTGACGCTCTCAACCATGCGGGCCCAGGGTTCGAGGCGTCATCCAAACGGGCCTCGCGCGCGTTATGCGAAAGGAGACGCCGTAACCATGAAGGACGCCGCACGCCCCGCGATCTACCGCTACGCCCTGCTGACCCGGGCGAGCCACTGGGTGTGGGCGCTTGCATTCGCAGTGCTCGTCGGCAGCGGTCTTCAGATCTTCAATGCGTCGCCGAACCTCGACGCATCTGACAAGAGCAATCCCGCGCGGCGCGTCCTAGCGATCGGGTCGCCGGCCGAGGGAGTCGGCACCACGACGCTGTTCGGGCACACGTTCGTGACGACGGGTTGGCTCGGTTGGACCAACGACGGCATGGGCTCGCGCGGCGCCCGCGCCTTTTCCGCCACGATCACGATCCCCGGTTACCAAGACCTTGCGGGCGGCCGGCGGTGGCATCTGTTTTTCGCATGGATCGGCGCGCTGTGCTGGGCCGCATGGCTGTTCTCGACCGCGGTCAAAGGCAATTTGCGCGATATGCTGCTGCGGCCGAGCGACGTCCCGAAGCTCTGGCCGATGCAAGCCTACTACCTCAAGCTGCGCAAGACGCCGCCTGCCCACGGAACGTACAATCCGCTGCAGAAGCTGTCGTATACCGGCGTGCTGTTCGTCGTCGCGCCGCTTGTCGTGATCACCGGCCTCGCCTTGTCTCCCGGCATCGACGCGATCGCCAATCCGCTCACCACGGCCTTCGGCGGCCGGCAGTTCGCGCGCCTGTGGCACTTCGCCGCCATGCTGCTGCTGCTGGCGTTCTTCGCCGTACACACGTTTCAGGTGGCGACGCAAGGCGCCGCAAATCAGATGCGCTCGATGATCACCGGCTGGTATCGGCCCCAATGAAGCGGCGACTCTTCCTGGCATCGTCGATCTCCGCCTTGGCCGGCTGCGGTCCGGCGACGTCGGCGCTGTCCAACAACGAGGGCTTTCGCCGCGTGCTCGAATCGGTGGAAGGCCTCAATCACGCGCTGATCGGGACCCGCGGCTTGGCACGTGAGTATACCGAGCGCGACGTGGATCGCCAATTCCGCGTCAACGGCTTTGCCACTCCATCGGGCGCCGACTATACGCACCTCCTCGCCGGCCATTTCAACGACTATCGCCTCGTGGTCGAGGGTGCGGTCGAGCGGCCGCAGCGACTGACCCTCGCGCAGCTCGAGCGTATGCCGCAGCAGACGCAGATCACCCGGCACGACTGCGTCGAAGGGTGGAGCGCCATCGGAAAGTGGAGCGGCGTCCGCCTCGGCGACGTGCTCGACGCCGTGCGTCCGCGCCCGAGCGCGCGTTACGTCGTCTTCCATTGCTTGGACGACGACGGCTCCGGCAATCAGTATTACGAAAGCCTCGATCTACATCAGGCGCGTCATCCGCAGGCCCTGCTCGCCATGCGCCTCAACGGCGCCCCGCTCGATCCCGATCACGGCGCGCCGGTGCGCCTGCGCGTGCCCACGCAGCTCGGCTATAAGAGCGCGAAATGGATCGGCCGCATCGACGTCGTCGGCGGCGTAGCGACCATCGCGGGCGGCAAGGGCGGCTACTGGGAGGACCAGGGGTACGAGTGGTATGCCGGCATCTAACCGACGCTTGTCACACCGCACGAGTGAGACGCGTTAGCGTATCGTCATGACCAGAGACGCGCTGGTCTGCACCGTTGCTCTAGCTCTCCTTCTGGGGAGTTCCGCGGGCGACCAGCGCGCCTCCCTGAACGACACGGCCGCGCGCTATCGCGCAAATATCGCCGCCATCGCGCCGATCGCCGGCCGCGACACGGCGTTCGACTATTACGAGCGGCTACGCGACGACGCCGACCAACTCGACGATCGAAGCGTGCCCGACATCGCGCGCGTCGCCGCCCTCGACCGGAGCCTCGCCACGCAGCTCATCGACCGATCGTTTGGATCGATCAGTTCCATTCGCGGATTTGGCGAGGCGTTCGTGCGTTCGTCGCGCGACGGCACGATGCAGCCGGTCGCCGTCTACGTCCCCTCGGCGTATCGCGCCGATCGCCCCGCGCCGCTGATCGTGCTGCTGCACGGTCGTCCGCAATCGGAGACGCAGCTGCTGGCGCCCGATTACATCGCACGGCTCGCCGAGCGGACCGGTACGATCGTCGTGGCGCCGTGGGGCCGCGGTTATTACGATTTTCGCGGTTCCGGCGCAGACGTCTACGACGCGGCTCGGGCCGCGACGGTATCGTTTGCGATCGATCCGCGCAAGCGTTTCCTCGCCGGATATTCGATGGGCGGCTTCTCCGTTTTTGAGGTGGCACCGCTGCATCCGGCGCAATGGTCTGCGGTGATGTGCATCGCAGGAGCGCTTCTGGGGTCCGATTCCCGGCGCTTCGTCGAGTTGATGCGCACGACGCCGATCTACGTGCTGACCGGGAGCGCCGACGACAGCATACCGACGCACTATCCGACGTCCACGGCGGAGTATCTGCGGTCCGCCGGTCTGGCCGTTTCCTACTACTCGCTGAGTGGAGGCACGCATCGGCTCGCGACGCTCTTGCCGATCCTCACGCTCGCATGGGACGACATGCTGCACGAAGTGGTTCGCACGCCGCCCCCAGCCCTGGGAAACATCGAGCTGCCATCGTCGATTCCAATGAGCGCCCTCAAGCCGTAGCGAAACGACCGGCATGCCACCGTGGGGAATGCTGTCCTTGGGAGCGGCCGTTGCAGCAGCGTCGCTCGCGGCCGTAGCGGGCGCCGGCGCGCAGGGCCGGTTCGTGCCCGAACCGCCGGGCAGCACGGTGGCCAGTCGGCCCGTTCGCCTCGACGGCGCGCCCGGCAGCGGCCAGTGGCGCGTCGTCACGAGCAAGACGCTCCTTGGCGCGGCCGGCGGCCAGCGCTTCTATCAGTGGTATCTGTCGTTTTACGCCCCACGTCAGGGCGCGTACCGGCTGCGCTACCAATCGCCGCGCAACGGCGGACCGCTGTCGCGCGTCACGCGCCCGCAGGGCGCGCCGCTCTGGTTTCCGCTTCAAGACCTATCGATCGCCGGCGTCGGCGAGCTGATGCGGCCGGGGCTGCAGCAAGTGGTCGTGCAGTCGCACGAGATGGCGGCGGATTGCGGTTCCACCACCGTAGCCGTGTTTGCGGCGGGCGCGGGCGGGGCCGTCGTTCCGGTGGTGTCTGCGGTGAATCCGTGCGAGCTGGGCGCGACCATCGGCGCCGGAAACGCGCTCGTGCTGCACGGGCCATACTACGCGGCCAACGCGCCGATGTGCTGTCCGACAAAGCCTCACGCGAGCGCCGAACTGCGGTATCGCAACGGCCGCTGGACGGAGTCGCCCGATTACTACAAATTCTACGCCGGTCGTTTGCCGCCGCCCTGATCGGCGGACGAACTACATCCGGAAGACGCCGAACTGCGTGCGCGGCTGCGGTGCGTGCGCCGCGGCCTCGAGACCGATCGCAATCACGTGCCGAGTGTCGAGCGGGTCGATGATGCCGTCGTCCCAGAGGCGGGCGGTCGAGTAGTACGGGCTGCCTTCACGGTCGTATTTCTCGAGGATGGGCGCCTCGAACGCGGCGGTCTCTTCCGGCGTCATCTCGCCCTTGACGGTTGACAGGACGCTGGCCGCCTGAGGGCCGCCCATCACGCTGATGCGCGCGTTCGGCCACATCCACAGCTGACGCGGCGCGTACGCGCGTCCGCACATGCCGTAGTTGCCCGCGCCGAAGCTGCCGCCGATCACGACCGTGAACTTCGGAACCTCCGCGCACGCCACCGCGGTCACGAGTTTCGCGCCGTCTTTTGCGATGCCGCGGTTTTCATATTCCTTGCCCACCATGAATCCCGTGATGTTTTGCAGGAAAAGTAGCGGCGTGCCGCGCTGGGCGCAGAGCTCGATGAAGTGCGACCCTTTGAGCGCGCTCTCGCTGAAGAGGATGCCGTTGTTGGCCAGGATGCCGATCGGATGTCCTTCGATCCGCGCGAAACCGCAGACCAGCGTCGTGCCGTAGCGCGATTTGAACTCGTGGAATTCCGATGCGTCGACGAGGCGCGCGACGACTTCCCGCACGTCGTAGCCAATTCGGCTGTCGGCCGGGATGAGGCCGTACACGTCGCGCGGATCGTACTTCGGCGGCTGCGGGTCGATCCGGTCCCATTGCAGCGGCATCTCGAGATGCAGGTTTCGCACGATCTCGCGCACGATTGCAAGCGCCTGCGCGTCGTCGTTGGCGAAATGGTCGGCGACGCCGGAGACCCGCGTGTGCACGTCCGCGCCGCCGAGCTCCTCGGCCGTCACCGCTTCGCCGGTGGCGGCCTTCACCAAGGGGGGACCGCCGAGGAAGATCGTGCCCTGGCCTTTGACGATCACCGTCTCGTCGCTCATCGCCGGCACGTACGCCCCCCCCGCCGTGCACGATCCCATGACCGCCGCGATCTGCGCGATGCGTTTGCTCGACATGCGCGCCTGATTATAGAAAATGCGCCCGAAGTGGTCGCGATCGGGAAAGACGTCCGCCTGCAGCGGCAAGAAGGCGCCGCCGGAATCGACCAGATAGATGCAGGGCAGATGATTCTGCTCCGCAATCTCCTGCGCGCGCAGGTGTTTCTTGACGGTCATCGGGTAGTACGTGCCGCCCTTCACGGTGGCATCGTTGGCAACGATCGCGCAATGCTGCGACTCGACGACGCCGATTCCCGTGAGGATGCCCGCGGACGGCGAGTCGCCGCCGTACATGTCGAACGCGGCGAGCGGTGAGAATTCGAGGAAGGCGGACCCCGGATCGATCAGGCGGTCGACGCGTTCTCGAGCCGTGAGCTTGTTGCGGCGGCGATGCTTGTCGACGGCTTGGGCGCCCCCTCCTTCGCGAACCGCCTGCAGCCGCTGCCGCAGCTCCGCGACCAGCCGCTCCATCCGTTGTGCGTTCGCGTCGAAGCTTTCGGAGCGCCGTTCGAGGCGCGACTCCAAAACCGCCATCGACGCTGGCCATTCGGCGCGACGCGCTTAGAGCCCGGTTAGACCCGTCACGCGCCGCGAGGGCGGTGCGCCGCGCGGCGCGTAGGTAGCACCATGGCCGCAGAGACGAAAATCGACGTCGGAGGCATGCTACGCCCGCACGGCCGCCTCGACGCCGCGCGAGCGCTGCAGCCGCGCCCCGCCTCTTTGGGCGAACGCTCCGCCGCGCATCTGCTGCGGCGAGCCGGTTTCGGCGGCACGCCGGAGCAGATTCGCCACTACGCGTCGATCACGGCCGCCCAAGCCGCGGCCGCACTCGTCGAGGTCCCGTCTGCCGACCGCATCGCGCCGCCTCCGAACCTGCCCAATACGCCGCACGCGGTGCCGCGAATCGTACTCTTCGAGGTGCAGCGTTGGTGGCTCAATCGGATGCTCGCGACGCCCGCTCCGCTGCAAGAGAAAATGACGGTCTACTTCCACGGGCACTTCACGTCGCGCGCCACGGCGCGGTTTCCGTGGATTCCGTACAACCAGAACGCGCTTTTTCGCCGATATGCGGTCGGCAATCTGCGCGAGCTTACCCGCGCCGTTTCCAAGGATGCGGCGATGTTGGTCTACCTCAACGGCGCGCAAAACGTCGCCGGCCATCCAAACGAAAACTTCGCCCGCGAACTGATGGAGCTCTTCACCCTCGGCGTCGGTTCCTACACGGAAAACGACGTTCGCGAGTCCGCGCGCGCGTGGACGGGATGGCGCGTCAACCGCCGTCGCGACGACGTGACGTTCGACGCAGCGCGGCACGACGGCGGCCGCAAGACGTTCCTGGGACGCAGCGGAAACTTCACGGGTGACGACATCGTCAACATCATCTTCGAGCAGCCGCAGTGCGCGCGTTTCTTCGCAACGAGTTTGCTGAATTCGTTCGTTTACAACGATCCGGAGCCCGAGCTCGTCGATTCCGTCGCCGGCCTGCTGCGCCGCCACGACTTCGAGCTGAAGCCAGTGCTGGCGGCGATTCTCAGCAGCGACGTGTTCTACAGCGGTCGCGCCTATCGCGCGCTGGTGAAGAGTCCCGTCGAGTTCGTCGTGGGCGCGTACCAGACGCTCGGCCTCCACGAGATCGGCGACGACGCGCTGCCGGCGCTTCAGAAAATGGGCCAGCGCCTGTTCTTTCCGCCGACCGTCGCAGGCTGGCCGGGCGGCCAGAACTGGCTCACGAGCGGCACGATGATCGCGCGCCAGAACTTCCTGACGCAGCTGCTCGGTTCCCAGACGCTCGCCGCGTCGTCATGGCTGCGGGGACTGCCGGTGTCGCCGCGCGCCGCGGCTCGCGCGCTCGTGCAGTCGATCCTGCAGGGTGACACCTCCCCGGCATCCGTCGCGGAGCTCGAGAGCTACTTAGGAGGAGCCGGAAGTGCGGCGCTGCACTCGCTTTCCGCGGAGAACTACGACCAGCGTGTCAGCGGCGCGGTCTATTTGGCGATGGCGACTCCGTCGTATCAGTTGAATTGAGCGCTTGAATGATGACGACGATGAAGCGACGTAACTTTTTGCTGGCGACGGCATCGGGATTGGCGGTGGTTGCCAACACGCAGCACGTCTTCGCGCGTGCACTCGCGCAAGCACCGTTGCCCGGGCTCCCCGGCGGCGCAGACCGCTGCCTTGTCGTGATCAATCTTTTCGGCGGCAACGACGGGCTGAACTGCGTCGTTCCGCACGGAGACGCGCAGTACTATCGCGTCCGGCCGGCGCTCGCGATCCCGCCCGGCGACGTGCTCGCGATCGACCGCAACGTGGGACTAAATCCGGGCATGCGTTCGCTCAAGGCGCTCTACGACAAGGGAATGGTCGCGATCGTTCAGGGCGTCGGCTATCCGAATCCCGATCACTCGCACTTTCGTTCGACCGAAATTTGGCAAACGGCGGCCCCCGAGCGCTACGAGCACACGGGCTGGTTGGGGCGTTACTTCGACGAGGCGTCGGTCTCGCAGAAGAACCTTTTCAGCGGCGTCGCCGTATCGAAGGTGCTGCCCGAAGTGCTCGTGTCGGAACGCACCGACATTCCGGCGATTCCCGCGCTCAACCAGTACGCGATGGCCGCGGACCGCGACGCCGCCGCCCGTGAAGGGTTTTCGAGCGGCGCGCGCGACCGGCGCCTGCCCTTCGACTCGCCCTACCTGGCGCACGTGATGGAGGTCGAGGGCAATGCCCAGCGCAGCTCCGAAGAGCTTCCAAAGCTCATTGGCGGTTACGTCACGAAGGCGTCGTACCCGTCGACCGGACTGGGCCGCAGCTTGGCGCTGGCGGCGCAGATCGTCGGCAGCAACTTGGGGACGAAGGCGATCTACGTGGAGCACGGCTCGTTCGACACGCACGTGAGCCAGGCGGCCACGCAGAACCGGCTTTTGAGCCAGCTCTCCAACGCCGTTGGCGCGTTCTACCAGGACCTCGCCGCGCACGGCAACGACAAGCGCGTGCTGACGTTGACCTTTAGCGAATTCGGGCGGCGTATCGAGGAAAACGGCAGCCGTGGGACCGATCACGGCGAGGCCTCGCCGCTGTTCTTGATTGGCGGCGGCGTCAAGGGCGGGCTCTACGGCTCGACGCCGGACCTCAGTGCGACGAACATGGGCAACGTGCGTTACGCCGTCGACTTTCGCAGCGTTTACGCGACGGTGCTCGAGCGCTGGCTTGGGCGTTCGTCGGCCGCCGTGCTCAACGGATCGTTCCGCAAACTGCCCGTGCTCGGCTAGCGGTGAGCCGCTCGATTCTCTTCCTTGGCAGCGGCGGCGCGCGTTTCGTCGTCGCGCGCCAGCTCCGCGCGTCCGGCGGCATGTGGATGCGCTTCGGAGATACCCAGATTCACGTCGATCCGGGACCCGGCGCGCTAGTCCGAGCGCTCAACCACGTGCCCCCGTGCAGCCCGCGCGAGCTCGACGCGATCGTCCTTTCACACAAGCACCTCGATCACTCGAGCGACGTCAATGCGATGATCGAAGCGATGACGTCGGGCGGTTTCCACCGTCGCGGCGCCGTGCTGGCGCCCGCCGACGCGTTCGGCGACGAGCCCGTCGTATTTCCGTATGCCGCGCGCTACGTCGAGCGCGTCGAGCGCCTCGAGCCGAGCAGCGGCCCGTACCGCGTCGGAGACGTCGATATCTTCACGTCGATGCGACACGTGCACGCCGTCGAGACCCACGGTCTGCACTTCGTTCATGGGGAGTCGCGTGTGTCGTATCTGCCCTGCGGGCGCTATTTCGACGGGCTGGCTGCGGACTACGCCCGACACCGCCCGGACCTGTTGGTGATCAACGTGCTGCGCTATCGCGACGAGATGAACGTCGACCACCTGACGTGGCCGCACGCACGCGACATCGTCGCGGAGGTCCATCCCAAGGCGGTCGTGTTTCAGCACTTCGGTACGAAGATGCTCGAGGCGGACCCGCCGCGGCTCGCGCAGCGGCTCGAAGACGAACTCGGGATCCGCGCGGTCGCAGCCTACGACGGTCTGCGCCTCGACGTCGACACGCTGGTTGCGGCCGCCGCTACCTGAGTCGCGGCGCTAGAACGGCGGAGGCCGCCGACGCATGCGGCGGGACCGCGGCGGAATCGCGGCCGGAATCGCCGGTTGTTCGTTGCCAGGTTGGCTCATCTGATAACGCACCGGAAGGCGCGTGCTGCCGTTGAGCTGTTCGCGCACGTGCGGATGTTCGTTCATGGAGCCGCTGTACAGGTACACCGATCCGTTCTTCGAGGTCGCGGTGACAACGGGACCGCCGCCTCCGACCGTGGCCTGTTTCGTCGTGGGGTTGCCGTGCACGCGCGCGTCGTCGGGGAAACTGGAGATGACGTGCCCGGCGCCGCTGTGCGCGCCGATCTGCGCGCCGCCGCGGACGCCGAGCGCGACGTTTCCGTGCTCGGATTCGAAGCGCGCCAGCCCCGGCTGGAAGTGGCCGTTGTCGTACACGATGGACCCATATGTGCTGCTCGCCTGGATCTGATGCGACGTGCAGCGCTGGAACAGTATGTTGCCGGTCGCGGTGCGCATGCGCAGCCGGTCGAACGAGGAGTTCGTTGCGACGATCCGTCCGCGGAGCGATTCGACGAACCCGGTCCCTCCGACGCCGTTGAGCGCGATTCCGGCGGACCGCGCGTACGCGACGAAGATGCCGTGGTAGCCGTTGACCGTCATCTGACCCGCGCGTACGTGCGCGATCAGCATCGCCGTATTGCGCGGAATGGTGATGGTTACGTTACCTGCGCCGCGCGCGACGATCGCGTCGTGCTGCGTCCCCGGGATATCCGGCAGCACGAACGACTCGGCCGGGAGCGTTACGGTGCCGTGCTCGGTCTCGATGCGTTGCGAGCGGATCTGAAGCGATCGGGGCTCGCGGGGATCGACCTGGGCCGGCGAGAGGTGCTGGACGTCGATGGGACGGTCGGCCCCGATCTGTACCTGCTGGCGGTCCCACGTCTGAATCGTCAGGTGGCCCCGGCTCAAGTGAATGTTGAGGACGGCGGAAGGACCAACGTCAAGCTGTTCGTCGGCGCGGGCGGGCGCCGCGAGAACCAGACAAGACAGCGAGACGAGGAGCATCGCAATTGCTCCCCGCCCCAATCGTTCACGCACCCATCCATTGTATCGACCGCGCGTCGCGGCCATCATGAAAGATCGGTGAACGGAGGCGTAACGCGCGGTAAGAGGACGCGAAAGCGCGCGCCGCCGCCTGGCACGTTGCTCGCTGTGGCTTCGCCGCCATGAACGCGGGCAATCGAGCGCACGATCGCTAGTCCCAGCCCCGTTCCCGGGACGCTGCGCGAGCGTGCCTTGTCCGCACGGAAGAAGCGCTCGAAGACGTGAGCCAGCTCGGGCTCGGCGATGCCGGGCCCGGTGTCGGTCACCTCTACCCATGCCGACGGGCCTCGCTCGCCGACGCGCACGTCCACGCGCCCGTGCTCGCTGAACTTCAACGCATTGTCGATGAGGTTGCCGACCAACTGGCGCAGCAGGTTCGGATCGCCGTAGACGATCGGCATGCCGGCGTGACCGAACTCCAGGTCGATCCGTTTTTCCGCAGCGCGCGGGAGCGCATTCTGCGTGACCTCACTCGCGATCTGTGCGAGGGACAGCGGTTCCTTCGGGATGTCGTCGCCGCGGTCGGCTTTGGCGAGCGTTAGCATGCCGTTGACCATGCCGGCGAGGTCGGCGCTCTCGCGCACGATCGTCTCTAGACTTTCGCGGCGAATTGCGTTGTCTTGGTCGCCCCAGCGCAAGAGCATTTGCGCGTTCGCGTTGATCGACGTCAAGGGCGTCTTCAGCTCGTGCGACGCGTCGGAGATGAACTGGCGCTCGCGCGCAAACGCCTCGCCGAGGCGCGCGAGCAAGTCGTTGAAGCTGTCGGCGAGCCGCGCCACCTCATCGCGCCCGCGCCGCCACGGCGGGCGGTGCCCTCGTCCGTCCAGCGCGCCCGCGCCTGCCGCAATTGCGAGGCGATCCGAACCGATCGCGCGCATCTCGCGCGCGAGCTCGTTGATCGGCGTCGTCGCCTGCGCGGCGAGCACGATGGAGAAGATCACGACGGCCGTCGCCGTCGCCGCGAGCACTACGCCGATCGCGTCGCGCGCTCGCGCGAACGTGCGTTGCAGCGTGTCGAGCGGCTCCGCGACGTGGATCACGGCGCCGTTCTGGCCCTCGCGGATGTAGCGGTCCTCGATCAGAAACGAGCGTCCGCCGAGCGTTGCCTCGCGGAACGCGACGTCGTGCTCCGGCGATACGTGGGGATTGGGCGGAATCGTCAGTGCGCCGAGATTGGCCGTTTTCGCGAAGGGATAGCCGTGCCCCGAGTCGACCTGGACGAAACTCGTCGCGGTGTTCCACGTGGCGAGATTGCTGCTGTTGAACAGGAACTGCAGCGTGCCGACCGATGAATCCTCGAGGGAGAACGGCGTCGTCGCCTGCTGAGCGAACTGGACGATTGCGTGCATCGTCGCCTTAACGCTCGTTTCGGCCTGGTCGTACAAAATTTGCTCGAATCGCCAGACGATGAGGCCGCTCATCACCGTGATGGCGACGATCAGCAGCACCGAATAGCCCAGGGCGATGCGCCACCTCAACGACATCGAGGTGCGGCTAGTCCTTGATGGTGTAGCCGACGCCTCGTACGGTGGTGATGAGCTTATCGTCGAAACCATCGTCGATCTTGCCGCGCAGGTAGCGGATATAGACGTCGATGAGGTTGGAATCTCCGAGGAAATCGCTCCCCCAGACGCCGTTGAAAAGCTCGTCGCGCGTGTGTACCTTATTGCGGTGCAGCAGCAGATACTCCAGAAGCGCGTATTCCTTGGCGGTGAGCGACACGGGCTTGCCGCCGCGGTGCACCTCGTGCCGGTCGCGGTCCATGACGACGTCGCGGTATTCGATGACGTTGCCCTGCGGGCTGCGCTCGCGCAAGCGCGCTCGGATCCGCGCGAGGAGTTCCTCGGTCGCGAACGGCTTTGTGACGTAGTCGTCGGCACCGACGTCGAGGCCCGCGACGCGATCCGGCACGCGATCGCGTGCGGTAAGCATGATGATCGGCACCCGGCTCTTGGCGCGGATGCGCTTGCAGACCTCGATGCCGTCCATCCGCGGAAGCATCAGATCGAGGACAACGAGGTCGGGTTCCTTCAGTGCTTTTTCGAGGCCGGACAGTCCGTCGCGCGCGACCTCGACTTCGTAGTGTTCGTGCTCGAGCTCGAGCTGGAGGACGCGGCCGATCGCCGCGTCGTCTTCGATGACTAGGACCCTATACCGGCGCCGCTCCGGCGCTTCTCGTTTCTCCATGGAAAGCGATTATCGGCCGGCCCTCCGTCCGGACCTCTGCGGGGCCGTTGCGACGGGTTGGGATCCGGTGAAAAGGGTGAGCCACAGGGCGGTCGCACCGCCCGCGGCCAGCCACGCCAAGGTGGCCGCGTTGGAAAGCGCTCGCGACGTAAACGCACCGATCGTTGTCGCCGTATGCACGAAGAGTGAGCCGCCGCCGAGGATCAGCAGGGCGACGAGCCAGATGGCGACGGCGCCGAGCGCCCCGAGCGTCGCGAGCTCCCAAACCGCGAAAATGGGCGCCGGGCGGTAGGCCGTCGCCATGAGGATGCTCGCGCGAAGGCCGGCTGGAGGCTCCTCCAGCGTGAGGCCGAGGATCGCTCGGTCGAGTGCGTCGTCGTCCATCGTCATCGTTCCGTTACCTCCGTTCCGGCAAGAAGCCTGCGCAGCTGCTCCTTCGCACGAAACAAGTGTGTTTTCACCGTACCCATCGGGAGGCCCAAGACCGCAGCGATCTCTTCATATTGCTTGCCTTGGAGGTGGAAGAGGGTGATCGCGGTGCGGTATTTCTCCGGCAGCGCGTCAATCGCCGCGCGCAGCCGAGAGGCCTCGTCGAGTGCAATCGCTTGCTGTTCCGGTCCCGGTGCGGTGTCGGCACGGTCGGGCAGCTCTTCGTTCGTAAAGCGTTTGCGCCGGTTGAGGCGGTCGCAGCACGCGTGATAGGTAATGGCGAAGATCCACGTTGAGAACTTCGACCCCGGCTTGAACGTTCGCAGGCTGCGAAAGGCTTTGAAAAAGGCCTCTTGCGTGGCATCGCGCGCTTCCTCCACGTCGTGCAGCGTTCGGTAGGCGAGGTGGTACACCGCGCGGTCGTACCGTTCGACCAGGGTAGCAAACGCGTCGGGATTGCCCCGCAGCGCCAGCAAGACCAGGCTTCCGTCTTCAGGCTCCGCGTTCACCCGGCGCGGCGGTGCCTCCGCCAAGACTGCCGACACGACCCTCGTACGCGCGGCGCACGGGGATTGTTTCGTCGGGCCGGCCGCCGCCCGTTGCGGCTGCAGAACCGAAACATGTCGCGTGGCCGACCGTAACTAGGGCAGGAAATCTCACGGAGGAGCGACCCAGCGATGACAAACATTCTCAACAAGACCCTTCCCGGCGGCATGCGGCCCGACGACGCTCGGCCGACGATGCCGTCGGACAGGTGGAACTCCGCGCAGTCCCTGCGCCCCACCTTCGACGGATGGGGACCGAGGCTATAAATGACGCGCGCGTCCGTCGTCGGCATGTTGATCGCCGCGGAAGTGCTCATCGGCGGCATGGCGCTCTATGCCGTAGCCGGAGGCAATAGGCCGTTTACCACGGGCATGCATCGGGTCGATTTTGCGCCCGCGGCGGTGAACCCGATTTCCGCCGGCGCCACGCCGCGGATCACGATCGATGACGCGGCGTCGCGTGTAAGCGTGGGCATTTCGAACGACGACCTGGTCCACGTGCGCGACCTGACGCACATGCACGGCGGCATCTTTTCTGACAGCGGGTACGCGCAGCTGCGCGTTTCCCGAACGAGCGACGGCGTGAGCATCGAGCGGCCCTCGCGCGGCCATCTTTCGATCGCCATTTTCGGATTCAGCACGCAGGCCATCGAGGTCCTCGCACCGCGCGGTGCGCGCGTCGAGATTGCACGCTGTTCTGGCGCGGACGTCCACGGCATCGTGGGCGGCGTGAGCGTTCGGTCCCAAGACGGTCACGTAACACTCGCCGACCTGCAGGGCGTCGTGGACGCCCGCAGCGACGACGGCTACGTCGAAGCGACGAACGTGCGCGGCGATCGCCTGGCGATGCAGTCTATGGACGGACATCTCGCGCTGCAGGACGTCATCGTCGGATCGCTCGTCGCGACGACGCACGACGGCCGCATCGAGGCGGAGCGCGTCAGTCTTTCGGGCGACCGGCCGGAGGCGACCCTACATAGCGACGACGGTTCGATCAAGCTGCAGCTCGCGCCGAACGCGGATCTGACGATCGACGCCTCGACGGGCGACGGGCGGATCGTAGTCGACGGATCGTCCTTATCGCACGACGACTCGGCGCAGCGCACCGTCCGCCTTGGGGGCGGCACGGGCCACATGACCGTAGGCACCGCCGACGGATCGATTCACATTCTCACCAACGGAGCACTTGTACAGTGACGGACTATAACGACCTCATCCCGCTCGCGGCAATTTTTTTCATCTTCGGTGCGCCGGTCGCCGCGTGGGTTGTTTCCCGCGTGCTGGCGCATCAGGAGCGCATGGAGATGCTGCGCCGCGGTATCGTGCCTCCGCCGAACGCACGTGACATGCGCAAGGCGATGAAGTACGGTTGGACGCCGGGCGCGCCGGGTTCCGCGCCGCCGCAGTACGCGTACGAGCCGGATTTCTACGCGCAGGCGCAGCTGCGCCGCGGCATACAGGTCGCGTTCATCGGCTTTGCGCTGCTCGTCGGCTTGGGCTTCATCGGTTACCGCGGCGACGGGCAGTACGTGTACGGTCCGTGGCTGCTCGGTGGATTGATCCCGATGTTCGTCGGCATCGCGCAAATCATCGGCGCCGTATTGAGCGGTGCGCAGTTCGGACCGGCGCCCGGCCGCCAGCGGTTCGGACCGAGCGATGCCGGTGCCGCTTCCCCGCCGCCGAACCAAGGAGCGACGCCGCCGCCCCCCGGACCCACGTACGGCGGCTGGCGTCCGGGATCGATGCCGGAGATCGAAAAGCCGGCGTCTCCGCCCGACTACCGGTCGTAGGCTCGGGCTGCCGCAAATAAAACGCCGCCGGTCAGTTGGCCGGCGGCGTCATCGTTCCAAAAAGACGATACTACTTGCAGGACACCAAGGCCATGGCCCAGCCAGCGGCCGTGCGAGTCCTGACCAGATAACCGTCCGCAGTCCGATCGTAAACCTGATAGCCCGCTCTGAGTGCGTCGGCTAGCGATTTGAAGACGATAAGACCTGCCATCTGCGGACCCTCCTTTCCCATTGAGTTACGCTCTCTATACAGTATAACGGCTCCAGTAGCAAGGGAGTGCACTCGTTTCCAGAGATTTTTCTAGAATTTGCAGAAAATGGCCTGTGACTATGACGACCGCTAAGCTGAACGCCCGCGTTCACGCAACCACGGTGCTCGAACGCCGGGAGCTCGCGGCCGGCGTCATATTGGTAACACTCGATGCGCCCGAACTCGCGCGCGCGACCGCACCCGGTCAGTACGTAATGGCCATACCGCCCGGCGCGCAGGCGGCCGCAACCGCGCTCGCCATCTTCGAAGCGGAAGGCGACCGCGCAAGCATCCTCTTTTTCGTAACGGGCAAGCGCACGCGCGATCTCGGCACGCTGAACGCGGGCGATCGCCTGGATCTCTTGGGACCGCTCGGCAATGGTTTCGATTGTTCCGGCCAGACGAGCGACGTAGCAATCGTCGCCGGCGGCGTCGGCATCGCCTCCGTGCTGATGTGCGCGCAGCGGCTGATCGCGCGTGCCGCGCGCGTGCGCCTGTTCTACGGCGCTCGCACCGGCGAGCTGTTGGTGGAGACGCGGCGCTTTGCCGACGCCGGCTGCGAGCTCGTGCTCGCCACCGACGACGGAACCATCGGCGAGCGCGGCTTCGTGACCGACGCGCTCGTGCGTTCGCCGGCCCCAGAAGCGATCTATGCCTGCGGACCCTCGCCGATGCTGCGAAGCGTCGCACGCGTCGCAAATACACTTGGCGTGCCCGCACAGCTGGCGCTCGAAGAGACGTTCGGGTGCGGTGTCGGAGGATGCTGGGGCTGCGTCGTTGGGCTCGACGCGCGCAGCGTGCAGGCGCCGAGCTTTCCGCCGGCCGAACGCGGCGGAAGCGACGTCGTCTATGCCCGCGTCTGCAAGGAGGGCCCCGTTTTCTGGGCACACGAGCTGCGATGGTGACCGGTTCGCCGAGTCTTGCGACGACGATCGGCAAACTCGACCTGCCGTATCCAACGTTGATGGGCAGCGGATGCTATGGATCCGGCGAAGAGTACGCGCCGTTCGCGAATCTGTCGAAGATCGGCGCGATCGTGCTTAAAAGCGTTACGCGGCTGCCGAGGCTCGGCAACGTCACCCCACGGCTCGTGCACACGCCGGCGGGAATGCTCAACGCGATCGGCCTGCAGAATGCGGGAATCGAATGGTACCTCGAGCGCGAGCTCCACAAATACGCCGATCGGGCGTGTACGATCGTGGGAAGCGTTGCGGGGTTTTCGATCGACGACTATGCGTACGTCTGCGAGCGGCTTGCCGCGCGCGACGAGATCGCCGCCGTCGAATTGAACGTTTCGTGCCCGAATGTAGCGAGCGAAGGCGAGACGTTCGGCTGCGACGCCGGCCTCACGGCGGACGTCGTGCGGGCGGCGCGCGCGACGACCGACAAGACGCTGATCGTCAAGCTGTCGCCCAACGTGACGGACATCGCCCTAGTTGCCCGCGCCGCCGAGGCGGCGGGCGCGGACGCGCTGGCCGTGATCAACACGGTACGCGGAATGGCGATCGACGTGGAGCGGTGGCGGCCGCGTCTCGGCAACGTGACGGGCGGGCTCTCGGGGCCGGCCATCCGCCCCATTGCCGTGCTCGCGGTGTACGAGGTGGCGCGCGCCGTCACGATTCCGATCGTGGGGCAAGGCGGGATCGAGAATCTCAGCGATGCGCTCGAGTTTTTTTTGGCGGGCGCCGCGGCTATCTCCATCGGCACGGCGAACTTCACCGATCCGCGCATTCCCGAACGAATCGCCGGCGAGCTTTCGGCGTATCTCGCCGCGCGCGGCATCGCGTCGCTCGGCGCAATCATCGGCAAGGCAAACGTCGGACTCTCGACGCCCCATCAATACGAAGGAGACGAAGGCTAACCATGGCGGCTCAGCTCATCATCGCACTCGACGTGCCCGGCGCCGAACGCGCGGAACGGCTGGTCGATCAACTTTACGAGCTCGACGTAATGGTCAAGATCGGCCTGGAGGCGCTCTTCGGTTACGGAGAGCGTATCCTCACGTACTGTGAGGCGCGCGACGTTCGTGCGTTCGTCGATGCGAAGCTGCACGACATACCGCGGACGGTCGCGGCGGCCGCGGCGCAGCTCGTGCGCCCCAACGTCCGCCTAATCAACGTGCATGCATTGGGAGGTCTCGAGATGATGCGCGCGGCGGTGGACGCCGTCGCGCAACGTGCTGCGGAGCTCGCTATTGCGCCGCCCCACGTCTTTGCCGTCACGGTGTTGACCAGCATCGCACCGGAAGACCTCAACGAGCTGGGCCTCCAGGGCGGTCCGGCGGAGAACGCGATTCGCCTCGCGGCGCTGGCGCGTGACGCCGGTTGCGCCGGCGTCGTCTGCAGTGCTCAAGAAGTGCGCGACCTCAAGCGCTTCTTCGGCGACGACTTCCTCACGCTCACGCCGGGCATCCGGCCAACGGGGACGGCGCACGCCGATCAGCGTCGCGTGACGACCCCCGAACAAGCCGTCGACGCCGGTGCCGACTATATCGTGGTTGGGCGGCCCGTCGTCGAAGCCGGCGACCCGGTTACCGCGGTCAAGGCAATCCTCGACGCGATGACGGTGCGCCGGTGAACGACGCGCCGCTCGACTTGCAGGCGGCGCTCGTCGCGCACGGTGCGCTCCTTGACGGACACTTCCGCCTCAGCTCCGGCCGTCATAGCGATCGGTTCGTGCAAAAGTTCCGTCTCTTGGAGGACCCCTCGCTGCTCGAGCCCGTCGGTCGTGCGATTGCGCAGCAGTTTCGTTCGGTCGCGCCGACCATCGTCGTCAGCGCGGCCGTCGGCGGCATCATTCTCGGCTATGAAGTCGCGCGCCATCTCGGCGTGAAGGCGATCTTCGTCGAAAAACACGACGGCGCGCCCGTGCTGCGGCGCGGCTTCACGCTTTCGCACGCCGACCGCGCGCTCGTCGTCGAGGACGTCGTGACGACGGGTCTCTCGATCCGCGAGGTGATCGCCGCCGTTCTCGCGCAGGGCGCGAGCGTCGCCGGCGTCGGAATCATCGTTGCGCGAGGCGACCCCGCTTTCGTGCTGCAACAAGGTCAGGATGGCGAAAGCGCTGTGCCGGTGCACGCGCTCCTGCACTTGCCGCTGCGCTCGTACGACGAAGCGGCCTGTCCGCAGTGCCGCGCCGGCGAGCCGATCGACGATCCCGGCTCGCGCCGCGCGTGACGGTCGCCGTACGCGTCGCCGATTCGACGGGAGACGCCGGAGCGGACGATCGCGCGTTCGTACGGGACCTCGGGCGGCGCACCGTCATGGCGAGCGTCGATTCGGGGCGCCCCGCACCAGAGCGCGCCGCGCGCGCCGCGTTCGAGCGGTTGTGCGACATCGTCGAGGCGCAGTCGCACGTCACGCTCATCGCACGCGATGGAGCGCAGCGCATCGGCTTCCTGTTGCTGCTGGACGACCTCCCCGACGAAGTGACGTCGTTGCCGCAAGCGTTCGTTGCCTACATGGCGGTCGAGCCGCACTGCCGGCGACGGGGGGTCGGGGGCGCGCTCTTGGCGGCGGCCGAAGATGAGGCGAAACGGCGGCGCTTACCGTATATGGCGTTGATGGTAACGCAGGAGAACGCAGCGGCGCGCCGGCTCTACGAGCGCGGCGCGTATCGCACGGAACGGCTGTTGCTGTGCAAGCGGCTGTGAGCGCCGACGTTTGGCGCCGCATCGCCTGGGTTGCCGCCGGCATCGCCGTGGCGGCGGGAGCGCTCTGGCTTGCGTCGCGCATACCGCGCACCATCTCGATCTTCGTGATCGCCGCGTTCATCGCGTTCGGCGTGCAGCCCATCGTCGGCCGCCTCGAGCGGCGGATCGCCAAGCCGCTCGCCGTGGGCATCGTCTTTTTCGGGCTGCTCGTAGTCGTCGCGATCTTCCTCGTGATCGTCGTCCCCTTGACGATCAGCCAAACCCAATTGTTAGCGGCGAATCTTCCGGGCTATGCCGCCACGGTTCAAGCGTGGCTCGTAGCGGCGCAGACATCGCTCGAAGCGCACTTTCCCACGCTCAAGCTGCCGGCGTACGGCTTCAACGTCGGCAGGATCGGCGGTGCGCAGATATCGGGAATGGTCAGCGGCGCACTGGCATCGCTCGGAGCCATCGCGGTCAATACCGCAACCGGCCTGTTCATGGCGTTTTCCGCCATCATTCTGTCCGTGTTCTTCCTGCTCAACGACACGCAAATCGCCGAGGCGTTCACTGCACTGTTTCCGCCGAGCAAGCGTCAAACGTCCCGCAAGCTCGCCGCCGAAGTGACCGACGTTTTCGGCAGCTACATTTCGGGGCAGGTCATCGTCAGCGCTATTACCGGTGCCGTCATCGCGATCGCCACGGCGGTGCTCGGCTTCAAGTTTTCGCTCATCATCGGCATCATCTCGGCCATCGCATACGCCATCCCGATCATCGGGATGCTGATCGCGGAGCTCATCGCCGTTCCGATGTGTGCGCCGCAAGGCGTCTGGATGATCGTGTGGGTGCAGGTGATCATGTTCGGCATGGCGCGCGTCAGCGACAACGTCCTCGTGCCGAAGATCATGGGGCAATCTGTCGGCGTTTCGCCGATCGGCGCGATGTTTGCCGTCTTCGCGGGCGGCGAGCTGTTCGGCATCCCGGGCTTGATTCTGGGAATTCCGGCGGCCGCGATGATCAAGATCCTCTGGCGTTACTTCGCCGCGCCCTGGATCACGGCCGCACTGGATCGGCAATGACGCCGGTCGCGTCGGCGTAGAGCGCGCGTCCGCACGCCCGTGCCCGGGCGATGCGGTCCGCGTTGAGGGCCGCATCGCGATCGCTCTCCGCTACCGCGGCCAAGAGGACGCCGTTGGTGCGTGCCTGCGCGCACGCTGCGTCGTCGGGGAGGTCGCGCGTGCGCGTCGCGGGCGAGAGAACGTTGACGACGCCCAGACGGAGGCCCCAGCCGCCCAGCGTCCGCGGGCGTTCGCTCGCGATCCAACGATAGATGCCCGGCGTCGCGGAATCGACGCGGAGTGCGTCGGAATAGTAATCCACCGGATGCCTGGCCGCGATGTGGCTCGTGGCCACGACGGAGAGCGCGATGGCGATCGCCCAGCCCCACGCGGGGGGTCGCCAGCGGCTCGCAGCGGCGGCTGCTGCGGCCAGGGCCGCGACGACGAGCGCGACGTGCGTGGAGCCGTCGTTCCAGAAGACGCTCGCGATGGACCAGATGCCGAAGAGCGTCGATGCGAGCGCGAGCGCCGTCGCGGCGGTCGAAATGCGCCGCGCCGCGGGCACCAGCAGCAGCGCTCCGAGCGCGATCGCCGGGGCTGCAAAGCGCAGGGACGCACCCGTCGCGAGCTGCGCGACGGACGTCGCGTAGCCGAACGGTAGCACCAGAAACAGCAGGGCCGCCGCGCACGCCGCCCAGCCCGCGCGCCGGTCGCCGCCGACGAGCGGCCCTAACAGCGCAGCGACGAACGCGAGAGCGGCAAACGGCGACGTCTGCACGGCAACGCGCACGAAGAGCGCTAGCGCCGGCACGCCGTGCGCAAGGACTGTCGAAGCGGCGATGGCCGCAAACGTCGTGCTCGACGGGGCGCCGCTTGCCGTTCGCCACAACAACACGTCGCGGAGCAGCCACGCGCCGAGCGCCGCTCCGGCGGCA
Organism: Vulcanimicrobiota bacterium; assembly: GCA_963787625.1. GTDB lineage: Bacteria > Vulcanimicrobiota > Vulcanimicrobiia > Vulcanimicrobiales > Vulcanimicrobiaceae > Cybelea. The sequence continues at coordinate 142,165 of CAWBDH010000002.1, read as the reverse complement.
CACCAAACGCGGATGGGCGCACGCTCTGCGGCCAGCGCGATGCCGGCGAGCAGCCATCCCTGGGGTTTGATCAACGCGGCGAGCGCCGCGGCCCGCATCGCCGTAGCCGCATGCGTCGCGCGCAGCGTCCAAAGCGTCTCGAGCCAGAACGCCGCGAGCCATACGTCGTTTTGCAGCGTCGCGCCTTGGATGGCGAGCGGAAACGTTGTGACGGTCGCGGCCGCGAGCGCGTCGGCAAGCGGCGCCGACGCGCCGGTTTCACGCGCCCACGCGTTGATGCGGAAGCCGAGCAGCGCGAGCGCTCCGACTCCGCTCCACGGCAGTGCAAACGGCGTCCCGACGGTGTAGAGCCCGGTCGCGAAGAGCTCCGATGCCGGCGGATACCACCAGTAACGCGTCACCGCCGTCCACAGCGAATGGGCCTGCACCCACGACGCCGCGTTCGGCAGATGATACGACAGCGAGTCGCCGTCGAGCAGCGGGCGCGTCAACTGCGGCCACGCGACCGCGACGAGTGCGCCGATCAGCACGTAAGGCAGCGGCCGCGCGTGCGATGCTTCCTGGGGCGCGCGCGCAGCCCGATGCTGACGGCGATACGCGACCGCCACGCACGCAAGAAGCGCGCACCAGCACGCGACCGGATAGAGCAGATGGAGCGCGCCTAGGAATAGCGGGATGGCGGCACCAAGGATCAGCGTGTCGCGAAGGCGGTCCGCAAACCCGTAGGGACCCTTCGTGCGAAACGCGGGCGCGGCCGCGAACAGACCGATCAGCCACAGCGCGGCCGCCAATCCCGACACGATCGTGCGCGACTACATCGCGTCGGGCGCGCGCACGCCTGCCAATGCGAGCGCGCGTGCGAGAACGCTCTTGGCAGCCAGAGCGAGCGCGAGGCGCGCCAGCCGCGTGGGGGCGTCGTCCGTGAGGATCTTGCACGCCGTATAGAACTGATGAAAATCGCTTGCGACGTCGCGCGCGTAGCGCGCCAGGCGGTGCGGGGCGAGCGCCTCCACGACGCCGGTGACGACGGCAGGAAATTCCGCGAGCCGCCGGATCAAGGCCAGTTCGCTTGCCGCAACGAGCGGTGCGAGCGGTGCCGCCGCCGCGCCGGCCACGTCGTCCGCCGCGGCACGCCGCAGCACCGACGCAATGCGGGCGTGTCCGTACTGCACGTAATACACGGGGTTTTCGTTGTCTTTCTCCACGGCCAGCTTCACATCGAACGCAAGCGGCGATTCGACGGCGAGCATGATGAAGTAAAAGCGAGCCGCGTCCACGCCCACTTCGTCGAGGATCTCGTCGAGCGTCACGATGTTCCCGGCGCGTTTGCTCATTCCGACCTGCTCGCCGCCGCGCATCAGCGTGACTTGCTGCGCGATCGCCACCTCGAGCCGCCCGGGATAGCCCAGCGCCGAGGAGAGACCCTTGAGCCGTTCGATGTATCCGTGATGGTCCGGTCCGAGTATGTCGACGACGCGATCGCTGTCCTTGAGCTTCTGGTAGTGGTAAGCGACGTCCATGCAAAAATACGTGGGCCGGCCGTCGCGGCGCAGCAACACGCGATCTTTGTCGTCCCCGAATTGCGTCGCTCGAAAGAACAGCGCGCCGTCGGCTTCGTAAACGAGGCCGAGCTCGCGCAGCCGGTCCACCCCCTCGCGCAGTTTGCCGGCGCGGTGCAGCTCCGCTTCGCTCTGCCAGCGATCGTATTCTACGCCGAACCGCCGCGCGGTCCGCTGCTGCTGCGCCAAGATCTCATCGCGGCCGAACTGTGAAAAATGCGGCAGCCATTCCGTCTCGTCGGCTGCATTCCACCGGTCGCCCTCACTGTCGTAAAGCGCGCGCGCGATCGGTATCAGGTAGTCGCCCGGATAGCCGTCCTCTGGAAACGGAAACGCCGGTTCTGCGATCTGGCGATAGCGCGCGTAGATGGAACGTCCGAGCGCGTCGAGCTGTCCGCCGGCGTCGTTGATGATCCATTCGACGAACACGTCGTAGCCGCGCAGGCGCATGGCGTTGGCGAGCGTGGCACCGATCGACATGGAGCGCCCTTGTACGACGACCAACGGTCCGGTGGGGTTTGCGCTGCCGAACTCGAGCGAGACGCGCCGTCCATTCGACGGCGCTTCACCGAACCGATCCCCTTCACGAAGGATGCGGGCAAGTTCCGCATGCCATACCCTCGGCGCAACGGTCAAATTGATGAAGCCGGCGACCGGCTCGATGCGCGAAAAGAGCACTGCGAGCGCCGGATCGCGGCGCATCGCCGCGGCGATCATCTCGACCGCGAGCTCCTGCGGCGGGCGCCGCGCGCCTTTCGCGAGCGAAAAGGCGACGTTGGTCGCGAAATCGCCGAACTCCGGACGCCGCGGCGCCTCGAACGCACAGGCCGGCGAACCCGCGGCGACGGCGAAGGCGCGTAACGCATCGTCTACGAGCGGCGCCGCGCCTCCGATAACGCTCATCGCGCACGGTGTTCGCCGTCCGGTGGAGTTTCGACCCGCGCGTACGTTGCCGCACCGCGCGATTCGACGGCGCCTTCGAGCTCGAGCAGTGCGAGCGCTGCAAGCGCCGCAGAAGGCTCGACACCGCTGGCCGCGACGATGTCGTCGAAACCCGACGCCCCGCCCTCGAGTGCGCGCAGGAGCGCTATCGCCGTCGGGTCGCGCGCTGCCGCGGCCCTGCGGCTGCCCAGGGGAAGCAGCAGCGGACGGCCGAGTGCCTCGAGCACATCGTGCGGGCCGCGCGCGAGCGTCGCGCCGTCCCGAATCAGCGCGAGGCAGCCTTGCACGTGCGCGCGATCGACGTCGCCGGGCACCGCGAGGACCGGTATTCTCCCGGCGGCCCAGCCGGCCGTGTTGAGCGCGCCGCTGCGGGCGGGAGCCTCGATCACGACCACTACGTCGGCCAGCGCCGCGACGACGCCGTTACGCTCGAGGAACTGCCCGGGAAAGGCGGGCTGGTCCGGCGGGTATGGCGAGAGCACCGCGCCGCCCTCTACGACCATGCGTTCGGCGAGCGGGCGGTGACGCGCTGGAAAGAGCCGGCGATGTCCGCTTCCGAGCACGCCGACCGTCGGCGCTCCGGCGATAAGGGCGCCCTCGTGGGCGGCGCCATCGATCCCGAGTGCGAGCCCAGAGACGATGCAGCAGCCGGCGCGTCCCAGTTCCGTGGCGAACTGGTGGGCGAGGCGCCGGCCGTAGGCCGTTGCGGCACGGGTCCCGACGATGGCGACGCAAGCGTTGGCCAGGCAGGCCAAGTCGCCGCAGCACCAGAGCCCGGAGGCCGCGACGTCGAAGCCGGCCCCGCCTCGCGCGGTCGCGATCGCCTCCCGGCCGACGTACACGGGATCGCGCATTGGGACTCCATCACGCGCCGACTCCCTCCCGCTAGCTGCCGGCGCCGGGGGGAATCGGGGACGCCCAACGGAATAGCCACGCCCGACGGAGGGACCAGAGTTGGCATCAGAAGCCTATTGCGTGAAATGCAAGGCAAAGCGAGAGATCAAGGACGCGGTTGCGATCAAGATGAAAAACGGGCGCCCGGCCACGGAAGGCAAGTGTCCCGTCTGCGGCACCAAGATGTTCAAAATCGGCTCTGCCTAATCGCTTCACGTTTCCACGCAGCGGCTCCAACGTGCTTGGCACGTTGGGGCTTTTTGCGTTATCTACCCGTAGTAACGTATAATACGGGCACCCACAACATGTGCCGTGGGTGGAGAGATTTACCGCTGACTTGCCCCACCTGCCGCAAGAGCGAAACGCGCGTCGTCGACTCGCGCGACGACGAGACCGTCGTCCGCCGGCGGCGCGAGTGCCTGGACCCCCGCTGCAAGCATCGCTTCACGACCTACGAGCGTATGGAAGCGCCGCGCCTCTTCGTCGTGAAGAAAGACGGACGTCGCGAACAGTACAACCGCGACAAAATCTTGACGGGCTTGCGCAAGGCGTGCGAAAAGCGGCCGATCTCGGAAAGCCGGATGGAAGCGGTGGCCGCCGACCTAGAGCGCGAGCTCTTCGCGCGCGGAGAGAGCGAAGTGGCCTCGGCGCTCGTAGGGGAGAAGCTTATGGAGGCCCTGCGGCACCTCGATCCGGTGGCGTACATCCGGTTCGCCAGCGTCTACCGCTCGTTCGGCGATATCGACAGCTTCCGCGAAGAGCTGGCCCAGCTGTAGTGACGCGCGACCCGGGCGCGGATGGCGTCCGCGTGGCGCTGCTGCGCCTCCCGCATGGCGAGGGCCTCCCCGTTCCCACGTACATGACCGAGCACGCCGCGGGCGCTGATTTGCAGGCGGCGGTTCGCGAACAGCTGACGCTGCTGCCGGGGGCACGGGCGCTCGTTCCGACCGGCTTCTCCATCGCGCTGCCGCAGGGATACGAGGCGCAAATTCGGCCCCGCAGCGGACTCGCGATCCGCAGCGGAGTCACGTGCCTCAACGCGCCGGGGACGATCGATGCGGATTACCGCGGCGAACTCGCGGTCGTACTCGCTAACTTTGGGAACGACCCATTCGTGATTCGCCGCGGCGACCGCATCGCGCAGATCGTGATCGCGCCCGTGTCGCGTGCGGGATTCGCGCTAGTCGACGAGCTGCCGCCCACCGCGCGCGGCGGCGGCGGTTTCGGTTCGACCGGCGTTTCGGCGTGAACGTCTACATCGTTGGGAAGGGCGCCGTCGGCACGTACCTCGGCGACTTGCTTCGTGCCGTCGGCTTGGACGTGCGGTACGCGCCCCGCGCGCTCGGCGACGTGACGCCCTACGACGCCGACGTCGCGATCGTTGCGACGAAGGCGTACGATACCGAGGGCGCAATCGAGACGCTGCGGCGCGCCATTCGCTATCCGGAAAAGTGCGTCTTCGTATCACCGCAGAACGGCGTTGGCAACGAAGAACGGCTCGCGGCCGCCTTCGGCGCGGACAACGTCGTGGCGGCCGCGCTCACGACGCCGGTCGACCGCGATCGCGACGGCAACGCGCGCGCGACCAAGGACGGCGGCCTCGCCCTCGCGCCGGTGGGGTCCAACGCCTACAACTGGCTGGCCGCAACGTTCGGAGGCACCGGGCTGACGGTGAAGATCGTCGATGACTGGCGGGCGCTAAAGTGGAGCAAGCTCGCGCTCAACGTCGTTGCGAACGCGAGTTGCGCTATCCTGAACGTGCTGCCCAACCGGTTCGTACACTTCGACAAGATTTTCACGCTCGAGATTCGGATGATCCGAGAAGTGCGCGCCGTCATGCACGCGCTCGGCCTCGAGGCGATCGACTTGCCGCGCTACCCCGTTCGCGCGCTCTTTGGCGTAGCGAGCCTCCCTAGCGCCGTCTCGCGCGGACTGTTGGCGCACACGATCGCCGGAGCGCGCGGCACGAAGCCGCCGTCGCTACTGCTCGATCTGCGCCGGGCAAAACCGCAGACGGAGGTGGACGTACTCAATGGCGCGGTCGCGGCGGCGGCGCTGGAGCGGCACGTGCCGGCGCCCGTGAATGCCGTTTACGCGCGCGTCCTCAACGACATCGCGCACACGCCGCCGCTCTGGGCGAAATATCGGGAGCGTCCGGACCGGCTCGAGGCAGAAGTGACGGCGGAGGTCAAGCGCGCGAAAGTGTTGGCTCGCGGATAGAGAACTGACGCGCACCATGCGTGACCCGAACGTCCCCGAATCGCTTGAAGGCTGGTGGATTCTCCACCGCATGTTCGCGTTCGACCGGCGACGGTGGGACGCGCTGCCCGAAAAACGCCGCAAGAAGTGCGGTGGACACGCGGCCGATCTCTTCGATCACTTGCGCAGCCGCGACGACGGCGACGTCGGCCTCACCCAAGTCGTCGGCCACAAGGCCGACCTCATGATTACCCACTACGCGCGCACCTTCGACGGCTTGGCCTACGCTCAGACGCTCGTCGACAAACTCGAGCTCCGCCAATTCCTCGCGCCCCACGGCTCGTACGTCTCCGTGCTGGAACTCGGCCTGTACGATGCCACGGCGAAAATTCACGCCGAGCTCGATCAACGCGGCCTTCCGCCGCAATCGCCGGAATGGATCGCCGCGTTCGACGAGCTGATGCGTAAGCAGGCCGAGAGCCCATATGTGGCTCCGCGTTTGTGGGCCAGGATTCCGACGCGGCGCTATCAGTGCTTCTATCCGATGAGCAAGCGGCGCGGCGAGGTGCAGAACTGGTATATCTTGGGCTACGAAGCGCGGGCGAAGATGATGAGCCAGCACGGCGTCGTGGGACGCGCCTATCACGGCCGCGTGACGCAGGTCATCTCTGGCTCGGTCGGCTTCGACGACTTCGAATGGGGCGTCGATCTCTACGCCGACGATCCGCTCGTGTTCAAAAAGCTCGTGTACGAAATGCGCTTCGACGAAGCGAGCGCGCGTTACGGCGAGTTCGGCTCGTTCTGGGCCGGCTTGCAGTTTTCGCCCGAAGAGCTCGGCGTGTTCCTCGATGGGGACGGGATTCCGCAGTTCGAGGCGACGACCTAACGCCGGCGCAGCCGCTGCCGGCGTACCGGGACGCGCGTAAGCGCAAGTTGGGCGAGTGTTTCAGTACATAAGTTTGCGAATGAAATACGTCATTTCCAGCGCGTTGGTGAACGCGCGCTCGCGCAAATTGGCGCCCGCGCCGTGGCCGCCTTCCGTCACCTCGTAGAATAGATACGGAACGTGCATCGCCGCGAGTTTCGCGGCGAACTTGCGTGCGTGCTGTGGTCCCACGCGATCGTCTTTGGTCGTCGTCCAAATGAGCGCTTCGGGGTAGTGGACGCCCGGCTTCAGATTGTTGTAGGGCGATATCGAGGCGAGGAAAGCGCGCTGCTCGGGGTTCGAAACGCTGCCGTACTCGCCCGTCCACGACGCGCCCGCCTGAATTTGCTCGAAGCGCAGCATGTCGAGGAGCGGGACCTGGATGTCGACGGCATGCCACAGCTCGGGATGCTGCGTGAACTCGACGCCCATCAAGAGGCCGCCGTTGGAGCCGCCTTGGATGCCGAGGCGGCGCGGTCGCGTAATTTTCGTCGCGATGAGATCCTTCGCGACCGCGGCGAAATCGTCGAACGCGCGCTGACGGTGCACGGTGAGCGCGGCGTCGTGCCAGGCCGGGCCGAACTCGCCGCCGCCGCGAATGTTGGCGAGCGCATAGACGCCGCCGCGCTCGAGCCACAGCTTGCCAATGCTTCCGCTATAGTTTGGCGTTTCGGCGATCTGAAAGCCGCCGTAGGCGTAAAGCAGCGTCGGGTTGTTTCCGTCGAGCTTCACGCCTTTGCGGTGTACGAGGAAGTACGGAATCTGCGTTCCATCCGCCGACGTCGCTTCGCGCTGTTCGATCGTGTCGCGGGATGCATCGAAGCGGGCCGGCATGGTGCGGACGACCGCGAGCCGGTTCGTGGCGGCGTCGAGCTGCCACTGCGTCGGCGGCACGAGAAAGTTCATCGTCGTGAGATAGGCAGTCTCGCCGTGCTGATCGGCGGAATTGACGGCGATCGTGGAGTCGTCGGGCAGCTCGAGGCGGCGCTTCGACCAGCCGTCGGCCTCCGGAGCGTAGACCCATTCCCGGCCGCGCACGTTCTCGTACGTCGTGAGCAGCAGCCGCGAGCTCGTTTGGTCCACGCCGTCCAGCGTCTCGCGCGGCCGCGGCGCGTACACGAGCGCCGGCTTCACGTTCGCGGGGTCCGCAGCGGCCGACGCGAGGTCGATGGAGATCAGCGAACCTTCGGGAAACGTCGCTCCGTTTATAGTCCACGCCTCCGCAAGCGTGAACAGCAACCGGCCGGCGACGAGCGCAGTGGGCTGCGACTTCAGTGGAACGTTCATCTTCCGAACGCCGCCGCGGGTGACGAGATAGCACTCCGACTCGAACGTCGACAGCGGTCGCAGGATCAGGACCGCGCTGTGTCCGGATCCATCGTGCAGCGCGAGTGGAGTGACGCCGTATCCGCCGTCGCTTTTGCTGCCGCGAAAGATCTCGATGGCGCTCGCCGGCGTCTGACCGCGCTTGAGGCGTTTGACGATGAACGGATAGCCGGCCCCCGTTAAATCGCCCGGCGCCCATTCACGCGAGATCAGCAGCGTGTCGGCATCTTCCCACGCGGTGCGTTGCTTGCCGCGCGACAGGACGAACCCGTTCGGCACGAATGCGTCGCTCGTGACGTCGAACTCACGCAGCGTCTCGGCATCTTCGCCGCCATCGGAAAGGCCGATCATGCAGCGGTGTTCGCTCGGCCACGCGCAGTCGGCGCCCTTCCAAACCCAGTTCGCCCGTTCGCTCTTTGCCAGCGCGTCCAGATCGAGTACCGTGGTCCACGGCGGCGACGCGCTCGCGTAGCTGTCCGCCGTCGTACGGCGCCAAATCCCGCGGACGTGCTCGTCGTCCTGCCAAAATTGTAGACCTGGCCGCCGACGAAGGCCGGCGTGGGAATGCGATCCTTCGCTTGCGCGATCTTCAAGGCTTGCGCGTACAGCGGAGCAAAGTTGCGGTCTCTTTGCAACACGGCGAGCGTTTTTGCGTTTTCCGCTTTCACCCAGGCCATGGCGCGCGCTCCATGGACGTTCTCCAGCCAGACGTACGGGTCGGTGGGCGCGGCGCCGTTCGCCCGGCCATTCTGCGCGGAGCTCACGGCGAACAAGAGTCCGAGCGTCAGGACGACGGACGGACGGCGATCGCGATCGTGCGGCTTCATGGTTCGGCGCTTCTGCCGCCGTTACCGCGGCCCTTCAGCGTAAGCCGCCAGTTGTTTTCTATGCCGCCGCGCCGAGGCGCTCGAGGCTGCGGTACTGGATCGCCTCGGCAACGTGTTCGGCGCGGATGTCGTCTTCCGTGCCGAGATCGGCGATCGTTCGTGCGACGCGCGCGATGCGGTCGAGCGCACGTGCCGAGAACTGCCGCTTCGCGCTGGCGTGTGCGAGGAGGCGCATCGCGGCGTCGTCGAGCGCGCAGTGACGGCGCATCGCGTTGCCCGGTATTTCGGCGTTGCAGGCGAGCGCGGTGCCGGCGAACCGGCGGATCTGGCGTCGGCGTGCCGCAACGACGCGCTGACGAATGCTCGACGACCGCTCCCCGCACTCGTAGCGCACCATGTCGTCGAAGGCGACGCGGGCGATCTCAATCTGGAGATCGATACGGTCGAGAAGCGGCCCCGATAGTTTGCTGACGTACTTTGCGACCATTGCATCGTCGCAGCGGCATTCGGCGCTGCGCGTACCGCGGTAGCCGCAGGGACAAGGGTTCATCGATGCGACGAGTTGGAAGCGCGCGGGATACGTAAATGTCCCTGCCGCGCGTGCGATCGTCACCGTTCCCTCTTCGAGCGGCTGCCGCATGACTTCGATCGCGCTGCGCGCAAACTCTGGGAACTCGTCGAGGAAGAGCACGCCGTTGTGCGCGAGCGAAATTTCGCCGGGCTTCACGAGCGCGCCGCCGCCGACCAGCGCCGTCTGGCTGATGGTGTGGTGTGGGAAGCGAAAAGGCCGCGCACGGACGATGCCCGCACGCCCCACGAGCAGACCTGCGACGCTGTAGATCTTCGTGACTTCGAGCGCCTCGTGCATCGACATCGGCGGGAGAATCGACGGCAGTCGCCGCGCGAGCATCGTTTTGCCGCACCCCGGGGGACCGACGAGCAGCATGTTGTGGCCGCCGGCCGCCGCGATTTCGAGCGCGCGTTTCGCGGCGAGTTGGCCGCGGACGTCGAGGAGATCGCCGTGAACGATTTCATCGGCGAGGTCGAGCGCCGGCGCGGCAGTGTGCCGCCGCCATTTTGCGCCGTGGCCGCCGCAGACGGCGACCGCCGATTGCAGCGAGTCGACGGCATAGAGCTCGATGCCCTCGACCAGCGCCGCCTCGTCCGCGTTGGGTGCCGGCACGATCAGCCGTTGGAAGCCGGCGCCGCGCGCGCCGAGCACCATCGGCAGGATGCCGCTTACGGGCTGCAGCCGCCCATCCAGTGCGAGCTCGCCGAGGGCGATGAGTCCCTGTAGCGACGCGGGATCGACCTGTTCGTCGATGCCCATCAGCGCCAGCGCGATCGCGAGGTCGAAGGCCGGACCACCCTTGCGAACGTCGGCGGGCGAGAGATTTACCAGCAGCCGCCCCGCCGGGTAAGCAAAACCCGAGTTTTGGATCGCGGCGCGCACGCGTTCGCGCGCCTCTCCCAGCGCGCGGTCGGGGAGGCCAATGATCACGAACGCCGGCGTCCCTGCGGCGCTGTCCGCTTCAACGCGCACGACGTAGCCTTCGATGCCGAGCATCGCGGCCGAAAAGGAGACGGAGAGCATTCCAGGTTCCTCTGCGCGCCGCACGAGCGCCGTCTAGGGGGCCCGTGCGCGCTGCAAGAAACACCGACGTAATGGATGCCGCAATGGTGAGCGCGCTGGCCGAAACCGGTACGCTCGCCGTCATCTGCGGGAGCGTCGTCGCGGCGCTGATTCAGCTGCGGCATATTCGCGCCGGCAATCAGCTGCAGGCGCTGCTGTCGCTCGAACGAGATTTTCGTGCCCCCGAGCTCCAGGCGGCGCTCACCTACGTCCAAGAGAAGCTGCCTCAGCGCTTGGAGGATCCGGTCTACCGGCGGGAGCTCGAAGGCATCGGGTTCATCGACCCGATCGATCATCCGGAGATGGTCGCGTGCAACTGGCTCAACGAAATGGGCACGCTCGTGAAGCGCGGCCTCGTCTCAGAAGACACGTTCATGGACCTCTTCGCACGGTTGATTTCCCACTGCTGGAAGCAAATTGCACCGGCCGTCGCGATCATGCGTCGCCGCCGCGGCCAAGCCCAATACCACGATTTCGAGTACTTGGCCACGCGCGCCGCCGCGTGGCTCGGTCGCAACCCGGATGGGATGTCGCCGCACGCCTTCGTTCGCGCGCCCCTGGAGGATCGTTGGCGTGACGCCGATGGGCAAGCGATTTCTCCACAGATTGCACAAGACTAACGTCGCCCGTTGTGGACAGCGGGGAAACGCAACGGACCGGCAAAGGATCATGACGTGATGAGAGCCTCCCTTCGTATCGTCGCCGTGCTGGCATGCGCGGCCGCCGCCGCCTGTTCTCGCGGTACCTCGCAGTCCGCCGCATCGCCGTCGCCGGGCACGAGCGCTTCCGCGCACAAGACGATCGGCGTTTCTATCCAGAACCGGGAGGCGCAGTTTTACCAGGAAATGGAATCCGGCATGCGCGCCGAGGCCGCGAAGCACGGGTACTCGCTCATCGTCGTCGACGCGAGCCGCGACAACGCCAAGCAGCAGAGCCAGGTCGAAGACTTTATCTCCAAGCGCGTCGACGCAATCGTCCTCACCCCGTACGACTCGCAAGCCATCGGCAGCGCGATCGGCGAGGCGAATACGGCCGGCATTCCGATCTTCACCGCAGACATCGCGAGCACGAGCCAGCAGGGCCGCGTTGTGGCCCACGTGGCCAGCGACAACGTGCAGGGCGGTTTCGAAGCGGGGACGCTCATCTGTGCGGCGGTGGGCAGCAGCGGCGCCATCGCGATCGTCGACGAGCCGGAGGTAACGAGCGTGCAGGACCGCGTCAAGGGCTTCAAGGCGGCGCTCGCACAGCGCTGCCCCGGAGTGAAGATCGTCGCCGACGTCGATTCGGGCGGTACGCGAGACAAGGCCAGCAGTGACACCGGAGACATCCTCCAGGCGCATCGCGACCTCAAAGGCATCTTCGGCATCAACGACGACTCGGCGCTCGGTGCGCTCGCGGCGGCGAAGGCCGCCGGTTTAACCGGAAAAGTCGCGATTGTCGGATACGACGCGACGCCCGAAGCGCGTGACGCCATCGCGAAAGGCGAGATGTACGGCGATGCCATTCAATATCCCGCCCAGATCGGAGCGAAGACGATCGACGTGATCGCCGACTACTTCGCCGGCAACAAGCCGGGGCCGATCGTCAAGATCGCCGTGGGAACGTTCACGAAAGCTTCGGCGCAGGCACCGAGCTCGCCGTAGTTGTCCGCGCCTCTGCTCGAGATGCGCGGCATCGGGAAGAGCTTTCCCGGCGTGCGCGCCCTTTCGGACGTTTCGCTCGCGCTCTCTTCCGGTGAAGTGCTCGTCCTCGTAGGTGAGAACGGCGCCGGTAAGTCCACGCTGATGAAAATCCTTGCGGGCGCGATTGCGGCCGATGAGGGGGAGATCCGTATCGACGGCGAGGTTGTGCATGTTGCGACGCCTCAGGAGGCGCAGCATCTAGGCATCGGCATGATCTACCAGGAGTTCACGTTGGTCACGCAGCTGACGGTCGCGGAGAACGTCGCGCTGGGAGCGGAGCCGACGCGCCGCGGACTCGTCGATCGCGCGGCGGTGCGCGCGCGCGCGGCCCGGGCGCTCGGGGAGCTCGGCGTGGAACTGCCGCTCGACGCACCCGTCGCGCGTTTGTCGGTGGCGCAGCAGCAGCTCGTCGAGATCGCAAAGGTCCTCGCCCGCTCGGCGCGGATCATCGTGATGGACGAACCGACGGCAGCGCTGTCGGGCCGTGAGATCGAGAGGCTTTTCGCGATCGCGGCACGATTGCGTGCCGGCGGCGCGGGCATCATTTACATCTCGCATCGCATGGAGGAGCTGGCGCGCGTTGCCGATCGCGTCGCCGTCATGCGCGACGGGCGGATCGTCGAAACGAGAGCGGCGAAAGCGTTTCCGGTCGAGGAGATCGTGCGCGCGATGGTCGGGCGGCAGCTCGACGCGCATTTTCCCGAGCTTCCTGCGCCGCCGGCCGCTGCGGGCATTCGACTGGCGGTGCGTAACCTCACGCGGACCCCCGCGGTCAACGACGTCAGTTTCTCCGTGCGCGCCGGCGAAATCGTCGCTCTCGCGGGCCTCGTCGGCGCCGGGCGAACCGAAATTCTTCGCGCGATTGCCGGCGTGGACGCGCGCGACGGCGGCGAGGTGCTCCTCGACGGGGAGCCCGTTCCGGCCGGCCGAATCTCCGCGGCGATCGCCGCCGGGATCGCGTTCATTACCGAGGATCGCAAGGCGCAAGGATTAGTGTTGGGCATGACCGTGCGCGAAAACGTTACGCTCGCGCATCTCGCGTCGTTCGTCGATCGCGGCTTGCTAATCGACGTGGCTCGGGAGCGAGCGGCGACGAATCGCATGATCGACGAGCTGCACGTTCGAACGCCCGGAACCGAGCAATTGGCGCGCAACCTTTCGGGCGGCACGCAGCAGAAGGTCGTGCTCGCCAAGTGGCTGCTCGGCGATGCCCGCGTGTTCTTGTTCGACGAGCCGACGCGCGGCATCGACGTCGGCGCGAAGGCCGAGATCTACAAGATCATGGTCGATCTGGCCGCGCGCGGAACGGCCATCGTCATGGTGTCGAGCGACCTGCCGGAGGCGCTGGGTATGGCGGACCGCGTACTCGTGGTGCGCGACGGACGCATCGCCGCCGAGTTCGCCAAGGCGGCCGCCACACCCGACAAGGTCATCGCCGTCGCGACCGGCGCAGCGGCGTGATAGAGCAGAACCGCCGCCTCTACTGGCTTCGCATCGCCGGAGCCGCGGCGTTCGTGATCGTCCTCGTCGCCATCGTCGATGTGGCGTCGCACGGATCGTTTCTCCAGCCGAGCAACATCGTGCGCGTGCTGCGCCAGATCACCTACAACTGCGTGCTCGGTGTCGGCCAGACGTTCGTCATCATAACGGGCGGCATCGACCTTTCCGTCGGTTCGCTCGTCGCGCTCACGGGCGTCGTAGCCGCCCTGTTCGCCAATGCCGTTCACCTCAGCGGCTTCCCGTTGATTGCAGCCACACTGATAGTCGCGGTGCTCGTCGGCGCCGTCGCCGGCTGGTTCAACGCGCTGCCCGTCGTCAAGCTCAACCTTCCGCCGTTCATCACGACGCTCGCGATGCTCGAGATGGCTCTGGGCGCCTCGTTCATCCTGGCGCACGGCCGGCCCGTCGCGCTGCATAGCGCCGACTTTCAAAACACCGGCATCGGCTCGTTCCTGGGCGGCGTCACTGCCGCGCTCCACTTACCCAACATTCCGGTGCCGGTCATTTGGATGCTCGTCGTAATCGTCGGCGCCTCCGTCTTGTTGACGCGCACGCGTTTCGGACGATACGTCTTCGCGATCGGCGGCAATGAGGAAGCGGCGCGGCTGGCCGGGATCAACGTGGGACGCGTGAAGACCGCCGTTTACGTGATCAGCGGCGCCTGCGCCGCGATCGTCGGCTTCCTGTACATGGCGCTCTTCTCGTCGGGCTCGCCGCAAACGGGGACGGGGGACGAGCTGCTGGAGTCGATCGCCGCCGTGGTCGTCGGAGGTACGAGCCTTACGGGCGGCCGTGGCGGCGTCGTCGGCACCTTCTTCGGCGCGCTGCTCATAGGGGTGCTCTACAACGCGATGAATTTGCTGAACGTCGACTCGTATCTGCAGAAGGTTTTACTCGGCGCGGTCATCCTGCTCGCCGTCGCTCTCGACGAGCTTCGCAAGCGATACTTCTCACGATAGCCCTCATCCCCGAGCTGCGGTGTCACCTGAGCTGCGGTGTCAGCTCGGCACGACACGCGGGACGCTAGAAGGGAAAGTCGGCTTCCGTAAGTCCGGTGTTGGTTTTGAGGTTCTCGACCGACTCGTCCACGACGATCTGCGGCCCGGCGTACAGGATCAGTCGAACCGGCCAGTGCGTTTGCTTGGACAGATACAGCACCTCATCGGTCACGCCGCCGAGCGATGATGGATCGGCGACCCTCAGCTCGACGCGATCGGTGAGCACGCCACCGGCCTTGCCGCCTTCGCTTTGCGTGAGCTTGCCCGGGATGGTCGAGAAATTCTGCACGATGCGCTGGAGCATTCCCTCTGGAATCGTCGCACCGCGCAGGGAAACCGCCCGCGAGTCGTGCACGTCGACCTTGCGGTGAATGCCCGAGAGGAAACCGCCCTGGTGTCCGCTGATCTGGTCGGTGCCTGTCCAGACACCGCCGGAACCCTTGCCGTCACCGTCGAGAATCAGCGTCTTGGCGTAATGCGGCTTCATGAACGAGTACTGGTAGACGCGATCCTGCGTCACGCTGCCCTTGGCCTCGTGGACGTGTAAGACGCACGTGTAGTCGTTTACCGACGCGAATGCGCGATCGAATGCGGCGATCGCCGGAGCGCCGTTTGGCGCATTCGCGGCGATTGCGGGGCCGCCGCCCTGAAGAAGCAGCGCCGTGCCGAAGGTGAAGCTCGCCGCGAGCGCCGATGGGTGCGTAAGATTCACAGTGCTCCTCGAAAGTCAAGTTGTTGGTTGGACTGCACGCTCTCGTCGATCAGAAGCGTACCATGTTTTCCTTCCACACCGATGAGAACATCGCATTTTGCATCGGCGGCGATTTCTTCGATGACGCGCCCGAGCGGAGCGCCACTGTACTTCCCCTCACGGAACGATCCGAGTATGATCAGGTTCGCTTTTTCGCGCTTGGCGACGTCGAGAACCGCCTGTTTGGTCGACCGTGCCCGCGCGATCTCCGTGCGAATCGTGACGTTGTTTTTGTTTGCGATCGTTTCGGCGGCGCCGAGCGCGTCGAGGGCCGTTCGCTCCTCCAAGGGCATCTCGGCGTCCGGCGGAAGCGTATATGGTACCTCGATCACGTAGAGCGCGAGCAAGTCGGAGCGCTCGCCGCGCGCCAGCTTCACCGCGAGCGCGACCATGTGCGACGAATCGATTTCCGGCGAGAACGCCACGATCAAGCTGCCGACCATCCGCTCCAGCTCGCTCTCGGCGCGGGCGGCGATCCGCTGCACGTAGGATTCCGGCGGATGCAGCATCCAGTGGAGCGTGAAGCCCACCGCCGCAGCAATCGAAAGCGCGACGAGTGCTCCCGCGATCGTGACGTGCAGCGTGGCGGCAGCGGCCATTTACTGGCCGGCCCGCGCGCGTAGGATCAGCGACATCCGGTGAGCGCCGAGCGCGATCATCGCCGCGCCGAGAACGAGCCCCGGAACGATCTTGAAGCCGCCACGCCCGGCGTTGGAAAGCATCTCCACCAGGATGACGCCGCCGCAAACTGCGATCGCGATCGATAACGCCGCGCGCGCCATCAGCACGTTATGCGCTCCGAGCCGCGCGCCGTTCGTCGCTGGCCTTGACGTTGGCAAGGTACTCGTCCATCAGCTCGAGCTCGCCGGCGCGGCGCAGAATCTCCGTCTGAGAGCTGCGCCAATCGCGTCGCTGCGAGCGCCACAGCGGCAGTCGCCGGTGGTTGCGATAGACGAGGTACACGATCAGACCGATCAAGAGCCACGTGGGACCGAAGATGCGTCCCAGCGCGTGGGTGCGCAAAGTGAACATCAAGATGGAGAAGATGCCGATGAAGCCGACGACGCCGATGATTGGAAAATCGACGCGCTCCCCGCGAAATCGCAGCGGCACGTTCAGCGGGATCTTGAACTTCCGGGGGCTCAATGGGTCGGTGAGCCGCAAACCGATCAACCCGAGGAAGACGAACGAGTAGCTCGTCGCCGCGCCGAACGCGTAGAGGTCGGCGAGAAATTCTAGGCCGTTCTCGCCGTGAAAGAACCGGCTGTAGATCGAGGCGACGTGCGGATAGAGTGCCGGAGCGGCAGCGAACAGAAGCTCGATGACGGCGATCGACGAGAAGAAGACGATCGAGATCACCGGCGTCCGGTACTTGTGGTGAACGCGCTGGAACAGGGCGGGCAGCAAGTTGCTGCTGCTCATCGCGTACGCGATGCGGGAGCTCCCAAAGACGCCGGAGTTCGACGAAATCAACAACAGGATCGCGCCCAGCACCGGCACGTAGAGCGCCGCGAATGCGCCGTAGTACGGCACCTGAGCGGCCAGAAGGGCTACGGCTTTGCCCTGGTTGTCGGAGTTGTTCGGAAAAATCTGCCAGAATTGCATTGGATGGCCGGCCGCGTTGCTGATGGGGTGCCAGGGCTGCAGCCCGAGCGCGAGGTTCGAATAGGCGAGTGCGAAGATGAGGATCGTCAAGATCAGCGCGACCGACGTGCGTGGGATGATCGACGCCGGACGCTGCGTTTCTTGCGCGGCCTGCGATATCGACTCGAGGCCGACGAACGAGATGATCGCGAGAGAGGTTCCGAGCATCAACTGATACGGCGAGGGCCAGCTCATCTGCATCGTGTGAATGAGCAGCGACGGCCGAAATGCGAAGAGGAACCCGAGACAGAGGATGCACGTTTCGCTCAGCACGTCCATGGCGGAGACGATGCCGTTGAAAGCGGTGCTCTCGCGCACGCCGACGACGTTGAGCAAGCATAGGCCGACGACGAGCGCCAGCACGACGATGAAGTGTGTCCAGGGATGGAGCGAGTTGACCAGCGCCGGCAGGAGCTGGCTCGAATAATCGACGGACGTCCAGGCGAAGAGCGTTACGTCGATCGTGAAATCCAGCAGAACGGCCCAGCCGGCGATGAACCCGAAAATGTCGCCCAGGCCGCGCATGACGAAGTATTGGCCGCCGCCCGCCACGGGATACGTCGCAGCCAGCTCGGTATAAGCGAGACCGATGCACACGTAGACGACGCCGGCGAAGAGAAACGCGACGTTGGACGCGCCGGCCGCACAGGCCAGCACGAGACCGAGGCCGACAAAGATGTCGGCGCCCACGTCGGAATAGCCCCAGGAGAAGGAACCCCAGGGTGTGACGGTCCGGCGCAGCTCCGGATTCGAACGCTTCGCTGGTGCGGCCACTAAAACGCGTTGCGGTGCAAGCTCAGCTGCCGTCCGTCCAGCGTCACGACGTCGAAGCGAATCTTCGCCGCGGGCGCGACGATCTGTGCGTAGTCGGCGGCGATCCGGCGCAGGGTCGCGCGTTTGCGAACGTCCACCGCGTGCAGTGCGCCCCCGTACGAGCGGGAATCACGACGTTTTACTTCGACGATGACCAACGTGCGCCCGTCGAGGCAGACGACGTCGATCTCCCCGCCGGGAACGCGCACGTTGCGCGCGACGACGCGGTAGCCCTGCGACGCGAGAAAGGCGGCGGCCCGGTCCTCGCCGAGCCGTCCTTTTGCGGCGTTATCGAGCCGCATCGCTCGGCACAGTCGCGTCGAAGCCGCCGAATTGCTCGAGCGCTTCGAGCGATTGCAGCTCGAGCGCGAGCTGCGCGTCGCGCACGCGCGCCCAATTCGCACGATGGTGCACGCTTGGGCCGTGAACGCGCAAGGCTTCGATGTGATGGGGTGTCGAGTAGCCCTTGTGCAGCGCGAAGCCGTAGCGTGAATCCTCGCGGTCGAGGTCGACCATGAGCGCGTCACGGTGCACTTTCGCGAGGATCGACGCCGCCGCGACGACGGCGCAGCGTGCGTCGCCATGGATCAGCGGCTCCTGCGGCCCGACGAAGGAGCGGATGCGCACTGCATCGGTGATCAGGTACTGCGGCGACTGCTCAAGCGCTGCGAGCGCACGTTCCATCGCCAAGATGCTGGCCCAATAAATGTTCATGCGATCGATTTCAGCGACGCACGCGCTGCCGACGGCCCACGCCGCCGCCCTCCGCCTAACGATTTCCGCAATGGCGACGCGTGCCTCCGGGCGCACCTGTTTGGAGTCGTTGAGCCCTTTGATCATGAGCGGCTCCGCCGCGACGACGCAGGCAGCGACGACCGGCCCCGCGAGCGGCCCGCGGCCCACTTCGTCGACCCCCGCCACCAGCACGAAGCCTTGCGCGCGTGCCGCCTGCTCGAAGCGATGCAGGCGATGCAGCCGCCGCCGCTCTCGTTCGTACGCGTTCTTTGCCTTACGCTGCTTCGGTGTCATCGGGAGCCTCCAAGGAGATCCGTCCGAACGCGCCGTCGTTGAACGCGCGGATGTACGATCGAGCGGCGTTGTGATAATCGAGCTCGCCGCCGCGCCGGACGAAGCCACGTTCGGCGGCGAATCGCTGCAAGTCCGGCACCGTCGTGCCCGGACGCCGGCGCAGAAGCCAGCCGTGGAACGCGCCGGCGATCTCCGCCGGATCGTAGCGACGGTGCGGCACGGCACCGCACAGCGCGAGCTTCCACTGCGCAGCCGCGCCGGAGATCTTCGGCGCAAGCACGCCGGGCGTATCCATGAGCTCGACGTTGGGTGCGAGGCGGAACCACTGCATGGCGCGAGTCACGCCGGCTCGGTTCTCCGTCTTCGCCGCGGCGCGGGCGAGCAGCGCGTTGACGATCGTCGACTTTCCGGAGTTGGGCAGTCCAACGATCATTGCGCGCGACATCTTCCCGCCGCGGGCGCGCCGCGCCCCCGGCCCCGCAATCGCGGGCGTAAGCCGCGCGACGCTGCCTCGTCTGCGTCCGTCGACGGCAAGCGCCGTAAGGCCGCGTCCGGAAAGCTCAACGAGCCAACGCTGCGTAACGACCGGATCGGCCAGGTCGTCGCGATTGAGCGCGACGATGCGGCGACGCGTTCCCATGACGCCATCGAGCACTGCGTTGCGGCCGCTGTAAACGACGCGCGCATCGACGACCTCGATCACGACGTCCATCGACGCGAGATACTCCCGGAGCCGGCGAGTCGTCTGGACCATGTGTCCGGGATACCACTGGACGGTCATATCCCACCGAGCATGTGAGGCGGCCAGATTCCCGCGACCGCGCGGCCCATCAGTCGATCGTCGCTCACGGCGCCGAAGAACCGGGAGTCTTCGCTCTCGGCCCGGTTGTCGCCGAGAACGTATACGGAGCCGAGCGGCACGGTGACTTCCGGGAAGCTGCGAGTGTCCGCGTGCGCAACGTACGGTTCGGCGAGGGGCGCCTGGTTGAGGTACACGCGTCCGCGCACGATCCGGATGCGGTCGCCAGGGAGACCGACGACCCGCTTGATGAAGACGGCACGAGTGTCGCCCTCGTGGCGGAAGGCGACGATCTCGCCTCGCCGCGGCGTTCCTAAGCGATATGCAAACGTGTTGATCAGCACGTATTCGCCGGAGCGGATGTGCGGCTCCATCGAGAGCCCGGAAACCTGAGGCAGCCGGACGAAGAACGCACAGAGCAGCAGCGCGAGCACCGCGAGCTGCAAGGCTAGGTTCGCAACCGTTCGCCATCGCAAGGAGCGGACCACGGACCTGCTCTTTCGCTAGGCGCGTTACAGAATCTTGGCTTGGGAAGGCGGCCAGAAGATCAGAAAGGCTCGGCCCGTGAATCCCGCTCGTGCCTTTGCTCGCGGCCCGGTCGCGAAGCGCCCCACGTCTTGCGCGAAGCCCCAGATATGTGAGTCTTCGGAATCGTTGCGATTGTCGCCGAACATGATGTAGCAGTGGGCGGGGATGCGGTCGGGCGCGGTCCATTGCGATGCGGGCGGAACGTTGGCCGCCGTCGGATCGAGGCGCTGCCAGCCCGCGCCGTAGTTGACGTAAATTCCGTAGTTGCGTATCTCCAGCCCGTATGCGGGCCGCTCGGCGACGTACGGCTCGCGCAGCGCCGTTCCGTTCAGGTAGACGGTGCCGCCGGAGACGCGCAGCGTATCGCCGGGGCGTCCGATCACGCGCTTGATAAAGTCGTCCGGCGTGGGAACGGGCGGCGGAAAGACGACGACGTCGCCTTCGTGCGGCGGACGGAAGCGGTACTCGAATTTGTCGACGAGCAGGACGTCGTGGATTTGGAGGGTCGGCAGCATCGATCCTGACGGTATGTAATACGTTCGCGCAACGAACGTAATAAGCACCCACGCGGCGATGCCCGCGATGATGAAGGGATCGAGGAACTCGCGCGCGATCGCCGTGCTGCGGCCCGCGGATCCGGCGACGACCGGCCGCAGCGACAAGATCGCCCGCGCCGCGCCGATGACCGCGACGATGGCGAGCAGCTCGTAGGGCGTCACGGGCGCACCGCTATTTCTCCAAGACGCGGAGCCGGCTCGGCGGCCACACGATGAAAAACGCTCTTCCGACGAATCCGGCGCTGTCGGCGAAGCCCCAAACGTGCGAGTCTTCGGAATAGTTTCGGTTGTCGCCCAGGACGAAGTAGCAGCCCTTGGGTATGCGGTCGGGAAACTGCCACGCCGAACGAGGCGGCACGTTGGCCGCATGGCGGTCCAGCGGCCTTCCATCGACGTAGATGCCGTAGTCGCGAATCGCCAGCGTATAGTTCGGCGGCTGATTCTCGTACGTCTCGCGTAACGCTGCGCCGTTGCGATAGACGACGCCGCCCGAAATTACGATGCGATCGCCGGGCCGGCCGATCACGCGTTTGACGTAATCCTCTCCGGCGGAGTACACGGGCGGCCGAAAGACCGCGACGTCGCCGTCCGCTGGGGGGCGCAAGCGGTAGGCCATCTCGTCGACTAGCAGCACGTCGCTAACCTGCAGCGTCGGCACCATCGAGACCGATGGAATGTAGAAGGTGCGGATGACGAAGGTGATCAGGAAAAGTGCGAGGAGGCCGGCGGCGATCAGGGCGTCGAGGTAGTCGCGCGCCGTGGCCGCTGAGGCCGCGGTTCGTGCGCCGGCGAACGGTTTGGTCGAAAGGACGACTCGCGCAATCGTCAACGCGCCGAGAAGCGCGATCAGCTGCAGCGGTGTCAGAGCGGCGTGTCAGTTTCCTTTGGCTTTCTTTTCCTTGATCCGCGCCGCTTTTCCGACCTTTTCGCTTAGGTAGTACAGCCGGCTGCGCGAAACGATGCCGCGCCTGCCGACCTCGATGCGTTCGACGCGCGGGCTGTGCAGCAAGAAGGTCTTTTCTACGCCGACGCCGTGAGCGATGCGGCGGACGGTGATCGATTCGCGGCTCGAGCCGCCCTTGCGCACGATCACGACGCCTTCGAACATCTGGGTGCGTTCCTTGCCGCCTTCCACGACTTTCGAATAGACCTTGACGCTGTCGCCGGCGCGGAATTGGGGAATGCCGTCCTTGACCTGATCGCGGTTGAGAACATCAATAACGTTCATAACGTGTCATCCTGAGCGAAGTCGAAATCGAAGCCGAAGCGGCTGCGCATGGAATAGCCGGGCGCTGAGCCCGGCCAGAACCACCGTATGGTATCATGCGCCTTCCTCGACGTGCAAGGCGCCATCGAGCAAGTCGCGTCGCCGCTCCGCCGTGCGCAGGCGCGACTGTTCCCGGCGCCAGCCGGCGATTTTTGCGTGATCGCCGGAAAGCAGCACGTTGGGAACGTCGACGCCGCGAAAGCGCGCGGGTCGAGTGAAGCTTGGGTAGTCGAGCAGCCCGCCGGAAAACGACTCATTCGCGGCCGACTCTGCGTTGAGGGCGCCGGGCAGGCGGCGGACCGTCGCGTCCATGAAGGCGAGTGCGGGAATTTCTCCGCCCGTCAGCACGAAGTCGCCGAGGGACCATTCCTCGATCGGGTAGAGCCGGCCGAGCCGGTCGTCGATGCCCTCGTAGTGGCCGCAGATCACGATGAGCCGGTCCAGCGCAGCCCAGCCGTCCGCCGCCGCCTGCGTGAAAGGACGGCCGCTCGGGCTGGGAACGACGATGGCGCGGCGCTCGTCGGGTGGTGCCGCGGCGAGGATGCGGTCGAGCGCCCGTGCGATCGGCTCGATTCGGAGCACCATCCCCGCGCCGCCGCCGTAGGGAGTGTCGTCCGCCCGTTCGGCGGCGCCGAGCTCGTCGAGAAGGTGATGATAGCGCACGCTTGCCAGGTTGCGTTCGATGGCGCGGCCGACCATCGAGAGGCCCACGAACGGTGCGAAGACCTCAGGAAAAAGCGTGACGACGTCGATCGTGAACATCAGCGTTTGCATGTTCCGGCAAGACGCCCGATTTGCTTGCGCGCTGGCCGCGCTCGACCGCGCGGATTTCGCCGAAGCGGAGCGCGCGCTGGCCGAGCTCCTCGAGCAGACGACGGCGGCGCCGGAGCGAGCCTTCCTCTTGAATAAGCGGGGCGTCGCACGCATCAATTTGCAGCGGCGCGGCGACGCCGAGCGGGACTTCGTGGACGCATTGCTGTGCATCGACGATTACGCGCCGGCGCTCACCAACCTCGGCAGTCTGCTCCTAGAGAAGGGTGACGTGGACGCCGCGATCGCGCACTACCGGCGGGCGATCGCGCGAGACGGCGACTACGTACTGGCGCACCAGAACTTGGGCGTCGCGCTCAAGCGCGCCGGCCGGCTCGACGAAGCAGTGCGGGCGCTTCGCGAGGCGCAGCGCTGCGAGCAGCGAACGCGCGCTAGCGCTTCGACTTTTTGGCGGCGGGCTCGGCCGCGGTGATCTCCTCGAGATACTCGAACAATTGCGGGAGCGTGATTTTTTCGAGGGCCGTCCGTTCGTGGATTCGGTCGCTCTCGTCACCCTCGTCGCGAAGGTAGCACCGCGTTTCCACGCCGTCGGGTTCGCCGCTGACGAACGAGACGGCAAAGCCTCGGCCGGGCAGCTCGTCATAGATCCGCATCGTCTGCGGGTTCACAATCTCGACCGAGTGGGAGTCGCTCCGTGCGTCGAAGATCAGGATCTTGAGCTGGTCGAAGTTCGTTACTTCGATTAGTCCGACGACGAAGACGTTCTTGGCAGAAAAGAATTCCCGGCCGCGCTTACTGCGGCTCGAAATTTCGTAAAAAACGCGGTGCGAAACGAACCGGTTGAGAATTGTACGCAACGTCGCAAGCGAAGCCAGCGTTTCCGTGCGGTTGCCGCGTGTGTAGATGATTTTCACGGCGGGCCTGGAGGCTTGCACGGGCCCCGAGGTAAGCCCTCCCCGGCGGCACCGGCGGAAGTCCCGCAGCGTCCCCGAACCCTAGCTCTCGCTCATGGTATCGATTCCCGACATCCTCGTCGTATCGGTCCTGGCGCTGCTGCTCTTCGGCCCGGATCGACTGCCGAAGGTCATGCGCCAAGCCGGCCGCTTCATGCGCGACGTACAGAGCACGTCGCAGTCGTTCATCGCGGAACTGGAACGCGCCGCCGACGCCTCGGATCCCCCGGCGGCGCCACAGCACGACGTCGAGTACGAACCGCCCGAAACGCGTTAGATGTTGAAGTTTTGGCGCATCTCGGTGATGCGCTGCTGCACGAGCAGACGGACCTGCGAATGCAGCCGTTGCTTCTGGTCTTCCGGCAAGCGCCGGTAGATCATGTAGCCGGCGGCGGAAAGAAGGCCGCCGAGGACGCCGACGAGCACGGCGCGGCCGGCGTCGGCCGCGTCATCGGAACGCGACTCGTTGTCGGCCCCGCTGGGGTAGCCGTTTCCAGGCGTGCTGGAACTCCAGGGCTGATCGTGTGATGTCGTGCGAAAACTGTCAGACATGATGGTGTCTCCTTTGGTCTGCCACACCTGTTACCCGTCCGGACGCCCGGCCTCTCGCGCCGGTCGAAAGTCGCCGTCGCAGCAGGCGGACGTGGCGCGGGAAGCGCTTGGCGATTTCTGCGATAGCGAGTTCGGCGGTGGCGGCAATGGCTGCCACGCTCGCGCTGGCGCGCTCGGTCTCGGGCCAGCGCAGCCGCAGATCGCCGGACCCCTGTTGCGCCTCCACGCCGGCGGCGTGGCTCTCCAGCCCGAGCCGGGCCGCCTGGAGAACGGCGGACGCCGCGGCGCAGACGACGTCGTCCCCGTGGACGGCGAATTCGGCGTGTCCGTGCGCGGAAATGGCGGCGATTCGATCGTTCGCGTCGCGGTAAACGGTTACGCAGAGCACCGGATGCGTGCTCCTACGGCAGGCTGATCTTGGTAATTTTGACTTCGGCGTAGGGCTGGCGGTGGCCGTTGAGCTTGCGTACGCGCTTTTTCGGCTTGTAGCGGAAGACGAGGATCTTTTTGTCCTTAGCCTGACGCAGCACGGTTCCGGTCACGGTGGCCCCGTCCACGATGGGACTGCCCACGCGAACGTCGTCCTCGCCGCCGGCGAGGACGACGCGGTCGAAGACGACGTCCGAGCCGGCCTCGGAAGCGACGAGATCGCAGCGGATGACGTCGCCCTCGGCGACCCGGTATTGTTTGCCCCCCGACTCGATGATCGCGTACATGACCTCGTACGATACCAGGACGGCGCCCGAGCGTCAACGACGGCTTGAGGCCTTGACTCCGCAACGATGCTGTGATAACACAGAATAGTCTATTTTACAGATAACTCTTTTGGAAAGGTTTAGGCATGGAACGGATTGGAGCCGCGGAGGCTCGCGACCACATCGCCATGGTCGACCGCATCTTGGCGGAGTCGCATCAGCGGCTCTGCGCGGGCGGCGAGTACTTCGTCGTATGGGGCATCGGCTCGGCGGCCATTACCGTCCTCTTTGCACTCGTCGGTCGTGAGATCGTTTCGCAAGAGGCGCTGTGGGCATTGCCCCTCATCCTCGGCGCGTGCGTCGCATTTTCGATCCTTCGAGGCCGCGCGATCCGCGGCGACCTTGCGCGCAGCTCGCTCGTGCAGCGTGAGTTCTTCAACGTGCTTTGGCTGACCCTGGGTCTCGCCTTCGTCGTCGATGCAGCCGCCTATCGCATCTTCCCCGGGATCGCTTCTGCCGCCATCTGGAGCGTTGCCGAAGCGATCGTACTTCTCTACATCGGAATGCACGGAAACCGGCGCGCGCAAGTGGCCGGCGTCGCGGTCGTCGTTTCGCTCGTCGCGGCAAACTTCGCGCCGGCCGGCGTGGCCGGCTTCGTTCTGGCCGCCGGCATGCTCGTCGGATACGCGGGATTTGGGCTGAGCGAGCTCCTGGCTCGCGCCTGAACGAGCGATGGACGAGCTGCTCCTTTCAAAGGTGAGACTCGGCATCGTTGCCGCGCTCCTCGACTTCGAATGGATCGCGTTCTCAGAGCTCGCGCGTTCGCTCGACGTCAGCAACGGAAACCTGGGTGCGCATCTCGGGAGACTGCTGGCCGCCGGCTACGTCGACGAGGAGAAGAGCTTCGTCAACCGGCGCCCGATGAGCCGATACCGCCTCACGAAGCGCGGACGGGACGCGTTTGTCGATCACGTTTCACAACTTCAGTCGCTGCTGAAGGCTGCAAAGTAGGATCCGACATGGTCGTAACATTTAATAACGTTTCGAAGTCGTACGGGGACGTGCGCGCGCTGGACGGGCTTTCGTTCGGCGTGTCGCGCGGCGAAGTCGTTGCCCTCCTCGGAACAAACGGCGCCGGAAAGACGACGGCGCTCGAACTTGCCCTTGGCTTGCGCCGCCCGGACTCGGGAACAGTTCGCCTGTTCGGGAGCTCGCCGCGCGAAACCGCGACGCGGCGGCGTCTTGGAGTGACGCCGCAGGAGAGCGGCTTTCCCGACGCATTACGAGTGCGGGAGATTGCGGAGTACGTCGCGGCGCACTATCCGCACCCGCAGACGATTGGGCCGACGCTGGGCGCCTTCGGCCTTGCGGCGCTCGCACAGCGTCGCGCGGGGTCCCTCTCGCCTGGAGAGTCGCGGCGCATCGCCGTTGCGCTCGCCTTCATCGGAGATTCCGAGCTCGTCGTGCTCGACGAACCGACTACGGGGCTCGACGTCGAGTCGCGGGGACAGGTATGGGATGCCGTGCGCGACACTGGAGCCGGCCGAACCGTGCTCTTTACCACGCATTATCTGGAAGAAGCGCAGTTGCGTGCGCGCCGCATCGTGGTCATCGGTCACGGACGTCTGCTCTTCGACGGCGACCCGCAGGCGTTGCGGGATCGTGCGAGCGGACGCCGAGTGACCTACGTGGGCGCGCCGCTCGTGCCGGTGCCTCCGGGCTCCCGCGTCGCCCGCGACGGCGATCGCGTCACCGTGACGACGAACGATGCCGACGCCTACGTACGCGCGCTCGTCGATACCAACACTTCGTTCGCCGATCTCGAAATCGGGCGGCCGTCGCTCGAAGAGGCGTTCCTTTCGCTGACCGGGAGTTTGCGATGAGGTCGATGGCCCTCTTTCGGGCCCATACGCGCGTGCAGTTGCTGGACCTCGCCCGCTCGCCCTCGTACGTGGTGCCAACCGTCCTATTTCCGGCGATGTTTTACGTGCTCTTCGACCTCCCGTTTGCGCGCACGCGGGCCGAGGCAGCCAACGCCGTGACCCGCGCCTTCGTCGCCTTCGCCGTCGTCGGCGTGGCGCTCTATCAATTCGGCGTCGGAGTAGCGCAGGAGCGAGGCCGTCCGTGGGAACGGTACGTACGGGCGTTGCCGGTCTCGACGGCGGTGCGCTTTAGCTCGCGCATCGCCTCGGCGCTGCTGTTCGCCATCGCATCGGCCGCCGTCGTGGCGCTGACGGCGCTGGTCCTTACCCCGATCGACTTGAGCCCGGTACAGTGGGCACTCGTGTTCCTCGCCGCCTGCGCCGCCGGCGTGCCGTTCGTCTTCATGGGCATCGCGATCGGCTATTGGACGAACGCGCGAGCCGCGGTCCCCATCGCCACCGCTGGCAACTTACTGCTGGCATACGCCGGCGGCTTATGGATGCCGCCGAACGACCTGCCGCGTACGGTCGCACTGGTCTCGCCATATCTGCCCACGCGAATGTTTGCCGACCTGTTGTGGAGCGTTGCCGGGATGTCGGATGCGCCGCGGGCGCTGGCCGGACTCGCCGTGTATGCGGTCGTTTTCGCGCTCATCGCGGCGGCCGGCTACCGTCAGGACGAGCGCCGCCGCTATGCGTGAGGACGAGCCGGTGAAACGTGGGCCGACAGCTCGTGCGCGGCGCGCAATCCTTCATCGAACGCGCGCACGGCGTTGAGCTCTCCTGCGTCCTTGGCCCCGCCGACGACGCGATAGGGAACGCCGATCGCGCGAACCGCCGGAAGCAGCGCGTCGTTGCGGTCTTGTCCGGCGGCAACGACGACGGTGTCGGCGTGGATCGTCTGCGCGTTTCCTTCTTTGTCGTGTATCCGCACGCCGCCCGCAACGATGGCATCGTAGGTGACGCTGGGATAGATCGTCACGCCGGCGGAGCGCAGCGCGCGCAGCACCGTCCAGCGCGTCGTCTTTCCGATGCGCTCGCCGATCGCCGCGCCGCGCCGCATCAGTGTGACCGTCTTGCGGCCGCCGACGACCAGTGCGCCGTCGGCTGGTGCCGCCAGCCCGTGTTCGTAGAGGAAGCGCGTCTGCTCGTCGGCGTCCGCTTCGCCAAAGCTCAGGTAGTGCGCGACGTCGACACCGATTCCGCCCGCTCCGACGATGGCCACGCGTTCGCCCACGGCGACGTCGCCGAGCAGGAGATCGGCGTAGGAAACCACGTGTGGCAGGTCCCGGCCGGCGAGCCGCGCCGCACGCGGCACGACGCCCGTTGCGAGAACGATCGCGTCGAATCCGCGCAGCGCCTCGGCGCCGTCGATTCGCCGTTCGAGGTGGATCGCCACGCCGAGACGCGGCAGCTCGTTGGCGAAGTACCGAATCGTCTCGCCGAAGTCGCGCTTTCCCGGAACGCGGCGTGCCATGCGAAACTGTCCGCCGAGCTCTCCTTGCGCTTCGAATAGTTCGACGCGATGTCCCAGCGCCGCGAGCGCGCGCGCGCTCTCCATTCCGGCCGGCCCGGCGCCGACGACGGCGAAGCGCCGCCGTTCGCCGGCGGCGCGCGCCTCATCGAAGGCGCGCTCGCGGCCTGCGCGCGGGTTCACCATGCACGAGACCGGCTCGTCGAGCAGTGAACGATCGATGCAGGCTTGGTTGCAGGCGATGCACGTGTTGACGAGCTGCGGGGTTCCAGCCTTTGCGACGATCCGTGCGTCGGCCAGAAACGGCCGGGCCATCGACACGAAATCGGCGGCGCCGGAGCGCAGTACGTCGTCGGCAGCGGCGAGGCTATTGATGCGGTTGCTGGCGATCACCGGCGTGCCGCCCACGGCGCGTTTGATGGCCGCGGCGTAGCGCACCCAAACGCCGCTCGGCACGACCTGCTGCACCGTCGGGATCGGCGATTCGTGCCATCCGATGCCGACGTTGAGCGCGTCGACGCCGTCGGCCGCCAGCGTTCGCGCGAAGTGGAGCGTCTCGTCGGCCGTCGTGGATCCTTGCATCAAGTCGTTGCCGGAAATGCGAAAGAGCACGGGAAAGCCGGTGCCGGCGCCCTCGCGAATCGCGCGCAGCACCGCGCGCGGCAGCTTCATGCGGCGCTCGAGATCGCCGCCCCAGTCGTCGTCGCGGCGGTTGGTCAGCGGCGAAAGAAACTGGTTGAGCAGGTAGCCTTCCGACGCCATTATCTCCACGGCGTCGAACCCCAGGTCGCGGGCGCGGACGGCGCCGCGCGCAAAGTCGTCGATCGTCTGGAAGATCTCCTCGTGCTCGAGTGCGCGGGGCGGGTTTGGCGAAAAGCGTGAGGGCACGGGCGACGGCGCGACGGGCTGGAGCCCGAAGGATTCGAAAAGCGCGTAGCGGCCGGCGTGGAACAACTGGAGAGCGATGCGGCCGCCGGCCTCGTGCACCGCGTGGGCCGCTTCGCGCAGCGCCGGCGCGTCGTGCGGATCGTTGACGAAGCTGTAGCGGCCGCCGCCGGCGCCCGTCCGATTCACCGCCGATCCGCCGGTGACGATCAAGCCGGCGCCGCCCGCCGCCCGCTCGGCATAAAATGCGGCCAACGCGGCGCCGTCGGACTCGAATCCGAGGTGCATCGACCCCATTACGATCCGATTTGGAAGGCGCAGCGTGCCGATCGAGCCCGGCGCCAGCGCGTGCTCGAGCACGGAGCGGTTACGTCAGCGTCAGCGGCGGCGACGTATCGGCGTAGAAGGGCGGTGCGATCACGCTCAAGCCGCCATCGACGCAGATCGTCTGGCCGGTAATGTATTCCGACTCCGGCGCCAGCAAGAATGCGATCGTGTCGGCGACCTCCTGCGTGGTCCCCATGCGGCCCTTCGGAATCTTGGAAAGCACTGACTCGATTGGCGCCATTCCGGGCACGTTGTCGTAGAAATAGGCGCATGACTGCGTGTCGATCAATCCGCCGTTGATTGCGTTGACGTTGATTCCGCGGGGTGCGAGCTCGACCGCCATGTAGCGCACCCACGCCTCGATCGCCGCCTTGTTCGAGCCGAGATTGGCGTAGGTCGGATACGCGCGAACGCTGCCGTAGCTGGAGAGCACCGCGATCCGGCCGCCGCGGTCCATGAGCTTCACGGCGCGCTGCACCCCGAGCACGAACGCTCGGACGTTCAGCGCGAACGAGCGGTCGAGGTTGTGCGCTTTCAAGTCTTCGATCTTCTTGAACGAACTCGCGGCGGCGTTGGACACGAAGTAGTCGAGCCGCCCGAACTCGGCGCCGGCCCGCTCGAAAAGCCGATCGATGTCCTCGGGGTTCTCCATGTTGGCTCGTACCGCGATCGCGCGGGACCCGAGCGCCTCGATCTCCGCGACGGTCGCATCGGCAAGGTCGGCGTTGCGCTGATAGTTGACGGCGACGGCCGCGCCGTCGCGCGCCAGCGTCAGCGCCAACGTGCGCCCGATGCCGCGGGAGCTTCCGGTAATCGCGGCGACCTTGCCGTCAAACCGGCCGCTCACGCGGCGCCTCCGCCGAGGAGCTCGCGAGCGATGACGGTCTTTTGAATTTCGTTGGTCCCTTCTTCGAAGCGTTGCGCGCGCGCGTCACGGTAGACGCGTTCGATGGCGTTGGGTTGCCAAAAGCCCACCCCGCCGTGGACCTGCAGCGCCTTGTCGGTCACGCGAGTCAGCATGTCGACGGCTTGCAATTTCGACATGGACGACAGCATCGCGGCGTCGTCGCGCCCTTCCTCCCAGCGGTGCGCGGCGTGGAGCACGAGCTGGCGCGCCGCCTCGATGTCGGTCGCGTTCTCCGCGAGCATAAAGCGAATCGCTTGTCGCGCCGTGAGCTTCTTACCAAAGGTTTCGCGTTGCGCCGCATACGCCATTGCCAGTTCCTGCGCGCGCCGCGCGAGGCCGACGCAGCTCATTGCGACCGAGATCCGGCTCGGCGTGAGAAAGCCGCCGAGAGCGATCTCGAGCCCCTGACCCTCGACGCCGAGGCGACCGGTGACGGGAACCGGCGTGCGTTCGAAGGTCAATTGCGCGTGATCGGTGCCGCGTACGCCCATCGATTCGTCCATCTCGACGACGGTCGCTCCAGGAGAGCGCCGGTCGACGAGCAGTGCGACGGTCCCTTCGGCGCCCTGCGTTCCGGCAAGGCGCGCGAAAAGCAGCCAGTAGTCGCAGATCGTGCCGAAGGTGATGAGGTGTTTCTCGCCGCTGAGATAGTACGTAGCGCCTTCACGGACTACGCTGCACCGCAGGTCGGCGCCCGTGCCGGCGGTTGGCTCCGTCAGCGTAAACGCGATTTTGATGTCGCCCCGGACCGACGGCACGACGAACGAACGGCGCTGCTCCTCGGTGGCGAAGCGGTCCATCGCGCGCCACGTGCCGTTGACGACGTGGACGATCATCCGAATGGAAGCGTGCGACATCGCGAAGAGCTCGATCAGCTCCAAGTATCGCGCGAACGGCAGCCCGCGGCCGCCGTACGCCGGGGGCGCGGCGAGTCCAAGATATCCCCGCTCGCGCAAATCGTCCCAGAGTTCCGCGGGCACGCGCCGCTCGGATTCGATGCGCCGCGCCCACTCCTCGCCGGGACCTGCGACGTACGCGGCGACGTCGTCCTTGAGCGCCGCGAACGCCGCGTCTTCCGTGACTGCACCGTCGAGCTGCGTCACGCGATCGTTTCCGTCACTCGGTCGAACGGACGAAGCGTCTTCGCGCGCTCCCGCAACACGTACTTCTGCACCTTTCCCGATGGCGTGCGCGGCAGCTCGGCGACGATCTCCAGCCGTTCGGGCCAGTAGTGTTTCGACACTTGGCAGGCGTCGAGGTAATGCTGCATGCGCTCGAAATCGAAGTGCGCGTTCGCACGCAAGACGGCAAACGCGCAGGACCGTTCGCCGAGACGCGGGTCGGGCATCGCTACAATCGCAACGTCGGCAATCGCTGGATGGTCGCCCAGCAGCTGCTCCATTTCGCCGACGGGAATTTTCTCGCCGCCGCGGTTGATGACGTCGCGAAGCCGTCCCGTGATGCGGATGTAACCCGATTCATCCATGACGCCGAGGTCACCCGTGCGGAACCAGCCGTCGGGCGTAAACGCTGCAACGGTCCAGTCGGGATGGTCGGCGTAACCCTCGAACATCGTCGGCGACCGGACCTCGAAGTGCCCTTCCGCTCCCGGCGGCAGCACGCGGCCCTCTGTGTCGGTGATGCGCAACGCGATTCCGCGCAGCGCGCGGCCGTCGGTTCCCCATACGTTTGCCGGTTCGTCGCCGGGTGCCGCGAGCGAGCCGAGGCAGGATTCCGTCGTTCCCCATGCGCCGCAGACGGCCGTTCCCAAAATGCGCGTCGCGCGCTCCGCGAGGCCGCGCGGCACGGCGGCGCCTGTCGCGACGAAGATGCGCAGTGCGGCGGGGGGCGGCGCTCCGTCCTCGACGGCGCTGACGAGATCGGCGAGAAACGGCGTGGCGGCCTGCACGAACGTTGCGTCCCAATCGTTGAGCGCTCGCAGCGCGCGTCGTCCGTTCCAGACGGCCTGAAGAATCTGCGGAACGCCCATGACGATCGCCAGCCACATGCCGTAGAGGAAGCCGGTCTGGTGCGCAAGCGGCGACGGTACGAACACGCGATCGTCCCGCCCGAGCCCCAAGTGCTCTACCTCCATCGCCGCCGCGCGCATCAAGACGTCGTTGCGATGCAGCACGCCCTTGGGCTCGCCGGAAGTTCCGGAGGTGAAGAGCAGCTGAGCAATGGCGGTCGGCTTGCTGCGCCGGGCGTCGAGCAGGGTCTCGTCGACCGCGATCTCGTCGAGTGCTTCCTGGAAGCGCAGCCAGTGCACGGAATCGTTGACGTTGTCCGCAACGGGCAGCGCCCCGGTCTTGCGTCCGCCGGCCGAAACGACAACGTACTCGAGGCGCAACGGGAGGTCGCCGCTGAGCAGCGACGCTTCGGAAAGCAGCGCGGCGACCTCCGCTGCATGGTAACGGCCGCGCGCTTCGTCCGGAAGAAAGAGCACGCGCGCGCCTGAGCGGCGCAGGCAGAATGCGATCTCCCGCTCGCGGAAGATCGGCATCAACGGACAGCAGACCGCTCCGACGCGCAGCGTTGCGAGCGCGATCGTGACGAACTCTATGCAGTTCGGCAGCTGAAACGCGACGCGCTCTCCAGGGCGAACGCCCAGCCGTAACAAGAGCATGGCGGTGCGGTTCACGCGGTCCCACAGCTCCCGCCACGTAAGCGTCGCGTCGCGCCCATCGCGCGTTTCGACGACGGCGGCTTCGAGGGGCGATTCGCACGCGTGCCGCGCGAGCAGCTCGTCGAGCGTCAGTCGTGCGGCGCGCTCGGGTGAGAGCATCGGCGCGGCCTCGTCTTTGGGCCGCGATCCGTTCGGCTCGTTGCCGATCGACATCGGCACTCCGATGCCGCGCATCGCTTCCAAGAAGCGCGGATACGAGATCCGGTACGCATGGGGATAGGTCAGCGTGCTGTGCCCTTCGGCTTTCGATGCCGCGACCGCGAGCGACATCAGGATGCGGTGATCGTTGTACGAAGAGAGGCGCGCGCCGAAGAGTCGCGAGACGCCGTGCGCCAAGAGCCGGTCGTGGAGGAGCTCGACGCGCCCGCCCATGCGATTGAGCTGGAGCATCGCCGCGACGCGATCCGATTCTTTCAACCGAACGTGCTCGACGTTGTGTAGTACCGTCTCGCCCGCGGCAAACGTCCCGAGCGTCGCGAGGATCGGCAGCATGTCGGGGATGTCGCGGCAATCTACGCGCACGCCGCGCAGCCGAACGCCGTCGTGCCGCACGCGCACCGCGCGCTCGCGCTCGTCGTACGCCATGGGCAGCCCCATCTCGCGAACGATCTCCAGAAACGCGCCTTCCGGATGGTCCGGAAGTTCCCCGGGGAGCCGCTGTAGACCGCGAAACAGCACGTCCGACGGATGAATCGCGGTTACCGCCAGCCCGAAGGCCGCCGAGCCGATGTCGGGCGGCAGGTCCACGGTCGTGGCGCGCGCCTCCTGCAACGGCTCGACGTCGAAACGCCGGTAGTCTCGTGCGACGCGCACTTCCAGGCCGAAGGCGCGCATCATGTCGACGGTCAGGCGAATGTAGGGTCGTTCGTTCAGCTCGCCGTCGACTTCGATCGTCGTCGGCTCGTTTGCGAACGGAGCAAGCAGCAGCAGGCCGGAGATCCATTGCGACAGCGTTCCGGGTATCGCAATCGTTCCGCCGCGCGGACGGCCCGGCTCGACGCCAATCGGCGGACACCCGTTGGCAGAGGCAAAGCGTACCCCCAAGTGCGCGAGCGCATCGAGCAGCGGCCCGACGGGACGCCTTCTGAAATATTTTTGCGCGGTCAAGGTGATCGGCGCGTCGGCGAGAGATGCGAGCCCGATCATGAAATAGAGCGTCGAGCCGGAGCTGCCCACCGACACGACCTTGCGCTTCACGCGATACGGTCCGCCGGTGACGAGCAGCGTCTGCCCGTCGACGTCGATCTTGGTGCCGAGCGCGCGCAAGACGTCCATCGTGAACTGCACGTGGCGCGCTTCGGAAAGGCCGTTAATTCGGCTCGTTCCCGGCGCAAGCGACGCGAGGATCAGCGCGCGGTGCGCGTGGTACTTCGAGTTCGGCACCTCGACCTCGCCGGTCAGCGGTCCGCTCGTTCCTTTGACGAGAAGGTTCATCGGCGTGCCACCTCGCGGCAACGTTCCGGCTGCGCGGTGCGCGCCCTGCTCGTCATCGCGACACGACGATCGATGCGTTCTGTCCGCCAAATC
This sequence comes from Vulcanimicrobiota bacterium, assembly GCA_963787625.1. Lineage (GTDB taxonomy): Bacteria > Vulcanimicrobiota > Vulcanimicrobiia > Vulcanimicrobiales > Vulcanimicrobiaceae > Cybelea. Next base: position 107,593 of record CAWBDH010000002.1, on the reverse strand, counting down.
CGAATGCGTTCACTTGAAACTCGGAATATGAATGTTCGCGCGGCTCCGACAGAACCAGGTCGAAGCGTGCGTGCGGATCGGGATGCTCGGTCCCGACTGTCGGCGGAATCAAGCCGGCGCGCATTCCTACGATGCCCGCGACCGCGCACATCGCTCCCGAACTACCCATGCTGTGCCCGACGTGGCCCTTGATCGACGTCACGAGGACGCGCCGGTCGGCATACACGCGGTCGATCGCACGCGCTTCCGCGGCGTCTCCGACCACGGTTCCCGTGGCGTGCGCGTAGACGACTCGGCAACGCTCGCCGGCTTCGTCCGAGCGCTCGATCGCGTCTTGCATCGCGCGTACTTCAAACCTCGCAGATGGGTCGGGAGACGTGATGTGGTAGGCGTCGGCGAGCGAGCCGTATCCGCGGATTCGAGCGAGCACCTCGGCGCCGCGCGCCGCGGCGCACTCCACGCGCTCGAGGGCGAGCACGGCCGCGCCGTCCCCCATCACGAACCCGTCGCGGTCGACGTCGAAGGGACGCGACGCCCGGCGCGCGTCGGTATTGCGGGAGAGCGCGCCCGCCCGAACGAGGCTTTCATAGACGAGCGGCGCGAGCAGCGTCTCCGTGCCGCCGGCGATGGCCGCGTCGATCTCGCCGCGCTCGATCATTCCCGCCGCCAGACCGATCGCATCGAGCGACGAGGCGCAGGCCGTGCTGAGGGCGAGCTGCGGGCCATGCAGTTTCCAGTGCATCGCGATGAACGCGCCGGCCATGTTTGGGATGACGAGTGCCATGAGCTTCGGCGTGACGGCGCGGCCCCCGTCTTCGAGGTAGCGGGTTTGCACGTGTGCGACTGTGGGCAAGCCGCCCATCGTGTTGCCAAGGACCACCGCCGTGCGCTCGGGCGGATCGAGCCGCGCGCGCTGCAGCGCTTCTGCCGCCGCCAGCATCGCGTACTGGGTGAAGCGATCGGTATTGCGCAGGGATGCGGGCGGCAGCGCGCTGCCGCTCAAGAAATCGTCCGAAACCGCAGCCCACAGCGCGTTTCCCGAAACGATCGCACCGTTCGCCATCGGTGCGATCGCGCACGTTCCTTGGAGCAAATTTTCCCAGAACGACTCGGTCGTGCAGCCGATCGGCGAAACGATGCCGATTCCGGTGACCGCAACGTGCTCCATCGGTCCGGTGATTCAGACAGCGTTGCCGTGCTGGCCTGCTTAGCAGGAGGAGCATGAGGCGCGAACGCAGCGTCGAAGCGAAGGACGTGGAGCGCGGAGTGAACGTACCGCAGTCGTACCGCTTGGTTAGGCGCGATGCTCGAGCGGAACGGACGGTGGTGCGGCTGCGCAGCGGCGCGGCCTTCGGCGGCGACGAGATCGCCATCTGCGCCGGTCCCTGCGGCGTCGAGTCGCGCGAGCAGCTCGAACGAGCCGCTCGTTCGGTGGCGCAATCCGGTGCGAACGTCTTACGCGGAGGCGCCTATAAGCCCCGCACCTCGCCGTACTCGTTCCAGGGCCTCGGCGAGGAGGCGCTCAAGCTGCTGCGCTCCGCCGGCGACCGGTACGGCCTCGGCGTCGTCACTGAAGTGCTCGATCCGCGCGACGTCGAGCGCGTGTCGCAGTACGCCGACATGCTGCAGATCGGTACGCGCAACATGCAAAATTTCGCGTTGCTGCGTGAGGTGGGCGCCGCGCGGATGCCGGTGCTGCTGAAGCGGGGACTTTCCGCAACGGTGCAAGAGTGGCTTCTCGCGGCCGAATACATCATGCTCGGCGGTAACGAAAGCGTCGTGCTGTGCGAGCGCGGGGTGCGTTCCTTCGACGTAGCGACGCGCAACCTGCTCGACATCGCCGTCGTTCCGGTGCTCGAGGAATTGACGCACCTTCCGGTGATCGTCGATCCGTCACACGCGATGGGTATCGCTCGGCTCGTTCCGCCGGTCGCCGTCGCCAGCATCGCCGCCGGCGCGCACGGGCTGCTCGTCGAGGTGCATCCCGATCCCGCCAACGCGCTCTCCGACGGCGCGCAATCGCTGGACTGCGACCAATTCGACGCGCTCATGCGCCGGCTCGTTACCGTCGCGCAGTTCACGGGCCGGCGCCTCCCGCAGCGAAATCCCGTGCACGACGGCTTCCGCCGGCGGCTCGGCCGTCAGGCCGCGTCCGGTATGAAGCGCAGCGCCAGGCCGTCGATGCAATAACGCAGGTGCGTGGGCCGCGGACCGTCGTCAAAGATGTGACCCAGGTGGCCGCCGCAGCGACGGCAGTGGACCTCGGTGCGCGGTTCGACGAGCGCGTAGTCGTTTTGAGTGCGCGTCGCGTTCGGCATCGCCGTCCAAAACGACGGCCAACCGTCGCCGCTGTCGTATTTCGCCTTGGATGAAAAGAGTGCAAGGCTGCATCCGGCGCAGCGATAGACGCCGGCGCGCTTCTCGGCGATGAGCGGGCTCGAAAACGCCGGCTCCGTGCCCCCGCGACGCAGGATGTCGTAGCGTTCGGGGCCGAGAATCTGGCGCCAATTGTCGTCGCTATGCATGACCGGATACGTTTGCGCGGCCGCGATCCCGGACTTGGCGGCAGCGAACGTCGTCACGGCCGCCGCGGCGGCGGCAACGAAGGTGCTGCGGTTCATCGAACGCTTCCCGGCACGACGTGGCACGCCGCGCCGCCGTTCTTTTCAAAGTAGCGCTGGTGATGCTCTTCCGCGGGCCAGAATTGTGCCGCCGGCACGATTTGCGTGGCGATCGGCCGCACGTGCTTGGGTCGTTCGCCGTCGCGTGACGCGATGGCCGCTCGTTCCTGTTCGGCTCCTTGCGTGAAGATGGCCGAGCGATATTGGTCGCCGACGTCGGGTCCTTGCCGGTTGAGCTGCGTCGGGTCGTGCAGCTGCCAGAAGCGCTCGAGAAGCTGCTCGTACGTGACGCGTTGCGGATCGAACGTCACTTCGACGGCCTCTGCATGGCCAGTCCCATGGCCGCATACCTGGCCATACGTCGGGTGATCGACGTGGCCGCCGGTGTAGCCGGACACGGCGTCGAGAACGCCCGGCACCGTGCGAAACGCCGCTTCGACTCCCCAGAAGCATCCGGCTGCGAATGTGGCTTTTTGCGTGGTCATACGTTCGTACAACGTGCCGCGGACGCACCCGGATTCGCCTGCGTCAGAATTGCGCCTCGAAGCGGTCGATTTCGTCTTGGGCGATTCCCGCGCCGAGCAGCCGAGCGGCCAAGAGCCGCCGATTTTCGGGCGGCGTGACGAACATGAACGGGGCGCCCGCTCCATCGGTTGCACGAACGGTGCACGACTGGGAGCCGGCGGGAACCAAAGCGGTTTGATAGCGACCGAGCGCCGAGACGGCGCCCGTGGTCGTCACCTCCAGCGGCGCGTCGAGTGACATCAAGATCAACGGCCGGCCGTTCGTCGCCATCGTGGCCGGCTCGCCGCTTGCGACGATGCGCTCGACGACGAAATGTGTGTCGGCGATGAGCGCGGTGCGGTCCAAACCTTCGAAATGGTACGGAACTTGCAGCAGCGCACCGCCCGAGCCGGCCGCATAGTCGAGCACGTCGGCCGCCTTCGCGACGTGCAGCTGCCGCGGCTTGCCGTCGAGACCCACACGGTTATAGTCGAACATCCGATACGTCAGGTCCGACGCTTGCTGCGTTTCGAATACCGTAACGCCGGGCCCGATCGCATGGACCAGGCCGTGCGGGATGTAGACCGCGTCGCCAGTCGCGACGGCGATCTTTCGCAGCAGCTCGCCGAGCGTTCCGTCTGCGACGCGGCGTTCGTATTCGTCGCGCGACGTCTGTCGCGTCCAACCGTAGACAATCTCGGCACCCGGTGCCGCGGCGAGCACGTACCAGCACTCGGTCTTACCGAAGGGCTGGTGTTCGACGCGCTGGGCGTAGGCGTCGTCGGGATGCACCTGCACGGAAAGCCAGTCGTGCGCCGTGATGATCTTTGTCAGGACCGGAAAAATCAAATCGGGATCGAGATCGCCGAGGAGCTGAGGCCCGAGCACGCCGCGCAGCTTGGCGACGGTGGCGCCTGCCAGCGCACCGTTGTTGACGTGATCGGCGTCCCAGCACTCCCAGGACTCACCGAGGCGAGCGTTGGGATCGCCATGCTTTCCATAGACGCGAACGAGCTCGTCGCCGCCCCAGACCTGCGTCGTGAGGATGGGATCGAGGACGTACGGATAGACGTCGCTTGGCATTACCGGGCTACACTACGATGGCGCCGCCGCGAATTCCGGCCCGCGCGCGCCGCGCGGCGGGCCCCCGGTCCGGCGGCGAGAAGAGGGCGTTCGTGCACGAAATCCATATCGGAATCGGTTCGAACCTAGGCGACCGCCAAGGCAACATATTGGCGGCGCTGCAGCGATTGCGCGCACGCACCCAAATCGTCGCCGTGTCGTCGTTCTACGAATCTGCGGCGGCGCACGGCGCCGAAGGACCGGCATACCTCAACATCGCCGCCACCCTGCGCTGCGATCTCGAAGCCGAGGCATTCAAGCGCTTCGCGCGCGACGTGGAGCTCGGCGTCGGCCGGGCCCGCGCGACACCGCGGCTCGCGGCGCGACCGATCGACGTGGACGTGCTCGCATTCGATGGAACCATCGTGCAGCCGAATCTCGAGAGCCGTCCATACAACGCTGCGCCGTTGGCCGAGATCGCGCCGGCGCTGATTGCCCCGCCGCAAAACGGCAGCGTCCGCCGCCGCGAGCGCGGCCTGCGGTTCGACACCGACCGGCAATCCGAAGCGCCGGAGGTGCCCTTGGCGCTTACGCGCGCCGGCGTCTCCGGCGTCCGCCGCGTCGTGCACCTCGCGGTGGACGGCCGGGCGGCGGTGTACAACGCAGAGCTGACGATGGTCGCGGACCTCGCCCCCGATAAGGCGGGCGTGCACATGTCGCGCTTCGCGGAGATATTGGAAGAAGCGACGCTCGACGTGCTGGCGCGCGACGCGCGGCCGGCGCGTATCGAGCGGTTGGCCGAGGCGATCGCACGTGAGATCGTCGGAAGCCAACGAGCGATCCGCGCCGACGTGCGGCTTCGGGCGCAGTTTGGGCTCGAGCGGTGGACGCCCGTGAGCGGCAAGCGCGGCGAGGAGACGTATATGCTGGTCGGCATCGCGCATGCGGACGAGGGCGGCACGCGCCGCGTCATCGGCGTGGAGGCCGAAGGCATGACGGCGTGCCCGTGCGCCCAGGCGATGGTGCGAGAGCATTCGATGCACGAGCTCGCCGACGTCGGTTTCAGCGAAGAAGAAGCAAAACGCGCTTTGGATGCCCTGCCGGTCGCAACGCATAACCAGCGAGGGCGCGGCACGATCTTGCTCGGCGTGGACGAGCCGCACACGGACGCCGTGCGTGCCGAAGAGCTGGTCGAGATCGTGGAGAATGCGATGTCGAGCGAGACGTACGACTTATTGAAGCGGCCCGACGAGTTCTTCGTGGTGAGCAAGGCGCACCATAATCCAAAGTTCGTCGAAGACGTCGTGCGCGGCATTCTCTCCCGCGCGCTCGACATGTATGCTGATCTCGGCGACGAGACGTTCGTCTTCGCGAGCCAGGTCAACGAGGAATCGATCCACAAACACGATGCCTTCGCCGAGGGCTTCGGACTCTTCGGCGAGCTGCGTGAAGAGTTGCGAACCGGCTCCTACGTTACTCCGAAGACGGACGTGGCGGCGTGGCTTCGCACGCGACCGTCACAGGTGCTCGTGTAGGGCGGCGATCCGTTCGCGGAGCGACGGGTGCGACGAAAACAAGAGCTCGTACCATCGCGGCGGATCCTCGTCGGCAAGGTTCTGCTCGCGCAGCCGTCGGAACGCCGAAACGCCCGCCACGGGATCGTTCGTTGCGGCGAGCGCGAAACGGTCGGCCGCCCACTCCCGGGAACGCGAAAACGCAAGCAGCAGCGGCCGCAGCAGCTGCGACGCCAAGAGCATCATCGTGTAGAGCCGGACGACGAGCAACGGACGGTCGCGAAGCGCGTCGGCGGAGCGGCTCGGAACGGACGATTTCGCGAGGTGGAAGAGGAGCGTCACGACGAGCTCACCTACGCCGATGAGGCGCCAAGTGTCGCGGTTGACGTAATGTCCGAGTTCGTGCGCCACGACGAACTCCGTCTCGGTCTCCGGAAACGCCTCGATGAGCGTGTCGCCCACGACGATGCGGTGCGTTTTCCCGACGCCGATGACGAACGCGTTTGCTTTGCGCGTCTGACGGCTCATGTCCATGCGCAAGATCGCGGCATCGCCCACGCCGAAGCGTGCGGCGAGCGCGCGCAGTCGCGCCTCGAGCGAGCCCCGTATGGGGACGAACGCGTTGAAGAGCGGCATCACGTACACGGGAACGATCAAGTTGCCGAGGACGAAGAGCGGCAAAGCGCCGCCGGCGGCGAACCACGGCCACGAGCGAGGCGCGCGCCGCACGACGAACGCGAACAGCGACGCGACGAAACTCAGCAACGCCGTTGAAAGCAGTCCGCTCTTCGCGTACTCGACGAGCCACGCGCGGCGACCTTGATCCGACAGACTGAAGCGGCGCTCCAGCTCGTATTCCTCGACGTACGACGCGGGCAGGTCCACGAGCGCCGCCAGCAGCGACAGCGGCGCGACGAAAAGCGCCGGGCGAAGCCAGGCAGGAGCCGGGCCCGTCGCACGATCGGCTGCGCGCGCGAGTGGTCCGTAGGCGAACGATACCGCGCCGGCGATGTTGCGGATCGTGCCGGCGACCTCGAGTGCCCGTCTGATGCGCGCGTACTGCATCGCGTCGCGCGGCCCAGGCGGCGCGGGATGCCGCCATTGCGCTGCGGCCTCGAACGCCCGCACCACCATATAGCCGGCGGTGACACCGGCGCCCACGCCCAATAGGATTTTTCGCATCATCGTGGGCCGCCGCTTCGCTGAAAAGCAGACCGCTCCGCTGCGCGGCCGCTCAGACGATCGAAATTGTTTCCTTCGGCTTGGGACGCAGCGCGATTTGTGCGAGCAGGCGCTGCGCGAGTTCGTCGCAGACGGGATCGTCCAGCTCCTCGATGCGGCCCTCGTCGGCTAGGCGAGCTTTGCGCGGATCGATGGGAAGCCGCGCGAGGACCGGTGCCTCAGCGAGATCGGCTACCTGCTGCGCGTATGACGGCCCAAAGATCTCGTACCGTCTGCCGGTATCGGGTGCGACGAAATACGACATGTTTTCGACGATGCCCAGCACCGGCTTCTTCAGCTGATGGACGAGGTTCGCGGCCTTGCGGACGATCATCGTGGCGAGCGCCTGCGGCATCGTGACGAGCACCACGCCGTCGATCGAGAGGGACTGTAGCACGGTCAGCGGCGCATCCGACGTGCCGGGCGGCAGATCGACGAGAAGAACGTCGAGGTCGCTCCAAAGCACCTGCTCGTAGAACTGGCGGATGACGCTCGCCACGATCGGTCCGCGCCAAATCATCGCCGTGTCGGGCCGGTCGGTGAGCAGATTTGCGCTGACGACTTCGATCGCACTGCGCGAGATCGCCGGCGCGATCAGCGGCTGCGGCTGCCCTTGCGGCGTCGTCTTATGCGGATCAGCGGAGATGGCGAGCGGTTCGACGAGACCGAACAGCTTCGGGATCGACGGACCGGTGATGTCGGCGTCGAGCACTCCGACCCGGTAGTGCTGGCGGCGCAGGCCGATGGCGAGCAGGGCCGTCACGAGGGATTTCCCCACGCCGCCTTTGCCCGACATGATGGGAATCGTGTGCGCGATCGCGGCTCGACCGCTAAAGGCGCCAGGAGCGCGACGCTGCGGGCGCCGGTCTGCATCGTCGATGGGCGGGACGGCGCCGCTGCTGCGGGCTCGCTCGAGCGCCGCGAGAATCGGCTCGACGCGCAGCCCGTGCGCGCGAGCCCCCTGCTCGACGGTTTCCGACGTTCTAACGCCGCAGCCGCTGCAGCCCAAACCGAAGGCGCGCATTACGTCGGCGGCAATGGGGAGACGCTCGACGAGCTCGTCGATGTTGGTCTGGGCCGTGATGGGCTGTCCCACGTGTGGCATGGCTTGTTCGTTGAACCTGCGAACCGCCCCCCGGTATGCAGGTGGAGCGCGCCCGCGCGGTGCTCGCGGGCGGCTGTGATTCGCCGGTCCGCTCGGGATGGAACGTCGGCGGCCCCATGTTCCTACAGTCGTCTGCGGACGGCGCCTACGCATACGACGACGCCGGCCGGCGCTTCATCGACTACGTGATGGCGTACGGGCCGCTGCTCTTCGGGCACACGCACCCTGCTCTCGTCCGGGACCTCGATGCGCTCGCACGTCATGGATTCGTTTGGGGCGCGACACACGGCGAAGAGCTGCGCCTGGCCGAGCGCATCCGCGGACATCTGCCGTCGATGGAACGCCTTCGATTCGTGTCGAGCGGGACGGAGGCGATGATGAGCGCCGTTCGGGTCGCACGCGCCTTCACCGGGCGAACGCGCGTGTTGAAGTTCGCGGGCGGCTACCACGGCCATTTCGACCTGGCGCTCATCGACGCCGGAGCGTCGGCCGGAGACGCCGGCGCACGAAGCGGAATCCCCGGCGGCGTCACTTGCGACGTCGCCGTCGCTCGGTATAACGATCTGGCATCCGTCGATGCGGCGGCAAATGCAACGCACGACGCGGTGGCAGCGATCCTCGTCGAGCCGGTTGCCGGCAACATGGGGCTCGTGTTGCCGACCCCGGAGTTTCTGCAGGGCTTGCGGGAACGCACTCGGCGCTGGGGCGCGCTGCTGATCTTCGACGAGGTGATCACGTGGCTTCGGTGCGGTCTCGAAGGCGCGCAGGGCCGGTGGGCCGTCACGCCCGACATCACCGCGCTGGGCAAGGTCATGGGCGGCGGCGTACCGATCGCCGCATTCGGCGGCCGGGAAGATGTCATGGCGGTGCTCGCGCCGGATGGCGCCGCGTTTACGGGCGGTACGCACGCCGGCAATCCGTTCTGCGTCGCTATGGCTCATCGCGTGCTGGACCTATTGGAGCGGCAGCCCGAATGTTATGCGGCGATGCGCGAGCTCGCGCGGCGGCTCGCCGAAGGCGTCGCGTCGATCTTAGAAGCGCACGGGCTGCCGTTCGCGGTCGTCAGCTACGAATCGATCGTGGACTTCAAGTTTCGCCCGGGTGGCCCAAGCCGCAACTACGACGACGTGCGCGCGGCCGACCGAAGCGCGTATGCGGCATACTACGCCGCCATGCTCCGCCGCGGCGTGCTGCTGCCGCCGTCGCCGAACGAGGTAATGTTCGTCTCAACCGCTCATTGCGTCAACGACGTCGACGACACGCTCGGAGCGATCGACGGTGCGCTGGCGGAGCTCATTCGGTGTCGACGGGTTCGTCCGACGGCGGCTCCCCCATGAAGTATCCGCTCGGATAGATGGACGGAATGGTCGTGAAGGGCCGAGGTTTTTGCGTGAAATCGAAGCTGTCGTCGAGGCTCGCCGCGCGCATTTCGGTGTAGCCGTCGGACGTCGGGCCGAGCGGCGGCAACGAGAAGGCTTCCTCCATGAACTTCAAGATGCTGCCGAACTCGTAGGGCGTATGCGACACGTAGTTGCGCCTCGCGTAGGGAGAGACGATGAGGCAAGGGATGCGTATTCCCAGGCCGCGGAAGTCCAGTTGAGGCGGAGGCAGATTGTCGTAGAGGCCGCCCCAGTCGTCCCAAAGGACGACGATGGCGGTCGAGTCCCAATAACGGCTGTTTCCGATCGCATTGACTACGGAGGCAACCCATGACGGCCCCGTGTCGCTATGCGCTCCCGGATGATCGGAATCGGCGTGGCTCGGCGTCACCCAGCTTACCGCGGCCAGGTTTCCGTTTCGCGCGTCCTTCAGCACTTGAGTTTGCGGCTCGATGACGTCGTTGTTCCAGTCGCTCCCGAACCGAACGTCTTTGATCGATTGAAAGGGAAGCCAAATGCTTCCGCCGGCGACTCCCTTCGTCGCCACGTAATATTTCCAGGAGACGTTGGCGGCGTCGAGCGTCTTCGCCATCGTGTTGAACTGCGTGAAGCAGGGAAACGGCCCGGTGGCAAAGCTCACGTGTCTGCGGCGGTTCACGGTCGTCGTTCTCGTTCCCGGCTGCGCTTCGCAGCTATTGTGTCCGTCGGCAAAGTTGGCCAACGCCAACCCGGGCTTCAGGTTGTCCATGCCGGCAACCAGCGTGATATGGGCCGTCCAGCTGGGGCCGAATTCGGTGGGAAACATGTGGTCGGCCAGAACGTATTGCCGGGCCATCGTCCAGTAGGGTTTTAGCTGCGAGCGCTTGACGTACGCATAGGCGGCGTCGTCATGGTCTTGGCCGTACGAAGAAAAGCCGTCCATCTGGCCGTTATGCCAGTCCGTGATCGCCGCGCCCCAAACGTGCGCGAGATTAGGCGAGCGTTGCAAGAGGACTTGATGGAGCGCCACTTTGGTACGTTTGCCGCCCTGGCCTTGCGCGTACCCGAACATCGGAGCGTCCGCTCCGGGATAGCCCGCGAAAAAGTTTTCGAAGCTGCGGTTCTCCTGAATGATGACGACGACGTGCTTGATCGGTATTCTGCCGCGTCCGCCGGGGGGCGGCGTCTGCGCGATCGGCGGCTGCGGCGCGGCAACCGATCCGCCGCTTCCTCCTCCGCATCCTGACGCGACGATCAGCGCAGAAAGCGGGAAAGCGGCATGAGCGAAAAAGCGACGTAGCACGTGCGTGTACCTCCGCAAACGATAGTGTGGCGTTCTGCGGCGCGGCGGCCGAGCCTTTTGACGGCCGGGGCTTCGGCCGCCGCTCAGTGCGATGGCTGCCGAACCGCGACGGGATAGACCGCGGGACTGCGCAGGCCGTTCGAGTCCACGCTGCGTACGCCGAGCACGTCGTCGTCTTTTGAGACGGCGACCGTCGCCTCGTCGACGTCCCCGACGTCTTGCGCGTGCTCCCACTGCGGAGCGTCAGTGGCGCGCCAAACGATCTCGTAGGACGCAGCATCGGTCGCGCGCTTCCAGCGCAGGGTCGAGTCGTACCCGAGCCGCCGCAGCGGCATTTGCACTTCGCTCGGCGGCGGCGGTCCGAGCGCGAGTGTTGCCAGCGCCGCGACGTTGGCCTGCGTGGCGCGGCGCAAGTAGTCGGCGTCGATATACTTCGCCAGGTCGCCGTACTGCACGCCGCCTTGGACGTGCACGTCCTGGTGCTGATGCGTGAAATTCTCGTGTGCCTCGACGAACCGCACCGCGGCGGAATAGCCGGCCGCCTGAAACGATTCTTGGTCGCCTCCGCGCAAAAACCGATCGGCGCGGAAAATCTGTCGCACGTGCAGATCGGGCACGTAGACGGGAACGACCTCCGCGACGAAGCGAGAGAGTTCGCGCGACGGCGAGTCGTTCTCCGATCCAACCGCATTCACGCGCGCCCTATCTGCGCCGACCGGCAGCGATTCGCTGAAGACGCGGATCACGTCCGGCTCCGATTTCGCGTCGCCGCCAACCGAGTTGCCGATAATGTCGTTGTTGAGCACCGCGAGAACGGGCGCATGCCGCCCGGCAAGTTCCCGCGCGAAGTGGTCGGAACCCCACAGCCCGAGCTCTTCCCCGTCGAAGCACGCAAAGACGATCGTGCCGCGAAACGGCGTGCGAGCCATCACGCGCGCCGCCTCCAAGACCGCCGCGACGCTCGACGCGTTGTCGTCGGCGCCCGGCGCGATCCCCACACCGTCGGTGCACCGCCCGTCGCAGTCGTCGAAATGGCTCGTCATAAGGTACAGACGCCCCGGCGCGGTGCCGCGCAGCGTGGCGATGACGCTCGACTCTGTCACGGCGCGCGGCGTTCGCGGCGTCTTGGGCTGCAGGTACGTATCGAGCGTCACGGACATTCGTCCGTCGCTGGCCGCCCCGAGCGCCGAGAACTGCGCCGCGATCCAGTCCCGCGCGCCGAACACACCGTGGGTTGCGGTCGAGGTGGTCTCAGAGAAATCGTTGCGCGTATCGAAGGCGACGAGGCGATCGACGGATGCCTTCAGGCGTGCGGCCTGCACGGAAGCCACCATCGCGACAATCGGCGGGTACGCGGCCTGCGTCGGCAACGGCCGGTCGGCGCCGCACAGGACGGGCAGCAAGGCAGCCGTCAGCCCGGAGACGACGGCACTGCGGTTTCGAGCGGTTATGAGGGGCATTCCGCTCGTTTTTACAGGGCGGTCTCGAGCTCCTGACTTGGCCGGCGATAGCGGCCGAGCGTCACGGCCGTGCCCTCTCCCGGTTGCGTGTCGACTTCGAAGAAATCCGTGCAGCGCTGCATAATGGCGAAGCCGCGTCCGCCTTCCGCGAACGCGCCGGGAAACGGCGTCCTGCCGGTGGGCCAAGCGGGAAGGCCGCGCCCGTGGTCCCGCACCGTCACGACGATCAACCGGCGATCGACCTCGGCGCTCACCTCGATCGCCTCGGCCGTTCGTGCATGGGCGATCGCGTTGGCGAGCGCTTCCCCGAGGGCAAAGACGATGTTTTCGGTGTCCGCGCCGGCTACCGCATGTTGGCCGGCAAAGTGCCACAGTGCCGTGCGCACGGTTGCGGCATAACGGGGCAGCGGTGGGATGCTCAGGCGAAGAACGTTCATAAAATGCCGGCCGTCCGAAATTCTTCCGCAGGCAGCCCGCTCTAAACCAACGGTATACGTCCTTTCGTGCCGCGACGGGTCACTCTACACCGGAGTTACTCTCGACCTGCGGCGTCGGCTGGCGGCGCATCGCAGCAGGACCGGCGCCAAGTACACGCGGAGCCGCTTGCCCGTTTCCTTAGTCGCCTGCTGGCATCCGGCGACCCTAAACGAAGCGCGTTCACACGAGGCGCGCTTCAAGCGGCTGCCGAGGGCCGCCAAGCTCGCGCTGCTGCGCGCCGGAAACGCCTACGGCTGCCGCACGTACGCCCATTCCGCGTTCACGCGAATCGCGCCCTCGCTGCGTACGCCGCGCGCGTGACCGCGTGGATCGCCGCGTATGAGGCGCGATCGTCGTACGCCTCGCTCGTCATGATGGCGAGAACGAAGGGTGAATCGCCGAAAGGCTCGACGATCGCAATGTCGTCGTGCGTTCCCTCGATCTGGCCGGTCTTGTTGGCGACCTGAGCGCCCCGCGGGAGTGCTGCCGGGATGCCGTCGCGATCCGCCTGGCCCAGCATGATCGAGATCATCGCGGCGCAGTGCTTCGCCGACACGATGGTGGCTACGCGCTCGCGGGCTCCCCGCTCGATAACGTAAAGCAGCTGCGCCATGTCGGCAGGCGTCGAAAGGTTGTTCTGATGGCGGACGATCGCGCCGGAGTCGAGGAACTTGCGTGCCAGGTGCGTGCGATGCATCCCGACGCGTATCGCCATCGCGTTGATCGCCGCGACGCCGAAGTAGCCGATGAGCAGGTTGGCGGCCGTGTTGTCGCTCACCTCAATCATGGGACCGATCAGTTGCCGGACGGTCAGCGGGCGGCCATCTTCGACGTTCGACATGAAATCGGAACCGCCAATGAGTTCGTTACGCTCGAACGTTATTCGCTGCGAGAGCGTTCCGGCGACTCGCTCTTCGCGCGCGAATGCGGTGAGCATGATCAGCACCTTGATCGTGGACGCGGTGGGAAAGCGCGCGAAGGCGTTATAGGCCACGAGCGCCGGGCCGGCCGCCATGGTGCGCGCGTACACGCCGATCCGGCCCGGAAAAGAGCGCGCGATTGCGCGCATGGTGAGGCTCAGCCCCGGCGCCGCCGCGCTTGGAACGGTCAGCAGCAGCGAGCCCACGGATCCGAGAAAGGCCGCGCGCTTCACGAGCCCGTTCCTTGATAGTGCCGCAGCCCCACCAACCAGAAGGCATACGACGCGCCGAGCCAGGCCAAACCGATTGCAGGCGTCAACAAGCCGATAGCCGGATTGAGGTGCAGTCCGACGTCCGCTTTCTGGAGAAAATACGCCGCGGGAAAATAATTCATGAAGGCAAAGGGCAGGATGAACGCAAGTACGATCCGCATGCCGCGCGTGTAGATGCTGATCGGATAGCGGGTGAAGTCTTGCTCGAGCGACATCACCACCCAGCGCAGCGTGTCGACGCGAATGAACCAGAACGAGACCGTCGCGACCGCGAGGGAGATCCCGAGATCGATCAGCGCGCCGCCGAACACCACGAGCGGCACGAAAACGAGAAAAATTGGATCGACGTGCACGTGTGCCGCGGCGGTCGCCGCCGCCAGCGTCGCGATCGCCAGAATCAGACCGTCGGGAACGATCTGCTGCGGCACGGTCAGGACCTGGAAAAGCGTGTCGAGCGGGCGCACGAGGAAGCGGTCGAACCGGCCCTCGCGCACGTAGTCCGGCACGCTCACGACGGTGAAAAACAACGTGTTGTGCAGCTCGTGTCCGCACATCCACAGCGCGTACAGGAAGAACATTTCGCGGAAGCTCCAGCCGTTCATCGATGGAAACTGCCGCATGGTCACGTACAGCGCCCCCAATGCGACGCCGTGATACGCGATCGTGAACGCAAACCACATCACGAAGTTCGCGCGGTACTCGAGCAGGGTGAGAAGGTTAATGCGCCAGTATTGCGCATAGGCTCGCAGCATCGGTGACGCGATTCGGGAAAGTCCGGCGGCTCCCCGTCCGCGAGCCGTTTCGGCTCGATCTCACCGTCGATGCGCTGCGGCGGCTCGCGAGCAACGCAGTCGACGTCGTAGACGCGTGCGGCACGTACTACCGAGCCGTTGGCAGCGATGAGGGGGCCGTTCTGCTGGCCGTCCGCGCGAGCGCCGGCGGCATCGAACTGCGCGCGACGTCCGGCGAGCCTGACCGGTGGGTGCCTATCGTGCGCCGGCTGCTCGGAACGGAAGCAGACCTGTCCGACTGGTACGAGCGCTGCCGCGAGATCGACTGGCTCGCGTCGGTGGCCGACGCGCTGCGCGGTCTGAAGCCGCCGCGTTATCCAACGCTCTGGGAGGCGTGCGCGCACGCTATCGTCTTCCAGCAAATCTCCATTCATGCCGCGGCGGCGATCATGCGGCGCGCCGTCGAGAAGTTGGGCGACGCCGTCGCGGTCGACGGCATCCGCTGCATTGCGTTTCCAGCCCCGCATCGGTGGCTTCGAGCCGGCGACGACGAGCTGCGCGCCGCCGGACTCTCGCAAAACAAGTGCGGGCATCTTCGCGCGGCGGCCGCGGAGTTCGCGCGCGGAACGGTCGATGAAACGCAGCTCGACGCGTTGCCGACGCCGGAGGCCGCGGAGCGCCTCTGTCGCATCCGCGGGATCGGTCCTTGGAGCGCCGCGGTCATGCTGCTGCGCGGCTTGGGGCGGCTCGACACGTTCCCGATTCGAGACTCCGGCGTGGCGCGGAGCCTCGCCCTGGTGTCCGGCGATAGCGCGATGGACCAGTCGGCGTTGCTGGAACGGCTGGGGCCGGTGCGCGGCATGTTGTACTATCACCTGCTGCTCGGCCGTTTGCGAAACCTCGTTCCTGCGGAACGCTAGCCGCCCTGCACGACGATCCGGTTGGAAGCGGCGCGCCAAACGACGGACGAAGCGGCGCCGAAGAGCACGAGCCATGCAACCTGCGCCGCGATGCTGATCGCCCACTGCGATCGAGGAATTACGCCGACGTAGATCAGCAACGGGGTCGAATAGATCGCTGCGAACGGGAGCGCGAAGACGATCCGTCCGACGATTCCCGGGAACAGCGTCAGCGGAATGATCTGCCCCGACAGGAGATCGGAGGCCCAGCGAACGATCAGCTGCGCGGCGAACGACTCGAGTGTCCAGAAGGCGATGCTGTTCATGAGGAAATTGAGGAAGAAGTTGACGCCGTAACCAATTGCGAACGCGAGCAGGAACGCGGCGAAGGTCGCCGGCGGCGGAACGTCGATGCGCACGAGAAGCAGCGCGCAGAGCAGCGACGGCACGACGAGAACCGCGTGCAGAAGCGTCTGCCCCAGCCCGTCGCTGAAGAAGTACAGTGGGACGCTGATCGGCTTCATCAGGTCCATCGCGATGGTGCCTTCGCGAATCTTCTCGCGTATGAGCCGGGTGCCGTCCACCTCCAGGATCAGCGACATCAGCATCGCCACCGTCGCGTAGGTGATCATGCTATGGAGCGGCAAACCGATCGGCGCCGCGTTTTGCGCGTAGAGCGCCGTCCATAGCGAACGTAGGATATAGATCCGCACGACGAGCGACCCAATCTCGGTGAGAACCTCCATGCGGTAGGTCGCCTCACGCGCGAACGCCTTCTTCGCGAACTCGACGTACGGGCGCAGGTTACGAACCGGCGCTTCCCTTCTGCCGTTTGATGGCTTGTTGCCGGCGCTGTTCCATCTCTTCGAGCTCGACCATCATGACGTCGACGACTTTGTCCACCTGCGTCGACTGGGTCGCGGGCGGTTCCTCGCCGGAACGCCGCGGCGGGGGCTTGACGTTGCGGTGCCCTTCGAGCTGGGCGTCCTGCGCGTGCGTCTTGCGCAAAAATTTCGAATAGGCCTCGGCAGCGCGGGCGCGCGCGTCGTTGCTCGGTTCGAGGTTGAAGACGTCTTCGAAGAAATCGATCTTCGCGTGAAGCTCCGGCGCCTTGTCCGGCGGATAGACGGTTGCGGGATCGCCCAACGCGATGTGCTGCATCGGCACGCTCGTGCCCGCGGGCAGGCGAGCCTTCACGTGCACGATGGCGGCCAGCGCGACGCCGCTGCCATCTTCGAGGATCGCGCCGTTAAAAATCTTCGTTCCGCTCGCGATGAAACAGCCGTCGCCGATCGTCGCGCCGACCACGTAAGCGTGCGGACCGATGATGCACCGGCTCCCCACCGTCAGCGGATACGCCAGCGCGCTGCCGCCACTGGCCTTGAGCACGGCGTTTTCCATGATGACGCTTTGCTCGCCGATCGTGACGGGCGCGCCCTCCGCCGCGATCGCGGCGCCGTGCAGCACGGCGCACCCCGCGCCGATCGTGACGTCGCCGCTGACGATCGCGCTTGGCGCCACGTAGGCGCTCGAGTGAATCTTCGGCTTCTTGGTGCCGCTCGATAAGATCATGACGCATCTTGCTCCGGCTGCTTCGCGTAACCCTCGACGTAGATGCGGCGAATGATCGACTCGAGGTCGGGTTCCTCCAGGCTCACGTCCTCGACGCTATAGCGCTCGCTGGCCTGGCGCACGAGGACGTCTGCACGACGAACGTTGCGATCGAAGCGAAACCGCGCCACGGCGTGGTCTACGGCTGCGAGCTCCGCCCCATCGAGCGACGGTGCGGCCACCGGTTCGCTGAAGCGCACGATTAGCGTGCGGGACCGCCCGTACTCACTCTTGATGCGGTCGACGTCGCCGTCGTAGATGAGCGTGCCGCGATCGATCAAAACGATGCGCCGGCACAAACGTTCCACATCGGCCAGGTCGTGCGTCGTCAGAACGACCGTCGCACCGCGCTCCGCATTGATCCGCGCGATGAATTCTCGTATGGCTTGCTTCGCTACCACGTCCAGGCCAATCGTCGGCTCGTCGAGATAGACGATCGTCGGACCATGGAGCATTGCGGCGGCGAAGTCTCCGCGCATGCGCTGGCCGAGGGAAAGCTGCCGGACGGGCGTCCGAAGGAATGGCTCCATCTCCAAGATCTCGACGAATTCGGCCAGGTTGCGACGATATCGGTCGTCGGGAATTCCGTAAATCGCGCGCAGGAGCTCGAACGATTCGACGAGCGGCAGGTCCCAGTAGAGCTGGCTGCGCTGCCCGAACACCACGCCGATGTTGCGGGCGTTCTCTTTGCGCTGCCTCCAAGGCACCAGGCCGGCGACGCGCACGTCGCCCGACGTAGGCACGAGGATGCCGGTGAGCATCTTGATCGTCGTCGACTTTCCTGCGCCGTTGGGGCCGATATAGCCCACGAGTTCCCCCGGCTCGAGCGCGAACGTAACGTCGTCGACGGCTACCCGCTCCTCGTATTCCCGCGAGAAGATGGAACGGAGCGCGCCGAGGGTTCCCGGCGAGCGCTTCGGGGTACGAAAGACCTTGCGGAGGTCGCGCGTTTCTACGATCGGCAGGACACGCATATTCGGCCTTTCGTACTGCTTCTCCGGTGATAGTAACGATTTCGAACGAGTACGGTTCGGGCGCCCTGGCAATCGCTTCGCGCGTCGCCGAGGCGCTGGGCTATGAGTACGTCGACCAGCAGCTGCCGGTCGTCGTCGCAAAGCGCCTGCGCGTTACACCAGAGGCCGTCGAGGCGACGGAGGACTCCGCCCCGTCGCTGGGCGAGCGGCTCCTCAGCAGCCTCGAGCGAGCGACGCCGGAGCTGGCGCAGGCGTCGGTCGACCCGCCCTTCGACGAAGAGCTGCTGCATGCGGTGCAGGACGCGGTGCGCGACTATGCTTCCCGCGGCAACGCGGTCATCGTTGGGCGCGGCGCGTTCGCCATCCTTGGCGCGCGCGTCGACGTGCTCCGCGTCTTCATGCACGCGCCCCGCGCGTGGCGCATTCAACGCACGATCGCGGCGTCGCGTGCTTCCGTTCAAGCCGTCGAAGCAGAGGTCGATCGCGTCGACCGCGCGCGCAGTGCCTACATCAAAGATTGGTACGGGCTGACGTTCGGCGACGCCCGCGGGTATGACGTCTGCATCGACACGTCGCGGATGGAAGCCGAGGAGTGCGCGGCGCTGATCGTCGCGGCTGCTCGCGCGCGGGGCGCGTGACCGAAGAAGCAGCGGCACGCCGAGCGTCGATCTTCCAAGCGCTGCGATACCGCGATTTCCGTTTACTGTGGCTCGGGCTGCTCGTTTCGAACCTCGGCACGTGGATGCAGTTTACCGCCATGGGGTTCTTCGTCGCTCGCATGGCGGGAACGCCGCACCAAGCGGCGCTCGACCTCGGCATCCTCGGTGCCGCTCGCGCGGTTCCGGTGATCGTTTTGTCGCCCTTTGCGGGCGTCGTCGCCGATCAGCTGCCGCGGCGGCGCGTGCTCTTCGTGACCAACACGACGATGGCGCTCGCCGCCCTCGCGCTGGCGGTCCTTTCCACCATGCACCGGCTCGACCTGACCACCCTCGTCGTGCTCTCGGCGATCAACTCGGGCGCAAACGGCGTCGACTCGCCGGTGCGCCAGAGCTGGGTTCCGCTGCTCGTCGACCGGCAGTACGTCGGCAACGCGGTCGGCCTCAACTCCGTGGCGTTCAATGCGCCGGCGGTCATCGGCCCGGCATTGGCCGGCCTGCTGATCGTGTGGATCGGCGTGGCGGGCGCCTTTTACTTCAACGCTGCGGCGACGCTTGCCGTCGTCGCTGCGGTGATGCTCATGCGTCCATCGCCGCCGACCGCAACGCGACGAGAGTCGACGCTTTACGCCATGCGCCAAGGAATCGTCTTCGTCGCAGGGCATCCGGCGCTACGGTGGATCGTACTGGCGCAGTTCGTCACCGCGCTGCTCACGCGGCCCTACAGTCAGCTGGTGCCGGCACTTGCCGTGAACGTTCTCCATGCGGGAGCGCGCGGACTGGGCTGGGCCGTTTCGGCGATCGGCATCGGCGGATTCGGCGGCGCGCTTCTGACGGCGTATTTCGCGCAGCGCGAACGGCGCTCGCGGCTATGGATGCAATCTGCGCTGCTGATGTCCGCCGGCGTTTTCGCGCTTGCGTTCGTCCCGACGATCGGCGCTTCGTTGCCGGTGCTCTTTGCCATCGGCGTCGGAACGCTCGCGTCGCTGGGCGCCACCAATACGCTGATCCAGGTCTTGTCGCCCGACGAGGTGCGCGGGCGCGCCCTTTCGGTATATACGATGATTGCGATCGGCATCGTTCCGCTCGGATCGCTCGTCGATGGAGCGATCGCGGCGGCGATCGGTTTGCGGCCGACGTTTGCGCTAGCAGGGGCCGTGTGCACCGTCATGTTTCTCGCGATCTGGTTCCTTCGGCCGGCCGTCCGCCGCGTGTAAAAAAGCGAGCCGCGAACGTCGCGACTCGCTAATACTCCGCCGGCTATACCGGCGGAGCTGTGGGAGACGGAAGGTTAGCCCGAGGCCTTCTTTCGGCGCGTCGCCTTGCGGGTGCCCTTGCGACGCCGGGTCGACGCTTTGCGCGTGCTCTTCCGAGCGCCGCCCTTGCGCGACTTGCGCGCACCCTTGCGCGCGGCTTTCTTGCGCGTGGTCTTCTTGCGGGTTGCCTTCTTGCGCGTGGTCTTCTTACGCGTTGCCTTCTTACGCGTTGCCTTCTTACGCGTTGCCTTCTTACGCGTTGCCTTCTTACGCGTGGTCTTGCGAGGCGCCGCCTTGCGCGTGGCCTTTCGAGCCGTGCGCTTCGACGTTGCAGCTTTCGCTGACGCCTTCTTCGTTGTACGTTTGACTGCCATTGGCGGTGGAGTCATCCTTTCTCTGGTCAGCAATCGACCAGGGGTGTTGCCTACCTTATACAGTATTAGTCGGGCCAATGCAAGTTTTGACGGATGACGGTACGCGCATCGGCGTACGTGTCGACGGACAGAAAAGTTCGCAATGCGTGGTTCTCATCCACGGTTTTCCGTTCGACCGCACGCTCTGGGATGCACAAGCCGAAGCGTTGGCGCGACACGCATTCGTAATTCGACCGGACATGCGCGGCGCGGGATCGTCGAGCGTTCCGGAGGGACCGTATCTCATGGAAACGCTCGCGTCGGACGTCGCGGCAGTGCTGGACGCGCTCGGCGTCGAGCGCGCGGCGCTCGTGGGCCATTCGATGGGCGGTTACGTCGCGCTGGCGTTCGTGCGAATGTTCGCGGAACGCGTGAGCCACCTGTCGCTGGTTTCGAGCCGGCTGCGCGCCGACACGCCCCAGGAAATGCAGGGGCGCCAGGCGCTCGCGCAGCGAGTCGAGCGTGAGCGCAGCGTCGAACCGGTGATCGAAGCGTACGCGCCGCGGCTCTTTTCAGAGAAGACGCACGTCGAACGTCCCGGCGTCGTGGAACGCGCGTGTGCGATCGCACGCCGGAGCGATCCCGCGGGGGCGGCGGCGGCGCTGCGCGGCATGGCGCTGCGAGCGTCGTCCGAAGATATCGCCGGAGACATCGGCGTGCCGGTACTGTCGGTCGCGGGTGGTTCGGACACCATCATTCCGCTGGCCGAAGCACGCGACATCGCGGCACGCTTTCCCCGAAGCGAGATGGTCGTCTGCGCGGACTGCGCGCACCTGGCGATGCTGGAGGAGCCCGATCTCGTCAGCGCGGCGCTCGCCGCGTGGCTTCGGCGGTCCTAGCGGACCGCGGGATACTTCGAGCGGCGGCGGATGAAATTGTAGAGCAAGAACCCGCCGACGGCGACGGCGGCGATGATTGCGGCGACGAAAACGATCTTCAGAAGGTAGACCGCGACGATCAGCAGCACGATCGCGACGGCGACCACCACCGTCAGCTTGAGGAAGAGGGCCAGCGTCGAATTGGGGGACCGTGGTCGCGTCTGCATAGCGTTCCTATCTACCGGCACGGGCGAGCGCGGGTTTCACGCGAGTAGGCTCAAACGATCGAGGACGCGGTATCCGGCCGCGATCGACCCGCCCGCGTCGATCGTTCCGTCGCGGAGCATCGTCCGAAAACGTGCGACGGTCGCCAGCTCCGGCTCGAGTTGCTCCGTGGCATCCGGATGGGGGTCGCCCGAGCGCACGGCGCGGGCGCCGACGTAAACGAAGGCGCGTCCCGGCGAACGCACCGGCTCGGGAAAGTACTCGCCGGCGGACTCGCAGCGTTCGACCGTGTACCCCGTTTCTTCCGCGAGCTCGCGAAGCGCGCACGCGCGCGGATCTTCGCCCGGCAGAAGCATCCCCGAAGGCAGCTCGAGATGGATCGCGTCGGAGCCGTAGCGGTATTGGCGAACCAGGACGATGCGCTGGTCGTCGGTGAACGCCGCAATCGTTACGAACCCCGGCGACTCGCGAATGTAGTAGTCCGGGACGATCGTGCCGTCCGGCAGCTCGATCTCGTCGGCGCGCAAGCGCATGTACGGTGAATCGACGACGTAGCTCGAGGCGCGCACGCGCCACCGCGGCTTCTCCACGCTTCGTGACTATCGACGAAGCGTTTGCAGTTCCTTTCACGAAGCCCACGCGCATGAATGAACCACTGTTGGTCGTCGGCGGAGGCACGATGGGTGTCGGCATCGCCGTCGTTGCGGCACGGGCCGGCTACGACGTCGAGGTCGTGGAACCGCAGGACGCCGTACGCGACCGCGCTCGGTCGATCCCCGAGCCGATCCGTTGGGTGAAATCGATTACGGCTGCCGTTCCGGCCCAAATTGCGATCGAAGCGGTTCCGGAACGATTCGAGCTCAAGCGCGACGTGTTCGTCGCGCTCGCACAGGCGCTGCCTTCCAACGCGCTGCTCGCCACCAACACCTCGTCGCTCTCCGTCGGTGACCTTGCCGACGCAGTAAGCCAACCCGAACGCGTCGTCGGCCTGCACTTCTTCAATCCTCCGACGCGAATGCAGCTCGTCGAGATCGTGCGCGCGGCGCAGACGAGCGACGATGCCCTCTCGCGTGCGCTCGACCTCGTGGAGCGCCTCGGCAAAGCGGCCGTCGTGACGGCCGACACGCCGGGATTCATCGTCAACCGGGTTGCCCGACCGTATTACCTGCAGGCGCTGCATGCGTTGGAACGCGGCGTCGCTTCGATGGAAGAGCTCGACGCGCTGGCTCGCGCCGTTGGATTCCGCATGGGACCCTTCGAACTAATGGACTTCATCGGCCTCGACATCAATTTCGGCGACGACCGAGTCTGTGTACGTGCGGACCGAGGCGCAGCGCCTAGCGCCCGTGGCGCTGCAGCGGCAGATGGTCGAGCAAGGCCTGCTCGGACGTAAGAGCGGCGCCGGATTCTATGCGTATCGCGAGGGAAAACACGACCGCTTCGAACCCACGCTGGAGCCGGCTTCGGACGAACGCAACGCAGACGAGCGCGTCGCGATCGCCGGCTTCTGGCGCCTGGCCGAGGACTTCGGTATCGCCGCCGAAGCGCGCTATACGATCGTCGAACGGATCGCAAACGACGACATGCTGGACGGCATCTCGCCCGACGCGACGCTCGTCGTGGACGCGGGCGACGGCGTGACGGATCGCGGCGACGTCATCGCGCAGCTCGACGGCACGTTTGGGCCGGAGACGCTGCTCTTCGCCGACGCCTACGCCACCGACCTCACCGCGTGCGCGCGGCACCTGCGCCATCCGGAACGCCTGATCGGTTACGGCGTGCTGGCTTCCCTCGCGGAGCAGACCGCCGTCGAGATCGTCGACGGGGAGCAGACCTCCGACGACGCACTCGACATGGCGCAAGAATTCTTCGCGCAGCTGGGCAAGGCGGTCGTCCTCGTTGAGGACGTTCCCGGGCTTTTCCTCGGTCGCACGGTGGGCGGAATCGTGAACGAGGCGATGCTTGCCATTGCCGAGGGTGTCGCTTCACCCGACGACGTCGATGCCGCGCTCCGTCTCGGTGCAAACTATCCGCTCGGTCCGATTGCTTGGGGCCGCGCGATCGGCGGCGCGCGCGTGTCGCGCATCTTGAAACGGCTCGCCGCAGCCGAAGGCGAAGCGTTTGCGCCGCACCGATCCCTCTGGGTCCTCGACGCCGAGGAGCCGGCGGCGGCGGAGGCCGCGCAGTGAGCCGCGAGGTGTGGATCGTCGATGCGGTGCGCACGCCGATCGGCCGCGTCGGGGGCCGGCTGGCAGGCGTGCGGCCCGACGATCTCGCGGCGGCCGCGCTGCGAGCCATCGTCGCTCGCACGGGTGTCAACGCGGAGACCATCGACGACGTGTATTTCGGCGCCGCCAACCAGAGCGGCGAGGACAACCGCAACGTAGCGCGCATGGCGGTGCTACTCGCCGGCTTCCCGCTCGAAATACCAGGCGCGACCGTAAACCGGCTTTGCGGTTCCAGCCTTCAGGCGATCAACTCCGCGGCGCACGCGATCGCGTTCGGCGAAGGCGACCTCATGATCGCCGGCGGCGTCGAATCGATGACGCGCGCGCCGTACGTCCTGCCAAAGAGCGACGCGGCGTTCGACCGGCGTCAACGGCTGTACGACACGGTGCTGGGCTGGCGAATGGTCAATCCGGCGATGCCGGCGGAGTGGACGATATCGTTGGGCGAGACGGCGGAGAACGTCGCGCAGCGTTATGGCATTGGGCGCGACCAGCAAGACCGATTCGCCTTCGATTCGCAGATGCGATGCAAAGCCGCCGTCGCCCGCGGCGCCTTCCTCGATGAGATCGTGCCGGTGCGCGCCGGCGGCCGCGAAGACGGCGTCGTCTCCGAGGACGAGCACCCGCGCGCCGACACCACCATGGAAGGCCTGGGCAAACTCAAGCCTTCCTTTAAGAGCGGCGGCACCGTCACGGCCGGAAACTCCTCAGGCATTAACGACGGCGCGTCCGCCGTCTTGTTGTGTGAAGCAAACGCCGCCCGCCGGTTGGGCCTCCCGCCCATGGCGCGTTTCGTAGCGAGCGCTTCCGCCGGCGTGGCCCCCGACGTGATGGGGCTCGGGCCTATACCCGCCACCCGCAAGGCGCTCGCACGCGCCGGGCTGCGCGTCGCGCAGCTCGACCTCGTCGAACTCAACGAGGCATTTGCCGCACAGGCAGTCGCCTGCATCCGCGATCTCGAGTTCGACGCGACGAAAACCAACGTCAACGGCGGCGCCATCGCGCTCGGCCATCCGCTCGGCGCGAGCGGCGCGCGCATCGTTACGACGCTGCTGCACGAGTTGCGGCGGCGCGGCGGGCGCTACGGCTTGGCGACGATGTGCATCGGCGTCGGCCAGGGAATCGCAACGGTATTCGAACGCGCCGGCGAGAAGGCAGCGGCATGACGACGACTCCGACGCTGATTGAGACGCAGCTGCTCATTGGAGGAACGTGGCGCGGCGCGTCCGACGGCGGCACGTACGACGATTACAATCCCGCTACCGGTGAACGGATTGCGGCCGTCGCGGACGCGACGCACGAAGATCTCCGTGAGGCCGTCGCGGCCGCTCGTCGTGCGTTCGACGGAAAGTGGCCGACGATGGCGGCGTCGCGCCGCGCGAAGATCGTCGCGAAGATCGCGGCGCTCGTCGCCGCGCGCAGCGACGAACTCGCATTGATGGAAGTGCGCGACAACGGTAAGAGCATCGGAACCGCCAAAGGCGAGATAAGCGCCATCGTCGACACCTTCGAATTCTATGCGGGCGCCGCGACGAAGAACTATGGGGAGACGCTGGCACCGCCATTGCCGACCTACCTCGCGAGCACCGTGCGCGAGCCGGTCGGCGTCGTCGGCGCGATCGTTCCGTGGAACTTTCCGCTGCTTCTGGCATCGTGGAAGGTCGCGCCCGCGCTGGCCGCCGGCTGCACGATCGTCCTCAAACCGTCCTCGGTGACACCGCGCACCGCGCTCGAGCTCGGTAAAATCGCGCTCGAAGCGGGCGTGCCCGAAGGCGTGCTCAACGTCGTGACGGGCGCCTCTCGCGAGATAGGGGCGTGGCTCGTCGAGGACCCGGGCGTCGACAAGATTGCATTCACCGGTTCGACGGCGACGGGACGGATCGTCGCGGCGACGGCCGCGCAAACGCTCAAGCGCGTCACGCTAGAGCTCGGCGGCAAATCTCCGTCCGTCGTCTTCGACGACGCCGATCTCGACGGTGCCGTAGCGGGCGCACTCTACGGCGTGTACTACAATGCCGGACAGTGCTGTGAGGCGCGTTCGCGCATCCTTCTGCAGGAAGGCATTTACGATCGCTTCGTCAGCGCCTTTGCAGAAAAGGCGACGCGTCTGCGCGTGGGCGACCCGGAAGATCCGCAGACGCAAATCGGGGCGATCACGCTCAACGAGCAATACGAGAAAATCAAGGCCTATTGCGAGATCGGCACGTCCGAAGGCGCGAAGGCCATTTTCGGCGGAGGCCCCGCGGCGCTCGGCGAGGCGTTCGCCGCAGGCACGTTTTGGAGTCCGACGGCGTTCGAAGCGGAGAGCGGCCACCGCATCGCGCGTGAGGAAATCTTCGGTCCTGTCGCCACCTTCGTGCGCTTTTCCGACGAGGCGCACGCCATCGCGTTAGCCAACGCGAGTGAGTACGGACTTGCAGCGAGCGTCTGGTCGAGCAACATCGGCCGGGCGAATCGTGTGGCGCGTGCTATTCGAAGCGGTTCCGTCGCCATCAACACGCCTTATGCGGTCTTCCCCGGCGTTCCGTTCGGCGGCTACAAGCAATCCGGATACGGCCGCGAGCTGGGGATGGAAACGATGCGTCTCTATAGCGAAACCAAGAGCGTGCTGACCTACATCGGCGAGAAACCGATGAACCCATTTGGGGTATAGGCCCGATATGGCGGACTCCCTGAAGATCGGGCGGCAATACAGCACGACGTACGGCACGCTTTGGAAGGACGGCACGTATTTTCCGCGCGGCACCGAGGTGAGCGTGGTGGGCCTTCATCTCGATCAGGGGTTCTGCGTGCGCTTCCCCGCGACGCTCGACGGCGAGCCGCTTGAAACGTGGGAAGACTGGAGCGAAGTCGACTTCCTTGCCGACGAAGGATCCGTCGAGCCGCCGAGCCGGCCGCTATCGAAGGGCGTGCTCGCAGAAGCGCGCGACGTGCTGTCCGAAGCGGAGGACGGCTGCCACCTGCACTTGCACGACGACGACTAACGGCCGCTCGCCGTCGGCTAGGTGCCGAGCGGGATCGTGCTGTTCTGCCAAACGGACCAGGGCGCACAGTCCGAGGACGTGTGGCCTTGACCGAGGACGGCGACCCAGCAATACGTCTGGTTCGGCTTGAGGTGGTGGAAATGCACGTTACCCTTCTTGCCGGTGCGTCGCGTTTCGAACGGCGTGCCGGGGCGCGGGCTCACCTTGCTGCGGGGCGTCGATTCCTCGACGGGAATGCGCGGCGCGGCCGTCCCGAGCACCGTGACGGAAATCGTCGCGGTCGTTATGGACGGATTAGGATTCGGCGAACCGGCCGAAGCCGATGGCGACGGCGCCGCGGACATGGAGTTATGGCACGCCGAAATCGCCAACGCAGCGACGGCCAGAAACATCATGAGACGTTTGGGCATGGGCGGGTCGCTTCGACGCATCAACCGCCGGCCCCGTTCGAGCCGCGCGTGCAAAGATGAAAGTACCGTTGCGATTTGGCGTCGAGGGCCGCATAGTACTCACGAAAGAGCGCCGCTGCGGCGGTGCCGGGCCAATGGGCGGGCAACAGCTCGCTGGGCAAGCCGGGGTCCAGATAGGCGAACTTGCGATAGTCGTGCACGAGCCATAGGCGCTCGACAAGCGCCGCTTCGTCGGACAAGTCGGCAACGTCGCGCTCGTATGACAGCCGTGGCGCGTAGCGATCGACGAAGGCACGGTAGGCCGATGCGATCGCCGGCACGTCCCAGCAGTGCTCGACGAGCTCCCGGTCGGAGAGCGGTCCGCCGTACTCTCCGGTAAAGAGGTGCACCGCCTCGAGGACGCCGGCCGAGCGCGCGGCTTCGCGGGCGGCCTTTTGTGTATCGGAGGGCGAGATCCACGTGGACGGCGTCAGCATCGCCCAGCCGAGCGCGCCGAGCTCTTTGCGCAAGCGCTCGCGCCGCTGGCGGCGCCTTTCGCCGATGGCGTAGGTCAGCAGGCGCCAGCGGCCGTCCCACTCGATGACCGGCCCATAGATCCGCGGGCTGAGCTCCTCGATGCGGCGACGTCCACGCGGCGTTACGAGGTAATACGCCCGGCTGCCCTGCCGCCTGGGAGAGAGCCACCCCTGGCGCGACATGCGGGAAACGGCCTGCCGCACGGCCGCCGGCGATACGCCAAAGGACGCCATGACCGCAATCAGCGCGCCGATCCAGAGCGCGCCCTCGCCGCCCGAGCGGTGCACCATGTCGCCATACAGCGTAAAAATGAAGGACAGAGGCCGCGCAACGCTGCGCGTGCCCTCCTTGAGCTGCCGACCGGTTAACCTTGACACGCCGCCTCCTCCACCGTAATATGACGATATTCTCGGCGATCGACAAAAAACCGTTATATTTGAAAGGCGACGATGAACCGCGTATCAACTTTCGACGACTGGATCGGCATGCTCGACGAGTGGCGCCGCGACATCGGTCTGGACCGCGAACTGGTCGACCGCTTCATGCCCGGTTATCGTTTCGAGGCCAAATACGGCGAGCTGCCGACGCCGGAAATTTACTTCGGCGACTTCAAAGGCGAGCGGCGCTGGGACCGGGTGCGCGAGATTCCCGACCAGCGCATGCGCGACGCTGTGCTCAACATGGTCGTCTATCAGGGCGACACGGAATTTGCCTCGAACGAACAGCAGCGCTTCTTGGTTAACAACGCGCCTAGCGAGTACGATCTGGCCTCGCTCGTGCGGATCATGGTCGAGGAGACGCGCCACGGGTACCAGATGTGCCACTTGATGGTCGAGCACTTCGGCAGCGAGGGAAAGATCGAGGCGCAGAAGATGCTCGAGCGCCGTGCGTTCGGCAAGAAGAACCGGCTGCTCAATGCATTTAATGAAGACGTCACCCATTGGCTGGATTTCTTTGCATATACGAACTTCATGGACCGAGATGGAAAGTTCCAGCTGACGATGCTCTCGCATTCCAGCTTTGCGCCGCTCGCCGCATCGATGGGTCCGATGCTGCGCGAAGAGTCGTTTCACATGGGCACCGGCATAACCGGGCTGCGGCGGATCGCCAAGGCCGGCGTCATTCCGGTCGAAATCCAGCAGAAGTATTACAACAAGTGGATCTCCGGTTCGCTCGATCTGTTCGGGACCGATCATTCCGGTTCCGCGCAATGGGCGTACACGTGGGGCATCAAAGGGCGCGTTGACGAAGACAAGACCGGCGAGACGGTCGACAAGGAACGGCTCAACGAACGCGCACGCCGACAGTTTTTCGATGAGATCTCGACGACGATAGCGCGCGTCAACGAGGTCAATGCCAGCGAAACGAAGTTCTACGTGCCGGACATGCGCTTCAACCGGCAGATCGGCGACTACGGCGGACAGCGATACACGGTCGACGGCCGCAAGCTGAACGAAGAGGAGTGGGCCGCATATGCTCCCACGGTGCTCCCTAACCCGGCCGATGACGCGAAGCTCGGGGAGTATTTCAAGAACGACAACTGGATCGCACCAAAAGGAAACTTGGCATGAGCACGATGGTAAACGGGGCGCAGCAGACGCCCTTCGGACGGGAGACGCGTTTCAACGACGGCAAGCGCGTGATCAACTACTGGAAGGACGGCCACGTTGCGTTCGTCGAGATGGACGATCCGCCGGCCAACACCTACACGCACGAAATGATGCGTCAGCTCGATGAAGCGATTCTCGACGCGCGATTCGATCCCGAGGTAGAGACGATCGTGCTCACCGGCAAGGGCGAGAAGTTCTTTTCCGCCGGCGCGAACATTGGAATGCTCAACCAAGTCACACCCGAGTTCAAGTACATGTTCTGCCTGCACGCCAACGAGACGCTGACGCGGCTCGAGCAGACGCCAAAGCTCGTGATCGCCGCACTCAACGGGCATTGCGTCGGCGGAGGACTGGAAATCGCCATGGCGGCCGACCTGCGCATCGCGCGTAAGGATGCCGGAAAGATTGGCCTACCGGAAGTGGCACTCGGCGTGCTTCCGGGAACGGGGGGAACCCAGCGCCTCGCGCGGCTCGTCGGGAAATCGCGTGCGATCGAGCTCATGGCGACCGGGAAGACCGTAAGCTTCGAGCAGGCGCTGGAATGGGGCATGATCACCGACCTGATCGAGGGCTCCGCGTCAGAGTTTCGCGAGCAGATATCCGATTACGCGCGCCAGTTTTGTTCGCCCAACAAGGCGCCCATGGCGGTCGGTCACATCAAACGCAGCGTGCAAACCGGCGCGGAGCTTCCGCTGCAGGACGCGCTCGCGCTCGAACGAGAGCTGCAGTCGCTGCTGTTCAAGAGCGAGGACGCCAAAGAAGGGCTCGCGGCGTACAACGAAAAGCGGGTCGCGCGCTTCAAAAACCGGTAGCGATTAGGCGACCGTGAGCACGAGCTTGCCATCGACCGAGCCGCTCCGGCTCTCTTCGAGTGCGTCCGCCGCTTCCGCGAGGGGACGTTCGCCGACGATCGTCACGCGCAACCGGTCGCGTTCCAAGAGCTGGAGGAGGGTGCGCAGGCCGGCATGCGACGACTGCGGCGTTTCCGTCATCACGAGATTCGTCGCCGCGATGCCGCGTTGCGCAAACCAGTCGACATCGGCCGCGCCGATGGTCGAGACGATCCGCCCATCGGGCCGCAGCAGGCCGGCGATTGCCCGTATTCCATCGGCGTCGTCAACGAGATCGAGCGCGGCATCGATGCCGTCCGGATGGAGCCTTCCCACCGCCTCGACCACGCCTTCGCGGTCGTAGGCGACGAACTCGTCAACGCCGAGCGAGCGCGCTAACGCGTCGTTGGAGGCCCGCGCCGTACCAATCACGCGCGCGGCTCGGTCGTGCGCGATCTGCACCGCAAGGCTCCCGACGCCGCCGGTGGCCCCAAGCACGAGCAGCGTGGTGCCGTCTCGCACGCCGAGAGCGTCGGCCGCCGCGAGCGCCGTCAGTCCGGCCGTCGGGAGCGCTGCGGCGTCTGCATCGCCAACGCCGTCGGGAATCTTCGCGACCGGCTGGGTGTGGTCGTCCTCGGGAACGATCGTGTACTCAGCGTACGCGCCGTGAACGCGCGCGATGCCGAAGATTCGTTCCCCTTCCCGATACTTCGTCACGCGCGCGCCGGTCGCGCTGACCACTCCGGCGAAATCTTGGCCGAGCACGAAGGGCAACGGCTGATCCGCCCGATCCCGCCGCTTCCAATCGATTGGGTTGACGCCCGCAACGATGACGCGGACGAGGACCTCGTGGTCGGATGGCTGCGGCACCGGAACGTCCATGAGCGTTCCGGCATCGCCACGATGCTCGACGACCGCGGCCTTCATGGCGTCGATTCTGCCCGGGCCCGTGCTCGCCGAAACGCTTAGGGCTGCTCGACGCCGGGGCCGCAAAAGGCCGTCGCGCTGAAACGCGGGATTCACCCGGGGGGTTAAGCACGATACTATGGCACGCATCTATGACAACTTGGCCGATACGTTCGGCAACACGCCGCTGGTAAAGATTCCCCACCTTGCCAAGGGACTTCCAGCGACCGTGCTGGTCAAAATGGAGTCGTTCAATCCGGCCGGCTCCGTGAAGGACCGCATCGGCGTCGCAATGATCGAGGCGGGCGAGCGCGATGGGCGGCTGCTGCCCGGGATGACGATTCTCGAACCGACGAGCGGCAACACCGGGATCGCTCTCGCATTCGTCGCCGCGGCCAAGGGCTATCCGCTGATACTCGTCATGCCCGACACGATGACGATCGAGCGGCGAAACCTGCTCAAGGCGTACGGCGCGCAAGTGGTTCTGACGCCGGGAGCGGAGGGCATGCCCGGCGCGCTGCGGCGCTGCGGCGAGATCCTGGCGAGTGCGCCCGGAAAGTACTTCATGCCTCAGCAGTTCGAGAATCCGGCCAACCCCGAAATCCACCGGCGGACCACGGCGGAAGAGATCTGGCGCGACACCGACGGCGGGGTCGACGTCGTCGTCGCGGCGATCGGAACGGGCGGCACGATCACCGGTGTCGGCGAGGTCCTGAAATCGCGTAAGTCCGGCGTCAAGATCATCGCGGTCGAGCCCGATGCATCGCCCGTGCTTTCCGGCGGCAAGCCGGGACCACACAAGATCCAGGGCACCGGGACCGGCTTCATCCCCAAAGTCCTCAACACGGACGTCTACGACGAAGTGATTCGCGTGACGGATGCCGACGCGATCGCAACGGCGCGCCGTCTCGCCCGCGAGGAAGGGATGCTCGTCGGTATCTCGACGGGCGCGAACGTTTGGGCGGCGCTGGCCGTCGCAGCTCGTTCCGAATCGAAGGGAAAGACGATCGTCACGATCGGCTGCGACACCGGCGAGCGGTACTTGAGCAACGCCGTCTTCGCCGAACAGGAAGCAACGATCGTCGAACCCGCACTCGTTTGACTGAGGCGCTTCGCATCGAGGTAACGCGCGGCGACGTGGTGGAGTCGGTGCACGAGGTTGCCGCGTGTGCCGTCGATGCGCGCGGGGCCGTCGTTTTTGAAGCCGGCAACGTCCACGTTCCCGTCTTCTTGCGATCCTCGGCGAAGCCGTTCATCGCGGGCGCCGTCGTGGAAGGCGGCGCGGCGCAGCGCTTTGGGCTCGATGCTCGTGAGATCGCCGTGATGACGGGTTCGCACGCGGGCGAACCGTTTCACGTGGAGGCGGTGCTCTCGATCTTACGCAAGATCGGCATGGAGCCGTCGGCGCTGCGGTGCGGCGCGCATTGGCCGTTCGACGAGTCGGCGGCGGCCGCGATGCGCAGCGAAGGACGCGAGCCCAACGTGCTGCACAACAACTGTTCGGGAAAACATGCCGGCATTCTCGCGCTGTGTCGGGCGATCGGCGCCGATCCGACGACGTACCTCGAAGCGTCGAACCCGGCGCAGCAGCGCATCTTGAATTTTTGCGCGCGTCTTTCCGACGACGATCCGGCGACGTGGCCGGTCGGCGTCGACGGCTGCGGCATTCCGGTCTACGCGACGAGCCTGCAAAACGCGGCGACCGCATTCGTTCGGCTTGCGACGCTCGACGGCATCGATGACCACGACGCGGCGGCGTTGGCTTTCGTTCGCCGGGCGATGCTGGAGCATCCGCAGTACGTCGCGGGCACGGGACAGTTCGATACGGAGCTCATGCGCGTGACGTCGCCGCGCATCGCCGCGAAGGCGGGCGCCGAGGGAGTCCACGGCGTCGCGGCCGTCGCCGCGAGGTTCGGCTACGTTTCGAAGGTGAGCGACGGCAGCTCGCGGGGACGGGGACCCTCGACGATTGCCGCGCTGCATGCCCTCGGGGCGCTGGACGAGCGCGATGCCGAAAAACTCACGCGCTTCCGGACGCCGGCCGTGTATAATCGGGCCGGACGCGCCGTAGGCGCCGTCCGCATGTCGCCCCTGCCGCAGTGAAAGAAGCCACGATTGTCTGAGTATCTCCGCCGGCTGGCGGAACGAGTGTTAATTTACGACGGCGCGATGGGGACGTCGCTCATGGCGCTCGAGCTTTCGGCCGATGACTTCGGCGGCGCTCGGGCGATCGGATGCAACGAGAATCTCGTGCGGACGCGGCCCGACGTCGTGCGCGCAATTCACGATTCATACCTTGCGGCGGGTGCCGACGTCGTCGAAACCGATTCGTTCACCGGCTCGCGGCTGAAGCTCGACGAGTTCGGCCTCGGGGAGCACACGCGCGAGATCAACCTTCGAGCGGCGACGATTGCGCGCGAAGCGTGCGACGCCATCGCGACTTCCGCTTGGCCGCGCTTCGTCGCCGGCTCCATGGGTCCGACGGGGATGCTGATCTCTTCTTCCGACCCCGCACTCTCGCGCATCTCCTACGAAGAGCTGCGGGACCTCTATGCGGAGCAGGCGCGCGCCTTGGTCGACGGCGGTGCGGACGTGCTGCTGCTCGAAACGATGCAGGACCTTTTGGAGCTCAAGGCCGCCATCGCCGGGATTCGCCTCGAGTTCTCACGGGGTATGCGCCGGGTCCCCATTCAGGCCCAGCCCACGCTCATCACCGAAGGGCGCATGCTGCTCGGTACCGACATCCGCGCGATCTGGGCGACGCTGGGCGCGCTCGGTGTGGACGTCGTCGGCCTCAACTGCTCCACGGGTCCCGCGCAGATGCGCGATTCGATCCGCTACCTGTGCGAGAACGCGCGTTGCTTCGTAAGCGTGATTCCCAACGCGGGCTTGCCGCTCATGGGACCCAACGGCGAAACGATCTATCCCGAAGGCCCCGAAGAACTCGCGGCGGAGCTCGCGGCGTTCGTGAGAGACTTCGGCGTCGATGCCGTCGGAGGATGCTGCGGGACGACCCCCGAGCACATCGCCGCACTGCGCGCGGCCGTCGCGACGGTGGAGCGCAAGCGCCGCGTCGTCGCCGAGCGTCCGCAAGAGGCGGCGTCGGCGATAACCGCCGTCTCCCTCGAACAGCAGCCGCGGCCCCTGATCGTCGGCGAGCGCATCAACTCCCAGGGGTCGCGCAAGATCAAGCGCCTGTTGCTGGCCGATCGCTACGACGACATCGTGCTCGTCGCGCGCGAGCAAGTCGAAGGCGGCGCGCACCTGCTCGACGTGTGCTGCGCGCTCACGGAGCGCCCCGATGAAGACGAGCAGATGCGAGACATCGTCCGTCGCCTCGCGCAGTCGATCGAGGCACCGCTGGTCATCGACTCGACCGAACCTAAGGTGCTGGAAGTCGCTCTGCGCAACTATGCCGGCCGCGCCGTCGTCAACTCGATCAATCTGGAGTCGGGCCGCGCAAAAATCGACGCGGTAATGCCGCTCGCACGCGAGCACGGCGCGGCGGTGATCGCCCTGACGATCGACGAGAGCGGTATGGCGAAGAGCGCCGAGCGAAAGGCCGAGGTCGCGCGGCGCATTTACGACATTGCGGTTGGAGAGTTCGGCATTCCGCCGGGGGCGCTGATCTTCGACGACCTGACGTTCACCCTCGCAACCGGTGAGGCCGAGTTCCGCGATTCCGCCGTGGAGACGATCGAGGGCATTCGCCGCATCAAGAGCGAGCTGCCCGGGGTCCTGACGTCGCTCGGCGTCTCCAACGTTTCGTTCGGTCTGAAGCCCGAGGCGCGCGCCGCCCTCAACTCGATCTTCCTACACCATTGCGTGGAGGCCGGGCTGGACTGCGCGCTCGTGCATCCGAAGGAGATCACGCCGTACTTCGAGATCGACGCCGCCGTACGGGATCTGTGCGACGATCTGGTCTTCGATCGCCGTCCGGATGCGTTGACGCGGCTGATCGAACATTTTGAGTCGAACGCGGCGGCTGCAGGCACGAGCGCCGACGCGGCACAAGCCGAAGGCGACGACGACGCGCCCGTGAACGAACGCATCCATCAGGCCATCTTGCGCCGGCGCAAGGACGGCATCGAGGCGAAGATCGACGAAGCGCTGCAGGGCCGCACGCCGGTTGAGGTGCTCAACGAAATTCTGCTGCCCGCGATGAAGGACGTCGGCGACCGGTTCGGACGCGGCGAACTCATCCTCCCCTTCGTCCTGCAGTCGGCCGAGGTCATGAAGAACGCCGTCTCGCATCTCGAGCAGTTCCTCGAACGGCGCGAGGGTACGACGAAGGGAACCATCGTTCTCGCGACGGTCTTCGGCGACGTTCACGATATCGGGAAGAACCTCGTCCACACGATCCTTGCCAATAACGGCTACACCGTGCACGACCTCGGCAAGCAAGTGCCGATGAACGTGATCCTCGACAAAGCCGTCGAGGTGGGCGCTGACGCGATCGGCTTATCGGCGCTGCTTGTTTCCACCAGCAAGCAGATGCCGATCTGCCTGGAAGAGCAGGACGCGCGCGGCCTTCATTTTCCCGTCATTGTCGGGGGCGCGGCGATCAACCGCGATTTCGGACGCCGCATCGCGTTGCTCGACGATGGCACGCGGTTCTTCGAGGCTGGGCTCTTTTACGCGCGCGATGCCTTCGAAGGCCTCGACCTCGTCGATGTGCTGACCGGTGACGCCCCGCGGCGCAGCGACTTGATCGAGCGCACCAAGAGCGAGGCGCTCGCCGCACGGCAGCGCCGCAGCGACGCGGCACTGCCGCGCGCGGCCGCGACGGTTCAGTCGGCGGTCAAGACCGACCGGCCGCCCGTGCCGCTGCCGCCCTTCTGGGGCCCGCGCGCCATCGACGACGTCGACCTGAACGACGTCTGGCCGTGCTTCGATTTGCGCAGCCTCTATCGTTTGTCGTGGGGCGCGGCGAATACGAAGGGCAGCGCGTTCGAACGGCTCGTCGCCGAAGAGTTCGAACCACGACTGCGGCGCTATCAGTCCGAAGCACTCGCCGGCGGCCTACTGGCGCCGCGGATCGTCTACGGCTACTTTCCCGCCGCCGGTCGCGGCGACGAAATCATCGTCTACGATCCGAGCGATCCGCATCGCGAGGTGGCGCGGATGGGGTTTCCGCGACAGAGCGGCGGCGAGCACCTCAATCTCGCCGACTACTTGCGCGAGCCAGACGACCGGGGGGCGACCGACCTCGTCGCGTTTCAGGTCGTGACCGTCGGCAGCGGCGCGTCCGTGCGAACCGCGGAGCTGCAGGCGGCGAACGACTACAGCGAATCGTACTTCCTGCACGGGTTCTGCGTCCAATCCGCCGAGGCGCTGGCGGAATACGCGCACCGCCGCATACGGCGCGAGCTGCGCCTCGACGAGGCGCGGGGGAAGCGCTACTCGTGGGGGTACGGCGCCTGTCCGGACGTCGGACAGCACGAAACGGTTTTCGCCCTGCTCGACGCGGAGCGCCGGATCGGCGTGACGCTGACCGGCGCGTTTCAGATCGTGCCGGAGCAATCGACCGCGGCAATCGTCATGCATCACCCCCGGGCGTCGTATTTCAACGCGGCCGCTACGCGGGAACTCGCCGCTTCGTAGACGTAGGCACAGACGGCAATGACCGTTCGTGACGTCCTCCTCGCCGGTTTGCTCGTCGTGGCGGTCGCGTTGGTCGTCGCCCTCGTGCGCGATGCGCTGCGGCGCCGCGCCCGGCCGCAGCCGGCCGGCACCGCCATCGGACTCGGCATCGGCTTCATCACGGACTTTCTGGATACGCTCGCGATCGGGTCGTTCGCGACGACGACTTCGCTCTTTAAATTCCTCCGCTTCGTCCCCGACGAACGCATCCCGGGTACGCTGAACGTCGGCCACGCGCTCCCGACCGTGCTCGAGGCCGTGATCTACATCGGCATCATCGCCGTGGCGCCCAAAACCCTGTTGCTGCTGATCCTTGCCGCAATCGCCGGCGCCTGGCTGGGCGCCGGTTTCGTCGCCCGCCT
The DNA here is from genome assembly GCA_963787625.1 of Vulcanimicrobiota bacterium. Lineage (GTDB taxonomy): Bacteria > Vulcanimicrobiota > Vulcanimicrobiia > Vulcanimicrobiales > Vulcanimicrobiaceae > Cybelea. Next base: position 70,704 of record CAWBDH010000002.1, on the reverse strand, counting down.
TCCCCGGCGTTACGTCCAGATCGGCATGGGCCTCGCGCTTGCGGCCGCCGCGGCACTCTTTATCATGACGAATCTCAAAGGCAGCCAGTTCGGCCTGACGGGCGACGCGCTCGGCTTGAGCGGCGCGAGGCTTTGGATCGGCGTCGCCGTCAATTTCTGCCTCGGTGCCTTGATGACGATCGGCATCGGCCTCTACGCACCGTGCATGATCCTCGTCAGCTTGCTGGGCATGGATCCCAAGGCGGCGTTTCCCATCATGATGGGCTCGTGCGCGTTCCTCATGCCGATCGCGAGCATGCGCTTCATTCGTTTCGGAGCCTTTTCGCTGCGTGCGGCTCTGGGGCTGACCCTTGGAGGAATACCGGGCGTGCTCATTGCAGCCTTCATTGTGAAGTCGCTTCCCATCGTCTACGTGCGATGGCTCGTCGTCGTCGTCGTTCTCTACGCCGCGATTGCGATGCTGCGCTCGGCCGCTCGCCGGACGGCTGCATGAACGCGCGGGCCTTCTTAGCCGCCGTCGCTATCGCGGCGACGACCGCATGCTCCGGCGGCAGTCCGGGCGCCGGGGGCACGCTGCCGCACGCCGCGCCGGATTCGCGCAACGGCGCGGATCCCATCAAACACGTCATCGTGATGATTCAGGAGAACCGCAGCTTCGACGACTTTTTCGCGACGTTTCCGGGCGCGGACGGCGCGACGCACGGAAAGATGTCGAACGGCAAGACGATTGCGCTGAAGCAGACGACGCTCGCAGAACCGTGCGACTTCGGACATACGTCGCAAGGCTTCATGCGCGACTACGATGGCGGCAAGATGGACGGTTTCAACCTCGAGGGCGTCAATGGGGCGAACTGTTCCCGCAAAGGCCAAGACGCCGGAAAGCTGCCCTACCAGTACGTCGATCCTTCGGATATCCAACCCTATTGGGACATCGCGGAGCAGTACGTCCTCGCCGACCACCTCTTCCAGACGCAAGGCAGCGGAAGCTACACCGCGCATCAGGACCTCATTCGCGGCGACACGACGATCGATCAGGCGCAGGTGCAAAGCCTGGTGGACGTGCCGACTGGGCTGCCGTGGGGCTGCGACGCGGGCACCGGGACGACGACGCCGCTGCTCGTCTGGACCGGCAGCGAATTGCAACGTCAGAAGGGGCCGTTTCCCTGCACCAACCAGTTTCCGGCGTCCGGCGCCTACTATGAGACGCTGCGCGATCTGCTCGACGCGAAGCCGGTCTCCTGGAAATACTATACCCCCAAGCTGCAGCCGGGCGTCGGACAGTACTGGAACGCCTTCGACACGATCGCGCCCGTACGCTACGGCTCCGAATGGACGACGAACGTCGTGAGTCCCGAGACGACGATCTTCGACGACATCCAAAAGGGTGCGCTGCCCGCCATGTCGTGGTTGATTCCCGATGAGGACAACTCCGATCATCCCGGCCCCGCCAACGACACCGGGCCGTCGTGGGTCGCGAGCGTCGTCAACGCCGTCGGCCAGAGCCCGTACTGGAAATCGACCGCCATCGTCGTCGTATGGGACGATTGGGGCGGCTTCTACGATCACGTTCCGCCGGCGTTCTTCGATCACTGGGGCGGCCTCGGCTTTCGGGTTCCGATGCTGGTCGTCTCGGCGTATCCACCTAAAGGGCAATCGAGCGGGAGCGGCTACATCTCGCATACCCAATACGAATTCGGCAGCATTCTGAAGTTCGTCGAGGATACGTTCGGTCTGGGGAGGCTCGGGACGACGGACGGCAAGCGCGCGGCGAGCATCGGCGATTGTTTTGACTTTACGCGCCGCGCCCGCGCCTTCGTCCCGATTCAGTCGAAGTATTCGCGCCGCTACTTCGAGCACCAAAAACCATCGAATCTGCCGGTCGATACGGAATAGCCGCCGCTCAAACCGCGACTTCGATGCGGTTGTAGACGAAGCGGCCGCCGACCATCGTACCGATCACTTGATACTCGTGATCCCAGAATGAGAGGTCCGCGCGTGCGCCGCGCGTGACGCGCCCCATCTCGGCATCGTGATGGATCAGCCGCGCCGGAGCGTGCGTTGCTGCGACGATCGCCTGCGCGAACGGGATCTGCGCGTAGGACATGTAGTTGCGCAGCGCCTCGTCCATGCGCAGCGCGCTCCCCGCGATCGTACCATCGGCGGAACGCATCACCCCGCCGTCGATGTGGTAGCCCGGGTCGGACGGCGGCATGTTGTCCGTCGCGAGCACGACGCGATCCCCCAGCGTGCGGTGTAGGATGTCGATCATCACCGGAGAGACGTGAAAGCCGTCGCAGATGACCTGCACGAGCGTGCGGCGGTCTTGGATGAAGGCGGCGAGGATCGACGGATCGCGATGATCGAGGGGCGGCATGCCGTTGAAGGCGTGCGTGAGCGAGCGGAAACCGAGCCCGATCGCCAGCATGCCTTCGCGGTATCGCGCCGCAGTGTGGCCCGCCGAACATACGACACCGTTTTCGAGGAAAACGCGCAACGCGTCGCTCGCGCCATCGACCTCGGGCGCCATCGTCACCAACAGGCAGGCGCCCTTACAGGAATCGAGCATCTCTTGTGCGCGTCCGGTCGCTGCCGGCAACAGCCAATCGTTGCGATGAATGCGGCGGAACTTCGGGTTGAGGAACGGGCCTTCGAAATGCACGCCGAGGCATCGCGCGCCCTGCGGAGCGTCCTCCTCGAGCTGATTGGCGGCTTCGACGATCTCGGAAGCGGCGTGCAGCATGGACTCCCAAGGCGCCGTCATGACGCCCGCGACGAAGCCCGTCGCTCCCGTCTGCGCGTACTGTCTTCCGGCGGCGCCGACCGCGTGCCCTTGATCGCGGTTGAACAGATATTCGCCCGCTCCGTTGGTGTGCACGTCGATGAGGCCGGGCGCGATGCTCGTTCCTGACGGCAACGCGCAATCCGTGGCTCCGTCCGCCGGAAGAACGCCCGCGATGCGGCCGTTTTCGATTGCGACGCGTCCGAACGTTGACGTTCCATCGCCGACCGCGATGAAAGCAGGGCCCAACAGCAGTCCGGACATCGCTTCGCAGGCCTTCGACGCGGCGCGTTCCGGTGCCCTCGTTTGGCCCTTAGCCTCGGATCAGCGAGAGCGCCTCGTCGCGATGCTGCTGCATGATCGATTCCGTATCGCCTTCGACGTTGAGGCGCAGGAGCGGCTCCGTGTTCGAAGGGCGGACGTTCATCCACCAGTTCGGATAGGAGATCGTGATGCCGTCCAAGCGATCGATTTGCGCGTCCGAGTAGTGCCGTTGGATGTGGCGGAGGCTCGCGGAAACATCGCTCACCGCGCTGTTTATTTCGCCCGAACGAAAGCGCGTGTCGATTGGAGCGATCACGTCGCTCACCGGCTCGCCCGCTTCGCCAAACAGCTCGAGGCAGGCCAGCAGCGCGATCATGCCGGAGTCGGCATACCAGTTATCGCGGAAGTAAAAGTGCCCGCTGTGCTCGCCGCCAAAGACGATGTCCTGTTCGCGCATCACCGCCTTGATGATGGAATGTCCGACCTTGGAGCGGACCGGGACGCCGCCGGCCTTTTCGATCAGCTCGGGAACGCTGCGGCTGCAAATGAGGTTGTAGAGTATCTTCGCGCCGGGATGCTTCTTGAGGGTGTTGAGGGCTACCAGCGCCGTCACGGTGCTTCCGTCGACGACGGTGCCGTTCTCGTCCACGATGAACATCCGGTCGGCGTCGCCGTCGAATGCGGCGCCGAGGTCGCAATGGTGCTTGCGGACCGCAGCCTGTAAGTCGATCATGTTTTCCGGCTCGATTGGGCTGGCGGGGTGGTTTGGAAAACTTCCGTCGAGCTCGAAGTACAGCGGAACGACTTCGCAGGGCAGCGATTTGAAGACGTGGGGGATCGTTTCTCCGGCCATGCCGTTGCCGGCGTCCACGGCGATCTTGAACGGCTTGATCTTGACCGGGTCCACGAAGGAGAGGCAGTGCCGCGCGAAATCGTCGAGGACGTCGCGCTGCGACAGTTTGCCCGGAACCTCCGCCTGGGGCGGAAGCGCGCCCGCAACGAGCTGCTCGCGCATCGTGGAAAGTCCCGTCTCCAGCGAGATGGCCTGCGCTTGCGCGCGCGTGAACTTCATGCCGTTGTACTGCGCGGGGTTGTGCGAGGCCGTAACCATCACCCCACCGTCGAAACCGAATTTTCCGACGGCGAAGTAAAGCGCGTCCGTCGATACCATGCCGATGTCGACGACGTCGGCGCCGGCGTCGCTGGCGCCGCGCGCGAACCCTTCGCATAGGTTACGGCCCGACGGGCGCATGTCGCGGCCGACGACGACGCGCGTTGGGGTCTCGCCCAGCAGCGGCACGAAGCAACGACCGATGGCGTACGCAACGTCTTCGTTCAGCTCGGATGGATAAACGCCGCGAACGTCGTAGGACTTGAATATCGTGGGATTCACGAGGCTTTGCAAAGCCTGCCGTTCTTCGACCGCCGTCGCGTGACGCCTTCGTGAAAAACACGCCGCTGGCTCGCGTCGTCGGGACGCTGATCCTGACCGCCTTCCTAGTGCTGGTACTCGCGTTCGCAGTGCAGGGAAGTTTCGAAACGCGCGCACAAATGGCGCGCACGTTTGGGCGGCTGTCGCAGATCGACCGCGCGCAGATCGACCTCGAAGAGCTCTTGCGGCTGCAGATCGACGAAGAAAATTCGCTGCGGGGTTATTCGCTGACTCGAGACCCGTTTTACGTCGCCCAATACCACCAAGCCAAAACGGGCTTCGACGTCAAGGAGAGCGCGATTCGGCGGACGCTGCGGGAACAGGAGCTGCGCGGCGCGGATCAGCTCCTCGCAACCTACGCGCAGCTTCAGGCCGATTGGCGCGCGGAAGTGGCCGCGCCGCTGCTGCGCCATCCCGGCGAGCGTCTCGCCGACCTCGACAAGCGAAACAAGCTTTTTTCCGACTATCAGACCGGGACGGTCGCAGCGATTCGCGAGGCGCTGGCAGGCACCGACGCCGGCCTCGTCGCGAGCACGAACTCGCAGCTAAATCGCTCGTCCTACGTCCGCGCATTTTGGGTTCTCGGATTCGGCATGCTGGCCATCATCTTCAACGGCTATCGTTCGCGGCTCAATCGCGAGCTCGAACAGGAACGAGCGGTCAGCGACATCTTACAGCAGGCGTTTCGCAGCGAGTCCATCCCGCTGCCAGGCTGTGAAGTCGGGAGTGCCTATATTTCTGCGACGAGACATTTAGCCGTCGGCGGCGACGTATTCGACATGTACCGCCTCTCGCCGAGCCGGACGCTCCTGCTGATCGCGGACATCAGCGGCAAGGGCGTCGATGCCGCCGTGCTGACGGCTTTCATCAAATTCACGATCCGCGCGATCGCGCTGCGTAAGAGCGAACCGTCTGCGATCTTGGAAGAGTTCAACATCGCCTTCGCGAGAGCCGTCGGGAACCCGTATTTGTTCGCCTCGATGTTCGTCGGTCTGCTGGATACGGACACCCATCGGCTCGCGTACGGCAGCGCCGGACACGATTGTGCATACGTTCGGCGGGAGGGCCGCGCTTCGCGGCTCGCGATCACGGGCCCGATTCTCGGCGTGATGGAAGAACCGTTCGGGACGGAGACTATCGATCTTCAACCGGGCGACATGCTCGTTTTGGCTACGGACGGTCTGACCGAAGTGCGCGACCGCTCCGGCGAACAGCTTTCCGAACGGGGCGCGGTCGAGCTGATCGAGCGCGGTGGCGCTCACGCGCAAGAGCTGGCCGACCAGCTCGTCGCGGCGGTGCGCGTGCGGGGCGGGAAACGGCTGCGCGACGATCTCGCGGTGCTCGCGATCGGCGTCGGAACGACGGAGGCGATACGTGCGTAAAGCCGCGATCTCGCTGATGTTGTTTTACCTGGTTGCGTCCGCGCCGGGATGGGCGGATTGCCGGCTGCGGCGCGGCCAACACGTCGTGCTCTACAGCACGACGGACGACCCTTCGGTGCTGGCGTGGGATTCGCGCGCGCGCTTACGCGAATATCACGGCGCTTCGTTCGACGAAGCGCGTGCGATGCTTCCCCACGCGCTGCTGATCTCCGCAGGCACCCACGCGATCGTCGTTTCGTGCTCTGCCAACTTCGTCGACTCGCCGCTCTTTCACGCACCCGACGATGCCATCGGCGTCGTCATCACGGGACGCGAGCATGGCGTCACGCGCTGGGTGCTTGGCTCGGATGTCCGGCAGATTCGCTGAGGCGTCCGCTCGCGAAGACCCGCAGGCTCCCGTTTGGGAGCCGAATCTCTTCCATCGCGATACCGTAGGCCCGCTGCAGCAGCGCGCCGGCGAGGACCTCGTGCGGCTCGGCGAACGCCAAGAGCGTCCCGTCGCCGAGGAGGGCGATGCGGTCGGCGTACGCCGCCGCCTCGTTAACGTCGTGCAGGGCGCACACGACCGTTTTGCCGGCGCGCGTCAGCGCGTGCAGCAGTGCGAGGATGTCGTGTGCGACGCCGACGTCGAGGTGGCTCGTCGGCTCGTCGAGCAGGAGGATTGGCGTGTCCTGCGCGAGACCGAGCGCAATCCAAACGCGCTGACGCTCGCCGGCGCTCAGCGTGGAGAAGAGCCGTTGCGCGAAGCTTTCGATTCGCACCGCCGCCAGCGCGCGCTCGACGGCTACCGCGTCGGCGGGCGCCGCGCGCCATTGCCACCAGCGCTGATGCGGAAACCGCCCGATCGAGACGACGTCGCGCACCTGCAGTGAGTCGAGCAGCACTTCGTCGCCCGTGACGAGCGCGATGCGTTTGGCGCGATCGAGCGGTCGGAGCTGCGTGTTGTCGGCGCCGTCGAGCACGATGGTGCCCGCCGCCGATGGCAGTAGTCCGGCCATCGTCCGCAGCAGCGTCGTCTTTCCGGTGCCGTTGGCGCCAAGCAGTGCGACGAAGCTGCCGCGCTCGATCGCCGCGTCGATGCCGGCAAGCAGCGGGCGGCCGTTCACGCGAAGCTCCACGCCGTGCAGTTCGATCATCGGCGGGCGCCGGCGTTCGGCGATGACGGCCGCAGATAGAGATACAGAAAAGTGGGCACGCCGATGAATGCGAGGAGAACGCCGATGGGCAGCTCGGCCGGAGCGACGATGCGGCGGCAGATCGCATCGGCGAGCATGCACAGCGCCGCCCCGAGCGCCGCGCACGCCGGCAGCAGCGCGCGGGCATCGGAACCGACGATGCGGCGCCCCAAGTGCGGCACGATCAGCCCGATGAATCCGACGAGGCCGGCGAGCACGACGCTGCTCGCGGCGAGCAGCGACGACGCCGCGAGCATGATCCATTGCGCACGTTGCACGTTGAGGCCGACGGCGCGGGCGCGCAGCTCGCCGACGCGCAAAGCGTTGAGCGGTGCGACCGACCACAGGGCTAGTGCCGCGCCACCCGCGGCGTATGGCGCGGCGACCGCGAGCTCGTGCCAGTCGCGTCCGGCCATCGATCCGGCTAGCCACGCGACGACCGTGCTCGCGTAGTCGTTGGAACGCGCTCGTACGATCACGAGCGTAACGATTGCCGCGAACAGCGTCGAGAGGGAGACGCCGCCCAAAATCAATCGATTGGCATCAATGCCTCCGCCGCGGCGCGCCAGCGCCGCCACGAGCACCGCCGCCGCGAGCCCGGCACCGAAACCGATGGCGGGCGTGGCCGCCGCCGCGGCACCGCCCACGATGGCGATTGCGATTGCCGCGGCCGCCGCGGCGCTTACGCCTGTCAGATACGGATCCACTAATGGATTGCGCAGCATCCCTTGCAGCAGCGCGCCGCAGAGCGCGAGCGACGCGCCGACCGTCGCGGCTATGCAAACGCGAGGCAGGCGCAGCTGCCACACGATGGCGTTGAGTGCGCCGGGCGTATGCGGGTGCGCGAGCGCCGCCGCGACGCGCCACGCCGGCAGCGGCGTCCCGCCGACGAGCAGGCTGACCGCCGCGGCCGCCACGACGAGCGCGAAAAGCGACGCGGCCGCGACCGCCGGCCTCACTATCGGCTCTGCAGCTCCACGCCGAACGAACGGCCGGGCATCGGATATCCGGCGAAGAGCGCGTAGCGATCGTTTCCGAGATTGTCGCCGCGGATCGCAAGGACGAGCCGCGACGCGATTCGATAGCCCACGTATGCGTTCACCGTCGTAAACGTGGCGGGCTGATACGTCGCAAACGCGGGAGAAAGGAAGGGATCGGGAGCCTCTTGCGGACCTTGCGTGCGGACCGCAATCTTGAATCCGTCGAATCGGCTGCGTGCGGGCGCGTCGTAACCCAGCCCAAGGAGGACGGCGAACACCGGTCCACGCCCGGACAGACGGGACTGCGTGTCGAGGTCTTGCGCCCGATAGAGGTTCGTGACGCTGAGGCTCGCAACGCAGCCGTAAAGCGTTCGCGCCTGTGCCGCCAGCGTCAATCCTTGGATCGAGGCGCGGCCGACGTTTTCCGGAATTAAGAGCGGCGGCGGCGAGACGATGAGATTCGAACCGCTGGTTGTGAACCATCCGACGCTCGCGCTGCCCCAGGCTGCCGGAGCGACGATCGTCGCGTCGCCGACGCGCGTGCGCTCGGCCTGCAGGTTGGGATTCGAAAATCCCGGATAATAGAGCTCCTCGGCGGTTGGCGCGCGAAAAGCCGTCGCGGCGTTGACGCGCAACGACACCGAACCGCCGAGGTGAACGATGCCGCCGAGCGACGGCGAATAGGCGCCGCCGACACCGCCGTCGCGCTCGCCGCGCAGGCCGGCGTACACCTCGTTGCCGTTCTTTGCAAACCACTGAGATTGCGCGTACGCGGCCGACTGCGCGTACGAATCGAAAATCGGCGCGTCGTCCGCGGCCGACGACGATGTGCCGGTGCCCTGGTCGACGCGCGCGATGCCGCGCGTCAGATCGACGCCGTAAACCAACCGTACGCGGTCGTCGCCCGTGACGTTGCGCAGGCTCAGCATCCAGCGCGCATCCGACAGCAGCTGGGAGTAGGGCGGATTCGGCGATGCGCCGGGGCCTGGCGTTGGAAATGCGTTCGGGCAAGTCGCATCCGCGGGCGTGTTGCAGACGAACGAGAGATTCTCCGACGAGTCGCCGAGCTGCAGCGTGGTCGTGGAACGCAGCCCATGGTGCTCGGCATTGAGGCGCAGGTTGCGGTCGACGTTCGACTCTTCGCTCGTAGGCGAGAAGAAGTCCAGAGAGCCCGGCGATCCGTTGTTCGCCTCGTCGATGTTGCCCGACAGCGTCAGATCGAATGCCCCAAAGGCGTGCCCGTATCGGGCGCTGACGGCGGTCAGCCCCGCCTGCGAGTTTTGACGATTCGGTCCGTCGTCGACCGGGTAATCGTTCGCCGCGTACGTACGTGCGAACGTCACGAAGGGCGTCGTGAAGGCATACGTTTGCTGATCGAAGGAGTCCGCGGAGACGACCGCCGAGCTGCGCGATGGCTGCGCGGTCGTAACGATGTTGATTACGCCGCCAACCGAGGACGAGCCGTATAGCGTCGAGCCGCCGCCCTCGACGACCTCGATGCGATCGACGCCGCTGACGGAAAAGTCCTCGAGGTTGACGTCGTTGATCTGCGCGCCCGCCGCGGGGAGGCCGTCGACGAGAACGAGCACCTGCTGTGAAGAGCTGCCGCGTATACCGACGGAGGCAAGGGCGCCGAAGGCGCCGAGCCGCACGACGTTGACGCCGGGGATGTTATCGATCGCGTCGGCGACGGTACGGTCGCCGTCGCGCGCGATCTGCGCGGCAGTGACGACGTACGTCGTGCGCGCGGTTCGCGCGGCCGATTCGAGACCGCGGTCGCTCGTGACGACGTGGGCGATTTCTGGAACGGCGCTGGGCGACGGGGATGGAGACGGAGAGGTGGCCGCGACGAGGGCGGCAATCGTGAGAAACATCGCAATCCTTTCCTTGGCGCGAGGCGGATTATGCTCGAGCGTTTGCGACGATATCCTGACTCGCGGCTCGTTGCCGTTGCCCGTGCCTTCCCATCCGTCGAACGAACAGTGGCCTTCGGGCGGCTCCCCGCATACAGTGGCGCGACCGTGCCGGACTCACACCGGCTTCCCGCGCAAACGTACGTGCGCCATTGTCGGGAAGGACGAACCGTTCCTCCAGAGGTTGCCGCTTGCGCCGTTGCGTAATCGCGGGTATGCGCCGAACTCTCGCGATCGCGCTGGCGGCGCTGACCGTTTGCGGCTGCGCCGCTCGCAACGGCGGTGAACGCACTGGCGCCGCGCCCATCAAGACCGGCCGCATCGTGACGCTCGTGCCGTCGTTCGCCGACGACGTCGCGGCCGTAGGCGCGGCACGCCAGCTCGTCGGCGTATCGGCCTTTACCGACGTGCCGCACGCCGAGCGTTTGCCTCGGGTCGCCGACGCCGGCAGTGTGGACGCTGAGGCGATCGTGGCGTTGCGGCCGACCCTCGTGATCGGCATTCCGGCGCAAGCGCGGCTTACCGAAGCACTGCGCGGCGCGAACGTGCCGGTCGTCCTACTGCCGGACGACACGTACGACCAAATCTTCGTCAACCTGCGCGCGATCGGCGCGCTGACCGGTCACGTTCGTGACGCCGCAGCGATGGTGCGGCGGCTGCAGCGCGAAACCGCGGTCCTGCACGCGCGCACGCATCGCTACGCGCGCCGTCCCAGCGTCTTCGTCGCCTTGGGCACGGCGCCGCTCTGGACGGCCGGCTCGGGCTCCTATATTGCAACGCTCATCGCACTCGCCGGCGGAAGGAACGCGGCTGCAAACCTCGCGGCGCCCTATGGCGAATACAGCGGCGAAGCGCTCTTGCGGGATCAGCCCGACGCAATCGTGAGCGATCCCGCGACGCATCTCGAGGCGGTTGCCGAGCGAGAGCCGTGGCGGAGCCTGCGCGCCGTGCGGCTGCATCGCGTATACGTGGCCAATCCGGACATCATCGAACGGCCCGGACCGGCCTATAACCGTGGCGTCGCGTGGCTGATCGAACGCCTCACGCCGCTGGCGCAGAAGCCGGTCCGGTGACGCAACGAGCGATCGTCGTTGCCGTCGATACCAGCGCAATCCGCGGTTCGATCGAGCCGGATCTTACGGAGTTCGAGGCGCTCGCGGAAGCCGCCGGCGCTCGCGTCGTCGAGCGTGTCGTGCAGCGGCGGGGCGCCGTCGATCCGGCAACGCTCGTCGGGAGTGGGAAGGCGCGCGAGATCGGGGAGCTTGCCGTGGACCTGCGCGCCGATCTGCTGCTCGTGCTCAACGACCTGCGCCCCCGCCAGCGAAGCAACCTCGAAAAGATTCTTCCGCTGCCCATCGTCGATCGAACGATGCTGATCCTCGACGTCTTCGCGCGACATGCGCGTAGCCGCGAGGGAAAGCTCCAAGTCGAGCTGGCGCAGCTGCGTCATCGGCAGTCGAACTTGATCGGCGCAGGCGCCGACCTTTCGCGGTTGGGGGGCGGCATCGGCGCGCGGGGCCCGGGCGAAACGAAACTCGAGGTCGACCGGCGGCGCATCGGCGCGCGCAGCGCGGTCGTGCGCCGCCTGCTCGCCGACCTGCGGCGGCAGCGGGCCGTCCGGAGGTCGGCACGGCGCGGCGACCCGCTCGTCGCGCTCGTCGGCTACACGAACGTGGGCAAATCTTCGCTGCTCAATGCACTGGCCCGCAGCGACGCGTACGTCGCCGATCAGCCGTTCGCCACGCTGGATCCGACGATCCGGCGCAGCTATCTCGCCCCTGGCATCTACGCGCGCATCGCCGATACGGTGGGCTTCATCACCGACCTGCCCGCGGATCTCGTTAACGCGTTTCGGGCGACCCTCGAGGAGCTGGGGGAGGCGCAACTCCTCGTGCACGTCCTCGACGCCGGCAACCCGCAGTGGCGCAGACAACGCGATGCAGTCGAGAGCATCCTGCACGAGCTCGAGCTCGACGGCACGCCCCGCTTCGCCGTTTTCAACAAGTCCGACCGCGCGGTACCGGAGGCATCCGGCGAACCGGACGTGCTTTACGTCAGCGCGCTGACGGGAGTGGGTCTGCCGGAGCTGCGCGCCGCTATTCGAGATCGCCTGGCGTGATCGTGCGCGTGGCGTGCTGCGTCGTGCTGATCGTCCTCGGCGCTGAGGGATGCGTGCGTAACTCCGACGACGCATTCGTTGCATCGGTCCGGCACCTGCGTCCCGCGGTGGTGCTCTTGTCGATGAAGGTGCCGCCGCAACACAAGAAAGACCGGTACGACGAGGCTTATGCGACCGGATTCGTCGTCGCCTCCGACGACCGCGGCAGCGACGTCTTAACGGTGCAGCACGCGATCGACGGCGCGTGGGGGCTGCGCTTGACGATCGGAAACCGCCGGCGCGCACCGGCGCGGGTTTTGGCGGCCGACGAAAAGCTCGATCTCGCCCTGCTGCGCACGCCGCTGCCGCGTCTTCCGGCGATTGCGCTCGGTTCGTCGTCGAATCTCCGGGATCAGATCGGCCGGGAGCTCGGGCTGCTGGGCTATCCCGTTCCGGACGAATTCGACGATGAAGGCTTGGGCTTGGCGACGTCGGTGGGCACCGGAAGGCTTTCGTCCGTCCGCAACGACTCGCTCGAGCTGACCTTGTCGATCGTGCCGGGGGAAAGCGGCGCGCCGGTTTTCATCGCGGATACGGGAGAGGTGATCGGCGTGGCGGATTCCCGCTTCGACGACGAGCGCAGCATCGGTTTTGCGGTGCCGATCGACGACGCCAAAAAGTTTCTCAATGACGCGACGCGGCGATTGCGGAACGGTCGCCGATCCACTGCAGCGGAGGTATCTGGAAGAAGCGCGCGAGCGCGCTGAGGTGTGGCGCGTAACTGGAGCGCAGCGCCGCGAATCGCTCCCAGGCCTCATCGCGTTCGTGGAGCGTATAGCCGGCCGCCACCAGCCGGTCGCAGGCGTGCTCGAACTCGGGCCGCTCGATACCGACCGACTGGTAGGCTGTGTCGACACGAAAGTATCGCGCGAGGTCGAGCGTCGCGTGGCGCCCCACGTTGAAGAAGATTCGGGCCTGTCCGTCCTTGACGTCGTTCACGGTCGTCATGAGCAGCGTGGCGGCGTCGAGCAGCGTTCCCAGCGTCCCGATCCACGACTGGTCGTCGTGGCTCGAGCGGAAGAAGGCGAGCATCGGGTAAGCGAGATGGCTTTCCATGACTGCGGCCGCCCAGCGCTGGGAGTCGACCATTAGCTCGGGCAGATCCTCACGCGTTCGTGAGTAGCCGGCTATGGCGAGCAGATTTACGCCGCTGGGCGGCGCGCCGGCACGCGCCGCCGTCGTCACGACGAACGTTTCGCGTTGCTGGAACGATCCGAAGATCGCGAACAAAAACGTCGTGCCGACCGAGAGGAACGAGAGGCCGGCGAGAGCGGAGAGCATCGAGACGAACCGGGGACTGCCTGTGTGCGCTACCACGTCGCCGAATCCAATCGTCAGCAGGGACGTGCCGGCGAAGTACAGCATCGTTCCGAACGACGCGCCGGCGGGAGAGATTCCGCCGCGCATCGCCCACAGCAGCGACGCGAAGCCGAAGATCAGCAAAGCGATCCATAGGCCGAACGTTGCGATCAACGTCAGCGGAGCGAAGTAGGCGAAGAATTCCTCGCGCGCATCCGCGTTGCGCGTGTAGAGTTTCCATGCCAGCCGCGGCCAGCCGCTCCAAATCCAGCGCCACACGTAAAAGCTGATGCGGTACCGCCGCCCCGTCGCGCGCGGCATGACGACCGACTGAAAGACGTCGCTGAGCGTAAGCGCGATGCAGGCCGCACCGAAGGCAGCGGCGACAACGTCGAGGGCGACCATACGGCGCGGCCTTTCGCCGCGGCGGGGCGCCGCGCCGCTTCGAGTCGAAACGTAGCGCGCGATGTCGCAAGCGCTCGTCCTGGTGACGTTCCTGGCCGCCGTGGTTGCCCTCACGGTGATCGCCAAACGCTTTAGGATTCCGTATCCGATTGCGTTCGTTGTGGGCGGCGTGGGCCTCGCCTTCACGCGTCACTTGCCGCGTCCGCACGTCGAGCCGGACGTCATCATGCTGCTCGTCGTTCCACCGCTGCTTTACAGCGCGGCCTGGTCGACGGATTGGATCGCCCTACGGCACAACGCGAGGCCGATCACGCTGCTGGCCGTCGGCTTGGTGATTTTCACGATGGCGATCGTGGCGCTCGTCGTTCATACTGTCCTGCCCGAATTCAGCTGGCCGTTGGCGTTCACGCTCGGGGCGATCGTTTCGCCCCCAGACGCCGTCGCGTCCGAAGCGATCTTCGAGCGGCTGGCCATTCCGCAGCGCGTCGCGGCCGTGGTCAGCGGCGAGTGCCTGATGAACGACGCCACGGCGCTCGTGCTCTATCGGTTCGCGATCGCCGCCGCAATTACCGGCGCCTTTTCGCTCGCGCGCGCGACGGTCGCCTTCGTCGTGGTGGCGGCCGGCGGGATCCTCGTCGGGATCGGCGTGGCGTTTCTCCTAGAAGGCATCCTGCGGCGCATCGCGCGTTACGGTTTCGACGACGCCATGATCGCGAGCGTCGTGTTCTTGCTGGCGCCGTTTGCGGCATACCTTCCCGCCGAGGAGCTCCACGTCTCCGGCGTGCTGGCCGCCGTCTCTGCGGGAATTTTGCTGAGCCGGCGTTCGACGTATTTCATCGACCCCGAGACCCGCGTGCTCGGGTCGTCGGTGTGGCGCTTGCTGACCTTCGTGCTCAACGCGTTTGCCTTTCTGCTGATCGGCCTGCAGCTTCCCTCGATCGTCGAGGCGCTCGAGCCGCACGTCCGCGACTATGCACTGTACGGGCTGCTCGTGAGCGCGACCGTGATCCTCGTGCGCATCGCGTGGGTCTTTCCGGCTACCTATCTGCCGCGCATGCTGAGCCGCAAACTGCGCGAGCGGGATCCCAGCCCTCCGTGGCAGCCCGTTGCCGTCCTCGCGTGGTCCGGCATGCGCGGCATCGTATCGCTGGCCGTGGCGCTGTCGCTACCGTATACACTTGGCTCGCAGCCCTTCCCGGCGCGCAGCGTGACGATCTTCCTCACGATTTGCGTTGTGTTCGTAACGCTGGTATTCCAAGGCCTCACGCTCGGTCCGTTGATCGAGCGGCTCGGCGTCACCGAGACGAGCCGCAGCCAGCGGCGTGAAACCGGGATCCGCATTCGCGCCCTCGAGGCCGGAATCGAGCGCTTACGGGAGGAGCAGGCGCGCCACCGCGGTCCGTTGGAACGCGAGGTTGCGGACCGCGTACTCGAGGAGTACACGAACCGTATCAACGTCCTGCGCGGTAAAGGCGAGCGCGACGATTCGATCGAGGCGAAAGAGAGCCGCATCGATCGCGACCTCCAAAAGGCGGCGCTGACTGCAGAGCGCCAGGCGATTCAGGCGATGCGCCGTGCCGGCGAGATTCCCGATCAGGTGTACCGTTCGATCGAGTACGACCTCGATCTCGCGACGTTGCGGCTCGCTTAGAGCGGGGTCGCGCTCGGCGATGCCGAGGGCACTGGGGCAGGCGACGCGGCGGCAGACGGGCTCGCGCTCGGCGATGCCGGCGCGGTCGTCGCCGGCGGCGCCAGCGTCGGCTGGCCTTCCGGATGGATCAGCGGCACGAGGCGAATGTAGCCGATCGATACCGTCGCGTCTTTGTTGACGGTAGTATCGGCCGTCGCGGTCCCGTAGCCGGCGGCGCGCGCCGTAACCGTTTGGTCTCCGGCCACCGTGCGCAGCGCGAATGCGCCGTTGACGTCCGCGCGCGTCGTGTACAGCGAGCCCACGGAGACGAGCGCATTCGTGATCGGTCGGTTGGTCATCGCGTCGAGCACGCGTCCGGTGACGCGTCCGAAATCTTGGACGCCTACGACATTTGGCGGAGCCGAGCAGCCGTCGCCCAGAGCGAACAGCAGGAGCATTCCCAAGACGGCGTACCGCATACCCGAGTGTACGGTCTTCGCCGCGCCGCGTCCCCCCGGTCCAGCAAGGTTGCCATCGCAATCCAATGCACGCGGCCGACAGGTATGAAGAACGGCATGTGACAAGTTTTCACGGGTCATGAATCCGTACGGACCGGTCGCGATCTTTCTCGGCGTGGCGGTCGCGGCCGCGCTGCTCTTCACCGCCATCCCCGGTCTGTTGGCGCGCGCGAAGCCTAACGCTCATAAGCGCGAGGCTTACGAGTGCGGAGTCGAGCCGACGTCGCCCGTTACCGGCCGCTTCCCGGTCCGCTTCTATCTGATCGCCATGCTCTTCGTCATCTTCGACGTGGAAGCTGCGTCGTTTTATCCGTGGGCGGTTCAGATGCACTCGCTGCGCGTGTTCGGGCTGCTGGAGATGGTCGTCTTCATCATCGTCCTGGCGATCGGCTACGCGTACGTTTGGAAGAAGGGCGGATTCGTATGGCGGTGAGTCCCGGCCACTTCATGCTCGCGCGGGTCGACGACGTGGCGCGATGGGCGCAGAGCTCGTCGGTATGGCCCTTAACGATGGGCCTGGCGTGCTGCGCCATCGAGATGATGAGCGTGACCTCATCGGAGTACGACATCGCACGCCTCGGTTCCGAGGTGTTTCGCAGCTCGCCGCGCCAAGCGGACCTGATGATCGTCTCTGGCCGCGTCGCGCAGAAGATGGGTCCGGTGGTCAAACGGCTCTACGACCAAATGGCAGACCCGAAGTGGGTCATCTCGATGGGCGCGTGCGCCAGCTCGGGCGGCGTTTTCGACAATTACGCCGTGATCCAGGGTATCGACACGATCGTTCCGGTGGACGTCTACGTCCCAGGCTGCCCGCCCACGCCCGACGGCCTACTCTACGCCGTCAACTTGATTCAGCAGCAGATCCGCGAAGGCGGCCGCGGCGGCGTCGTAGTGCCGGCTTGAACGCGCGGTCGTAACGTTCGCGAATGCCCAGCACGCAGAATCCGCCGATCGCCGGCTCCGCGATCGACCCGCCCAGCCTGCGCCCGGCGATCGACGATGCCGCGATCGAACGCATTGCGCCGCGGGAGCTGCGGGCGCGACTTGCATCGGCAAAGGCGGACGGTTACGCGATGCTGCTCGACCTCGGCGCCGTCGATTACCTCGGCCGCATCCCGCGATTCGACGTCGTGTACCACCTTTTGAAGATCGCGGCGGATATGGGGGCGTCATCGCCGCCGCGGCTGCGCGTCCTGTGCGGCGTCGCGGATGGCGAAACGGTCCCGTCCGTGACCGACCTTTGGAAATCGGCCGACTGGGCCGAGCGCGAAGTCTTCGATCTCTTTGGAATCGTCTTCGACGGCCACCCGAACCTGCGGCGCATCCAGATGCCGTACGACTGGCAGGGCCATCCGCTGCGCAAGGATTATCCCATGCGCGGTCCGGCGCTCGAGCGTTCGCCCAGGCCGGCGTTCGCGGGCAAGAGTAACGTCGTGGCCGGCACGCCGCCGACGGGACGCACGCTGGAAGCGCTGCAAGAACAAGTGAAGCGGGCGCGCGAGTCGTGACGTCGTTCGTGATGCCGCCGCCCGAAGTCGTACGCCAGGACGAGAACACGATGGTGCTCTCCATGGGACCGCAGCATCCATCCACGCACGGCGTTCTGCAGCTCGTCCTCGAGATCGATAGCGAGGACGTGGTCAAAATCGAGCCGGAAATCGGCTACCTGCACACGGGCATCGAGAAGAGCATCGAGGGCCTCTTCTGGACGCAGGCGCAAACGCTCGTCGAACGCATGGATTATCTTGCGCCGTCGTCCAACGCATTATGCTACGCGCTGGGCGTCGAGAAGCTCCTGGGAATTACCGGCCGCATTCCCGAGCGGGCGCAAATCGTTCGCGTGCTGCTCATGGAATTGACGCGCATAGCGTCGCATTGCGTGTGGCTGGGCACGCACGGCATCGACTTGGGCGCGATCTCCGTATTCTTCTATTGCTTCGATCTGCGCGAGAACATTCTCGACCTGCAAGAGGCGGCCGGCGGCGCGCGCATGCACCCGAACTACGTGCGGGTCGGCGGACTCAACGGCGATCTTCCCCGCGGCTATCTTGCCAGGCTCGACGCGCTGATCGAAAATTTCCGGGCCGGATGCGCGAGCTGCGCGGGCTACTCCAAGCCAATCCAATCTTCCAAGACCGTACGATCGGCGTCGGCATCCTCGGGGCGAACGAGGCGATCGACTGGGGCGTCACCGGGCCGAGCCTTCGCGCCAGCGGCGTCGCCTACGACGTGCGAAAGGCGTTCCCGTACACCGGGTACGAGACGTTCGATTTCGACGCGCCGACGCGCAGCGAGGGGGACGCCTACGCGCGCTTCCTCGTTCGTCTCGACGAGATGGACCAATCCATGCGCATCATCGAGCAAGCGCGCAAGCGGCTCGACGTGCCCGGGCCCGTCATGATCGACGACCCCAAGGTGGCGCTGCCGCCGAAGGAGACGATTGCCTTGTCCATGGAGGCGTTGATCCATCACTTCAAGCTCGTCAGCGAAGGCTTTCGCGTGCCGCCGGGGGACGTGTATCAATCCGTCGAGGGCCCGCGCGGAGAGCTGGGCTTCTACATCGTCAGCGACGGCGAAAACCGGCCGTACCGCGTGCGCACGCGGCCGCCGAGCCTCTACAATCTGCAGGCGCTCAAGGGCATCGCTCCAGGCAACCTCATTGCAGACCTCGTCGTCATGATCGGCTCGCTCGACCCCGTGTTTGGTGAGGTCGACCGGTGACGAACGAGCGGGAGAAGAGTTTTACGGCGCTGCTCGAGCGTCTGCGTCCGGAGTGCGATGCGATCATCGCGCGCTACGAGCAGCGCCGATCCGCGCTGCTTCCGATCGTGCATCTTTTTCAGCGCGACGAGGGCTATGTGAGCCGCGAGGCGATGCACGCGACCGCGGAGATGCTCGCCGTGACGCCGGCCGAAGTGGAAGGCGCCGTCACGTTCTACTCGCTGTTCTACCGCCGTCCCGTCGGCAAGTACATGCTCCAGGTCTGTCGCGGCCTGGCCTGCACGATCAACGGCGCGGAAGACATCATGGCCTACTTCCGTGAGAAACTTGGCGTCAATCATCTGCAGACGACGCCGGACGGACTCTTCTCCTACGAAGAGGTCGAGTGCCTCGCCGCCTGCGACCGGGCGACGTGCATGGAGGTGAACCTCGAGTTCGTCTACGACCTCACGCCGCAGAAGGTCGACGAAATCCTCGGCGCGATGCGCGCGGGAACGTACGGCGTCGCGCCAATGCGTCAGACCGACGCACCGGGCGCCACGTGGGCTATTCCCGCGGACGATCAGATTGCGGAGGGCCGCAAGTCGCCGGGTGCGGTGGGCGTCGCGCGGCCCAACAACGCCGGCGGCGTAGGCGACGCCACCGGAACGATCATGCTCGACAACCTCGTCGAGCGCGACGTCTACCGGTTCACGCCGACGAAGGAGCGCGCCGTCGTGGATTCGCGCGGCATCGTCGAGGCCGTCGACGAGCGGACCAATCATGCCGGTCACTAAAGTCCTCACCGCCGGCATCGGCGAGGCGAACCTACGCGACATGGACGTCTATCGCGAACGCGGCGGTTACCGCCAATGGGAGCGCGTCGTGCGCGAGCTGCAGCCGGCGGAGGTCCTCAGTATCGTCGAAACGTCCGGACTGCGCGGCCGCGGCGGTGCCGGCTTTCCGACCGGCAAGAAGTGGGCTTTTCTGCCCGCCGACAAGCCCGTGCGGTATCTGGTCTGCAACGGAGACGAGGCCGAACCCGGCACGTTCAAGGACCACATGCTGCTCGAAGAAGCGCCGCATCTCGTGCTCGAAGGCATGCTGATCGGGGCCTACGGCATCGCGTGTCACCACGCATTCATCTACATCCGCGGCGAATTCAAGCGCGGCTACGAGATCTTTTGCGCGGCGCTCGAGGAGGCGCGCCGGGCAGGCTACCTCGGCAAAAGCGTGTTCGGGACCGGCTACGACATCGACGTCACCGTGCACCGCGGCGCCGGCGCGTACATTTGCGGCGAAGAAACCGGTCTGCTCAACTCGCTGGAAGGCAAGCGCGGCGAACCTCGGCTCAAGCCGCCGTTTCCCGCCGTTGAAGGCCTCTACGGGATGCCGACCGTCGTGAACAATGTGGAGACGCTCGCCTATCTCGTTCCGATCATGGAACGCGGCGCGCAGTGGTTTGCGTCGGTTGGAACCGAGCGCAGCAAGGGCTATAAGATCGTCTCGGTTTCCGGGCACGTCCGCAAGCCGGGCAACTACGAGATTCCGCTCGGCACGCCGGTTCGGGAGATTATCGAGCTCGCGGGCGGCCTTCGGCCGGGGCGAAGGCTGATGGCCGTGCAGCCTGGCGGCGGTTCCTCGGCCTGCATCTTCGAAGAAGACTTGGACCTCCCGTACGATTACGAGAGCATGACGAAGGCCGGTTCGATGCTCGGATCGGGCGCGTTCGTCGTCTTCGATGATACGACGGACTTCGTGAACGCCGCCTACAACCTCGTGCGCTTCTTCGCTCACGAATCGTGCGGCCAGTGCACGCCGTGCCGTGAAGGCGGCAGCTGGATGGAACGCGTCCTCGAGCGGCTCGTCCACCACCGCGGCGTCCCCGGGGACGACGACATGCTGCTGCGCGTCTCCGGTTCGATCACCGGTTTGAATTTATGCGCGCTCGGCGATTCCATCGAGCCGTTCTTGAAATCGGTGATGCGCAGGTTCCCCGAACAGTTCCGATCGCGCATCGTGCGGCCCGCGGTGGGGCAATCCGCATGAGTGCGGCGTCGTCGCCGCCGGTCGTCAACCTGACCATCGACGGCGTGCCCGTGTCGGTGCCGAAGGGCACGCTCCTCGTCGAGGCCGCAAAAACCGTCAAGCAAGAGATTCCGATCTACTGTTATCACACGAAGCTGGGGCCGGCCGGTCTTTGCCGCATCTGTATGGTTGAGATCGACGGAATGCCCAAGCTCCAGATCGCCTGCAACACGGCGGCGACGGAAGGGATGGTCGTCCACACGAAGGGCCCGCGCGTCGAGGCGGCGCGCGCCGTCGTGCTCGAGCTCTTCCTCGTGAATCACCCGCTCGACTGTCCGATCTGTGACAAGGGCGGGGAATGCGACCTGCAGGATTACGCGATGGCGTACGCGCGGCCGACGTCCGACGTCGCCGATCCGAAACTCTCGAAACCGAAGGCCGTCGACCTCGGGCCGACGATCGTACTCGATGAAGAGCGCTGCATCGTTTGCCAGCGCTGCGTGCGCTTCGACGACATCATCGCCGACGAGCGTCAGCTCGTCGTCAAGGACCGCGGCGCTCGCGACATCATCGCTACTGCAACGGGACAGGCGTATCGCCACAACTTTACCGGCAATGTCACGGAACTCTGTCCGGTCGGGGCGCTGACCTCGAAGACCTACCGGTTCAAGTCGCGTCCGTGGGACTTGGACCGAACGCAGACGACGTGCACGCAGTGCGCCGTGGGATGCCAGCAATATGCCGACGTGCGCTATGGGAATCTTCTGCGCACCATGCTTGTCGAAGAAGACGCCATCTCCGACGGCTGGCTTTGCGATCGGGGCCGCTACAACGTCGGTTTTTACGAGTCGCCCGACCGGCTGAAGCAGCCGCTGTTCCGCAAGGGCGGTGGGCTCGTGCAAATCGGTTGGGACGACGCGTTCCTGCTATGGTCGAAAGCCATTCGCGACGCGCTCGCGGCGAGCGGCCCGTCGAGCGTCGGCGCAATCGGGGGCGGCCGACTGACCAACGAGGAAGCGTTTGCGATCCAGCACCTCTTCCGCGGTCTGGGCGTCGACAATCTCGACTGGCGCGCCGGTCTGCAGCGCCAGGCGACGCCCGGTGTCGCGGGCGCCGCGCTGAGCGCAATCGACTCCGCGGACGCAATCGTGATCGCCGGTGTTTCCCCTGCCGAACGTGCGCCGGTGCTGTGGCTGCGCGTGCGAAAGGCCGCCCGCAACGGCGCGCGCATCGTGCATCGCGCGACCGCAGAGGACGCGCGCGCCGACGTTGCCGATGCGGCCCGCGTCGCCGTCATTTGGGACGGCATCGATCTGGAGGCGGGAGCCGCCTACGCGCGCGCATTTTCAACGATGGCGCACGTATCCGCGTTCATCGCCGGCGAGCAGAGCAACGCGCGCGGCGCGGAGGCGATGGGGATGCTTCCGAGGAGCGGCCCCGGTTACGCACCGGCGCGAGCCGGCCGCGACGGTTTTTCGATGTTCGATCCGAACGCCGCGCCGCTTGCGGCGCTCGCGATCTTCGGCGCCAACCCGGTGCGCAATGCCGGCGATGCCGCCGCGGCGCGCGAGGCGCTCCAACGCATCCCCTTCCTGGTCGTCAGCGACTTGTTTCTGACGGAAACGGCGGCGTGCGCGTCGCTCGTCTTGCCGGCAAAGGGGGCGTTCGAGAAGTTTGGGACGACGACCAACCTCGCGGGCGACCTGCTGCCGGTCAACGCCTCGCTCCAATCGCCGGAGTTCGTCCTCGCGGATCTCGAGATGCTGGTCGGCCTTGCCGCCGAGCTCGGCATGGTACTGCCGACGGGAGAAGAGCTCGAGCGCGCGGTCATCGCGAACGTCGCGAAGGCGCCGGCGGGCTTTACGCTTGGCGACGAGCGCTTCGCCACGGCGGCTTCGCCGAACCGAAGCGCCAACGGCAAGGCGACGATCCTTTCGGGCGGCGGCACGTGGCTGCACGATCCGTGGCTCGCCGGATTGAGGCAGTAGCGCATGCCCCTCTGGCTCGTCGTATTGATCAAGTCGGCGATCCTGCTGCTCGTCGTCGTCACGGCCTTCGCGTATGCGATGCTCGCCGAACGAAAGATCCTCGGCTGGATGCAGCTGCGTCCGGGACCGAATCGCGTGGGACCGTGGGGTCTGATGCAGCCGGCGGCGGACGCGCTGAAGCTGATGCTCAAGGAGGATCTCGTTCCCGAGACCGCAGACCGCCTGCTCTACAAGCTCGCGCCGTTCATCTCGCTCGTCACGGCCTTTGCGGTGTACGCGGTGATCCCGTTCGGTGCGTCGGCGTCGGGCGGGACGTGGGCGATCGGCAACGTGAACGCCGGAATCCTGGTCATCCTCGCCATCACGTCACTCGGCGTCTACGGCATCTGCTTGGGCGGCTGGGCCTCCGGCTCCAAGTACCCGCTGCTCGGCAGCGTACGTTCCACCGCGCAAATGATCAGTTACGAGCTCGCGATGTCGCTGTCGTTGATCGGCGTGCTGATCCTCGCCGGAACCACATCGCTCGACGGCATCGTCAACGCGCAGGCGCGCTGGTGGTTCGTGCTGCCGCAGTTCGTCGGCTGCGCGATCTACGTGATCACGGCCGTGGCCGAGACGAACCGTGCGCCGTTCGACTTGGTCGAGGCGGAAACGGAGCTGGTGGCGGGCTTCCACACGGAGTACTCCGGGCTTCGGTTCGGTTTGTTCTTCATTGCCGAATACGTCAACATGCTGACCGTATCGTGCATTGCGACCTTGCTGTTCTTCGGCGGATGGAATGCGCCGTTCGGGCTCAACGCCGTGCCGGGCGTTGTGTGGTTCGTCATCAAGGTCGCGTGTTTCATGTTCTTTTACATGTGGCTGCGGGCGACGCTGCCTCGCCTGCGCTACGACCGGCTGATGGCGTTCGGCTGGAAGGTGCTTCTGCCCGTGGCGACGCTCAATCTGATCGTCACGGCCATCGTCGTGGCGTTCACGGGGTAAACGAGTTCGATGCCGTCGCAAAAGCGTCTCTATAACGTTCGCGCGATCCTCAAAGGACTGGCGATCACGTTCGGATTCATGTTCCGCCGTCGCCCAACCATACCGTATCCGTCGGTAAAGAAGCAGCACGCGCCGCGCTTCCACGGCCTGCACGAGCTGCGCCGCTACGAGGACGGCAAGGAGCGGTGCATCGGGTGCGAGCTCTGTTCGAGCGTCTGTCCCGCCAACGCGATCACGGTGATCGGCGCCGAAAATTCACCGCAGGACCGGCGGTCACCGGGCGAGCGCTTCGCGGCGCGCTACGAGATCGACGAGCTGCGCTGCATCTTCTGCGGGATGTGCGAAGAAGCGTGCCCCACCGATGCGATCGTGCTGACGCCCCGCTTCGAAATGTCAGACTACCGGCGCGGTTCCTTCGTGTACGCGAAGGACCGCCTGCTGGTGCCGCCGGACGCCGGTGCGGGCTCCGCGCCCGACGACCGGCCCGGCGGAATTCCCGGCGACCTCGGCCGCGTCGCGGAGATCAAGGCGACGACGGACGTCGAGGAGGGCTACGACGCGACTTGGCGCGGCGAAATTCTCAAGCGGCAGCACAAAGGCTTGGCGCTCCTGCGGCCCTCGAAACAGCAATGACGGCTTTCTGGATCCTGGCAGTCATCGTCGTCGCGAGCGCGACCTGGACGGTTACCGCCACGAAGCCGGTCTACAGCGTCGTCGCGCTGCTCCTGAACTTTGCGGCGCTCGCAGTCCTCTACGTAACGCTCTCCGCCGAGTTTTTAGCAGTCATCCAGATCATCGTCTACTCCGGCGCCATCTTGGTGCTGTTCGTCTTCGTCATCGCGCTGTTGAGCAGCGGCGTGGGCCCGTTTGCGATGGGCCCGAATCGCTTGCCCCGCATTTGGCTGCCCGGTGGTGCCATCGTCCTGGCGGCCCTCGGATTTCTCGTCTATGCGGTCTCCAAGGTACCCACCGCCACTGCGCCCGACGCCGGAGCGGTCGGCGCGGCGGGCGTTTTCGGAAGCGTTGCCGACTTCGGTAAGACGCTTTTCACCGTGCAGCTGCTGCCCTTCGAGGTGACGGCGCTGATTCTCATGGTGGCCGTCATCGGCGTCATCACGTTGGGCGGCGAGCAGATGCGCGAGCCATCGCCGCGCCACGAACGAAAGGTCGAGCGCACGATCCGCGAGGCAATCCTGCGCGAGGGCAAGGGATGATGGGAGCACCCGTCGGGCACTACGTAGCGCTGGCCGCGATCATGTTTTTCATCGGCGTCATCGGCGTCATCGTGCGCCGCAACCCGCTCATCATGCTGATGAGCATCGAGCTGATGTTCAACGCCGGTAACCTCTTGCTCATCACGTTCGCGCGCGCGTGGATGCAGAACGCCGGTCAGATCTTCGCGTTCCTCGTGATCACCGTTGCAGCCGCCGAGGCGGCCATCGGCCTCGCCATCATCGTAACGACGTTCCGCCCGGAAAAGTACGTCGATGTGGACGACGTGAGGGCGCTCCATGGCTAGCATTCTTGCGACGCGTGACGCATCGTCCGTCGGGTGCAGGGTGAAGCGGTGATGCATCACGTTTTGGGAGTCGGCGGTTCGTATCCGCTGCTCGTCGCCCTCTGGCTGCTGCCGCTCGCCGGCGCCGTGCTCTGCTGGGCGTTCGGGCCGCAGCTCCGCGGCGCCGCCGGCTGGCTCGTTTCGGCGCTCGTCGGCGTTTCGTTCGTCCTCGCGGTGGTCTCGTGGCCCGCGGCGACGCAGAACGCGGGCGGCGCACTGGGCGCAAACCAACCGCTCCTTTCGTGGATGCCGGGATTCGACTTCGGCTTGCTGCTCGATCCCCTTTCGCTGCTCTGGACCCTGGTCATCACCGGCGTCGGCTTTGCGATCGTGTTGTATTCGGTCGGCTACATGGACGGAGATCCGGCGTTCGCACGGTTCTTCGCCTACATGGGGTTTTTCGTCTTCGCGATGCTGACGCTCGTGCTCTCCGACAACTTCGTTGGACTGCTCGTCGGGTGGGGGCTCGTGGGACTTGCGTCGTACTTTTTGATCGGCTTTTGGTTCGAGCGGCCATCTGCGGTCGCGGCGGCGCGCAAGGCCTTCGTCATGAACGTCGTCGGCGACGTCGGGATGATGTTCGCGATCTTCCTGATCGTCGCGAATGTCCACTCGATCGGCTTCGCCGATGCGTTCGCGGCCAGCGGCGTATACGGAGCGCCGCTGCTCTTCGCCATCTGCATCGCGCTCTTCATCGGCGCGGCGGCCAAATCCGCGCAGGTACCGCTGCACAGCTGGCTGCCCGACGCCATGGAGGGCCCGACGCCGGTTTCCGCGCTGATCCACGCGGCGACAATGGTCACGGCCGGCGTCTACCTCATCGCGCGGTGCGCACCGCTTTGGAACGCGAGCGCGGAGGCCCAGTTCCTCGTCGGCACGATCGGCGGAATCACCGCGGTGGCCGGCGCGCTGCTCGGCATGGCGCAGTGGGACATCAAACGGATTCTCGCCTATTCGACGATGTCTCAGATCGGCTACATGATCATGGGCGTGGGAGTTGGCGCCTATGAGGGCGGGATCGCGCACTTCTTCACGCACGCATTCTTCAAGGCACAGCTCTTTTTGGGAGCGGGCCTCGTGATCCACGCGCTCGCCAACGAACAGGACGTTCGAAAGATGGGCGGCCTGTGGAAGCGCATGCCGTTTGCGTTCTGGGTGATGCTGACCGGAGTGCTGACGATCTGCGGTGTCCCCGGCTTTAGCGGATTCTTCTCGAAGGATCAGGTGATCTACGGTGCGCTGCAGCACGGCCACCCGTGGCTCTACGCCGCCGGCGTCGTGACGGCGGGTCTGACCGCCTACTACATGTTCCGTCTGCTCTTCGTTGCATTCTTGGGCGAGTATCGCGGCGACGCCGATGCCGGCCACACGCACGGACACGCGGCCGCATGGATCATGAACGCTCCGGTCGCGGCGCTCGTCGTCCCGAGCGTCGCCATCGGCGGAGCGCTCATGGTCGGCGGCGAGAACTCGCCCTGGGCGCGGTTCTTCGCGCCGCTCTTCGGAACGCACGCGGCGGCGGCCGGCGCAACGGCGGTGTCAGAGGGTGCCACATCGGCCATCGTCTTCGTCTTCGTCCTTGCGGGATTCGCGGTCGCCTGGATGCGCTACGCGACGCGCGCGGCGCAGCAGGGCGCCGTCGAGCGCTTGGACGCTGAGAGCGCGCGCCTGCCGGCGATCCTCACGCAGCGCTTTTACGTCGACGATGCCATCGAGCTCGTGTTGATTCGTCCGGCGCAGTGGCTCGGCGAGGCGGCGGGCCGCGTCCTCGATCCCCACGTGATCGACGGTGCGGTTCGCGACATCGTCTTTTGGGCGCGATGGCTGGGAACGCTGGTGCGCTCGTTTCAAACGGGTTTGCTCCGCGCGTACGCGCTGATTCTCGCGTTCGGTGCGGCGTGCTTCATCGTCTATTACGCGTTCGCCGTAGGTCCCCATTAGATGCGGTCGACGATCGCCGTCGTACTGCTGCCCATCGTTGCGGGCGCGCTGCTCTTCGCGCTGCCTCGCGACCGTTCCGCGGCGTCGCGGACGGGGTCGTTGGCTCGCATCATCGGTACGGCCGTTGCCGTCGCCACACTGGGTCTGCTCGTGGCTTCGGGCACCGGCGAATGGAGCGTTCGATGGCTGTCGCGGCCGTTCGAGGCGGCGTTTCATTTCGGCGCGACGCCCATCTCGTTCTGGATCGCGCTGCTGCTCGCGGTGTGCGCCGCCTGTGCGATTGCGGTGAGCCGCGTCCCGCGCACGCGCGATTTCGTCGCACTGATGCTGCTGCTCGAGGGAACGATGCTCGGCCTGTTCCTCGCGCGCGACCTGCTCGTGTTCGCGCTCTTTTGGGACCTGATGCTGATCCCGGTCTTTTTCGTGCTCGTCGGCTGGGGGGAGCATCCCGCCACGGCCTGGCGCTACTTCATCTACAATTTCGCCGGCGGTTTGATGCTGCTGCTCGCGACCGCCGCGTTCGGCGTCATCTACGGGTCCACCGACGTCATCGGCCGCGCCGGCGCTCCGCTGGCGGGCGGCTGGGCGCCGTGGATCTACGCGGGTTTTGCATTCGCCTTCATGATCAAGACGCCGGTGTGGCCGCTGCATACGTGGATGCCGCCGACGTACAGCGGGCTGCCGTCGCCGATGGCCGCGCTCGTTTCGGCCGTGCAATCCAAGGCGGGACTCTATGGCTTCCTCGCGATCGCGCTCCCGTTCGTGCCGCGATACGTTCACGGGTATGCGCTGCCGCTCATGGTGCTCGGCGCAATCTCCCTGATCTACGGCGCGGTCGTCGCGCTCGTGCAGAGCGACGCCAAACGCGTGGTCGCGTACTCCTCACTTTCGCACCTCGGCTTGATCGTGCTCGCGGTGGGTTCGGGGAACCGCATCGCGCTGGAAGGCGCGCTGGTCTATATCGTCGCGCACGGACTCTTTTCGGCGTCGTTGTTCTTGCTGCTGGGCTACGTGGAACAGCGCGAAGACACGCGCTCGCTGCTGCGCCTCGGCGGCTTGGGTTGGAAAAATCCCCGTCTCGCGGGCGCCCTCTGCATCGCTGCGCTCGCTGCGTTGGGCCTCCCTGGCCTCGCCGGGTTCGTCGGCGAGCTCGTGATCCTCATCGGCGTCTATCAGGCCGGCTACTTGTGGGCCGTGATCGTCGCGCTCGTGGCGATCGTGCTCGCCTCGGCGTACATGCTTCGCCTCTACCAAAACCTGATGAACGGACCGCCGGTCGCCGACGTGCCCGTCCGTGCGGATCTCACGTGGCTCGAAGGCCTCGCCGTCGCTCCGCTGCTCGCCGCGCTCCTGATCGTCGGCGTCGATCCGTCGCCGCTGCTTCGCTGATGACCCTGCCGTTCACGAACGCGGATTGGTTGGCGGTTCTTCCCGTCGGCGTCGTGGCGATCGCGGCGCTGCTCGTGCTGCTGGTGGACCTCGTTTCGCCGCGCGAGCGGCGCGGCGTGCCGATCGCCATCGCGCTCGCCGGCGTTGCCGTCGCCGCAGTGCTCGTGGCGCGTCAGTTCGGGCACGATTACGACGCCTTTTTCGGCGGTTTCATCGCGGGCGGGTTTTCGACCGTCTTCGAGGAGATCGTGTTGATCGCCGGGGCGGGCTCGCTGATTCTCTACACCGCGAGCGGACGCGCGCAGCCGGTCGCGGGAACGGCGGCCATCATGCTCTGGAGCACCTGCGGTGCCATGCTGATGGCGGGCGCCGCGAACCTGCTCATGATCTTCCTCGGCCTCGAGCTCTTGTCGCTCGGGCTCTACGCGCTCTGCGCCACCGTCGAAAGAAAGACGGCGCGCGAGTCGGCGCTGAAATATCTGATCCTCAGCTCCACGGCAACGGGGTTCTTGTTATTCGGTGCCGCGCTGCTGTTCGGTGCAACGGGGAGCGTGATGCTGGCGGACTTCGTCAACCCGGCGCTCGCGTCCAACCCCCTGTTTTGGAGCGGCGCGGGGATGTTCCTCATCGGCCTCGTCTTCAAGCTGAGCTTGGTGCCGTTTCACATGTGGACCCCCGACGTCTTCGAGGGCGCGCCATTGCCCGTCACCGCATTCATGAGCGTTGCGACGAAGGCCGGCACGCTCGCCGTCTTCGCCCGATTCATTTATGCCGCGCTCCCGTCGGGGATCGGCGAACGGCTCCTGTTGCCCGTTTGGATCGTCGCCGGCCTCTCGATGATCGTCGGCAACGTCGGCATGCTTGCGCAGCGCAACCTCAAACGGCTCTTAGGATACTCCGGGATCGCACAGGTCGGCTACATCCTCGTCGCGCTCGCCGGCAGCACGCCGCTGGGGCTGCGCTACGCGCTCTATTACCTGGCGGCGTACGCCTTCATGAACCTTGGCGCATTCGCCGTTGCGGCGTCGATCTCCGGAGACGATGACGAAGGCGCCGACCTGCGGGCCTATCGCGGACTCGGTCGGCGGCGCCCCTGGCTCGCAGCCGGTATGACCGTCTTCCTACTGGCCCTGGCCGGTTTGCCGCCCACCGCGGGCTTCTTGGGAAAGATTTTGATCCTCGCGACCGGCGTCGCGAGCGGCTA
This sequence comes from Vulcanimicrobiota bacterium, assembly GCA_963787625.1. Taxonomy (GTDB): domain Bacteria; phylum Vulcanimicrobiota; class Vulcanimicrobiia; order Vulcanimicrobiales; family Vulcanimicrobiaceae; genus Cybelea. Next base: position 40,977 of record CAWBDH010000002.1, on the reverse strand, counting down.
TGCTTGGCTCGCCGGGCTGCTGGTCGTCGGGACGGCCATCTCGCTGTACGCCTACGCCAACGTTGTCCGCACGATGTACGAGCCCACGCACGACGGGTCCGCGAGCGATTTGCGTCCGTTCGTGCCGCTCGCCTGGGCCAGCGCCGCGATCTGCGCCGTCGCCATCATCGTAATGACGTTCTATCCGCTCACGCCGAGCAACGTTTTGCCCTTGGTCCGGTAGCCGACCGTTCGAACGGCCGTCACGGGGCGCCCCGGTCGTGCGCTATAGTCGCGTTGAGGTATTGGCTATGATCCGATTCGTTTTCCTCGCCGCATTCTTCGTTCTGCCGCTGTCGGCGGTTGTCGCAAGCCCGGCTCGGGCGCAGTCAGACGCCACCGTGATCATTCCCGTGGAAGCGCATGCGAGGGTCGATCAACAAGTCGCCATCACGTACGCGCGCGAGCTCATCGCCGCCGGCCAAATGGACCGCGCCGTGACGGAGATGGCCAGCTTCGTCGCCTCGCATCCGCTCGCCACTGACGCCGCACGCTTCCTGGGCGACCTGTATTACCGCCAGGGGCGGTTCGACCGGGCCGAGGCGATCTACCGGCAGCTGCTTGCGCGCGATGCGCACGATAAGGAAACGCACAACCGGCTCGGCGTGGTATACGCGACGCAGAACCGCGTCGAGAAAGCGATCTCGGAGTTTCAGAGCGCGCTGCCCGGCACGGACTCGATTCGCGACCTCGTGTTCCTGCATCTGCGCAAGGGCGATCTGCCGCAGTACGAAGCGGAGATGGTACGTGCGGCCGACGACGCACCGAACGATGCCGACACGCAGGAAGAGCTAGGTGAGGTTTACGAGACGGTCCATCGCCCGTTGGACGCCATCCGCTATTTCCGCCGCGCACTCGACAGCGAATCGGATTCGATCGCGGCGCTCAACGGCGCGGCGATGGCGTATCTGGACGTACACGACCATGCGACGGCGATCCGCTACCTCAACAGTTGTCTCAACGAAGACCCCGCGAACTATGCATGCTTGGACAACCTCGGCGTCGCGCGGATTCAAGCCGGACTGTACGCCGATGCGCTCGTCGAATTTCAGCGCGCGCACCGGCTCGAGCCGGAGCGTCCCGAAGCCATCGTCAACTTCGGCTACCTCGCCGACCTCAGGGGCGATTGGAAACGCGCGGTCGCTTATTACGTGTCCGCGATCGCGGTCGACCCATACGTTGCGGAGTCGTACGTTAATCTCGGCATCGACTACGAGCACAACGCCCTCTACTCGCTCGCGCAGGCCGCGCTGCTCGAGGGCGTCGCGGCGGCGCCGTACGACGGCCGCGTACATTACCTGCTCGCGAAAGCCTACGCCGCGCAAGGACAGAAGGCACTCGCGCTCGCCCAGCTCAAAGCGGCGCAGAGCTCCCTCGATCCCGACGTCGCGGAGATCGCGCGGGAAGAATCGAACCTGCTCAACACGAGATCGGGCGCTACGGCGCCGCAGTAGCGGCCGTCAGTCTCGCGCGATGCAGTCGATTTCGACGCGTGCGCCGCGGGGCAGTGCGGCCACGGCGACGGTCGAGCGCGCCGGCTTGATCGTCCCGAAGAATTTTTCGTACACGCCGTTTACCGCCGCGAAGTCGTCCATGTCGGTGAGGAAGACCGTCGTCTTTACGACGTTGCCCAACTCGTAACCGGCCGCGCACAGGATCGCGCCGATGTTTTCGATGACGCGCTCGGCCTGGGCGGCGGCGTCGCCAGCGACGAGCTCGCCGGTCGTCGGGTCCAGCGGTATTTGGCCGCTGCAATAAAGCTCGTTGCCGCACGCGATGGCCTGGCTGTACGGACCGATCGGCTGCGGTGCGTGCGGCGTGACGACGCGCTCGGGCTTCACCCGCCGGTCACTGCGAACTCGGATCGAGTCATCGTGCCCTTGAACGCCATCGGCGGTTCCGCGATGCCGAAGTTCGCCGCGTAGAGCGCCTCGATTCTGGCCAGTTCGCTGGCCTCGAGCGGCGGCGCGTCGGGGGCTGCGGCGAACTCTGCGAGTTGCGGACGATCGTAAATGTTCGGCAGCACCGTCACAACGCGCGGCTCGGTGAGGATCCACTGAATCGCCGCCTGCCCGAGCGTACGGTCGGGACGCTCGAGGAAGCGGAGCTGAGCGACCTTTTCCACGCCGTTGAGGAGCCACTCTCGCGGACGATGCCGACGGTGATCGTTCTTCTCAAAAACCGTATCGGCCGTGTAGTGGCCCTCGAGCATGCCGCTCGAATGCGGAACGCGAACCATGAATCCGGTGTCCGCCGCGGCCTCATACGCCGCGCGAATCTGGGCGTCGCCGGGATGTTGCTCGAGCATATTCCAAATGATCTGCAGGCTCGGCACGTTGCGGAGACGCACGGCGTCGACGCCTTCGTAGAGCCATCCGATCGCCGGCCCGAGCGCGACGCCGTACGTACGGATCTTGCCTTCGCGCTTGAACGACGCGAGCAATTCCCATAACGCGTCGTCGTCGATCTGGGCCATGCGCGCATTGTGGATCTGATAGACGTCAACGTAATCCGTCTGCAGCCGCTGAAGCGACCCTTCGAGCGCGCGGCGCACGAACGCGGCCGAAAAATCTTGCGGCAGTTCCGATTGGCCGCGGCGGCCGTCCCCGCTTTGCGAAAAGTCGTAGCCGAATTTCGTAGCGTAGACGACGCGCTCTCGACGATCGCCGAACGCTGCGGCGAGCTGCTCTTCACTGCGGCCGTTCCCATAGGTATCGGCAGCGTCATAGAGCGTGATGCCGAGGTCGTACGCCTCGCGGAGCATCCCTACCGCCTCGTCGTCGCTCTTTTCTCCCCACCAGCCCGTCGCGGTCGTCCAGAGGCCGAACCCGACCTCACTCACGGTCACGTCGCTGTTCGGATAGGTCCGGTATTTCATGTCGAGGGCCTTCTTCGACCGAGGCGCCAAGTCTCCATACTATGGACGAAAGCGCCTCGACGCCCGTCGATTTCGAACGGGTAACGGCGTGGATCGAGCGCTATTTCGAGCACCCCGAAGACTATCGCGTGGTGCCTCGGGTGACGCCGGGCGAAATCGCGGCGGCGCTGCCGCCTCGCGCTCCGGAATGCGGCGAACCGTTCGAAACGATTCTTGACGATTTCGAGCGCATCGTGGTGCCTGGTACCACGCATTGGAATCATCCGCGTTTCTTTGCGTACTTCGCAACGAGCGCGGCGCCGGCGGCCGTCGCCGCGGAGGCGTTGGCCGCGACGCTCGACGTCAAGGCAATGCTGTGGCGCACGTCGCCGGCGGCGACGGAGCTCGAAGGGGTGGTGCTGCGCTGGCTCGGAAGGCTTCTCGGGCTGCCGGACGCTTGGACCGGAATTATTTACGATACCGCGTCGATCGCGGGCTTCACCGCTTTGACGGCGGCGCGGGAAGCATTGGGGCTGTGCATTCGCGAGGAAGGAATGGCAGGACGGCGGCTCCCCGCCCTTCGGGTCTACACGTCGAGCGAGACGCATTCGCACGTCGAGAAGGCCGCGATCGCCCTTGGCGTGGGGCAGCGTAACGTCGTGCGCGTCGCTTGCGACGCGGCGCTTCGCATGCGGCCCGACGCCTTACGGGAACAGATCGACGCCGACTGTCGCGCCGGGATGCGTCCCCTCGCGATCGTCGCGACGGTCGGAACGACGTCGACCACATCGGTCGACCCGCTGCCCGAGATCGCCGCCGTTGCTCGCGAGCGCGACGTATGGCTTCACGTCGACGCCGCCTACGCCGGCATTGCCGCGATCGTTCCCGAGTTTCGCTACCTGCTCGACGGAGTAGATTGCGCCGACTCACTCGTCGTCAACCCGCATAAGTGGATGTTCGTGCCCATGGATTGTTCGGTGCTGTTCCTCAAAGACGCGGCGGCGATCAAGCGCGCATTCAGCCTCGTCCCCGACTATCTAGCGGTGACCGAAACCGAAGCCGTAAACTACATGGACTATGGCTTGCAGCTGGGGCGGCGCTTTCGCGCGCTCAAGCTCTGGTTCGTCATGCGGCATTTCGGCGCTCGCAACATTCGCGAGCGTTTGCGGGCGCATATCGAGTTGGCTCAGGAGTTTGCCGGGTGGGTTCGCGCGGACCGCGACTGGGAAGTCCTCGCACCTCATCCGCTCTCCGTCGTATGTTTTCGGTACTCCCCCCGCGGCGTCGGTGACGACCGGCTGGACGCGCTCAATGCGGCGCTGCTCGAGGCGGTCAACGCCACCGGCGAGGTGTTCCTGTCGCACACGAAGGTCGGCGGCCGGTACGCCATCCGGCTCGCGGTCGGTAACCTTCGCACCCGGCGCGCGGATGTCGAGCACGCGTGGCGCGTCCTGCGCCGCCAAGGCGGGTTAGTGCAGGAGGCCGGACACGAAGTTCACGACCAAGGCGAGGATCGCGGTGTTGTACGAAAACGAGATGAGACCGTGTCCGAGAACTAGACGCCGAATGCTCGAGGCCGTCACCTGAACGTCGGAGACTTGGAACGTCATCCCGATGACGAACGAAAAATATGCGAGGTCGGCGTAGCTGGGTTCCATGCCTCCCGGAAACGTAAGGCCACGATCGCTTTCCCGATCCCGGTCCCGGTCGCGATAGTACAGGTGCGCGTAGCGGAACAGAAACTCGGTATGGATGAGCAGCCACCCCAGCACGACGGCGGCGAAGCCGATGACGTACAGAAGCGCGGCGTGCTCGCTCGCGCCATCATGCGAACCGTGGCCTAAGATGCTGAAGGCGGCCACGAAGCCGAAGAATACGGCGATCAAGATCAGAACGAACAGCGCGTCGCGGCCCGGGTCTTGAGCGGCTGCCCGCAGCCGCGTCTTCACGGCGTCCGTGCGCAGTACGATCGCCCAATGCAAGAGCAGCATCGCGATAACGCCGACGTCGTAGCACGCCACCAGGCGCCCTTTCGGGTCGAGCCAGTGCGGGCCGGCGTCGGTCGTCGCGATCGCCGCCAACCCAGCCGCGGCGATCGAAAGAAGGATCGGCACGAAGGCGCGGCTCCGGAACATCGTTGCCTCTGTCCTAATATAAGCGCAAGTAGTGCTCGCGCTCCCAGGGGTGGACCGCGCGGCGGTAACGCTCGTATTCCGCCAGCTTCGCGTCCCGAAATGCATGATACAGATGATCGCCGAGCGACGCCCGGACGGCGGGGTCGCGGTCAAGCTCCGCAATTGCTTGACGCAGCGATTGCGGCAGCGTCCGCACCCCGCGCTCGTGTAGTTCGGGTTCGCTGAGTTCGTAGGTCGAGCCCACGAGGGGGGGACCCGGCAGCGTACCGTTGACGACGCCGTGGTGCGCCGCGCCGATCAGCACCGCGAGCGCGAGGTACGGGTTGCATGTCGGATCGGGGCTGCGCATCTCGACGCGGGGCGGCGTCTGCCCGGGCGGCACGCGGACCAGGGCGTTCGCGCTGCGTTGCGACCAGACCGTGTGGACGGGCGCGTCCCAAGCGGCGACGAGACGCTTGTAGGAATTGACGGTAGGATTGCACACGGCCGTCGTTGCGGGGGCGTGCGCGAGCAATCCGCCCACGGCGTAGAGCGCCGTCTCTTCCTCGGTGCCTTCGGGGAGACGGAAATCCGCGTGCAGGCCGCTGCCCGCGAGATTTTCGAGGGGCTTCGGCATGAAGGTGGCGTCCATTGCAAAGTCGGCCGCGACGTGTTTGGCGATCGTGCGCAGCGTCAGTGCGTGATCGGCGGCGGCGAGCGGCGCATCGTGCGCAACGTCGATCTCGTGTTGGCCGGCGCCGTGTTCGTGGTGTGCCGACGCGATCGGCACGCCCATCGCTCCGAGCGCCGCCACGATCGCATTGCGCGCTTCCTCGCCGCGGTCGTTCGCCGAGAAATCGAAGTACGAGCCGACGTCCGACGTCGCGGTAGAAGCCTCATCGTTGCCGCTGCGCTCGAACAGATAGAATTCGATTTCGAGACCCACACGCTGACCGGCTAGCTCCGGCGCCGCCTCGATCGCGCGGCGCAGCGTCGTACGGGGGCAGCCTTCGAACGGCGATCCGTCCGGCATCGCGATGTCGCAGATGAGCCGCGCTTCCGCGGCACCGGACGCCGCGTGCCAGGGATACACCGCAAACGTGGCTGGATCGGGCGATAGGACCATGTCGAGTTCTTCGCCGCGAACGAAGCCGTCGATCGATCCGCCATCGAAGGTGATGCGGCCGTCCAAGGCGGCGTCCAGCTGATCGACGGGAATGGAAACGTTTTTGCTGACGCCCAGGATGTCGGCAAAGACGAGGCGCACGAAGCGCACGTCGTGCTCGCGTGCGAGCTTGACGGCATCGCGCTTGGCCGGCGCGCGCCGCGGATCAGGTCGCGCCGTGGAGTGCATCGACGGCTACTGCGGTGCGGAGCGCGAGTTGATCGTGGGGGCTTTCAAGCGACCGTCCGGCGATGTCCGCGATTTGGCGAAGCCGGTAAAAGACGGTATGGCGGTGGACGTTCAACGCGGCTGCCGCGGTCTTGACGTTCTGGCCCACGTGAAAATAGAGCCGGAGCGTTCGTTCGAGTTCGGTTTGATGCTTTTCGTCGTAGTGCCGCAGCGGCGCGAGCGTCGCGACAGCGAAGGCCTTCAGGCGTTCGACGGTCGCACCCTCGTACAAGATCGGGTAGGCTCCCAGGTCGTCGTACGCCACGACGTGCCCGCCGCCGTATACGCGGCGGCCGATCGCAAGCGCCGACTGCGCGGCCGCGGCGCTGCGAGCGACCGACGAAAACGGCACCACCGTGCCGACCCCGCCGCATACGCGCAGGGCGGGCTTGCGCCGCGCCGCGCTCTTGGGCAAGAGGCCCGCGGCCGTCTTCGCGTTGCTCGCGTCGACGGCGCGCGGTGCGGGCACGAACAGGAAGAGCGCGCTGCCTCGCTGGCGGAAACCGATTTCCCCATCACCGGCGCGGAAAGTGTCGGCCGCTATCGCCCGCAGCTGCGAAGCGTCCGCTGCGGTGCGCGTTTCGCCGAGGGTCTCCGCCTCGAGCACGACGGTGACGTAGGAGGGCGCGAGAGCGACGCCGGCCGCCGCCGCTTCCTCGCGCGCCGCAGCAGCATCCCCGAGTCGCTCGGAGAGCAGGGCCTCCCAAAAGTCGTCTTTGCGGCCGAGTGAGACTGCGCCGTTGCGCGCGAGCTCTGCGCCGATGGCCGCCGCCGTCAGCCGCAGGAAGAGCGACGCATTGCGCGCCTCGTTTCCGAAGAGCGAGAGCCAGCCGACATGCTTGTTGCCGACCATCACGCGCGACGTGGCACCGGGCGGGTTTCCATCGACGGTCGCGCGCGCCGTCGCCGGAATGGGGCCGGGTCCGGCCGCCGCTAAGTGGTGCCAGCGTGCGTCTTCGAGCAGCACTCCGGCACCGGTGCGCTGTGCGAGGAATGCCGTCAGGGCCGTCGGTCCTCCGCCGGATGCGGCGATGCGCGCGAGGCCTTCGGCGAACTCGACGACCGCCTCGGGCGTCACGTCACGCCATGATGCGAGTGATGTCGCGCGCGCAGGTGCGGCAGCTTCTTGGCCACTTCATCGGGCATGATCGCGTCGATCGCATCGTCGACCGTGACGATGCCCAGCATCTTTCCGTCTTCGCCGACGACCGGAACCGCAAGCAGATCGTACTTTGCGATCGTCGAGGCAACGTCCACGGCGGGCGCATGTGGCTCTACCGTGACGAGGTCGGTATCCATGATGCGATCGATGAACGCCGTGGGCAGTGCGAGCAGCAGCGTGCGGAGGGACAGCGCGCCGAGCAGATGGTCTTCTTTGTCGAGCACGTAGAGATAATAGATGAACTCCGACGCCGGCGCGATCTCGCGAATTTTGCGGATCGTCGCCTCGGTCGTCCGGTGAGGATAAATCCAAACGTAATCCGTCGTCATCATGCCGCCGGCGCTCTCTTCCGGATACTTAACGAGTTCGCGCAGCTCTCCGGCTGTATATGCGTTCATCTCGGCGAGCAGCTGCGTTTGCCGCTCCTCGGGCAGCTCTGCCAGCAGATCGGCCGCGTCGTCGGCATCCATCTCCTCGATGATGTCGGCCGCGCGCTCGGTGCCGAGATCATCGATGAGATTTTTCCGCGTTTCGGCGTCGAGGTGTTCGAAGGCATCGGCGGCGGTCTCGTCGTCGAGCTGGCCTACGACGGCCGCCGCTTCCCGGACGGAGAGGTCGCCGATGATCTCCGCGAGCTCGGAGGGATGCAGCCGCGCCAGGCGGCTCTCCTTGACCGAGAGGTGCACCTGCGCCGGATTGACCTCGCGAATCGGCGCGACGGAATCCCACGCGATCATCGAACGGGGCATGTTCCGCATGCGCGAAATCCAGCGCTTGCCGAACGAACGCAATCCGAGCCGGCGCAGCAGGCCGGCGATGCCGACGTCGGCCGCGACCACGCGCAGGCGTCCGCCGGCGTTGGCCACCTCGATGTCGTTGATTCGCACGACTTTACGGCCGTCGACGTCGACGATCTGCTTGTCGAGCAGGTCGGCCACCAGGTAGAGCTCCTCTTGTTCCGGCGGTGCGGGTTCCTTCGGGGCGATCGTCAGCGCGACGTTGCCGTTGCGGTCCACGTCGGCAACGGTGTCGATCGGGGCGAAGCGCAGGCCTTGTGACGTCTTGATGACGAGGCCGTCGACTTGCGGGAACACCACGTCCGGCTTTCCCACGACGAAGTCGGCCACTCGTCCAATCGGCAAGTCGTTGATCGTTGCGTGCCGGCCGACCAACTCCGAGATGAAGCCCTCGGTGAACGCCATACCGTCGCGTTAGGCACGTCGCGCGGAAAGTCCGTCAGGCGGCAAGCGGAGGTCGCCGCATCCATGCGCCGTCGCGCAGCTTCCACTGCGTGAGCAGCGCCCGAACGCTCCACGCCGCGATCCAGCCGACGGAAACGCTGTACAGACCGAGATGGAGCCGCTCGATGCCGTACCAGGCGAACGGGATCACGAGCGCGCTGCACAGTAGGCCGACGGTCATGGAGAAGCGCGTATCGCCAGACGCGCGGACCGGCGCGAGCGACACCATCGCCCAGCCCTTCAACGGCAGCGTCACCATATGCAGCGCCAACGGCAGTGCGGCGATCGTCGCGACGCTCGCGTTGAGCGTAAATAGGAAGGCGAGCGGCCAGGCTGCCGCCGCGGCCGCCAGCCCGGTAATCGTGGTGACGAGCAACGCGATCCGCCGGGCACGTTCGAAGAACGCAAAGCGCCCCCTCCGGGTCGCGCGCGCCGAGGCGCTGGCCGATCACGATTTGTACGGCGCTTTGCAGCGGCACTGGAACGATGAAGGTCAAGTCGGACACGACATTGAGGGCGCGAAAGGCGGCGATCGCAATCGCTCCGAGGGGCGCGAGCATGGCGACGATGAAGATGTCGGGCGCCGTCACGCCGAGCAGGAAGACGCTCTCGGGGAGGCCGAGGACCGCGCAGCGCCGGGAGAGCGCCCACGAGAAAGTGCGTTCGGCGAAGATGCGATACTGACGGCGTCGCGCGGCATAAAATACGGCGAATGCGGCCGCGATAGACTCAGACAGCAGCGAGGACACGCCGGCGCCGACGATGCCGAAGGGATGGTGCGTTCCCCACCCCAACGCGAGCACCAGCAGCAGCGGGATGTGCACGAGATTGGCGACGACGAGCACCAACACGCCGAGCTGTCGGTTTCCGGCGGCCGCCAGTCCGACGATCAGGGTGCCGGAGATCGCAATCGGCACGATTGAGGCGCAGCGAAGAATGAGGTACACGGCGCCGGCGTCCGCGCTCGGAAGATCGCCCACCATCCAGTGGAGCGCCATGCCCGCCAACCCGAGGCTCGCGGCGAAGCACGCCACGCCGCCGATCAGCGGTATGACGACGCCCGCTCGAACCGTGCGCGCGAATCCATCGATGTCTTTTCCGCCGATGCGCTGCGCCGCGACGATCGACGTTCCGATCATCGAACCGTACACCGTGAACGCCAGGCAGATGAACAGCGTGTTGGCCGCCGTTGCGCCCGCGAGCGCGACGGTCCCGATGCTGCCGATGGCGATCGTGTCAACCGTGCCGAGCAGCTGATCGCCCAGCATCTGCAGGGCAACTGGAACGGAAAGGCGCCGGAACGCGGCGCCAATTCGTGTATGATCGACGATCATTGATTCGGAATGCACGTGCTAGCCTGACAAAAGAATACTCGCGCTCAGCGAATGGTGTCGAGGATCCGGAAAAACTCGTCGATCTCCTGGCGCACGGTGTAGAAGTGGGGACCGATGCGAATACCGCAACCCGGCCGATAATCCACGAAGACGCGCCGCGCGATCAGTCGCCGGCACGCGTCCTCCGCTCCGGCGAAGTCGACGCCGATCCATCCCGCGCGCCGGTCGGCTTGCAGCGGCGTATTGACGCGCAAGCCCCGCTCCAGGGACATTGCCACGATCGCCTCGGTAAGCCGGACGTTGTGCTCGCGGATGCGCGGCACGCCAAGGGCGGCGATTGCGGCGTGCCCCGGCGCGGCGACGACGTATCCGGGGATCGTGGGCGTTCCGTGCCCGAAGCGATACATCGACGGCGCGTGTGCGATGGGCGCCGCCTGGAACGCGAATGGCCGCGCGTGCGCCATCCAGCCGGTGACCGCCGGCCGGAACGCGTCGAGGAGCCGTGGCTTGACGTAAATCCAGCCGCACCCGGGGCCGCCGCACAACCATTTGTGCGAGCCGCCGGTCACGAGGTCGAGATCGAGCGCGGTCACGTCGTACGGATAGACGCCGGTGGTCTGGTACGCGTCGACGCAGAGCAGGGCTCCGACGCTGCGGCAGTGCGCTTGAATTGCGCCGATGTCGGAAAGCGCACCGGACACGTAGTACGCGTGAGAGATCACTGCGATCGCGGTCTTTTCGGTGATGGCCTCGACGATGCGTTCGGTCGGAACGGTTCGGCCGTCGTCGGAGGGGACGACGCGGACCGCCGCTCCGTACCGCTCCCACTCGCGCCATACGTAGGTCACCGACGGAAACTGCAGTGCCTCGTAGACTACCTCGTTGCGCGCGGTGCGAAAATCGATGCAGCTGGCGATCGCCGCCTGAAGCACGGATACGTTCGGACCCAGGAACGTCGAGCCGCCCGGCGCGCCGACGATTGCGCCGATCCCGTCGGCGATCGTCGCGATTCGCGGAAGCCACCGCTCCCACGCTTCGGGCCCATCGGCGGCCCACTCGTCCCAATACGACTCGAGCGCCGCGCGCGCGCCGAGCGGCGCCGCCCCCATGGAGTGGCTGACGAGATACGTCGAAGTTGCAAGGGTTGGAAATTCCTCGCGCCACTTGTGCGCCGGCTCGGGCGCGGCGCGCACCGTTTCGCTCACGCTTCGGCCGGCTCTCCGAGGCGCGTCCGCACGGCCCATAGCTCGGGGAAGAAGCGGTATGCGAGCGTGCGTTCCAGATATTCCGCGCCGGGAGAGCCGCCAGTGCCCTGTTTGCGGCCGATCATGCGCTCGACCATGCGCACGTGACGCCCACGCCAGAGCACGAAACGTTCGTCGAGCTCGATGAAGTCCTCCAGCAGCAAGTACAGGCCGTAGTGCGCGGCTTCGTCGGAATAAATGCGGCGGAAGCTCTCGATCAGCTCCTCGGAGGAACCGACGGGGAAGCCGCGTCGCCGCAGCAGCGCTTTGAGGCGATCGTAGAGCGACGGTTCTGCAGCGCGGCGTGCCAGCCGCGCGCGCTGCGCGTCGTCGATGTCCATCCACGTAAGCACGTCGTCGCGGCGCATGCCGCAAGCAGACTCGAGCTCGCGAAACTGGACCGACTGAAAGCCGCTGGCAGGGTTGAGGTGCTCGCGAAACGCGTTGAAGTCCTGCGGAGTCATGGTTTCCAATATATCGACTTGCTGTTCGAGTAGGCGCTGAATCGTGTGGATTCGGCGGAACTGCTTCGCGGCACGTAATAAATCGTCGCGATCGATCGCCGCCGCGACGGCGTCTAACTCGTGCAACAGCTGCTTGAACCACAGCTCGTATACCTGATGGATCACGATAAAGAGCAGTTCGTCGTGATGTGCCGGGTGCGACAGAAGATGTTGCGATTGCAGCAAGTCGTCGAGTTTCAGGTAGGATCCATAGGAGAGCGGCATGCGATGCCAATCAGCTTACGGGGGTCGCTGGGGTTCTCCTCGAAACGGCTGTTCGGTGAAGCATTCGTGCCTCGCCGCGATCGTTGCGGTCTCCCTGCTGTCGTGTTCCGGCGGCAACCACGGCGCGGGAGGAAATCCCTCCCCGGCGCCCACGAATCCGATCGCGTTTCCAATGTTCGACGGCGCGACCGTGCTCTCGTCGCGCGCTTGGCATACGACAATTGCCGGCCGTCCGGGAATGGCGGACAGCGCCGTCTTTACGCAAGGTAAGGGGACGTACGACGGGCACGACGTCGTGGCCGGAACGCAGGCCTTCATGCCGTCGCTCGAGTCGTGGCTCGGCCAGCTCGGCGCGAGTCCTCCGCCGGGTTACGCCGTCGCCATTGCCGGCAACGGCGTCGAAGCCGTCCGGTCGCACACGCGCTCCCTGGGAATCGACTTCGTCGCCTTCCAGGAGACGCAAAACGGTAAGCGTCACGGTGTGGTCGTCATGGCGGTCGATCCCCAGACCCTCGACGAAAAGGCCGGCCCGATGCTCGGCTTGATCGGAAAGTTCAAGTTGATGCCTCGCACCCTGCGCGATCCGATCGACGCGCAAGCGAAACGACAGACCGGGTTCTCGATCAGCGAAGCGACGAATCCCGACACGCCCATCGGCGCCGCCGTCGCGGCACTCGATCAGCTGCGCGATTTCGGCGGCCGCGGGATCGTCTTGATCGACGCCGTCAAACAATAAGGTTTCGCGAACCGTGAACCTCGCCCCAGCCCGCATGCGGGAAATCGGCGCCTGGGCCATGCTCAATGCGCTTTGGCTGCCGCTGACGCTGCAAGACACGGCGCTCATGACGATCGCGGTTCCAGCGGCGACGGCGCGTTTGGCACCGGGCGACCACGTCTTCGTCCTGTCGGTACTGGCCAGCATTGCCGCGCTGGCCGCGATGGTCGTTCCACCACTGGGCGGCGGCCTCTCCGACGCGCTGCGCCGCCGCGGCGGTTCGCGCCGCACGTTTGTCGCTGTAGGCATTGCGATCGACGTGGGCGCGCTCATTGCTCTTTCTTACGCGCATTCGTTACTTTGGTTCGGCGTGTTTCTCGTGGTGGCGACCGCGGGCGCCAACCTCGCGCTGTGCGCGTATCAGGCCATGCTGCCGGAGTCGGTTCCGCGCCGGCAGTGGGGAGCGGTGTCCGGCGTCCGCGGCGCGGCAACGCTGGGGGGGCCGTGTTGGGTTTCGCCATCGCGGGAGCGATGCCGGACCCGCGCTTCACCTTCCTGGCCGCAGCGGCGATCATGGCGGTCGGCGGCCTCTCGCTTCTCGGCATTGGCGACGGCGTCTACGACGGCGAGGAGCACGCGCACGTACGAGACTGGCACGACTTCGCCGTCGTCTTCGCCGCGCGAACGCTCGTGTTCTTCGGTCTCGTGATGCTGCAAACGTTCGTCCTGTTTTATTTCAGCGACGTGCAGAAGGTCGGCGATCCATCGGCCGGCACGGCGCTGTACGCTTTTTCGACGATCGCCGGCGCCGTGGCGTCGAGCGTCTATCTCGGCCTGCTCTCGGATCGAGTACCGCGCAAGATCGTGACGGCCCTCGCGGGCGCCGCGATGGCGTTTGCTACGATCGGGTTCGCGCTGGCTCCCGCACTGCGCTGGATTCTGCCGTTTGCCGTGCTATTCGGCATTGGGTTCGGCGGCGTGATCTCGAGCGGCTGGGCGCTCGCCATGGACGCGATCCCCAAGCTGCGCGACGTCGCACGCGATCTCGGTTTCTGGGGCATCGCGACGCTGCTGCCCAACGTCGTCGCGCCGCTCGTCGGGGGATGGCTCATCGGTCTCTTCCACGGGTCGCGTGCCGGCTATCAGGCGGTGTTCGGTTTGTCGGGCTTCAGCTTCGCGCTCGCCTCACTCGCCGTGTTGCGCGTGGGGCGCAGGCCGCTGTCCTCGCTCTGGGGCTGGCCCCTGCGCTTCCTCGCAGTGACGACGAACTGCGCGTGGGATCATCTCGCGTATCGCGTGCGCTCGTGGAACAGGCTGCCGCGCCGCCGCGGCCCGACGCTGATCGTCGCCAATCATCAGCACGATCTCGAGTCCATGACCATCGTCTCCACGACGACCGTCACGAGCGGGTCGTGGCGCCATCCCATCTTTACCGCGAGCTCGCGCCGCATGTACGAGCCGGGATTTTTGGCCCAGCGGCTGCCGTGGCTTCGCTCCGTCCTGCGCCGGGTCAACGCGGGCCCGCTGTTCGTGACGCTCGGCATGCTTCCGATCGAGAACGAATTGAGCTCTCGCGACGTCGGCGCGCTCGCATGGTCGGTGCAGCGCCGCCACGGTCCGCTGCCGCTGCGCACGATTTTCGACGAACGCGTGGCGTCGAGCTTCGCTCCGGAAACGAAGACGTCCGATCTATGGGACGCCGCGCATTTCGCGCAGTCGCGTGTGGTGGTGAAGGTTGCGTCGCTGCGCGAGCCCTACCGGCGCGAGCTGCTCGACGAGACGCGAGCGAACATCGAAAACGACCTCGCGCTGATGGAAGACGTCGTGCGCCGGGGTGGTACGTTTTATCTGACGCCGGAAGGCAAATACTCGATCGACGGCCGCATCGGGCCGATGCGCGGTGCGATCGACCGGCTGGCGCCGCTCGCGACCATTTACCTCGCCGGCGTCAGCTACGACCCGTTCGTCGCACGCCGGCTCTCGATGCTCTACCGCATCGTGCGTTTCGGCGCGCTCTCCGACGGCGAGATGCGCGCGCTGATCGGCACGCTCGCAGGGATTCGGCCGATCGTGACGAGCCAGCTGCTCGCGGAATGGATCGTTTCAGTCACACGAGTTCACGATGCACGAAGCGTGCAGCGCGGTCGCGGAACGCGTCCAGACGCTTCCGGCGGGTAGTTTCGTCGATCCCGAGCTGCGCCGCAAGCCTCGCGCGCTCGTTCGCTCCGCATTGATCCTGATGGAACGCGAGTGGAACATTTTGGAGGCAACGGCGGGCCGGTATCGCCTCGCGGACCGCCGTCGCCATCCGCAATTCCCGCTCGTCGAAGACATCGTAGCGTATCAGGTTCGTTTTCTGGAAGAGACGCTGGCGAACGTGGCGGTCGCGCGCGATCGCGTTCTCTAAAGCCGTTCGAACGCGGCGAGGCGCGCGCGCAGCGAACGCGGGTGCGCCCCTTTCAGCCGTCCATCGGCGCCGACGACGCGATGCGCCGGGACCAGCAAATCGAGCGGCGTTCGCCGCATCGCCGCGGCCACGCCCCGGTGCGCGAGCGGGCGTGCCACGGCTCGCGCGACGTCGGCATACGAAACGAATTCGCCGAAGGAAAGCGCCGCGACCGTGCGCCATACCGCAGATTGAAACGGCGTGCCGGCCAGCGCGAGCGGCAAGGCGAAGCGGCGCAGCCGGCGGTCGAAATAGGCGCGCACCTGCGCCGTCGCCTCGATAAGCAACGCATCGGTCGGTTTTGGGCGTTGCCCCGCGGTGGCGACGAAATCGCTCCCGATGATGGCCAAACCGTTGCTTACGATCAACAAATCGCGCCCTAACGGGGTGCGAATTCGGCAGCGCATAGGGCCGCCGGCCCGCGGCATGCAAGTTTCTCGGTCCGACACCAGAACGTGCGCGAGCCGCGCCACGTTCTCAGGATGAAAACGCAAACGTTTGGGAGGTTGCCGTGGACCGCGGAATCGTTCGAGCTCTGACCGCATTGACTATCCTCGCGCTCGCTGCATGCTCCGGCGGTTCGCGCAACGCTTCACTCCTTCCGCAGGCTGGGGCGGTGACCGGGGCGCAGCGAGGCGACATCCCGTTCGTCGGCGCCAATCCCGTGCGGCGGCTCTGCCCGTCGCCAGTGCTCGGACGCATGGCCTGTATGGGAATGGTTCGCACGGACATCATGCCGACCGTCGGGGCCGGTGCCGACGTCGAAGGGGACGCCGAAAAGTGCCCATTCGAACAAGAAGGCGTCTACTGTCCGAGCGATCTGCAGGACGCGTATTTGCTGCCGTCGCTGACCAAGGGCGGGGGCCGCGTCGTGGCGATCGTCGATGCCTTCGGTTACCACCACGCGGCCGCAGACCTCGCAGAATACCGTAAGACGATGGGACTCAAGGCGTGCTCCACGGCGACGAAGTGCTTGCGGATCGTCAATCAAAACGGCGGCGCTTCACCGTTACCGCCCGAGCCTCCGCCTTCGGACGACTGGAAGGGCGAAGAGTCCCTCGACCTCGACATGGTGTCTGCGATCTGTCCGAACTGCCGCATCGTCCTCGTGCAAGCGAACAATGACGACACGGGCAACCTCTATGACGGCGTGAAGACCGCGGGCAGGCTCGGCGCAAAGTACATCGGCGTGTCCTGGGGTGGCCCGGAGTTCGGTGGCGACAATCCCATCTTTCATCAGCCCGGCGTCATCATCTCCGCATCGGCGGGCGACGAAGGCGGCGGCGGCAGTATGGGCGGCGGTCCGGAGCAGCCCTGCACCTATACGTACGTCGTGTGCGTCGGCGGGACGCACCTCGTGCGAGGAAACAACACCCGCGGCTGGAGCGAGAACGTCTGGAACGACTGGACGCTGGACGAGTGCTCGGGCCCGTGCGGCGCGACCGGGAGCGGCTGCAGCAAGAA
The DNA here is from genome assembly GCA_963787625.1 of Vulcanimicrobiota bacterium. GTDB lineage: Bacteria > Vulcanimicrobiota > Vulcanimicrobiia > Vulcanimicrobiales > Vulcanimicrobiaceae > Cybelea. The sequence continues at coordinate 24,240 of CAWBDH010000002.1, read as the reverse complement.
GATCGCCAAACCGAATTGGCAGACCGACACGCAATGCCGCATGCGTTCGGAAGCCGACGTTTCCGCGACGGCGTCGCTACGCGCCCCCGTCGCGGTCTATAACTCAGAGGAAGGCTGCACGCCTCCGAACTGCTGGTTTGCCTTCGGCGGGACCAGCGCGTCGGTGCAGATCATCTCGGCCGTCTTCGCCCTCGCAGGACACGCGGCGACCGAAGCCGGTGCCTCGAAGATCTGGCGCCTGCACGACCATCTCTACGACGCCGTGCGAGGCAACAATTTGGATCCGCATCTCGGCGTGGTTTGCGCCTCGCCGGTGAAGTATATCTGCACGGCCCGCGTGGGCTTCGATGGACCGACCGGATGGGGATCGCCCAAAGGGCTAGGAGCGTTCTAATGCGCCGCGCAACCGTCGCCGCCGTTCTCGCGATTGTAAGCCTCGTGGCTGCAGCACCTCCCGATAGTGCGGTCATCGTCAACTCCGGTTCGACGAATAGTGCGGGTTATAAAATCGTGCTGTCGTCGAACGGCAAAGCCACCGTGACGGCACAAAGTCACAGCGGAACACCGAGCGGTGCGGTGAAATCGTTCACCGTCGCAAACGCGACGGCAACGCGCTTCTTCGCCGATCTCGCGGCGGCGCGCTCCGCGAAACTCGCCACGGTTCCGTGCATGAAGAGTGCGTCGTTTGGAACCTCCACGCGCGTGACGTGGCAGGGTTGGGTGTCGTCGGACCTCGAGTGCCCGGCGAACGGACCGGTCGGGGAGGCGCTCGTGAAAGATCTCGAAGCGATTCGTCAGGCAGCGGGCATCGGCTCCGCCGTGCACCAGCCCTAAAACGACCGCTCCCGCGCGAGGAGCGCGCTCGTCAGGTCCACGCTGCCCGTCGGCCGTCCGCTTCCCAGGACGACCCGTCGCAGGCCGCGTTGGCGGGCGAGCTGCCTCGCATCCGAACCGATCCGCGCGACCATCGCGCGGTACAGCTGCGCGCGGTCGTCTTCCAACCGGCGCAGCTGCAGGGCCGTCTCAGCCCCCGAGCGGCGATCCGTCTGGGCGAGCGCGGCGAAGCGCTCGGCGATGGCGTTCGATGCGGCGTGCAATCCGCCGGAGATGGCCGCGGCGTCCGCCGGCAGACCATAGCTGGACGCAAACGAGCGCAGGCGAGCCGCCACGTCGGGTGCGACACGGTTGACGTCCGCCGCTTGCGCCACGTGCAGCCGCAGCCCCAGGTTCGCCGACGCCTTGGAGCGCAGCTCTGCCGTCATCTTCGCCTTGGCCGCGGCCGCCGCGACGAGAAGCCGCTTTTGCTCGCGTGCGATTGCGGCGGCATCGTCTCGGCGCAATTCGGCAAGCGCGACGGCATCGTGCCGGTCAATGGCGCTTAGCTCTGCACGATAGCGCGTTCGCGTTGTCGCATCGAGGTGCAAGTCGCGAAGCTTGAGCCGCAACAGGAAGCGCTCAACCGAATCCTTGCGTGCGAGATCGAACGCGTACGTCGATTCCTTTTCACGAAGCTGTTGCTGCAGGGCCGCGAGCGCACGCGTGGTGCGCGCGTCGATTGCGGCCGCGTAGGCGCTGAGGCTCGCGCCGGTCTCACGGTCCAGCGCGTTGCGATAAACGCGCAGCGTAGCGCCGGACCGGGGGGCGGTCGCGATTGCAGCGAGCGCTTCGCGTTCTTGTCGTAGGTCGCGCGCCGACCCGCGCGCCGCAATGGTCGCGACGCTCGATCGCGCTGCCGCGGCGTCGCGCCCCACCGCAGATGCTGCGGTGCTTGCGACGGTCCCCGGTTCGCGCCCCGTCAGGATGCCCTGCGTGTCGCGCAACGCCGCGATTTGCCGATCGTACGACGCGAGGGCGGCGTGCAGCGGGTGGGCGGCGACCAGCCGCGGCAGGTCGGCGAAGCCCACCTGGTCCGGGCGGCCGACCGCAGCCGTCAAGAGCGCGGTGAGCAGCAGCGCGCACGCGCGGGCGGCGCGGCCTTTCACGGGAATTTTCTCTGAAAGGAAAAGGCGATGCCGTTGGTGCCGCTGACGGCCGTCAGCGCGGTCAGGGGATTGAGGTTCATCACGTCCATGCCGACGGGCTGCGGCTGGGATAGGCCCAATACCGTCGGTCCACTCGACGTGAATGCGGTAAGCCGCAGGCCGGTCCCGACGCTCGGATGCGCTTCCAGCGTGATGCTTTGCGTCTTGGGGTAGCCGAACGTTTGCGCGAAGATGGCGCTGACGTTCTTGCCGAACGCCTTGACCGCGCTGATCCCAACGCCCGTTTGAATGTCGCTCGTTATTTGCACGTCGCTGAAGCCCAGCGTGCCGGCCAGCGAGCCGGAGAGCGGTTCGAGCAGATTGCGAGTGAACGCGGTATTGAGCTGTCCGAGCGCGACGTTGGCCGCTGCCGACCCCGCCGAGAACGGTTGGCCGCTCGAGGAGCGAACGCCGCGTACGGCGCCGAACTGCTGCGCCCCAACGAGCAGCCCCAAAATTTGTTCGCGGCTGTATACCGGCTCGGAAGCGAGGGCCAAGTTCATGTTCGTTGCGCGGCCGGTGACGTGCAGACGGATCGCCGTCGCCGGATCCGAGACGAACGTCGTCGCGACGGCGTCGACGTCGGGAATGACGCCGCTGGAGGGCTCGAAGCTGACGGTGCCCCGTTCCAGGTTGAAGTTGCGGTAGAAATTGACCGAGCCGCCTGTAGACCGAAAGCTCCCCGTCAGCGCCGGTGCGGCGAGCGTTCCGCCGAGAGCGACGGCGCCTTGCGCGCCAATGTCGACGTTACGGCTTTGGACGCGCACGTTTGACCCGGCGGAAATCCGGAGTGCGTCGAACGCCACCTTTGGCAGCCCGGGCGACGTTTGGCCTCCCGCCTTTTGACCGAGGAACGCGTTTAGCGGAATGCGCGCGTCGGAGATCGCGACGTTGCCGCCGACGCGCGGCGCCGAGGACGGAGCGCGAACGACGGAGACGTCGGCATCGAGCCGTCCCTGGAAATAGTCCGGCATGTCGAGCCCTGCGTTTACGGCCGTCGCCCGCGCGCTGAACGCTGCTTCCGCAGGGCGCCGCAGCGAACGCACCGCGACGTTGCCTTGGGCGGAAAGCGCCCCGCCGCCCGCGGTCGCATGCGACTGCAGGCGTGCCTCGGTGCCCGCGAAACTAAGGTCTCCTACGACGTCCGTGATCGGCGTGCGCTCCATGGGACCGCTGAACGTGCCGCCCCGCAGCGCGAGCGCGCCTCCCAGCTGCGGCGCATTCAGCGTGCCGTGCGCGGTGACGTCCCCATCGATGCGGCCGCCGATTGCCGTGCCGTTCGGCAACAGCGCCGCAAAGTTTGAGAGCGCCAGGCCTTCTGCGCGCAGCGCCGCGGAGATCGGCGCGCCGCCAATGCGGATCTGCGCGCCCGTGGCGTCGATCGGAACCGTCGCAGATACCAGCGCCCTTCCGGCGGGAAAGTCGACCTCTCCATTTTCGACGCTCACGGCACGACGATTTGCGTCGATATCGGCGAAGACGCGCGGCACGGTGAAGTTGCCGTAGTGCAACGACGAGAGCGTTACGGCGTCGCGCAGTTGCGGAGCGGCGCGCGTTCCTTCGACGCGCAGCGTCGAGTCCAGCGTTCCGCCTAGCTTAAAGTCTTTTCCAGTGGCGTGCAGCAGGAACGCGTCGAGGTCAGGACTCCTACTGTGGAGGGTCAGCGCGATCGGGTCGCCAGGCCGCACGCCAAAGGTGCCGGACGCAGTCGTTTCCAGCGACGGCACGTCGATAATCGCGGACGAAAGCGATCCGCGCCCGTGCGCCGCCGCAGCCGTCACCTCGAACCGCTGAATTTCCAGGCGCCCCGCCGTGCCGCCGAAAACCGCCGCATGCAGCTGCATCGCGACATCCGGGTACCGCCCGGCGACCGTCGCCGTTGCATCCAGCCGGCCGGTGACGGGAGCGGTGAATCCGAGCATGGGCAGCCAGGAGCCGAGGTCGACGTCCCGCGCATCCGTGCGAAAATTTACCGCACGCGTGGACGGCATCACACTCCCTTCGAGCTCGAGCCGTCCGGTCGGGCCGCCGAGGGTCAGCGCCGTGATCACCGCATCGCGCGACGTCCTCCAGTGCGCTGCGACGGTACCGAGCTCGAGCCGCCGATAGCGCGCGCCGGCGACGCGCGTGTCCCCGCTCGTCGCGACGACGCGCGTACCGATCAGCGTCGCCTGCAGTGCGAGCCGGCCGGTCCCAGCGAACGTATCGCCGGTGTCGAAGAGATCGTTAAAGTCGTTGAGGTCGGCCTGGGGAGCGTCGACGCTGATGTTCGCCCGTTCACCCGCGCGACGCCCTCGAAAGGCGACGTCCGTAGCGCCGACAACGACGCGGCCGTCGTCGACGGTAACGTCCCGCGTATCTCCGTGCAGCGCGCCGCGCAAGTCGCGAAAGGCGAGGCCGTTGACGGAGCCTTCCGTTGCGAAGAACGTGCCGCCGAACCACGGCGACGACGGCGTTCCCCGCACGCGCATCGCCGCGTCGATGCTGCCGTCGACTAAAGCGGCGGCACGCGGCTGCACCGTTGCCAGCAGTGTGCGCACGTCCGACGAATGAATTCCCGCCGCGATATCGTAACGGGGCGCGAAGCCGCCGTACGCCGGTAGGCCGTCCACGGTACCGGCGAGGCCGACGAACAGCGGACCGACGGTAAGCGCGGTGTCGTGCAGCCGCAATCCGCCATGCGCGTACGCGAGTGCGGCGTTGCCGTTCACCTCGAAGTCGCGGTAGTGGCCGCCGGCGACGACGACCGTTCCTGCGATTTGCGGCGATTGCAGCGTTCCGCCGAGCGTCGCGCCGAAGCTTCCTTCGCGGCCGGCGTCACCGAAGATCGCGCCGCGCAACGCCCCATTGCTGACTGCGACGTTTCCGCGCGCGTCGACATCTCCCCACGCGGCGGTCACCCGACCGGCGATGCCGGCGCCGATTCCGGCTGCAGTCTGCGCGCCGATCGCTGTGCCGTCGATCGTCGCGCGGGCGGCCGGAAAAGCGAAGCGGCGCGCCGCGAGGATGCCGAGCGTCACTCTTGCCGGGCGATCGAGCGCGACGCGCCCGTAGAGCGTCCTCGCACCGTCGCTGACGTGGAGCGGCCCGACGGACCCGCGCCCACGATCGTCGACGTTGAACAACGCGTCGATGTGCTGTGAACCGCCCGTTCCCCAGAGTGCTCCCTGCAGTGCGATCGCTTTTGGATCCGTCGCGGTCGCCACGGCCGCGACGTTGAGCGGCACGTCCTGCAGCACCGTGCCGAGGTAGGGTACGCCGCCGGCCGGCGCGTGCGCCCCGACGAGCATCGCGATCGATCCGGATCCGCGCGCTAGGCGCACGCGTCCGCGCGCGTCAAGCGCGACGCTTCCGTATGCGGCGTCCGCAGCGACGACGTCGGCCTCGCGACCGTCGAATGCGACGAGCCCGCTCACGCGATCGACGATTGCGGCGGCATACGTTACGCGCGGCGAGCGGACGGCAATCCACGTCACGGGTGTTGCGGTCGCACCCTCCACGAGGAGCGTCATCGAAAGCGGCCCCCGTACCAGTAAGCGCTGCGCTTGGGCGAATGCCGAACGAAGCCGTTCGGCATCGCCGCTGCCCCGGATCGCTAGGCGCAGGCGTGGAGCGCGCAGCCCGTAAATGCCCCCGTCGACGCGCACGCCGGCGCCCGCGAGTTCGGCGGCAAACCCGCTCGTCAACAACCCGTCGTCATTCACGTCGACCGGACCGCGAATGTCTTCGATCGGCTTCGACAACCCTTCAAGCGCGACGCGTCCACCGAACAGCGTCGCGCCTCCGACGAGATGTGCGACGATCGCGCCGCTCGTATCGCGCAAGCCGACGTAGCGAACGTCCGCGTCGTGCAACGTGCCGTCGAGGAACCGAAGCGACGACGAGTTCGCGACGAAGTTGACGGCAGCCGCAATTGGAACGCGGTGGGCGGTCCAGCGCTGGTCGACGTAGCCCTCCGACGGATTGAGGTCGCCGCGGCCGCGAATGGGATACAGTCGCTCGGGCCGTTGGCCGTAGCGCATGCGCGCGACGTATTGCGTCCTCGTGGCCCCAACGTCGGCGTCGACGTCCAGATCGGCGACGTAGAGGTGAGGTGCGGCGGCGTGCGGCCGTTCGTCGATGACGTCGATCGTACCGTCGGACACCTTCGCGCGAACGATGAGCGACGATTTTCCATTCGCGGCCGTGGGTTGTACGCGAGGTACTGGAACGTTGTACGTTCCGTCCGGACGCCGGATGATCGTTACGCGCGGCGACTCCGCGTCGATTGCCTTGAGCCCGAACAGATGCGTACCGCCAAACAGCAGGTCGTGCAAGTCGTACGCGACGAGGAGGCGGGGTATCTGCGCGATCGGCTCGTCGCGCAGCGACGTCACGCGGACGTCGCGGAAGTCCGCTTGTCCGCGGCCGAGGTCGAGCCGGCGGAACGATACGTGGACCTGCGCGGCCGATTGTGCCACGGCGCCGACAGCAAGGCGAGCCAGCGTTCGCCACTGCCACAGAACGAGCGCAACGATGCAAAGAATCGCAATTGCTCCGGCAGCCCACCACGGGCGGCTTCGGCTGCGCATCATTGTGCGGTCTTTCCCACTCGGCTCTCCTGATTACCCCGTTTGGCGGCAACCGCGGGATTAGCGACAGCCCCCTTTGGATATCTTGAAGGTAGTGAGCGGCATTGCACGTTTTCGGGCGCGTTTCCCGTGTTCGCCGGATGGCGGCCGGCGCGCGCGCAAGCGGGTGGTAAACTTCGCGGCGACTTGGCTTTCGAACGACGAGCTCATCGACTTGGAGTTAGCGTGCGGCGAGGCGCTGGCTAACTGCGTCGAACATGGCGGCGGCCCGGTACTCTCCATCGATTGTTCGTGCGACGATGGAATGCTGACGATCGAGATTCGCCATCGCGGCCGCAGCTTCGAGCCGCCGAGCGCCGTCACGGCGCCGCCGCATGGAGCGTTGCGGGGCTACGGCTTATATATCATGCATCGGCTTCTCGACCGGCTCGAATTTTTAGAAAGCGGAAGGGGCTTTCGCCTTTCTAAGAAATTGCGCGCCGGTGCATCACGCGGGAGCGAGCGCAATGAAACAGGCTGACGACGCACGGAGGCGCGGGACTGTCCGCTGCGGTCGTCTAAACGCCTGGGACACCAGGAGGTCGCCCGTGGCCAAACGATTTGCCCATAACGCCGTGCTGTTGACGATCGGATTTGCCGGCGCGTTCGGTGTGTCGGCGGCCGCTTCGCCCGCGGCGCTCGATATGGTGATCGGCGCTCGTGAAGTCGTAAAGAGCGAGCCGTTGAGCGATTGTAATACAAAGGCTCGGACCGCCTTGAACGGGGTGCTTCAAGACGCCGCTGAGATCGGCAGCGGCGACACGGGGGAATGGCAAGCCTATGGTGCCTCCGACGCGTCCGGCCAGTCATCCAGGTCGGCCGCCGTGCACTGCTATCCGCTCGACAACGGGTACGTCGTGACGTTTACGTGTGCGGTGCAAACGCCGCCGAGCGCCGACACCGCCGCCGCATTATGTACGAAGATCGCCGCCGCGTTCGGCGCGAAGGCTGCCGCTGCGGCCTTCGGGGAGGGACGGCGCTGAAGGTGTTGCGGCGAACGACCGCCCTCGTCGCCGTCGCGCTCATCGCCGGCGCCCTTTGCATTCCGGCACCGTCCCGCGCCGCCGTCCAGATGTCGACCGGCATCCGCCACGTGAGTCCCGACGGTTCGAGCGAGGAGTGCAGCGCGAAGGCCAAGGCCTCGTTGGATGCCTATCTGCAGAACGCGGCGGAGTCGTCGCCCGGCAGCGGCGACTGGCTGGCCGCCGGTCAGAACCCATTGGCGGGTGCGACGACGTCGGCTGCGGCCGTTCGCTGCTATCCGCTCGCCAAGGGCTACGTTGTAACGTTTACGTGTGCCGTCCAAGCGCCTGAGAACCCGTACGGCGCCGATGCGCTCTGTTTGGACATCGCGCATAAATTTTACGGCGGAGCGCTGACGGCGCTTGCCGCGATGCCGACGCCGACGCCGGTGCCTACGGGCTGCAGCACCGTAAATCTCGTTGGAACCTGGGTAGCCGAGGACAAACCGGGATTGACGCTAACCGCCGATCTCAATGGCAACGTCACCGACAACGAGGGCGTGTCGGGCAACTGGGGACTCAAGGGCACGACGGTGACGCTCACGTATTACGGCGAGCACACGCTGACGCTTTCCGCCGATGGAAAGCACATGCGGGGCGGCGGCTACAGCTTTACCCGAAAGTGCTGACGCCGGCGTCCGCTACGCCGTCCGGCGAGCGCTGGACGGTGTTGCTCGCCGGCTTCGTCGTTATGTCGGTTGCGGGTACCGCCTTTTCCTGGAGCCTGTTCACGCGTCCGCTCATTGCGCTTTTCGGTTGGAGCAGCGTCCAGGTTGCGCTCGTATTCTCGTTCGTCATCGTGTTCTTCGCAGTAGGAGCGGTGGCCGGCGGGTTCGCGCACGACCGCTTCGGACCGCGCGGTGTCGCCTGCGTGGGGGCGGCGCTTTGGGGCGTCGGCAGCCTGCTCGCAGGCTTGGGTATGCAGCGCTTCGGGCTGGGCTGGCTGTATCTTACCTATGGCGTGATCGGCGGCATCGGGTGCGGCATGGTGTACGTCGTGCCGGGCGCGACGATCACGAAATGGTTTCCCGAGGAGCGCGGCCTGGCCAACGGCGTGATCCTGGGCGGATACGGACTCGGATCGCTCGGATTCAACCTCGTCGTCGGTTCGATTCCCGCGTTCAAGCACGTCGCCAACGTTGCCGACGCAATCGTTCGTTCGCGCAACGCCACGGGCGGCACGGGGCAAGGATTCGTGCTGCCGGCCGCCGTCGCGCACGCCGACATCGCTGTCGTCGCCCACGTCTTTGCGTGGTCGGGCATCGTGTTCCTGATCGTCGGCGGCCTAAGCGCCCTGCTGCTCCACGCGCCGCCGCCGAAGTTCACCGTGGCGAAGGCGGCGGCGAAACTGGTGCACGAGCAGAACCTTAAGCCTGGCGAAATGCTGCGGACGCCAAGATTTTATATGATGTGGGCGGTCGTGTTCGTCAACGCGACCTGCGGTTTAGCCCTCTTCAGCAACGCCATAACGATCTATGCCAAAGTGACCGGACTGAGCGCGGCGGCGGCCACGGTCACGTTCGGCGCGCTTTCCGCGGCAAATGGCGTCGGTCGGTTCCTATGGGCGTGGCTCTCGGATTTCATCGGCCGCCGTCTCTCGCTGACGATTTGCTTCGCGCTGCAGGGCATCGCGCTCTTTTGGATCGGCCGCGGAGAGGGTGCCGTCACCATGCCGATTGCCTTTGCGACGGCCATGCTGTGCTTCGGCGGAATCTTCGGCATCGCGCCCGCCGTGATCGCGGACTTCTTCGGCACGCGATATCTTGGCGAGGACTATTCGTTCATTATCACCGCCGCAGCGGTTGCGGGAATCGTCGGACCGCTCTCCGTGGCGTGGCTCGAAGACGCGGCCGGTTCCGTGACGGTGTGGTTGATGCCCGCCGCAATCGCGCTGGCCGCCGCCGCCATCCTGCCGCTGCTGGTGGGAAGCCCGGAGCGCCCGGCCGGGGCCTAACGTGCGCGCGCGGTGCCGCCCACTCGGCCCGATGCGGCGCACGGGGATCGGCTTCCGCCGAAAATTACCGCGAGACCGCAGGCAGAGGTGAACATGCGCCGGTTATCGTGCGGCACGCCTGCAACAAACGCGTAATCCTGATTCGTGCCGCGCGGATGGCGGCGGGCGATATACGCGATGTAGTACTTTGCGCGCATGAAGCGATACGGGCCTTGCGCTTCGCCGCCGCAGGAGCGGTCCAAATCGTCTTCGTTCGGGTTGACGTCGGCCGTGCCCATCAGATACGTTACCCGGCGTCCGGCGTAGCGCGCTTCCATTGCTGCGGCCGCGTCCGCGACGTATCGGGGGGCGCCTCTGGGGCCGTAGCGCCATTGGTCGAAGTCGACGCAGTCGCGCTGCGGAACCGGCCGCCAATCGGTGAAGTAAAAGTACGACGACGGGTTGGAAACGACGAGATGCACCGGCACGCGCGCTCCGGCATCGAGTTGCGGCGCCTTGCCGACGACCGCGTAACGCTGCACGATCTGGCCGCCCGCAGAGTGGCCGACGACGGCGATTTCGCGGAGATTCGGGAAGCGCCGAGCGTCGGAGAGCCGGGCGATCATCGCATCGAACACCTCATAGCTGCTAATCGGCGCCGGCGCGATCGCGTCGGAACCACCCGGCCATTTGCCGCTCCAATACAACGTCCTTGGCGAGACGGCGTGCCCGGAAAGATCCTCGCGCTCGACGAATTGCGGCGCGACGACGATGGTTCCCGTGAGCGCATGCGCCGCGTCGGCTGCGATGACGCCGGTGTCGTAGTAGTAGTCGGCGTCGCGGCAGAACGCCGTGCACGATGATGAGTGCCCGCGTAACGGACGCGTCGCCATCGAGCGAGGCGGTCGCGAAGTAGCGCGCATAGCCGATGCCCAACGGCGTCCGCACCGGAAACTCCCGGTCGGCGAGCCGGCCGGCGTTGTCGGGCTGGGGCGTGGTCGTGACCGGCACGACGACGCCGAGCAGCGCGGCGGCAAAGAGCGGAGTGACAATTCGCGTAAAGGCTCCCATCATGGCCGCCGGTGTTCGAAGGAGGAACGACGACGCCTCCGCCCCACCTGGATTGGCGCGGCCGTGTGTCGAATGTCCCGCGGCTGACGTGCTGAAGCGGCCAATGCAATTTGAGGTTCCGGCAATCGACGACATTCCGCAGATCGCCTGGTGCGCGGATGCCGCGGGACGCATCGCGTGGTTTAACCGCCAGTGGTATGCGTTCGCGGGATCGTCGCCGGCGTCCGATCGCGATGGGGAGGATTGCGAGGCGCAATGGTTCGCCGCGGTGCACCCCGGCGATGCGAAACGCGTTCGCTGCAGGCTGGGCGATGGCGTGCGGGCCGGCGATGGTTTCACCCTGGAACTGCGGCTGCAGCGCGCGGAGGGGGTCGCCCGCTGGTTTCGGTTCGACGTATCGCCGGTCGCGAAATCCGAAACCAGCCAAGGGGGCTGGCTCGCTATTGGAACGGACATCGATGACTACAAGCGGCAGGGACAACGATTCGCATTCATCGCAAAGGCCGGGGAGGTTCTTGCCGAGTCGCTCGACTTGCAGACGACGCTCGACCGGCTCCTCGCCATCATCGTTCCGGACTTCGGCGATTGGGCGGCCATCGATCTCTTCCAGGATAACGATCGCCTCAAGACGGTCGCGGCAATGCACGCGGATCCCCACAAGGCGAAGCTCGTACGACGCTTGCTCGGACGCTACAACCATAACCCGAGTGCCGAGCCGACGATCGCCGCGGTCCTGCGGAGAAATCGGCCGCTCATCGTGCGCGAAGTCACCGACGATCTCGTCCAAAAGGCCGCCGCCGCGAATTTGCTGACGGTGATTCGCGACTTGGCGCCGAGATCGGCCGTCACCATACCGCTGCGAACGCACGGCCGGACGATTGGTTCGCTCGTCGCATATTGGTCGGAAACGCCGCGCGTCTACGGGGAAGAAGACCTTCCGCTGTTCGAGGAGGTCACGAAGCGCGCTGCGGTATCCATCGAGAATGCCCGGCTGTACGAGCGGGAGCGCGAGATCGCCGCGGAGTTTCAACGTGCGGCGCTGCCCATTTCGCTGCCCGAGCACGCCGGTGCAGACTTCAACGGAATTTACGTGCCTGCCAACGACCGTCAACTCCTCGGGGGTGACTGGTACGACGCGCTTCGCCTCAACGACGGCCGCATCGTCGTCTCGGTCGGTGACGTGGCGGGCAGCGGACTGAGCGCGGCCGTCATCATGTCGTCGATGCGTCAGGTGATTCGCGGCGTCGCACAAGTGTACGCCGATCCCATCGCGATGCTCGACGCTGCGGACCGCACGCTCAAAACGGAGCATCCCGACACGTTCGTCACCGCGTTCGTAGGCGTGTTCGACCCGCTGGCTCGGACGCTGACGTACGCGTCGGCGGGACATCCGCCGCCGGTCCTGCGAGAGGAGTGCGGCGCCGTCACGCTGCTCGGCGAGAGCGGCCTTCCTTTAGGCCTGCGCGTACGGGGCGAAACGCCGGCCGTCACGGTGCTGCCCAGCTCCAGTATCGTCGTCTTTTACAGCGACGGGCTCGTGGAGGCCGAGCGCGACATCGGTAAAGGCTACGACCGGCTCATCGCCGCGGTCACCCGGCCGGGACTGTTGAGCGGCGATAGACCGGCAGAGGCGCTCTATCGGGCGGTGCTGCCGAAGGGCAGCAACGACGACGTCGTCGTTCTCACGTTGCGCCCGGTGCCGTCGCGCGATGCGAGAAACGCCGCCGGGGACCAGGGTCTGCTGCGATGGGTGTTCGATGCGATGGACGTCAGCGTGGCGCATCGCGCTCGATATTCGTTCGTGGACGCCCTGCGCGACGGTGGCGTGCGTGGAGATCAGCTCGACGCCGCGGAGCTTGTCTTCGGCGAGCTGCTGGGCAATGTGGTGCGTTACGCACCCGGTCCGATCGAGATCGTCGTTGACTGGAGCCAAAGTGCGCCGGTGCTCCACGTTCTCGACAGAGGACCCGGCTTCACGTTCGCGCCGAAGCTTCCGTCGGATCTGCTGAGCGAACGGGGCCGCGGCCTCTACATCGTCTGGGCGCTGGCGGAGGATTTCAACGTCACGGAACGCTACGACGGCGGTTCGCACGCACGCGCCGTGCTCGGCACGAACTAGGGCGCGATTCGACTCCAGGGAGGAGCTTGATGTTTCACCTCGAGCACTTGACCGACTTCGGTTTGCTGCTCCTCCGTATTATGGCGGGCCTCATCTACGCCAAGAGCGGCTACAGCGATCTCAAAGACCCCGATGCACGCAGCAAAAGCATCGGCATGCCCAAGGGGTTCACGATTTTTCTCGCCGCAGCCGAGCTCGCCGGCGGCGCAGGCCTCATCCTTGGCGTGTTTGCGCAGCTTGCTGCGATCGGACTGATTCTGATCATGCTGGGGGCGATCCAGAAAAAGATCACCGTCTGGAAAACGGGCTTTTGGGGCGACGATGGATTGGGCTGGTCGTACGATTTGACGCTGGTATCGATGCTGCTCGTGGTTCTGTTTACCGGCGGCGGCAGATTCGTGCTGTTGCGGTAGACGATTCTTACCTAACGCACGCTGAAGATATAATCGCTGCGGCGCGAGCTTCCAAAAATGCGAACGTCGGGATTGCCTTCGCGCATCGAACCGGTCGCAACGTCGCTGACTTCCTCAGGTGCGCGACCCGGCGGTGCTACTTTGGTCGTAATCATGAACTAATAATGCCTTTCAGATTTGAATGATGAATAATGAATTGCATTCTCATTGAACCGAACGAGCGATCAAAAGTTTCAATATTTCGGCGTAAATTGGCCATCTTTACCGGGATTGCGAGAGTATAGCGACAAACATCGCGATCGAAATGTTACAGCGCATCACTATTGCGGCGGTCGCGCTCGCGACGGCCATCGGAACTCCGCTTGCGTTGCGCGCGGCGCCGCTGCCTACCGCGCCGGTGCCGCAGGAATCGTTCGACGTCGGCATGCTTCACGTCGATCGCTACGGCACAGGATCGCAGTCGATCGTACTAATTCCGGGATTGGGCAGCGGCCCGTGGGCGTGGTACGGGACGGTCGGCCATTTCGCACCCGCCTTTACGGTCTACACGATACGGCTGGCGGGCTTCGACGGTTCGAAGGCCCCCCAACAGCCGCCGACCTTTACGGCGTTCGCCGACGACTTTTGGCAACTGCTGGCTCGCAATGCGATTCGCTCGCCGATCGTCGTCGGTCACAGCATGGGTGGGACGCTCGCGTTTCTGCTCGCGGAGCAGCATTCCGACCGCCTACGCGCGATCGTCGCGGTCGACGGGCTGCCCGTCTTCCCGACCCTAGCGGCCAAGGACGCCCAGGACCGCAACGCGATCGCATCGGCAGCCGCCGACTCGTACGCGGAGTTGAATCCCGCTCAGGCGCTTGCGTACGAGACGCGTTTCATGAGTACGATTGGAACGAAGGACCCGACGCTCGTCGCTCCTACGGCTGCGTTGGAGGCGGCGAGCGACCCGAAGACCGTCGCGGCATGGCTGCACGAGGTATTGACGGCCGATCTACGTCCGGACCTCGTCAAGATCCGGATTCCGGTGTTGGAGATCGTACCGTACGATCCGCAGAGCACGGAAAACTCCGGCTACACGCTGGAACAAACCACAACGTACTATCGTTCGCTGCTCGCCGGCACGCCGATGCTGCGCCTGGAAACGATCGCCCCCGCGCGGCACTTTGCGATGCTCGACGAGCCGGACCGGTTTTACGCGCTCCTCACAACGTTCTTCGATTCGCTGCAATGATTCGTCGACGACTTTTCCCCGCAGGCCGGAATCCTGGCCCTCGAGGCGAATGGTATGGCTCGGGGAAGCGAGTGCTTCCTATAATGCAATGCTTCGAGGAGAACGTATGAAAGCTATCGCAGCCGGTCTCGCCCTTGCCGTGGGCATGTTTTTCGTAATCGCGCAGCCCGCTCACGCGCAGAGCAGCATGATGGCGATGCCGAAGTGCGCATCTGGCGACCCAGTCGTCGGCGTCAACATGACGTCGAAGATGTACATGACAGAAGCGCAAATGAAGGCAAAGGCCGCCGGGATGACGCCCGCGCAGAAGAAGGCCATGATGATGAAAAATCACGTGAAGCTGATGTGCAAGTCTCAGGCCAACGCCATGGGCGCCAAGATGATGAAGCCCCCGATGTAGCGTCCCGGTTCGACTACCCAGTTTAGGGGAGCGCAGCGGCATCGTATGGCTCACTATATCAACATCCCCGTCAACGAAAACGGCATCATCTTCGACTCCGACATGACGCGAGTCGTGTTGGAAGCGATGGCCGTAGCACCGTTTGGTTTCGAAGACGTTTTCATCTACTCGCACGGCTGGTCGACCGACGCGATGCAGATGATGGACGAATACAACCGTTTTTCCGTCGATCTCGCATCGCGAGTGATGACCTTTCAGAATGCTGCGCCCGGGTTCCCAAACCCGCCGCGCGACAACCTCGGGATGGGAATTCACTGGCCGTCGGAGGTCACGGAAGATCCGGGGAGCCCGCTCAATGCCTTGCAGCTCCTCACCTTCTACACCATGGAGCATCGCGCGGACGTTGTGGGCAGGAACGCCGTCTACGCGATGCTGCGCCTCATTCTGGGCGCGAGGGTAGGGACGCAGTTACCGTTGCGCGTTCTCATGCTCGGACATAGTTTTGGGTGCAAGGTGATTTGTGCCGCGCTGCAAGACATGCAAACGGACGTAAATGCGGGAGCGATCGTCATCCCGCCGCATACGCAGTTTCGCGTTGCACTGATGGAACCGGCGACCGATTGCGACAACCTCGAGCCGGCCGACATCTACGGGAGCATCTCCCAAGTCCCGAACCTGCGGCTGCTCATCACGAAGTCCCAGTGCGATCTCGCACTTACAAAGTGGTACGTGGATGCCGGGCGTCTGGTCAACCTCTTCAACCCGAAGCGAGCCTTAGGCGACACCGGCCCAACTCAACCGACGATAGCGGCATTCGGCGGCGCGGACACTCTCAGCGTCGATACCGCTCTGACCGTGCCCGACATGTTCGGCTTCAGCGGAAGGTTGATGGTGGCCGACCTGACGCCGATACACACGCTGCGTGCAGCGCAGGGCCTGTGGTCCGGTGGACTCAGCGGGTCACATTCCGACATCAATTTCGACCAGATCTACTACATGATCTCCGGATTCATGTACGCCTGACCGCTCGACGGGAGCTGTCACGCCGGCGTCGTTGGCTTCCCGCAACCGCGGAGAACTTGCCTTCGTGTGGGCGTCGCGACAGGAATCGAGCGTCCATTGCTGCTATTTGAGTCCCGAGGCGCGGCGCTCGCCCGCCCGTCGGAGGAAATATCATGAAATTGACTTACAAACTCATGCTTGCCGGCGTTGCCGTCATGCTCGCTGCAGGATGCTCGAACTCCGGGTCACCCAACGTGCCGCTAGTCGCCGGCGGTGCTTCGCAGTCCGGAGGCCAAAAGCCGAACATCGCGGGAATGCAATCCTGGCGCGCAGCGATCGCGCACGCGCCCACGCCGGGGAACGGGTGTTACACCGCGGCTTACCCAGTGACGACCTGGATAAAAGTCCGCGTGCGTGCCTGCGCCAAATCGTCGCTACATTCCGCGAAGCGCCTCGGGCGGCTCGTTGACCGTTGGCGACGGCAATGACTATGCCGCCGTGACGGCCACGCTTACCTCCAACGCCGTCGGCTCCTTTCCGAAGGTGAGGCGTCTCAAGTCCGAGACGGATGAGGGCGAGTCGAATGTCTATTCCATCCAGCTCAATTCGAATTTCATGTCGGGCGACGAGGCCTGTGCGGGTGCAAACAATCCCGGTCAATGCCTTGGCTGGCTGCAGTTCGTCTATTCCAGCAGCGAGCACGCAGCTTTCATGCAGTATTGGCTGATCCACTATTCGGGCGGGACCGTCCATTGCCCGAGTGGCTGGAACTCATTCAGCACGGATTGCTATAAGAACAGTTCGGCTATCCCGACGCCGCAAGAGCCGGTCACCGATCTTCCGCAGATGAGCCTGTCAGGAAACGCGGTTAGCGGCGGCCTCGATACGCTCGTGTATATGGATGGCTCGAAGGCCTACAGCACCACGGGTCAAGACAGCGTCATGTACCTGTCCGCCGGCTGGACCGGCTCGGAGTTCAATATCATCGGCGACGGCGGCGGATCCGAAGCGGACTTCAATCCCGGAGCCGCTCTCATCGTTGCGATCGCTCTGACCGACGGAACCACCGACGCACCGACCTGTGAGGCCAATGGCGGCACGACGGGCGAAACGAACAACCTGAACCTGAAGAACTGCAAGGCGACGGGCGGGGCGGTTCCGCAAATCAAGTTCAAGGAATCCCTGAAGAAATAGCGACCGTGGGCCGTCTCAGGGCCGGGGCCTTCTGCTGGCGGGCTTCGTCAGGCCTGTATGATCGGTTCGTGAAGCGATTGGGCCAGGTTCTGGGTGCCGGCGCGATTCTTTTGCCCGCTCCTGCCGGCGCCGCGAACGTACCGGCGCCGATCGTCAAGCCGAACTATCCCGTCGCGCCGACGGCGCGTGACGGGAGGCACGATTTCGACTTTGAGTTCGGCACGTGGCGCACGCACTACCGGCTGCTCAAGCATCGCCTCGCCGGCGATCACGAATGGTACGACTGCTATGGTACGTCCGTCGTCCGTCCTTTTTGGGGTGGGAGCGGTAATCTTGAAGACGGTGACCTGAAGTGTCCCGACCGTCACGTCGGGGGAATGACGCTGCGCACGTACGACGCACGCACCAGGCAGTGGACGCTTTGGTGGGGCACCAGAGCGTTGGGTGTTTCTCCTCCCGCGCAGCTCGGGCATTTCAGTGCACGAGGCGTCGGAGACTTCTATTCATACGACTCCTGGCAAGGCAAACCAATCGTCACGCGATTTCAGTGGACGAGGGTGAACGGAAATCCGCGTTTCGAGCAAGCGTTCTCTACCGATCGCGGCAAGACGTGGGAGACGAACTGGACCACCGACTACGGGGGGGGGGGGGGGGGGGAACGGGGGGGGGGGGGGGGGTACGGTTGCGTTGGGGGGGGGGAGAGCGTGTTGACGAATTGGGTGGGGGTGGGGGGGGGGGGAGTCTGGAGGGTGGGGGGAATGGGCGTGGAAGGGGGGTTTTTGGGTAGAGGAAAGAGGCGGGTCGCTTTTCGCGGGAGGTCGCCGCGGCAGCGGGAGACGTTGACGACCGACTACTCGCGCCTAAGCGCTAGTACGAGCCCGTTCCCTAACTCGTGATTTAGGCCGAACGTACCAAGAGCTGGTACGACAGGCCCATGGCATCCCGCATCCGCGCGACGCAACGAGCCGTGTTGCCTTGCGGTGATTCAGTTGCCGTTGCTAGAATGAGAGCCCGTCACTCTCTTTGGAGTCGCAACTATGAAGCGTTCTGACATCCGCATCTGTGCCGTCCTCTGCGGTGCACTCTTAGCGGCTTGCAGCAACCAAAGTTTCTCCCCGTCGTTACCTATGCAATGGGCTGCGAGAGCTGGTTTCAATCAAGAGGGAGCGTCGCGTGTCGAACCATCGGGCCGTGAACGCGTGCTCTACCGGTTCAAGGGCGGAACGGACGGCTTTTGCGCTTGTACGCTGATCGCCGTAAACGGCACGCTTTATGGCACGGCGGGAGAAAACGAGCAAGTCCAATGCGAAGAGTATGGTACCGGATGCGGGACCATCTTTTCAATGCATACATCCGGTTCGGGATACCGAGTTCTGCACCGTTACCACCCCGATCGCGGCGGTGTGTTCGCGCTGACCTACGCGAACGGTGAGCTGTATGGCGCGACGACGCATGGTGGAGACTTAAAGTGTGACCACGACTATGGCTGCGGGACGGTCTTCAAGGTCGATCCGTCGGGCGCCCCATACAAGGTCGTCTATCGCTTTGCAGGCTCGGATACGGGACACCCTGGGACCGAGCTTCTCGCGGTGAACGATGTTCTTTACGGAGCAACGCTCGGGGGCGCTTCAACATGCTCCCCATCCCAGCCTGGAACGTGCGGCACTCTTTATACGGTGAATATTGCATCAGGCAAAAAACGCGTTCTTTATGGCTTCCAGGGCGGCGATGATGGCTACGAACCAAACTCTCGAATGATAGAATTGAACGGCACGTTGTATGGCACGACGCTCTACGGCGGCCGGACGGGCTGCGGTAATGGTTGCGGGACGATCTTTAAGATACGTCCGTCCGGCGGTGGATACCGGGTTGTCTATCGCTTTACCGGTCATAATGTCGGAGATCACCCTATCAACATGATCGATGTCAACGGCACGCTCTACGGCATGGCGGCAAACAGCGCAGCCAAGCAAGACGGATGCGACCGATATAATGCCGGATGCGGTACGCTCTTTAAGTTTGATACTGCGTCGGATCGAGCGATCGTCCTCCATCGCTTTAGGCCGAGCAGCAGCAGCGACGGTTTATATCCACAAAGCCTTCTGGCGTCCGCGAATGGCGCGCTCTACGGAACGACCAAGACCGGAGGCGATCCGACGTGCCAGTGCGGCGCCGTTTTCAAGTTTGACCTTGCATCGGGCCGTTATACAGTGCTCTACCGCTTTAAGGCGGGGGAGGACGCCGCATACCCCGACAACGGCGTCATCGAAGTTAACCGCGTGTTGTATGGGACGACATCGGGGGGCGGCACAAACGGCCCCTCTAACGGGACCGTGTTCTCTCTATCGCTCTGAAAACGGCGGCGAACGATTAGAGCGGCGGCGCCAATAGGCGCTCGATCTCCGTCTCGTCCAACACCTGCGTGGTCGCGGCGGCATCATCGAAGATGCCCGCGGCGAGCGCGCCTTTACGCTGCTGCAGCTCCAGGATACGCTCTTCGACGGTGCCGACGGTGATGAGCTTATACACGAAGACCGGACGATTTTGGCCGATGCGATGGGCGCGATCGGTTGCTTGACGCTCGACGGCCGGATTCCACCACGGATCGTAGTGGATGACCGTGTCGGCGGCGGTTAGGTTCAATCCGGTACCACCCGCTTTGAGGCTGATCAGGAACAGCGGCACCTCGCCGCTTTGAAAGCGTCGCACCGGCGTTTCGCGATCCTTCGTTTCGCCCCGAAGTTCCACGTAGTCGATGGCGCGCGCGGCAAGCTCCGGCTTCATCAGATCCAGCATCGACGTGAACTGCGAGAACAGCAAGACGCGCCGCCCTTCGTCGATCAGCTCGGGCAGCATCTCGAAGAGCGCCTCAAGTTTGCTCGAGTGAGAAACGCTGCGTGCGGCCGGAAGCTTGACGAGCCGCGGATCGCAGCACACTTGCCGCAGCTTGAGGAGTGCGTCGAGCACGACGATCCGGCTGCGCGGCAGGCCCCGGCGTTGCATTTCGGCGCGCACGCGCTCGTGCATCGCGAGGCGAATCGTCTCGTAGAGATCGCGCTGCACGCCGCTGAGCTCGACCCGCGTGACGATCTCGGTTTTCTCGGGCAGGTCGAGCGCGACGTCTTCCTTAGTGCGCCGCATTAGAAACGGTCGCAGTCGCCGCGCCAAGAGCGCGCGGCGCTCCGTATCGCCGCGTTTTTCGATCGGCGTGCGAAAGACGCGCGCGAACTGCGCTCGGTCGCCCAGCAGGCCGGGTATCACGAATGAGAAGATCGACCAGAGCTCGTCGAGATGGTTCTCGATGGGCGTGCCGGTGAGTGCGAGCCGTTGCACCGCGCGTAAGCGGGCTGCAGCCTGCGCCCCCTTCGACCGGGGGTTTTTCACGAACTGCGTTTCGTCGAGCACGACCATCTGCCACTTACGCTCGGTCAGCCGGTCGGCATCGCGATGGAGCAGCGCGTAGCTCGTCAACGCAACGTCGTTGTCTTCGATGCGGTCGAAACGCTCGGCGCGGTCGTTCCCCGAGAGCGAAACGACGCGCAAGTGCGGTACAAAGCGCACGATCTCGGCGCGCCAGTTCGGCAGCACGCTGGTCGGCGCGACGATCAGTACCGGTCCGCGCAGGCGCCCGCACGCCTTTTCGATCGCCAGATGCGCCAGAAACTGTACCGTCTTGCCGAGGCCCATGTCGTCGGCGAGCACGCCGCCGAAGCCGCTGCGCCGGAGCAGCTGCAGCCACGCCACGCCGCGAGCTTGATACGCCCGCAGCTCACCTTTGAACGTGCTCGGCAGGGCAATCGGTTTGTTCTCCGCGCCGGTCAGTGCATCCAATGCGGCGCGCAGTGCTCGCATCGCCGGCGACCATTGCAGCGGTACTGCCGCCTCGAGCCCGTCGAGCGATCCGACATGCGCCGGCGTCAGTTCGAGCCGGCCCTCTTTGGTCAGCGGCGTGTCGAATAGCTCGACCAAGGTTGAAACGATCCGCTCGATACGTTCGGGCGGCAGCGCGGCAAACGTGCCATTGGGTAATCGCCCGTAGAGCGTACGCGCGCGCTCCCCGCTCAACTCGGCGGCGAGCTCTTCGGCGGAGTGGACGCCGAGCGTTTGCAGCGCATCGACGACGACGGGCAAAAGCGAAGCGCGCTTGCCCGCGATATCGATGCCGATGTCGAGTTCGAACCAGCGGTTCGCGCTCTCGACGATCTCGGCGTCCCAGCTCGCGTCGTCGATATGCACGACCTCGTACGGAAACGTCGAAGCGGTTTCGACCTGCCATCCACGCTCGCGCAAGACGGGAACGGCGGTGTCGATAAACCGCACCCACGACCGTTCCGTAGCCGAAAACTGCCCGCGTGGCCACGCCATCGGCTGCAAACCGTACTCGGCCAAAGTCGCCCGCGCGGCCGCTTCGAACGCGAGCCGTCGCGGCCATGCCATCGTGACTCCTTGTTCGTTCGTCTCCTGAAACTCGAACGTCAGGTCGTCAGGGCGCACGATCGTGCTTCCGTACGCGAACGTTAGCTCGGCTATCGTTGGAAAACCGTGCAGCATCAAACGCGCAACGGGATCGCGTTCGACGACCCGCAGCCGCATGTCCGACTTGGGCGGCGGAACGGCGTGGGCAATCGGAATGCGATGCCACATCATGTGTGCGCGCCGCGCTTGTGCTGCGTTGAGCGAAGGTGCGATTGCGAGCGCGCTCGCCAGTTCTCCGGCGATGCCCAGATCGATCGTTCCGGCGGTGCCGTTGTGCGGATCGGCATACCAAAGCGGATCGCTCGGCAGCAGGCGCGCCGCCTTGCGGCCCTCGATTCCCGGCCGTTGCCGGCCATCGGATGGATCGATCCACCAAACAAATTTTGCTCCGCTCACATCGGCACGGCTCAGCGGCGAATGCCTCGTCGATTGCCAGTGCACGCGGCCGGTTGTTAGCAGCAAGTCGAGCAGCGTCGCGAACAATTTTGGATTGAGCGTCCCGAGACCCGTCAACCCGCACACGCTTGCCAGCCTACCGATGGTGCGATCGATCGCGGTTGCGTAACGCCCAGTGCCTTGCGCGAGGGTGGAGAAATCGATCGGGCGACCCATCGAGCGTTCGCCGTGCTTTAGCAGCGTTACGACGCGCGGACTCAGATCGACGCGTGGAACATAGTACGATTCGCGAACGTCGAGCAGATAGAGAACGTGCTCGCGTCGCCGCTCGGTGCCTTCGAGGCGCCGCGTCGTGATCGCTTGCAGCCAGCTATCGACGGCCCCGTCGGCGGCATCGCGCATCCCGCCCTCAGCGGCGAGGATTGCGGCGGCGGCAGCATGCTTGCAGCTGCGTCCGATGGGGCAATCGCAGACACTGCGGAGGCGGCGCTGGTCCTCCCGCCAATCGATCGCAACTTCGTAGGGGATCGCGGACGTTCCGCGCACTGACGCCGCGATGCGATCGTTTCCGGCCGTGTCGAGCCGCACGACTCGACCGCTGCGCGCGTAGTCCATTCCGCGCGAAAACGTCGTCGGATCGAAGGAGGCTCGGACGATGTCGACTGTGAAGCGCACCGCCGAGGTTACGACGTTCGACGCGTCGCTCCATTGCGCCGCAATTCGCCTGCGGGTCAGACGAGCGCCGTTGTCGAAGCGTTCAGTGTATGCTGTCTGCCGCGGGCCCGCTACGTTAGCCGTCCATGGTGTGATGCTGGCGGCGTTGATTATCTTGCCTGCACGGTGTCGAAGATGGTGTTTGTGTTTTTGGGTTCTCCAGGCATCCTCATCGGTTGAGCTAGTTCGCGTTCGAGAGCGGCCTTATAGTAAGTGACGAAATCGCCAACAAATCGAGGTTAACGCGTCGTTCGTGACCAGGCGAATTTCCGAAAGCTTTTATAGAATAAGCATTGGCGGCGGCGTGGAGAGGTGGCAGAGCGGTTGAATGCGGCGGTCTTGAAAACCGCTGAACCTTTGCGGGTTCCGTGGGTTCGAATCCCACCCTCTCCTTTGAAAAAGGCTCGTGTTTACAGAGCTTTTTCTGCTTATGAGGCGCGGCCCTCAGGATACTTCTGGGGGCGCTAGTTTCGACCAGTTGCATCCAAATTGCAACCCGAGTTCACGTTCCGGTCTGGCCCACGTCGGCCGTTAGCGCTTCGTCGAGTTTGGCGGCCGCGGCTTCCTGGAGGCCGGGGAGGATGTGAGAGTATAGGTCTAGCGTGACCGAAATTGTCGAGTGCCCTAGGCGCTCGGATACGACTTTCGTATGCACGCCGCTCTTGAGCATAAGCGACGCACAAGCGTGCCGAAGGTCGTGCAGCCGCACATGGCCGATTTTGGCTCCCTTTGCTACGACGCAGAATGCCTTTCCGAACGCTTCCGGCTCCCATACTGACCCATCCTCACGTGGGAAACTTAGGTCGAGATTCTGGTAAGCAGAGCCCTCGGCGCGCACCCAAAATGTACCGCCCGCGGGCACTTGAAAATGTACCAGGGGTCGGTGGGCACTTCAAAATGTACCACCTGACCTGATCCGGCCCGGGCATGCTAGGGCGACGTCGCATAGACGACGTCGTGAACAAGCTGAGCATGACCGAGGAAACACGGATTTTCGGGCTGGTACTGTCGGGCTGGAGCGATCGGCGCATCGCCCGCGAGACCGGCCACCACCGCGCGACGATCGCCCGAATGCGGCGCGAAGCCGGGCAGTCGTCAAAATGTACCACTCCGGCCAAAGTGCCCACCGACCCAGAACCGCACACCAAGCCGAAAGTGCCCACCGGGTCGCGCAGCAGTGCTGAGCCGCAGCGGGCCTTCATCGACGGGGAGCTGGGCAAAGGGCGCAACGCGACGGCCATCTATCAAGACCTCGTCGAGCATCACGGCTACGACGGCTCCTACAACGCGGTCAAGCGGCTTGCACGCAAGTTACGTGGCCAAGATGAGCCCAAGATCAGCTGCCGCTTTGAGACTGCCCGGCCAAGAGATGCAAGTGGACTATGGCGAAGGCGCGCTCACCCGCGATGCTCGCACGGGCAAGTACCGCCGGCCCAAGCTCTTCACGCCGACGCTGAGCAGTAGCCGCCACGCATTTCGAAAGGCCGTCTGGAACTCATCGAGCGAGATGAGCCGGCTCCATGAGGAAGCGTTCGCGTACTTCGGCGGCACCACTCGCACGATTCGATTCGACAACCTCAAAGAGGCGTACTACGGCCGGACACCTACGACCAGTGCGTAGTCGGTTCTCGAGCTCGC
>CAWBDH010000001.1:0-1593001 GCA_963787625.1 Vulcanimicrobiota bacterium | reverse complement strand
AACAACGTGCGATGGCTGAAAGCTAATACTAGACGTCTCGATAACATGAATCGCCGGACAAATACGGCTGTCCAATAATAACTCTGGTAGCTATTTGCTTTGCCGCTGACGGGCTTGTGCAGTATTGGTGGTACTAGCCACCAAGCCCGCGTCCTACAAATAACCTCGCTCCCGTCGCCCCCTTCTGGTCTGCAAATTCGAGCAGTAATCCGCGCGGGCATCAAAGTTGGGAACTCCACGACGTTAAGTCTTACTATCGGTAACTCTGCCAGGCGGCAGTGCGGTACTCGAGCGAGTTCCGTCCGACCTTGCTTCTATCGCCGGATCAGTTTAGCGCGTCGAGTCCTGCAAATACCTCGACCAAAGACCGGTGTACTACGACGTGGTCCTGGATTATTGCGCCGAAGGCGCAGGGAGAAGAAATGCTTTCGTTCGACATAAGAGCGCAGAAATCGAATGCAGTGCTACCGCGCCAGTTTCAAGGACCTCTCGTCACGGTTTATGCAGCATCTGATGTTGCGCCCCAAAATTGGCTTGCATGGCTAGCGGCATTGTTGGGAGCGATTGGCACCTTCTTATCAGCGGCGAGGAGCGTTTCGCCGGACGGCAGTCAAAATGCTGGGATTTCATCAAGTAATAAAGAGTAAAGTGCCCGTACGTCAAGGAGCGTAGCGGAGTTCGGTCCATCTTCTTTACAGCGCGTGGGTCCCCACGCGGCTCGTTGGCGGTCCCTCGTTGGCAAATGCGCCTGGGCAAGCTTTTCTACGATTTCGCCTTCTTGCTGGCTAGTGAAATAAACTCGGTCGCCTTCGCCGGTGTCCGAAAACTACCCCAGGACTGTGTCCGGAATTGTGTGTAACTGCGATCGCAGAGTGATGTAATCGAGTTCACGATTGCAGGACGAGCTCCAGGCTTTCCGGCGACATGTATCTTCGTTCCGTCATCCAAGCTTCGCTCTGTTCGATCAGAATCATTGTGACGAGGCGAAGCGTCGACTCCACCGACGGGAAGATGCCGATCGAACGCGTCCGGCGTCGAATCTCTTTATTAAAATGCTCGACGGGATTGTTCGAGCGGATCTTGCGATGGTGTTCCAATGGGAACGCAAGAAACGACAACGCGTCGGCGATGCCGGCGTCGAAGATCGCCATCGCCTTGGTCAAGGAATCCGCAAAGCGCGTTCGGACGTCGGCGATTGCGCGTTGGGCGCTTTCCACCGAAACCTGAGAAAAGACGGCCTTGATCGCCGCTGCAACCTCCAACTTGCGGCTCTGCGGAACGTGCGCCAGAATGTTCCGATAGAAGTGAACTTGGCACCGCTGCCATGCGGCGCCGGTCATCACCGCCGCGATCGCGCCCTTGAGCCCTTCGTGCGCATCGCTAATCACCAGCTTGACGCCGCTGAGTCCACGTTTGCGTAAACTGCGCAGAAGCTGCGTCCAGCTCTCTTTGCTCTCAGCGTCGACCACGTCGATGCCGATGACGTCACGAAAGCCGCTCGCCGTGACCCCGTAGGCAATGACGACAGCATTGCTGACGATACGACCATCGACGCGCGCCTTTTCGTACAGAGCGTCGAGCCACAGGTAGGGATACTTCTCGGTCAGCGGCCGCGTACGGAACTCTTCGGCTCGAGCATCCAGCTCGGCACACAGCTCGCTGATTTGCGATTTGGCCAGCCGTTCGACGCCCATCGCAGCCAGCACGTCCTCCATTTTGCGAGTGCTGATGCCGCCGACGAAGGCTTCTTGGATCACCGACACTAACGCCCGCTCGCTGCGTTTGAAA
The DNA here is from genome assembly GCA_963787625.1 of Vulcanimicrobiota bacterium. Classification (GTDB taxonomy): domain Bacteria; phylum Vulcanimicrobiota; class Vulcanimicrobiia; order Vulcanimicrobiales; family Vulcanimicrobiaceae; genus Cybelea. The sequence goes on along the minus strand of CAWBDH010000001.1, from coordinate 1,591,213 downwards.
TGCTCGATGACCGTCGGTTTGAAGTTGCTGTTGCGCGCCCGCGGTATGCTGAGGTCGAGCGTGCCCGCGCGAGTATTGAGGCCACGCATCCGCGTGCCGTTGCGCTGATCGCGACGCTGCTCGGTGCGTTCGTGCGGATCGGCTCCGATGTGGCCGTCAAACTGTGCCTGAATCGCCGTGTCGTACACCAGCGACAGCATGCCGCGCAAGAAATCCATATCTTTGGTGCCGAGCAGTTCGACCAAGGCTGCCCGTTGCTCAGGCGTGAGGTTGAGAGACTCCATTCGGTCCTTTCGCTTGCGCTTCATAGCGCCAGAGTTGGACCGCAGCGGCTTCGCTCCCCGGCAGGAGGGCTAAACCGATTTTACACACTTTTCCGGGCACTACCTCCCCAGCGCGACAACGTCCTCCAGCAGGAACTCGACTTGGTCGCTTTGCGGAAAAGGCCACCACATGTTAATAGGGTCGTCTTGTTGGAATGGCGCATTATCAGCGTGGGGGATTCTCGTCTTCGTCGTAGTCGCTGACCTCATCAAGAAGCCACGGTGGCATGAGTAGCCGGAACTCGCCCCAGGCTTTTGCTGTCCTGCGAGCTCTGCAAAACGCAGCAAAGTCGTGCGCCCTCTTCCTTGGAAAGAATAAAGGCCCGTCGCCCTTGTCGCCGTAGACGAGATCTTTACTATCGCCCAGAGCTATGAGCGGTTCCCTTTCGGCGCGTCGTGTCTGCGACCGCCGCGTTCTGCTCCTCTACGTTCCGGAGCTCTGTAATCCGCCCGAGGCGCCATGACGCTCGAGCAGCCTTAATGTACACGGGCGAGCGGCGCTTCTGCTAGCAGCGTGGAATGCCGTCGCTCAGTCTGACGCGCTCTGCGGCACTGAGTGTGCTATAGAAATGGCGGTCAAAAGTCTTCGCGAGGCACGCTATTTCCGTTTGGTCTTGTTGGAAGTCTAAGGGTGTGAGCGGCTGGCCGCCGGATGTTAGCGGCCGATGGTCATTTCGATAGCTAAGGATCAGAATTTCGGGAAACGTCCTTGTCGCGTTGCGATAGAAACTCAGGCCGATATCATCGCATTTCGCCGTCGACTCGAAAACCGTATACCTCGTCGACTCGATCGGCCTCTGAGCTGGGGAGATGAGGACGAAGTGCAAGTTTTGAAGGCCATGCTTCGAAGTAGCGCGCCAGATATCGTACGTGACGGTTCCCCAATCCGACACGACGATACGGCTAAACATCCCTTTCTCCTCGAGCCGGTAATCTCCGGGGACCAGTAATTCGCTCCCTCGGTCCGGGGCAACCGAATTGGGGACTCGTACTATCCCGTAACTTGCATCAGTCTGTCCGGTGCCAAATAGATGCAACAGCGTGTAATAGGTGAGCCCTGCGAGTATGGCAACTGATCCCACCAAAATGGCGACGGCGCTTCTCAATGGTCGAACGCCAAGGACCTGGGCGAGACCTAAACGGCGACGGTGACCAGCAAGAAGGTCGCTGGAATGGAAGTGTTCTCAGGGACTTTGCCTCGATTTTCTTGCTCGAACAGCGCTTCCAGCTCCCGCTGAAGATCTTCGGACTTCCCGTTCTGTTCTGCGGCGGCGAACGCGTTCATCGTCGGGCCGTAGTCGTCTCGAAACGCTACCACGAACGCGGCCGGTGTGCCCGCAAAATCGAAGGTATACGTTTCTTTGGAGAAAGAGATCTTCTCAGGCGCAATTCCGGCTGCGCCGAATCGTTCGATCACGTCGCCTTCTTTGCCCCAGGTCATCGGGCTGATGAAGCCCTCTGGCGGCGGCGGCGCGTACGCGGAGCTGATCTTTAAAAGCTGAGCAACGAGTGTGGGATCGTTTGGAATCCAGTTGCCCATGACGACCCGGCCGCCGGGGCGAGTCACCCGCACCATCTCTTTGGCAACGTCGAAGGGCCGTGGCGCAAACATCGCCCCGAAGATGCTCATCACGAGGTCGAACGAACGGTCGCCGAGGTCGTTCAAGTCGCACGCATCGCCTTCGCGAAACGTGCAGTTCGTAAGTCCCTCCGCTTTTGCGCGGGCGCTCGCTGCCGCCACCAAGTTTCGAGCGATGTCGACGCCGAGCACGTCTGCTCCGAGCCGTGCTGCCGGTAGTGCGGTCGTGCCATCCCCGCAGCCGAGGTCGAGAACTTTGAGTCCGGGCGTTATGGCGAGCCCGCGGACCAGCGCGTCGGCGCTTTCCCGCATGGTCGCGGCAATCTGCGTGAAGTCCCCTTTTTCCCAGAGCGCTTTGTTGGCATTCATCGCACAGCCTCCACGGGTCCGCCGCAGTCCACCCAGTCGGCGAAGCTTCCGAGATTGTAGACTTCGGCATAGCCCATCGCTTTGAGTCTCGCGCCGCTCGTTGCCGACCGTTCGCCGGCCGCACAGTACAGAACGATCGTCTTGCTCTTATCGAAGACGCTGTCGTAGGATGGTGATTTCGGGTCGGCCCGGCCCTCCAGTACGCCGCACGGGACGTGGAGCGCGCCGGAAATTTTTCCACCGCGAACCAGCTCGTATCGCTCGCGCACGTCAACGACGAGTGTGTTACCCCGTTCGATCAGCGCTTTGGCGGCATCCGGCGTGATGCGCGGCACGTCGGCGCCGGTGGAGTGCAGCATGACGGCGTGTTCGCTGAGGACATTCGGCTTTCATGCGGTAACGGCGTAGGCTTTTCCCGACGCATAGGCAACCGAAGAAGGATGCGCGGTATCGTGTTGCTTGCCTGTGCGGCGTTCTTTGCAGCGTGTTCTCAAATCGGCGGCTCCATGCCGGCGACCAGTAATGCAACACGCACGGCGGTGCGATCCGAAGCCGGCGCGTGGTTATGCGGCCAGCAGCCGTCCGAAGCTCCCAAGTCACAAGAAGACGGACCGCTCCTCTCCGGACCCTACCGGTCGCTGTACAAATTCAAGGCCGGCAAGGACGGCGGTCTGCCATACGGAGCGCTGCTCGCCAGTAACGGCAAATTCTACGGTACGACGTACGACGGCGGCGCCGCCGGATATGGGACCGTCTTCGAGATAAGTCCGTCGGGCGAAGAGCACGTGCTCTACAGCTTCAAGGGCGGCAACGATGGCGGGTACCCTTGCGCCGGCTTGGCGCAGGCAAACGGCAAGTTCTTGGGCACGACGTCATCGGGCGGCAGCGCGGGTTGGGGAACGGTGTACGCGGTGACCCCGTCCGGTCAGGAGCACGTCGTCTACAGCTTCAAGGCCGGCAAAGACGGTGCGGCGCCCTATGCCGGATTGCTGAATCTCAACGGCACGTTCTACGGCACGACGGTCGAGGGCGGCAGCGCCGGCTGGGGGACGATCTTCGAGACGAGCGCGTCGGGACCGGCGCGCGTCCTTTACAGTTTCAAAGCCGGAAAAGACGGCGGCTATCCGTACGGCGGCGTGATCGCGGTCGATGGGACGCTATATGGTACTACCATGCAAGGTGGGGCCAAGGGTTGGGGCACGGTGTTTGCGTCGAGCCGCACCGGCAAAGAACGCGTGCTCTACGGCTTCCGGGCCGGCGCGGATGGCGGCTATCCGTTCGCCGGACTCGTCGAGCTCGACGGCAAGTTTTACGGTACCACAAAGTACGGCGGCGCGGCGGGATACGGAACGGTCTACGCAATCGATAAGACCGGGATCGAGCACGTCGTCTATTCGTTCAAAGGAGGCGCCGACGGCGCATATCCGTACGCGCGCCTCGCGACCGACAAGGGTGCGCTCTACGGCACGACCGTGGAAGGCGGTTCGGCGAATTGGGGCACGGTCTTCACGGTGAATACCGCGGGAAAGGAGCGCGTCATCTATCGCTTCAAGGCCGGACACGACGGCGCATATCCGTTTGCGCGGCTGCTCGACTCCGGCGGCACGCTGTACGGAACGACGGAGGGCGGCGGTTTCGGCACAGGGTGGGGGACCGTCTTTAGCATCACGCCGTAACGGATACGCCGATCAGCCGCCGTTGATGTCGAGAAAAAGTTCGGTTGCCAGCGCGATGAGGAAACCGGCGCACATCGTCGCCGTCACCGAAGCGGTTAGGCCGGTGCGCCGTAAGACGCTCCAGAGCTCGCCAATGACGAAGACCAGCGCACCCACAGCGACGGCGAGAAAGAGCACGGAGAGCGTCGGCGAGTAGAACGTGTAGCCGACGATCGTGCCTACGAAGGTCGGACCGCCGGCGATCAGGCCCGCCAGACCGATTTGCGCCCAGGAGGGCACGACTCGGCCGACCAGCGGTGCCGCGACGCCGAAGCCTTCGGTCGCGTTGTGCAAACCGAAACCGACGATCAGCGCAAGCGCGATCGCCGTCGCGCCCGAGGCCGCCGACGCGCCGATGGCGAGACCTTCCCCAAAGTTGTGCGCGCCGATGCCGATGGCGATGATTGCGGCCAATACGACGGGGTTGTCGGCGTGGGTTGCGGCCTGACGCGAAAAATGCGTCGCCGCGCTGCCGAGGCCAACCAATCCGATTAGCAGGCCGGCGATAAACACCGCCACGAGTACGGTCGGAAAACCGGACGCGTGCGCGTGCCAGGCGTTGAGCGCCTGGCCGATCGGCACGATGGCGTTTTGCGCAATCTCCACGACGAGGTAGAGCAGAATCCCAATGGCGAGCGCGTTCAGCAGCGCGATGACGTACGGCGATAGCCGCCTAGCGCGGGCGATCGGCAAGCCGAGGAAGATCGTGAAGCCCGCGATCGCACCGAGCAGCACCGTCATCCCAAAGCTCAGCGCCCGCGTCGTCGCGCCTGCGGCCGGGGCCATGGCGCGATACATCGCCGCGAGTGTATTCGGGGTCCCGGCATAGTGGATCGCCGTGATGAGGCCGCTCGGCATCCCGCTCGCGTCCTCGATGTGATCGAGCACGTGGCAATGGATGAGCCACGTACCGGGTTTGGCGTTGGCGTTCACCACGACGTCGACGCGCTGGCCCGGTGCGATGAGCACGGTATCCTGAATGTCGCGATAGTCGACCGGTGCGGCGTCGCGCGCGATGACCTGCTGGTAATGCCCGTGCGTGTGCATCGTATGGAACTCTTCGCCCGAGATGTTGATCCACCGGATCCGGATGCGGTCGCCGCGACGTACCTCGAGCGCGCGCGTGCTCGGATACTCTTTACCGTTCAGCGTAAAGTGGTTTTCGGCGGCGCTCTGAATCTGCCACGACGAAATGACCTCCAGGAAGTCGTGCGCCAAGCCGCGTTCGACCGGCCGCGGCGTTGACGGCTCCACGACGATCGCGCCGTAGAGGCCCGAATCGAGCATCGCTTCGTCGTCGTGCGAGTGGTAGATGAACGTGCCCGGCTTGGTCGGCCACGAAGCGATAGACGAAGTGGCCGCCCGACGGGACCAGCGGTTGCGAAATGCCGCCAACGCCGTCCATCGTCACCGGAATGTCGTGGACGCCGTGCAAGTGAATGGAGTCCGGCGTAGCGGCGGCGTTCCGGTAGTCGATGACGATCGTGTCGCCTTGCCGTACCACAAGGGCCGGTCCCGGGACGACCCCGTTGTAGGTGTTGGCCATTACCGTAAGACCTGACGTGAGCGTCCAGGGCGCGGGGCGCTCCACCAAATGGAAAAGTTTCGTGCGACCACTGGAGATAGGCTTGGCCTGATACGAGCCGTCGGCGCGCAGGGAGACGCCCGACTCGCCAGGCGCCGGGGTCGCGACTGGGATCGGCCCGCGAAGCGGCTGCAGCCCCAAAGTGGTGGAGTTGGGTGAAGCGCCCTGATCCGCGTCGGCCAGCACGGCCGCCGGTGCCGCACCGGCGAGCAGCGCGAGCAATGCGAGGGCGCCGAATCGCAAGCTTGGCAGCTTCATTTAGGTATGCCTAAGATTAGCGATAGGCGTGCCTTTCACCTCGTTTGGCAATTGGCAATTGGCAATTTGGCAAACTTGGCAAATCGGCAAAACATGGCGACATGGCGATATGGCTGCGCGGGTTGCCAAAGCCGTCGTCTGAAAAAGCTCACCAAAGTTACGATCCGTATGCGGAGATCACCGCGCAGGGTCGCTCTCGCGTAGAACATCGTACTATTGTTACTAAATATCGCGTCGTACGCACTTGAGAACGCGCTTTGCAGCGGCGTACAATACAAAGCACCAAGCTTCTTCGTCGGGGGAGTTACGCATATGAGAACGTTCGTTGCCGTACTCGTGACGCTAGCACTGTCCGCCTGTTCCTCATCGGGTTTTTCCTCGACAAGCCCCGGGAACCCATCCACGTCGTCGTCTGGTGGTTCCGGTGGTGCTGCGCGAACGCTTTTCCGTCGCGGCACATTGCCCATTACGCACGTAATCATTGTGATTCAGGAGAATAGGACGACCGACAATTTGTTTCAGGGCCTTGCGGGCGCGGACACCCAGAATTACGGCCTCGACTCGGAAGGTAACCACGTGCCGCTGCACGCCGTATCGCTCGGATGGAACGGGGACATCAGTCATTCTCACGACAATTTTTTGACCGAGTGCAATCCCAATTCGAGCGATCTCGCCCTGTGTCAAATGAACGGCTGGAATCACGCACACGCCAACGGTGCGCACTGCACGGGGACCGGGACGAACGAGTGTGCGTACGGGTACGTTCCGCGATCTGAAACGCAGCCGTATTTCGACATGGCCGCGCAGTTCGCGTTCGGCGATCGCATGTTCGAGACGAATGAGGGCCCGAGTTTTCCCGCCCACCAAGAGCTCATCAGCGGGACGGCATCCGCGGCGCCGCAGGCGCCGAGTCGCCAGATCTCGGCAAACCCGCAGCCGAAGAAATCGGGAGGCGGATGCGACAGCGCGCCCGGTACGACCGTTGAAACGATCCCGCTCAAGCCGATCGGCGCTCCCGAGGGCAAGCCGGTCAAAGCCTGTTTCGATCGTCAAACGCTGGGCGATTTGCTCACGCAGGCCGACGTTTCGTGGCGTTACTACCAGTGCGGCACCGGCCCCGGGCTGTGGCATGCGTACGATGCCATCGAGCACATCTGGGACGGGGGAAACTATTCGAATCTCGTCATTCCCGAGCCGCAGCAAATCCTTAGCGACATCAACGACAATTCATTGGCGGCCGTCTCATGGGTGACGCCGGACGGTATGCACAGCGACCACCCGGGTGCCGGTAATACCGGAGGTCCTTCATGGGTATCCGCGATTGTCAATGCCGTCGGGCAGAGCTCGTATTGGGACTCAACTGCGATCATCGTCACATGGGACGATTGGGGCGGATGGTACGACCACGTCGCACCTCACCGCCGCAATAACTATAACTTGGGCTTCCGCGTACCGATCCTGCTCATATCGCCGTACGTCGTGCAGTCGGGATACGTTTCTCACGTGAGGCACGAATTCGGCAGCATCTTGCACTTCACGGAAGAGACGTTCGGAACGGGAAACCTCGGTACGACCGATGCAACGTCTGACGACCTGCAGGATTCTTTCAACTACGATCAGGCACCGCGGCCCTTCAGTCCCATCACGGCGCCGTCATTTACTCCGAAATGCACCGGCAAGGATACCGACGAAGACCCATGACATGCCCGACGTACGGCTCGAGCACGCGCTGCGTGTTCCCGCGGATCCGGCGGCCGCCGCGCTCGGCGAGCTGCTCCAAGCCATCGCCAACCAGGAGGGGCCATGGGCCGGCTTCGCGCTGCACATCAGCTTGGGTGACATGCGTCTACCCGACGTCGGTTACGTCGCCGTGCCGATCGCCCTTTCGGTGTCGAAGCGCTCCGACGACGTGCGTGCGTTCGAAATCCACTTCACCTCGGTCAACCTTACCGCGGCATTCCCCACGTTCGCAGGCACGATGGGCGTCGCTCCAGCCGGCCTCGGTGAGTCGACGCTCTGGCTGCGCGGCGGATACGACCTGCCGATGCAGATCTTCGGCAAGTTGCTCGATTTCGCGCTGACGCCGCATCTCGCGCAGCGCTCGCTGGAAAACTTCGTCGGTGAGATCTCCGAAGCGTGCGCCGCGCGCGTCGATGCGCGGGAAGCGGAGTTTGCGCGTTACCATTTCTACGCACGAAACATTCGATGAACCAAACGCGCGTCGACTGCTGCATCGTTGGGGGCGGCCCGGCCGGGATGATGGCCGGCCTGCTGCTGGCCCGCGCCGGCGTTCGAATCGTGCTGCTGGAAAAGCACGCCGATTTCTTGCGCGACTTTCGCGGCGACACGATCCATCCATCGACGCTCGAGGTGATGTCCCAGCTCGGCATGCTGGAATCGTTCCTCCAGCGCCCACATCAGAGAGTCGCAACCCTTGCGGGTAACCTGGGCGACACCCTCGTTACGGTCGCCGACTTCACTCGCCTACCGACGCGGTGTAAGTTTCTTGCATTCATGCCGCAGTGGGAATTCCTCGACTTTCTCGCCGAAACGGCGCGGAGCTATCCGGCCTTCGACCTCCGCATGCAGGCGTGCGCCGACGACTTGCTTTGGGAGGACGATCGCGTGACGGGCGTGCGCGCGGCGACGCCCGATGGCCCTATCGACATACGCGCCGATCTGACGATCGCCGCCGATGGCCGCGAATCCGTGCTGCGCCGCAGCGCTGGCCTCGAGCCGACCGAATTGGGCGCGCCGATGGACGTGCTGTGGCTGCGGCTGACGAAGCGCTCCGACGACCCGCACGAGACCTTCGGCTACATCCGTGAAGGCCGCATCATGGCGCTGATCGACCGCGGTGACTATTGGCAGTGCGCGTACGTCATCCCGAAGGGCTCGCTGCAGCAGCTCCACGACCGCGGTCTCGATGAATTTCGCAACCAGGTTGGCGGCATCGTGCCGTTTCTCCGCGATCGAGTCCGTGAGATTGCGGGCTGGAGTGACGTCAAGCTGCTCTCCGTGCGCCTCGATCGGCTGAGCCAGTGGTATCGCCCGGGATTGTTGTGCATCGGAGACGCGGCGCATGCGATGTCGCCGATCGGCGGCGTCGGCATCAACCTGGCCATCCAAGACGCCGTCGCCACCGCCAATATGCTCGCCGGAAAGCTCGCGCAGGGGCAGCTCGGCGTCGACGACCTGCGCGCCGTTCAACGCCGCCGGGAAGGCGCGGCGCGCCTCACGCAGTCGCTCCAGCTCTTCATTCAGCGCCGAGTGATCGGCAAAGTGCTCGCCGACGGCCGCGCGCCGATGCTGCGCCGCCTTCCCACGCTGCTGCGCTGGCTTCCGTTTTTGCCGCGTATTCCCGGACGTCTCGTCGGACTCGGTTTCCGGCCGGAGCGCGTCGCATCGGGCGACGTCGCCTAACCCGTTTCCGCCCGGGGTGGGAGTGGCAGCGCGCGCGGCAGTGACATCACGACCCGCGTGCCTTCGCCGAGGCGGCTTTCCAACGAAATCGTGCCCCCGGCCCGTTCGACCGCGCGTTTGGCGATCGCGAGCCCGAGTCCGGAGCCTTCGCCGTCTCGCGACGTTCCGCGGTAGAAGCGGTCGAACGCGTGCTCCGCGTCGCCTGCGCTCATTCCGGGTCCCCGATCGCTCACCGCAATGGTTACGTGCCCGTCCCCGTCGCGCACGTCGACGGCCACCGGCGATTCCGGCGCGTAGCGAAGCGCGTTCTCGACGACGTTCTTGATCGCTTCGTAGAGCTCGTCTTCGTCGCCGTCAACGGCGAGCGGTTCCTCAGAGGCTTGGACGGCGATGCGTCCCGGACCAGCCAACGGCGCGAGCGCATCGGCGGCGCGACGGGCGATAGCAACTGCATCCACGGCCGCGGTCCGCGCGATGGCCGGGCGCTCCAGGCGTGCCAGCAGGATCAGTTTGTCGATCGAAGCGCGCATGCGCCGGCTCTCCGCGAGCATCGTCTCCTGGATGCGCCCGATGCCCGCGGCATCCCTCACGACGCCCTGCTGGAGCACCTCGAGATATCCCATGATGATGGTGAGCGGCGTGCGCAGCTCGTGGCCGGCGTCCGCAATGAACTGGCGCATTTGCGCTTCGTTGCGGTCGCGCTGCGCGGTCGCCGTGGTCAGACGATGCGCGACGTCGTTGTACGCTGCCGTGAGTTCGCGCAGATCGTGGGCGCTCGAGCGCAGCGGCTCGGGGGTGAAGTCGCCGGCAGCGATGCGACGCAACGCCGTCGACACGTCCTCCAGCGGCGCGACTGCCCGCCGCGTGATGCCACGGCCGACGAGCCACGCGACCAGCACCGCAACAGCGCCGATCGGTAAGACGAACTCGAGGTAGCCCGAAAGCAGCCGCGCGAATCCAGCGAGGTCGGGCGCCACGACGATCGTGCCGCCGTCGACTGCGACGGTTGCCGGGCGCAGACCCAAGAATGCCGCCGCGGCGCGCGTGGCGCGGGCGCCGGTCATGGCGTTGCGCCGAGGGCTCTGTGCGAGCAGGCGGTGAGCGGAGTCGTAGACCGACACGTGAACGCGCGCGCCGCCGATCTCTTTGACGAGCGCCGCCGCATACCCAGTCAACGGCCGTCCTCCGCGCCGGTATTCGGCCGCACGCGCGCCGAAGCGCTGCGCGTAATTTCCAATGGAGTCGTTGAGCGCGCCGACGTAGGATACGAAAGCGAGCACGCTGGTCGTCGCAACCACGAGCAGGATGAGGGAAACCGCGAGAACGACGTAGCCGCGCGTCAGCCGTGCGGCAAACGGCGCGAACGAGTCAGGCACGCAGCGCGTATCCGGCTCCGCGAACCGTTCGAATCAAGGGCCGATCGAAGCCGTCGTCCACCTTGCCGCGCAGGTAGGAGATGTAGCGTTCGACCGCGCCGGTGCCGACGTCGGCATCGGGCCAAACGGCGTCGAGCAGCTCTTCGCGCGTGAAGACGCGACGCGGGCGGCGCAGCAGCGTGACGAGCAGGTCGTACTCGAGCGGTGAGAGGTCGAGTCGCCGGCCGTCCCGCTCCACCGCGTGCTCCGCGAGGTCTACGGTCAAGCCTTCATACTCGAGCGTCGAACGCGTCTCGAGATGCGGCCGGCGCAGCTTCGCTTCGACGTGCGCCAGCAGCTCGGAAATTTCGAACGGCTTGCTGAGGTAATCGTCGGCGCCGTGTGCGAGGCCCTCGACCTTGTCGCCGACGTCGCCGCGGGCGCTGAGCATGACGATCGGCGCATCGGTGATGCGGCGCAACGCCGGCAGCACCTCGATGCCGGTCGCCTTCGGCATCATCACGTCGAGAACGATAACGTCGGGCAGCCATTCGCGAACGAGTTCCACACCGGCGGCTCCGTCTGCGGCGCAGCGGACAGCGAAGCCGCGATGGCCCAGCGCGAGCGACAGCAGCTCGCGGATGTGGGGCTCGTCGTCGATAACGGCGATGCGCGCGTTCATTCGAATCGAAGTGCCTCGATGGGATCGAGCCGTGCCGCCTGCCGCGCCGGATAGTAGCCGAAGAAGATGCCGACGATTGCCGAGAACGCGACGGATGCGAAGATCCACTGCGGCGGCACCGCCATCGGCCAGCGTGCGAGCAAGCCGACCGCTACGGCGCCGAGACCGCCCGCGACGACGCCGGTGATGCCGCCTATGGTGGACAGGACGATCGATTCGGCCAAGAACTGCCGCAGGATCGTTGCGGCGCGCGCGCCGAGGGCCATGCGCAGCCCGATCTCGCGCGTGCGTTCCGTCACGGAAACCAGCATGATGTTCATGATGCCGATGCCGCCGACGATCAGGGAGACTGCGGCGACGCCGGCGAGGAGCAGCTCCATGACCGTTCCCGTCTGCGACGCGGCTTGGGCGATCGACTGCAGGTTGCGCACTTGGAAGTCGTCGATCTCCGGCGGGACGATTCGGTGCCGACGTTCCAGCAGCTGCGTGACGCTTTGCTGCGCGGCGTCGATTTGGTCGGAAGTCGCTGCAGAGACCATCAGGGAATTGACCGTCGTCAGCCCGGTGAGCCGCTCCATCGCCGACGTATAGGGAATCAGGACCGTGTCGTCCTGGTCTTGTCCCAACCCGCTCTGCCCGAGCGGTGCGAGCGTGCCGATGACCGTAAACGGCGCGCCTTTGACGATCACCGTTTGCCCGAGCGGCGACGCTCCCGACGGGAAGAGCTGCGTGACGACCGTCTGGCCGAGCACCGCGACTTTAGCCGCGGACGCTGTGTCGCTTTCGTTGATAAACCGCCCGCTGTCTACCGGCCACGACCGGATGAAGGTATACGTGGGGGCGACGCCGCCGATCGTCGTTTGCCAATTGTTCGTTCCGGCGACGACTTGCGTACGGATCGATACCATGGGGGAGACGGCCGCGACGCCAGGAAGGCGCGCGATGGCGAGCCCGTCGTCGGGCGTCAGCGTCGAAGCGCCGCCGTAACCAGTACGCGCGCCCGTTTGCGTGACGCTTCCGGGCTGAACGACGATCAAGTTCGAGCCGAGACTGTTGATGCTCTGCTGCACCGACGTTCGTGCGCCGACGCCGATCGCGACCGTGACGATCACCGCGGCCACACCGATCACGATGCCGAGCATCGTCAACAGCGAGCGGGTCTTGTTGCGGACCAGCGCCGCGAGCGCGAGCGCAAACGTTCCCTTGAGCGTCATGCCGCCTGCCGCTCGTTCACGGTGTCGCTCGTGATGACGCCATCGCGAAACGTCACGATGCGGCGCGCGTACGCCGCGACTTCCGGTTCGTGGGTCACGAGCATGATGGTGATGCCCTCCTCGCGATTGAGTCGCGTGAAGAGCCGCATGATCTCTTGCGAACTCGCGGTATCGAGCGCGCCGGTCGGTTCGTCGGCCAAGATGAGGCCGGGATTATTGACCAGCGACCGGGCGATTGCGACGCGCTGCTGCTGGCCCCCGGACATCTGATTCGGATGATGGCCCGCAAGCTGCGGAATGCCCACGATCTCGAGCTTTGCCGCGGCGACGCGCCGCCGTTCGGCCTCGGCAATGCCGGCGTACACCATCGGCAGCTCGACGTTCTCGAGCGCCGTCGTGCGCGAGAGCAAATTGTACGCTTGAAACACGAAACCGAGGCGCCGGCAGCGGATGTCCGCCCGGTCGTCACCGCTCAGCGCCGAGGCGTCGGCGCCTTCGAAGCGATACGCGCCGTCCGTGGGTGTGTCGAGCAGTCCAACGATGTGCATGAACGTTGACTTTCCCGATCCCGACGGCCCCATGACGGCGACGAACTCGCCGGCGTCGAGCCGGAGGTCCACGCCGCGCAGCGCGTGCACCTGCACGTCGCCGAGCGCGTACGCCTTGCGCAGGCCCGACACTTCTACGACCGCAGCCATCAGTGCATCCCCCGCATCCCGCCGGCCGGCGACGCACCGAGCGGCGAACGCGCCGCGCCGGCACGCGCCGTGCGCTGGCGCCCTTGCCAGGCGGTGACGACGCGGTCGCCGGTGGTTAGCGCGTTCGGCACGGTAGGTGCCACGGCCGCCAGTGTGCCGTTGGTCAGCGTCACGTGGACCGTCGTCGGAACCGCTTTGCCGCCGCGGTCGACGAGGACGCGAGCGACCGAGCCCGTCGCAACCGTTGCCCCGGCGTCCGCACCGGCTATGGAACCCCACGGCGACGCCGGGGCACTCGACGATGCGTGGAGCGCGGTTACGGGGACCGTCAATGCGTTGCGTGCGGTCGCGACGGCGATCGTCGCGTTGGCCGTCATGCCGGGAAGAAGCTGTCCGCCGGCGTTGTCGGCGAGGACGACGACGTCATAGGTCACGACGTTGTTGAGCGTTTGCGGGTTGATGCGGACCTGCGTGACGGTGCCGTGAAACGTCGTGTCCGGGTGCGCGAGCACCGAAAAGGTGACCGCGTCGCCGGGCTTGACGTTTCCGATGTCCGGTTCGCCCACGTTGATGTCGACTTCCATCTTCGCTAGATTGGCGGCGATGGAGAACAGCGTCGGTGTCTGCAGCGACGCTGCCACCGTCTGCCCAACGGAAACTTCCCGCGCGACGACGGTTCCGTCGACGGGAGACGTGATGACGGCGTGCTGCAGATTGAGCTCGTCCTGTTCCACGATCGCTTCCGCGGCGGCAACGTTGGCTTGCGCCGCCTGCACGCCCGCCGCTTGGCCACCGGCCGTTGCCGACTGCTGGCTTACGGTCGCGGCGCCGGCTCGTGCCTGTGCTTGCGCTTGGGCGACGGCCGCTTGCGCCGCCGCGAGGTCGCTTGCGGCCTGGGCGGCGGCAGAACGATCCGCATCTACTGCGCTTTGAGCGACGTAGCCCTGCGCCAGCAGCGCGGCGTCGCGCGATTGCGTTTTCTGCGCCAGAGCGAGTGCGGCTTGCGTTTTAGCGACGTTCGCCTGCGCCGACCCGATTGCGGCTGACTCGGCGGCAGCGGTTGCGCTCGCGACGCCGATGCCCGATTCGGCGCTGCCCGAGTTCTCCGCCGCTTGCGTCACCTGCGCCTGCGCTTGAGCGAGTGCCGCGCGCGCCTGCTGTACCTGTGCCTGGAGCGTGCTGGGATCGAGCCGCGCGAGCACCTGGCCTTTGCGGACCTTGCTATTGTAATCGACGTCGATCGACGCGATGGTACCCGAAACTTGCGTGCCCACGGAGACGAGATTCTGCGGATTGACCGTTCCCGATGCCGTGACCGATTGCACGAGCGTCTGCGTGACGACCGGCGCGGTGATCATTTGATCCGTCGTGCGGGCGTGCATGAGTGCCCATGCCAGCGATGCGGCAATGGCGAGCGCCGCGGCGGCTAGCAGCCACCGCGGGAGCCGGCCGATGGCGGCCGCCGCTGCGGCGGCGCCGGAAGGACGAGAAATGGTGATGGTCGACATGACTGATTCAGCGTAGCGTGCGCGGCTGACAACGAGTGGAGAAATTCCGGTTCGCCGGTTAAGCGAGGATGAGCGTCGAAGGCGCCGTCCATGGCACGAGGCATCGTCTTAGGGATCGTCGCAACGCTCGTCGCGCTCGGCTTGTGCGCCTATCTCGGCATCGAAGCCGGCGCCCTTCCGGCGAACGCCGACGGTAAACCTACGAAGCTCGAACGATGGGCGGCGCGAACGTCACTGCGCGCCACTCTGTCGCGCGACGCGTCCACGTCGCCGCCGCCGCTTGCGCCTACCGACGCCAACTTGACCGCCGGCATTCGCCTCTATGCGGAGAACTGCGCCGTCTGCCACGGCGCGTCGGACGGGCAGCCTTCGCACATCGCGCGGGGCCTCTACCAGCATCCGCCGCAGTTTGCCAAGGACGGCGTCGAGGACGATCCCGAGGGGATCACCTACTGGAAGGTCGCGCACGGTATTCGGCTCACGGGGATGCCGGCGTTCGGGAGGACGCTCGTCGAGCGCGAGCTCTGGGAGGTGACGCTCTTCCTCAAAAAAATGGACGGCCTCCCGCCGGCGCCGCAGCGCGTTTGGAAAGCCGTGAAGTCAGTCGCCGCTGCGCCTGCGCCGGACTAAGGCGGTCCGCTCACCGTCGGCATGGGTTCGTTCGTCGGCGTCGCGGAGAATAGGTACTGATCGCTGGTGGAGGGCGTCAGGTTCACGACGTTGTTTTCTTGGTTCGCGACGCCCGTGAGGGGCGAAGTGCCGGCGAAAAACGCGGCGGTCTGCGGATAGACTTGGCCGCGGAACGAGCCGTCACCATTCATGACGCCGACGACGTGCAGACGTCCCTCGGGGCCGGTGCCGAGACCGAGATCCACGCTGGACGGTCCAATGTCGAACCAAACGTAGTTACCGTCGCGGCCGCCAACGACCGGAATGAAAAGTTTGTAATAGGAGGTGTGATAGTAGCCGCGTAAGATCCCGTTGGGAAAGATTTGAACGTCGAGTCTGCCGGTGATGGGATAGGGCGAATCGTAGACCTCGGTTATCGCCGTCTTGAAATGCAAGTCGGTTGTCTGTGCCGACGCCGTGCCCGCCAACCCCACCGGCGCCAGGCATACGAGCGCAGTGCTGCTAACGAAACGCAGAATCAGAGACCGTACCATGCTAACTCCTCTCGTGAACCATTCTCAGGGAGTAGAGCGCTCGGCTCGGCGAGAACGTGACCGGCGTGGTACAACCTGCCGAAATCGACTTGCGGAACCTGCCCGTCTGGGAACGTCCGGATCTCGTTCGTAAGGCTCTCGACCGTCTTCCCTCCGGAGCATCTCTTACCCTCATCACCGAACAAGAACCGCGAGCGCTCTCCTCGCGCGTTACACAGGACCGCCCGGACCGCTTCGTCGTCGAAACGCGTCGCGTCGCGAGCCGCGTTTGGCAACTGCGCCTCACCCATCGCCCCGGCGAATCGACCGACCGCAACTCCTCCGCGCAGCACCTGGGCCGTTGTCCGGCATTTGCCGCGTTGGATACCGGGGTGCGGGAGGAGCTCGTCGTGGCAGCGGTTTGGCAGACGGGCCGCCGCGGTCAAACCCTGGTGGCAGAAAACGTCGACTGGCCTTACATCGGCATGGTCACGGAGGGCATCGTCGCGCGCGCAAACGGCGGGGGGCGGGAGCGCGAGCGCATCCTCTACGAAATTTTTCCCTACGAGCTTTTCGGCGTGGCCGAATACTTTGACCGCGGCTTCAAGATGGCGCGCATCGCCGTCTTCTCGAAGAGCGCGCGCGTGCTCAAAGTTCCCTGGGACGTCGTCTCGCGCGTGGCCGGCCGTTATCCGGAGCTGACCAACGCGCTTGGTATCGTGATGGCGCAACGCGTGCGACTTCTCGCCGATGCGCTGAGCGTGCAGGGATCGCTCCCGATTCTGGGGCGCATCGCCCGCGTGCTGCTGCCCTACGCGATGCCCGAGCGCGGCCTCGTCCCGGCATCTGCCGCGCTGTCGACCATCACGCAATCGCAAATCGCCGCCGCCGGAGGCACCGTCAAAGAAGTCGCCGCGCGTGCGATCGCGGAACTCGAATCGCGCAACGCGCTGCGCCGAGAGCATGGGCACATCCGCTATCTCGACCGCGAAGTGCTTCTCGAGTTGATTCAAGACGTTTCTTAGCGCAATAAGGCCGCGGCTCAGGACGAGAGCTGCGGAGGAACGAAAAGCCGCGACATGCCGGCATACGGTTGAAGCGCGCGAGGCAGCGTGATGGATCCGTCGGACTCCTGACCGTTTTCGAGGATCGCAACGAGCGTGCGTCCGATCGCGAGGCCCGAACCGTTGAGCGTATGCACGAGCTCGGGTTTTCCGCTCGGCTCGCGGCGAAAACGGATCGCCGCGCGGCGAGATTGGAAATCGGTGCAATTCGAACAGGAGCTGATCTCGCGATACGCTCCGGCACTCGGGATCCAAACTTCGAGGTCGTACGTCTTCGCCGGGCTGAAGCCGGTGTCGCCCGCGCAGAGCTCCATAACGCGATAGGGCAGCTCGAGTTCTTCGAGCAGCGCAGACGCGTCGTCCGTCAGCGCTTCGAGCGCGCCGGCCGACGCTTCGGGGAGCGAGAGCCAAACCAACTCGACCTTGTCGAATTGATGCTGGCGCATCAGTCCGCGCGTGTCCTTGCCCGCCGCGCCCGCTTCCTTGCGAAAACACGGGGTGTACGCGGCGTACTTCCGCGGCAGATCGTCGCGTTCGAGAATTTCGCCGCCGCGGAGCGCCGTCAACGGAACCTCCGCGGTAGGAATCAAGAACAGCTCGGCTTGCGGATCCTCGAACATGGCGTCGGCGAATTTGCTTAACTGACCGGTGGACCACATCGTATCGCGCGAAACCAGCAGCGGCGGCGCGACCTCCAGGTAACCGCGGGCGGTCGCGCGGTCGAGGAAGAACGCCGCCAGCGCGCGCGTGACTTTGGCGCCGCCGCCCATGAGCACCGCGAAACGGCTGCCCGACAGTTTTGCCGCCCGTGTGAAATCCAGGATACCGAGGCGTTCGCCGAGGTCCCAATGCGGCAACGGCGTGAATTCGAAACGGCGTGGCTCGCCCCAGCGCCGTATCTCGACGTTTTCCCTTTCGGCGGCGCCGTCGGGCACGGAGTCGTCCAGCAAGTTCGGCAAACCGGCCAGCAGCGCGCGCAGCGGCGACCTGTCATCGGACGGCGACAGACGACGCGCGTCGTTCTCGGCGATTTCGATGCGCTGCGAGAGCGCCTCGATCTGCGGCCGAAGCTCGCGCGCGGCGACCGCCTTGTCGGGCGCCTTGCCGATCGCGGCCGAGAGGCGATTCTTTTCTGCTTTCGCTCGCTCGACGGCGGTAAGCTCTGAGCGGTACTCGTCGTCGTAACGCAGAACTTCGTCGACGACCGAGGCGTCGAGTCCGCGTCGAAGGAGCGAGCGTCGCACGCGGTCGGGATCACGCCGAACCAAAGCGACGTCGAGCATGGAGAAGCGCGCCATTATGCAATCCGCAAATGCAGTCCTACCGGCGCGGGCGTTCGCGCCGGCGACGCTCATGCCGCCGCGCCAAGCACTCATCGCATATTTCGGCCGCGTCGCAGTGGCGCCGACTGGCACCGAACAGGTCGCGCTCGACGATGCCGCCGGCCGCGTGCTGGCCCGTTCCATCGTCGCCGACGACGACTATCCGAACGCGCCCCGTGCGGCGATGGACGGTTTCGCCGTTTGCGCGGACGCGGCACCTGGAAGGTTCGAAATCGGCGGCGGCGTCCATATGGGTGCCGCCCCGATCGCCGCGCAGTCGGCTGCCTTCGCTACGCGTATCCCGACCGGGGGCATCGTGCCTGCCGGCGCCGATGCGGTCGTCCCGTTCGAATCAGCGCGCATCGCAGACGGCGCCGTTTTAATTGAAGGGCCCGTCGCTCGCGGCGACAACGTGATCGCGCCGGCCGCGGACATGCGCCGTGGTGAGACCGTACTGCATTCGCGCCGGCGCCTGCGCGCCTGCGACGTCGGCGTCCTGGCAACGCTCGGGATCACGGCCGTGGACGTCTATCGGCGTCCGAGCATCGCCGTGCTCTCGACCGGCGACGAGCTGGTGGAACCCGCCGCCCAGCCGCGACCGGGCCAAATCCGCGACTCCAATCGGTATGCCATCGCCGCGTCGCTGAACGCGATGGGTGCCGTCGCTATGCACCATCCGACGCTAAACGACGAGGCCGAGCCGCTCGAGGCGGCCCTTACGCGCGCCCTCGCCGCCTGCGACGCCGTGGTCGTGACCGGAGGGTCCTCCGTCGGCGACCGCGATCGTCTGCCCGACGCCGTTGCCAGGATCGCCGATCCCGGCGTCGTCGTTCACGGCGTGCGCGTGCGTCCGGGGAAGCCGACGCTGCTCGGCGCGCATCTGGGCAAGCCGATCCTGGGCCTGCCGGGAAACCCGACGTCCGCAATCCTGATGCTCGAAGCGGTCGCGGCACCGATCGTCGCGGCGCTGTGCGGGGCCGCGGCAGCGCCGGCCACCACGGCGGCGCGCCTCGCGTCGCCGGTCCGAGGGCGTCCTGGCTGGACGTGGTACGTGCCGGTGCGCCTTCAGCATGACGGTGGTGTGCCGCTGGCGCATCCGCTCCCCTTGCAATCGTTTTCCGTAAGCCTGACGGCGCGCGCGGACGGCTACATCGTCGTCGACGAATGCGAACACGCCCTACCACTGGGGGCGCCCGTCACCGTCTACCGCTTTTTGGGAGCTTCATGATCCGTCCCACCGCCGCCGTTGCGGCGATTCCGGCGACAACGCCCTTCATCGGGCCCGAGCAGCTCATGCGCGAAACGGGCCGGCGCGAGCTCGTCCGTTTGGGCGCGAACGAAAGCGCCTTCGGTCCGTCGCCCAACGCCGTGGCGGCAATGAGCCGCGAGCTGCCTCGCCTCGCGTGGTATGGCGATCCGGAGTCGCTGGACCTTCGCGACGCCCTCGCCGAGAAGCATCGTTGCCGGCCCGAGCAAATCGTCGTCGGCTCGGGGATCGACGACCTCATGGGCATCGCCGTGCGCGCCTTCCTGGCGCCCGGTGAGGCCGCCCTCTCGACGATCGGCACGTATCCGACGATGAACTATCACGTCGTCGGATATGGCGGACGGCCGATCGGCGTGCCGTACCGGGACGACGGCATGCCCGACTGCGACGCGCTCCAAACCGTCGCGCGGCGCGACGCGCCCCCAATCGTTTATTTGGCCAACCCCGACAATCCGAGCGGACGGTTCATTTCGCGTGAGGACCTGGCGCGCTGGTACGACGGGCTGCCGCACGACACGCTGGTGCTGCTCGATGAGGCCTACGCCGACTTCATCGAGGAAGCCGAACTGCTTCCGCCGGTTTTCGAGGATCGCCTCGTGCGGCTTCGGACGTTTTCCAAGGCGTACGGCATGGCCGGCGGCCGGATCGGCTACGCTCTCACCACGGAACGAAACGTTGCGACGTTTCAAAAGATTCGGCTTCACTACGGGGTGAATCGCAACGCGCAAATCGGCGCGCTCGCTTCATTGCTTGACGAGGCATTTCGCCTGCAGGTGGTACGCGAGACGGAACGCGCTCGCAACGATTACTATCGAATCGCTCGCGAACTGGGGCGTCGCTACATCCAGTCCGCAACCAACTTCGTCTGTATCGATTTCGGTACCGCGCCGCAGGCGACGCGCGTGATGAACGAGCTGCTGTCTCGCGGCATCTGGGTGCGTAAGCCCGGCGCGCCGCCGCTGGACTCCTGCATCCGCGTGAGCGCTGGGACCGAGCCGATGCGCCGCGCGTTCGCCGATGCCGTATGCGACATTGCGGCGCGCGCCGCTCTGGAAGTTTCCTAGCCGTGCGATACGCGATCCTTTCCGACGTCCACGGCAACATCGACTCGCTCGAACGTGCGCTCGCCCTCCTCGCGCCGGACGACGCCGTCGTCTCGCTCGGAGACGTGGTCGGTTACGGCCCCAATCCGAACGAGTGCGTCGCGGTGCTGCGTGAGCGCGCCCGCCACGCGGTGTTGGGTAATCACGACCTCGCGGCCGTTGAAAACTTCGGCGTCGAGAATTTCAACGCCGCCGCTCGCACCGCCATCGGCTGGACGCAAGGGCAGCTCGACGTGGCGAGCCGCGCGTGGCTGAACCTGCTGCCGTACGAGCTGCGCTTTCCCGATTTTCTGCTGGTCCACGGAGCGCCCGTAAACTATTTTGAGTACGTCCTCGACAAAGATGCTGCGGTTCGTGCGTTCGATCGCACGGACGCGCGCCTCGTTTTCGTGGGACACACGCATATCGCCGAATACTGGGTGCGGGACGCCGATGGGATCGGACACAAGCACATGCAGCACGGCGGCGAACTGCGGCTGGAGGATGGCAAGCGCTACATCGTCGACGTCGGCAGCGTCGGGCAGCCGCGCGACTTGAATCCGCAGGCGTCATTCGTTCTCTATGATGACGCTTCCCAGACCGTCCGTTGGGTACGGTACGACTATCCCATTGCAGACGTCCAGCGCAAGATGCGCGACGCTGGGCTCCCGTCCGCGTTGATCGATCGCCTCGGCGTCGGGCGTTAGGTACGCACGTGAGCGACGTCCCTTTCGACGACGGGAATTGTTTCGCGTGCGGGCCGGCGAATCCGATCGGCATGCACGTGCACTTCGACCGAGCGGCGGACGGTGAGGGCGTCCGTGCGGCGGTCGAGCTGGAACCGCACTATCAGGGCTGGCGCGGAATCGCCCACGGTGGAATCGTAATGGCGCTGCTCGACGAAGCAATGGCGCACGCGGCCGGCTTCGCGGGGCACCGGGGGGTCACGGCGCACGTCAGCGTGCGGTTTCGAAAGCCGGTGCCGCTCGAGAAGCCGATCGAGGTGCGCGGCCGCGTCACGTGGCGGCGGCGCAACGTCCTAGGCGTCGATGCTCGAGTGTTCGACGCGGCCGGAACGTTACTCGCGCACGCGGAGGGTAGCTTCGTCTCGCGCGGTGCGCTCGACGCCGCTGACGACCGGCGCAACCCCGACAGCGCGTTCCCGCCGCCATGAGTTCCGGTTCGCCCGCGATCGACAACCGGCGCGCGCGTTACGAATATCACATCCTCGAATCGGTCGAGGCCGGCTTAGCCTTGACCGGGACCGAGGTCAAGTCGATCCGCAGCGGGGGCGCAAGCTTGAGCGAAGCCTACGCCCGGTTTCGCGACGGCGAGGCGTGGCTGCTCGGCATGCACGTGCAGCCGTATAAGCAGGGCAGCTTTTCGAACGCCGAGCCGACGAGGCCGCGGAAACTACTGCTTCACAAAGCGGAGATCGTGCGGCTGCAGAGCCGCGTCGCGGAAAAGGGCCTCACCGTCGTGCCCCTGCGCCTCTACTTCACGCGAGGAATCGCGAAAGTGCAGCTCGGGCTGGCGCGCGGCAAGAAGTTCTGGGACAAACGCGCCGCAGCGGCGCGCCGGGACGTCGAACGGGAAATCGCCGCGCACGTGCGCCGGTCGTGAGGAAGGCGCACGTCGAGCGCGGCGTGGAGCGCGCGATCGCCCACGGTGACGCAATACGCCGCGGCGAGCGCGTGCTCGTTGCCTGCAGCGGCGGACCGGATTCGGTCGCGCTTTTTGCGGCACTGCACTCGGTCGCGCAGGCCATGGATCTGACGATCTTCGGCGCGTACGTCGATCATGGCACGCGCGCCTCCGCCCGGCAAGACGAATGCGTTGCGCTGGCGCTCGCGACGCACTACGGGGTCGCAGTCGACGTCGCGCCGCTCCGGTCGCGCGCGCGTGACGAGCGGCGCCTGCGCGACGCGCGTTATGCCGCGCTGGCATCGCTCGCGCGCCGCCGGCGCTGCGGCGTGATCGCGACGGCGCACCACGCGCAAGATCAGAGCGAAACCGTGCTGCTCGCGTTGCTGCGGGGCGCCGGACCCGGCGGCCTTCGCGGGATTGCGAATCGTCGGGAACTCGTTGCAGGCGTCGATCTCGCGCGCCCGCTGATCGGCGTTGGGGCGGAGTCGCTGCGTGCGTATTGCCACGCACACGCGCTGCCGTATGCTGTGGACCCGACAAACGCCGAACCGAACCTGCGGAGAAACGCCGTGCGAGCGGCGCTGGCGACGCTGCGCCCGCTTTTCCCCGGCCTGGATCGTGCCGTCGCGCGCGCCGCGGAGCTCACCGCTGCGGAGCGGCAGGCCACGCCGCGGGCGCGGCTTCGCCGCTCGATTCGCGAACAGCTCGCCGTGCACGACGACCTGCGCGACATCGACTTCGCACACGTTGAGGCGGCGGTTCGCGCGCTGGAACGCGGTCGTACCGGGACGTTTCATATGAAGGCTGGGATTGCGCTGAGAATCGAACGCGGCGCCGTTGCCGTTGAAGAGCAGTGAGCGTCGTCGCGTCTGAGGCGGTTGGCCGCGTCCTATATACGGCGGACGAAATCCGCCGCGCCGTCGAGCGGCTCGCCGCGGAAATCGCTTGCGACGTGCGGGGGAAACCGCTGGTGCTCTTGGGCGTGTTGAAGGGGGCGCTGTGCCTGACCGCCGACCTGGCGCGTGCGCTGGCCGGCAGAACGGACGGCCCGAGCGAAATAACGATGGACTATCTCTTCGTTCAACGGTACGGCGAAGCGGGGCAGCGCGGCGGTTCCGTTCGCCTCGACGCGGACGTTCGACTGCCGCTGGCGGGCGCCGACGTCGTGGTCGCCGAGGACATCGTCGATCGCGGGCTCACATTGGGCTTCGTGCGCGCGTTACTCGAAGAGCGCCGGCCGGCGAGCCTGCGCACCTGCGTGCTCTTCGACAAGCCGGCGCGGCGGGAGGTCGACGTGCCCGTCGACTACAGCGGCCTAACGGTTCCCGACGTCTTCGCTATAGGTTACGGTTTGGACTATACGGAATATTACCGCAATCTTCCGTATCTCGCCGAGCTTCGAGAGGGTCGAACGGTCTTTCAAGAGGGTCAAACGGTCTAACGACAACGTGAGCAAGCATCTCAGGTCAATAATTCTGATCATTCTGGCCGTGGTGGCGGTCTTTTTGATCGTGGAGAAATTCGTCCAGCCAAGCGAAGGGGAGACCCGGCTCGACTACGGTGCCTTTTACCAAAAGCTCGAAGCGGGACAGGTCCAGTCGTTTCACGCCACCGGGCTCAACGCCATCGGCGACCTCTCCAACGGCACGAAATACAGCGTCGCCGTGCCCAACGTCGATCAGACGTTTGTCGACGAGGTCTACCGGCGAGTCAAGAGCGGGGCCATCAGCTTCGACCAGCAATCGAATACCGGGCTGCTCTCGAGCCTCATGGCACTCGGGCCGCTCGCGATAACGGTTTTGCTGTTGTTTTTCATCCTTCGTCAGGCGCAGAGCGGCGGCAGCCAGGCGCTGTCGTTCGGGCGCTCGCGCGCGAAGATGCTTTCGGAAAACCGACCCAAGGTTACGTTCGCCGACGTTGCGGGTGTCGACGAAGCGAAGGAAGAGCTCGCCGAAATCGTCGACTTCTTGAAATACCCGAAGAAATATCAATCGCTCGGGGCGCGAATCCCGAAGGGCGTCCTACTCTTGGGACCGCCCGGCACGGGCAAGACGCTGCTTGCGCGCGCGATCGCCGGCGAGGCCGGCGTGCCGTTCTTGTCGATCTCCGGATCGGACTTCGTTGAGATGTTCGTCGGCGTCGGCGCGTCGCGCGTGCGCGATCTGTTCGACCAGGCGAAGAAGTCCGCGCCCTGCATCGTGTTCATCGACGAGATCGACGCGGTCGGTCGTCAGCGCGGCGCCGGTTTGGGGGGCGGGCACGACGAGCGCGAGCAAACGCTCAATCAGCTTTTGGTCGAGATGGATGGCTTCGATCAAAATACGGGAGTCATCCTCATCGCAGCGACGAATCGCGCGGACGTCCTCGATCCCGCGCTCCTGCGCCCGGGCCGCTTCGACCGTCAAATCGTCGTCGGACGCGCCGACTACAAAGGGCGCGAAAAAATCCTGGAAGTGCACGCGCGCAACAAGCCGTTGGGCAAAGAAGTTTCGCTGGAAACGCTCGCCAAGCGAACGCCGGGTTTTTCCGGCGCCGACCTCGAGAACTTGCTGAACGAGGCAGCGCTCCTGGCCGCACGCCGCAACAAGAATATCATCGAGATGATCGATTGCGACGAGGCGATCGACCGCGTGATGGTCGGGCCGGAGCGCAAGTCGGTGATCATGTCGCAACAGGAGAAGGAAACGACCGCGTATCACGAGTCGGGCCATGCGGTAATCGGCGGCTTGCTCGAAAAATCGGATCCCGTGCACAAGGTGACGATTATCCCGCGCGGGATGGCGCTCGGCATCACGTGGTCGTTGCCGGAAGACGACCGCCACAACCGATCGCGGGAGGAACTGCTCGCGATGATCACGCGCGCCATGGGCGGCCGCCTGGCCGAAGAGATCAAGTTCGGCGACGTTACGACGGGCGCGAGCAATGACTTCGAGCAGGCAACGGAACTAGCGCGCCGCATGGTCACGCAGTACGGTATGAGCGACTTAGGCCCGATTCAATACGGGCGCGGCGCCCATCAGGTGTTTCTCGGGCGCGATATCAGCGAGGAGCGCAACTACTCAGAAGAAGTGGCGAGCAAGATCGACGGCGAGGTGCGTAAGATCATCGAGTCGTCATACGAGGACGGCAAACGGCTGCTCAAAGGCAACTGGGACAAGGTCGAACGCATGGTATCGTCGCTGCTCGAGTACGAAACCGTCGAAGCGCAAGAGGTCAAGGCAATCCTCGACGGCCGTCCCTTCGACCGCAACCGGGGCGTGGAGGCCGCACCGGCAAGCGAAGCGCCGGCCGAACGCCCCGTCCCAGACGAACCGAAACGCGCCGAGAAACCGTCGCGGCTGCCGCCGAAATTTTTCCGGAACCGGCATGACGCCGAGGATGGCGCTCGCCGCCGCGATGCTGGTACTGGCATCGCCGCTCGCGGCTGCCCCCGCGCACGCCGCGGCGGGGCGGATGACCGGCTCGCTGCCGCGCGGCGGCTCCTACGTGCTCTATGCGGACCCGACCGTCGCCACGGCTGCCGTCGGATTGTGGTTTCGTGCGCCGGCCGCGGGCTACGACGACGCGACGCCCGGCATCGCGAATCTCGCCGCGACGGCGGCGGCCGTCGTTCCGCTCGCGAGCGGTAAGTCGCTCTACAACCTCGTGCACACCGTGGGCGGCCAGCTCAACATCCAAGTCTACCCGGACATCATCGGCATCGGTGCCGCCGTTCCGGCTCGCTCCGCGCATCGCATCGTTGCTGCGATGACGGCCGCGTATTTCGCGCCGTCGGTCGACGATGCGGCGATGAAGACGGCGCGCGCGAACGCCGCGGTGCTCGGAGTGCAGCAGCGCTACGAAGCGGACACGACGCTTCACGACCTGCTGTTCAAACAGATCTTCGCGTCGGGGCCGGCGCACTATCCACCCTTGCCGACGACGATACCGCAGCTCACGAGTATCTCGACCGCGCAGGTCAGCGCGTTCGTCAAGCGCGCCTTTCGCGCGCAGAACGCCGTGCTGACGCTCACCGGCAACGTCGATGCCGACAGTGTCGCGGCGGTCACCGACGGCGCCGGCGCGGGCGCGATGGATCCGCCGTACGACTCTCGGCTCAGTGCGCCGCCGTCCGCCGCGACCGCGATGGGCGCCGTCGACGGCGTCGGTCTCGCGTGGGTCGGGCCGCCGATTTCCGATCAAAAGGCCGCGACGGCGCTGGACTTCATTGCGGATTATCTTTTTCGCGAGCAGACCGGCGTTGTCTCGAGAGACCTCGACCGCTCGCAAAGCGACGCGCTCGTCATCGGCCAGTTCATCACGTTGCACGATCCCGGCGTCATGGTCGTGACGATCGGTGGCTCCCACGAGAAGCAGACGGAAAAAAGCGTCATGGACGCGCTGGAGACGCTCGAGCGGCCGCTGGATGCGAAAACCTTCGACGACGCTCGGGAAGCGTTTCTCTATCACGTCGCGGCGGACACGCAAACGCCGCAGGAACGCGCGGACAACTTGGGCTGGTATGCCGTCGAGGGCGGCGCAGATTACGCGCCCGGCATTTGGAACGGGAATTACGAGCAGTCGGCGCGCGCTCTCGACCCGCCATACGTCGCCGAGGTCGTACGGCGATACTTGCGCAATCCGGTCGTCGTCGACTTGATTTCGACGACGCCGCAGAAAGGAACGGCTCAGTGAAGCGGCTACCGTCCGCGCTCGGTCTCATCGCGGCGCTTTCGGTCGGCGCGTCCTCGCCGGCGCTGGCGGCCGGCACCGCGCCCGCCTCGCCGAGCCTGCAGACGGCGGCGGGCGGCACGACGATCGTCAGCCAGCTCGACAGCGCGGCCTCGCTCGTCGGAGTCACCTTCATCGTCCGCGCCGGTCTCGACCGCCAGACGATGAAGCAAAACGGCCTCGCGGCGCTGGTGGCGGAAACGATCGTTCGGACGCCGGTCGCACTGCGGCAGGGAGAGCCGGCGGTCGCACTCGAGGACGCCATCACCGCACGCGGCGGCTCGGTGCACTTTACCGTCGATCCGAGCGACGTTCGGTTCTACGTGGAGTCACTGGCGGAAGACGCGCCCGTCGTGATCGACCTCTTCCGCATCGCCGTCGCCGCGCCAGACTTCTCCCCCGCGACGATCCGCGACGCCCGCAGCATGCTCGTTCGGCAAATTGCGCAGGTACAGCAGATCGCGCTCCAGGTCGGCCTCGACATGCTCAACGCGGCGTCTTCGCGTCAGGCGAATCTCGGCTTGCCCGAACTCGGCACGCCGGCCTCGCTCGCGCAATTCTTTGCCTCCGACGCGCGTGCGTTCTACGCAGCGTATTACCGCCGCGGCGGCGCGCTCGTCAGCGCCGCAGGGCGACTCGACACGCTCCGGCCCGAGTCGCTCACGGCATTGGCTTCGGCGCTGCCCGGCGGCAATACGTCGCCGATC
Source organism: Vulcanimicrobiota bacterium (assembly GCA_963787625.1). Classification (GTDB taxonomy): domain Bacteria; phylum Vulcanimicrobiota; class Vulcanimicrobiia; order Vulcanimicrobiales; family Vulcanimicrobiaceae; genus Cybelea. The sequence continues at coordinate 1,563,563 of CAWBDH010000001.1, read as the reverse complement.
ACCGTCCGCGTGGCGACGCTGACCGGTGCGACGCACGAAATCGTGGCGCATCGCGACATCGCGTCTCCCTGGCTCATCGCGCAGTACCCCGCACCGAACGTCGATAGCCGCGACTTCGGGCCGATGCTGGTGCTCGCCGCGTTCGTTCGCCGCACGCTCTCCGATGTCGCTCAGGTCCCGGGCGTCGTTTCTCCCACGTTCGCATCGCGCTCGGTCGGCACCGTCTATGCCTACGATCGCGCGCCGGCGACGCTGGTGCTCTACGTCAACGGCGGCCTGATCGGCAATCCCAGCCGCGCCTTCGCCACCGCGCTCTCCGTGGTGGGCGTGCTCGCCGCGACGCGCCTGCAGGGATCGATCGAGGAGTTCAAAGCCGAGGCCGCAGGCGATTTCGCCAACGACGCCACGACGCTGGAAACCCGCACGTGGCTGGCGGCGGTGTTCTCGCGCGAAAGCGCGTCGCCGGACTTCATCAACCGCGCACTGGCTGCGATCTCCGCCACGACCCCGGACGACGTGCAGCGCGTCGCACGCTCCTATCTTGGCAACCCAACGATTGCGCTCGTCTTGCCCCGCGGCACGAACCTTCAAGATTAGGAGCGGCGTCTCGCCGCCATGAACGTCGCGCTCGTTCACGATTACCTGAACCAGCGCGGCGGCGCGGAGCGCGTCTTCGCACACATCGCGCGCGCCTGGCCGCACGCTCCCGTCTATACCGCGCTCTACGACGAGCGCCTAGCCGCCGATTTCGTCAGCGCGGGACGCGTACGCCGGTCCTATCTAGCGCGCCTTCCGTTCGCCAATAGCTGGTTCCGCGCGCTGGCGCCGCTCTACCCCGGCGCGTTCGAGCGATTCGATTTCTCGGGCTACGACGCCATCGTCAGCTCCACCACGGCGTGGGCGAAGGGCATCGTCGTGCCGCCCGGTGCCGTGCACGTGTGCTACATCAATACCGTGAGCCGTTTTGCGTTTGCCTACGACCAATACGTCGGGTCGAAGCTCGCGCGGCCGCTCGTGAACCGTCTTATCGAGTGGGACCGCGCCGCCGCCGCGCGGCCGACGCGCTTCGTGGCAAACTCGCAGAACGTCGCGCGGCGCATCGAGCAGTACTACGGTCGCGATGCGGACGTGCTCCACTGTCCCGTAGACGTGCAGCGCTTTCACGTCGGGCGCGGCGGCGGTGATTACTTCGCGATCGCGTCGCGCTTGCTGCCCTATAAGCGCATCGACCTCGCCATCCGCGCCGCCGCGCTCGCCGGCGTGACGCTGTTCGTCGCGGGTACGGGTCCTGCGGAACGTGCGCTGCGCGAACGCGCGCGCGGCACGACGACCACCCTGCTCGGCTACGTCTCGGAAGGGCGGCTCGACGATCTGCTGGGAAACGCACGCGCGGCGATCGTTCCCGGTGAAGAAGACTTCGGGCTCGTCCCGCTCGAGGCGGCCGCCGCCGGACGGCCGACAATCGCGTACCGGGGCGGCGGCGCGCTCGAGACGGTCGTCGAGGGCGCGACGGGGGCGTTCTTCGACGAGCCCACGCCCGAGTCGCTCGCCGCAGCGATTCGTGCGTTCGATCCGTCGCGCTATAGTCCCCAGCGGCTGCGCGCGCACGCGCAACAGTTTGCACCGGGGCAGTTCGTCGACCGGCTCCGCGCCATCGTCGACCGCGTCTATCGCGAAGGGCCGTCAGCGCACCGTAGATGACGATCGAACGCGGGGAGACGTCGGCGTGAGGGGGATCTACGCCGCGGCCGCCGTTTTCGCGGTCGCCTACATCGCGTTGGATCTCAACAAGCTGTACGCGCTGCGGTACGGCGCCGACCTCGGAACGTATCTGCAGACGCTCGTGCATCTGCGCTATGGATCCTCATGGAATTTCGGCGAGTGGCGGCCGCACTTTCAGGTACACGACTCGTGGGCGCTGGCGCTCCTTGCGCCGCTCGTCGCGCTCTTTCCGCGCGCCGAGACGCTGATCGTCGTGCAGGTCGCGGCGGTCGCGGTTGCCGCGGTCGTGCTCGTGCGTTTCGCGCGGGAGATCGGCGTAGCTCCGGGCGCGGCGAACGTCGTCGGCATCGCGTACCTGTTGGCGCCGCCGGCGCAGGGACTCGCCTACGACAACTTTTCCGAAAACGTCTTCGTGCCGCTCCTCGCCTTCGGGGGAGCGCTTTTCGCCCGCAAACGCGCGTTTTGGCCCGCGCTGGCAGCGGCGCAGCTGCTGATGGGAATGAAGGAGGACCAAATCGTCTTCGTCCTGTGGTTCGCGGTCGCGTGCGCGCTGTGGTGGGATCGGCGGCTGGGCGCGGCGATCGCGATCCTGGCCGTGTGCAACGGCGTGGGGTTTGCCGCGTTGGAGCGGGCGGCGAACGCCGCGCCCAGCGTGCCGCACTACGCCTTGCAAGTGAGCGATCCGAGCGGCAAGATGACGATGCTGTTTTTGATGCTCGCGCCGTTTGCATTCGCGCCGCTGGCCGTCGGACGCTGGCTCTTGCTCGCCGCGCCGCTCCTGGCGGAGATCGTGTTCATGCGCCCCTGGAACTACGAGGCGAGTCGGGTCGGATCGCACTACGGCGCCTCCCTCTTGGCCTCGGCGGCGGTCGCCGCCGCCTTCGGCGTCCGGTGCCGGCCGGTATTCGCGCGTCTCATGATCGCGTGCGCCGCCGTCGTGATGCTCTTCGTCTTCAACGATACCGTGCTGCGGCCGGGACGGTGGCCGTACATCGTCGACTGGAATGCGTATGCGCGAGCGGCGGCGCTGCGCGATAGCGGTAACGTTGCCTTCCTGCGACGGCGCGACGAGGGCGTCTGGGCGGTCGCGGCGGCGAATCTCGAGGTGCGGCTCGATCCACGCCCGGATCCAGGCTTCGTCGCGTGTCCCGCATACGACACGGACGCCCGCGCGTTCTTTGGCAGTCTGATCGGGCATGCGCCGCCTCGGCTCTGCGGCGGCGTACCGGTGTTTCCGTAGCGTGGAGGCGACGTTGCGCGTCCGCGCGATGCGGGAAGACCGCGGCCGATTTGCGTCCGTTCGAGACGCGCGCGTGCTGATCTATTGGCCGCACGGGCTTGGCGACTGGGTCCACTTCGGCGCGGTCGCGCCGCTGCTCGAGCCGTCGAACTCGTACGCGATCACGCGCTTCGGGGACGATTACGTGAGCGTCATGGAGGACGCCGCGGGAGTGCGCCCGCTGTACAGCGGCGTTCGCGTCCCCGGCGACGGCGCGGCGCAGGGTGCGGAGCACCTCGGCCTGACGCTGCGGCGGTGCAACGGGCAGGTTACGAGCGTGGCGCTCCCGGCGCCGCTCGGCGGTGCCGTCATAGACTTCGACCCGGCCGTCGTGCTTTGGACCGACTATCCGGAGACCGAGGGAATGACGGCTTTTCCGTTCCACACGAAGGCTCGCAATGTGGCGCGGCTGCTCGTGCGCCCGCAACGGCTTGCCGCGCTCGACTTAGGGGCGCCGCTGCGCAACGCGATGGATTTCGCGGCGCCCTCGTCGACGCAGCGCCGCGTCGACGAATGCCTGGCGCGGTTCGCGCCGCCGGGCACGAAGCTCTGCGCGATCGCGCGAAGGGGCGTTACGGCGTCGCGAAAGAATTGGGGAGACGGCAGCGAGGCGGCCGCCTTCGTCGCGGCACTCCGCCGAAGGTCGCATGCGTGGCGTTTCGTATCGATGGACGACGAGGCGTCGGGCGCGAGCGTCGCCGGCTTTCGGTCGCTGTTTAGCGAGCTCGACGAGCCGTTCGCTCGCGTGTATAAGGCGCTGGCTAAGCGCACCGATCTCTTCGTCGGGATTCCGGCCGGACCGCTGCACCTGACGCTCGCGCGCGGCGGCGTGCCGACGGTGGCACTCTGGCACGCGCATCATCCGGACTGGTACGACGAGCCCAACGCTGCTGCGATTCACCTCGTCGCACGCTACGTGCGCGACCGCGGCTTCGATCGTCGCCCGGCCACGACGACGAAGCCCCCCGGGTTGCGCCACCGCATTGCGTACCTCGATGGGGACGCGATCGAAGGCGCTGCCGTGGTCGAGGCGGCCGAGGAAGTCCTCAGGTAAGCTTCGGCGCCGCCAGCAGCGCGACGATCGACAGCGAATTGAACAACGCGTGTGAAATCATCGGCGCGAACGCGTTGCGCGTACGGTAGTAGACGTAGCACAGCACTATGCCTCCGAGCGCGAGCGGCAGCGCGTCGTACAGCGAGCCGTGCGCGATGCCGAAGAGCACGCCGCTGAGCACGGCGCCGCCCCAGAACCCCGCATAGCGCAAGCCGATGTTGAAGAAGAGCACGCGGAAAAGCGTTTCCTCGGCAAACGGCGCGAACACGATGGCGAACCCCGCAAAAATTGCGATCGACGCCGGATCGTGAAGCTGACGAAAGATTTGCACGATGTCCTGCTGGTGCGCGCTGTGCGTGACGTCGTTGATGAGGAATGCGCTGCCGTTGGCGACGATGACCATGGCGACGGCTCCAAGCAGGGATGTCGCGACGCCGGCCGCGCCCAACGGTCGAAAGCCGAGGGCGCGCAAGCTGAAATGCGACAAACGCGGGAGGGTCGCGAGCACCAACACGATGAGGGCGCCGTCGATCAAGAACTGTATGAGTATGACGGCGTCGATCTCGGCTGGGCTGACGTCGCGCGGAGGCGGATTGCGCAGCTCCAGGACGAACGCGCCGATGAAGAGCAGCGTGATGAACCCGGCTACGACCCAGGTCCAGCCGCTCGTAAAGCTACCCTTCGGCCAGCGCGTCGGCCAATCGGGCGAAGTCGCTGAGATCGAGTCGTTCACCGCGGAGCTCCGGAGAAAGGTTGCTCATCGAGAGCGCCCGTACGACCGCCGCTCGATCCAAATCGAGCGCCAGCGTAAGGCTGTTCGCGAGCGTCTTGCGCCGGTACGCGAACGCGCCGCGCACGACCTTCCAAAACAGCTGCATGTCGCTCACTTCGACGGCCGGTTGCGCGCGTCGGACCAGACGTACGACGCTCGATCGCACTTTTGGTGCGGGAAAGAACGATTGCGGGGCGAGCGTAAACGATCGCTCCCCGCACATCGCGTATTGCACCGCGACGGAAAGACTGCCGTACGCCGCCGTGCCGGGCGCCGCGGTCATGCGGTCTGCCACGTCTTTCTGCACCATGACGGTGAGCGATTCCGGGCCGTCGTTCATTTCGATCAAACGCAAGATCAGCGGGGTCGCGATGTTATATGGAAGGTTGGCGGCCACGCGCCAGGTGCGGCCTGCGGACCAGGCGGCGTAATCGTACGTCAGCGCATCGGCCGCGACGATGCGCGCCGCTGCAAGCTCCTCGCGCGAACGCAGCAGAGCGACGAGCGCCGGATCGATTTCGAGTGCGGTGACATCGGCACGTTCTGCGAGCAGCGCGAGCGTGAGGGTGCCGGTTCCGGCGCCAATCTCGAGCATCGGCGTGTTCGGCGCGGCGCTCGCGAGACTCAGGCGCGCCACCTGCCGTGCGGCCGATGTATTGACGAGGAAGTTCTGGCCGTAGTGTTTCTTCGGGCGGAGTCCCGCGCGCGCGAGAAGCTTACCGGGGCTGAGCACCCCGTGATTGTACGCTACTTGAGGCGATAGACCGTGACGGCGCGGCGGCCGAAGAGCAGCGCGTCGCGCAGCGAGTCGAAACCGAGGTCGATGCGCCGTCCGACGATTGCGCCACCGGTATCACCCGCAATTGCGGCGCCGTAACCAATGATGTACAGTCGAGTCCCGAGCGGAATGAAGCGCGGATCGACGGCGACGATGCCGCGTCCCGCGCGCCGCCCGATGGCGGTCATTCCGCCGCATCCGCCGCAGTTCGCGGTGTAGCCCGTGGCGACCATTTCGAGCGCGCCCTGAGCGATCGACGTCATTCGCATCAAGCCGCGCGCTTCGAAGGCCGCCAGATTCGAGCTGCCGATGCCGTCGGCAACGATTCGGGGATGGGGAGCCCGCGCGACGCTGGACCAGAGGACCGAGCGGCGCACGCGGCCGCCGTCGCGCTGCGCGTAGCGAACCCAGAGATCGAGAACACCGCTGCTTCCGTGCGCGATGAGGCGCGACGTACCGGGGGCCAGAGCAGGGGCGAGGCGGTGAACGACGGGTGCGGGGATTGCGCGGTGTTCCGTACGTTCCCAGGTCACGACGCCGTTGCGGTTCCAGGTGACGCCGGTGACGGAAGACGGCGGCGAAGTGGCCGCAAAGGCCGGGTAGCCGCACGCGGCGCTAATGGCAAGGGTGGCACAAAGGACGCGTCCGATCATCCCGAAGTTCCTTTCTTTTCGGCTCGTCGCCAAGGTCGGCGCTCCCCGCCGTGCGGAGGAGCGAACGAGAGCGGCGAGTCGCGATTGCGGAAGCGGCTCCAGGCGGGCCGCTGGGTGATGGATCCGACGGAAACGCCGAGACACTCGAAGCCTGCTAGCTATCCGTTTGGGCAGGCGTAACTGACCCGGGCACTATAGCACATCGGCGCCAGCGCCGGAATACGTCCAAAGTCTGATCGTGCCAGGAGGTTCCTGCTCGCCGGGCTCTCGGCGCCTGCGGCGCGAAAGGTTCGGAAGATGGGGTTCTGGAGGGTCGGCTTTTTCACGGAAATCTACCGACCCGTGGTTAACGGCGTCGTCGCGTCGGTCGAGGGGCTGGGCGACGGACTGCGCGCCCGGGGCCACCTCGTCTATTGCTTTGCTCCACGGATGCCGGGCTACGCGGAGCCGGACGGTCCGGTCTTCCGGATGCCGTCTTTGCCGCTGCCCACGCGGACGCCGTATCGCCTGACGCTACCGCTCGTAAGCCGGCGCAACCTCAACGGCGTGATCAAGCGGCTCTCGATCATTCACGTCCACTCGCCGTTCATCACCGGCTGGATGGGCCTTCGCTACGCACGCCGCTACGGGGTCCCGCTCGTCTACACGTATCATACGCAGCTCGAGGCCTACGCACATTACGTTCCGTTCGAGCCGAACGCGACGCGCTTTGCCGCGACGCAGCTGACCCGAACGTTTGCAAACCTCGCGGACGCCGTCATCGTGCCGACCAGTGCGATGGCTCGGCGGCTGCGCGACGTCGGCGTTACGACTCGGATCGAGACCGTGCCCAGCGGGGTCGACGTCGCTCGCTTCGGCCGGGGGCAGCGCGACGATGCCGTACGCCGAGCCGCCGGTGCTGCCGGCGGCGAACGGCTCGCACTCTCCGTGGGCCGCCTGGCAAAGGAAAAAAACGTCGAGGTGCTGCTCGAGGCGCTTGCGCTGACGCGCGACTCGACCGTGAAGCTCGCGGTCGCCGGCGACGGTCCCCTTCGCGGCGAACTCGAGGGTTCGGCTGCGCGGCTCGGCGTCGCAGGCCGAGTGCGCTTTCTCGGGGCGGTGGCGCGCGATGATTTGCCCAGCCTGTACGCCAGCGCGGATGCCTTTCTGATGCCGAGCACGACCGAAACGCAGGGACTCGTTTTGGCGGAGGCGCTGGCCGCCGGGGCCTACATCGTCGCCGCCGACGCCCCTCAGAACCGGAACGTGCTCGAAGGTGCCGGCGTCGTCGTTGCGCCAACCGCGGCCGCGTTCGCGGCGGCGGTCGACGCGATTCCCAGCGAACGGGGCCCGTTCGCGCTGGCGGCGCGACGCGCCGCCGAGCGATTCTCGCTCGAGCGCCAGACGGATCGCGTCCTCCAACTGTATGCAGACCTCGGCACGGCCGAAACGACGCTTGACCCGAACGTTTGTTCGATATAAAGTACGGGTAGAGGCAGAATGAGATGCGAACCGTTCGGGCAGGGGTTCAGGCGACGATCGGCTACGCGGTGGGACGGCAAGGCCGGGCTCTCGCGTACGCGCGACTCGTCGGTGACGGCGTTCGGCAAGTCTTGCGGCTCGATCTGAGGGTGCCGCCGCAGGCGCCGGCCGAACCGGCGGGCGCGTCCGCCGCGGTCGCTGCCGTCGCCCGCGCCGCCCGGGAGTTGGGTTTCCGGTGCGTTCGGTTCGTGCTCGCGGAGCCGCGGCTCGTCGAGGAGACGACGAGCGGCGCGCCGGTGGCCGAAGCCCTGGTCGCTCCGTCCCTCGATTTGCGGTGCGTCCTCAATTCGCTCTCGTCGTTCAGCTTCGCGCGCGGCGCGACCGATGATCTGACGCAACGGGCTCGGGCAGAAGTAGCACTGAACGTCGCGGCATGACGTTCACCCGGCTTGCGCCGGACGAACTGCCGATCGAAACGAAAGCACTCGCGCAGGCGCTACTTGGCTGTGTGGTGGTCCGCGACAGCGACGAAGGTATTGCGGCGGGAAGGATCGTTGAGACGGAGGCGTATCTGCCCGGCGACCCCGCGTGTCACGCCTTCACCGGCAAGAGCGCGCGGAACGCGACCCTCTTCGGTCCCCCACATCGCGCGTACGTCTATCAGATCTACGGGACGTCGTATTGCTTCAATTTATCGAGCGAATGCGACGGCGCGGGCGCGGGGGTGCTCGTACGCGCACTCGAACCGCTCGCGGGCATCGCACTGATGCAAGGGCGCCGCGGTACGACCCAGGTTCGCGATCTCTGCCGCGGGCCGGGTCGCCTCTGCCGTGCGCTGGCGATCGACCGTTCGTTGGACGGCGTCGACCTCTTTGCGCATCCCGTATTGTGGCTTGCGCGCGCGCCGCAGGGCCGGAGCCGCGTGCGGCGTAGCCGACGGATCGGCGTGACGCGGGCTGCTTGGCGCCACTTGCGCTTCTACGAAGCCGGCAACCGTTATGTGAGCGGACCGGCCCGCTTGAGCCCGGCCGCTTGAAGGGGCGTTGGCGCTGTGCTATAGTGTGGTCGTCGCGCCGCGGTCCACCGTTGACAACCGCGACATTCTTTGACATTCCCACGTTCACGTCACCGGTCTGATTGCGAAGGCAGCCTCGCCTCGCCCTCGATCGTTACGAGATTGACGTGCACGGTTCTTACAGAGAGATACTCTTCTGCAAACCGAACATCGCCCCAACGCGGAACAACGTTTTAACAACGACATGCGCTCGCAACCCGGCGGAGGACGCCGCCGCCGAGCGCGTCGCCGGCACCAGTTCCCCCAACACCCGGCGCCCTATCACGATCAGCTGCCGCAGGTAGAAATACCGCCGATGCTCACCGCGGCGCAGCTCGGTGAGAAAACGAAGACCGAACTGCTCGACGTCGCTCGCGAACTGGACGTCGACGTCCCAACACCGGCGAAGGTCAAGAAGGACGAGATCGTCACGCTGCTCGTACAGGCGCAGCTTGCGCGCTCGGGCATCGAAGTAGCGAGTGGGATCCTCGACGTCTTGCCCGAGGGCTACGGCTTCTTGCGGCGCGCGGGATACTACATCGGCAACGACGACATCTACGTAAGCCAGACGCAAATCCGTCGCTTCGAGCTGCGGCGCGGCGACATGGTCGAAGGCCAGGCGCGCCGGCCGAAGGAGAGCGAGAAGTACTTCGGGCTCATCCGCGTGGACACAGTCAACGGTTTCGATCCGGAGGCCATCAAAGGGCGGCGCAGCTTCGAAAAGGGAACGCCAATCTACCCGCAGGAGCGCTTCAAGCTCGAGGTCCGTTCCACGCAGCTATCGACGCGCGTCATCGACCTCTTCTCGCCGATCGGCAAGGGACAGCGCGCGCTCATCGTCTCGCCGCCGAAAGCCGGCAAGACGACGCTTCTAAAGAACATTGCAAACTCGATTTCGATCAACCATCCGGACGCGCACATCATCGCGTTGCTCGTCGACGAGCGGCCCGAAGAGGTCACCGACATGCAGCGCACGATCGACGGCGACGTCGTCGCCTCGACGTTCGACGAGCACCCGGAGAATCACACGGCGGTTGCGGAGCTGACGATGGAGCGCGCGAAGCGTCTCGTCGAGCTGGGCAAAGACGTCGTCATCTTGCTCGACTCGATCACGCGTCTCGCGCGAGCCTACAACCAGGTCGTCGCAAGCTCCGGACGCACGCTTTCCGGCGGCCTCGATACTGCATCGCTGCACAAACCCAAGCGCTTCTTCGGTGCGGCACGCAAGATCGAGGAGGGCGGCTCGCTGACGATCATCGCCACCGCCTTGATCGAGACCGGTTCCAAGATGGACGACGTCATCTTCGAGGAGTTCAAAGGCACCGGCAACATGGAGATCGACCTCACGCGCAAGCTTGCAGAGTCGCGCGTCTTTCCGGCGATCGACATCAAGCGTTCGGGAACGCGCCACGAGGAGCTGCTGCTCTCGCCCGACGAGATGCGCAAGATCTGGATGCTCCGCCGCGCGACCGCCGTGCTGAACACGGGCGACATCACCGAGATCATCCTCGATAAGATGGCCCAGACGCGCACGAACGAAGAGTTCCTCCAGTCTGTGACCAAAGAGGCGCTCTCGATGAATCGCGGCTACGAGGACAACGGAAAGCATTGATCCTTTTCGTCTGGTGAGAGGGCGGCACGAGGCTCAATAGATATCTGGCGCGTGCGGGCGTCGCAGCGCGCCGTCATGCCGACGAGCTCATCGCGAGCAAACGCGTGCGGGTCAACGGCGCGACCGTCGGCGGGTTCGGCACTTTGGTGCGCGACGGCGATCGGGTCGAGGTCGACGGCAAGGCGGTAGCGCTCCCGGCCGAGCCCACCTACCTTGTATTGAATAAGCCGCTCGGAGTCGTTACGACGATGCGTGACCCCCAGCGACGCCCCACGGTCGCGCAGCTGCTTTCCGGCCGGCCGGGACTGTTTCCGGTAGGCCGCCTGGACTACACCACGGACGGCGTACTGCTGCTCACGGACGACGGTGAGCTCGCCCACCGATTACTGCATCCCCGGTTCGGGGTAGAGAAGACCTATCGTGTCGCCATTGCTGGACGGCTCTCTGCCGAAGCGGTGCACCGCCTGATCGGCGGCCTGAGCCTGCCGGGATTTCGAGCCGGCCGGGCCAAGGTTCGCGTCGTCGCGGTGCGGCGCGACTCGAGCGTGGTCGACCTCACATTGCACGAGGGACGCAACCGCCAAGTGCGGCGCATGTTCGAGGCCCTCGGTCACCGCGTGTTGGCACTGACGCGCACGCGGTTCGGCCCGCTCGCACTGGGAGCGCTGCCGCCGGGGCACGCTCGTCCTCTGACGCGCGCCGAACTTGCCGCGCTGGAACGTTACCGCAGGCCGCCGGCGGAACAGCCGCGTACCACACCGCCGTGAGGCTTGTCATGAAACTGATCCTTCGAACCGCTGCACCGGTCGTCGCCCTCGCCGCCTTAACGCAGGCGCCGGCACCGGCGCAATATACGACGCAATTCGTCCCGGCAAAGCTGGTCCATCAAGGAACAACCAGCAAGCCCATCGTGGGTAACGGCACCGTCACGGTGCAAGTCGAGGTTCACTCCGACGGCTCGCACAAGGCGATCCGCGTGCTCAGCTCGACGAACTCCGGCGACAATGCGGCGGCGATGGAGATCGCGCAAAACTCGAGTTACCGGCCGGCGCACCGGGGAACGACGCCGGTGACGGCTTTCTACGATTTCCGTTTGCAGTTCCACGGCAAGTCCGTCGCACAAACGGCTACCGAAGGGTCGGACATGGGCGGGGTGCCGAGCGGATCGTCGAGTGGGGCTGCCAGCCAAGTTGCGGCCTTGATCCGCGCCGGCCAGTATGCGCAGGCCAAGTCGAAGGCAGAAAATGAGCTGCTCTCTTCGCCGGGCGACCAGTCGCTGCGCCAGATGCTCGGGGTCGCATCGTTCGACAGCGGCGACTATGCCGCAGCAGCGTCGGCCTTCGCCAAGGCCGGAACGATCGGCGCGCAATTCCATAAGATCGCGGCGGCAAGTTTCGCGCGCGCGGCCGTCGACAACGCATCACAAGAGCCGGCTCAGGCGCTCGACTACGCAAACCGCGCCGTAGCGCTGGACCCAGGCACCAATTCCAAGTATGCGCTCGGCACGGCGCAGGTAGCGAACAAACAGTACGCCCAGGCCATTACGACGCTCAAGGAGGTTCACGCTTCGGCATTTTCCGATCCGAAGACGACTGCGAAGGAAAAGGTCGCCATCGACTCGTCGCTGATGAACGCGTATCTGCAGACCAACGACTCGCAAGGCTTGCAGGCGATGGCCGCGGAGATCAAGCAGATCGACCCAACCAGCACGCTGCCCGGGCGCGTTACCGGCAATAGCCTGCTGAGAATGGCGTTGGAAGCCGCCAACGCGAAAAACTACACCCAAGCTTTGAAAGACTTGGATCAAGCCGCCGCCGGTGGCGACCCGGAAGTGGCCGTCACAGCCGACACGCAGGCGGCGTTCTTGGTGGCGAGGATGGACAAGCCCGACTACAACCGCATGCAAGCGTACGCGGACAAGGCTTTAGCGCTCAAGCCCAACGACGCACAAGCCAATTTTGCCGAGGGAATCGCGTTGACGGGACAATGGGCATCCAGCCACGACGACGGCACGAAGAAGAAGGCTGCCGACGCGCTCAACAAGGCGGACGAACGAGCCAAGGCGGAGGGCAACGAAGCGTTGTCGCTGCAAATCGAATCGTTCGTGAAAAAGAATCTCAATTCGGCCCCAGCCGCCCCGTCGGGGAGCGGTCAATAAACGCACCAGGACTTTCCGCGGACATAGGCCAATCTCGCGCCCTCACGGGGCCGAAGGTCGCCGCGGAACAACAGCTAGTGGAGGGATCGTAGAGCCGTGTTTTCGGGATTTATGGGTCTCATGCAGCAGGGCGGCTGGGATATGTGGCTGCTCTTGCTTATTTCCATCGTTGGTCTCGCCGTCGTCATCGAACGGCTGGTCTTCTTCCAGATGCAGCACTCCGATACCAAGGGTCTGCTGCGTCAGATCGGCGCGAAGGTTTCGGCCGACGATCTCGACGGGGCGATCGAAATCTGTAAGAAAAACCGCGGGATGCTGCCCCGGATCCTGGAGTTCGGGCTTCGCCGCGGAGAGAAGAATCGCGCCGATATCACGGACGCGCTCTCCATCGCGCTGATGGAGCATTTGAACTCGCTCGAGCGCAACCTCGCCATCATCGGCACCATCGCCGTCATCGCGCCGTTCGTTGGCCTCTTCGGTACGGTCTTGGGCATCATTCGCGCGTTCCAAGACATCGCGCTGAAGGGGAACTCGACGCCGGCGGTCGTCGCCGCTGGCGTTTCGGAGGCGCTGATCACCACGGCGACCGGCTTGATCATCGCCGTCATCGCCGTCGTCTTCTTCAACTTCTTCAAGTCTCGAATCAAGAACTACAACCAGGAGATGATCGTCGCCGCCAATCAGCTCGCCGAGATGCTGCACTTTCACAACACCGGCGCTCCGATTCCGACCGAGCTGTATCAGCCCACTAGAGCGACTAAGTAAGGCCGGCGAGGCGCGACCGTGGGACTGCTGTCGGCACAACAAGAGCAAGAGGTCATGGCGGAGATCAACATCACGCCATTTACCGACGTGTTGCTCGTGCTGCTCATCATCTTCATGATCCTGGCCGCCCTCGTCGCTCCTCCCGGGTTCGAGAAAGAGCTGCCGAACAAGAACAACAACAGTTCGACTGAGAACAAGAACAAGAACGACATCGAGGTCGACGTCAACAACAAGGGCGTCATCTTCGTCGACGGCACGAAGACCGACGAGGTCGGCATCTATCGCACGATGTTCGACGCCTCGAAGAAGAAGCCGCACCACCACGTAGCCATCGTCGCCGACGCCAAGGCACCGTACGGAGTGATCATCCGGATCCTCGATGCGGCGAAGCAATCCGGCTTGGAAGACGTTGGATTCGTGACGTCTTAGGAACCGCAGGAGGTAGCGCGTGGCCGTTTCCACTGGCGGAGGCGAAGATGAGGTCATGTCCACGATCAACATCACGCCGTTCACGGACGTGCTGCTGGTCCTCCTCATCATTTTCATCATCTTGGCGTCGGTGACGAAAGAGCCCAGGCTCCCCGACGCCTACAACAAGGACAAGGTTCAACCGTCGCAGATCGTGGTGATGATCGACGAACACGACCACATTCAAATCGGTTCCGACCAGGTAACGGTCGGCGACGCCAAGGCTGCCTTTGCGCAGCTGCAAGAGGCGACGGACCATAAATTCAAGAGCGTCATCATCAAGGCGAATCCCAAGACGAGCTACGGCGTTATCCTGCAGCTCATGGACGCAGCGAAGTCCGTGGATCTTACCGACTTCGGGCTCGCGAACCACGTGCAGAACACGCCCGAGGGCGTGAACCAGTAACCGATGGCCAAGCGCGGCTCTCCCTACATCACCACCGGCGAACGCATACGCAGTTTCATCGGGTGGGCCTTCATCATATCGCTGGTCGCGCATTTGGCGATCGGGTCGGTCCTGCCAAACTTCGCGCAGCACCACGAAGAGCAGGAAGTCGAAAAGGTTTCGATGGCCAAGAAGACGCGGGTGCGCGTTCCCACGCCGCCGCCGCCAACGCCGACGCCGCCGCCAACGCCCACGCCAAACCCGCGCTCGACGCCGCCGCCAAAGAAGGTCGCGCCGCCGCAGCCGAAGCTGAAATTAAACGTCGTTCATACGACGAGCAAAGCGCAATCGGGCAACACCGAAGCGACGTACACGCAACCGAAGACCGGAACTGAACAAGGCAACCCGCAAGGACAAGGCACCGCTGCGCCGGCGCCCGCGAGCACGCTGCCGCCGGGCACACCGAAGCCGGCCTGCGCGAATCCCAACGTCGAAGCGTCGGTTACCAACCCGGTGCAGCCGGACTATCCGGAGTCGGCGCGCGACCTCGGTCTCGGCGCGGTTACGGTTGACGTTCAGGTCACGGTCGGCCCGAGCGGCAATTTGGTCGGAGCGAAGGTATATAAGAGCTCGAGCAACATGGCGATCGATCAGGCCGCGTTGCGTGCCGCGCGCCAATCGACGTACTCGCCGAAGCTGGTCGAGTGCCAGCCGACGACGGGCGATTACCTCTTCCGCGCCGACTTCCAGCCCGACTAATCCCCGCTCGTGCCGTGAGCCATGAAGCGCATTCCGCGTTTGCTGCTCGTCGCGCTTGCGCTCTCGCTGCTCGTGCATCTCGTGGTCGCGCTGATTTTGCGGCCCACGTCTCCAACGCCGCAAAACCAGGCTGAAGTCCTCTCCATCGAACACCGCCCCGCGACGATCGCCGTCGCGAAGAGGACGACGCCTCCGCCGCCTCCGCCGCCCAAATCCACGCCCGCGCCGTCGCCGGTAGCATCCGCTCCCCCGCGGGCGCGTATGGGTGTTTCCGGGCCCGCAAGCACCGGTACTGCGCCGACGGCCGCACCGGAGACGCCGGCACCGGCCTCCCCGACGCCGTCGCCCGCAGCCAGTGCAAACGCCCGCTGCGTCGCTCCCAATGCCGGCGCTGCGGTGGCAGCCTCGCCGGAGCCGCCCGATATCGCGCCCGGCGCCCGAACGGCGGGAACCAGCGGCGTCGCGCTCGTGCGCGTGCAGCTCGATCCCACGGGACAGGTGACGAGTGCCGGCGTCCTTCAGAGCACGGGGAATGCCTCGCTCGATCTGGTGGCCGTTGCGATGGCGCGCGGTGCCCGCTACACGCCCGCACTGCACGCCTGCAAGCCGATCGCCGCCGCCTATACGTTCAGCGTGAGATTCTTCGCGTGGTAGAGTCGAGACTGTGACGTTCTTCCAAGCATTCGTCCTCGCGCTGCTCCAGGGCGTGAGCGAGCTGTTTCCCATCTCCAGTCTCGGTCACACGATCCTCGTTCCGGCACTTTTGGGCTGGCATAACGTCAATCGTTCCAGCGCCTCGTTTCTCGCATTCGTCGTGGTGCTGCACCTCGGTACGGCGCTCGCACTCATCGTCTATTATCGTCGGGAGTGGTACGCGATCGTTCGCGCGCTCATTGCCAGCGTCGTGCGCGGACGTTTGACCCGCGACGGGGACGAGCGGATCGGCTGGCTCCTCGTCGTCGCGACGATCCCGGTCGGGATCCTCGGCTTCATCTTCGAAATTCCCGTGCGCCGGCTCTTCGGCTCGCCGGTACCCGCCGCGTCATTTTTGATCGTCAACGGCTTCGTGATGTTCGCCGGCGAAGCGCTGCGCCGCCGGCAGCGCCGCGCCGCGGGTCGCACCGATAAGCGGATCGAGCGGCTCGGATACCCGGCCAGCCTTTCGATCGGCATCGCCCAAGCGTTGGCGTTGCTTCCCGGAATCTCACGATCGGGCGTCTCGATGGTTGCGGGGTTGCTTTGCGACCTCGATCATGAGGATGCCGCGCGCTTTTCGTTCTTGCTCGCCACGCCGGTCATTTTCGCGGCCGCCGTGCTGGAAACGCCCAAGCTCTTCGCGCCGGGCGCCCACCTCGTGCTCGTTCAAGCGGTCGCCGGCGGAATTGCCGCCGGCGTCGCCGCATATCTTTCCGTGGCCTTCTTGACGCGCTACTTCCGCACCAACGACCTTCGGCCGTTCGGTTGGTACTGCGTCGCTCTGGGCGCGATCTGCCTCGTTCTCGCCCGTAGGGGAATCATTACGTGAGAGTCATCGCCATCGCATTAGCCGTCGTGTTCTTCGTGCTCGGGATCCTCTACGGCTTGGGGAAGATCAACTGGTTCACGCAGTCGGGCGCGCAGCACGCCCACCACGTAACGCATCTGGTCGTCCTGTGGGTGCTCGCGCTGCTGTGCGTCATTTGGGCCCGCTTTCAAAGCGCACCGCGGTGAAGCCGTCGCACATCGCCGCTGACGGCAGCATCGCGATGGTCGACGTTTCGGGAAAAGCGGTGACCGAGCGGTCGGCGACGGCGGAAGCGCTCGTCCACATGAATGCATCCGCACGAAGCGCGCTGCGAGAGGCGACGCTTCCCAAGGGCGACGCGTTCGTCGCCGCGCAAGTCGCCGGCATCATGGCGGCAAAGCAGACGGCGGCGCTGATCCCGCTCGCGCACACGCTGCCGCTCGATCGGGTCGATGTCAGCTTCGAATGGCACGACGACGTACTGGCCGTCCGGGGCGCTGCCCGCACCTCAGCGCGCACCGGCGTGGAGCTCGAGGCGATGGTGGCCGCGTCCGTTGCGGCGCTCACGATCTACGATATGACGAAGGCGCTCGACAAGGCGATTGCGATCGCGTCGGTGCGGCTGCTGTTTAAGAGCGGCGGTACGAGCGGCAACGCGCCGTGAGCTACCGGGCCGCCTTGATCGTGCTCTCCGACCGCGCCGCTTCGGGAGAACGCGCGGACGTTTGCCTCCCGATCATGAAAGATCGGCTTGGAGGCGCCTACGCGATCGTCCGCGAGGTCGTCTTGGCGGACGATCCAGCAGCGCTTCAGGCGCAACTGATCGAGCTCGCCGACGCGCGACTGGCGGATCTCGTATTGACATCGGGCGGGACGGGGCTTTCGCCGCGGGACCGCACGCCGCAGGCAACGGCTGCGGTGCTCGATTACGAGGTCCCGGGCATCCCGGAGGCCATCCGAACGACCGCGCTCGCACATACCAGGACCGCTATGCTGTCGCGCGCCGTCGCCGGCGTGCGCGACCAAACGCTTATCGTCAATCTTCCGGGCAGTCCCAAGGCCGTCGCGGAGTCGCTCGACGCGCTGATCACCGCGATTCCGCACGCGCTCGAGCTGCTCGCGGACCGCCGGCCCGACGGATGAACCGCGTCGCGAGTTATGCCGAAGCAGAGTCCTATCTGCTCGGCACGATCGACGAAGCGACGTCGCCTCGCACGTCCTATAAGCTCGACCGCATGCGGGCGTTCTTGGGCGAGCTCGGCGAACCGCACCGCGCGTATCCGACGATTCACGTGGGGGGCACGAGCGGAAAGGGCTCGACGTGCACGCTGGTCGCCGGAGCGCTGCAGGCCGCCGGAAAGCGGACCGGATTGCATACGAAGCCGCACCTGCACGCCATGACGGAGCGCGCCCGAATCGACGGTGCGCCGATTTCGCGCGAGCGCTTCGCCGCAGTGCTCGACGCGATGATGCCGGCGGTCGCACGCGTTACGTCGCGGTACGGCCGGCCGACGTACTACGAAACGCTGCTTGCGCTTGCGCTGAAATATTTTGCCGACGAGCGTGTTGAAGTCGCCGTCGTCGAGGTCGGACTGGGCGGCCGCCTGGACGGGACGAACGTCCTTGCGCCCGAGGTTGCCGCAATCACGTCGATTGGTTACGACCATACCGAGATACTCGGGACGACGATCGAGGCAATCGCGTTAGAGAAGGCGGGCATCGCCAAGCGCGGCGTACCGCTCGTTCTCGCCGAGGTCCCTCCCGCGGCGCGCGCGGTGGTCGAGCGATACGCCTCGGAGGTGGGCGCGCCCGTCGTCGCCGTCTCGAGCGTCGTGCGCGTCACGGCCGGAGCGGACGCGCATCGCGTGCAGCTCCTTTCGATGAGGACGGCGCGCGCGTCGTACGGCTTCCGGCTGCCGGTGCTCGGGGCGTTCCAACGCGCCAATGCCGCCACGGCCATTGCCGTGCTCGATCAGCTTCGCGACGATCTTCGTCCCCGTCCGCGCGAGGTCGAGGAAGCGTTCGAGGCGGTTGCGATTCCGGGCCGGATGGAGTTTTTTCCGGCGAGCCCAAGCGTGGTATTCGACATCGCGCATAATCCCGAGAAGGCCCAATCGCTCGTCGCATCGCTGCGGGAGTCGTTCCCCGGGCGCCGCGTCCATTACGTGATCGCGATCGGCGAGGGAAAAGATGCCCTGCGCATCGTTCGGGCTCTCGCCGCGGTACGGTGCACGTTCACGTTCACCTCGTTTTCCGCGCAAGGCCGCAAGGCGATTCATCCGCAGCGCCTTGCGACGATCGCACAGGCGATTGGCGGGTGGGGGCGCGCGATCGAGGACCCGATCGAGGCGTTCACGGTGGCCCGCCGCCTGGCGGCCGTCGATGAAATCGTCGTCGTCACGGGATCGACGTTCGTCGTGGCGGGATTGCGCGAATGGTATCTGCCGACCGCGGTCTCCTGAGCGTTCGCGGTCGCGCGATTCGCTGGGGCGCGCGCACGTACGTCATGGCGATCGTCAACGTGACGCCCGACTCGTTCGCCGGCGACGGCCTCCACGACGCAGGGGCCGCGACGGCGTACGCATCCGCACAGTGGATAGCGGGCGCAGACTTCCTCGATGTGGGCGGTGAATCGACGCGGCCCGGCCATCGTCCCGTCGACGACGCAGTCGAGATCGCACGGGTTGTGCCGGTGATCGACGCCGCACGCAAAGCGTTCGCCGATGCGCCGATCTCGGTCGATACCTACAAGCCGGCGGTCGCGCGTGCGGCGCGGGCCGCGGGTGCCGACATCGTCAACTCCGTGTGGGGAGCGTCCGACGCCCTCTTGGAGGTCGCAGCGGAACTGCAGATGCCCATCGTGGCCATGCACAACCAAATCGGCACGCTCTACGACGGCTGCGTCGTGGACGCGGTGCTCCGCTACCTGGCAGATTGCGCGGCGCGGGCGACGGCGCGCGGCATCGCGCCGCATCGCGTCATCCTCGATCCCGGCATCGGCTTCGGTAAGACGGCGGACCAGAATCTCGAGGTCCTGCGCGCCCTCGACCGGCTCGTGGCATTGGGATTCCCGACGATGTTGGGCGCGTCGCGGAAGTCGACGCTCGGCCGACTCACGAAACGCGCTCCGGCCGAGCGCGTCTACGCCACGGCTGCGACCACCGCGCTCGCAGTCGCCGCCGGCATCGACGTCGTTCGCGTCCACGACGTCGCCGCCGCACGCGACGCGGTCGCGGTCGCCGACGCGATCGTGCGCGACTGGAGGCCCGACGAATGGACCGCCTGAGGCTCGAGCGCATTCGTGCGAGCGGGCGGCACGGCGTTTATGCCGCGGAACGAGAGCGTCCGCAGCCGTTCGACATCGACGTCACGCTTCGGATCGACCTGCGAAGAGCTGCTGCGAGCGACGACATCGCGGACACCGTTGATTATGCCCGGCTCCACACTCGCATCGTGCGAATCGTCGAGACGACGTCGTACGCGCTCCTCGAGCGTTTGACGGCGCGGCTGTTTGAGGAGATCTTCGACGACCCGCGCGTTCGCTCCGCGGAGGTTGCAATTGCGAAGCCCGCGTTGCTCGACGGCGCGACGCCGTCGGTGACGATGAAACGAACGAATCCAAACGGAGAGACGCAGTGACGGCGCACTCGGCGTTCGTCGGCATCGGTTCGAACGTTGGCGATCGGCTGGAAAACGTCGAACGTGCCGTGACCGCGCTCGCCGCTCTCGGAACGATCGTCGCGCGATCGTCGACGTATCGCACGCAGCCATGGGGTAGCGCGAATCAGCCATCGTTTGCCAACGCCGTCGTAACGCTGCAGACATACCGTTCGCCGCGCGAACTGCTGCACGCGCTGCTCGAGATCGAAGGCCGTCTCGGACGCAAGCGCGCCGATCGCTGGGGACCGCGAACGATCGACCTCGATCTGCTGCTGTTCGATGACGTTGCGGTCGAGCAATCGGATCTGGTCGTGCCGCACCCGCGCCTGCGCGAGCGTGCGTTTGTGTTGGTGCCGCTCGCCGAGATTGACGAGCGGTTTGCAGCCATGCGCGACGCACTCCCAGCATCCGAGCGCGCCGGCGTCGTACCGTGGAAGCGCGCCAGGTCCACCGGCGGCTTGCGCGAAAGCGTTCGTACGATGCCCGAACAACGATTCGAAAGCGTCGGCGCGCGCGTGCGCACGCTGGCGCGTTTTCTTGAAGATGGCGACGCAATCCGCGTTCGCGTCAGCCGTCCGGGCGAAGACATTGAGGTAACTCTTCGACCCAAACCGTTTGGGGCGGAGCAGCGTTCCGAGGATCGGGGCGAAACGGCGGCGCAGCGCGTCGATGCGATTAAGGCGGAGCTCGTCGGCATTTTTCACGCGGCGCGTCCGGCGCCGGCGGAGGGCGACGTCTTGGAATCGGATCGAGAGCTCGGCTATATTGAGGCGCTCGGCATCCGCACGCCGGTGCACAGCATGGGGCCGGGCCGCCTGATTGCCGTCGCGGCCGCGGACGGCGCGGCGGTCGAGTACGGCCAGCCGCTGTTCCGCGTCGCTCGGGGACACTAGGAACCGGCGGACGCAACGTGTTTCGTAAGGTCTTGATCGCCAACCGGGGCGAGATCGCGTTGCGCATCAATCGGGCGTGTCAGGAGCTCGGCGTTGCTACCGTCGCGATCTTTTCCGAAGCGGATCGAGAGTCGATGCACGTGCGGCAGGCCGACGAGGCGTTTTGCGTCGGCCCAGGGCCCGCGGCGCGCTCGTACCTCAACATTCCAAACATCATTTCGACGGCGCTCGTAACGCACTGCGACGCGATCCATCCGGGCTACGGCTTTCTCGCAGAGAACGCGCGCTTTGCCGAAATCTGCAACGACCATGGGCTCAGCTTCATCGGTCCCAAGCCCGGCGTCATCGCGCTGATGGGCGATAAGGCGACGGCGAAACGGCTGGCGGTCGAGGCGGGAGTACCGACGACCCCGGGCTCCGACGTGCTCCTATCGGCAGAGCATGCGGCAGAGGCGGCCGCGGCGATCGGTTATCCCGTGCTGCTCAAGGCAACCGCCGGCGGGGGAGGCCGCGGCATGCGGGTCGTTCGCAACGCCGACGATCTGGCGCGCGCCTTCGCGGGCGCGACCGCTGAGGCCGAGGCGAGCTTCAAAGACGGCCGCGTTTACATCGAGAAGCTGATCGAGGCGCCGCGCCACGTCGAAGTGCAAGTACTCGGCGACGAATTCGGCAACGTGGTTCATTTGGGCGAGCGCGACTGCTCGGTGCAGAAGCCGTCGCACCAAAAGCTCATCGAGGAGACGCCCGCGCCAAGGCTCGCGTCGCGCGCGCGATCGGCGCTCCACGACATGGCGTTGCGGGTGGCGCGTTACGTGAGCTACACGAACGCCGGGACGCTGGAGTTTCTCGTCGTGGACGACGACGCGTTTTTCATGGAGATGAACACTCGCATCCAAGTCGAACATCCAGTGACGGAGATGGTGTATAACATCGACCTCGTAAAAGAGCAGATCCGCATCGCCTCCGGCGAGCCGCTCGGCTACGCGCAGTCCGACCTCGCCGGGCGCGGACATGCCATCGAGTGCCGCATCAACGCGGAGGACGCGCAGAACAACTTCGCACCTGCTGCCGGGTCGGTCACGAAAGTCGTCTTTCCGGGCGGGCCCGGCATCCGCGTCGACACCCACCTGTACGCGGGCGCGGTAATCCCTCCGTACTACGATTCGATGATGGCAAAGGTGGTGGCGTTTGGCGATACCCGCGATCTGGCGATCGCACGCATGGAGCGGGCGCTGCGAGAGACGGTAATCGAAGGCGTAAGCACGACCATCGGCGTCTGTCTCGACGTTTTAGCCAGCGACGAATTTCGCGACGGCCGCTACGATATCGAGCTATTGCTCGAACGGCCGCTTCACCGATGAGCGCGCGGCGTGTGGCGCGCGAGCAGGCTCTGCAGGCGCTCTATTCGATTGCCGTTGGCGATCGTGAACCGCAGGACGCGATCGACGAGGTGATCGGCGATGGGGCGGACGGGCCGCAGCGCGCATTCGTCGAGGAGCTGGCCCTGGGAACGCTCGGCTACGCAGCGGACGCCGACCGGATCGTCGGGCCGCTGCTAGAGGGCTGGGCCATCGAACGCCTGCCGACGATCGACCGGCTCTTGCTCCAGATGGCGACCTTCGAGCTCCACTGCCGTCCGGAAACGCCGCCGGCGGTCGCGATTAACGAGGCCGTTGCGCTCGCGAAGCGCTTTTCGACCGAAGACTCCGGGCGTTTCGTCAACGGGGTGTTGAGTGCCGTCGCACACACGAAGAGCGGCTCCTAAGCGCCGCCGCAGCCGCGTCGGGAGCGGCGTGCTGGTGACGTTGCTGATGGCGTTCCTCTTCGCAATTGGGGCCGTCGCAGGCATGGTTGCGGCGTACGGACGCAACTTGCCCGACATCAGCCGTATGGCGGACTACCAGCCCGCGAGCACGACAAGAATTTTCGCGCGCGACGGAACGCAGCTCGCTTCGGTCTACAAGGAAAACCGCGTTTGGGTCCCCATCGGGCGCATCCCGGCCATCGTACGCGACGCCTTCATTGCGAACGAAGATCATAACTTTTACTATCACCACGGCGTTGATTTCGGCGGCATCGTGCGCGCCACGTTCGCGGACCTCACGCATCAGCAGCTGCAAGGGGCGTCCACGATCACGCAGCAGCTGGCGCGCCGGCTCTTCCTCACCAACCAAGTGACGATGGCCCGCAAGGTGCAGGAGGCACTGCTCGCAATCGAGATCGAGCGGTACTACACAAAGGACGAGATCCTCGAACGCTATCTCAACATCATCTATCTCGGCGCGGGCGCATACGGAGTCGACGCCGCCGCGCATACCTACTTCGGGCGCGGCGTCCAGGACCTCACGCTCGCGCAATCGGCGATGCTCGCGGGAGTCGTCGCGGCGCCATCGGATTACTCGCCCTTTTCCAACCTTCCGCTCGCGCGCGACCGCCAGCGCCACGTGCTCGATCGCATGGTAGAGAGCGGCTACATTACCGAGGCGGAGGCCAACGATGCGTATGACGGTTCGCTCGGCCTCGTCCGGCAGCGTGCGCCGGGCCTGCAAGGCTACCGCTATCCGTACTTTACCACTTATGCCATCGCACAGCTCCAGCGGATCTTCGGCAAGAACGCCGTCGAGGAAGGCGGCCTGCAGGTCTATACGACGCTCGACCGGCACATGCAGGACATCGCGCAAGAAGCGGTCACCTGGGGCGTGGGCCGCGCCGTCGCCGAAGGCATCGGCGCACACGAAGCGGCGCTCGTCGCGTTACGTCCATCGACCGGCGAGATCCTCGCGATGGTTGGCGGAACCGGCTTCTCGCTACACGATCAGTTCAATCGCGCGTGGCAAGCGCGCCGCCAGCCGGGCTCGTCGTTCAAGATTTACGACTACACGGCGGCGATCGACTCGGGGATGCCCGCCTCGACGGTGATCGACGATTCGCCGGTGAGCTATCCCATGGGCGACGGAACGCAGTGGTCGCCGATGGACGACGACGACAGCTACATGGGAGCGATCACGCTGCGCGAGGCTCTCGTCATGTCGCGCAACATCGTCGCCGTGAAACTCGCGGACCGTGTCGGCCTGGACCGCGTCATCGACTACGCGCACCGCATGGGCGTCACGACGCCGTTGGAAGCAAACCTTTCGCTCGCCCTGGGCGCGTCGGTCGTGACGGTGCTCGATCAGGCCAGCGGTTACGCCACACTCGCCAATCAAGGGCTGCACATCGACCCGACGCCGTTTCGAATCGTGCGGGACTCGCTGGGGACGACGGTGCTCGACGACCGCTTTCCGCAGGCCAACGACGTCGTGAGCGCTGGAACGGCCTTCATCATGACCTCGATCTTCGAAGACGTCATCAAACGCGGCACCGGCTATCCCAATGCGGTGATCGACCGTCCTGCCGCCGGGAAGACCGGAACCACGTCGAGCTTCCGCGACGCGTGGTTCGTCGGATACACGCCAGACTTGGTCGCGGCCGTGTGGCTGGGCAACGACGACTATACGCGCATGGTGGAATCCTACGGCGGGAACATTCCCGCCCGGATTTGGGCGCGCTTCATGAAAGCCGCCCTCGCGCACACGCCGCCGCACGACTTCCCGTTTCCCTCCGATGAGGTCGCCAAAGTCAGCGGCTGCGGCCGCGGCACCGAGTACTACTTGAAGGGGACCGAATCGCAATCGCCCTGCGGCGGCTCCATCGACGATTACGACGCGGCCAGCAACGCGGGTGCCGCACCGGCCGCTGCTGCAGGCTTGCCGCAACCGACGCTTCCGCCGCCGGACGCCACGCCGCCGGCGGTCCTGCCCAGTACGCTTCCGTCGCCGACCGATTCGCCGCTGCCGTCTAACACCGCGACGCCGCCGCGCCGCCGGCGATGAAGCTGTTCGAAGATCCGCACATTCTGCAGCTGACCGTCTCCCAGTTTTCCGATCGGCTGGCCGGGTGGCTCGCGCGGCGCGGGGAGCTGCAGCGCATCGCGATCGTCGGCGAGATTTCCGGATGGAGCCCACAACCAAGCGGCAACATTTTTTTCTCCCTGAAAGACCATCGAGCGCTGTTGCGATGCTTCGCGCGCGGTACGGACGCTCGAAAATTCCCTTCCCTGGCGGATGGTTTGTCGGTCGTGGCGACCGGCGCGGTCGGCATCTGGGAACGCAGCAGCGAATATCAGCTTCGCGTCGTGGGCGTAGCGTTGCTCGGTGAAGGCGCCATTGCCGCTAAAGTCGAGGCGCTCCGAAAGCGGTTGCAAGCCGAGGGCCTCTTCGATCAGATGCGCAAGCGCGCGTTCGCGCGGTTTCCACGCCGCGTCGCCTTAGTCTCTGCTCGCGGAAAAGGCGCGGCAGATTTCGAGTCGACGCTGCTTGAAAAATCGCCGAACGTGAGCGTGCACTTCGTCGAGACGCGCATTCAAGGAGACGGCGCGGAAATCGATATTGCCGACGCGATCGACCGCGCGTCTCGTGCCGACGTCGATGCCGTCGTCGTCCTGCGAGGGGGCGGATCGTACGAAGACCGCTATCCGTTCAATACCGAACCCGTCGTGCGCGCGATCGCACGATCCCGCCACCCGGTCGTGACCGCGATCGGACACACCGGCGATCGCCATCTTGCCGACGAGGTCGCCGATGCGGTGTTCAAAACGCCGACGGCCGCCGCCGAGCACATCGCAGGCTCCTGGGCAGAGGTCACCGGCAGGCTGGCGCGCCAGGCCGAGCGATTGAACAACGCCGTCGATCGGCTTGCGGCACGTCAGGCACAACGGCGAGACCGTGCGAGTCAAGAGCTCGATCGCACGATCGATCGCGTGATCTCCGGCATGAGGCAGCGCCTGCTGCAGCTCGAAAATCGCGTGGAGCGGCAGAACCCGCGGCATCGGCTGTCGCCGCCGCAGATGCGCCTGGCTACGATGAACCTGAAGATCGATACCGCTCGCAGCGAGCTGTTTTCGAAGCGCTCGAACGCGCTCGTGCTCGCAAAAAGTCGTCTTCTCTCCTTAAATCCCGAGGGTCCGCTCGAACGAGGCTACGCGATCGTCACGCGGCGAGGCACGGCGCTGCGCGATGCGCGCGACGTGTCGGTCGGCGAGGCGATCGAGGCGAGGCTCTTCCACGGGAGCGTTGCTGCTACCGTCGAACGAGTGGTGCACGATGAGTGACGGCGGAGCGGGCTTCGAAGCAAAGCTCGATCGCATCGACGCGATCGTCAAGGAGCTCGAGCACCCCGATACCAAGCTGGATCGAGCGATCCTTCTGTTCAAAGAAGGCAAAGTGCTCGCGCGCGAATGCGAAGCGCTTCTCAAGAACGCTCAAGCGCAGATCGACGAGGCAATGGCGGAGCCGCAGCCGCCCAACGCAAGCAAACGGGTCAAGAATGACGGGCTCGACGATCGGCTATCGTTCTAGTCGCCGTCCGGCGGCGGTGACGGGCTGCGCTGCGTAGCAAGCGAAATTCGATTCGGCTCGACACCGCCGTCGCCGAGCGCAGCGGCGTCACACGCTCGCAGGCCCGCAGCCTGATCATGGAAGGCCGGGTCAGCGTCGCCGGCATAGTCGCGACGAAGGCGGGCCAAAACGTCGCGCAGGACGCGCGGATCGACGTCGTTGAACCGCGCCGCTTCGTCAGCCGGGGCGGCGAGAAGCTCGACTGCGCGCTGACGGCATTCGGCATCGACGCGGTCGGCGTCGAGGCGCTCGATGTCGGCGCGTCGACGGGCGGCTTCTCCGATTGCCTATTGCAGCGGGGCGCGGCGCACGTGACGGCCGTCGACGTCGGATACGGTCAGATCGACTGGCGCTTGCGCAACGATCCGCGCGTCCGCGTAATGGATCGCACGAACTTTCGGTTGTTGACCGACGACGCATTTCCCGATGGCTTCGACCTCATCGCGATCGACGTGTCGTTCATTTCGCTCAAAACGGTCTTGGCCCGTGCCGTAGGCTATCTTCGCGAATGCGGGGCGATCGTCGCCCTCGTAAAGCCGCAGTTTGAGGCCGGCCGAGAGCGCGTCGGCTCGGGCGGCGTGGTGCGCGATCGTAATACGCATCGCGAAGTGCTCCGCGGCGTGTGCGAGGCGGCGGAGCGGCTAGGGCTCGCGCCGCTCAAGTTGATCGGCTCTCCGTTGCGGGGGGCCGCCGGGAACCGGGAGTTCTTGATGGAGCTGCGCGCGACGGGACGACCGTTCGGCGCCGCACGAATTGAGGCGGTGCTCGACGAAGAGTGTGAAGCATGACGGCGCCGCTCGCCATCGAGAACAAGGTTGTCGCGTTGTACGTCGATACGGCGCGGGAGCACGCGCGCTCGATCGCCGGGCGTATTGCGGACGATTTTCGGGCGAGCGGCTTCGACGTCGTGGACGGCGTCGCCGGCCGGGCGGCATCGCTATTCATCACCGTGGGCGGCGACGGCACGCTGCTGCGGGCCGCGCGCATCGCGGTTGAGGGCGACGTGCCGATCCTCGGCATCAACACCGGGCGCTTGGGCTTTCTCACGGAGCTCGACGAAGACGATCCGCGCTTGGCGGACTTGCCGGAGCTGGTGGAGCGCGGGCTGTTTCTCGACGAGCGCACCGCACTGGAGGCCGAATACGGCGACCGTCGATTCTTCGCGCTCAACGACGTCGTGGTCCGTAAGGGCGAAGTGTCGCGGATCGTTCCTTTCGGCCTGCGCTTCGAAGAGGGCGCAATAACGCGCATCGCCGCGGACGGCATTTGCGTCGCGACACCGACCGGTTCGACCGCCTATTTCCTGTCGGCGGGCGGCTCGCTCATCGCGCCGAGCGTCGAAGCCTTCGGCGTCGTGCCGTTGCTGCCGCACACGCTGTTCTCTCGGCCGCTAATCTGTGCCGATCGACTCGCGCATCGAGATCACGTGCGATTCGGAGAGCGCACACGCGCACCTCGAGTGCGACGGCGACGTGCTGTCGGAAGTGGCTCCAAACTCGAGTGTGGCGATCCGCTGCCACCCCAAGCGCGTGCACTTTGCCCGCACCAGGCCGCTGCACTTCCTGGAGCGGCTGGAGGCCAAGATGCTGTGGGGCGTTTCGATCAAAGATCGACGTCGGTAAGGTATTGCGATGCTGCGCCGGCTCGAGATCGCCAACTATGGTTTGATCGCGCACGCCGACGTTGCGTTCTCCGAAGGCGCCACGATTTTCACGGGTGAGACCGGTTCCGGCAAGACGATGCTGCTCGGCGCCCTCGATTTCGTGCTCGGCGCACGCGCGGGGACCGACGTGATTCGTCGCGGGGCGCCGCGTGCGGCCGTCACGCTCACCTTCGACCCCGGAGAGGGGCTGCGCGGGCGGCTCTGCGGCGATGGTTTCGACATCGATCCGGGCGAAGACGCAAGCGTCGCGCGCGAGATGAACGAGAGCGGACGCTCGAGCGTACGCGTCAACGGCCGCCCTGCGACGGCCGCCTACGTCCGCGACATCGGTGAATCCGTTGCGGAAATCGTCGGCCAGCACGAGGCGCAGCGGCTGCTCGCACCGGCGTATCATCTTCAGCTCCTCGACGCCTTTGCCGGCGAAGACAGCCGCGCACCCTGCGCTGCCGTCGCGCATGCACACGCACGGGCTGCGACGGCGGCGCGCGAACTGGCGGACTTGACGCGCGACGAAGCGAGCGCGCGAGAGCGGTACGACGACGCGCTGCACGCGGCGGCCGAGATCGAGGACGCGCGGCTCGACAAGGACGAAGTGACGCGTCTGGTCGAGCGGCGCACGTATCTCGACAACGTCGAGCGCATCGCGCGCGGCCTCGCCGTAGCCGGGGAGGCACTCGTGGCCGACGATGGTGGCGCGACCGGATCGCTTGGTGCGGCTGCGGCGGCGCTCGCGGCGATCGAACGATTCGATTCGAGCCTCCGGTCGATCGCGCAGCGCGCCTCGGCACTCCAGGCCGATGCCAACGACGTGGCGGCCGAGGTCGCCCGTGCGCGCGACGCGACGGAATTCGATTCGGCAGAGCTCGAGGCGATCAACGCGCGATTAGACCGCATCGACCGCCTAAAGCGTAAATACGGCGGCGACGTCGGCACCGTACTCGAGTTCGCGAAGCGAGCGCGCGAGACAGTCGATGCGTACGAAAGCCGCGACCGCTCGATCGCCGACTGTCAGCGCGAAGCGGCGGTTGCGGCGAACGAACTCGAGACGGCCGCGGCCGCGCTGACCGCGGTGCGGCTGCGGGCGGCAGACGTGCTGAGCCGCCGCGTGGTCGCCGAGCTGGTCGAAATGGCGCTCGGCGCCGCCGCGTTCCGCGTCGTCGTAGAGCCGCTGGGCCACGTGTCCGCGCATGGCGCGGACCGCGTCGCGTTTCTCTTCGCGGCCAACGCCGGCGAAGCGGCGCGGCCGCTCGCGCACGTCGCGTCGGGCGGCGAGCTGTCGCGCGTGCTGCTCGCACTGGTCGTCGTGCTCGCCGGCGCGCGCGAGCGCGAGGGCGCGCTCGTGTTCGACGAGATCGACGCGGGCATCGGGGGCGCCACGGCCGCGGCGGTGGGTGCGCGCATCGGCCAGTTGGCGGGGCGCGAGCAAGTGGTATGCGTGACGCATCTCGCGCAGCTCGCCACGTGGGCCGATCGCCACTACGTGCTCGACAAGACGGAAGCGGGCGGCGAGACGACGATCGCGGTGCGCTCGATCGGGGGCGCCAAAGAGCGCGAAACCGAGATCGCGCGCATGCTCTCCGGCGAAACGCACGACGCAGCGCTGCGCCACGCACGGGCGCTGCTCAAACGCTGATGCGCTTTACGGTATCTGATGGATCTTGAGCACGTTCGTCCCTCCGGAGCCTACCGGCATGCCGGTGGTAAACGCGATAAGATCGCCGGAACGAACCAATCCTTCGCGCACCATGTGTCGCTCCGTCATGTACAGCAGGACATCGATCGACGCGTAAGGTTCGATCAGCAGTGAGTCGGTTCCCCAGAGCAGGGCGAGCCGCCGGGCGACGCGTTCGTCGGGGGTGAGCGCGACGATGCGCGCCTGCGGGCGAAAGGCCGCGAGGTGATGGGCGGTATTGCCGGTCGTCGTGCCGGTGACGATGTACGGGATCTTCAGTTCCGCGCTGGCGCGGGTCGCGGCTTCGGCGATCGAGGAAGCGATCGTCGGCTCGAAGTTTTCCAGACGCCGATCCCTCAACGAGTGGTGGGGGTAATGCTGTTCCACCTGGCGCGCGATCTCCGCCATCGTTCGTACCGCCTCGGTCGGGTACGCGCCGAGTGCGGTCTCCCCGGACAGCATGACGGCGTCCGTTCCGTCGAGAATGGCGTTGGCGACGTCCGTGGCTTCGGCGCGCGTCGGCCGGGGAGATGAGATCATCGACTCCAGCATCTGCGTGGCCGTGACGACCGGCTTGCTGGCGCGGTTGCATTTGGCGATGATCGTTTTCTGAACGATGGGCACCGTTTCGATCGGAATTTCGATCCCCAGATCGCCGCGTGCGACCATGATGCCGTCGGCGGCGGCGATTATCTCGTCGAGACGAACGAGCGCCTCGTGCTTCTCGATCTTCGCAATCACCGGAACGCGGGCGTTGCGTTCGGCGATGAACGCCTTGACCCGTTCGACGTCTTCCGCCGAACGGACGAACGAGACTGCGACGTAATCGACGCCGCGCTCGAGTCCGAACGCGAGGAAATCGAGGTCGCGCTTCGTCACCGATGTGATGTTCAGCGAGCCATCCGAGTAGTTGATGCCTTGGGCCGGCCGCAGATCGCCGCCGAATTCGACGGTCGTCTCGATCTCGTTGGGTTTTTTACCAACGACGAGCAAGATGATCTGACCGTCCTGGAGGTAGAGCCGTTTACCGATGGCGACGTCGGCGGCGAGGTCCCGATACGTCGTGCTTACCCGCGCACTCGTTCCTGCGACCGGCTCGGCGGTGATGACAAATCGCGCGCCGCGTTCCAGCCGCACGGACGAAACGCCGTCGGTCAAGGGGCCCGTTCGTACCTTCGGCCCCGGGAGATCTTGCAGCAGCGCCGCGTGGAGCCCGAGTTCCTGCGAGATGGCTCGCGCGCGATCGATGACCTCGCCGTGCTCCTCGGGCGTTCCGTGCGAGAAGTTCAAGCGAAGCACGTTGGCGCCCGACATGAAGAGCGAACGCAAAACCGCGGGGTCGCGCGAGGCCGGTCCGACCGTCGCAACGATCTTCGTGCGTTTCTGGAGAATCGATTCCATGCGTCGCGCTGCCTTGTGCGGCCGCGCCGGCAGGCTCCTGCGCTGCGTTAAGCGCACTTAACTCGTCGCCGTGACGTTCGAGCGCGATCCGCGAGACCGGCGCTACCCGGAGCGACTTGCGGGGAGCTTCCTCGCCTCGCTGATTTTGCACGCGCTGCTGGCGGCGCTGCTCTTTACGGTTATCGTGAGCTCGTCGCAACAAGGGGCGACGGAGAACGTCGAAGGCGGTGAGGTGGTGACGATCTCGCGCACGTCGCCGGTCGTCATCGCGAACCAGCCCGCATCGGCCAGGGCCGCAGCCACCGTGCCGCACGTGCGCACGATCGCGCCGCTCCAGCATGCGCCGCTCGCGCAGCCCGAGGCGCAGCGTTTTCCGGTCAACCGGCACGAATTGGCCAAATTCGCGCCGACCGCGCCGCCGAATCCTCGTCCGATACCGCAACAAACGCCGCAGCCCAATCCCCAGCCGACGCAAAATGTCGTCGAGCCGCAGCCCCGCACCGAGCTGCCCGCGGCGCCCGTGACGATCCCGACTGTGGCGCCGGTCGCCGTTACCTTGAAGCCGCAGGCGACGCCCGCGCCGTCGCCGGTACCGACGACGGCGCCGTCCGCGCGTCCGTCGCCTCGCCCCGTGGCGAGCGTCCGGCCCAGTGCGCGGCCGGCCACGCCGGCTCCCGCGCGGGTCCAGCCGTCGCCGACGACCGCCGCCGTCGCGCGAGCCAGCACGGTGCCGTCCGCGGCGCCCGCGGAACGCGCCTCCGCTCGGCCGGCCCAGCGCGCCGGCGTCCCGAATCCGCGACCGACGAGCACGGCAGTCGCCGCGCGCACCGCCGGGACCGCGCCGAGCCCAGGACCGAGCGGCAGGGCATCGCCGGGGCCACGTTCCGGCAACGGCGCGAAGCGGCAAAGCGCTCCGCAACGGCCCATCGCCGTCGCCGCGACGCCGGCCCCCGTCCAGCGCGTGACGCCGGCGCCGAAAGGGCAGAACGCGCGAAACATCAACGCGAAGCTGCGCGCGCTGCTTCCCAATAATCCCGTGCACCCGACGACTAAGAGCTACAGCCCGACGTACTCGCTGCGCGGCCGCCTCGAGCCGACTCCACCGCCCGAAGTACTCGCCAAAACGAAATACATCTACGAGGTGCGCAACACCGGCCACGAAGCGCGGGTGAAAATGTGGGTCGTTGCCGCGCGCAAGGCCGGCCCCACGACGATCTGTACCGGCTGGCTCGTTCGCTACCCGGAAGCGATACGGGGAGGCTACGCCGAAGCGGCCGGCCCGGACTCGTCGATAGTCCACGGCGACCTGCACGGCGGTCCGGCCAACGGCACGCAGATGACCATTGGGGGTGGAGGCAGCGGCCACGAACCGGTGAGCCCGTTTGCGGCCGGGCTCGCGCCAATCGTCGACGGGATGGTCTCCCAGCCGTGTGACGGCCGGCTGCTGGTGCCGTACGCACCGTCGGCCGGTTCGTCGCCGTAGCTCGATGCGTTTCCCCCTTGCGTTTCGACATTTGTCGCACTAGAATTTAGCTGTGCCGAGAGAGTCGGCACGCATGTCAGACACCAAGGAGGGCGGTTGGAACCGCAAGATCCACCGGGTCAGCGAGCCCGCGACATACGCGCCGATTGACGGGCGCCTAGCGCGCCCAACGGCAGCCGGACGATTTTCCGGCGGCGCGCCGATCGCAACAGAGGTAAAGCAGAGCGAGGGGCCGCGCCCACCATGGGCTTGCGGCCCGTCGCGCTTTTCAGTATTCTAGTCGTAAGGAGCGTGGGTTTTTCCCGCGCTTCGCTGCTTCTAGAAAACACAATCATCATGAGCAAAGCGGGGACGAACCTTGCGGCGGCCTTCGAACGCCTGCTCGAAGCGATCGCTCACGATCGCCTGTTCGCCGGCCTCGAAATCGTCGCGCATCACGCACGGCCGGTTGCCGGCACGCTCCAGCTGCGCGCGACGATCGACCGCCCCGGCGGCGTCGACCTCGCACTCTGCGAGCGCGTGGCGGCTGCCATCAACGCCGGCTTGGAGGCACACGGCGGCGCCTATACGCTCGAGGTCGAGTCCGCGGGTCTCGACCGCCCGCTGCTGCGCGATGCGGATTACGACCGCTTTGCGGGTCAGCGGGCACGGATCGTGACGACGCTTACCGTCAACGGCGGCAAAACGCACCGCGGAACGCTGCGCGGCTTGCGGGGGGACGCCGTGGTAATGGACACGGACGGCGGAGAGCTGCTGCTGCCGCTCCCGACGATCAAATCGGCGAGGCTCGAATACGATCCGCGCCTCGACTTTCAGCGCGACAAGCTTCAACGGAAACAACTCCATGGCAACGATAGAAAACACGGCAACTGAAGACAAACTGATCGACGTTCTTCAATCCATCGCGAAGGAACGGAACATCTCGTTCGAGATGCTGCTCGAAGCGCTGGAAGCGGCGCTTTTGACCGCATACAAGCGGCATTTCGGCACCGAATCGAACGCGATCGTTCTGGTCGACCGGCAGAGCGGAGCCTATCGCGTCTTCCACCGGCGCACGGTCGTCGACGACGTCCAAGATCCCAAACTCGAGCTTTCCGTCGACGAGGCCGGAAAGCCGTATCAAGCCGGCGACTTTTTCGACGAAGAAGTCACGCCGAAGAATTTCGGACGCATCGCCGCGCAGACCGCAAAGCAGGTGATCGTGCAGCGAATCCGCGAGGCCGAGCGCGACACCGTTTACAACAAATACGTGCGTAAGCTCAACGATCTCGTCACGGGCACGGTGCAGCGCTACGAGCAGCGCAACATGTTCATCACGCTCGAAGGCCGTGACGAGGCCGTGATGTATCTCGACGAGCAAGTGCCCGGGGAGGCGTATCGCATCAACGACTTCATCCGCGCATACGTCGTCGATGTGAAGAAGTCGCCGAAGGGACCGCAGGTCATTTTATCGCGCGCCGCCGAGGGCCTCGTCCAGCGCCTGCTCGAGCTCGAAGTGCCGGAGATCGCCGACGGAACGGTCGAGATCATGGCCATTGCCCGCGATCCCGGGAGCCGCTCGAAGGTCGCCGTGCGCAGCAGCCGGCCCGAGGTCGATCCGATTGGGGCGTGCCTCGGGCCGAAGTCCAGCCGGATCGCCAACGTCACCGACAACCTGCGCGGTGAGAAAGTCGACATCATCCGCTACGACGCGACGCCGGCCACGTTCATCATGAACGCGCTTGCGCCGGCAAAAGTGATCGGCGTCGAGCTGTTCGACGAGGACGGCGTCGCGCTCGTGATCGTTCCGGATTACCAGCTTTCGCTCGCGATCGGCCGCGACGGCCAGAACGTGCGCCTGGCGGCACGGCTTACCGGCTGGCGGCTTGACATCACGGGCGAAACGGAGGCCGGGCAGGCACGCGAACGCTATTTGGCAGAACGGGCGGAGCGTGCCAGCAGCGAAGCACCGGCGGCCGAAACGGCGGAGGGCGCCGCCGAGCCGGGCGATGCGATCGACGCAGAGCTGATCCGCAAGCTGGAGGAGTTTCGTCGGGAGCGATTGGGGACGGACGGCACATAGAACCGGTACGCACCTGCGTCGGATGCCGGCAGCGGTTGGCGCAGCGCGCGCTGTTCCGGTTCGTCCGGACGCCGTCGGGCTGGAGCGGCGAAGCACCGGCGGCCCGGCGAAAGCAGCCCGGGCGCGGCAGCTATCTGTGTTCCCCGGCATGCGCGCAACGGGCGCGCAAAAACAAGCGGTACCCGGGGCTTGGCGCCGCGGCAGCCGAATATGGTTTAATAGGAAGCCTGTGCAAGAAATGAACGCATGAATTCGCGTAACGACCGTCCCCTCCGATGAGGGGCAGAC
The DNA here is from genome assembly GCA_963787625.1 of Vulcanimicrobiota bacterium. Classification (GTDB taxonomy): domain Bacteria; phylum Vulcanimicrobiota; class Vulcanimicrobiia; order Vulcanimicrobiales; family Vulcanimicrobiaceae; genus Cybelea. Next base: position 1,528,582 of record CAWBDH010000001.1, on the reverse strand, counting down.
TTTGATCACCTAGCGGGGCCGCGCCGTCGGTCGAGGCTCCGCGCACTCGACTGATGGGACTCGAGCGTCACACGCTCGAGAGTGAATTTGGCCGGAAAAGTACGAATCTTCGAGCTCGCGAAGGAGCTCGGGCTCACCTCGAAAGAGCTCACCACGCTGTTCAACGAGCGCTTGGGGGGCGTCTTCGAGGCGAAGAACCAGCTCAGCGTCGTACCCGATCAGATCGCCGATCTGGTCCGAGCCGTGCTGCTCACCCCGCCCGCGAAGCCGGCGGCTCAAGCGAAGCCGGCCGCCGCGCCCGTTCCCCCCGCTGCGCCGCCCGTCGTAAAGTCGCCGCCGCCGCCAAGACCGGCCGAAATCAAGCCGGCGGCTCCCATTGCGCGGCTGCGGCCCGTTACCGGTGCCGCTGGGCGCCCGGCCGCGTCCCCGTCGTCACCGGCCGTTGCGCCGCCGGTCGCGGCCGCCGTACCGCCCGTCGTCGTGCCGCCGCCCGAGCGAAGGCCGGCGCCCCCGCCCGAACGCATCCCGCAGCTGCGGCCGGTTCCCTCCGGACAGACGTCGATCGCGCGCCGGCCGCCTCCGCCGCCGACGACCGGCGCCTCCGCGTCGCCTGGACCGCAGACGGGTTTGCCTGGCCGGCCCGGCGTCGCACCCCGCCCCGGTGAGGCCCTCCCCGGGCAGGGGCAAAAAAGCGCGCCGACGATCGGCCGAATCATCTCACCGCCGAGAACGCCGGCCCCGCAGCGTCGCCCGGCCGGTAACGGTCCGTTTCGCCCGCTTGCGCCGGGCGGCCGGCCGCTCACGCCGCGTCCCGGCGGCCCATCCACCGACGCGCCGGCGCCTTCGGCCGGCGGACGGCCCGGCGACCGGCCGCGGACGCACGAGGACAAGGCGGCGGCCAAGAAGGACCGCGAGAAAGAGCTGCTTCTCGACAAGGAACGGCATCGCAAGAAGAAGGGCGACTCTTCGGCCGCCGTGCCGGCGCGTACCCTCGAGACGATCGAAATTCCCGACCTGCTGACCGTGCAGGAGCTCGCCACCGCGATGATCGTTCCGGTGCGCGACGTCATCACCGAGTTGATCAAGATCGGCACGATGGCGACGATCAATCAGAACATCTCCAGCGACGTTGCGATCCAGATCGCGAAGCGCTTTGGCTTCAACGCCGTCGTCAAGGAGGCCGGTGAAGAAGTCACCGTCGAGCAGGAAGAGGACAAGCCGGAGATGCTGACGGCCCGGCCGCCCGTCGTCACGGTGCTCGGTCACGTCGATCACGGCAAGACGTCGCTGCTCGACAAGATCCGTCAGGCCAACGTCGCCGCGGGCGAAGCCGGCGGCATCACGCAGAAGATCGGTGCCTATACCGTCGAGCGCAACGACCGAAAGATCACGTTCGTCGATACGCCGGGACACGAAGCGTTCACGGCCATGCGCGCGCGGGGTGCTAGAGTCACCGACGTAGCGATCCTCGTGGTCGCAGCCGACGACGGCGTCATGCCCCAGACGAAGGAGGCCATCGCTCACGTCAAGGCGGCCAACGTGCCGATCGTCGTGGCGATCAACAAGATGGACCGGCCGGACGCGCAACCCGACCGCGTGAAGCAGCAGCTCGTCGAACAGGGTCTCCAGCCCGTCGACTGGGGCGGCAACATCGAGACGGTTCCCGTGTCCGCGAAAACGGGCGACGGGATCGAAGGCCTGCTGGACACCGTGCTGCTCGAGGCCGACATCCGCGAACTGCGTGCCAACAAGAACCGGCGCGCGAGCGGCGTCGTCATCGAGTCGGCTCTGCACCGCGGGCGCGGCGCCGTCGCGACGGTTCTCGTGCAAAACGGCACGCTGCGTGTTGGCGACATCGTGGTTGCGGGCGGCACGTTCGGTAAAGTGCGCGCGCTGATCGACGACCGCGGCAAGCAAGTCAAAAAGGCTGGCCCGTCGATCCCGGTCGAGGTGATGGGACTTTCCGACGTTCCCGCCGCGGGCGACACGCTCACCGTCGTCAGCGACGATCGGGTCGCGCGGGAAACGGCGGAAAAACGCGCGACGCGCCGCCGCGACGTGCGCATGGCCGCAACTGGAAGCCAAAAAGTATCGCTCGAGACCTTCATGTCGATGCCGACAGAAGGCCGCAAGGTGCTCAACCTGATCATCAAGGCGGACGGCCAAGGGTCTCTTGAGGCGCTGCACGCGCGGATGGAGTCGCTGTCGACCGACGACGTGGAGATCCGCGTCATTCACGGCGGCGTCGGGGCCATCTCGCCCAACGACGTCAACCTCGCAAGCGCGTCCAACGGCGTGCTTATTGGATTCAACATCCGTCCCGATGAAACGGCGCGGCGCCTGGCCGAAAACGAGGGCGTCGACCTGCGGTTTTATCAAGTGATTTACGAGATCGAGGACGATCTCAAGAAGGCGATGCGCGGGATGCTGTCGCCGGTCGAGCGCGAGGTGGTATTGGGTCGCGCCGAAGTGCGGCAGGTATTCAAGGTCAGTCGGGTCGGCACGATCGTCGGGTGCTACGTCACGAGCGGCAAGATCACGCGCAGCGCCAAGTCGCGCGTTATCCGCGACGCCGCCGTCGTCTTCGACGGTGAGATCGAAAGCTTGCGGCGCTTCAAAGACGACGTCCGCGAGGTCGCGGAAGGCTTCGAGTGCGGCATTCAGATCGCGAAATTCCAAGACCTCAAGGAAGGCGACGTCATCGAGGCCTACGCGCTGGAGCACGTGGCGGCGGAGCTGGTTCGAGCATGAAGCCGCAGCGGATCGCCAAGATCGACCACGAAGTGCAGCGCATTCTCGGCACGCTGATCTCGCAGGAGCTGCAGGACCCGCGCCTTGCCTTCGTTACCGTGACGCACGCAGAGGTGAGCGACGACCTGCGGCGCTGCAAGGTGTTCGTTTCGGTCATCGGCGATCGTCACCAGGCGCGTCAATCGCTCGATGCGCTCGCGCACGCCGGGCGCTTCCTGCGCGGGGAGCTCGGTCGGAAAATCGACTTACGCCACACGCCCGAGCTCGTATTCATCGAGGATCGCTCGGCCGAGCGAGCCATCGCGCTTGCGAAAACGCTGCGCGACGCGGCGGTGCATGCGTCTCCGGAGCCGACCGAGTGATCCACGGCGCTCCCGCGATGGCCTCCGCCGACGCCGTCGTCCAGGAGCTGCGCCGCCGCAGCTCCTTCGTCATGGTGAGCCACGTGAAGCCCGACGGCGATACGCTCGGCGCGGGATTCGCGCTGGGGTTGGCGCTCAAACGGTTGGGAAAGCGCGTCGCGTACTTCCAGCAGGACGACGTGCCGCGCAACTTGCGGTTTCTTCCGGAAGCCGAATTCGTCTCGCGGCACCTGCCGGCCGATCTCCCCGGCGACACGCTCTATGTCTTCTGCGACATGAGCGATCCACGGCGCGCGGGCGACAATCTTCCGGAAGTCGCGCGCGAAAACGTCCTCGACATCGATCATCACTTGGGCAACGCGCTCTTCGGCAAGCTGAACTTCGTGCTGGAGCGGGAGTGCTCGACCGGCAGCGTCGTCATGCACCTGCTGCGGCGTCTCGGCGTTGCACTGGACGCTCCGATCGCGACGTGCGTGCTCGCGACCATCATGACCGACACGGGCGGATTCATGCACTCCAACAGCAGCCCAGAAGCGCTGGAGCTTTCCGCTGAGCTCATGCGGCTCGGTGCCGACAAGGAGCAGATCACCGAAGAGATATTCCTGCGAAAGCGCGTCGCCGCCACGAAGCTGTTGGGCCGCATCATCGATGCGATGCAGTTCGAACACGACGCGCGGTACTGTTACTCGTACGTGGACGACGCGATGCTCGCGCAGACCGGTGCCGACGGCGAGGACACGGAGGACATGGTGAACACGCTGCTGGGCCAAGACGGCGTAGACGTCGCGGCGCTCTTCAAGGCAATCGACGGAGAAATCCGCGTGTCGCTCCGTTCGACCGGAAAGCTCAACGTGCAGGCCGCCGCTCAGCGGTTGGGCGGCGGGGGACATTTCCGGGCGTCGGGGCTGACCTATCACGGACCGCTCCGCCACGCGTTCGATGCCGTTGATTCGGCACTCGTCGCGGAAGGTCTGTAGCGCCGCGCCGCGTGGCGGTGCGTAACGTGATCGGATTCGTCAATCTCTTCAAGACGGCCGGCCCCAGCTCGGCCCAGGCGGTGTCGCGCGTGCGCCGCATGTATGCGCTCTATTCGGGCGATCGTACGCTCACGGCGGGCCATCTCGGCACGCTCGATCCTCAGGCGGCGGGCGTCCTCCCCGTGGCGCTTGGGAAGGCGACTCGATTGATACCGCTCCTGACGGATCAACGCAAGAGCTACGCGTGCACCCTGGTTCTCGGCCGCTCGACGACGACGCACGACGCGCATGGTGAAACGATCGAAAGGGCGGTCCCGCCGGAGGACTGGCCGGTTCGTCTGGAAGGTGCCCTTGCGGCCTTTCTCGGCAAGACGGCGCAAGTGCCGCCGATGTACTCGGCGGTGCGCCACGAAGGGCGCCGGTTGTACGAGCTCGCGCGTCAGGGAAAAATCGTCGAGCGCAAACCACGAGCCGTGACGATGTACGGTTTAACGCTGCTCGGCGTCGAGCGTCCGAACGTCGCGCGGCTGCGCGTGGCGTGCAGCGAAGGCACGTACGTGCGCACGCTCTGCAACGACCTCGGGGTCGCGATGGGGACGCCGGCGCACATGGGGGCGCTCGTCCGCGAGGCTTCCGGCCCGTTCGTGCTCTACGAGGCGCGCTCCATCGACGAGATCGCGCACGCGCCCGAAAGCGCCGTAATCGCCCCCGAGAACATCATCCCGTTTCCAACGATCGTCCTCGACCTGCGCGGCTCGGCCGACTTTCGAGCGGGACGCGTCGTTCCGCTGCCGGAGGGAGCCACGGGGCGTCACGTCTTCGTGCGCGACACGTCGCGTACGCTGGTCGGCGTGGGCGAAGCGCTCGGGACGCTGCTCGCACCGCGTAAAGTGTTTACGTGATGCGGATCGCTCATGACCTTGATCGCGACAACGATCGGCCGCTCGTACTCGCGATCGGCTTCTTCGACGGATTCCATCGCGGTCACAGGGAGATCGCGCGTCAGGCGCTGCGGCTGCGTAAGCCCGGCTGGCGTGCCGGCGTGCTGACGTTTGCAAATCATCCCGCGACCCACCTGCGGCCCGGATCGCAGCCGGCACTGCTTTGCACGCCGGAGGAACGCCTGGTCCTCTTCGCCGACGCTGGCTTCGAGGAATGCTTTTTCGTGAGGTTCGACGAGGCGATCGCGACGCTCGCGCCGGAGGCGTTCCTCGACATCGTCGCCCAGGGGCTCGGCGCGCGCCGCGTCGTCGTTGGTTCGACTTTTCGCTTCGGTCACAGGCGCGGCGGCGACGTCGCGATGATGAACGACCGGTTCGCGCCGCGCGGAATCGCCGTCGTCTCGGTCAACCACGTCGCCGACGGCGGCGAGCGGATTTCGAGCACGCGGATCCGCAGCCTCGTTGCCGCCGGAGCGATGGAGGAGGCGGATCGCCTGCTCGGGGGCGTCGGCTACGAGCTTCGGGGAGCGGTGGAGATCGGCGATGGCCGCGGACACGCCCTTGGGTTCCCCACTGCCAACGTCCGCGCGCCGCAGAAGCTGCTGCCCAAGGACGGTGTGTACGCCGGGTTGGCGCGCTACGATGGGCGCGATTACCCGGCCCTCGTTTCCATCGGAATGAATCCGCAGTTCGCCGGTCGCCGGCGAACGATCGAGGCGTGGCTGCGCGATTTTCAGCCCACGGTCTACGGACGCGAAATCGCGCTGCGCGAGCTGCGCTACCTGCGGGAGCAGCGGCTTTTTCGCGACGCCGACGAATTACGAAAACAGATGCGAGAAGACCGCCGGGCCGTCGGTTATCCCAGCTATGGCTGACGTGCGCGCCGCCTCGGCGTTCGCGGCGGCCTGCGCCCTGGGGGCCTGCGGCCACGGCGGCTCCGGGTCGCTCGGGACGTCGGCAGGAACGGCGCACGTGGGACGTCCGGCACCCGCCTGGAGGGAGCAGAGCCTTCCCGGTCCGACGCTCGCGCTGGGCTCGTTGCGCGGCAAGGCCGTCTATCTGAACTTTTTCGCGACGTGGTGCCCGCCGTGTAACGCAGAGGCGCCCGCCATTGACGCCCTGGCGCGCCGATACGGACAACGCGGTTTACAGGTGGTCGGCGTGGACGTCCTCGAGAACGCCGGCAAAGCCGCCGCATTTCGCAGCGGACACCACCTGAGTTACCCGGTGGTGGTCGATAGCGGTACGCTGCGCGACCAGTACGACGTCAACGGATTGCCGGTCCACGTGTTCATCGACCGCGGCGGCATCGTCCGCAAGGTGGTCGTCGGTGAGCTCTCGCCCGCCGACATGCGCAGCAACGTCGAACGCCTCTTGCGATAGCGCGTGTTCCGTCCACGGTTTCCCTTGTGCGCCGCCCTCGCGCTGGCCGCCGGCACGGCGGCCGCCGGATGCGCCGGGGGCGGGGAGAGCGGCGCCATGGTGCCCAGCGGCGGCCTCGCGGGGGGCGGCTCGGGCAACACGATCGTTCGCATCTACCTGCCCGCCGGGAGCCAGGGCGCCTCCTCGGTCTCGCATCCGCTTCCGCCCACGCCGGCCGCCGCGCCGGCGCTTGGAGCGGCGCCGGCGCTGAGTACGCCGCCGCCGCTGGCGGCCGGCCCCGCCTCGGCGGCGACGCAGCTGGTGGCGATCAACATGACGGGACCGACCAGCATCAGCCAGACCGTCACGGTCGGACCAAACGCGACGGGATGCGCGCCATCGACCGGCGGAACCAGTTGTCAGCTCGCGCTCTCTCTTCCAACGGGGACCTACACGGGCACGATCGGCAACGCCGCCATCGCGTTTTCCGTCGCGCCCAACGCGAGCAACGCACTCAACTTGGCACTGAGCGGCATCCCGGCCCAAGTGCAGATCGTCCCCGGGTCGTTCACGAGCGCGCCGAACGCGCAGGGCGGCATCGACCTCTTCGGGGCGGGGAAGCATCCGCTGCTCGTCGAGCTGCTCGATGCGAATCAGAACGTCATCGTTGGCAATGCCGGTGCGACGTTTTCGTTGAGCCAAGCCGGCGGGTCGCTCCCACTCTCGGTGAGCGCGTCGGCGAAGCTCACGCCCAACGTCTTTTACGTCAGCGGCCCGGCGTCGGCCAGCGCGGGCTCCAGCCTGCTGCGTGCGGGCGTCAGCTACGCAGGCGCCCCTAATCCGTGCGGGCAGGCGGCCGCGACGTGCGGCGGAACGGCACGGGTAGACGTGCGCCAAGTCATGGCCGTCGCGAACTCCAACGCGAACACCGTGACGCTCTACGCCAACGGCGGGAGCGCGCCGCTTGCGACGATTCAAACGGGAATCGCGAGTCCGCAGGCCCTGGTCTTCGACCCCGCAGGAAACTGCTTCGTCGCCAATCAGCCCGGGAGCGTGACGGAATATGCGCCGCCATACAACCAGACGCCGACGGTAATCACACAGGGAGTGAACCACCCCCAGGCGCTGGCCATGGACGGCCGCGGCGACCTCTTCGTCGCTAACGGCAACGGCAGCAATACGGTGACGATGTACTCGCAGCCCTACGGCGGGGCGCCGGCGCAAGTGATTACGAACGGGATCGACGATCCGGTGGGCGTGGCGGTCGACGCCAACGCGAATCTGTTCGTCCTCAATGCCGCGGCCAACACCGTGACCGAATATGCCGCGCCCTATACCGGCGCGCCCACGACCATTTCCAAAGGCCTGAGCGGGCCAAATTCGCTCGCGCTCGACACACGCGGCAATCTGTTCGTGGCGAACCTCAATTCGACGCCGAATTCAGTCGTCGAATATACGCCGCCATTCACGAATCAAAGCGTACCCGTCGCGACGATTACCAATGGCGTCAACGAGCAAGGCGCGATTGGACTGAGCGCATCCGCGACGCTGTTCGTACCAAACCAGGGCGCCAACACCGTGACCGAATATACCGCGCCCTACGCAGGCACGCCGGCAACGATCGCCGGCGGACAAAGCGAGCCGATCGCCCTTGCCATCGACGTTTTGGGCAATCTCTACGTCGCCAATCACGGAAACAACACCGTCACGGAGTATCCGGCGCCCTACGCGGGCGGTCCGTGGACGACGTATTCCGCGGGCGTCAGCTCGCCGGTTGCGCTCGCGCTGTCGCCGCCGACGAACTCCGGAGCGGCGCTGCTGCCCTGACGCCGCCTAAGCGGCGCGTACGCGCAGCGTGTCGCCGTCCAGCGTCACGTCCGCCGAGGATCCGTCGCGAAGCTCGCCGCGCAGCAGCGCCGTCGAGAGCGGCGTCGAGACGTAGTGCGACACCGTGCGCGCGACGTAGCGGGCGCCGCTTCCGGCGCCGATCGAAACGTTGGCGAGGTAGCGTCGTGCATCGTCGGAAAGGTGCAGCGCGACGTTTCTCGCTCCGAGCCGCCCTGCGAGGGCGTTGACGTGGATCGTCACGATCGCTTCAATCTGCGGGAGGCCGAGCGGCTCGAACGCGACGACTTCGTCGATGCGATCCAAAAGCTCTGCGCGCAACGCGACGGGAATCTCGTCGTCTTGCAGGTTCGTCGTCAGGACCAGCAGCGCGTGACGGAAGTCGATCGTGCGGCCCTTGGCGTCGGTCACGCGGCCCTCGTCGAGAATTTGCAGCAGGATCGATGCGACGTCGGGGTGGGCCTTCTCCAGTTCGTCGAACAGCACGACGCAGTACGGGCGCCGGCGCACGGGTTCGGTGAGCTGACCCGCCTCTTCGTGCCCCGCGTACCCCGGCGGAGCACCGAGGAGGCGCGAGACGGTGTGCGGCTCGGTAAACTCGGAAAGGTCGATGCGCACGAGTGCCGCTTCGCTGCCGAAGAGCACTTCGGCAAGCGCCTTCGCCAGCTCCGTCTTGCCGATACCGCTTGCGCCGCGGAAGAGAAAGCTTCCGTGCGGCCGACGCGGGTCGTGGAGCCCCATCCGGGCGCGCCGGATCGCGTCCGACACGGCGGCGATGGCGTGGTCTTGGCCAACCACCCGCTGAGCCAGCAGCCGCTCCAAGTCGAGGAGGCGAGTTGCCTGCGATTCGGTCAGGGAGTCCTGCGGAATGCCGGTCCAGCGAGTGACCACCGCGGCGACGTCCGCGGGGGTCACGCGCGGACGATCGACGGCGCCCTTGTTCGCCAATACCACGGACGCGGCGGCTTCATCGACGAGATCGATCGCCTTATCCGGCAGGAAGCGATCGGCGATGAAGCGCGCCGAAAGCTGCGCTGCGGCTTCAATTGCATCCTCCTCGATCGTCACGCGGTGGTGCAGCGCGTAACGTTCGCGAAGGCCGCGAAGGATCTCGATCGTTTCCTCGATGGTCGGTTCCTCGACCATAACAGGCTGAAAGCGGCGTTCGAGTGCCGCGTCGGATTCGACGTACTTCCGATATTCGTCGAACGTGGTGGCGCCGATGCATTGCAGGTCGCCGCGCGCCAGCTCGGGCTTGATCATCGTGCTGAGATCGAGCGGCGCCCCCTCGGCCGCGCCCGCGCCGATCAATGAGTGGAGCTCGTCGATGAAGAGGATGACGTCTCGTGCGCTCCGTTTGACTTCGTCGAGGATGCGTTTTACGCGGCCTTCGAATTCGCCGCGGTACTTCGTCCCGGCGACCAGCGTGCCGAGCGAAAGCGCCAGAACGCGTTTCCCGCGCAGCGACGGCGGCGCGTCCCCAGCGACGATGCGCGCGGCGAGCCCCTCGACGATCGCCGTCTTGCCCACGCCCGGCTCGCCGACGAGACAGGGATTGTTCTTGCTGCGCCGCGCCAGAATGGAGACGACGCGATCGATCTCGCGATCGCGGCCGATCACCGGGTCGAGCTTGCCGTTGCGCGCCAGCTCCGTGAGGTCGCGCGAATAGGTCGACAGTGTCGGCGTTCCTCCGCGAAACCGCTTGCCCAGGTCGTCGAGCGGCGACGTACCGCCGCTTCCTTGCAGTTTCTCGACGAGCAGCGCGCTGCCGGCGATCAGGCCGGCGGCCGCGAGTGCGGCGCCGACGAAGGGAAGCGCGCTTGTCGCGGCGCGTTTCTGCGCGCATACGGTACAGAGGCGGCGTCCTCCGTACGAGCTGAGTGCCGGCCGGGCCGCGCAGTTTTCGCAGTCGAAGCTCATCGCTGCCATCTACCACTGGCGGCCGAGCGGAGTTTCGGCTAGGGCGCCGCCAGGAAGACGACGGTCAACGAGATGGTCACGTTGACGGGCGATTGATCGAATCGCGTGCCGGCCGTGGGCGCCGCGGCGCGCATCATTGGGACGGGGCCAACCGGGCCGTTGCCGAGCTCGATACTGCTGATTCCGACGATGCGCAGATGAGCCGCGCGCGCGATTGCTTCCGCGTTTACGCGGGCGTCCGCTACGGCCTCGTGCGTGGCCCGTTCCCGCGCCGCACTTGGGTCCGCCAGACCGAACGCTACGCCGTCGATCGTCGTCGCGCCGGCGTTCACGCAGGCATCGCTCACGCGACCGGCATCCGCGATGCGGCGCACCTTCACGCTAAAGCCGCGTGAAACGGTGTATCCATACCGCTCTTCCGCTCCGTTTTGTGGTGGCGTTTGGGGCCGAGGAGTGTAGTTAACGTTGTAGTACGAGAGCGTTACGTCGTCGCGGGCGATGCCCAGCCGCTGCAGCGCCGCGACGATGCGATCGTAGACGGCGTTGTTTTGCGCGACCGCCTCGTTGGCGCCGGACGCGTTCGTTTCGACGGCGGCCTGTACCGTAGCGACGTTTGGTGGGAGCGCGACGCTGCCGGCTCCCGCCACGGTGATCTTCGTACCGGCAGTACCGGCGGCCGCCGCCGCCGCAGGGAACGCAAAAATTACGAGCAGGCAAATGAATGTACGCTTCATAATACGGGTACGTCCACCGTGGGAAGCCGCCCTCCCTGTGCGGCGGCAGCGGAAACTCGTGAGGAGAAACGACGTTGGGGATACTTGCGTGGATCATCTTTGGCCTGATCGTCGGACTGATCGCCCGCTGGATCGTTCCCGGTGAAGCGCCCGGCGGCCTGATTACCGACATCATTGTAGGAATTATCGGCGCGCTCATCGGAGGCTGGCTCTACGGCTTCTTCGGGCACGTCGGAGTAACGGGCTTCAACTTACCGAGCATGCTGTGCGCGTTGATCGGCGCAATCGTGCTGCTCTGGCTGCTTCGCGCGATCCGAGGCCGGCCCGCCGTCTGAAGGGCGCGGCTCGGCGGCGGCGGAAGCTGAAACACCATGGCCTACATCATCACCGAGCCGTGCATCGGCACCAAGGACAAGTCGTGCGTCGACGTGTGTCCGGTCGATTGCATTCACGGCAAGGATGAAGACGAGATGCTCTACATCGATCCGGAAGTGTGCATCGACTGCGGCGCCTGCGTCTCGGCCTGTCCCGTTGAAGCGATATTCGCCGATTCCGACGTGCCGGAAAAATGGCAAAACTACACGGAAATCAACGCGGAATACTTTAAGAAGCAGTGAATCCGCAAATCTCGCCTCACACGTTCGACGCCTTCTTCGCATGGGCGCCGTGGGTGGTCGGCCTAGCGATCTATTTCACCTTCTACATTGCCAAGCGCCACGAGGTCGCACACGTGCCGGCCTCCGCCGCGGGTTCGACGTATGCATGCGCGCGCTGCGGGCGGCGCGGAAACCGCGAACAGATGGTTCCGCAGGATCACGGCGGTGCTATCGGCTGGTATTGTTCGAACTGCGCCGCCGCCGCAGAGCTGACGGCGCACTGACCGTTTTTCGGCGCTTACTGTTCCTGGCCGTAGTCGCCGAGGACGCCATGAATTTGCGAGGCCATCGCTAGGGCGGCATCCCACTTGCGCTGCCACATGTTTCGACCGAAGATCAGACCGACGCAACCCGCCGCCATCGCGACGTGGGCCTTGTGGACCGTCGCGTCGTCGCCCATCTTGCTCCCGCCGGAAACCAGCACGAGGCTGCGTCCCGCCGACCGCACGACCTTGCGAAGGCCTTCGACGTCGTCGAACGAGAGCGTGTCGTACGGCTTCGGCAGCTTGGCCGCGTCGTCGGCTTTCCAGACCGGCTCGTTGAGCTTGATCACGTCGGCTCCGAGCTCGCACGCCACTCGGGCCGCATAATCGACGGCGTACAGCGAGTCGATGCCGCCCTTGGCTTTCACGGCCGATCCACGCGGATATGCCCACACGACCAGCGGCATGCCGTAGCGGTCGCAATCGCGGCGCACGTCGTCGCACTGCGCGATGTCGAGCTCTTGCGACGGACTGCCGACGTACAGCGTGTAGCCGACGGCGTCCGCGCCGAGACGGACCGCATCTTCGACCGACGAGGTCATCGGGCTAAACGCTTCGTCGTCGGGCGGGATGTTGGTCTTGCCGTTGACCTTCAGCAGCAGCGGTACGCGGCCGGCGTAGCACTTTTGATATTTTTCCGCGAGCCCAACGTGGAGCGCGACGCCCGAAAAATTGCCGTCGACCGCGAGCCGGTAGATCCAATCCGTGTCGATCGCATCTGGATTGTCGAAGAAGTCGATGGGCCCGTGCTCGAGGCCTTGATCGATCGGCAGCATCATCAGCGTGCCGTTTGCTGGGCCGTGTTCGTACATCAGCCGGTGGAGCCTCGTCCGTTTCCCGATCGAAAGATTCATCGCGTCGAAGGTGGGTCGTACAATTGCCGGAGTGGCCGTAGCAGTCATAATGCTCACGCCTTCGCCGTGCTCCGAAGGTTATCCTGAGGCTGCGCCCAAAGGGCCGCTCGTGATTGCGCGCGTCGGTTTCGTTGGACTTGGCGCGATGGGCGAGCCCATGGCTCGTTCGTTGCAGAAGGCCGGTTTTGCGGTGACCGCGAGCGTTCATCGGAGTCGCGACGCGCTCGAACGCCTGCGGAGCCACGGCGTGGCAGAGGCCGCGAATCCCGCGGAGTTGGCGGCCGGCGCGGACGCCGTCGTCATCTGCGTTCCCGACGCGCCGCAAGTGGAGGACGTGCTCTTTGCACCGAGCGGGGTCGTGTCCGGGGCCCGCAGCGGATTGCTGGTGATCGACATGTCGACGATCTCGCCCGTCGCGTCGCGCCGTTTTGCGCAACGGGCCGCCGAACGCGGCATCGACTTCATCGACGCGCCGGTCAGCGGCGGTCCCGTACGCGCCGATGCCGGCACGCTGACGATCATGGTGGGCGCGGCGCCCGCGCTCTTTCGACGGGCCGAGCCGGTGTTGCGCGCGATGGGTAATCCGCACCATCTCGGACCCGTCGGGATGGGTGAAACGGTCAAACTCGTCAACCAAATCATCATCGCGAACGTGATGATCGCCAACGTCGAAGGGCTGCTCTTTGCCAAGCGCGCCGGCGCCGACTTAGATGCGGTTCGCGCGGTGCTCGCTTCCGCCACCGCGTCGAACTACGTGCTGCAAGAGTGGCTTCCCAAGACCTGGCTCGCCGGGACGTTCGACGGCGGCTTCGCGCTCGATCTGCTGCGTAAAGACCTGGCGGCGGCGCTCGACACCGCCCGTGCCTCGAACTATCCCATGCCCGCGACGGGGCTCGCCTATCAGCTCTATACCACTCGCTCCGCGGAAGGGGACGGCGCGCTGGATTACAGCGCGATCGTGAGAGCCTATGAATCGAACGCCGGAACGGCCGCCGCTACCGGGAGCGGCCCCGATCAAGAACGCGGACCCCGGTAAGAAAATCCTCGTCGTCGACGACGAGTCCGCGATCTTGCAAACGCTGCGCTTCAATCTGGAGCGCAGCGGCTATGCGGTCGTCACCGCGGGCGACGGACGCAGCGCAATCGCGACCGCACAGCGCGAGCAGCCCGACCTCGTGGTGCTCGACATCATGCTGCCGATCCTGGATGGTGTGGAAGCGTGCAAAGAGATCCGAAAATTCAGCGCCGTGCCGATTATCATGTTGACTGCGAAGGATCAAGAGATCGATAAAGTATTGGCGCTGGAACTCGGCGCGGACGATTACGTCACCAAGCCGTTTGCGCTGCACGAGTTTCTGGCACGCGTCAAAGCGCGGCTTCGCCGGCAGGCGGCGTTGCCGGCCGGGCACGACGAGGCCATCGCGCTCGGCGGCATCGCGCTCGACCCATCGCGGCAGCAGCTCACGGTACGCGGCGACGACGTTTCGCTGGCGCCCAAAGAGTTCGGCTTACTGCGGGTGCTGATGGAAAACCACGGCCGGGTCGTCACGCGGCAAACGCTTCTCGATAAGGTGTGGGGCTACGATTTCGAAGGAGAGCAGCAGACCGTCAGCGTTCATATTCGGTGGCTCCGCGAGAAGATCGAGGAAGATTCGCGCAAGCCGCGGCACATCTTGACGGTACGCAGCCGCGGCTACATGTTCAAGGCTTGACGCCGCTGGACTGGTCGCTGCTGGCGCTGGCGGCGGGAGCGGCCGCGGGATACGGTGCGGCGCGCCTGTCACGCCAACGCGGGGAAGCGGGTGTGGACGAAAGACCGCTTGCGCCGGCGGCGACCGCAGCGCCGCTGCCGGTCGAAGGCCCCTTCGCCCGGCTCGTCGGGGCGCTGGCGATCGGCGTCATCGTCGTCGACCGTGCGGGTCGCGTGGATTTTGCCAATGCGGCCGCGGGCGCGGCGTTCGGGTTCGACGCCGAGCGCGCGAGAAATCTGCACGTCATCGAAGCGATTCGCAACGTCGAACTCGAGCGGCGCATTACCGACGCCCTCGGCGGTGAGGCATCGGTGGCGCCGCTGGTCTTGGCCGGCGCGGAAGGCGCGCGGACGTTTCGGATCTCCGTGTCTCCGCTCGGCGGTCAACGCGAAAGCGTTACGGGTGTTGCGATTTTTTCCGACGATCAGACCGAATTGGTGCGTCTCGAGCGCGCCCGAAAAGAATTTCTTTCCAGCGTTTCGCACGAGCTCCGCACGCCGCTCTCGTCGATCAAGCTCATGCTGGAAACCGTTTTGGAGGCGCCCGAACGGGAAGCGCGGGACCTGTTTCTGCCGCAGGCGCTGGCGCAGGTCGATCGGCTCGTGGCGCTGGTGGGGCAGCTGCTCGAACAAGCGCGAACGGAGTCGGGACAGCTCAAGCTGCACCTGCGCGACGTCGACCTCGAAGTGGTTGCGCGGCCAATTGTCGCGTCGTTCGAGCACCAGGCGTGGAAGAAGGGCGTCTCCATCCAGCTCGACGTCCTGCGGCCGGTACGTGTCGAGGCCGACCCCGACCGCCTCGCGCAAGTGTTCGTGAATCTGATCGATAACGCGTTGCGCCATACGCCGGACGGGGGCCGCGTTCGCGTGGAGCTCGACGCGCGCGAGAGCGACGCGGTCTTGCGCGTGCGCGATACGGGCGAAGGCATACCGTATCGCGCGCTCCCGCATATCTTCGAGCGGTTTTACGTCGTCGATCGCTCCCGCGCGCGGGCGACCGGCGGGGCGGGCCTCGGCCTCGCGATCGTCAAGGCGATCGTCGACGCGCACGGGGGAGCCATCTCGGCCGAATCGATGTTGGGACGAGGGACGTCGTTTACGATCCGGCTGCCGATCGTCCGCGTCAAAGGGCAGGCGGCGCGGTCGCGGCCTTAACGGTTCTTAAAGCGGACCGGGCAATTCTAAGCGGCCCAAAGAAGAAGCTGCCGCGATGGCTCTGGCGGCTGAAAGTTCGGCATCCGTCTCCAGCGAGACGAAGATGGATGTCGAAAGGCTCGACGTCTACTACGGCGCGTTTCACGCGATCCGAAACGCTTCGCTGCTGATACCGGCGCATCGCGTGATGGCGCTCATCGGTCCGTCCGGCTGCGGCAAGTCGACGTTCATTCGGGCGCTCAATCGCATGCACGACCTTACGCCGGGCGCGCGCGTCGAGGGGCGGGTCGTTCTCGACGGTCAGGACATCTACGCGCCGGATCTGGATCCCGTGACGATCCGCTATCGCATCGGCATGGTGTTCCAGCGGCCAAATCCGTTTCCGAAAACGATCTTCGACAACGTCGTGTACGGCCCGCGGATTCACGGCGAACGCGGGAAGGGACGCCTGATGGAGATCTGCGAGCGCAGCTTGCGCCGCGCCGCCCTTTGGGACGAGGTGAAAGACCGGCTCGACCGTTCGGCGCTGGCCCTTTCGGGCGGACAACAGCAACGGCTCTGCATCGCGCGCTGCCTCGCCGTCGATCCGGAGGTCGTGCTGATGGACGAGCCCGCTTCGGCGCTCGACCCGATCGCGACGAGCAAGATCGAAGATCTGATCGGCGGACTGAAGAAGCACTACACCGTCGTCATCGTGACGCACTCGATGCAGCAGGCCGCGCGCATCAGCGATAATACCGCTTTTTTCTTGATGGGCGAGCTGGTCGAAAGCGGCACGACCGCGACGATCTTCACCAAGCCTCAAGACAAGCGGACCGAAGATTACATCACCGGCCGCTTCGGCTAACCGTCACCCTCGTTAAGCCATCGTTAAGTGCCCCTTAATCGGAGGGCGCTAGACTCTGCTTGTCACGTCCTCGCCAGCTACGGAAGGAGCATCTTTACCGTGTCATTTCCGCTCGTTCGCGCGGGCATCGCCGCGGCGCTTTTCTCTGTCGCCGCGAGCGCTTCGGCAGCGCTGGCGCAGTCGCCCGATTACGGCACGCCGCCCTCGGGCCAGGTGCCGATCTTGTTCAACGACCATCACGTGTACGCTCGTCCCGACGTCCTCAAGCAGGGGCGGGTGCTGGCCGCGCTGGTACGCGGGGGAACCATTTTGATTCCGCTGCGCTCGATGTTCGAGCAGATGGGTGCGACGGTGTCCTACGATCCGGCCAGTAAGACGGCGACGGTTTCGAAGGCCGGCGCGGAGGTACGAGTGACGGTCGGTAAGCCGGAAGTCGTCATCGACGGGGAGTCACGTCCGCTCGACGTTGCACCGATCGTGTATGAGGGCGCGGTGCTTGTCCCGGTGCGAGTGATCTCCGAAGGGATGGGCGCCTACGTGCAGTGGGTGCCGGATCGGCACCTGGTCGTAGTGCGCTACATGCAGGCGACACCGCCGCCGGCGGAATCGCCGGCGCCCGAAGAGTCGCCGGTTCCTGAAGCGACGGTCGCGCCGCCGGCGCCATTGGCGACGCCCAACCCGCTGACGCTTGGGGGCTACGTGCGGTCGTACTACTTCACGCGGCAGAACGCATCTAATAATCCCGGCGCGCAATTCAACTTCACCCCGGGCGCGAAATATAGCTCGACCGGCGTGAATCAGGCCTCGTGGAATACCGCGATTGCCGCACATGGCGATTACAACTTTCCCGGCGGCGGCTGGCACGTCGGCGGAACGTACCTGTACGCCAATCCCATCGACGGGCCGTGCGTCGTCGCGGCCAATCATGCGAAGGGCGCGGTCTGCGTGTCGCAGGTTCCACCGAACACCAATCCCGACGATACGCTGCCCGGCTTCACGCTGAGCACGTTCTACGAAGCGTACCTCTCCTATAAAGCCTACGGCTGGGACGGCACCCTCGGCAATCAACTCTTCAACACGCCGTGGGCCAACCCGTCGGATTCGCGCCTGAAGCCGGCGGCGTTTCAAGGCGGCGACCTTGGCTACACGTTTCCCTCCGGCTTGACCTTCGAGGCGGCCGACATGCTGACGTTCGAAAATCGAACGAGTTCGGACTTCAGCCGCCAGACGCTGCTGACGAGCTATCCCGCCGGCAATCCGGGATTGGCGTCGAATATCGTGGTTCCGGGCGGCCTCGGCATCAACACGAACGGCCTCACGTTTGGCAAAGTCGGCTATAACAACTCCCATGGCATTTCGGCAAACGGCTACTTCTATGGTGTCAGCGATCTCGTAAACGCATGGTGGTTCGACGGCCGGTTTACGCTCACTCCGAAGGGATGGGCGCCGTTCATCGCGCTGCAGGGCGGTACCGAAAGCAACGCCGGGCAATCGTTCATCGGTAAGATCGACAGCCAGAACGTCGGAGTGCAAATTGGCGCGAACGTCACAAAGAACATCGTTCTGAGTGCGGGCTATGACTCGATTCCGTGGCATACCGATACGGTGTTCCTGCCCAAGAACGTCACGTGCGGCAACTCCAACTACCAGATCTCCGCAAAGGGCGCGACGCTCTCCTATTTCCTGCCGACGAACGCCGCGCAGTGCTTTACCAACACGAACGGAACGACGCAAATTTATTACGGTGGCTGGGCGAGCCCGTACACCGACGGATACGCCACGGACCCGTTCTTTACGACGCAGATTTCCCAGGGCATGGCCGATCGGCGATCTCCCGGCGACTCTTGGAAAGTGGCGATCGCCTTCACGTCAACCAATAAGAAGTGGGTCTTCATTGCCAGCGATGCTTGGTACAATTACGGCAACGCCCTCGCACCGGAGAACACGAACGAATGGAATCTGGACGGCCAATACCATTTCAGCCGAGTGGGGAAGGGTCCATACCGCGGATTGCTGCTGCGGTACCGATACGCGCAGCGCTCGCTTTCGAACACGTTTTGCGGAGCGGCCGATACCAGCTGCCCTTCCGGGTCCACGGTCGGGGCAAGTGAGTTAGGCGGTTTGCCGCTCTTCAAATACAATCGGGCGCAGCTGGAATACGACTTCTAACAACCTCTGGCGCCAACGCACGATCGCCCGGCTCATCGCCGGGCGATTTTTTACCTCAGCAACATATTGACTCTAGTTATCAAATGTGGGACTCTCTGGAAAGTGACTCAAGTCACTTTGTCCGACAGGAGACTCCTTTCGTTATGAAGGTTCCCTTCCTTCGCCACGGCTTCATCATCCTCGGCTGGGTCGCCGCGAGCGCTTCGGCAGCGCTGGCGCAGTCGCCCGATTACGGCACGCCGCCCTCGGGCCAGGTGCCGATCTTGTTCAACGACCATCACGTGTACGCTCGTCCCGACGTCCTCAAGCAGGGGCGGGTGCTGGCCGCGCTGGTACGCGGGGGAACCATTTTGATTCCGCTGCGCTCGATGTTCGAGCAGATGGGTGCGACGGTGTCCTACGATCCGGCCAGTAAGACGGCGACGGTTTCGAAGGCCGGCGCGGAGGTACGAGTGACGGTCGGTAAGCCGGAAGTCGTCATCGACGGGGAGTCACGTCCGCTCGACGTTGCACCGATCGTGTATGAGGGCGCGGTGCTTGTCCCGGTGCGAGTGATCTCCGAAGGGATGGGCGCCTACGTGCAGTGGGTGCCGGATCGGCACCTGGTCGTAGTGCGCTACATGCAGGCGACACCGCCGCCGGCGGAATCGCCGGCGCCCGAAGAGTCGCCGGTTCCTGAAGCGACGGTCGCGCCGCCGGCGCCATTGGCGACGCCCAACCCGCTGACGCTTGGGGGCTACGTGCGGTCGTACTACTTCACGCGGCAGAACGCATCTAATAATCCCGGCGCGCAATTCAACTTCACCCCGGGCGCGAAATATAGCTCGACCGGCGTGAATCAGGCCTCGTGGAATACCGCGATTGCCGCACATGGCGATTACAACTTTCCCGGCGGCGGCTGGCACGTCGGCGGAACGTACCTGTACGCCAATCCCATCGACGGGCCGTGCGTCGTCGCGGCCAATCATGCGAAGGGCGCGGTCTGCGTGTCGCAGGTTCCACCGAACACCAATCCCGACGATACGCTGCCCGGCTTCACGCTGAGCACGTTCTACGAAGCGTACCTCTCCTATAAAGCCTACGGATTCGATGGCGCAATGGGCAACGTTCTCTTCACGTCGCCGTGGGCGAACCCGGCCGACACGCGGCTGAAGCCGCAAGCATTCGAGGGCGGTTACCTCAACTACACCGCGCCATCCGGCTGGACTGTCGAAGGCGCCGACATGCTGACGTTCGAGAATCGAACGAGTTCGGACTTCAGCCGCCAGACGCTGCTGACGAGCTATCCCGCCGGCAGCAGCGGCTTGCCGCCCAACATCGTCGTGTCGGGCGGCTCGGGGATCGCGACCAACGGCTTTACGATGGGCAAGCTGGGCTACACCGATCCATCGGGAACGGGACTGTCGGCCAACGGCTACTTCTACAACGTCTCCGATCTCGTCAATATGTCGTGGTTCGACGCAAAGTACACGTTCCACGGCAAGTGGGCGCCGTTCGTCGCCGTGCAAGGCGGCTGGGAGAACAACAGCGGCCAATCGTACCTGGGCAAGGTCGATAGCCAAGTCATCGGCGCACAAATCGGAGCCAACGTCACCAAGAACTTCCTGCTCACGGTGGCATACGATTCTATCCCGTGGCGCACCGATACCGTCTTTCTGCCCGCCGGCGTAACGTGCAACAACGCTGACTATCAAATCTCGGCAAAGGCGACGCTCGCGTATCTGCTCCCGCTTAACGCCGGACAATGCTTCACGAATCCAAACGGCAAAACCCAGATCTATTACGGCGGCTGGGGCGGTCCGTACACGGACAACACGACGAGTGACCCGCTGTACACGACGAACTTTCTCCAGGGACAGCCCGATCGGCGCGCCCCCGGGACGTCGTGGCAAGCGATGCTGCAGTTCACTTCCTCCAATCAGAAGTGGATCGTCCAAGCGGCCGATGCCACCTACGACTACGGAAACGCGCTGGCGCCCGAGAGGACCAAAATCTGGTGGTTTGACGGGCGGTACCGGTTCAGTCACGTCGGCAAGGCGCCGTATCATGGGTTGCTTTTGCGCTATCGCTACGGCGAGCGCGACCTCTCCAACACCTTTTGCGGCGCGGCCGCCACGAACTGCCCGTCCGGGTCGTCGATCGGCGCGACCGAGCTCGGCGGCATCCCGATCTTCAAGTACAGCCGCGCGATGCTCGAATACGACTTCTAGTTAGAGAGGACGAAAATCACCGTGAAAATTGTACGAACCGCCCTGGCTGCGGCCGCCCTAGCCGCGTCGTTTTTGGGCTCCGGCTTCGCTGGGCGCGCACAGCAACAAAGCCCTGCCACGATCCTCAACGTGTCGTACGACCCGACGCGTGAGCTCTACGACGACTATAACGCCGTGTTCCCGAAATACTGGAAGAAGAAGACGGGCCAGACGGTCACGGTCCAGCAGTCCAACGGCGGATCCGGGAAGCAGGCGCGGGCCGTCATCGACGGGCTGCAGGCGGACGTCGTAACGCTGGGCTTGGCCTACGACATCGATGCCATCGCGCAAAAGACCTCACTGATCCCGCATAACTGGCAATCGCGGCTGCCCGAAAACAGCACGCCGTACACGTCCACGATCGTGCTGCTCGTTCGTCGTGGAAATCCGAAACACATCAGAGACTGGAACGATCTGGTAAAGCCCGGCGTTTCCGTCATTACGCCGAATCCAAAGACGTCTGGGGGCGCGCGCTGGAATTTCCTTGCCGCGTGGGCCTACGCGCTGCAGCAGCGCGGCGGAAACGACGCATCGGCGCGGGCATTCGTGACGAAACTCTACAAGAACGTGCCGGTCCTGGACTCGGGGGCCAGGGGCGCGACGACGACGTTCGTCGAGCGCGGCATCGGCGACGTGCTGGTGGCATGGGAGAACGACGCGCTGCTCGCCGTCAACCGGCTGGGCCGGGGGCGGTTCGAGATCGTCCGCCCCTCACTCAGCATCCTCGCCGAACCGCCGGTCGCATTGGTCGACGGGGTGGTCGATAAGAAGGGCACGCGGCGCGTCGCGCAGGCCTATCTCGAATATCTCTATACGCCGGCCGGACAGGAGATTATCGCACGCCACTATTTTCGGCCGAGGCTTCCCGCCGTCGCGAAGCGATACGCCGGGCAGTTTCCTGCGATGAAGATGGTGACGATCGAGCGCTTCGGAGGATGGGGCAAGGCCCAGGCAACGTACTTCGCCGACGGCGGCGTGTTCGACCGGATCTACCAGCCGGGCCAATAGCCGATGCGCAGCCCGATCGCGGCGTTTCGGCGACGCAGTATCCTGCCGGGCTTCGGCTTGACGCTCGGCTTCACGCTCTTTTATCTGTCCGTCGTCGTCCTGATTCCGTTGTCGGCAACGTTCTTTGAAGCGTCCAAAATCGGTTGGCACGAATTTTGGCGCATCGTGATGGCGCCGCGCGCGCTGGCCGCATACGGCTTGAGCTTCGGGGCATCGCTCATCGCCGCTTCACTCAACTTCGTCTTCGGGACGCTGGTCGCGTGGGTGCTGGTTCGGTATCGCTTTCCGTTTCGTCGAATTCTCGATGCCCTCGTTGACCTGCCCTTCGCGCTGCCGACCGCCGTGGCGGGCATCGCGCTCACGACGCTGTACGCCAAGACGGGATGGTTCGGGCCGCCGCTCGCCGCGGCGGGAATCCACGTCGCGTTTACCCGGTTGGGAATCGTCGTGGCGCTGGCGTTCGTCGGCCTGCCATTCGTCGTTCGGACCGTTCAGCCGGTGCTGGAAGACCTGGACGCGGAGCTCGAGGAAGCGGCGGCGAGCCTCGGCGCCGGACGCTGGCAGACGTTCGTGCGCGTCGTCTATCCGGCGATTTTCCCGGCGGCCTTGACGGGATTCGCGCTCGCGTTCGCGCGAGGCGTCGGCGAATACGGCTCCGTCATTTTCATCGCGGGCAACATGCCGATGCGCACCGAGATTGCGCCGCTACTCATTGTGACCAAGCTCGAAGAATACGATTACGCCGGTGCGACGGCCATCGCGGTCGTCATGCTCGTCATCTCGTTTGCGCTGCTCCTCGGCATCAATCTGCTGCAGCGATGGAGCGACAAATCCGAGCGTAGCGCCGCGGTTTCCGAGCCGTCGCTGCCGCTCCCGGCGTTGGGGGTTCCAGCATGACCGTCCAGGCAGCGTCCCTGCCACGGGCGCCCGTCGTCACCGAGTCCGTGCCGATTCGCCGCGTCCTCATTGCGGCGTCCGTCCTGTTCCTGTGCGCCTTCCTGCTGGCGCCGCTGGCCGTCGTCTTCGCCGTGGCGTGCGGACAGGGCGCGGCGGCCTACCTCGCGAGCTTCCGCGATCCCGACACGTTCTCGGCGATTCGACTCACGCTGCTCGCCGCGGCGATCGCCGTGCCGGCAAATCTGGTGTTCGGCGTGGCCGCGGCCTGGGCGATCGGCAAGTTCGAGTTCGCGGGAAAGAGCGCGCTGATCGCGCTGATCGACTTGCCGTTTTCCGTCTCACCCGTCGTCGCGGGCCTCGTGTACGTGCTCCTCTTCGGCGCGCAAGGAGTCGCCGGCCCTTGGCTCGCGGCGCACAACGTGCGCATCATCTTCGCGGTGCCCGGCATCGTGCTGGCGACGATCTTCGTGACGTTCCCGTTCATCGCTCGCGAACTGCTGCCGCTGATGGCGGCGCAGGGCAACGACGAAGAAGAGGCGGCGCTGACGTTGGGGGCGAGCGGCTGGAAGACGTTCTTGAAGGTCACGCTGCCGAACGTCAAATGGGCGCTGCTGTACGGCGTCATCCTCTGCAACGCCCGAGCCATGGGCGAGTTCGGTGCGGTGTCGGTGGTCTCCGGGCACATCCGGGGGCTGACGAACACGATGCCGCTGCAGATCGAAGTCCTCTACAACGACTATCAATTCGTCCCGGCGTTCGCGGTCGCGTCGCTGTTGGCGCTGCTGGCGCTCGTCACGCTGGTCGCCAAGAGTTTGGTCGAGTGGCGCGTCGGACGGCAAGGAGCCCGCATCGCATGAGCATCGCCGTCCGCAGCCTGCGCAAGACGTTCGGACGCTTCACCGCGCTTGATGACGTGAGCCTGGACATCCCGCACGGCGAGCTCGTCGCGCTGCTCGGACCGTCGGGTTCGGGAAAGACGACGCTCTTGCGGATCATCGCAGGGTTGGAAGTCGCCGATGCCGGCGTCGTGCATTTCGACGGACAGGACATCAGCAAGCGCAGCGCCGGCGAACGGCGCGTCGGATTCGTCTTTCAGCACTACGCGCTCTTCCGCCACATGACGGTGTTCGACAACATCGCGTTTGGGCTGCGCGTGCGGCCGCGCCGAACGAGGCCGGCGCCCGCGGCGATCCGCCGGCGCGTCGGCGAACTGCTCGCCCTCATTCAACTCCAAAATCAGGCGAGCCGCTATCCGTCGCAGCTCTCCGGCGGCCAGCGCCAACGCGTCGCGCTCGCGCGAGCGCTCGCGGTCGAGCCCAGCGTCCTGCTCTTGGACGAGCCGTTCGGCGCGCTCGACGCGAAAGTGCGGCTCGAGCTGCGGCGGTGGCTTCGACAGCTGCACGACGAGGTCGGCGTCACGAGCGTCTTCGTGACGCACGACCAGGACGAGGCGCTCGAAGTTGCCGATCAGGTCGCCGTGATGAACGGCGGCCGCATCGAGCAGGTCGGGACGCCGGACGAGGTCTACCACCGGCCGGCGAGCTCCTTTGTCTACAACTTCTTGGGCAACGTCAACCTGTTCCACGGCCGCGTCGATAACGGGACGGCGCGGATTCATGGGGAGGCGACGGGCGACCTCGTCTTCGTTCGTCCGCACGCGCTCAAGATCGCGCGGGAGCCCGAGGGCGCGAACGCGTTTCGTGCGACGACGAAGCACATCAACGCGGCGGGACCGTTCGTCAAGGTCGAGACGCTCAGCGAGTGGGGAGCCACGGTTCACGTGGAGTTGTCGCAGGAACGTTTTCGCGATCTTGCCCTGCGCACCGGCGAAGAAATCTTCATCATTCCGAAGGACCTCGCTATTTTCGCAAACGACAAACGCGCGGGCTGAGGGCGGGGGGTTCCCCACGGCGTCCGCGTGAAATACCGCGCCGTCATGGCTTCTTCGATGCGGGCGCTCGTCAAGCCCGATCCGCACCCCGGCCTCGCGCTGACGGAACGCCCGATTCCGGCGATCGGACCGACCGACGTGCTGATTCACGTCGAAAAGGCGGGTCTCTGCGGGACCGATCAGCATATCTACTCCTGGGACGCATGGGCGCAGCGTCGCGTGAAGACGCCGCTTATCGTCGGCCACGAGTTCATGGGAACCGTGGCGGCGATCGGCGACGCGGTGCGCGGCGTGCGCGTCGGCGAGCGCGTGTCTGCCGAAGGCCACATCGCCGATCTCACATGCGTCTTATGCCGGACCGGCCAGGCACATATCTGCGAGCGCGTTCAAATCATCGGCGTCGATCGCGATGGCGCGTTCGCCGAATACATCGCCGTCCCCGAATACAACGTCTGGCGCCTGGATCCGGCGATCCCCGACGAATGCGCCGCAATCTTCGACCCGCTCGGTAATGCGGTGCATACCGTGATGGCCGCCGGCGTGAGCGTGAAGAGCGTCGCGATCACCGGCGTCGGCTCGATCGGCCTGATGGCGATTCCCGTCGCACGGGCCGCCGGTGCCACGACCGTCTACGCACTCGACGTCAACCCGGCGAAGCTCGAGCTCGCCCGGCGCCTGGGTGCCGATGCGACGTTTCTCGCAACGCAGGACGGTCTCGTGGACGAGATACGGGGACGGACCCATGGAGACGGCGTCGACGTGCTGCTCGAGATGTCCGGCAGCGGCGCGGCGATCGACCTGGGCCTCCAACTGCTGCGCAACGGTGGAACCGCCGCGCTGCTTGGGATCCCGGCCGGCACCGTGAATCTCAACCTCGCCGAGCGAATCATCTTCAAGGGACTGACGGTCTTGGGTATCAACGGGAGGCGCATGTTTGAAACGTGGTACCAGACCGAAGCGCTGGTGAAGAGCGGTCGCGTCGATCCGCGTGCGATCATCACCCACGTCCTGCCCTATACGCAGTTCGAGCGCGCGTTCGACCTTATGCGGGAGGGCGAGGCCGCCAAGATCGTGCTGGACTTCAAGGGAGACATTGCAAAGCCATGAATCAAGCGTTCGAAGCGAAGCTGCAGGGCGACCTCGACGCGCTCAAAGCGGCCGGGACGTACAAACGCCTGCGCCACCTGACCACCCCAATGGCGCCGGAAGTGCATATGGAGGAGGCCGGCGACGTCATCGTCCTCTCGAGCAACAATTACTCTAGGCTTGGCAGATCAGCCGGAAGTGATCGAGGCCGGAAAACTGGGCCTCGACAAATACGGCGCCGGCACCGCATCTGTGCGCTTCATCTGCGGCACCTTCGACGTGCACCGTGCGTTGGAAGATCGCATCGCGCGCTTCCTCGGCACCGAGGCGGCCCTTTCGTACGTGTCGTGCTGGAACGCGAACACGGGGCTGTTTCCCACGATCTGCGATGCCGGTTCGGCGATCGTTTCGGACGAACTCAATCACGCCTCGATCATCGACGGCGTGCGGTTGGCTTCGAAGGCGCGTCGCGAGCGCTTCAAGCATGCGGATATGGCGGACCTCGAGGCGAAGCTCGCGAGCGTCGGGGATTGCTTTCCGGTCGTCATCGTGACGGACGGCGTCTTCTCCATGGAAGGCGATCTTGCGAAGCTGCCGGAGATCGTCGCGCTCGCGAAGCGGTACGGCGCAATCACCGTGGTCGACGATTCGCACGGCACCGGAGTCATGGGCGAAACGGGCCGCGGCACGGTCGAGCACTACAACCTGACGGGAGAAGTCGACGTCATCACCGGAACGCTTGGCAAAGCGCTGGGCGGAGCGGCGGGCGGATTCGTCGCCGGCAGCGGGGCACTGATCGACACGCTGATTCAGCGCTCCCGGCCGCAGCTGTTTTCCAACGCGCTGCCTGCGACGGTCGCATGCAGTTCGCTGGCCGCGATCGACTACCTCGACGCGCATCCGGAGCGCGTACGGACGCTGCGCGAGAAGACGCGGTACTTTCGCGAAGGTCTCAAGCGCATCGGCTACGCGCCGCTGGAAAGCGAGAGCGCGATCGTTCCGATCATCGTCGGCGAGACGGCCTTTGCCATCGCGCTGAGCGACCGGCTGTTAAAGCGCGGAATCTTCGTGACCGGCTTCGGGTTTCCGGTGGTGCCGGAAGGGGCGGCGCGCATTCGCGTGCAGATCAGCGCGGCGCTGACCGCCGATGAGATGGACCGCGCGCTCGCGGCATTCGAGGCCGTCGGAAAAGAAGCGGGGCTGAGCGGTTTCACTCAATAGTCCCCGCTTCCGGCGCACCGGCGTCGTGCTAAAGCCCAACGGCGTCGCGGCAGAGCGGATGGGCGTGCTCAATCCGGCGTGCACGCGTCTGCGGGACGGCACGCTCGCGCTGTATCCGCGCATGGTGGCGGACGGCAACGTTTCGCGCATTGGCTTCTTTCGCGCACACGAACGCGCCGACGGCACGCTGGAAGTCGAGCCGCACGGCTATGCGCTCGTACCCGAGGCGCCGTACGAGCGGCGCGATGCGCCGGGCGGATACGGCTGCGAAGATCCGCGCGTCACCTTCGTCGCGGCGATCGATCGATACGTGATGGCATACGTCGCTTTCGGGCCGCGCGGCCCAGAGGTCGCCGTTGCGCTCTCGCGCGACGGCGTGGAGTGGGAACGAGTCGGGCTGCTTGGCTTTCGCGACAGTACGGCGCCGGTCGCGGACAAGGACGCCGCGTTCTTTCCCGACCCAATCGTATCGCCGGGCGGCGTCGAATCGCTGGCATTCTTTCATCGTCCCACACTGCAGCTCGCCACGCCCGACGCGCAGAGCGCGCTCGCCGCGATTGAAGCGCTGCCCCCAGAGGAGCGCGAGGGCATCGCCGTCGGCTACGTCGCCCTGGACGCCGTTCGCTCCGACATTCGCGAAATCTGCACCGTGGTCGAGACGCATCGCCTCGCGATGCCGCCCGCTTCGTGGGGAAAAATCAAGGTGGGCGCCGGGACGCCGCCGTTGCGCGTCGCGCAGGGTTGGCTGTCCGTCATCCATGGAGTCGACGAACTGGCGCATCCCGACGGCTCGGCGCTGCTGCGCTACTGCGCCGGCGTCATGGTGCAGGACGCTCGCCGTCTCGACCGCGTCGTCTATCGGTCGCCCGAGCCGCTGTTGGTTCCCGAGGTGCGCGCCGAGGTGCGCGACACGATAAGCCACGTCGTGTTCCCCACGGGCATCGACCGCCGTTCGGAACGGAAGTTCGACGTGTACTATGGGATGGCGGATTACGAAATCGGGAGAGGCCGGCTAACGCTCGGGTAAACGCCCCAACCGTTTGGCGGCCGGCGGCATATCTCGGACATGAGATATCAAATTGTCGCATTGGCTGCGGCCTTGCTCGCGCCCGCCGCGGCGGCCACGACGGCGCCGGCCGTACGCATCGAAGGCGACGCGTTCTTGCCAAAGACGCTGACGGTCCAAGCGGGACAGGTCGTGACGTTTTCCAACCAGGACGACGACGCGCATACCGTTACGGCGACGGACGGCAGCTTCGACTCAAAGGGCCTCGATACGCACGCCGTCTGGCGCCATGCGTTTACGTCGCCCGGCACGTATGCGTACTTTTGCCAACTGCACCCGTTCATGAAGGGCACGATCGTCGTCACGGCGGTGAAGCCATGAGACGCCGCGACTTTCTGGAACACGTCGGTTGGACCGGGGCGGGAATCGCGTATTCGCTCGGGGCAAGCGGCCTGCTGACGGGGAAGGCCGTGGCGGCGGCGCCGCCGCGTTCCGTGGCGTTCGTTCAGATCAGCGACAGTCATATCGGCTTTCACCAGCCCGCCAATCCCGACGTCGCCGGGACGCTGCGCATGGCGGTGGAGTCGATCAACGCGATGCCGTCGCAGCCGGAGTTCGTCGTGCATACCGGCGACATCACGCATTTATCGACGGCGAAGCAGTTCGACGACGCCCGCGCAATTTTGTCGCAGCTGCGCGCGCCGCTCGTCGCTCTGCCCGGCGAACACGACGTTGTGGGCAACGACCTCAACGCGTATCTCAGCAACTTCCGCATTCCACACGCAACGGCGGGCGGATGGGCGTCGTGGGACTCGCGCGGCGTACACTACGTCGTGGTGCTCAACGTCTTCAATTTCGAGAAAATGGGCCTGCTGGGCAGCGACCAGCTCGACTGGCTTGCGAAGGACCTTGCGAGTGTTGCGCGGAGCACGCCGGTCGTAGTCTTCACGCACGTGCCGCTCTACGCGCTCTATCCGCAGTGGGGCTGGACGACCGAAGACGGCGCGAAGGCGCTCGCACTGCTGCGGCCTTTCGATCACGTGACGGTGCTCAACGGGCACATCCATCAAATCGTTACTCATCGTGAAGGCAACATTCGCTTCGCCAGCGCCGATGCGACGGCGTATCCGCAGCCGAAACCCGGCACCGCGGCGAAACCCGGTCCGGTGACCCTTCCTCACGCGGACCTGCTTCGCGCAATCGGCTATCGCACGGTGGAGCTCGACGGCGGCGACGTACGGCTCGAGGATCGCGCGCTCGGATAAGTGCGCGACGAGCGGCTGGAACGCGGGTTCGCTCGCGGCGATGCGTCGGCGTACGATGCGGCCTATCGCGTCTTCGGACCGCGAATGCGCGCTGCGGCGCTCGCGCTGCTCCGCGATCCCGAGGCGGCCGGCGAATGCGTACAGGACGTTTTCCTTCACTTGTGGCGGCGCCGAACCGCGTACTCGACCGCGCGCGGAAGCCTGGAAGCGTTCCTCGTGGTCTGCGCACGAAATCGGGCATTGATGCGCATCCGCGGCGAGGGACGCTTCCGGGACGCGGCCCAGCGGATCGAACCGCCCGGCACCTACGAGCTCGACGGAGATCCGATCGAACGCGAGCGCGTCGCACGGGCGCTCGCGCAGCTCACCGACGGACAAGCCGCCGTGGTGAAGCGCGCGTACTATGGCGGGATGACGCTGTCTGAGGTTGCGTCCGAGCTCGGCATCCCGCTCGGCACGGTCAAGGGACGGCTCAGCGACGCGCTACGCGCCCTGCGCCGCTCGCTCGTTACGGAGGGCAGCAATGCAACGTGAGCCGCACATCGGCGAGTCCGCCGAGCTCTATGCCGCCGGAGCCCTCGATGCTGCGGAACGCGCCGCCGCCGACGCGCATGCCGCGGCCTGTCCGCAATGCTTACGGCGACTGGGCGAAGCGGAGGAAACGGTGCTCGCGCTCGAGCGCGCTCGGGTCGCGCGCGCGACGCCTCGATCGGCGCACGACGCCCTGCCGTTTCGCCGAACGTCCGCACCGCGCTGGTGGCTCGGCGCTGGCGTCGCGGCGGCTTTCCTCCTTGGCCTCGTCGTCCCGCGCGGCACGCCGCAGCCGGACGTCGCTGCGCTGGCGATGATTCAGAGTCACTTCTCGCACGCTCAGTTCAGCGGAGGCGGACCGCCGGCCAAGGCGATCTACGCGCGTGACCGGTCGTGGTATTACGTCATCGTAGGCGCAAACCGGCGGTATGGAGTCTACGGCGTGCGCCGCGGGAGAGCCGTTCCTCTGGGAACGCTCGTGCCAAAAGGTGCTACGAGCGAGCTCTTTACGCGCGCCGCGGCACCGTTCGATCGGATCGAGTTGCGCGACGGCAGCGCCGTGGTGGAAGGCGCGACGATCCGCTAAGGGAGTTTGGTTGCGGGGGGTGGATTTGAACCACCGACCTTCGGGTTATGAGCCCGACGAGCTACCGGACTGCTCCACCCCGCGCCAGCAGCAGATACTACGGCGCAGCGGCGAAAGCACCTGTATGGGCGGCTCGCTCGCGGAGCTCATTCCAAAGATCCATCTGCATTGTCACCTCGAGGGGTCTCTGCGCCCTTCGACGTTCGCGGAACTCGCGGCAAAGCACGGCGTGCCGTTGCGGTATCGGCAATCGCCCCTCGATGACACCAAGGAATTCGGCGATCCCTATCGCTTCGCGGCTTTCGACGACTTCCTGCTGATCTTTGCGGCGGTCAGCCGCTCGCTGCGCGATATCGAAGACTATGCGCGGCTCGCGCGCGAATTCGTGGAAGACGCGCTGGCGCAGAACGTCATCTACGGCGAGCTCTTCGTGTCGCCTCCGGTGTGGTCGTTCTTCAACCGAAATCTCGACGTCCGTGACACGATGGCGGCAATCGTCGCCGAGCTGCGCGCAGCCCGTCCTCAAGCGACGTTCAAGCTGCTGCCCGACGTCACGCGAAACTTCGGCGCCGAACGCGCGATGGAAACGGCTCGCGCAATGACCGCGATGACCGACCTCGACGTCGTCGGTATTTCGCTTGGGGGAGATGAAGCGGGCTTCCCGGCCCCCCTCTTCACCGACGTTTTCGCCTACGCGCGCGCCCACGGACTCCACTGCGTCGCGCACGCCGGCGAGGCGCACGGAGCGCAATCCGTTCGCGACGCGGTGGAAATTCTGCGCGCCGAGCGCATCGGCCATGGCATTCATGCGCTGGAAGACGCCGGTACGGTCGCGATGCTCGCGGAGCGGCGCGTCCCGTTGGAAATTTGCCCGACGTCGAATCGTTTGACCGGCGTGGAAATGGCGGCCCACCCGCACCCGTACGCGGACTTCGATCGCTCCGGATGCGTCGTCACGATCGATTGCGACGATCCAGCGATCTTTCGCTCGTCGATCCAGCAGGAGTACGCGATCGTGGAGCGCGCCGCCGGCCCCGCGGCACTCGAACGCTACGTCGCCAATGCAATTCGGCGCCAGCTTCGCCGATCCCGAGCAGAAGCGGGCGATGGAAATCCGGCTGGCCGCGGCCGTTGCGGAACTCGACGTTCGACCGCGAAGTTAGAAGGCTTATGCCGGGTCACTCGCATTCGCATTTTGCAGAATCCTTCGAGATGTATATGAAGGCGGTCTATCGGCTGGAGCGTGAGGGTCCCGGCGTGACGACGTCGGCGCTCGCGACGGAACTCGGCGTCGCTCCGGCGTCTGTTTCCGGCATGCTCAAGAAGCTCGTCCACGACGGCTACGTCGAGCACGAAGTACGCGGCGATATCAAGCTGACGCGAAAGGGCCTCGAAGTCGCCGTGGGCGTCGTCCGGCGCAACCGGTTGGCGGAACGCCTGCTGACCGACGTTCTCGATATGCCGTGGGACGAGGTATACGCCGAAGCCTGCATCCTCGAACACGCGATCACCGACCGCGTCGAGGAACGGCTCGTCGCGGTGCTGGGCGATCCGCAAACGTGCCCGCACGGCCATCCGATCCCGCCGAAGGACTTGACGGAGCCCGTTCGCGGCGGCGTACCGCTCGCGCAGGTCGATCCGGGATCGCGCGTTACGGTATCCGGCGTGACCGAGCAGATGCCGGAAATTCTGCGCTATCTCGGCCAAGTCGGGCTGCGCCCCGGCGCAGACATCCAGGTGCTGGAAAAAGCGCCGTTGGGCGGCCCGATCACGATCGAAGTGAACGGCCGTCGCCACGCCATCTCACTCGAACTCGCGCGCACGGTCATGATCGCGTGATCACGCGATTCTTGATCGTCCTCAACGTCATCGGCTATCTCTGGGAGATCGTCGTTGCGGGACCCGGAATGATCTCGGGATTCGGTGCGGACAACGCCGGAATGCAGCGCGTTCTCGCCGAGGGCGCGCTGATTCCGAGCGACGTGCTGCAGGGCGGACAGTGGTGGCGAGTGCTGAGCGGCGGCTTCCTGCACGGCGGCCTGCTGCATATCGGCGTCAACATGATGTCGCTCTTTTTCCTCGGGCGCTTCATCGAATTTGCACTGGGCTCGTGGCGGATGCTGCTGGTCTATCTCGTTTCTTTGATCGTCTCCGGAATCTGCGTCGTCTATTTCAGCGATCCGAACGTCGCGACCGTCGGCGCGAGCGGCGCGATCTTCGGCTTGTTCGGCGCGCTCTTCGCGATCGGATTCAAGCTCGGAAAGCCCGGAATGGATCTCGTGCGCGCGAACGTTGGAATTCTCGCGCTGAACCTGATCATCACGTTTACTGTGCCGCAGATCTCCTGGCAGGCGCACGTCGCCGGCCTGCTGGCCGGTTTCGCGTTGTCGTACGCGATCTATTTTCCGCCGCGCCGCGTCACGCCGGTCGTCGTCGACGCCGGAACGGGACGCGCGCTTGAAACGGAGTACGAATCGCCCGGCGAGCCGCACCGTCCGCTGCGGTGACCGAATCGCTCGAGACGGTCTTCGGCGCGGACGGTCCCTTCGCGCGAGCGCTGCCGAACTACGAACCGCGCGCCGCACAGCTGCAGATGGCGCAGCTCGCGGAGCGCAGCATCCTCGAGGGAATGCACGCGATCGTGGAAGCCGGCACCGGCGTTGGAAAATCGCTGGCCTATCTCGTTCCCGCAATACGCAGCGGAAAGAAGGTCGTCGTATCGACGGGCACGATCGCGCTGCAGGAGCAGCTCGTGCACAAAGACCTCCCGCTCGTCCAGAAGGCCCTAGGCGTGCCGCTGCGCCTGACGCTGCTCAAGGGACGCAGCCACTATCTCTGCCGTCA
Source organism: Vulcanimicrobiota bacterium (assembly GCA_963787625.1). Classification (GTDB taxonomy): domain Bacteria; phylum Vulcanimicrobiota; class Vulcanimicrobiia; order Vulcanimicrobiales; family Vulcanimicrobiaceae; genus Cybelea. The sequence goes on along the minus strand of CAWBDH010000001.1, from coordinate 1,495,412 downwards.
AAAACTCGAGCGCGCGCAGGCGGATCGTTTGATCGCGCAATCGCGGTCGATGCAGCAGATGTGGGAGTGGGGCGCGCGGACGGAGACCGGCGATCGCGCCGAGCTGCCCTTCGTGCCGCCCGCGCACGAATGGGAGCTTCTGGACGCCGACGCCGACGAATGCGTCGGCGAATTCTGCGCGCACTTTCGCGACTGCTTTTTCTTCGATAAACGCGAGGAGGCGAAATACGCCGACCTGGTGGTCGTCAACCACGCGCTCTTCTTTCTCGACCTCGCGGCCGGCGGGGGCCTCCTCCCGCCGTACGACGTCGCCGTGCTCGACGAGGCGCATCAATGCGAGCGCTGGGCGACGGACGCGCTCACGGCGGCGCTTTCGCCCGCGACGATGAGCCGCATGCTGCGCAAACTGCACCGAGCGTACGACCTGCCCGCATCCTTCGATGGCGAATTCGATGCGGCGCTGGCGCGCTTGGAGTCGTCGCTCGCGGCGGTTCCTGGCGAGCGCTACCCGATCGCGGCCAACGACGCGGCGTGGCCGCCGCTGGCGACGCTGCGCGACGCGCTCTATCGCTTGGAAAATTGGCTGCTTGCGAATTGGATGACCGCGCTCAAACGCCGCCCAGAGAACGAAGCGGAGGCGGCGCGCCGGCGCGACCTCGCGCTGCGCGGCGTGCTCGCGCACGAATCCGTGATCGCGCGCATCGAGAGCGGCTCCTCCGACACGATTGCGTGGGTCGAGCGCAGCGACGCCGACCGGCGGCACGCGGTAAAGTGCGCGCCGAACGAGGTCGCGGAATTTCTGCGTGCCACGCTGTTCGCGCGCACGCCGACGGTGCTCCTCACGAGCGCCACGCTCTCGACCGATCGTTCGTTCGCGTTCGTGCGCACAACGCTCGGCGTCGACGATGCCGAAGAGCTCATCGCGCCGTCGCCGTTCGACTACGCCAGCCAAGCGCGGCTCTACGTCGCTCCCGTCGGCCTAAATCCGAAGTCTCGCGACTTCGCGCGGCGCGCCGCGCCCATCGTGGAGGAGTGCCTCGATCGCACGAGCGGCCGCGCGTTCGTGTTGTTCACGTCACACGCGCGCCTGCGCGAAGTGCACGCGCTCGTGCGGGACCGCCTCGCGTTTCCCGTGCGGCTTCAAGGCGATCTCCCACGCCCGTACCTCTTGGAATGGTTTCGCCGGACGCCGGGCGCGGTGTTGTTCGCGACGGCGACGTTTTGGGAAGGAATCGACGTGGTCGGCGACGCGCTTTCGTGCGTCATCATCGACCGACTTCCGTTTCCCTCGCCGAGCGATCCGCTCGTCATGGCACGCCTGCGCGCGCTCGAGGAACGCGGGCTCGACGGCTTCGAACACTATATGGTGCCGGCTGCCACCGTGCGGCTCAAGCAAGGTTTTGGACGGCTCATTCGCAGCCGCAGCGATCGCGGGCTCGTCGCGCTGCTCGACGGCCGCGCGGCGTCGACGCGCTACGGCGAAACGATCCTCGCAACGCTGCCGCCGGCGACGCGGATCGACGACCTCGGCGAATTGGAAACGTTCTTCGCGGAAGGAAGTTCCGCGCTCACTCTTCCCTCGCCAGCGCCGACTGCGCCCGTGCCTGGAGCTCCTTGACGACCGACGAATCCGCGAGCGTCGTTGTATCGCCGAGGATCCGCCCTTCGGCGATGTCGCGCAGCAAGCGGCGCATGATCTTGCCGCTGCGCGTCTTCGGCAGCTCTTCGGTGAACGTGACGTACTTCGGACGCGTGAATTTTCCGAGCCGCGCGCCGACGTGCTCGCGCAGTTCGTCCGCGAACTCTGTCGAGCCCGATCGTCCGTCCTTGAGCGAGACGAACGCGCAGATCGCCTGCCCCGTCATGTCGTCGAGCTTTCCGCAAACGGCGGCCTCCGCTACCGCCGGGTGATCGACGAGCGCGCTCTCGACTTCCGTCGTGGAAATGCGGTGCCCGCTGACGTTCATCACGTCGTCGATCCGGCCCATGAACCAGTAGTTGCCTTCCGCGTCGCGGCGCGCCCCGTCGCCGGCGAAATACGCGTGCGGGAAGCGCGACCAATACGTTTGCACGTACCGCTCGTCGTCGCCCCAAATGCCGCGCAGCATGCCCGGCCACGGCCGCGTCAGCACGACGTATCCGCCGCCCCCAGGCGGCACCGATTCGCCGCGATCGTTGACGATGTCCGCAGCGACGCCGGGCAGCGGCCGCGTCGCGCTTCCCGGCAGCAGCGTCGTGACTCCCGGCAGCGGCGCGATCATGATGCCGCCGGTTTCGGTCTGCCACCACGTATCGACGACGGGCACACGATTGCCGCCGATCCATTCGCGATACCACATCCACGCTTCGGGATTGATCGGCTCCCCAACGCTTCCCAGCAAGCGCAGCGACGACAGATCGTGTTTGGCCGGATACTGCGTCCCCCACTTCATGAACGTCCGGATCGCCGTCGGCGCCGTGTAGAGAATCGTGACGCCGTAACGCTCAACGATCTCCCAAAAACGGTCCTTGTCGGGATAATCGGGCGTGCCTTCGTAGAGCACGCCGGTCGCGCCGCACGCGAGCGGTCCGTAGACGATGTAGGAATGTCCGGTCACCCAGCCGATGTCCGCGGTGCACCAATACACGTCGCGGTCTTCTTTCAAATCAAAGACGAGCTTCTGCGTCATCATCGCCTGGGTGAGGTAACCCGCCGTCGTGTGCTTGATGCCCTTCGGCTTGGCGGTGGTACCGCTCGTGTAGAGCAGGAACAGCAAGTCTTCGGCGTTCATCGCCTCGGGCTCGCAGTCGTCCGGTTGCCCCGCGACGACGTCGCTCCACCACACGTCGCGCCCCGCGCGCATCGGCACGTCGTCGCCGACGCGCCGCGCGACGATGCAGTGGCGAATCGACGGCGTGCGCTCCATCGCGACGTCGCAATTGCCTTTGAGCGGCACCTTCCCGCCGCGGCGCCGGCCGAAATCCGCCGTGATCAGCGCCACGCATTGCGCGTCGTTGACGCGGTCGACGATCGACTCCGGCGAGAAGCCGCCGAAGATCACGGAGTGCGCGGCGCCGATGCGCGCGCACGCAAGCATCGCCACGGGCAGCTCCGGAATCATCGGCATGTAGATCGCGACGCGGTCGCCGCGCGCGATGCCGAGCGCGCGCAGGCCGTTTGCGAAACGGTTGACTTCGGCGAGGAGCTCGCGATACGCGATCGTGCGGCAATCGCCGGGCTCGCCCTCGAAGTAGTACGCGATTCGCTCGCCGTGGCCGGCGCGGACGTGACGGTCGAGGCAGTTGACGGACGCGTTGAGTTCGCCGTCGGCGAACCAGCGAGCGAACGGCTCGTGCCACTCGAGCGTCGCCGTAAACGGTTTAATCCACTCCAGGCGGCGCGCCCACGACGCCCAAAATTCGTGCGTAGTCCCGTTCCGCTTCGTCGTAGATGTCGCGCGTCGCGTTTGCCTGCGCTGCAAGTTCGGGAGGCGGTGGGAAGCGCCGGCGCTCGTCGAACAGCGCTTCGATCGCGGAATCGCTCATCGGCGAACGCACTTACCGAGGCCGCGCGGCGAAGCCTGCCGAAGATTGCAGCGAGGAAGCATGGTATCCGCACTGCTGCTTGCCGCGTCGACCGCGTCGGCGACCGGACTCGCAACGATTCGCTACGACGCGCCGCCGCCCAATTTCGCGATCCCATCCGCGCATGGAACGCGCTATCTTTCGGACTACCGCGGCAAAGTCGTGGTGATCGACTTCTGGGCGAGCTGGTGCCACGTCTGCACCGAAGAGCTAGGCGATTTCGCGCGCGCGAAAGCGACCTTCGGCGACCGCGTCGCGATCGTCACGCTATCCGAGGAGCCGCCGCCCCTCGCCGCCGCCTATCTGCTCCGGAAAAAGCTCGACTTGCCGCTGGTTGAAGACCGCAGCGGCGCCATCTTCCGAACGTACTCCGTCGCGAAATTTCCGGTCACGCTGGTGCTCGATCCCGCGGGCAACGTAAGCTACGTTTCGGTCGGCGGCCTCGACTGGCCGGAACTCCAAGGGGCCATCGAGCGCGCGGAAGCGGCCGACCCTTCCGCTAGCACTCCCACCACGGGAGTGCTACAGTAGGACGGTGTTAGAGAGCGGCGGCCTCGGCAAGCGCCAAGCCTACATCCTCGCAACCGTCGTCTATGAGTACATCGCTACGGCGGAACCGGTCGGCTCGAACTCGTTGACCCAGAAATACAACCTGGGCATCAGTTCGGCGACGGTCCGCAACGAGATGGCGGAGCTCGAGGCGGGCGGCTACCTGGTGCAGCCCCACACGTCCTCCGGCCGCATCCCGTCCGACGCCGGCTATCGCACGTACGTCGACCGGCTGATGCAGCCCGAAGAGCTGAGCGAAGACGAGCGCCGGCGCATTCACGACGAACTTTCCGATGCCACGCGCGAGCTGGACGAGCTCATCGACGGAACGACGCGTCTGCTCGGCCGGCTTTCGAATAACTTGGCGTTCGTGACGAAGCCGCAGCAAGAGGCGCAGCGCTTCAAGCACGTCCAGCTGATCTGGTTGTCGCCCCACACCGGCGTCGCGATCGTCGTCACCTCGCTCGGCGTCGCGGCGCAGAGCCTGTTCGAGCTGAGCGCGGAAGTCAAGCCCGACGACCTCACGCGCTTTTCCAACGCGCTCAACGCGCGTTTGGCCAACCATTGGCTGCGCGACATCACCGAGAACGAGATCGCGCAGGCGGCGCGCGAAGCCGGCGTCTCCGAAGACCTCTGCGGCGCCGTCGCGACGGCCTGTCATTCCGCGCGCGCCACCGAACAAACGACCATCGCCTCCGCCGGTGCGCAGAATCTGCTCGATCAGCCGGAATTTCAAGACCTCCGAAAGCTGCGCTCGATTCTGCGCATCGTCGAAGAGCAGAAGACGCTCTATCAAATCGTCGCCGATGCGATGGACGCGGAAACGGCGAGCGTGAAGATCGGCCACGAGCTCGGCGCTGAAGAGCTTGCGGATCTCTCCGTCGTGACGGTACCGTATCGCTTCGGCGCCGACACGCTCGGGATGCTTTCCATCCTCGGCCCGCGGCGCATGCCCTACGCCCGGCTCTTGGCGCTGGCATCCGGCACCGCCGAAAGCTTGAGCCAGCGGCTCTCGGACGTCGAACACATACCAGACGCCTAGAATGCCGACGAAGGACTACTACGACATTCTCGGCGTCGCTCGCGACGCCTCCGGGGACGAGATCAAACGAGCTTATCGGTCGCTCGCGCGCGAACATCATCCCGACGTCGCCAACGACAAGTCGACCGCCGAGCACCGCTTCAAGGAAATCAACGAAGCGTACGAGGTGCTGTCCGATCCGAACAAGCGCGCGCAGTACGACCGGTTCGGCGTCGTCGGCAACGGCGCGTCCGCAGGGCCGGGCGACTTCGGCTTCGGCGGCGGTTCGTTCGGCGACATCTTCGATATGTTCTTCGGCAACGCGCGCGGACCGGCGCCGCGCCAGGCCGGCCCGGAACGCGGCGCCGATTTGCGCTACGACATCGAAATTTCGCTCGAAGAAGCGTTCGCCGGAACGAGCAAGGAGATCGCGTTCGACCGGCTTGCCAACTGCGACGTCTGCAAGGGCAGCGGCGCGCAGCCCGGAACGGTGATCGCCGCGTGCGATCGCTGCGGCGGAAGCGGCATGGCACGCACGGTGCGGCAGACGCCGCTCGGCCAGATGGTGACGCAATCGCCGTGTCCGCGCTGCGGCGGCGAAGGGCACGTCATCGCGCATCCGTGCGATGCGTGCGGCGGACGCGGCCGGCGCGCGGCCGAAGCGCAGTTGACCGTCAACGTCCCGGCGGGCGTCGACGACGGATCGCGCATCCGCATCGCCGGCAGCGGCGAGGCGGGAAACCACGGCGGACCGCCCGGCGACCTCTACGTGTATCTCAACGTCAAAGCGCATCCGCTCTTCAAACGCGACGGGCGCGACACGTTCGTCGACGTCCCCGTCAGCTTTCCGCAGGCGGCGCTCGGCGCGACGATCGACGTCCCCTCGCTCGGCGGCGAACTGCAAGTAACGGTGCCGCCGGGCACCCAAACGGGAACGCAGTTTCGCCTGCGCGGCTACGGCATGCCGAGCGTCCGCGGCACGCAGCGCGGCAACCATCACGCGACGGTGCACGTCGTCGTGCCGTCGAAGCTCAGCCGGCGTCAGCGCGAACTGCTCGAAGAGTACGCGCACGCCGGCGGCGACGCCATCGACGAGCGCTCGTTTTTGGAGCGAGTCAAAGACGCGTTTCGGCCGGAGTGACGGCGCGGCGGTTCTTCGTCGAAGGGCGAAAGGGCGTCGGCACGACCGTCGCGATCGCCGGCGGCGACGCGCACAAGATCGCGCACGTCCTTCGGCTGCGCCGCGGCGACGGCATCGAGGTCGTCGACTCCGCGGCACAAACCTTCGCGGCGACGATCGACGGCGTCGGACAGATCGTTCGCGCGACGCTCGTCGAGCGGCGCGACGACTCGCGCGCCGGCACGACGGCGCTCGAAGTCGACGTTGCCCAGGCGATCCCAAAGGGTTCGCGGATGGAGTTCGTCGTGGAAAAATGCACGGAGCTCGGCGCCGGTGCGTTCCTGCCGTTTCATTGCGAGCGCAGCGTCGGCCGCGACGTCGGCACGGAGAAGCTGGAACGGTGGCGGCGGCTCGCGCGCACCGCGGCGCAGCAGTGCGGCCGCACCGGCGTCCCGAAGGTATGCGCGCCGATCGCCTTTCCCACGCTGCTCGAGCGATTCTCGGCGTACGCGGCGGTGTTGTTTCCGTGGGAAATGGCGGACCCGGCGCCGCTGTACGAACGCCTGCGGGGGCTGTTGCCGGCAGCGGGGCGCGTTCTCGTCGTGGTGGGGCCCGAAGGCGGCTTCACGCACGACGAAGCCGAGGAAGCCCGCAGCCGCGGAGCGGCGCTGCTTTCGCTCGGCGCGCGCATCCTGCGAACCGATACCGCCGCCGTCGCGCTCTTGGCGGTGATCGGTGCCTTTGCGTCGTAACCCAGCGATTCGGCATGGCACTCCCTTTTTCGATCGTAATTCCGACGTATAACGAAGCTGACGGTATCGGAAAGCTGTTGGGAGCGCTCGATGCGACGTTTCGCGAACACGGCCTCGATGGCGAAATCATCGTCGTCGACGACAACTCGCCCGACGGCACCGGCGACGTCGTGGAACGCCTGACCGGCCAATACCCGGTGCGTTGCCTGCACCGCAGCGGAAAGCTCGGCCTCTCCAGCGCCGTCATCGACGGCTGGGCGATCGCGCGCCCCCAATCGACGGGGCTCGGAGCGATGGACGCCGACTTCAGCCACGACGTCGGCGCGCTGCCCGCGATGGCGGCCGCACTCGACTCCGGCAAGTACGGGCTCGCCGTCGGCAGCCGCTACGTGAGCGGCGGCGGAATCGCCAACTGGCCGATGCACCGGATCGTCACGTCGCGCGTCGCGTGCTGGCTCGCACGGCCGCTGACGCGCGTCAAAGACGTCACGAGCGGCTACTTCTTGGTGCGCCGCAGCGCGCTCGCGGGCGTCACGCTCGACCCGATCGGCTTCAAGATCGGCCTCGAAGTGATCGCAAAGGCGCATTACGGCACGGCGATCGAGGTGCCGTACGTCTTCACCGATCGCGTCGCGGGTGTCTCGAAGCTCAACGAACGAGAGATCTTCAACTACCTCCGGCAGCTGCGGCGGCTCTACACCGCGCGATTCGTGCCGCAAAGTGCGAAAGGAAGTAACCCCTGATGCGCGAGTGGCGCCGCCGCGGAAAAGGCGCGCATCGCAACGATGCGGCGCTCTGGACGAAGTGCCCGAAGTGCGGAGAGGTCTTGTACCGCCGCGATCTGGCGGCGAATCTCGACGTGTGCACGCGCTGCGGGCATCACTTCCGGATGAACGCGTACGACCGCATCGCCGCGCTTGTGGACGGCGAGTTTACCGAAATCGGCCAGGAAGTCGTGCCCGGCGATCCGCTGGGCTGGTCCGACAAGAAAACCTACGCCGTGAAGCTGAGCGGCGATCGCGCGAGCAGCGGCCTCTCCGAATCGGTCGTCTGCGGATTTTCGGCGATCGGCAAGTTTCAAGTCGCGCTCGGCGTGATGGATTTCCACTTTCGCGGCGGCACGATGGGCCGCGTGACGGGCGAGCGCATCACGCTGCTGCTCGAGGAGGCGCGCCGGCGCAAGGTCCCGTGCATCGTGTTCGCGGCGTCCGGGGGCGCCCGCATGGAAGAGGGCATGCTCGCGCTGGTGCAGATGGCCAAGACGACGGCGGCGGTGTCACGTTTCATGGACGACGGCAACCTCTTCGTGATGGTGCTGACCGATCCGACGACAGGCGGGGTTTCGGCGTCGTTCGCGTTCCAGGCCGACGTCATCGTCGCGGAGTCGAAGGCAATGATCGGATTCGCCGGGCGCCGCGTCATCGAACAGACGATTCGTCAGCGCCTGCCCGATCAATTTCAAACCGCGGAGTTCCTCTTGGAAAAAGGCGCGATCGACATGGTCGTGGATCGCCACGATCTCAAAGACACGCTGGTCCGGCTGCTGGAATACGCGGCGGCCGCATGAGCAACAACGTCATCGTCGAGCGCGAGAAAGGAATGGCGGAGCTCGAGCGCCGCATCGCCGAGCTGCGCGAGGCGTCCGCGAATCAGCCGATCGACATGTCGAGCGAGATTGCCGCGCTCGAGCAGAAGTATCGCGAGATCTTACAGGAGCTCTTCGGAACGCTGTCGCCCTGGCAAAAGGTGCACATGGCGCGCCACCCCGCGCGCCCGACGTCGCTCGACTACATCTCGCGCTTCGACCGCTTCGACGAGCTCCATGGCGACCGGCACTTTCGCGACGACCCGTCGATCGTCGGCGGCTTCGCATTGCTGCACGGGCGGCCCGTGATGGTCGTGGGGCAGCAGCGCGGACGGGACACGAAGGAAAATCTGTTGCGCAATTTCGGGATGCCCGCGCCGGAAGGTTACCGCAAGGCCAGCCGGTTGGCGCGCCTCGCCTCTCGCCTGCGTCTGCCAATCGTCACCTTCGTCGACACCAAGGGCGCCGATCCGGGCATCAGCTCCGAGGAGCACGCGCAGTCGGAGGCGATCGCGACCTGCCTGCACGACTTCACCACCGCGCGGGTTCCGATCGTGGCGACGATCGTGGGCGAAGGCGGATCGGGCGGCGCGCTTGCGCTGGCGATTGCGGACCACGTGATCATGCTCGAAAACAGCACGTATTCGGTCGCGTCGCCGGAAGGCTGCGCGGCGATCCTGTGGTCGGATGCGGGGAAGGCGGAAGAAGCGGCGGCGCGGTTGAAATTGACCGCGGATGATTTGCGCGGATTCGGTATCATCGACGAAATCGTGCCCGAGCCCTTAGGCGGCGCGCACCGGGATGCCGCCGGCGTCGTCGCCCGCACGCTGCACGCGGTCGATGCCGCGCTGACGCCGCTGGCCGCGCTGCCGGCGGAAAGACTCTTGGACGAGCGGTATCGAAAGTACCGTCGCTTGGGAGAATGGCAGACCGAAGGCCTTCAACCGATTGGACGAGCGCGCTGAAGCGGCGCGCACATCCGTACCTGCGATTCGCCGGCCGCATCACGGCCGTCGCCATCATCCTACTGGTCGTGACCCTCATCGCCGTTCAGTTCGCCCGCGCGATCGGTGAAAACGTCGCCGCGGCCCGCGAGCTTTCTTCGCTGCGCTCCGACATCGGGGCGCTGGAGCACCGCCGCGAGGACCAGCGCCGCGAGGTTCGCCGCCTGCGCGATCCGCAGGGCGCGATCCCCGAAATTCACGATCGCCTGCGGCTCGTGCGGCCGAACGAAGCGCTGATCTTCGTGAGCCCCGCGCCCGCGATCACCCCGTGAACGACACGCTCGGCGGCATCGTCATCAACCTCAACGCGTACGGCGCGACGGTGCGCCTCGACGACGGCGATCTCGCGACGGCGAGCGCTTCCGACGTCGAAACGCATCGCGACCAGTATCAGCGATCGCTGGCGCGCCGCAAGCGGCTCGCGTTCGAGGTGCGGCGCGACGGCCGGCGCCGCGCGGTCTCGCTGGCCCCGCAGATTCGCGACGACGAACTGGAATCGCAGATCGCCTCCTATTTGAAGAGCACGGAAGAATGGGATCGTCCCGATCTCGTGCCCGCAGCGGAGCGCCACTTCTTACGCAAGAAGCGCCGCGCGGCGCTGTTCGAAGCACGCCGCCACCCTTAACGCGCTAGGAGTTCCCCTCAATGAGCAAGCGATGGGCGGTCGTGTCGATCGGCACGAATTCGACGCGCGTGCTGCTGGCCGACGTCGAGCCGCAGCGCGCCCGCGTTGCGTTCGCGCGCTCGATCGGCACGCGTATCGGTGAAGGGTTAGCGCAAGAGGGCAGTCTCGGCGAGGAGCCGATGCGGCGAACGATCGATGCGATAACGGAGCTCGCGCGGGGGATCCGCGGCCACTACGTGCGGCTGTTCGCCGTCGGCACGAGCGCGCTGCGCCGCGCCGGAAACGAAGCGGAGTTCGCGCAACGGGTGCACGAGGTGCTGGGCGTTCCGCTGCGCATCCTGTCCGGAGAAGAAGAGGCGGCCGCGTCGTACCGCGGCGCGCTGACCGCGTTCGGCGACCTGCGCGGCGAGCGCGTCGGCGTCGTCGACACGGGAGGTGGCAGCACCGAATACGCCGTCGGCACGTCGTCGGTACCGGAGAGCGTCGTCTCGTGCGAGATCGGCGCGGTGCGCCTGAGCGAAGCGGTGCCCGCGCTCTGCGGGCGCAGCGGAGCCGTGGATGCGAAAGCGGTCGAGGAGGCCGGGGCGATGGCGCGCGAGGCGCTGCGGCCGCTGGCGGCGTATCCGGCCGCGGCGCGCGTCGCGTTGGTGGGCGGCAGCGCGACGACGACGGCGGCGATCGCGCACCGTCGGCTGTGGCCGGCGCGGGGCGGCAGCCTCACGCGGGCGGAACTGCGCCGCACGCTCGAGCGACTGCTCGCGATGACGCTGGACGAGCGAAAGCGGGTGCCCGGGATGCGGCGGCAGCGCGCCGACATTCTGCCGGCCGGCATCGTGGTGCTCGACGCGGCGCTCGAGGCGCTGCAGCACGACGCGGCGCTCGCGACGACGGCCGATTTGCTGCTCGGCATCCTGCTGCAGGAACGTGATGCGGCAGGACAACCGCCGCGCATGGCCGCAGGTTCGGACTCGCGAAGGGAATTTCGGTAAATGAACGACACGCAGATACACGGGCACATCGAGGAACTCGTCGCCGAAGAGCACCGGTTGCTCGAGCACGGCGAGAGCGGTGCGCTGACGGAAGCCGATCGGGCGCGGCTCGACGAGATCACCGTGCGGCTCGACCAGTATTGGGATCTCTTACGGCAACGTCGCGCGCGCCGCGACGCGGGCCAAGATCCCGGCGTCGCGCAAATACGCGCGGAAGACGTCGTGGAGCATTATCGGCAATAGCCCCTCGCGCCACGGGATGGTGGTGGAATAGGCAGACACAGCAGACTTGACGATCGTTGAGCCGCGGGACGGGAAACCACCCGCGGGATGCGCTCGAAATTCGGTGAACTCTTGTCATGACAACGCCGAGCCAAACTCCAACAGGAGAAGGTGTAGAGACTGGACGGGCGCGGCCTACATGAGCGTCGAGCTCATATGGTCAAGGCACAGTCCGGACCACAAACGCAAACCTTGCGGTGGCGAAAGCCATAGTGGTGCGAAAATCTGCAGTCCGAAAGGACGTCCGGGTTCGACTCCCGGCCATCCCAAATTTAACCCTTATTTTAGTGGCTTTTTCGCCGCTCTAGATCCGATTTTCTAACCGCGCAAAAAGTTCGAGTGGCGGCAGAGCGAGACGATTGTGAATGCGTGGGTGCCAAGGGACGGCGCGAGCACGGCCTCCGCGCGACCGTCGCGGCCCGCAGAGCGCTCGCTTCGCAAAGCGCAGCTGGTAACGATCCACGGCGCAGCGCTGCCGTGAATCGGCGCGAAACGAAGCGATTAGCGAGGGCCAACACGTCGCCGCAATCGCAGCTGGGCACGTGAGCATCCGGGCCAGCGCGACGAGGCTGGTTCAAGCGCGAGATCGCGCCGGAGCTCAATGCCTTCACACTCAGCGTGATCGCGGCCGCGATGCGTTTACCGACCGCCGCGTACTCGCGTATCCGTGCCGGTGCGAGGATGCCACATCCGAGCCATTGGGGCGCCTTGCGCGAGTTAGTGATAAGACGCTTACTCCGCTGGGAGGCCTGAGAGAAGCGGCGAACTTTGCTAGCCGCTCGTCCGTTCACCTTCCGGGAGGCATCGCTCATGAGCTACCTGGGTCGCCTAGCGCTTATCGTCAGCGCAGCTGCGTTATTTTCCGGCTGCGGTGGATCACAGTCGCCGACTGGGGCGCTAGGCCAGGTACGCGTAGCCTGTTTAACTATCGAACAAGACAATTTGTGGCTCCAGCGGTGGGCGCCCACCCCGAGTTGATCGCCGCACCGAGCTACAAGATGTCCGATTCGTTGCTCTACGTCGTCAACTACGTAACGAACACCGATCAACTCGGCGACGTGGCGATTTACGACGCGAAAGCAAAGGACCCGAAGCCAATAGCGATCATCACCGATGGGATAGATGAGCCGACCGGTGACTGCATCGATGCTGCTGGTACACTATACGTTCCACAAAATGGTTCTATCGCAGAGTATGCTGCTGGTCAGACGAAGCCGTCTCAATATATCACCCAGGGCCGAGGGGCCCCGGCAGCATGCGCGATCGATAGTAAAGGAAACCTCTGGGTAGCGGCTCTTTTCGACGTTATCGAATATCTTAAAGGCTCAAACCAACCGCATAAATTTATCGAGAATGGGGTGACGTGGGCCAACAGCATCGCCTTTGACCACCGCGGAAATATGTACGTCGGAAACCTTGGCGATCCTTATTACAAACTTCCCTACAACGTTCAAGTCTACGCGCCCGGCCGCAAGGCTCCATCTAGGACCATTACCAATAGGGTCACGTGGCCTGTCGAAATCACTGTAGACGCTGATAATACACTATACGTGGCGAACTTACTCAGCACCACATCGGGCACCGGTTGCGGGAACGTAGAGGAGTACCGCGCCGGCCACGGCCGACCGTTTCGCACACTTACGGATGAAATCTCGGGGCCATCGGGACTAGCATTTTATGCAAGCGGCCGGCTTTATGAAGCAAACGGCGGAATCAATCAATGTAATTCATACATTGACCTGATCCTTGAGTTTGCGCATGGTTCAAAGACGCCCTCAAAGAGAACCATCACGATTTTCCGTAGTCCAAACGGTGTCGCGTACTACCCGCCGCAGTTGCCGTAGCAAAATGTGGTACGTAAGTCGCGCTCTTTCCGCTCTATGCATCGGCGCTGCTGTAATGCTCGCAGCCTGCGGCAGATCGCAGCCGCCGATCGGCACGCCCGCCTCTCTACAAAACACCGAGGCAAATGCCGCGCAGTACAGCGTGCTCCACGCCTTCAAGGACAAGACGCAGGGCTATGCGCCACAGGCTCTCATTACAGGTAACGGACGGCTTTACGGCTTGACCTTCTCCGGTGGGTACGCCAAAACGCCGCGATGCGGACGCGGCTGCGGCGTACTCTTTAGCATGGCCATAGATGGTAGCGCGTACAAAGTGCTGCACCGCTTCACGGGTGGTTCGGCTGACGGAGCGGGACCGTTCTGGATCTTTGCAAAGGGCAATAGCCTGTACGGCGTAACGTACGAAGGCGGCGGAGGCCCCTGTAAGACGCAATGGTTCACCGGTTGCGGGACAGCGTTTCGTATTGACGACGATGGGTCGAATTATACGGTCCTTCATCGATTTCAGAACCCGAAGAGTAATGGTTCCTTCCCGTGCGGAGTTGCGGCTTTCAATGGCGAGCTGTATGGAGCGACGTTTGCGGGTGGTAAGCACCAGCACGGGACAGTCTTTAGGATGAGTTTTTCGGGGGCTGATTTTTCGATAGTCCACTCTTTCGCAGCAAATGGCGACGGCGCGTCGCCGAATCCCGAACTTTCGGTGTTGAAGGGGACTCTATTCGGCACGACGATGCACGGTGGCACGCTCGGGTACGACGACGGAACGATCTTTTCGGTGAACTCTCAGTCTGTTTACAAAAACGTGTATAACTCAATCTTCGGAATGCCTTATGCGGGAGTCATGCCGCTGCATGACCGTCTTTTTGGTACAACCGTTACTGGTGGCCTACCCGATTGTCCGCAAGGGTGCGGCACGGTCTACCGGCTGGCGTCAGACGGTAATGGGTTCAAGATACTGCGCAAGTTTGACGCTCCTCCAGATGCTGTCGCTCCACAGGGTAACCTTGTCGTTTCGCGCGGGCTGATCTATGGCGTATCAACGGGTGGGGGCGCCTACGGAGAGGGCACAGTATTCCGAATAAGCCCCTCGGGGTCTGATTACGGAATCGTGTATTCTTTCAAAGGCAAAAGCGAAAGCGGCTCCCTTGGCATCATTGCATTAGCTGGCAAGTATATTTACGGGACTGCCGATGGCAACGATGGCGGCATTATCTGGCGGTTAAGCCTTCCTTAGCCAACGTCGGATGCGGCGCCCGCTTTTGAGACCATAACGCTTGCTTTGCTGGGATAGTGGCCGCACGCCGCGAACCTCCGTGGTCGCTCGTCCGTTTACGATTCCGGGAGGCATCGCGCATGTGTAATCTCGCTCGCGTAGCTCTTAGGATCGGCGCGGCCCAAAACCGCTGGCTTAGCCCGCTCAACACGCATGCCGCCCTCGCGTTTTCCTCTCTGGCGCTCTTCGTTCGGCTGTCCACTCGTGGTAGTTAAAAAGCCATCTCCTTCGGGACGGCCTCTACGGTAAGGTGTGAAGCCCAAATCTCGCCCGGACCGCGCAGCCACGGACCGAATGCAATCGCGGTTGCATCGTCGCTTACCTGTAGCACGATAGAAAACGGTTGCCATCCTTGCGTTCCACGCAGCGCTCGGTCACTCATATCATCGTATTTGTAGTTGCCGCTGTCCGCCGTATCTACGTGAGCCCATACGGCACCGTCGGAAGACGCACTGGCGATCTTCAGTAACCCAAAGATATGTACGGCCTTACCGCGATATGCAGCGACGTTGATCGATCCCCACGCTGTAGCGGACTGCTGACCGGCGGGCGCTTGTGACGAAAAGTCCGCCTCCGGATGCGGGAGCGGTTGGGTGCCGGTCGCACCCGGAAGCGATCGACCAATGTATGCGAGTTCGAGTCTCTGAAGCGCGACGGTTTTCTCCGTCGCTCGATTTTGCCGGGCAAAATCGGCTCGCTCGATCCCTTGCAAACTGTTAAGGGCCTTTGCGATCTGCGCCGGCGAAGCGCTGCTGCGGCGGAGCGCGGCGCGCAGGCCCGCCTCCAGAACGACATCGCGGCCGGTTGCTACGTCTTGCGCGGTGGGCTCGGATCGCACGTCGGGAAGGATGCCGACGCGCTGCAGCGGGCGTCCATCGGCGTGCTCCACCCCCAAACCGGAAAAGGATAACGAGATGCCGCCCGGTACTGAAAAGCCGGTAACGTCGCCGTCGGCGCCGTCCGTCGGCGTTCCGACGAACGTGGTCTTGGTTGCGGCCGAAAACTGGAGCGCCGTGTGCTCCGCCTGGCTTATCGCGCGCGCGTCGATCAGCATCACCACCGGCTTGAGATAGCGCGAACCCTCTGCACCATCGAGCAGCTGATAGGAGGTCTGAAACGCCTGCTGGACGATCTCGTCGCCCTCTTGCACCTGCGGTCCGAGCACCTGAACCATGTCGAAGCGAGCCGCTCGAATGCCGGTGGCCGCCGTGAGACGCGGGGCGATGAGCGGAAAGGTGCCCAGCGGATAGCCGCGATCGTCGAAAATTATCGCGCGCGTCTTCGCTACGGTGGCGAACATTCCGTCGACGGCTGCCGGCACCAGACGATCTAGGTCGACGTAGCCGACATTCCCCGGCAGTATGCGCACGATCGCGCTCGTCCGCGAATGCCGCTGCTGCCCGAGAACGCGACGCAGCTTCACCGTAAAAACAACTCTCGACTGCGGGCGCCTCAAGCTAACGGCAACCGTGGAACCCTTCGGACCCGAGAAGATGCTCGTTCCGTAACCGGACACGAGGTTGTGTATGACGTTTTGCCGCGTCGAGCCGTTGATGTACGGGCGCAGCGCCGCGAGCGCGCGGGCTACCGGTACGCCGTCGACGGCCGTAACGATGTCGCCGAGGCGAACGCCCGCGGTCCGGCAAGCCAGCGGATCGATGATGCTGGTCACCACGACTTGGCTGTGAAGGTACTGGCTCCCCCATGGGACCGCGCCGCCGTACAACTCGTTAGTGAGCAGCCCGTCGGCGAAACCGTGGCCGTCGTGGATAAGGGCGTAGTAGCGCCGGACCGCGTTCAGGTAACTCCGCTCGCTGGTTGCCGCGCGAACGTCACGCATCGCGCGAATCGTTGCAGCATCCCAGTTTTCGTTCATAAGTGCGCGGTACGGGAAGAAGTAGCGAATCGCGTTATATATCCGAAAGATCGCAAAGACGCGGTGCGCTTCGTCGGGAAGCGCGGCGGCCTCGTAACCGCGAGCGGTCGGGGGATTTGCGGGGGGAGCTGCTTCGAAGGCAACGGGGGCTAAGGCGTCACGCCGGAGCAACTTCGCCGCAACGGCAACTGCGTCGGACTGTGCCGGGAGCGGCTGCGCAAACGACGCTGCTGGAAGCTCGGCGTACTCACTGACGCGAAACTGCGCGGTCACGCCGCCGGGCATCGTTTCCTGCGATACTTCGCCACCTGCCAGCAGCGGCTGCGCGGCGCTGCTAAAAATGATCGCTCGACCGCCGCGCAGCAACGCCACTGCCAAGTCTGGGACGACGGTATGACTGTCGACGAGAAATGCGACGTTGACGGGATTGCGCGCCGTTCCGCGAACGAGCGTCGCATCCTCGGAGAAAAAGCCGGCGGCGTACGGTGAGTCCGACCTGGAGTTCGGCAGCCCATTGTAATAGCGGCTGCGATAAACCAGCATCTGAAGGTTACCGTGAACGAGCGAAGTTGAAATGGGTGGTTCGCTGAACAGAGAGTCGACCGCGGCAGATTCTTCGGCCGTCTCGTCGCGATCGGCGCGCAGGTCTATGACGACTGTCTGGTGCGACGCGAGCGAAGCGGCAATGCGCGAGGCCTCCGGCGCGAGTTTGGCGTTGTCCGTCGCGGCCAGAGCCGAGGCGTTTACGGCGAGCACCGGTGTTCCGTCCGCAGTCGACGTTAGTGTAAGTCCCGTACCGGCGATAGGTTGCGGCGAAGCTGAAGCTGTCGGCACCACGCGAGTGAGCGGATCGTTCAAAGTTGCCAGCATGCTCGCCACCGCACCGGCAAAGGCTCTTGGTGAAGCGGCCTGCTCGACGCTCGGTATCGCCGAGATCGCCGCTTCATTCCAGTCGATGGTGCGATAGGCCAGCCACGGATCGAAGTACGCGATATCGCCCCAGAGGCGCGCTACTGAGAGTAGCTGCCCGTCAGGATCACTTGCTGGCGCACCGGACGCAGCAGCAACCGGCCAGAGCGCCAGGATGAGGGCCAGAGCTGCAATGCTTCGCATGACCGTGACCGTTCGACACGAACCGGCCCGCGTGCTCTGCGATGACCGCTGACCGATCGGCGATGGTAACCCGCGCTCTTGCGGCATTCGCTTCCAACAGCCTCTCGAAGAGACCGAACCCGTCGCCGCGCACTGCTCCGCGCAATGTTTGGGAACGTCGACGCTTGTCGATATGCGCACTTCGGCACTCGTTGGAATCGTATCTACGATCCGGTGACCATACGCCGAGGATTTTGCGATTCCAGCAATGGCGATTGTCGCGTAGCGTGGCGTCGGCCCCGAATCGGCAACCAGAGCCGACTAGATTTCTACCGGGCCACCAGTCAGATTTTTCTAACATTTTCTAACGGAGCGGTCAGGAACGGTCGGGAAGCGACGGTATCGGTCGGGAAGTCCCGGGCGAAAAAGCCTTACGAAATAACGCTATTCGGTATTGGACGGGAGCGCCCGGAACCCCCAAGCGTAGGTTCGACTCCCGGCCATCCCAAAAATTGTCCTTATTTTATTGGGTTTTTCGCTGCGCCGGACCCCGTTTTCTAACCGCCGCAAAACCGGCCTAGCGCAGAGGGGGCCCAACGTGCTCGCACTTGGGCGTCCCTCTGCGGAATAAACGCGGGCAACTAGCACCGCCGTGCTCCGGGCGTTAACGGCGGCACTGATCGCCGGTCACCTTGACGGCGGCCTATACTTTGTGGTACAAAGTGGATTGACTTTGCAAGACAAAGTAAAACTCGCTTCAGGTCCTATTGGAGCATTGTGCGATGAAGGTCTTGGCTTCACCGCGAATTAGAGCGGTCGGGACGCTGGCTGCCATCGGACTGTTCTGCCTGGCGGTATACTGCTGGTTTGGTTCGTTGTATGTGTCGCTCAGTTTCATCGTGATTCTCGCGGCAGGAAACGCGCTTTTTGTTCTCGCCGTGTTGTGGCTCTTGAGACTTAGAACGCGCCGCGGGTGGCTAATGTTTGAACTGTTCGTTCTAGTCGCCGCCCAGACTCTGTTTTTGCTTGCCGTACAACGTAGGGTCCATTGGGATGATCGCATGGGCAACCCTGGCGACTACGACGCGTGGAACGGCGTTTGCGGGCGGGCGCAGTCAGTCATCCGCGGCTCCGGCGGTGCTGAGGCGACGCTGAGGCTCGTGGAGTGTACGGGTGCCCCGATCGTTCCCCCGTCGAGGGACTACTTCGTATTTGTACACAGCCGGCAAGATCGTGCGGACGACTTGAGCACCTTGGCGTTGCCTATCGGGAGTGGTCGGATGACGATTGGCAGGTTAGGCCGGACATTAAGTGGTTAGACAGGTCGCAGCTGCAGATCGCCATGGGGAATCCTTCATTCACTACGAGACGTAGAACGGAGGTCCAAGGCGTCCGCATCATCTATGCGTCCGGCGGAAGCAGAATACGAAACTCCTACATCTTGGTGCCGTGCTCGAATGGAGCTATATGGTGCGATCACTGAGCGGCCGGCATGCGATCGAAGGCACATCCATCCATCGCACAAGCGTCGTTAACCATGATGCGTCTTGATGAGCGCGATGCGTGGACGAGCTAGCTGCAGGACCTAACCGGAAGATCCGTGACAAGCCTAGTAGCTTTGTGATACAAAGTTACTAACAACAATGGAAAATCGGACTACGGTAGTGAGCTGTGGGTGGCTCGCGTGGGGGCTATCATGCCTTGGGCTCACGCTTGTTCCGGACAGCATCCTTTTTGCGATCGCGCTGGTTCTCGGGGCGGCCCTTTGCGCGTGGATAGGGCTCTCGATATGGTCGTTAGCCCTAATGATTCGGTCGTTGGCGCAGGAACGATTTTTATTGACTGCTGCGCTCCTTGCGTTACCGTTCGCCGTTCCGGCCGGCGTCTACCATGCGATTCCCTACGTTCAATATCCCCGCGACCGCGCACACTTTCTCTTAGCCCGTTCGGAGTATGACGCGGCCGTAGCACGCCTCCCGAAGAATGGCCAACGATTTGCGGAGTTTAATTGGGGTGGTATGCTCTTCGCATCGACCGGCGTTGTCTACGATGAAACAGACGAGGTTTGGCTTCCGTTCGGGCACCAGTCGGCGCAGTGGAAAAAGCGCATGAGAAATACCGATCTCACTTGCGGCGGTGACGGGCCGATAGGCAAAGTAATGCCCATGGGAGACCACTACTACCTTGTCAGCTTCGGATGCTAAGATGGGATTGACGCGATCTGAGCGCCTGAATCCGGAAAGGCGGAGACTGTGGGTTTCCGGTCAGTGGAGCAACGCACGGGACTCACGCCCGGCGGAAGAACCCGATAAGGCCGCCTTTCGCTTCACCCATCGCGGCGTCTATTTCGAACGGGGTGTTCGGGTCTGACTCCTTATAGGTGCCTTTAGGAACCCACGCCATTCCACGAACGATTCCGTCCGAGTAACTGAGTTCGCGGCTCGGAGACCGGGGACTGACGTGCGAGCCGCTGCGCGAAATCGCCCGGCGGATCGCCGCGCTGTGAGCGGCCGACGCGCCCAAGCGCCCGTTGATCGAGCTCTCGAAAGCTGCCACCGGTCGTAGATGTCGGTCGCGCGTTGGGGCAAGGCGTTCATGAGCGCCGCATATACATCGGCGGCTTGAGGTCCGGATGGGTGCCGCCAAGTAGCAGAATCGGAGTAAATGCCTCGCTGGTCCCGGGCTCTTACGTCGCGGCCTCCCATTAATTTGCGTGCACGGTACGCTTCGATTATGCCTTGTGCGCTAAAGCTGGTAGTGGAAGACAGTCCCGCCTTTATCGCGCAGTTGCGATTTGCCAAGTATTTCCCCAAGCGTCTTCGAAGGTCGCGCGTCGGTGACCCCAAGGCATGTCGGCCGGACGCTCGATTTCCTTTGCGCCCGCGCCGAGCCCGCGTTCAAATGTGTCGTCCACGTTAGCGACATAGACGTAAAGAAAGCTGGGCCGTAAGGCGCGCAATCCGCCGCCATCGCTTACCAGGATAATCGAATCTCCGATCCTGAGCTCGGACGGGCGCTCAGACTCGAGATCTCCTTCAGCTCCAAACACCGTTTTCAAAAATGCCACCAACGCCGGCACGTCAGCGGCGAAGAGCCGTGGCACGATCGTCGGCCAGCCATCGGGCTTATAACTCATTGCAACCGATCAATATCCTGGCGAAGTATAATTCTAACCAACAGATCGTTACTCCCCGCTCCTTTGTCAAGCGTAACGAAAACTGCAACGGCGAAGGGTCAGTCGATTGCCTCGAAAAGGTTTTTCGCTGGACTCGAAAGGAAAAAGAAAATGCACGCAACAGCAGTCGCGGTCATCCAGATAGGAGACCAATGGGATACACTGCGGGCGACAATCGCGCAAACCAGCGCAGATGCGAAGCCGAAGACCATCGAGTGCTCGCGTAACATCGTCGAGTCGACTCACGTCACTGTTCTGCAATCCCGACTCAGTGGGTTGGGCAGCCGCTGGGCGGTTTGGCGGAAATGGCTCCCATTGTCCGCATCCCCTTGATACCGGTAATGCAAAGTCCGCCTTGCTTGAGAACGATCTGACTTACACCGTTGCCTGATACCGTCCACTTGACGAGCGTATCGGCCAGTGAAACGTCGAGAGCATGAAAGTTTACAGTGAACCATCCAGAGAGGTTGCCACAATCGACAAGCTGCACGGTGCGTCGAACTGAATCACCATACGCGAGAAGATCATCGGAAAAGGGCTGAGGAAACGCGATGCAGCTTTTCGTCGCCTCTTGTACGTCGAAGCTGACGTTGGACGGGGTGCTGCCGTCGACGACGGAGTTCACAAGGGTCAGAGTGAACCCAAAGGCGACCGGCAAAGGGGCGATGGAGTTCGAGCTGCCGCCGCCGCACCCGGTCAACATCGCAATGGCGGCAGCGATTCCTAACACCGAGCGGCTCAGAGCGTTTGCACTCATCGGTCCTCCGATCAGCTGACACACCGAGCGTTGTGCACTTCGTGACGACATCCTGCCGCTCTGGGCTACACGGCGGCGCTGCAGCCGCTCGAGATGTGCCAGGTTTCGCGTTTTTCCGCTTCTAAGTAGTCTGCGCGGGACTTAGACTCGGCGACTTCAAGGCCACCATCGGCTTACGTAGCGGGCGGGAAGGATTATATGATTTCGGCTCTAGCACGCGACGCCGTAGCTGGCGCTATCGTGAAACGGGGGGTGCACATGAGAAGGTTTACGCTGGTACTGTGCGTGGCGCTTTTGGCGCTGCCCTGGGGCGATCCGGCCCTGGCGCAGTCCAAAGGGCAAGCAGAAAATCTCCTCGCAGCTATGAAGCTTTGGGGAGACATCAAATTCTTCGATCCCCAGGTTGCTGGCGGCAAGGCCGATTGGGATGCCGCTTTGATGCACGCCGAACCTGCGATTTTGTCTTCAAACACATCGGAAGCGTACCAGGCGGCTATCGCTTCAATGTTGGCGCCACTCGGCGATCCAGCAACGCACGTTGCTGCTCCACCCTCATCCGCCACGCGACTTATTTCAGCGAACAAAATGGAGAACGCCCTGCTCATTACCATCCCGCATGGCGTTACCGATGACGAATCCGAAATCGCCGCCGGCGTAGCATCCGCGCTCGACCTGGCTGCAAAGAGCAGCGTGATTGCTATCGATCTGAGAGACGTGGCGGAATCGAGCGCAGGCGATGCCGCGGCGCTGCGCTATCTGTTTTCTGCCGACTCGCCGATTCTCGACCTGGTAGCGGGTCCGTTGACCTTACCGCGCGAGCGCTCACGATCGTATCTTGGTTATCCGAGTCAGAGCGGGGGCGGATACCAGGGGTATTCAGCGTTGGACTCTGTTAGCGACGGCTTGATCGTAATGGGCAAATCCGAAGTTCCGCGCAGGTTCGCCATTTTGGTCGACGGCGCAACATCGCTGCCTCCCATGGCACTCGCGCTCTCCGATGCAGGCGACGCGACGATCTATACCAGCGGCGGCGACCCGCCGATTCTTGCGCCGGCTGTGGCTCAGATGGAAATGCCGTACGGCATTCACGTAGTATACCGCCGGGCTGATCTTGCAGATATGGGCCAGCCACTCGCTTTGCCGGCCGCGAGCAGCCCGGAAGACGCAATCGCCAAGCTCTCCACGTTAAGAGATGTCGGCGAAGGCTACTCGCGGCGAGATGGAGCGCCGCTCACCGAGAAGGCCCTATAGCGACGTCACTTTTCCAGCCGAACCGATGCGGATGCTCGCTATCGCACGCATCTATAACGTAATCCGCTACTTTTCGCCCTACACCGGCCTCATGCATGACGACTGGGATGCCGCGGCGATCCAAGCGATCGACGACGAACGCAATGCGACCGATTCCCGTTCATATCTCCTCGGCTTGATGAAGTTCTACGCCCATCGACATGACTCTCACGGTTTTGTCGGCGGCGACCTCGCCAAGGCCGAGTTCGGCGGGGGCGTTCCGTTCCTAACCCGGTACCTGCACGGGCAGGCCGTCGTCACTAGAATGGCGGTTGGCTATTCCCCAGCGGCCGAACTGCGGATCGGCGACGTGATCGATGCTGTGAATGGCGTGCCGATACGTCACGCGATGAGCAACGCTGAAAAGTACCTCTGCGAGTCGACGTCTCAGGCTGCCAATTCCGCCGCGTTAGGTGCCGTCATGGAACCATCGGTCTTCGCGGGCAAGAAGGGTACGCCGATCGCTATTACATTTCATGACCTTCATGGCAAGCGTCAAACGATTATGTTAAGTCGAGATACTTACTCGTTTGCTCCCACCAGATCGGGGCCGAAGTACTTCGTTCTGCCGGGGAATGTCGGCTACGTTGACTTCGACCGGCTCGAGCCTTCGGAAACCGGCGCGATGTTCGACGCGCTCAAGAATACGCGGGCGATCATCTTCGATAATCGCGGCTACCCGCGCGGTGCAGCCTGGACGGTCGCCCCGCGCCTCACCGTGGCAACGGGGGTACGGGCGGCGCTATTCAGTACCCCACTGGTCACCGATCCGCTTGACGTTCAACTGGGCGACATTCGTTTGCTGCCGACCGATCAGAAGTTCTATCAACTGCTCCCAACTTCAGACCTCTGGAAATATCTAAAGCCCACGGTGATGCTCATAGACGAGCGAACCATTAGCCAGTCCGAACATAGTGCTCTATTTTTTCGGGCAGCTACGCACACGCTATTTGTCGGGACGCCGACCAACGGCGCGGACGGCGACGTGACGTCGTTGACCGTTCCCGGAGGCCTTTCGTTCCACTTTTCGGGTGAAGGGGGTACGTCATCCTAACGGCGATCAGCTGCAGCGCGTCGGGATCCGCCCTGACGCTTACGTCAAACCGACGGCGGCGGATATACGCGCCGGCAACGACGTCGTTCTTCAGAAAGGCCCGCAGCAAGCGTTGCTGCTTGCCGGATCGACGGGGAAGGCTCGAGACGCAGCTTTGCGCGACGAGATTGAGAGAGAACGGCGGCCGTTGACGAGGCTCGAGTCTACGCTTGCGGTGACAGGAGAACAGGCGCAGGCGCTCACCCTGCCGTGGACTGTAACCACGCGGTCGTACGTCGGCACCACGAGCGCGGGATCGGGGTACTCGGGCTCCGTGTCCGGAACCAACGTTGGAAAAGGCGTTGTTGCGCTGCATTTGATCACTGACTTTACGGAATTCGAATGCAATGTCCCGGATTGTTGGTCAAACGGATAATCGAGCGCCTAACGAGCTCTTCCGCTCTTTATGCGTGCGGCGCTCGACGTCAGGAGCAGGGGTTTGTGCCGGTTGCCAACAAGCAACCAGGCACGTGAAGCCGCAAGTCCTCGCGGCTGGAAAGGTTCATTTTAGTGAAACTTCTTGCGGTGGGTTTTTCTGCATTACTCGTCATTACAGGCGCCGGCGTCGGCGTAGCGGCGATGAACGGGACTCCAGTTCTGCTCGGGCCTAATGCAATGCACTGGGTCGCCGGAATAGGCCCGGCAAAGGGAACCTCGGCGGTCGTCTTCGTCGGTAATCCGGCCAAGTCGGGCACATCGATCATGCGCGTGGAAATGCCGGACGGTTACGTGAACAAGCCGCATTATCATTCGCATCCCGAATACATCACGGTCATGCAAGGGGCGTTGCTCTTCGGAACGGGTGACGTGGTCAATAAGGCGAACGGGACGCTGTTGCCGACGGGATCGTTCATCATGATTCCGGCCGGCGTGCATCACTGGTCGGTCGCCCAAGGCGCGACGATCGAGCAGATTGGCGGTGAAGGCCCGCTCACGAACATTCCCGTCAAGAAGAGCATGTAGCCAGCGGGCCCGTCAATGTTCGGAGAGATTTGCGGGCGGGTTCGATTCCTTGAGATGGGGGTTGCCAAGCGGAGAAGCGCGGCGGCTTCCACGCGGCGACCTTGTGCGACATCCCCTTGGGCTATCACCATACGGATGGTGTGGCGGCCTCTGTGGTGCTTGGCGCGGCGTCTGCCCCTTTAGCTCGTTATCCCCACGTAATGCGGCATCGTTGGTTGCACCGTGGCACCGATGTGGCACGGATGTCTAAGGATCGAGGGGTTTTAACTGGCATTGTCCCGGACGCCGAAGCCTAAGAAAGGCTACTTGACAACGCTTCCACGCCTAGCCGGGATTAGTCGGGATCGTCGCCATCCGATTCGACTCCCGTTGGCGCTACCAGAAACAAGATTGCTCGTACGGTTCCTTGAAATCTCAGCGCCGACGGCGGCGATGAAACGACCGCCGGCGCATCTCAGGCTTTACGGTAGACGCACTAGCCGATGCGGGCTCCATGAAGCTGTGCTCGCTGCGCTTTAGGGGCGTGCCGATTGCGCCTTCGATGCGCGCGAACGAGCCGGCCTCGTCGCGCGAAACGAACGTAATCGCGTCGCCGGTTTTCTGAGCCCGTGCCGTGCGTCCGATGCGATGTAAGTAATCGGTAGGCTCGGCGGGGACATCGTAGTTTATGACGTGGCCGAGATCGTCGATGTCAAGGCCACGCGCGGCGATGTCGGTGGCGACTAAGACCCGGTAGCGCCCTTTCTTGAAGGCCTCAAGGGCGTGCGAGCGCTGCGCCTGGGAGCGGTCGCCGTGAATACGCCCCACATCGACGGAATGTCGCGTCAAAGCACCGGCAACGCGCTCGGCCCGTGACTTGGTCCGCGTGAAAACGATTGCATTGAAGACGCATCCATCTTTGAGCAGGTCCACGAGGAGCTCGGTTTTCCTGTTCGGTTCCACTTCGTACACCCACTGGGCTACGGTTTTTACCGGCGTCGGGGGTGATAAATTGATACGCACCGGATCGCGGAGAAACTCGCGTGCAAGCTGAAGGACCGCGCTGCCGAGCGTTGCCGAAAAACAGAGCGTTTGGCGATGAGTTGGCAGTTCGGCGATGATGCGCTTTACGGGCGGTAAAAACCCCATATCGAGCATACGGTCTGCTTCGTCGAGCACGAGAATGTCGATGTTGTCGAGACGAGCTTCGCCCCGCTGCATCAAATCGATGAGCCGACCAGGCGTTGCGACGACGACGTTGGTACCGCGGCGCATGGCGTTGATCTGCGGTTTCGTTGCCACGCCTCCATAAATCGGCGTGATGTGCAGGCTGGTGTGTTTTCCCAACTGCCGGAGATGCTCAGTAATTTGTTGCGCGAGCTCGCGCGTGGGCGTCAAGATCAGCGCGGCACGGCGGTCGGCGCGCCTCTCGAGCAGCTTTTGGAGGAGCGGAATGCCGAAAGCCGCGGTTTTGCCGCTGCCCGTCGGGGCGCTCGCAAAGATGTCGCGGCCTTCCAACGCAACGGGAATAGCCGTTCGCTGGATCGGCGTCGGCTCTTTATAGTGAAGGTCTTCGATGCCGCGACGTATGGCAGCATCCAGGGAGAGTTCTGAAAAAATGGAGATGTTAGAACCTATCTTTCGGTGGGCGCAACTTATCGACCACTCGAAAGATCGCGCATGAGGACGGGGAGCATTCCTCCCCGATATGAACCCCTCCACCCCGCAAAAGTGAAAAAGGTTGCGCTTTCGGCTCCGAAACACGCGGCAACGCCGAGGCAAGGGATTCGCCCGGATCGTGTCCCGGCTCGTGGTGTATCAACCACACCCCTGGCGAAATGGCGACGCGCAACTGTCGGCAACAACCCGCCATTGGGTGTGGGCTGATTCGGCGGTTTCTGCCGCGAAAATGGTATTGATAAGCGCGATCACGATCTGCGCTGCCCTTGCCGGCGTGAGCCACCGCATTGCGCATGAAGTGCACTCGGCTGCGCTGCCATGTCGCCTTGAAAACCTCGGCGATCGCCGCCTTGAGCCCGCTGTGCGCATCTGAGATCAGGAGCTTGACGCCGCGCAAAACGGCGACGGCTTAGGCTTCAGGAACTCGGTCCAAAACGGCTCCGCTTCGCTTGGATCGGTCGCTACACCTAAAAGCTCGCGCGTACCGTCAGTTTTGGCACCGACGGCCAGTATCGCGATGTGGCGCATGCCGATCGGGTACACGCGTTTCGCACTTCGTCACCGACAGTCCGGAAGCGATCGGGCTCGGACAGAGGCGCCGCGGCTTCCTAGAATCGCCGCTCTTCGCAGTAAGTCGGTCGCTTTGGCGGTGTGCGGCGGAGGTTGCCAGGTAGCTTGCTTTGAATCACTGGCGGTAACCACTCTGCTGCCGGAGCTTTCTTATGAGCTACTCCGTGATTCGCGCTATATGTGGGCCCTCAGCCTTGGCGTTGTCATTGCTCCTCGCGGCCGGTTGTGAAGCGCAGCATGGCGCATTCATGCCCTCGCAACAATCGCCTCAGCGCCGGACCCACATCGTTTCTAACGTCGTTAGCGCCGGCAAGCGATCGTATGTGGTCGACGAGATCTATACGCCGTCCGAAGGCAATCTCGAGGGCATCACTGCTGGGCCGCAGGGGCACATCTGGTTCACGAGTGACGCCGTTCTGGTCGGAGATTCTACGATAAAGAGCGATATAAAGCAGTTCCTAATACCGGGGTACGGTAACGCGACTTCAATCGTTGCGGGACCAGACGAAAATCTTTGGATCACGCTCTATCCCGGCGCCATTGGGCGAATGTCGAGCAACGGTCATTTGACCATACTTTCCATCGCCAAAAAACTGGGCACGCCATTCTCTATTTCCAATGGCCCAGGTGACGCGCTTTGGTTCCTCGCCGGTGCTTCCTCCGACGACATCGTTCGAATGACGTTGACCGGAAAAATGACAGTCCATCGGCTCTCCTCCAGTTCCCGTCTTCAATCGCTCACCTACGGCGACGATGGGAAGCTTTGGTTTACGGATTCCGGCACGAACAAGATCGGAAGTATGGATGCGAGGGGCGCCGTCAAAGAATTCGCCGTGCCCACGCCAAATGCCGGATTGTCGGGAATCTGCCACGGCCCGGACGGGAATCTTTGGTTTCTCGAACAGAGCGCCAACAAAGTCGGCCGCATTACCACATCGGGGTCTTTCCACGAGTACGACATCCCGACTTACCCTAGCGGAGCGGCCGCTATTGTGGCTGGCCCGGATGGCGCCTTGTGGTTCACAGAGGAGCAAGCGGGTCAAATCGGCCGCGTCACGACGTCAGGCAGCTTCGAAGAGTTGAAGTTATCGGCAGACTATGCACGGCCGCTGGGCATCAGCGTAGGAAGTGACAAGAACGTTTGGTTCACCGAATCGCAGTCGTCCGGCATAATGGGCCGAGTCGACTTGCATGAAGTGCCAGGTTCGGATCCCATCTATTCCGAGATCACGTTGTCGTTGGGCAAGAGCCATTTGCAGCTCGGGGTTCCGCGAAAGGTTCCATTGTCCATTTCGGTCGAAGACCTCCATCATCACGTCATCAGCGGACGATATCCCAACCCCATCCATCTGACGACGACCGACCCACAGAATGCGGCGCTGTCCGCGAGTACGGTGCAGAAGTCTGCATCAGCGTTGAACGTGTTGTTCTCGGGTCACTACACAGACGCCGCCATCGGTGCAAACGCACGCGGGGGCGGCGCCGTTTCGCCGTCCGCCGTTATACCGTCGACACCGCGCGAGAGAAAGCTGCCGGATTACGGCTACGGCTTGACAGCGGGGCCGAATAATACGGTTTGGATATGTCTGGCAGGTGGGTCGCTCGCTCGCTATTCGGCAAACGGCTCATTAAAAAGCTTCAGCGTGACAACATCGTTTACGGAAGAAGGTTGTTCGATGCTGGAAGGTCCGGACGGCAACGTTTGGTTCACGGACTACTCGAACGACAGAATCGGCAAAATAACGCCGGCCGGGCAGGTGACCTTCTTCTCGCTCGGCTCCGATACTGCTCCGTACTCTATGGCGCTCGGTTCCGATGGAGCTCTGTGGTTTACGGAAGCCTTCGCCAATAAGATCGGGAGACTCACTATCGATGGCCAGCTCACCAGCTTCAATCCCGGCTCCTCCTCGCCGCTGGTCGACATCGTCGCCGGCCCAGATGATAACTTATGGTATAACGATGAGGCAGGCAATATTTACAAACTCACCACGAGTGGCAAATCAGCGCGGGTGCGAAACATATACGAGATCGGCGGTCTTTGGAGCGCGTATGGCCATCTCTGGTTTTGGACGGCAAATGGATTTGATCTGGAAGAGATGACGACGAGCGGCTCGATCGTAAGGACGTATTGCCTTATCCTCAAACTGCATACCGTTTTCGATCGCGAGCGGTCCACAACACAGCATTTGGTTTGTCGATCCCGGAAACGACTGCGTCGCTCGCATGACGCTCTCAGGAAAATTCTACGTCGTGCCGACTTATAGCCAGAATTACAATCCGCTGCTCATCACAAACATCGCCGTAGGTCCGAATGGCTATCTCTGGTTCACTGAGACTGGAAACAAAGGTCTAGGCTGGGTGGATCCCAGCACGATATAGGCGCTGACCCTGAATGCCTCGGCGCGGAGCTTGCGGCGATAATGGCGTTAGGCCGAATTTGGTTCGTCTTTGCGAAGGGAGCCAAACCTTGAACCACCATGCCATCCGGGGCGACGTCAGCGCACGTAACCACGCAGTCGGGCTTCCCATTAGCGAGGTCGTGCGCGAGCTCGTTGATCTTGTCGACTTACGACCGTTGCGGCCTTAGCGGGCGTCAAAGAGACGCGCGCCGTTCAGCAATGGATGGAGGGGCGGGAGCCGCAAAAAGAGCACCTTTTGCGCTTCGCCCTTCAACTGACCACGATGGTGGCCGCCGGCAACGAACAGAGCACCGCGCAAGCGTGGCTGTACGCGGCCAATCAAGCGCTCAACGGCCAGACGCCGCTCCTGCTGTTTCGCACTCAACCGCTCGGCGAAATACAAGCCACGCTACTGGAAGCGGCGCGGACATTCGCAATCCGCGACGCTGAATGAGCGTCCCTTAGCAACAGGTCGCTTCACAGACCATATGCCGGCAAGGTCACAATCCGTAAGCCCCTCGTAGTTCACAACTAGTAACCGCGACTGTGCTGAGCCATAATAAGGCATGAGATCCTCAGCAGCACGATCCTCCGACTACTACCTTTCGCCGGCAGACGTCATCGTCGTTCATGAGACGCGATGGTCCGTTGACATTCTCCATGTCTTCGCCGACATCGACTTCGCGAACGCGCCTGCGTTTCGCGGTGAGATTACCGCTTTCAGTAATGCTGCACGGCTGATCGTCGACTTATCAAAGTGTAATTATATCGACTCGGGCGGCATCCGTATACTGCGCGACGCCCAGCAAATTTTCGGTGATCGGCTGCAAATTGTGGCTCCGGAAGGTACGGCGGTTCGGCGCTATGTCCAAAGCGCGCGGCTCAATGAGAGCCTCGCCATGGCCCAATCGCGGGAGGCAGCATTGGCTGCGTTCACCACTCAACGACTCCTGGCGAGTGCCGACTGGAAACGCGCCTAGTGACGCCGTTGATCTTGACCATTAAGATTCCTGAATGGGATCTTACGAGCTACGAACGGTTCTTCGGGGAACTGGCGCCGGCGCTCGAGCCTTCGGAGGCGATTGTTGCCCTATCCCAGGTCACCTATATCGACGCGAGCTGCTTGAGAATGATTGTCCGCCTGCAACAAGAGCGCAAACGGAGCGGCCTGTCGCCCGCGAGCTTTTTGTTGAGCCCGCAGCTCCGCAAGCTTTTCGCGATCTTGAGCTTTGAAACGATATGGACGATCCAATCGGATCGTGAAGAGGTCGAGCGCGCGACGTTCATCTCGCTTCACGAGCCGCAGCGGCGCACCCTTCTGCAGACACCCCACTGCGTCAAGCATCTGCCTCATGATGCGGCCAGCGGGCGATGGAGCCTCAGCTACTATAACGCGCCAAAGCGCGAGAGCAGGTAATCGCCTAAATGTCAGTTGCCGCCGACCGGAACGATCAGCGGCAACTGGACTCTTGAGCTGCGCCGTTAGTTGCCTAGCGCGTTGTCCGGACTGACCGCGATCGGCCAGTCGCCGGCATTGCCCGTGAGCTTGTTCGTGAATTCGGTGCCGTTGGGATATGCAACGCTCTCAACGACGAATGGCGTGGCGACCTCGGTGCTGACGTAGAGCTGCTTTTCGTTGGCGCTCAGCGACAGCGCGAACGGCGATCCATTGACGCTGATCTCCTTCGATGGGGTGGTTTGACCGGCCGGGAAGTACTCGACCGTACTATTGTAAACCACGATAAGGTTTCCCGAGCGATCGACCTCTAAAGCACCAGGAAATTCCGGGAGGCCGAGATCCTTGCCTTGGGTCGAACCCGGTGCAAACTCCTCAACGCCGGTGCCGGCTGCGTACAAGTTATCGTGCGCATCCGTCGCGAGGTACTCTGCAAAGTACGGTATCGTGAGCGAGGGAGACGTCTGCCCCTTTGGATAGACGGTAATTGTGTTGTTCCCGACGTTTGCACAATAGATGGTGCCGGCAGCATCCACCGTGAGGCCGGTTGGCGTGTTCACGCCGCTGCTGATCGTGATGAACGGCGAAGTCTGACCCTGTTTGTACGCCGTGATGGTGTTGTTACCGAGGTTGGTCGCATAAACGCTGCCCTGCTTGTCTACGAAGAGCCGCTCTGGATTGGACAAACCAGCGGTGATCTGGCCTTTCTCCTTGCCATTGACGCCTTTTGAGGCGAAGTGGAGCTGACCCGGTTTCGTGGAGTCTTTCCGCTTTGCGGAGAAGGACCCCACCATGGCCAAGAAACGAGTCTATCCAGCGGAGTTCCGGGCTAAGATCGTTGAGCTGATTCGGTCCGGAAAAAATGCCAACGCGATCGCCCGGGAGTACGAGATATCTCGTCAATCGATCATCAACTGGCTCAAGCAAGATGATCTCGACGTCGGCCGTCGCACAGATGGCATGACGAGCGCCGAAAGCGCAGAGAACGCAAAGTTGCGCAAACGAGTCCGCGAACTCGAGATTGAACGCGACATTTTAAAAAAAGCAACGGCGTGGTTCGCTCGCGAGACCGATTCGGTACCCGGAAAATCTTCGAATTCGTGAGAGCGCACCATGCCGTCTGGCCAGTTGCTACGCAGTGCCGCGTGCTGAACGTCTCGGTCAGCGGGTACTACGCGTGGATCAAACGCCCGCCATCGGACCACGCGGAGGCCGACATCGCGATCGGCGATGCTCTTGAGGTGTATCACGAGCGTTCGCGAGAGATCTATGGTCGGCCACGACTCGTTGACGACCTCATTGACGCTGGTTTTCGAACAAGCGAAAAGCGCATCGCACGATTGATGCGAGAACGCCAGATTCACGGCGCTAGCAGGCGAAAAAGCTTCAAAACGACCGTGCGCGATCGCGATGCTCGACCCGCGCCGGACTTGGTCGACCGCAACTTCTCAGCGACTGCGCCCGATAAGCTCTGGGTCGCTGATATCACCTACATTCCAACCTGGAGCGGCTTCTTGTTCCTTGCCGTCGTTCTGGACGTATTCAGCCGTCGAGTCGTCGGCTGGGCAATGGCTACTCATCTCCGGACCGAACTCGTCCTCGATGCGCTCGAGATGGCGTTCCATCAGCGCAAACCAAGAGCAGTGATTCATCATTCAGACCAAGGCTGCCAATACACGTCGATCGCATTCGGCAAGCGCTGCGAACAGATGGGAATCAAACCTTCAATGGGTTCGGTCGGTGATTGCTTCGACAACGCGATGTGCGAGAGCTTCAACGCAACTCTGGAATGCGAGCTGCTCGTCAAGCACCGCTTCAAAACTCAGAGAGAAGCTGCGCTGGCGGTCTTCGATTTCATCGAGGGATTCTACAACCCTCATCGCCGGCACACCTCGATCGGAAACATTTCGCCGGCCGAGTACGAACGGCGGAGTCAAGCCGCCTGATGTCCAATCAACAATCCTCTACGATAGTGGGTCAGCTCCAAATGGTGATGGTGCTGGTGTTGTAATTGCCCCAGTAGATCAGGCCTTTGCTCCGTTTGTGCCTGCGATCCGGAGAAATCCAGCCTCTGGCCTGCGAGAGAGTGATTTGCGAATGCGGGCCGCGGCCTTGCGCAAGCATCCGATTCTGCGCGACGCTCCGGCCGGCATCCGATCCGCTAGCAGGAAAATTCGCGCTGGAAGTGCCGGGTGCGGAGCAGCCTGCGGCCAGCGCGGCAAGCAGGGTGATTGGCGCCCAGCGCTGGGCGAACGAGACGACGGAAAACAATGATTGCCTCCTTAATGATCCGAGAATTTTGAGATGACGTGACAATTCGCCGGCTGGGGCACAGCTCCCGGCCGTCCTGGCCCCGTACGCTAACGTCCCTCCGGGCCGAGCCGCAGCTCGTAAGCCGCATAGGCGTGCCTCGTCCGCAGTCCGGCAATCGACGTTCCAAAGGAGAAGAGCACCGAGCGAAGTTTTGAGTAGTTGACGTTCATGCCGATTCCGACGTTGGTGTTGCCGGGTTGGCCGATCTGGCTCGACGCACTGCTGAAGATCTCGACGCCGGCGTTGATGCGGGTCGAAAAGTTGTAGACGCCGGCGATACCGCCCGACCAGAAGTTACGACGGCAGTGATGGCGCGGACCGTGCTACTGCGCCATCACTGCCGACGATTTTCAGTTCTGCGCCGAGGGCGAATACCGGTAGGTGCGCGTCCACGAGCGCAGTGCGGATTGCAGGGCGCCCGAAGTCATCACTGCGGATCAACTTTCTTGACGTTGATTTTCTTGGGCTGCGTTTGGGGATGCCGTTGCAGGGTGAGATGAAGCATCCCGTTTTTGACTTCGGCGTCGATGGCATCGACGTTGACGTCGTCTGGGATGGAGAGGGAACGGGTGAACGAGCGCCGCTCGGTCTTTCCGGCGATCGTGAGGATGTTGTCCTTGACCGTGACCTCGATCTGCTCCGCGGCATAGCCGGCTACAGGAACGTCGACGGCGTAGCCGTTTTCCGTACGCGTGACGTCGTACTCAAAACCATAGCCGCTACGCAAGAGCTGAAACGGATCAAACCCCAACATGTCGTTGAACGGCGTCCACGGGGCCGGCGTATCGAGCACTGCCCTGCCCCCATTTGAGGATCGTGCGAGCGAAGGTGACAAGTTCTACACTCCTTTCACGAACGTTAGCTAGTCATTGAACGACTCTCGCAGTACAAAATTATAGACGTCCTGGCACTCTTGTCAAGAGAGTGCCAGCGCGGATCAGCCGCCGTGTTGAGCAATCGAAGTCGCGTGGCCCCGGCGGCCCCGGCCCGTCCGGAGCCTCACGGAGAAGCCTGCGGAGCCGCACGGATGAGATTGTTGGCCGGGCTGGCGGGCGTTTGATCAGCCTGGGTGGGGCCAGCTGCGATTACACGGAGTCCACAACGCGGGGGCCAACCGTCTGTATTGACAACTGTCGATATAATCGGTAGTATCGAAGGATGTCAATGCAGCGGTGCTGCCCTCCGGCGAAGATAGTGAGAACGGACTTTGAGCCCGCGGCTGTGCTTTTCAAAGCGATCGCCGATCCATATCGCCTCACGATGCTCGCCACGTTGGCCGCTGCCAAGGACGAGGTTTGCGTTTGTGACTTTACCGAGGCGCTTCCTTTGAACCAGCCTACTGTGTCACATCACCTACGCATCTTGCGCGAAGCTGGTTTGGTGACGTGCAATCGCCGCGGAACTTGGGTGTACTACCGCCTGGCAACGGACGCGCCAAAGCGGCTAAACGATGTGTTAAGCCTTGCCTTCCGCCAGAAAGTATACGCGTGAAAACGCATTTGAATCTTGCGACGACCGACCTCGCAACGAGCGTCGAGTTTTACTCGACGTTACTCGGCGCAGAACCCGCCAAAACGTTTACCGACTATGCGCTTTTCGTCACCGAAGCGCCTGCACTAGAACTCGCTCTTACACTGACCGATTCCGTTTCGCCTACGACCGACGTGCACTACGGCATTTCCGTGGACAGCGGCAAGGACGTGGAGGCCTCCATAGCTCGCCTACAGCACGGGGGATTCGCCTCCTCGATCCAACGCGAGGAAACCTGTTGCTACGCTAATCAAACAAAGGTTTGGGCTGTCGACCCGGCCGGCCGGCGCTGGGAAATCTATACTGTGCATGAGGAAACGGAAGAGCGCGACGACGCCAACACGGCGTGCTGCGGGACGCCGGGTGAAGAAAGTCGCTCCTGCTGCACAACGACATGAAGCTACGTAAACGTAGCGCCGCCGCCGCGTTGAAAACCCTGCGCCTCTTGGGCGCCGCAGCGTATAATTCGAGGAGTCAAGATGTTGCGGAACCTGACTTGGACTCTCAATGGCAAGATGCGCGCTGCAGCTCACCGTGCTTTCGAAGGGTCTCTTCATGAGGCCAGTAGAAGCAAGGCGCGGAGGTACGATACCGTGAGTGCGCAGACGCGATTCTCTCTGCTCGTGGGTTTCGCCATGGTCGTGAGCTTCTCGATCGCAGCGGCGGACGCACAGGCGCCCGAAGCGACGCCGTCGCCGGTTCCTTTTTCACAAGAGATCCTCGCTGCTCACAACAAGTATCGGCTCGCCGTTGGCGTTCCGCCCCTCGCGTGGTCCGACGGCTTGGCCATTGCCGCTCAAGTGTGGGCGAACACGCTGAATTCAAACTTGCAATTCAAACACGATCCGGGAGCGGGGGCGCAGAACCAAGGCGAGAATATTTGGATCGGTACGACGGGTGGCTATTCGCTCACGCAAATGGTCGACGATTGGGGCAGCGAACAACAAAACTTTCAAAACGGCACGTTTCCGGACGTGAGCACGACGGGAAGCTGGTCCGACGTCGGCCACTATTCGCAAATGGTGTGGAAGGGCACGACGAGCGTCGGCTGCGCCGGCGTCGACGGCTCCGACGGCAACTATCGTTTCGTTTGCCGCTACAGCCCAGAAGGAAACATCGAAGGCCAGAAAGTCTTTTAGCGAGCCCGCAGTCAAGCAAAGAAGGCCCACCAGCTTTGCCGGGGCAGCGGAAGACGACGGCTGAAAAAGCTGCGCGCGGCTCTTCGCGAGCGCCCGAAAAATTTTAGCAGGGTTGTCGAAAGCGGGCGCCGCCGTTCGACGCTTAGACAAACACCCACGACGAAGGAGAGCAACTGATGCGATTCGTGGTTTTGGTCAAAGCCAACAAAGACAGCGAGGCCGGCGTGGTGCCGCGGCCCGAAATGTTCGAAGAGATGGGCAAGTTCAACGAAACACTCGCCAAAGACGGCGTGCTGCTCGCCATGGACGGACTTCGCCCGAGTTCGAAGGGCACGCGACTGCGCTTCGACGGCGGCCGTACGACCGTGATCGATGGGCCGTTCGCCGAAACGAAAGAGCTCGTGGCCGGCTTCTGGATCGTGCAAGGCAAGTCGCACGAAGAAGTGGTGGAACGTTTCACCCACGCGCCGTTCGACGGCGGTGCCGTTATCGAGATCCGCCAGTGTGCCGAGGCGGAGGACTTCGGCGAGCAAATCGCAGCCGGTATCAACGAGCGCCGCGAACGCGCGGGGTTCGAGCCGATGTGAGCACCGCCTTTCACGAGACGGTCGCGGCGATTTAAAGAATCGAATCGCCGAAACTCTGGCACAGCTCGGGCCCTCCCCGGTCGTCGAGCTCAATCGCGGCGTCGCGATCGGCATGGCGAGTCCCATCTACTCGCGACGAAGTCCCGGATCTTATCGCGACGAAGTCCTCGTCAAGCAGGGCCTATGGAGCTGCCGAGACCGTCACCGCTCGGATTTAGTCCGGCGTTTTTCTTTGCGCGATGTCGGCACCGCCGTCGGGGAAAGGCCAAAGCGCCACAGCATACCGACCGCTCGTGGAGAAAAGCGGCGCGACGATATGCTTTTTATATATCCATGCCTGGCCCAAATGGACAACACCATCGAACGTCGTCGTGCGCATCGTCGTGAAGCGCAAGCCGTCGATCCGGAGGCGTTCCAAAAGGCTAACTTTCACTCCGTTCGCAAGCCCTACAGAATCGACGGTGCATGACGTGGCCTTTCCGTTCTTGAGCGGGACGTGTGGTCGATCACAACGCCGTGAGAAAAGCTCCCGAGGTCGGTGACCTTCGTACCGTCATTCAGCCGAAAGACAACCGTCGAAAGCGGCTCGACGGCGACGTCGCCAAAGCGAATGAGCCACTTCGGTTGGGGGCTGCCCGCAAAAAAGCCGCGCGATGCGCCGTCCAGAGGACTTCCCCGCTGCCTGAGAAAGGCAGTTTCAGCTACCCGTTTTGCGGCTGATCGGAGGGGCGAAATGACGATTCGCGGAGGGATCGTGTTGGCGATTGCTATGCTCGTCGCTGGTGTGAGCGTCGCCGCCTTCGCCAAGTCGACGGCCACGACGACGTACTCGGTCACGCTCGACGATGGCTGGAACCAAACGCAGCGGGATCTCTATGACTACACGGCTCAGGGTGTCAATCTGATGCCGGCGGCGTGGCTCGAAGCGCTCGAAGCTCCCGATCGAGGCGGCCGCCGCTTCATGTCGCCGGAGCACCTGGCGCCCATGGGCTTTCTCTACGCAAGCACGGACGATCGGAAAGACAATCCCTACCATTGGCCGGTTGGATTCACCATCGATCGCGAAACCGGGCGCGTTCCGATGGGCGGCTTCAACTGCGCTCTCTGTCATAACGCTCAGATCCAATACCGCGGTCAGGCCGTAACGATCGATGGCGGATCGACGGATATCGACCCCGCCGTTTTTGCAAACGAGCTGCAGCGCGCCGTCGTCGCGACGGCACGCGACCCCGAGCGCCTCAAGCGCTTTCGAGCAAGAGCGGTAGCCCTCGGATATCCTGACCGAGGATTCGACGCTCAGTTCGATGTCTTGTACAAGAAATTGCGAGCGGCTCAGGAAAACCGGAACAAGGAAAAAATGAACGCTTTGCACGGGCCTGGCCACATGGACGCCGTCAGCAGCATCGCAAATAACATTTTTGCCATCGGGCTTGGCGTTCCATCGAACGCGAGGGCGGCAAACGCCCCCGTGAATGCACCGTATCTCTGGGACATGTGGCTGTTCGACTACGTGCAATATAACTCGTCGGCAAGCGGTCAAGCTTTTATGAATCGCGATGTATCGCAAGTCATTGGTCAAGGTGGCGTACTTCAAGTCGTTGACCCCGACAAGCCATTTCAGCTGCGGCCGGAATCACGCCGCTGGAAGACGACCGTTCGGCCGCGCGCCCTCTACAAGATTCGCGCCGCGCTCGACGTACTAAAGCCGCCGGTCTGGCCCGAGCAGGTGCTCGGAAAGATCGATCGACCGCTGGCCGCATCGGGCCGCACCCTGTTCGAACAGAATTGCGCTCGTTGCCACGGCGTCCAGGTCATTGCCGGAAGCAATCCTTCGATCTGGCACATACCCGTGATTCCACTCGATCGAATCGGCACCGATCCGAACCACGCGGTGAACTATGCCGGGTTCAGGTTTGACGCAACGAAAGTCGGCCTGAGCCGCATGACGGGCGTGAGCGAAGGGCTGCGCGTCGTGACTGCCGCAGTGAAACGACAGGCGTATATCGATGCCGGAATCCCCTCGTCGGAATGGGCGAAATACGACGGCGGCAAGGACGTCACCGAGTACTCGCCGTGCGGCTACCGTTCGCGGCCGTTAGTCGGCGTTTGGGCAACGGGTCCCTTTCTTCATAACGGTTCCGTTCCAACGATCTACGATCTCTTAAGCGAAAGGCGGCCGGCGAAGTTCGTGTACGGCAGCAAGGAGTTCGACCCAACAAAACTCGGTTTTTCGCAAACGGGCGGCCCCGGCACGGCGGTGCTGGACACCCGGCGTTCGGGCAATAGCAATGCCGGCCATTGGTTTACGAACGAAGCATCGCGCCCCGGCCGAATCGGTCGAGCGTTCAGCGACCGCGAGAAATTCGCAATCATCGAATACCTGAAGAGCGCCACACTGGCCGAGTATCCCACGAGAACGGTCACCGCGCCGTCCCCACCCCCGTGCGCAGACAACCGCGACTGGGCAGTTAATCGAGTCGCCGCCGCGAGGAAGTAGTGTCCGCGGTTGGGGAAGTCGAGCGAATCCTCGCCGATTTTACGACTTGGTGCAGGTCGTTTTCGCCGTGACCTTCCAGACGCCGCCCATCTTTGCTTCACTCAGATCGACTTGCTTGGTCATGGAGAGCATCGTAAACGTGTCGCGAATCGGCGTCACGCTGCCGTTCGTATCGTTGAAGGTTCCGATCCAATGAATCGTTTTTCCGGTTTCCTTCGTCGTCTCCGTGCCGTACTTTCCGCCGGAATCGGCGAATGGCGTATACCACGTCTTCGTTGACGGAAGATAGGCGTAGTAGCTGGTAACGTCGCCGTTCGGACTTGCGGTTCTAACGATGATGCCGCCGTCTTTGACCTTCGTCGCCGTGATCGTCGTCGAGGATAACGCGCCCAGCTCCGAGGCCTGCATGGGGTTCGTGCACGACCAGGTACCGACCATCCAATCGTATCCATGCGGACCCGCACCAACCGTTGATGCCGACATCATTGGGTAACCGAACGCCGGTCCGGCAACAGTAGGCGAGAGCGCAGCGGCGCACGCAGCGAGCGCAACAACGAGCCGTTTCATAAGATCACCTCCATCGCCAACAAAGCAAACGACTAGGCCCTTGGCGAAAACACCAACATCCCTTGGAGGACGCGCGCGGCGACCTTCTGGACTGTAACGCTTGCGGTTTGAGTGGGCGGCGAACTAGGGCTTGAACCCCAACTCCGGGACGTAGGTTAAGCCGGTGCTGCCGCCTTGAATCGTGCGAATCGGCTTTACGTCTCCCTTCGCCCCTTTCGCAAAGACGAGAATCGCCGCCACCTGCTGCGAGTTCTCGACCGACACGAAGATCTCACCGGTGCTCGCGACGATGCTTTACCTCCGCACGCCCTAAGAAAGGTTAGAACCCCGCGAAAGCCCAACGCACGAGGCCTTAGTGGTTCGCCGGGTCTTCCTTATCCCACAGGAGCCAATCTTCGGGTTCCCGCGGCCGCTTATTGATCGAGGATATGATCGGCATAAAAATGGCCATA
This sequence comes from Vulcanimicrobiota bacterium, assembly GCA_963787625.1. Lineage (GTDB taxonomy): Bacteria > Vulcanimicrobiota > Vulcanimicrobiia > Vulcanimicrobiales > Vulcanimicrobiaceae > Cybelea. The sequence continues at coordinate 1,455,389 of CAWBDH010000001.1, read as the reverse complement.
AAAACGCCCCAAAAAATCCAGTCGGTATATCCCATTGCGGGTAAGGACGGCTTGCCGCTGAGCCGTGGCACTAGGAAGGCGCCAAACGCCAGCAACAGGCCATACGCGATCCAAAAACCGGCTTGTAGAAGATTGCGTTCAAATTGTGGGCCAGATTTAAGCCACGTCTGGAAACGGAACCACTCAGCTGCTCTAGCCGACGACTCGACGGCTGAATACGTCCAGAACGACAGCAAGGAACAAGAAGCCGCTCCAGGTTGGAATGTAGGTGATATCAGCGACCCAGAGCTTATCGGGCGCAGTCGCTGAGAAGTTGCGGTCGACCAAGTCCTGCGCGGGTCGAGCATCGCGATCGCGCACGTTCGTTTTGAAGCTTTTTCGCTCACTAGCGCCGTGAATCTGGCGTTCTCGCATCAATCGTGCGATGCGCTTTTCGCTTGTTCGAAAACCAGCCTCAATGAGGTCGTCAACGAGTCGTGGCCGACTTAGATCTCTCGCGACTCTCGTGATTTCACCTTAATCGTGCGCCGATCGCGATGTCGGCCTCCGCGTGGTCCGATGGCGGGCGTTTGATCCACGCGTAGTACCCGCTGACCGAGACGTTCAGCACGCGGCACTGCGTAGCAACTAGCCAGACGGCATGGTGCGCTCTCACGAATTCGAAGATTTTCCGGGTACCGAATCGGTCTCGCGAGCGATCCAACTTCCAAATGCCGATTACGTTATTGTTGCGCGTTCTTATCGGAAAAGGCACAACAAGTCGATCACCAAAAAGCGACGAACCACCCGCCCCACGAGCGGCCTGCTTCAAAATGGTAGCGCTAACGATTTTCGCTTTTGAGCGCGAAATCACTAGTCGTGAAATCTTCACGTCGGTAGGCTCGCGCGATTCGTACGTAATGTATTTGCCGTCCCATTGTACTTGTCCAGGCTGGCCGACTGACGGATTAATTCCCAATTGTCTAAACTGTGTCTTACCAGCTAGTAGCTCGGCAAGTCCGGCGTTAGCGCTGGCGGCGTAACCACCGACAAATAAGTTTCCTTTATTGTCATAGCCGCAGTAGAGTGAATCTATATGACTGGTATAGATGCTCGGTGCGCCCGTCTCGTTGTCGAAAATGGCAACATCCGCGTAGCTATTCTTGAATATAACGGCAAGATTATTCGTTTCTGGATCGATCGAACACCCTGCAGCAGAACCTCCCGGTAGAGAGAGCGTCGCTATTGGAGTCGTGCCGCCGTGAGCAAATTCGGAAACGGTGCTGTCTAGAGTGATAAAGACATTCCCATCGTTGTCGGAGCACACGCCGACGCCTGATTGTCCAAGAACGCCCACCAACTCACCGCTAGGATACGAAAGCACGCATGTGCCTCCGCACCCGTGAACGGCGTAGATCAAGGGTCCGCTGCTAGAGCCGGACCGCATCCATGAATGTACAACGGGAGGCCCCAGAGAAGGAGCACCCTCAGTTTTGGGGTTGCCTTCAAGAACTTGCCTGTCCGATGTCCCGCAACCGGTCGCCGCAAGCAGAATAATTGCCGCGACGATAAGCGACCCGCGTAGGTCTCGGGCCTTAAAATCCATAGGATTCCCTCCTGAATGACACGTTCGAGTCCAGAGTCCCAATTCCATTAGCCGGTCAAAACGGTACGGAGCGGAAGGGATACTACATTCTTTCATGTGAGGCCCGCGTAGTGCCGCAGGTTTACGGTGACGGCTGCGGGGCGTTGTATGCCGGACGAACGAATATCGCACTGTGCCGTTGCAGAACCGCTTGAAGCCGCTACAATTGAAAGCGGGGGACCGTATCGCGACGGTGTCGCCTTCATGGGGAGGTCCCGGTGCGTTCCCGCATCGTTACGAGGCTGGGAAGCGCCAGTTCCAACAGACCTTCGGCGTCGAGGTTGTGGAGATGCGGCACACGCTTGCCGACCCGGCATTTCTTGCGGCCAATCCCGAGGCTCGCGCTCGGGACCTAATGGATGCCTTCGCCGATTCGACGATCTCGGGCATCGTTACGACGATCGGCGGCGATGATTCCATTCGCCTAATTCCGTATCTCGATCTCGACGTGATCGCGCGGAATCCGAAGGCTTTCCTAGGATTCTCGGACTCGACCACCCTGCATTTCGCCTGCTTCGCCGCAGGGCTCGTCTCGTTCTATGGGCCTAGCATCATGGCCGGCTTCGCGGAAAACGGCGGCATGCACCGCTACACCATCGATGGCGTCCGCCGCGCGCTTTTTCAAAACGAGCCCATCGGCCTGATTGCGCCGAATGCGGAAGGATGGACGGCGGAGCGCCTTGAGTGGGGCGACCCGACCCTTCAGACACGGAAAAGGCAGATGCAACGGGCGTCCGCTCCGCGGATATTGCAAGGCTCCGGCATCGCTCGCGGTCACCTTCTTGGCGGTTGCGCCGAGGTGATGGAAATGGTGAAGGGATCGGCGTGGTGGCCGGCGCCCGATGCATGGCACGGTGCCATCCTGTTTTTCGAAACTTCGGAAGAAGCGCCCGCACCCGAATTAGTAAAGCGGTGGCTGCGAAACTTCGCGGCGCAGGGCATCCTCGAAAGTTTGAGCGGAATGGTTCTCGCGCGCCCGGATGCTCGCGACGATGTAACGTATCAGGCGCACCTAGAAGCAGCCGTCGTGGACGCGTTCGCTGAAGCGCGGCTTTCGGACATCGCCGTTCTTTCGGGTCTGGACTTTGGGCACACGCAGCCCATGTTGACACTGCCGTACGGCGTGCATGCGACGATCGACTGCTCCGCGTTGACTATGACCATAGATGAGTCCGGAGTATCTTAGGCCGTGATAATCCGCGAAGAGCTGCCGACGATCAGGCCGCAGCGAGGGCGCCAATGGCGGTCATGCCGGGGTATCAGCGGCGCGGCGTCGGCACAGCGCTGGTCGACAGAGGATTGCGAATATGCCGGTCGCGGAAGTTTAGCGAATAACCTTCAATAAAGCAACGATGTGGTGAAAGTTAGCGCCCATGCCAAAGCCGCATGAACTGCTTCAAAGCGCCTCCGCCGTACCCAAGAGTACTACGCTCCACGGTTATGCTTGACGCGCCGCACATATAGTTGTAACATACAACAGTTGTCAACGCGAACTAGTGATACGTCGGTAGGCTTCGAGCAGCACATCGTTGCGCTGATCCGCGCGCTTGGGTTGCACCGTCCGGACCAAACGCCATGCGGGGCCCCGATCTCCGTAGGAGAAGCCCAGGCGCTGTTCGAGCTCGCGAGCGATCCCGGCATGTCGCAAAACGAACTTGCCGCACGGCTGCACCTGGAAAAGAGCACGGTCAGCCGGCTCGCCAAGATGCTCGAGCAACGCGGCTGGCTCGATCGCCTCAGGGACGACGACGATTCACGCCTACTGAGGCTCCGCCTGACTGCGGCCGGTTCGAAGGCCGTGCGGCGTCTTTCGGCATCGCGCCGGGCGCGATTTGCGAAACTCTTTAACGCAGTTCCCTCACATAAACGTGAGGCGCTGTTGGATTCACTCTCACTTCTCTCAGAGGTACTGAATGAAACGTAATATGCTTCCAATGCTGGCGTTGGCGCTCGCGGGCGTCCCGCTGGGCGTCCGCGCCGAAGATGCGCACCAGACGATGGTCATGAGCCACGGCGCCGCGATTATGCCGTTCGACCAAGAGCAAGCGATGCATATGTTCCTCCCCAGCGCAATGGGCGGGGTGATTGAGATCGTCGTTCACGACATGGATGCTGCACAGATCGCACGGGTCCGGTCGCACTTGCTGCAAGAGGCGGCGAAGTTCGCGCGCGCGGACTTCTCCGGACCCCGCCTATATTCACGGAAAGGACATGCCGGGCATGGCGCAGCTAGAGAAGGCGTCTTCCCGCATGTCCGTTGGTTACGCTGAAACGCCGAGCGGGGCGGCCATCACGTTGGCAACTGCCGATCGCTCGTTGGTCGAAGCGATCCATCAATGGCTGGCGGCGCAGCAACGCGATCACGACATGCGGGCCATGAATCACTGCGCTATGCGCTAGGACGCTTTCGGACTGGATTCCTGCGCGGCGTTTCGCATTGCATCGGCCGGCGACTCTGCTGATCACTGCGCTATTGGAAGCGTTCGCTCCACAGCTGTAAAGATTTCCGTTGTCGTCGAAAGCGACGAAGTAGACATTGTAATCAGGAACAGTCGTCGCGGATGGCGTCGGGGAAATTGTACTGTTCGATGGTCTTGATCGCCGGAAAGCCGGCGGTGTTGGTAAGCTGAACGCAGCCCAACCGACTGGTTTTTACGCCATAATGTCGAATTCAAGCGATCTCTACTCCTCATGTAGATGAATTCTTGCTCAGCGACGAGGCTTCAGGAGTTGCTAACGGATTGTGGTACCGGAGATCATCGCTCCGCCTCGATGGTGATCGTTCCACATGGCTTAGCGGTGCTTGCGGTGACGCATCAGGACGGCCGGGGTGATTTAGAGAGCCTCGTCCAGTAGCGCCGGACAGCTTCGTGTCACATTCTGGTAACGTCCAGGCCGCAACAAAAGGATCGCTCCCAACCGCAAGCGAAGCGCGCCCGCATGCAAAAGCTGTCGGGTGTGGCAGCCGATGCGGCGCTGATTGGGCGAGTGCTGACGCATTATCGCCTCGCCGGGCCGTTGATCGACGCGCATCTCAAAGACACCCCAATCGTCTATCGCAACTATCCCCGCGGCCTAGACACCGAAGGCGCGTTTCACGTCAGCAGCGTGCCGCTCAGCGCGACGAAGCTGCTCTGGCTCGTGCATGCCAAGTACGCCATCGAATTCCATACCTCGGCGCCGCTCCCGCCTCCGGCCGACCGCGAGCGATTGCAGTTCGCGCGCATCTTGCTCCAAGCGCAGCCGCACATCCCGTTCGTGCGCACCAAGCTCGCGGCGACCGCGATGCGCGCGCTGCTCTTCCACGATGCGACGCTCGAGGCGATTCCAATCCTCGACGGCGGAACCGGCATGGCACTGTGGGTGCCGCTCGCCGACGCTCCGCACGCGGCTCCGCTGCGGCGCTGGCTTCACGGCCTCGCCAACCGCGCCGCCGCCAGGCACCCCGATCTGCTTTCCACCGAGCTCAACACGCGCCACGACGGACGCGTGCACGTCCACATCTCCAGCAATGCCGCCGGCCGCTTCAGTGCCGTTCCCTACTGCGTTCGCGGCGAAGGGCTCACCGTCGCGGCGCCGATTTCCTGGGAGGAACTCGGCACCATCGCCGCCCGCATCGGCGTTCTCAATCTACGATCTCCCGCAACGCCTTCAATACCGCGGCGACGTCTTTGCGCAGCAGTTCGCAATCATCGCGCATCAGCGTTCGCCGCTCGATCGTCCGCTACGCGAGAGCACCACTCCCGCGCCACGCGGTCGCGTGATCACTGCCGCAATCGAAATCCTCGAAGACGGCACGCCGCGAAGCGCCGACGAGCTCCTCAAAGAGGCCCTAACGCGCAATCTCGTCCCGCCCAACACCACGCGCAAGTACGTCTACACGAATCTCATCGAGTATATCGCGCGTCAGCTCGGCCACGGTCGCAAGCCGCAAATCGTTCAAGATGCGCAACGTCGCTTCAGAATCAACGAACCGCCCGACGACTGGCCTGACATCGTTGGGGTGGCTCAAGCGCCCGAAGACCAAGGCGCGGACGCCCTGTTCGAGCGCCTGGAGTCGACGTCCACCGCGCAAGATCCCGCCGCGTTTGAAACGGCCGTTTGCGATGCGTTCGCGCATCTCGGATTTCTCACCCAGCATCTCGGCCAATACGAGCAGCCAGACGGCATCGCCGACGCGATCCTCGGCCCACTCGGCTATCGCTTGACGCTGGAATGTAAGACCGCTAAAAGCGTCGTGACACAACCCGACGCGCTCGAAGCCTCAAAGTTCCGCGAACCCTACCACGCACAGTACAGCGCGCTGATCGGTCCGGCGTTCTCCGACGAAACGGAGCTGCTGCAAGAACTGCAGACGCATCGCGTCACGGCCATCGCCGTTCCCGAGCTGCAGACGCTGCTCCATCTCAACGCCACACCGCTCGAGATCCGGCGTCTGCTTCAGCCCGGATATGCAAGCGACACCATCGCCGATCTGCTTTGGGAACGCCACCACGGCAACGCCAAACGCGTCGAGACCGTCGCCGCGCTCGTTGCCAAAGAAGGCTGGAATGCGCAGCGCATCGCCGCCGAACAAGGCGGTCCCGAGAACGCGCCGCGCCTCACCACCGACGCGGCGATGCTGCTCGTCGACGCGGCGCTGCGCAACGCCGGCTCGACCCAAGCCTGCACGAAAGAAGAAGTAGAAGACGCGTTCGCCTGGCTCGCGAGCCCCTGCGTCGGCGCGGCCGTCGGTGACGGCGACGCCCTGGTAATCGTCCGCCGGCCACCGTAACATCTGCGGGCAGCCTCCGACTGACGACGCGCTCGTACAAACTTACTTGGTTGGACAGCCTCCGGGCGGTTTGGCAGAAATGGTTCCCTTCGTTCGCATCCCCTTGATGCCGGTAATGCAAAGTCCGCCTTGCTTGAGAACGATCTGACTCACACCGTTCCCTGATACCGTCCACTTGACGAGCGTATCGGCCAGTGAAAGGTCGAGAGCGTGAAAGTTTACCGTGAACCATCCAGAGAGGTTGCCACAATCGACAAGCTGCACGGTGCGTCGAACTGAATCACCGTAGGCGAGAAGATCATCGGAAAAGGGTTGAGGGAACGTGATGCAGCTTTTCGTCGCCTCCTCTACGTCGAAGCTTACGCTGGATGGCGTGCTGCCGTCGACGACGGAGTTCACAAGGGTCAGAGTGAACTCATAGGCGACCGGCAAAGGCGCAACGGAGTTCGACCTGCCGCCGCACCCGGTCAACATCGCAATCGCGGCAGCAATTCCTAGCACCGGGCGGCTCAGAGCGTTTGCACTCATCGGTCCTCTCCGATTGGCGGCCCTTTCATTGCCCCCTCCTCGCGTGAGCGAGAAAGAGGAGACGACTCGAACGCAGGTTGTGCGGTCGCCGTGAACTGGGCTCCGTTCGAGTGTCGAGCTCGCAGGCGTACCACCCGCCATCGCCGAGTACGTTGCCCAGCTGCGTAGGCTGCTGGGTTCCGAGGTGCGTGACGTCGTCTTGTTTGGATCACGCGCGATCGGCACGCACCGCGCGACGTCGGACTACGACATCGCGGTCTTCATCCGCAACGACGCGGACCTTGCGCGCGCACGGCGGCTGGCTTCCGACGTGGCGTATCCCCGCGTCTTACGCGGTTACGATATTCGACCCGGCTGCGCGGCTTGAATGGAATAGACCGTAGCGTCTTACACGATCGTAAACAGCTTCTCAAAGCTCATGACGTCAAAAATGCGTCGAACCTGCGGTCGCAGCCCAATGAGGGTCACGCCCCACTCTTTGAAACGATAGTGCAAAGCGGTGAGCGCGTGCAGAAACGAAGACTCGACGTAGTCGACATTCGTCATGTCCAACACGACCGGCCCACCTGGAGCCAGTCGCGTAAAAAGCGCTATGAGTTCCTCGCGCCTCGTGAGATCGTATTCGCCACTGAGCTCGAGCCGGCGAGCGAGCGCGGATGCCTCTTCCATGGGGTTGCCTTTCTCTGGGCAGAACTGGCGGTGGCCGTTCGCGAAACCCTCGGTCAAGGCTTATTCATACTAAGCTCTTCTTAGCGTACCCCGATCCAGGCGAGCGAATCCTGAAAGGACGCTAAGGAACGCAGAATAGTTGTGGATAAGCGCCGCTTATCAGGGCAACATCATGGGGAAACCGTCGGGATACGGCAGCGTGGACGCGGTCCTCTCGCAGCACGTTCCGGCGCTCCACGCTGTTCGCGCTCGCAGCGCTGAAACCAATTGCGACTTCGTTGACGCTGGGATTCGGCGGAAGCGGCGGGATTTTCGCTCCTTACCTGTTCACGGGAGCTATGCTTGGCGACGCATTCGGAGCGCTTGCTCATGCCGCATTTCCGAGCTGGACTGCCGCCGCCGCCGCGTACGGCCTCGTCGCAATGTCGTCGGTCTTCGCCGCCGCAGCCGAGGCGCCGATCACATCCATCATGATCGTCTTCGAGATGTCGAGCGATTACACGATCATTCTGCCGCTGATGGTCTGCACGGTGATTGCCACCCTGCTTGGCCGAAGGCTGCTCGGGTACACCATCTACGAGATGAAGCTGTTCCGTCAGGGGATCGATTGGAAGAGGGCACGTAATTCCGGATTCTTTTCTCGCGTTCGCGTGAGCGCCGTTGAGCGCGAGGTTCCCGTGGTAGCAAAATCGACCAGCTCAGCCGCGCACCGACCGTGACCCTCGCGTCGTCGGACAGCTTAGAAAAGGCTGCAATCGCGATGGCCGGCCCACAGGCGCCGCGGTTGCCCGTCATCGATCCAAAAACCGGAACCTTCATGGGAATCGTAACGCGACGGGAGCTCCTCGATGCCTATCGCAGTACCGCGGACGCTTCACTGTTGGGCATCTAGCCGATGAATGTCTTAAACCGCGCTGTGCTCTTAGAGGTGTTGACGATCGCCTGGACACTGGTCGCCGGTATTACCGGCTTGATTGCCGGGACGCTTTCGCGCAGTGTCTCATTGACTGCGTTCGGGCTGGATAGTGGGGTCGAGCTCGTTTGTGCCATCGTATTAATCCAGCGCCTTCGGGTGGAAGCCGCTTTCGGACCAGACGCATCGGAAGTAGCCGAACGCCGAGCATCGAGGATTGTAGGGTTCCTGCTTTTGGTGGCAGCGGCATACGTCGGTATCGAGGCCGTATGGCACCTCCTTTGGCACATTACTCCCGATGCCTCGAGATTGGGTCTCGTGCTCACGGCGGCAACGATTCCGGTGATGATACCGCTGTCCCGTGGCAAACTTCGCATTGCTGCAATTATCCCTAGCCGCGCGCTGCGTGCCGACGCGATAGGCAACGTCGTTTGTTGGTATTTAGCTGCCGTCGTCGTTATCAGTTTGATTGCGGAGTCCCGTTTTCACATCGCATGGTTGGACGGTGCAGCTTCGCTCCTCATCGTCGGGCTGCTGATCTTCGAAGGAGTGCACGCAGTGCGCGCTGACGAGCTCGCAACGCGCTAGCCTGAGATGGCGAGAGAATCCATGATATCGAGCCTCGGCTATGGTCAGATGTCGTAGTGGCCGGGCCTGAAAGGCGAGGAGGCGACTGCCGTTCCTCCGTATGAGCGTAGTAAGGATGGGTAGGTTCTTATGAAAATCGAAGGATCGGGCAAGCTGCTGCGCATCTTCGTCGGCGAGAGCGACAGGTGGGGACATCAACCGTTGTATACGGCAATCGTCGAGGTCGCCAGAAAGACTGGATTGAGTGGCGCAACGGTCTTCAAAGGAATCGAGGGCTATGGCGGACATTCGGTCGTGCACGCCGCTCGCGTCTTCGATCTTTCGTCGGACCTACCGGTCTTGATCGAGATCGTCGATACCGAAGAGCAAATACGCACGTTTCTGCCGCAACTCGACGAGATGCTGAAAGAAGGCCTGGTTACGCTCGAAACCGTCGAGATCATAGCCTACCGTCCGGGGTCGCCGAAGTAAGGGATGCGGTCCACGCTGATTACCTACGCCGCAGTGGGCTTCGGTGCGGCGCTCGGAGGGATCTGCCGTTACGCGATTACGTCGCTTTTCGTCGCGCGCTTCGGCGCCGGCTTGCCGCTGGGGACTTTCTTTATCAACGTGAGCGGATCGTTCCTAATCGGCCTGATAAGTGAACTCGCGCAAACGCGCGTCATCGGGATCGACACACTCGTACGCCTCGCACTGACCGCCGGAGTTCTCGGCGGCTATACCACGTTTTCCACTTTCGTGTTCGAAACCCGGACGCTGGCAAGCGAACGAGAGTGGGGCGTTGCCCTAGTCTATACCTTGAGTAGCGTAATTTTGGGGGTTGCGGCATGTTACGCCGGCGTCTTTGTCGCGAAGCTTAGCATGCGCGCCGCCTAGGCCGCGCCAAGTGACCGGGATATACATCACTCTGCTTCGGGTTCCCGGGTTATAGACTTGTGTGCTCGCTTTGCCGAGGCAGGCGACGTAGAGCAGACCATCGAGCGGGCTGACGGCGAGGTCCAAATTCGTTGCCCCGGTGTCGAAGTGTTGGGAACAGCGGTGGAACGCGCAAGGATGAATCTTGTCGCGCGTACAGCAAACCCGCGACGATCGATACGCTGCTCCAGCGATGCCGGCTAAACACGCCGTCCTACCCGCTCTTTACGACTTAATGCACGTACTTTTTGCCGTGACCTTCCAAACGCCGCCGGTCTTCGCTTCGCTTAGATCGACTTCTTTGGTCATGGAAAGCATGGTAAACGTGTCGCGAATGGGCGTCGGCGTGCCGTCGGTGTCGTAGAACGTCCCGATCCAACGGATCGTTTTTCCGGTTCCTTGTGTCGATTCCGTTCCATATTTCCCGCCGGAATCTGCGAACGGCGTGTACCAGGTTTTCGTTCGCGGAAGATATGAATAGTACACGGCAACGTCGCCGTTCGGACTTGCCGTCCTGAGCATGATGTTGCCGTCTCTGACCTTGGTCGCCGTGATCGTCGTCGACGCCAGCGCGCCGAGCGCCGAGGCGTGCATCGGGTTCGTGCACGACCACGTGCCGACCATCCAATCGTATCCATGAGGACCCGCACCGACTACCGACACAGACATCGGTGTATCGCTCAGGGCCGGTGTAGCGAGGCTCGGCGCCAGCACGGCGGCGCAAGCAACAAGCGCGATAATCAGCCGTTTCATAAGAGTCACCCCTCGTAAGCAAAGCAAACCACTGGACCCTTGGCGAAAACGGCCGAGCATCCCTTGACTTAGCGCTGTTCTATCGCGGAATCGCGCGTTTGCGCAGATCCCACAATCCAGCATGCCGCTTGGGCATCCGCCGGCGCTGCGATGGCGCGGGCATAACGCCGCGTCTTCCGTCCGGGATCAATATGAACCCCCGCTCTACGCCCTGTTGGTCGACCGTTGCTCCGACGATCTCGCCGAGGTCGTTGATGTTGGCGCCAAACAGCACGTTGAGATTCTTGCTGGATGGAATGAGCGAATTGAGATCGGTCATGGTGCCGTTCTGCCAGAGGTAGCCGCGACAATTTCCGCTCGCATCGCATGATTGGCCGACGACCTGCCCCTCGTCGTTGATCCCACCGGCAAAACTATTGACGTCGCCGGGCAGCGTGCCGAGGTCGCTGATCGTGCCGCGCTGCCAGAGAAACGTGTGAGTCACCGCGTTTCCCGCAAGGTCGGAGTTGCCGATCACCTGACCCCGATCGTTGATGTCCAACGCTTGGTTGACGGTGCCTCCGAGACTGCCAAGGTTGATCGGCGAGGCGTCGTGCCAGAGTACCGCATGAATCCCCGGTGCCGCACATGTGCCGGAATTCCCGACGGTATCCCGCCCCGACTGCGTAATCGTGTATGCGTACGAGACCGTATCGCCGGCGTATGGCGGCAGCGTAGTAATCTTGCCGTTTGGCTGCCAAATGACGCCGAGGTAATCCAAGACGCGCGGCGCAGTGCAGTTCGGATCTTTGGTGCTGGTCTCGGCTGCACCGGCCATCTGGCCGCGTAGATTCACGTCGTTGGTGTTGTCGTTCGTGCCGCCAAGCGTCGGGAGCGGCCGCATCGTGCCGCGCTGCCAGCTAAAGCCAAGGCAAACGTGTGGTGTGCCGAAACCGCAGAAGTTTTCGTCGTTGGGGTCGCTTTGCGCGGTTTCGGACCACCCGACGAACTGACCGGGACGGCCGTGGTTATATTGAAAGATCGCGCTGTTCGGGCCGCCCAGCGTGCCGAGGTCCATCGTGCGCGGCGGACGTTCCCAGTTCTGGGCGTGCAAGATAGCGTCCGAGCCGAGAAGCGATGTGCCGCTGGCTCGGCCAAAGTCGTCGATGTTGATGGCGAAGCTGACGCTTCCACCGAGGGAGTCGAGGGTGCGGAAAAAATAGTGCGTGCCGCCGTCCCGCGATCGAACGTTCGAGCCGGATTGCGTGGCGCTGTGCTGCGTCGCTCCGGACGGCGCGAAGCTCGATGACGAACCGCCGCCACCGCAGCCGCATAGTAAAGCAGTGGTTGCAAACGCGGCCGACCCATAAGCCGCCGCGATCGATTGTTTCATTGACAGATGCTCCTCTCCACCAGAAGGCGCGATGACGCCATGGCCTTTGACGATGAGGGTAGCGCCTGCGTCGCTTAGATTGTGACGTAACGCGCGTTCTCGAAATACAAGCGACCCGGCCGCAGCTTGTCAAAACTTCACAAACGTGCAACTTACGCATCATGGTGCTGCCTTTGCTGCACGAGTATCTCGAACAAGCAGCAATGTTTGCCGTGGGGCGCACGATCCCGCCTGGTCGATCAGTCTGACGTTTTTCGGTGTAAGCCTCATGCTCGTTGGATACCTCGTCGGCCGTGCGCCGATTGGCGTGCGTTGGCTTACGGTTGGGCTCGAGGTCTCCGGAGCCTGTTACGTCGTCAACAGTTTCGCGATGTATCTGGCGCCTTCAGTACATGGCGTCATCTCCTTCACATCGCTTGGTCGGTCAACCCGCGGAACTGCAGCAGCGGCCCGACCTCCGGATTCTTGCCGTAAAATGCACGGAACATCGGTCCGTAGTCCTCCGAGTCGCCACGCGAGAGAATCATATCCCGGAAGCGTTGTCCGTTTGCGCGCGTCAGACCGCCATGATCGAGGAACCACTGATACGCGTCGTCGTCGAGCATCTCGCTCCAGGCGTACGCATAGTAGCCGGCAGCGTAGCCGCTCGCCCAGATGTGGGCGAAGTAGGTCGAACGGTAGCGCGGCGGCACGTTGAGGAAATCCGTGCCCGATGCGCGCAGCGCGTGGGCTTCGAACGCGTCGACGTCCTGCACCGGCGCGCTTGCCGGCAACGAATGCCAGGCCATGTCGAGTTCGTCGGCCGCCAAAGCTTCGCCCATCGCGTAGCTCTCGTTGAACTTTGCGGCGCGTTCCATCTTATGGATCAGTGCTTGGGGCATCGCTTCATGCGTCTTATAGTTGAAGGCGTAGTGCTTGAGCACCGACGGGTACAGCGCCCAATGCTCGTTGAACTGCGAGGGAAACTCGACAAAATCGCGCGGACGCGCGGTGCCGGAGAGCGATGGGTACTTCTCGTCGGCAAAAAACGCATTGAGCGCATGGCCGAACTCGTGGAACATGCCCCTTACGCTGTCGATCGTCAGCAGCGTCGGCTTCCCCGGGGCGCCTTTGGGGATGTTCTCGACGTTGTAGACCACCGGCTTTGATCCCAGCAGCGTGGAGTAGGCGCGAAACGAGTTCATCCAGGCGCCGCCCTGTTTGTTGTCGCGTTTGAAGAAGTCGAAGTACATGAGCGCCAGCGGAGCGTCGTTCTTATCGAACACTTCGAAAACGCGCACGTCGGGATGCCAGACCGGAATGTCGTGGCGTTCCTTGAACGTGATGCCGTAGAGCTGATTGGCGGCATAGAAGAGGCCGTTCTGCAGCACGTTGTTCAGCTCGAAATACGGCCTGATCTCGTTGTCGTCGACGTCGTACTTCGCCTTGCGAACCTGCTGCGCGTAGTAGTTCCAATCGTAGGGCTGCAGCTGGAAAGCCTGGCCGTCCTGGTCAATTTGCGCCTGAATCTCCGCGGCCTCTTGCCCGGCCCGAACGCGGGTCGGGCCGATCAACCCCTTGAGAAAACTTTGCACGGCGGCCGGCGTCCGCGCCATTTCTTGCGTGAGCTGGTACGCTGCGAAATTCGAATAGCCCAGCACCTGGGCTTTCTCCGCCCGTAGTTTGGCCATCTGCGCGATCGTCGAACGGGTGTCGTTGTCGTCATTTTTTTCGGTGCGCGTCCAGGAATTATCGAAAAGCTCCTTTCGCGTCGCGCGGTCCGTAAGCAGCGTGAGTGCCGGCTGCTGGGTCGTGTTTTGCAACGGTAGCAAGTAGCCGCCGGGATCGCGCTTTGCCGTTGCGGCCTGCTCCGCTGCGGCGACCGCATTATCGCCGAGGCCGGCGAGCTGGCTCTTGTCTTTGACGACCAAAGCGCCCGCGGCCGTACCGGCGAGGAGCTTTCGTTGGAAGGTGGCTTGCAGGGTGGCCAGTTGCTGGTTGAGCGCCTTCAATCTCGCCTGCTTTGCTAGCGAAAGGCTTGCGCCCGCATGGACGAAGCGCCGGTAATACGTTACTGCGAGATGGCGCGACTCGGGATCGAGCTTGAGGCGATTCAAACGCCTGTAAATGGCCTGGACCCGCGCAAACAACTTGGAATTGAGATAAATCGCATCCTGCTGCGCGGCGAGCTCCGGCGCAGTAACTTCGCGCACGTGCAGCAGCTGCGAATTGCTGTTCGTAGCGACCTCGACTCCAAAGGCGCCCATGGCGCGAGCCAGCAGCCGTCCGGACTTCTCCATCGCAACGAGCGTGTTATCGAACGTCGGCGGAGCGGGATTGTCCGCAATGGCTTGCATCTCTTTGAGCTGCTGCCTCATCCCCGCTTCGATCGCCGGTTGATAGTCGCCATCGCTGATGCGGTCGAACGGTAGCGCGCCGAAGGGCAATCGGCTCGGCTGCATCAAGGGATTCTCGGGCGCGCTCGCCGCCGGGGCGGCCGTCAATGAAAGAAATGCGAGAGCTGCGGGAATCGGAAAAAGGCGCATGGACTTGCGTTCGCCGCCTGGCTCGAGCTAACCATTTTAACGCTTCCTCGCAGGCCAGGGCGTGTCATCGCTAGCGTGTCGACCGCTGACCCGCGTAGGGTCGAAGAATGCCGCGTAGCCGGCGTGGTCTCTAGCGCCCTGCGGCAGGCGAAATGGTCACACCAAAAAGGTAATTGTTAACGACGCGCTGCGCTGCGTGCGTGGGTTTGCCGCCTTTAGGATATCGCCAAAAAAAAGCGCTGTCCAACGAGTTGCCCCTTTTGGGTACGTGTTTACTGAGATAAAACCGTAAGGGGCACTCACGTCCTAGCCGCTCCCTGAAACGTAAAGCAGGTCTTGAGCGGAGGCCTCCGACAGCATCGAAGATCCGCCGTGCGAGGCGGCGGTAGAAATGGCCGGCCTAAGCTGCATCGCGCCGGACGGCCCGTGATCGCCGGCTGCGATGGAATCCGCTGCAGCCACGAAGCTGATCGAAAACGGCGGAAACGCTTACAGCGCAAGAAGCCGACGCTCGAAGACAGGCCTTCCGATCCGAGTACTCCTATCTTCGTGTAGTCCAGCGAAACCGGTTACGTTGCAAGCCCAGCAGTCGCACTATCCTGCCGTTCCCTTATGGGCGTACCAAGAGCTTGCGCAAGAACGCAGCCGCCTCGCTTGGGGGCTGATCATCATGAACGTCGGATCGGTCGGCGTCGTAGAATGGCGATGTCCGGCGGTCTATCGCGATTCGCCGGCAAGTCCGCCCAGGAAAAACGTAAGGTACGGTACGTGCGTGGGAACTCGATCGCTTCGGAGCTCGCCCCGCGCAGGTTGGCGATTACTTCATGCACGATCGGCTTCCGACACGGCCGAAGATTGAACGATGCCGTGGCCGACGACTACACGCGAGAGTGCTTGTCAATCGACGTCGCTTTCTCGTCTGGTGAGCCACGTCGTCCTTCGCTGTGTCGAGGCTTTGCCGAGAGCGCCGACTACCCGAATTGCTTGATTCGACAACGGTCCGGAGTTTACGAGCCGGGCAATTCTAATGGCTGGCTTGTAAACGCATCGGCGGTAAATCCGACGGCAACGGGAACGACGTTAGGGTTTACGCCGTGTGCGCGCCAGCGAAATAGGACCTCACAAGTAACAGGCACCGGAAGTAGGGCTTCGAGACTTCCGGTTTTGTGCGCGGTCGCCTCAATGAGCACAGATAGCGCTACTCTGTAGGACAAAGTTACGGAACACCATAAAGCGTTCTTGTGCCGCTCAAGCTCAGCGCTCATGAGGTGACGGTCGTATCGCTAACGAAAGGGCCGCTGAGCGCAGCAAACCATGGCAAACTAAGAGAGCGATGTCATTGCCAAATTTGCTTCCGCCGCAAAACTTTGAGGTTAACGTGAGAAACATCGTTGGGAAGCTCGTCCTCATTGTATCGAGTGTTGCGTCACTGTTTCTGATTCAGGGCGCGCGGGCCGCGGCCGCGCCGGTCGAGTTTTGTCCGGCTCGATTGAGCGGTTTCCACGCGTTCCCGCCGCCGGACGCGGGGCTTATCTCGTTTTACGTTGCGGCGGAGTCGCCGCGCTCCGTATCCGCAAACGTATTGTCCAGGGGCAACGCGGCTGGTACACCTTTCAGTTCAAAGATGCAAGCCTGGTCGCGGACCTGGCGCACTACCAAAGCTCTACCGTCCGATATGATCGCATCCTCTACCACTCAAAGCCGTTATACGCGCAGCTGCCGCCGGGTGAACGCACAGTACGCTGGTGGATCTACGATGCAACGACCACCGGGGACCGGGCGTTCGGATGGGACAAGCGAGGCGATGTAACGTGTGTTCCGCTGCCGGAGGGCGACACGAACATCCCGCCGTTAGCCGATCCTCCAAAACGGATGAACGTGCGACACGACCTTCTGCAACCGCCCGGTCCTTCCGACTCAGTACTCGCCATGTCGCAGATACGGCAGCCGCCCGATATAACGGAGTGTGCCAAGCCGTTCGTTCCGGCAACGGTCGTATACGCGTCCCAGCCCACCGTGGCCGCCCGACGTGCCAAAGCTCAGTGCAACGGTGGTGACGGAGATCGAAATAGCGATCGATGCCGATGGAAAGCTGCCTCCCGGCGCGTGAGGTCTGTTATACCGTCCGGCTTTCCGGAAATCGACGCCGAGGCCCTGAAGGCGGCCGAACGCTCGAAGTATCGCGGCGGCATCGCACTCTGCAAGCCCGCACCGGGCACGTACCTATTCCGGGCCGACTTCGAATCGTAATGACGGTGGCAAACAGGCCTTCACAATCAGAACGTAACGCTCGCGTAGTCGTTACTGCGGTTGCAGTCTTCCGCGCCCGGCGGATTAGGCGAGACGAATCGCACGTGGAAGTCGAGCGTCGTCGTGCCGGCGCCGGCGTCGTTGGAGCGCTTCCACACGTAGTGGGCGGTATACGACTGCCCGGCGGCGAGCGGCGGTATGCCGCGGTCGTCCAAGCGGATGCCGTACTGCGCCATGTCGGCGAACTGAAGCACGCTGCCGGACTGCGTTTGCGTTCCCACATTGGTGACGGTGACGGCGACGTGATAGAAGTTTAGATACCGCGTGTGAATCACGTGCTCTACCGCGGCGCGCGCGATCGCGGTGTCCGCTCCCGCGCAGGTTGCGGCCGACGTGCCGATGGGCAGCTGCGCTGCGAGAACTAGCATCCAGGCGATCGGGCGGATCATCGTACGCTCCCTTCCTCGGTAGGTGAAGTTGCCGTCCCCTTACCCACTTCGTCCTGTCCCGAAGCCGTCCCGCCCGTCCAGATGCGTTCGCACGCGTCGATGCCGGCGGCGATGCCACGGGCGATCGCGTGCGAATGCTCCGGCGTCCGCGTGCGCCGCTCGAAGCCGCTGTCGTCCCAGGCATACCAGCCGATATAGGAAGCACCGAACGCGCAGAACGCCTTCGCTTGATCGAGCATTTCTTGCCGGGTCAACCCCGGCTGATAGTAACGCTTCTCGTAGGAGCCGCCCCACGCCTGACCGATGCCGTAGAGCGGCGTCTGCGCGATGCGCCACCCCCGCCGCGCCAGGCTGCGACGCATTGCCGGCAACAGCGCCTTCATCGTCCAGTCGAGGTGCTCGCCTTTCGATGGATGGCGTCGGCCGAACGGCGAGTAGTTGTACCAGCCGACGATGTCACAGCCGCCGTTGGAATAGTTCGCCGCGGTCCCCGGGTCCCAATCGACCTTGCCCGCAGCAGCGACCCCTGCGCCGAACCCGCAGATGGCCGGCCGACCCGGCGCCTTTGCCGCGATCGCGGCGTGAATCTTCTGCAGCAGCTCGCGCGCGCTGCCCGCGTCCCACCACGGCCAGTCGTCGAGCACCCAGTGTCCCACGACGTACCGCCGGTGCGCGTCGCGTTCCAGAATCTTCGCGACCTCGCGCAACACGATCGTTTCGGAATGAATCCGCGGGTTTTCGTCGGTGTGGCAGTACGTGTCGTCGCCGCCATAACTGCTCGGCGGCGGCTTGACCGTGTGCGTGCGATGGCACTCCCAGTAGAAGAGAATCCCAGAAATTCCGCCGTCGATCACCGCAATTCCGTGTGTGTCGAGTGCCGTTTCGAGCGGGCTTCCTCGGTCCGGCGACCCGCCGTAGAGGATCGTGGCGTCGATGCCCTCACGCGCGGCGATTGCGGCTCGCTTCGGGGTGTCGACGCTAAACCCGACGATCGCGTGTCGTTTAAGCGCGCCGCCCCCTGCGGCGCTGACGCCCCCGGCCGCCGGCACGACGAGTGAAGAACCCGCACATCCCGCGACGGCGAACGCCGCCAGAAGCAGCGCATGATGCATCGGCGCGCCCAGGCGCATCGACGACGCCCTAGCGCGCGTGCGGCGCGGCGATCGACGCCAACATGTCGGGAGTTCCCTCGATGCGCACGAGGTGCGGGTAACGAATGCCGCCGTGATAGTCGAGCGACAGCGTCTGGTACCAGCCGCTTTGCCGGACGATCAGCGAGAGCGGCGCGGACGAGTGCTCGGAGCGCCGCAGCGCGTAGTCGAGTGAGTCCGCGGAGAACTGCTGGCCGTCGACCGCCAGAACGTGCATGCCCGGCGCGAGCCCCGCTCTCCAGGCCGGCGAGTTCTCGCGCACGTCCCGCACGGCGCCCTCGTCACTGAGCGTCGCGCCGTAGGAATACCAGCCGTTGATCTGCCCGTCGTCGTGCTGCGACGCGGCGATGAACGTGTTCTCCTTGGCGGTGTAAACGAGCCGCCAGCCGGATCGCTCGAGCTCGTCGGTAGGAGGGTGCGTCGTCGCGGTATAGACGTGCTTCTCGAAGAACGCATGCCAATCGTACGGCTCGACGTCGTTGAGAAGGCTCTCGATCTGCGATCGCGTGTACGTCACGGTGACGGGCCCCGTCACCGACGGCTCCGTGTAGCGATGGAGGAACGTGTCGAGGGAGCGCGCCCCATGCGACCGCTGCCGAATGATCGTGTCGACGTCGAGCCACAGCAGCTCGCCTTCCGTGTAAAAATCGCCCGCCGAGCGCCGGATGGCGTGATATTGTCCGCGCGCCTCGTAGTAGTACGGAGCGCCCGTGGTGAGGTCGCTCAGCGGCGTCGTCGTCCTGCCCGTTTCGTAGTCCATGTCGGCGTAGATGCTCGCGAGATATTCCGGATAGAGCTTCGGCTCGCGTATCCCGGCGCGAAACGAGATGAGGTCGCCGAGGTACTGATTCATCCCCTCGTACACCCACAGCAGATCGGTCAGCTGCGGCACTTGGAAGTTCGGCGTGGTGAGCTCGGCCGGCCGGCGATACTTTCCGTTCCAGGAGTGCGAAAACTCGTGCGTGACGAGATCTCCCCCCGACAGCGACTCTCGCGGATCGGTCAGGAAATCCGAGGGTGCGCGGTTGTCGCTCGACTGGTGGTGCTCGATGCCTTGAAATCCGATGGCGTCGCTCAAAGTGAGCAGCGCGTGGTAGTCGGCAAAATGCCGAGAACCGTAGAGCGCGAACGCCTCCGCGGGCACGCGGCCGTACGCCTTCAGGAGGTCTGAAGGGATGTCGAGATCCTGCGGATAGTCGGCGAACGCGTCGAGCTGCACGAACGCGGCGCCGTCGCGCCACAGGTCCCACTTGCGCGCGTAGCGGCCGCAATCCAGCGGCGAATCGACGAGCATGTTGAGCGTCGTCGTCGCGAAGTCGATGCGATTGCCGTCGCGCGTCGGCTCGCGCAGCGCCGTGGCGAAGTCCCAGCCCGGCGGCAGCACGATCGTTGGCTTCACGTAATATTGATGGGAGTCGACGCCGGCCTGATACAGCAGCGCGCGATTCCAATTCAGAATCGCCACGGCGTGCGTGGACATGACGTCGCCCGGCGCGTTCATCAGCACGTCGAAGTCGACGTCGATCCCCTGCGCGCCGGCCGGGACGTTGACGTGAAAGGCGTAGAGGTCCACCGGAGTCGCGCTGCCACCGCAGCGGCACGCCGCCGGAGGAAACGCGCAGCGCCGCAAGGTCGTTCAGCGGACCCGTGGGGCCGTGCTCGCCCGGTATCCATTTGGGATAGACGAGGGTGAACGGCCCGGCGTCGGCTGGAACGCGCTCGTGGACGCGCATGATGCCGTCGGCGACGCGCGAGGCGTCGACGACCAGCGTCGCCGGACGCTGCGCCGTCGCCCGCGAAGGTGCCGGGACGAACCCGTTTGCCGCAGCGGCGCTCGGTGCCAGTAAAGCGCAGCAGACCAAAGATACGCTCAGCCGTGGCATTCGCGAGGCTTCTAAGTGCCGTTCGCACGCCCTCCCGCCGGTCCGGCAGGTCCGGCGGTCGCAGACCACCAAAAGCTGGAGAACTTTTTCCCCCGTTTTCTGACGGAGGTCACTCGACCACGTGAAGATCGTGGTGACGGTTAAACTCGTTCCCGAGCCGAACGCCGAGAAGCGCATCGACCCGCAGACGAAGCGTCTCGTGCGGGCGGGCGTCGAGACCGTTCTCAATCCGTACGACGAGTACGCGCTCGAGGCCGCCCTCCAATTTGAAGGAGCGGGCCGGCGGCGATTCGCGCGTCACGGTGTTTTCCATGGCGCCGGAATCGCTCAAAGAGACGCTCCGGCGTTCGCTCGCGATGGGCGCCGACGACGCACTCGTGCTGAGCGATTCGGCGCTCGAGGGAAGCGACGTGTGGGCCACCGCGTACGCGATGGCGCAGGCGCTGCGAACGCTGGAGTTCGACCTGATCGTCGTCGGCGGCCTGACCGACGACAGCAGCACCGGCGCGGTGCCCGGCGCGCTCGCCGAACACCTCGGTCTGCCGTGCATCACCAACGCTCGCAAGATCGACGTGAAGGATGGGCGGCTCGAAGTTGAGCGCGAAACCGACGTCGGCTATCAGGTCGTCGCCGGACCGTTGCCGGCGCTCGTCACCACGGCGCTGACGTTCGGCGAACCGCGGTATGCGTCGCTCAAAGGCATCATGGGCGCGAAGAGAAAGACGATCGCCACGGTCGGCGTGGGCGAGCTGAAGCTCGAGCAGCCCGTGGGAACGAGCGGCTCGAAGACGACGCTCGAACATTTCGCGCCGCCCGCCACTCGGGGCAAGGGTAGAACGATCGAGGCGGCTGACGCCGCTTCGGGTGCGGCCGCGATCTTCGCATTTCTCCGCGAAAAGAAGCTCGTCTAACGATGAAAAACGTCATCGTTTACGTCGAACACCGCAACGGCCAAACGCGCAAGGTAACGTTCGAGCTCCTTACGGAAGCCCGGCGCGTCGCCGACGCCCTCGGCGGTCGCGCCTACGCCGTCGTGCTCGGATCCGGAGCGTCGGCGCTGGCCGAGCAGTTGGGCCGCTATCCCGTCGACGTCGTCTATGCAAACGACGATGCCGAGGTCGGCCAATATCTGCTCGATCCGATCGTCGACTACGTCGCAGCAGCCGCCGCCGCAGCGGGGCCCGCGCTGATTCTCGTGCCCAACACGCTGTCCGGCCGCGACGTTGCCGGCCGCCTCGTGGCACGGCTCCACGCCGGCATCGTGGCCGACGTCGTCGAGATCGCCGTCTCCGACGGCGTCGTTCGCTGCGTCTCGCCGAAGGTCGGCGGCGCGCTCGTCACCACGTGCGAGCTGCGCCCGGCCGACTACGGCATCGCCACGGTCCGGCCCAACGCCTTCGCGGCAGCGGCCGGCGGCCCAGGCGCCGCCGTCGAGCGCCTCGAGAAGCCCGCGAAGGCGTATGCGGCGCGGATCGAGCGCGACGTCGAAGAGGGGACGGGCGAGCTCGCGCTCGAGGAGGCTCCGGTCGTCGTCGCCGGCGGCCGGGGGCTCGGCGGCCCGGAACCGTTCGAGACGCTGTTGAAGCCTCTGGCGGGGGCGCTCGGGGGAGCGGTCGGGGCGTCGCGCGCGGCCGCCGACGCCGGATGGGTGCCGTACAACCTGCAGATCGGTCAGACCGGAAAGACCGTGACGCCGAACCTTTACGTGGCGGTCGGCATTTCCGGGGCCATCCAGCACAAAGTCGGCATGCGCGCGTCGGGAACGATCGTGGCGATCAACAAAGATGCGGCCGCGCCCATCGCCGAGTTCTCCGACCTGCTCGTCGTCGGCGACGCGTTCCGCATCGTCCCCGAACTCACGAATTTGATCGAAACTGCTAAAGGACACCACGCTTGAAACAACTTGCACTCATCGCACTCATCGCCACCGGCTGCGCTATCGGCGTGGCGGCGACGACGCCGACCGCCGAGGCCGGACTCTTCGGCGGAAAAAAGGGAACGCCGACGCCGTCCCCCCTGCCGTCCGCCCTGCCGACCGCGAGCCCGGAGCCGCCCAACATCGCGATACCGCGCTTGATGGCCAAGCTCAAGGCCAACCCGAGCGATCAGCTCACGATGGCGCAGCTCGCAGCAGAATATCTGCAGGTCAACCGTCCGGACATCACGCTGCAGTACACGCAGCACCTGCTGCAGATGGGCGCAAAGACGGCGCAGGTGTACTACTACGACGGGTTCGCGCAAGAGCAGCTCGGCAACGCGTCGGCGGCCACGTACGACTTGGAGCAAGCCGCGAACCTCGACCCGACCAACCTCGGCGTGCTGGCGCAGCTCTCCGACATCTACATCCGCACGAACCGCATCAACGACGCCGAGCGCATCGCCAAGCGCGCCGTGACGTTTAACAAGAACGAGGCCGGCGCCGTGATGACGCTCGGCAGCGTCTACGCCGCCGAACAGCACTTCGACGATGCGCGGGCGGAGTTCGAAACGGCCTACGCGATGAACAAGAAAGACGTTGGGCCGCTGTTCCAGATCGCGACGACGTACGCGCAGCAAGACAACGTCCCGATGGCGCTGCAGACCGTCCAGCGCGCGTTGTCGATCGATCCGCGAAACCTGCAGGCCCTCGTCTTCAAGGCCGATCTCTACGCGAAGCAGCACGACGACGCGCGCGCCACGGCGGCGTACGACGACGCCGTCGTCGCGGCGCCGACGGACGACGAGAAGGTCACGATCATGGTCCGCAAGGCCGGCTATTTCGTTCGCGAGAAGAAGGACGCGCAAGGCGTCGTCATCTTCCAGCAAATGACGACGCAGTTTCCAAAGGTTCCGGCGGGATTCGTCGCCTACGGCGACTACCTCGCCACGCAGCGTCAGTACGGTCAAGCTGCGGCACAATGGCAAGCGGCGCTGGCGCTCGACCCGAACAGCTCCGGCGCGCTGATGGGGCTTGGGGAGGTCGCCATGCAAAGCGGCAAGCTCAACGACAGCATCTCGTACCTGAAGCGCTACACGCAGGTATCGCCCGACGCACAAGGGTTCGCGCTGCTCGGCCAGGCGTACTCGCGGCTGCACGATTACACCGGCGCGCGTGACGCTTGCGGGAAGAGCTTCGAGATCCAGCGTTCTCCCGAAACGCTGGGCTGCGTTGCGGGCGCCGACTTCGAGCTGCGCAACTATAAGGAAGCGGCCCAGATCTTCGACGCGCTCGACAAGGCGGCGCGAGGCTTCCTCGACCAAAATCCGCCGCTGCTGTACATCGCCGCGAAGTCGTATGCGGGCTCCAATCAGTGCGGCAAGGCGACCGCCGCGTACAAGCGGCTCTTGGCGTTGCCGTCGCTGAAAAGAGACTCCAAGGCATATGCCAGCGTCCGCAAGGCGATGTCGGACGCCTGTCACTCCCCGGCGAAACGCTCCGGCTGAAGTTCGTCACCGATCCGCTCTACGCCGCGCACCTGCGCGGCGTAGCTCATCCCGAACGGCCGGAGCGGGTCGAAGCGGTGGCGGCGCGCCTCGAAGTCCAGGGCGTTCTCGCAGACCCGATCTCGGCCCGCGACGCGAGCGACGAGGAGATCGAACGGGTCCATCCGCGCTCGTACGTCACGCTCGTTGAGCGCGAGTGCGCGGCCGCCGCGACGGGCCAGTATCTCACCACCGGCGACGTCGTCGTCGACCGTACGTCGTATGCCGTCGCGCGGCGCGCCGCCGGCGGCGCCGTGGCCGCGGTCGAGGCCGCGGCGCGCGGCGGGGAAGCGGTCTTCGCGCTCGTGCGGCCGCCCGGCCATCACGCCGAGCCGGCGCGCGGCATGGGGTTCTGCCTCTTCAACAACGTCGCGATCGCGGCGCGCGCGTACCAAGCGGCGCACGGGCCCGACGCGCGGGTTCTCATCGCCGACTTCGATTATCACCATGGAAACGGCACCGAAGCGGTCGCGGGCGCGGGGCTCTCCTATTTTTCGACGCATGCGTTTCCCGCGTACCCCGGCACCGGCACCCGCAGCTGCCGGCGCGGCGACGACCTAATCGTCAACGTTCCGGTGCCGGCGAGCGGCATCGCGACCGAAGCGTTCGTCGCGCTGTGGGAGCAAATGCTACCGGAGGTCGCGCGCCGCGTGCGCCCGGCCATGATGATCGTGAGCGCCGGCTTTGACTACGTCGCGGGAGACGCCGTCGGCGACCTCGGTGTCGACGTGCGGGCGGCCGCGCCGATCGCCGCGGCGATCCGGCGCACCGCCGACGAATATTGCGGCGGCTCCGTCGCCTACGTGCTCGAAGGCGGGTACGGCGTCGACGCGCTGACGCGCTCCATCGCGTCCATCGCCGCAATCAGCGACGGCGCCGCGGCACCGCCGTCAATCGCCGACCCGAGCGCAATTCCGGCGGAGCTGCGGGCGGACGTCGGCGCGCTGCTCGCACGAGCCAAGGAAGCCGATTAGCATAATTCGAACTGGTTGGCGCCGGCCGAAGTAGCGACGCCGGCCACTGCTCTCCTTTCGAACGAAAGAGGGACGAACGATGCGTAGATCGCGATGCCGGCTCGGCGCTTTGACCCTTCTCCTCGCCGCATTCCTTTGTCAGCAGAGCGTCGCTCTTGCCAGCGTAACGGGAGGCCTGACCGGCACGGTGCTCGACGCCGACACGTCGGCGCCGATTGCCGGAGCGCAAGTCACCGCTTCCAGCCCGTCGCAGACCGCCACCGTGACCAGCGACGCGGCCGGACACTTCTCGTTCTTGACGCTCGGCCCCGACACGTACACGGTATCGGTAGCCAAGGGCGGATATCAGCCCACGAGCGTTCCGGGACAAGTCGTCTTCGCGGATACCGTACAGAGTCTGACCGTCCGCGTGCCCAAAGCGCTCAAGACGATCGCCCGCGTGACCGCTGCGGCCGCCGGTGCGCTCGTGCGATCGGGCACGACGGCCGACGTCTACTCGATCAACAGCAACACGCAGCAGGCCACGGCCGCGCTCGGCGGCGGCGGCCTCATCAACCAGGCCTATTCCGCGATCTCGACCGTGCCGGGCGCGTATGTCATACCGAACCAAACGGGTTACTACGCGACGATCAACATCCGCGGAGGCGACTACGATCAGGTCGGCTACGAGTTCGACGGCGTCCCCGTCAATCGTTCGTTCGATAACTATGCGTCGAGCTCGGCGTCGTCACTGGGCAACGCCGAAGTGCAGGTCTACACCGGCGCGAACCCGGCGAACTCCGAAGGCCAGGGCCTATCGGGATTCGTCAATCAAGTGATCAAGAGCGGCACCTACCCGGGCTACGCGACGGCCTCCCTCGGTCTCGGGACGCCCGCGTTCTACCATCGCGCAGCGCTCGAAGCCGGCGGCTCGACGCCCGACCGGCTGTTCTCCTATTACATCGGCATCGCCGGCTCGAATCAGACGTACAACTACGTCAACAACAACAACGGGTCGGAATACGACAACTGGCTCGGCCCCGTGATCGGCATCGCCGGCGGCCCGGCCGGCACCGTAGGCTTCCCCTACGCGCCGGGCTGGTCGCTGTTCTACGGCGGCACGGGAAACACGTATTTTCCGTTGGGGCCCGCCGGCAACTACAATAACGGCCTATCGAACCTCGGCATCGCGACGATCTTCGCGCGCAACGTCGTCGCGAATTTCCACATCGGCATTCCGCACCACCGCGACGCGGGGCGCGACGACATCCAGATTCTCTACACCGACGAGGCGCTGAAGAATCAGTTCTATCTCTCCGGCGACGACATCGCCTCGACGTTCTGCGGCGGCCCCGCCGCCGTCTCCGGCGTCGCCTGCATGGACAAGATCAACGGCGCGACGCTGGCGACGCTGACGGGCGGAGGAGTGCCCTACGGCTCGTCGGTACCGGTCACGTATCTCAACACGTATTCCTGGGGCTGTCCGACGTCGATCGGCCACACGTTTTCGTCGACGGCGCTCAACGGTTTGGCGAACTGCGTTCGGCCCTACGGCTTCCCGAACGCCACCAACGTCGGTTCCCCGACAAACCCGAACGTGCTGCCCGGCGCAGCACGCGATCAGTCGTACAACGACACCGCGATCTTCAAGCTGCAGTACACGAAGAACTTCGGCTCCACGGCGTTCTTCCGGATCTACGGCTACTCGTTTTACAGCGACTGGATGCTCAATGGGCCGTACGATACGAGCTTCTGCTATTTCTTCTGTCCGCTCGCGCCGGACTACGAGTTGAGCGGCCACACGCGGGGCCTTAGCGCCGAGTTCCAAGACCAGCTCAACGAGCAGAACCTCCTGAGCATCCAGGGGTCGTACACGACCTCGAGCATCGTTCGCGATAACAACGGGTTCTACAACGTCGGCGGGAACGAAGCGGTCGTCGTCAACGCAAACGACCCGTACGCGGGCTATTGTTACGGGCAGACGGGCGGCAAAGTAGTGAACTGCCACGACAATACGGTCGGGCTGGGACCGGGATATGTCGTGCCGTCGCTCGCGGGCGCTTCCTGTGCCATCCCGGGCAAACCGGCCGACGGCAGCGCTTGCACCTACATGATCGCCGAAAACGGCCTCAATGGGACGTACAGCGGGACGACGCCGAACTTCTACGGCGCGTCGCTGACCGATCAGTATCGCCCGAGCGACAAGTGGCTCTTCAACCTCGGCGTGCGCCTCGACAGCTTCGGCTTCAACGGACAAGACACGTTGGCGCCGCCGCTGGGCGGCTCCGCGCAGGCGCGCGCGTTCTGGTTCAACGCCTACAACATCGACAATTGCATCGATAACGCGACGGGCGTTCCGTTCGCAAAGACGCACCCCGCCTCGCCGTGTCCGAACGGGTCGCACGGCGCGTTCCTCCAGAACATTCCGTCGCAGCAGTATACGTACAACATCTGGCAGCCCCGCATCAGCGGCACGTTCACGGCCGATCCCGACAACGTGCTGCGGTTCTCGTACGGGCGCTACACCGAGGCGCCCAATACGGCGTTCGAGCAGTACAACACGCGTCAGGAAGACCTCGCCGACTATATCGGCTCGCACTTCCTGCAGTTCGGCCGCAGTACGCCCGGCTATCCGATCCAGCCGGCGACCTCGATCAACTACGACCTGTCCTGGGAGCACCGGTTCAAGGGATCGGACCTCTCGTTCAAGATGACGCCCTTCTTGCGCCAGACGCAAAACCAGATCCAGCAGTTCTTCCTCATACCGCAGCAGGGATTCGTTTCGGGCTTGAACGTCGGCAGCCAGCGCAGCGAAGGCGTGGAATTCCAGCTGCAGAAGGGCGACTTCTCGCGCGACGGCATCTCCGGGCTGCTCTCGTTTGCGTACACGAACTCGTACGTGCACTACGGACCGATCGCCGCCGGCAGCTCCGGCTCGACGGTTCTGGCGCCGATCAACAACTCGATCGCCCAGTACAACGCCTACACGAAGTATTGCGCGGCCCATCCCAGCACCAATCCGACGTCGCCCTGCAGCGGCGCGACCACGAACGGAATGACGGCTAATGCATGCTACACCGCGACCGGCATTCCCGTCGCGGCGGCATCGGGCGGCGGCTGCCCGGCGGGCGACATCGCCAATCCGTACTGGAATTCGCCGGCGCAAGCGCTCGTTAACACCGGCCAAAACTTCCCAACCTTCGATACGTTCCCGGGGGCGCTCGGGCTGGCCGCACAGGGCTTCGGCTCACCGTACGTCGGTTCGCTCGTGCTCAACTACAAGCACCAGCGGTTCGCGATCACGCCGTCGCTGCAGTTCCAGGGCGGCGGCAAGTACGGCGTCCCGATCGCCAATGCCGGCATCGACCCCGCGAGCGGCTGCGGCACGCCGCTCGTCGGCGACCGCTACAACGCCACGACCTGTCCCGGCACGGTGTTCATCCCCGACCCGTATAGCGGCGCGTACGATTCCATCGGCGCGTTCACACAGCCCAACGAGCTGATCGCAAACTTGCAGCTGTCCTACCAGGTCAGCCCGCGGATCCAGCTCGTCGCGGCGCTCACGAACATCGTGAACTACTGCTGGGGCGGAACGCAAACGCCGTGGACGTTCAACGACGGCAACTTCTGCTCGTACGGCAACGTCTACGGTACCGTGTATCCGGTCGCGCCGTACGGCACGCCCGGGGCGATCGTGAACCCGCCCGGCTATCCGGGCTCGATCATCCAGCCGTTCCGGAAGTTCCCGTACGAGCCGGAATTCGGTCCGGCGCTGGTGTCGGCATTGAACGGTTCGACGAAGTTGCCGTTCCAGGCGTACTTCACGGCCAACATCAAGATCTAGGTTCGGCTCGCGGCCTCCGTTGCGCTACGGCGTGATGGAGGCCGCGATCTGCCGAAGCTCGGGAAGGCGGAATTCCCCGACGAGCGCGTAGTGCAAATTTCCGTCGCTCCAGGCCAGCAGCGCCATGCCGCCGTCCTCGGCGTAGGCAGCGCTGCGGCCGGCTACGTCGGTCGACTGCCGGTGGAGGCCCGTCGTGTCGAGCG
Source organism: Vulcanimicrobiota bacterium (assembly GCA_963787625.1). Lineage (GTDB taxonomy): Bacteria > Vulcanimicrobiota > Vulcanimicrobiia > Vulcanimicrobiales > Vulcanimicrobiaceae > Cybelea. The sequence continues at coordinate 1,426,533 of CAWBDH010000001.1, read as the reverse complement.
TCGATGCCGTGGCATTCTCGAACAGCGAAACGGTTCGAATGCCGTCGGAGTACAGAAGCTGCATCGTGCGCACGCCCTTGAGCTCGATGAAGTTGCCCTCGATCGGCGCGAAGCCTTCGGGCAGCGCGTTCGGCGCGCGGGCCGGGAAACCGGCGCTGCGCAGCACGCGGTTCGGATCCTGCGGCGGTTCGCCGAACGTGGGCCCTTGGACGACGCGATATTGCTTCGGAAACGCGAAATCCGACGGCGGAATCCCGACGTCGTAGCGCACTTCTTCGAAGCGCACTTCGCCGACCAGCGAGCCGTCGGGAGCGAACTCCTGTTTGTCGAGGACGACTTTCGTGACGCGGTCGATGCGCAGCATCATCGTCGGGTGGTGGTTGTACCGATTGATGAGCGCGACGCCGACCGTCGGGCGTCCGTCGAACGTTTCCTCGCCCTTTTCGACGATCGTGTAATTCCGGCGAAGAAGCGCGTAGTCGTCGTGGATCGCAATGCGATCGTCGACCGCGGCATTGCGCGTCTCGACGACGCGGTGACGGCGCGTGTCGACGGAAAAGCTCAACTCACCCTTCGATATCACCGCGTCGCCCGAAAGCGCCGACGGCGCGCTATAGAGGCGCCGGGTGAGGTCGGGCGCCTGATGCTCGATCCGGTAGACCGACGCCTCTGCGGCGCGGCTGCCCAGCCGCACGACCTCGACGACGCCGGTGTAGGAAACCTTGGCGGGTGCCGACGTGGCCGCATACAGCAGGGCGTCGGCGTCCGTCGGCGAGGAGCCGGCTGCCGGCGCGCCGGCGGCCGCAAGCACCAGCGCCGCCGCCGCGACGCTAACGCTGTTCATCGGGCGGCTGGTCCGCGGCGTCGTCGGAGGTCAGCATCGCCGGTACGGGCGCGTCTTCGGAAAACGGCGCCCCGGCCGTGAGCGCGGCGTGATTGTTCACGTAGTAGGCCGCATCGATCGGCGTGGCGCCGAACGCCGCGCGCCAGGCGTTGACGCCGAAGTAGAGCGCGACGGCTACGGCGGCCGCGACGGGAATGAAGACCATCGGGCGAAACGCCCCGCGCAGCGATTGCCAGATCGATTCGCGCGGCGGCCGCTCGACGGAGGCGCGGACCGCGGCGACGACGCGGTCGGGCAGTTCGCGTTCTTCCGCGCGAGCGTGGGCGCGAAGCACTTCGGTCAGCGCGGCCTCCGCCTCGTATGCGCGCGCGCACGCGGAGCATTCGGCGAGGTGTGCGTGCACGGCCGCATCGCGTGCGGACGCGAGGGCACCGTGCACGTAGTCGGTCAGTTCTTCGGGGCGCGGATGCGTTTGACTCATGATGAAGACTTCATATATCCGTCGACGAGCCGGCGAAGCTGCTGGCGAGCGCGGTGCAGGCGCGAACGAACCGTTCCGACGGAACAGCCGACGATCTCGCCGATCTCCTGGTAGCTGAACTCCTCGACGTCGGCCAGGAGCACGATCTCGCGCTGCACGGCGCTGAGTTGGCCGAGCGCTTTGGACACCGGTTCGCTGAGATAGCCGTCGACATACTCCTCGATGGGTTGAACGGTAAGCGGCCGGCTGCCGCCAAATTGCTGGTGCTCATCGGCTTGAGGGATCTCGTCATGATAACGTCCTTTGCGCCGCCGAAGTTCGTCGCGGTGGAGATTCGTGACGATTCGGTAGATCCAGGAAAGGAAGGAGGTGCCTGGCTTGAAGCTGCGCCACGCCCGAAAGACGCGGATGAAGGCCTCCTGCGTCAGGTCGCTTGCGTCGGGCTCGTTACGCGTCAAACGATAGGCGAAGTTGTACGTCGCCTTGCCATACCGCTCCATGGCATGCTCCAAAAATGCCCGTTGCTCCATAAGCCCGGCAGTACGCTTCCTTGCTCGACTGCTTGCGCCTGCGCGAACGGGTTCAGCCGTGGCGCGGCCAGAGCACCCGGGCGACGATCCAGATGGCCGCGGCGGCGACGGCCGTCACCACGGCAAAGAGCGACAGCTCGAGCAGCGCGATGCCGGCGAACTGGCTCCCGCCGCAGATGGCGATGACGTTGGCGACGAGTGCGAGCTTGAAGCGTTCGAACGGATTGCCGGCGGCGCCCGCGATAGTTCGGGCCTGCGCGAGAACGGCATCGGGGTCCCAGTCGGCGGTCTTGACGACGTAGGCCACGCGGCCGGTGGGCGCCACGATGAAGAGCTTGTCGTCGTGAAGAAAATTGTCGCTGCTGACGCGCATCGAGCTGATGCGGAAGGCATCGAGCACGCGCTGAATCGTCGATCCCGTACCGGTGAGCAGCGTCCACCGCCGCGGATCGGCACCGTACGCGCGTCCGTACGCGCGCAGCTGTGCGGGCGAGTCGTATTGCGGATCGAGCGTGATTTCGGCGAGGCGATAGCGCGTTGGATCGAGGCGTTGCTGCAGGTACGCATACTTTCCGCTGATCGCCGGGCACAGCGTGCGGTCGGGGCAGCGCGTGAAGATGAACGACAGCAGCACCGTCTTGTCGCGGAAGGCGCGGTCCAGGCGTAGCGGCGTGCCGTCCTGATCGACGAGCGTCGCGGCCGGCAGGCGGCTGCCGAGTTCGATCGGCGACGTACGGGCCGGATCCGGCATCCCGGGAGCAAACGAACGCGCCGGCACGGCGCCGACCAGCGTCGGCGGCCGAGTCGACCGGTCGAGCAGCGCATCGACGTTCGTGCCCGGTTCGAACCCGATCGGCGGCCGCAGCCGGTACCGCCGTATCTGCGCGGGCAGCATGCTCGTGACGCGGTCCGTGCGCACGATCGCCGTTCGATCGGGCAACGTCGCCATGACCACGCCGTGAATCGGAATCGCGAGCACCGCCGCGAGGGCTATCGTTATCACTTTCCTATTATTGTACACGCCCAGGGGTTCGCGGGGTAATGGACCAACGATGCGATGCGATGAACGCTGCGGTTTTGATCGTTCGCGTGCTGTTGGGCGCGCTGCTCGTGGTTGCGGGTAGCTTGAAGATCGGACATCCCGCGGCGCTCGCCGCAAGCATCGCGGGCTTTCGCCTGCTCCCGCCAGCCCTCGTCGGCCCGCTTGCCATCGCGCTGCCCTACGCCGAGGTACTGTTGGGTCTCTATCTCGTCGCCGGTCTCTTCACCCGCGTTGCGGCAGCCGTCGCCGCAGTGCAGTTCGTCGCATATGCCGGCGCGATCGGCTCGGCCGTGGTGCGCCACATCGCCGCGGATTGCGGATGCTTCGGGCCGGGCGACGCAGGTACGGCGGATTGGCCGCACGTCGCATTCGACCTGACGCTTGCCGCGGCGAGCGTCTTCGTCGCGTGGCGCGCGCCCGGCGCCGTCGCCCTCGACCGGCGCCTCGGCAACGCGTGACGGCTCGCGCGCTGGCCATCGCCACCGTCGCGGTCGTCGCGCTCATCGCGATCGTTGCGGTGCTGTTCTATAACTTCGGGCCCGAGCGGCGAGGCATTCAGACCGCTTCCCAGTCGCCGATCGTCGGCAAGGCGCAGGTCGGACAGCCGGCGCCGGCGTTCGAGGTATCGACGACCGGCGGCTTCTTCAATCTCTCGACGACGCGCGATCCGGTCTTCTTGGAAGTGTTTGCGACGTGGTGCCCGCACTGCCAGCGCGAGACGGTCGTCGTCGACAAGCTCTACGGCAAATACCATTCGCGCGTCGCGTTCGTCGGCGTATCGGGCAGCGATACCGCAATGGACGGCACGTCGGCGTCTTCGCAGGCCGACGTCGTCGACTGGGCGCGCCGATTCGACGTGCGCTACCCCGTCGCATACGATCCGTTGCTCAACGTCGCCAACCTATATCTCCAGGGCGGATTTCCAACCTTCGCCCTCATCGGCCGCGACAAACGGGTCGCCTACCTCACCAGCGGCGAGGTGTCGTACCGCGAGCTCGACGCCGCGGTCCAAAAACTCTTGCGCTAGTCGTTCGGGGGAAACGCGTAGTTCGGCGGCGGCACCGGCGGGCCGACCTCGAGCACGATCTGCTGGTGCGCTCCGAGCGGGATCGCACTGAGATCGCCGTCGTACTTCGCGCCGTTGACGTACGCCGTCACGTCGCCCGTGATGCCGGCAACGTCGTCGCGCTGCAGCGGCTGCCCCCAGATGTCGAACAGCATGCCGAGCGTATAGCGGCCGCCTTGGGGCGGCGTGATGTCCGGCGCCTCGAGATGGATGATGCCGCTCGCGTCGTGGGTGTGAATCCAGTATAGGCAGCCCCCGGTCGCGCTCGGTGCAAAGCCGATGTATTGCGGAACCTGGAGCTGCTTGCCCTTATCGATGATCGCCAGGTGCGTGTGCACGTGCAGCGTGGCGTACTCTTGCGTGCCGCAGCCGATGCCGTCGACGGTTTGGCCGCGTCCGCCCCGCGGCGTGTCGGGATATTTGCCCTTGAAGAATTTAGCGCCCACGTTCTGCCCGTCGGTAAGCGGCAGCGCCTTCGCCGACGCGTTCGGCCCGGGCGTCGGCGTCGCATATGCTTGCTGCACTTTGCGGTTCTGCCACCAGTTGAAGGCGACGAACACGACGATCAGCACCGCGATCGCGACGCCCACGCCGATATAGACCGGCCGCATCGGATCGCGGTGCGGCGGAGGAGCGGCGCCGCCGCGGACTTGGCGGCGACGATCGGCGCGACTGTGCTGTGGCATGGAACTCCTTCTTAGGACGGCGCTTTGAGCGGCGGCGCGACCGGCGGGTCGGACACTTCGAGCGCGCGCCGCGGCACGAGATAGTTCGTGACGTAATCCGTCACGGCGTCGGCCAGCGGCGTGATCTGGCGGTCGTAGCCCGTGGCGTACAAGCGGCGCATGCTGGCGCAGGTCGCGTACTGGTACTTGCCGCGCAGCTCCTCCGGCATGTCGACGAACTCGATGCGCTCCGGAAGCTCGAGCGCGTGGAAGATCGGCCGCACGAGCTCGAGCCACGTGTGCGCGACGCCGGAGCCGACGTTGTAGAGTCCGGTCGCGCCGCACTCGGTCAGATGGAGCGTCATGTCGACGGCGTCTTTGACGTAGATGAAGTCGCGCTGCTGTTCGCCGTCGCGATACTCTGGCCGATAGCTCTTGAAGAGACGAACGCTGCCGCCTTCGCGGATCTGCTCGTACGCCTTCTGGACGATGCTGCGCATCTCGCCCTTATGGTCTTCGTTCGGTCCGAAGACGTTGAAATATTTGATGCCGCACGCGGCGCGGTCGAGCCCCGTGCGCAAAGCGTAGAGGTCGAAGAGCTGCTTGGAATAGGCGTACGCATTCAACGGCCGCAGCCGGTGAAGGTCGCACTCGTCCGAAAGGTCCGCTTCGAGCGCGCCGTACGTGGCCGCGGACGACGCGTAGACGAAGCGCACGTTCCGGTCGAGCGCCCAGTGCGCCAGCGCCTTGGTGTACTCGTAGTTGTTGCGCAAGAGATAGTCGGCGTCGCGCTCCGTCGTCGAGGAACAGGCGCCGAGGTGCACGATGGTCCGCACGTCGCCGAAGCTCTGTTCCCGCTCTCGCCGGCACGCGAACTCGTCCGCGTCGACGTAGTCGGCAAAACGCAGCGGAACCAGATGCTTCCACTTCTCGGATCGATCCAGGCGGTCCACCACCAGGATGTCGTCCAGGTTTCGCCGGTTGAGCGCCCAAATGAGCGCGCTGCCCACGAGGCCGGCGCCCCCGGTAACGACGATTCTTCCGCGCTCTATATCGTGCATCGCTCCAACGGCCGATAATCCCTCGGCTCAAAGGTGGAGTCCTCCCTGAAACGGCGCGGAGAGTTGCAAGAGAAACGTCTGCCCGTTCGCGATCTGCGTCGTGTTGAAGCCGTTGGCGACCTTGATCGGATACTGGTGATTGAGCACGTTGGTCATGATGAGCTGCAGCGCCAGCCCCGTGTCTTGGCCCGCTCGTCCCGGAATCAGCGTCCGCCCGGCGGCGAGGTCGAACGTCGTGTGCGCGGGAAGCCGTCCCGACAGCGCTTCGTTCGCGCTCTCGAACGCCACGGGGAACCCGCTGCCGTAGTTGCCCTGCAGCGTCGCAAACCAGCGGTGTCCGCCGCCGAAACGCCAGGTGTACGCCGCGCTCGACACCACCGTCTCGTCGTGGTCTTCGGGCGAGAGCTGAGCGCCGCACGGCACGCCCGGCTCGTTCGTGTTCGGCGGAAAGAGGAAGGTGGCGCCGGAAACGCAGGCCGCATACGAGCCGGAGTACGTGAGCGAATACCACCACGAGTCCCCGTTGCTCAAACGATCCTGCAGCCGCAGCTCGCCGCCGGTGTCGATGCCGAGCGCGTTGTTGAAGACGGCGAAAAGCGGCGTGTTGAGCAGCTGCGTGGTATCGAGAATGTTCACGGCGGTCTTGCGGAAGACGTTGATCGATCCGGTCAGGCTCGGCGTGAACGCGTGCTCCCAGCCCGTTTCGTAGTAGGAATCCCGCTCGGGCTTCAGGTCGTAGACGGGCTGGCCCGTGCATCCCTGCAGCAAGACGCAGTCTTGGCGCACGTCCTCGAGCAGCGGCGCGGCGTAGAAACGGCCGTAGAAGACGTGATACGTGTTCTTCCCGCCGTCCCAGAGCTTGACGCCCAGCCGCGGACTGAACATCCACCCTCCGGTATATCCGGTGGAGTGGTCGTACCGTAGGCCGTAGTCGAACTCGACGAACTTCGAGAGGCGCCAGTCGTCTTGGCCGTAGAGGCCGATCTGCGATCCCGCTTGCGCCTGGGCGCCCGGCGCGATGAGATAATACGGCTGCGCGTGGGTGCCCGCCGTCGCGCCGCAGCCTTCGGCGAAATAGCACGCAAAGGCTTGCGTCGAGTCCAGATTCTCGCGGTTGAGATCGACGCCGATCTTCCACGCGTGATTTTCGGTGGCGCGAAAGTCCGATGCGCGCACGCCGACGTAGCTCGCGAACGTGTTGGACAGCAGCCCGACGTTGTGCAGCTGCCCCGAAGAGCCGTCGTCTGCGGCGTCCGAGCCGAAATTCGGCGTGACGCCGAGCACGTCGTTCGCCAGGTCGCCGTCGTAGTTGATGCGCGTGGATCGCCACCACGGAATGACCTGGAAGATGCCGTTGCCGTCGCGAGACTGCACGGTATAGTTGAGGTTCGAGAAGCGGTCGTACTCGCGCTGCACGTCGTCGGTGCCGGCGGGCGTCGTGATCGGATCGTATGGGTTGTTGGGATCGGTGTTGATCGGAATCTGGAACTGCGACAGCTGATTGGAATAGTCGAATGCGAGCGTGCTGCGCGGCGTGAGCTGCGTGATGAAACGGAAGAACTGATCGCTTTGCGACGAGGCGTCGTGGATCGCATCGAACGAGGGCGCATCCAAGCCGCGCGTCGTCCCTTGCGTGTTCGCGTCCAGGAACGCTTCGCTCGAGCCGAATCGCGCGGCGGCGTCGAGCTGTGCGGTGCCTTGGCCCTGATTCCCAAAGCCGCCGGACGTCGTCGCGTAGAAGCCCGGCGCCACGTCGGTCGGGCGGTTCGTGAGGATGTTGACGACGCCGCCCATGCGGTCGCCGCCGTACTCCGCCGGGATGGCGCCCGTGTAGACCTCGAGCGAGTCGATGATGCGAGGATCGACGATCTCGGCGAAGTTCGACGTCGTCGCCAGCGGCAGCGGCGCGCCGTCGATGTTATAGGCGACGCCGTGGAAGCCGTTGATCACCGGCTCGTTATAGGAAAAGGGAATCACGCCCGGCAGCGTCTCGATCGTTTGGTCGAGGCTGTTCTGCACCGGCGACGTCTGGATTTGCTGGCGGTCGATCTGATGGACCGAGGCCGGATACGTCGCGAGCCCCGCGTGCGCCGTCACGGTGGTGCGCGCGATCTGCTTGAGCTGCGTCGAGAGCGGCAAGTCGACGGTCGCCACCGCGCCGCTGGAAACGGTGACGATCGCTTCGAGCGGCGGAATGCCGCGCGCCGTCGCTCGCGCGCGGTACGTGCCAAACGGTACCTGCGAGAACACGAAGTCGCCCTTCGCGTCCGTCACCGCGGTGAACGTGGAGCCTTCTCCCTGCAGCGTCACGGTGGCCGCCTTCGCGGGTTTTCCGTCGATCGTGACCGTCCCGCGGACGAGGCCCGTTACCGCGGCGAAGGCCGATGGCGCGTACGAAAACGCCAAGAACGCGGCGACGAGCGCCGCAAGAATGCGAGACATGGAATCCCTCCGGTTGGGGCGACGTGCGGTGATGCGCGCTTACGCGCGATGCAGCAACGCGATCGGAGGGGGGCGGGCGAAGCGACGGCGCGCGTATCGAAGGTCGCGCCGCAGCGGTGGCGGAGCGGAACGCCGGAGCACGGCCGGCGTCCGCGGCGAAAAGGCGTCGCGGCAGATGGCGATGATCGCCCCGGCCAGGGCCGCCACGATGGCGCGCGCGGCGAGTGTAATCGCCCACGCGACCGCGGCGATGCAGAGCGCGGTCACGAGCGGCATGGGAGCGGCATGCGACGGCTCGATCGCCTCGGCGAGCGAAAGCCATAGGGCGGCGCAAACGCCCACCTGCCAAAGTGCGGGAAGGCGCTCGTTGAGGCGGGCCGCGACGATGCTGCCGTCGGCGGCCTGCCCGCGTCCGCTCCACGCCAGGGCGGCGAAGCCGGTCAGGAAGCCCAGTGCGGCGGCCGCCGCGGCGGCGACAAAGTCGGCGTGGTATCCGCCGGCCATTGCGTGCTCGCCGCGGTAGAGGACGGCATGCACCGCCAACGAGGCGAGCAAGCCGAGCGCGACGGCTCCCGGAACCTTCCTTAGCGCCACGACGGTCTTTTCTAGAGGGGGTCAAGGGGAGACCTGGAGGGCGCGTCGTACTGACCCCACCCCCTTGCCGAACGCCGCCCTCGCCGGGATAGGAGTGGAAAGAAGAGCCGACCGTCATGAGCACGCGAATCGTCGAAAACGCCGATACCGTCAGTTTGGTTTGCGCCCTCCTGGTGCGCTTTCCGGAGCTGGCCTCGATTCGCTCGGGGCTCACCGACCGCAGCCTACGTTTGACGTTTGCCGTGCGCCAGCGCCTCGATCGGTCGGCGCAGATGGAGCTCAATGAGGCGATCGAAGAGCACGTGCGCGGTTTCCTCGCGCTCTCCAAGGAAGAGCCGGCCGTCCTCCGCGTGGAGTGTGAAGGCGATCGAACGCTGACCTTCGTGCACGTCACGCGCGACCTCGACACGTTTACCAAGGACGAGCTCGAGCTGCAGGTGGCGTTCTTTAGCGATCGCTGCGGCGAGGCGCTCGTGCGCAATCCGCAGCCCGACGACCAGCTCGACGCCGATCCCGCCGCCGAAGACGAAGCGGCCCTCTATGCCGTCGAGGCGCTCCGCGACCCGGCGAAGTCCAAGAATCTCGTCGGCTTCCGTGAAGAGAAGCGCGTCCTCGTGTACTTCCTGAAAGCGCAGAAGAAAGCGAAGGCGTCGGCTCGCCGGTAAGCAACGCTGCCCTCAACCTTCTGCTGGTTGGGGACGTCGTCGGATCGCCCGGGCGGGACGTGCTCAAGCGTTGCGTGGCGTTGCTGCGCGAGCAGTACCACATCGACGCCTGCATCGCCAACGGTGAGAACGCCGCGGGCGGCTTCGGCCTCACCGCCCAAACCGCCGAAGAGATGTTCGAGAGCGGCGTCGATTTCATCACGGGCGGAAATCACACGTTCGACAAGCGCGATTTTTCCTCGTATCTCGAAGGCAGCGACCGCGTCGTGCGGCCGGCCAACTATCCGCCGACGGCCCCCGGACGCGGCACAGGCACGTTCGCCGTCGACGGCGTTACGATCGGCGTGCTCAACCTGATGGGCCGCACGTTCATGCCGCCCGTCGACGATCCGTTCCGCTGCGCCGACGCGCTGGTTTCGGAGTTGCGCGCGCGCACGCCCATCGTCGTCGTCGACGTACACGCCGAGGCAACGTCGGAGAAGATCGCCCTCGCGCGGTATCTCGACGGTCGCGTCTCCTGTGTCGTCGGAACCCACACGCACGTGCAGACGGCCGACGATCAAGTCCTTCCGGGCGGAACCGCGTACATCAGCGACCTGGGGATGACGGGGCCGACGGAAGGCATCATCGGGATGGAGTCCAAAGCCGTGCTCGACCGCTTTCTTACGGGCCTGTCCGAACGCTTCACCGTTCAACGCAGCGGCTCGCGACAGTTTTGCGGCGTGGTGGTCGGCGTCGACGCGGCGTCGGGTAAGGCCACCGACATCAAGCGCATCTTCCTGAAGGGCATTCCATGAGCACCGCCACGACGCTGAAGGTGTCAGCGAAGAGCAATCCCAACGCCGTAGCCGGCGCGATCGCGGCCGCATTGCGCGAACGCGAAAGGGTCGAGCTGCAGGCCGTGGGCGCGGGCGCGATCAACCAGGCGGTCAAAGCCGTAGCGGTCGCGCGCAACTATCTCAAGGGCGTGCGGCTCGACGCGGTGTGCGCGCCCTCGTTCGTGATCGTCCCCGTCGGCGAGAGCGATCGCACCGCGATCTCGCTGCTGGTCGAGCGCCGTCAGCTGGAGGAGAAGGTTTCCGAAGTTGAAGATTGATTTGCATTCGCATACGCGGATGAGCGATGGAACGCTCAGCCCGCAAGAGCTCTCCGATTTCATGGGCGAACGCGGCGTGGAAATTTTTTCCATTTCCGACCACGACACGCTGTCCGCATACGGCGCCTTCGTGCCGCCGCCGGGCGCTCGCGTGATCACCGGCATCGAGATCAACACGACCTGGCGTGAGAACGAGGTCCACGTCCTCGGCTATGGCGTCCCGCTCGGACCGTCCCCGATCAACGAGCTGCTGGAGTACAACCAAACGCAGCGGCGGCTCCGCGCCGAAACGATGGTCGACCGCCTGCAGAAAGCCGGTTACGCCTTGACGCTTGACGACGTGCTGCGCGAGTCCGGCGACGCCGTGTCGCTCGGCCGGCCGCACGTGGCCAAGGCGCTCGTTCGCCTCGGCATCGCCGAAAGCGTCGACGCCGCATTCCGCGGGATGCTCAAACGCGGCAAGCCCGGCTACGTTCCGCAGATCTATACGACGCCTGAGCGAGCGATCGAGACGATCGCCGCGGCCGGCGGCATCCCCGTGCTCGCGCACCCCGGACGCCTCAAGGACCGCATCCTCATCGACGAGCTGACTGCGCGCGGCCTGCGCGGCCTCGAGGTGTACTATCCGCTGCACGACGAGGCCGACACGCGCGAGTTTCGTGAAACGGCGCGGCGCTACGGCCTGGTGATGACCGGCGGGATGGACTTTCACGACATCCGGTACCACACGGGCGGCGTGGGCATTGAGGTCGATCCGGCGGACATCGCCGGTTTCCTCGACCTCGTCGAAGTGTTTGCATAAGTGATCGTTTCGGCGGCGGCGCTGGCGGCGGCGATCAACGCTCCGGCGGCAACGCCGCGGCTGCGGAACTCCATCGTCGCCGGCGAAGTCTACGACCTCGATGCGCGCCGCGTGCTGTACGCGCGCAATCCGCACGTGCTCATGGTGGCGGCGTCGACGACGAAACTCGTCACGGAGGGCACGACCCTCTCGCTGCTCGGGCCGGACTTTCGTTGGACGACGCCCGTCTACCGCACCGGCCCGATCGATGCGCAAGGCGTGCTGCACGGCGACGTGGTCCTCGTTGCGAGCGGCGATCCAAATTTGTCGCAGCGCCTGCAGCCCGACGGCACGCTGGCCTTCGAAAACGAGGACCACGCGTACGACGGCTCGTCCAACACGAAGGCGGTTCCCGGCGACCCGCTCTCGGTTCTCCGCGATCTCGCGCGGCAAGTGGCCAACGCCGGCGTGAAACGCGTGACCGGCGGCGTCGTCGTGGACACGGCGCTCTTCCCCGACGCCGGCGCGGAGAGCGGCACCGGCGTCACGCTCTCGCCGATCGTCGTCAACGATAACCTCGTCGACGTCACGGTGACGCCGGGCGCGTCGAGCGGCGCTCCGATCGGCATCGCGGTCTCGCCCCCGACGCCGTACGTCACGTTCGTCAATCGCGCTGTAACGGGCGCCGGCGGAAGCGATGCGACGATCGACATGAGCGACGTACGCGACGCGTCCGGACACCACACCGTGACGATTACGGGCGCACAGCCGGCCGGCCCGAGCGTTCTCTACGCGTATCGCGTCCCCGAACCCAAAGCGTTCGCCGAAGCCGCGTTCGCGCAGGCGCTGGCCGGCGCCGGCGTGGCGGTGACGCCGCAGCAAACGGCAGAGCCGTCGCGTGCCGCGTACGTTCCGGCCAACCGCATCGCGCAGCACGTCTCGCCGCCGCTCGCGCAAGACGTCTACGTAACGCTCAAGGTCAGCGACAATCTGCACGCCGCGCTCATGCCGTACATGTGGGCCGTGTATCGCGCGCATGCTTCGAGCGACTACCTCAAGGCAGGCTTCGCACTCGAAGCGGGGCTGCTACGCGGCGCGGGCCTCGACGTCGACGAGGCGGCGCAGGCAGACGGTGAAGGCGGCACGGCGTTCTTCACCGCCGACTTCATGGCTCGTTATTTGGCGTGGGCCCGCGAGCAAACGTGGTATCCGGCGCTGCGGCACGGCCTGCCGGTCCTCGGCGTCGACGGCACGCTGTGGAACATCCAGCGGAGCTCGTCCGCGCGCGGAAAGGTCTTCGCAAAAACCGGCACGGACGACAGCGATAACTCCCTCAACGGGGGCGGCGTCTTCGAGAAAGGCCTCGCCGGCTACGTCACCACGCGCACGGGCCGGCACGTCGCCTTCGCCTTTTACATCGGTGCGATGAACGGCCCGCACGACGAAGACACGGGCGTGCTCGCCGGTCAGATCCTGGGAGCGATGGCCGCGGCGACGTACGAGCGGCTCTAGCGGCTAGCGTTTCGCAAGCGCCTCATCGACGCGGGCCCGCACTCCCTCGATGGTGCTCTGGGCCTGCGCTTCGTACGACGAGAGCGCCGCGGCCTGCTTAGCGACGGCGGCTTCGTCGTGCATGTATCGGTGGTTGATGCGGACGTTGTACGCGGCCGCCGCGAGCGCCGCGCCGGCGAACTCCGCAGCGCAGCCGACGTCGCTCGCGAGGGCGCCGAGCGGCATGCGCGTGAGATCGTCGGCGAGGCGCAAAACCTGTACTGCGAGGGCGGCGGTGTGGAGCGGCTCCTCGGCGGCATGCCGCAGCGCCGCCTCGAGCGCGCGGCTGCGTTCGCCGCGCTGTACGTCGTCGGTCTTCGGGAGCGCTTGGGCCGCCACGACGGCCGAAAACGCGAGCTCGTCGCGCAGCCGCGCAGTGTCGAGCTCGCTGCGGAGACGGTCCGCGCTCGCTACGACGTCGGACTCCGGCGTCGCGCGGATGCGTGCCACCATGGCCACCAATGCCGCGGCCAGCGCGCCGGTCAGCGCGGCGGCGCTGCCGCCTCCCGGAACGGCTTCCGCAGAGGCCAGACGGGTGAGATAAACGTCGACCGTTTCCACGCCGGTTGGGTTGGCGGATGGGTTCTCCGCGCCTGCGGCGAAAGGGCCGCGAGCCATTTTCCCCCACTCCCTAGGAGTTTCAATGCCAGTTTTGGATTCAGCTCGGGGCGACGTCAAGGCTCGGGACCTCGCCGACGCGGGTCGTTCACGCATCGCGTGGTCGGCGGCGTACATGCCCGTCCTCTCGCAAATTCGCGACCGCTTCGAGGCGGAGAAGCCGCTGCGCGGCGTCCGCATCGGCGCGTGCCTGCACGTCACGACCGAGACTGCGAACCTCATGCTGGCGCTGCAGGCCGCCGGGGCCGAGATCGCACTGTGTGCGAGCAATCCGCTCTCCACGCAAGACGACGTGGCGGCGGCGCTGTGCGACTACGGAATCGCCACGTACTCGATCAAGGGCGAAGACAACGCCACCTACTACGCCCACATCGAATCGGTCATCGCGACGCATCCCCAAATCTCGATGGACGACGGCTGCGACCTCGTGACGACGATCTTCACGAAGCACCCGGGCGAACTCGAGAAGATGATCGGCGGATGCGAGGAGACGACGACGGGCGTCATCCGACTGCGCGCGATGGAGCGCGACGGCGTGCTGCCGTACCCCGTCATCGCCGTGAACAACGCGCTGACGAAGCACATGTTCGACAACCGGTACGGCACCGGCCAATCGACGCTGGACGGAATCATTCGCGCCACGAACGTGCTGCTCGCGGGCCGCACGGTGGTCGTGATCGGCTACGGCTGGTGCGGGCGCGGCATCGCGTCGCGGGCCGCCGGCATGGGCGCGCACGTCGTCGTCACCGAAGTCGACCCGCGCAAGGCGATCGAGGCGGTGATGGACGGCTACCGCGTGATGCCGATGAACGACGCGGCGAAGATCGGCGACATCTTCGTGAGCGTCACCGGGAACTATCACGTCGTTCGCGAGGAGCACTTCAAGCTGATGAAGGACGGCGCGATCGTCGCCAACTCCGGCCACTTCAACGACGAGCTCGACCTCGATGCGATCCGGACCATCGCGCGAGGCAAGACGGAGCCGCGAGCGTTCGTCGAGCAGTATCAGCTGCACGACGGGCGCAACATCTGCATCCTCGCCGACGGGCGTCTCGTCAACCTCGCCGCGGCCGAAGGCCATCCGGCCTCCGTGATGGACATGTCGTTTGCCAACCAGGCGCTCGCGACGGTCTATCTGGCCCAGCATCACCGCGAGCTGGAGAAGAAGGTCTACGACGTGCCCCTCGAGATCGACGAGGAAGTGGCGCGGTTGAAGCTCGATTCGATGGGTGTCGAGATCGACACGCTCACGCCCGAGCAAGAGAAGTACATCGCGTCCTGGAGCGAGGGAACCTGATGGGATACGCGCGGCTTTTTACGAGCGAATCGGTGACCGAGGGCCATCCGGACAAGCTGGCCGATCAGATCTCCGACGCGGTACTCGACGCGCTGCTGCGCGACGACCCGTACTCGCGCGTGGCCGTGGAGACGTTCGCCATCACGGGCCAGATCCACATCGCGGGTGAAGTGACGACGAAGACCTACGTCGACATCCCGCGCCTGGCGCGCCAGGTCGTGCGCGAAGTTGGTTACACGCGATCGGCAATCGGCTTCGACGCCGAGACGTGCGGCGTCAGCGTGTCGATCGACGAGCAGTCGCCCGACATCGCGCTCGGCGTCGACCGGTCGCTCGAGGCGCGCTCCGGCGACGACGACGAGTTCGAGCTCGTCGGCGCGGGCGATCAGGGCATGATGTTCGGCTACGCCTGTCGGGAAACCGACGAGTTGATGCCGTTGCCCATCGTGCTGGCGCACAACCTCACGCGCCACTTGGCCGCGGTTCGCAAGAACGGCAGCATTCCGTATCTCCGTCCCGACGGCAAGTCGCAAGTCACGGTGGAGTACGAGGGCGACCGGCCGTTGCGCGTCGATTCGGTCGTCGTTTCGACGCAGCACGACCCGGAAATTCCGCTCGAAGAGATCCGGCGCGAAATCACCGAGAAGGTGATCGACCACGTGATTCCAGCGGCGATGCACGACGAACGCACGCGCATCTACGTCAATCCGACGGGGCGGTTCGTCATCGGCGGCCCGAAAGGCGACGCCGGTCTGACGGGACGGAAAATTATCGCCGACACCTACGGCGGAATGGCGCGCCACGGCGGCGGCGCGTTTTCGGGCAAAGACCCGACGAAAGTGGATCGCTCAGGTGCGTATGCGGCGCGCTGGGTCGCGAAGAACGTCGTAGCCGCCGGCCTGGCGGACCGCTGCGAAGTGCAGGTGGCCTACGCGATCGGGGTGGCGCATCCGATGAGCGTCGCGATCGAAACGTTCGGAACGGGTCAGCTTGACGAAGAACGGATCGGCAACGCCGTGAGCGCGGTGTTCGACCTTCGGCCGGCGGCGATTATCCACCACCTTCGGCTGCGCCGGCCCATCTATCAACAGACGGCCGCGTACGGACACTTCGGGCGGCCCGACCTCGACCTTCCGTGGGAGCGCGTCGATCGCGTCGACGCGCTGCGCGCGGCGACGGCCGCGAACGTGGGCCAGCTGCATGTTGCGAATGTCGCGAGCTAAGCTCCTCGCGGCGCTGATCGCCGGGGCGGCGTGCGCGGCGTCGTTAGCGCCGGCGGGGGCCGTTACGTACGTGCCGTCGCAGACGATCAAGGCCGGCACGCGCATCGCCTGCGTGCTCGACAAGTCGGTGCGATCGTCGCACGCAAAGTATGGCGACTCGTTCATGCTGCGCGTCGTCGACACGACGCACCCGGTATTGCACGGTTCCGAAATCGTCGGTTACTTGACCGACGTCCAGCAGCCGTCGGGCATGACGCGCGCCCGCATCGGTTTTTGGCTCACGACGATTCGCCTGCCCAACGGAAAATCGAAGCCGCTGTCCGCCTTCGTGGTGAGCAAGCGCGTCGTGCCGATGAACGCATCGGAGCAGCACCCGTCGCGACAGATGACGCCGCCGCTTCCCTATGGCATGGTGACGCCGGGCCCGATCGCGTGGCAGATGCGCATCGGCGGAGGCGGGACGCCGACCATCTCGACCCGTCCGAGCGGTTTACTCGGCGGTTACGTCTACGCGGCGAGCGCCCACGAGGCGATCGTCATTCCGGCCGGCGTCGCCGTGACGGTGGAGCTGCAGAGCAATCTGAAGGTTCCGTAGGATAGAGTAACTGCTCCATAGGATAGAGTAACTGCTCCATCGAGCACTGCCGCGGCGCCTTCTCGGGGCGCCAGCGCAGCAGCCGCGCGCCGTGGCGAAAACGATGGCCCGTCACGTGATCGAAGGCGACCTCGACGACGATTTCTGAGCGCACGGGAAACCACTCCGATTCCTGGCCGCGCCGCCAGCGGCTCGGGCCGCCGGGCGCGGCGCCGGTGAAGCCGGGGGGCTCGATGATCGGCTTCAAGAGTTCGCCGGCGCGCGCACGTTCTTGCGCGCTCATCGAGCCGACGAAGCCGACGTGGTTCAGCTTACCGGCGTCGTCGTAGAGGCCCAGTAAGAGCGAAGCGATCGAACCGTTTTCCGACGCGCGAAAGCCGCCGACGACGCAGTCCGCCGTGTAGTTGCGCTTGATTTTCACGACCGCGTCGCGGCTGCCGAATGCGTAGGGTACGTCGCGTTTGGCGATGACACCGTCGAGGCGCGCGAGACTTCCGGCGAGCCACTGCTTTGCAAGCGCGACGTCGGATGTCGCGGGAGAAAGGCGAACGCCGCGATTGTCGGCAAAGTTTTTGTCGACGAACCGTTCCAGCCCCGTGCGGCGCTCGCGCAGCTCGCGCTCGAAGCACGCGTTTCGTCCTTCGACCAGCAGGTCGAAGAGAACGTACGAAGCCGGCGTCTCGTCCGCCAACCGCCGCACGCGGCTCTCGGCGGGGTGAATGCGTTGCAGCAGGGCGTCGAAATCGGAGCCGGCCTCGGTGGGAATCAGCAGCTCGCCGTCTGTGACGAACTTCTGCGCGCTTGCTGCGCGCAGCATCGTTACGACCTCGGGAAAATAGCGCGTCAGCGATTCGCCGGACTTCGACTGCAGCTCGATGTCGCCGGCGTCGCGAAACGCGATGCAGCGGAAGCCGTCCCACTTCGGTTCGTACGTCCAGTCGTCGCCCTCGCGGAATCTGCTTGACTTGACGCGTCTCCATCGGCTCGATCGGCGGCCGAAGCGCCAGGTCGTCAAACCGCGGCACGCGCGCCCTTGTTTGCGAACTTCTCGAGGCTGAATCGCCCGCGCGCGCGCAGCAGCGGCTGCCAAAGGTCGCCGATCGTTGCGACGCGTTCCGGTACGTTGAAAACGGTGAAATCCGAAGGTTCGCAGCCTGCCGCGATCTCGTCCCACGTGACCGGGGTGGAAACGGACGCCTGTTCGTTCGGCCGCACCGAGTAGATCGACGCGAGCGTCTTGCCGAATGCGTTTTGATTGTAGTCGACCAAGACGTGGCCGGGCGGTCGTTTCGCGATGCGATATTCGGCGGTCAGCACGTCGGGGTGCGCCTTGGCCATGTGGTGACCGATCTCTTTGGCGATCGCCCACACGTCGTGCTGCGTCGGCCCGCTGCGAATGGCGACGTAGATGTGCACGCCTTCGCTGCCGGACGTCTTGACGAACGGCGTCATGCCCAACCCCTGGAGCACGTCGCGGACGATGAGCGCGGCCTCGCGGACGACGGCGAAGGTCGCGCCGGGCGTTGGGTCGAGGTCGAAGTGCAAGTACATCGGATGGTTGGGGTCGTCGCACGGCGAGTACCACGGATTGAGGTCGATGCAGCCGAGGTTGATGAGCCAGAGGAGCGACTGCATGTCGTCGACGACGGCGAAGTCGATGACGTTGCCCGAGCTATGCTCGATCGAGCACGTGCGGATCCACGGCGGCCGCGGCGACGGCGCGCGCTTCATGTAGAAGAAGTCGCCGGCGACACCGTGCGGATAGCGCTTCATGACGATCGCCCTGTCGGCGACGTGCGGGATCAACGCGGCGGCGATGCGCGCGTAGTAGCGCAGCAGGTCGCCCTTGGTGAGCGCGAGCTGCGGAAAATAGACTTTGCGGAGGTTCGTCAGCGCGACGCGCTGGCCGCCGGCCTCGACGGTTGCGTTGTCGACGTCGTTGGGAATCGCGACCGCCGCGTCCCGCTTGCGCTCCGCCATGCCGTCTAATACCCCTACGGCAGGGCCAGGTTCCTGGCCGGTGGAATGCACGTCCGCCGGCAAAGCGTCCGCCGCCGTTCCGGATTAGCTCAGTTGGTAGAGCAGCTGACTGTTAATCAGCGGGTCGTTGGTTCGAGTCCAACATCCGGAGCCACTTGAGACCCCTGCAGAATATGATGTTTTGCGGGGGTTCATCTTTTCGGATATTTCAGGTTATGTACCGCCATGTGCAGCCTACTTCTCCCTTTTTGATCGCCGCCTCCCCCCCCCCCCAGGAGCCGGTCGAAGGCCTCGGCCGGGTCACGGAGCACAATATGCCGCTCGAGTTCCGGCCGAGCGATGTCGTCGATGTGGCGCGGCGGATCGCGCACGAGACCCGCAGGGTTCCGGCTCATGCCTAGATCGTGCTCGATCTGCGTCCATCCGCAGACGGCCGAAATCTCCAAGGCGTTCGCCGGCCGGGATTCGTTACGTCCTCTAGCGGCGCGGTTTAATGTGACCGCAGCAGCCGCGCAGCGACACCTCGCCAACTGTCTCCGTATCGTCAGGCGTGTAGAAAAACTTCGCCGGGATGAAGAGCAGGTTAAGCCGCCCAATTCGTCACGGTTCGATTCTCTCGACCCTTCGACGCTCGTGGCGGCGACGGCGAGGCTCGTCGACGAGGCGCTCGACCTCCTGGAGCACGCGAAGCGGGCCGACGATCGTCGAACGGCGCTCGTGGCCTTGCGCGAGGCGCGAGACGGCTTGGCGCTGCTCATGAAAACGGCGGGCATGCTGGCGGGCGACGCCGGCTCGACGGTGATCCATAGCCGGAAGCAGGTCGTTCAGGTGCTCGGGAAACTCAGCGAAGAGGAGCTGCGCACTTGTCAAAGGGCCGTTAGAAAAAGAGACGCCGTTTCGGGACCAAAAACCCTTATTCCACCGTAATCGGCGAAGTGTACCGAAAACGAGCGGTTGCGGGACGGTTGGACGTTGGATAGGATTAGTCTAGAGTTTGAGGCGGAGCCCCGACCACGCGCACCTCCTCACGGCCAATGTGACGGTGCGACTGATACGGTCGCGCTACCGATGCGAATCTTTTTATTGGGACTTAGCTTTGTGATAATCTTGAATGGTGGCCCACCCGCGGGGTAGTGCCAAAATCCCAAGTATCGGCCGTTGTGGGGACGAGAGGCGTGCGGTCCAATTACAGCGTCTCCCTGTATCCACAACGACGTATTTTCATCAGGCAGCGCCCCGGATAGCGTTGTTGTGCCCACGACCGTACCGCTAGACCCCGAAATTTGCAGACGATGTATGACGTGGGGGCCGGCAACCGTTATGTAGGTTCCATCCCATTGAATCGCCCACATTTGATTGAGTTGTTTGTTGAGCGTGATGTTTGCGAAGGTAGCACCGCCCTTAGGCAGCTCTGCAAGGACATAGCCGCCGGCTAAGCCGTATCCATCGACGAACAGATTGCCCGCGTTGTCGTAGCCCAGGTAGAAGGGATCCCTCATGTTGGAGGGGATGCTGTAGGTCGTTGGGGTGCTAGACGCCGTTTGATAAACGGCAATAAACCCACCGGGTCCGCCAATAGTGTCGACTGATATCGCGATGTCGTCGGTTGTCGGATCAAAGGTGCAATCATACGATTCCTGCCCTGAGGGTGCATTTATTATACCGATCCGCTTAGTACTGCCATGCGCGAATATGTAGACCGTTCCAGCATCAAAGCAGACATTGCCGTTGTTGGGATCTGCAGCGGCGCGTCCGTAATAACCGCCTCCTATTTTCCCGACGACCTTGTCGCCCGGGTAACTCAGCATGTCTATTTGGTCGCTTGTTACAACGTAGAGTAAAGCGGACTTAGAGGTCTGGCGCACGGGTCGTGATGCGACGGGACTCTGCGTCTTCATGAACGGGATCCCCGCTGCTGGCTGCGATCCGCCACATCCCGCGAGAACTGCAACAGCAGCGCCGATGCTAAACGTGTAGCTAGCTAAGTGTGTCATACGCAAATGCCTCCCGAAACTGAACGGACCAGCGGCTAGGAACGTTCGGCGTCGGGCTGGGGGAGCATTCCTCGGAAGCCGCGTTTTCACGATGCGCCCCAGGCGCGGAAAGGACTATCCATGCCCGACAAATCGGGAAAACCGCTGCACTTTGGACCCGACGCCAGCGACGCCGCTGGCCCGGCGGCCATTCATCGACTTATCCACGAAGCGGCGGTAGGCAAGACGATCGCACGCGTATATCTCGGCGAGCTCGAGCTCGATGAGCCGTTGTCATCGCCGGCCGAAATGTCACCCGCTTAGGCTCGAAGGTGCCCGTTGAAAAGGTACCCTTCCAGCCGAATCAACTTTCGGTTACTTTAAGCTCAGTAGGGATTGGCGGCAGGCTGACGCCGGCCTTCCGGCGCTCTTTTAGGCGGTAGCTATCGCCGGTGATAAGGGCGACGTGGGCGTGGTGCAGGAGTCGATCTAGCATGGCCGCCGTCATCGTGGCGTCGCCTGCGAAAGCGGAGTCCCACTGGGTCAGCGGCAGATTGCTGGCGATGATGTACCGAACCGCGTTCGTAGCGATTGGCAATCACCTCGAAGAAATCGTTGGCCTCTTCGCGGCCGAACAGCAGGTCAGCCGATTTCATCGATGATGAGCAGCTTCGGCGTTTGCACGGCGCGCCGCAACGATTCTTTGAGCCGCCCCTGCCGCTGCGCTGCTGCAAGCTGCAGCATCAAGTCGACAGCCGAGATGAAGCGAGTCTTGATGCCGGCCTGCGTCGCCTTGTAGCCGAGTGCGATGGCAATGTGCGTTTTACCAACGCCGCTCGGCCCCAGCAGCACGACGTTTTCCGTGCGTTCGATGAACGACAGGTTTGCCAGTTCCATGAGCAGTTGCCGCGGTGCACCGCTGGCGAACTCGAAGTCATAGTCGTCGAGCGTCTTAATCGCGGGAAAGCCAGCGATCCGCGTGAGCAGTGTACTGCTGCGTGCGTGCCGGGCTTGCAACTCAAGCCGCAGCCCGGCCTCCAAGACTCACTGTAGGGCTGTTCGTCTTTTGCAGCACGTTCGGCCAAGCCGGGGAAATCGTTGCCGAGCGCGTCGAGGCCAAGCTGCTCGCACAGCTCCCGTATCCGTTCGTCGGCAAAGCTCATGGCGCCACCTCGAGCGCCAGGTCGTGATAGCGCGACAACGGGTGCTGAAGCGATTCGACGGGCATCGGTACGACGATCGAGTTCGATGGGATCTCAATATCGAGCCGCACGCCGCTGTAACGAGGCGGCAAAGGCAGCAGCATGGCGCGCTCGTACTGCCAACGCACGACCGGCTGTTCTTTGGTGGTGCCGTGGACGCGAGAGTTGGCGACATCCCGCAGCCAGGGCCGGATCTCCCGATTGGCCGTTGCGACATCCACGAGGATTGGCCTGATGCGTGTCATGAGCGGAACCCAGAACGATTGCCGGACATAGCGGTGAAAGCGCTCGACTTTTCCTTTGGTCTGAGCACGATACGGATGACAGAGTTTGGTTCGTATGCCGTAGTGGCGGGTGAAGTCCAAGAAGGCGCGATTGAAACGGTGCTTGCCGTCGCCGTAGGTGTCCCGCTCCAGCACGATGGTCTTCGGGTCGTCGCACAGCAGTGTCAGCGCCGCCCCGCCGAAGTAAATGAAGGCATTTTCGAGGCAGCCGATCAGCGTTTCGACGCGTTCGTTGTCGGCGAACTCCGCATAGCCATAGCGCGAATAGCCGAGGCTCGCGGTGAAGGCCACCAACTTGGTTGGTCGGCGCCGCAGCACCATGAAATCGATCTGGCACTGCTTGCCGGGCTCCGTCTCGAAGCGCACGATCGGCTCGGGCTGCGCTTTCGGCTGCGAGCGACGATACCAGCGCCTTGAGCTGCTGCGTCAGCCGCCGCCATAACCTTGGTCGCGAACCTCTCGCAGCAAGACCGTGGCGGCTAAGCGATCGGCTTCGCATGTTCGACACGTTCCCGAATGTACTCGACGTAGGGATCAAGACTTCGTTGGCCGCGGGGCACGCGGACCGTAGCGGTCCTTGGCCTTGCCGCGCAGCACGCGACGGACGGCCTTGCGCGAGCACTTGAGAAGCCGCGCCGATTTCGCGGATGCCTTTCCCCTGGCGGGCGAGGACTTCGATTTCCACCTGAAGCTCCTTTGCAAACATGGACCTCGTCGTCCGAGGGGGTTCGGTGGGTCCCTTTTCAACCGGCGGGTGGGTCACTTCTTACTCCGGCGCTAACACCGTACGTATCGGCCAGCTCCAGGACGGCGAGAGCGCCGACCAGCCAACCCTCTTCGAGCGCGCCGTCGCGGCGAAGACAAGGACCGAAAACGCGCTGCGCATGTCGTCGCCGCAGGTGCAAAAAGCCCGGGATATCTGTCGCGATGCCGGATCGACCGAGTCGTTCGCGATGGAGCGCTTACGTCAGCGCGTCGACGCGCTCGACTGCCGCATCTCGCCGCACATGCACTCGAGCTAAGCACGGCTCGAGCCTACAGCACCCAACCGAACCGCCGCGCTTGCGGCAGGAGGAAATCCGATATGGTACGCCACCAGCACATTCCCGAAGAACAGTTCGCCTTTTTAGGCAACGTCAACGCGCTCGCGCTCGATTACACCGGTGTGAAGCTACTGCAAAAGGTGATGGACGGCACCATCTCCGTCCAAGAGCTCGCCCTGCTCAGGGAGATCGTCACAAAGTACCCTCCGGCGGAAAAACCGAGTGCGGCAAAGGCGGTCAGCGTGCCCTAAAGGCTCAGCTCATCGGGTCTAAAGACTCAAGCTAGCCCCGCTACATGCGGTTCATTTAACGTACCGCTCCTCGCTTTGCACGGTGGCTAGCGAGGGGATCACCTTTCACCATGCGGACGGTCCCTTTTGTTTCATTCGGGTGCCTCGCCGCCAGCGCGCGGCGCGTTATTTGACACTAACGGTTTCTCCAAACGGAATCGTGTCCGAAAACATCTTAATCGGCGCACCACCTGCGGGGAAGCTCCAAAATCCAATGGCCCGCACGGAATCATAGGAAACAGGGCCAATTACCTTGTTGCCTTGAATCCAAAACTGAGCGTGCGCAAGCGAAAGATCAAGAGTGGTGGTACTAACCCTTGTTCCGGAGCTTCCGCTTATCGCGAACCGGTAGATAACGGAATCGGTAATAGATCCGCCGTTGGGCCCCAAATCGGCAATCGATAAGTATTTGCCGAGCCACTGCATGGAACCGGCGAAGCCGATATTTTGATCTACAGTGATGGTGGAAAACGTTTTGCTGCCCTTTGGTAATTCTGCAAGCGCAAAGTTGCCCTTGGCGTCCGCTCCGTCAGCGAAAAGATTGCCGTGATTATCGTAGGCACAGAAGGCAAAAGACGGCAGGTGAGGATCGGAATAGACCTTAGCAAAACGCCAACCGCGCTGGGGGCTGTATGGAAAGATCACGATGCCATTTCCGAAGCCGGTGGTCACTGCCACATTCTCGCTACTGGGGTCGACGGAGCAGTCAAGAGCCGGGAGCGGGGAGTTCAGTGTTGCCTTTGCGGTTGACGCACCGTGTTCGTACACCAGTACCTGACCATTGAACTCGCCCTGCGGAATAAACACGTTGCCTGACTTATCCGAACTGGAGCTGACCCGGTTTCGTGGAGTCTTTCCGCTTTGCGGAGAAGGACCCCACCATGGCCAAGAAACGAGTCTATCCAGCGGAGTTCCGGGCTAAGATCGTTGAGCTGATTCGGTCCGGAAAAAATGCCAACGCGATCGCCCGGGAGTACGAGATATCTCGTCAATCGATCATCAACTGGCTCAAGCAAGATGATCTCGACGTCGGCCGTCGCACAGATGGCATGACGAGCGCCGAAAGCGCAGAGAACGCAAAGTTGCGCAAACGAGTCCGCGAACTCGAGATTGAACGCGACATTTTAAAAAAAGCAACGGCGTGGTTCGCTCGCGAGACCGATTCGGTACCCGGAAAATCTTCGAATTCGTGAGAGCGCACCATGCCGTCTGGCCAGTTGCTACGCAGTGCCGCGTGCTGAACGTCTCGGTCAGCGGGTACTACGCGTGGATCAAACGCCCGCCATCGGACCACGCGGAGGCCGACATCGCGATCGGCGATGCTCTTGAGGTGTATCACGAGCGTTCGCGAGAGATCTATGGTCGGCCACGACTCGTTGACGACCTCATTGACGCTGGTTTTCGAACAAGCGAAAAGCGCATCGCACGATTGATGCGAGAACGCCAGATTCACGGCGCTAGCAGGCGAAAAAGCTTCAAAACGACCGTGCGCGATCGCGATGCTCGACCCGCGCCGGACTTGGTCGACCGCAACTTCTCAGCGACTGCGCCCGATAAGCTCTGGGTCGCTGATATCACCTACATTCCAACCTGGAGCGGCTTCTTGTTCCTTGCCGTCGTTCTGGACGTATTCAGCCGTCGAGTCGTCGGCTGGGCAATGGCTACTCATCTCCGGACCGAACTCGTCCTCGATGCGCTCGAGATGGCGTTCCATCAGCGCAAACCAAGAGCAGTGATTCATCATTCAGACCAAGGCTGCCAATACACGTCGATCGCATTCGGCAAGCGCTGCGAACAGATGGGAATCAAACCTTCAATGGGTTCGGTCGGTGATTGCTTCGACAACGCGATGTGCGAGAGCTTCAACGCAACTCTGGAATGCGAGCTGCTCGTCAAGCACCGCTTCAAAACTCAGAGAGAAGCTGCGCTGGCGGTCTTCGATTTCATCGAGGGATTCTACAACCCTCATCGCCGGCACACCTCGATCGGAAACATTTCGCCGGCCGAGTACGAACGGCGGAGTCAAGCCGCCTGATGTCCAATCAACAATCCTCTACGATAGTGGGTCAGCTCCAAACAAAGGCCCCCTCCGCCGACGCCGAGCGACCCTAGCAGCGTTCCTCTGGGGTATGTGTAAACATTGACCCCGCTTCCGAGCGCAAGGTAGAGGAGGTCACGACCTCCTGCGTGTGGGGCCATCCAGGCCTTGCCATGCGCGGCGTAGCGCGCCGCGCCGGACTCTGGCGGCGTGACCACAGGCGTGTTATTCGGCGGTTGCGAGCCACCACAGGCCGACAGCACAAGTGCGGTCACTGAAGCGCTGATAACCCAGCGCCCGGAAACCGTTAGCGAAATTTTCATTTCCGTCTCCACACCGGATCAATTAGAGCCACCCGTCAATTCGCTCGGGACGCGACTTTTCCCCTCCGGGTCGTACAACGCCGCGCCCCGGTTCACACTTCGCCAGTAAGGACTCCACCGTTCGTCACCGAAAGCAAGCAATTCGTTTCCTCAGTTGCCCCGTAACCAGGCCGTCCGCTACGGAGAGGGAGTGTCGGTATGAAATGCTTCTCGGCATATCTCTATGTTGCCATCGCATCGATCGTGGTCAGCGGGTGCGCTGGCGAGCAAAACGCGAGTCCTCAAAATCAAATACTCAGGACGACTGCACAGCGTAACAGCCCGGCATCGTGGATAGACCCCATCGCTGCAAAGAAAAGTAATTTACTCTACGTTTCGGACGTCGCGAATAACGAAGTTTACATCTATACGTATCCATCATTAAATCTAGTCGGCATCCTCACTGGCTTCGACAATCCACACGGGCTTTGCGTAGATGGCGCAGGCGAGGTACTGGTAGTAAACACAAATGCATCGGATCTAGTTGTGTATCCTCATGGTTCCGTCTTAGCGTCACAAACCATCAAGGACAGCGGCCAGTATCCTATAGGTTGTTCCGTTTCCGTGAGCCAGGATGCTATCGCAGTCTCTAACGCTGGCACAACGACTGGTGGTCCGGGGAGCGTTACGGTTTTTTCCGGTCCACCCGTAAACTATCCGATCGCCAGCATGAGCACCGTATCGTACCTAAGCTACGACAAGGCGGGGGATCTCTTCGCCGACGGCACCGATGCAAGCGGCAGCTTCCAGTTTGCCGAACTTCCGCGCCACAAGACGGTATTTAAACCCATTGATCTTAATCAAGCCATCGGTGCGCCTGGGGGACTGCAACCATATGGAAGCTACATTGTCGTCGGCGACGAGAGCACGAATAACGTCTATCTCGTTGTTCGGGAACAGATTGTGGGTTCGACCTCCCTTGGGGGCGCTTCGCAGGTTGTGCAGTTCTTCATCGCCGGCGGAACGCTGATTGGGCCGGACTCCGGCAATGCCAGCATCGGATTATGGAAATATCCGGGTGGTGGCTCGCCGATCCAAATTATCACCGGCTCCTACTTAAACAAGCCGACCGCAGCTGTGATTAGCTCTGTAAAGAGTAAGAGTTGATACGGCAGAGCCGATGCGGAAGCTCGTTGGCTGGTGCTATTGCAACATGCGGGATGCTGGCGACGTGGTTCGGTGGCTCGTCTGTGCGGGGTTTGAGCCCATTTCTTAGTCCGCCGGCGATTGTGGGATGGGTGTAGAAAAGTTTTCGACGAACTCCTTGGGCGTAAGGTAGTTTAGTGATGAGTGCGGCCGAACCTCGTTGTAATCCACGAGCCATGCATCGGCCTCTTCGCGGATCTGAGGGAGAGTCCTGAAGACTTGCACGTTGAGGAACTCGTCGCGGACGCGAGCGTTGAAGGACTCGATCCAGGCGTTCTGTGCGGGTTTGCCTGGATCAATGAAGTGCAGCAGAACATTGTGATTGATCGACCACTGCAGCATGGCGCCGGCGACGTTTTCCGGGCCGTTATCAACGCGAAGGCGCGTGGGATAACAGGGGATCTCGGCAATGTCATCGAGCGTTCGAATTACGCGGCGACTGGTGATCGAAAAGTCTGGGTCGACCGCGAGGCCTTCTCGGCTGAAGCGGTCCTCGATCGTCAGCAACCGCACTTTGCGCTTGGTCATAAGGATTTCGTGCATAAAATCCAGTCCCCATTCCTCATTGAGCTTTGTCGGAGCCGGTGAAACGTTGCCGCGCACCAATCGCACGCGTCGCTTCTTGCGCGGTCGCACCTGCAATCGCTCATCGCAATACAGGCGACGCAGGCGTTTGTGGTTCATCACGAGGCCTTCACGCTTGAGCAGGATCTTTAGCCGGCGCCATCCGAATCTCGGGCGCTCTTGCGCAATGCAACGCAACCGATCGCGGACGTGCTCGTCGCCGGGGCGTTTGCGGGGCTTGTATCGTACGGTCGGTCGAGGGCAGGGCGCGAGGCGGCACGCTTGCCGCTGGCTCATCCCCTAGGCCTCTAACGCCCTCACCGCTTCCTTGCGCGCTGAGGGCCCCACCCGTTTTTCGAATCATCTCGGACATCGCGCGGATCTCGAGGGCTTGACGCGCGATGATGCGCTCCATCTGCGAGTTTTCGGATTCGAGCTCTTTCAGACGGGTGAGATCGCTGACGTCGAGGCCGGCGTATTTGCTTCGCCAAAGCCGCAGCGTGTTGACGTGAACGCCGTGTTTGCGGGCGAGCTCAGCTGCGGATCGGCCGGCGCCGAGCTCTTGAAGGATCGCGACGATTTGCGCTTCGGTGTAGCGTCGCTTGCGCATGCGGGTCTCCTTTGCAGGCCATCTTGGCCGGAAACCCACAATTCCCGTTGGACTAGATTCCGGGGCTCAAACCCCTCGCAACTCCCGAAAAGACGCTATCCGACGGACGTGTACACCGCGGACCTCCGCCGACCGGGCCGGCTAAGAGGCGTCATAAAGTGCGCCTATATTTTCACGATTCCCAAAAGTATTGTAAGCCCGCGTCTGATTCATCATATTGATCAGGCGGACATGGTATTGGTGGACTCAGCTCTGAAGTCTGCGCTGGGTATCGGCTGAAGGGGCGTCGTCGCATTATGGCGCCCTACAAATTGAGTTTATTCTGCACTGCGCTCTGCCATACAACGAAAAACGCCCCCGCTTAAAGAGCGCCTTTTCACGGCGCCCAGCTTATTTCCGCAGCACCCGCCGCACGCTACGCATGATGAGACGATTGCGTCCGCGTTGCGCTAGTGCGGAGGACCCGCGCGAAAACCCGGCTCCCGGACGCACCCAATAACTTAGACCGAGTATCCCGCGGCCCTATAGAATCGTCTCTGCCCTTCCAGTGGTTTCCCGGGGGCTGCAACGATTCCGAATGCAACTGGAAACGCAATCCTAGCATGTATCGCCGGGATGGGCGTCGGTTTCGCCGGCAAGACGCCGCCAGTCGGTGTCGTCTGGTTCGTCACCCGCCTCCTCGCGACGGATCTCAGCATGGGCTTTCGCTTTAAGCTGATTCGGAGGCGGCTCGACGTACCAGCTGACGGACTTTCCAGAACCTAGTTCAAAGTCCGCATCACGAAGCGCCCGCGCTTCTTTGAACCCATAGAAGCAGCGCGGAAAAAAGAAAGTGCCCGCGATAACAGTCGCCGCCATCCAGATAGCAGACCAATGGGATATACTGCCGGCGAGAGTCGCGCAAACCAGCGCAGATGCTAAACCGAAGAACGTCGAGTGCTCGCGTAACATCGTCGCGTTGATTCTAGGAATACCAATTAAGCTTAGATTCTCAAAATGTGCCCCGGTCGTAACTGCACTTGTGATCTCCGCCATGTCCGACGTCCTCATAGCAGTGCCCCGTAGTGTGTGTGGGGCACTGTGCGAAGCATCGTGTGGGGTCTGGACCGAAAGCCTCTCCCTGCATCGAAGCGTCTTCGTTACCTGCCATGCTCACCTCGTTCTACTTTCTTAACACACGACCTACGCTCCGCATAATCACTCGATTACGAGCACGCTTACCAATGGTACGGGGGCCGCGCGAGAACGCGGCTCCCCATGCGAATAGGCGAGCGAGGCCGTAAAACGTCGACGCGATGGATCTCGTTTCCGAGGCCTCCGTTTCTGAGGGCCGCCGTCGATGAGCGTGAACGCGCCGCGGCGCTGTTCGGGCGTAGCCGTTTCTTCGGGTTCGACCTGCGCCGCCCCGATGACCCGACCGCTTCGCCGGGATTGTGCAGCCTCTAGTAGCGCCCGCGATCGGTCCAAGTGAAAACGCGCGGCCCATAAAGGGTCGACGGGAAACTCCTTAACGTTATCAGGCATCGATGCGATCGTCTTCATTATTCGCTACGGTTTGAGCCTAAACGCGACGCCGCATCCGAGGCCGTTGGCACACGTCTGATTGCCGCCTTGCGGCGCCGTACCGTATAAATAACCGGACGGGTCCATTGTCACCCCGGCGAGCGGGTATGCCCCGTCGCGTTTTCCGGTAAAGGAGTACAGCAGCGTTTCGTGCCCGTTCGGATTGAGTTCGAACACCGTACCGCACCCGAGCTGACACGCCGTGCTGCCGCCGCCGAACTCGGTCGTGCCGAAGAAGTTGCCGGCCGCATCTTGGATCAGGCTGCCGAACGGATTCGCACCATCCGACCCTCCCGTAAAATGGTAGAGCACCGTCTCGCCGCCGGACGTGTCGATTTCAAAGACGACGCCGGCATCGTTCGTCCCACCGGAATCGCCCGTTCCGTACAAGTTGCCGTCTGAACCCAAAAGCAGCGTATCACCGGGATGCCCACCGTCTGGACCATCGGTAAATCGGTGAAGGATCGTTTCCCGGTCGTTCCGATCGATCTTGAACGCGATCCCACAGCCCTCGCCCGCGCAATCGGCAGTTCCGCCGCCCATCGTCGTGCCATACAAGTTCCCTTGCCGATCGCGCACCACGCCGCCGTAAGGGTCGTTTCCGTCGGCGACGCCGCCGGTAAACGAATAGAGCACTGACTCGTGGTTAGCTGTATCGATCTTGAAGACGGTTCCACAACCTCCGGCTTCGCAGAAGGCAGAGTTGCCGTAGTCAATGCCGCCGGCCTGGGTCGTCCCGTACAGGTTGCCGGCTGCATCGCGAAGCAGCGTATCGGCGGGATACTCCCCATCGGGACCGGTGAACGTGTGCAGCGTCGTGACTCGACCACGCCAGGTGACCTCGTAGACCGTGCCTCGATGCAGCGTCCCGCCCTCGAGCGTCGTGCCGTACAGGCTGCCCGCAGCGTCTGCGACGACGCCGCCTTCCGGGTTCGCTCGCTGACCGAACGGCGCACGCCGAACGAAGCGATGGATGATCGAGTAGCCACCGCTTGGCCCGATCTGGTATACCGTCCCGGCATCGTTGCGATCTCCGCCGCGGTATGTCGTCCCGTACAGCACTCCATTGCGGAGAATCAATCCCGCGTACGGCTCCGCCCCGTCCGGATCGTCCTTGAAGACGTGTAGCACCCGCAAATGCCGCGCCGCCTTCGCGCCTCGCACGACCGCTCCGCTTTCCTGGCTTGGGACGCCTGAAACGCCCACGCTCGAGCATCCCGCGGCGCCAGCCGCCGTTAACAGAAAAAGAGATAAGAGTCGACGCTGCATCGCCGTAACGTGTCGCGCCGTCCCTTCGAAGACCTCCAAGCACGTGCTTCAGACTTTTTTCATGAATCCGTCCTAGCTTCTGCGTAACGAATCACTCTTGAGGTCCCACAAGGAGAACGTTATGCATTTCTTACAACGGGCCGTAATTGCGACAGTTACGATCGTTTTCGTCTCGGCCGGCGCCGCAATCGCAAACGGTTTCAACGGCAGCGGTGTCGGCATGATTTTCCCAGAGTCGCACAAGTACACCGGCAGCTGGCCGGTAACGGTAAGCCACGCCGCTCGCGGCAATGGCACGTACTGCTTGACGTTGCGCGACACGGGCTCCGGGCAAACCCGACACAGTGGCTCCGCAGCAATCACAGGCAACGGCACGAGCCAGCCATTCGGGACGTTTTTGGTCATCAATCGGCTCCTCGTGGCCACGATCCAGCAGCCTGGCGGATATCAAGACGCCGGGTTGCTCTACATCGTGCCGGCCAACAACGGTACGATCGGCAACGGGATATTCGAGCAGGTCTACGGTGGCGAGGATTTCGACGCGGGCGTCTTGACCATCGGCATGAAGGGCGGCTGCTGAAATGACGTCGCAATTCTCAGGCTCATGATAAACGGTAGATTTTTCAGACTTTCTTCATTAATGTGCGGCACGCTACGACTGCGTTGCGCCACGACCGCTGGAGGAGGAGCCTCAATGAAGTTTCATCGTTTCCGCACGTATGCGCTCGCCGTCGCCACGGCGGCAATCTCCGCCGCGTGCGCCGGCAACGGGGGCTCGCAGTTCTCGCCGTCGAGCGTCGTCCAGGGCGCGACGTCCGCCGTGCAGCGCGCCGAGCGCCACCGCACGGCCGGAGCGCTCGGTCCCGTGTTGACGGCAGCGCAGAACGGAACGATCACCGGGTGGGACGTCGACCAGAACAGCGGGATCGGCTTGCTTTCGGCGGGCTACAAGAACGGGACGCGGTTGGAGACGTTCGACTTGAAATCCGCCAGGATCGGCAAGCTGGGATCCTTTCAGGCCGCCGGCAGCGGAAACGTGACTCGCCAGTATATCGTGCTCAGGATTCTAGCGAACGAAGTCGCGCTGGTCGACGACCTCAATTTCCACGAGAAGGGCTTTCAGCGCCACGACACGTTCCCCACCGTCAGTCCCGTCTCGAAGGCAAAGGTGACCGGACGGTGGACGCCGCCGCACTATCGCAACAATCTTTTGGTCAATCCCAGTGTAGGATGGGTAGCGGTCAATCAGGACACGCCGCTGGACGTCGCGATGGTGTTTCGCGATGTCGACCGCAGCCAAGGAGGCAAACTCGACCTCATCGTTTCGGACATAGCGCAAGATTCGTTCATGCATCCGCCGCGCTTGGGTCGGGGCGCGATCTTCTCAATACCTTACGCAGTCGTGGAGGACACCGGCGCTAACGAGGCCGTCCTTCCGATGCAGATCGAGGGAGATCCGTTCAATCCGTTCGAGCCGCCTTCGTTCGACGTCGACGACTTAGCGAAAAGAACGCGTACGATATTCTCCCCGAACCTTGGGAGCGGCTCCGTGATGGGCGCTGCCGTCGACTCGACGACCCACATCATGTGCACGACGACCAACGACGACTCCAACGTTGAGTTCATCAACCTAACCGCGAAGAGCGGGTTCGCGGAGAACCTGCCCGACGGCGTCGGTGAAGGCAGCGGCGGGGGCGCCGTGGCGGTCGACGAGCTCAATCATCTGTTCATCGTGACGCAGCCCGAGGGAGCGCTGCTGAACAGCGCTTCGATCTACGTCTACGACGAGCAGGGCAACCTGCAAGAATCTATCCCCGGCTTCGACTTTAGTAATGCCTCGTCGGCGGTCTTCGCCTACGTCGCGGTCAACCCGAAGCTGCGGATCGGCTACGTAACGACGGCGAATCCCGCGCAGCTTCAGTCCTTCACCTACTGAGGTCGAAATACGCTCGCGCGCGCTTACCTGGTTCGAGCAAAGAGTATCGTCTGCTCGCCGCCGTAGTCGAAGCGCCGCACATCCGCATAGCCGCATTTCGTGGCGACGCGAAGCGACGAAGTGTTTTGGGGCTTGACGATGCAAATCGTCTTGCCCCATTGGCGGTCGCGATCGCTCCAGTCGACGGCCGCCCGAACGGCCTCAGTCGCATAGCCTCGGCCCGTCATGTCGGTGGCCAACGCCCAGCCGATTTCGGGAACGCCGCTGAGCGACGGATCGAGGCCGCGCTTGAAGTCGGCGAATCCCACCTCGCCGACGAATTTACCTGAAGCGGTCTCTTCAACCAGCCAATAGCCGAAGCCCATCAACCTCCAATGCCCGACGTAGTTCAGGAGCCGCATCCAGGATTGCTGCGGCGTCGCCGGTTTGCCCGTTATGTATCGAACGACATTGGGGTCGGCCCACATCGCGGCGCTCGCGTCGTAGTCGTCGATGCGATGGCCGCGCAGCGTAAGGCGCGCAGTTTCGATCGCCGGCACGTCGTGCGCGTTACGGGCGCTCAACGATCATCAGGCCGATGAGAAGAAGGAAGACGAAGCCCGACGCCAAGCCGATGATGCGCCGGGCGGCGTTCCAGAATCGGCCGTCCCAGGGCTGTCCGAAGCTCAGAAGGTCGTAGAAGCGTCGCAAAGCCGGGGCCAAGCTCGGCAGGCTGCGCACGATCAGCGTTCCCAGGGCCTCGGAATAGATTACTTGCGCAAAACTGACGATAACGGCGAGGGATAACACCGTAATCGTGAAGGCTTTGGACTCGATCATCGCGCCGCTCCGACCGCATGCACGATCGAACCGATTACCTTTTGGAAGGCGGCGAGTTCTCCATCCGTGCACGTTTCGCGTGCTGCTTCTTCGAGCTTGCTTAGAACGCCGACGATTCGGCGCCCGGCAACGACGCCTTCGCGGGTTGGTTCGATGAGAACGAAACGGGCATCCTGCGGATCGTGCAGCCGACGAACGAAGCGCCGCCGTTCCAGACGGTCGAGAACGCTCGTCAACGTTGAGCGCCGGTGGCCGAAGGAGCGATGAAGAAGCGACAGCGGCGTCGTGCCGTGGGCGAACAGGAACGCCAGTACGTTCGCCTCCGCCTGCGTAGAGCCGTTGGCGTGCTCCGACAGATACAGGCCGACGCCGTGCGTCGCCTGTTCGATGGCGGGAACGAGCGATAACGACGGCGTCCGCGCCGACGGCCCCACCTTTAGATCTCGAAGGTCCGGCTGAACGACGCCGGTGCGGCATTCCTCCGATTCCAGCAATGGCTTCGAGTAGTACGCGAACGGCAGCGACGCCTGAGTCAACGCCGGAAAGCGTTCGAGGACGTCTTCTAATGACGCCGTCGGCGGCAGCGCGTTCATCGACGCCTTCAACACCGTGAGCCAAAACGCCGAGATCGTCACGTTGAGTTTCTTGAGTGCCCCGGCGTCACGCGCGTGTTCGGTTAGGGTCGCGAGAACGTGTTCCAAGGCCCGGCGATCGTCGAACTGACGCAATGCCCGAAAACCAAGCTCGAGATGGTGACGATGGGAGGCCTCCGGCATGCCGCTGCTAGTATAGTACGATATCGTAATATGTCAAGCAGCTTCGCCGCGCGCCGGCATCGCATCGGTACGCTTGTCCGCCAACCGGACGAGGGCGCGGGCGCGCACTGTGACGCCGTATTGACGGCCCCGATTGCGGGTAAGGAATGCGAACCTGCCCTTCCCGTGGAGAATGCACGATGACGCTTCAGGATAGCGCCTCCCCGCCGCAGCCGATCTCGCGCCGCCGAGCGTTGACGTTCGGCGCCTCCGTGGCGGGAGGCTTCGCCGGCGCCGCCATCGCCGGCTGTGCGATGCCGGGCGGGACGTTGAGCGGAACCACGGGTCCTTCGGGCTTTGGTCCCGGCTTGCCCCAGGCACAAGGCGATATCAAGCACGAGTTTCCTCCGCATCTGAAACGCGAGATCGAAGCGATTATCGATGCCGAAGGAGCGATCGACTACGGCCTGCTTCAAATCGAAATCGATCGCGACGACATTCACGGCGTCATGCTGCACGGAGTGCCGATCTCGCCGTCGTTCGAAATCAACGGCGACCTCAACTTTCAGTGGCTCGGCGGCGAGCGCGTTGCAATGAACTCGGACTTGTGCCTAAAACGGGACGAGGTCGACCCATTCATCGATCGGCTGCTAGAGCACGACATCGAATTCCAGGCGGAGCATCAGCATTTCTACGACTTCGAGCCCATCGTCTTTTTCATTCATTTTCGCGCCGTTGGAAACGCCGGCGCCATCGCGCGAGGCATCAAGGCGGCGCTGAACGTGACGTCCACGCCCTTTCCGCAGTCCCCGCCGAAGAATCCCAAGACGCCGCTCCCCGCCGAGCGGCTCGGCAAGATCATTGGTGCCACGCCGACCGTGGGTGCCGACGGCGTCGTCAGCTTTCAGGTGCCGCGCGCCGAACCCATCATGCTCGGCGGCGTCAGGATCAGTCCTTACCTCAACGTCAGCATGCCGATCGCTTTTCAACCGCTTCACGGCGGACAGGCGGCAGCCGTTCCGGACTTCGGAATGGTCGCGTCGGAGATTCAGCACCTCGTCGGCCGGATGCGCAGTCGCCAGTGGGATATCGGCTGCCTGTACAATCAAGAGACGGACGAGCATCCGCAGCTCTTTTTCTCCCATCAGTTCAAGGTTGGCGATCCGATCGACTTAGCGCACGAGATTCGCTCCGGCCTCGACCTCCTGAACGTTCGGTTCGACAACGCGTGAGTAATGACGGCGTGGGCCTCGCTCGGGCCCTCAATGCGGGCGACTCGGTGATCTTGAAGACCGGTGCGACCGCGACGGTGCGCCGCAGCTATCCGGCCGGCTATACCGGCGAAGTCGAGATCGACCTCGACGGATCGGAAGAAACCGAACGCGTCGATGGATTGACGCTCCCGATGTGGGAGGTCGACCACGATGCCGCCGCGGAGGAGCCTAACACCGCAACGGGGGAGCCGAACCCCGAGGTGCGCGGAAAAGCGGCTCGCATGGAAGACTAGAGCAGCTTTGCGTTACCAGCGGCGGGCACTCAGCGACACGTCCGAATCGGCACCCCGCGGTATGAGGAAATAAATCACCAGTGCGAGGTACAGCCCGAAACTCACGAGCGGAAGGACGAGCGCGATAAGCGTCGCGCTGACGTAGATGCATAAGCCGACGGTGTAACCGCGCACCGTCGAGGCGATCGTCGCCGCGCCCACCTCCGGAAGGAAGGCGTTCGACCGTACGAGATGCAGGAGCATCACGTTGAAAAACGTCGCGCACGTGGAGAGCACGACGCCGTACAGGAACGCCGAGGCCGAGAAGGTTGGATACGACCCGAGCGTCGTCGTTGCAAATGGGATCAAAACCGTACCGCCAGCAGCAAGATGTTCCAGAAGACGGTCTTGCGGTCGATGTACTGCACGAAACGGAAGAGCGCGTGATGGTTCTGCCACATCAAGCCGATCACGCAAAAGCTCAGCACGTACGCGATGAGGTTGGGCCACAACCCCAGGATACCGTGGGCGAGCTCGCGGTTCGACGGCGCGTGCAGATTGGGCAGCACGAAGCCCAGCGCGAGCAGCGTTATCGCAAATGCGAACACGCCGTCGGAAAATGACTCAAACCGCGACTTGCTCACGCCGAGGCGGCTTGGACGACGGCGGCACGGGAGCCTGCCGCAACGATTGGCGTGGTACAATCGCTGCGATGTTGCCTTCGGCCCGTGCAACCGTATTCGCAGGCGCTGCTGCGCTCTGCGCGGCGCTGCTCGGCGCGTGTGCGAAGGCGCCGTCGTCGTTCACGGCCCTTCCGCCGGCGAGTCTTCAAAGCGGACGGACGTGCCGCCCGATTTTCTACCCGCCGGTCGGAGCGCAGAAGCCGCGCGATACTATGCTGCACGGTCCGGGGCTCGTGCTCGGCGGCGGCGGACGCGACGTCAACGAAGAGTTCGTGTGGATCCACGATACGGTCGTTGGATCGCACCCGCGCCGCGGCGCCGACCTGGTCGTGCTTCGCGCCGCCGGCGACAACGATTACGACCGTTATATCTATCGCCTGGCGCCGTACCACTCGGTGCGCACGCTGCTGTTGCCGCGGTGCTCATCCGGTGCGACGCTTCGGTCGGCGGCCGACATCGTCGACCACTCTTCTGCGGTGTTCTTCGCAGGCGGCGACCAGGCGGACTACGTGATTTGGAAAGGCACGCCGATTCAAGACGCGGTGCAGGGCGTCTACGCGCGGGGCGGCGTGGTCGGCGGCACGAGCGCCGGTGAGGCGATTCTGGGCCAATACGTCTTCGATGCGGTCAACGACGACCGCCGCGACGCGACGTCACATAACGCCGTCAAGGATCCGTACGAACGACTGATCAGCTTCACGTATCGCTTCCTTCGCTTTCGGACGCTCGCCGGCGCGATCACCGACATGCACTTCGTCACGCGCGGGCGGTTCGGGCGAACCGCGGTGTTCATGGCGCGCCAGATCGCCGACGGCAGAGTGCGCGGGCCGTCCGCCGTCGTGCACGGGATCGGCATCGACGAGGCCAGCGGCATCCTCGTCGACAAGCACGGCATCGGGCGTCTTGCGCTGCAAGGCCGCGGCGGCTCGGCGTTTCTGATTCGCGGCGGCGCCGCACGCCACATCGTACGCGGTCGCCCGTTCGTTTCCAGCCGGCTCACCGTCACGAAGCTGAGTCGCGAGGGCGACCGGTTCGACTTTACCACGTGGTGCGGGAGCGAGCCGACCTACGAGGTGACGGTCAACGGACGGCGCGAGGGCAACCGCATTTACTCGCCGCGCGATCCGTACGATCCGCCGCCCAACAGCCGCATTCCGTGGTGCCGCTAGGGGAACGTCTGCACGCAGCTCGCGCTCGCGTCGCTGATCATCGGCTGCGTCGTATAGGATTTTTCCTTGAACGGCTCGTTCGCGATGTTCTGCCACGAGCACGGATCCGCGATCTCGCCGGCGACGCCGTTCCAGCCCGTAAAGGGCTGTGGGTCGGTAACGCTTTCTCCGTATTCGTGTCCGGCCATGATCGTCACGCCCTCGTCCGTGCCGCTTTCGTCGGCGGGCGGCGTGATGAAGTTGACGCCGCAATTCGTTCCCGCGTCGGGCATGTACGGAAAGTTGACGTACGAGACGTTTTTGTTCTTACTCGTGGCCCAGTTGTGGTACGAGCACCAGTTCGATCCGAACTGTAGGCTGCTGTGGTTGTGCGGCGTCGCGACGAAATAGACGCCCTTCGGATCGAAGCCGAAATGCTTCGCGCCCGCGACCGCCTCCGCCGCGACCTGTGCGTCGCTCGGCGTCTTGGGAACCGGCGACTCGTCGTCCCAGCTTCCGCCGTACTGCCGCGGGGCGTTGCCGATGTAGGCTTTTTTCTTCCCGACGGTCTCGTAGTATTGCGTGTAGATGTTGTTGTGTGTGCTGCCGCCCATGCTCTTCGCGTACTCGACGAGCAGCGGCTTCACCCGGTCGGGATCCCCGTACTTGACGTAGCCCCAAAAAACGACGTACATCTTCGGAGCGACGAGCACGGGGCCGTCGTGGTAGGAAACGAAGAAGTTGGGCTGCACATGGACGTTCGTCATATCGCGCGTAGTGGCGTAGTGCGGCCGGTGAATTACGGTTCCTTGCGAACCGCTCCAGCCGGCGGCGCTGGGCGCGCCCGGGGTGCCGGGATTGCCCACACCGGCGCATCCCGCCGCGAATAGGATTGCCGATAAGCCGAAGAATCCGTGCAGCGAGCGGCGTTGATTGCGGATGCTCACATCGCGTCCTTTCTCTCCCACCCCAATCTTTCATTGTAACGGCAATGCGACCGACCGCTTCCTGCGCTTCAATTTGTCCGGCGAAGGGAATCGTCACGAGAATATGGATGCTCAAGCGGTTGCTCGCGAGGCGGGGCTGCGCTACGTGGACGACCGGCGCCCCGGCATCACGCGGCGCCGTAGCGGCCAGCACTTCGCCTATTTCTATGCCGACGGAAAGCCGGTGCACGACGACGGCGAGCTGCAGCGCATCCGCTCTCTCGCCATACCGCCGGCGTATAGCGACGTCTGGATCTCACCGGTTGCCAACGGCCACGTGCAGGCGACGGCGCGCGACGCGCGGGGCCGCAAGCAGTACCGCTACCACAAGCGCTGGCGCGACGTCCGCGACGAGGCGAAGTATCACCGCCTCGTAGCCTTCGGCCGTGCGCTGCCCAAGATCCGGACGGCCGTGGCAAAAGATCTCGAAGGCACCGCACTTTCGCGCAACAAGGTGCTCGCGGCCGTCGTCGCGCTGCTCGACGTGACCGGCATCCGCGTGGGCAACGAAGAGTACGCACAGGCGAACGGCTCCTTCGGGCTGACGACGTTGCGCACGCGCCACGTCAGCCTGCACGGCTCGAAGGTGCGCCTGCACTTTCGTGGCAAGACGGGGAAGCAGCACCGCATTCTGCTCGACGACGCTCGTCTCGCGCGCATCATCAAGCGCTGCCGGGACCTTCCCGGCGAGGAGCTGTTCAGCTACGTCGACGACGCGGGCGACGTCAATAGCATTAGTTCGGACGACGTCAACGCGTATATCCGCGAGGTCGGGGGCGACGATTTTTCTGCAAAAGACTTCCGCACGTGGATGGGCACGGTGGAATGCATCGCGGGATTGACGGAAGCGGCAGAGCATTTCACCCAAGCCAAAAGCAACGTCGTGGCCGCGCTCGAGCGCGTCGCGGCGCGACTGGGCAACACGCCGGCGGTGTGCCGCAAAGCGTACGTGCACCCCGCCGTCATCGAAACCTACACGCGGCTTCGCCGGCTGCCGCGCCGGGCCGCGCGCGAAACGAAGCGCGCCGGCGGATTATCGCCGGAGGAGCGCTTTGCGCTTCGGTTCGTCGAGCGCTGGGAACGCACGCGCGACGAACCGCTCGATCGAACGCTGGAGCGTTCGCTGAAGAAGCGCGGGCGTCAAGCCGGCGTTTCGAAATGAAGCGAGCTGCGGAACGTCCGCACGGAGTTCGCCAGCATCTCCGATTGCTCCGGATCGACGTTTTCTCGTAAGCGCGGAAGCGCCTTGTTCTCCTCTTCATCGATGTGGTGGAGTACCGCTTCCTGAAATTTCTCCGCCTTGGTGGCGAACTCGGCGCCTTCGCCTTCTTTGAGAAGCGTATCGAGCTCGAAGAGCAGGACGTCGGCCTCGGCCGTTTCGTGATAGAGGTGCTGCGATTCGGCCTTGCTGCCCGCAACCTTATTGAGCGCCGGGTAAACGAGATTTTCCTCGGTCGCATTGTGGATCGTGAGCACGCCGATCAGCTGCTCCATGACGCTCTTGCGCTCGGATGCGCCCGCGCCGGTGAGCTGGGTGAGCAGCTTCTTGATCACTTGATGGTCGTTTAAAAGTATTTCGACGGCGTCGTTTCCACGAGCCGGCAAGAGGGTCGTATCGATTTGCATGACACCTTTCGATACCCCGGCCCTCGCCGCCCAAAACGTTGGCTCGCCCAGCATAGCGGACAATTATCTGGGGCGCCACAATGCTCGTCGATGCTCGGAGGCAGACGATCCAAACCATTGCGGCCGTGCCGGCCGCAACGCAAAGATCGCCGCGGCCAGCGAGACGACGGGCACGTGCTTCGCTCGCGCCAACGAAATCGCGCCGTGGAGAGGCGGCGGGCCTATTCGCTGGCGCTACGCCGGCCAGCCATTCGACCGCTTCGGCCGGGTGCTCGACGGTTCACCGCGCCTCAACGGTGGGGCCGTCGTGCCCGATAGCGAATGGGAAGCCGTCAAAGAGCTTCGGCAGCTCC
Organism: Vulcanimicrobiota bacterium; assembly: GCA_963787625.1. Taxonomy (GTDB): domain Bacteria; phylum Vulcanimicrobiota; class Vulcanimicrobiia; order Vulcanimicrobiales; family Vulcanimicrobiaceae; genus Cybelea. Next base: position 1,385,866 of record CAWBDH010000001.1, on the reverse strand, counting down.
ACATCGAGCGAGATGGGTCGGCGCGCAGTTCGATAGTGCCGACCCTAGCATTAAGGACCTCATTGCATGCAATCCGGCGTTGGCGTTCGTGAGAGCACCCCTGCCTTTAGCGTCCGAGAATATGCAAGCCGCCGCAGGCCACGAGCAAGAACAGCGTGACCGCAGCGCTGATGGCCAGGGACGTGATACAGCCCAACCGGCTACTGAAGAACAGAAACACTCAATACTCCGTTCGGCTGACGACGTGCTGCTCTCGAGCGAAGCCTAACCATGCTGCGTTCCTACAACTCCTGGATGATCTCGGCGCTATTGCGCTCTACAGATAGGGAGCCTTCCCCGTCCGTGCGACCCGCAAACTTCGGGCGACGCTTCGCAAAATTTCGGCAACGGTCACCTGTTCAGCGCTCGGGCACTCAAGATAATGGCCTCTTTTCGCTTCAAGCGCTCAAGATCTACGTCCTATACGCAAGGTTACTTCGGATTTTTTCTTGCCGTACTTGTGTGCCTAGTTCTTTGCCATGCTGAGCGCCACGCCGAAGATAGATGCATCAACACTTGCGATTTTGCGGCGAGGCCTGCCGCCGCGCGGGTAAGCCCATGTGCCGATGGTTGCGACTTCCTCGCGCCCGCTCAATGAGGACATTGCCCATAATCAAGTCCTGAGTACCGAGCGGCCGTGCGAAGAGCCGTTCTGACGCATGGAACTTTGCGACGTTGCCCTCATGTGGCCGATCAATTGCTGCAATCCGCCGCATCCGGAAATCGTCGCCGCGACTGCGCAAATGCTAAGGCCATAGCGGACGAAATCCGCAGTCTTCATGCAGGCCGCGCCGTTTGCGCTAGTCCGAAGCTGAACCGGCGAGGGCTGGCAATGCGTCGCACTTTGCGGCAAAGACGAAGTCGCTCTCCGTCAGTCCGCCGATTTTGTGCGTCCAGAGCTCCACGCCGAGCCGCCCCCACGAAACGTGCAGGTCGGGGTGATGCTGCTGCTGCTCGGCCAGTTGGCCGATCTGCGCTGACGCGTCCATCGCTTGGGCGAAATTCGAAAACCTGTACTCCCGCGCAAGTATCTTCACCACGCCGTGCTTGGCATTGCTGCGCTCCACCACGTGCCACGCGGCGTTGAGTTGCGCGGCTAGCGGAGCGATCTGCTCGGCTGTGAGCGGCGGGACGCCGCCGCGGCACGGGACGCACTCGCGCTGCGCAAGCTCATACATCGAAGTCATAATCGGTGAAGTCGGCATTGGCCGAAAGCGCCAAATGCGGCTCGTCGATGTCGGCGGTCAGCGTAGCCGGCACGAGGAAACCGTCCACGTTGCTGCAGCTGACGTCCATCACGATGTGCGTACCGTCGTCGTACGTCGCGTCGAGCTTGCGCGTTCGCCCGCTTGCCCCCATGGTCACGACGGCGCTCTTGAGCTTCGATTGCCCGACCGCATGGAGCTCGTAAAGCACGTCGCCGTTGTCTTGCCGTTCGACAACCCGGGAAACGAAGTGCTTGGACCACATCGCTGGATCGAGCATCGAAAGGTCGATGTCGTGCTGCTCCTTGGGAAAGAACCATGGGACCGACGTGAAATGCACGATGTAGCTTTGGCCGGGTTCGTATTCCCCCACGCCCTGCAAGTGAAAGTGCAGCCACGGAAAATGGCGCATGGCCATCGCGACGTCCATATGAAACGTGTAGCTCGGTGGTATCGCAGCGGCGCGAACCGGAGCAACGAAGGGCATCACGATGAGGATGGCGCCACCCAGGGCGACGCGGCGCGGCCAGCGCATCCTCCTGATTATACCCAGATCGAACGGAGGCCAAGATTCGAGTGCCGGCTCGTGTTGCCGAGAAAGTCAGCAGTCGCTTAGTGCCAGACAGGTGACCAGGAGCAACTCGACGGCCGCATCTCCAAGATAGATCGGCGAGATGCGGCGCCGGGCGACGTGCACGACGTCGATGGCGGCAAACGAAAGGGCGGAACTCACCGAAAGCGTCAGCGTGGCGGCGTCCGGTGGCTCGCGGCGTGCTCCAACCGCGAGCGTAACGCCGATCGAGGCGGCCAGCAGGCCGACCATCTGCACGAGCCAACGGTCCGTTTTCTTGCCGGTGACATTCTCGAACAGCGCCATGGAAACGAGCGGCAGCAGGCCGGTCGCAACGTAATAGGCGGCCTGCGCGCGAATCACGGTATGACGCCGCATGCGTGAGCGGTCAGCCACAGACGAAGCCCCGTATCAAAGACGCGATTTCGTTTGGCCGCTCGACGATGGCGTAGTGCGCGGCGTTGGGGAGCACGATGCAGCGTGCGTTTGGGATCAACGCCGCCACGTTGCTCGTCGACGTTTCGGGAGAGTCGTGCTCCGCTGCGATGACGAGTGTCGGCGCCGCGATGGCTCGCGTCTCCTCCGCAAAACCGGCGTGCGCCCACGACGCAAAACTTTCGAGCGCGGCCGCGCGCGGCGTTTTCGCGGCCGAAGCGCAGAGCCGTTCGAGGTTGGCGCCGTCCTCGGGCTCGCAGAGCGTCCGCGCCAGCCAGCGCTTCGCGTTCGCGGCGTCGCCGGCGGTCGCGCGGAGATACGCCTCGCCCTTCGGCGAGAAGCCTGCACCGCTGGCCGGCACGGGTGTAATGAGGACGAGGCCGCGCACGGCGGCGGGCGCATCGACCGCGAGCCGAAGCGCGACCGTCGCTCCCATGGAGTGGCCGACGACGAACGCCGGGCCCGCGTCGAGCTCCTGGATGGCTTCGCGAACGTGCGCCGCAAAGCGTTCGAGGGTGAATGGTCCAAATGCGGCGTTCGCGTCGCCGCTGCCGGGCAGATCCGGCGTCAACGCGAGCACGTCGTCGCCGAGTGCGGCGACGACGTCGTCCCACACGGTGCGATCGCCCTGCCATCCATGGATGAAGACGACCGGCACTTCCGCGTGTTCCCGCCGGTCGGGCACGTTTAGTTCAGGCGCGTCGGCTGCGGTACGGGCCTTCCTTCGTCGAGGTCGAGCAGATCGAACCACGTGACGATGTCCTTGCGGCCGGGCGCGACCTTTTCGCGAGCGTCCGAAAAGTACTCTGCCGAGTGCGATCCCGGTTCGGGATGCCAGCGCATCCGCTCGGCATTGAACGCTTCGATGTCCGCCGGCGTTTTGTTCGCGAGCAGATCGGACTGCACCCAGGATGCGATCGCCTCGTCGGTCCCGAGCTCCTTGACTTTGCGGGCGAACTCGTCCCCGTTGGTACCGAGGAATTCGAAAAGCGGCTTGTCGTGCGGACAATCGTAATCGTATTCGCCGAGGTGTCCCTCGTTGTGCGCCTTGGCCTTATCGATCGTCCGTTTGAGCGAAACGAGTCCGGCGAGCTTGTCTTTGGCGCTGCGCGGCAGCGTCGTCGTTAGATCCATACTTCCCTCTCTGTGCGGTGATGTATGGCTCTAATCCCATAGGCGGCTGCTCTGGTTGCAACGACCGCCGCAAACGAAACGTTTACGCTGCGGTGCTCCGGTGGCGGCGATCGATCGCGCCGCTTCCCAAGAGGGCGTCGATGGAGCTGCGCGTTCTCTTTCGCAGACTGTCGCAGCAGCCGGCAATGGCGAACTCGAGCCCGTCGGAGCTCGCATGAACGATCGTGATCGTTGGGTGCGCCCCAGCATGTGCCTGGCAACGGATCGTGCGCTCCGCCTCCGCGGCGACGCCGCGCGCGATCATACGGCTGATTGCCGCCGGACTGAGGGCCTGTCGTTCCGGATATCGCATGCCTCCTCTATACCCGCCGGGACGCCACTCCGAATCGCGAAAACGCGAGCGCCGGCTGCGTGCGCTAGGGCGCTCGCTCCTGCGCCGCTACGTACAGCGGGATCGCGCTAATCGCGCGGAACGTGCGCTCCTCTTCCCATTGCGGCCACCAGCCTTGGACCAGCGTGTCGAGCGGCTGCCACATGACGACCCATCCCGCGATGATGATGCTTTCACTCGCGAGCGTTCTGACGCCGCCGGGCAGGAACAGCAGCCGCTGCACGCCGGCCGACGCCGCGAGGCTGATGGCGAAGATGAAGAGGCCGCGAAGAAACGTCCGTAGACCGACCCAGCGCATCGCCGCCAATTTGCGCCGTGCCTCGGCCACGGCGTGATCGCAGTACCGGCGCATTGCACGCCGGACGTCGGATTCGGTGTGGGGCGTCATCTCGTTCGCTGGGATGAGGACGCGCAGCGTGATGTCCTTGAGCTGCGAAGCGAGGTGGGGCAGTTGAGCGATCTGCGCGATGCTGCCGATCGCGTCGACGTCGTCGGCGAACGGATCGAACTCGTGATCGCGGAAGAGATCGTGCGGATCGCTGACGCGTACTGTCACTTCCTTCGCTCGACCCGAAACATTCCGTTGCATCGACGAGCGCTCTAGCGGCTAATACGACGGCTTGTCTTGACAGCGTTCGACCGACGGATCGTCGCTCGGAAAAACGCTGAACATTGTGCCCCGCGGCACGACGATGTTTTTGCCCTTGCGGAAATAGTTGAAGATGCCGATCGCCGCGCCGACGCCCGGTACCGGTATCGCGCCGAGATAACCGGGAATGCCGGCGTTCGCGCCGGCACGCGCGAGCCCGTCGGTGTTGTGGTTGAGCACGACGCCGAGATGCTTGCCCTCGGGAAGCATAAGGTAACGCGGCTCGAGCACGAGCGTGCCGGGGCGCGCGTCGTGCGTGCCCGCCGGCGAGGCGACGGCCACGACGCCGTATCCCATAGTGCGCGAAGGGATCGCCACGTCGGCGCCGGTCGTCACGGCATTGATCGTCTCGAAGCGGAAGAAGTCGCCGGGCCGCGCGTCGGACGAGTCGACGCTGTCCATCATCTGCACGGCGACGACGGTGCAGCGGTCGAGCGCCATCGAACGCGCGCCGACCGGCGAAAAGGCGGCGGCGAAGAGGCTGAAGACGGCGGCACTGCAGACCGTTCGAAGCGCCGCCATGGCGTTTAGCCCCGCCTCGGAACGAGGCGCAGCTGACCGGCGGCGTAGTCGAGCTGGACGATGAACTGGTCGAGGAAGGCGGCGCCGAGGTGGCCGAACGCGGTGCCTTGCAGCACCTGCGTCGTCCCGATGCGTTGCGGCCCCGTGCGGTAATCGCCGATGCGCACTTCGGGAATCTCGCCCATCATCTCGACGCTGCTGCCGCCGATGCCGCTGACGAACCGGCGCTGGGTGACGTTGAACAATCCCGGATGTTTGGCGTAGAAATCAAAGTCGAGGTTGATGTTCGACTCGTCGCCGGTATCTACTGCCAGCTGCGTTTCGATCGGCCCGAGGCCCACGCTGACGATCGGCACGAAGTTTTGAAACGAGAGCGGCAGGGTGATCGTGTTGCGCAGGGCGGTGACGCCGAGGCGAACGGTATGCGTCGCGCCGTCGATCTCGAGCCCCGACGTCCCGACGATGTCGGCGCCGAGCACGACGTCGTAGCCGTACTTCCGCAGGTCGTTGAGCACGATGTAGTACGCGTCTGGATAGGTGGCGTTGCCGATGCGCAGGGGACCCGCCCGGACGACCTGCGTCGAATAGCCGCCCAAACCGCGCACTTGGTACGTGCCGACGACCGGCACGCCGAGCCGGCTCGCGAGTTCCGAGCTCATCGAAAGGCCGGAGTTGCCGGTGTCGATGAGGCAGCGCAGCGCGACGCCGCCCACGCTGCACTCGACGATGGGCGTCACGGCCTTGGGGTCGCTCGGGATCGCTTGCGACGCGCCGCTGAACGAGGGCAGCGGGCCGTGAGGCGGATGGAACGCCGACGCTACGGCCGCACGATCGTCGTACCGCTCGAGGACGTGTCCGTCGTGCAGCACCTCGTACGGCAGCGTGAGGACGCCGACGCGCTTGTAGTTGCGGTATTCGAAGGTTTCGCGCCCTTGGATCGGCCGGGCAAAGCGCACGAGCGCGCTCTGCGGATCGACGTAGAGCCGAAACGGAATGGCGCCGGAATCGGCGATGGAGACCGTGCGATACGTCCGTCCCGCAATGCTGCCCGTGCCGAACTCCCCCACGCGGCCGCCGTGCGCCATGAAGGACGGCGACAAGAATGCGAGCGACGCGACGAGACGAAGCCCGCGGAGATACGCCTCGGGACCGGGGGAACGCGCGACCGTCGTGCCGTTGAGGTTGATCGAGTAGAGGCGCTCGCCGTTGAAGTACGTGCCGTCGCACAGTTCCCCGGCGCAGTGCCGCACCATCACGCGCAAGCCGTCGCTTTCGCTCGACACGACGGTCGGGGTGCCCTCGAACGTCAAACGCGCCACCGAGACGACGTGCGCCTGCCACACCGGTCCGTTGGCGATGCGCATGCGCTCGAGCAAGCCGACGGCTCCGTTGTCGTTTCGGGCCGCCGCGAGGGTCACCGGCACGAGCGCGAAGAGCAAAGCGGTGCGAGCGGCGAACCCCATGCCGATGGACTTCGAGTCGCTCGACGGCTATCTTCTCGACGGTTCGCCCCAGAAAGCAGACGTCGTGCGCGATTTGCTGCAGCGCCGCCCGGGCGCCGTGGGCGCGGCGCCATTTTACGAGGGAATGGAACTGCTCGGCGCGCGCACGCCGGACCTAACGCTGATCGCCGTGCGGCTGGTCCTCGCCGGAAAGAAGCCCGACGACGCAACGATGGCGCGCGCGCGCGACCTCGTCGCGCTCGCACGCACCGGCGACGTCACCGCCCGCACGCAGCTTCGCGACCTGTTCCGCCCCGCATAGTGCGGCTTTCCACCGATGCGTTGACCGTCCGGTACGGCGGGCAACCCATGCCGGCGCTCGATCGCGTCTCGCTCGGCATCGATGCCGGCGCGACCCTCGCCGTGGTGGGACCTTCCGGCGCCGGGAAGACGACGCTCCTTCGTACCATCGCGGGCTTGTTGCGGCCGAGCGGCGGCGACGTTCTGCTCGGACGCGATTCGATCGCCAACCTTCCGCCGCAAGAGCGCCGCGTCGCGCTCGTGTTTCAGGACGACGCACTCTTCGGCAACATGACGGTGCGCGACAACCTTCGTTTCGCGCTGCGTCGCGGAACGCCGCGCGACGGCGTGACGGAAACGGCTCGCGCGCTGCACGTCGAACCGTACCTCGATCGGCGGCCGCGGCAGATTTCGGGAGGCGAACGACAGCGCGCCTCGATCGCGCGCGCGCTGCTGTCGGATCCGTACGCGCTGCTGCTCGACGAGCCGCTCGCGCACCTCGATCCGTCGCTGCGCCGTTCCGTCCGGGATGAAGTCGTCGGCGTGCGGGAGCGGTTCGCCGGCCCGATCCTCTACGTAACGCACGACCACGCCGAGGCGATGAGCGTCGGCGACGCGCTCGCCGTGTTGATCGACGGACGCGTCGAAGATGTCGGTGCGCCGCAACGCGTGTACGATCGTCCGCGCACCGTCGCGGTCGCGCGGTTCCTCGGCGAACGTCCCATGAATCTGCTCGACGGCGACGGCACCATCGTCGGCATCCGTCCGGAACACGTGCGTCTCGGCGCCGAAGGCCTGCGCGGGCGCGTCGCGCGGCGCGAACGTACGGGTGCCGATGCCTACCTCGACGTCGATACGCCCAAAGGCACCGTCGTGGTGCGGGTCGCCGCATCGTGCGCGGCCGCACTCGGTGCGCTCGTCGCGCTCGAATTTCCCCCGGAGCACGTGCGCCGTTTCGAACGCAAAACGGCGGTTGCGCTGCCGTGAGCCGCGTGGGACAGTTGGCGCGCGGCGTCGTCGTCGCCGGTCTCCCCGGCGGCGCCCTCGCTCCGGACGCGCCGCGCCTGGGCGGTTACGTGCTGTTCGCGCGCAACGGCACGGCGCTCGAGGAGGTGCGCGCGTTCACCGACGCACTGCGCGCGCACGCCGGCGAACCGCCGCCGCTCATCGCGATCGATCAAGAGGGCGGAGCGGTGGCGCGAATCGTGCGCGGCGTCGACCCGCTTCCGCCGATGATGGCGTTGGGCGCGACGGGCGACGCCGACCTCGCGCGGCGTGCCGGCGAACAGACGGCGTTCGATCTGCGGCGCGCCGGCGTCACGATCGACTTCGCGCCGGTCCTCGATCTCGCGCTCGACCCGCGCAACACCGTGATCGGCACGCGATCCTTCGGCGCCGATCCCCACGCGGCGGCGCGGCTCGGCCTCGCCTTCGCGAGCGGTTTGCACGACGGCGGCGTCCTTCCGTGCTACAAGCATTTCCCCGGCCACGGCGCGACCGCGGACGACTCCCATCACGCGATGCCGGTGATCGGCGCAACGGAGACCGAGCTGCGCGCGCGCGACCTCGTTCCGTTCGCGGCCGTCGCCGCCGAGGCGCCGGCGATGATGAGCGCGCACGTGCTGATGCCCGCGTTCGACGCGCGGCGTCCCGCGACGCTGTCGCGCCGCATTACCACCGACCTGCTGCGCGCCGAGCTCGGGTTCCGCGGCGCGTTTTTTACGGACTGCTTGGAAATGAACGCCGTCGCAGCCGGGGAAGCGGAGCTCGCCGTCGAGGCGCTCGCGGCCGGAGCCGACGCGCTGCTGTTCAGCCACGACGTGGAAGGCGCGCTGCGCGCGGCCGCATCGATCGAGGCTGCGGTCGCGGACGGGCGCATTGCCTTGGAGCGCTTGGAAGAGGCGCACGCGCGGGTGCTTGCCCTGCGCGAAGCGGGCGCGGCGCCGGTGCCGCTCGACGCGTTCCCGCCGCACCCCGGCGTCGGACGCGAGATCGCTCGTTCCGCCGTCACGCTCGTGCGCGGCGTCCCGCACGCCGATCCGCTCACCTCGATTGCCGTCGCGTTTGCGCACGGCGCCGCGCGGCTGCACGACGAAGCGCCCGCGCTGCAGGTGCTGGCCGCCTCGAGCGAAGCGCCGGACTGCGCGGCGATCGTCGACGCGATCGCGCGTTCCCAGCGCCGCCCAATCGTTTGCGCGCGGCGCGCGCATCTGCATCCCGCGCAAGCGGCCGCGATCGGCGCGATCGTGCATCACTATCCCGACGCGCTCGTCGTCTCGCTGGCCGAGCCGTTCGATCTACCGCTCTTTGCGCAGGCGCGTCACGTCCTCGCGGGATACGGCGACGATCGCGCGTCGATCGGCGGCCTCGCCGACGTGCTGTTCGGCAACAGCCTTCCGTCGGGGCGGCTGCCGATCGACGTGGACACGTGATGCGGTTCCGTCGCGTCGATGCGGTGCTGCGGCAGGCGACCGGCGTGGAGTTCACCGGAGCGGTCGCGCGGATCGAGCATCGCGGGCGCGTGGTCTTCGAGCGGGCGTACGGCGCGACGCGTGCCGACGAACGGGCGCTCCCGATCTACGCCGATACGCGCTTCGACCTCGCCTCGTTGACGAAGCTGTTCGTCGCGACGCTGTTTCTGCTCCGCGTTGCGGAGGGAACGATCGGCCTCGACGAGCCGCTCGCGCGCATCGTGCCGGAATGGAGCGGCGACGCCGCCGAGCGCATCACCGGCCGCATGCTGCTCGCACATACCTCCGGCATGAATTCGGGCGCCGACTATCGCGCGATCCTCGACGAAAACGTCGAAGCGTTTGCGCTCGCGTCGGAGCTCGTGGCGCCGCCCGGATCGTGCGTGCTCTACAGCGACCTCGGCTTCATCGCGCTGGGCGCGGTGCTCGAACGGATCGACGGGTGCTCGCTCTCGGCACTGCTGCGCGCCGCGTTCCCGTCGCTGCTCCTTCGTCCGCCGGCCGCGCAGCGGCTTGCGATACCCGCGACGGAAGATGACGGATGGCGCGGGCGCGTGCAAGGCGTCGTGCACGACGAGAAGGCGTACTTGATGGGCGGCGTCGCGGGCCACGCGGGGCTGTTCGGCACGGCGGCCGACGTGGCGGCGTTGGCGGAAGGCTACCTCGGTGCGTTGCGCGCGCGCGGCGACGGGCTGCTGCCCGAAGCGCTGGCGCGGGAAGCGACGCGCGAGCAGGCCGGCGATCCCGTGCTGCGCCGCGGACTCGGCTGGGCGCTGAAGACCAACGACGAGAACTCCTGCGGCCGCTTGATGGACGGATCGTCGTTCGGCCACACCGGCTTCGTCGGAACGTGCGTCTGGGCCGATCCCGTTCGGGACGTGCAAGGCGTGCTGCTCACCAACAGCGTGTATTTCGGCCGCGATGCGTCGCCGAGTACCGGTCGTGCGCTTCGCCCGCAGTTCTACGAAGCGATGATCGCCGAGCTGGAAGCGTAGGAGAGCCGCGTGCTCGCCGTTGGATTGATGAGCGGCACGTCGCTCGACGGCGTCGACGCCGCGCTCGTCGACATCCGTCCGCAAAGTTCCGGCTATGCGATCGAGCTCGTCCGGTTCGCAACGTACCCGTTCGAGCCGCAGCTCGCCGAAGGCTTGCGCAGCGTGCTGCCGCCCAACGCGGGGAGCACCGAGGCGATCGCGCGGCTGCACAACGCGCTCGGCCACGCGTACGCGCGGGCGGCGCAAACCGTCGCGCCGTCCGAGGCGATCCGCTACGTCGCGTCGCACGGTCAGACCGTTTGGCACGACGGCGCCGCCGGCGTCACGTTCCAAATCGGCGACCCGTTCGTCATCCGCGAGGCGCTCGGCGTCACCGTGTGCTCCGATTTTCGCAGTGCCGACTGCGCCGCGGGCGGACACGGCGCGCCGTTGGTTCCGTTGGTCGACGCGTTGCTGTTCTCCGACGCGCGCGAAGATCGCGTCGCGCTCAACGTCGGCGGCATCGCGAACGTCACGCTGCTGCGCGCGGGCGCCGCGCGCGACGAGCTCGTCGCCTTCGATACCGGTCCCGGCAACATGCTCATCGACGCGTTCGTACGCGAGCGCACGAACGGCAGCGAGCAGTTCGATGCGGCCGGCGCGCGCGCCGGCCGCGGCGCCGTCGACGCCGGCGTGCTGGCCGGCATGCTCGCCGACCCATACTTCGCCGCGCCTGCACCGAAGACGACGGGCCGCGAGCGATTCGGTGCCGCGTTTCTCGCGCGCCACGACCGATTGAGCCGCCTATCGCTCGAGGACGGCGCCGCGACGCTCACCGAGCTGACGGCGGCCTCGATCGCCGACGCGATCGCGCGCGCGGGCTTTGCCGACGGGCGCGTCCTCGTCAGCGGCGGCGGCGCGCGCAACGGCGCGCTGCTGGCACGATTGCGGGAACGTCTCCAATCGGCGCGCGTCGAACCGTCCGACGCGATGGGAATTCCCGCCGAGGCGAAGGAGGCGATCGCGTTCGCCGTGCTCGGCTACGAAACGCTGCGCGGCCGTCCCGGCAACGTGCCCGCCGCGACGGGGGCGCGGCGCGCCGTGGTGCTCGGCGCGATCGCGCCGGCTCGCCATCCCGAGCGCGTCGACGAATGAGCGATCTGCCGCAAACCGAGCGCGCGAATCCCGAAACCGCCGGCCTCGACCGGCTCGACACGCGCACGCTCGTCGCCACCCTCGTCGCACATCAACGCGCCGCAGCAGACGCGGTCTTCGAGCAAACCGCCGCGATCGCGAGCGTTGCCGACGAAATCGCGGCGCGCCTTTCGCGCGGCGGCACGCTGCATTACGTCGGCGCCGGCACGAGCGGGCGCATCGCGGCGCTCGACGCCGCGGAGATGCCGCCCACCTTCGGCATCGCCCCCAGCGTAGTGCGAGCGCACGTGGCCGGCGGTGAAGCCGCGCTCGCGCGCGCCGTGGAAGGCGCCGAAGACGACGCGGTCGCGGGCGCCGCCGCGACCAGCGGCGTTGGCGCCGGCGATGCGGTGCTCGGACTCTCGGCGAGCGGCGCCGCCGCGTTCGTCGTCGCGGCCGTCGAGCGTGCCCGCGCAAACGGCGCCTTTACCGCGGCGCTGACGAGCGTCGCCGCGTCGCCGCTCGCGGGCGCGGCATCCGTTGCGATCGTGCTCGATACGGGCTCCGAAGTGCTCGCGGGTTCGACGCGCCTCGCCGCCGCCACGGCGCAGAAGATCGCGCTCAACGCCATTTCGACCGCCGTCATGGTGCGGCTCGGAAAAGTGCACGATAACTTGATGGTCGACGTGGTCGCGACCAATCGAAAACTGCGCGCGCGCGCCGTCCGGCTGGTGGGCGAGCTCGCCGGCGTGGACGAGCGGCGCGCCGATGCGTTGCTCGCCGAGGCGGACGGCCGCGTCAAGATCGCCGTCGTCATGGAACGGCGCGGCGTCGACGCGCACGAGGCGCGGCGGATGCTGGACCGGCACGGCGGCGTGCTCCGCAAGTCGATGTGATGTTGTTCGCGCCCGTCTTGGCCGCGATCGCGTTCGTGCCGATGGACGACCGCCCCGTTACCGCGCAGCTTCCGGTGCTGCTCGGCAGGATCGCGGGCGTTGCGGTGCAGGCCCCGCCGCGGCCGATGCTCGGCCGCTACCTCAAGGCGGGCGATCCCGACGCGATCCTTATCTGGCTCAATCGCACCGCCGCGCAACGCCGCACCGACGCGTTCGTCGTCTCGACCGACATGCTGGCCTACGGCGGCCTCGTCGCGTCGCGCGTGCCGGGCCCATCGTACGCCGATGCGTACGCGCGTTTGAACGAACTCACCCATTTGCGGCAAACGCATCCGAATGCGTGGATCGGCGCCTTCGGTACGGTGATGCGGCTTGCGCCGACCGGCACGCCGGCCGGGACGCCGTACTTCGCGCCCTATCCGGCGTGGTCGTTTCTGCAGCAGTACGCGAACCTGCACGATCCGCCCACGCCCAACGAAAACGCCTCCGCCCAGCACCTGCGCGCGCTCATCGGTGCGCCGACGCTGGACGCGTATCTCGCGACGCGCGGACGGGACCTCGCCGTCGACCGTCTTCTCGTCACGATGACCGCACGCGGCACCATCGATCGGCTCGTGCTCGGGCAGGACGACGCCGGTCCCGTCGGATTGCACGTCCCCGAGGTTTCGCTGCTGCAGTCCGACCTCGCCGCCGACGCGCTCGCGAGCCGCGCGTCGATCGAACCCGGTGCGGACGAGCTCGGGATGGCGCTCGTCGCCCATGCCATCGCGCGCGCGGCGCGCTGGACGCCGCGCGTCGCCGTGCGGTACTCCACGCCCGGCGGCGCGGCCGTCCAGGACCCGATCGAGTACGCACCGATCGGCAATGCGATCGATGCGCTCGTCGGCGTCTGCGGCGGCGTAACAGTGGAAGGCGACGCCGACGTCACGCTCTTCGTCCGAGTCCCCGGCACGACGCACGCGCAAGACGACGCGCTCCTGGCGGCGATCGGTGCGGCCGTGGCGCGCGGTGGTTCGGTGGCGCTCGCGGACCTCTCCTTCCTGCGCTCGTACCGCGATCAGGCAGACTTTGCGCGGCGCCTCTTAAACGCAAATCTCGCCGGACGCATCGACGCGTATGCCTCCTGGAACACGAACGCAAACACCGTCGGCACGGCGCTCTCCGAGGCGATCGCCGCGGGCGCGGGCCGGCGCAGGCACACCTACTACGCGCTCGCACACCGCGAGTTCACGTTCCTGCGCTTCGTCGACGACTACGCGTTCCACGACGACGTGCGTCCCAGCCTCAACGCCGCACTCGCGTCGCAGGGCGTAGCCGATCACTCGCTGTTGCCGCCGGCCATCGCGGCAACGACGGCCGAACGCAACCGCGTGCTGCTGTGGAACGACGCGTCGTCGATCCTCGCGCAGCTCTATCCCGGCTATCACATCGCCGCGATGACCATCGGGCTGCCGTGGGATCGAACGTTCGAGACGGCCGTCGACGTGGGGATCGCGCCGAACCTCTAGCGCGAGCGGCGAAGCACCGCGACGGCGGCCGCGGCGTCCAACGGCAGCGGCGTTGCGCCGTCTTGCAAGCACGCGACGTTTCCGGCCCACTGCGGCAGCGCGTTTTCCTCGCCGGGCGGCACGACGGCGAAGCGCGGTCGCCTCAGCTCTCGCGCGAACCGCATCGTGTGCATGGCGCCGCCGTCGAGCTCGCTGCAGACGAGGACGACGGCGCGTGCGTGCTTCGCCTGGAGCCGATCCCGCTCGATCGATGCCGCAATGGTGACGGGCGATCCCGGGGGCCGCAGCGTCGCGATCGCTCCGCCGGCCCGCACGATTTCATTTTCGAGCGCGGCGTGTTCCGGTGGAGACGTGCAGCCGAAGCCGTAGCCCACGTAGGCGACCGTCGGAACGCCGGCGTCGAGCGCGCCGCGGTGCGCGGCGACGTCGATTCCGGGGGCCAGCCCCGCGACGACCGGCTCGCGCAGCTCGAATGCCAGCCGGTACGCGAAGGCCGCCGCGTTCGGCGGCGGCGTGCGGCTTCCGACTATGGCGACGCCGCCGCTGGGCAGCGTGCCGCGAACGTGCAGCGACAATCGCTAATCCGATTGCGCGCAATCGCTTCGCTCGAACGCAAAGCGATCGAGGTACGTGGCATCGAGCTTGCCGACGTCGTGACAGCCCAGGAGGCGCAGCGTGCGGACGATGTCGGCGCGCAAGATGTCGACGGCCCGCGCGACGCCGGCGCCGCCGGCCGCACCGAGACCGTAGGCGTACGCGCGGCCGATCAGCACGGCGCGCGCGCCGAGGCACAACGCCTTCACGACGTCGCTTCCACGCCGTATGCCGCCGTCGAGCAGAATTTCGGCGCGCCCGTCCGCGGCAGCGGCCACTTCGGGCAGCGCGTGCAGCGTCGCTGCGACGCCGTCGAGCTGGCGGCCGCCGTGGTTCGAGACGACGATCGCATCGGCGCCGCACTCGATCGCGCGCCGCGCGTCGTCGCCGCTCAAGACTCCCTTGATGACCATGGGGCCGCCCCAAGCCTCGCGGATCCATCCCATATCGCCCCACGCTACGGTCGAGCGTTCGAGCGCGGCGCCGACGTCCTCGTACGGCAGCGGACCCACCCCTGGAATGACGACGTTGGGAAACGTCATCATGCCGCCGTCGCGCATCACGTTGAGCAGCCAGCGGGGACGCGCGAGCAGCTGCGGCGTGTAGGGCAGCATCTGCAGGAGCTTGCCGCCGCTGAGTTCGCGCGCGCCGTTGCGGATGTCGCGTTCGCGCTGTCCCGCGACGGCAGTGTCGATGGTGACGACGAGCGCCGAAAAGCCCGCGGTGCGCGCACGGGCGATCGCCGCTTCCGCCGCGCCGCGTCCGCCGAGCAGGTAGAGCTGGTACCACACCGGGCCGCTCGCCGACGCCTTCACGTCCTCGAGCGCGCAGCCCGAGAGCGTCGACAGCGTGTAAATCGTGCCGGCGTTGCCGGCCTGTTCGGCGGCGACGCATTCGCCGCGCGGGAAGAAGAGACGGCTGCTGCCGACCGGCGCGAAGAGAAACGGCAGCTCGAGGGTCGCGCCGAGCACGGTCGTGCGCAGCGTGCACTCGACCTGCGCCACGGCGTTGCGCGGCCGAAACGCGATGCGTTCGAATGCGCGGCAGTTCTCGCGCATCGTTATCTCGGCGCCCGACCCGCCGTCGATATAATCGAACACCACGCGCGGCAGCCGCCGCTTCGCCAGTTGCCGCAGATCGTCGATGTTGACGGCGCGATTGACTGAGCCCACGATGCGAGGCTTGACGTTAGCCTTCATTAAACGATACCCTGTCAGCGCACCATGGACATGCGTTTCGTAGCGACGGCGTTCGCGACGGCTTTCACGATCATCGATCCGATCGGCATGATACCTATGACGATCGGTTCGACCGCGCGGGTTTCTCCGGAGCGCCGCAACCAAATCATCGACCAGGCGGTGCTCGTCGGCGCCGGCGTGATTCTGTTCATGGGCGTCGTCGGCCGCATCATCTTGAACTACCTGGGCATCACGTTGCCGGCATTCACGATCGCGGGCGGCGTGCTGCTGTTCCTGATCGCAATCGACATGCTGTTCGCGCGCCCGACCGGTGCCAAGCGCACGGAGGCCGAGGAACGGGAGGCGTCGGAGGTCGAGAATCCCGCCGTCTTCCCGCTGGCGGTCCCCATGATCGCGGGGCCGGGCACGATCGCCACGGTGCTGCTGCTGGTCAACTTGACGCGCGGCGATGGGCTCGACGTCGCCGTGGTCTGTGCGGCGTATGCCGTCGCGCTCTTCGTGACGTGGCTGTGCATGCGCGCCTCACCGCTGCTGCTTCGCGCGATCGGAAAGACGGGCATCCACGTAATCACGCGGCTGCTCGGGATCATCCTGGCCGCGCTTGCGGTGCAGTTCGTCCTCAACGGTCTCGCCCAGACGCCGCTGCTACGGCGCTGAACCGCCGGTCGCGCCGGCCGCCCAGTGCTCGTAGACCGTCTTTTCGATGGGCGGCAGTTCGGCGTCCGACGACAAATGATAGCCGGGAAGCGGGAGCGGAAACGGAATCGGGTGCGGCGGTTCCTTGAACGGATCCGACTCGGGATCGTAGCAGAAGGGCCAGACGATCGAACCGGACTCCATCGCGCCGTCCGGATACGTGTATTCGTATCGGCCGTAATAACAGTCGCGCCCCGATGCGTGCCAGCTCTGCACCGGCGTAATGATGCCGTTCCCGTGCTCGTTGCCGCTCGTCACTGCGGCGGCGAAGCTGTAGCTCTTCGTCGCCGACTCCGTCGACGCGGGATCGATGGTCGGCAGCGCGTGCGGATCGTTTTCGCGGTTGAGCCGTGCGACCTCGCGCGCGAACCCGGCGGTGTCGCGCTCGATCTTCGACTCGACCGACGGCACGCGCGGCGGCTCCGGCGGCGCGGGGCTGCGCACGATGCGTGCCAGCTCGTGCGGCGGCACCTTGGCGGGCGCCGATTCGGTCGGGTGCACGGCGCGCACTCGATGCGGGTGCGCGGGCCGCGGCGCCTTTGCCTTGTGGATCGTCACGATCTCGGCTTGCGTGACGACTTCCGGTTTGCCGCGGGCCGTCAGCAAACGGGAATAGCCCGCGAAGATCAGCGTCAGCAGCATCAGGTGCAGCGCCGCGGAGACGAGCGCCGACCACAACAGCGCGCGACGGCGCCGATCGTTGGTTGCCGAGATCAAGCGTTCGGCTGACAGAGTTCGATCAGCACGCCGCCGGTCGCCTTTGGATGCAGGAATGCGATGCGATTGCCGTTCGCTCCGTTTCGCGGGCGCTCGTCGATCAGGCGAACGCCGGCGGCCTTCAGCTCCGCGAGCTTCGCCGCGATGTCGGCGACGCGATACGCGGTGTGGTGCAGCTTCGTCGCGGCGTCGCCGCGGAAACGCGCGATTGGGGACGCTGGATCGAGCGGAAGCAGCAGCTCCACCGAGGACCCGCCGGCCTCCAGTCCGACCGCCTCGACGCCCTGGTCGGGGATGATCTCGCGATAGAGCTCTTTGAAGCCGAGCACCTCGGTGTAGAGCCGCAGCGTCGCCTCGAGGTCTTTCACGACGATGGCGACGTGATCGATCTCCACTACGCGACGATCTCCACCGGGCGATACGTGCCGAAGACGTCGCGCAGGACGTTGCAGATCTCGCCGAGCGTTACCCCGGCATCCACGGCGTCGATGAAATGCGGCATCAGGTTTTCGCCGGTCGTCGCGGCAGAGCGGACGGTGGCGAGATGCCGCTGCGCCGCCGTCGCGTCGCGCGTGCTCTTGACGGCGGCGAGCCGGCCGATTTGGTCGCGCTCGACCCGTTCGTCGATGCGCTGCAGCGGAATCGGCGTGCCGCCGGACGCCTCCGCGAAACGGTTGACGCCCACGACCACCTGCTCGCCGCTCTCCACGGCCTGCTGCGCGACGTACGCGGACTCGGCGACGCGGCGCTGCATCCAGCCGCTCTCGATGGCGGCGATGCTGCCGCCCATCGCGTCGACTTCCGCGATGAGCTGCGACGCGCTCGCGATCAGCTCGTTGGTGAGCGACTCGACGTAGAACGAACCCGCCAGCGGATCGACGACTTCGGTGACGCGGGACTCGTACGCGATGATCTGCTGCGTGCGCAGCGCCACCTTGGCGCTGTCCGCCGTCGGCAGCGCGAGCGCCTCGTCTTTGCCGTTTGTGTGCAGTGACTGCGTGCCGCCCAGCACCGCCGCGAGTGCCTGCAGCGTGACGCGTACGACGTTGTTGTCGGGCTCCTGCGCCGTCAGCGTCGATCCGCCGGTCTGGGCGTGAAAGCGCAGCATCTGCGCGCGCGGATCGGTGCAGCCGAACGCGTCGCGCACGACGTGCGCCCACAGATACCGCGCGGCGCGGAACTTGGCGATCTCCTCGAAGAAATCGTTGTGCGCGTTCCAGAAAAACGAGACGCGCGGCGCGACGTCGGCGAGCGCGATGCCGGCGTCGATTGCGGCCTGCAGGTACGCCTTGCCGTTGGCCAGCGTGAACCCGATCTCTTCGACGGCCGTCGAGCCGGCCTCGCGGATGTGATAGCCGGACACGGAGATCGAGTTCCATTGCGGCACGTGTTGCGCGCAGTACGCCATGACGTCGGTCACCAGGCGCATCGACGGCTTGGGCGGATAGATGTACGTCCCGCGAGCGACGTACTCTTTGAGAACGTCGTTCTGCACGGTGCCGCCGAGCTTCTCGAACGGTATGCCGCGGCGCCGCGCGACGGCGAGCAGAAGCGCGAGCAGGATCGCCGCCGGCGCGTTGATCGTCATCGACACGGTCACGCGGTCGAGCGGAACGCCGTCGAGCAGCGTCTCCATGTCGGCGATGGAATCGATCGCTACGCCGACCTTGCCGACCTCGCCGCGCGCTTGCGGCGCGTCTGAGTCGAAGCCGAGCTGTGTCGGCAGGTCGAATGCCACGGAGAGCCCGGTCTGGCCCCGATCGAGCAGATAGCGATAGCGCGCATTCGACTCGGCGGCGGTTCCAAAGCCCGCGTACTGGCGCATCGTCCAGAGCCGCCCGCGATACATGTCGCCGCGAATGCCGCGCCCGTATGGAAACGCGCCGGGCTCGCCTAAATCGTGCGGCGGCCCTTGAACCGCGTCGTAGACCGGTTCGAGCGGAATTCCCGATGCGTTGACGTCACGCGCCATGGGCACTACTACGCCGAAGCGCTGCAGGGTGCCCGCCGCAGGTCCGCAAAGGCGAACTCATGATCGCACTGATTGCGGCGGCCGCGACCGCCATTACGCTGCAGCAAGCTCTCGACCGTCGCGTCGCGGCGATGCCGGGCACGGGCATCGTCGTGGGCATCATCGATCGCGGCGTGCAGCGCACGTACGTCGCCGGCAGCGACGGAAAGGGCCGTCCGGTCGATTCGCAAACGCTCTTCGAACTCGGCTCCGTCACGAAGACCTTCACCGCAACTGTCCTCGCGCAGATGGCGCTCACCGGCCAAGTACGCTTGAACGACCCGATCTCGAAGTATCTTCCCGCCACGGTCAAAGCGCCGACCAAGGACGGCAAGGCGATTACGCTGCTCGACCTGGCGGAACAGCGATCCGGTTTGCCGCGGCTGCCCACGAACATGAACGACGTTGCGGGCGACGATCCGTACGCCGACTATACGACCGCCGACATGTTCGCATTCTTGAACGGCTACACGCTGACGCGAGACCCCGGTGCGAGCTACGAATACTCCAACTACGGCGTGGGATTGCTCGGGCAGCTGCTCGCCAACCGCGCCGGAGTCGCCTACCCGCAGCTCCTTCGGCAGGCCGTCCTCGGCCCGCTGAACATGCGTGCCACCACCTTTGCGGTCACCGGCGTGCCGGATCCGCCGTCACTCGCAGTAGGCCACGACGTAACGGGCGCGCAGGCTGCGACGTGGCACGCACAAGCGATCGTGCCGGCGGGTCTGGTCGTTTCGAATCTCGACGACATGCTGCGCTATCTGCGTTGCAATATGGGCACGGGACGCCTCGCGCGGACGTGCCTCTTCGCGCAGCAGCCCCGCGCGCAGGGCGAGCCGGGTCACCGCATCGGTTTGATTTGGAATATCAATTCCAGAAGCGGCGTCATCGCGCACGACGGCGACACCAATGGTTTTCACGCTGCGGTCGCCATCTCGCGCGACCGAACGACCGGGGTCGTCGTCCTCAGCAATGGACCGCTGATCGCAGACATCGCGGCTCACGTGATGGTCCCGAGCTTTCCCATCGCAACGTGCCCCGCGTCCGTGCCGGCGGCACTGACCAATCCACAGTCGTACGCCGGGGTGTACTGTAACGCCGCGCTAGGAACGGAGTTCACCGTTTCCGCCGGCACGGATTCGAAGCACCTCTCGATCGCGCTCTTACCGCAGCCGTCGTTCGTCTATCAGCAGACCGCTTCTGACACATACGCTCGAGCCGACCTCGGCGCGACGTTCAAGTTCGTACGCAATGGAGGCAACGTCGTCGGCCTCTGGCTGCTGCAGGGCGGCCAAACCATCCCATCGACGCGGCTCGATGGCACGGGTCGGCCGATGGCGGCGAGCATGCCGCCGCTGTTTCCGCCGGCGGTCGCGCTCGATCCCGCGCTGCTCGCGCAGTACGCCGGCTCGTATTCGGCCGGGAGCGCCACCTTCACCGTCACGGTGCGCGGCGGCACGCTGTTCGTCCAGCTCACCGGCCAGCCGGCGGCACCGGTCTACGCTTCGGCAAAGGACCAATTTTACTACAAGATCGTCGATGCGCAAATCTCGTTCGGACGCGATGCTGCGGGGAACGTCGACTCGCTGACGCTGCATCAAAACGGCCGCAGCCTCAAGGCCGCCCGAAGCACGCCGCGTTGACGGCGCGCCCCGCAGAAGCGTTCTATTGCTCGAGTTCGTGCAGCGTGTTGGTTTTGGTGTCGGTATAGAACAGCGCCGTGTCGCTGTCGGCGGTACCGGTCGCAACGAGTCCGAAGATGTGAGCGGTCGCGCTCGTGTCGATCGTCTTTGTGGCCAGGAGCTTTCCCGTTGGCGTGAGCTCGACGAGCTTGTTTCCGCCTTTGGTATTGGCAACGATCAGGTTTCCGTTGGGCAGCAGCGCTGAAGCGACGGGCGCATCGAGCGGAGAGCCGCTATAAACGAGCGTCGCGCACGTGGCCGACGGGTGAGCGCATTTAAATTTCTTTCCGCCGGGCCGAACGACGATTTCGTCTTTCCCGAGAAGATTGCTCGCGTTCGAAATCGATACGACGGTGTTATCGACTCCGTCGACGATATACAATGTGTCGTTGCAGAGACTACCGGTTCTTTTGCTATTGTATTGTATTCCGGATGGGCCCAAGACGCTCCAACCGGAGCCCTTATTGACTCCGAAGCCGGTAATCACTTCGGTTGATTTCGTTTGACCGCCGGTAACCGAAATAAAGGACAACTTGACGATCGAGCCAGTCTTGGAATCGGAAACGTAAATGTCCTCGGGCGCGTACGGCAAACCGCAGAACGCATCGGCGTCGGCGAACGGAACATCGAGGTGCGAGCGGAAGCTCTCCTTGAGCGAGCCGTTTTGGTCGAACTGCGAGACGAGACCGCTCAGCATTCCCGCTCCGTAGACTTGGTTCGTCTCCGTGACGGCGTCGCCGTCGCATCCCTGTAACGCCGCATTCTGTGTGAAGGTCGCCGGCTTGGAATGCGCCTGCGGGTCGAGTACTTCGATAGTGGTACCCTTGCCGGCGGTGCCCGCGGCGTCTTCGAAGTTGCAGACGAGCAGCTGGCCCGCCTTGAGCCCGAAGCTCGATCGGACGACCGAGATTGCGCGCGGGCCCATGTCGCCATTCTTCGGATCGACGGTGGAGCCGATCACGACGTCCTTCTTGAGTTTTTTCAGGATCGAGGTCGTGTCCATTGGACCGATCCCGTGCCGGCCCAGTGCAGAGGCTCCCGACGCGCCGCCCGGCAGTGCAGTGGGAAGCGTGGGGTTTCCGCCACATCCCGAGGCAGCAAGGAGCGCTCCCGCGACCACGACGAGCATGCGATTGTTGAAAGTCGGCATGCCAAAAGCTTCGAACCGCTTTCGTCGTCGCCTGCAAGCGACGAGGTTGACTTGGCGATTAACGCAAGGATGGCGGCGCTCCCAGGTCGTCGGCACTAACCCGCTAAAGGAAGCGGTATGAGGACGATCAGTTTTTTGAAGTACGCTAGTGCGGTTGCCGCAGCTGCGATGTGGTCGGCATGTGCCGGCGGTTCGGCGGGCGGCCCGTCGAGCGCTCCGCTCGATGGTCAATACGTGGGACAGACGGCCTCGGTGAACGGTAGGCTGGTGACCGCAGCACGCCCGCACGTGGGCGCGCCGCTGCGGTACACCGAGATCGTATCCGATCGTCGTCGGAGTTCGCATAAGTTCGAGTACGTCATCAACTTTTACGGGACGTACGCCAGCATTTTCAACTATCCGAAGAGCACGAAGCAGATCGGAACCATCAACGACGTCGGGGGCCAGGGGTGCACGAACGTCCTCTACGGCTACGGGAAGAAAACGTTCTGGATCGTTGCGGCCTTCAATCAAATCACGGAGTACGAGGTCCCGCAGACACCGGTCAAGACGCTTTCCATATCCGATGGAAGCATGCCGTCGAGCTGCGCCATGGACAAGAGCGGCAACCTCGCGGTGGGAATTTTGGATGGGCCGTCCACGGGCGATGTCGTCATCTTCAACAATGCGAGCGGCTCCGGAACGTTCGTCAAGACGCCGTTGGCCCGCGAGTACTTCGACGGCTACGACAACCAGGGAAATCTGTTCTTCGACGGCTTTGTGGGCAGCTATACCTTCCAGCTCGAAGAGCTTCCGAAGGGCAGCAATACGGTGAAGACGATCGCGACGAGCAATAGGGTGCAGTTTCCCGGCTCCGTACAGTGGGACGGCACGTACCTGACCGTGTTCGACCAGGGCACGAACAGCCTGTATCGGTATCAGGTCAGCGGAACGAATGCCACGTTGAAGGGCACGGTCTCCCTCGTGGGTGCGGGCGACTGTGCGCAGACGTGGATCGCGACGGGCGTCGTCTATTGCGGAGATGCGTCGAACGACAACGGCTCCGTATACAAGTATCCCGCCGGTGGTTCACCCCTTGCGGTGTTCACGGGGAACTTCGACGAGCCACTCGGCACGGTAGCAGCAGAGAAGTAGCCCGATCCGGCCTATTTCGGGGCGAAACTGACGACGGCCGAAGACGGCGATTCTTGCCGCAGAGTCTTCGTCGGTTCGCCGCCGGCGAGATAATCGAATAATCCGACGTACTGCGACGCCGGTAGTTCGACCGTAGTATATTACTTTCGCGCCCCGGAAGGCGGCAAACGGCAAGGGTCGGTGCCATAGAAAAGGAAACCCCTTTGAGTACTCGTTTTTGGAGGCCTAAGTTGTTCTTGGAGGTCTAAGAATGAAAAAGGCAATCGTATTTGTAACGCTCATTATCGCCACGTGCGCGGCGATCGGCCTTAGTCGGGCAGCCACGGCGGCTTCCGACGACCAGGCACAGATCAACGCGCTCTATCAACAGTTCACGACGGCGTTCCGCCACAAAAACGTAGACGGCATCATGGCCGGATACGAGTCGGGGCCCAACTTGTTCGTCTTCGATGTCGGGACACCGCGCGAACACGTCGGCTCGGACAGTTACCGAGCCGATTGGATCAATTTGTTCTCCGGTTTCAAGGGCTCGTCGATTCCGTCATTCGGGATTAGCGAGCTGGCCGTCACGACCTACGGTGACATCGCCTATTCGCACAGCATCCAGCACTTTTCCGCGACGACCACAAAGGGCCGTCGAGTGGCCCTTGCCGTGCGTGTAACCGACGTCTTGCAGAAGATCAATGGTAAGTGGCTTATCGTGCAAGAGCACGTTTCGGTACCGATTGACTTCAACACGATGAAGCCCGACTTTACGTCGAAGCCGTAAGCTTCTATCGAGAGACGCCGAAGTAACACGAAAGGCCGCGCCTAGGAGTATTGACATGGAAAGCCAGCCTTTACGTCGCTTCCTCTTGATGTTTTGTGCCACCGCCGCGCTAGCGGGGTGCGGGGTGTCGCAGCCGCCGATTGGCGGGCCAAACGTGATGCAGCAACGTCCGCCGATCGCCCAGCACAGGGGACGGAAGTCAAAGATCTTCAATTACGCCGGAAGCACGCAAATATTTAAAGTGCCAGCCGGTGTAACGGAAATCACTGTTAAGGCGAGCGGCGCCAGCGGCGGTCTGGCAGGGTACTACACCGGTGTCAGTGGCCTCGGTGGCCTTGTGGCGGCCACGATCGCCGTCCAACCGGGCGAATCGCTTACCGTCGTTGTTGGCGGAGCAGGTTCGCCGTATGGTGGTGGCTATAACGGCGGCGGGTCCGGCGGCATAAGCCGCTCTTGCAACTACGGTTGTGCCGGCAGTGGAGGCGGTGCTTCCGACGTGCGCCAGGGCGGCGCGTCGCTGGAACATCGCGTCGTCGTTGCCGGCGGCGGCGGCGGGCAGGCCTGCTGTTCTCCGGCTCCGCAAGGTGGTGCAGGAGGCGGACTGGCCGGTGCCGCTGGCCAGAACGGGCCGTCGTACGGCAGCCGCCACGGAGGAGTCACCGGCGGTACCGGGGGTGGAGGCGGGCACCAACGGCATGGCGGCAAGGGAGGCATAGGGGGTTCCGGCTACTATCATTACTGCGCGGGCACCAATGGTGCCGATGGATCGCTCGGCAATGGTGGCGAGGGCGGTATTTCGTGCCTAGGATCTACCGCAGGCGGCGGAGGCGGCGGATATTACGGAGGCGGAGGGGGAGGCGGCGGCTGCGGTTACTGCGGACAGTCTGGTTCCTTTGGCACAGTCGGCGGTGGCGGCGGCGGTGGTTCTTCGTACGCAGAGCCACAAGCGACGAACGTTACGGATAATCGTGGAAAGGCGGCGCCAGGAAACGGCCAAGTTATAATTTCATGGCGGCGATGAGCCGCATTCAGAACCTCCAGCGGCCACCGTAGATGATGCGCTCCAAAGTGGCGCGTTAATACGCCAAATGGAGCGAACTGGGCTACCGCGATCAACGCTGCAAGAAATACGGGCTGGGCTGGGATAGGCCCCGTCATGCGGCCAGTGATAATCTGTGGCGGTTGGGTAATTGGAGGTCTCCCCGTTTTTAACGTTGGGAATGATGAGCAAGAGGTCCGAGATGAAAAGCGCGGTACCCCTGATCGTCAAAGTCAGCGGACGAAGGAGGCTCGGAGCGTGGCGTATTCATGGCCGTTGGGCGGCGGGAACAAAGTTGAACTCGGCTTCGCAACTGAGCCGACTCAGGCCCAGCTTGACGTAATGCTGGCTCAGCTTCAGATCATGCGGGCGGTAGCGCCAACTGCGCCCTCGGCGACACCAGACGACGAGGGCGGGGAGGAATAGCTAACCCAGGCCTCCGGAGAACCTGAACCCTGGCGCGAACGTTCTGATCCTGGAGGATCCGAATGATTTCTTTGCGTTTCGGACGCTACGCATTAGGCGTTTATACGGCTGCTGTCATGGTTACAGGGCGCGGCAGCGCCAGTACATCAGCACCCGCGAACTGCAATTTACAGTCGCAGCCTTTTGGGCAACTGCTTTATCCTATTCCTGGCTCCAAGAACGTGGACCCGAAGGGTCATATACTGATTCTTGCTGGGAATGAACAGTGGCTACCTTTCCTAGGTGGCCAACCCTTCGGAAAGCTAATACCGCCCCCAAGCCCACTTCCTCAACCCGAACTCACACCCGCTCCCGGCGCGTCGTTGTATGCGGCATCGGTGCGAACCCTGCGCTATGGCACGAAGTACACCGTGTCAGTGTCTATGCACGTCACGTACTGCGATGGAGGCATAGAATACCCGAAGAAGCTCGGATCGTTTACCACGCAATTTAAGTAACTTTCGCGCTCACCCGCCCTGTGGCAGCGGATGGCGCATTACTTTGAACGTAGGTATTGATCGGCGCGATCCCTTATGTTGTGCGTTACGCTTGAGGGCCAGCATGGCGTGGCTAAAGCGCGAGGTATGCTCCCTAGGTTGTTACTCGATCGTCACAACCGCCGTGCCGCTCTCGACGCTGGAGCCAGGTTCGACGTGTACCGCGCTTACCGTGCCACCGCGGTGTGCGCGAATCTCGTTCATCATCTTCATCGCCTCGATCACCGCGACAACGTCGCCGTCGTGCACCGTGCCGCCCATTGCGGCGCGCACCTCGACCACGAGCCCGTGCATCGGCGACAGCACGTCGTTGCCGCCCGCGGACGACCCGCGTTTGTGGATCGAGGTTAGCCGCGGAGCCAGTCGTCGCTTAGCAGGCGCGGCAGCCAGCGCCGCGCCCCGCGTGGCCGGCGCGACCCCGTCGGCCGCCGCAGGGCTCCAGGTTTTCGCGAACGCTTCGAGCGTCGCGGTGCCATAGCGCGCCGTCTTCACGAGATCGGAGTCGCAGAGCGCGCGGAGCAGCGGCAAAGTCGTCGGTACGCCGTCGATCGCGTATTCGTCGATGGCCCGGCGCATTCGCGCGATCGCCTCGTTGCGCGTCGGCGCCCAAACGACGAGCTTTGCAATGAGCGAATCGTATTCGGTCGGGATCGTCCAGCCGGGATACGCCGCGGAATCGACGCGCACGCCGAGCCCTCCCGGTTCGCGGTACGCAGTGATGGTGCCGGGCGCCGGCTGGAAGCCGCGCGCCGGGTCCTCGGCGTTGACGCGACCTTCCATCGCATGGCCGCGAAACGTAACGTCGCGCTGCGTAAATCCCAGCGGCTCGCCGGCCGCCACGCGGATCTGCTCTCTGATGAAATCGAGCCCCGTCACCATCTCCGTCACGGTGTGCTCGACTTGGATGCGCGTATTCATCTCCAAGAAGTAGAACGCGTCGCCAGAAACGAGGCACTCGATGGTGCCGGCCGAGTCGTAGCCGATCGCCTTCGCGGCGCGCACGCCCGCCTCGCGCATCGCTTGCCGCACCGCGTCGGGAATCAGCGCCGGCGTTTCCTCCCACAGCTTCTGGTGGCGCCGCTGCAGCGAACAGTCGCGTTCGCCGGCATGCACCACGTTGCCGTGCTTGTCGGCAAGCACTTGCAGCTCCACGTGCTTTGGGTTATCGAGATAGCGCTCCGCGTAGATGGTACCGTTCTTGAAATACGCCTGCGCTTCGCGCCGCGCCGTCTCGAACGCCGACTCGATCTCGTCGAGCGTTTGCGCCACCTTGAGGCCCTTGCCGCCGCCGCCTCCCGCCGCCTTGAGCGCGAGCGGCAGCCCGTACGTCTCCGCCGCGCGCAGCGCCGCGGCCACGTCGGGAACTTCCTCCGTTGCGCCCGGCACGACCGGCACGCCGGCCTGCTGCATCAGCGTCCGGGCGCGCAGCTTGTCGCCCATCGCATCGATCGCGTCGGCGTGCGGCCCAATCCACGTCAATCCCGCCGCAACGACGCTCCGCGCGAACGCCGCGTTCTCCGCCAAAAATCCGTAGCCCGGATGGATCGCGTCGGCGCCGGAACGCCGCGCGCAGTCGATGAGCTTCGCCCCGTCGAGATAGCTCTGCGACGGAGCCGCGGGCCCCAGGTGATACGACTCGTCCGCGAGCGTCACGTGCAGCGCGCCGCGATCGGCGTCGGAATAGACGGCCACGGTCGCGATCCCCATCTCCCGCGCGGTCCGGATGACGCGCACCGCGATCTCGCCGCGGTTGGCAATCAGAATCTTCGAAACGGTCACTCCGCGGCGAACAAACCCATCGCGTGGTAGCCGGCATCGACGAAATGCACGTCGGCCGTCACCGCTCCAGCGAGGTCGGAGGCGAGGAACACGGCCATGTTGCCGATGTCCTCGGGCGTCACGTTACGATGGAGCGGTGCGACTTTCTGCACGACCTCCAAAATGCGCGAGAATCCGCCGACTTGCCGCGCGCTCGCGGTCTTGATCGGCCCGGCGGAAATCGCGTTCACGCGGATCCCCCGTTCGCCGAGATCGAAGGCGAGATAGCGCACAGCGGCCTCCAGCGCCGCCTTCGCGATGCCCATCAAATTATAGTTCGGCACGATCTGCGTCGCGCCGAGGTACGTGAGCGCGACGATCGAAGCGCCGTCGTTGAGCGAGTCGCGCAGCGCCGATGCGAGCGCGATCAGGGAATACGACGACACGTCGAGCGCGAGCGAAAAGCCGCCGCGCGACGTCTCGTAAACCTTGCCCGCCAAGTCCTCCTTGTTGGCAAAGGCGATCGAGTGCACGAGCGCGTCGATTTTTCCGGCGTCGCGCTCCAGCGCCTCGCGCATCGCCGCGAGCGACGCGTCGTTGGAGACGTCGCACTCGAACACGCGAGCGCCGCCGAGCTCCGCGGCGAGTTTTTCGACCTCGTCCTTGACGCGCTCTCCCTGGTATGTGAGCGCGATCTCCGCGCCGTACTCGTGCAGCTTTCGTGCGATTCCCGTCGCGATCGACCAGCGGTTCGCCACGCCGGTCACCAGCGCGCGCTTGCCTTCGAGCAGTTTCATAGCGTAAACCCCCAGACGAAGATGACGAAACCCGTGAGTCCCGCCGCTAGGCTGACGTACCAGGCCGGCTTGAAGCGCGCGAGCGCGGCGACGGCGCCCAACGCAATCGCAACCTGCAGCAGGCCGACGGCGTACTCGAACGCGTGGTGCCGCCGCACCTCCGCGGCAGAGTCTTCCTCCAGGCCGCGTGCCTTTTTCGAAAGCGCCCCTTCCTTGCCGACCTCCTTGTCGATCTGGCCGCGATAGGCACGCATGCGAACGGTGTTTTTCGAGCCGCGGTCGGTCATCTCGTCGAGCGCGATCGTGTAGACGTGGTCCTTGCCGCGCGACGCTTGATACTCGCCCCAAGCGTCGGACGCTTTGATCTGGTCGATGGTCGCCTCGTTGATGAGCGCCCCCGAGCGAAGCGCGGCGGTCGCCGCGACCACCGCGAAGAGCGCGGCGCTCAATCCGACGTAGCGCAGCCATGGCGGCATGCGTTCCTGCTTGAGCTCGTCGCGCGCTTCGTCGATCTGCTCGCGCAGCTTGTCGGTTTCTACCTCGATGTGCTCCGGCATCGTCTCCGTTCTCGCGACGTTACAAGGGAATGTTGCCGTGTTTGCGCTTGGGACGCGCGACGGCCTTGTCCTGCAGCATCTCCAGTGCGGCCGCGAGCGCGCGGCGCGTCTGACTCGCCTCGATCACGTCGTCGACGTACCCGCGCTGTGCGGCGATATACGGGTTGGCGAAGCGCTCGGTGTACTCTTCCACGAGCTCCTGCATCTTCGCCGCCGGATCGTCCGCCGCGGCGAGCTCCCGGCGAAAGATCGTCTTGACGGCGCCCTCGGCGCCCATCACCGCGATTTCCGCGGTGGGCCAGGCGAGGTTGACGTCGGCGCGGATGTGTTTGCTCGCCATGACGTCGTACGCGCCGCCGTAGGCCTTGCGCGTGATGACGGTGATCTTCGGAACCGTCGCCTCGGCGTACGCGTAGAGCAGCTTGGCGCCGTGTAGGATGATGCCGCCGTACTCCTGGTCGATGCCGGGCAGAAAGCCGGGAACGTCGACGAACGTCACCAGCGGGATGTTGAACGCGTCGCAGAAACGCACGAAGCGCGCGGCCTTCACCGACGACCGCGTGTCGAGCACGCCGGCGAGCACGTTGGGCTGGTTGCCGACGATCCCGACGGTGCCGCCGTCGATGCGCCCAAAGCCGCAGATGATGTTCTCCGCATAGAGCGGTTGGATCTCCAAGAAATCGCCATAGTCCACGACGCCCTCGATGACGGCGTGCATGTCGTACGGTTTGTTCGGCGAGTCGGGCACGACGTTGTCGAGGCTCGGCACCGCTCGCTGCGGATCGTCGTCGCAGTCAAAGGAGGGCGGCTTCTCGCGATTGTTGCGCGGCAAGAACGAAAAGAGCGCGCGCGTCAGCTCGAAAAGGTTCGGCTCGTCGGTCGCCACCAAGTGGGCGACGCCGCTGCGCGTGGCGTGCGTCATCGCGCCGCCGAGGTCTTCGAAGCTCACCGCCTCGCCCGTGACGGTCTTGATGATCTCCGGTCCGGTGATGAACATCTGCGAGATTTTCTCGGTCATCAAAATGAAGTCCGTGATGGCCGGTGAGTAGACCGCCCCGCCCGCGCACGGTCCCGCGACGAGGCTCAGCTGCGGTACGACGCCGCTCGCCTGCACGTTGCGCCAAAAGATCTCCGCATAACCGCCGAGTGAAACGACGCCTTCTTGGATGCGCGCGCCGCCGGAGTCGTTGATGCCGATGAGCGGCGACCCCGTGCGGATGGCGAGGTCCATCACCTTGCAGATCTTCTCCGCGAACGCCTCGCCGAGCGATCCGCCCAGCACCGTGAAGTCTTGCGAGAAGAGGAAGACCTGGCGCCCGTCGAGCGTGGCGCGCCCGGTGATGACGCCGTCGCCCAAGAACTCTTTCTCGTCGAGCCCGAACGCGTTGGTGCGATGCACGACGAAACGGTCCGACTCCACGAACGATCCTTCGTCGACTAGCGCCAGCACGCGTTCGCGCGCCGTCAGCTTGCCGCGCTCGTGCTGCTTTGCCTGCGCCTCGATCCCCGCCGGGGTGTCGGCCTGCGCGGCTTTTGCGCGCAGCTCGTCATATTTCTCGGCGCGGCTCTTCACGAGCGTCCCTTGCACGTCGCGTCACAGAGAGTCCTCCGTCGACCGTATCATCCGCAGCCCGTCGCGTGTCATCCTGAGCTTGTCGAAGGATGAGCCGCCCACCCGTCATACTAATCCGCCATGGCACGACTGATCGCTTTTGCGTTTACCTTTGCAGCCGTTGTGTTGGCCGGCATTGGAGTGCGCGCGAGCGCACCGGCGGCCTCCGCGTTCCCAACGCCCCCGCCGGTGCCTCCCGCCAAGCCGGTGACGGAAACGCTCTTCGGAACGTCGGTTACCGATCCGTACCGGTACTTCGAAAACATGAAGGACCCGGTCGTCGCCGGGTTCTTCCGGGAGCAAAATGCGTACACGCGCGCGGTCTTGAGCCGTCTGGGAACCGCGCGTCAGCGGCTGTTTGACCGGATCAAGGTGCTGGACAACGCCGGTTCGGTGGTGAGCGGCGTGACCCGCGACGGCTCGTACTACTTCTACGAGAAGCTCAAGCCCGGCGAGAACTCGCCCAAGCTCTACGTGCGCGCCGTCGACGGCGACGTCGAACGCGTGCTGGTCGACCCGCAATCGCTTGCGAGCGCGGGCAAACACTATACGATCAACTACTTCCAACCCTCGCTTGACGGCAGCCGCGTGGCGTACGGCATCTCCGAGGGCGGTTCCGAGGCGTCGGTGATCCACGTCGTCGAGACGGCCACCGGTCGAGTGCTGCCCGATGCGATCGATCGCGCCTACTTCGTCGGCGTCACGAGCTGGCTGCCGGACGGAAAGTCGTTCTACTACGTGCGCTTTCCGAAGCTGCAGCCCGGCGAGTCGGAGAACGACAAGGAAACGCGCGCCGTTTCGTATCTGCACGTGTTGGGACGCGATCCCGACAGCGACGTGCCCATCTTCGGTTATGGGGTCAACTCGAAGGTGCCGTTCGATAAGACCGATTTCCCGATCGTCGTCTACTCGCCGGTCTCGCCGTACACGCTGGCCGTCATCGCGCACGGCGTCAAGAACGAAGTCATCATCGACGCGACGCGCGGTACGCCGACCGATGCAAATGCCGCTTGGAAGACCGTCGCGACGAACGACGACGACGTAACGGGCTACGACGTCAAGGGCTCGACGATCTATCTGCAGACGCACCGGGATGCGCCCACGTTCAAAGTCGTCGCAACGTCGCTGGGCGCGCCCAACGTCGCCGCGGCGCAGACCGTCATCGCCGCGGGCCGGCCGATCGTCCAGCAGCTCGGCGTGGCGGCGGATGGGCTCTACGTCCTCGCGCGCGACGGCGGCTTCGGACGCATCACGCGGATCGCGCTTTCCGCCGACGGCACGCCGGGCGCGTCGACGCTCGTGCGGTTGCCATTCCAAGGTTCGGTCAACGCCATCTCGACCGATCCGCGCGATCCCGGAGCCGTTTTCGGGCTCACCGGCTGGACGCACTCGCTCCTCTATTACGCGGTTGACAAAAATGGGACCGTCGCTGACTCGCACCTCAAGGAAACCGCGAACGTCGACACGTCGCCGTACACGTCGTCCGAAGTGTCGGCGCGAAGCGCCGATGGGACGATGGTGCCGATGTCGTTGATCTATCGTAAAGGGTTGCGGCTCAACGGATCCCACCCGGTCTATCTCACCGGTTACGGATCCTACGGCATCACGCTCGAGCCGGCGTTCAGTGCCACGCGCATCGCATGGCTGGAACGCGGCGGAGTCTACGCGATCTGCCACGTCCGCGGCGGCGGCTGGTACGGCGAGGCGTGGCATCAGGCCGGCATGCTCGCGACCAAGCCGCACACGTGGG
This sequence comes from Vulcanimicrobiota bacterium, assembly GCA_963787625.1. Classification (GTDB taxonomy): domain Bacteria; phylum Vulcanimicrobiota; class Vulcanimicrobiia; order Vulcanimicrobiales; family Vulcanimicrobiaceae; genus Cybelea. The sequence goes on along the minus strand of CAWBDH010000001.1, from coordinate 1,353,768 downwards.
AAGACTTCGTCGGCTGCGGCCGCTGGCTGATCGCGCACAAGTACACGTCGTCGGCACATCTCGCCGGCGAAGGCACGAGCGCGGGCGGCATCACGATCGGACGCGCCATCACGTCGCAGCCGCACCTGTTCGCCGCGGCGCTCGACGTCGTCGGCGCGAGCAACGCCTTACGGATGGAGTTCTCGCCGAACGGACCGCCCAACACGCCGGAGTTCGGCACGGTCGCGGAGGAGAGCGGCTTCAAGGCGCTCTACGAAATGGACGCTTACCAGCACGTTGTGCCGGGCACGGCCTATCCGGCGGTGATGCTGATCACCGGGTACAACGATCCGCGCGTGTCGTCGTGGGAACTCGCGAAGTTTGCGGCGCGCCTCCAAACGGCGACGACGAGCGGCCGTCCGATCCTGTTACGCGTCGACTACGACGCCGGTCACGGATTCCTCGCCGGCTCGCGCACGCAGAACGAGCAACTCCTGACCGACGAGTATTCGTTCTTGCTATGGCAATGCGGCGATCCCGCGTTCCGCGGCATCCCGACGCACATCTTCCCTACCAGATCCCCAGCATCGCCTTGACGTCGTCCGACGCCATCGTATGCGGATCCCAGGGCGGATTGAAGGTAATCTCGACGTTGGCCTTTTTCACGCCGTCGATCGCGAGGACGTGATCTTCGACGGACTTCTTGAACATCGGGCCGACCGGGCACATCGGCGACGTCAGCGTCATCATGACCGTGACGTCTTCGCCGTCGGTTCCTTCGGTGGAGATGTCGTAGACTAATCCGAGCTCGAGGATGCCGAGATTCAGCTCGGGATCTTTGACCTCGACGAGCGCTTCGCGAACTTGTTCTACCGTTGGCATAGCAGGTCGGGGTTCCCCGGGATGAAAGGCAAACCTTCGGTATCCGTCCCGGCCGTAGAGTCGAAGGGACAGCCCAGGCGGGCCTGCGGCGCGAGGCCACGAAACTGCTCGGAGCCGGGCAGAGTTTAGGGGGAAAGGAAAGGAACAGCCAGAGCGATGTCGATGTGGGAGCCCTTCACCGAGCGAGCGCGGCGCAGTATCGTGCTTGCTCAAGAAGAAGCGCAACGCCTTGGGAACAATTACATTGGTACCGAGCACATTCTGCTCGGCATCATCTCCGAGGGCGAGAGCCTCGCGGCCAAAGTGCTCGAGTCGCTCGGCGTCAACCTTTCGAAGGTTCGTCAAGAAGTCGAGGCGATCGTGGGCCGCGGCGGCCAGACCGTCCAGCAAGAGATGGTCTTCACCCCGCGCGCGAAGCGGGTCATCGAGCTCGCCTTCGAGGAGGCGCGCCAGCTCAATCACAATTACATCGGCACCGAGCACTTGCTCCTCGGCTTGATCCGCGAGGGCGAAGGCGTCGCGGCGCGCGTGCTGACCAACCTCGGCGTCGATCCGGCCAAAGTGCGCGTGCAGACGACGTCGCTGCTGGGTGCCGAGGGCCAGCCCGCCGCCCCGAAGGGCAAGAGCAAGACGCCGACGCTCGACGCGTACGGCCGCGACCTGACGACGCTCGCGCGCGACAACAAGCTCGACCCGGTCATCGGCCGCAACAGCGAGATCGAACGCGTCATCCAAATTTTGTCGCGCCGCACGAAGAATAACCCGGCGCTCATCGGCGAGCCCGGCGTCGGCAAGACGGCGATCGCCGAAGGCCTCGCACAGCGCGTCATCAAGGGCGACATCCCCGAGCCGCTGCGCGACCGCCGCGTCATCACGCTCGACCTCGCCGGCCTCGTCGCGGGCACGAAGTATCGCGGCGAGTTCGAAGAGCGCATGAAGCGCGTCATGGACGAGATCCGCGGCGCCGCCGGCGAGATCATTCTCTTCATCGACGAGCTGCACACGCTCGTCGGCGCGGGGGCCGCCGAGGGCGCCATCGATGCGAGCAACATCATCAAGCCGGCCCTCGCGCGCGGCGAGCTGCAGTGCATCGGCGCGACGACGCTCAACGAATTTCGCAAGCACATCGAAAAAGACTCCGCGCTCGAGCGAAGGTTCCAACCGGTGATGGTCGGCGAACCGACCGTCGAGGAAACGATCGAGATCCTCAAGGGACTGCGCGAACGCTACGAGGCGCATCACAAGGTGCAGATCACCGACGAGGCGCTCGCGAGCGCCGCGAAGCTCGGCGACCGCTATATCACCGACCGTTTCTTGCCCGACAAGGCCGTCGACCTGATCGACGAGGCGTCCTCGCGGGTCCGGCTGCAGGCGACGCTGCCGCCGCCGGCAATCCGTGAAGCCGACGCGCAGCTGCGCAAGCTCTTGGCCGAAAAGGAAGCGGTCGTCAAGAACCAAGAGTTCGACAAGGCCGCGACGATCCGCGACCGTGAGGAGAAGCTGCGCCTCGAGAAGGCGAGCCTCGAGCAAGAATGGCGCGATCGCAAGACGCAGGGCGAGCGCGTATTGCGCGTGACCGCCGAGAACGTCGCCGAAATCGTTGCCTCGTGGACCAAGATTCCGGTCAGCCGCCTGGCGCAAGCCGAAACCGAAAAGCTGCTGAAGATGGGCGAGCTTCTGCACGAGCGCATCGTCGGGCAAGAGGAAGCCGTCCAGGTGATCACGCGTGCGATTCGCCGCTCGCGCGCGGGCCTCAAGAACCCGAACCGCCCGATCGGGTCGTTTATTTTCCTCGGTCCGACCGGCGTCGGCAAGACCGAGGTCGCGCGCAGCGTCGCGGCGTTTTTGTTCGACGACGAAGAGTCGATGGTGCGCATCGACATGTCGGAGTACATGGAGAAGTATTCGGTTAGCCGCCTCGTCGGCGCGCCGCCCGGATACGTCGGCTACGAGGAGGGCGGCCAGCTCACCGAAGCGGTTCGGCGGCGTCCCTACTCCGTCGTGCTGCTCGACGAGATCGAGAAGGCGCACCCCGACGTGTTCAACCTGCTGCTGCAAGTGCTCGAAGACGGCCGGCTCACCGACTCTCAGGGCCGCCAAGTCGACTTCAAGAACTGCGTGATCATAATGACGAGCAACGTCGGTGCGACCGGCATGACGACGACGACCGATATCGGCTTCCGTCCGCAGAAGTTGACGAACGAGGACACGATCAAGGCGTACGAGCGCATGAAGTCGCGCGTGCTCGAAGAGGTAAAGCAGACGTTTCGTCCCGAGTTCCTCAACCGCGTCGACGAGGTCATCGTGTTCCATCAGCTCTCGCGCGAGGAGATCGAAAAGATCGTCACGCTCGAGCTCGACAAAGTCATCCGCGAGGTTCGGGCCCAGGAGATGGAGCTCAAGGTGACCGACGCCGCCAAGATCCTGCTCGCCCGCAAGGGCTGGGATCCGCAGTTCGGCGCGCGACCGCTGCGCCGCGCGATCCAGCGGATGGTGGAAGACGAAATCGCGGAAGAGATGCTCAAGGGCGTCTTTGGGTCGGGCGATCACATCCTGGCCGACCTCGATCCCGACGATCCCGAAAAGCTGAAGTACGCGAAGATTCCATCGGTCGATCCGCCGGCCGCGTCTCCGCCCGAACCGGCCGTCACGTAGCCGCGCGCATCGGCGCGATTAAGAGCACCGCATGAACGCCTTGCTCCTGGGCGTCGTCTTGGCGCAAGTTTCTCCGGCGCCCGGCTTGAGCGTCGCTCCGGCGACCGTTAACCTCAACCCGGCACAGCAGCAAGTCCTCACCGTCACGGGCGCCGTGCCGCCGGTCGAGGCTACGCTCGACCAGCGGCTCGTCAACGCCATCGTCTCCAGCGACGGCACGACCGTCACGATCACCGCGACGCAGGCGACGGGCAGCGACGTGCTGCACGTCGTCGACGCCAACGGCGCGCAGGCGCAAGTGCCGATTCGCGTCGCCTTCAACGCCGGTACGATCGTTCCGCAAACGTCGCTGACCGTGACGGGCAATGCCGTCGACCCCGATTGGCTCGCGCGGCAGGTGACGCGGCGCGTGCGGATCCTGACGCAGGCGCAGCCGGGCGCGCGCGTCACGCTCGGAGCGGTGACGCCGCCGGCCGCGCCCCTGAGCACGGGCCAGAGCGCGCAGCTCGTCGTTCCGGTGCAGATCGCCGGCAACGGCGACTACTTCGATCAAACCGGCGCGACCACGGTCGACGTGCAGGACGTCGCCGCCGCGCCGTTCGAACCGGGACTACTCTTCTACGACGACGATCCCGAACACGTCGGCCAAGACGGCGTGCTCTTTCGCGGCACGGTCGGTACGACGCCGGCCCGTCTTTTTTATTACCACGACGACGTGCAGGAGCCGCGCCGGCTCGTCGTCGCGCTGACCACCACGGCGCAGGCGACGGCGCTGCAGCTCCTCGACGTCGTGGCCGGCCCGAACATTGACGTGATGACGGTGGGCCAAACGCTTTCGAAAAACTTCTTGCTGACGAAGTCGCGCGCGGAGGGGCTCATCGTGAACCTCTCGCCGGACGCGCCGTACGTACTGGCCGACGTCCCGATGACGCCGCAGGAGCTGGTCTCCGGAACGGTTGACCTGCGCGTGCTCTCCGGCGGCCCGATCGCGTTGACGGTCTTGGCCGTCTCGCCGGGCGTCGACCCGCGGACGCTGCTCGACGGGCCGGTGCTCGCGGGCGACGGGCACCACCGCACGGGCGTCTTCCAAATTACCGATTTCGGTTCGCACGCACTCGCGTATGCGGCCGGCGGACCGGACGCCGTGCTGACGATCGGCGACACCGATCCCACGCCGCCGAGCGCCGATCCGAACGCCGCCGGCCACGACTATGGCGACTACGGCGTCGTGCATTCCATCGACTTAGCGCTGAGCAACCCGGGCGCCTCACCGGCGACGGCGTACCTGTACTTTCGGCCGCTGGCGGGTCCGGCGCGCGGGAGCTTCCTCGTAGGTTCCGACCTCGTCGAGATCGGATGCGTGCGGGTTTCCACGCCCTATCAGGTCGCGTCGTTTCAACTCGCTCCGGGCCAGACGTACCGCACCGTCGTCCGCACCATGACGGACGGCGCGTCGTTCTACCCGGCGCAAATCGGCGTGACCGCGACACCGCCTCAGCCCGCGGCGCCGCCCATCACGGCGCCCGACGGATGCTTCCCAAAGCCACAAGCGCCGGCCGCGCCGCAATGATCGCGGAGGGCGAACCGAAGGTCGTCCTGCTCGTGCGGCTCCTCAATGCGATCGACCACGGAAAGCATTCCTTCGAAGACCTCAAGGAGCGGTTAGCCGAGGGCGGCAAGCGCCCGAGCACGCGCAGCCTTCGGCGGTACCTCGCGATCCTTTCGAACGCCGGATTTCCGCTGTACTTCGACCGCGCGGCAAACGTCTATCGCTTCGCCGGCGGCTACAGCCTGCGCCGGCTGGATCTCTCGAGCGGCGAGTTGTTCGGGCTCGTCGCGCTGCGTTCTCTCGGCGCGAGCATCGGTGGGACGATCGGCGCTTCGATCGACGACGTGGCGGAAAAGCTGGTCGGGAGCGCGGGCGGCGGTGCCCGCGCGCGCGTCGATGCGGTCTCTCCCGTCGCCTTCCGGCTATCGGAGATCCGATTGGACAAGAAGGGCGAGCACGCGTTTGCGCTGCTGTCCTCGGCGGAGCGCGCGTCGCGCAGCGTACGCTTCGCCTACCGCGACAAGGAGGGCAACGCGAGCACCCGGACCGCCGACCCGTACGGATTCATCATCAACGCCGGCCGAGTCTACTGCGTGGCGTACGATCACACGCGCCGCGACATGCGCACCTTTGCGGTGGACAGCGTTCGCGACCCGGACGTGCTCGCCCGGACGTTCGTCCGCCCGAGCGATTTCAACGTCGAGCGCTATGCCGCCGGCTCGATCAGCGGCGTGCTGCGGAGCGACAAGCCGACGACGGTGCGCGTCCGCTTCGCAGCGCGCGTCGCGAAGGCCGCGGTCGCGGCCCGCGTCGTGGCCGAACGCCAGGTGAAGAAGCGGCGCGACGGATCGGCGGAGATCGCTTATCGCGTCGCGGACGTCGACGAGCTCGTGCGGTGGGTGCTCGGATGGGGCGCGCAGGCGGAGATCGTCGCGCCCAGCGCGGCGCGCAGCCGCATCGCGGCGCTCGCCGCGGACATCGCCGGCAAGTACGCTTGAAATGACGCCACAATAGCAGAACCCGTCGATCGCTCGACGGGCTCCGGCGCATTCACTCACCATCGCCCCGCCTGTTTGGTCCTCGTGAGAGGTCCCCACTGACGCCGGCAGGCGGTTTGACCGTTGCCGCGGATCGTTGCTCATCGCAATGTTTCACGCGTTGCATTGGTCGCGAACGATGCGCGCGTCGCACTTCGAGAATTCGAAGCTCGTGAATCGTAGCACGCGCGAGCGGTGACGACAAGCGCCTCCTCCGAGGAATTCACAAGCTCTCCACAATTATTTTTCGTTATGCACACGGCAACGCGGCGCGGCGTCGCTGCGGGTTGCTGCACGCGTTTGCGCGAACGAAAAGCGCCATGCACGCTCTCATCGCGCTCGTTACCTTCGTGGCCCAAAGTTACTTCGGGGGCCTGCCGATCGACGGCATCCAGTGCGACCGGCAGGAAGGCGCGGCCGAGCACGTTCACGTGTCGCTGTCGCTCTTCGATCGCGGTCGCGCCGTCACGGTGCCGGCCGGCATCGGCATTCCGCAAGGCGGCGCGTGCCTCTACTGGCTGCACACGCACGCCGCCGACGGCATCATCCACATCGAGTCGCCGGTGAAGCGGGCGTTCGACCTCGGCCAGTTCTTCGACGTGTGGGGCCCGGATCTCGGCTGGACGCGCGCCGCGTCTCTCGCGGCGCCGAAGGGACGACGCCTCGCGATTTGGGTCGATGGCAGTGCCTGGCACGGGCGCGATCCGCGTGCCATCCGGCTGCACGATCGCGAGACGATCGTCATCCAGAACGGGCCGCCTTTCGCGCGTCCGCCGCACCCGGACTGGTCGAAGTTGTGATGATCGAGCTCGACGGCCACGGCCTTACGCTCGACGGCATCGAGGCGGTGGCCGGCGGCGCGCGCGTGGCGATCGCCGCGCCGGCGCGCAGCAGGGTGGCGCGCGCGCGCGAGTTCGTCGAGCGGCAGTTTGCAAGCGGCGACGCGATCTACGGCGTGACTACGGGTTTCGGACGCCTCGCGAACATTGCGGTCGACCCGGCCGACGCCGTCGAACTGCAAGTCAACCTCGTGCGCAGCCATGCCGCGGGAACGGGAGAACCGCTCGCACGTCCGTTCGTGCGCGCCGCGGGCGTGCTGCGCGCCAACTCGCTGTCGGCCGGTCACTCCGGCATCAAGCCGGAGACGCTCGACCTTATCGTCGCCATGCTCAACGAAGGGGTGACGCCGGTGGTCCCTTCGCAAGGATCGGTCGGCGCGAGCGGCGATCTCGCACCGCTGGCACACATGACGCTCGTGCTGATCGGCGAGGGCGAGGCGTCGTTTCGCGGCGAGCGGCTTTCCGGAGATGAAGCGCTTCGCCGCGCGGGATTGAAGCCGATCGCGCTCGGCGCGAAGGAAGGGCTCGCGCTCGTCAACGGGACGCAGGTGATGACGGGCATCGCGGCGCTAGGCGTGCTGCGCGCCCGTCGCCTCGCGGCCGCCGCCGACGTCATCGGCGCGATCTCGCTCGAGGCCTACCTCGGCAGCGAGCGTGTGTTCGACCGCCGCCTCAACGCCCTGCGGCCGCATCCGGGGCAGGAACGCGTCGCCGCCAATCTGCGCGCGCTCCTCGCCGGCTCCGAGATCGTCGCGTCGCACGCCGGTTGCGATCGCGTCCAGGATCCGTATTCGTTTCGCTGCATCCCCGTCGTGCACGGCGCCGCGCGCGATTCGCTCGCGCACGTCGCCCGCGTCACGGAGATCGAAGCGAACTCCGTCACGGACAATCCGCTGGTCTTTCCCGACGACGGCGAGTTTCTTTCGGGTGGTAACTTTCACGGCGAACCCGTCGCCCTCGTGTTGGATTTTCTCAAGATCGCGGTCAGCGAGCTTGCGTCGATCTCCGAGCGGCGGCTCTATCTCTTGCTCAACGCGCAAGACCGCGGGTTGCCGCTCTTCCTCACGCAGCGGCTGGGGCTGCAATCCGGCTTGATGATCGTGCAGTACACGGCGGCGGCACTCGTCAACGACAACAAGGGGCTCGCGTGGCCGTCGAGCGTCGATTCGATTCCGACGTCGGCCGGCCAAGAAGACCACGTGAGCATGGGGATGACGTCGGCCAACAACCTCCCGCGGGTGCTCGATAACGTCGAAGGGGCGCTGGCCTGCGAGCTGCTCGGTGCGTGCGCCGCCGCGGACTACCGCCGCCCGCTGCGCGCCGGTGCCGGGACGCAGGCCGCCCTCGACGCCGCACGCGAGTCGATCCCGCCGTGGACGAACGACCGCGCCCCGGCACCGGACATCGCCGCCGCGCGCGAGCTGATCCGCTCGCAGCGCCTCGTCGATGCCGCCGAAAACGCGGCGGGGTGCCGCCTCAGAGAGTGATGTTGAACTGCAGGTACGCGTTGAACGGGTTGGGCAGTACGAGGGAGTTCGTGTCGGCGTACGCCGGCGTAAACGGTTGATCGAACACCGGATTGAGCGGCGCGCCGTTGGCGCGGCGATCGTTCGGCGAGCTGCCGTTATAGAAGTTCGAGACGTAATACGACGTTCCGAACGGTCCGCCGCTGACGTATCCGCACGTGTAACTGTTCGGCGGCCACTGCTTCGTCCACGGCTCCGAAGAACCGCCGAAGCAGGTGTTGACGAGATTGGCCAGCAGCAGGTTCGCCTTGACGCGCGGGCTGACCGCATAGGATAGTTGCAGGCTGAGGTTCAGCTGGCTCGGCTGACGGAACGCGCCGAAGCTGTCGAAGGTGCCCGTTTCCGGGTTCGGGATATAGAAGACGCCGGGCGTCGTTCCGTTCTGAACCGCGGAGAGCCCGCACGTCGTGTAGTCGGCTTGCGTCTTGTGAGGCGCGGTTGGAATCTTCGCCGAGTTGCCGCTACAGGTTCTCGGGTCGATCCCCTCGACGTCGGCGGGACTGCCGTACGGCTGGCCTTCGTTGAACGTAAGGGCCGGCGTTATCGCGAACTTGTTGTGCTTATAGTTCACGATCGCGCTGACGACGTTGGGCGATAGATAGGCGAAGTCCAGCCCGACCGGGTACCAGCCGTTGCGATCGAGCAGCGGCTGCTCCGACATCGTGTAATACGGATTGCGAATCGGCGCGTTGTACTTCGGCTGCAGCTGCGTGCAGCTGGGATCGGGATAGACGTTCCCCTGCCTGTCGTTTTCGTAGCAGCGCGAGCCGCCGCCGGTCTTCGTCAGGCCGTTGAAGTTGGCGATGTCCTGGTTGTACGGGTCGATGGGATTGACCGTCGTGTTGGGATAGTCTGCCCAGCGCTCGGCGGCGTTCGTGTACGTATAGGAAAGTAAGAACGAGAGCCCGTTCTTCGTGAAGTCGCCCTTTGTGAATTCGGCCTCGAAACCGTCGACGCGTTCGATGCCGGAGTTCAGGCCGCCGGTCAATCCGAACGGAAGGCTGATGTTGTAGACCTGGTTCGTCGCGTAGCGGTAGTAGGGCGTCACCTTCAGCGACATGTCGGTGCCTTTGAACCGGCGCTCGTACGATGCGTCGTAGTTGTCGGAATACTGTACCAGCGGATTATGTTTGGGCGTGGTGTAGCCGTACTGCCAGAACGCTTGGAACAGGTTGAAGGCGAGGTTGTTGTCGAGGGCGTTGTACTGCACCTGATACGTCTCGGGTTCTTGCGCGTAGCGCCCGGCCGAGAGACGCAGCACCGTATCGGGATTCGCCGAGTACGTGAGCCCGATGCGCGGCGTGAACGCGTAGTCGGTCAGCGTCGGGGTGTACGAGTTGCTGAGCAGAAGGTGGCCGTCTTTGCCGTCGGGATGTACCGTCTGTACCGGATGGGCCGGAATCGAGTTGTCGATGGGGCAGTTGAAGCCGATGAAGGGGTTCGGCGGGCGCCCGCTCGCGGGCGGCACCGGGATGAAGTACGGCGCCAGCGTCTGCGGGTTATAGCAGAACTCTCGCTGGCCCGCGAGAAACCAAAAATTTCTGCCCGTTGTTCGACGTGTTGGCAAGGTTGTACGCGTAGATTTCGTCGCGCAAACCGAGGTCGACGTTCAAGCGGTCCGTGGGCGTCCAGAGGTCCTCGAGCGCGAACGACGTGAAATTCGGCGTCACGTTGTTGACGAATCCCGAATTGCCCGTATACGTGATCTGCCACGTCGCGTCACCGAACGCCGGACCGGGCTCCGGATCGGTGAAGGTACCGCTGCTCGAAGGGTCGTTGCACGGCACGACCGCATGGGTCTTGTAGCTGAAGCACTGCTTGCCGTTGGTGAGGCTCGTCGCGATCGTGTCCACGGTGTTGTTGAAGTTCGTGTTGTTGTAGCGATTCGTGGACGCCGTCGTGTAGTTTGCGTCGACGGTCAGCAGATGCTGCGAGCTGAGCTGGTCGGCGAACGTGAACGCGAGCCCGCGCGTGTGCGACTCCAGCTCGTAGTCGTAACTGGTGACGCCGAAGCCGAAGAACGGGGTGCCGTAGCTCAAGGGACTGGTCTGCAGCCAGTCGGAGTAAAACGAGTAGCCGTAGATCCGGAAGTACGCGTTGGACCCCATGTTGTGCTGGAACTGGAGTTTGGCGATCGAGGCGTTGTTCCAAAAGGCGTCGCGCGCGTCCGCCGGTACGGTCGAGAACGTCCCGGCGGCGCACTGCCCTTGGATCGGCGGCTCATGCGGGAAGTTGTAGGGGTTAATGTTCGCGCAGCGTCCCGTCGGCGATCCGGGATCGAAGTACGGGACCGGTGCGACGCCCGAGGGGCTTTGGCCGAAATGCGTGCCGCTCGGCCAGGTGACGAAGTCGCCCCAGACCTCCGGCACCGGTTCGCCGTAGACGACGTCGCTTAGCTGCGTGATGACGTGCGGGCCGAGGTCGTTGAGCGAGCTGTAAAACGAGCTGTGCAGGCTCGTGGTGTTGTAGAGCACCTGAACGTCGTCGCGGCCCGCGTCGTGCCGGTGCGGGATGCCGAAGTGTAGGTTGATGACAGTTTCGCGATCGGCGATGTCCGAGTAACTCGCGTACGCCGGGGAGAGCGTCTGGTAGCAGCCGGGATCGTTGGCGACGCCGGCGGGAAGAGGGAGGTAGCCGCGCTGGCCCGGTTTGAGCGTGTACGGGTCGTACACCGGCGATGAGTTGGGGCCGGAATAGAAGCCCGTGCCGGACGGCGCGACGTTGCCGCACGTGGGAAAGACGCCGCCGAAAGGCAGATTGATCGTATTAAAAGCGATCGCGGGATAGCCCCAGACGTCGCCGAGGTTCGACCCGTTGAACTGATCGAGATAGCGGTAGTCTTGGTTGTAGCCGCCGACGCCGAGGTAGTAGGAGAAGAGACGGTTGGGCGTCGCGCCGCCAACTTCGAGCTGCAGGTTGTGATAGTACGTGGGCGAGCCGACGCCGCCGCTCACGGTGCCGTAGCCGGGATAGGTGCCGGTCTTGATCACCTGGTTGATGAAGCCGGCGAGTCCGCTGGTGGTCTGTCCCGCGGTACCGCCGCCGGCGTAGAGCTGCAGTTCCTGCTGGCCGAGCGTGCCGGCCGTTCCCCCCGGGTAGTTGTCGAAGGAACGGTTCACCGGAACGCCGTCGAATTCGTAGCCGATCTGGTCGTAGTTGCCGCCGCGGATGTAGACGACTTGATCCCATCCTTGCTGGTTGGGCGGCACGAAGGCGCCCGGCATTGACGCGATCGCCGAGTAGGCGTTATTGAGGTTGCCGCCGCCGCCGATGCCGGCCGCCGCCTGCGTCACGGCGGAGTTGACCGAATAGACGTCGGTCGTCGTGCCGGGCTTCACCACGTCCATCGAGGAGCGCGCCGTCACTCGCGCGATCGTCTTGAGAGCCGGCGCCAGCGTGACGCGAATCGTCTGCACCTGATCCGCGAAGACCGAGATGCCGGTGATGGACGACGTTTCGAAACCGGTCTTCGTTCCCGTAATGGTGTACGTATCCGGCGCGAGCGAAAGCATGGAGAAGCGCCCGGACGCGTCCGTCGTAACGGCGAGAGTTTCCGACGGGCTGACGGCCACCACGCGGGCGTCCGCAATGGGCGCGCCGCTCGTGTTCGAGACGACGCCGGTGATCGCGCCGGTGGTACCCGCGAGCGCGGAGCTCGAGCCGGCGGCGAAGGTGCCCGCGAGCACGAAAATAGAGAATGAATTGCGCAACGAGCGTTCCATGGGCTGCTATTCTTCAATCTTGTCCCGTGTCATTCTCGACGCATCAAAGGCTTTGGTTGTGACTCAAAGAATTCGAGCGGCATGAACGTCATCGGAGCGCGCGACGTCCGCGCGGCGCGCGGGACGGAGCTTTCCTGCGCGGGATGGCCGCAAGAAGCGGCGCTGCGCATGTTGATGAACAACCTCGATCCACAGGTGGCCGAGCGGCCGGACGACTTGGTCGTGTACGGCGGCAACGGCCGTGCCGCACGATCGTGGGATGCCTTCGACGCCATCGTTCGCTCGCTGCGGCGCCTGCGCAACGACGAGACGCTCGTGGTGCAGAGCGGCAAGCCGGTCGCGATCTGGAAAACGCACGCCCGCGCCCCGCGCGTCCTCATCGCCAACGCAAATCTCGTCGGCAAGTGGGCGGATTGGAGGGTCTTTCGCGAGCTCGAGGCCGCCGGTCTGACGATGTACGGACAGATGACGGCCGGTTCGTGGATCTACATCGGTACGCAGGGCATCGTGCAAGGCACCTACGAGACGTTCGCGGAGCTCGCGCGCCGGCACTTCGGCGGATCGCTCGCGCGCCGCGTGACGCTGACCGCCGGCGTCGGCGGCATGGGCGGCGCGCAGCCGCTCGCCGTCACGATGAATGGCGGCGTGTGTCTGGTCGTCGACGTGGATCGCGCACGCTTGGAGCGCCGGCGCGACCTGCGCTATCTCGATCGCGTCGCCGATTCCCGGGACGAGGCGCTGCGCTTGGTCGAAGCGGCCCGGACGGCCGGCGAAGGCGTTTCGATCGGCTACGAGGGGAACGCGGCAATCGAATTCCCACGCCTCTACGAGCTCGGCTTTCGCCCCGACGCGGTAACCGACCAGACGTCGGCGCACGATCTGCTCAACGGCTACGTTCCCGCTGGCCTGACGCTCGATGAGGCGGCGGCGCTGCGCGAGCGCGATCCGAACGAGTACGAGCGGCGCGCGCTGGAGAGCTGCAGCGCTCACGTGGAGGCGATGGTGCGCTATCTCGACGCGGGGGCCGTCGTGTTCGATTACGGCAACAACATCCGCGCGCAGGCGCAGCGAGCGGGCTTTGCGCGCGCCTTCGCGTTTCCGGGTTTCGTTCCGGCGTTCATCCGGCCGCTGTTCTGCCGCGGATCCGGTCCGTTTCGTTTCGTCGCGCTTTCGGGCGATCCCGACGACATCGAGCGCTGCGACCAAAAGCTGCTCGAACTCTTTCCCGCCGACGAATCGCTCGCGCGCTGGCTTCGCCTAGCGCGCGAACGCGTCGCCTTTCAAGGACTCCCCGCGCGCATCTGCTGGCTGGGCTACGGCGACCGCGCGAAGGCCGGGCTCGCCTTCAACGAGCTCGTGCGCACCGGAGAACTTCGTGCGCCGATCGTGATCGGCCGCGATCACCTCGACACGGGCAGCGTCGCGTCGCCGTACCGCGAGACCGAAGGGATGAAGGACGGCAGCGACGCGATCGCCGACTGGCCGATTCTCAACGCGCTGCTCAACACCGCGGCGGGCGCGCACTGGGTCAGTTTCCATCACGGCGGTGGCGTGGGAATCGGATACAGCCTCCACGCCGGAATGGTCGTCGTCGCGGACGGCAGCGACGACGCGCGCGAGCGCCTCGCGTGCGTCCTCACGACGGATTCCGGCATGGGCGTCGTGCGCCACGCCGACGCGGGCTATGAGATCGCGATCGAAACCGCCGACGAAAAAGGCATCGACTGGCGCCTCTGACAGACTACTGCGAATCGAGCGGCAGTCCGGAAGGCTTTTGAAGAAGAAAGAAAGACCTGGAAAGCTTTGATTGGATCGGCTTAAAGGGTCGCGGCGACTGGGTAAAGTCAAAAGCGTTGCCGATGCTGGTCGCTCGCGCGTCGGGCGTCTGAAGAGGGCCGCCGAGCCTCCAGTTATCCTCGATAAATTTGACGATGCTAGCCGTTTCGTACTGAGTGTGTTCGATGTGCGCTTTAACGTACGGCGAAACGATGAGCATTGGAACGCGAAAACCGAGGCCACCCTGGTCGTCGAAGAACGCCGGCTGCTCATGATCGTAGAATCCGCCTGAATCGTCCCAAAGGATGATGATGGCAGAGGACTTCCAGTATTTGCTCTCACCGATAGCAACAACGACCGATGCGACCCAAGATGGCCCTGTATCCACCGGCATCTTATTGATAATTTCGAAGGGGTGATCCGAATTCGCTGCCTCGGGAGTGACCCAAGCGACGTGGGGAAGCTGGCCCTTGGTAATGTCTGTAAAAATGACTTTAGGGCTGGTCGTGACGTTAGTGCTCCATTCCGGCCCCTGTCGGACGGCTTTGATCGCGTCAAACGCGCTCCAGATCCCCGGTCCTCCGCCGTTTATCCCCACGGCGTAGTATCGCCACGAAACTTTCTTGGCGTCGAGCAGGTCGCGAAGCGTTGCATACGTATAGCACGGCTTCGGACCGGCGGTGGGAAGATAGGTTCCGGAGGTCGTGATAAGTGCCGTTCGAGTACCTGGGGGCGAATCGCAGCCCCACGGAAATGCGTACGGGTTGTCGATAACGCTGTTGTCGCCGCCATAGTTTACGGCCGTACCGCCGGCGATCAAATCTTGATGCGCCGTAAAGCTAGAGCTTCCTTGGGTTTGAAACATGTGGTCCGCGAGGACGTACTGTTTAGCAATGTCCCAGTATGGCTCAATATCCTTCTGATCGACGTATTGGTAGGCGTAAGTGCACTCCGGGGCTGTCGCCGACCCGTTCGCTCCGAAATTCACGAGATCGAAGCCATCCATCTTGCCGCCATCGAGCTCGATTTGGTGCCCGGGATACGTATGGTCGAGATCCATGTCCCAATGATAGTTGCCTTTGAATCCCTTGCCGAGCAGCGTAACCTCAGTCAGCGGTATGCTGGTCGCCTGCGTTATAACGGGTTGATGATATTCCGCGCACCAGTAAGCGATCGATGCCGACATCGGCGCTGCTTTGCCGCTCGACGCTCCATCGGCACCCGGGAACTTTGCGAAAAAGTTATCGAAACTTCGGTTCTCTTGAATGATAACGACGACGTGCTGAAGAGGAGACGCAGATCCGCCGTCCCGCGCTTCAGAGGGCAAGGTTAGCGCTTCGTTCGGAGATCCTTGGCTGCAGGCGGCGATCGCAAAAGATGTGGCCACGAGGAAAAGGAAGCCGCTAACCTGGTGATTCTTCATATCGTCTCCGCTCTAGCGCGTGCTTTACTCTACGGTCTTTTGTTCCTACCTCGGCGCCGATCCGGCAGCGCGCCGAAAAGGTCATATCGCGCGCAGCGCCGGATGGATGCGCGTGGTCGATAGCGGTTCGTTCGTAATCAGGGCCGGCGCCGTCATTACGTGCGACACCGACGCGCCCCAGAACGGCGTGACGTTCGCCGCGCTTGGACGCATCGACGATGCCGCCATCATCGTTGAAGACGGCCGCATAACGGCCATCGCCGCCGCCTCCTCGACCGCACGCGGCGCCGCGGAAGAGATCGATCTGCGCGACTGCGTCGTCGTGCCGGGCTTCGTCGACGCGCATGCGCACCCGCTGTACGCGGGCGATCGCGAGGCGGATTTCGCGGCGCGAGTCCTGGGTGAGCCGCCGCCCCTGGGCATGCTGTACACGATCGAGCGCACGCGCGAGGCGCTGCTCGATCCCGGGGCGTTCTACGAACGCACGATTCGCCCGCGCCTGCAGCTGATGCTCGCGCACGGCACGACGACGCTCGAAACGAAAACGGGCTACGCGCTGCACAAACCCGGCGAATCGGCGCTGCTCGACCTCATCGCCGCGCACCGCGACGATCCCGATGTGCCGCACCTCATCCCGACCTTCCTCGGCGCGCACGCGCTGCCGCCGGAGTTCGCCGACGAAGTGGCGTTCGTCGACTACCTGATCGACCAAGTCGTACCGGCGGCAGCCGCCCACGGTGCCGTCTACGCCGATGCGTTCTGCGAGCCGGGGTTCTTTTCGCCGGAGCAGACGCGCCGCTATCTGGAGGCCGCGCGCGCACACGGCCTGCGCCTGCGCGTGCATTGTGACGAGATGGCCTTCGGCGGAGCGGCGGCGATGGCGGCGCAGCTTGGCGTCGATGCGGTCGATCACTGCAACTACATCGCCGAGAACGACGTATCGGCGATCGTGATGCATGGCACCGTCACCGTCGCGTGCCCCGCGACGATCGCCTACCTCGGCCTTCCGCGGCGAGCGCCGGTTCGGGCGCTGCTCGACGCCGGCGGTGTGGTTGCGCTCGCGAGCGACTACAACCCCGGGACGTCGCCGTGCTTCAACATGCAGACCGTCGCCTATTACGGCCGAACGCTCTTCGGCTTGAGCGCCGCCGAAGCGCTCTACGGCGTCACTCGCGCGGCGGCGCACTCCCTGCGCATCGATGTTGGCCGCATCCGCGTCGGCGATCGCGCCGGCCTCGTTGCCCTAGCGATGGAATCGCCTGAAGAATTCGGCTGGCAGTTCGGCGGCAACCTCGCCCGGGCCGTCGTCAAAGGCGGGTTGCGATGGGCGTGACTGAACTCGTTCGGTGCGCGCGAGCACTGGTCGGCGGCGACCTGCGGCATGATTACGCCTTCGTCGTGCGCGATGGAAGCATTGTCGCAAGCGGCGATTTTCGCGACGTGCGGGAATCGGCGCGGGAGCTGGACGCGCGCGCCTTTCCGGCCGACCGGCTCGTCGTACCCGGTTTCATCGACGGCCACAGCCACGCGTATCAGATATTGCTGCGCGGCTGGGCCGACGATTGGCCATTCGAGAAGTGGCGCGCCGACGCGCTGTATCGCGTCGTCCCCCAGCTCACGCCCGACGACGTCTACTGGACGTTCGCGGCGGTGTTCTCGGAGATGCTCGCCGCGGGAATCACCACGGTCGCGGAGTTCTTCTACCTCAACGCGGGCGGCAACGCGTACGCTGAGTCGGTGATCCGCGCCGCGCGGGAAACGGGTATTCGGCTCGTCCTGGCGCGCACGTGGATGGACGCGGACTACGCGCCCGCGCAGTTCCGTGAGACGGTCGCGACGGCGGCCGAACGTACGAGCGAACTGATGGCCCGTTATCCCGACGCGAACGTCTGTGTCGCGCCGCACTCCCTCCACGCCGCGTCGCACGAGATGCTGCGCGCCGCCGCGGAGTTTTCGCGCGAAGCCGATTGCATGCTGCACGTCCACGTGGCCGAGGCGCCGTACGAGGGCGAGGCGACGCGCAGCCGCTTCGGCCGATCGCCGGTCGAGCTGCTCCACCACCTCGGCGCGCTCGGCGAACGAACGGTCGCGATTCACGCGATCTACCTCGACGACGGCGATCGATCGCTGCTCGCGAGCAGTGGCGCGCGGGTCGTGCACAATCCGATGACCAACCAATATCTCGGCGACGGCATCTGCGACGTCGTTGCGCTGCAAAAGCTGGGCGTGCCGATCGGCCTCGGCACCGATGCCGACGTCCGCCCCTCGCTCATTGAAGAGATGCGCGGCGCCGCGCTGCTGCAAAAACTCAAGCACCTCGACGGCGCCGCCCTGAGCGCGCGCGACGCGTACGCGTTCGGGACGTCCGAAGGCGCGCGCGTCCTCCGCGTGGACGGCGGCGACATCGTCGCGGGCTGCCCGGCCGATTACGTCGTGCTCGATGCGTCGGTAATCGAATCGTACTCGCCGCCGCTCAACGCGCTGGTCTATCGGGGGCAGGATGCGTGGGTGCAGGCGACGTTCGTACGCGGCCGGCGCGTCTACGTCGGAGAGCCGTCGGCGCTCGCGCGCAGGGCCAGGGACGCGGTCGCGGCCATCGCGAAGCGCCTGCTATGAAGAAGCCTACGATCGGTATCTGCGCGTGCGCCGCGCTGCTCGCATTGGTCGCTTGCGGCGGCGGGAAGTCCAGCAATGCCCGCAACGCCGGGAACGACGGTGCTCCGGCGGCGCAGTCGTCGGCCGGCCTGCCGGCGGCGCGGTCGGTCCCCGTACCGAACTGCGGTGCCACGAAGGCCGTCTGGGTCAACCTCAACACGAAGGCGTACCACGAGCCGGACGATCCCGCGTACGGCAAGACCAAGCATGGTGAGTACCTCTGCCCCAGCCAAGCAACCGCACAGGGCTTCCATGCCGCAGGCGCCGGCGGCGGCCACCGCCATCACCGCCACCACCGCAAGGGCTCCGAAGCCGAAAACGGCTAGGAAGCGAGTGCGTGTAAGCACTTGCTTCACTCCGAACGCCATGGTAGACTGCGTGCAAGTACCCACTTGCACCGCGGTGAATGGCATTGTTGAAGGTTTTTCTCTACCTCGTGCTCGCCCTGAGCCCGACCGTCGGCGTGACGGCCGCGTCCGACATTTCGGTCTCGCCGGGAAGCGCCTGGACCGTCGTGACGCGCATGGCGGAGCGCAATCCGTCGCTGGAATCGTACCGTGCCCGGGTCCACGTCGACATCCGAATGCTCAGCTTCCCGTTTCTGGCGCCGAAGCTCGACGGCACCTCGTACTATAAGCGTCCCGACCTCTACGTCGTCGTCTTCGACCGCATGCCGAGCTACGCGCGCAGCTTCCAGCGGCTGTTCGACGACGTCGGCAACCCGAAGGCGTGGGAGAAAGACGAGAACGTTACGCTCGCGGGCACGAGCTGGCTGCGGGGCCGGCCCACGCTGGTTCTGCGGCTGACGAAGAAGATCCATAGCGACATCCTCGATCACACGCTGGCCTACGTCGATCCGACCGACTACGCGCTGCTGCAGATGGAGTGGTACTACACGAGCGGCGGCAAGATTACGATGACGCAGCAGTACCGCTCCGAAGGCAGCTACTCGGTCCTGTCGCAGCAGCATGCGACGATCGACATTCCGCACGTCCATGCGGTGGCCGACGCGACGTACGGCACCTATCAGACCAACGTACCGCTGCGCAGCACGGGGCCGCTCGCGCCATGATCGAGACGCGTAAAGCCGCCGAACCGGGCAGATCCGCGTCGCCCGAAGAGACGCGCGAGCGCATCCTCACGGCCGCACGCGACGTCATCGGCCGCAAGGGAAAGCGCGGGTCGACGACGCGCGAGATCGCGGACGTTGCGGGCGTCAACGAGGCCACGCTGTTCCGTCACTTCGGCACGAAGGAGGCGCTGCTCGTGGCCTGCGCCCAGCACTTCTGCGGCTACCTGGAGCTCGCCGACGTGGCCGCGCAGCGCGGCGGAGCACTCTCCGACGACCTGCTGGTGCTAGCGCGCATCATGTTCGCGCGCTTCGAGTCGCTGCAGGACATGATCCGCTGGTCGCTCGTCGAGCAGGACTACGAAAAGGACATCTTCGCGGAAACGGCGTGGCAGCCGCAGCTCGCGATTCTCGCCGTACTCACCGAGTTCATGCGCCGCCGCATCGACGCCGGCGAGCTGCGCGGCGACGCTCAAAAACTCGCCATGGTCTTCTTGGGCTTGGTGTTCATGCACGCGCTGGGCCGTAAGAAATTTCCAAATTCGCTGCTCCACGGCGGCGAACCGGATGCCGCACTGCGTTTTTACATCGACGTCTTTCTTCATGGAGTAAGCAAACGGTAATGGATACTCGCGAGGTCGATCGCCAAGAAACGGTCGCCGAAAAGAAGCCCAACGGCCCTGGACGGGCGGCGCCGGCCGACGTCGAGGCGGACGACGCGGCGAAGGGCGCGTCGCGTCCTCGTAAGCGCATTTTCTTCCTGGTCGCTGCGGCGATCGTCATCGCGGCACTCGTCATCTGGGGCCTGCCGTGGCTGACGTATCTGCTCGCGCGCGAGGGAACCGACGACGCGCACGTCGCGGCCGACGAAGTGGCCGTTACGAGCAAGATCCCCGAGCGCATCGATAAGATCTTGGTCGACACGAATCAGCCGGTCCGTCGCGGACAGCTGCTGATCGTTCTGGACAACAAGGACGAACTGGCGCGGCTACGCCAGGCGCAGGCGCAGTACGATCTCGCCGCCGCTAACCAGCGCGCGACGACCGAACAGGGTCGAGGCGGCGTTTCGCAGGCGAGCGGTGCGATCGAGAACGTCCAGGCGCAGGTCCCCGTCGCGCAAGCCGGAGTCGCTCAAGCGGCGGCGCAACTGCGCGCCGCACAAGCGCAAGTCCCCGCGGCACAGCAGGCCTACAACAAGGCGCAAGCGGACTATTCGCGCGTCAACTCGCTGGTCCGCACGGGCGACGTTGCGTCGCAGCAGCTCGATGCGGTGCGCGCGCAAAGCGCCGGGGCGGCAGCCCAGCTCCGCGGCGCGCAGGATCAGGTGAATATCGCGCAGGCCAACGTCGCCGCGGCGCAAGGCCGCGTCGCCGCGTCGCAAGCCGGCGTGTCGGAGGCCTCGGGCGCACTGACGACGGCGCAAGGCAAATTGTCGCAAGCGTCGGACCCGAGCCAGGTGGAAGCCGCGCTCGCGCAGCTCTATCTCGCGAAGCAAAGCCTCAACTATACGCGCATCTACGCATCGACCGACGGCTACGTCGGGCAAAAGAGCGCCGAAGTCGGGCAAACGATCGGTGCGGGCATGACGCTTCTGACGATCGTCCCGCATAAGGTCTACGTCACCGCAAACTATAAGGAAACGCAAATGGGCGGGATGCGCGTCGGGCAGCCCGTCGACATCCGCGTCGACGCCTATAAGGGCGTCACGTTCCATGGCCACGTCTCGTCGATAAATCCCGCGTCGGAAAACACCTACGCGCTGGTCCCCGCGCAGAACGCCAGCGGTAACTTCGTCAAGGTGACGCAGCGCATTCCGGTCCGCATCGACGTCGACGACCTTCGATCGGACCTGCCGCTGCGTCCGGGAATGAGCGTCGAAACCTACGTTCGCGTAAAATAGCGTGTCCTAAGCGAAGTAAGCATGTTCCACAGCACCTACGAAAGCCCGGTCGTCGAGCGCGGCCTGCGCCGGGCAATCATCAGCATTGCGGTCATCACTGCGACGCTGCTCGAGATCATCGACGTGACGATCGTCAACGTGTCGCTGCCGAACATCCAAGGCAACTTCGGCGTCGGCGTGGACCTCGGTGCGTGGGTGGTTACGGCGTACCTCATCGCCAACGTCGTCGTCATCCCGCTCAACCCGTGGCTTGCGGCTCGCTTCGGCCGGCGCCAGTATTTCTTCACCTCGATCGTGATCTTCACGGTCGCGTCGCTGATGTGCGGTTTTTCGAACAGCCTCGGACAGCTCGTGTTTTGGCGGCTGATCCAAGGGCTGGGCGGCGGCGGCCTGATCGCGACGTCGCAGGCCATCCTTCGCGACACGTACGGCATCCGGGAGCAGGGCAAGGCGCAAGGCGTCTTCGCGATGGGTGTGATCGTCGGGCCGGCGCTTGGGCCGGTGATCGGCGGCTGGATCACCGACAACTGGAACTGGCACTGGATCTTTTTCGTCAACATTCCGATCGGCATCATCGCCGCCACGCTGATCTGGAACTTCCTGCGCAATCCCGTCGAGCCGCAGTACCGCCGGCTGGATTGGATCGGCCTGATCCTGATGTGCGTCGGCCTGGGCTCGATGCAGTTCGTCCTCGAGAACGGGCAGCAGTACGACTGGTTCGACGACGCGCGAATCCGCTGGTTCACGTTCACCTCCGTTGCGGGCCTTGCAACGTTCGTCTGGTGGACGCTGCGCTCGACGATCCCCGTCGTGGATTTGCGCGTCTTGCGGCTGCGCCAAGTCGCTTCGGGAAGCATCCTGGGTGCGGTGCTCGGGGTGAGCCTGTACGGGTCGATCATCATCCTGCCGCAGTACCTGATCAACTCGCTCGGGTTTACGGCCACGCTTTCGGGCGCGACGGTGATGATTCGGGCGGGGGCCGTCCTCCTCTTCACGCCGCTCACCGCCTTCCTTGCGGGACGCGGCCTCGTCGATCCGCGCCTCCAGGCGGCAATCGGCTTCGTCGTCCTGGCGCTTTCGAATTGGATGCTCGCGAACATCACGACGCCGCTGTCCGACTTCCACAGCTTGATCTTTCCGCTGATCTTGAGCGGCGTCGGACTCGCGCAGATCTTCGTGCCGCTTTCGGTCGCGGTCATCGGAAGCGTCCCCGACAAGGAGGTTCCCTCGACCGCCGCATTTTTCAACCTTTCGCGCCAGATCGGCGGCAGCGTCGCCGCCGCCATCCTGATCACGCTGCTCGTGCGCGGCTTCACCATCCATCAGACCGAGCTCGCCTCGACGCAGACGCTCGCGCGGCTGCCCACCGAGCAGTTCGTCGTCGCGCAAGGCGGCGTGCAGAACCGCGAAACGATGGAACGCTTGCGCATCCTCGTGTCGGCCCAGTCGGCGGTGCAGTCTTACGCCGATACGTCGCGTTGGGTGGCCGTGATCACGATCGGGCTCGCGCCGCTCGTCCTGTTGCTGCGGCGGCCGCGCGTCGGCGTGGCGTTGGCGGAGTGACGTGATGCAGGCGCGCGCCGTCTCGGCGTTCGTGGCCGCCGCGGCGCTCTCGGCGGCGGTATTTCCCATGCAGCGGATCTCGGCGCAGCCGAGCGACCCGCTCGCGCGGGGCGTCGTCGTGCCGACGGCGCTGCCGACGCTGATGCTGCCGGCCGTGCCCAGCATCGCGCCCGGGTATGCCGCACCCCGCGCGTCGCAGAGTCCCGCCGCGCTCATTGGCGTCACGGCGCAGCCTTTCGTCGGCATTTCTCTGCAGGACGCAATCGCGATGGCGCTGCTGCGCAATCCCAACCTCGCCGTTTCGGCGTCGAACTATCGCATCGCCCAATATAACGTCGTACAGGTGAGGGGCGCATACGATCTCCAGCTTCATCTCGAACCGTCGTCGAATTTCTCGGTGAACCCGCCGGAAAATTTCCTCGCCGCAGGCCCCGGCGATCTCGGACACTATCCCAACGCCTCGCCGACGACCGGACCCGGTAACATCATCCAGCACCAATCCGGCTTCGCGTACGGCCTCAACGGCGAGACGGTCAACGGCACGACGTACGACGCCCAGATCCAGCAAAGCCGCACGTACAACAACACGGTCTTCGACGCGTTCAATCCGTACTATCTGGCCACGCTCAACGTCGCCGTCACCCAGCCGCTGCTCAAGAACGCGGGGATGAACGCGACGAAGCGGCAGCTGAAGCTCGCGCTGATCAACGCAGACTCCGGGACGGCGCAGACGCTGATCGACGCCTCGACGGCGATCGCGCGCGTCGAAGACGTCTACTGGAATCTCGTTGGTGCGTGGCGCGACGTCGCGATTCGCGAAGAGGCGCTGCGCCAGGCGACCGCGCAGCAGCGCAGCAACGTGCGGCTGGCGCGCCGCGGCGCGGCGGCGCCGATCGACGCCGTAGCGTCCGAGACGCAGGTCGCGACCTTTGAAAACGACGTCGTCGTGGCGCTGCAGTCGGTCGCGCAGCTGCAGAACGAGCTCAAGACCGTCGTGACGGCCAACGCCTCGGATCCGCTCTGGAACGCCAACCTCGTGCCGTCGACATCCGTCCAGCAGCCCCCGACCGCGGACGATCTGGCCACCGTGGTCGCGAAGGCGCGGCGAAACCGTCCCGAGGTCCGTCAGGCGGACGCCCGGCGGCGCCAGGCCGACATCGACGTCGTCTACGCGAAGAATCAGTCGCTGCCGCAGGCGGACGTGCAGGCGCAGTACGAGAGTAACGGCTTCGCCGGCATCCCCGCACCGGTTCCGAAGTTCATCACCAGCAATTGCTTGAGCGGTTCGGGCCTCGCCGCGTGCCCGACGCCGCCGCCGAACACACAAGGCAGCATGCCGTTTGCGTACCACAACATGTGGGCCGCGTACTTTCCGACGTTCAACCTCGCACTCGTCGTCGGCTATCCGCTGCAGGGCCGCGTCGCGCGCGGCCTGCGCGGGCTCGCGGGCGAAGAGACGGCGCAGGCGAAGATCTTGATCCAAGGCGTGCAGGAACGCATCGGCGCCGAGGCGCGCAACGCGCTGCAATCGTATCAATCCGCCACGTCGCGATTGGCCGCGGCGCGACGCGCACGCGAATCTGCCGAGGCGGTATACGCGAGCGAATCTCGGAAGTTCCAGAACGGCGCGTCGACGACGTTCCTGGTGCTCCAGCGACAAGTCCAGCTCGCGCAGGCGCGCGGAAATGAACTGCAGGCGCAGACGCAGCTCAACGAAGCGGCCGTCGAGCTGCAGCGGGTCGAAGGCACGATCCTTCAGACGAACGGCGTCAACGTCGAAACGCTCGGGTCGAAGGCGCTCGCGCCCTAATCCATCGTGAAAAGAGTGAATGCGCGCGCGCTTACCACCGCCGTCGCGATTGCTGCCGTCGCGCTCGCCGCGCTTCCGTCGCGTCCGACGCTGGCGCAGATCGACGCCGCCATTCCCGGCCGCGTGACGCTTCCGACGGAGGTACCCTCGCCGAGGCTCCCGATCGTTCCCAGCGTCGCACCTGGCTACCGCGCGCCGAACGCCGCGCCG
The DNA here is from genome assembly GCA_963787625.1 of Vulcanimicrobiota bacterium. Lineage (GTDB taxonomy): Bacteria > Vulcanimicrobiota > Vulcanimicrobiia > Vulcanimicrobiales > Vulcanimicrobiaceae > Cybelea. Next base: position 1,329,173 of record CAWBDH010000001.1, on the reverse strand, counting down.
AACGCCGCTGCGATCGTCGGCGTCACGCAGCAGCCGTTCGTCGAGATTTCGCTGCAGGACGCGATCGCGATGGCGCTGCTCAAGAATCCGAACCTCGCGGTGTCGTCGTCCAACGTCCGCATCGCGCGGTACAGCGTCGTCGCCCTCAAGGGTGCGTACGACGTGCAGCTTGCGCTCAAGCCGTCGTCGAACTTTTCCGTCACGGCGCCGGAGAACGCGTTCGAGGCCGGCCCCGGCGAGCTCGGCCGCTACACGCCCGCGCCGGGCCATACGCCCGCCGTCATCTATACCGAGGGGCCGGGCAACATCATCCAGCACGAGTCGGCCTTCCAATACGGCCTCGGCGGTCAGACGGAAAACGGGATGACGTACCAAGCGGGCATCCAGCAGAGCCGCACGTACAACAACACCGTTTTCAACGCGTACAACCCCTATTACATCGCGACGCTGAACCTCGGGGTGACGCAGCCGCTGCTGCGCAACGGCGGGATGAACGCGCAGAAGCGTCAGCTCAAGCTCGCCTTCATCAACGCCGACGCGTCCGCGGCCCAGGCGCTCGTCGATGCCTCGAACACGATCTCGCAGGTCGAGGACTCGTATTGGAACCTCGTCGCCGCGTGGCGCAACGTCGCCATCCAGCAGGAAGCGCTGCGGGAAGCGATCGCGCAGCAGCAGAGCAACGTGCGACAGGCGCGGCGCGGCGCGGCCGCGCCGATCGATGCCGTCGAGTCGCAGACGCAAGTCTCGAACTTTCAGGACAACGTCTTTTCCTCGCTCCAGACCGTTTCGCAGCTGCAGACGCAGCTCAAGAGCTTGGTCGTTGCCGACCCGGGCGATCCGCTGTGGACCGCCAACATTGTGCCGTCGATGTCGGTGCAGGAGCTTCCGAGCGCGGGCGACCTCGCCGCAATCGTCGCGCAGGCAAGGCGCAACCGTCCGGAAATCGTTGCGGCCAGGGACAAGCAGCTGCAGGCCGACGTCGACCGCATGTTTGCGGCGAACCAATCGCTGCCGCAGGCCGACTTTCAGGTGCAGTATTTGAGCAACGGTTTCGCGGGCGTTCTGGCGCCGGTTCCGGCGTTTCTGCTCAACGAGTGTCTCAGCGTCAGCAACCTGTTGTCCTGTCCGACCCCGCCGCCGAAGACGCAGGGCACGATGCCGTACGCCTATCACAACATGTGGGCGGGCTACTTCCCCGAGTTTAACGCCGCGCTGCTGGTCGGCTATCCGGTCCAGGGCAGCCTCGGGCGCGGCATGCGCGGCGTCGCGAGCGAGGAATCGGCGCAGGCGAAGCTGCTGATGCAGGGTCTCGAGGAGCGGATCGGCGCCGAGGCGCGCAACGCCCTGCAAGGCTATCAATCCGCGTTGGCCACGCTCGCCGCCGCGCGCAGCTCGCGCCGGGCGGCCGAGGCGGTGTATGCCAGCGAGGTTCGCCAGTTTCACAACGGGCGATCGACGACGTTTCTCGTCCTGCAGCGGCAACTCCAGCTCGCGCAGGCACGCGGACTCGAGCTGCGCGCGCAAACGCAGGTGAATCAGTCCGTGGTCGAGCTGCAGCGCGTCGAGGGTACGATCCTCACGGCCAACGGCGTCGATCTGCAGACGCTCGGCAGCCGGACGTTGAGGCGCTAAGCGTGACGAAGGTACGCGCGCTTCCGGTCATCGTCGCGATCGTCGCAATCGTGCTCGCGGGCATCCCGCTGCAGCGCACCTCGGCGCAGGTAGACGGCGCGCTTCCGCGCCGAGCCGTGCTTCCAACCGAGATACCGTCGCCGCGCATGGCCGTCGTGCCCAGCGTCGCGCCGGGGTATCGCGCGCCCGACGTGCGGCCGAGCAACCCCGGGATCGTCGGCGTCACGCAGGGCGCGTTCGTGCAGCTTTCGTTGCAGGACGCCGTTGGCATGGCGCTGCTCAAGAATACGAATTTGGCCGTCTCGGCCTCCAACGTTCGGATCGCGCACTACCGCATCGTTCAGGCCAAGGCGAATTTCGACGTGCAGCTGCGCATCGAGCCGTCCTCGAACTACTCGGTGACGCCGCCGCAGAACTTATTCTTCGCGGGCCCCGGGGTCGGTGGACATGGGTATACGTGTCAGCCGATCTTCTACGGACAGACGCCGTACCCGTGCTCCACGACCGGGCCGGGCTACATCGTGCAGCACCAGTACTCGTTCCAATCCGGGGTCGCGGGACAGACGGTGAACGGCATGCAGTACGCCGCTGGCATCACGCAGATGCGCACCTACAATAACCTCATCATCAACACGTTCAATCCGTATTACCTGGCATCGCTCAACCTCTCGGTGACGCAGCCGCTGCTGCGAAACGCGGGGATGAACTTGGTCAAGCGGCAGCTGAAGGTTGCCTTCCTGGTCGCCGACTCGAACGAAGCGCAGGCACTCGTCGACGCGTCCAACACGCTCGCGCAGGTCGAAGATGCCTACTGGGATCTGGTCGCCGCGTGGCGCAACGTCGCGATCCAGGAGGAAGCGCTCAACGAGGCGTCCGTGCAGGAGCGAAGCGTCGTGCGGCTGGCCAAGCGCGGAGTCGCACCGCCGATCACGGTGACGGAGGCGCAGACGCAGACCGCCAACTTCCAGGCGCAAGTCTTCGCGGCGCTGGAAACGGTCTCCAAGCTGCAGACGCAGCTCAAGAGTTTGATCGTCGCCACCCCCGAGGATCCGATCTGGAGCGCGAATTTGGTGCCGTCCTCACCCGTGCAAGAGCTGCCCGACACGGGGGAGCTTGCGTCGGTCGTCGCCGCGGCGCAGCGCGGTCGCCCAGAGGTACGGCAAGTCGCCGATCAGCGAAAACAGGCCGACGTCGACCGTGCCTACGCCAAGAACCAGGCGCTGCCGCAAGCCGATCTCGTCCTCCAATATTTCAGCAACGGCTTCGCCGGTCAGCTGCAGCCGGTGCCCAACTTCGAAGCGTTGGGTTGCGACCTCCCCAATCATTCGTGTCCGACCCCGCCGCCGAAGACGCAGGGCAACGAGACGCAGGCCTTTCACAACATGTGGACCGCGGCGTATCCCGAATTCAACATCGCGTTCGTCGTCAACATTCCGCTAGAAGACAACACGAGCCGCGGCCTAAAGCAGATCGCCAACCAGGAAGAGGCCCAGGCGCAGCTTCAGAAGCAGGGCCTCGATCAGCGGATCGAAGCGGAGGCGAGAAACGCGCTGCAGACGTATCAATCGGCGCTCTCGCGCCTCGCGTCGGCGAGCCGGGCGCGCACTTCCGCCGAAGCGGTCTACGGAAGCGAGGTGCGTAAGTTCCGCAACGGCGCCTCGACGACGTTCTTGGTGCTGCAGCGCCAAGTCGAGCTTTCGCAGGCGCGTGGCATAGAGCTGCAGGCGCAGACGGACCTCAACAAGGCGGTAGTCGAGCTGCAGCGCGTCGAGGGAACGATTTTGACCGACAACGGCGTCGAAGTGAAGACGCTGGGATCGCGCGCCCTAGCCCGCTGACGAGCGGCGCGGCGGTCACGCGGAGCTGGCGAAGAACAGCTTGTCGCGCCAGCGCATCGCGCCGCCGAAGAGGCTCGCCGCCCACACGGCAAGACTCAAGCAGTCGCGCACCGGGATCAGCCACACGTCGTCGGGCCGAGCGACTTCCAGCGCGCCCCGTGCGAGGTAGTGAACCGCGAGTCGCAGGCCGGCCACGAGTGCCAGCAGCGCCGCGCTCCAGGCGGTGTTTCGCGCGAAGGCCAGCGACAGCAGCGCGAACGGCAACGCGTAGGTGAGGAAGGAGAAGGCGTATCCCGCGGGTGCGAGCGCGCGGTTCGTCCTCGCCCAGCGAATCTCGTGCCGCCATAGGTCGCCGATCCGTTGCTCCGCGACCGACGTCTTGACGACGTAGCGGAGGAGCCGCACGTCGTAACCCGCGGCCGCGACGCGCTCGCCGAGCCGGTAGTCGTCGGCGAGATGCCGGCCGAGGGCCGCGAGGCCGCCGATCTCCTCGAGCACGCGTCCGCGCACCGCCATCGTGGCGCCCAGACAAAAGCGCAGCTTGCCAAGCGCGAGCGCTACTAACACGGAGGGGGCGAAGCCATCTTCGATCTGCAGCGCGCCGAGCCGCGAGACGACCCCGCCGGTCGGCATGCCGGCGTAGAGGCAGGTGACGGCGCCGACGCGCTGCGACGCGAACGGCTCGGCGAGCGCCCGGAGGTAATTGCGATCGACGCGGATGTCGCTGTCGGCGATGACGACTAACTCGCCGCGCATCTCGACGCCGGGCTTGGCGAGGTTTGCGATCTTGGGGTTGAGCATCCCGTCCGACTCACCGACGGCGATCGACGCGCAAGCGGCGTATTGCGCGGCCACGCGCTCGACGGTGGGAAGCGCGGGATCGTCATGCGAGTGCAGGCAAAAGACGACGTCGTACGGCGCACCGTAGTCTTGATCGCAGACCGACGCGAGGTTGTTCTCGAGGTCGGGCTCCGAACCCGCGATCGGCTTGAGCACGGAGACGCTCGGGAGAAAATCCGTGGCGAGCTCGAGCGGGCGCCGGGCAAATGCGGCGAGCGCCGCCGCGGCGATTGCGAGATACGCGGCGCCGGCGACGGCCACGGCAAAGAAAACGGCGCCGAGCGCTGCGCTCATGGAATGGTTACAGTTCGCCGTACGTCGTGAGAACGATGCCGTTGCGTTCGATCGCGGCGCGTACGCGCGCGCTCGTCAGCGCTTGGAGCTCGCCGGCCCACGCATAGTGCTCCGTACCGGCATCGGCGCCGGCGAACGCGCGAACGGCCGGATGGAAGAACATCTCCGTCACGCCGTCGGGAAGCGCGTCGAGGAGCGTCAGCACGCCGTTCTTCGGTCAGCGCCCCGGCGTCGTTGACGCCGAGCGCGTAATCGTTGCACGCGAGGCCGAATCGCTTCGCGCGCCGGCGCATCAGCCAAAGCCACGGAGCGATCGTGGCCGTTCCTCCGAAGGGCTCCCGCGGTATGCGCACGGCGCGCAGCCCGAACTCGCGTCCCACCTCCAGCACGAGGCGAAAGACCGTCGGGTGGACGTGCATGTGCGATTGTGCGTCGGCGTGGTCGAGCGCGAGTTCCGTCGCGGCGAAGCGCTCGAACTGCGCGCGAATCTCCGCGGTGAGCTGCGCGCGAATCCGAGGGCGGAAGAAGAAGCGCACGCCGGCGCGCACGAGGTCGTTCGAAAACGTGCCGTCGCGCTCGAGCAGATCGGGGATGCGTTCCGGCGGAAGCACCGGGCGGCCGTTGACGAGTACGACGTGCAGGCCGACCGCGAGGCCCGGCAGACGGTGCGCGCGCCGGACGGCATCGGCGGCGGCCGGCGCACCAACCATGAGGCTCGCGGAGCGGAGGGCGCCATCGCGGTGTGCCCGCTCGACAGCCTCATTGATTTCGGGCGCCGCGCCAAAATCGTCGGCAGTGAGGATCAGCCGTTTCACCGCGCCGGACGCGGAATTAACGCGCCGACCCGTGCAGCATACCGGCTGCGAGCTTGTCGACGAACCACAGCAGCCGGCCCGAAGCGGGACGCACGATCTGCGCGGGATATTTGACCGGGTCGATCGGTCCCTCGTAGACGTCTGCGAGGACCTGCGCCTTATCCGGGCCTTCGACGGCGAAGGCGACGGTGCGCGATAAATTGATCAGCCTCGGCGTCATCGTGACGCGCCACATCATCTGCGTTTGCGAGTAGACCGCGCGCACGAGCGATTCGTCGTCCGTATCGGGCGGCGTTCCGGGAAAGAGCGACGCCGTGTGCCCGTCGCGTCCGAGGCCAAGCAGCATCAGGTCGAACTGCGGCGCGTTCCCAAGATCGGCGCGAAGGATCGAAGCGTACTCGTTGGCCGCGACGCCGGGGTCGAGCTCCCCGCGAATCCGGTGAACGTTCGCGCCCGGGATCGGCACGGCGTCCAGTAGCGCCCGCTGAGCCATCCGGTAGTTCGACTGTTCGTCGTTCGGCGGCACGCAACGCTCGTCGCCGAAGTACACGAAGACGTCGCTCCACGAGATCTCTCCGCGCAACGGCTCGCGTCCGAGAAGCTCGTAGGCGGCGCGCGGCGTGTTGCCGCCCGCCAACGCGATGCGGAATGCGCCGCGTTCGGCCATGGCGAGGCTGGCGGTCGACACGACGTAATCGGCGAGCGCTCGCGCAACGGCGGCCGGATCGCGGCAGATCTGCATTTCCCCCCGTCCCGTCATGGCTAGCCGCGCCCGTGCGCGAGGATTTCACCCGCGAGGTCGAGCGAGTCGTGAAAGATTGCGTCGTTCTGTCCCCACAGGATCGCGCGCTCGAGGAGGGCGGCGATGCCGGGATTGTTGATTGCGCGATAGCGCTGCGGATGTTTGGTCGAGCCGCCGACGCTCAAGTGGATGATATCCGCCGAGGGATCGGCCTGCGCGACGAAGGTCGAGCGCGGCGAGTGCAGCGCGACCGACCGGATGCGCCGCGGTTCGCCCTCACGGCGGATTTCGTATTCGATCTGCCGGCCGCGCCGGTTGAGCAGCGCGTTGGCGGCGCAGGGCGTCCAGCGCAGCCGGCTCGCGAGCCACCCCAGCAAATACAATCCCTCCGGCTCCGATCCGCACGAGATTTCGACGCGCTTGAGCTCGAACAATTCGGCGAGGTCCTCGCCGTCGAAGAAGATCGCGATGCTTTCCTGCCAGGGGGCGAGTCGCAAGTAGGCGATGTCCGCGAGCGGCAAATGCGGATGGTGCTCGACGTAGTCGACCAGCTCGCACAGCGCCTCGTGGTCGCCGTCCAAGAGCGAGCTGTTATAGACGACGGTCTGCACGTGGTCGGACAGCGCCGCGAATCGCTCGTCGCTGCGAATTCCGCGCGCGATCCACAGGAGCACGAGGGGAGCCTCGGGCAAGCGCAGCGCGGCAACCGCCGAGCGCAGCGCCGCGCCGTCGGCCCCCGCAATTCCGAGCTCGATCCAGTCGGGCGCCTCGACGCGATGCAGCTCCTCGCCTTGCGTTCCGTCCAGCACGATCACGCGCGAAGGATGCTTGGACGCGAGCGTCCGAATGCGGTCGCGCGCGAGCTCGCCGATCTCGGCGTCCTCGAAGAGCACGACCATCGTCATGGTCGTCACCTTCATGTCGTTGCCTCGTTCGCGGTAGCGTTCGTTCAGCTCGTCGAGGACGGGTGCGAGATCGATGCTCACAGATGGCGCCAGTCCGCGAACAGTTGCGATGCGCTGGGCGGCCCTTGGCTTCCGGCGGCGTAGTTCGGGAACGAAAAATCCTTGGTATTCTCCCAGACTTCGAGGATCGGCGTCACGATCTCCCACGCACGCTCGACGGCGTCCCATCGGGTAAAGAGCGTCTGGTCGCCCTGGATCGCATCGCCGATGAGCCGTTCGTACGCCGGCGGCGACTGCACGCCGAAGCCGCTGCCGTAGTTGAAGTCCATGTAGACGCTTCGAATGTGCTCCTTCGGTCCGGGCACCTTCGCCTCGAAGCGCATCGAAATGCCTTCGTCGGGCTCGATCTTGATGACGAGCACGTTGGGTTCGATCCGGTCGGTCGACTCGCCGTAGAAGCGGTGCGGAATCGGCTTAAAGGTGACGGCGATCTCCGAGACCTTGCGCGGCAAACGCTTCCCGGAGCGCAAATAGAACGGGACGCCGGCCCAGCGCCAGTTCTCGATGTAGAGCCGTGCGGCGGCGAACGTCTCGGTGTTGGAATCGGGCGAGACGTCCTGCTCCTGCCGGTAGCCCTTGACACCGCGCCCGTCGATCGTCCCGGGCCCGTATTGGCCGCGCGCCGACATCGTCCACACGTCACCGTGGGCCGGCGGCTCGATCGCCGAAAGCACCTTGTACTTCTCGCTGCGGATGTCGTCGGCGCCCGCGCTGATCGGCGGTTCCATCGCCACGAGCGCCAGTAGGTTGATCACGTGGTTCTGGATCATGTCGCGCAGCGCGCCGGCATGGTCGTAATATCCGCCGCGCTCCTCGACCCCGAGCGACTCCGCCGACGTGATCTGGACGTTTTGCACGTAGTTGCGGTTCCAGATTGGCTCGAAGATCGTGTTGGCGAAGCGCAGCGCCATGATGTCCTGAACGGGCTCTTTGCCCAAGTAGTGGTCGATGCGGTAGATCTGGTTCTCGGAAAACACCGCCTCGATCGCACGCTGTAACGCACGTGCGGATTCCAAGTCGACGCCGAAGGGCTTCTCGACGATGACGCGCGTCCACCCGGTGTCGCTCTTCTGCAGGCCCGACTGCTTGAGGTGCTTGATGATCTCGGGAAAGACCGGCGGCGGCGTGGACATGTAGAACAGGTGGTTTCCGGACGTCCCAAACTGCTCGTCGTTTTTCGCCAAGCGTTCCTTGAGCGCCGTGAAGTGGCGGGTGTCGTTGAAGTCGGCGGTGATGTAGCTGATGCGGCTCGCGAAATCGTCCCACAAGGCGCCTTGCGGCTTCTTGTGATCCGGCATGAACAGTTCGAGCTGCTGGCGGCAGTAGTCGCGAAACGCGTCGTCGTCGTACGACGTGCGCGCGAAGCCGACGAGGGCAAAATCCGTCGGCAGCGTGCCGTTGAGACGCATGGCGTAGACCGCGGGCAGGAGCATGCGCTTGAACAGATCGCCGCTCGCACCGAAGAACACCGCGCTGCAGGGATTCGTAATGCGGTCGGGCGCCAAGCCGGCGCGCAGCGGGTTGACCGCCGCGCCGTCGCCGGCCGCCACGGACGGCGCTGCCGCCGTCTGGTCAGGCATGCGTCTCGCTTTTTACGGCGTGGCCCCCAAACTGGTTTCGCAGCGCCGCCACGACTTTGGCGCTGAACGATTCGTCCTGCCGCGACGCCATGCGCGCGAGCAGCGAGAGCGTGATCACGGGCGCGGGAACGTTTTCGTCGATCGCGGCCTCCACCGTCCAGCGTCCTTCGCCGGTGTCGTCGACGTAGCCGCGGATGTCCTTGAGGCCCGGATCGTCGCGGAACGCGAGCACGAGCAGCTCGAGCAGCCACGAGCGCACGACGCTCGCATGGCACCACAGCTCCGCGAGCTGCCCGAGGTCGTACGCGTACTGCGAGCTTTTCAATATCTCGAAGCCCTCGCCGTACGCCTGAAGCAGACCGTACTCGATGCCGTTGTGCACCATCTTCGAGAAGTGCCCGGCGCCGGCGGGCCCCACGTGCGCGTAGCCCTTCGGCGGCGCGAGCGTCAAGAAGATCGGCTCGCAATGGTGCACTTGCGCGTCGTCACCGCCGACCATCAGGCAGTAGCCTTCCTTCAGCCCCCAGACGCCGCCGCTCGTGCCCGCATCGATCAGCGAAACGCCTTTCGCCTTGCAGTCGCCGTAGAGGCGCAGGCCGTCCTTATAGTTCGTGTTGCCGCCGTCGATGATGATTCCGCCCGAGCCGAGCGCGTCGGCCAGTTCGTGAATCGTATCGTCCGTCGGTGCGCCCGCCGGAACCATCACCCAGACGACCTTCGGCGTTTCCGTGAGCTTCGCGGCCATGTCGCGCAGGCTGTCCGCGCCGGTCGCGCCGCTCGAGGCCGCGGTGCGAACCGCCTGCGGATCGCGATCGTACGCGACGACCTGATGTCCGCCGCCGATCAGCCGCTGCGTCATGTAATTGCCCATCTTCCCAAGCCCAACCATCCCGAGTTGCATCGATTCAGTACGTCCTTTCAGCGCGCGCGTGAGATTGCGAGGCTTAAACGCGGTCGCACGGCCGCTCCTCTAATCCGAACCTATGGGATCTCGGCAGGCGTTACCGCAACCCCCTCGATCACATCGCCGCCGCCCGGCGGAGCGATTTGGCCGATGGAAAAGCCGGCGTGCGGATACGGGTATTCGATCGAATCGTGCGGCTCGGCCGTGTACAGCGTCGTGCCGTCGTGACTGAGCGCGAAGCTGACGACGATCATGGAATCGGATAACGACGCCTGCGTGTCGATCGCCAGAACGCGAGAGTGCTTCTTCGGCGGCAAAAAGACGTCGAGGTATGGCGGTCCGGAAAAGCCGTGGCTGTCGACGAGCGCGATGCGGCCCTGGCGATCGACTTGGATGCCTCCGGGAAAGGTCAGCGTGACGTTTGGCTTGAGTATTTCGAGCGAAGATGCGGCGCATCCGCCCGTAATCTGACCGATTCTCGCCGTCGTATAGTCGTTTTCACCGGTAACGTACAGCGTGCCCGCGGCATCGAATGCGCCCCACAGCAACCTCGAGATCTTCGAGTTCCCGGATATCACGGCGCAGGGCGACGTCGCATGTGTGTTTGCATAGAAGTAAACGCTGCCGGGCCGGTAGCAGTTGTAACCCGTACCGCCGCAGATCGTCAGTACGGCGACGACGCCGGCCTTCGAAACGGCAATGTCGACGGGATAATCCGGTGCCGTCTGCAAGACGCGCAGCGGCTTGCCGTCGTACGGCTTTTGGAACTCTTCCGCCTCGTACAGCTCCGTGTTCGCGACGTAGAGCGTGCCGGACCGATCCGTCGTCAGACCCTGAGGCTCTTCGAAGCCGCCGAGCGAGCGCGTTCCGCCGTTATCGAAGATCGTGATTTTATTGAGCGCCGAATCCGCAAGAAACACGTGACGGACGCGGCCGGGGAATGCTCCGGACGGCGCGTCGGTCCGGCGAGCGGGTGCGCGCTCCATCCCCGCGGGAAGCGCGCGCGTGTCGGCCCGCGAGACCGCCGGCGTCGCCGTGGGGCCCGAGCACGCCGCCAACGCAATGACTCCGGCCGCAAAAGCGAACCGGAGCATGACTAGGCGCGCACCGTCAGCGCTTCGTCGACGGCGGCAACCAAGGCGCGCAGCGCGGGTTCGACCGCGCCCTTCAGGTGCACGCGCACGCCGCGGCGGTGGCGCTTGTCGAGCGACATCCAATCCCCGAGCGCCTGCGCCGCAAGAAGCGTTCGGAAGCCGACGTTCATGCCGGGAATCATCGGATCGTCCGGATCGTCGGCGGTAATCTGCAGAACGACGCACGTGTCGGGGCCGCCCTTGTGCAGCTGTCCCGTCGAATGCAGGAAGCGAGGACCGAACCCAACCGTCGTCGCGACGCGTCGCGCATTCCGCATCTTGAGCCGCAGCTCGTCGAGCAGCGCGGCGTGCGCGGGATTTCGAGCGATGTACGCCGTGATGGCGTTGTAGTCGTGTGGACGCAGCTGCGCGATCAGGCCCGACAGCGCCTGCGTCGGCGTCGTGGCCGGGCCGTCCCCCGAAGCTTGTCGAAGGGCGGCGCTGCCGGAAAGGTAGGTGACGTCGAAAGCTTCTCCCTCGACATCCGCTTTGGGCTCGTCGAAGCTGCCGTTGCGCGCGTATTGCGCGAGCAGCGCGACGGTGTTGTCCTTGGATTCCTGGACGTTGGGCTGATCGAACGCGTTGATGCCGAGGATGACGCCCGCCGCGGCGACGGCGATCTCCCAAAGATAGAACTGCTCGCCGAGGTCGTACCGGTCGTTCATCGCGAGCCGAATTACGGGATGCCCGGCCCCCTCGAGCGCCTGCAGCTTCACTTCCACGTTGGGCTCGGGATCGGCCAGGTTCGCGCCGACGTACACGAACGTGCGGTCGTCGGAGTAATCTTCCGGACCGCCCAACGCCTCGCCGGCGATCGGAACGATTCCCTTGCCGAGCTTACCGGTGGACTCCGCGATGAGCTGTTCGGCCCACGCGCCGAACGCCTTGACGTCGTGGTGAGTGACGATCGTCAGCTTGTCGCGGCCCGCGACGGCCAGGCCGCCGATCGCCGCGCCGAAGCGTACGCCCGGAGCGCTGCGTGAATCGACGCTGCGGTCGTTGGCGTGCATCGCGCCGAGTGCGCGATCGAGCAGCAGGTTCACGTTGTAGCCCGCGATCGCCGACGGCGCAATGCCGACGAACGACAGCGCGGAGTAACGGCCCCCGATGTTGGGATCGTTCTCGAAATCGGCGCGGAACGACGCCTCCTGCGCCTCCTTGTCGAGCGTCGTCCCGGGGTCGGTGATCGCTACGAAGTTTCGGCCCGCCACCGCGGAGCCGACCTGCTTGGAGACCTTCTCGTGGAAGTACGCGTAGAACGCGTTCGGCTCGGTCGTCGTGCCGCTCTTGCTCGAGATGATGAAGAGCGTGTGCGGCACGTGAATCTGTTCCTCGAGCTCTTTGATCTGCTGCGGGCAGGTCGAATCGAGGACGTGCAGTCGCGGATGGTCTTCGTACGAGCCGAACGTGTCGGCGATGATGTCGGGCGCGAGCGAGCTTCCGCCCATGCCGCAGACGACGGCGAACCCGAAGTTCTCCTTCGCCTCGTTCGAAAACGACTTGAGGGCCGGGACCTCCTCGAGCATGTGCTGTTGGATGTCGAGCCACCCCAGGGCTTTCTTGATGATTGCGGTCGCGTCGGCATCGTTCGACCAGAGCGTGGCGTCGTGCGCCCAGATGCGCTTCAGGAAATCCGCCGAAGCGAGCCGCTCGAGGGCGGCGTCGTAGGCGCCCTGCGACTCACCCAGCGACAGCCGCACGCGCTCCGCGCCGCCCGACTGCAGCAGCTTTTGCTTATAGACGATGGCCCCGAGCAGCGCCGCGAACGAATCGGAGAAGAGCTGCACGCCTTCGATCTGCAGTTGGTGCGTCACGTCGAACAGCGAAATCTTCGCGTCCTGCAGCGCGCGCATCACGTCCGCCGCTGCGGGGAGGTCCTGCCGCACGGTGTCGGGTTGGATCTTGCCGTGATCGAGCAGCGCGTCGAGCGTCGGCCCCGGCATCGTGTTGACCGTGTCCGGTCCGACGACGGTCTCGACGTACATCAGATCGGGATAGTGCGGGTTCTTGGTGGAGGTGGACGCCCAGAGCGGCCGCTGCACCGCGCCGCCCTTGGCGCGGAGCGGCGCGAACTCGTCGCCGGAGAAAATTTCCTCGAACTTCTGATACGTGAGCCGCAAGCCGGCGATGCCCGCTTTCCCCAACAGGTGCTCGAGCTTTTCGCCTTTGGCGATGCGGTCTTGCAGCATCTTGTCGATCGCGCTGTCGATGCGGCTGACGAAGACGGAATTGACCGAGCGGATGCGGTCGATGGGTTTTCCTTCGGCCGCACGGCGCGCGAGCCCCTTGATGTAGGCTCGCGCGGCGCGCTCGTACATCTCGACGGAGAAAATCAGCGTCACGTTGATGTTGTAGCCGCGGTAGATCGACTCTTCGATTGCCGGGACGCCCGCCTTCGTGCCCGGAATCTTGATCATGACGTTCGGACGGTCCACGCGATCCCACAGCTCCTTGGCCATCGCGATCGTGCCGGCCGTATCGTTTGCCAGGAGCGGCGAAACCTCGAGGCTCACGAAGCCGTCGTTGCCGCCCGAGGAGTCGAAGACCGGCCGGAAGCCGTCGCAGGCGTGCTGGATGTCCTGGATCGCGAGGTCCCAGAAGAGCGTGTCGGCGTTGGTTTCCGAGGCGATCAGCGTGGAAAGCTGCTCGTCGTAGTCGTTGCCCGCGCCGATGGCCTTCTCGAAGATCGTCGGGTTGCTCGTCATGCCGCGCACGCCGCAATCGATCAAGCGTTTGAGCTCGCCCGACGCGAACATGCTTCGGCGCACGTTGTCGATCCAGACGCTCTGCCCCGCATCGAGCAGCTGCCGAACCTGATTCTCCATGTCTCTTACCTTTCTGATGCTTGATTATGCGGGGGCTCCCACGTGCGATGCACGCGGTGCCAAAGCGAGCTTGTCGACCGCCACGCGGGCGACGTTGTCGGGGAGGAAACCGTACGCCTTCGCGACGTCGGCGAAGGGCGCCGACGTGCCGAACTTATCGATGCCGAACGCGAAGCCTCGGTCGCCGACGTACTTGGCCCAGCCGAGCGTCGCTCCCGCCTCGATCGACATGCGCGCGGTCACGGCGGGGGGAAGAACTTCGTCGCGATACGACTGCGGCTGTTCGTCGAAGAGTTCCCAGCACGGCATCGACACCACGCGCGTTCTCGAGCCCTTGTCGTCGAGGATCTTCTTGGCTTCGACGGCGAGCCATACTTCGGAACCCGTTGCGATGAGGATCGCGTCGGGTTCGCCTCCGTCGGCGTCTGCGATAACGTAGGCACCCTTCTCGACCGCCGCGTCGCGCACGCCGAGGAACGGCACCTTCTGCCGCGTGAGCACGAGCACCCACGGCGCATGCTTTCGCGCGATCGCGAGCTTCCACGCCTCGAGGGTTTCGAGTGAGTCGGCGGGACGAACGACGTAGCAGTTCGGCGTCGCTCGCAGCGTCGCAAGCTGCTCGATCGGTTGGTGCGTCGGCCCGTCTTCGCCGAGGAAGACCGAATCGTGCGTGAAGACGTAGATTGAGTGGATTCCGCTCAGGCACGCGAGCCGGAGCGCGGGCTTGCAATAGTCGACGAAGTTGAAGAAGGTTGCGGCGAACGGCAGCAGGCCGCCGTGCAGCGCGATGCCGTTGGTCGCGGCGGCCATCGCGTGTTCGCGCACGCCGTAGTGAATGTTGCGGCCCGCGTAGTTCCCCGGCTCGAAGTCGCCGCAGTTCTTGAGGTACGTCTTCGTCGAGGGATCGAGGTCGGCCGAGCCGCCGACGAGGTCTTGGAGCTGCGCCGCGATGGCGTTCATCACGGTGCCGCCGGCGTCGCGCGTCGCGACGCTGCCGTTTTCGGCCGTGAATTGCGGCCACGGAAGGTTCGAAGGAACCTCGCCGCGCAGCGCGCGTTCGAGGATTGCCGCCAAGTCCGGGTTCGCGCGCTTCCACTCGTCGTACGTCGTGCGCCAATCCGACTCGAGTTGCGCGCCGCGCTTGCCGAGATCGCGGTAAAACTTCAGCACGTCGTCGGGGACGTAGAAGTTCGGCTCGAGCGGCCAGCCTAGCTCTTCCTTCGATTTCTTGACGTTCTCCGGGCCGAGCGCTTCACCGTGCGCGAGATAGTTGTCTTGGCGCGGCGAGCCGAAGCCGATGTGCGTCCGGACGGCGATGAACGACGGCCGATCGGTGACGTTCTTCGCCACGGTAATCGCCTGATCGATCGTCGCGACGTCGTTGCCGTGTGCCACGTCGACGAGCTGCGTGTGCCACCCGCTCGCGTCGAACCGAGCGATGGGGTCGTCGGTGAGCGTGATGTCGGTCGGCCCGGCCAGCGAAACGTGGTTGTCGTCGTAGAAGACAATCAGCTTGCCGAGCTTGAGGTGCCCGGCGAGCGACAGGGCTTCCTGGCTGATTCCCTCCATGAGATCGCCGTCGCCGCAGATGCAGTACGTAAAATGATCGACGATCGGCTCGTCGGAGCGATTGTAGACCGCACCGAGGTGCGCTTCCGCGATCGCCATGCCGACCGCGTCGCCGATGCCCTGGCCGAGGGGTCCCGTCGTCGCATCGACTCCCGGCGTCCGTTCGGCCTCGGGGTGGCCGGGCGTCTTGCTGCCGAGCTGCCGGAAATGTTCGATGTCGTCGAGCGTCACGTCGTAGCCCGTGAGGTACAGCAGCGCGTAGAGCAGCATCGAGCCGTGTCCCGCGGAGAGCACGAAGCGGTCGCGATTGAGCCAGTGCGGGTCGCTGGGATTGAAGTGCAGGTGACGGCTCCACAGCGTGTACGCCATCGCGGCCGCGCCCATCGGCATGCCGGGATGCCCGGAGTTGGCCTTTTGGACTGCGTCGACCGCCAGGAAGCGGATCGCGTTGATTCGTTGGTCGTCGCTCGGCGAATTCGCCACGGAAACTCCTTTCACGCTGCAGGACTGGGATAATGCGCTTCGCAGCGTAGCCGCCCCTGTAGCACGCCTCGCGGCGGGGGTGGCCTGACGCCGTGCCGTAGCTTGGGCGCGTGAGCGTGGAAGAGCTTCAGGCGCGCATCGTCGCTTTGGGGCGCGGCACCGGCGACGTGCGCGGCGCCGGCGGGCGTGCGGTCGACCGAGCGATTCGCATGCTGGACGAAGGGAAGCTTCGCGTCGCCGAAGCACGCGATGGCGCCTGGGTAACGAACGCCTGGATCAAGACCGCGATCCTCCTTTATTTCAAGCGCAGGCACATCGACTGGATCGGCGATCGGAAGCGCGACCCGATCGTCTACTACGACAAGCTGCCGCTCAAACGGAACTTCAAGAAGTTTGGCGTGCGCTGCGTCCCGCCGGGCGTGGCGCGGTACGGCAGCTTCCTTGGACCGGGCGTCATCCTGATGCCCGGGTTCGTCAACGTCGGCGCCTACGTCGACGAAGGAACGATGATCGACACGTGGGCGACCGTCGGGTCGTGCGCGCAGATCGGGAAGGGCGTGCATCTATCGGGTGGCGTGGGGATCGGGGGCGTGCTCGAGCCGGCGCAAGCGGCGCCCGTGATCGTCGAGGACGGCGCGTTCGTTGGTTCGCGCTGCATCGTGGTCGAGGGCGTGCGGATCGAGCGCGAAGCCGTGATCGGCGCCGGCGTGGTGCTCACGGCGAGCACGCCGATCGTCGACGTGCGCGGCAGCCAGCCGATCGTCGGCAAGGGCCGCGTGCCGGCGCGCGCCGTCGTGATTCCGGGGACAATCCCCAAGCGGTTCGCCGCGGGCGAATATGGAACGCCGTGCGCGCTGATCGTCGGAACGCGCAGTGAAGCGACCGACGCGAAGGTTTCGCTCAACGCGGCGCTTCGCGACTACGGCGTCGCCGTATGAATCCGCGCGTGCTCGCGATACCAGCGTCGATGATTCGGGAGATCGCGGCGCGCAAACGGCCCACGTCGATCGACCTCGGCATGGGCGAGCCCTCGCTCTTGCCGGTATACGAGCATTTCGAGCACGCGATGCGATACGTGCGCGAACGCGGCGTGCGGTATACTCCCAACGCCGGCGATCCGGCGCTGCGCGAGGCGATCGCGACGCACTACCGGTATCCTGGGATGGATTGCGCCGAGAGTGCGTGCGTGACCGTTGGATCGCAAGAGGCGATGTACGTCGCGATGAAGACGATTCTAGACCCCGCGAAAGACGAGGTGCTCGTCATCGAGCCGTCGTTCCCATCGTATTCGAAGATGGCGGCGCTCGAGGGCGTTGCGGTGCGCAGCGTCGCGATGCGCGAGCGGGATGGTTTCGCCTTCGACGCCGATCGCATCGCGGCGGCGGTCGGCGAGCGCACCCGCGCGATCGTCCTCTGTTCGCCCTGCAACCCGACGGGCCGCGTGATCTCGCGCTCCGCCGCCGGCGCGCTCGCGCGCAGTTTGCAAGGGCGCGGCGGCGAGCCGGTCTGGGTGATCCACGACGAGATCTATCGCGAGCAGTTGTTTACGGAGGATGCGGAAGACTTCGCCAACCTCTATCCGTGCACGATCGTGACGAATTCGCTGAGCAAGAGCAACGCGCTCACCGGCCTGCGCCTCGGATGGATCCTGGGGCCGCCCGAGGTCGTGGCGCAGGCGATCAAGGTACACGCGTGGGCTGCGTCGTGCGCCGACACGTTCGCGCAGCAGGTCGCACTCCACGTGTTTGCCGCACCCGGCGGCCTGCAGGAACACGCGCAGTGGTATCGCGAGTGCCGCGTCGATCTGCTCGACGCGCTCCGGGAGTCGAGCCTGCAATTCATCGCCCCGCAGGGTTCGTTCTATGTCTGCGTGCGGCTGCCCGAAGGCACGAGCTCCCTGCAAGCGTCCCACGACTTGATCGACCGCCACGACGTCGTCGCGATACCGGGAGTCGCATTCGGACCGTCGATGGAAGGCTGGCTGCGCCTCAGCTGGGTCGCTCCGAGCGACCAGGTGCGCGAAGGCATCGGTCGCATCGCGCACTACTGCGCCTCGCTCCCGGTGTCGTGCTGAGCTTACAGCGGCCTTACGCGATCCATACCGTCTGCACGTTGACGAACTCGTGGATGCCGAACGCGGAGAGCTCGCGGCCGTAGCCGCTCCGCTTGACGCCGCCGAACGGTAGACGCGGGTCGCTCGCGACCATGCCGTTGACGAAGACCCCGCCGGCCTCGACGCCGGCGGCGAAATCCTCCGCCGCCGCGATGTCGCGCGTCCACACGCTCGAGCCGAGTCCGAACGTCGACGCGTTTGCCAGCGCGAGCGCGTGGTCACGGTTGGTCGCGCGAACGACAGCGGCGGCCGGCCCGAACACCTCCTCGTCGAACATGCGCATGCCGGGGACGACGTCGGAGACGATCGTCGGCTGGTAGAAGAAGCCGCGGTCGCCGGTTGGCGCGCCGCCGGCGACGAGCCGCGCGCCCGCGGCGACCGAAGCGGTGACCTGCTCGTGTACCGTCTCGCGAAGATCCGCCCGCGCACACGGTCCGATCTGCGTGCGGTCGTCCATCGGATTTCCGACGACCTGTGCGCGCGTGCGCTCCGCAAAGCGCGCGATAAAATCGTCGTAGATGCCGGCGTCGACGATGAAGCGCTTTGCGGCGATGCAGCTTTCGCCGTTGTTTTGGAAGCGCGCCGTAACGGCCGTCGCGGCCGCGGCCTCGACGTCGGCGTCGGCGAGGACGACGAACGCATCCGAACCGCCGAGCTCGAGCACGCACTTCTTCAAGACTTCGCCCGCGGCGCGCGCGACGGCGGCACCGGCGCGCTCGCTGCCGGTCAGCGTCGCCGCGGCGATCCGCGGATCGGTGACGAGACGCGCCGCCTGGTCGCCGGCGATCAGCACCGCGCCGAGCAGCCCTTCGGGTGCGCCGGCGTCGCGGCACACACGTTCGATCTCGAGTGCGCAGCGGCTCGTATTCGTCGCGTGCTTGAGCACGAGCACGTTGCCGGCCATCAGCGCCGGTGCCGCCGCGCGAAAGACTTGCCAGTAGGGAAAGTTCCACGGCATGATCGCCAGCAGCACGCCCAGCGGACGGAAAGCGACGTAGCTGCGCGACGCGTTTGACGATGCGGGCTGCGATGCGAGCATCGCCGCGGCGTTGTCGGCGAAATACTCCATCCCCCACGCGCACTTTTCGACCTCCGCGCGCGCCTGGGCGATCGGCTTGCCCATCTCGCGCACGGCGGTGGCGGCGAGCGCCTCAGATTCGGCGCGCAGTCGCCCCGCAATGGCGTCCAGCACGGCAGCCCGCTGCTCTAACGGCGTGTCCCGCCAGAGCCGCGCACACCGCGCGGCCGATTCGAGCTTTGCATCGACTTGGGCGGCATCCATCCGAGGAATTCGCTCCAAGACGGCCCCCGTCGTGGGATCGATCGTCGCGATTATATCGCGTGCCGGGACCACGGCCCCGACGGTCCGGCGTATACTTCGACGAGCTGCCCCGGCCGAAGATATGCTTGCGCGACGCGCTGCACGTCCGCTGCCGTGATGCGGCCGAAGCGTTCGTTGAGCGTTCGATAATAGTCGAGCGGCAAACCGTTGACGACGATGTCGAGCAGCTGTTTGGCTTGCCCGGTCGAGGACGCTTCGTCGAGCAGCGCGTTGCCGACGAGGCGCGCCTTGGCTTCGGCAAGCTCCGTCGTGGAAACCGGCTGACGCTGCAGGAGCGCGAGTTGGCGGCGGACGAGCGCGACCGCTTCGACGACGCGTTGCGGTGAGGCGTTGAGCTCCACGCGGAAGTCCCCGCGGTCTGCGTCGGCGTCGAGCGAGCTGCTGACGCTGTAGACGAGACCGCGTTTCTGCCGCAGCTCCTGCCACAGACGCGATTCGAATGCGCCGCTCCCGCCGAGAATTTGATTGAGCACGAGGAACGTGTCGTAGTCCTTGTTCGAACGCGCGATGGCCGGCTGACCGAGGCGGATGTAGACTTGATTCGCCGCCGTGCCGATGTAATCGTGGCCGCTCGCTGCGGGCGGCATCGCCATCAGGTGTGGATCGGGCCGCCGTCCGGCGGCGCTCCATCCGCCGAGCGCCGATTCGAGTGCGGCGCGCACGCGCTGCGGCGAAACGTCTCCAACGACGGCGATCGTCGTGAGGTCGGGCCGCCAATAGGCCGCCGTGTACGCGGCGAGATCGGCGCGCGTGATCCCCGCAACGCTCGGGGCCGTCGGCTGGCGCAGCGACGGATCGTCGCTGGCGAGCAGCAAACGGTCGTAGGCGCGATCGATCATCACGCCAGAGATGTTCGCTTCGGACTGCAGGCTGTTCGCCGTCTGCGATCGCTCGATCGACAGCCACGGCTCGGCGAAGCTGGGATGCGCCTCGCCGTTTGCAACGATTTGAACGATGCGCTCGAAGTCGCGCGTCTCACCCTGCGCTGAAAACGCCTCGCCGGTCTCGACGAACGCGCCCATCTCGTCCGTTGCCTGGCGCCGCTGATCGAAGCTGTATTGCTCGCTGCCGTAATCTGCGACGGCCGACGCGAGCCGCATGATGCCCTGTTTGCCGGGCGGTTCGAACGCGGGCGACGACGCGATCTGTCCGCGCAGCACGAAGGTCGGATGGTCGCGCTTTACCTGCACCAGCACGCGCAGCCCGTTGGCCAACGTGAAGGACGCCGGCGCGAGCACGCTTCGAGCCGTCGTCGGCGTGCGGACCGCGCGGCCGATCCAGGCGGGCACGACGATGGGACCGTTGGGCACGCGCTTCGAGAAGTCGTCGCTCGCCGCGGCGCTGCTCTTCTGCGAGTTGCCGTGCGGCGGGCTCTCGTTGGGCGTGAGGTGACCGACGACGGTCGGGCGGCTGAGGTACTTGCGCGTCGCCGCCTGGAGATCGCCCGCGGTCAACCGCGCGAGCCGCGAATCTTCGGACGCGATCTTCTCGCCGACGATGCCGTACGTGTAGCCCACGAGATCGCCCATGCCGCCGATCGAGTCGGCGGCGTAGAGCCGCTCCGCGAGGGTCAGGCGCTTCGCGGCCTCGACGAGCTCGGGGCTAAACCCGTTTTGCAGAATCGAGTCGAGCGTCGATTGAAAGACGGTCTGCGCCTCGGCGCCCGTCTTGCCGGGATTGAGGACGATGAAAACGTGCAGAAGGCCGCCGCGGAGCTGCGTGTCGGCGTTCGCCTCGATCGCGAGCGCGATGTTGCTCTGCACGAGCGTCTGGTAGAACGGCGAACGCTGATTCTCGAGCAGCGTCGACAGCGTGCTGATCGCCGGCTCGCCTTGCTGCGTATCGCCCGGAATCGCGTACGCGAGATCGAGAATTTCGAAGGGGAACGGAAACTGCGCTTCGACCGTCTTGCCGTGCGATGCCACGGGATCGAGCTTCGACCGAGCGGGGAGCTTGCGCGACGGGATGCCGCCGAAATAACGCTGCGCCTTCGCGAACACCGCCGCGTGCGCCACGTCGCCGGCAACGACGAGCGTGGCGTTGTTCGGCGCGTACCATTCGTGGTAGTAACGGGCGATATCGGAAACGCCGGCGTTTTCGACGTCTCGGCGCTCGCCGAGCGGCGTGCGGCCGCTGGGCTGGCCCGGAAACGCCGCCGCCCGAACGCGCGCGAGCAGGTTGAAGAACGGCGAGCTGGCATCGCCGTCGATCTCGTTGAGCACCGCGTTGCGTTCGATCGCCCAGTCGGCCGCGCGCAGCGACGCGTGCACCATCCGGTCCGCGTCGACCGCGAGTGCGACGTCGAGCTTGTCGGCCGGCATCTGGAAGTAAAAATGCGTGTAGTCGTAGTTCGTTTCCGCGTTCATGCGCGAGCCGAGGCGCGCCACGATGTCGTCGAGACCGCCGGACGAGATCTCCGGCGTTCCGCGGAACATCATGTGCTCCAGCGCGTGCGCGAGGCCCGTCTTGCCGGGCGTCTCTTGCAGCGATCCGAAATCGTACCAAACGCCCGTCTGGACGACGGGAGCCGCGCGGTCCTCGACGACCACGACGCGCAGCCCGTTGCTCAACGTCGTCGTGAAGATGCCCGCGTCCCCGGGTCCGCTTTGCGCGCGCGCTAGCTGCGGCACTGCCGCGGCAAGGATCAATGCGATGATGGATGCGGCCCTGATGGCGGCCGAAAACGTGAAGATCAAAGCGTCGTGACTCCCAGGTAATATGCGGCGGCCGCTTCGACCGCCGCCCAAGGAAGGCAACCGACGAGTTCGCAGCCCCGTACGTCGATGCCGCGTTCCGCCGCGAGGAGCCGAATCAGTTCGACGACGCGATAGAGCGGCGTTGCAGCATAGTCCGTAACGTTGAGCGAAACCTGCACGCAATCGTCGCGCCGACGCAGGCCGAGCGCCCGCAGCGAACGCAAGCCGCCGTCCCGCTCGCGGATCGCGCGCGCGATGTCGCGCGCGGCAGCCAAGTCGTTGCCGGCCAATTCGACGTTGAACGCGATCAAGATCTCGCGCGCACCGATCGCGATTGCACCGGCGCTCGCATGCCGGGGCACGTCTCCCTCGTCGGGCATCCAATCGAGGTTCTGCCGGATCGCCGGCAAGAGGGTGCGCTCTTTCTGCCGAGCCGCCGCGCCGTAATAGAAGGAGGGAACGCCGTAGCGTCTCCATATCTCGGCTCCGGCGCGATGCGCGAGCGCGGCGGCTTCCGCGAGTCCCGCGCCGCGCAGCGGTACGAAGGGAAGCACGTCGAGGGC
This sequence comes from Vulcanimicrobiota bacterium, assembly GCA_963787625.1. Taxonomy (GTDB): domain Bacteria; phylum Vulcanimicrobiota; class Vulcanimicrobiia; order Vulcanimicrobiales; family Vulcanimicrobiaceae; genus Cybelea. Next base: position 1,306,839 of record CAWBDH010000001.1, on the reverse strand, counting down.
GCCGATGCGGGGATGCACGCCCTCGTGCGCGCGCAGGTCGATGCGCTCGACCGCGACGCCGGCGAGCGCGACCGCCGCATTGACGACCTCCTCGGCGCCGCCGAGGATCGTCAGGACGCTGCGATGGTGCACGACGTCGCTGCTTCGGTCGACGACGCGAGCGCCGGCCTCGCTCGCCGCCGTTGCGGCCGCGTCGATCGTCGCTGGCTCGCGGCCCTCGGACAAGTTGGGGACGATCGCGAACAGCGCCACTTATCGAGCGAGTGCCGCTTCGATCGCCGCCGCGACGTCGCGCGCATTCGCCGGCATAATCAGGTGCGCGTAGCCGAGCTTGCGTGCCTCGGCCGCGCGGCGGTCGGCTGCGGTGACGGTGCGGACTTCGCCGGACAAGCCCAGCTCGCCGAATACCGCGGTGTCTTGGGCGACGGCGACGTCGCGAAACGCCGAAGCGATGGCTACCGCGATGCCGAGGTCCGCGGCCGGCTCCGCGACGCGAAGCCCGCCCGCGACCGAAGCGTAGACGTCGTGCGTGCCGAGTGCGAATCCCGCGCGCCGTTCCAAGACGGCAAGGATCATCGCCAACCGTTGCTGGTCGAGATTGTTGGCGAGCCGCCGCGGCGTACCGTAGCTGGTCTCGCCGACGAGCGCCTGCACTTCGATCAATACGGGCCGCGAGCCGACGATCGACGCAACGACGCACGACCCGCTGGGCCGCCGTTCGCGCCCGCCGAGAAAGAGCTCGGAGGGGTCCGGCACTTCGCGCAGCCCGGCGTCGGTCATCGTGAAGACGCAGATTTCATCGATCGATCCGAAGCGGTTCTTGTACGCGCGCAGGATGCGGTGTTCGCCGCTCGTCTCGCCCTCGAAGTAGAGCACGGTATCGACGAGGTGCTCGAGCAGTCGCGGCCCCGCGATGGCGCCGTCCTTGGTCACATGGCCGACGATGAACGTCGCGCAGCCCGTTCGTTTCGCATATTCCATCAGCGCCTGCGTGCAGTCGCGGATCTGCGTGACGCTGCCGGAGTAGGCTTGCGATTCCGGCAGCCACACGGTTTGGATGGAGTCGACGACGAGCGCGAGCGGCGGCCGGCATTCCAGCCGGTCGAGGACCGCGCGCACGTTCGTCTCCGGATACACGAGCAGCCGTTCCCCGGTCGTCGCGAGGGTCCGATCCGCCCGAAGCTTCACTTGTGCCGCCGATTCCTCACCGCATACGTAGACGACGTCGCCCTGCCCGGCGAGGCGCGCGGCGATCTGCAGCAGCAGCGTCGACTTCCCTGCACCCGGCGGTCCGCCGATGAGGGTAAGGCTGCCGCGGACGACGCCGCCGCCGACGACCGCGTCGAACTCGGGCATGCCGGTGCGCAGGCGTTCGACGCCCGCCGATCCGATCTCGTGCAGGCCGACCGGGGCCGAGGACCGGACCGGGCGCGGAGCGTGGTCGGCGATCGTAAACGGCCGTTCGTCAAAGGAGTTCCAGGCGTCGCATTGGGGACAGCGGCCGAGCCAGCGCGCCGATTCGAATCCGCACGCGGAGCACGAGAAGACCGAACGCGCCTTTGCCACGGACGCTGACGTTCTGCGGCGCGGCCGGTTTATCCGAGCGAGGGGCGTCCTTTGCCGTTCGCGTATCCGGGACAACCGTGCAAATCGCGATCGACGGACCGGCGGCGTCGGGGAAGACCACCGTCGCCCGCGCGACCGCGCGGCGCCTGCGCCTGCTCTACCTTGATACGGGCGCGATGTACCGCGCGCTCGCCTTCCTCGCGCTGCGCACCGGCACCGACGTCGACAACGGCGCGGCGCTGGCGCGGCTCGCGGAAACGCAGCCCATCGCGGTCGAGCTCGACGACGGGTCGCCCCTCGGCTTTCGTATCTACGCGGGCGGCCGAGAAATCGATGGAGCCGCGCTGCAAGGCACGGAGGTCACCGCCATCGTTTCGGTCGTCGCCGCGCAGGCGCCGGTTCGCTCGAGCATGGTTGACGCACAGCGCCGCATCGCGGCCAAGGGCTCCGTCGTGATGGCGGGCCGCGACATCGGCAGCGTCGTGCTGCCCGACGCGCCGGTGAAGATCTACCTGACCGCTTCGGTCGATGCGCGCGTGGCGCGCCGCCGTCGCCAGCTCGAGGAAGCCGGTGCGAACGTCGACGTGCGTCGCCTCGCCGAAGAGATTGCGGAGCGGGACCGGCTCGACCGCACTCGGGCGGTTTCGCCGCTGGCCCCGGCGCCGGGCGCGCACGTCATCGATTCGAGCGAGGTGGACGCCGAAAACGTCGTCGACCAAATCTGTGCGATCGCGCGGCGCGCGGGATGACGCCGTGAACGCGCGGTTCTACGACGTTTCGAAGGCCCTCGTGCGTTTCGCCGTGAGCGCGCTGTGGCGGGCGCGCGCGTCGGGAACGGAAAACGTTCCCGCCTACGGCCCCCTGATCGTCGCATGCAATCACGTGTCGTACCTCGATCCGCCGGCGATGGGCTGTTTCTGCCCCCGGCGCATCAGCTACATGGCGAAGAAGGAGCTCTTCGAGATCCCGGTGCTCGGTACGGTGATTCGCGGCCTCGGCGCCTACGCCGGTCGACCGCCGCGGCAGCGCGACGGCCGCGATCAAGCGGTCGCTCCAAGTCTTGCAGTCCGGCGGCGCCGTCGGCATCTTTCCCGAGGGGACGCGCAACCGGACGGGCGCGGTGACCGCGCAGACGGGCGTCGCGTTGTTGGCTTCCCTGGCGGGGGCGCCGGTGGTCCCGGCGAGCATCCGCGGGAGCGACCGGGCGCTGCGTTTCGGCCGAATCGTCGTCGCATTCGGGCCGCCGCTGAGGCTCGAGCCGGGCCGGAAAGCAACGCGCGACGATTTGGCGAAGTTCACGCTTGAGGTGATGAATGCGATTGAAGCGCTCGCCGGGAGCACCGATGGAAATACGTAAGGCATCCGTTCAGGGCTTTTGTTTCGGCGTTGCCATTACGGTCAAGAAGGCTGAGGAGGCGATCGCCTCGCGCGGCGACGTCACGACGCTCGGGCACGTCGTGCACAATCCCCAGATGGTCGAGTCCCTGCAGGCGCGCGGACTGAAGAACGCACACTCCGTCGACGAAGTCGACGCGGGCGCACTGTTCGTTCGCGCCCACGGGCTCCCCGTCGAAGTCTTCGACAAGGCGAAGGAGCGGAATCTCGAGATCATCGACGCAACGTGTCCGATGGTGACGAAGATTCACGTTCAGGCAGAGCGGCTCAAAGCCGACGGCTACAAGATCGTCGTTATCGGCGATCCGAACCACCCGGAGGTCAAGGGCACGCTCAGCCACGTTCCGGGCGCATGGTGCATCCAGACGCCGGCCGACGTCGCGACGCTGCCCCGCTCCAGCCGCGTCGGCGTCGTCGTCCAATCGACGTGGTCCGGTGAGGGGTTCACCGAAATCGTCCGGGCGCTCTCCGCCAAATACTATGAAGTGCGAGCCGTCAACACGATCTGCACCGACACGCACAACCGTCAAGACGAGGCGTTGCGGCTGGCAAAAGACGTGGAGGTGATGATCGTCGTCGGCGGCAAGACGTCGGCCAACACGCGTCACCTGGCGGACTTGTCCGAGTCGCACGGCGCGCGCGCCTATCACATCGAAGGCCCGGACGAGCTCGATCCGAACTGGTTCGACGGCGTCACGATCGCGGGGTTGATGTCGGGCGCCTCGACGCCCGGATGGCTCGTCGACGAAGTGCAGACGCGGATGGAGGAACTCGCCGCTTCTGCGTAACGATTCCGATCTCACCGAGCGCTTCGAGAGCGCCCTGGAGCAGCGGATAACCGGATATCGGGGATCAGAAGCGATCTCCGATATGCTTTTGCGGCACTTCGGCTATCCGCCGTACGGGCCCGCGCGCCGCGGGAAGCGCTTGCGGCCGCAAATGGTCGTGCGGGTCGCGAGCGGCGAAGGTGCGCCGATCGAGCACGCACTCGATGCGGCGGTGGCGGTCGAAATATTTCATAACTATTCCCTCGTGCACGACGACATCGAGGATCGCGACGAACTGCGGCACGGGCGGCGCACGCTGTGGAGCACCTACGGCATACCGCAGGCAATCAACGCGGGGGACGTGATGTGCGCGCTGAGTTTCCTCAGCTTGGAGCACGCCGCCGCGCACCTCGACGCCCGCCGCGTGCTCGAGATGCTGGCGCTGCTGCACGAGGCGCACGCCGTGATGTGCGAGGGACAGTCCCTCGACCTCCACTTCGAATCGGAACGGACCGTCGATCTTCCGAGCTACTATCGCATGATTCAATGTAAGACGGCGCAGCTCTTCGATGCATCGTGCCGCTTGGGCGCGTATGCCGCCGGATGCGACGCGGCGACGATCGAGGCCTACGGCGACGTTGGCCGAGCGTACGGAATGGCCTTTCAGATTCGCGACGACGTCGCCGGCGTCTGGTCGACCGTCGATGAAACGGGGAAGACGGCCGTCGGCGACATCGCCCGGCGCAAGTGGACGTTCCCGGTCGTGTGGGCGATCGCGCAGGCGCCGTCGTCGGATCGGACCGTCGTGGCCGGCGCGTACGACACCGGCAATCCGCTCGACGCCGATACGGTGGTGCGCGTGGTCGAAGCGCTCGACGCGCTGGGCGCCCGGGACGCGGCGCACGAGGCGGCGGCGCAGCACGTTGCGGTGATCGAGCGGTGCGGCAACCAGGAATTCCGCGACTACCTGTGCGCGACGCTCGGCCTGGCGGCGGCGCGTTGACGAGCGTGCGGACGCGCCAAGCATCGCTCGAGTGGGCGCTGCCGGCGATGCTTTTGCTCGGCCTGCTCTTGCGCGTCGCCTTCGTAACCAACGAAGGCTTCAAGACCGACGTTGCGACCTACGCGGCATGGGCCATCGCGCTCGCGCAGCACGGCTTTCGTTCGTTCTATTCGACGGTAGGCTTCGCCGACTATCCGCCGGGATATTTTTACATCCTCGCGGTGGTGGGCCACATATGGACGCTGTTCGGCGGCGCGCACGACCGGAGTTACGGCGTCCTGCACGTCTTGGTCAAGCTGCCGGCGATCGTCGCGGATCTCGCCACGGGCGCGCTGCTCTACGCCGTGGTGCGGCGGTTCGCCGGCGTAAAATTCGCACTGGGCGCGGCGGCGTTCTACCTGCTCAATCCGGCAGTCATCTACATCTCTGCGCTCTGGGGACAGGTCGATTCGATCTCCGGCGCGATGGCGCTCCTGGCGGTGTATACGCTGCTGCGAAGCGACGACGCATCGACGCGCCCGCCCGGCCGCTTCGATCCGCAAACTGTCTGGATCGTCGGGGCGTGGCTCGCGCTCGCCTATTCGCTGTTGGTCAAGCCGCAGGCTGCCGTGCTGCTGCCGCTCTTCGTCGCGTTTGCGTTCGCCGACCCGCAGCGCCGCCGGGCGCGCATCGTCGCCACCGCGATCGGTGCCGGCGCGGCACTCGTGCTCGCGCTCGTGCTTGCCGAGCCGTTCCATCCCAGCGGACCCGTTGCCGCTCTCGCGTGGCTGTTCGAGCGGTACGCGTACGGCTCCAACGTCTATCCCTACAACACCGTCAACGCGTTTAACCTGTGGGCGCTCCGCGGCACGCTCTGGCTTCCCGACGGCCAGTACATCTTCGTGCTGCCGCAGTACGGTTGGGGCGTCCTCCTCGTCGTCGCCGCCCTCGCGCTGATCGTGTGGCGGTATCTGCAGGACCGTACGGGGCAGGCGCTGGTCGAAGGGTGTGCCATCGCGACGCTCGCGTTCTTCGTGCTGGCCACGCGAATGCACGAACGCTATTTGTTCAACGGCCTGCTGTTTACGATCGCCTGCATCCCATTTGCGCGGCGCTATTTGTGGGGCGCCGTCGCCCTCTCGGTGGTGCTCTTTGCCAACCTCGCGTACAGCCTGCAATACTTGCACGTCGTTACGAACAACGTCGCCGGCGTCAATTCGCAGAACCTCTGGGGCGCCTGGACGACGTTGTTCTCCCTCGTGGCCGTCGCGACGTTCTTCTGGCTGGGCTACCAGTACTTAGGCGCGGCGGACGTTCGCGCCGGGGCGGCGGCCGCGCCGAACGAGCGGCCCGCCGGGGAGGCGGCGGAGGCGGCCGAGTGGGCTCCCAGCGTCCGGAACTGGTTTGCCCCCCGCGAGGGCCTCGGAACGCTGCGCGCGCCGCTCGATTACGCGATCATGGCGGCGCTGGGCATCGGGAACTTCGTGTTGTCGTTCGTCGGCTATTGGTGGCCGCCCGACAAGGTCTTCGACGAAATTTACTTCGCGCGCGCGGGCGAAGAGTATCTGCAAAACCTGCGCATCTACGAGAACACGCATCCGCCGTTGAGCAAGCTGCTCATTACGTTCTCGATGATGCTCTTCGGGGGCATGCCCGCGGGCCACGGCCTCGGCGGCTGGACGGGTCTGAACGCGCTCATCGGTCACATGACCAACGGCGACAACGCGTATGGATGGCGTTTCCTCGACGTCGTGTTCGGGGCGCTCGTCGTCGTGCTGCTCTACGCCTTTGCCAAGCGAATCACGGGTTCGACGGTCTTCGCCACGATCGCGGCGTTGCTGCTGAGCCTCGACGGGATGCACTTCGTCCAGTCGCGCATCGCAACGCCCGAAGGCTTCGTGATCTTCTTCGCGACGCTCGCGGTGTACGCGTTTTATCGCTTCTGGATCAGCTCGCAGGTGGGCGAGCGTCCGAACGTCGCGGTGCCGGCGGTGGGAATCGCGGGGGGCGTCGCGGTCTCCTTGATCGGAGGCTTCATCGTCGCGTTCGCGGCCCGCGCCCTCTTTGCGCTCGACGGCGCCACGACGACGGTGCTCTTGCTCTACGTCGCCTGCGGCCTGTATCTGCTCGTTCGATACGTCGTGTTTGCGCGCATCTTCGGCGACGGGCACCGCGAGCTGAGCTTCGGCGAAGGATCGTACGCGCTGCGAGGCGAGGACGGCACGCAGCTCGTCGCCGCCGACGGCGGCACGATCGACTCGCGGGGCCGCGTGCAGCGCGGCGCGGTCTCCGAGGCAAAGGGCGGTGCGCTGGTCTATCGTGACGATCCGCTGATCGTTACGTACGCGCGCGACGGCAGCGTCGCGTACGACACGCCCGAGGGCGGCGTCATCTACGCCGACGACGAGATTCGCGCGGTGCATCCGGCCGCGCTCGAGAAGGGCCGGTCCTCGCGTCTGTGGCTCGTGCTCTTTACGGTCGCGCTGGGGCTGCTGGTCAGCAGCAAGTGGTACGGCGTCATGGGATTCGGCGTCAGCTTCGTCGTGCTCGTCGCGGTCTGGCTGCAGCGTTACTTCCTGCGCGGCGAGCCGGCGTTGTGGGGTAATCCGCGCGGCTTCCGGCTCGACGGTGCCCTGGCGACGATCCTCTTCGTCAGCGCGACGGTCTACGCGCTCGCCTGGGTCCCGGACCTAACGCGTCACTCCGCCGATCCCGGCGAGATTCACAACCTCAACGATATGGTCTACCGGCAAGCCACGATGTTTTCGTACCACGACACGCTCAAAGCGACTCACCCGTATTCTTCGAAATGGTGGGAGTGGCCGATCGACTACGTGCCCATTGCGTACTTCTATCAAGACCACCGCAAGGACACCAACGACCCCAAGGGCTGCTGCGTCTACGAGATCACGTCGCTGCCCAACCCGATCGTCCTCTGGTTCGGGCTGTTCTGCGTTCCCTGGGTCGCGGTGCTGGCGTGGCGCGAGCGCAACAAGGGTTATGCGCTTATCGTCGTAACGTATCTGCTCCAGTGGCTGCCGTGGATGCGCTCGCCGCGCATCACGTTCGCCTATCATTTTTACGTCGACATCCCGCTGATCTGCCTGTGCAACGTCATCGTGCTTCAGCGGTTCTGGCAGTGGTCGCAGCGGCGGCGCACCGGCCGCTGGGTCGGCGGCGTCGGCGTCGGTGCGTATGCCGCCGCGGCGGCGCTGGCATTCGTCTACTTTTACCCCATCCTGGCGGCGCATCCGATCGCGTGGAACGCCTGGCACCAGCGAATGTGGTTCCCAACCTGGATTATCGGCCCCGGTTAGCGAAGCGTGACCCGATGTCGGGGCATTCCAAGTGGCATAACATCAAGCTCAAGAAGGGTAAAGTCGACGCGCAGCGGGGTGCGTTGTTCACCAAGCTCAGCAAGGAAATCATCCTCGCGGCGAAAGGCGGCTCGCCGGACCCCGATGCGAACTACCGGCTGAAGATGGCGGTCGAGAAGGCGCGAGAGTTCAACATGCCGCTCGAAAACATCAAGCGCGCCATCGCGCGCAGCTCCGGACAAAGCGGCGCGGCCGAGATCGAGGAGATTCGCTACGAAGGGTACGGCCCGCACGGCGTTGCCGCCGTCATCGACGCCGCCACCGATAACCGCAACCGGACCGCGGGCGAGCTTCGCTTCTTGTTCGGCCGGCACGAGGGCGCGTTGGGAGAGAGCGGCACCGTGGCGTGGATGTTCGACCCGGTCGGCGCGATCGAGGTGGATCCCGCCGGCGCGTCCGAGGACGCGTTCATCGAGGCGATGCTGATCGAGGGCGTCGAGGACGTCGAATATGACGAAGACGTCGCGGTCGTTTACACGCAGCCGGGACGCCTGGCCGACGTGCGCGACGCGCTGCGCGCGCGAGGCGCGAAGGTCTCCGCAGCGTATCTCGGCATGCGTCCGAAGACGAAGCTCGAGCTGCACGGCGACGAGTTGTCCGCGGCGCTTTCGTTCATCGAGGCGCTAGACGAGCACGAAGACGCACAACGCGTCTTTACGAACCTCGACTTGCGCGGCGTGCCGTCGGAGGCGCTGGCCTGAGAATCTCACCCCAGACATACGTGCCGCGCGATTGGGTGTTCCCGATCGTCCTGGTCGTGTTCGTCGCGGTGGTCGTATGGTTCGGGCGCCAAATCTACGACTTTCTCCTGCCGTCATCGTCGACCGTCACCGTCCCGTCGTTCGTCGGCCAAACGCTGACCGACGCCAACGCGGAAATCGAACGGCTCAAGCTCACCGCGGCGGTCGCGGACCACACGACGAGCGACCGCTATCCCAAAGACGTCGTCATCATGCAGCGCCCCGACGCCGGGACGCAGGTGCGCCAAGGGCGTCAGGTGTCCTTTGTGATTAGCGACGGCATCGTCGCTCGGCTCATGCCGGACTTGCGCTACCAGTCGATGCGCGAGGTTCAGCTCGACCTCTCTCGCGCGCGTCTCCAGACGGGCAAGATCTCGTACGTGCGCAGCGACCTCATCCCCGAGGGACACGTCGTTTCGCAAAGCCCGGCGCCGCTGGTGAGCGTGCACGAAGGCGACGTCGTGGCGCTCGTGGTCAGCCGGGGTGCGCGTCTGACGATCCCCGTGCCGAAGTTCGTCGGTTTGAGCATCGACCAGGCCCGTGCACTCGCGGCGAAAGCGGGGCTGAAGCTGGGGCAGATCGTCTGGACGCCGTTAGGCAAAGACGGGCCGCGTCACGGCATGGTCGCGCGTCAGGTGCCGCCGCCCAATGCGAAGATCGCCTCGTTCGATCCCATCGCGCTCCAAGTGAGCGCGGGACCGAACGAATCGGGATACATCGTCCGGCAAGTGCGCGTGCTCGTCTCCGTTCCGGAACCGGATAACGTCCAGACCGGTCAGCAGCTCGACGTCCGCCTTACGCTTACCGACGCGACGGGCCGCTATGACGTCTACCATGCCTTTGCCGAGCCGGGACAGAAGCTCGACTTCATGGTGACGGCAATCGGCACCTCACTGCTCGACATGTACGTCAACGACGCCCTCGCCGGAGAGATGCGCCTCGGCACGGAGCCGCCCCGCATCTACGGCACTAAAGCGTCGCCGACGCCCGCCGCGTTTTGATTTGGTCGTGAGGCAGCGATGACGATCGTCGCTCCGTCGTTGCTGGCCGCGAACTTCGCGCGGATCGCCGAGGAGATTAAGGCGGTGGAGCGCGGAGGTGCGCAATACCTGCATCTGGACGTGATGGACGGACGGTTCGTTCCGAACATCACCTGGGGGCCGAAGATCATCGGCGACCTGCGCCCGCTCTCGCAGCTGGTCTTCGACGCGCATCTCATGATCGAGGAACCCGAGCGCTACGTGGACGACTTTCGCGCCGCGGGCTGCGACCGCATCACGTTTCATATCGAAGCGACCCCGCACGCTCAGCGTTTGTTGGTGCATCTTCGGGAGATCGGCGCAAAGGCCGGCCTCGCGATCTGTCCGCAGACGCCGGTTGCGATGCTGCAGGACGTCGTCGAGGACTGCGACACGATTCTCGTGATGAGCGTCAATCCGGGCTTCTCCGGACAAAAGTTCATCGCGCGTGCGTTCGAGAAAGTGCGCGAGGCCCGCGCGCTGGTCGATCGGCGCAACGCCGCGTGCGAGATCGAAGTGGACGGCGGCGTCGGCGCCGAGAACGCGCGCGCGCTCGTCGAGGCGGGTGCCGACGCGCTCGTGATGGGTTCGGCCGTCTTCGGGGCCGGCGATCCGACGGCGGAGCTGAAGCGCATTCGCGCTTTAATCGGGTGAGCGAAGACGAGCTGATCGCCGCGATCGGCGCGCTATGCCGGCACGATCGTCGCGTGACGCTCGGCATCGGCGACGACGCCGCACTTTGGCAGCCTTCTCGGTCGCACCGCAGCGCGATTTCCACGGACATGCTCGTCGAAGGCGTCCACTTCACGCGCACGGCGATGCCGCTCGAAGACGCCGGGTGGCGCGCGATGGCGGCGAATCTGAGCGATCTCGCCGCGATGGGCGCGCGCCCCGTGCTCGGCACGGTCGCGTTGGGCCTGCCGGCAACGATGCCCGCGACGGAAACGCTCGGGCTCTATCGCGGAATCGCGGCGTGCGCCGATAGCGCCGGCCTCGCGATCGTTGGCGGCGATCTGTCGCATGCGGACGCGATCGCGATTGCGATTACCGTGGTCGGCGAGGTGAGCGCCTCGAAGGTCAAAACGCGCAGCGGGGGACGCCCCGGCGACGTGCTCGCGTTGACCGGCCCGCTCGGAGCGGCGCGCGCCGGGCTCGAGCTTTCGCGCGGCGCCGGGCCGATCGGCCCAGCGCTTGAAGCGGCGGCATCGACCGCGTTTCGGCGCCCGCGGCCGCGCCTCGCGGAGGGCCGCTTCTTCGGCGCCGGCCGAAGCGTCGGTGCGATGATGGATTGCTCCGACGGTCTCTCGACCGACCTCGACCGCCTGTGCGCCGCGAGCGGCTGCGGCGCGGATCTCGAGGGCGTCCCGGTGGCGGAGGCCGCGCAGGCGCTCGCCGGGCAGCGTGGCGACCCCGAGCGGTTTGCGCTCGCGGGAGGAGAAGATTTCGAGCTGCTCGTCGCGGTGCGGCCGCGCGCGTTTTCGCACCTCGCCCGTCGCTTCGCCGCACGATTCGGGCGGCCGCTCCTGCGGGTCGGGGTGCTGCGAGCGGGCGGCGGGATAACCTGGCGCGGAGCGCCCTTAGCGCGCTCCGGCTGGGATCACTTCGAGGACGCGACCTTAGGCGCGGCGGGTGACGCGCTTGGAGCGCAGGCAGGCGGTGCAGACGCGGGCGGTGCGGTGCACGCCGCGGTCGTCGATCCGGACCGATTGTAAGTTCGGAAGCCAACGGCGCTTCGTCTTATTCATCGCGTGACTGACGTTGTTGCCGGATTTCGGCCCCTTGCAGCAAACTTCGCACCGTTTCGCCATAGCCGGCAGATCGTAACACGGGCGGCAACGGCTCGGCAAGCCGTTCAAATGTTGACCTCAGGCAAGGATTGTGGTGATGGCTCCCAAAGACGGGCCGCCGTGGACGTTATTGCCTCCCCCGTAAAGGCGGCGGTCCGGTGACTGCGGCGCGCATCGCCGTCGACGCCATGGGAGGCGATCACGCCCCGGGAGAAATCGTTGCCGGAGCACTGGCGGCCGCGGAAGAATTCGACGCCGAAATCGTGCTCGTCGGCGACGAAGCGCGCGTTCGGTCGCTCTTACGGGGCCCGGCGGCGCAGCGCGTCCACGTCATGCATGCGCCGGGTGCCGTCGCCATGGATCTTTCGCCGTCGACGGCCGCGCGCTCGTGCGAAGGCACCTCGCTCGGGGTCGCCGTCAACCTCGTGAAGCGCGGCGAAGCCGACGCCGTCGTCTCGGCCGGAAACAGCGGCGCGTTCTTGGCCATAGCGCTGATCAAGCTGCGCACGATCGACGGCATATCGCGTCCGGCCATCGCGACGGTGTGGCCGGCGCTCAACGGACCGACGGTCCTCATCGACTCGGGTGCCAACGTCGACTGCCGCCCGGAATGGCTCGAACAGTTCGGCATCATGGGCTCCGCGTACGCCAAGGCGGTGCTTCATGTCGAGGAGCCGCGCGTCGCCGTCCTCTCGGTCGGCGAGGAACGCAGCAAGGGGAACCAGCTCGTGCTCGAGGCGGCCCGCCTCCTCGAAGCTGCACCCGTGAAGTTCATCGGGAACGTCGAGGGCCGCGATCTGTTTCACAACGTCGCGGACGTGATCGTCGCGGACGGATTCGTCGGCAACGTCGTGCTAAAGACCGGCGAAGGAATGATCGCCGACCTCGCGGGCGTCATGAGCGAGGCGCTCCTGGGCGGCAACCTCCTGACGAAATTCGGTACGGCGCTGCTCGCCCCCGCGCTGCGCCGCTTGGGCAAGCGGTTCGATTACGAAACCTATGGCGGCGCGCCGCTTCTGGGCATCCGCGGAAACTGCATCGTGACGCACGGCCGCGCGAGCCGCAAGGCGATCAAACACGCAATCGGCGCCGCCGTGCAGGAAGTCCGGCACGACGTCGTCGGCAAGATCACGGAGTTGACGGCACCGCATCTCGCGGCGACGTAATCGCCCATGCTGGGCGTTTACGTTCACCTCCCCTTCTGTCCATATCTCTGCCCGTACTGCGACTTCGCAAAGTGGCCGATGCGCGAATCGGCCGCCGCCCGTTACTTCACCGCGCTCGAGGCCGAGATCGCGCGCGAGCCGGGTGCCGCCGCGGCGACGATGTATCTCGGGGGCGGCACGCCCAACGCCTACGACCGCGAGCGTGTCGCCGCGCTGATGGCGCGCTTGCGTGACCGCTTCGGTACGCCGCGGGAAGCGTCGATCGAAGTCAACCCCGAACTCGTGCGCGACGGCGACCTGCAAGCGTACCGTGCGTCCGGCATTACGCGGCTGTCGATCGGCGTGCAGTCGTTCGTGGAAGACGAGATCCGAACGCTCGGGCGCCGGCATACGGCGGAGGACGTCGCGGCGGGCGTGCGCGGATGCCGCGCGGCCGCGTTCGATTCGGTGTCGCTGGATCTGATGTTCGCCGTACCGGGACAGACGGCGGCCACGTGGCGCCGTTCGCTGGAGGCCGCCATCGCGCTCGGCGTCGACCACGTTTCCGCGTACGGGCTCACCGTCGAGGAAGACACCCCTTACGCGTCGTGGCAAAAACGCGAACCCGACGCGTTCTGCGACGAAGCGCGGGAAGCCGAGTTCTACGGAATCGCGATCGAGACGCTCGGAAACGCGGGCTACGCGCAGTACGAGATCAGCAACTTCGCGCGCGCGGGGCACGAGTGCGCGCATAATCTCAACTACTGGGCCAACGGCGACTACGTCGGCCTTGGAGTAGGCGCGGCTTCGTATCGCCGGGGCGTGCGATCCGTTCACACGCGCTCCCTCGAGCGCTACGTCGCGGCCGCGCTCGCCGGCGAAGAGATACCGGCAAACGCCGAGCGGCTGGAGGGGCGCAAGCGAATCGGCGAAGCGCTGATGCTCGCGCTGCGCACGACGCAAGGTGTCCGCGTGAGCGAATTCAAAGAACGGTACGGCATCGACGTGATCGACGACTACGCTCCCGTCGTCAACGAGTTTGCGCAGACGGGGTTGCTCGAACGCGTTGGAGACGCCATGCGATTGACGCAGCGCGGGCGCTTTCTCGCCAACGACGTTTGCGGGGCTTTCGTAACGTTCGAATGACGGCAGGCAATCTTTCCGGTACCGTGCTGCGGGCCGCGTTCATCCTGGTGTTCGGCGTGACGGGTTTCCTCTTGGGGAGAGAGGCTTATCTCAATATCTTCTCGCCCCATTTCGCCAACGAGGCGCTCCAGCTGGCGTTCTTGATCCTCTCGCCCGTCGCGGGAGCGATCATCGGCGCGCTCCTGGCGCCGCTGGCACAGGCGCTCTTCGAGGGCCAGCTTCGGCTGGCGGAGGGCGCGATGGAGCGGCTCACGCCGGCCGAGATCGCCGGAGGCGCGGTCGGCCTCATCGTGGGTCTGCTCGTCGCGTTCTTGATCAAGGGCATCGTCTTCGAATTCATCGCCGGCGTCGGGCGCTCGGGCACGTACGTCGTGATCGTGCTCTACTTGATCGTCGCCATCTTCGCCGCATATCTCGGCGCGCGCGTTGGCGCGAAGATACGCATCGTGCCCGTCCCGCACGGTATTGCCGGCGGCTCGAGCGGTGCGACGAAGCTGGTCGACACGTCGTCGATCGTCGATGGCCGGATCGTCGAGATCGTCGAGAGCGGCTTCCTCGAAGGCGCAATGATCGTACCGCGCTTCGTCTTGCGCGAGCTGCAGGCGATCTCCGATTCGGTGGATCCGCTCAAACGCACGCGGGGCCGGCGCGGGTTCGACGTGCTCAGCCGGCTGCAGGAGCTGGCTGCGGTGGAAATCAGCGAGCGGGACTTCGATGACATGCCGCCCGGCAACGTCGACGCGCGGCTCGTTCGTCTGGCCCAGGAGCTCGGGGCAAAGCTCGTGACGAACGACTATAACTTGAACCGCGTCGCGCAAGTCGAGGGGATCGACGTGCTCAACGTCAACGAGCTCGCGAACGCCGTGAAGCCGGTCGTACTTCCCGGCGAAGAGCTTCACGTCGCAGTCATTCGCGAGGGCAAAGAGATTCATCAGGGGATCGGCTACCTCGAGGACGGCACGATGATCGTCGTCGAGCACGGCCGGCGCTTGATCGGGGTAGAGACCGACGTCATCGTCACGAGCGTGCTGCAGACCGTAGCGGGTCGTATGATCTTCGCGCGGCCGAAACGCGAGGGCGTCGCCTCGTGAGGTGGGCCGCCATCATCGTCGCGGCGGGCCGCGGCTCGCGCTTCGGGAGGCCGAAGCAGCTGATCGAACTCGCCGGATTGCCGATGGTCGGATGGTCGATTCGAACGCTCGCTGCGGTCGACGGCGTCGAGGAGCTCGTCGTGGCGACGGAACCGGAGTCGCTCGAGCCGATGCGCGAGATCGTCGCCCGGTTTGCGCCGAGCTTTGCGTGGCGCGTCGTGCCCGGCGGCGCCGCGCGACAGGACAGCGTTCGCGAAGCGCTGGCGGCGGTGTCGATGCACGCCGACGCGGTGCTCGTGCACGACGGTGCGCGGCCGCTGATCGCGGCTTCCGACGTTATTGCGGGGATGCGAGAGGTGCGTGAGGGACGCGCCGCCTTGCTCGCGGCGCGCATCGTCGATACGGTGAAAGTCGTCGATCCGCAAACGCGGCGCGTCGATGCGACGCTCGACCGCGCGACGCTATGGGCGGCGCAGACTCCCCAGTTTGCGATGGCCGCCGACCTGCGGTCGGCGCACGAACGCGCGCGCCGCGACGCGATCTCGGCGACGGACGACGCCGCGCTCCTCGAACGCATCGGCATCGACGTCGTCGTCATATCGCCCGAACACGCGAACTTCAAGGTCACCTATCCCGACGACGTCGCGCGCGCCGAGGCGATCTTACGTGCGCAACCGTCCCCGTGTCATCCCGAGCTTGTCGAAGGATGATGCGCGTCGGTCACGGCTTCGATGCGCATCGCCTGGTGAAAGGCCGCACGTTGGTGTTGGGCGGCGTGCGCGTCCCGTTCGATTGCGGCGCGTTGGGACACTCCGACGGCGACGTCGTCGCGCACGCGCTCGCCGACGCGGTGCTTGGCGCGGCCGCACTTCCCGACTTGGGCTCGCGCTTTCCCGCTTCGGAAGAACGCTGGAAGGACGCGGATTCGATGGGCCTGCTCGGAGAGTGCGCGGCAGCGGTGCGCGCGGCCGGGTTCATCATCGCAAACGTCGATGCGACGATCGTCGTGGAACGGCCGAAACTCGCGCCGTTTATCGCAACGATGCGAGCGAACGTTGCGGCGCGGCTGTCGATAGCCGCCGATTGCGTGAGCGTGAAGGCAAAAACGAGCGACGGCATGGGCTACACGGGCGACGGCAACGGCCTCGCAGTCCACGCGGTGGCACTGCTGATGGCGACGCCGGCGGAACCCATCGGTTGACGGCTCGGGTTACACTGTTGCAAATGTTCTTCGAAAGCGTCCTCGCCGACTTGAAGGCGCCGCTCGAGCGGGATCCGGCGGCGCGCGGCTGGTTGGACGTCGTGCTGTCGTATCCGGGCTTCCACGCCTTGCTCGCCCATCGCTTGGTACACGCGCTGCATGGCGCCGGCATTCCGCTGTTGCCCCGCTGCCTAGCGAACGTTTCGCGCTTTCTCACCGGCATCGAAATCCATCCGGCCGTCGTCCTCGGCAAAGGCATTTTCATCGACCACGGCAGCGGCGTGGTGATGGGCGAGACGGCGGAAGTCGGCGATGGCTGCACGATCTATCAGGGCGTCACGCTCGGCGGCACGAGTCTGTCGCACGGGAAGCGCCATCCGACGCTCGGCCGAAACGTGACCGTCGGCGTGAACTCGAGCGTGCTCGGTGCAATAGTGCTCGGCGACAACGCGAAGGTCGGCGGAGGCTCGGTCGTCGTGAAGGACGTGCCGGCAAACGCGACCGTCGTCGGCGTCCCCGCGCGGATCGTCGCGCAGGACGGTAAGCCGATCCGCGCCGTGCCCGACCGCCCGCAGGTCGAGATGCCGGATCCTACCAGCGACGCCATCGTGCGCCTGCAGCGGCAGATCGCGCAGCTCGAAAGACGCCTGTCGACGCTGGAGCAGGGCGAAGCCTCGGAAGAAGAAGCCTGGAGCTGGGTCATCTGAAACCAGGAGCGCTGCGGCTCTACAACACTCGCACGCGCGGCGTCGAGGCGTTCTCACCCCTGCGCGGCGACCAGGTACGGATCTACGTCTGCGGGCTCACCCCGTCGGCGCAGGCACACCTCGGCCACGCGCGCTCCTTCCTGTTCTTCGACGTCCTCCGCCGTTATCTGACGCATCGCGGTTATCGGGTGACCTACGTGCAGAACGTCACGGACATCGACGATCGCAGCATCAACGCCGCCAAAGAGACGGGTGAAGATTACCGCGCTATCGTGGCGCGCTATTACGCCGAGTTCAAGCAGTCCATGCGGACGCTGGGCGTCCTCGAATACGATCGGGAACCGCACGCCACCGCATTCATCGAGCCGATCCAGACAATGATCCGCGAGCTCGTGCAGAACGGGAACGCGTATCCCGCGCAAGACGGCATTTACTATCGCGTTTCGACGTTTGCCAACTATGGCCGGTTGGCGAACCGCAACGTCGGCGAGCTCGAGGCCGGCGCGCGAATCGAGGTCGACGAGCACAAGGAAGACCCGCTCGACTTCGCCCTCTGGAAATTCGCAAAACCGGGCGAGCCGCGCTGGAGCTTCGAGCCGTACGGCGACGGCCGTCCCGGCTGGCACATCGAGTGCTCCGCGATGGCGCGCGCGTTGCTCGATCCGGCCGGCGAAGGGTTCGACATCCACGGCGGCGGCGCCGATTTGATTTTTCCGCACCACGAGAACGAAATTGCGCAAAGCGAGCCGCTGATGGCGCGACCGCCGATGGCGAACGTCTGGGTTCACGGCGGCTTGCTGCTGTTCGACAACCGCAAGATGGCGAAATCGCTCGGAAACTTCGAGCCGCTCTCCGCTCTGCTGCAGCGCCACGACCCGCAGGCCATCCGCTGGCTGTTTCTGCAAACGGGCTATCGCAAGGTGATGAACTTCACCGAGGACTCGATCGCCGCGGCGGCCGTCGGATTGGGACGCGTGAAGGCCGCGTACCGCACGCTGGCGCGCGCGGAGCGCGCGCAACCCGCCGGACCCAACGATCTCGACGATAGGATGGAAGCGGCCTTCGACGACGACATGAATACCGCCGCGGCGCTGGCGGTGCTCTACGACTTCGTCGCGAAGGCGCTCGAGTTCGTCTCCGATCCCGCGGCCGCCGCGTTGGCCTTCGAGCGGCTGGGCTATTGGCTGCGGGTGCTCGGAATCGAGCCGAACGACGCGTGGCTGGAAGAAGCGCCTCCGGAACTGCCCGCCGATTTCGTCGATCGCCTGCGGACTGCGCTGCGCGAAGCGCGGGTCGATGCGGCCCTCGACGGCGCAACGCCGCAGGCCGCGATCGAGCAGGTCGTCGGCTTGCGCGACGCCGCCCGGCGAGCCAAGGATTGGCCGGCGTCGGATCGTCTGCGCGATGCGCTGCAGCGCTGCGGCATCGACCTCAAAGATGCGAAAGAAGGCACGAGTTGGACCGTCGCCGCAAGCGCGTGACGCCGGGCGCGGCGCCGAGGGGACGACGGCGACCGCTCGACTTCGACGACCTGATCTATGGCCTCCACTCAGTCGACGAGGCGCTGGCGGCCGGGGAACGCCTGCGCGCGATTCACGTTGCCGCCAATCGTACGAAAGATGCAGCGTTACGAGCGTTGCTGGCGCAAGCCGAAGAGCGGAACGTCCCCGTCCGGTTCGAGCAGCGTTCGTTCTACGATCGCGTTCCGTTCAAGGCGCACCAGGGGATCGTCGCGGTCGGCACGCCCTTCGCATACGCGTCGCTGCACGACGTGTTGGCCCGTCCGAGCAATGATGCGCGCACGTTCGTCGTGCTCGATCACCTCACCGATCCGCACAACGTCGGGGCGATCATCCGCACCGCGGAGGCCGCCGGCGCTTCGGGTGTCGTGCTGCCCGAACGACGATCTGCGGGAGTCAACGCGACGGTTCGCAAGGCGGCCGCCGGCGCCGCGGCTCACCTGCCGATCGCCCGAGTGGCGAACGTTGCCGATACGATCCGCGTCATGAAGAAGGCCGGCATCTGGGCCGTCGGAGCGGATGCCTCGCCCGACGCGATTGCGCTCGCCGACGCAGATCTGCACCGCGATGTCGCTTTCGTGATCGGCGGCGAAGGGAGCGGGCTTTCGCAGCTCGTAAAGCGAGAGTGCGACTATTTGGTTAGAATTCCGATGCGAGGGCGCGTCTCGTCGCTCAACGCCTCGGTTGCGGCCGCAATCTTGATCTATGAGGCGCTCCGGCAGCGCGAATGCTCGGTCCGTCCTTGACGGGGGAGGGGGCACCTCTTATATACTAGCCTCGATGTGTCGCGCCCGACGGGCTGCGGCCTGCGCATGCGGCACGTCTTCCACGAGGCAAACAAAGAATTATGGCAATGACCCATCCCGTGTCGGATGGAGTAGAGTACCAGCAGCGAGTCGACGAGGAGCTGGTAGCCATCGCGAAGACGGGCGACAATCTCGCGATGGAATATCTTCTCAACAAGTACAAGAATTTCGTCCGCATCAAGGCCAAGAGCTACTTTCTGATCGGCGCCGACCGCGAGGACATCATCCAGGAAGGTATGATCGGCCTCTACAAGGCCGTGCGCGACTTCAAGGCCGACAAGCTGTCGAGCTTCCGCGCCTTCGCCGAGCTCTGCATCACCCGCCAGATCATCACCGCGATCAAGACCGCGACGCGACAGAAGCACATTCCGCTAAACCAGTACATCTCGCTCAACAAGCCGATCTACGACGAGGATAGCGAGCGCACGCTGCTCGACGTAATGGCGTCGCAGAAGACTTCGGATCCCGAAGAGCTCGTCGTCACGCAGGAAGTCTCCGACGACATCCGCCAGCGCATTCGGCAGAATCTTTCGGAGCTGGAGTCGCAGGTGCTCGAATCGTACCTCGAAGGCAAGAGTTATCAAGAAATGGCGCGCGATCTCGGCCGTCACGTGAAGTCGATCGATAACGCGCTGCAGCGCGTCAAACGGAAGATCGAAAAGAATCTCGCGGAGTTCGAGTTCCAGTAGCCATCGATCGGTACACGATCGGCCTCACTCCAGCGGAGGCTGCGGCAGTAGGCAGTCGACGATCGCGCGATAGAGACCTTCGCGATCCCGGATCGCGTCCACGACCATGACCGTGGGCGCGCCGTGCTGCGGCTCGATGCATACGGTGACCCGCCCGCGCGCGCAGACATCCATGCAGCTCGTGTTGATGGCACGAATGGCGCCCCACCGGCCGTCGGCCTTGAGGCGTTCCTTGAGCCAATCGCGCAGCTGAAAGTCACCGATTCGAGCGGCGATCTCGGGGTCTTCGTCGGGGATGCGTTCCGTGAAGCAGCGCTCGCAGACGAGCACGAGTCCGGAGTCGATCCACTTTGGAGTGATTTTCTGCATCGTTAAAAGAGCGGAGCCGACGGCCGGATTCGAACCGGCGTGCCCTTTCGGGGCCACATTACAAGTGTGGTGCCTTCAACCGCTTGGCTACGTCGGCGGCGACTGCCGTTGCTTCGACTCCCGCTCCGCACGCTCCCATAGCGCGCGCATGAACAGCGTTGCGCGTTAGAAGCATGGCGTCGCTGCGAACACATCAGAGGCTCTTTATGCCGTTGGTCGAACGCAAAAGCCGATGGAAATGCATATGAAACCGTTCGCGTCGGTCGTACTGCTCGTTGCGCTCGGCGCCTCGGGAGCGCCATCCACCGTGACGGTGCAGCCGTCGAGCATCGGCTTCAAGGCGGCGCTGGCGGCATGTCCGCAAGGGACGCTCGGAGCGATCTCGCTGACGCTCGGGCACGTTCGCGTCGCCGAGGGTCCCGGCGTCGACTCCGACATCGATTCCGCCAACCCAAACGCGCAGACGGTCATGCTTTCCAACGGGAGCCGCGCCGCAACGGCGCGGGTCAACGCCGGGAAAACTTCGGTCTCGGCGATGCACGTAATGCTGGCTTCCAACAAGCGCGTCGCGTGCGTAGCACCCGACTAAGAGGCGGTTAGGTCCCGACGACGATCCAGTCGCTGATGACGTACTGAGCGCCGGTGCTGGTAATCGTCAACGTACCTTCACCAGCGGCATTGGTGCCGAAGCTCGCCACCTGCGTCCGCCCTTTGCGAATGATCCCGCTCGTTTCCACTGGCTGACGGTTCGCGGCCGTCGTCACGTCGAGGCTCTCCCCGTTGGCAAACGTCGCATGCATCACGGTGACGTTTGACAGCTGCCCGTGACGGAACGTCAGGGTGATGGGAATGGAGAAGGCGCTCGCAACGTCCGCGCCGGCGACGGCGAAGGCGGCTCTAGTGATGGGGCACGCGGTGCTGCCGGCGCCGCGGCGCAGCGATAGCGCGCCAATGGCACCTTGGACGACCTCGCCGCCGGCGTGAGCCGACCACGTCGCGAAGCCGCCGCGTTCGTCGAACGCCCGCACGCCGCCGGAAAAGGCGCCGCTTTGCCATCCGAAGGCAACGTCCAGCGACGGTATCCCGGTCGGGCTGTAGCCGGCGGAGCTCTGACAGAATTCGGTGACGCTCGCAAAGCCGGGCTGCATCACGAGATCGGACCCCGACACGACGTGGGTGCCGTGGCGTGCCGCCACGCGCTGGTGGATCTCCCGTGGATTGCCGTGCCGGGAGGAGCTGGTCAGCATGTGTTCCGCTTCGGCGATGTCGCGCACGAACGAGCCAAGAGCGTCGATGGCACCGATCGCAGCCTTCGCATTGTCGCTCGCCGACGGACGATGGAGATCGAGGGCGTCGGCGGCATCGCTGACGGTCTGCACGCCGTCGTTGTCGGAGCGCATGGAGCCCCCGGTCGGACCGAAGCTAGCCCCGCTGCAGCCGCCGAGGAGAAGGGACACTGCTGCGGCCGCGAGGGCCGCCGACCGAACCATCCTGTCCAGAGACTCCAAAAGACGTAGGCGAGGTTGCTATGGCTTCCATGGTAGGGCGCCCATTTGGGAGCCACATGAGGATACGATGAGGGGAGGTTGGGCGGATGACCGCCGTCATCTTGCCGAGGAGCCGCCTATCCCGTTATCGTAGCCAGGTCAACCGCCGTCGAGAGCGGCGAACGCGGGTAGGTGGCCGAGTGGTTAATGGCACCAGACTGTAAATCTGGCGCGCGAAAGCGCTACGCTGGTTCAAATCCAGCCCTGCCCAGAGTGCGGGCGTTGCATAATGGTAATGCCCTTGCCTTCCAAGCAAGAGTCGCGGGTTCGATTCCCGCCGCCCGCTTAGACCCAGTCCCACAGCCGAAATTACATGTTTCCGGGCAGCATGCTGCAATCGATCATCTTGTTGAGCAGCGGTCCCGCAACGATGTTGACGAACTGGGAGCGCGCCTGGCTGTTCGACTTGAGCTTCGACGACATCGAACCCGAGGAGCCACCCGACTTATTGCCCTTCATCTGGCTCATCGTTGCAGCGAACTGACTGCAGCTTTCGCCGTTGATCTTACTGACGAACGCGTTGGCGACATTGACGGCGATCTTCTCCGCCATTTGCTGCCGCATTTGAGCCTGTACCGGAAGAGCCGTAAATCCGATGGCGACGCCGGCTGCGAGACCGGCGACGAGCCGGCGCGAAAGAAGCGAAGAAAAATTCATGAAACGTCCTCCTGGAAGCATTTTTCGCAGGGCCGCAGGGAGAACCCTTGGTCGCTTTGGGCTTCGCTAGTACGAACGTACTATTGTGACCTATGCTCTAAGCGAAATAAGAAAAAAGTCCCGAGGGTTCACCCTGGGTGGCGAGAAGGCGACATTGCTCCCTGTTACTCCGAACGCTTGGGGGAAATACGGAGCAAGGATCGCTCCGTCTACGAGCGGTCCTTTTTATTAGGCAGAGGAGACACGAAATGAAAACAGCGTCAACGCCTTTTGGTCGTTGCTGTGTCGGCGCTTTGACGGCAGCCCTATTGCTCGCCGGCTGCGCAGGAGGGGCCGCGTCGCTCGCGCCCGCCGTGCCGGCTCAGCATGCCGCGCGTAAGGCGGAGACGGCGATTCAAAACGTGATCGTGATCGTCCAACAGAATCGTAGCTTCGATAATCTGTTTTCCGGCTATCCGGGCGCCGATGCGCCGACGACGGGCATGACGAGCACCGGTGAAACCGTCCCCCTCCGCCCCATTACGCTGAAGCGAGCCAAAGACTGCGCGAACGGCTTCCTGGGCAACACGTTTGGCACCGCGTTCGACGACGGCAAGATGGATGGCTGGAACCTGCTCGACCCGAAGGCTCCGCTCTGCCCGTACAACCACGTCGATCGGCAAGAGGTCCGGCCGTATTGGGATTTGGCGAAGCGCTTCGTTCTTGCCGACAAGATGTTTGCGTCGACCCACTTCGGCGATTTCGCCAACTCGATCTATCTCGTCGCCGGCACGACGAAACTTGCACGTGGGACGTACGCGGTCGGACCTCCGACGAACGTTCCGTGGGGATGCGACGCCCCGCCGGGAACGCAAACGCCGGTCCTCAACGGTGGACGCATCGTGCTTGGGCCGTTCCCATGCTTCGATCGGTTTCCCAGCATCGCAAATTTGCTGGATAGCGCGGGTGTATCGTGGCGGTTCTACTATGGTGGCAAGCCGAGCGATCCATTTCCCTTCAATCCGTTCGATGCAATCAAATACGTGCGTGAAGGTCAAGACTGGCAGCGCGATATGAGCGTGCCGGCGACGAATGTCTTGAAAGATCTCCGAAAAGGCAATCTGGCGGCCGTATCGTGGGTGCTTTCACCCACGCGCGACTCCGACACGGCGGGACTTAGCGGCGGCCCCAAATGGGTCAGTTCGATTGTCGCAGCAACCCGAAGGAGCCAGTATTGGAAGCACGCCGCGATCCTCGTCATTTGGGATAATCCGGGGGACGGTAACTTTTACGATAACGTTCCTCCGCCGCAGCTGGACGTCATGGGCTTGGGCTTCCGCGTGCCGATGATCGTCGTTTCGCCGTACGCCAAGCGCGGCTACGTTTCGCATACCAACTACGAGTTCGGCAGCATCCTCAAGTTCATCGAGGAAAACTGGAGCTTGGGAACCTTAAATGCTACGGACGTGCGAGCCAACAGCATGGGCGACGTGTTCGAACAGCGCTAGCACTCCCTCCCTAAGGAGCCGGCCATGACGGATGCAGAACTTCGAGAATTTTGCGACACGGCAGTCACGCTCAAGTACCGAAACCGAGAACTCTCCGGTACCTTACGCTGCGGCCACCCGGCGGTCAACGCATCCTACTCGATCGAGACGTTGGAGCCGCAGAGTGGAGCGAAGCCCCGCTTCGAGCCCCTGGATTCCGCCGAAGACGTCGAATGGGTGCAGTCCGCCGAGATCGATCGACCGATTAATTCGAGAGATCACGCGGATGCCGAACATTCGGAGGAGAGTCCGAAAGAGTAAGTCGCTTGTGCGCCCGTAGCTCAAACTGGATAGAGCAGGGGACTCCTAAGCCCAAGGTTGCCAGTTCGATTCTGGCCGGGCGCACCAATCCGGCGAAGAGCAGCGCTTATTTTTTCAGACTGACCGCGACGCCAAACGGTTTGTCCAGGCCATGCGTGATCGTCGCTATCGGCTGTCCGCCGGCCGGATAGTACCAGTAGTCGACGATGGATCCGGACTCGTCACCGATCAGGCCGTCCACGACCTGCGTTGCCTGACCGCCGCTGGTATGGTTGTAAAACGCAATTGGGCCACTATTGAAATACTCTTCGGGGTCAGAAATGTCGGTTTCGCCGACGTAGTAGAACTGGCCGTGGATGAGACTCTCCCGATAGAGTGATTCATCGTCGTCGATGACGAAATATTTGCCGTCCCATTGGAGCCCTTGCACGTAGTGCCAGGTCCGGCTCGGCTGGGGGCCGGGGACGATAATGTTGAGCAGGTTGGCGCCGTCTTTGGGAAGCCATGCAAAATAGGATACGTACGGATATTGACCTTCGCCGTTGGTAACCAGCAGATTTCCATGATCGTCGTACGCGCAATCCTGAAACTCATTTAACGCCGAATCCGTGTAGGTCGTCCGCACGCCGGTCGTGCCGCGCCATATGGCAATATTGCCCTCACGTGAGGTGCCGTCGTCGTTGGCAACGGCGAGATCGCCCGTGGCCGGATCGACCGAACAAGTATATGGTGAGTCGGGCAAATCGTTGAACGTGGCGATCGGCTTCGTGCCGCCATGCGCGTATTCCACAATTTTACTGGCGGCGTAGTCGGCAATATAGACGTCTTGGTTCTTGTCCACGCATTCGCCCATCGGCTTCGTAAAGTCCGTTAGGATTCCGACCAGCTTGTGCTGCCAATACCGGTAAACGGTTACCTCGGCGTTGCTGTTGGTAACGTAGAGCAGGTCGTCCTTCACCGTTCCACCGTCGGTCCACGACCGCCCGTGGTGCCGCGGGGGCGCCCCCGACAAGGTGGTTTGCGGCAGCAGGCTCGATGCGGCGTTTTCTTCCCGCCCTCCGGCACATCCGGCGAGAGCGGCGTAGGCGCAAAGCGCTGCGAACAGGGCTCTGGATGCATTCATGATTGTCATTTGCTGATAGCTGCTCCGACCGGCGTTAGTTCGGTACCCTCGTTGTGTGCGACGGACGTCCCGCCGGCGGGATACGGCCACACGTACGTCGTGCTGGGCTCCGCGCCGCAGAAATCGTAATCGGATCCGGCGATTTGCTTGTTGAACTCGACGCCTTGCACCAAGTCGCATACGCTGCCGCCGGTGGACGTTCGAAGCTGCGTTTCGGCAGCGATCGTTCCTCCTTGCTGGGTAATTTTTACGGTGTAGAGGCAACTCGCATAAAGATTTCCGCACGATTGATCGCCGACGATGAGATTTCTCCGCGTAGGCTGCCATTGAACCATGCCGGGAAAGTAGATCGTGCCGCCCGACAACGCGATCGTTTTCGCAGAGCCCCCACCCTTCGGCAACTCGGAAAGCATGAAATCGCCTTTGGCGTCCCGACCGTCGAAAAAGAGATTGCCCGCGGTGTCGTACCCGGCGAAGTTATAGTAGTATTGCCCGGGGTTCTCATAGGAGACCGGCGACTCGGAGGCGTTCTTGTAGATCAGGATGGAGCCGCTCCCGCTGGCAATTCCGAAAAGATTGCTCACCGCAAGATTTCCGGTGGTCGAGTCCCACGCGCATGCGGCAGGGTAGCCGCTCCCATCGCTGAGTTCGTTTTCCAATCGACCTTGGTGCGAAAGCTCGTAAATCGTCTTTGCGTTCGTATCGGTAACCCAGATGTTGCCTTTGCCGTCGGAGCACTCGCCTTGCGGCTGCGCGAAGCCGGTGATCGTTGCCATCAGCTTGAGCGTGGGCAACTTGTAGATGTACACGTCGGCCGTGCCCGAGTCAGACACGAAGAGCAGCTGTGACGTACTGCGCGCGAGCTCCGGTGAGATCCACGTCGGCCGGCGGTCGGCACGCGTAGCCCCGACACTGCGCGCTACAGATGTTGAGGCTCGATCGAGGGTTGCGACCGGTGCCGTGCCGGGAGTGCCTCCGCTGCACCCGACCTGGACGGCGGCGATGAGAAACGGACACGCCCATGCGACGCTTGGCCTCATCTCGTCCTCAAGCTGATCGCGACGCCATATGGAGCGTCGAGGTCCTTCGTGATCGAATAGAGCGGATCGCCGCCCGCCGGATAGTGCCAGTAGTCCACCTGGTTCTTGCTCTCCGAGCCCTCTCCGGCCACGACCTGTGAGGCGAGCGACTTAGAGTTCTTCCGGTACATGGCCAGGAGATGGGGATACCCGTAGCCGCCCGTCAATGTGATCGAGTCGACGAATTTGGCTTTGATGTTGATGTCGTAGCGGACGAGATCCCCATAACTCTCGACGACCCAATGCTGGCCGTCCCACGCGATGCCCTGAATGCTCCGCCACGACGTGGAGCTGAACGGATTCATGAGGTACATGGAAAGCAGCTTGGTGCCATTCTTTGGTAGGTAATAAAAGTTGTAATAAGAGTAGAAATAGTAATAGTAATAATAGCGGCTGACGACCAAAAGGTCGCCATGATCGTCGTAGGCGCTGTAGACGAAATGGTCGTCGCCGGACGCCTGATAGACGATCGGCGTGCCGCTGCCGTGAGGATACACGGCTACGGTTCCCGCGGTGTTATAGCCCTTGTTGAAGTTCGCTACCGCAAGGTCTCCGGTTTTGTCGTCGACGGAGCAGTCATAGGGTTCGTTTGGCGAATCGTTGATTTTCGCGATCGGCTTCGTGCCGCCGTGCGCGTACTCAAAGATGCGCTTGGCCCCGCCGTCGGCGATGTAGACGTCTCCGGCGGCGTTCGCGCACTCGCCGAGCGGCTGCGTGAAATCCGTCAGCACGCCCACGAGGTTATGCTGCCAGTACCGATAGACACTTACGGTGCCGTTGGCATTGGACACATAGAGAAGATCCCGCTGCTTGACTCCGCGTGCCATCCGGGAAACCCCATGGCTCGCGGGCGCAACGCCGCTCGCGCCCGGCGCTTGGGCCGGCGGTCCGGCTCCCGGTAAGACGGCTTCTCGCTGCGGCGCGCCGCAGGAAACGACCAAGACTCCCGCGCTCAAAAGAGTGCCGAAGCGAGTAACGTCGCAAAGTCTCATGGTGACCGCTTCCTTCATGGACCGATGCCGGCCGTCAACAGGGCCGCACGGGCTATCGTACGGCGTCGCCGCCAGAGAGTCCGCCTGCCCGCTTTCCGGCGGAGGACGGCTGGCCCATTGCTCGCGACGTGCCTGGTGTGTTAGCATGGGTCGTTGGAACGGACCGGGGGTCCGTTTTCTTAATGTTGTGATACAATAACTGATGGCAAAGAAAGAAACGCGCGTGATGGTTGTGCTGGCCTGCACGGTGTGCAAGCGCCGCAACTACAACACGCAGAAAAACAAGTCGAAGACGACCGAGCGGCTCGAGCTCAAGAAATATTGCCGCTTCTGCCGCTCGCACAACGCGCACCGTGAGACCAGATAGGGCGGTAGCTCAATTGGTAGAGTCCTGGTCTCCAAAACCAGTTGTTGCAGGTTCGAGTCCTGTCCGCCCTGCCACCCTTCGACAAGTGAACCTTTGGTGAACGAACAACAAAAACGAACGGCCCAGTCCATGGCAGGCGGCGATTTCGTCCGAGGCGTCATCGCGGAGCTTCGGCGCGTCACGTGGCCGACCCGCGACGAGTGGATCTCGGCGACCGTGCTGACGATCGCACTGGTCGTGGGCATCGGCCTGTTCACGTTCGTTCTCGACCAGCTGTTCGGCTGGCTCTTCAGCGTCATCCATCCGGTCACCGGATAAGCGAACCGCTATGTACGACATCGAGCACCAGCAGCACGACTCCGACGAGCTCCGCCGCGACGAACCGATCGCGGGCGAAGCGACTGCCGCGGAAACGATCGTCGACGATACGGAGATGAGTGACGCGGCCGGGACGGTGCCGGAGGTCCTCCCGGAGGCCGAGTCAGCGCCGGGCAAACCGAAGGACAACCGAAGCTGGTTCGTGGTCCACACCTACTCGGGGTACGAGAACAAGGTCAAGGCCAATCTCGAGCGCCGCATCCACTCCATGGGCATGCAGGACAAGATCTTTCGGGTGCTCGTGCCGATGGAAGATGAAGTCGAGTTCAAGGACGGCAAGCGGAAGATCACTCCGAAGAAGGTGTTTCCCGGGTACGTGCTCGTCGAGATGATCATGGACGATCAGTCGTGGTACGTCGTCCGCAACACGCAGGGCGTCACCGGCTTCGTCGGCAGCCCCGGCCCGGGCGAGAAGCCCGTGCCGCTGCAGGACAAAGAAGTGAAGACGATTCTCAAGCAGATGGGCATCGAGGCGCCGAAGCTCAAGATCGACTTCAAGAAGGGCGATCGCGTCAAGGTGACGTCCGGACCGTTCTTCGACTTCACCGGCGTGGTCGACGAAATCGCACCCGAAAAGGAGCGTCTGCGCGCGTTGATCTCGATCTTCGGCCGCGAGACCCCCGTCGAGCTCGAGTTCTTTCAGGTCGAGAAGGTCTAAAGCGCCAGCCGCATTCCGCGCGAAGCGACCCCGGTCGCGCGGTTCATCGAGGGGGAGTCATCCCAATGAGGATCACGAAAGGACATTATGGCTAAGAGAGTCGTCGGTAAGATCGGCCTGCAGATTCCTGCGGGCAAAGCGACGCCGGCCCCGCCGATCGGGCCCGCGCTCGGCCCCTACTCGCTCAACATCATGGATTTCTGCAAGCAGTACAACGAGCGCACTGCCTCGCAGGCCGGCATGATCGTTCCCGTGGAGATCACGGTCTTCGAAGACCGGACGTTCACGTTCATCACGAAGACGCCGCCCGCGTCGTTTCTCATCAAACAGGCGCTCAAAATCGAATCGGGCAGCAAAGAGCCGAACCGCAACAAGGTCGGCCGGTTGACGCAGACTCAGCTCGAGGACATCGCCAAGGTGAAGATGCCCGACATCAACGCCAACGACATCGACGCCGCAAAAAAGATCGTTGCGGGCACCGCGCGTTCGATGGGCGTCGAGGTGGAGGCGTAAGATGCCGCAGCACCATGGGAAGCGCTTCAAGACCGTGGCGACGGCCTTCGACCGCAAGGCGCTGTTTTCGACGCCCGAAGCGATCGCGATCGTAAAGCGCAGCGCCAACGCCAAGTTCAACGAGACCGTCGAGGCCCACGTGCGCCTCGGCGTCGATCCCAAGAAGAGCGATCAAAACGTTCGGGGAACCGTGCTGCTTCCGCACGGGACCGGACGCACCGTGCGCGTGATCGCCTTTGCCAAGGGTGATAACGCCAAGGCGGCCGTCGAAGCCGGCGCCGACATCGTCGGCGACCAGGACCTCATCGATCGCGTCAAGGGCGGCTATACCGAATTCGACGTCGCCGTCGCGACGCCCGACATGATGGCGCAGGTCGGCAAAGAGCTCGGACGTATCCTCGCGCAAAAGATGCCGAACCCGAAAGCGGGTACCGTGACGCCCAACGTCGGCGCCGCGATCCGCGACATCAAGGCCGGCAAAGTCGAGTTCCGCCCCGACAAGACGGGCATCATCCATACCATCGTCGGCAAGGCGAGCTTCGACGAAGAGCACCTGCTCGAGAACGTCAGCACGCTGCTGGATGCCATCCTTCGCGCGAAACCCGCGGCGGCGAAGGGCACCTACCTTCGCAGCGTCACGCTGGCGAGCACGATGGGCCCCGGCG
Source organism: Vulcanimicrobiota bacterium (assembly GCA_963787625.1). Lineage (GTDB taxonomy): Bacteria > Vulcanimicrobiota > Vulcanimicrobiia > Vulcanimicrobiales > Vulcanimicrobiaceae > Cybelea. The sequence continues at coordinate 1,276,766 of CAWBDH010000001.1, read as the reverse complement.
TGAAGGTCGATCCGAATCGGGTGAAGGCGACCGCGTAGTTCGAGTTAGGCGCCCAGTTCCTGCAGGCGCGCTTCGAGCTGGGCGATCCTGGCGCGCGATCGATCGGCGTCGATGTGATCGTATGCGGCGCCCGCGTTGCGCGCGATTCCTTCCAGAAGGCTGCGTTCGTCCGGCGTGAGCGCGAGGCCGCTTGCGCGCGAGCCATACAGCACGAAACCGAAGACGTTCCCACGCATGATGAGCGGCATGACGAGCGATGGCGCCTTCGCGCCGCCCGGTAAAATGGTATCGGCGCGGGGACGCCCGTCTAGTGCGATCGGAGCGAGCTCGGCGCGCAGTTCCGCGATGAGCGGGTCCTCGGGATCGATCGCTTCGGCTTCGCGACGGTTCCAGCCGCGATCGGCAATGCGCTCGAACGCCCCGCCCTCGGCCGCGATAAACAGCGCTGCGGACGTTAACCCGAGCACGCGCACCGGTTCCTCGACGAGAAATTCGATCAGCGTCTTCTCCGACGACGTGTTCGCGAGCGCTCGCGCCGCGTGACGCAGCGCTTCTTCCGCGCGCCGCTGATCCCGGAAGAAGAACTTGTTTAAGAAGGTCTCCACCCGCCCGTGAATCGCGTTGAGCGAAAACCCGATGAACAGGGCGGCGAAGAGGCTCAAATAAATGGCGGGACGCGTGCTCTCGAAGAGCTGTTCGGCCCACCACTCCAGGATGCCGAACAGCAGCAGCAGCACGGCCGTGACCGAGCCGTAGATGGCGGCGCGCCCGATGACGAACCGAAAGTCGATCACCCGCTCGGAGAGAAATCCGTATACGACGAAGATCGATCCAACCAAGCCGAACCACGGGCCGAGCGCGTCGGTCCAGTGCTGCACCTCGAGCAGCGTCATCGAGGTGTTTCCGATCACCGTATAGAGGACGTTGCCGACGGCCCACGTGAGGTCGAGGATCGGAGCGAGTGCGATGCCGGCGATCACCCACGTGACGCGCCGGCGCTCCAGCAGCGTCGCGCCCGAAGCGATGTAAGCGAGGCCCGACAAGACGACGATGAGCAGCACAACATCCGAGAGGCTCATAAAGAGCTGCGTCGGGCCCGGGAAGCCGTAACGCTGGAAGACCATCCAAACGATCGGGTCCATCCAGGCGACGAATGCGACGAGCGACAGAATCAGCGCGCTGCCGAAGAACCAGGGCCATGCGCGGCTCGGTCGGCCGTACAGGCGCTGCGCAAAGATGAGGATCATCAGTTGGGCCAGCGGATACACGACTTGAATCGCGATGTCGCTCACAACGCTGATCGGCCAGGTCGCGAGATCAAGTGCCGTCTGATTGACCTTTACGAGCATCAGCATCGTGTAGGCATAGAACGCGAGCGTGATCGGTCGTGGCCGCAAGAGAAAGAGCGCGCTGGCCAGCGCAAGGGAGAGGAAGAAGCTTAACGGGATGCCGACGCCGCGGGTCAGGCGGGCGCGCGGGGAGTGGTCGATCGAACTGGCGGTGATCGTGCTCGTCATGGGTTGGCCGTCGCGCGAGACCGGCAGCGTCATGCGCGTATGCGAAGGCGCGCCGGCGATCAGCGCGAAGCGCTGCTGCCGGGTCAGCGCCTGTAGTGAGACGCGGTCGCCGGTACGAAGCTGCGCCGCGTCGGGCGAACCGGCCTGGATTTCGATGCGGTCGGAGTTGCTCGGGAACACGACGGGGTAGAAGCCGATGTGCGTCGCGTTGTCCTCGACGACGACGAACACGAGCACCATGAGCACGGTCCCGATCGCCACCACCGCCAGCGAAAGCCGCCGGCACACAAAGGCGACGGCGGCCTTGAGGGCGCCGCTAGGAGAAGGCGACGCGTCCCGTGCGAACGCTGTAGATTCCACCGGTTACCCGCAGGGCGCCGCGGTCGACCGCTTCGGAAACGATTGCGGAGGCGGCCAAGGCTTTCACGTTGAGCTCGACGTTGCGCGCGATCGCGTTGCCGTACCAATCTCCGGGCGCGTTGCGGCTCTCACGCACCGCTGGCGCGATGGTGTGAGCCAGCTCGTGAATGGATCCGGGAAAGGTCGCGCCGTCCGCGACGTAGGCGAGCGCGGCCGAAACGGCGCCGCAGTCTTCGTGCCCGAGAACGACGATCAGTTGTGCTCCCAGCGAGGCGATTGCGTATTCGATCGATCCCAATCCGGCGCCGGTCACGAAGTTGCCCGCAACGCGCACGACGAACAGGCTGCCGGGCCCTTCGTCGAAGACGATCTCTACCGGCACGCGAGCGTCGGAACAGCCGAGGACCACGGCGAACGGCCGGTTCCCGCTTGCTGCTGCCGCGCTCGGCGCGAACGACCGAGCACGCGACGCGCCGGCGACGAAGCGTGCGTTGCCGGCGGCGAGCCGCTGGAGCGCATCGCTCGGTGTCGAATCCGCCATTCGAACGCTTTCTTGCCGCGAGCCTTGCCTTCCCCGCGGCTCGTGTGGTAGGCTAACCGACGGCTCCCGAGACCGTAGCCGGCCGCAAGGCCTCAAATAGCTACCGAGGAGGCGCAACGAGCGATCCGCACCGCCGAGCGGCGTGCAGCATTCGAACGGGCGTCCCTCGCAATGGGGACGCTTTTTGAATTCGCACCGCTGTTGTCATTGAAAGCAGAACGCATGCCGACCGCCCGCAAAGAAGCCGTCATTACCGAGCTGAGCGAGAAACTCGCCGCTGCAAAGAACCTGTTTTTCACGGACTACGCCGGCTTGAGCGTCAGCGACATCACCAAGCTCCGCGGCGAGCTGCGCAAGGGCGGCGACAGTTACGCCGTCGTGAAGAATACGCTGTTCCGGATCGCGGCCGGCGATCTCGCGGCGCAGGTCGAGTCGTTTCTCGTGGGGCCGACCGGCATCGTCTTCGCCGGAGCGGATCCGGTGGCGCCGGCGAAGGCGCTCAAGACGTTCAGCGACACCGTGAAGCGCGTGGGGATCAAGGCGGCATACATCGACGGCAAGATCGTCGACGCGTCGCAGGTCGACACGCTCGCAAAGATTCCGCCGAAGCCGCAGCTCATGGCGTTGCTCGTGGGAACGCTCGCCAATCCGATTCGCGGGCTCGTGACGGTGCTCTCCGGAAACCAAAGCGGCCTCGTGCGCGTCCTCGACGCCATCCGCGAACAAAAAACTACCGCAGCATCCAACGCTTAAGGGAAAGAGACAGCAACCATGGCACTCCCCGAACTGATCGAACAAATCGACAAACTCACGGTGCTCGAGCTCGCGGACCTCGTGAAGCAGCTCGAAGAGAAATACGGCGTCTCCGCGGCCGCGCCGGTCGCAATGATGGCCGCAGCTCCCGGCGCCGCTGCGCCCGCCGCCGAAAAGACGGAGTTCGACGTCGTGCTCGCCGAGATCGGACCAGAGAAGATCAAGGTGATCAAGGCCGTCCGCGAGCTCACGAGCCTGGGCTTGACCGAAGCAAAAGCGTTCGTGGAGAGCGCGCCCAAGGCGGTCAAGGAAGGCGTTCCTAAAGACGAGGCCGAGCAGGTGAAGAAGAAGCTCGAAGAAGCCGGCGCCAAGGTAGAGATCAAGTAACGCCGCAGCCGTACCAGACGGGGCCGCCGTGGCTGCAGCTGCTGCCGCTCATCATCGTCGTCGTAATTCTGGCGGTTCGCATGATACGGCCGCAGCGCATCAGCGTGGCCCGGATGTGGATCTCCCCGATCGTGCTGTGCGCGCTGACCGGCTGGGTGATCTACATGAACGACGTCATGAATCCGGCCCCGCCGTGGGAGATCGCACTCGGCATCGTCCTCGGCATCGTACTCGGCATACCGTTCGGCGTCTTGCGCGGCCTGCACACGGACGTGCGCCCCACCGACCGGCGGGGCGTCATGTACCTAGGCTCCTCGTGGGTCACGCTCGTGATCTTCGTCGTCGCCTTCGGGCTGCGCTACGTCGTTCGTATGGTGATGCCGCATCGCGGGAGCCTCTCCGCGACCATCGGTGATGGACTCTTGGGATTCGCCATCGCATTCATCGCGACGAGCTACGTCGTGATTCTGCGCAAGTATGAGGCCGTGGTAAAGGCGCGCGCCGCGGCTTAGACTGTTGCCCGCAGTTCCTTCGGGGTAACGCCCATGATCCGGCGCATTCGCAGCGCCATGTGACTCTGGTTGGCGAAACCGGCTTGCAGCGCGATCTCGCACAGCGGAAGTTGTGTGAGCGTCAGCAGCTCGGCCGCACGCTCGACGCGCTTGCGCATGACGTACTGGTGCACGGGCGTGCCGACCGAACGTTTGAAGAGCACGCTGAAATGCGAGGGGCTCACGTTCGCTATTCCGGCGACCTCCAAGAGCGTGAGATCCGAGGCCAAGCGCTGATGGATGTAGCGCAGCACGCGTTCGAGCTGCGGCTTCGCCAGATTTCGCGAAAGCGGCTCCGGTCGCCGCTGCGACCAGCGGCGCACGATCTGCGAAGCGAGCGCGACGCCTAAGCTGTCGGCGTAGAGGCGGCCGTACGATGCGCCCGCCTCGAGCTCGCCCTTGAGCGCCCACAGGAGATGCTCGATCTGCGGGTCGCGGCAAGTGAGTTGCGGCGCGAAGGAGACGCGATCGGGGTCCAACCCCATCTCGAGCGCCGTCGTTCGAATGAGCTCGCTCTCGAGACCGACGGCGAGGAATACGGAACTGCCGCGGTCGACCCATGCCACGGACGAGCGCGCCGGCAAGACGTCGAACTGACCCGGCTGCTGGAAGCGCGCGTCCATGACGCCGTCGCATGCGGCGACGGTTGCGAGCGGCGAGCCGACGAGCATCGTGACGTTGTGGCGTGCAAGCAACGTCGGCTGGGAGACGCCGCCGGTCACGTGGATCAACGACGCTTGAAAGCCGCTCCAACCCCGTTCCGCGCTCGAAATGCGCGATAGCACCTCGAGCGGGCGATCGAGCCATTGGCTCGTGTCAAGCCGGTCTTCCATCGTAGCGATAAACAGCTTTCGCGACAGTGTCGTGACGCTCATCGTTCCCGATGAAACCAGCCGTTCACGAGGACCATCGCGCCGCTGCGAAGCGAGCCATCGAAAGCCACGACGATCCAGCGCGTGCGCATCGATGGTCAGAGTATCATCGGAGTTCGAACGCGTCTCCCACATTCCGACGAATTACCGACAATTTCGATCCGATTGTGTTCTAGACCGTTCGAACGTGGGCGACGGGCCTGCGCGGCAGCCGCTACGCTTAGGGCAACTTGCCCGTCTTGGAGGATGCCGTGATAGTGCGAACCATCGCTTTTATCGTTACCGCCCTCATCGCGAGCGGCTGCTCGCCCCAGGGAGGCGGCAGCGCCGTGCCAAGCAATACCACGATCGCGGACGCCGCCGGCGGCTCGAGCGGCGGATATACCGTCACCGCTCTGCCGTCCTTGGGCGGCACCAACAGCGCGGCCAACACGATCAACGGCCGCGGCTGGCCGATGGGCGTGTCGTTCTTATCGGGAAACTCGGTCATGCATGCGGCCCTCTGGCGCCACGGCGCCGCGATCGACCTCAAGACACTGGGCGGCCCGAACAGTGCCGTGGAATGGCCGGTGCTCAACAACGACGGTTACGTATCGGGCATCTCGGAAACAGCGAAGAACGATCCGCTGGGAGAGAGCACGGGGTGGAGTTGCCGGTTTTTTCTGCCCGACGGCGGAACGTCGGGCAAGACGTGTGTCGGGTTTGTCTGGCACGACGACGTGATGCGTAAACTGCCGACGCTTGGCGGAAACAACGGCTTCGGAGCGGGCATGAACCAACGGCACGAGATCGTTGGTTGGGCCGAGACGAAGAAGCACGATTCGACCTGCGTCGCGCCGCAGGTGCTGCAGTTTCTGCCGACGGTGTGGAATGCAGTCACCCGCAGGGTCGCAGCGTTGCCGACGGTGACGGTGCGCGGCAAGACCGATCCCGATGGAGCGGCGACGGCGGTCAATCGCAGCGGCGAGGTCGTGGGCATCTCAGGTACGTGCGATCAGGCGGTGGGACGCTTCACCGCCCGTCACGCCGTCGTTTGGAACGACGGCAAGCCGACGAACCTCAAGACGCTCGGCGGCATCTCCTGGAACACGCCGACGGCGATCAACGACAACGGGCAGATCGTCGGTTTCCTCAACCGGCCCGGCAAGGCCGATCGTCAAGGCGATCAGAATTTCATTTCGGTGATCTGGACCGATCCGTCCTCAGCCCCGACGAAAATCGGCGCGCTGCCGCACGATAAACTCAGCGAACCGACGGCCATCAACGACCAAGGCGTGGTGCTCGGCCTGTCCTTCCCAAGCTCGCACGTCTTCCTCTGGCAGAACGACACGATGACCGACTTCACTGCGCTCGTGCTTCAGGCGTATCCGCAGTTGGAACCGGTCAGCGTCGGCGGCATCAACGACCGCGGCGAGATCACGGGCCAAGCCTGCGAGCTCGTGAGCGGCGCGTGCCCCCCGTCGAACGCGAAGCTCGTCACGTTCCTGGCGACGCCGAAATGACTAGTTGGAGAACTGAAGATCGCTAAATTCATCACGATCGGTTATGGCGATCGAACCGGGTACGAGCGAAGCGATCCGGCGGCCGGGGATATGGCGCACGTACACGACGAGCAGGTCAGATCGAATGGCGCGATAACGGGCATCGCTGGCCGGCCGGTACAGGTTCGTAATCCTGACAATCGGGGCGTGAAGACCGATCGCGCCCCCTACATGCAATCGCAACTCCCGGTCGCGGGCTTCGCCCTCATCGATGCCGAGAACATTGACGACGCCATCGCGCTGGTTTCCAAGACCCCCTGCGCGGTGAACCACGGCGTGGTCGAGGTGTGGCCGCTCGAAGGGACGCCGTAGCGCCGCGTCGGCGTAACGATCGCCGCAGATCAGTGGGACAGGAAGCCGACCAGCAGCAGCGCCACGATGTTGAGCACCTTGATCATTGGGTTGATTGCGGGCCCGGCGGTGTCTTTGTACGGATCGCCCACGGTGTCGCCGGTCACGGCGGCCTGATGCGCCAGCGATCCTTTCCCGCCGAAGTTGCCGTCCTCGATGTACTTCTTCGCGTTGTCCCAAGCACCGCCGCCCGACGTGAAGGAGATCGCGACGAAGAAACCCGTGATGATCGAGCCGACCAAGATTCCGCCCATCATTTGGGCGCCCGTGTTGCCGGGGAGCAGGTGGAAGTATGACAGCAAGACGACGATCAGCGGAACGCCGACCGGGATGAGCGCCGGAACGATCATCTCGCGCAGCGCGGCGCGCGTCACGATGTCGACGGTCGTCCCGTAGTCGGGTCGCGCCGTGCCCGCCATGATGCCGGGAATCTCGCGAAACTGCCGGCGTACTTCCTCGACCACCGCGCCGCCCGCGCGACCGACGGCCTCCATGGAAAGCGACGCAAAGAGATACGGCAAGAGACCGCCGATGAAGAGACCGGCGAGCACGAAGGGATTGCCCACGGCAAACAGGTTTCGCACGCCCTCGACGCACGCCGCTGCTTCGGTGCCGGGACATTTCTGCTTGATGAGCTGCTGAAGGAACGAGGCGAACAGCACGAGCGCCGCCAGCGCCGCGGAGCCGATCGCGTATCCCTTGGTCACCGCCTTCGTCGTGTTGCCGACGGCGTCGAGCGGGTCCGTGACGTCGCGCACCGCGTGCGGCATGTCGGCCATCTCGGCGATGCCGCCCGCGTTATCGGTGATCGGTCCGAAGGAGTCGATCGCGACCACGATGCCCGCCAGGGACAGCATCGCCATGACGGCGATGCCGACGCCGTAGACGTTGGCCATGGCATAGCTGATGAGGATGCCGATGACGATGACGATCGCGGGCAGCGCGGTGGCCTGCATCGAGACCGCGAGGCCGGAAATGATGTTTGTCGCGTGTCCCGTGATCGAAGCTTTCGCGATGCGCTGCACCGGTGAGAACTGCGTGCCGGTGTAGTATTCGGTGATCACCGTGATCAGCCCGGTGATGACGACGCCCACGACCGCGCAGACGAATATGGCCGTTTGGCTCACCAGCCCCGTGCCGGCGAAGACGCGCTGCGAAGCGAAGTAGAATCCGATCAATGCGAGGATGCCGGCCACCGTCATGCCGCGATAGAGGGCGCCCATGATCTTCGACCGCCGCACCTGGCCGACGCCGACGAACATCGCGCCGATGATCGAGGCAACGATGGAGATGGCGCCGAGCAGGATGGGAAACGTCGTCGCCCCCGGCAGCGTCGCGCCGAAGATCAAATTGCCCAGGAGCATTGCGGCGACCGTGGTGACGCAGTAGGTCTCGAAGAGATCGGCCGCCATGCCGGCGCAGTCGCCCACGTTGTCTCCGACGTTGTCCGCGATGACCGCGGGGTTGCGGGGATCGTCTTCGGGGATGCCGGCCTCGACTTTGCCGACGAGGTCGGCACCGACGTCGGCCGCCTTCGTGTAGATTCCGCCGCCGAGACGCGCGAAGACCGAAATGAGAGAGCAGCCGAACGCGAGGCCGACCATCGCGTTGAGCGATGTGGCGGCGTCGCCGCCATTGACGCGCAGAAGGATCGCATAATACCCGGAGACGGCCAAGAGGCCCAAGCCGACGACGAGCATCCCGGTGACGGAGCCTCCGCGGAACGCGACGTTGAGAGCCGGCGTGAGACCCCCACGTGCGGCTTCGGCGGTGCGGACGTTGGCCCGCACTGATACGATCATGCCGATGAATCCGGCGGCTCCGGACAAGATCGCGCCGATCAGAAACCCAATCGCCGCTTCCTTTCCGAGCGTCGGTGCGAACAGGATGACGATGGCCAGCACGATGGCGACGATGCCGACCGTACGGTACTGGCGCTGCAGGAACGCCATCGCGCCTTCCTGGATGGCGGCGGCGATCTCGCGCATCCGTTCGTTCCCGGCGGGCTGCGCCAAGACCCAAAAGGTCAGGGCGATGCCGTAGAGCACTGCGAGGATGCCCCCGATGAGGCCGCTTACGATCGCTGTCTGTGCGGTCATGCTTATCCTATGTCATGGCAGAGCAAAAAGAGGACCCCGGAGGGCCGCCGGGCTTGCCTACTCCGGGCGGCTGTCCGAGTCCTATCGCGGTATTTGGCGTCCGATTTGGAAGCAGGCTCGCGTTGCCGCGAGCCTGCTGCTCGGTTCTCGAAGTCCCGCAACGCCTAGAGCGTTACGTGCACGTGAACGACGATGTGATTGTGATGGTCGTCCCTAACGGTGAAACGTCCGCTTCCGACGACGAGTCCGGTGATGGTGAACCGCGTATGCCGGTTCCCGCTGGTAGGAGAAATACCGACGAGGCCGTGAGTCTGATCGGTCAGCGTGAACGTGCCGTCACCGTAACCGGGCTCCCGGAAGTGACAGGCGACGAAGCCGGCCAGGAGGATATGCACGTGGCGCCCGCAGCTCGACCGGATTTCACTCCCCCGGTTGTGGTCCGGCATCGCGCCCGCATCGGACTGCGGCGCCGTGACGCTGGTGCTGTTGGCGGGAACGAACGTCGAGGTGCCTGACGATCCACCGTGGCATGCTGTCAGGATGAGCGCAAAAGCGGCTAGTCCGGTGACCAACCGTAAGCGTTGTTGATGGAACATGGAGGATACTCCTTATGAGCCGCTTGGGTTGTCAAGAGATTTCCCGCTCGCCTGCCGAATGAAACCACTCGGCCGGTTGTAATCGGCGTATTCTTACGGCGAATTGTTCGGGATGAGTCGGCGCGAAGACGTCGCGTTCGTTGTGGTCGGCTGCGGGCCGGCCGGCGCAGCTGCGGCGCGAGAGGCGGCGTTGCGGGGCGTCACGACGCTCGTGTTGGAGCGCGATGCGGTCGTTGGTGCCAAACGGGTCTGCGCGGCGGGCCTGCGTCCCGGCTTTTGCACCACGTTCGATCTGCCTCGCGCCCTCGTCCATTGCGATACGCCGCGGCTGGCGCTGTTCGATGGGGCGGCCGTCGAGCACGAAATCCCGTTCGGTCCGGGTCATACGACGACGCGCGAAGAGCTCGACGGGACGATGGCACGGCTGGCCACGGACGCCGGCGCCGAGGTCCGTACCCGCGCGCTCTTTCGGAGCCTCCGAACCGACGGCAAGCGGCATCTCATCGAGTACGCCGATCTGGCCGCCGGCGTGCGGCGCACGGTCGAGGCCCGCACGGTGTTCTTCGCGGTCGGAGCGACGGCTCGGCTCGAGGATCCGTCGTTTGGGCGCCTCGCGATGCCGCGTTGGCGCGACGGCTTGATGACGACGCTGCAGTACCGGGTCTATCTCGGCCGGCCCGCGGCGCCCATCGCCTACCGGAGCCTGGAGCTGCATTACTACGCCGGCCGCGACGGCCGTCAGATCATCGGGTGGATGTTTCCCAAGCGCGATCACTTGGCGATCGGCCTCGGCGTCATGGGCAAGATCGGCGGTGAGCCGCTGCGCGAGGAACTCGATGCCTTTACGCGCCGCGTCGCCGAACGACTCTACCCCGCGGCCGCCGTGACGTCGGTGAAAACCGAGGGCCATCTGCTCTACGGCGGCATGCCGCGACCGGCGGTCGCGGACGGCAACGTCTTGGTCGGCGGTACTGCCGCCGGTTTCGTCGACGCGACCAACGGCGAAGGGATCTTCGAGGCGGCGATGAGCGGCCGGTTCGCCGCCGAATCGGCGGCCGCGGCATTGACCGGCGGGTCTGCCGGCGCGTGCTACACCGCGCTCGTCCGCGATCGCTTCGCGCGGCGCTTGACCCACCGCGTGAAGCTGATGCGTTATCTCGAGCGCCGTCCTAGCCGATATGCGTCGCTCTTCCGGCAGCTCGCTGCCACGCCTCGCCTCGCCCGCGTGCTGCTCAAAGAAGACAGCGTACGAACCAGCGGAGAGCGGCTCTACATGTACGCGCAGGCAGTACGCTTCGGGCTCGGTACGCTCACCGGCTGAGCTCGTTTTCGCTCCCGAACAGGATGAGGACGACGGAGGCGACGACGGCACCGCCTCCGGCAGCGATCTTCCACGTGAGCGGTTCGTGCAGAATGACGGCTCCGAGAACGACTGCGACGACCGGCGTCACGTAACCGTACGTCGCGACCGTCGACGTCGGCAGCGTACGCAGCGCATAGACGTACGCGTTATAGCCGACGATCGCGCCGGCCGTGATGAGCCACAGCATGCCGAGGAGCGAAGACGCCGAAATCGCGTCCAGTCGGAATTGCCGCGCCTCGCCCGTGAGCAAGCCGACGAGGACGCACAGTACGCCGCCGACCGCCATTTCGAGGGCGGCGTTGACGGAACGATGTCCCTTGCTGCTTGCGAAGATCGACCCGAAAGCCCACGAGAGTGACGCGAGCAGCGTCAGCGCCGCAAAGCCGGCGGTGGCATGTCCGGCGCCTTTGCCGACTAATAGAACGATGCCGGCCGTTCCTACGGCGAGGCCCGCAATGGCGGTCACGGTCGGTGCTCGGCGCGCACGCAACGCGTCGAGCAACAGCATCCAAATCGGCGTCGTCGCGATCAGGAGTGCCGCCGTTCCCGATTCGACGCGCGTCTCTGCGACGCACAGAAGTCCGTTGCCGATCACGAGCAGCAACACCGCGATGACGACGACGTCAAACCATTGCGCGCCTCGCGGCATCGTCGGTCTGCCTTTTGCGGCGATCCATTGCACTCCAAAGAGAAGCGAACCGGCAATGAAATAGCGTAAGCCCGTCATGAGATACGGTGGTATGGTCACGACGGCGACGCGAATGCCGAGGTACGTCGATCCCCAGAACAGGTACACGGCAACCAGCGCGATCCAGGGCGAGGCCCGCCGGAGACGTGCGGGCGCCGATTTTTTCGAGGACAAGATGACGATGGGTTCGTCGAGCGCAATGCAATCGTCCCTCGCGTTGAGGCGAAAGCCTCAATTTTCGGTTTTGAAGGAATTTGCGGCGGGAGAGCACCCGCCCGCGCGATAAGGCGCGTCGCTATGAGATTGCGCTGTGCTTTTCTATTGCTCGCGGCGGCCGCACTTGCAGGCTGTGGGAGCGGCCGCGAGGGTTTGGCGACAACGTCCGCGTTGCCGGCGGCGGCGCCGCGCGCGCAGGCGGCGGGGCGACAATCGCCGGCGCAAAATTCCATCTCACACGTGATCGTCGTTATTCAGACGAACCGTAGCTTCGACAACCTGTTCGCGACGTTTCCGGGTGCCGACGGAGCGACCACGGGTAAGACGTACGGCGGCGAAACGATCCCGCTCAAAGAAAGCAGCCTCTCTAGTCATAAGCTCTACGAGAACAGTCGCGCCGCCTTCCTCGTGGATTACGATGGCGGCAACATGGACGGCTGGAGCTCCGTTTTCGTCAACGCGCATCGTTGCCCGACCTGCGCGTACGAGTATGTGAACCCGTCCCAGATCCGGCCGTATTGGACGATGGCCAAGCGCTACGTGCTGGCGGACCGCATGTTCCCAACCGAGAACAGCGGCGACTTCAGCGCGCACCAAGATCTCATCCGCGGCAGTTCTGCGCTCAACGATCATGAGAGCCTGGTCGACTTTCCCAAGCACGGCCCGTGGGGCTGCGACGCGCAAGAGGGAACGACGACCCCCGTCATCACGAGCGCGGGCAAATATGAGAAGAAGGGCGCCGTCCCGTGCCAGCACTACTCCACGCTGCGCGATCTCCTCGATGCGGCGCACGTCTCGTGGAAATATTACGCGCCGCCGTTGTTCGGCGGCGGCCTCGCCGGAGCGTACTGGAACCCGTTTGACGCGATCGCCGCCGTGCGCCACGGCTCCGAATGGACGACGAACGTCTCGTCACCCGAGACCAACTTCTTTCAAGACCTCTCCGCGGGCGCTCTGCCGGCCGTCTCCTGGATTTCGCCGAGCGACGAAAACTCCGATCACGCGGGCTTCGCGAAGGAGGACACCGGGCCGGCATGGGTCGCGAAGATCGTCAACTCGGTCGGGAAGAGCAAGTACTGGAACTCGACGGCAATCGTCGTTCTTTGGGAAGATTGGGGAGGCTGGTACGATCACGTGGCGCCGCCGCAGCTCGACTATGCCGGTCTCGGCATTCGCGTGCCGATGATCGTCGTTTCGCCGTATGCCAAGCCGGGCTACGTGTCGCACACGCAGTACGAGTTCGGCAGCGTCGTGCGCTTCATCGAGGACACGTGGTCGCTCGGCCGGCTGGGCACGACCGACACCCGGGCGACGAGCATCGAGGACGTATTCGATTTCACGCAGCGTCCGCGAACCTTCAGCCAGATACCGGCGAAGTAGGGCTCGCCCGAGCCCCGGCCAACGGAGTTTTGGCAGCCTCCGGGTAACGTGCGCGGCGTGGCGGTGGTTCGCGAATGACGACGCGCCAGGCGAGGCAGACGTTCGTTGCCAGTTTCCTGGGCTGGGCGCTCGACGCGTTCGACTTTTTCCTGCTCACGTTCGTCGTATCGCGCATCGCCACGAGCTTCGGACGCAGTATCGCGGAGGTCGCGTTCGCGATCACGCTCACGCTGATGTGCCGCCCGCTCGGGGCGCTGCTCTTCGGCTGGCTCGGCGACCGCTACGGGCGCCGTACGCCCTTGATGATCGACATCGCGTTCTACTCGATCGTCGAGCTCCTGACCGCGTTCTCGCCAACCTTCACCGTTTTCCTAGTGCTGCGCGGCCTCTACGGCATCGCGATGGGCGGCGAATGGGGGCTCGGAGCCGCGCTCGCGATGGAGGCGTTGCCGCCGCAGCGCCGCGGTCTTTTCAGCGGGCTCTTGCAAGCGGGATACATGGTCGGCTTCCTGCTGGCGGCCGCGGTATATTTTCTCGTGTTCCAGTTCACGCACTGGGATTGGCGTGCGCTGTTCGTCGTCGGCGTGCTGCCTGCGCTGCTCATCTTTTACATCCGCAAGAACGTGCCGGAATCGTCCGTGTGGCTCGCCGGGCGCGCGCGGCCGGCCGCGGTACGGCCTGGTTTCCTGCTGCGCGCCCTCGCGGCACACTGGCCGCTCTTTCTCTATGCGGTCGCGTTCATGGCTGCGCTCAATGCGATGTCGCACGGCACGCAGGATCTCTACGCAACCTTCCTCCAGAAACAGCGCGGACTTTCGACCGGCCTCACCTCGACGCTGGCGATCGTCGCCGCTTTCGGCGCCATCGCCGGAGGCTTGACGTTCGGCGTCCTATCGCAGCGCTTCGGAAGGCGAGCCATGATCGCGCTGGCGGGCCTTTGCGCGGCGCTGGCGATTCCGCTATGGATCTTGAGCCCAACGGTGGCGCTGCTCGGACTCGGTGCGTTCGTGATGCAGTTCTTCATCCAGGGGATTTGGGGCGTCATTCCCGCGCATCTCAACGAGCTTTCCCCCGGTGAAATTCGCGGGACGTTTCCCGGCTTTACCTATCAGCTCGGGAACTTGATCGCCGCGGGCGTCGCGCAGTTGGAAGCGTCGATGGCACAAAGTCACCCGCTGCCGGGAGGCGCGTTCGATTACGCCGCCGCTATGGCGACGGTGACCGCAGGCGTGCTGCTTTGCGTCGTCGCGCTCACCGGCATCGGATACTTCGTGCGGCGCGAGAACCGCGGCGCCGCGTTTGGGCCGTGACGGGTTTCGGCGGGTTTAGGGCGCGGCGCTCGGTGAGCCGGAGGGCGATGGGCTCGGCGAGGGCGTGGGTGTCGTCCCCGGAGGCAGCTGCGCCCCGTACATCGCGAGCAGCCAGATCTGCGTGTGCCGGACCGTCACCTTGGGAACCGAGAACGAGAACCCAACCGTTTGGTTTTGCGGCGTCGTGTACTTCGGATAGCTCGCGAGCAGCTGATCGGTTCGCTTGCCGCGCACGACGCTTTCGTTGTAGAGCTGCAGCGTGAAAACGCGCCCGCTGTACTGGACGGCGGGCAGCGTATACTGCACGGAGGCGGCGCCGTTGAGTTGGAAATCCGCATTGCTCTGGAGGCGAATCGCGACGAGCGGCATCACGTGAAGGAAGAGCGGATTGGGATTCGTCATCGCGGGCATGTCGCGCGGCAGCGGCTCCATCTGCATCGTGATCGTCCCGAGCGGCGTCGGCGTCGGCGACGCCGAGTCGTCGCTTTCATCGCCGGCGTCGTCGTCGGACGAGGCGCTCGGTTTCGGTGATGGCGTCGGACTTGCCGTCGGCTTCGCGGAGCCGCTCGGCGACGGCGACGGCGCGGGGATGTTGAACGCGAGCGTGCAGCCGTACTGGGCGTTGAGCTGCGTCACCGTCGGGCACTTCATGCCGCTAGGTCCTTGACCGACGGGGTACTGCGCTTCATTCGGCGCGAGCGTCGCGCCGGGGTTGGCGAGTTCTTCTTTGCCGTTCGGGCCGGTCGTCGGTCCCGCCATCTGCCCGTTCATGCCGCCGAACTGGCCGTTCATGCCGCCGACCGAGCCGGGCTGCGAAACCGGCGGCGTCATGTCGCTGCCCATGCCGTTATCGAAGCCGGAACCTTGACATGAGGCCAACACGAGCGCCAGCGCCGCAAAAACGGCGCGTGCATCACATTTCATTGCTGCTATTCCTTCGCCTCCACGACTGCTTGTAACTCCTCGACGAAGGATGCAACGGAAATAGTTCGCTTGGCGTCGATGCCCCGCTGGTTGACGTTCACGGTACCGTCTGCAACCTCTTGCTTACCCGCGACCAAAATATACGGAACTTTCTGCGTTTTCCAGTGGCGGATCTTGTGTCCGAGCTTTTCGTTCGATTCGTCCACCGCGGCCCGAAAGCCCGCCGCCTCCAGCCGTGCCGCCACGTCTCGCGCGTAGCTTGCTTGGTGCTCGGTGATCGGCGTAACGACGGCTTGCACGGGCGCCAGCCAGGCCGGAAAGGCACCGCCGTAATGCTCGACGAGGATGCCGAAGAAGCGCTCCAACGAGCCTGCGAGCGCACGGTGAATCATCACCGGAACGTGGTCGTGGCCGTCCGATCCGCGGTACCGCAGCCGAAAGCGAGCCGGTAGGACGAAGTCCACTTGGACGGTCCCGAGCTGCCACGGGCGGCCGATCGCGTCGCGGACGTTGAGATCGAGCTTCGGGCCGTAAAACGCGCCGCCCCCCGGATCGACGTCGAAGCGCACGTCGTGACGCGCCACCGCGCGGCGAATCGCGTCCTCCGCTACCGCGTCGGTGTCCACGCGATCGCGCGCTTGGCGCGTCGAAAGGACGTACTGCAGGTCCGCGAAGCCGAACGCATTCATGAGGCGCAGTGCCTCGTCGAGCGTCTGCTCGAACTCTTGCTGCAGCTGCTCCGGCGTACAGAAGATGTGAGCGTCGTCTTGGGTAAACCCGCGAACGCGGTTGAGGCCGTGCAGCACCCCCGAACGTTCGAAGCGATAGACGGTTCCGAACTCGGAGAAACGCAGCGGCAGGTCCCGATAACTGCGCAGGCGGCTCTTATAGATGAGGATGTGTCCGGGACAGTTCATGGGTTTTAGCCGAAACCGCTGTCCCTCGGCCTCCAGCGGTCCGAACATATTATGGGCGAAGTTTTCGAGGTGTCCCGAGATTTCGTAGAGGCGCTCGACGGCGATGTGCGGCGTGACGACGGGCTGATAGCCGCGTTCGCGCAATCCCTCGCGGATGAAGCTTTCGACGATGCCGCGCACGATGGTTCCGTTTGGATGCCAGAACACGAGGCCGCCGCCGGCGTCCTCTTCGATAGAAAACAAGTCGAGCTCGACGCCAAGCTTGCGATGGTCGCGCCGCTGCGCTTCCTCGAGCCGCGCGAGATGCGCCGTCAGCTGCGCTTCGTCGTACCACGCCGTGCCGTAGATGCGCTGCAGCATCGGCTTGTTCTCATCGCCGCGCCAATAGGCGCCCGCGACGCTGGTGAGCTTGAACGCACCGATCTCGCGGGTCGAGGCGGCGTGTCCCCCGCGGCAGAGATCGGTGAAGTTGCCGATGGTATACAGCGTGATCGGCTGGTCGTCGGGGATTTCGCGGGCGATCTCGACCTTGTACGGATTGCCGGCGAACGCCTCAATCGCTTCATCGCGGCTCACCCGGCGGCCCGTCATTGGGTAATCCGCCCCAACGATCTCCGCCATGCGATCCTCGAGGCGCGCGAGGTCGTCCGGCGTGAACGCCGCATCGCGGTGAAAGTCGTAGTAAAAGCCGTCCTCGATGGCCGGACCGATCGTGGGCTTGGCGTCGGGAAAGAGATCCTGCACCGCGTACGCCAGCACGTGTGCGGCCGTGTGGCGCAGCTCGGCGAGGGACGGAGCGCGATCGTCGGCTTGGGCGTCGGCAATCATGACCGGCGCCGCTTCGCCGCGCCGAGGGGACGAGGCCTCCGGCTGCGGCGCCCGACCGCGGTCCATTGCCTTAACCCAGGGTTAATCGTGGTCGATTATAACGAGGACGGCCGCCGTCGTGCGGGCGCTACTCTCGCCGTTATAAGGAGCTGTTTTTCGTGATGGGATCGTTCGTTCGCCGGTTCGCTGGGGCCGCCGTCGCCGTCGCCGTGGTGGCGCCCGCCGCCGCCGCGACGCAGCTGACGGGAGCGGGCTCGAGCTTCGACTACCCGTTTTTCTCCAAAGCGTTCTACACGTATAATCAGAAGAACCCAACCGTCACGATCAACTATCAGTCGATCGGCAGCGGCGGCGGAATCCAGCAGTTCACGGCCAAGAACGTCGACTTCGGCGCGACCGACGTCCCCATGGACGCACAAGAACTGTCGCGTGCGGGACAGCCGGTGCTGCAGATACCGGTGACCCTCGGCGGGGCGGCCGTGGCGTACAATCTGCCCGGCGTCGCGGGAAACCTTCGGCTGACGCGACAGGTGCTGGCCGACATCTATCTCGGCAAGATGCTCAAGTGGAACGATCCGCAGATTGCGAAGCTCAATCGCGGAAGGAAAATTCCTGACATGCCGATCGTCGTCGTGCACCGGTCGGATGGCTCGGGCACGAGCTACATTTTCACCGACTTTCTGAGCCACGTGTCGCCCGAGTGGAAGAGCAAAGTGGGAACCGGTAAGAGCGTGTCGTGGCCGGCGCCGAGTTCGGTCGGCGCGAAGGGAAACGAAGGCGTCGCGGGACAGGTGCGCAGCACGCCCGGAGCGATCGGTTATGTCGAACTCGCATACGTCATCGAGAATCACATGCCGGCGGCCTCGCTCCAAAACCGATCCGGCAAGTGGGTGGCATGCTCGCCTCAGAGCGTCGCCGCGGCGGCCGCGACGAAACCGGAGGTAAGCCCGACGAACTTTTCGATCGTGGATAGAGGCGGCGCGAATTCGTACCCGATCTCCGGCTATTCTTGGGTGATCGTGTACAAGAAACCGTCCGATGCGGGCCGCGCCAAAATGCTGTACAGTGTCCTCTCGTGGCTCGTGGGCCCGCAGGGTCAGTCCAACGCGAAATCCATCGACTACGTTCCGCTGCCTCGAAACGTGCAGGCGGCGGCCCAAGGGACACTCAAACAGATGCAGCGTTGATTGGATAACGCTCAACCGCATTTTCGGCGCCTCGCGCGCTTCGTAAGCCCCGCCGATCGCGGCTTCGCCGCGATTGTCTACGGCGGCAGCATTCTCTTTGCGTTGCTCATCGTGGGGCTCTTCGTCGAGCTCGTCCTCGGCTCGTGGCCCTCGATCGCCGCGTTCGGTCCGTCCTTCATCTGGAAAAGTGCCTGGGATCCCAGCACGAGCAAATTCGGCGCGTTGCCGATGATCTACGGCACCGTCGTAACGTCGTTGATCGCCATCGCGCTCGCGGCGTTCGTCGGAATCTTCGCGGCGGTCTTCTTGGCCGACTTTGCCCCCCGCTGGCTCGCCGCGCCGCTCTCGTTCGTCATCGAGCTGCTGGCGGCCGTGCCGAGCGTCGTCTACGGGCTCTGGGGTCTCTTCGTGCTGGCGCCGTTGGTCCGAACCGCGATCGGGCCGGTGCTGCAGCACGCGTTGGGATGGCTCCCCATCTTCGGAGGGCCGATCTACGGCGTCGGCCTTTTGACGGCCGGAATCATCCTCGCCCTGATGATCGTTCCCACGGTTACTGCGATTTCCCGCGACGTCATCGCGGCGATCCCGGGAGACTTGCGCGAAGCGTCGACGGCGCTCGGTACGACGAAGTGGGAGACCGCGACGCGCGTCGTCCTGCCCGCCGCGCGCGTCGGAATTTTCGGCGCCTGCGTGCTCGGTTTAGGCCGTGCCCTCGGCGAGACGATCGCCGTAACGATGGTGATCGGCAACCGGCCGGAGATCTCGTCGTCGCTCTTCGCACCCTCGTACACGCTCGCAAGCGTCATCGCAAACGAGTTCACTGAGGCAACGACGAGCATCTACATCAGCGCGCTGATCGAACTCGGCTTGATTCTGTTTCTCGTGAGCATGATCGTGAACGCCCTCGCTCGGTTCATGATTTGGAGCGTGCGTGGCGCGCAAGGATAACGCGTGGCGGTAGCCTCCCGCGGCGAACTCTCGCCACGCTATCAACGGCTCGGCCGCCGGCGCTTGTACGGATCGCTCGGAACGGCCCTCGCGCTGGGCTGCGCCGGACTCGCGGCCGCCGCGCTGCTCGCGATTCTCGGTTACGTCGTGGTGCAAGGCATCGGCGCGATCAACTGGGCCTTCCTCACGCAGCTGCCGCATCCGGTCGGCGTCTCCGGCGGCGGGGTCGCCAATGGGATCGTCGGGATGGCCATCATCATCGGGCTCGCGACCGCGATGGCGGTTCCAATCGGGCTCTTGACGGGCATCTATCTCGCGCTCTTCGGACGCGGCGTCATCCCCGAGGCCTTGCGCTTTCTCTCCGATGTCTTGTCCGGCGTGCCCAGCATCGCGATCGGCCTCTTCGCCTACGCCATATTGGTTGCGCCGCTCAAGCACTTCTCGGGATTTTCCGCGTCGTTTGCGTTCATGATGCTGATGCTGCCGCTGCTCGTGCGCACATCGGAACAGGCGATCCGCTCGGTGCCGCAGACGGTGCGCGAAGGCGCGTTGGCGCTGGGCATGTCGAACTTCCGCGCCACGGTCCGCATCGTGCTTCCCACGGCCATGCCGGCCATCGTCACGGCGCTGCTGCTCGCGATCGCTCGGGTGACGGGCGAGACGGCGCCGCTGCTCTTTACGGCGTTCGGAAGTCAGTTCTGGGAAACCAATCCGAACAATCCCATGGCCGCGCTCGCCCTCCAAGTGTTCAACTATGCAATCTCGCCGTATCCGAACTGGCAGGCGCAGGCGTGGGGCGGCGCACTCGTGTTGATTCTGGCCGTGTTCGTCTTGAGCTTGGGCGCGCGGTTCATGCTGCGGCGCGCGATGCAGGGTATGCACGAGTGACGATCGCCGCCCCGACCGAGCTCCTCGCGGCCGATCGCCTGAGCGCGTACTACGGGGAACGCAGAGCCGTAGGCGACGTGTCGATCGCGTTTCGGCGACAGGCCGTGACGGCGCTCATCGGGCCGTCGGGCTGCGGCAAGACGACGCTGCTGCGCTGCTTGAATCGCATCCACGAGCTGAGCTTCGACGCCTGCGTCGAGGGCCGCGTGCTGCTCGACGGTCAAGACATTTACGAGACCGGGACCGATCCCATGTCGATCCGCCGGCGCGTCGGCATGGTCTTTCAGCGGCCCAATCCCTTTCCGACGCTATCGATTTTGGGAAACACGCTCGCCTGCGCCGGGCGCGGCCAGCCCCGTTCGCAGAAGCTCGAAACCGCCGAACGAGCGCTGCGCGCGGCGGCGCTCTGGGACGAAGTCAAGGACAAGCTAAAGACGAGTGCCCTCCGCTTGTCCGGCGGCCAGCAGCAGCGGCTCTGCATTGCGCGCGCCGTCGCGGCTGCGCCGGAAGTGCTGCTGATGGACGAGCCTACGGCGTCGCTCGACCCGATTGCCACGGCCGTGATCGAAGAACTCATGGCCTCGCTCAGCGAAGAGTTCACCATTGTGGCGGTGACGCACAACATGCAGCAGGCGGCGCGCGTCTCCGACGTGACCGCGTTCATGTTGGCCGACGAGGACGGCACCGGGCGACTGATCGAGGTCGACGATACGGCCAAGCTTTTCACCAAGCCGGCCGACCGCCGGACCGAGGATTACATCACCGGCCGGTTCGGATAACGTTCGTGCGGCGAATGATGACCGCGATGATCGGCGCAGCGTTTCTGACATCGTGCGCCCGCGACGGCTCGCCGCCGGTGTCGCCGCAGCCGTACGCTTCCGAAGCGGTGCGCGTGCGTCCCGACGTGCCGGTCGTCAGCGGCTGCAAGATCTTCCCCGCGGACAACTGGTGGAATACCGACGTCTCGGGCTATCCCCTGGATCCGAGGTCGGACGCCTATATCGCCGCGCTGCCCGGAAACCTGCACCCGGACTTCGGAGCGAATCCGCACTACGGCATTCCGTTCAACGTCGTTCCCAGCACGCAAAAGCGCGTACCCGTGCGCTTTCGCTACGGCTCGCAGAGCGATCCGGGACCGTATCCCATTCCGCCCAATGCGCAGATCGAGGGCGGCCGCCGCGCCCGCGGCGACCGGCACGTGCTCGTGCTGCAGCAAGGAAAATGCACGCTCTACGAGCTGTGGGACGCGTATCCCGTGCGCGGTGGGCGGCGCTGGCGCGCCGGCTCGGGCGCGATCTTTCCACTGAACACCAACAAACTGCGTCCCGACGGCTGGAGGTCGGCCGACGCGGCCGGCCTTCCGATTCTGCCGGCGCTCGTGAAGTGTGCCGAAGTCAAGGCGGGCGTGATCGAACACGCGCTGCGCGTGACGTTCGCGCAAACGCAAGAAGCGTACATCCATCCCGCCACGCACTACGCGAGCGACAGCCGGCGCAAGACGCTGCCCCCAATGGGCTTGCGCATCCGCATGAAGGCATCGTACGACATCTCGCATCTCACGGGGCAGGCCCAGGTGATCGCAAACGCGATGAAGGCGTACGGCATGTTTGTGGCCGACAACGGATCCAACTGGTATTTTCAAGGCGAGGGCGGCAAGGCGTCGTCGTGTTGGAACGATGACGATCTCGACCAGCTCAAGGGCGTTCCGAACACGGCCTTCGAGGTGGTGAAAACGGGAAGGATTCGGCGAAAGGCGGGCCCGTGACCAGCGAGAAGGAGGCAGTCGTGTTTGAAGGTCGAGTGGCATTGGTAACCGGCGGCACGCGCGGCATCGGCGCGGCCATCACGGAGATGCTCGCGGCAAGCGGCGCCGCCGTCGCTGCGGGATACAATCGCGGCAAGGAGAGCGCCGAAAATTTTCGCAGCAGATGGCGGAGAAGGGCGCGACGGTGTCCGTGCATCAGGGGCGCGTCGACGAAGCCGAGGACTGCAACCGCGTCGCCAAAGAGGTGATGGAGCGCTTCGGGCGCGTCGACTACCTCGTCAACAACGCCGGCATCACCGTCGACAAGACCGTGCGCAAAATGACCGTCGACGACTGGCACCAGGTGCTCGACGTCAATCTCTCCGGCGCCTTCCAAATGACCAAGGCCGTCCTCGAGCACATGATCGAGCGCGGCTCGGGGCGCATCATCAACATCAGCTCGGTCATTGGCGAGACCGGGAACGTCGGCCAGGCGAACTACGCCGCCTCCAAAGCCGGATTGTTCGGCTTTACGAAGAGCCTCGCGCTCGAGATGGCGCAGCGCGGCATTACGGTCAACTGCGTCGCACCGGGCTTCATCGCCACCGAAATGGTCTCGGCGATTCCGGAGGCGGCGCTGGCGAAGGTCGTCGAGAAAATCCCGCAGCGCCGCCTCGGCCAACCCGCGGAGGTCGCGCGGGTCGTCCGCTTCCTGCTGGACGACGAGTCGAGCTATATTACGGGCGCCGTGTACTCGATCAACGGCGGTCTGGACATGTAAGGCAGGGGAAGCGGCATCGCGCTGTATAAATCTAGCGCGTGGATAGTTTACCGCTCACCGGACGCGTCGGCATCGTCACCGGCGGCTCGCGCGGCATCGGCGGCGCGATAAGCACGCTGCTCGCGCAGGACGGCGCGACCGTCGCCGTCTTGGGTCTACCCGAAGACCGCTCCCGCACCCAACATCTGGCGTCACGCCTTAACGGGGCCGCACCCCGGGTGCATTACTACGAAAGTAACGTCGGCGTCTACGAGCAGTGCCGCGCCGCCGTCGAGACGGTCGTCCGCGAGCACGGGGGCGTCGACTTCCTGGTCAACAACGCAGGGATCACGCGCGACCATACCGTTCGCAAGATGACCGTCGAAGAGTGGCAGGCGGTGCTCCAGGTCAACCTGTCCGGGCCGTTCTTCATGATCAAGGCGGTGCTGGACACGATGCTCGAACGCGGTTTCGGCCGAATCGTCAACGTCAGCTCCGTCGTCGGAGAAAGCGGCAACTTCGGTCAGGCGAATTACGCGGCGGCGAAAGCCGGTCTGATCGGGCTTACGAAGACCGTCGCGCTCGAGGTGGCGAAGCGGGGAATCACCGTCAACGCCGTCGCCCCCGGCTTCATCGACACGGAGATGACCAAAGCCATGCCGTCGGAGGCAATCGAGAGCGCCATCGCACAGACCCCGAAGCGCCGGCTCGGACAGCCCGAAGAGGTCGCGCGCCTGGTGCGCTTTCTGCTCGACGAGAAGGCCGGATACATCACGGGTGCGGTCTACAACATCAACGGCGGGTGGTACATGTGAACGAAACCGCGAGCCCCATCGCCGGCATGAGCCCGGAGGAGTTGCGGTACGGCATCGACGTTACCGGACTCGATCCAGCGTCGTTGGGCGACGCGCTTCGCGCCGTCGTCAGCGACATCATGATGGACCCGATGCGCATGACGACGTGGATGGCGAGCTTCGCCCTCGCCGAACAAAACGTCGCACTGAACATGCTGCGCCGGTTCGGCGGCCAGCCGAGCGGAAACGGCGCGGAAAACGGCGCGTCCGACAAGCGCTTCGCCGAGCCGGAATGGCGGAGTAATCCGTTGCTCGCGGGCTTGGTCGAGGACTATCACGCCCGCACGAACGCGGCGCTGGAGCTCGTCGACTCGACCCGGCTCCCCGATGCCACGCGGCGCAAGGCCCGCTTTGCGATGCAGCTGATGTGCGACGCGTTCGCCCCGAGTAACGTGCCCTGGCTCAATCCCGGGGTGGTGAAAGAGGCGACGGAGTCCGGCGGACTGAGCCTCGTCCGCGGCCTGCAAAACTTCCTCGACGACTCTGCAAACAACGGCGGCTACCCGCGCCAGGTCGACCGCTCCGGTTTCGAGCTCGGCGTGAACCTTGGGGCCACTCCCGGCCGCGTGGTCTTCCGCAACGCGCTGATCGAGCTGATCGCCTACGAGCCGCAGACCCCGGAGGTCCACGAGATCCCGCTGCTCTGCAGCCCGCCGTGGATTAACAAATATTACATCATGGATTTGGCGCCGGGCCGGTCGTTCGTCGAGTGGGCGGTGCGCCACGGGCATCAGACGTTCATGATCTCGTATCGCAATCCCGACGAGAGCATGGCGGAATACACGATGGACGACTACCTCCGCGAGGGCGTGCTCGCGGCGCTCGATGCGGCCCAAGATATTACGGGTGCACCGCAGGTCAACGTCGCGGCGCTGTGTTTGGGCGGAACGCTCGCGGCGATCGCGATGGCGTACCTCGCCGCACACGGCCAGGGCGACCGGATCGGCTGCGCGACGCTGACGAACACGCTCGTCGATTTCAGCATGCCCGGCGAGCTCGGCGTCTTCACCGACGAAGACACGATCGTGCGGCTCGAGAAACGCATGCGGGAACGCGGCTATCTCGATCCTTCAGAGATGGCCCGCACGTTCGACTGGATGCGCTCGAGCGACTTGATCTGGAGCTACGTCGTCAACAATTGGTTCAAGGGCAAACAGCCGCCCGCGTTCGACATCCTGGCCTGGAATAACGACTCGACCCGCATGCCGGTCGAAATGCACTCACAGTACCTGCGCGCCTGCTATCTGCACAACGTGATCGTCAAGCCGAACGCCTTTTCCATCGATCACACCCCGATCGACCTCGGCAAAATCCAGACGCCGCTCTACGTGCTCGGTGCCGAAAACGACCATATCGCGCCGTGGCGCGCCACCTACTTAACGACGCAGCACGTCGGCGGCGAGTCGAAGTACGTGCTGACCAACTCCGGTCACATTGCCGGAATCGTGAATCCCCCGGGCGGCAAGAAGACGTGGCACTACGCGAAGCCGGTCGTGCGGCACGGCGAGAACGCCGATGAATGGCTCGAGACCGCGGACCGGCACAACGGATCCTGGTGGCTCGATTGGGCCGCATGGCTGCAGCCGCGCGGCGGCTCGCTGCGCGCCCCCTACGCCTTACCCAACGGACCGCCCGCGCCGGGTGCGTACGTGCAAGAGCGCTCGGCGTGAGCGACGACGACGAGAAGGCGGGCGGCGGCGCCTGGCGGAGCCTCGGCGAGTTCATCCGGGGCCAGCGCGAGCTTGCCAACCTGTCGATGCGCCAGTTGGCGGAGATCGCAAAGATCTCCAACCCTTACCTCAGCCAGGTCGAGCGGGGCCTGTACAAGCCGTCGGCCGACGTCCTCAAGAACATCGCCAACGCGCTGCACATGTCGGCGGAGACGATGTACACGCAGGCCGGCCTGCTCGACGACTCCCCGGACCGCGACGAAAGCCACCATGGCGTCGAGCACGCCGTCAAGCTCGACCCGCGGCTGAGCGTCGACCAGAAGGAGACGATCATCCGTATTTACCGGAGCTTCATCGGGCGCGAATAGGCGAGCGCCTGCCCAATTGCTGGCAACAGTTGACACGCACAGCATGTGCTTGGTATACTTAGCACACAGCAAACGCACCGAAGGAGAAGCAGCAACCATGTCCGTCAACGTATCCGATTATATGAACAAGTTTCAGGAAGAGGGCCTCGCCGCGCTCAAGCAGACGCAGGACGCGAGCCTCAAGGCGATGAGCTCGTACCGCGAGTTCACGCGCGAGATGACTGAGAAGCCGGGCAGCATGCCCACGCTCGAGAACTTCCCGTCGCCGACCCAGCTCGTCGAGCTCTCGTTCGGCTTCGCGAGCCAGGTTCTTGAGATGCGCAAGGCCTTCACGCTCAAGATCGCCGAGATGATGGTCGACACGCAGAAGCAGGCCGAGGCGAAGTTCCAGGCCGCGACGCCGGCGCCCAATGCGCCGAACGCGCCGATGCCGAACCGTCCGGTCGGCAAGTAACCCGCACCAGACCGCAAAGACCGCCCGCGCCGAGCGCGGGCGGTCTTTTCATATGCGCGAAGAAGGCACGGCGATGACCGGCCGCGCCACGATCGCTATCGATGATGACCTCGAGGTCAATCGACTCGGCTACGGCGCGATGCGTCTCTGCGGGCCCGGCGTGTGGGGATGGCCGCAGGATCGCGAGGCCGCGTTGCGCGTCCTACGACGCGCCGTCGATCTGGGCGTCGACTTCATCGATACCGCCGACGCCTATGGGCCGCACGTGAACGAAGAGCAGATCGCCCAGGCACTCTATCCGTATCCGGCCGGCTTCGTCATTGCGACGAAGGGCGGCTCCACGCGCCCCGGTCAACGCGAATGGAAGCGCGACGGACGCCCGGCGCACTTGGCCGCGGCGTGCGAAGGCAGCCTGCGGCGCTTGCGGCTGGAGCGCATCGACCTGTATCAACTCCATGCGGTCGACGACGCCGTGCCGTTGGAAGACCAAGTCGGTACGCTACGCCGGCTGCGCGACGAAGGGAAAGTCCGCTGCGTTGGCCTTTCGAACGTGGGCCTCGACGAGCTTCAGCGCGCCGAAGGAATCGTGGAGATCGCCTCGGTGCAGAATAACTATAACGTGGGCCACCGCGTTAGCGAGCCGCTGCTGCGTTACTGCGAGGCCAAAGGCATCGCATTCATTCCGTATTTTCCGCTCGATGCCGGCGACATCGCGGCAGTTGGCGCGCTCGAGCCGATCGCGGCCGCTCACGGCGCGACGATCTGGCAGGTGGCGCTGGCGTGGCTCCTCCGGCACTCCCCCGCACTGTTGCCGATTCCGGGGACGTCGTCGCTCGCGCATCTCGAGGAGAACGTCGCGGCGCGCGATCTCGTGCTGACGGAAGAAGAGTACGCGTCGCTCGAGCGCGTCGCGAGCGAGACGAGCCCCACCTAAGGGGCGTTGGCGATCACCGCCCGACGTGGACGTTCGTGATGTAATGCCAGAGGCCGAACGCCTTGAGGATCCAGACCACGAGGACGATCACGACGACGGCATTGAGCAGGGATTTGATGGGCGGCGCCATCGGGATGTACGTGTTGATGAGCCACAGGATCACCCCCACGACGATCAGGACGACGACAATCTCGATCAACGGCACGCTTTCGTACTCCTTGTGCAAGCAGCGTACCCCGAAATGCGCGCGCGACACACGGCCCGAGCCATCTTCGGCTCAGGCCATATGCCGGCGGGTGCCGTGCGTGGATGGTGCCGGCCCCGTCAGTTGGACGGCGGTTGTGCGTTTGCGGGATTGAGCTGCAGGTCGTACTGCTGCGTTTGATCCGCGGAAACGGGGTATCCCGCGAAGGAGCGCGTGTCGTAGCCGCTCTTCTCCGCAGTCAACGTGTAGTCGTCCGGCTGAAGGGAGAAGACGATGTAGTGCCCGTGGGCATCGGTCGTCGTCTTCACCTCTTGCGAGCGTGACGCGATGTCGAGTTGCACGCCGGGGATCGGGGCGCCCGTGTTGGCGTCGCGGACGACGCCGGAAATGCCGCCGCTCGTGCCGGCGAGCGCCCATCCGGGCTGCGCGGCGGCAACGGCGAGAACGCCGATTGCCAGCGCCACCTGCCGCAGGAATTGTCGTTTCATGATAGTGACCTCATGACCAAAGCGTCGCACGACGCGACGCGCTTCGCAATCGGAAAACGCTCAAAAAAGCTTCGAGTGACTTTTTGAACGCCGCTGTGCGCACGCAAAGCCAGCTTGCTAAACGCGCGCGCACCCCTGTATACTGTCTCTACCAAGCGTTCCGCCGGGCCATCGGCGGAGGAGTAACAATATGGAGACCAATTTTGCTAGAGCGGCAATGCTTTACGCGGGCGCTGCGATACTGGCAAGTTGCGCCGGCGGGCCATCTGGCTCGATGCCGCAAACGGCGCGCGCGCCGTCCCGGACGCAACCCTCCGGAAGCGACACCAAGCCCTCGCCAACGCCATTTCCATTGCGGTTTATCACGCTCGACGATCCGGACAGCACGACGTTCAACCGCGCTTTGGGCATCAACGAGTTGGGTACGATCGTCGGATATTACGGTAGCGGATCGCCGAGCGATCCGAGCCACGGCTACCAAATCCAAGCGCCTTACGTAAAATTCAAATCGCTCGACTATCCCAATGCGGCAAACACCGTGCCGACGTCGCTCAGCACCAACCATCTGCGAGCGGGCTACTTCGTCGATAGTACCCAGGGACACCACACCTGGGGATTCGTCAAAGACCACGGCATCTGGACTGCGTACAAGGATACGCGGACGCCCAACGGCCCGGGATGGGTCGACGAGTTGCTGGGAATCAACGGCTCCGACATCGCGGTAGGCTTTTACGTGGATGCGGAAAGGCACGATCAGCCATTCGAGCTGGCCGTCCCACGCGGTAAATTCCACGGACTGCGGCCGCCGGACGCAAAGAGCGCGCAGGCGACCGGCATCAACCTGCTCGGCGACATCGTGGGAACCGAAACGCTTTCGAGCGGACAGACCGAAGGTTGGCTGCTGCGCAACGGGACCTACTCCCAGTTCTCATATCCGGACTCGGCCAGCACGCAAGCATTTGGTATCGACTTCCGGGACCAAGTAGTCGGATCGTACGTCGACAGCGGCGGCGCAACGCATGGATACATCTTGCAGCATCCTGCCAACCTCTCCGAGCGCTTTTGGCAATCGGTCGACGAGCCCAATGCCGCCGGGACGACGGTAATCAACGGCATCAACTCACACCACGCATTCGTGGGATGGTACGTCGACGTGTACGGGCGTACCCACGGGTTCTTGGCCGTCGTGACCGACAAAGCGATGAAACGGCGGTGACTAGGGACGAATGCGTTCGTCGGCCAAAGCGGCGAAGATGATCGTAAAACTGGTAAAGAGCGAAGCCAACGCCAGTGGCTACCTGATGGTCGGCGGCGAGACGATTTCTGATGTGTATCTATCGAAGGGGTGGACCGTCTTGGGCGTCCTGCCCGGCCGCAGCGACCGCGAAGTGCTTTTCGTGCTGCGTCAGGACGAGATAGCGGCTACTGCGGAGATGATCCACGAGGCAGCGGCGATCGATACTTCCGAACTCGAAGAAGTCAGCTAGCGCATGGCCGTCCAGGGAACCATTTTGGCCTCACGATAAAATGAAGCCGGCCGTAGCTTGATGCTTCGGCCGGCCGTTGTGCACTTTAGCTCATTGGATTCGGTATTAAACCTCCGTGCCACCTCAATGTACCCGTTGCTTCCACCACACAAACGGGAACCTGCACGAGCCGGGACGAAATTTACCCCGTCACCGATATCGAGCGGTCCCGCGCCTTCTATCGCGACGTCTTAGGTTTCAAAGGAGGTGAGTCGCTGAGCGACAGCTACTTCGAGTTCGACCTCGACGGCGTGGCCTTCGCACTTGATACCACAGGCAACGAGCTTGGCACGCCGCCGGGGTCGGCGTTTAGCCTCGGCATCGAAGTCGACGATTTGGCGGCACTAAAGACGCGGCTAGAAGCAAGCGGGGCGAATCTGCAGGGTTTTGATTCTCGCCGCTGCGAGGCCATCTTCGTGACCGATCCCGACGGCAACCGGGTCGCGTTTCACCATCTCAAGGACGCCTCGGTTAGAAATCCCTAGCGTAGCGGTAAGTTCACATTATGGCGCAGTCGCCGATGCCGAAACTGTTTGTATGTCACGGTGACGACGGAGGGCCGCCATTCCATCCGTGCCGAGAAGTTCAAAAAGCGCTTCGCCGTGCGAACATCCCGTATGAAAAGGTAATCGCCGGCCATGGCAGTCCATTCCCGTTCCTGCGTGGGCCTCGCCCCGAGTTGCTGCGAGAGACCGGTACGGAAGAATTGCCGACGCTTAAGCTTCCCAATGGCACCATCCTGAACCAACCACATGCGATTTTGTCCTGGATCAAGGAAAGGCAGGCAGAGGCGCGCCCTAGCTAGGCGATCTCCCTATTCCATTAACACGGAAAAGATTTTTGAATACACTCACGGGGGAACGCACGCCATTAGGGTCATCGACGATTCTCCCTACAAGCCCACGGGTTGCGCGGTCGACCAAAGCAGCGGCGACCTGGCCGTAGCCGACATTAAGGAACAGCCCACCGCGTCAGGGACTCTAGCCATCTACAGGCATGCCAAAGGAAAGCCCAGGATATATATGGTCCGCTTCAGGGGTATGCCAGCTGCGCTTACGATGACGGCGGAAATCTTTTGGCTACGGATGGCGCGGACAATAGTTGAAGTTGCCCGGGTTCCGTGGGCAATCGGCATCCGACCGTCGCCGTTAGGCTTCGAGACGCCGAGTTGGCCCGCATACCGCCCAAGGCTAGCATCGGCACCGGGGCATGGATGATAGGGCATCTCGGTATGAAACAGCGCGCTACCATCGCCATGAGCGATCAAGACTATCTGGTGTTTGACGCCTTCACAGACCCCGGTTATTGGACGGCCATGGATGCGCCCAAAGTCAAACGGTTGGTCGAAAGCGGCGCCTATCGAAGCGTCTTTAACGAGGAAGGCATCGTAGTACTACGATCGACGCGCGCTTCGGGCGCGCGCTGAAAAGTCAGCCAAATGCGGTTCCTCCGACGCGGCGTCCGGGCTGGAACAGCGTCGTACGCGCTCGCGTTTGGGCTCTTTTTCATCGGCTTGTCCATCAGGGCGGCGCTCTATTTTCCGTTAGCCATGTTTCAGATCGACTCAGACGCCGTGATAGCAGGCCTCTGCGGCTTGCACGTCTTGCACGGCCAGCATCCCATTTTTCTGCCCGGCGGCCTGCGCGTAGGGGCGGCGAGCTGCTACGTTGCCGCAGGATACTTTCACCTGCTTGGGACAGGCCGCGTTGGTTTGGCTCTGACCGGCCTGACGTGGGGCGCCCTCTATTTGCTCTTTACGTTGCTGTTTTTGCAGGCGACGTTCGAACGCCGGATTGCCATCGTGGCGTATTTGTTCGCCATCATACCATCGGAGCAATTCATGACGGTGACGTACGCGCCGTGGGGATACGGCGAGATCATGGCGTCGTGTGCGGCAACGTTGTGGCTCGCCTCCGAATGGCGCCGTCGGACGGCGACCTGGCCGCGCTTCTCGATCGGTCTGAGCATCGGCATTGGGGTATGGTTTTCGTTCCAAACCCTCATGATCGCGATCCCCGCTCTCGCCTGGGTCGCATTGAAACGGCGCAGCACGTTCGTTCGTGAATCGCTCGTTGCCCTTCCAGGCATAGCGTTGGGAGCCGCGCCGTTTCTGATCGGCAACGTTACGACCGGGTTTCCTTCGTTGACGCACAACTCGTATTCGCGCCCGGTATCGGACTTGCCGCAAGCCTTGAGCAACCTAGGTTGGCTGCTTGCGAACTTGCTTCCAAAATTGTTCTTACGGTTTCCGGCGTGGCCCGATTGGGCGATCCTTCTTGGCGCCTTCGTTTGCGTTACGCTAGCGTTCGCCGCGGCTCTTCGCCGAGGCGCCGGGAGAAGCGGACGTGCGAATGATCCCAATGACTTTGCGGTCTTATTCGTTTTCGTCGTAGAAACGTGCGTGCTGATCTTCAGCTTCTCTGCCGCAGGAACGATCCGCGGATGGACGGTTCGCTACATCGCACCTCTGTATGTGGTGGTTCCGGCATTCTACGGCATCGGCATTGCGACGCTTTGGAGCCGGAGCAAAGCGCTCGCCGCAGCAACCGTTGCAGCGCTCTTGATCCCAAACCTCTTGTCCTATGGCCTTCCGGGCAGCGAGCTACGCCGCGAACTGACGACGCAGTTGGCCGACGATCGCAAACTACGGCAGATTCTCGACCAACATCACGTTCGCGTAGTGTACGGAAATTATCTTTGGGTGTATCACTTAAATTTCGACAGCGGCGAACGGATCGCCGGCGTTCCGTTTCAGGCATCCTACGATTATTACCATTATGGCGACCGCCTCGGTGCGGCGCCTATTCGATGGTCGCTGCTGGGAAGCTCGGATGAGGTTGCGACGTGGAGCCGCGCGTCGGGCGCGCGAGGCCCGGAATGGAAGTACGGCGGATTGACGCTGCGCATCGCCGGCGAACCGACCCCCAACGCTGCGCGCGTGCTTTTGCTGCTGCGCGCCAATCGGTAAACTCCCGCGACGAGGCCTTCAATGATTCAGCGAACGCGTCCTTTTTTACAGCATCGTCCAACGCACTAGCCATCATGCCTTCCGTCAACGAAACGGACGGCGCCTTGGCGGGGACGGGTAAGACGACGCTGACAGTGTTGATGCCATCTTGCTGCCCCACGCTCATCGCGGGGCAAAGGCGAGAGACGATGTAGAGCCCGCGTCCTCCGAGCTGCGTCGTGGTGGGACGCGCCGACGGCACCAGAAATCCCGGCCCCCGGTAGCGAACTTCGAGGGACATTGTGCCCGTCGGGCCGCCCGGCACGGCAATATCGATCGGACCGGCGGCGTGCAAGATAACGTTTGTGAGGAGTATGCCGCCCGCTCGGGAGGCCAAGAACCGAAATGGTGCTCGAGCACCTGCTTCGAGACGGCGCGCGAGTCCCGCTAGCGCAAGAAAAAGCGCGAAAGCGGCTAGTCCTCGAGCGCGATGAAAACGGCTGTCACAGCCTAGCCTCTACGGCACGCACCGTCCGCGCTGCGCCGCAGGTGTCGCCCAAAATTGGAAGAGGGCGCTCGGCAAGAAGCGCCCTCTATCCACCACCCTAACGCCTGGAATCGGTTGCCTCGGAGCACGGCCTCTGGGATCGTCACGCCGGCGCCGAACCGACGCTGCGCTTGCGTACGCTGCAGGTTGCCTCCCCCGACTTGCCCGCGAGGCTTCGCCATGGTTCCTACGATGTTGCAGGACCACAGCAAGGTCCCTGTGTTGGCGTTGAGTGCGCGTATACATTGCCGTCGTTTGAGCCGATGTAGACGACAGATAAATGCGCTCAGCGATGAGCGACCTCCTGAGGCGGGGCCACGCTGCACGACGGGTGAAACACAAACTTTGTAGCTAGTTCGCACCCAACTAGCGCTTGCGCCACTAACCCGGGTCGGGACGTATCTGCTGCGAGGAAAGTCACGCAGGCGGATGCGAACGAACGATAGCGTAGCATCGTCCCTGGGCTGGCCTTCTCCGGGTTTCGGTAACATCTTTCGTGGCGCAACAGTACGGAAGCAGGTAACATTTTTGTGGCGCAATGCGGTATGCGTTCGAGGCGGTCCTTGACCCCCAGCCGCGAGTCGTCGTCCTTCTCGTTCCGCGGACCGACGATGACCTTGCGGATGCGGCTCCCGTCTTCGTCGTAGCCGAGCCTCAGCTCACCAACATATCGGTGCTGCGTTTCGGACCAATAGATGCTCCCGCTGCCAGCCCGAGCGCGGCGCTGCTTTCTTGCCACACAGCCTCCTTACTGGAAGGCCGCCGCCGTCCTGCCCAACCATTTGCCCAACCAAAATAAAGCGACCCCTTATATGGGGGTCAAAAAGTCTTCTAAAAGGCTGAAAATGGTGGGCGGTACATGGATTGAACATGTGACCTCTTCCGTGTCAAGGAAGCGCTCTCCCACTGAGCTAACCGCCCGTCGCGACCGTCGCGCTGGCGAAAACTTCGAACCTCGGGCCCCCGAACCTTTGACAGGGCGATGTACGGCATGTTAAATTTCCGCGTACTACTTTCAGTCACGCAGAAGGGAGCCACAATGAACAATTTCACGCTGCAGTGCTCCCCCGCGCCGGTTAACGGCGGCGGGATGGCGTGCGCTGGCCCTTCGGACGGAAAACCGACGTAACGCGTCGCACGTTCTCCGACGTTCCGAAGGCCTCCGCAGCGATCCGGGGGCCTTTTCATTTCACCACCACACACTTTTTATGAGGCGAATCATGGACTTTTGGCTTCAAACCGAAATCCGGAAACGCCGTGACGACGCCTTGGAAACGACCCGCCGCGGACGGCTTTCACGCCTCGCCGCCAGCGGACGAAGTACGAGGATTCGCACGCGCGTGGCCAATAGTGCTCAGGCAATCAGCGACGTGCTGGCGACGTTTGCGCGCGGCTTGCGAAACGGCGAAAGCGTCTAAGGCCGTTTCGTGCAGGTCGTCGTGGCGGACTGTGTGTTCCCGTTGGCGTCGTAGAAATGCGTCGCAGCGCGAATGACGTCGCCCGAACGAGTCACCTCAACGTCGAACCGCTTGCGGCCTTTATCGTCGAGCGGAGGCCACACCGGCGTCCATATCCCGTTGTCGGGATCTG
Source organism: Vulcanimicrobiota bacterium (assembly GCA_963787625.1). GTDB lineage: Bacteria > Vulcanimicrobiota > Vulcanimicrobiia > Vulcanimicrobiales > Vulcanimicrobiaceae > Cybelea. Next base: position 1,242,462 of record CAWBDH010000001.1, on the reverse strand, counting down.
GCGACGGGCTCCGCTCGACGTCGCTCGCGCCCGAATCGAAGATCGAAATCAACACGTACGCTTGCAGCGCGTGGCTCCAGCGTTCGTATGACGTCCGCGGCAGCGCGCCCGTCGCGCGGGACACGAACCAGTTGCCCTCTTCACGCTCCGTGAACGCTTGCGGTTTGCCGGAAGCGGGGACGGCGATGCACTGCCATGTGCCGACGTCGGAGCGCAACTTCGCCTGCTGCGCCGCGTCGGCGGCGGTCGAGCCTGGCGCGAGGCCCTGAGCCGCGCTGGCGGCCGTGGCGAGACTGAAGGCCAGGATCGACAGGAGCGTCGCGTGTGCCCCGGGCGAGGGTTTCACGGCAGCGCCTCGGCGGCGTCGGTGTCGGCGCTCCGCCACTCTTCGTCGAAGCGCGTGCGGGTCGCGAGCGCCTGCGTGCCTCGGCCTTGCGCTCTCAGCGCTTTGGTCAAGCCGAAGAGCGCGCGAGGATCGTTTGCGTATGCCGCCAGCGCACCGGTAAACGCGGCCGCGGCGCGAGCGCTGTCGCCAATGCGCAAATAAAAATCGCCGAGGGCCTCACCGGCCGGCACCAACGGAATCGTTTCGCCGCTGAAGTCCGCGCGCTCGTCGTCCGCGGCGCGCCGGAGCCATTGCCGCGATTCCTCGTTACGGCCGTCCGCTTCGGCTAAGCGCGCCAAGAACAGCTGCGGCAGATATCCGCGTTTCGTCTCGGCGGGCGATAAACGCGCCGCGATCGCGTGCCCTTCCGCAACGTTTCCCAGCTGCAGCGCGGCGAGCCCGCGAACGCTCGCGCCGCCGAATCCGTCGCTGCCTGCGGCATACGCCTCGGCGTAGCGGCCGAAACGCAGCGCGGTGATGCCCGCGAAGCTTTGGTCGAACACCCCGTCCATTCGCTGCGACCATCGCTGGGCGGCGGCGTAGCTGCCCAGCATCATCGCGGCGGAGTATCCGACCGCAACGTCGTGCTTTGCGTAACGTCCCTCCACCGGCGCCGTTCCTCCGCCGCCGCCGGCAAGCAGCTCATACGCGCGGTCGCTCGACGCCATGGCGGCGGCGTAGTTGCCGGTCTCGATCCAATAGTGCGCCGGCATGTGCGCCAAGTGTTCCGCTTCGCGAGGAAAACGGGCCGCATCCAAGCGCCGCGCGCACGCGAACGCCGGCGCGCGATCGGTGGCGAGATCGTACAGGTGAATGCAAAGATGATTGGCCATCGCGCTGGCCGGATCGTCCCGCAGAACGCCGTTCACGAGCTCGAGCGCTTCGCGCGACGGTTCGTTTGCGAGCTTGTCGGCCTGCCACGCAAGGCCTCCCGCTTCGAGGAGCGCCTCGGCGGCCAGGAGCCGCGCGTTCTCGTCGTTCGATTCTCGAGCGAGCTGCAGCATCGCATTCCGATATGCTTCGTCGTCCCGCTGCAAGTCGCCAAAGGCACCGCGATACCGCAGCGCCATCGCGGCGATGAAGCGGCGCTCCTCCGGCGACGCGCCGGAAGAAAGTGCAACGGCCCGTCCGATCGCGCGTGCGCCGGCGGCGAACCGCGGTGCGGTCATAGGCGTGTTGAGATCGGGGCCGTTTCCGAGTGCGATTCCCCAGTACGCCATGCCGAGGCGCGGATCGAACGCCGCCGCCCGTTCGAACGATCGCGCCGCTGCCTCGCCGTCGTACGCATAATATAGGAAGAGGCCGCGGTCGACGGCAGCTTGCGCGCGTGGTTCGCTCGTCGACACGGGGAAGTGAAGCGACGTGGCCGCCGCTGCGACGGCCGCCACGACGATCGCAGCGAGGCTCACCCCAAAGCATTCCACTCGCAGACGGCGACTCCGCGCTGGACGCCGCGCAGGGCGGTAGGGTAAGATACGGTTTTGTCCAAGGTGCCGTCACCGGATTGGGCGCGTAGCTCAGTGGGAGAGCATCCGCTTCACACGCGGGGGGTCGTTGGTTCAATCCCAACCGTGCCCACCACGCTCGTTCGGGAACGTCGTCTCTGGCGCTGTAGCTCAGTTGGTTAGAGCGTCGCCCTGTCACGGCGAAGGTCGTGGGTTCGAGCCCCATCAGCGTCGCCATCGTCCCGAGCGCATCGCAGGACCGTAGCGCCATGCGGTGCGCTCGCCGTAACGGCGAGCCAAGGTAGCTCAGTCGGTAGAGCACGCGCCTGAAAAGCGCGGTGTCGCCAGTTCGATTCTGGCCCTTGGCACCACCATTCTCTCAGGCGCGAAGAGTGCGGTCGAAGAACGCGATCGTGCGGCGCCATGCCGTTTCGGCATGCTCGGGGTGGTGGTGGCCCAAGCCGCCTTCGCCCGGTTCGCCGCTGTTGTAGAATCCATGCTTGGCGTCGTAGCGGTGAAACTCGTGCGGAGTCCCGGCGGCATCGAGCTTGCGTTCGATCGCGTCGACACCTTCGATGCCGAAAAACTCGTCGTCCCTGGCCCAGTGCCCTTGGATCGGAACGCGGATCGCGCCGGCGTCGGCCAGCTCTGCCGGCGGATAGCCATACCAGATGCTCGCGGCGTCGAAGGGCACGTCGCCGATGAGGCTGAGCATCGCGAGCGCGCCGCCCATGCAGAAACCGATGACGCCGACGCGTCGCGCGCCGGCGTCGCGCAAGTATTGCGCCGCGCCGGCGCCGTCTTGGGTCGCCGCATCGTTGAAATCGAGTCCCTCCATTAAGTGGTTGGCCTCGTCACCTTTTGCGGCGGTGCGGCCGCGATACAGATCCGGCACGAGCACGCTGAATCCGTGCGATGCCAGCCGCTCGGCGGTTCGCTCGATGCGGTGGTCCAGGCCCCACCATTCTTCGAACATTACGACCCCGGGTGCGTCGGATCGTGCGGTGCGTGCCAGATACGCCGGCGCAGTGGTTCCGTCCGGCCGGCGAAACTCGATCGTAGCGGGCATCAGCGCCGCTCCAACGCGCCTTCTTCGGCGTCCTGCCGGTCGAGGTTCTCCGCGCGTTCGGTCAAGAGCCATTCGTTGGCCGTGCGGACCTCGCGTGCGTTGACACGGTGTTCGAACCACTGGTGTAACTGCTCGTCCGTCGCGTTACGCCGCAGGGCCTCGTCGAACTCCGCCGCGGCGATCCCCCACCGCTCCATCATGCCCTTGTCCATCGGACACGGGTAAACGTAATCGTGCAGCGTCCGCGCGGCCGATGCGCGTCCTTTGTCGGCGAGGCGAAGCAGCCACAGCGCTTCTCCGATCGGCTCGCGCCCGCGGCGCGGAAACGTTTTTCCATCGCGAAAATCGGTCGGCATGCGCTTCATAAGGCTCGGCGAGCGGGGCGGGTTGCGCGGGCACGGCGAGCGAACGAAGCTTACACATGCAAGACCGAAAGGCGGCGCCGCGGCACGAGCCGCGATGGCACGCGTCGCTCGCGGTGCTCGGTGCGATGGCACTCTACATCACGCTTCCGCCTCGGTTAACGATCGGGCCGGTTTGGGCCGCGCCGCTGCTGGTGCTCGTGCTGCTCGTTCCCCTCTCGATCCTCGTCCCCCGCCGGCATCGCGAAACGCGGCGGACGCGTTTTTGGAGCATCTTGCTGATCGCCATCGTCAACTTCTTCAACCTCGCGTCGGTGCTGCTGCTCGTCGCCGGCCTGTTCCGTCCGGAGAAAGCGCTGCTGCACTCGGCCGGCCCGTTGATGCGGATCGGCGCTCAAGTATGGATGACGAACATTCTCGTCTTTTCGCTGTGGTATTGGGAGCTCGACGGTGACGGACCGGACGCGCGCGCGCACGCCAGCGCCGCGACTGAGGTCCGCAACGCCGACTTTCTTTTCCCGCAGATGCAAATGTCGATCGCGAGCGGCGGCGTCTCGCAGTGCATCGACCGGTTTTGGAAGCCCCAGTTTTTCGATTATCTCTATCTGTCGCTGACCACATCGACGGCCTTCAGCCCGGCCGACGTCTTGCCGCTGAGCCGCTGGGCGAAGGCGTTGATGAGCGTCGAGGCGCTGATCTCGCTGATCACGATCGCGATCGTGGTCGCTCGCACCGTGAGCGTCATCTAGCAGTGGAGCAGCCCAATCTTGCCTCGGCCCGAACTCCGTCGCGGCCTTCGGTGTTGTAGGACGCGATATGGAACCCCTCGAACCGGAAGGGTCGCTCGGCGCGGGTATGATGTAATGGCAGCCTGCGACCTTCCCAAGGTTGATGCGTGGGTTCGATTCCCACTACCCGCTCCAGACCTCCTCGCGTCCGGCGACGTAGCCAAGTGGTAAGGCAGGGCTCTGCAAAAGCCCCATTCGGCAGTTCAAATCTGCCCGTCGCCTCAAATCGTTCCTCGCGATGAGGGTCGCGGTCGTGGGCGCGGGCGCGATCGGCGGATTCATCGCCGCGGCCCTGGCGCGTGCGGGGAACCCGGTCGCCGTCGTTACGCGCGGCGAGCACCTTGCGGCGATCGCCCGCGACGGCTTGCGCGTCGAAAGTGACATCGGGAGCTTCACCGCCCCCGTACGTGCTGCGGAAGATCTGCGCGTGCTGGGCGAGTTCGACGCGTTGCTGCTCACGTTCAAGGCGCATCAGTGGCCGAGCTTTTTGCCGCAGCTGCAGGCGGTCGCCGGTAAACCGGTCGCCATCGTCACGCTGCAGAACGGCCTCCCCTTTTGGTACGTGCGCCGGCCGCCGATGCAGAGCGTCGATCCCGGCGGCCGCATCGAGCAGCTGTTTCCCGACGATCGCGTCCTGGGCGGCGTGGTTCACGTTTCCGGAAAGATCGTTGCGCCCGGAGTCGTCCGCCAGAGCGGCGGCCTGCGCTACGTGCTCGGCGAACCGGGCGGCGGTACCGCGCGAGCCGAAACGTTGGCCGCGGTGCTGCGCGATGCCGGACTTGCGCCCGAGCTCGACCACGATATCCGTGCGACCGTTTGGTTAAAGCTGGTCAACAACGCGGCGCTCAACTCGACGAGCGTCCTCCGGCACGCGACGATCAAGACGATGCTGGCGGATCTGCCGGCTCGCACGCTGGTGCGTCGTCTGATGACCGAGGCGCTGGTCGTCGGCGAAGCGATCGGCGCCGTTTCGGGCGTCGACGTCGACGCTCGCATCGCCTATGCGTCGCGGCTCGACGACGTCAAGACGTCGATGCTGCAAGACTACGAGCACGGTCGCCGGCTCGAGATCGATCCGATCGTCGGCGCGGTCATCGAACTCGCCCAGCGCCACGGAATCGCGGTTCCGTGCCTGCGGGAGACGTATGCCGAGCTCCAACGGCTCGAGACGGTTTCGGCCGCGCAATGATTGCAGAAAACGTCCGCGAGCGCGCCGTCAACGATCTGGTCGGCGTCGGTCCGAAGAGCGCGTCCGCTTTTCGGGCGCTGGGGATCAATACCGCACGTGCGCTGTTGGACTACCTTCCCTTCCGCTACGACGACTTGCGCTTTCCGACGCCGGCGCTGCAGCTGGGCAAGTCGGGAGGCGAAGAGAACGCGGTCGGCCGGATCGTTGCGGTCAAGGAGCGTCGCATACGCGGCCTCGAGATCGTCGACGCCACGCTGGTCGACGATGCCGGCGATCGTTTCGTTGCGAAGTGGATCGGCAGAAACCGCTACGTCGTCGGCCGCTTCCGGGAAGGAATGCGTCTCTTCGTTCGTGGACGCGTGGAGCGCAATCTTTCGGGCCCGATCGTCAACGTCGCACAGCACGCGGTGCTCGCCGAGGGAGAGGAATACCACGGCGAGCTCGTGCCGGTCTATCGCGCGAGCAAGGAACTCGCAAGCCGTAAGATCGCGGCTGTCGTGAAGAACAACCTGTCGCACTTGCTCGAGCTCGTTCCCGACGATCCGGTGCCGGCGGCGCTCGCGGCGGAACGCGGATATCTCGCGATGCCCGACGCTTATCGCGCCGCGCACGCGCCCCAGGCGCCGGAGGAGGCGCGCCGCGCGCGCGAACGCTTCGTGTTTTCCGAATTTCTCGCGCTCGCAACCTCCGCGGAGCTGCGCCGCAGCGAGCGGGAACGCGACCACGACGCGCGCCCGCTGCGCGTTCCCGCCGGCCTCCTCGAGCGATTTGAGGCGGCGCTTCCCTTCGCGCTCACGGGAGCGCAGCGCAAGGTGATACTGGAAATTTGGGAAGACATGCGGCGCGACGTCCCGATGAATCGCCTGCTGCAAGGAGACGTCGGCAGCGGCAAGACGCTCGTCGCGGCGGCGGCGGTACTGCTCGCCGCTGCCAACGGCATGCAGTCGGCCTTGATGGCGCCCACCGAGCTGCTCGCGTGGCAGCATGCCGCCAAGCTGGCTCCGCTGCTGCTGCCGTTCGGGCTTGGACTCGAGGCGCTGTTCGGCAGCCAGACGTCCCGCTCGCGTGCCGCCGCGCTCGGAAGATTGGCGAGCGGCGAAGCGGCGGTCGCGGTCGGCACGCACGCACTGCTCGAGGAACGCGTCGGCTTCGACCGCTTGGGCCTGGCGATCATCGACGAACAGCACCGTTTCGGCGTCGAGCAGCGCGCGCGGCTGCGCGCGAAGGCCGTCTCACCGCATACGCTGCACATGACGGCAACGCCGATCCCGCGAACGCTCGCGCAGTCCGTCTACGCCGATTTGGATCTTTCGGTCATCGACGAGTTGCCGCCCGGGCGCACGCCGATCGAGACGTTCGCGGTGCGGGTCAGCCGCCTCGATCTCGTCTACGCGTTCGTCCGGGAGAACGTCGCCCGGGGACGGCAGGCGTACGTCGTCGCGCCGCTGATCGACGAGGGCGAAACCGCTCTCACGAGCGCCGTCGCCGAGGCGGAGCGCCTCGGGCACGATGCCTTCGCGGACCTCAGGGTCGGGCTGCTGCACGGCCGCCTGTCGTCGCGCGAAAAGGAGGAAACGATGGCGCGCTTCGTACGAGGCGAGCTCGATGTGCTGGTTTCCACCACCGTTGTCGAAGTAGGCGTGGACGTGGCCAACGCAACGACGATGGTGGTGCTCGACGCACACCGCTACGGGCTCGCGCAGCTGCATCAGTTGCGCGGGCGCGTCGGGCGCGGCGCGCAGAAGTCGTTCTGTATTCTGGTCTATCCCGATGATGCCGCCGAAGGCGAACGGCTCGAGATCCTGACCGGATGCACCGACGGCTTCAAGATCGCCGACGAGGACTTGCGCCTGCGCGGTCCCGGACAACTGGCGGGGACGGTTCAGTCGGGTGCGGCGGCGCTGCGCCATGGAGACCTCACCCGCGACATCGATGTGTACCGCGCCGCCAAGGCGGCTGCGCAGAACATCGTCGCGCGCGACCCGGCGCTCGCGGAACGGGAGCACGCCGCCCTCCGGGCCATGCTCGCGGCGCAGCCCAGCACGCGCGCCCTGGTCGTTTCATCGTGAAGCGCCGCGCCGGCCTCGCCGCGCTCGCAATCGTCGCGTTCTGTAGCCTGCTGACGGTCGCAGCGCGCAGCGAATCCGGCGACGTGGCGCGCGCGACGCTCGCGAACGGCCTGCGAGTCATCGTGGTGCGCGACACCCTCGCGCCGGTCGCGACTGCCGTGCTGAACTACGAGGCCGGTTCGGACGAGCAGTGGATCCCGGGCCTGGCGCACGCGACGGAACACATGATGTTCCGGGGAAGCACGACGCTTTCGTCTTCCCAGCTGATGGACGCAGTCGGCATCACCGGCGGAGACTTTGACGCCGAGACGCAGAACGCGATAACGCAATATTATTTCACGGTCCCATCGGCGTACCTCGACATCGCGCTTCGCGCCGAACGCTCGCGCGCCAGCGGGCTGCTGCTGACGCAGGCGCTTTGGAATCAGGAGCGCGGTGCGATCACCCAAGAGGTTCAGCAAGACAACAGTGACGCGTTCTACCGGCTCTTCACGAAGATGCAGCGGCGGCTCATCGGCGGGACGCCCTATGCGCGCGATACGCTCGGTACGGTCGCGGACTTCGCGAAGAACGTAAACAGCGCGCAGCTCCGGAAATTCTACGATTCCTGGTACCACCCGAACAACGCGGTCTACGTCATCGCGGGCGACGTCGATCCGGCGGAGACCATTACGCGGGTCAAAGCGCTCTTCGGCGACCTGCCGCGCGCGGCGCTGCCGTCGCGCGGGCCCGTACGGCTGGGGCCGTTAAAAGGCGCGATCTATCACGATACGTCGGATCAGGCGTACACGGCCGTCGCGCTCGGGTATCGCTTCCCGGGCTACGACAGCCCGGACTACGCGGCCGGTCAAATTTTGGCGGACGTTCTGTCCAGCCAGCGCAGCGAATTCGGCGGCTTACCGTACACCGGCAAAGCGCTCGCGACGGAATTTTTCGCGCAGGCGTACCGTAAGGCCGCAATCGGCATCGCGTTCGCGGCCGTGCCGGTGTCGACGCCGCCCGAAACGATCGACCGCGAGCTCCGCACGATCCTCGATGCGTACAAGCGGAGCGGCGTTCCCGCCGATTTGGTCGCGGCGGCGAAGCTGCGCGAAATTTCGCAGATCGAGTTCAATGGCAATTCGATCGAAGGGCTCGCGCTCGAGTGGAGCCAGTCGGTTGCGGTGCAGGGCCTTCGCTCGCCCGACGACATGATCGCGCGGTTCGAACGGGTCGGAGCCGCGGACGTCGACCGCGTGCTGCGCACCTACCTCGATAACCGGCGCGTCGTCGCGGCATACGCCGTTCCCAAGAACAGCGGAACGACGACCCCCGGTCCGGGCGGAATGGCGAAGGAGAACAACGCGATACCGCCCAGCTCCCACGAACCGCTGCCGCCGTGGGCGCGCCAGGTGCTCGATCACTTGAGCGTACCGGAAAAGACGCTGCAGCCGGCCGATATGACGCTCGCCAACGGCATTCGGCTGATCGTGCAGCCGGAACACATCACGCGGACCGTCGTGGTCGCCGGGCAGATCGCGAACAATCCCGGCGTTCAGGAGCCCCGGGGGCGCGAGGGCGTTGCCGACGTCACGGCCGCGCTGCTGCCGTACGGCACGACGACCTACGGACGCCTCGCGCTGCAGCGCGAACTGGACGCGATCGCCGCGACCACGACGGCGGGTACCGACTTTGGCGTGCAGGTCCTCTCGCAGCACTTCGAGCGAGGCGTGCAGCTGTTGGCCGACGAGGAGCTGCATCCCGCCCTGGCTGCAAGCGATTTCGGCGTGGTACGGGGACAGATCGTGGGCGAGCTCTCGGGGGACATGACCTCACCGAGTCATCTGGCGGACGTCGCGCTCAACAAGGCGCTGTATCCTCCCGGCGACCCCGCGCAGCGCTACGCGACGCCGGCCACGGTCGCGTCCCTGAAGCCCGCCGACGTGCGTTCGTGGTACGCGGCCGCCTACCGTCCCGATCTCACGACGATCGTCGTCATCGGCGACACCACGCCCGAGCAAGCAAAGGCGCTGTTCGAGCGGTATTTCGGCGGCTGGAGCGCCCGGCCGCCCAAGCCGAACGTGGACCTGCCGACCGTACCGCCCAACGTGGCGAGCGCCGTCGACGTTCCCGCGACGGGTCGCGTCCAGTCGTCCGTGGGCTTAGTCGAGACGGTGCCGATCCGGCGCGCCGATCCGGCGTGGGCGCGGCTCCAGCTCGCCAATGCGGTGCTGACCGGCGGATTCTACTCGTCGCTGCTGTATCACGATTTGCGCGAAGTGCACGGCTACGTTTACTCGATCGAAAGCCGCGTCTCTGCCGGCAGAGTCCGTGCGACGTTCGGTCTCGACTACGCCTGCGATCCGGGCAACGTGCTGGCAGCAGAATCGGAAGTCAAAGCGATCCTCGATCGGCTGCAGCGCGAGCCGCTCGAATCGGAACGGCTCTTGCGCTCGAAGGCGCTGTTGATCGGTGAGGTGCCGATCCGCGAGTCGAGCTACGACGGCGTGACCGCACAATTGCTCACCTACGCGGGGCTCGGGCTGCCGCTGGACCAAAACGTCGTCGATGCCCTCGCCGAGCTCGAGGCGACTCCAGCCGCCGTGCGCAGCGCGCTCGCCCAATACGTTCGGCCCGACGGCTTCGTCCGCATCGTGATCGGCCCGGCACCACACTAGGACCCGGCTGCATCCTTCGTCGAACGCGCGCCGGGATGGAGCCCGTGCGCGCGATCGGTTTCGATCTCGACCATACGCTCGCGATCGATAATCGTCTCGAACGCGTGGCGTTCTTGCGCCTGCTCGAGGTGGTATTGGCAGAAGGCGGCCGTGCCGGCGGCACCCTCGGCGACGAAATCGACGCCATAGATGCGCTGCTCACGAGCCAGCGCCATGGCGAATTTTCGATTGACGAGGCGGTGCGCCGTTTCGTGGCGGCACACGGCGTACAACCGTTGGAATCGCACGTCGCCCGCTTCCGGCAGACCGCCGTGGCGATGGTCGACGAGCTGGTCGTGCCGCTGCCGGGCGTCGGCACGACGCTGCAGTCGCTGGCGCGCCGGGGCGTCGCGATGGCGGTGCTGACCAATGGGTGGAATCCCATGCAGCGGCGCAAGGCCGAGCGCGTCGGCTTCGCCGGTACCGTCTTGGTGAGCACCGAGATCGGCGTGCAGAAACCGGCGCCGGCCGCGTTCGGCGCCCTCCTCGAAGCGCTCGGCACGCCGCCGGCGCAGACGTGGTACGTCGGTGACGACCCCCGCGGCGACATCGAGGGCGCCCACGACGCGGGCATGCCGGCCGTCTGGATCGATTGGGAGGGTAAGGAATATCCCGACGGCCTGCGCCGCCCCGAGCATACGATCCGCGATTTCGACGAACTCTTGCAGTTGCTGCCCGAGCGGGCTCCGGTCACGTGATCCGACGGCTCGCGTTGCTCGTCGCCGCCGCCGTCGTGCTTGCGGGGGTAGCGCCGCGGAACTACCCAGACCGGCTCGCCGATTTGGAGCGGCGGTACACGTTTTGGTCGTTCGTGCAGTATCCGACGTCGGCCACCGACGCGGGCGTGCACGACTACGATACGAAGCTTGCGGACTTTTCGCCGGCCGCCCTCGCGTCGCAGATGGCGCGGCTGCGCCGCTATCGCAACGAGCTCGCCGCGCTCCTCCCGCCGCGGTCGGCGACCCGTCACGAGCGCGTCAACTACCTTTTGATCCGCGCGCAACTCGAAGGTGACTGGTGGGGACGCACGGTCCTGCGCGGGCTGCAGCGCAATCCCGCAATCTATGAGGGCGAGTGCAGCAGCGGCATTTTTTCGATCGTGAAGCGGCAATATGCAAGCGACGAGACGCGCATTCGCTCCGCGATCGCGCGGCTGCGCGCGTGTCCCGGGGTGCTCGCGCAGGGCCGCGCGAATCTGACGCAGCCGGTGCGCGAGTTCGCGCAGATCGCTTCCGAAGACATCCGCGACGGCGATTCACTGTACACGACGACGCTCGACGAAGTGGCGCGCGGTGCGTCGCCCGCCGCGCGCGCGGAGCTGACGGGCGCGCAGGCAACGGCTCTGCGGGCGCTGCACGGCTATCGAGCGTGGCTCGACGCGAACATGCGACACTTTCGCGCCGGCGGTTTTGCCGTCGGACGCGCGCAGTACGACTGGTACTTGAAGCGCGTTTTGCTCTTACCGTTCGATTCCCGGCAGGTCGCGAACATCGGCCGTCTCGAGCTGGCGCGTGACCGCGCCTTGGAACTGTGGGAAGCGTCTCGGGACGATCGCGAGCCGGCGGCGACGCCCCCGCCGGCGTTTCCGTCGCAGAGCGCGTTCTTGGCGTACTACGAACGCAGCCTAAAGACGCTCGTGTCGTTCATCGACTCGCACCAGATCGTCGATATTCCGCCCTACATCGGTCCCTTCCACATCGTGGAGGTCCCGCGTGCGCTCGCCGCCACCTATCCGGGCGGGTTCATGAACCCGCCGTCGATGTTTTCCAGCGACCCGCAAGGTTTTTACTTCGTTCCGGATTTCAGCCCGGCCAACCGCAGCTTTTTCGTCGAGCAGGCACGGCAGTCGGTGCTGCCGCTGCTCGGTCACGAGGGCATTCCCGGCCACTTCATGCAGTTCACGTACGCCTACCACAACCCCGACTTCGTTCGTCACGTCCAGGAGGACGGTGTGTTCGCGGAGGGATGGGCGTTCTACGGTGAAGAGATGCTGATGCGAGAGGGACTGTACGACGCGGACCCTGGAGCGCGCAAGCAGGTGATTCACCTGATGCGCCACCGGGCGACGCGGGTAGGGGTAGACGTGGGCCTCGCGACCGGTGCGATGACGCTGCCCCAGGCGATCGACTACTTTGAGCACAACGCCGACATCGACTACGCGACCGCTCGCGGCGAAGCGACGCGTTTTGCGATGGGCCCGGGTCAGGCGATCGACTATCTCATCGGCAAGACGCAGATCGAAATGCTGCTGGGGCTGGTCCGCGACCGCGACGGCAGCGCGTTCTCGCTGCGGCGTTTTCACGACCGTCTCTTGTCCTACGGCACGGTGCCTTTTTCCACGATTCGCTACGAGTGGCTCGGCGACGATCGCTGGTTGGCGGCGGTGTCGTCGCCGTTGCCGCCGCGGAACTTTTAAACGGGGCGTGCCGCGAATCAGTGGAGGATCGTTGAACAATCGGAAGCTGCGCTCGCCGAAGGGAACGCAGGTGCGGCCTACGCCGGGTCGCGTCAAGGAGTCGCTGTTCGCGATTCTGATGCAACGCCTCGAGGGCGCTCGTGTCCTCGACCTGTTTGCCGGCACCGGAGCGATCGGCTTCGAGGCGGCCTCGCGGGGCGCGGGGCGGGTCGTCGCCGTCGAGGCGCAGCGCGACGTCGCGAACACGATCGAAGAGGCCGCGAAGAATCTCGGCGTCGCCGACGTCGTGACGGTCGTTCAGGCCCCGGCGGAGCGCGCGCTCTATCGTCTCACCGGCCCGTTTGACATCGTCTACATCGACCCGCCCTATGCCGATCCGATTCCGCTGCAGCTCCTTCGCTTGCTGCGCGAACGCGAGTTGCTGGCAGCCGATGCCCTCATCGTCTACGAGCACGCGGCAAAACGAATCTTACCGGACATACCCGGGTATCGCTCGGTGCGAGAAGAAGTCTACGGCGATGTCGCGCTCGCGTTCTTGTCTTCGGAACCGTGACGAACGGTAAGCTGCGGCGAATGACGCGTGCCGTCTATCCCGGCTCGTTCGATCCTCCGACGAACGGTCACCTCGACGTGATCGAACGCGCGGCCAGGTGCTTCGGCGAGCTGGTCGTCGCCATCGTCGTCAACCCGCAGAAGCGGGCGCCGATGTTTTCGCTCGAGGAGCGGGAGCGGATGCTCAACGACTGCGTCGCACCGCTGGAGAACGTACGGGTCGACCGGTTCAGGGGCTTGCTCGCCGACTACGTCCGCGCCGAACGGGCCGACGTGATCGTCAAGGGTCTGCGCGTCGTTTCGGATTTCGAAAGCGAGATGTCGGCCGCGCTGATGAACCGATCGCTCTCCGATGTCGACACGCTGTTTCTCATGTCCGATCAAAAGTATTCGTTCGTCAGCTCCAGCCTCGTCAAAGAGGTGTTCTTCCTCGGCGGCGACGTCGGAGCGCTCGTTCCGGAACCGGTTCTTGGCCTGATGGCCCACAAACGCACAAACTTGCAACGGAGGTAGCAATGTCGGTCTATCGCGTTTTGGATAAGCTCGAGGCGTACGTTCACGAAGGAACGTGGCTTCCCGCGGGCTACCGCGTCCTTTCCGAGGAGCGGCTGCTCGAGCTGCTCGAGAAGATCCGCGCATCGCTCCCCGAAGAGGTCGGGCGCGCCAAGGTCATCGCCAAGGATCACGAACGCATGCTGCGCGCCGCGCACGAGAAGGCTCAGGCGATCGTCGACGAAGCCGCCAGCAAGCACGAGGAACTCGTCGACCAAAACGAGATCGTTGCTCGAGCCCGTACGACGGCCGACGCCGTCCTGCGCGAGGCCGATGACGAAGGCCGGCGCATTCGCGAGGGCGCCGACCGATATGCCGGCGACGTCCTGGCCGAGATGGAAAATCGGCTCTCCGGAGCGCTCGGAGCCGTGCGCAAAGGCCGAGAGATGCTCGACCGTCAGCGCACCGCCGCAGACCGGCCGCTCGCAGACGCAGCCGCAAAGAGTAAGCGGGCCGCCTTCGACTCGCAAAGTGCGGCCGACGAGACCGCCGCGCTGGAATCGGTCTAGCGGAACGCGCTTTTGGGAAAGCGCTAGGCATGAAGCAGATAGCAATCGTGCTGGCCTTCGCCGGGGCACTCACCGTGCCGGCGCTGGCGGATCAGCCGGGCGGTATCTCCGGCAGCGTCGTCGATGCCGGCACCGGCCGGCCCATGGCGCACGCGCAGCTCTACTACTATCGCGCGCCGTATCGCGAGCAAGGCCCGAACCGCATCATGGCGCTGCAGACGAACGACCGCGGGTTTTTCAGCGACATCACGCTCGATCCAGGACGCTATATCGTCATGGCCCGGGTCGCCGGTAAGGTCGAAGGCTGCGCCGTCGATGACGTCATGGGCGGTGAGGTCGCGCGCCTACGCATCGAGGTCGGGCGCGACGCGATCGTGTGCAGCGGTCCGCGCGTTCATCCGGCGCTCGTGGATCCAAACGCCACGGCGAGCGTCTACCGCATCTAGCGCATCTAGCGCAACGGCGCCGCTAAACGGGCGGCGCCTGCACGTTATGCGCGAAGGCTTCGAGCCGCGCGCGGTCGATCGCTTTGACGCGTCCGCGATCGAGTTCGAGCGCACCGGCGGTCTTGAGCCGCAGCAGCGCACGAGCCGCCATGTCGCGCACCGTTCCGGCGGCGGCCGCGATCTGCGCCTGCGATAGATGTTCGACGCCCGGCAGGCCTCGCGCCATGCCGACGGACGTGCGCGCGTAGCCGAGCAAAAATTTGGCGACGCGCTGAAGGACATGCGCGAACGCCAGATCGGCGATCGTATCGATCGAGCGGCGCCGCGCCTGCGACGATGCGATCAGAAATCCCAAAGCCAGCTCCGCGTCGTTGCGGGCGGCGTGAATCACGGCCTCGCTCGGCAGCGTCACGATCGTCGCGTCCGTCAACGCCTCGGCACGCGTCGTTGCGCCGCCGCCGTCGAAGGTACCGCTCTCGTTGAGCGTATCGTGGGTGAGGCGTTCGCCGATCGTGTGCGTCTTGCCGTCCGGAGACAGCAGCGTATAGATGGCCTTGCCGCTTTTGACGATGCCGAGATACGGCCAGCGCTCGCCTTCGTCGAAAATCGTATCGCCCGCCTTGTAGGTGAGCTCCCCCATGTTCTCGGCTAACTCCTTGACGGTGGCCGCCTTCGCGGAGGTGAACGCCGTAACGTGGGTCAGGAAGGCGGCACCGTCTGCGTTCTCGTCGATGCGCTCGAGACGAATCGTCCACCGATTGCTGCCGCGATTGCGCGCGTCCCAGGAGAAGCGGCCCGGGCGCAGCTGAGCCATCTCGTTGCGCAACGCGCGCGGGTCCGTTTCCTCGTTGATTTCCAGCGCCGTGCCGATCTGCAGCTTGTCGAACGCGTCGAGGATGTGCTCGGTCTTCGTGGCGGGAAGCAGCGACCGGGCATCGAGCGTGACCGCAGCGGGGCGAGTGATTGGCATGCCGGTCCGACTTAGGGACCGTGCGCGGCGGCGCCTGCCGGGACGCGCGCGAGCCAACGCGGAATAGTCAGCGATCATTATGAAAGACGCCATTTCAGACAACGACATCGTCATCGTCGCCGGAGCCCGCACGCCGTTTGGAAATCTCGGCGGCGCGCTGGCGGAATTGACGGCCACCGATCTCGCCGTGATTGCCGCCGACGCTGCCATTAGCCGCAGCGGCGTTTCGCGGGATTGGATCGACGAAGTCGTGTTCGGAAACGTGATTCAAAGCAGCGCCGATGCAATCTATCTCGCCCGCCACGTCGGGCTGCGAGCCGGAGTGCCCGTCGGCGTTCCCGCGCTGACCGTCAATCGTCTCTGCGGCTCGGGCCTGCAGGCGATCCTTTCGGCGGCTCAATCGCTCGCGCTCGGAACCGCCGGGTACGCGCTGGCAGGCGGAACCGAAAACATGAGCCAGGCTCCGCACGTCGTGCGCGGCACGCGTAAGGGCTTTCACCTCGGGCAGAACGTGACGTTCGAAGATTCGCTATGGACCGCGTTGACCGATTCCTACGGCAACACGCCGATGGCGATCACGGCGGAAAACTTGGCGAAACGATACGGCGTGTCGCGTGAAGAATGCGACGCATTCGCGCTCGCCAGCCAAGAGCGCGCGGTCGCCGCGCAAGACGGCGGCTATTTCGCCGAGGAGATCGTCGCCGTCGACGTCCCCGGCCCGAGAGGCACTAGCGTCCACGTCGATACCGACGAAGGCCCCCGTCGCGGCCTTTCGCTGGAGAAACTCGGTAAGCTGTCGGCGCGCTTCGTCGAGAACGGCGTCGTGACGCCGGGCAACGCGAGCGGCATCACCGATGGTGCGGCCGCGGTCGTCCTCACGACGCGCAAACGCGCGCAAGACGACGGCGTGAAGTGGATCGGTCGTCTGGTATCCGCGGGCGTCGTGGGTGTCGATCCGTCGATCATGGGTATCGGCCCCGCCTTTTCGATCCCCAAAGCGCTCGAGCGCGGCGGCCTGCGCCTGGACGACCTCGCCGTCATCGAGATCAACGAAGCGTTTGCGCCGCAGGTCATCGCATGTCTGCGTGAGCTCGACGCAGGGGACGTCCCGCTCAATCCGCACGGCGGCGCGATCGCGCTCGGACATCCGCTTGGCGCGTCCGGCGCCCGGCTCGCGATCACCGCGCTGCACGAGTTGCGCCGGCGGGGCGGCGGCTACGGCATCGCCTCGGCCTGCATCGGCGGCGGCCAAGGGATTGCCGCCGTCTTTAGTGCGGAATAGCGAGACGCCCCGGCGGCTCTTCTCCGCGATACGCATCTGGGACGTTCTTGCGAGCGCCGTCATCGCGCTCGCGCTTTGGAAAGTGTTCGTGGCGCCCCGCTTGTTGGCCGCCCCGCACGCATTACCGGCGCCGCACGCGGTCTTTTCGCGCCTCGACGGCGGCGCGTTTCGGCTCGCCCAGCAGCGCGGGCGCGTCGTGTTTCTCGACTTCTATGCCAGTTGGTGTGCGCCGTGCCGTCTGGCGCTGCCGCTGGTCGAGGCTTGGCGGAACGGCCATCCCGGCGCGCTCGTCGTGCCGGTCGATGTGGGCGAGCCCCGCGCGAGCGCACAGGCGTTCGCGCGCCGTCTGAACCTGCGCGGCGTCGCGCTCGATCCCACCGCGAGTGCTCGCGCGCTCTTCGGCGTCGGAGGGTTCCCGACCGTCGTCGCCGTCGATCCCGACGGCTACATTCGGGCGCGATGGGAGGGGCTGAATCCCGCGATCGGCCTCGCGCTCTCGAACGCGCAAGATCGGCTGTCCCTCCGGCAGTAGCTGCGGCGCTGCGGTAATTCGTTGACCTGCTAACGCCCCTTCCAAACGGGTTTGCGCTTTTCGAGGAACGCGCCGGTGCCCTCCCGGATGTCCTCCGTGTCCACGAGCGCGCCGAACTCGAGCGCTTCGAGCTCGAGCGCGTCGTCGATGGCGAGGTGCGCGCCGTTGTTGATCGCGCGCTTGCACGCCGCGACCGCGAGCGGTGCCTTCGACGCGATGACCGTTGCAATTCGTTTGGCTTCGTTCATCAGCTCGCCGGCGGGTACCACGCGTGCGACGAGGCCGATGCGCAGCGCTTCGTGCGCGTCAATGATCTCGCCGGTGAGGCAGAGGTAAGACGCCATCTGCTTGCCGATCGAGCGCGTCGTGCGTTGTGATCCGCCGTAGCCGGGAATCAAGCCGAGGTTGACTTCAGGCTGGCCGAACTTCGCGTTCTCGCTCGCGATGAGAATGTCGCCCGCCATCGCGATCTCGCAGCCGCCGCCGAGCGCAAAGCCGTTGATCGCCATGATCACGGGTTTGCGGAGGCGTTCGATTTGCCGCGTGAGCGCCTGCCCGATGCGCGCCTGATCGGCGCCGGACCCGGCACTTTCCAGCGCGTTGAGCTCGGTGATGTCGGCACCTGCAGCAAAGGCCTTCTCACCGGCGCCGGTGACGATGACGGCGCGCACGGCGTCGTCGCGTTCCAACTCACGCAGCGCGTCACCGACTTCGCGCAGGAGATTGCTGCGCAGCGCATTGAGCACGTTCGCGCGATTGAACGTGATGATGCCGGTGGGCGCTTCGACGACGCAAAGGATATCGTTATATGACATGCATTAGCCTTAATGATTGATAAGGGATGCAGGTTCTTTCGTTGCGACGCGCGGAAGTGCCCTCCGCATGGCGGTTCGGACGGCGTATCATGAGGCACTGGAAGCGACGAGGCTCGACGTGGTTCGGCTCGGCGCGCTGGTAGGCGACGCCCTGCGCGTCGCCGTCGACGCCCTCAATAACCGCGACGCGTCCGCCGGCGCGCGCGTCGTTGCGGGCGACGACGTCGTCGACGATCTCCGCCGCCGCATCGAGGCCCACTGCATTGAGTTGATCTGGCGCCAGCAACCGGTCGCCGGCGAGTTGCGCGAAATTGCGGCGATGCTCGAAATAGCGACCGACCTCGAACGCGTTGGCGACTACGGCGTCGACATTTCGAAGAACGCCATCAAGCTTTCCGATCAGCCCATGCGCCCGCAGCGGGTCGAGATCGATCGCATTGCGAGCGTCGCCCACGCAATGCTGCTCGCGGCGATGCGTGCCTACACCGAGCGCGACGCCCAGCTCGCGAGCGACGTCATCGACCGGGACGACGAGGTCGACAAGCTCTATAAACGCAGCATCAAGCTGCTGCAGGAAGAGATGCGGGCCGACCCGGAGATCGTGCGGCCCGGAACGCGCTACCTTTTCGTGCTGGCGTCGATCGAGCGGGTCGGCGACCGTGCCGGCAACATCGCCTGGCATACGAAGGACATGATCGGCGCGCAGTGACGACGCCGCTTCCGCGTGACGAATTCGCGATCGTGCAGCGTTACGTTTATCTCAATCACGCGGCCGCCGGTGTCTTACCCCGATCGTCGGTAGAGGCCATCCGCGGTTACGCGGCAGCCCATGCCGAGGCCGGCGTGCTCGGTACCTTTCCGTACGACGCGGCCATGCCTGAATACCGGGCGACGATCGCGCGCTATATCGGTGCAGACGCGAGTGAGATCGCGACCGTTCCGAACGCGAGCTGGGGCGCGAACACCATCGCGCTCGGCATCGATTGGCGGCCGGGTGACGAGGTGTTGCTGTGCGACAACGAGTTTCCCGCCAACGCCGTTCCCTGGGTCGCGCTCCGGCGCCGCGGTATCGAGGTCCGCCTGCTCTCGACGCAAGCCGAGCGCTTGACGCCCGCGGTCCTGCGCCGGGAGATGAACGAACACACCCGCGTGGTCGCCGTCTCCTGGGTATCCTATGCCGACGGTTACCGCCACGATCTCGGGGGACTCGCCGAGGCTGCGCATGCGGCCAACGCGTATCTGTGCGTCGATGCGATGCAGGGCCTCGGCGTGCTCCCAATCGACGTCGGTGCCCTAGGCGTCGATGCGCTCTACGCCGGTGCCGCCAAGTGGATGCTCGGACTGCATGGCATCGGCATCCTCTACGTGCGGCGCCGCCTCGGTGGACGGCTGCACCTGGCGATGCCCGGGTGGCGTTCGCTGCAGGATATGTGGGACTTCCACAACTACGAGCAGCCGTACTCGACCGAAGCGATGCGTTTCGAGAGCGGAACGCCAAACATGCTCGGCGCGCTCTCCATCGTTTGTGCGATCGAGTTGTTCGAACGGGCCGGCCGGCGCGCGATCGAAGCACACGTCCTATCGTTGACGGACCGGCTCTGCGACGGCTTGGCTCGGATCGGCGCCCGCATCACCACGCCGCGCGGCGAAGGCATCTCGTCGGGGATCGTGACGTTTACATTGCCCGAACGCGACAGCGTCGCAGTCGGCGCAGCGCTCTTGAAGGAGGGAATCGTGACCACGCACCGCGCCAGCGGCATTCGAATTTCGCCGCACGGTTACAATACGGCAGAAGAGATCGACGTACTCTTGAGCACGCTGCAGCGGCAGGCGCGGCTGCCGGCCGGAGTCTAGCGTGACGCTTGCGACGATGCTCCTGGCGGCACTTGCGTCCGCCGCCTTTCCGGCCGCCGGCACGTACCGCTACGCCGCCTCGATGAACGGAGAAACGATCGGCTCGTGGTCGGTGTCCGTGAGCCGCGACCAGAACCGGACGCAAGTCGCGGAGAGATCGACGGCCTCGATCTTCGGCATGCAGCTTTCGGCGACCGCGTCGCTCGTGTTGGCACCGGACCTCGCGCCCACCTCGTATACCGGCGACTATCATACGCCGAGACAGAACCCGCACGTCACCGTGACCGTCACCGGATCCACCGCCACCGTCGTCGGCGCCTTCTCGAGCCAGCCCCAGCAAGTAGCGCTCGCAGCGAATACCCGGCACTTCGTCGTCGTCGAACCCGGTTTGCTCGCCGGTCTCTTCGCCCTTCCCGCGCAGCTCGGTGCGTGGCAGGAACGCGCCGTCACCGGAATCACGCCGACGACGGCGCAGGCCGAAGTCGTAACCATCGGCACGGCGCCGACCGGTCCGCTTCCGTCCGGCGTCCCGCCTGCGGATGTCGCGCTTGCGGTCGAACAGCCGGTTCGCGTGACGATCTGGTACGATCCCGCGACGCTGGTGCCGGATCAGATCAGCGTCCCCTCGCAGAATGCGGTGCTGACCCGCATCCGCTAACCGATGGTGCGAAACTCCGCCGGCTCGAGCGGCGTGACGTCCCGGGAGTCGAGCGGCAGTCGGCGCAACAGGCGCTCGAGTACGCCGAGCGTGCCACGGTGCCCGATCACCACGACGTTTCTGCCGGCGATCCGTTCGGCAGCCTCGCGAATGCGGGGAGCAACGTCGGCAAAGCTTTCGCCGCCGGGAGGACGGAACGTGACGGGATCGCGGCGACGCCGTGCCACTGCCTCTGTCTCGTTGCGCTCGAGCCAGTCCATCGTCGCGCCTTCCCATTGGCCGAAGTCCACCTCGCGCAGCGCCTCGTCTATTTCGAACGGGATTGCCGGAACCGCGATCGCACGCGTCTCCAAGCAGCGCCGCATCGGGCTCACGACGCACGCGTCGAGCGGATAAGCCCGCAGCGCGACCGCCAGCCGCTCGCATTGCGCGCGCCCGTGCGCGCTCAGCGGCGGGTCTTCGCGCGAGAGAAAGCTGCCCGCTGCGTTACGTTCCGTTTCGCCGTGGCGGCAAAGGACGATCCGCGTCACCTATGCGCGCGGCGAATCGCGCAGGACCGACGACGTCATGACCGCGTCGGTCATGCCGTGAATCAGCCGTTTGTCGGCGGGTGCCACCGTCGCGAGGACGCCGCCGAGCCGAACGCTTTCCTCGCCGGTCACGAAATAATACGGGCAGAGGCGCACGCGGCCGTCGTATTCACGAATCGCATCCGCGTCGCGATCGTAGTAACTCTGGCGGACGCGTCGACCCTTATGGAAACGCTGCAGGATCCAGGGCGTTCGCTCGTACGACGTCAGGGCGGTGTCGATCGTCGCCTGCCACTCCTCGCGCGTCAGGTCGTCTCCGATCTTGACGCCGCGCGAACCCCAGGCGAGCTCCGAAAAGCCCGACGGCTTTACGACGTACGCGCGCTCGCTCTTGGGCAGCGCGACGAGCTGGCGAAAATCGGAGATCGGCGCGCCGTTCACTTCGAGCCCCGCGACGACGCCCTGCGGCGGCATACTGCGCGGATCGATCACCCACGTCTTTGGAAAGATCGAACGCAACGTGTCGAATCGCTGCGCGCCGAGCTCGGCGCGCCAGAGCGAAGCGAGCGCGTGGTGGTGGAGCAACGCGAATGCAAGCTTTTCTTCCAGTGAGGCCTTCGGCGCCGGCGTGATCCTGACGCGGTTGTGGCGCGCCGCGTACAGCATCAGCTCTTGCTTCGGCACGTTGAACAAATCGAACAGCTCGAAGTTGCGATAGACGATGTCCAGCTTGGCCTCGCGGCCGTCGTCGTGTCGAATGAACAGGCCGTCTTCGCTGAAGGTGATGTCCTGAGGGCGCCGCAGCCACGCGTCGGCCAAACCGAGGCGGCGCAGCGCGTCGGCCAGCCACGACATTTCGCTCCGATAGTCTGCCGACTCGTCGGAGACGACGAGCGCGACGCACGGGTGTTCGACGTCGGTCACGTGCCGCAGCATCGCGGCAAAACTCGATGGAATTCCGTCGGCACCGCCGACGCTCTCGATGCCGAGCCGGCAGTACGCCTCCGTCATCGCGCCAACGAATCCCATCCCGCCCGGAACGCTGTCGAGCTCCGTCGCGACGAACCCCTCGGGAGTAAGGATGAGATCGGGGCGGATGACGCCCGGAACGTCCTGCTTGAAGCGGTTCTGCCGGCCCAGCTTGACGATCTGCTCCGGCTTTCCCTGATCCAGATACTCCGCGACGAAGGCGGGTGCGGTCCCGCGTACGCTGCGGTTGTACAGGTTGTTGAGCGCGCGGTAGAAGGCCAGCAGTTCGACGCCGAGCCGCTCAATGGCGTCGACGAGCTCGTGGGACAAGGCAAACGGCTCGGGGCTGACGCGCCACGCGATACGTTCGCTTTCGTCCTGCACCCGGAACAGGCCGGGGGGTATCGCTTCGTAAAGGTGGTGCGCTTGCTCGCGAGCCGTGAGATTCGGAGTCGTTGCGGTACAGGGCATGGGTAACGCCAGTCTCCTCTATCGACAGCCGTCGGGTATCTTGGAACGATTGAAGGCGATGTAACGCCGGCGCATACGGCTCCCTAGAGCGGCGGTCGCCCCAATTGGGTTGCAGGTCACTTGATCGTAATGGCGCCCGGCGTCAAAAGCGCGCCCTCGACGCGCACCACCCCGCGCACGTAATCCAGCGTTAGGTGGAGCGTGCCCGTGAGGCCGACCGGACCGAGTTCGATGCTCTGCAGCACGCGCGACACGCCTTCTCCGGCGAGGAAGTGCAAGTTGGCCGACCGCTGCGCGGTGCCGCCGCGCGCGGTATACGTCACGGTCACCGGCACGATGACCTCGGCAGCGCCGTCGGCGCGCAGCGCGCCCGCGATGCAGTAGGCGATCGATAGCGGAGAGCCTTGGACCGACAGTGTTTCGTGGCTGCACGGCGGTGCCGGCGAGGGCGCGAGGGCGGTACTCGCCGCCAACGCGATGAAGAGCATTACGGTTCGTGCGATCATCCGTTTCCCGCCAGCAATTCGTTGCGCGTTCGCGCGGCCCTCGTCGGAGGTAGCCGTGCGCGTTCGCGTGCTCGTCTTCGCGCGGTTGCGCGAGCTCCTCGGTGCGCCGGAAGCGACCGTCGAGCTGCCCGAACCGGCGCACGTCGCCGACGCCTGGGACGCGCTCGTCGCGCGCCGTCCGGCACTGGCCGCCGAACGACCGGAGACGCGCAGCGCGCGCAATGGTACGCTGGTGCCGTTCGACGCCGTCGTGAGCGAGGACGACGAGCTTGCCTTCCTTCCGCCGGTGGGCGGCGGCTAGCGCGTCGCATGTTTCGCATCGTCAGCGAGCCGATCGAGTTGGGCGCGCTCGAGGGCGCCGTTTCGGGCGCCGGCGGCGTCGTGCGGTTCGTCGGAATCGTGCGCAACCGCGCCGACGACGGAACGGCGGTCGTCGGCCTTTCGTACGAGGCGTTCGAACCGATGGCGGCGCGGGAGTTTGCCGCGATCGCTGACGAGGTGCGCGAGCGATTCGGCAGCGTCGCGCTTTCCATCATACATCGCATCGGCGACGTCCCGGCCGGCGAAGTTTCGATTGCGGTCGTCGCGGCGGCGGCGCATCGTGCGGCCGCATTCGACGCATGCCGCTACGCCGTGGACGAAGTGAAGCGCCGGGCACCGATTTGGAAGAAGGAGCGCTATGCGGACGACACGGCGGCCTGGCGGCCGAACCGAGGCGCGTGAGCCGGGTCGAGCTGCTCCGTGTGCCCGCATCGCCTGCGGGTCTCGCCGTGCTCCACTATCGGCCCCGCCGCCCGCGCGGCGTGACCCTGGTTTCCGGACACGGCTACTCGTCCAGCAAACACAACCTCGACTTTCTGTGCTCGTTTCTCGCAAGCCACGGTTTCGCGGTCTACAGCCTCGACTTTCCCGGACACAAGCTTGGCGCGAGCGGCGGCGAGCTGCGGGGCGTCGACGACTGCATCGGCGCGATGCGCTCGGTGATCGCGTTCGCGCGCGAGCGCGGCGACGGCGCGTGCTACACGCTCGGTCACAGCATGGGCGGCATGACGGCGCTCTTTAGCGCCGCGCTTGACGCGCACGTCCTCGGCGCCGTTGCAATCGCGACGGGGTACGGGCGACCCACGTCCCTCGAAGCGCTGCAGAAGATGGGCGCGACGGATTTCCGGTCGTCGTACGTCGACGGCGTCACCCTTCCGCAGCTCGTCGCGGGCGTCGAGACGCGCTACGACGAGCTGCTCCCGCGCCTCGCGGGCCGGCCGGTCTTGTATGTCGCCGCCTCGCGCGACGCAATGGTCAGTCCGCGCAGCGTGCGTGACCTGTACGATCACGCGCCCGATCCGCGGTCCTTCGTTACGATCGAAAGCGATCACACCTATGCCGCCGAGCATTCCAAGGCGGCGGTGCTGCAGTGGTTCAACGAACGCCGCTGAACCGGCGCGAGCTGCGTCGCTACAGCCGTCATCTGGTGATCCCCGAAGTGGGATTGGCTGGACAGGAACGCTTGCGCGCCGCGCGCGTTCTCGTCGTCGGAGCGGGCGGCCTCGGATCGCCGGCGCTGCAGTACCTCGCCGCCGCCGGCGTTGGGCGAATCGGCGTCGTCGACGACGATGCGGTCGACGAGACGAACCTACAGCGGCAGACGCTCTTTGCGAACGCCGACATCGGGAGAATGAAAGCCGACGTCGCGGCGGAACGGTTGGCCGCGCTGAACCCGCACGTTGCGGTGGACCCGATCCCAATGCGCTTCGACGCCGGCAACGCACGGGATCTCGTGCGATGTTACGACGTCGTGCTCGACTGTACGGATCGCTTCGCCACGCGCTACGTCATCAACGACGCCTGTTACCTCGAGCGCCGTGCCGATGTCTACGGGTCGATCTTTCGCTTTGACGGCCAAGTGAGCGTGTTTGGGCCGCCGCCTGCGCCCTGTTACCGGTGCCTGTACCCGGAGCCGCCGCCGCCGGAACGAACGCCGACGTGCGCGGAAGGCGGCGTGCTCGGTGCGGTCGCCGGCGTCGTCGGCGCCTGGCAAGCCGGCGAGGCGCTCAAGCTGGTGCTCGGCATCGGTGAGGTGCTTGCCGGGCGGCTGCTCCTCGTCGACAGCTTGTCGGCGCGCGTGCGGGAGGTCTGGTTCGAGCGCGACCCGGACTGCGCGCTCTGCGGCGCACGTGCGACGATCTCCGCGCCCTCGCCCGATAGCGGCGAGGCGCCGCGGGGTGAATCCGTCGACGAAATCGACGCGGACCGGCTCGACGACGCGCTGCGCGATTGGACGCTGTTGGACGTGCGCGAGCCGCACGAAACGGTGCTCGGATCGCTCGCGGGCGCCGTGCACATTCCCGCGTCGCAGCTCGAGGCGCGGCTCTCCGAGCTCGACAGCGCGTCGCGCTACGTCGTTGCTTGTCGCGTCGGCGTGCAATCACTGTGGGCGGTTCGCCGGCTGCGCGACGCCGGGTTCGAGCGTCTGCAGCATCTGCGCGGCGGTTTGCTCGCATACGCTGCGTCGCACAAGGCCTTCGACGTCTTTTGAGCGTTCGAACGTTCGGCCCGACGGCGATCGCGCTTCCGACGATCGGTCAAGGCACGTGGGACATGCCGGAGACCGGCGCGGCGGCGGCCGAAGCGGAGCGTGCGATCCGCCGCGGTATCGAGCTCGGCATGACGCACGTAGATACCGCGGAGATGTACGGCTCCGGTCGCGTGGAGGAGTTCATCGCGCAATCGCTGCGCGGGATCCCGCGCGAGCGGTACTTCTTGGCGACCAAGGTCTTGCCGAGCAACGCAAGCTACCTCGGGACCCTCGCCGCGGCGGAGGGGAGTCTCACGCGGCTGCGCACGGAGTATCTCGACCTCATGCTCTTGCACTGGCCCGGTCCGCACGCGCTCGCGGAGACTATGCGCGCGTTCGACGACCTGGTGACGGCGGGGAAGGCGCGATTCGTCGGCGTCAGCAATCTCGAAACGGACGCAATGCTCGAGGCGGCGTCCTACCTCCGCGCGCCACTGGCATGCAATCAAGTGCTCTACCACCTGTGCGAGCGCGGCATCGAGCACGAGCTCTTGCCGGCCGCGGCCGAGCGCGGCATAGCGATCGTCGCGTATACGCCGTTCGGGAGAGGACGGTTCCTCCGCTCGGGAGCGGCCCGGCGTGCAGTGCTCGAGCGAGTCGCCCGGAGGCGTAGTGCGACCGTCCACCAGGTAGCGCTCGCATTCTTGACGCACCACGAAAGCGTCTTTACCATCCCGAAAGCTGCCCGGGTCGCACACGTCGAAGAGAACGCGGGCGCCGGCACGGTGGTGCTCGACGAGACGGACGTCGCGGAAATCGACTCGGCGTTTCCGCGCGGCGAGCCGGGGCCGCTGGCAACTTTATGACATGAACGCAATACCTCTGGACGATATCAAGCGGCGGGCGACGGCGAAGGCGATCGAACTCGGCGCTCGTGCCGTGCGCGTGGTGAGTGCGCGCCCCGACGAGGAATCGCGTGGGCGCATGGAGGCGGCGTTTCGACGCGGCGACCTCGCGGCGTGGGGCTACGACGCGGCGTACGCGCGGCGCGCCGCCGATCCGAACGAGATCCTGCGCGGGGCGCGCAGCGTCGTCTGCGTCGCGGTGCCCTACGCGACGCCCGAGCCGCCCCGGAGCGGCACGCTGCGCGGGCGCGTGTCGAACTACGCCTGGTCGGGGGACTATCATCGCGCGTTGCGCGCGCTGCTCGACGCGGTTGCGCGCGAGATCGACGCCGGCGCGGGCGAGATCGTTACCGCGGTCGTCTGCGACACGAAGCCGCTCGCCGAGCGCGCGTTGGCCGCGCGTTCCGGATTGGGTTGGATCGGCAAGCACACCAATCTCATCGCGCCCGCCCTCGGCTCGTTCGTTTTCTTGGGTGAGATCGTGACGACGCTCCCGCTTGCCGATGATGCGCCGCTGCACAAGACGTGCGGCGAATGCCGCCGGTGCGTCGACGCATGTCCGACCGGAGCGCTGCGGGGCGACTACACGATCGACGCAAATCGCTGCATCTCGGACTTGACGCAGCGAACCGATTCGATCCCCGTGGCGATGCGTCCGCTGCTCGGGGATTGGGTGTGGGGCTGCGACTTGTGCCAACTCGCGTGCCCGCCGACGCGATCGGCACCGCGCCGGGCCGGCATGCAGTGGGGACCGCGCGACGGCGACGCGGCGCGGCCGCCGCTCGTCGAGCTGCTTTCGCTGCGCGCCGGTGCATTCAAGCGGCGCTACCGGGGAACGGCGATGGGGTGGCGCGGCGCCGCCGTGTTGCGTCGAAACGCAGCGGTCGCGCTCGGCAACGCACTGGATCGCGCGGCCGTCGACCCGTTGATCGAATGCCTGTCCGAGGATCCGCATCCGATGGTCCGCGGCCACGCCGCCTGGGCACTTGGCAGAATCGGTTCGCCGAAGGCGAGCGCGGCTTTGCGGCTGCGCCGCGAGGTCGAGCCCGATCCGCAGGCACGCGCCGAGATCG
Organism: Vulcanimicrobiota bacterium; assembly: GCA_963787625.1. GTDB lineage: Bacteria > Vulcanimicrobiota > Vulcanimicrobiia > Vulcanimicrobiales > Vulcanimicrobiaceae > Cybelea. The sequence goes on along the minus strand of CAWBDH010000001.1, from coordinate 1,214,907 downwards.
CCGCCGCGCTCGACGGCGGATTGGGGGGCGCGCAGTGAAGCGAGCCGCGGCGCTCGCGGCGGTGCTGGCGGCTACGCCGGCCGCGGCCGCCCCCGGAAGCGACCTTCTGGCACGCATGGCGGCGCTCAACCCCAACCTCCACGCGTTTACGGCGACCGTCCACGCACACGTGGCGATGAAATCGTTTCCCTTCGTTTCGGCGGATCTGGTCGGGACGTACTACTACCAGGAGCCGGATAAGACGAAGGTCGTCTTCACGAGCGGGGTGCCGCTGCTGGCGCAGCAGTTCAGTCGGCTCTACGCGCGCATTGAGAGCCCCTCCCACTGGCGCGACGTCTACGCCGTCACGCTGGTGTCGGACGACGGCCGCACCGCGGTCTTCCGGCTCGTTCCGCGGAAGCACGGAAACGTGGATCGAATCGATGCGACCGTCGACGAGAAAAATGCGACTGTGAGCTCGCTGCGTTGGAACTACGCCAATGGCGGCTACGCGCAAATGAGCAACCGCTACGGCCAAGCCGGCGGCAATACCGTCGTTCGGTCGCAGAGCGGGCACGTCGACGAGCCGGGCTACGTCGCCGACGTATCGTCGACGATCGACGACTACAAGATCAATCCGGAGCTTCCGCAGGGTGTGTTCGATGACCGCCGTTGAATCGACGGCTGCGCCGATCTCACTGATCGACGGCTTCAGGCGTCCCATCACGTATTTGCGCGTTTCCGTGACGGACAAATGCAATCTCCGGTGCGTGTACTGCATGCCCGAGTCGGGCCTGCCGTGGCTACGTCGCGATGCAATCCTCAGCTACGAAGAGATCGCCGAGGTGGTGCGAGCGGCCGCGGCCGTCGGCATTCGCGCGGTGCGGTTGACCGGTGGCGAGCCGCTCGCCCGCCGCGGTTTGAGCCGCCTCGTTGGCGCGATCGCGCGGCTTCCCGGCATCGAGGACGTCGCGCTCTCCACCAACGGTTTGCTGTTGGAGCCGCAGCTCGAGGCACTCGTCGCCGCGGGTCTTCGACGAATTAACGTTTCGCTCGACACGCTTCGGCCCGACCGGTTCGTCGCCATCGCCCGGCGGCCGGGCCTGGAGACCGTGCTACGGGCAATCGATGCGGCGATCGAAGCTGGTTTGGCTCCGATAAAGCTCAACTGCGTGGTGATGCGCGGATGGAACGACGACGAGCTCGCCGACTTCGCGGCCCTGACGCGCGACCGGCCAATCTTCGTACGTTTCATCGAGGTAATGCCGGTCCAGGAAAACGCCGCGCTCCAGCGCGGTGCGTACGTCTCTGCGGACGAGATGCTTCGTCGGCTCGCCGCCATCGCGGAGCTGCGCGCCGTCGTGGGGCCCTCGGGCAATGGGCCCGCGCGCTACTACGCCTTTCCCGGTGCGCACGGCGCCGTGGGCGTCATCAGTCCCCTCTCCCACGACTACTGCGACCGATGTAACCGCGTGCGGCTGACCGCGGACGGACGGCTTCGTCTGTGTCTCTTCGGCGATCACGCGATCGACTTGCGCTCGCCGCTACGCTCCGGAGCAACGACCGAGGAGCTTGCACGGCTGTTGTCTTCGGCGATGCTGATCAAGCCCGAACGCCATCACCTTCGTCTGGGAGACTCCGGGTCCCGGATGCGGGCGTTTTCGGAGATCGGCGGCTAGAACGCGAGACCTCCGTCACAACGTACGCCGGCCGGCCGTTGACACGCTGATGGAAGAGGTGCACGAGCGTCCGGATCGCGCGGCCGTAGCGCGCGCACGGGCCGAGTCGCTGGTGCAGGAATACCAGGTAAAGCTGGCGCGCTACCTGCGCCGCATGGTGGGCGACGCAGAGATCGCACTCGATCTCACACAAGACGTGTTCTTGTCGGCCTTTCGCATGCTGCAAGCCGACCCGCAGCGCGAACTGACGTCGGGCTGGCTGTACCGGGCCGCCACGAACGCCGCGATCTCGTTCCTGCGCCGCAGAAAAGTCGTGCGCATGCTGCCGTTGGACCACGAGGCGGATCGGCCCGCCGGCGCGCTCCGTGCCTGGCGCGTGGACGAGCAGAGCGCCGCATCGATCGATTTGCAGGCGGCGCTGGCGCAGCTGCCGTCCCAACAGTCTGCGGCGCTGCTCCTGACGAGCTACGTGGGCTATTCTTCCGCCGAAGCCGCCGAAATTCTGGGGACGAGCGCCGACGCCGTGCGACAACGGGTGTGCCGCGCGATGCGCGTGCTTCGAACCACCATGAGTGAGGAACGGTGATGCGATGACGAATTGCAATTGCATGGAAGCGGAGCTGCTCGCGGGCACGATCGCGCTCGGCGAGGCCGATGAGCCGCAGCTCGAGCGTTACCGCCGCCACCTGGCGATCTGCGCGGAGTGCCGCTCCGAACTCGGCGGCGAACGGGATATCGCACGCGTCATGGCGACGACGGCGGCGGCGCGCGACGCCGAGCGCTGGCAACCGGACCTCCGGGCGGCGCGTCGCACTCGCCGCAGCGCGCGCATCTCGGTCTGGCAGCTCGTTGCTGGGGCGGCTGCAGCCGCAGCCATCGTCCTCGGCGTCCAGCACGCCGGAAAACACTCCAGCTCCGCCGTTCCGGTCGCGAGCGTTTCCTCGGAGCAAGCCGAGCGCGCGATCGCCGCACTGGGCAATCAAACGGGACCGCGGCGCGAACATCAAGCGGAATCGCTGGTCGTCGATTCGGCTCCGGCCACGATGGCGCTGAAGATGCGCATCGACGGGCGCGGCACGCCCGAACGGTGCACCGTTACGAAGAGCTCCGGTCATCGCTCGCTCGATGAAGCCGTGTGCCGCGCGGCGATGCGACCGCTGTACGAGGCGCCGGCGCAGGGCCGCCCGTAAGGGGAAGCGCTTCCACCGACCGAAAGCGGCCCTGCCATGGCGGACGGGCCGTTTCTCTATCGCTTCACGAACGATCTGCGCCTCGACGACCATGCGGGACTAGCCGCGGCTGCGGCGCGCGGCCCGATCGTCCCGCTGCTGATCCTCGATCCGTCGCGCGCATCCCGATTGAAGGCGTCACCGAAGCGGGCAACGTTCTTTTGCGGCGCGGTTTCGGCGCTCGGCGCGGAGCTGCGGGAGCGCGGGAGCGCGCTGCTCGTGCGGCGCGGGCCGCCGGCCGCGACGCTGCTCCGGGTCGCGCGCGAGACGGGAGCGTCGGGGGCGGCATGGAGCGCCTCGTACGATGGCGCGGGGATGAAGGGCGATCGAGCGCTGCAGTCGGCATTGGAAGAGCGCGGCTTCACCGCGACGATCGTGCACGACGCGCCCGCCGTTGCGCCCGACGAAAGCGCCGAATCGCGCAGCGGACGCGGGCCGGGCTATTGGGCCTTCGCGCCCTACTTTGACGCGTGGCAGAAGCTCGCCGTCGCCTCGTACGAGTCGCCGTTGCTGATGCGTTTCGCGCGACCCGGCGTCGACAGCGAGCCGCTCCCGGCTCCGCGGGAGTTCGCCGCGGGAGAAGACGGCGTTGCGGCCGGCCCGGCGGCGGCTCGAACGTGCTTCGATCGCTTCCTTCGCGAGAAAGCGCCGTTCTATGCGACGCACGCGACTTTGCCGTCGGAAGGTGGGACGTCGCAGTTGTCGCCGCACCTGTCGTTCGGAACGATTTCCGCGCGCGCCGTCGTTCGCGCCGTGCGCGAGCGGCTCGCCGATCCGTTTTCAATTGCGGAGCAGCGGCTTTCGTTGCGGTTGTTCCTGCGCGCGCTCGCGCACCGTGACTTCTTTCTGCAGCTGTCCTGGTTCAACGCCGAGAGCGCCGACCGCGCGCTTCAGGTCAAGATGCGAGGCTTTCCATGGAAAGAGACGCATCGCGCGCTCGAGGCCTGGCGTGGGGGCGCGACGGGCTTTCCGCTCGTCGACGCGGGCGTCCGGCAACTCCACGCGACTGGTTGGATGCATCCGCTCGTCCGCGCGGTGTGCGCGTCGGTTCTCTGCTTCGACTTGGGCGTCGACTGGCGCGTAGGCCTGGACGAATGGGATCGGTTCTTGATCGAAGACGATCCCGCAATCGCGACGGGAAACTGGCAGTGGATCGCCGGCGCCGGCGCCGACATGGCGCAGTATCCGCGGATTTACAATCCCGAGCGGCAGCGCCGGCGAAGCGATCCGGCCGGCGCCTACGTACGGCGCTGGATCCCGGAGCTGCGCCAGGTGCCGTTGGAAGCGTGGTACGGTAGAGCGGCGGATTCGCCGCAACTGCCGCTTGCGCTCTTCGCGCAAGACGGCTATCCGTCACCGGTGGTGGATCATGCCGCCGAGGCGCGCGCGTTCTTGCGCCGTTATCGCGAGTTCGTGTCTTCTTGAGGAAGGCGTTCGTCGAGCCAGCCGCTGACGATCGGCACGCGGACGTCGTCGCCGTTCCACGCCTTGATCCCGTAGTAGACGCTCGCGACTAAGAACAACGGAGCGAGCAGCGGTACGAGAACCCAGGCCGAGAAGCCGAGGAACGGCACGTGCGCGATCAGCGATAGGAGTCCCCAAAATCCGAGAAATCCGGCGTTGAAGCCCAGCGCTTGAAAGGCCTGGCGGCGGAGCTGCCGCGACTGCTTGGGGTCGAGCAGCGAGAGCAGTGCCAACGGCCACAGCGGATAACCGAGCGCGACGAGCGCGCGCGATTCGACCGGATCGGCCGGCTCGGCGATGGTGACGTGACCCCGTACGGTCGCGGGCGCCGGCCGCGGCGGCACCTGACCGGGAATTTGCTGCCGCGTGGCGGTTGCCGCCTGCACTTTTGCGGCGAGCCGGCAGCTCGGGCATCCGCCGCGCTCGTCGCGGCACGTCGCGCAAATCGCCTTGCCGCATTCGACGCAGCGCGCGATCGATGGCACGTTTGAGTGAAAGTAGCAGTCCATGTGATTCGGGCAATCCTCCTGCGGTATCCACCCTAACGTACCGGTACGCGTCAGGGCAGGTTTCACCCCGGCTCGACCGCAAGACCGTGCCGCGGATGAGCCGCCGCTCGATTCTTCACCGGTTGGCGCGCGAGGCGCGACCATACTACCCGCGCATCGGCCTTGCGATCGGATTGGGAGTCCTGGCGGGCGTACTGTCGATCGTACCGCCGCTCGCGTTTCGGATCATCATCAACGACGTGCTCGTACCGCCGCGCGGCCATCGGCCGGATCTCCACGCGCTCTACCTGTCGCTCGTATTGACGTCGATCGCGCTGGTCCTGGCGAACACCGCAATCTACGGGCAGACGTACCTCACGGCTTGGAGCGGGCAAAATCTCGTCGCGCGGCTGCGCGTGCGGCTCTTCGAACGGATGCTGAACCTGCCGCTCGGCGAGTTCGACAAATGGCGCCCCGGCGAGCTGATCGCCCGCTTCGCGACGGACTTACAGATCATGATCGACGCGGTCAGCGTCTCGGTGCCGCAGCTCGTCGTCGCTTTGGCAACCTTCATTTCGTCGTTCGTCACGATGGTCTATCTCGACTGGCTGCTCACGCTGTCGCTCGTGCTGGTCGCCCCAATGGTCTCCTTTGCCGTCTCGAAGTTCCAACGGCTGATCGCCGCGAGCACGCATCGTGCGCAGCAGCGCATCGCCGATCTCACCGCCAACCTTTCGGAAGTCCTTCAAGGCCAGCGGGTGGTGAAATCGTTCGCGCAAGAGGAGTTCGAGGTTCGCCGCTTCCGCCGGCGCAACGACGACTTCTTCGGCGCGTACATGAAGCTGACGCAGTTCATTCAAACGCAGCCGCTCGTCGTTTCGACGATCATGGTGGCCGCGGTCGTGGCGATCATGTGGCTCTCGGTACGCGAGGTCCTCGTCGGGCGCTTGGATACCGGTAAGGTCTTCATGTACTGGGGGCTGCTGGTGAATCTCATGAACCCGATGAACCGCGTTGCGGCGTTTTTCGGCGACATCAGCAAGGCCGTCGTCGGCGCCGGACGCGTCTTCGAACTGCTGGACCTCCCCGTCGAGGTGCGCGATCCGCCGGGCGCCGTCCCATTGCCGGCGGTTCGCGGGCGCATCGAATACGTGGACGTCACCTTCCGCTATAAGGAGGCCGAGCCGCCCGCACTGCGCGGCGTCAACGCCACGGTCGAGGCGGGCGAGATCGTGGCGCTCGTCGGCCCCTCCGGCGCCGGGAAGACGACGCTTGCAAACCTGGTTCCCCGCTTCTACCAGCCGCAGGAGGGCGCTCTGCTGCTCGACGGGGTAGACGTGGCGGCGGCGCGGCTCTCCGATCTGCGCGCGGCCATTGCCATCGTGCCGCAGGACGTGCAGCTCTTCCGCGCCTCGATTCTCGAGAACATCCGTTACGGCCGGCTCGGCGCACCGGATGCCGATGTGCGCGCCGCGGCGCGCGAGGCGAATGTCGACGAGTACGTTCGCAACTTTCCCGACGGTTATGCCACGGAAGTGGGAGAGCGGGGCATGCGGCTGTCCGGCGGCGAGCGCCAGCGCATCGCAATCGCGCGAGCGGTCCTCCGCGACCCGCGCATCTTGATTTTGGACGAGGCGACGAGCGCGCTCGACAGCCACTCGGAGGCGCTAATCGAAGAGGCCCTCGATCGGCTCTTGCCCGGGCGCACGACGCTGATCATCGCTCACCGGCTTTCAACGATCCGCCGCGCGCACAAGGTGCTCTTCATCGAGGCGGGGCGCGTTGTCGAAACGGGCACGCACGCCCAGCTGCTCGCAGAGGGCGGCCGCTATGCGCGGCTGCACGCCGCTCAGTTCGACGCGAGCCGCCGCGGCGTCGTGTAGGTGTTTCTTACGCGGCGACGGGCGGCGGCGACTTGCGCTGATGCAGCGCGAACCGGTTGCCTTCAGGATCGCTGCAGAAGCACGTAAGACATCCGGGAAATTCCTGGACCTCTCCGGCGTCCGCGCCGGCTGCCTTGAGGCGATCGCGCGTTGCTTCGATGTCGTCGACCTCGAACGCCGCGCCCGTCGATGCGCCGGGGGTGAAACCGAGCGGCTCGCCGTTGCCGATTCCGAACGTCGAGCTTCCCACGTTGAACTCGATCCAATGATCGCCGAACGATTCGCCCGGCACCAATCCCAGCGCGTCGCGATAGAAGGCCGCGGCGCGCGGCACGTCGCGGACCGAATAGGCGACGAATGCCATCTCTTTGACCATCGAGTAATCCTCCGAAGCGAAGGTCAGTTCAGTGCTTTCGATTCTCCGACCTCTCGCCGAACGCGTGCGACAAATGACGGGAGAGGCGTTGCGCCGGCACGGGAACAATGGATGTAGCCGCCAGGGAGGGCGTTCGATGCTGGTGCTGAGCCGAAAAAACAATCAGTCGATATTGATTGGAAGCAACATTCGCGTCGTGGTTGTGCGCCTGGAAGGCGATCGCGTAAAGCTCGGGATCGAGGCGCCGCGCGACGTGCCGGTCCGGCGCTCCGAAGTGCGCGAAGAAATTGAGCGCGATCCGTTGCCCGGCGCATCCTCGGTCCGGCCGGTAGGAAAAGCGTCCGTCGGGGCCGATACATCCCGTGATGCCGACGGCCACCGATAGCGATCTCGACGTCCTCGAGTCGAGGACCATCTACATTTTGCGCGAGGCATTCTCGTGCGTTTCTCCCTTGGCCATGCTGTGGTCGATCGGCAAGGATTCGACCGCGCTGCTCTGGATGGTGCGTAAAGCCTTTTTGGGCGACGTGCCGTTCCCGCTCGTGTTGCTCGATACGGGCATGGAATTTCCCGAGGTCTATGCGTTCCGCGATCAGCTCGTGCGCGACTGGGACCTGCCGGCGCTCAACGAAGCCTGCCCGCCGGAAAGCACCGTCGACCCGACGCTGCCGCCGGGCGCGCGCCACGCGGCCCGAAAGAGTGCAGGCCTGCGGGCGCTCATCGCACGCGAAGGATATAAGGGAATCATCCTCGGCATCAGGCGCGACGAACAGGCGATCCGCGCCAAGGAGCGGATCTTCAGCCCACGCAACGCGGACGGCTCGTGGGATCCGCGGACGCAGCCGCCCGAGCTGTGGGATTTCTTTCCATACGAAGTTGCCGACGGCGCACACGTGAGAATTCATCCGCTGCTGCACTGGACCGAGCTGGATATCTGGCGCTACACGCAGCGGGAAGACATTCCATACGTTCCGCTGTATTTGGCAAAAGACGGCATGCGCTATCGCTCCCTCGGCGAAAGCAACATAACCGTGCCCATCGAAAGCAACGCGGAAACGCTGGACGACGTCATCGCCGAGCTCGAGCGAACGCGCGAGCCGGAACGGGCGGGGCGAACGATGGACAACGAAAGCGAAGACGCCTTCGAAAGGCTCCGAACGACGGGATACATGTGAGACAAGTCCGGATCGTGATGGTTGGGGACGTCGACGCCGGTAAGTCGACGATCCTCGGGAGAATGCTGGTCGACCTCGGCCAGGTAACGCCGCAGCGGCTCGCCGAGCTCGAGACCTCGAGTGCGAAGCGCGGCGTTCCCATCGAGTATTCGTTTTTGCTAGACGCATTTCAACTGGAGCGCGATCAGGCGATCACGCTCGACATCTCGCGCATCTGGCTGCGCATGCCGGATCGCGACTACGTGTTCGTCGACGCTCCGGGGCACCGGGAGCTGATTCGGAACCTGTTGACCGGCGCGTCCGAAGTCGATGCGGCCATCATGGTGGTCGCGGTCGACGAAGGTATCACGCTGCAGACGCGACGGCAGGCCCTCTTCTTGCAATGGTTCGGCTTCAAAGAAGTGTTGGTCGCCGTGAACAAGCTGGATCTCACGCCCGAGGCCGAGACCGCGTTCGCGCAGCGCCGCGCCGAGGTCCGTGCCTTCTTGGAGCAGCTCGGCATCACGCCCATCGAAATCGTTCCGGTCGCGGCGCGCGAGGGCGACAACGTCGCGGTGCCCAGTCGGCGGTGGCCCTGGTGGAAAGGCCCGACGCTGCTGGAGTCGCTCGAGCGGCTCCATCCCTTCACGCCGCACTCCGGCGGCCCGCTGCGGTTTACCGTGCAAGACGTCTATCGGCGGGAAGGCAACCGCATCGTGGCGGGCCGGATCGAGGCGGGCACGCTGCGGGCCGGCGAACGTATCGTGTTCTGGCCGCTTCAGACCGACGCCGTCGTGAGCGCGATCCACCGCTGGCCGGCGACCGTCGAGGAGGCGCGTGCCGGCGATTCCGTCGCAATCGCCCTCGACGAGCGCATCTTCGTGGACCGCGGCGCCGTGGCCAGCTACCCTGGCGATGGGCCGTCGCTCGGTCACGCACTGCAGGCCACCGTCGTCTGGCTCGCGAGCGAGCCGGGAATGGCCGGCGAGGCGCTGCGGCTGCGCATCGGCACGCGGGAGATGCCCGTGACCCTTCAGCGCATCGACGAGGTCGTCGACCCCGACACGCTCGGCGGCAAGGAAGGGGAGATGCTCTCTAAGGGTGACGTCGGCGTCATCACGCTGGCGGCCCGCGAGCTGATCGCCGCCGATGACGACCTCGAGACGACGAGCATCGGCCGGTTCGTCCTGCTCCATGGAACCAACGTCGTCGCCGGCGGCCGCGTCCGCGCCGTCATGGGACGTCCGCGCTCCGAAGGCGCTACCGACGTGGTCGCGCAGACCTCGTCCGTTCAGCCGGCGGAGCGGTTCACGCGCAACGGCCATACCGGCGGCGTTTTTTGGCTCACCGGCCTTCCCAGCGCCGGTAAATCTACGCTGGCGATGACCGTGCAGCGCATGCTCTTCGATCGCGGGCGCAACGTATACGTGCTCGACGGGGACACGCTGCGCACGTCGCTGAACGTCGACCTCGGATTCTCCGAAGAAGACCGCACGGAGAACGTTCGCCGAACCGCGGCCGTCGCGGCGGTGCTGGCCGACGGCGGATTCGTCGTCCTCTGCGCGCTGATCTCGCCGTTCGCGGACGACAGAGCGAAGGCGCGGGCGTCCTATCCCGGGCGGTTCTACGAGATCTACGTCTCCTGCGATCTGCAGACGGCCGAGCAGCGCGACGTCAAGGGACATTACAAACGCGCGCGCCTGGGCGAGATCCCCCGCTTCACCGGCATCTCGTCACCGTACGAGGCTCCCGCCAACCCCGAACTGACGATCGACACGACGCAGCACTCGATCCGGGAATCTGCAGCCGATCTCATGGAGTACATCGAAGAGATGACGCGCCCGTGAGCGGTCATCTCATCAGCTTCGTCCTCGTGGGGTTCATCGTCGGAGCCTGCACCGCATACAGCGGCGTGGGCGCCGGCGCGATCACGACGCCGCTGCTGATCTTCCTCGGCGTGGGGACGGACAAGGCAATCGGCTCGGATCTGCTCTTCGCCCTCGTGACCCGCCTCGTCGCCATGATCGCGCACGTGCAAAAACGGACGGTGCAGGTATCCGTGCTCTGGCGATTGTCCGTTGGCGGCCTGCCCGGAGCGATCATCGGCGTCATCGTCAGCGCCGACTTGCACCGCGCGCTCAACATTCACCAGCTCGAGCACGTCCTGCGCATCGCCGTCGCCGTCGCACTACTGGTCTCCGCCGCCGGAATCGTGTTCAATCGCCGCCTTGCGGGCGATTTTTCAGAGGTCGAGCCGAACCGGCTCCCGACGATCCGCCTGGCCCTAATCGGTTTCTTCGTCGGCCTCACGGTGAGCATCACGTCGATCGGTGCCGGATCCCTGACGTTGCCTTTGCTGCTGCTGGTGGCGCCCGTCGTGGCGCTGCGCCGGCTCGTCGGCACGGACCTCGCGTTCGCGGTGGTCGTCCTCGTGCCGTCGCTGCTCGGTCACTGGCGTATCGGCGACGTTAACCCGGCGATCGCCGGGGCGCTGCTGCTCGGCTCGATCCCCGGCGTTTTCGTCGGATCGCACCTGGCGACGCGCCTGCCGGAACGATGGTTTCGCGGCGCCCTGGCCGGTGTGCTGGTGATCGTCGCGCTCGCGCTGCTTCCGATCCTACCACACTCGTAATCGAGCCGCGTCTTCCGTCGCGCGTTCGCGTGCGACGAGCTCCCCGGCGCGAAACAAGCTTTCAAAGGTGCCGGCGTCGGTCCAGCTTCCCTCGAGCACGTCGTAACGCAGCTGCCCATCCGCAATGTAGCGATTGTTCACGTCGGCAATTTCGAATTCGCCGCGCGCGGACGGTTCGAGGTCGCGGATGAACTCGAAAACGCGTCGGTCGTACATGTAGAGGCCCGTCACGGCGTACCGGCTCTTAGGTCGCTCCGGCTTCTCCTCGATCGCGACGATGCGCTCGCCGTCAAAGACGGGGACGCCGAACCGCGCAAGGTCATCGACTTGCTTCAATAGGAGACGCGCACCGGACGGGTTCTCCCGGAAGCGGCGCACGTACGGCTCGACGCTGCGCTGGAAAATGTTGTCACCAAGGATTACGGCGATGGGCTGACCGTCGGCGAAATGCTCGCATAGCCGCAACGCATCTGCGATGCCGGCCTCGCCCTCCTGATACGCATAGTAGATGCCGTCGAGACCGAAACCGGCGCCGTTTCCCAGCAGCCGAAGAAACTCACCGGCGGAATTCCCGCCCGTGACGATCATGATCTCGCGAAGCCCCGCCGCGCAGAGCGTCTCGAGCGGATAGTAGATCATCGGCCGGTCGTACACCGGAAGGAGATGCTTGTTCGTGACCTTGGTGAGGGGATGCAAGCGCGTGCCCAAGCCGCCCGCCAGAATGACGCCCTTCACGGTGCTTTGCGCCACCAAGACGGGTTTGCGCGGTACCACTCGACCGTCTGCGCGATGCCGTCGTCGAAGGGTATGCGCGGCTTCCATCCGAGCGCGCGCAGCTTGTCGGCGTTGACGGCGTATCGACGATCGTGGCCGGGGCGATCGACGACGTGCGAGACGTGCGTGCGCATCGAGCGGCCGCACAGCTCGACCAGGCTGCGCGTCAGCTCGAGGTTCGTCTTCGGCATCGCGCCCGATACGTTGTAGACGTGGCCGACGGCGCCCCGCTCGAGCACGTAGAGGATGGCGCGCGCGTGATCCTCTACGTGAAGCCAGTCGCGTATTTGCAGGCCGTCGCCGTACACCGGCACCGGCCGGTCGTCGATCAGGTTCGTTACGAACAGCGGGACGATTTTCTCGGGATATTGGTTTGGCCCGTAGGTGTTGCAGCCGCGCGTAATCAGCACCGGGACGCCGTAGGTGGCGCGGTAGGCCAGGGCCGTCAGGTCGGCGCCGGCTTTGCTCGCCGCATAGGGACTGCGCGGCCGCAGCGGATCGTCTTCGAAGGATTCGCCGCGCTCCACGCTTCCGTAGACTTCGTCGGTCGAGACCTGAAGGAACCGCGGGACGCCCAATCGCCGCGCCGCTTCGAGCAGACAGAGCGTGCCCAGCGCGTCGGTTCGAAAGAACGCCAGCGGGTCGGCGATGGAACGATCGACGTGTGTCTCGGCCGCGAAGTTCACGATCGCGTCGGCCGAACCGTCCAGCGCTTGCGCTACCGCGCCGGAATCGCAGACGTCGCCCTCGAGCAAGCGATAGCGCCCGTTTGCGTGCGCGCCCGCGAGGTTCGCCCGATTCGCGGCGTACGTGACCGCATCAAGGTTGACGATCTGGACCTCGGGGCGCTCCGCAAGCACGAGGCGGATGAAGTGCGAGCCAATAAACCCCAGGCCGCCCGTGACGAGCCAGCGCATGCCGCTCGGCTTCCGGCGATGCCGGAAAAATCCTTATCGCCCGACCGGGTCCCGGGAGTCCGCGGCTTTGAGCCGGCTTGACGCCGTGTTATAATCGCGCGGCTGTCTATCACTTCACCCCGCATGGAGGCGGGGTGCCGATGGCTCCGCGACGCGGCCGCAGTCCAAGACGGGGCGGCCGGGGGCCAGAAAGGTATCTCATGAGCGTCGTTACCATGCGCGAACTCTTGGAGGCCGGCGTCCACTTCGGACACCAGACGCGGCGTTGGAATCCCAAGATGAAGCCGTTTATCTTCCAAGAGCGCAACGGCATCTACATCATCGACCTCGCGCTCACCGTGGCGCGCCTGCGCGACACCTACGAAGTCGTCAAGCAGCTCTCTCGCGAGGGCCGCGTGATCCTATTCGTCGGAACCAAGAAGCAGGCCCAGGACGTGGTCCGTGAAGAGGCGGAGCGCGCCGGTACGTTCTTCATCAATCAGCGCTGGCTGGGCGGGACGCTAACGAACTTTGCGACGATTCAGAAGCGCATCGCTCGGCTGCGCGAGCTAGAGAACATGAAGCTTCAAGGCGATTTCGAGCGGCTTCCCAAGAAAGAGGTCGCAAAGCTGCAGGACGAGATGAACCGGCTGGAGCGATTTCTCGGCGGCATCAAGGACATGCACCGCCTGCCCGACGCGCTCTTCATCGTCGACCCTAAGAAGGAGCGCATCGCCGTTCTCGAGGCAAGGAAGTTGAAGATCCCGATCATCGCCGTGATCGACACCAACTGCGATCCCGACGAGATCGACTATCCGATACCCGGCAACGATGACGCCATCCGTGCGGTGAAGCTGATGGTCGGCAAGATCGCCGACGCGATCATCGAGGGCCGCACCGAGAGTGAAAGCGCCTACGAACGCGAGTCGTACGACGCGCCAGGCCCGGAGCCGGCCGAACCCGCGATGGCGGAGGCAGCGCCGTGATTTCGTACCAGCCGAGACCTGAGGAGATCAAGGCGCTGCGCGAGGAGACCAGCGCGCCGATGATGGACTGCCGGCAAGCGTTGTTGGATGCGGCCGGCGACGTCGAACGCGCGAAGGCCCTGTTGCTCGAGCGCGGCGCGGCGCAGGCCGCCAAGAAGGCCGAACGCGCGGCGGAGGAGGGACTCGTCACGAGTTACGTCCACGCCGGCGGAAAGATCGGCGTCCTGATCGAGGTCAACAGCGAAACGGACTTCGTGGCGAGGAATCCGACGTTCGCCGAGCTTTCGCGCGACCTCGCGATGCACGTTGCCGCGATGTCTCCCGAGTATCTCGACCGCGAGAGCGTGCCGGCCGACGTCGTGACGCGCGTCCGCGACGAGTTGCGCGCGGCCGTTCCGGGCGGCAAGAGTCCGGAGCTTGCAGAGAAGATCGTCGAGGGAAAACTGAACAAATGGTATGAGGAGCACTGCCTCCTCGATCAGGCCTTTGTGAAGGACGATGCAATCAGCGTCGGCGACCTCGTTCACCGCGCGATCGGTTCGCTCGGCGAGCGAATCCGCGTGCGGCGCTTCACGCGATACGCCCTTGGTGAGTGAGGCGCGCGGTCCGCGCTTCTCGCGCGTCCTGCTGAAGATCTCGGGAGAGGCCTTTGTCGGCCCCGGCGCCGGCGTCGACGTAAACACGACCCGGCTCATGGCCGAAGAGATCGCGGAGGTGAGTCGAGGCGGCGTCTCGATCGCCATCGTCGTCGGGGGCGGCAACATCTGGCGGGGCAAGGTGCACGAAGAGGCGGGGATGGACCGCGCGACCGCCGACTACATGGGGATGCTCGCCACCGTCATCAACGCCTTGGCGCTGCAGGACGCACTGGAGCGCATGGGTGTGGCGTCGCGCGTCCAGACCGCCATCGCGATGCACCAGATCGCCGAGCCCTATATCCGGCGCCGCGCGATCCGTCATCTGGAAAAGGGACGCGTCGTGATCTTCGCGGCGGGTACGGGCAACCCGTACTTCACCACGGACACGACGGCCGCGTTGCGCGCGGTCGAGGTCAACGCGGAGGCAATCCTCAAGGCCACCAAGGTCGACGGCATCTATTCTGCCGACCCGAAGAAGGATCCCGATGCGACGCGATTCGACCGGCTGGAATACATGGACGTTTTGCAGCGTGGCCTGGAAGTCATGGACTCCACGTCGATGGCGCTGTGCATGGACAACGGGCTCCCGGTCGTCGTCTTCGACATGTCGGTGAGGGGAAATATTCGCCGCGTCATTTGGGGCGAGGCGATTGGAACGTACGTGGGGCGCCGTGAGGCGACGCCCGTCGGAGCGCAGACGGTGTAACGTGACGGACGCATATTTCAAAGAAATCGAATCGCGGATGCACAAGTGCGTGGAGGCCACGATCGGCGAATTCTCGTCGATCAGAACGGGACGCGCATCCCCCGCGCTGCTCGATCGCGTGCTCGTCGAAGCCTACGGCCAAGCGGTTCCGGTCAAGCAGGTTGCCGGCGTTTCCGTGCCCGACTCGCGGACTCTGCTGATCAGCGCGTGGGACAAGAGCGTCGTGCCGGCGATCAAGAAAGGAATCGAGAAGAGCGACCTCGGCCTGACCCCGAACGTGGATGGGGCGGCGATTCGGCTGGCGATCCCGCCGCTGAACGAAGAGCGGCGTAAAGAACTCGCCAAGGTCGTCAAGAAGAAGGCCGAGGACGGACGCGTGGCCGTCCGCAACGTCCGGCACAAGGCGCATGACGAGCTCCGCGGGCAACTGAAGTCCTCGGAGATCACCGAAGACGATAGCAAGCGGATGCAAGAGTCGCTGCAGCGCATGACGGACAAATACGTCAAAGAGATTGACGCGCTCGCTGCGGCAAAAGAAAAAGAAATCATGGAAGTGTGAACGAGGAGCTGATACTCGTGCCGGAAGCCCAGGCACGCCGCGCGCTATGCGATCGGGCGATCCGGTTGAAGGTGCTTTCGCCGTTCGGCGCCTGGGTCGGTCGAGGAAGCCTCCGCGTCCTGCGCGTTCGGCAAGGCGATGCCGGCGACATCGAATTGGTCGTCGGTTACGAGTCGTATCACGGCACATGAGCATCTCGCTTGAAAGCAGATCCCGCAATATCGTGAACGGCACCGTGCCACGCCACGTCGCGATCATCATGGACGGAAACCGGCGGTGGGCGAAGGACCGCGGGGTGCCGGCCATCGAGGGTCACCGGCGCGGGATGATCGCGCTGCGCCACGTTACGCGCGCGGCGAGCGACCTCGGGATCCGCGTCCTGACGGTCTTCGGTTTCTCGACGGAAAATTGGAACCGCGACGCGCGCGAAGTTTCGCTGCTTTTCGAGCTTTGCGTGCACTTTGCGCGTAACGAACTGATGGAGCTGCGCCGCAACGACGTGCGCGTGCGCATCATGGGGGACTGGCAATCGCTGCCGGACGCACCGCGGCGTGCCCTCGACGACCTGCAGCACCAAACCGCCGCGAGCGGCGGACTACTGCTCAATCTTGCCGTCAACTACAGTTCGCGCGCCGAGTTGGAGCGCGCGGTCAAGGCGATCGCCAAGGACGTCCTAGCGGAGCGGGTAGCTCCCGAGTCGATCGACGAGACGGTCATCGGACGCTATCTCTACACCGCCGGGCTGCCCGAGCTGGATCTGCTGATCCGCCCAGGCGGCGAACATCGGCTATCGAACTTTTTGCTCTATCAGGCCGCGTACGCCGAGCTCGTCATGACCGACGTCTATTGGCCCGATTTTTCTAAGGACGATTTACTACGAGCGCTGATCGAGTTTCAACAGCGGGAACGGCGCTTCGGCGGGACTTGACCGAACGACGGGTGCTCGTCGGCCTGATCGTCGCGGCGATCGGCCTGCTTTGCGTGCTCTTTCCATGGGCATTCTACGCGCTGCTGCTCGCCATCGGGCTTGCAAGCATTTACGAGTTTAACGACCTCTGTTCGATCAAGGGTCAGCCCTTGGAGTACGTCGTTGCGGTCCTCGGCGTTTGTGGATACGTCGCCATGGCCGTCTTCGGGGTCCTCCACAAATGGGAAGGCGTGTTGCTTGCCGCAATCGTCATCGCCGCATTCTCCATCGGCATGTACGGCGAGCAGAAGGGCTACTTCGCGCGCACCGCTTACACGCTGCTGGCCGTTCTCTACATCGGCAAGCTCCTCACGTACTTCGTGTTCATCCGGCAGGTGCCGGGGACCGGCATGTGGCTGACGTTCTACGCAATCGTACTGATCGCGCTCACCGATACGTTCGGAATGCTGGTCGGTACGGTCGTAGGGCGGCATCCCCTAACGAAGATCTCGCCGAAGAAAACGGTGGAAGGATCCGCCGGTTCGCTCGCGATCGTCGTGCTGGTCGCCGTCGCGGCTTCCTGGGTTCCCGAGCTGCGCATCCAATGGTGGCAAGGGGCGGTACTCGGACTCTTTACCAGCGTCGCGGCGCAGGTCGGCGACCTGGTGGAGTCGGCGTTCAAGCGCGATGCCGGCGTTAAGGACGCCGGCGCGATGATTCAGGGGCATGGCGGCGTGCTCGACCGTTTCGATTCCTACCTCGTGGGCGGCGTGACGTTCTTCGCGACGCTCCATTTGCTCGGAATATTGCAAGTCCAATAGATGCGCAAGCGTGTGGCCATCCTGGGGTCGACCGGCTCGATCGGGACACAGGCGCTCGACGTCATCGCGTCTCATCCCGACGAGTTCGAAGTCGTCGGATTGGCGGCTGGTCGCAACGTCGAACTCCTGCGTCAGCAGGTTGAGCGTTTCGTGCCGCAGGTCGCGACGACGGCGAGCGACGGCCCGGACGGCCTGCTGCAGGTGGCCGTGGAAGCCAGGGCCGACGTCGTGCTCGCCGCAACGGACGGCGCCGTCGCCTTCGACGCGGTCTTTGCGGCGGTCGATCGCGGCATCGACGTCGCGATTGCAAACAAGGAACTCGTCGTCGCCGCGGGAGAGCTGCTCGTAGCGCGAGCGCGGTCCGGCGGCGCGCGTCTCTTGCCGGTGGACAGCGAGCACAGCGCGATCTTTCAATGCCTCGTCGGCGAGGCGCCGTCGAGCGTTGCGACGATCGTGCTCACCGCCTCCGGCGGCCCGTTCTGGCGCGTGACGCGGGAGGCGATGGAGCGCGCCGACGTCTCGGCTGCCCTCGCACATCCAACGTGGCGCATGGGCGCGAAGAACACGATCGACTCCGCGACGATGATGAATAAGGGGCTCGAGGTCATCGAAGCTAGTCGCCTCTTCGACCTTCCCGGCGAACGCATCGAGATCGTCGTGCATCCGCAGTCGATCGCACACGGATTCGTGGTATTTCGTGACGGCAGCGTCAAGTCGCAGCTGGCCGCCCCAGACATGCGCCTGCCGATTGGTTACGCTCTCGCCTATCCCAAGCGGCTCCCGTCCGCGCACGAATGCCGCAGCCCCGATACGCTGCGGGCGCTCGGCGCGAAGCCGGGCGAGCCGGCGCTTCAGTACGTTTTCGAGCCGCCGGACGCCGAGCGGTTCCCTTGCGTCGGTCTCGCCTACGAGGCGCTCGCTGCCGGAGGGTCGCTGCCCGCCGTGCTCTCGGCCGCAAACGAAATTGCCGTGGCTGCGTTCATTGAGGGGAGGATCCCGTTCGGTCGTATCGCCGATGTGATCGACGGTACGATGCGCGGGGCGCCCGCACGGGAGCCGACGCTGGCGGGAATACGAACGGCCGACCGGGACGCCCGCAGAACCGCCGGAGACATCGTGTCTGCCATCGAAGGACTGTCGAATCAGTGAACTTGTTAGCCGTCGTCACGTTGATCGGATTGGAAAAAGTCGTCACGTTTCTCGTGATGCTTTCGATTCTGATCGTCCTTCACGAGCTCGGCCACTTCGTGCTCGCGCGGCGCAATGGCGTTCGCGTGAACGAGTTCTCGGTCGGATTCGGCCCTCGTCTGCTTGGGTGGACGAGTCCTCGAAGCGGCACGCAGTATTCGGTCCGGGCGCTGCCCATTGGCGGCTTCTGCGCGATGGAGGGAGAGGACGGCCGGCTCTCTGAGGCCGAGCAGCAGCGCGAGTACCGCAGTCAGCGCAGCGCCGGCGATAGTAACTTTCAGGCCAAATCTCCCTGGCGCAGGCTCGTCATCGTCCTCGCGGGGCCGGTCGCGAACTTCGTTCTCTGCTACGTGATCCTGCTCGTTGCGGCGGTCGCGTTCGGCGTCGCGAGCGATAAGGCGAATCAGCCGGTCGTGGGCGAGGTGCTTCCCGCGTCCCCCGCGTCGATCGCGGGAATCCGCGCCGGCGATCGCATCGTCGCCATCAACAACGCTTCGATCGCCAACGGCAAGCGGCTCGTCGATACGATCCACGGCGCGTTGGGCAAGAAGCTCGACTTGGTGTACGAACGCAACGGCGTCCGCACCGAGGTGTACGTGGTTCCCCGGCCGTGCCCCGCGGCCGTGGGCAAGAACATCGGCTGCATCGGGTTCGCACCCGTGCCCGCGTACGAGCGCGTCGGGGCGTTGCGAGCGGTTCGGGAGAGCGGCGAAGAGTTCGCGGCGATCGCGAACCAAACGTTCGGCGGCATAGGGCTGCTCGTCACGCAGTTCACTAAGTACGCGCCGCAGATCGCCGGTCCCATCGGCATGGGTCAGGTCGCCGCGACCGTGCAGGATTGGGGCTGGGGGCCGTATTTTTCACTGGCCGCGACGATTTCGTTCGCGTTGGGCCTCTTCAACCTGCTGCCGATCCCCGCCCTCGACGGCGGCCGCGCAGCCTTTATCGTTGCCGAGCTTATTCGCGGCCGGCCGGTCGACCCGGAAAAGGAAGCGATGGTCCACATTGCGGGCTTTGCGGCGCTGATGGCGCTCATTATGCTCGTCGCTTTCCACGACATCGCGCGCATCGTCAACGGCCAGGGAGTGATGTAAGTGCTGCGTCTGCGGCGTAAGAGCAATCCTATTTTCCTTCAGAACAAGACCGGAAAGCCCGACGCGAAGAGCGTGTGGATCGGCGGCGACCATCCCGTCGTCGTGCAATCCATGACGACGACCGATACCGCCGACGCCGACAAGACGCTGGAGCAGATTTACGGGCTGACGATGGAAGGCTGCGAGGTCGTGCGCGTCACGGTGAAGGATCCGCCCGACGCCGCAGGCCTCCCGGCAATCGTCCACCGGTCGCCGGTGCCGATCGTCGCCGACATTCACTTCGACCATAAGATGGCGCTCGCCGCGATCGAGGCCGGCGTTGCGAAGCTGCGGCTGAACCCCGGCAACATCCGCGACCCGAAGAAGGTCGCCGAGGTCGTAACGGCCGCCGCGGCACGCGGCATTCCGATCCGCGTCGGGGTCAACATGGGCTCTCTCGCGCCGGACTTGGAGAAATCGCTCGGCCATACCGCCGAAGCGATGGTGCTGTCGGCCTTGCGCCATGTCGAGATATTGGAAGAGCACGGACACACGGACATCGCGATCTCGCTGAAAGCGCACGACGTTGCGACGACCGTGCAAGCCTACCGTTTGATGGACCAGCGCCTCCGCGATCGGCAGACGCCGTACGCGCTGCATCTCGGTATTACCGAGGCGGGATTGCTGCGCGACGGAACGATCAAGTCGTCGATCGGCCTCGGAATTCTGCTGTGGGAAGGGATCGGCGACACGATCCGGGTTTCGCTCGCCGACGACCCGATCGAGGAAGTGCCGGTGTGCTGGGGCATTCTCAAATCGCTCGGCCTGCGGGAAAAGGGCTTCGAGATCACGGCGTGTCCCTCGTGCGGCCGCGCGGAGATCTCCGTCCTCGAGCTCGGCCGGTCGGTCGAAGCGATCGCAAAATCCTACAGTGCGCCGGTCAAGGTGGCCGTCATGGGCTGCGTCGTCAACGGCCCGGGCGAATCGAAGATGGCCGACGTCGGCGTTGCGGGCGGCAAGGGGAAGGGCGCGATCTACCGCGCGGGAGAGCTCGTCGGCACGTATCCCGAGAGCGAACTGCTCGGCATGCTGCGCCTCGAGATCGAGAAAGTGATCGCGGAAAAGTATCCGGCTTACGCCGAGGAGATCGGCGCCTCCGCAAGCGCGCCCCGAGCCGTCGGATGATCGCCCGGGCGCGCGAGCTTTACGCAGGCGTGAGCTGGCGCGACCTGGCGGTGATCGGAGCCGTCGCCTTCGTCATCTCCGCGGCCCTAGCGGTTTCGCGGCCGACCGTAATGCTCGTGAACGGCGAGCGCGTCGAGGGCGACGTCCCGCCCGTGACGACGGCGAGCGCGCGCGCGTTCGTTCCGCTCCGCACGATCGCCGATGCGCTCGGCGCCGAAACGCAAACGGCCGGTCGAGGCGGCACGATCGCCGTCGTGCTCGGTTCCCGATCGCTGCGCTTCCGCGTCGGGGACACGCACGCGACGCTCAACGGCATGCCGTTGACCCTCAAGCACGCGCCGTTTCGGATCAGGGGCCGCGTGATGGTTTCGCTCGACGCCGTCGCCAGGGCGTTCAACGTGCGCGTCCGCTACGACGCAAAGAATTCGCGGATCGAGGTCGTCAGCCCCGGGATCGGACAAAAGGTGTAAGCGCGTGATCACCGGCATCCACGCGATCTTCTACACGAGAAACTCGAAGGAAATGTATGATTTCCTCAAGGACGTGCTCGACCTTTCCTACGTCGACGCAGGCAATGGGCGGCTCTTTTTCGCCGCACCTCCCACGGAACTGGCCGTCCATGAAACCGAAGGCGATCCCGAGCACGAACTTTGGCTCATCTGCGACGACGTCGCAGCGACGGTACGGCAGCTCGAGCAAAAGGGAATTCACGCGGCAGCGATTGCCGACCGCGGTTGGGGATTGGTGACGACGCTCGAACTCCCCGGCGGCGACACGCTCGGCCTCTACCAACCAAAGCATCCTTCGCCGCTCGCGTAGCCGCAGCCGCGTCGGCAACCATCGGTCCGACGCGCCGCTACGCTGGTTCCTGCAGGCCGGCCGGTTCTTCGACGGGGACGACGTCTTTCGGATTCGATTTGCGGAAGCCGTACGCGAAGAAGAAGACGAGCCCGCAGACCAGTGCGATGACGAACCACGTCCAGGTGGCGCGCGAGAGGCCGAAGATCGCGAGGAAAAGCGAGAACACGATTCCCAAAATCGGGAACAGCGGTACGAACGGCACGCGGAAGGAGCGCGGCAGTTCGGGACGCCTCTTGCGCAAGTACAGCACGCCGGCGCATACGACCGAGAATGCGATGAGGGTACCGATGTTGACGAGATTGAGCAGGTTGTTGAGCGGCACGATCAGCGCTAACACCGCGACGGCGGCGCCGGTGATTAGGGTCGTCACCATCGGCGTCTTGAAGCGAGGATGCACGGCTGCAACGATCGGCGGCAGCATGCGGTCGCGTGCCATAACGTAGAAGATGCGCGACTGCCCCAGCAGCGACGCCAGCGCCACGCTGGTCGTGCCGGCGAGCACCCCGATCGTTATGACCCAACTGAGCACCGGCATGTGCAGCGGCGCGAGTGCATACACCAGCGGGTTCTTGATCGGCACGTGATTCCAAGGGACGGCACCCACGAGCACGATCGCGGTCGCGCAATAGATCAGCGTGCCGATGGCAAGCGCGCCGATGACGCCCACGGGCACGTCGAATTGTGGATTCTTGCACTCCTCGGCGGTCGTCGTGGCCGTGTCGAACCCAATGTAACTGAAGAAGACGTACGCGCCGATCGCGATGATGCCGTACGGCTGTGCCGACGACGAGTAGTCCGCCATACCTCCGAACGGCCGGAGCGTTCCCCACCCAACCGGATTGAAATTGTGAAGGTTGGCCCCGCGCACCAAGAATGCGCCCGCGATGACGAAGACGATAAGCGCCGAAATCTTCAGCACGACGAAGATGTTGTTGGCCGTCGCAGATTCGCGAATTCCTACCGACAGCAAGACGCTCAAGCCGATGACGAACAGTGCAGCCACCAGATCGAACTGGGAATGGGCGAGGTCCCAGCTCGACGGCAGCCACCAGGAACCGTTCACGATGAGGTTCGATTGCGACGCCCATGCCGGAAGTGCGAGTCCGACGCTCTTGAAAATGTCCTGAACGGCGGCGGAAAACTGCTGCGCGACCGGCGCGGCGCTTATGCCGTATTCGAAAATCAGCGCGAAGCCGATGATCCAGGCGAAAAGCTTGCCCATCGTGGCGTACGCGTAGGTATAGGCGCTTCCCGCCACTGGAACCATCGCTCCGAGCTCCGCATAGCACAGCGCCGCAAAGAACGACGTGAGTCCCGCGAGCAAATAGGAAACGATCACGGCCGGACCGGCGCCTTTCACGCCGGTTCCGATCGTCGTGAAGATGCCGCCGCCGATCATCGTGCCGAGGCCGATGGAGACGAGGTCTCGGGCGGTCAGCGCTCGGCGCAAAATCTTGCGCGTGCCCAGCTCGCGCAGCTTCTCGGCGTCGGTCGTCGCGAACAGCTGCGAGAAAAACGGCATTCGAGCGTCGCTTCGCAGCCCTACCGCGAGGTCCTACTCGGGTGGCTTCGACGACGGATCCCAACGATGCTCGGGCGCGCCGAGCGCGTCGTTGATCCAGCGGGCCCATACGAAGAGGGCGTCGGAAAGCCGATTGAGGTAGCGCAGCGCAGTCGCATCGCCGCCTTCGGTTTCGGCAAGCGCAACGGCAAGGCGCTCCGCGCGGCGGCAGATCGTCCGCGCCACGTGAAGCTGTGCGCCCGCCGCGGAGCCCCCGGGGTGGATGAAATTGTCGAGCGGCTCGAGGTCGCCTTCGGCAGCGTCGATCGCTCGTTCGAGGGCCGCGGCGTCCGCAACGCCGACGCTTGGGGCGCCCGCCCGCGCTTCGCCGTCGGGCGTCGCCAGCTCGCAGCCGAGATTGAACAAGACGTCCTGCGTCCATGCGAGCCACGCGTCCAAGCCTCGAACGCGGTTGCTCCGCTCGGAAGACTCACGCAACGCGGCCCGCGCGGCGCCGATTGCGCTGGAGAGTTCGTCGAGGGTGCCGTAGGCTTCGATGCGCGGCGCGTTTTTCTTGATCCGCGCGCCGCCGATCAAGCCGGTGGTTCCGTCATCTCCGGTGCGGGTGTAGATGCGAGTGCGTTTCGGCATTCGTGCTTCCTATGCGACTGACGTGCAAGATTCCGGCGCGCCGTCGCGCGGGTGCGGTGCAATCCCTCGGCGAAGCCGGGCCGGTCATGTCCGAAGCGCTCGCGCCGAGCGTCGTCAAGGAGATCCCTCCGAAGGCGGCCGATCTCTCTGCATGGTACACCGCGGCGTGCCTTCGGGCCGAGCTGGTTTCCTATTCGCCGGTGCGGGGCTGCGTCGTGCTTCGCCCGTACGGCTTCGGGCTATGGGAGAACCTGCAGAAGCAGTTGGACGAGCGCTTCAAGGCGACGGGGCACCAAAACGCGTACTTTCCGCTGCTCATTCCCGAGAGCTTGCTGCAACGCGAGGCCGAGCACGTCGAAGGATTCGCCCCGGAGGTCGCCTGGGTCACGGAGGGCGGCAGTGAAAAGCTTACGGAGCGCCTCGCAATTCGCCCGACGTCCGAGGCAATGATCGGCACGATGTACGCACAGTGGATCGAGTCCTACCGCGACCTGCCGATCCTGATCAACCAGTGGGCCAACGTCGTCCGTTGGGAAAAGGCGACGCGGCCGTTCCTTCGTACGATGGAGTTCCTGTGGCAGGAGGGCCACACCGCGCACGCCTCCGCGGCCGAAGCGCGCGAGGAGACCCTGCGCATCCTCGATCTCTACCGAGATTTCGCCGAAAACGTCGCGGCCGTCCCCGTCTATGCCGGGCCCAAGAGCGGGGGCGAACGCTTTCCTGGAGCCATCGAGACGTTCTCGATCGAGGCGTTGATGCCCGACGGCAAGGCGCTGCAATCGGGCACGTCGCACGACCTCGGTCAGAACTTTGCCCGCGCCTACGATATAACGTTCGCCGACGCGGATCGCACGATCAAGCACGTCCACACGACGTCTTGGGGCGTCTCGTGGCGGATGATCGGCGCACTCATCATGGTGCATGGGGACGACCGGGGGCTGCGGCTCCCGCCAAAGCTCGCGCCGATCGAGGCGGTGCTCGTGCCGATCGTGCGGGCGGCCGACCGCCGTGCGGTCGAGGTGTGCCGGGAGACGGCGAAGCGCCTGGCGGAGGCCGGATTTCGCGTGCGCGTCGATGACCGCGACGAACAACCCGGCTGGAAGTACAGCGAATGGGATCTGCGTGGCGTCCCGGTCCGCATCGAGATCGGGCCGCGCGACGTCGACGCGGACATGGCGGTGCTCGCGCGGCGCGACCGGGACAAGAACGAGCCGGGCCAGCGCGAGAGCGTCGCGCTTGCGGACCTTCCGGCGACGCTTCGCGCGCTGCTCGACGACGTGCAGCAGTCGCTGTTTCGCCAGGCCAAGTCGCATTTGGAGTCTCACACCTATGCGACGGCGGATCGCGACGAGTTTCTGGAGCTCTGCCGAACGCGCGCGGGCATGGTCGACATTGCCTGGTGCGAGCGGGCGCAGTGCGAGGCGCAGGTGAAGGCCGCAACGGCCGCCACGACGCGGGTCCTGCGCCCGCTCGACGAGCCGGGCGCCGCATGCACCGCCTGCGGCGAACCCGCGAAGGTGAGGGCATACTTTGCGCAGTCGTACTAGGACGCTTTGCGCCGCGGCGTTCGTCGTCGCGCTGCTGCCTGGAGCGGCGGCGGCGTACGCACCGAGCGTCGCAGATCTCGACGCAGCGGCGCGGTCGGTCGGTAACCGCCGCGATATCGCGGAGCGCATCGGCGAAGCCGTGTTCGGTACGCGCTGGTCGGCACAGGTGACGCAGATTTCGGCCAACCTTTTCGACACGCACCTCATCGTCGGCATTCGCTTGTGGGGCGTCAAATTTCATCGCGCGATTACGCGCGACGAGTTCGTCGGCGAAGTCGTCACGCTCGCAGGCCGCGCCTTCGAGGCCGCGCCTGCGACCGAGGAAATCGACGTTTGGGCCAGCGTCCCGATCGCCGTGTCCAAGGGGGAGATCGTCAGCGGCGATCTGGCGAAGCCGACGGCGCGCACGGTGTTTAGCCTGACGATTCGCCGCTCTGAAGGCGCCGACGCGGTGCGGCAGCGTGCGACGCGCCGCAGCGACGGAGCGTTTTGGGACCCCGATTGGTCGCGCACTGCGTTCAAGCCGCCATCGTGACGTATCGCAAGACGACGCTCCCGAGCGGTCTCCGCATCCTGACCGAGGCGATGCCTGGGGTGCGCTCCGCGACCGTCGGCATCTGGGCGGACGTCGGTTCGGCGGTGGAGCGGCACGAACGGCGCGGCATATCGCATCTCGTGGAGCACATGTTATTCAAGGGCACGCAGCGCCGGACGGCGCGGCAGATCGCGGAGACGATGGACGGCGTCGGCGGTAACCTCAACGCCTTCACCGATAAAGAGACGACGTGCTACTACGCAAAAATCATCGATCGCCACGTACCGCTGGCGCTCGACGTGCTGGCGGATATGTTCTTGCATTCGACCTTCGACCCCGCCGAGCTGAAAAAAGAGCAAAAGGTCGTGCTCGAAGAGATCAAGATGTACGACGATTCGCCCGACGAGCTCATTCACGACGTCTTCCTGCAGACGATGTGGAGCGGCTCGAGCCTGGGCGAGCCCACGATCGGCTTCGCCGACACCGTCGTCCGCATCACTCCCGATGACCTTCGCGCGCACATGAAGGTTCACTACGCTCCGAACTCGGTCGTCGTCGCCGCTGCGGGAAACGTCCAGCACGAGCGCTTCGTCGAGCTCGTGAGCGAGCAGTTCTCCGGCTTCCGCGGTACCTGCGAACTGCCGCAAGCCGAGAGGCCGGCCACGACACCTGCCGCGCACGTCCGGTATAAAGACAGCGAACAGGCGCACGTCGTCGTCGGGACCCGCGGCATCGACGTGCGCGACGAACGCCGTTACACGCTTTCGCTGCTCGACACCATACTGGGCGGCGGCATGTCCAGCCGGCTGTTCCAGGAAATCCGCGAACAGCGCGGCCTCGTGTACAGCGTCTACTCGTTTCAGGCGGCCTACCGGCGCGCCGGGCTCTTCGGCGTCTACGCGGGGACGTCGCCGGAAAACGTCCAGCCTTGCATCGACGTCGTCCGCGAACAGTTCGCGCGGGTGCGGGACGCCGCGATTGCCGAAGACGAGCTCCATCTGGCGAAGGAACACATCAAGGGCAACCTCACGCTGTCGCTCGAGTCGACCTCGAGCCGGATGATACGCCTCGGCCGCAACGAATTCGCGCTCGGGCGACCCGTCACTCCCGAAGAGATCGAGCAGCGCATCGACGCCGTCTGCGCGGACGACGTGCGGGAACTCGCGGGCGAGCTGTTGGCGGATAATAACCTCGGCCTTTGTATCATCGGTCCGGTCGACGAGTCCGCCATCGCCTGGAGCGGCCGCGCTGCCTGACAACCCCGCGGGCGCTGCGGCGCTCGCGCCGCACCTATGGTCCGGCAAGCTCATCGGAGCCATGGCGATTACCTTCGTCGTTCAGGGCGTGACGATCGGCGCCTATGCCGCGCGGCTCGCCGGCGTTCAGACGAAGCGGATAGCGACGTCGATCTCGCTGTTCAACCTGTTCGTGACCACCGGGAGACTCGCGAACCTATTCATGGCGTTTTTCATCGGTCCGCTCTCCGATCAGTCGGGAAACGCAACGACGTCGGTCGCCGCGTGGCACGGAATTTTCGAGCTCCAGCTTCGTTTGATTGTTTTGGCCGGCACGCTCGGCATGATCGTGTTTTCTCTCTTCCTGCCGATGTTTACGTATCTGTTCCGGCGGGGCGTGCACTCGTTCGAAGCGCGTGGCTCGATTCCGCATTCGCTTGCGAGGCTCTTTGCACCGTCCGTGATTATCGACGTCCTCCGTGCGCAGCGATTTCCGTCGCTGCGCGAGATGTGGAGCTTCGACTGGCGCGCTCTGCCCAAGCGCTTGTTGATCTTCAACGTCGTCGTGATGTGCGTCTACGCGATCGGCGTCCAGGCATCGTATCTCGCCTCCGTGCTCGATTCGGCCGTCGCGCGCACGGCCATCGGGCTCTCCGGCGTCATCAACGGAATCGGCACGATCGCCTTTACGCTCTTCGTCGATCCCACGTCGTCGATCATCAGCGATCAGGCGATTCATGGAAAGCGCAGCATCGGCGAAGTTCGTTCGATGGTATTCTATCTGTCGCTCACGGCCATCATAGGCTCGCTGCTCTCGCAGGTAATCCTGTACCCCGCCGCGGTAGTTATCGAGGTGGTTGCCGGGTTCGCCGCACATGTCCATTTCTAAATATTCGCAAGCCGCTGCCGCGATGCTCGTGCTCGCCCTGCTGACGGACTGTGCCGGCTCGATCTCCCGTTGGATCGTCAATACGCGGGTCCATCAGGGTGACGTCGCGCTCGTGCACGGCGACGCCCGCGACGCCGCACTCGCGTACCGCTTGGCGCTCCACGTCAATCCGAGCGACGCCGCGGCTCGCGCCGGTTTCGTGCAGGCCGCGGCGGAGCTTGCGCGGCTTCAGTACGCCAAGGGTAACTTCGACGACGCAATGGCGACCGTCAACGGTGGCCTAGCGGTCGATCCGCAGAGTGCCGCCCTCGCGGCGCTGCGGGCGACGCTGGAACAAGCCAAGCTGAAGCGGGAGATCGTCTTGACGAACTATCCGACGTATCGCTTGGCCGGGCTCGACATTCAACGCGCCTACGCGCAGCTCAACGTGACGAACGCGCTGCTGCTGCGCAGCCTCAAGCGTTTCGGCTATACGTTCGACGCAGACAGCCTCACCGCCGCGATCAAGCGAAGCTACGAGCTGCAGCTGGAGCTGGCCAAAGACACGAACCGCCTCATCGTGTACCGGCAGCTGATCACGTCCGGCGCACCGGAGAAGCCGGCCGAGTCGACGACCTTCGGTGCCGCTTCCCTCTTGCCGTTGCCGTGATCGCGTGGCTGGAAACGCTGCCGACGCTTCTTGCCGGCGCCGTCATCGTCTGCGGGTTCGTTGCCTCCACCCTGGTCGTCGGCTACCTCGTGGCGACGTTTACGTCGACCGAAGTGCGTTCGGCGCACAACGACCGAGCGGGATTCATCTTGGCCGTCATCGGCGTCATCTACGCGGTGCTGCTGGCGTTCGTGGCGATCGGCGTCTGGGAGCGCTTCCAGGAGGCTGAATCGCGCAGTTACGAGGAGGCCGCCTCGCTCGCAACGATCTATCGGGACGCGGAATCCTTCCGCGACGGCGGCCAAATCCGGGCGACGCTGCGGCTCTATCTTCAGTCCGTCATCCACGACGAGTGGCCGCGCATGAACCGCGGGCAGAAGTCGCCGATCTCCGATGCGTTGCTGGAGGCGGCAGATCGCAAGGTTCGTGACCTGCGCGTCACCTCGATGGGGTTGCAGAACGTCCACGCCCAGATGTTGGCCGCGATGGACACCGCGCTGATGGACCGTCAGACTCGCCTCACGATCGACTTTATCGGCATCAACGGCGTGCTCTGGCTGGTGCTCGTCGCCGGCGCGTACGTAACGGTCGCGTTCACGTATCTCTTCGGTTTCGACCGAACGATCATGCAGCAGCTCATGATCGGCGGCCTGGCGCTGATGATCGGCCTGGTGCTGTTCCTCGTCATGGCGCTGGACTATCCGTACCGCGGCAGCGTCGCGGTCGAGCCCGAGGCGTTTCGCGCGCTGCTCGAAAGCCTACGAAGTATCGGCTCCTGACGCGCAGGAAGGAACGCGCCGGAGGAAGGCGCGCGCGGTACCCTCGCGTTCGGCGCGGCGGTACGCGCGCCAAAGCAACTCACCCGCGGTCGAGGCCCCATGCGGATCCGTTTCGTACACTGGCCATCGCCCGAGGTCGGCACGCATTGGAAACCGCAGCATCCAGACGCACAGGTCCGCGTTCGCGCGCAGCCGCCGATCTTCGATCGCGATGAAGTACCGCGCGCCCTTGCGGATCGCGCTTTCTTCGTCGAAGGGCGTCCAGAGCGCCGGGTCTTCCTCCCAGCCGAACCGGTCAACGTAGTACTGAACGTTCGGACCGTAGTGGCCGATGACGACGAGCGTTCCGGCCGGAAGCGCGCGATCGAGCGCGACGGCGTCGCGATAGACGTTCGCATCGAAACGGTAGTAGGGCGCGACGGGCGCGCGGCTCTGCAGCAGCGCCGCGATCGCGAGTGCCGGAACGACGGCCAGCAGCGCGTAGCGCGTCGCGGGAGCCGCCTCGGTGCCCCGCACGGCGGCGACGAAGCGCGCCAAAGCACCGCCGATGAGCAGTGCGCACAGCGGCAAGACCGGATAGAGGTAGTAGTCGACGCGTTCGACGGTTACGACGACGAAGGCGTAGATGAGGCCGCCCGCGAGCCATCCCCACAGCAGCGCCCTGCTGCGCGTGGGAAGCCACGGGAGTGCAGCGAGGCTCGCGAGCGAGAGCCAGAATGGCAGCGGACCCAGCATCGTCGCTCGGAGCATCCCTAAAGCGGCGCCGAACTGCGCGAACTTCGCGCCGAATGCCGCCGCGCCGAGCAACGACGCGCGCAACGCCGGAAGCACGTGCAGCTGCGTGATGCCGCTCGCCCAATGCCACTCCGCGTGCGAACGTACGCCGCGGTCGTACAGCCAGAGCAGGACCAGCGGCACGGCCAGGAGCAGTGCGACTGGAAGCGCCCGGATGCCGCCCCGCGCTCGAGCCCGCTCGACAACAACGGCTGCCAGCGGCACGACGGCCAAGGCGGCAACGGGCTTCGCGAGATAGGCGGTCGTCAGCAGCGCCGTCGCCCATGCCACGCTGCTCGGGCGCAGTCGTTCGTCGTCGACGAGCAGACGCGTGACGACGTACAGCGCGGCGGTCAAGAAGAAGACCATTGCCGCGTCCGGCATGAAGGTTCGGCCGTAATAGACGCTCCCTGGGAAGACGGCATAGAAAAACGCGGCCGCGAGGCCGGCAAGCGCGCTGCGGAAGAGCCAGCGCGCGAAGGCCCCAGCAACGACCACGGTCGCAAGGCTGAACGTCAGGCTGATTAGCCGGCCGAAGACCTCGTGGATGCCAAAGAGTTTGTACAGCAGCGCGGCGAGGAACGGCACGATCTGCAGCTCGAGCTCGACGTAGTTCGGCGGCGGCCCATCGTACATGGTCTGGGGATACATGACGTTGAGGTTCAATCGAGCGAAGTTGCGCGCAATCGCGGCGGTGTCGCCCTGGCGCCATCCGGGATGGTCGAGCATCGGAATATGGATCCCGTGAAGCCGCAGCGCCGCCGCGAGCAGCACGATCGCCGTCAAGGCCGCTGCCCAGGCGCCCCGCGGAGGGAAGAACCTCAATTGAGGTGGCGGAACGTCCAATATTTGTTCGCGAAAAAGTTCACGAACGTGCCCGCGAGCGTCGCAATCAGCCAAGTCGTCGTGAAGTGGCCGAAACCCGCGCGGCCGGCGAGCGCGAAGATCAGCTTGCCGAGCACCAGCGCGACGGCGGACACGCTGAGAAACTGCAAACCCTCGACGATTGGGTTCCGGCGCGAGCCGAACGTCCAGATGCGGTTGAAGCAATAGTTTGATATGCCGCCGACCATGAAGCCGATCGCGAAGTCGGCGAACCACGACAGGGACGTCGTCTTTTGAAGGACGTGTGCGATGATGAAATTGACGACGAGCCCCGACGCTCCGACGAGTCCGAACTTGACGAACTGCCGCACGCCGCGGCGCCGGCTCAAGCCGCGCACGATGCCGTGCGCGCCCTCAGGCAACCCAGTACCAATCGGCAAAAAGCACCGTGAACAAGCCGAGCAGCGGCAGCGAGAAGGCGAGAATGACGTTGTTGATCCACGGCCGCTCGCCCCAGCGGGCCAAAATGGCGAACATGGGAAAGAGCACGAGTGCGAATCGGGGCATCGACATCAGGTTCGACGTCGACATGGGCACAAGGATCGAGAGAGCCATGTACGCGATGTACGAGGGACGGAGGCGGCGCCAGCCTCCCAGCAGGACGCCGGCCATCAGCAGCGTGAAGGCGATCTCCAACGATTGATTTGCCACGAGCTGCGCTCCCGCGGCATGCGCGAGCTTTTCGAACGCGTTCGCAATGCTGACCCACGGCATCGCGAGGTGCCGGTTCCAGTGGATTTGCACGTGCGAGAAGTATAGCGGATCGGCGCGGAGCACCCAGAGATAGCCCATGAACGTCGCGAGCCCGAGCGGAATGAGGGCCGCCGCGGCGAGGCCGTACGCCGCCCGTGCGGGCAACGGCCGCTCCTGCGCGAGCCATTCGATCACGAACGGCACGATGAGAAGCACGCCTTCCACACGCGTCAAGGCCGCGCAGAAGCCGAGGAGGCCGGCCACCCACCAGAGCCTCGCGCGCATGTAGTAAAACGACGCGACCGTCAGCATGAAAAACAGCGACTCGGTATAGACTGCCGTGAAATAGACCGCCGTCGGAAAAATGGAAACGTAGAATATGGCGCGGCGTGCGACCGCGCGGTCGTATTCCCGCTCGAGAAGCTTGTAGAGGTAGAGCAGCCCGAAGAACAGCGATGCGTTGGAGATCAGCAGTCCGGCGATAAGGTGATTTCCGGCGAGCGTACCGACGATCCGGATCAGGAGCGGATACAACGGGAAGAACGCCATGTCGGTGCCTTGATATCCCTGGGTTGCGATGTTGAGGTAGTGCACGGCGTCCCACCGTCCCCAGACCGCCAGCAGCACGTGGGAGGACTCCTGGACGTGGGTGCCTGCGCGCTGACCGATGATGACGGCGGCGAGCTCGGCGATGATGATGATGGCGATGCGCGTAGCGGCGAAGTCGACCAACACCTCGCGCACCGTCTGGTTGAACCGGGCCGCAATCAGCACTTTGCCGAGGCAGAACAACGCGAGCGCGGCCAGGAAGAGCCGCGCGCCGTGCGTTAGCTGCGGCGCCAAAACGAACGTAAGCCAAAGCAGTAGGAACGGGGACCACGTCAGTGCGTCGTATTGCAGCCCGCGCACCGGCGTGATGCCGGCGCGGCGCGAGAAGTAATGCGCGTACGTCGTCCAGGCCGCGACGGCTACCGCGATGCCTCCGGCGACCGCGGCCAGCAGTCCGAGCTCCCCGATCGCGCCGTGATGGCGAGGCGCGATCACCGCGTACCAGCCGAAAAACCCCAGGGTGAGGCCGGAAAAGACTACGGCTGCGAATGCGGCCCATCCCGCGATCAACACGCCGCCGAAGCGGAAGAGCCGCGAATAGACGGGTGGCGACAACTGGGTACCGGCGGACACGCGGTCACCTTGTTAAAAGGAAATGAGCCGCATCCCTTTGTAGCCCATGAAGCCATGGCGCCATCGATCGTGCGCGCGGTGCTGGACCACCCGGTTCACTCGCTCGACTTCGTGAAAGTCACCGAAAACGCAGCGCTCGCCGCATCGCGGTGGATGGGGCGTGGGGAACGCGACGCCGCCGACGGCGCGGCCGTCGAACGCATGCGTGACTCGCTCGGCGAGATGGAAATCTCGGGACGCATCGTCATCGGAGAAGGCGAGCGGGATGAGGCGCCGATGCTCTACATCGGGGAAGAGCTCGGAAGCGGAGGGAAGGAAGTCGATATCGCCGTCGATCCGGTCGAGGGCACGAACCTCGTCGCCAACGGCTTGCCCAACGCGATCGCCGTGATGGCGATCTCCGAGCGGGGCAGTCTGCTGCACGCGCCGGACACCTACATGAAGAAGCTCGCCGTCGGCCCGAAGGCCGCGCCATACGTCCACATCGATGCGCCGGTGCGCGACAACCTCGAAGCGGTGGCCAACGCGCTGGACAAACCGATCAACGACGTCTGCGTGATCATCCTCGATCGCCCGCGCCATGCGGCACTGATCGACGAGGTGCGCGCAGCGGGCGCCCGCATCCGGCTGATCTCCGACGGCGACGTCGACGCGTGCATCGCGACCGCGATCGATTCCACCGGCATCCACGTTGCCATGGGGACCGGCGGCGCTCCCGAAGGCGTGCTCGCGGCCGCTGCCATCAAGTGTTTGGGCGGAAATTTCATGGGGCGTTTGGAGCCGCGTAACCCTCAGGAGGCGCAGCGCGCCATCGATATGGGCTTCGGTGATCTCGACCGCGTGCTCGAGTTGTCCGATCTCGTCCGCAGCAACGACGTGATTTTCTGTGCGACGGGCATCACCGACGGCGACTTGGTACGGGGCGTCCGGTTCTTCGGAAACCAGGCGCGTACGCACTCGATCCTCGTGCATTCCAGCGGCACGGTCCGCTTCATCGAATCGACCCATCGGCTCGGTGCGCGCCCGGCCGGCCGGTAGCCGGGCGTTCCAATGCAGCCGCGTTCGGGCCGGCACGATCTCATCGTCATCGGCGCCGGGTCGGGCGGCTACGCCGCCGCGCGTACCGCGCGCGACGTGGGCTGCGATGTAGCGCTCGTCGACGAAGGCCCACTCGGCGGTCTCTGCATCCTGCGCGGCTGCATGCCGAGCAAAGCATTTCTTGCATCGAGCGATGCGCTTGCCGCCGCACGCGATGCGGGCGTCCTCGGCATCGACGCCGGCGGAGTCACGGCGGACATGCCATTCATCGCGGCGCGCAAGCGAGCGCTGGTCAACGACTTTGCCGAATATCGCATCGAGGGAATCGAGCAGTTTCCCCTCTACTTCGGGCGGGCGCGGTTCCTGTCGCCGACGCAGATCGCCGTCGGCGACGATGCGACGCTCGAGGCGAACCATTTCATCGTGGCGACGGGAAGCGTCGTGTCGCCCGCCGCGGTGCCGGGCCTGGCGGACACCGGTTTCGTCGACAGCGACGGCGTGCTGGATTTGGAACGCATACCACCATCGGCCGTCGTGCTTGGGGGCGGCTTCACCGCCTGCGAGCTCGGCCAATTTCTCGCGCGAATGGGAGCGCGCACGACGATTCTCATTCGGAGCGGCCATTTGCTGACCCACGGCGACGACGATGTGGGAGAAGCGCTCACGCAATATTTTCGCGAAGAGGGCATCGACGTCGTCACCAATGCGACGTTAATCGATGCGTTTCGCAGCGGCGGTGAGAAGGTCGTGCGCTACGCCGCCGGGGGCCGGGAACGCGAGGCGGTCGGAACCGAGATCTTCTACGCACTGGGCCGCACGCCGAACGTCGAGGGCCTGGCGCTGGACGCGGCTGGGATCGAACGGCGGCCCCAAGGCGGCATCGCCACCGACGCCCGGCTGCGCACGAGCAACCCCAAGGTGTACGCCGTCGGCGACGTAACGGGCGACTACATGCTCGTGCACGTCGCGATCTATCAAGGCGAGTTGGCCGTAAGGAATGCGTGCCTTGGCGTCGGCGAAGACGCGGACTATCAGCTCGCGGGTGCATTCGCCGTATTCACCGACCCGCAAATTGCCGCCGTCGGAGCGAGCGAAAAGGAACTGCGCCGCGCCGGCGTCCCGTACGTCGTCGGCCGCTACGATTTCGCGGAGCACGGCAAGGCGCAATGCCTGGCTACCACAAAGGGGTTCGTGAAGATGATGGCGGCGCGCGATGGCGGCCGCATACTCGGCGCCGCGGTGATCGGGCCGCAAGGATCCGAGCTGATCCACGAAATCATCGTCGCGATGCGCTTCGGAGCGACCGTCGATCAGTTCATGCGAATCCCGCACCTGCACCCTACGCTCGCCGAAATCTGGACGTATCCGGCCGAAGCGTGTGCCGCGCAGTTGGGCATGAAGCTTCCCGGTGACGAGCAGATCGAGATGGCAACGAGCCTTGCGCAGCACTGAGCCGGCCGCTTCGCTTGCGGTGGCGATCGTCCAGAGCAAACCGGCGAAGGGCGCGTACGCGCGCAACCTGCAACAGGCGCGCGAGGCGTTCGCGCAGCTTGCAAACGATCCGCCGCAGCTCGTGGTCTTTCCCGAAGCGGCGTTCACGGGATATTTCCTCGAGGGCGCGGTGTACGATCTCGCGCTTTCCGCGCCGGCATTCGCCCGCGACCTAGCGGCCGTGTGGCGGGAAGCGTGCGGCTCGCTTCCGGTTGACTTGGCCGCGGGCTTCTATGAAAACGACTCTGGGACGTACTACAACAGCGCCGTCTACCTTCACGTCGGTGCGGAAGGTGAGCGCATCGTCCATCTGCACCGCAAGCTGTTTCTCCCGACCTACGGCGTGTTCGACGAGGAGCGCTTTCTTTCGCGCGGCCACGCCGTAGGCGTCTTCGACACGGCGTACGGAAAGATGGCGATGCTCATCTGTGAGGACGCCTGCCACGCAATCGTACCGACGCTCGCGGCGGTCAAAGGCGCGCGCGTGCTGATCGTACCGAGCGCATCGCCGGGACGCGGCATCGAACACGGCGGCGAGCTCGCCAGCATCGCGCTGTGGCGCGAGACGCTGCGGCTCGCGGCGCTCGAGCACGGCGTCTTTGCGGTCTACGCCGGCCTGACCGGGTTCGAGGGCGGAAAGGGCATGACGGGCTCGTCATGCGTCGTCGATCCGCGTGGCACCGTCGTGGTGCAGGCGCCGCCCTCGGAAGCGTGCATCGTGCGTGCGGTGCTCGACCTCGGTGAGATCGACCTCGCGCGCGCCAGCCTTCCGATGCTCGGCGACCTCGGGTCGGTGCTCCCGGATCTCCTCTTAGACGACGAGCTGCCGCTCACGCATATGAGACGCGATGCTGCCGGTCGTTGAGCCGCCGTCCGCGCCCCCGGCGGCTCCCACGATCGACGCGGCCGTCACCGCCGATTGGCTCGTCTCGTTCTTGCGCGACGAACTCGTGGTGCGGCGCAACATCCCCCGCGCGGTGTTCGGGCTGTCCGGCGGCGTCGACTCGGCGGTCACGGCGTTCCTTTGCGCCCGCGCGCTCGGACCGGAGAACGTCTACGCCATCCGCATGCCCTACACGACGTCGCACGCGTCGAGCCTGAGCGACGCGGCGCTCGTGATCGATGCGCTGGCGATCCACGCCGCGACGATCGACATCAGTGCGGCAGTCGACGGCTACTTGCGGCTGGAACCCAAAGCCGACGCTCGGCGGCGGGGCAACGTGATGGCGCGCATGCGGATGCTCGTGCTCTTCGATCAATCGGCGAAGCTGGACGCACTGCCCATCGGCACCGGAAACAAGACGGAACGCCTGCTCGGGTACTTCACCTGGCACGCGGACGACACGCCGCCGGTCAACCCGATCGGCGATCTGTTCAAAAGCCAAGTGTGGGAGCTCGCGCGATATTTGGGCGTGCCCGACCCGCTGATCGACAAGGCGCCCAGCGCGGACCTTGTCGCCGACCAAACCGACGAGGCGGACCTCGGGATCAGCTATGCACGCGCCGATGCGATCTTGAACCAAATTTTGCTCGGCTATAACGACGCGCAGCTGATCGCACGCGGCTTTCTGCCGCAGGACGTCGCGCTCGTGCGGCGGCGGGTGGACGCGACTCATTGGAAGCGTCACCTGCCCACGACGGCGATGCTGACCAACACCGCAATCAACGAATTCTACCTGCGTCCCGTCGACTTTTAGGCCACGCACGTGCGCAAGGCGTTCTTTCCCGTCGGGCTCAATCTGGAAGGACGGCCGTGCGTCGTAATCGGCGCGGAAAGCGATCGCGAGGCCGTAGAGAAGGCGGCCGCACTGGGCGAGTCCGGGGCGGACGTGCGCCGCATCTACGACGCGGCAGCGCTGCAGGACGACGACGTCGCCGGTGCCTTCTTCGTGATCTCGACGCCGCAGGACGAGGCATTGTCGGCGCGGCTGCGCGCGCTCGCGGACCGGTACCGCTTCTTGCTGTGCTGCATCGATCAGCCCCGCTTCGGATTCGTGGCAATGGCGGCGATTGCCAAGGCCGGTCCCGTGCGCGTCGCCGTCTCGACCGCCGGGTTGGCACCACGGGTCGGCAAGGCGCTCAGAATCGCCTTGCAGCGAGCGATGGATGCAAAGTTCGAGCGCTTCGTCGAACGGCTTGCCGAGCTGCGCGAGCGAACGCAGGCGGCGCATCCCGGGCTGCACGAGTCGCCGTTTCGGCGCCGTTCGATGATCGACGCAGCGCGCGGCTTCGAGGCGGACGTTTCGCTGCACTATCCTGCGTGGTTCGAGGATGACGATGCCGAACGTTGAGCTCGTCGCCGTTGGTACCGAAATTTTGCTGGGGCAGCTCACCGATACCAACACCGCCTTCATCGCCCAGCGCCTCGCCGACGCGGGAATCGACGTGCGGGCGACGCACGCGGTCGGGGACAATCGCGCGCGCATCGCGGCGATCGTTCGAGCGGTGCTTTCGCGGGCCGACGGCGCGGTCGTGACCGGCGGCCTCGGTCCGACGGTCGACGACGTGACCAAGGAGGCCGTTTGCGACGCCCTGGGCGTCGGCGTCGAAACCTACGAGCCGGCACTGCGGCAAATGGAAGCGATGTTCGCCGCTGCCGGCCGCGCGATGCCTCCGAACAATCGCAAACAAGCGGAGCTGCCGCTTGGGAGCCTTGCGCTCGACAACCGAAATGGAACGGCGCCCGGCTTCATTGCTTTTGGAGGCGACGGCAAATTCGTAGCGTGCATGCCCGGGGTGCCGCGCGAGATGAAGCCGATGCTCGAGGAGCGGGTCGTGCCCTATCTACGCGAGCGCTTTGCGGCGCGCGAGCGCATTTACACGCGCGTGCTGCATACGATCGGAATCGGCGAGTCCGATATCGACCACCGCATCGACGAGCTCTTCCGCCGGGGCGAAAATCCAAAGATCGCGGTGCTGGCACACGACTTTCGCGCGGACGTCAAGGTCATGGCAAAAGCCGGCTCCGCCGAGGCCGCGGAAGCGATGATCGCTCCCTTGGAGCGGGAGATCGAGCGCCGGCTGGACGGCCACGTGTTCGGCCGCGACGCCGATACGCCGGCGAGCGCCGTTGTGACGCTGCTGCAGGAGCGCGGGAAAATGCTCGCGCTCGCCGAGTCGTGCACGGGCGGCCGCATCGCCGCCGCGCTCACGAGCGTCCCGGGCGCGTCGCGCAGCTTCGTCGGCGCGGTCATCGCCTACGACGACGCCGTGAAGCGCGGTCTGCTTGACGTTACGACGCAAACCATCGTCGAATACGGCGCGGTGAGCGAAAAGACGGCGCGCGAGATGGCCGCCGGTGCGCGCCTGCGCCTCGGCGCGGACGTCGCGCTTTCCACGACGGGCATCGCCGGCCCCGGCGGCGGCACGGTGGAGAAGCCCGTCGGTCTCGTATGGTTTGCGCTCGACGACGGCGCGAGCGGAGCGCGCGCGTGGCGCGTGCAGTTCGGCGGGGACCGCGAGGCGATCGCGCAGCGCGCTGCGACGGTCGCCCTCGGGGCGCTCTGGCGGCATCTCGCCTTCCCGTCATAACGCCGCCCGGCTGACGGCCTCTTCGAGAACGTCGATCGCCCGTGCCAGGGATTCATCCGAAATAACGAGCGGCGGCGAGATGACGATCGCGTCGCCGGCGTCCCCGGACTGCAAAAAGATCGCCCCCGCACGCAAGGCGAGCGTGACGCTTGCTGCGGCCGTCGCCGCATCGCGCAGCGCAACGGCCCAGAAAAGACCGCGGCCTCGCGTGTCGACGACGTTGGGCGACGCCCGCAGCGCTTCGAGGCGCGGTCCGAGCCATGCCCCCAGTCGTGCGGCCCGTTTTGCGAGATCCAAGCGCGCGATCTCGTCGATTGTCGCAATCGCCGCGGCGCAGCCCAGCGGGCTGCCCAGAAACGTCGACGTATGGAGCGCCTCCCCGGTGGAGAGCGGCCACGCATCCATGACGGCCGGCCGCCCGATCGCCGCGCTGAGCGGAAAGCCGGATGCGATGGCCTTGCC
Organism: Vulcanimicrobiota bacterium; assembly: GCA_963787625.1. Taxonomy (GTDB): domain Bacteria; phylum Vulcanimicrobiota; class Vulcanimicrobiia; order Vulcanimicrobiales; family Vulcanimicrobiaceae; genus Cybelea. The sequence goes on along the minus strand of CAWBDH010000001.1, from coordinate 1,175,587 downwards.
CGCGCACAGAATGTCCGGCACGACGCCTTCACGATCGACGGCAAACCATTCGCCGGTGCGCCCGAACCCGGTATAGATCTCGTCGACGATCAGGACGATGCCGCACTCGTCGCACGCGTCGCGCACGCCGGCAAGGTATCCGTCGGGCGCGACGATACAGCCGGCGCGCCCCTGAATCGGCTCGATCACGAGCGCAGCGACGTCGGAGCATTCCCGCAGCCGTTCTTTCGTCTCGCGGACGGCGTCGCGTGCGCTCACGCAGCCGTCGTGCGGATACTCGAGGAGCAGCGGTGCCGCCGGAAGCGCCGCGGCGAATGGCGCCCGAAACCGCTCGAGGCCGGAAACGCCGAGTGCGCCGAACGAGAGGCCGTGATAGCCGCCGCGGTACGCGGCGAAGCGCGACTTTCCGGTGAACAACATCGCGGTCTTGAGCGCCGCCTCGACCGCCTCCGATCCGGTCGAGGCCAGAAAGGTTTTCGTCAAACCCGCCGGGACGATCTCGGCGAGGCGCTCGAGCAGCCGCACGCGCGGAACGCTGGGATGGACGTCGCCCATGCCCGCAATGAGTTGTCGCGCCTGCATCTCGATCGCGCGCACGACGCACGGATTGCAATGACCGGCGTTGGCCACGCCGAATGCGGCGGTGCAGTCGACGTACTCGTTTCCGTCGACGTCGACGACGGTCGCATCGTGCGCGGACTCCCAAAAGATCGGAAAATCCTGGGCGAAGAACGTGACGTTGCGCTGCTCGCGCGTTCGGAGCCGCTCCGCCAGCGCGCGGCTGCGTGGGCCGGGAACGTTCACGTCTCGTCGGCGAGCCAGCGAACGAATTCGGCGATGCGCGGCCGTCCGCCGTGGAAGGTCCCGAGCGGCGGCCGCTGCAGCGAGCCGAAGCGCGTAATGCGCGCCGCGCCCGTCGCGACTGCGGCTGCTACGATATCGGAACGCGAACCTCCGACGGCGAGCGCCTCGAGCGCGATGCCGTGGCCCGTCAGATAGGCCGCCGCGTCGGCGGGAGAATCTACGGAACGAAGCGCCACGACGCGCGGGAGAAAGGGCGGCGGCTCGTCGGGCGGCGCATCGACGACGACGAGAACGTTCCCGTCGCTTGCCAACGCATCGTCGCGCGCGCGAAAGGCCGCAACATCGCGCGCCAGAGCGACTTTGGCCGCCGCGCGGGCGTCGTGAGGAGCGACCCCCAACCGCACGGCGGCGTCGCGCATTGCTTCGAGCAGCAGCTTGCCGAACGCTTGCGGACCGACCGCACCGCCGCGTTCGACGAAGAGCGCGTGCAGCGAAAGGCAGCCCTCGCCGTCGTAGAGCACGGCGTCGCTCGCGGCACGGTCCGCGAGCTGCGCGGCGGCCGCTTCGCCGTCGAGCGCCTCGCGTTCGACGTAACCGGCGCTCGCCTTCGAGCCGTAGGCGATCAGCCGCGTCGGATGAGGCAGATCGCGTGCGATCGCTGCCAGCGTCGCATCGTCGCCGAAAGCGACGACGGCATCGAAGCCTGCGAGCTTTCCCGCCTCGCGCCGGCCGTCCCACGCCTGCGCCTTCACCGCCGCGTGCGGCGCGGCGGCCGCGACGGTCTCGAAAAATGCGGCCGCGAGGCGATCCTCACGGTCCTTGACCGTCACGTCGCAGCCCGCGCAGAGTGCAAAAGCGGCGGGAACGATTGCCACGCCGATCGTCGTGCGGCTCGAGACGACGCAGACGCGCCCCACGGGCAGCGCTCGCGCCGGCGAACGTCCCGTGCGTGCGACGAAGCCGTCGAGTGCGGCCAGACCCCCGATCTCGTCGTCGATGACCGACTCGATCGCGTCGGCCCGCAGGGAACCGAACAGCGTATCGAATGCATGGTCGACGACGGGCAGCGAGTAACCGGTTCGCGCGGCCGCTGCCTCACGCGCGTGAAGCCGCGGCGCGAAATCGCGGTCGCTCCAGCGCCGGGCCGCGTCCCCGATCGCAGCGACGATCGAGCGCGCCGGCTTCCTAACCATCGCCTCATCTGTTCAGGGCGGCCGGGAAAGAGTCCCCGAGGTCATCGAGCGGTGTGCGGCAAAAAGCGGGTGAGATGCAAAGTGCCTGGTTTTCGCGCGTCTTTTTTGCCGTCGTGGCGGCAATCGGCATCGGTGCTCTTGCCAGCGGAACGGGCTGCACGCGTTACGGTCAGCCCGGACCGATAACTCCGACGCTCGCGCCGCTCTCGACGATCTACGTCGATCCGAACACGGGCAGCGATACTTCCGGCAACGGGACGGAGACGAAGCCGTATAAAACGCTGACGAAGGCGGTGGCCGTGTTGGTTGCCGCCAAGTCGCTGGCGCAGCCGGTTACGATCGCGCTGAACGCCGGCGACTACGATGCGGCGAACGGCGAGAAATTTCCGATCGTTATTCCGCGGGACGTGACGATCAGCGGCTTCGCGCTCGCAAACGGCGTGCGGAACGGCTCCTACATCGACGGCATCGGTGAGGATACCATCTTCGAAAGCCTCGTCCACGCGCCGCCGCGCACGGCGTATGCGACGCTGGAAATCGTTCCCCCGGCGAACGTCACCGTCACCGACCTTTTCGTGGGCGCGTCGAAGCTTTCGTTACCGGGTTCGCGGGCCGTGTACTCGTCGGTCGACGTGATAGGGGCCCTGGGTGCATCGAACTCGAGCTTCGGCGCGGGTATCGTTTCCGCGCTGCGCAACGTCAACGGCGTCCTCGTCGCGAGCGGATCGTTCACGTGCAGTTCCTGCCTCATCCACGGCAACGACTTCGGCATCGGCGCACTCACGGTACCGCTTCCCACGACGTCCCCTGCATCGAACATTCCGTCGATCACGCTGCTGCATTCGAGCGCGGACAGCGCGATCGCGGCGAAGATCGTCGACATCGTCACCGACGGGAGTGCGAACGTCACTGCATCCGGGCAGGCCTTCGAACGTTCGGATTACGCTTTCGAGGACGCGCTTCGTCCGATCGTCAACGTGCCGATTCGCGGAACGCTCGATTTTGGCGGCGGCGCTCAGTCGACCGGTGGAAACCTGTTCATCGGCGCGCGGGTCTCGGAACTGTCGCTCGTGCGCCGCTCGGAGACGGTGAGCGCGCTCGACGACGCGTGGAACCCAAACCGGCAGCAGGCCAACCGTAACGGCGAATACAGAAAGAAGCTGACGTTCGGTTCGGGCACCTCGGGGAAAAACGTCACGATCGCCGGGGGCGCGAGTGGCTCGACGATCACGGTGGGCCCGGCGCCCGTACCCACTCCGACGACGACGCCGACGGGGCCGACGCCCACCCCGACCTAGTCCGGCGCCTCAGGTCTTACAATAGGAAGAAGAGGCCCACCCCGATTGCGGTGCCGAGGACGGCTACCGCGGCGGGCGCGGTACGGCGGCCAAAGGACGACGCCGCGAGGCCGCCGAGGCCGAGCGCGACGATCCCCGTACCGGGATAGATTTCGCCATGCTGGAGATAGCACGTGAGGAGCACGCCGGCAAACGCGAAGAGGAAGATGATCAGCGGCGAGGAGCGCGTCTCCATTGCCACGGCAAAGAGCAGCAACAGCGCGAGCGCCAGCAAGGCCCGCAGCGGCGCAAACGGTTCCCCAGCCATACCTACGCCGAGAAAGAAGGCCGCGATGGCGACGGCCCGCAGTTGCGTCATTGCGGGGACGTTCGCGCCTGAGCAAGCGGCTGCCCTGTGCCCGGGCGCGGCAGACAGGCCGGTTCGGCGTTCTCTGGTAGTATAGTTCCATGACGACGTTCGCGACGCACGCGCCAGATTCTATCGCTCCCTTCAGAAACGAACCGGTCAACGACTTCAGCGATCCCGCGGACGCCGCGGCAATGCGGTCGGCGCTTCAAGCGGTGAAGCGGCGGTTCGGTGAATCGTATCCGCTGGTGATCGGCGGCCGGCGGGTCGAAACGCCGAAAAAGATCGCGTCGATCAATCCCGCCAACCCCACGGAGGTCGTCGGCCTTACCAGCTCGGCCTCCAAGGCCGACGCCCTGGCGGCGATCGAAGCCGCGGCGGGGGCTTTCGAATCGTGGAAGCGCGCGACGCTTTCCGAGCGTGCGGGCTTCTTGTTCGAGGCGGCCGAGCGGCTACGCGAGCGCCGTTTCGAATACGACGCACTCTTGGTTTACGAGGTGGGGAAGAGCTGGACGGAAGCCGACGGCGACATCGCCGAAGCGATCGACTTCTTGGAGTTCTACGCTCGTGAAGCGCTTCGCTTCGCCCGTCCGCAGCCGGTCGTGCCGATCGAGGGCGAGCGCAACGAGTTGGTCTACGTGCCGCTGGGCGTCGGTGCGGTGATTCCGCCGTGGAATTTCGCCGGCGCGATCATGATGGGCATGACGTCGGCTGCGATCGTGTGCGGAAACACCGTCGTCCTCAAACCCTCCAGCGACTCGGCCGTGATCGCGGCGTGGTTCGTCGACTTGCTGCAGGAAATCGGCGTGCCGGACGGCGTGGTTAACTTCATTCCCGGCTCCGGGAGCGAAATCGGCGACGCAATCGTCTCCGATCCCCGCATCCGCTTCGTCTCGTTTACGGGATCCAAGGAAGTAGGGCTGCGCATCAACGAGCTTGCTGCCAAGCCGCAAGCGGGGCAGAAGTGGATCAAGCGCGTCGTCGCGGAGATGGGCGGAAAGGACTCGATCGTCGTCGCCGCGGATGCCGACGTTGACGCCGCGGTGGAAGGCGTTGCGGTTTCCGCGTTCGGTTTTCAAGGGCAGAAGTGCTCGGCGTGCTCCCGCGCCATCGTCGATCAAAAGATCTACGACGAGTTCGTCGATAAGCTCGCCGCGCGCGTCCGCAAAATTCGGGTCGGCGATCCGACGGACCCCGCCAGCGACATGGGCCCCGTCGTGAACGACGGCGCACTCCGTTCGATCGAGCGCTACATCGAAAAAGGCCGCGCCGAGGGGCGGCTGGTCGCCGGCGGAAAGCGCGTCGGCGAAGCCGGCTACTACTTAGAGCCCACGGTCTTCGCGGACGTCGCGCCGGATGCGACGATCGCGCAAGAGGAAATCTTCGGCCCGGTTCTCGCCGTGATCAAGGCTAACGATTTCGCCGACGCCATGCAGATCGCCAACAACACGGAGTTCGGGCTCACCGGCTCCCTGTACACGTGCGACGAAGACGAAAATTGAACGCGCGCGCGAAGAATTTTTCGTCGGAAACCTGTACTTCAATCGCAAGAGCACCGGAGCGATGGTCGGCGTTCACCCGTTCGGCGGGTTCAACATGTCGGGAACGGACAGCAAGGCCGGCGGCCACGACTACCTGCTGCTGTTCATGCAGGCAAAGACGATCTCGCGAAAGCTCTAGCGCCCGGCGGGAGCCTCGCGAAAGCAGACCTCGAGCTTGTTACCCTCGGCATCTTCGAAGAACGTCGCGTAGTACCACGGCGTGTACTCTTCGCACAGCTGGGCCGGCTCGAACGCCGCTGCGCCGTGACCCTCGGCAATCGCGGCGAGACGGTCGACCTCGGCGCGGCTGGATGCCATAAGCGCTAGGCGCGACCCGTTCGGCCGATGCCCACGGTCGAGCACCAGGCCGAAGAAGGGCGCGGAGCGATCGCCTTCCGCCCGGTAGTAGCAGACGGAGTCGGCATCTTCGACGATGTTGGCGAACCCGAGCGCGCCGAGCAGCGCGTCGTACAGGGGCCTCGCGCGGGCGAGGTCGCTCACCCGCAAGTCGACGTGATCGAATAGCATCAGCTCTCCTCGAGAGGCGCCGGGCCGTCGGGGTCGGATCCGATCTTCACACCGGATGGAACCAAACGAGCCCGCCGGGCGTTGTAAAGAGGGAAAGACGGCCGCATGGGCGGTCGCAACGCGCCCTGGCATTTCCTTGACAGGGCTATGGGGCGGCGATATGATAGCCGTCGTGCCTTGATCGGCGACGCCGATCGGGCGATCCGCAGCGTTCAACGGGATTGGAAGCCCAAGCGCAGTCGGTCGACTGTCTTAGGGTGGCCGCGGATCCGTTCGCTCCTTGAAAACTGAACAGTGCAGCAGCGCATAAGTCTGTGGGTCTCCGACGTCTTAAGACAGCGTCGTATGGCAATGTCTTTTGGGTCGCGAGATTTCGTACAATTACAACAAATTAGAGCCATCATCGAAGGCTCCATGATTTTATTATGGAGAGTTTGATCCTGGCTCAGGACTAACGCTGGCGGCGTGCCTAACACATGCAAGTCGAACGGGGTAGCAATACCCAGTGGCAGACGGGTGAGTAACACGTGGTCAACCTACCTCTGTGTGGGGGATAACTAGCCGAAAGGTTAGCTAATACCGCATACGATCGCTTTGAGGCATCTCATGGCGATGAAAGGAGCAATCCGCACGGAGAGGGGACTGCGTCCCATTAGTTAGTTGGTGGGGTAACGGCCTACCAAGACTCCGATGGGTAGCTGGCTTGAGAGAGCGACCAGCCACACTGGAACTGAGACACGGTCCAGACTCCTACGGGAGGCAGCAGTGAGGAAATTTCCGCAATGGGCGCAAGCCTGACGGAGCGACGCCGCGTGTGGGAAGAAGGCCTTCGGGTCGTAAACCACTGTCGAAGGGGACGATATTGACGGTACCCTTGGAGGAAGCCCCGGCTAACTACGTGCCAGCAGCCGCGGTAAGACGTAGGGGGCAAGCGTTGTCCGGAATTATTGGGCGTAAAGCGCTCGTAGGTGGATCAGCAAGTCTGCAAGGAAAGACCCGGGCTCAACTCGGGCACCCGTGTGGATACTGCCGATCTTGAGGTAGTCAGAGGATGATGGAATTCCCGGTGTAGCGGTGAAATGCGTAGATATCGGGAGGAACACCAGTGGCGAAGGCGATCATCTGGGGCTAATCTGACACTGAGGAGCGAAAGCTAGGGGAGCAAACGGGATTAGATACCCCGGTAGTCCTAGCCGTAAACGATGGACACTAGGTGTAGGTGGTATCGACTCCATCTGTGCCGCAGTTAACACAATAAGTGTCCCGCCTGGGGAGTACGGCCGCAAGGTTAAAACTCAAAGGAATTGACGGGGGCCCGCACAAGCGGTGGAGCATGTGGTTTAATTCGACGCAACGCGAAGAACCTTACCGGGGCTTGACATCCTGCGCTATCCTAGGAGACTAGGTTTCCGGGCAACCGGACGCAGAGACAGGTGCTGCATGGCTGTCGTCAGCTCGTGCCGTGAGGTGTTGGGTTAAGTCCCGCAACGAGCGCAACCCTTGCCGTGTGTTGGTCGCAAGATCTCTCACGCGGGACCGCCGGTGACAAGCCGGAGGAAGGTGGGGATGACGTCAAGTCAGCATGGCCCTTACGTCCCGGGCTACACACGTGCTACAATGGAAGGGACAACGAGTCGCGAACCCGCGAGGGCTAGCTAATCTCACAAACCCTTTCTCAGTTCGGATTGAAGGCTGCAACTCGCCTTCATGAAGTCGGAATCGCTAGTAACCGTAGATCAGCTACGCTGCGGTGAATACGTTCCCGGGCCTTGTACACACCGCCCGTCACGTCACCTGAGTTTAGTGTACCCGAAGCCGCCCGTGCAACCGCAAGGAGCAAGGCGTCTAAGGTATGCTAGGTAAGGGGGACGAAGTCGTAACAAGGTAGCCGTATCGGAAGGTGCGGCTGGATCACCTCCTTTCTAAGGAGTACATGTCATCGGATCGCTTCACGCGATCGCGATGACGTACAAACTAAGTCGACCACAGACGATCGCTGCCGAACCGAGGAGTCTATCGATCATCTCGATCGTAAGGCCGGAGGTTCGGTGGTTTGCGTGACGCTGCACTGTTCAGCTCTGAGGGAACGAACCTCAATGCCACCCAGCCTCTGTTTTTGCTTGGCGTTTTCAAGCAACAAAGTCGGCGGTGGCGAGATCCTTGAAAACTGTATAGAGAAGAACTTTCATGTGTCACATCGACACATAAAAGCGGCCACTGATGTCATCCCGAGCTAGTCGAAGGATGAAAGAAGTGGTGCAATTTTGCGTTAGTCAAAATAAATCAAGGGCATGCAGGTGGATACCTTGGTTCCACAGGCGATGAAGGACGTGCCAAGCTGCGAAAAGCGTCGGGGAGCTGCTAAGAAGCGATGATCCGGCGATATCCGAATGGGGCAACCCCCATGCCGTCATGGGCATGGACACCACGATGAATACAATAGTCGTGAGTGAGCGTACCCGGTGAACTGAAACATCTAAGTAGCCGGAGGAAAAGACATCAACCGAGATTCCCCTAGTAGTGGCGAGCGAACAGGGAAGAGCCTAAACCGTTCATGTGCAAGCGTTCGGGCGTTGCATGAACGGGGTTGTACGACAGCCGTCTCGGAGCCGAATCTCCGAGCGCGAGTCAAAAAATCGATCGTTAGTAGAAGCCGGCTGGAAAGCCGCACCAAAGAGGGTGAAAGTCCCGTAGACAAAAGCGATCGATCTCGCGGAGCTGTTCGTGAGTAGGGCGGGGCACGGGAAACCCCGTTTGAAACTGGGAGGACCATCTTCCAAGGCTAAATATTCTGTGGAAACCGATAGCGTACTAGTACCGTGAGGGAAAGGTGAAAAGAACCCCCGGAGGGGAGTGAAAGAGAACATGAAACCGCGTGCCTACAAACCGTGAAAGGCCAATGCGTGAGCAAGGCTGATCGCGTGCCTATTGAAGAATGAACCTGCGAGTTACTTGTAACGGGCTTGGTTAAGGTGTTGAGCCGGAGCCGTAGCGAAAGCGAGTCTGAATAGGGCGTTCGTCCGTTGCAGTAGACCCGAAACCGAGTGATCTATCCATGGCCAGGGTGAAGCGTGATTAACCTCACGTGGAGGCCCGAACCTGTTGTTGTTGAAAAAACATTGGATGAGCTGTGGATAGGGGTGAAAAGCCAATCGAACTCGGAGATAGCTGGTTCTCCCCGAAATAGTTTTAGGACTAGCGTTGCGCGTTAACCCGCGGGGGTAGAGCACTGACAGGGCTAGGGGTCTTACCGGATTACCGAACCCCATCAAACTCCGAATACCGCGGCGAACTGCGCAGCAGTCAGACTGTGGGGGATAAGCTCCATGGTCAAAAGGGAAACAGCCCAGATCAACAGCTAAGGTCCCTAATCGATGCTCAGTGGTAAAGGAAGTCTTGTCGCTCAGACAACTAGGAGGTTGGCTTAGAAGCAGCCACCCTTGAAAGAGTGCGTAATAGCTCACTAGTCGAGTGATGGGGCGCCGAAAATCCAACGGGGCTCAAGCATCGAACCGAAGCTTTGGGATTACTAAAATAATCGGTAGGGGAGCGTTGTGGTGTAGGCCGAAGCACGACCGTGAGGACGTGTGGACGAACCACAAGTGCGAATGCAGGTATAAGTAGCGAGAAATGCGGGTGAAAACCCCGCACGCCGGAAGTCTAAGGTTTCCTGAGCAACGTCAATCGTCTCAGGGTGAGTCGGGAGCTAAGCCGAGGCTGAGAAGCGTAGGCGATGCACAAGCAGTTCATATTCTGCTACCACCGACGACCGTTTGGACTTTGCGGTACAGTGTTTAACGAGATCCCGCGAGGGGTTTTTGCTCGAGCGCTAGGAGCGTCGAGGGCGCGGTCTACGGACCGTAACCGAGGCGCAACGACGCGATCGACAAAAAGACCCGCGGCGTTGGACACCGTTCTGCAAGGCCCATGAGCCGAGGGGGTGACGCAGGAGGATACGTCAGCGCGCCGATGGATGTGCGCGTCTAAGCTGGTAGGCGGTGCTGTAGGTAAATCCGCAGCACGTAACGCCGAGAAGTAAATGCGAGGCTCTTCGGAGCCGAAGTGACCAACTCCACGCTGCCAAGAAAAGCCCCTAGGTAGATCGTAGGTGCCCGTACCGTAAACCGACACAGGTAGACTGGCAGAGCATGCTAAGGCGACGGGAGAATCCCTGTTAAGGAACTCGGCAAATTAACCCCGTAACTTAGGGAGAAGGGGTGCCTTCTTTGGTCTAGTGTTTACCACGAAAGCTGAGGGAGGCGGCACAAAATAGGCCCAAGCGACTGTTTAACAAAAACACAGGTCTCTGCGAATGCGAAAGCAGACGTATAGGGGCTGACTCCTGCCCGGTGCTGGAAGGTTAAAGGGAGTCGTCAGCGCAAGCGAAGCGGCGAACTGAAGCCCCAGTAAACGGCGGCGGTAACTATAACCGTCCTAAGGTAGCGAAATTCCTTGTCGGGTAAGTTCCGACCTGCACGAATGGAGTAACGACTTGGGCACTGTCTCAATGGGGAACCCGGCGAAATTGCAGTACCAGTGAAGATGCTGGTTACCCGCAGCAGGACGGAAAGACCCCGTGAAGCTTTACTGTATCCTGATCTTGGGTTTTGAGATTGTCTGTACAGGATAGGTGGGAGCCGATGATCCGGCGGCGCTAGTCGTCGGGGAGGCAACGTTGGGATACCACCCTGATGATCTTGGGATTCTAACTAGCCGCCATAATCTGGTGGTAGGACATGGTCAGGTGGGCAGTTTGACTGGGGCGGTCGCCTCCCAAAGAGTAACGGAGGCGCCCAAAGGTTCCCTCAGGACGGTCAGAAACCGTTCGTACAGAGTGCATAGGCATAAGGGAGCTTAACTGCGAGACGGACAGGTCGAGCAGATGCGAAAGCAGGGCTAAGTGATCCGGCGGTTCCGAATGGAAGGGCCGTCGCTTATCGGATAAAAGCTACTCCGGGGATAACAGGCTTATCTCCCCCAAGAGTCAAGTGAGGCTCCCCATCCGAGCGATCGGATGGTGAACGGTGGCTCATATCGGTGAAACCCTTTACAAAGGGCAATACCGAGGGAAGAGAGTTTGTCGTAGAGACATTGTTTGGCCGTCGCGCACGAACGGTGCCGTTCAGTTCCCGTCAATGGGAACTGATGATCGGCTCGTTACTCGGTGACGCGACGTTACTGAGAACCACAGCGGGCTACTGTTTCGGGGTCCATCATGGACGCCGGCAGCGAGCTCTCGTGGATTGGAAGTATACCGAGCTCGCACATTTCGTGCGAACGGCGCCACGCATATCCGGGAATGGATACTATTTCCGGACGGTCACGCATCCAAAACTCGCGGATCTCCGCGAGTCGTTCTACACCGGCGAACGTAAAATCGTGCCGATCGAGCTGCTTGCGAGCAGTTTGAACGAGTTCGGTTTAGCGGTGTGGATTATGGATGACGGCGCCGCTGAAGGCAATCAGTTGCGTCTTAACACTCAGAGCTTCTCAGACGAAGAGGCTGAGGAACTGAGACGTCTCATGCGAGCTAAATTCGACATCATTATGACGATCAACAAAGACAAGAACCGGCCACGGCTACGCTGTACTGCAGCGAGCATGGCGGGACTGGTCCGGTTGGTGCGGAATCACATGCTGCCGAGTATGCTATACAAGCTCTCCCTGTAACGACTTCTCGTTTACCGACGAGAGATGAACGTGCTGCGCGTTTAGCGCGCAAATCTATCGCGTTCATAACACGCCACCATCTCGAAAGAGATGAAGGTATAGTCTGCGCTGCAAGTGATTGCAGAACGCCACATCGACGGGGAGGTTTGGCACCTCGATGTCGGATCGTCGCATCCTGGGGCTGTAGTAGGTCCCAAGGGTTGGGCTGTTCGCCCATTAAAGCGGTACGCGATCTGGGTTCAGAACGTCGTGAGACAGTTCGGTCCCTATCCGCTGTGGGCGCAGGAGATTTGAGGAGATTGGACCCTAGTACGAGAGGACCGGGTCGAACGAACCTCTGGTGAACCGGTTGTTCCGCCAGGAGCATAGCCGGGTAGCTAAGTTCGGATCAGATAAACGCTGAAAGCATATAAGCGTGAAACTGACTCCAAGATGAGATCTCAATCCCGAAAGGGTGAAGAGTCGTGGTAGACTACCACGTTGATAGGCCGGAGGTGGAAGCGCTGTAAGGCGTGCAGCTGACCGGTACTAATCGCTCGGAAATTTTGATTAACGTGTGCTCGCCGTGACACTGGAAGTTCTTCTCTGCACAGTTTTCAGAGTTTCCCGGCGCGATCGGCTCGAGCTCCGGCTCGCCATCGCGACGGGGATCAGTTTCTGGCGCCCATGGCGGCGGGGTCCCACCCGTTCCCATCCCGAACACGGCAGTTAAGCCCGCCAGCGCCGATGATAGTCGGGCCGCAGGGCCCCTCGAAAGTAGGACGGTGCCAGATTAGACGGATGAAGGCTCGTCGCGAAAGCGGCGGGCCTTTTTCGCTTTAGGGCAGCGCGATCGGCTCGAACGTTCGGCGAAACGCCTGCGCCCCGAGATTCGTCTGCGCGGACAGGGCGCTAAGTTTTGCGGCGTCGGAAAAGTCGCCTGGATCGAGATAGACCATGTAGTCGCGCGCCACACGGTAAGCCTCGGTCGTTCGATCGACCTGGCGCGTGCGGATCCGCCCAGTCTGCGGGTCGAGCAATTCTTCGAGGGAAAGCGGGCAGACGCGTCCGCCCGACAACGCGATGAGGGCGCCGCTTCCGCCGTCTATGAGGTAACGCACGGCGCCGAAGCCGAGCGTCCGCGTGTAGTCGACGTCGAATGATACCGGCCTCGCGCACCGCAGCTCGTAACCGATGTCCTTGGCGTGCACGACCGAGTCGAGGCCGACCTCGCGCAGGCGGCCGCGCACGGCGTCGCGGACAACGGTGCCGAGCGGCACGTCGGCTAGCCGAACGTTGCCGAACGCGTCACGACCGACGCCTGCTGCGGCGACGGCGTCGTCGTCCAGGCGTTCGGCAATGCCCTCCGCTACGACCGCGACGCCGTGCTCGCGGCCGATCGTGCGGCGCTTTACGATGGCACCGACGATCGTGTCGGCGACCGACGCCAAAGTGGCATGGTCCGGAAATTCCTCCGGCAGCACCGCCAGCGTCGAGCCCGCCGCCTTACACATGCCCAGCGCGAGCGATCCCGACTTGCGGCCCATGCAAATCACGACGTACCACCGCGCCGTCGTTCGAGCGTCCTCCATGAGACTTTCGAGGATGCCGGCGCCGACGGACCGTGCGGTTTCGAATCCAAACGTCGGCGCGTTGTCGGGCAGTGGTAGGTCGTTGTCGATCGTCTTCGGGACGGTCGCGACGCCGATGCGCCCCCTCGCGCATTCCGCAATTTTCGTAGCACCGAACGTCGTGTCGTCGCCGCCGATGCAGATCAAGTAGTCGATGCCCAGCGCGCGGAGTGCGCTCGTGCATCGCTCGAGCGTCGCGTCGTCGGCCGCTGGGTTCGTGCGGGACGTGCGGAGGATCGAGCCGCCGGTCGTGTGGATGCGGGAAACGTGATCGAACGTCAGCTCGACGGTCTTGGGCGTGCTTCCGGCGGCGAGGTCGCGATATCCGTCGTAGATTCCCACCACGCGCAGGCCGCACCGGAAGGCTTCGATTGCCGCCGAAGCGATGACGCCGTTAATACCCGGGGCGGGGCCGCCGCCGACGAGAATGCCGAGCGTCCGGACGTCGGGCCTGCGCACGGATGCGCTAATGCGCGGGGCGGACGCGGTAGATGAGTCCGGCGTCGTCGTCGGCGACGAACAGGCTGCCCTTCGGTCCGACGATAATTCCGGTCGGCCGCCCCGAGCGAGTCTTGCAGCCGGTTTGGAAGCCGCTGACGAACTCCGTCCACTGCGTCGTAGGGTCGTGCCAATCGACGCGCTTCGCCGGCCTGTCGCCGTTCATCTTGACGAACACCACGCGCGGCGGATCGACGCTGCATCCCTTCGAATCGGTATGCCACGAGCCGTGGGCGGCCGCAAAGAGACCGCCCCGATACGATGCCGGAAATGCGTGCGCGCCGCTTTGATGCAGCGGGTAAAATGCCGCGCCGATGATGGTCGAATACGCCGGCAGTTCGACCAGCGGTTCCACGGTGCGCTGACAGTTGTAGCCGGGCCAGTAGACGTGATGATTCTCTTCACATTCGGGCCAGCCGTAGTTCGCGTCGCCCGGATGCGACGAGAGATTGTCGAGGAATTCATAGGGATGTCCGGGGGGAAGGTCGTCTTGTCCGGCGTCGCCTACCCACAGCGAACCGGTGTCCGAATTGACGGCCAGCGCGATCGCGTTGCGTATCCGCTTGGCCCTCTGCGAAAAATCGGAGCCGTCGGGATTCATCAAGGAGATCGCCGCGCGTGTGGGATCGACCTCCGTGCAGGGCTTTGCGCCGTGGTCCATCGTCGCGTTACACGAGGAGCCGGCCGCGGCATACACGAGGCCGCCGGCATATGCCACGGACGTCGTCGTATGGATGTCACCGTCCGAACCGGGCACGACCGGTCCGGTACGCACGTTAGCGATCCGGCGCACCTTCGTCGCCTTGCGTTCCCCGTGATAGGGAATGGCCCACACGTGGTTTTCCGACCCGACGTAGATTTCGCAGCGCGCTCCTGAAAACGCGACACCGTCGGCCTTGTCGTCACGAATCGTCGCAAAGACTTGCGGCGGCCCCGGCCGGCTCTCGGCGTTCGGTACGATGTAGAGGTCGCTGCCCCCGGTGCCGACGACGAGGTCACCGTTGGGAAGCGCCGCGAGTTCGCGGGCGTCGTTGACCGCCGCGACGGTCTCGATCGCGAAACCCGGCGGCACGGTGAGCGAAGGAGCAGGCAGCGAACGCGTCGCGCCGCTATCGTCCGCGCGCGCGCCGCATGAGCCCGCCCGCGACGATGGTCCCGAAGCGGCGGCGTCGCCGTCGCGGGGTGTACTACCGGTGCCGGCACACGCAACGAGCGCGGCGGCGAAGAGAACGGCGGGATGGAAAACTGCAGCGCGCATGGGGCTCTCCTTCACGCAGAGAGCCTACCCGGGAACGGCGCCGTCGTCACCGCCCGCGCGAAAGGGCGTACTGTGCGGCTTAGAGCGGCGGAGCGGCGGGGGGCTCTTGGCCTTGCGGCGGTCCTTGATTCGGCGGCGGTCCTTGATTCGGCGGCGGTCCTTGATCCGGCGGCGGTCCCTGATCCGGCGGCGGTCCTTGATCCGGCGGCGGTCCCTGATCGGGCGGCGGCCCTTGACCGTTGGGCGGACCCTGTTCGTTGGGACCCTGATCGTACGGTTGCCGCTGGTCGGGAGGTCCTTGCTGATATTGCTGATTCCCGTCGGGTGAACCCTGGCCGCCCTGACCCTGCTGCATTTGTCCGTGGTGTTGGCCGCTCTGCTTGCGATGCGCGCGCATTTCCTGATGCAGCGCAGTCTGCTGATCGGTCGTGAGGACGCCCATGATTTGTCGCCGCAGCTCGCGGCCGGCGTCACGATCTCGCGGGCTTCCCTCCGGATGTGCCTGTGAGTATTGATTGATCAGCGATTGGACATGGCGCTGCTGGTCGCCCGAGAGGTTGAGACGCTGGAGCCGCCGCATCCATTTGTGCTGAATTTTCGTCTGGCTCGGCACCGTACGCGCGCCGTGGGTCTGCGCCGGATATTGATTTTGTTGAGCGCAGACCGCGAGCGGCACGGCAAGCGCTATTGCGAATGCTCCGGCCGCGAAAAGGTTCGTTTTCATAGGCCTGATATTACCGGCTGGGCCGGCGGGGTGCCTGAAGGCCCGATTAGGACCGGGCAAGCGGTTTGATCGCCGCCGCGCTGACGCCGCTCGAAACGTGTCCTTCGAACCGCTTGAAGTTGTCGAAGAAAAGCTGCGCCAGCTTGCGCGCTTGTTCGTCATACGCGTCCTTGTCGCTCCACGCGTTGCGCGGATCCAGTGCCTCGGCCGGAACGCCCGGAACCGACGCTGGAATTGCCAGGCCGAAGAACGGCTCGGTCCGATAATCGTTGGGAATGCGTCCCTCGATCGCCGCGTTGACCATCGCGCGCGTGTGGGCGATCGCCATGCGGTGTCCGACGCCGTACGGGCCGCCGGTCCAGCCGGTATTGACGAGCCAGCACTGCACGTCGTGCTCGTCGATCTTGCGTCCAAGAAGCTTGGCATATACCGTCGGATGATGCACCATGAACGGCGCCCCGAAGCACGTCGAAAACGTCGCCTTCGGCTCGCTGACGCCGCGCTCGGTACCGGCAACCTTCGCGGTATATCCCGAAAGAAAATGGTACATCGCCTGCTCGCGCGAGAGCCTTGAGATCGGCGGCAGAACGCCGAACGCATCGGCCGTGAGCATGATGATGTTCTTGGGATGACCGGCCTTGCTGCTCGGGACGACGTTCGGGATGAACGACAACGGATAAGCGGCGCGCGTGTTCTCCGTTTTCGCGTCGGAATCGACGTCGAGCGCGCGGGTCTGTTCGTTGTAGGCGACGTTTTCCAGCACGGTCTCGTAGTGATTCGTCGCGGCCCATATTTCGGGCTCGGCTTTCGGCGAGAGACGGATCACTTTTGCATAGCACCCGCCCTCGAAATTAAAGACACCATCGGCGGACCATCCGTGCTCGTCGTCGCCGATCAGCGGTCGATGCGAATCTGAGGACAGCGTCGTCTTGCCGGTGCCGGAGAGCCCGAAGAGAATCGCCACGTCGCCCGCCACTCCGACGTTTGCGGAGCAGTGCATGGGGAGCGTCTCGCGCATCGGCAGCAGGTAGTTCATGACGGTAAATACGGACTTCTTGATCTCGCCGGCATAACGAGTTCCGCCGATGAGAATCGTGCGGTGAGCGAAGTTCACGAGGATGAACGTCCCGCTGTTCGTACCGTCGCGCTGTGGATCGGCTTGGAAGAGCGCGGCGTCAACGACGGTGAACTCGGGGACGAAATTGGCTTCCGGGCGTTCGGGAGTCCGGAACAGATGACGAGCGAATAGGTTATGCCATGCGAACTCTGTGTAGACGCGCAGCGGCAGCCGGTAGCGCTCGTCGGCACCGACGTAGCAGTCCAGGCAATAGGCCTCCCGCTCCGAAAAGTATGTTGCGACGCGATCCCAGAGTGCGTCGAAACGCCCCGGATCGATGGCCGCGTTGGAGTCGCTCCAGTCGATGTGGGCCTCGCTGGACGGTTCCCGCACGAAGAACTTATCTTTTGGCGAGCGCCCCGTGTGCGGGCGCGTGTCGACGATCAATTGACCGTCGGCACCTAAGACGCCCTCGCCGCGCGCGATCGCGTGCTCGATGAGCGCGGGCGCGGACAGGTTCTCCCACAACTTGACGACTTTGAGCTTTTCGGGCACGGAAAGAATGACGACTCCTCCTGTGTTTTACGATGGCTCCGGCGTTGCTTTCCCTCGCCGAACGGACGAGCCTGCAGGCCGCTCATTGAGGTGGTCCAATGCACTCGGGATGCGTTGGCTGCTTTGGTTTACGCCGCTCGTCGCGGTCGTCGTGCTCGCCGCCGCTCCGGCGTACGCGGTATTACCCTTTCACTTTGGGTTGTTCGTACCCGGTCCCTTGGACGCAATCACGGACGTCGCCGGCGTTCGGGTTGGGCATGTGACAAAAGTCCAAGGGACCGACGTGCGCACCGGCGCGACGGCCGTGTTGCCCAATGCGGATCCCTGGGATCAC
This sequence comes from Vulcanimicrobiota bacterium, assembly GCA_963787625.1. Taxonomy (GTDB): domain Bacteria; phylum Vulcanimicrobiota; class Vulcanimicrobiia; order Vulcanimicrobiales; family Vulcanimicrobiaceae; genus Cybelea. The sequence goes on along the minus strand of CAWBDH010000001.1, from coordinate 1,158,171 downwards.
AAGGTTTCGGCCGCCTTCTTCGCGTTGAACGGCAATGGCGAAATGACGGGCACCCATTGGGTCACGGAGTCGGGCTATCTCGAGGAGCCGATCGTGCTCACCGATACGCTCGACGTCGGTCGAGCGGCCGACGGCGTCGTAAGCTGGGTTATCGAGCATCATCCGGCGGTCGGGCGGGGCGACGACGTTCCGTTGCCGGTAGTCGCGGAATGCGATGACGCGTTCCTCAACGACATTCAGGCGCGCGCGGTGTCGCCGTCCGATGTCGTTGGGCTACTCGATCGAGCGGCGCCGGGCCAATTCGAGCGCGGCAGTGTCGGCGCGGGCACGGGAATGAACGCCTTCGGTTTTCGCGGCGGCATCGGCTCGGCGTCCCGGGTGCTTCCGGCCGCCTCGGGCGGCTACCGCGTCGGCGTTCTCGTCAACGACAACACGGGCAGCAGCCGGCGCCAACTGACGATCGTCGGCGTCCCCGTCGGACAACGGCTGGGCGACGCGTACCGCCCGATCGTCCCCAAGGATATGTCGCTGCACGGACGGCTCGCAAACGGCAGCATCATCGTCACGATTGCGACGGACGCGCCGCTCGACAGCCGCCAACTTCGGGCACTCGCCCTGCGCGCCGCCATGGGCATGGGGCGAACGGGCCTCACCTCCTCGGTCGGAAGCGGCGACCTGATCGTCGCCTTCTCGACGTCGCGCGTCTTCGAGCGCGTGGCGAATTTTACGATCGTCCCGCCCACGCGAGCGATCCTCGAAGACGAGGATACGCTGGACGCACTGTACACGGCGACGGCGGAAGCGACGCAGGCGGCGATCTATGACGCACTCTTCGAGGCGCGCACGATGACCGGACGCCGCGGCGCGACGGTCTATGCGCTGCCGGTCGATCGCGTGCTGGCGATGCTGCGGTCCGCGAATGCAATCGCGCCGTAAGCCGTAAACAATGGCTCAGGAACGAATGGTGACCATCCACTGAACGCCGAACTGGTCGGTCAGCGAACCGAATTTACCGCCCCAAAAGGCATCGGCCAGCGGCATTTCGACGCTGCCGCCCTGCGCAAGTGCGTCGAAGACTCGTCTGCCTTCGGAGTCGTCTTTCGTCTCGAGCGATAAGGCGATATCGTCGTCGCCGTCGGGCTGCGGCCCCTGGCGGCCGTCGGACGCCATGAATTCCACATCGCCGGAAACGAAGCTCGCGTGCATAATTTTGTCTTTGTAGTCGGCGTCGACTTGATTTTCCATGGGCGATCCCGCGAAACGGTTGACCTGGAAGTCGCCGCCGAGGCAGCGCTTGTAAAAGTTCAGCGCCTCCTCGCAGCGGCCGTGAAAGAACAGATACGGCTCGATTTTCATGGTCGAAAAACTCCTCTCGGCCGCGCTCATTCGCGGCGGCCCTCCGTCGCCCCGCCAACGCGCGCAGGCTCCGCCGCCGCCGTTACCGTAAAACGTGGGAAGCGTGAGTCAATTCGTTCACTTGCACGTTCACTCGGAGTATTCGCTCCTCGACGGGGCGTGCCGGATCGAGCACCTCTGTCGTCGGGCGGCAGAAGAAGGGGCTACCGCGATCGCGCTGACGGATCACGGCGTCATGTACGGTGCGATGGAGTTTTATTATGCCGCTCGGGAGCACAATCTGACCCCGATCCTCGGCTGCGAAGCGTACGTGGCACCGCGCGGGCGGTTCGATCGCACGGCGCGCGAGGAAGCCCACGTCACGCTGCTCGCGGCCGATCTGGTCGGTTACCGCAACTTGATCGCGCTCGTGTCGAAGGGCTACCTCGAAGGCTACTATTACAAACCGCGGATCGACCTCGAACTGCTCGCCGCCCACCACGACGGTTTGATCGTGCTTTCCGGCTGCATGTCGGGTATGGTCGCCGCGCCGCTGCTGCGCAACGACTATGCGGCTGCCGTGCGCAACGCTCAAACGTATCTCGACATCTTCGGCGACCGTTTCTATATCGAAGTCATGCGGCATGGGATGAAAGAGCAGGACGCCATCAACGAGGGGCTCGTCCGCGTCGCTCGTCAGCTCGCGGTTCCCATCGTGGCGACGAACGACTCGCACTATCTGGAGCAGAAGGACGCCGGCGCGCACGACGTCCTGCTCTGCATCGGTACCGGAAAGACGGTGTCGGACACGAACCGCATGCGGTTCTATTCCGATCAATTCTACCTAAAATCGGCGGCGGAAATGCGCGAACTCTGGAGCGACCTCCCCGAGGCTTGCGACAATACGCTCAAAATCGCCGAACGCGTCGACATTCGCATCCCCGAGAAGATCTTTCACCTGCCGCAATACCCCGTGCCGCAGACGGCCGGCGTGCCCGAGAAGAGCGACGCCGAATTCCTCCGCGAAATTTGCGAGGTCGGACTGCTCGAGCGCTACGGGGAGGCCCGCGTTGCGAGCGACGCGGCGCTGCGCGCGCGGTTGGAATACGAGTTGGGCGTCATCACGACGATGGGCTTCTCGTCCTACTTCCTCATCGTTTGGGACTTCATCAAATACGCGCGAGACCACGGCATCCCGGTCGGCCCCGGGCGAGGGTCTGCCGTGGGGTCGCTCGTCGCGTACTGTTTGAAGGTTACGGACTTGGATCCGCTGCGCTTCAACCTGCTTTTCGAGCGTTTCCTCAATCCGGACCGGATCTCCATGCCGGACATCGACACGGACTTTTGTGTCGACCGGCGCGACGAAGTCATCGAATACGTAACGCAAAAGTATGGCAAGGATCGCGTGGCCCAGATCGTGACGTTTGGGACGATGGCGGCGCGCGCGGCGATCCGGGACGCCGGACGTGCCCTGGGCGTACCGCTCGCCGACGTCGATCGTGTCGCAAAGCTGATACCCGGGGGCCCCACCGGCATGCCGATCGCCCAGGCAATCGAACAGAACGGCGAACTCAAGTTGCTCTATGCGACGCGGCCGGAAATTCGCAAGCTGCTCGACACCGCAAAAGAGATCGAAGGGCTGGCTCGCAACGCGGGTACCCATGCGGCCGGCGTCGTGATCTCCGCGGGATCGCTGACGGATTACACGCCCCTCGCGCGGTTCGGCGACGGCGGCGTGAACACGCAGTACGACATGGATTGGATCGAGCGCATCGGTCTGCTGAAAATGGATTTTCTCGGCCTTCGCAACCTCACGGTGATGGAAAACGCCGCGTCGGAGATTCGGCGCACCGTCGACGCCGGCTTCCAACTCGCGGCCATTCCGTTCGACGATCGAAAGACGTACGACATGCTCGGGCGCGGCGAAACCATGGGCGTTTTCCAGCTCGAATCCGAGGGAATGAAGCGCGTCTGCGCGGAGCTCCAGCCTTCCCGCTTCGAGGACGTGATCGCCCTCGTGGCGCTCTACCGGCCCGGCCCGATGGACTGGATACCGCAATACATCGCCAACAAACACGGCCGTTCTCAGCCGCAGTATCTGCATCCCAAGCTCGAGCCGATCTTGGCGGAGACCTACGGCACGCCGGTTTACCAAGAGCAGGCCATGCAGATGGCGCGGGACATCGCGGGCTTTACGATGAGCGAAGCGGACGAGCTTCGGAAGGTAATCGGCAAGAAGCAGAAAGAGAAGATTCCGCGATACCAGGAGATGTTCGTCGAGGGCGCCGTCGCGACGCTGCAGATCGACCGGCCCTTGGCCGAACGGCTCTTCCACTTCATCGAACCTTTCGCGGGATACGGCTTCAACAAGTCGCACGCGGCTGCATACGGTTGGATCGCCTATCAGACCGCATACCTCAAGGCCAACCATCCGCTTCAATATTTTGCGGCGCTCATGACGTCGGTCAAGGACCGGACCGATAAGCTCGTCGAGTACATCGACGAGGCAAAAAACGTCGGCATCGAAGTGCTGCCGCCCGACGTGAACGAATCGCTCGTCGATTTCGCCGTGGTGGAGGACGCCATTCGCTTTGGGCTCGCGGCGGTGAAAGGGATCGGCGAAACCGCGGTCAGCGGCATCATCGCCGGCCGCGAGAGCAGCGGGCGCTTTACCGACCTCTTCGACCTCGCGCGGCGCATCGACGTGAAGTCGGTCAATCGCCGTGTCTTCGAGGCGCTCGTGAAGTGCGGGGCGCTCGATGGACTCCCGGGCAACCGCGCGCAGAAATTGGCCGCGCTCGACGCGGCCCTGGAACTTGCGGCACGGACGACGCGCGATGCCGCGCTCGGCCAGGCGTCTCTTTTCGAAGAGACGGGGTCTCAAGCGCCGTCGCTCGCCCCACGGCTCCCGAACGTGGCGATACCGACGACTCGCGAGCTGCTTGCGTGGGAGCGGGAGACGCTCGGGATCTTCGTTTCGGGCCATCCGCTCGCCGAAGTGACCCCGCTGCTCGAGCGCGCGGGCGCCCTGCCGATCAAGGAACTGCGCACGACGTCCGACGATGCGGCCGTTACGATAGCCGGCGCGGTCACCGCGGCGCGTCGAACGCTGACCAAAGCGGGACAGCAGATTTTGATCGCGCAGCTCGAAGATACGACCGGATCCTGCGACGTCGTGCTGTTTTCGAAAGCGTACCCCGAGCTGCATCACCTCTTTGCGAACGACGCGATCCTGATCGTCAAGGGCCGCGTGCGGTTGCGCGAACGCCCGGGGGCGTCGCCGGGCGACGAGCCGCGCATCGAAATCTCCGTCGCCGCAAACGAGGTCGCACGCTTCGTCGCGCCGCCGGCCACCGCGCCTTCGTCGACGGCGCGCGGTTGGCACGTGGACGTCACGCATCGCGAACAGATCGATCGCCTCGCGCGGCTGATCGACGACTGGCCGGGTGAAGTACCAGTCGTCATGCACGTGCGCGGCCGCACGCAGCGCGTGGCGCGCGCCATCGCCGGCGACGCGCAGGTGCGTGGCGAGCTCGAACGGATCTTTGCGCCGCAGGGCGTGCGCGAAGGCACGCTGGACGCCTACGGGTGAACGTCGTATCCGCATCGGACGCCGTCGCGCTGGCCGGCTTCGTCGAGCCCACATGGGATCCCCCGCACGCCGTGGTGGCCGACGTCGCCGCCATCTTGGCGGGCGTACGCGAGCGCCGCGACGAGGCACTCGTCGAATACACGCGCCGCTTCGACGACGGCGGGTGCGTCGCAGCCGGCATCCGCATCCCCATCCCGATGGTGACGCCCGCGCGTGGGCTCGTCGCCCCCGAAATCGCGCGTGCGCTCGAGCTCGCAAAAGACCGCGCCGTACGCTTTTACGAGCGGCAGCGTCAACCGGACGTACGCTACGACGAAGACGACGGATCGCGATACGCACTCTGCAGGCGGCCGCTGCGGTCCGTGGCGATTTACGCGCAGCGCAGCAGTCCCGCGACCGCGGTGCTGACCGCCGCCGTTCCTGCGGCGATCGCCGGCGTGTCGCGCGTCGTCGTCCTCTCCCCCGGCGCCGCCGGCCCGGTTTCTCCGGCGCTGCTCTTTGCATGCGCGCTCTGCGGCGTCGACGAGCTCTACGCGGTCGGCGGCGCCCAGGCGATCGGTGCCGCCGCGTACGGCACCGAATCGATCGCTCCCGTCGAAAAGATCGTCGGCCGCGGCGGCGTGTGGACGACGGAAGCGAAGCGCCAAGTTTTCGGACGATGCGGGATCGACGCGCTCTGCGGCCCGGCCGACGCCCTCGTCGTGGCGGACGATGGAGCGAACAGCGAATACGTCGTCGGCGAGCTGCTGGCACAGGCCGAACGCGGCGGCATCGCGCGTTTGGCCGTGCTCTCAGAGTCTCGACCGCTGCTCGAGGCGGTCGCGCAGCTGATCGACTCGCTCGATCCGCCGACGCTGGAGCGCGGCGACGTCGTGGGCGGGGCGATTGCGGATCGCTGCCGGCTCGTCGCCGCCAACGGCAGGGAAGAATTGTACGCCGTCCTCAACCGGTTTGCGCCCGGCTACCTTTGCCTGCAGGTGCGCGATGCGGCGGAGTATCTCGCACACGTCGTCACCGCGGGCGCAGTCTTCGCAGGCGATATGACGCCGCTCGTTGCCGCCGAGTATTTGAGCGGCACGCCGGGCGCGGTTCCAACGGGCGGCACGGCACGTTTTGCGTCGGCGTCGGCCCTCGCCGACTTCACGCGCACCTTCAGCGTCGTGGAAAACAGCACCGAACGTATGACGGCCGACGCGGCCCTGCTCGCCGCACTGGCGGAGCGGGACGAATTACCGCACCACGCGCAGGCGGCGCGCATGCGGAGCGGCAGTTGAAGTTCCGCCTCGTCGCATTCGACGTCGACGGCACGCTCGTAGACCGGACGCTGCGCATCTCAGAGAACGTGCGGGAGGCGGTCCGGCGGATGCGCGCCGCCGGAATCGCCGGCTGTTTGGTGACGGGCCGCATGTATCGTTCGACGCTCCCCTTCGCCCGGGAACTGAACTTCGAGGCACCCATAGTCTGCTATCAGGGCGCGGCCATCATCGACCCCGTGACCGACGAGGTGCTCGAACACGTCGCGTTGGGAAACGAGATCGTGCGGGAACTCATCGGCGTCACCGAGAGCGACGGCATGCATTTGCAGCTCTACCGGAACGACGAATACTATTGCGAAGCACGCAACCGATATTCCGAGCTCTACGCGCGGCTCGCGCTGACCGAGCCGGTGGTCGTGCCGTCCCTCCGCGAGGCGTTTGCGTACAGCCCGGCCACGAAGGCGGTGATCGTCGCAGAGCCGCCGGTCGCGGCGGAGTACGCCGCAGCGCTCGCGGCACGGTTCGGACGCCGCGCCTACGTCACGCGCAGCCTTCCGGAATTCGTCGAAGTGCTCGACTCGAGCGTCGATAAGGGGGCGGCGCTGCGCTTCGTCGCCGATCGGCTCGGGGTCGCGATGGAAGAAACGCTCGCGATCGGCGATTCTTGGAACGACGCTCCGCTGCTGCGCGCCGCCGGCTTCGGCGTCGCGATGGGCTCGGCGCCGCCGGAGTTGCGCGAGATCGCCGGCGCGTGCGTCGGCGACGTCGCGCACGATGGCGTGGCAGAGGCGCTCGCGACGTACGCCTTGGGCGACGCGATAGAAACGACGTGACGGTCCGGCGACGTGGGCCGTCGGCGGCCGCGCGCGTCCGCCGTTTTTGGATGCCGTTGCTGTTGGCCGCGGGGCTGATCGGCGTCGCGGCGATGGCGGCTGCTACGTGGCCCGCATTCGATGCGCGAACCGTTGAGGTGATCGGAAACCGGCGCGTTCCGACCAGTGAGATCCTGCGGCGCGCCGGCGTCGCGCCGCACCGCAGCATCTGGTTGCAAAACACCGGCGCAATGGCGCGGCGCATCGATGAAATTCCCTATATCGCACGGGTATCGGTTCATCGCATTCCCCCAAGCGAAATTCGAATCCGCGTCGCGGAGCGCGTCCCGTTCGCGGTTCTCTGGAGCGGAGCGAACGCGGCCGTCGTCGACGCCTCGCTGCGCGTGCTCGAGCCCGCGACGGGTCTCGAAGCCGAACCCGCGTTTTTCGTGCCGCCCGGGCTCGCGCTCGTGCCGGGAAGCTTTGTCGAAGCGGGCGCGCCGTTGCAGCTGCGCGACGCCTACGACGCGATGACGATACGGAACATTGAGCCGCGAACGCTCGAGTTCGACCGGTATGGCGGAATCGTCGCAGGCTTACCGGACGGCCTGCGCATACTGCTCGGGCAACCCGACGACGTCGCGCGGAAGCTCGCGCTCGTCCACGCGATCCTGGTCCAAGTGGTCCACGGGCAGCGGCGCGTCGCGACGATCGACGTTCGGGCGCCGGGGACGCCCGTCGTCGTCTATCGCTGAAGGGCGTTTAGTGCGTCGTAAGGTCGGCGTAGACCATGACCGAGCCCTTGATCAACGAAAGCTTGAGCTGGTCGTTGGGCTTGACCTTCGAAAAGTCGACCGTCGAACGCCCAGCCGACAACGTAGCCTCAGAACCGTTGTCCAAGAGCACCTGCACGTGTTGCGCATCGACGACGCGTTCCACTTTGACGGTGTAGGTGCCATCCGCGAGGCTCCCGGGATCGACTGCGGCCGACCAGGCGGGCAACGGAAGGAGACAGACCGTGGAGAAGGCGAGCACAAGTCCTGGACGCTTCACGTGATGGCTCCTCGGGTTCGAGCGATGCAATTAACAACGAATGATAGCGCAGGTTCGCGCGGCGTTCTAGTGCCGGGCGGTCCTGATTCCGGCCTCCGTTTGAGTTTTTTTTGATGGCGCCCTGTCGGTGCGGCAAGCGGTCTGGCGCGCGGGGAAGGAGAAGCTCGTGCGCTCGCAAAGCACTGCCAGTCCGCCGAGCCGACTATTCCTAGTGGGAACCGCGGGCCGTACCGCAATATATGGGGGCGCGGGCACCCGTTTCGACAAGTGATTGAGGACGGATGAAGCACGAGACCGTTTGCGGCCTCGATATCGGGACGACCAAGACGTGCACCGTGGTCGCCGTCAACGGCCCGGCCGGCCTCGAGATCGTCGGTGTTGGAGAAGCCCCCTCGGCCGGCATGCGTCGGGGCGTCGTCGTCGACTTGGACGAGACGATCAAATCGATCGAGGCGGCCACCGAAAAAGCGGAGCGCATGGCGGGGGTCCACTTTACCGAGGTCTTCGTCGGAATTACCGGCGATCACATTCGCAGCACCAACAACCGTGCCGTCGTCGCCGTCACGAGCGACGACCGCGAGGTGAGCTCGGGCGACGTGCGCCGCGTGATCGACGCGAGCAAGATCATCAACCTTCCCAGCGATCGGCAGATCATTCACGCGCTTCCGCGGTACTTCACCGTCGACGGACAAGAGGGAGTCAACGATCCCATCGGCATGGCCGGTGGCCGTTTGGAAGTGGACACGCACATCATCACCGGCAGCACGAGCTTCATCACGAACGTCCTCAAATGTGTCCAGCGGGCGGGCTTGGAAACGGTCGGCGTCGTCTTCGAGCCGCTCGCAAGCTCCGCGGCAACGCTGCTGCAGGAAGAAAAGCAGGTTGGCGTCGTCTTGTTGGACATCGGCGGCGGCACCACCGACATCGCCGTCTATTCGCTCGGGAGCGCCATCTACACCGCGACGATTCCCGTAGGCGGGAACGTCCTCACGAGCGACATCTCGCTCGGTCTCAAGACGACGCTCGCCGAGGCAGAAGACGTAAAGAAACGCCTGGGCGGCTGCCGTACCGACGAGGTGTTTTCGGTGCGCTCGCTTGACGGGCGCTCGACGCGCGAGCATACGACAGCCGAACTGCGGCAGATCGTCGTTCCGCGGGTGCTCGAAACGCTCCGCATGGCGAGGCAGAAGATCGTCGAGAACGTGCCGCGAGACCTCGTCCTGGGAGAAATCGTCCTCACCGGAGGCGGTGCGTTGCTGCCCAACATCGAACCCCTGGCCGAAGAAGTCTTTGGTCTGCCGGTGCGGATCGGAGCGGCGAACACGGTCGGCGGCTTGACCGACGCGATGGCGGCGCCCCAATACGCGACGGCGATCGGGCTGGTGCTTTTCGGGGCGAACGGCGAACGCGACGATGCGATGCGCGTGACCCGCCGGCGAGGCACGATCGCGGCACGAGTCCAGCGGTGGCTGGCGGATCTATGGACCTAAATCTCTTTTCGATGGAGGATCCCGAATCAATGGCTGACGCACGACGTTCGATATCCGAGCCGGAACACGCCGCGACGATCAAGGTGATCGGCATCGGCGGAGGCGGCTGCAACGCCGTCAACCGGATGATCGCCGCCGGGCTCGCGGGCGTGGACTTCTTTGCCGTTAACTCTGACGTGCAGGCGCTCCGGAGCGTCTTGACCGAGAACCGGGTGCACATCGGCGGGAGCCAGACGCGCGGACTGGGCGCCGGCGCGAATCCCACGCTCGGACGCGAGGCCGCGGAGGCGTCGAAGGAAGATCTAGCGCTCGTGCTCGACGGGTCCGACCTCGTTTTCCTCACGGCCGGAATGGGCGGCGGCACGGGAACCGGCGCGGCGCCGGTCATCGCAGAGCTCGCGCGGGATTCCGGAGCGTTGACGATCGCGGTCGTCACGAAGCCGTTCGCGTTCGAGGGAAAGAAGCGCATGCAGATCGCCGAGAACGGCATTGCCGAGCTGGAGGCGAAGGTGGACACGCTCATCACGATCCCCAACGAGCGCATCCTGCAGGTCATCGAGAAAAAGACGCCGCTCAACGAGGCATTTTCTTACGCCGACGACGTGCTGCGGCAGGGTATCGCCGGGATTAGCGATCTCATCACGCAGCCCGGCCTCATCAACCTCGACTTCGCGGACGTCAAGACGATCATGACGGACGCGGGATCCGCGATGATGGGCATCGGGGAAGGCAGCGGCGAGCATCGCGCGGCCGACGCGGCGCAGAAGGCCATCGCATCGCCCCTGCTCGAGACGACGGTCGAGGGCGCGCACGGCGTCATTTTCAACATCACGGGCGGCCCCGATATGGCGATGTACGAGGTAAACGAGGCGGCCGAAATGATCAGCCGTTCGGTCGACCCCGAAGCGCAGATCATTTTCGGCGCGTCGATCGATCCCACGATGTCAGGCAAGGTGCGCGTGACGGTGCTCGCTGCAGGCTTCGGCGCGCGGCGCGGGCCGCGTGCCGCGCAGTCCGGCTTGGCGTTCGAAAGCGGCAAGCTCGATGCGGTCGCGCCCGTGACGATGGACGACATCGACGTCCCGGCGTTTTTGCGCTACCGCGGCTAGGAGGCCCGCGGCCTCCTCGTGGGCTACACCGCGCGCGTGCTGCTGGACTCCGTCAGTCCTGTCGGAGCCCGGCTAACGACGCTGGAGGTGACGTTTCCGCGCTTCGTCTTGGCCGAGTTCAACACACACCGGGTTTTTTCGCGCAATTCCGCGAGCTCGCGGGCCATACCGACGACGAAACTACTCGAGCGGATCGGAAGCGATCCGGCGGTACCGCTCGAGTGGGGACGCAACAAGGCTGGAATGGCCGCGACCGACGTTCTCACCGGAAAGGACGCCGACGAAGCGCGGCGAGTATGGCTTGAAGCGCGCGACGGCGCAGTCGCGCACGCGCGGCGGCTGCTGGAGCTCGACGTGCACAAACAAGAGCTAAACCGGTTGCTGGAGCCCTTTCTTTGGCATACCGTCATCGTCACGGCCACGGAGTGGGAAAATTTCTTCGAGCTGCGCTGCGCGCCGGACGCCCAGCCGGAAATTCGCGCTGCCGCGTTGCGAATGCGCGAGGCGATGGAGGCCAGCCGGCCGCGTGCCGTTGGTGACGGCGAATGGCACACGCCCCTGCTGCTAGACGACGAAGCCGCACTTCCGGCCGAAACGCGCAAGCGGATCTCCGCGGCGCGCTGCGCCCGCGTATCGTATCTCACCCACGATGGAACGCGCGCGGCGGAAAAAGATCTTGCATTGTACGATCGGCTCACGCGGGGCCGGCATCTGAGTCCGTTCGAGCACGTGGCCACCCCGTCGGGCGACGACGCGTTTCATGCAAACTTTCGCGGCTGGATTCAGATGCGCCGGGAGATCGAGGCGTCGCTTCCGCCGCAATGATGAAGGCCGCGATGAGCGCGGCCCACTCCGGCACCTTGATCGCGAACCAGAGCGGGCCGCCGGGGCCCCGCCGATCGGTGTAGCTGCGCCACTCGCGCTGCGCGAGCGCAGTGGGCGCATAGAGCGCGTTCGCCGTGGGCGTGGGCAGGCGCGGGGGACGCAGCTCGAAGCAGTAGAGAACCGCCGCGATCGCGCACACGATTGCCGCCGCCGTCCAGCCGGCTACGCGTAGTCGAACGAGTGCCGCAACGCAGACGAATGCGCTCGCTAAGAAAAGCTGTTTGACGCCCCAGACCACGATCCAGGGAATCGATAGGACGCAGAGTGCTGCGGCCGCGATCGCTCGCGTCCGGCCGCGCGCCGTGCAGGCCAGCACGAGCACGGCGGGAAGCGCGAAGCACAGCTCCTCCTGGTGAAGGAACGGGCCGCCGATGAGCGCGCAGAGTGCGGGCACGAAGGCGAGCAGCTCGCGGCGCTGCAGTGCCGTAGCCGATCGCGGCGCGATGAAAAGTCCCGCCGCGAGCAGGACGCCGTAGGAGGCGACGCCGGCAATGCGCGCTGCCTGCGGCGGGGCGCCGAGGCTCGCCATCGCATACGTGAGGCTGTATTGGTACGCGAAGTGCACCTCGGATGCGGCGTGTGCCGGCAGCACGCCCGTGACGTACTGGGCGACCCCCGCCGAGCCGATCAGCATCCACGTCAAGAGCGCGAGTCCAACGATCGTCGCGGCGGCGGCAATCCGTGCGCGCGGCACGAACAGCAGCGTCGCGGCGACCACGGGAACGCCCACCGTGGGCTCGACGAGCACGAGGGCGGCCGCGACGCCGGCGGCGGCGTCGCGGCGGAGCGACAGCGCTACGCCGCACGCGACGAGCGCCAGCAGTGCGAACGGTACGATTTGTCCGGCGTTGAGTTCCACGTAGAGCGTGGAGAGAATCAATGCGGCGGCGGCGAGCGCGGCCGGTATGCCCAACACCGTGAGGCCGGCGGCGCTTAGCGCGACGGCGACGACGATGGCGGCGCCATACGTCGTTCGAGCGGTCCCGGGACTGAGGTGCGCGAGCAGCATGAACGGCGCGAAATCGAACGCCGGCTGCGGCGCGGGAACCACGACCGCGGCGTTGCTGCCGAACAGGCGCCCGCGATACGTCGTGCCGCCGTTGAGGCGGTGCTCGCAGGTTCGTAACGGCTCGTACGTGTACGGGCTCGCCGAACCATCCAACGCCGATCCCGCGCAATAGAAGTCGGCGAACTCGTCCATCGAGTTCCATGGGGCCGCCGCGCCGAGCCGGGCGAGGTCGCGGACGGCGGCCGCTCCAAGCAGAACGAGCACCGCCGCGACGACAACCGCCGCTCGCGCGTGCCTTCATGGCGCCGGTCCGCGGCGCCCCGTGGTAATCGCACGTAACGACGCGGCGATGAGTGCCGCGAAGGCGGCCCACGTCGGCACCTTGACGATTGCCCAGAGCGCGCTCGCGCCGCGAATCTGTGCGACGTATGCGCGCCACGCCTGCTGCACCAGGCCGTTCGCCGCAAACGAGCCCGCCGTCGTCGCCGTCAGGCCGGCGGGCGGCCAAAGCTCCAACCAATACATGAAGGCGGCGACCGCCGCAAACGTGCCGAGCGATAGGGCGGTCCCCGCCTGCAAGCGCACCAGCAGCGCAGCGACGACGAAGAGCGTCGAAAGGAAGAGTTTCTTGACGATCCAGACGTCGATCCACGGTACGGCGAGCAGCACGACGGCGACGGTCGCGAGGTTCTTCGAACGCCCGGCGAGGCGCGTCGCCAGCACGAGCGCAGCGGGGATCGCGACGGCAAGATCGACCATATGCACGTACGGTCCTCCCACGAGGCTCAACGCGCCGGGAACGTACGCCAAGAGTTCGCGCCGACCCAGGTGCTGCTGCAGCCGCGCGGCGAGCAAGAGGCTTGCGACCAGCATCGCCGCGTAGGAGAGGTCGCCCAGCGCCAGCGCCGCCGAAGCCGGCACGCCGCCGGTACGAAGCAGATAGGTTAGGCTGTACTGGTAAACGTAGCCGGCCTCCGCCGCAGCTTGCGCGGGCACGACCAGCAACACGTATTCGACGACCCCGTGTATTCCGGCCGTCGCAACGGCGGCGCAGGCCAGTAATGCACCGGTGACGAGAAGCGCGAGCCGGCTGCGTGGGGCGAAGAGAAGCATCGCGACGCACACCGGCAGTCCGAGGTGCGGTTCGATCAGCGTCAGTGCCGCCAAGATTCCCGCGGCGCGATCGCGGCGACGCGCTAACGCGACGCCTGCGTATACCAGCGCCAGCAATGCAAACGGGACAACTTGACCGGCCGCCAGTAACAAGAATCCGGCCGGCAGTGCGAGCGCGAGGGCCGCGACGTCGAGCGGAATGCCAACGAGGCCCAATCCGAAAGCTGCGGCGGCGATCGCCGTTACGATCGCAACCGCATCGACGGCGCGCGCCGCCGAAAAGCTCAAGCGCGCAGCGAGCGCAAACGGCGGAAAATCGTAGGGCGGCAACGGCGCCGGAATGGCGCGGGCCGGATCGCGCCGGTACGCTTCCGTTCGATTCACGCGGTGCTCGCAGCCATGCAGCGGCTCGTACCGGTACGGGTCGGCGCCTTCGTCGAGGGCGGCACCAGCGCAGTAGAAGTCGCTGAAATCGTAGAGCTGATGCCATGGCAGCGCGTCGCCGAGCCGGCTGAAATCGCGCAGCGCTGCGACCGCGAGAAGGGCGAGCACCAACGGCACAACGAGCGCTCGCAGAGGCCGGCCGCGCATGTGGCGACACTAGACGCTTGCTCGCGGAGACTCCTGCACCGAGCCGTTCGCAGGCATATTGCGTTTTACCGCGACGTGGTATATAACAATTGAACGCCGGATCCGCCGACGCGGCGCCGGTTTCTTCGCAGAACGAAGCGGAGGTTGGGTGTGGCTCTTTGCTTTGGTGCAACGTCGTTGCTCCGCGAACGTCGTGTTGCCGAATATTGGTACCTTTGCCGGCGTGCGGCGCGGCGCTTCATGCGGCGCGGTCTCGATCGTGCCGATCTCGAGCAAGTCGGTGCCATCGGTCTGATCAAGGCGGTCGATCGGTACGACCCATCACAGCGCGCGCCGTTCGAGGCGTACGCCTGGATTCTCATCATCGGCGAGCTCATGCATTACGTGCGAGACAGCGAGCGCGTTTTGCGCGCGCCCCGGGGCGTCCGAGATTTGGAACGCCGTTGGGCGTGCGCCGAGCGCGAGCTTCGCACCCTGGACGACCGCGAGCCGCGCGAGAGCGACGTCGCCGGCCGCATGGGCGCGACGGCCGCCGACGTGCGCGAGATCCGCGCGTACCGCGCGAGCAGTCACCTGGTGCCGTTCGATCTCGTGTACGGCGCGGATTGTAAAGACGGACCGTTCGGAATCGAAGACGTTCTCGATCGGCTGACGGTCGAAAAGATGCTCCAAGGGCTATCGAGGCTCGAACGGCAGATCGTTCGCTCCATCCACCTGGATGGTGTTACGGTCGTGGAGGTGGCGGCGCGCTTGGGATACTCGCGCCGGCACGTGACGCGCCTTCATCGTTGCGCGATGGACCGATTGCGACGCGTCGTGCCGTTGGAACGTGCGGAGTGAAGTAGCGCCGGTTTGAGGTGCCGAAGGTTGCCTCGATGTTTCGCTACCTTACCGCGGGGGAGTCGCACGGGCCGGCATTAGTCGGGATCCTCGACGGCATCCCGGCGCATTTGCACGTGGACGTCGGCGAGATCAACGGGACGCTTGCGCTGCGGCAAGGCGGCTATGGGCGCGGCGCACGCATGAAAATCGAAAAGGACGAGGTGGAGTTCCTGGCGGGCCTGCGCGGCGGCGAGACGCTCGGCTCGCCCATCGCGGTGCTGGTGCGCAACCGCGATTATCTGACGCCCAACGTGCGCGCGCTGATGGATCCGCTCGTCGGTGCGGGCGATCCGCTGACGAATCCGCGCCCGGGCCACGCCGACTACGCCGGCGCGCTCAAGTATCGGCAGCGCGATCTGCGCAACGTGCTCGAACGGGCGAGTGCGCGGGAAACGGCTATGCGCGTGTGTCTCGGCGCGATATGCGCTGCAATTCCTATCGGCGCTCGGCATCGCGACGCGCAGCTGCGTCACGCGAATCGGGCCAGTCGAAGCGACCGATCTCGACGACTGGGATCAAGGTGACGTCGAGCGCAGCGACGTGCGTTGTCCGGATCCAGCCGCCGCAAAGGCGATGACCGAGGCGATCGATGCGGCGAAGGGCGCCGGCGACACGCTCGGCGGCCAGTTCGTGATTCGCGTCGACGGCATCCCGGTCGGCGTCGGCAGCAACCGTCAGCCCAATCAGCGGCTCGACGGCGTCCTCGCCGGAGCGGTTGTCGGAATGCAGACGGTCAAGGCGGTCGAGATCGGCCTTGGCGCGGGCGCGGCTGCGACGAAGGGATCGGCGGCGCACGACGCGTTTGCGCTCGACGGCGAACGGCTCGTACGCGCAAGTAATCGTGCGGGCGGAATCGAGGGCGGCATGAGCAACGGGGAGCCGATCGTGCTCCGCGTTTCGGTGAAACCGATTCCGACCTTGATGAAGGCGCTCCCGTCGGTCGATCTTCATCGGCGCACGGATGCGCCGGCGACGATCGTCCGCAGCGACGTTTGCGTCGTCCCCGCGGCGGCGATCGTCGCCGAAGCCATGGTGCGGCTCGCGCTCGTCGGACCGGTGCTCGAGAAATATGGCGGCGACTCGATAGAAGAGACGGCGGACAACGTCGAACGCAGCCGCGCGGAAGCCGAGCGCTTGTTCGCGCACGACGGATGAAGCGGCATGTGGCGCTCGTCGGCTTCATGGCATGCGGAAAGACCACGATCGGCCGTCAACTCGCGCGCCGGCTTCAATACGCGTTTGCCGATACCGACGACCTCGTCGAGCGCGTTCATGGCTCCATCGCGGTCATCTTCAGCCGTGAGGGCGAGGCGCCGTTCCGCCGGTACGAGACTGAGGCGATTCGTTCAGCGGTCCGTGAGACGCAGCCGAGCGTCATCGCGCTCGGCGGCGGCGCGTTGACCACCGGCGTCAACCGGCAGGTCCTCGGCGAAAACGCGCATCTCGTGTTTTTGCGAGTTTCCGCCGAGCGCGTGCTGGCCAGGCTGCGTCGTCGCAAGGCGCACAGGCCGCTGCTCGGTGACGAGCCGACGCTGGAGGCAATCCGCGCGCTGTACGGGAGCCGCATGCCGCAGTACGAGTCCGCGGATTTTGCGGTGGACGCCGACGGCTTGGGCCGCCAACACGTCGTAACCGAGATCGTCACGTGGCTGCAGCGGCAGACATCGGCGCGATAACGCCGTCCACGGTCAACGAAGACCTCGGTTATCCCATCACCGTGGCGCTCGACGTTCGCGCCGAGGCGCAAGCGTTTGCGCGCGGCAGCGGCCCGGTTGCGATCGTGCTCTGCGACGCAAACCGCCACGTCGCGGCGCTCGCACGCGACATCGCCGCTCGCGCGGGCGGCTGTCCCGTGTGCGCCGTCGCGCTCGGCGAACCGCGCAAGCGTCTCGCGACCGTCGAGCGCATCCTCGATGCAATGCTGGCGGCCGGGCTCGAGCGGGGCGGCATCGCGATCGGCGTTGGCGGCGGCGTCGCGAGCGACGTTTTCGGGTTCGCATGCGCGACGTACATGCGCGGCGTCCGTTACGCGCACGTCGCGACGTCGCTGGTCGCAATGGTCGATGCGGCGATCGGCGGCAAGACCGGAGTGAATTTACGCGGCGGCAAAAATCTGGCCGGCGCGTTCGCCGATCCGGTGGCCGTGTTTTGCCACGCGGACGCGCTGCGGACGCTTCCCGAGCGCGCCGTTCGTGAAGGCTTGGCGGAAGTCGTGAAGGCGGCGATCATCGAAGGCGGCGCGTTCTTCGAGGCGCTCGAGGTGCTCGCGGCCCACCCAATCGCAACGTGGCCGTGGCCCACCGTGATCGCCGAGTCGGTCAAGGTGAAGACGATGAGCGTTGCCGACGACCGGCTCGAGCGGGGCGCGCGCGAGGTGCTCAATCTTGGACACACGTTCGCGCACGCAATCGAACGCGCGTCGAACTATCGAACGACGCACGGCGAAGCGGTGGCGCTGGGGCTGCGGGCCGCGGGACTGCTCGCGCTGCGTACGGGCCGGTTCAGCGAGAGCGAGCACTTGCGCGTGCTGGCATTGCTGGCGCTCTTGCGGCTGCCGCTTCGTACGGTGTTGGCACCCGACGTCATCGCGGCGTCGATGGTCCACGACAAGAAGCGGCGCGCCGGCCGCCAGCGTTTCGTCCTTCCGCGCGCGATCGGCGACGTCGAGTACGGCGTAGAGTGCGCGCCGGCGAGCGTGCGCGCCGTGCTGCGCCGTTTGCGAGAGGCGCCCGAGCGAATTCGTGCGCGTCGTTGACGCGCTTCCGGCGATTCGTTCGTCGCGATTCGATTTGCCGCTCAGCTACGATGCCGACGCGCTCGAGCTGCGCGTGGGACGACGTCGTGCGCGTTCCGCTCGGTAACCGCGACGTCGTGGCGTTCGTCGTTTCGCCCGTGCGCGAGGTGCCGGCCGGCCAGCCGCTCAAACCGGTGCTGGCGCACCTGGACGTGCCGCGCGCCTTCGACGAAACGGGGCTTCACCTCGCGGGCTTCGTCGCCGAGCAGTACCTCTGCACGCTGGGCGAGGCGCTCGGCGCCGTGGTACTCGCCGATGCGGTGCCCCGCATGCGAGACTCATTCGTGCGCATCGTCGAAAAGCCGGAGGCCGCGCGCTATCCCTCGGTGCCGCCCCGCCTTCTGCCCTTGATATGGGAGGAGCTTCCCGATAATTTTGCCCTCGAGCAGCTGCTGCGCCACCCGGAGGCGCGGCGCGCCGCAGATCGGCGCGGCTTGTTGCGTCACGTCGGTGCGCTGGTGCGCTCGGGCGCCTTGCGCCGCGAGCGCCGGATGACGAATCCGCGCACGACCGAATACCGCGTCCGGCTGCTCGAGCCGGGCGAACGGACGATCCGTGGAACGAAGGCTGCCGCGTTGGTGGCATTCGTCCGGTCGCGCGGCACCGCGCCGCGAGCCGACGCGCTGCTCGCCGGCTTCGCGAACGCCGTCATCGCCCGCGCCGTGCGCGAAGGCGCTTTGGTGGAGCGTCGCGTCCGGGCGGCGCCGCACGGCGGCGCGCGTCCCGCGGCCGAACGCTCCGTCGAACCAACGCCCGATCAACAGCGCGCACTGCTCTGGATCGAGTCGGCGGTTCGCCGCGAACGCTTCGACGCCGCGCTGCTCTTCGGCGTCACCGGCAGCGGCAAGACGTTCGTCTACGTTCGCTCGATCGAAGCGATCGTGCGCGCCGGACGTCGCGCAATCGTCCTGGTGCCGGAAATTTCGCTGACGCCGCAGACGGCGCAGCGATTCGAGGCGGCCTTCGGCGATCGCGTTGCGGTCTTTCATTCGGCGCTCTCCTCGCGCGAGCGGTTCGAAGCGTGGCAGGCATGCGCGCGTGGCGAGGTCGACGTGGTGGTGGGCGCGCGCAGCGCCGTCTTCGCGCCGCTCCCCGACGTCGGCTTGCTCGTGGTCGACGAGGCGCACGATCCCTCCTACAAACAAGACACGGTGCCGCGCTACAACGCGGTCGCCGTGGCGCGCGAGCGAATGCGCCGGGAGCGCGGCGTGCTCGTGTTGGGCAGCGCCACGCCGTCGCTCGAGAGCTACGCCGCCGCGCATCGCGGGCGCATCGCGCTGCTGCGCATGGAGGGACGCGCGACCGCACAGCCGCTGCCCGACGTACGCGTGGTCGATCTGCGCACGGAATTCGAGCGCGGGAACCGTGGGATCCTCAGCAGTGCGCTCGTCCAGGCGTTAGGCGCGCGCCTGGAGCGCCGCGAAAAAAGTCTGCTCTTCGTGAACCGGCGCGGCAGCGCCGCGTCGCTGTTGTGCCGCCACTGCGGGTATTGCACTCAGTGCCCGCGCTGCTCCGTCGCGCTCTCGGTTCATCGCAGCGAACGGCTGCTGCGATGTCACTACTGCGACTATCAGGCCCCTATCCCGCGCGTTTGCCCGGCGTGTCGTCTCGAAACGATAGCGGAGCTTGGTATCGGCACCGAGCGCGTCGTCGAAGAGGTACGACGGCTGTTCCCCGCCGCCGCCGTCTTACGCATGGATTCCGACACGACCACGCGAGTGGGCGATCATGCGCGCATCCTGTCGGCATTCGAAGCGGACGGCGACGTTCTGGTCGGCACGCAGATGGTCGCCAAAGGCCTGGACTACCCGACGGTGACGCTCGCCGGTGTCGTCGCTGCCGATCAGGGGCTTCACGTTCCGGACTTTCGGGCTGCGGAACGCAGCTTCGCGCTCATCGCGCAAGTCTGCGGGCGCAGCGGACGGGGACGCCGCGGAGAGGCCATCGTGCAGACCTATACGCCGCAGCATCCGATGATTCGCTTCGCCGCAAGCCACGATTACGACGGCTTCGCCGCGGCGGAGCTGCACGAGCGCATCGAAACGGGCTTCCCGCCGGCGCAACGGCTCATCTATCTCGGCGTCATCGGGCGCGATCGGCGCCGCGCGATCGAACGTGCGCATGAATACGCCGACCTACTGCGCGATGCTGACTTCGTAGAGGTCCTCGGGCCCGCGCCGTATCCCGTGGTGCGGGTCAACAACGAATGGCGCTATCGCGTGGGATTGAGGACGCGCGACGCCGTTGCGCTGCGCGCACTGATCAGAGAACGGCTGCTCCCGCTCGCGCGAGCCGACGCAGCGACGCGTCTGACGATCAACGTCGACCCGTAACGCTCGGCGGGCGGCCCTATTTTTTGGAGCGGGTCCCCTTGCCTTTGGCGGCCTTCGCGGGCGCGGCTGCGGCTCTGCGGATTGCGCCCGCCAGGCGCGCTTTCTTACGAGCGGCCTTGTTGGGGTGCACGATACCTTTGGCAGCGGCCTTGTCGTACGCGCTTTCCACTTCGCGGGACGCCTGTGGTTGGTCCGACGCGACCGCCGACCGAAAGAGCGTTTTCAGGCGGCTCTTCACGGCTTTGTTGCGCGCCTCGCGCTTTTCAGATTGGAGGGCCCACTTTTCGGCGGCCTTGATATTCGGCAAAAAGACTCCTTCGATCGGCGTAGCGGGACGAGGACGGCGTGTATCATAGCAGCTTGGCGCGAAGGCTGTCCACTCGGCGCCTTTTACGCCGGTTGGAGCAGCATCTGCCGGTAGGCGGCGTACCTGCTGGAGGCGATGCGCCCGTCGGCGACGGCCGCTTGGACGGCGCAATTGGGCTCGTGGAGGTGGGTGCAGTTGGCGAACCGGCATTCCCGAGTCAGCCCGCGCATCTCGCGAAACGCGTAGGCGAGCGAAGGCGCGTCGATCGTGCCGAGCCCGAATTCGTTGATGCCGGGGCTGTCGATCAGGAACCCGGAACCGAGACGGTAGAGGCGACCGGTGGTCGTCGTCTGCCGTCCGAGGCCGCGCCGTGAGACTTCCCCGACCGGCGTGTCTCCGCCGAGTGCGCGAAAGATCGTGCTCTTGCCGACCCCGGAGTTACCGGCAAGCAACGCGCGCCGTTCTCGAACGAGCTCGCGCAGCGCGCCGACGTTGTCGCCGAGCTTGGGGTTCAGGCATAGGGTCGCATAGCCGAGTCCTCGGTACAGTTCCGGCAGGGCGACCGCCTCGCCGGCTTCGGCGAGATCCGGCTTCGTGAAAACGACGGCGACGGCGATGCCCTCCACCTCCGCGAATGCGATCAGCTGGTCCAGCGTGGCGAGCCGCGGGGCCGGGTTCGCGAGCGCCGTCACCGTGAGGAGCAAGTCGACGTTGGCCGCCATCGTCTTGGATCGCCCCATGCTGCTGCGGCGTTCGAGCGTGAAATCGCGCGGCTCGACGCGTTCGACGACGGCTTGCCCGTCTTCGAGGGCGCGAACGTGAACGACGTCTCCGGGAACCGGCATCGACCGCTTTCCGCTCGTCCGCCGCAGCTGCGCGATGCGGGGCGACGTTTCTCCGTCGACCGAGATCCAGGCGGAGTTTTTTCCCGTGGATACGACGAGCGCGCGCTGCGTCGCGTTCACTCGCAAGATTGCACGGCGCAGGCGCCTAACGGTGAAACGAGCGTGGTTTATCTTACCTTGAGCATCGACGGAACGCCCGACGCGCGCGCGCGGGCGGCGATCGACGACGCCGCGGGCCGCCAGGGCGGTGCGGCGACGTGGCGCGTGCACCCCGCCATCGGTCGTTCGTACGCCCTGCTCGAAATGCCGGATGCATACGACCGCGCGGCGCTTGGCGCCGTCGCCGATGGGGTGTTGTACGAAACCGCCGTCATTGCCCTTGCAGTTTCCCCGACGGTTCCACAAGCCTTGCCCGCCGTAACAGACGCGCTTGCCGGAGCTGGCCGCCCGGCCGGGATGCGTGCGTGCCGGCCGTGGGAGGGGGGCGTGATCTTGGAATGGGATCCGGCGGTTTCGTCGGCTGACGTGGTGCTCAACGTGATCGATCTGGAGCTGCGCCGATTCAGCGCGGGCCGTACGGCAGAGGTGCTGTCGCCGCTCCCGGCGGGGACGGTCACCGAAATCGCGGCGCGCGGCCTGGGCGCGCCCGAAATTGGTACGCGCCGCGTTCTCGAACTGCTGATTGACGATGCTTGACGCCGTAACGCGCTACGTGGGCATTGCGGACGTCATCGACGTGATCGCCACAAGCATCCTGATCTACTATGTCCTGCTCCTGATCCGCGGCACGCGCGCCGTCCAAATCATCATCGGGATCCTGGTGATGGTGGGACTGCTTGGCATCGCCAACCTGCTGCACCTCGCGCTGTTGGGGACGATCTTGCGCTTGATCGTCGTCGGCGCGGCGGTGACGATCCCGATCGTGTTTCAACCCGAGCTGCGGCGGGCGCTGGAACAAATCGGCCGCGGCGGCGTCTTTGGGCTGCGCGGCGACGCCAGGGAAGCCGGCTGGGGGCGTACGGAAGACCGCTTCATCGCGACGATCGCGCGCACGTCGTTTCTGCTCGCGCGCTTGCGTCGCGGGGCGCTCATCGTCATCGAGCAGCAGAGCGGTCTCAAAGAGTATTGCGAAAGCGGAACGGCGCTCCACGCGGATCTCTCTGAAGAGCTTTTGCTGATGATCTTTCTTCGCGGGTCGCCGCTGCACGACGGCGCCGCCGTCGTGCGCGAAGGGAGAATCGAGGCCGCCGGTTGTTTCCTGCCGCTCGCCGAGCCGTCGCGGGCTACGACGCGGTTGGGAACGCGTCATCGCGCCGCCCTCGGGCTTTCCGAGCAGACCGACGCCGTCGTACTGACCGTTTCCGAGCAGACGGGCACGATCACGATCGCGCGCGGCGGCAAGTTGTCGCGGCCCGTCGAGGACGAACAGCGGCTGATCAAGATGCTGCTGGCCATCACGCGCCCACCGAGACAGACGCGCCGCCGGCCCAATGACCTGCTTTCGCACCTGCGCTTGCGGCTGCGTTCTCCGCGTGGCGAGCGCGAGCCGCAGGCGTCCTGATGCAGATCGTTCGCAACAACTTTTCCCTCAAGCTGCTCGCGGTCGCCCTCGCGCTTGTGGGATGGGCGTATTTTCGCTTCGCCAACAACCCGTCCGCATCGTTCGACCAGCAGCTTTCGATTCCGATTACCGCAGTGAACCTGCCGCTGGGATACGTCGCGCGGTTCGGCGACCATCAGGCCGTCGTAACGATCGAGACCAAGCACGGCGAGCATGCCATCAACCCTGAAGAGATCAAGGCGGTCCTCGATCTGGCCGGGCGCACGACCGGCGTCTACAACGTTCCGGTGGCGCTCGTCGCGCCGGACCTCGCGGTGCAGAGCTTGAGCCCCGCGTCGGTGACGCTCCGCGTCGAGCCCATCGAGCAGCGGCCCTTCGCGATCGCGGTGCACTACGTCGGGGCCAAGGCCGACGGCATCGTCGTCAGCGACGCCCAGGTCTCGCCGCGGTCTGCAACGTTGCGCGCGGCCACCTCGGTGCTCGCGCAGGTTTCGGCCGTGCACGCCGACGTTGCATTGCCGAACCAGCGAAAGGACGTGGACGTCATGGTCCGCCCGGTCGCCGTCGATGCGTCCGGCGCGGAGGTACCGGAGATCTCGATGACGCCGAATCTCGTTCGCGTCACCGTTCACTTCGTCGCTGGGCAGGGACGATGAGCCGCCTCTTTGGGACCGACGGCGTGCGCGGTATCGCCAATGCCGAACTTACGCCTGAGCTTGCGTTCCGCGTGGGCCGCGCGGCTGCGGCCGTCCTCGTGCCGGAGGGGACCCGGGGCACCTTCCTCGTCGGCCGCGATACCCGCGTCTCCGGTTCGATGCTCGAGGCTGCAATGGTCGCGGGAATCACGTCGGTGGGATGCGACGTCGTCTCCATCGGCATCGTGCCCACGCCGGGCGTGGCCTGCGTGACCCGGCGCGAGGGCGCCGCGGCGGGCGCCGTGATCAGCGCGTCGCACAATCCCATCGCGGACAACGGCATCAAGTTCTTCGGTGCCGACGGAGGCAAGCTCTCCGACGCCCTGGAGTCGCGCATCGAATCGCTCGTCGGCTCGGAGGCGCTCCCGCGGCCGACGGGCACCGGCGTCGGCATCGCGCGAATCGCACAAAATCTGGCGCGTCACTACTACGAAGAACTGTACGCCGGCGAGCCGAATTTGCGCGGACTCAGCCTGGTCGTCGATGGCGCCTTCGGAGCGGCCTTCGGCATCGCGCCCTACGCGCTGCGAAAGCTCGGCGCGGACGTGACCGAGATCAACTGCGAAAACGACGGCACTCGCATCAACGTGGATTGCGGTGCCACGGACCTGCGCGCGCTGCGGGCTGCGGTGCGGACGAGAAACCGCGACGGGAAGATGCGTGCGGTGGGCGTCGCCTTCGACGGCGATGCGGACCGCGCGCTGTTCGTCGACGAGACGGGCGAGACGGTGACGGGCGATCACGTGATGTTTGCGCTGGCGCGCGCGATGCACGCGCGTGGCGAACTGCCGGGCGACACGGTCGTCGCGACGGTCATGAGCAACATCGGCTTCGAGCGGGCGTTGCGCCGGAACGGGATTTCGCTGATTCGAACGCCCGTCGGCGACCGGTACGTCCTCGAGCGCATGCGCGAGGGCGGATACGCGCTCGGGGGCGAGCAGTCCGGCCACATCGTGGATTTCCGCTACAACACCACCGGCGACGGTCCCCGCACCGCCGTGTCGCTGCTGGCGCTCGTGGCCGCCGAAGGGACGACGCTTCACGAGCTCGTTCGCGACGTCGTGAGCGCGCCGCAGGTGCTGGTCAACGTGCGCACCGGCCAACGCGGCGTGCTTGGGGTGGCCGCCGTTTGCGACGAGATCGCGGCGGCGGAAACCGCGCTCGGCGCCGACGGACGCATACTGATTCGCGCATCCGGGACCGAACCGCTCATTCGCGTGATGGCAGAGGGCGACGACCGCGGCCTCGTCGAGCGCCTCGCGTCCCGTGTCGCCGCGTGTATCGAGCGAGAGGCCGCGTCGCTCGCTTCAGAATCCGGCCGGAATGGTCCGGCAGCGGCGGGGGGAGGGCACCCTGTACTAATGCCGAAGCGCGGGGTCGAAGGGGTCTCCGACGGCCAAACACGCTCGTCGGGTGTTCCCTTGCCTAACAAAGGTCACTGAGTCGAGACAGCCGTCTCGAGCGGGGGATTTCCCCGGTGGGGGTGAGTGGGCCGGTCGGCCCTAGGGCGATTCTTTCCCGCCCGAACCCGTCAACTAACCCCGCAAGTGTCGTGAAAGAGGAGTAGTTTCTTGCGTCATGCGTTCGCCCTTTGGGCATTTGCCCTCCTGATTGCCGGTTCCGGCGCCGTCGCGCGCGCCGACTCCGCATCCACCGGACCCCAGCTCGATTACTCGGGCGCATCGCGCGCCGCCAACGCCCAAGCGTTGAGTCCCGACGTGGCGGAGTGGACCACGCACCTGATCATCGGTACGCCACAGCGCCACCGCGCCGGAATCGGCCGGTTCACCGGCGGGATCCTCGCGCGCACCTCCAAGATGGCGCAAGCGCTCACGCGCAGCGCACTGCGTTTCTTGGGCGTTCCATACGCCTTTGGCGGGACGAGTACGTCGGGATTCGATTGCTCGGGATTCGTCCAGCACGTCTTCGCCTCGCTCGGCATCGCCTTGCCGCGCACCGCCGACGCTCAGTACGACGTCGGCCACCGCGCGGTCGGTGGCCCGCATCCCGGCGATTTGGTGTTCTTCGATACGTACGGCGGCGTTTCGCACGTCGGCATCTATCTCGGTTCGGGCCGGTTCGTTCACGCGAGCTCGAGCCATGGCGTGATGGTAAGCCGCCTGTCCGAGTCATATTGGGCCTCGCGCTACGTCGGCGCGAAGCGACTGATCGCCACCCGGTAACCGGCCCCGCGGCTCCGAGAGGGGCGCGGTCCGTTCGCCGATAACGCTTGGCCGTTGCTTCGACGCGCTCGCGCGCCGAAGCAACGACCGATGGGGTGTAGCCAAGCGGTAAGGCAGCGGACTTTGACTCCGCCATGCGTTGGTTCGAATCCAGCCACCCCAGCACCGTAACGGCCCGTGTCGTGCACAGCTCTCGGAGCGGGCCGAGCGACGAATAAGCGGAACAGGCACGTATGGCGCGCATGCGCGAGACGCTCCACATCACCAACGGCGATGCGGCGTTGTACTTGCTCAAGAAGGCCGGGATTCTCGGGACCCACGTCGCGTGGCGAGATTCGCTGTATGACGGGCCGGTGCCGGGCGGATTGTCCCTCGAAGAGACGAGCACCCTGCGTGCGAACTACCTCGCGCAGCGCGGATACGGCAACGCCATTCGCCTCATCCACGACTTCCAGCGGCGCGATGCGCTCGTCGCGCGTGCCGGCGGTTTCGAGGAGGTCGTGCTCTGGTTCGAGCACGACCTCTACGACCAGCTCCAAATGCTGCAGACGTTGACGTCGCTCGAAACGTTCGAATCGGCACGCGTCTCACTCGTGCAGACAGACACCTATCTATCGAACATGACCGTCGACGACATCGTTCCGCTGTTCCGCAAGCGGCGGACGGCGACGGCCGCCGTCTTCAAATCGGCGCGCCGAAGCTGGGAACGCTTCACGTCGACGTCGCCGGCAGGGCTCTATGCCGCCGCGACGGAGAATGCGATCGGGTTGCCATTCGTTCCGGCGGCGCTGCAGCGTCTCTGTGAAGAGTATCCTTGGACGCGCGATGGGCTGTCGCGCTCCCAGCGGCAGGCGCTCTACGCGGTCGCGCAGGGGCCGGCGCCGTTCGAGGAACTCTTTTCACGAGCGGACCGTCGCGAGGAAGCATCGTTCTTGGGAGGACACGCGTTCTCGCGGATACTCGACGACTTCTGCACGCTCGACGGAGCGCTCATCGAAGAGGAACAGGGGAGTTTCGTTCCCACGGCGCTCGGCCGGCGCGTCATCGCCGGCGATGCGGACTGGCTCGACGAACACTTCATCGACCGCTGGATCGGCGGCGTGCATCTCGTCGCCGAGCAGCTAACACGGTGGGACGAAGACGCCGGGCGCTTCGTATGAACCTTAGATGAAGAACCAAGGCCAACGCAGCCCACGACGCGAAGGCCGACGGCAATGACCCACGACGAGTTGAGCATCGATCTGAAGACCGAGGACGGCGGCACGCTCGTCTTCAAGCTGCGCGGCAGCCTTGACTTGGCGACCGCACCGACCGTGCGCGCGGCGTTGGGCGAAGCGACGGAAAAAGGCGGACAGCATCTGATCGTCGATCTGACGCTGCTCGAGTTCTTGGACTCCACGGGCCTGGGCGTGCTCATCGGCGCGCATCGTAGGGCGACCGAACACGGAGGCTCCTTTCGGCTCATCGTCAACGACGGTCCCATCTCGCGCTTGCTGAATATCACCGGCCTGATCGCGGTCTTCGAGGCCTACGGGTCGACGGACGACGCGCGTGCCGACCGCAACCGCCTGGGCGCGGCGCTCTAAGAACGCGAACTCGACGCTCCGTACGCTTCGTCGAGGAGTTCGACGACGTGCTTGACGGACGCATCGTAGCCCGCTTCCCGTAGCCCCGCGGCGACCGTGATCGCACAGCCCGGATTTGCCGTCGCGACGACCGTTGCGCCCGTCGCTGCAATCGCCGCCGTTTTGCGCCGCCGCAGGCGTTGGGCCATCGCCGGCTGCGTCAGCGTGTAGATGCCGGCGCTGCCGCAGCAGACGCCGCTTTCGTCCATCTCGACGAGCCGCAGTCCCGGGATGCGGCCCAACAGCCGGCGCGGCGCCGCAGTAATGCGTTGCGCGTGGACGAGGTGGCACGGCTCTTGATACGTCACCGTCGCCCCGATCGCGTGTCTGGGCGCACCGAGCTCCATCGCGTCGAGCACCTCGTGAATGTCGCGAACGCGCCGCACGAATGACGCGGCTCGCTTCGCCCAGTCGCCGTCAGGCGCGAAGAGGTCGCCGTACTCTTTGAGGGCGCTGCCGCAGCCTGCGGCGTTCACCACGTAGACGTCCGCGCCGCTGCGTTCGAACGCGGCGATGTTGCGCTCGGCGAGCTGGCGCGCGAAATCTCGATCGCCGGCGTGGACCGCGATCGCGCCGCAGCAGCCTTGATCGGCAGGCACGACGACGGACAGCCCCGCGCGCTTCAACAGGCGCACCGTCGCTTCGTGGACGCCGCCGAACGCCACGGACATCACGCAGCCGACGTGGAGGAATGCCGTCCCCGCAGGACGCTCCGCGGGGAGGTGCTGACCTTTGGCGACGAACGGAGCGCGCGCGATGACGGGCGCGAGCGAAGCGGCGGGCACCAGCTTCAGCGCGCGAACGACGGCGATCAGGCCGGTGCGCTGCGCCAGGCGCAGCAGTTTGGCGGCGGCGCGCATGGCGCTCGCCCGGCCAAAGAGCTCCCGCAGCAGGAAACGCTGGCCGCGCGATGCCGTACCGCGAACCGCCTCCTCGCGAGCAATCTGTGCGCGTGCCGTCTCGACGAGCTGGCCGTAGTGGACCCCGGAGGGACAGACGGCCTCGCACGCGCGGCAATCGAGGCACTCCCGCATTTGGCCCACGAAACCGGGACTCAGCAGGTCGAGCCGCGCTTCGGCGACGTCCTTGATGAGACTAATCCGGCCGCGGGGTCCGGACGTTTCTGTCATAGTCTCGAGATACGTCGGACAGGACGGCAGGCACAAGCCGCAGCGAATGCACGCGTCGTAGATGGAGGGTCGGGGCTGGTCGGTTCCGCTGAACCCTCGCAGCGCGGGCTCGGCCATGGGCGATATGGCGTTTCGCCCCCGAAGAGCATGAGTTCTGCCGCGCAAACGCGGCACTTTGGAGGAAGCGTGAAACAACGGATCAAGGTCGCCGTTACGGGCGCCGCCGGACAAATCGGTTACGCACTGCTGTTTCGTTTGGCGTCGGGCCAGATGTTTGGTCCCGAAACCGAGCTCGAGCTGCAGCTGCTCGAGCTGGAACAGGCGCTCGGCGCGCTCGGCGGCATCGCGATGGAGCTGGAAGATTGCGCCTTTCCGCTGCTCAAGGACGTGCGTTACGGCAGCGACGTCGGTGAGGCAATGCGCGGCGTCAACTGGGCGATCTTGGTTGGGGCGGTTCCGCGCAAAGCCGGGATGGAGCGCTCGGATCTGCTGCGCATCAACGGAGGAATCTTTACCGAGCAGGGAAGGGCGATCGACGCCAACGCCGCGGACGACGTGCGGGTCTTCGTCGTCGGTAATCCGGCGAACACGAACTGCCTGATCGCCATGAATAACGCACCCCGCGTTCCCAACGACAACTTCTTCGCGATGACTGCGCTCGACGAGCTGCGAGCCCGCGCGCAGCTCGCGAAGCGCGCGCGCGCCGACGTGAGCGAGGTCTCGAACATGGTCATCTGGGGCAACCATTCCACGACGCAGTTCCCCGACTTCGCACACGCGAAAATCAAAGGACGCGCGGCGCACGAAGTGCTGGGGGGGCACCGTGCTTGGCTCGAGGGCGACTTCATTTCCACCGTGCAAAATCGCGGGGCGGAGGTGATCAAAGCACGCGGCGCTTCTTCGGCGGCGTCCGCCGCCAACGCGGCGGTGGTCGGCGTCCACAACCTAACCCACGACACGCCGCCCGGCGAGTATTATTCGGTCGGTCGCTGCTCGCACGGCGAATATGGCGTCGATCCCGGCTTGGTCTTTTCGTTTCCGTCGCGCACCGAGAACGGCCGGTCGCGCATCGTGGAGGGCACCGAGCACGGCGAGTTCGGGCAGCGCAAGCTCGCCCATACGCTCGAAGAGCTTCGCGTGGAGCGTCGGGCCGTGGAAGAGCTCGGATTGATATCAGCGAAGTAAAGCGTATGCCCGAACCGCCGAAGGAGCATTACGAAACCGAGCTGCTCCACGTCAACGTCAACGTCGCATCGGCGGCCGGCGGCTGCACGGTGGGCAGCCCGTCGTTCTTTCGCTATATCCTGCGCGTTGGTGAGCTCGGTCTGCCGCTGTCGATGGCGGATCAAGAAGCGGTCGACGTGCTCTCGGCCGTCCCCCCTGCCGTTGGCATTGAAGACGACCTACCGTCCGTTTCGGGACGCGGCTGGCGCGTCGTGCCCGCGCAGGGCGACTTGGATTGGGCGGTGCTCGAAGCGACGCCGGAGCGGCTTCACAGCGCGCTTGAACGCGCTCGCCATTTACTGTGGACCCACGCCGCCCGCTTTGCCGTCAGCGTCGGCGAAATCGACTCGATCGAAGAACAGCTCGACGCCGTGTACGGCGTTTTGATGCGCGCGCAGGCGGCGGGCGTGGCGGTCAACGTTACCTACGTCGTCTAGGGCCGTCCGTGGCGGTCCTCTGCAAACTGCCGCTGCGCGGCGCCGGCGGCGAGCCGATATCCTTCGTTCGGACGATCCATTCACACGGGTGTGCCAGGCTGCCGCCCGCGACGATACGCGATTCTCCGCCGGGTTATCGTCGAGCGTTTCGCGTAGGCAAGCGCATCGTCGACGTGGCGATGCACCCAAATGGCGGGAACCTCGTCGTAGAGACGCCCGGCCGTATCGGGCGTCGCGACTCCGCGGCGATCGCTTCGTCCGTCGCTCGCATGTTCCGCTTCGATGACGACCTCTCTCCATTCTACGCGCAGATCGCCGGCGACGCGGCGCTGTCGTGGGCGGCGAGCGGTGCGGGGCGGATCCTGGCCAGCCCGACGGTGTTCGAGGACGTCGTCAAGACGATCTGTACGACGAACTGCGCGTGGTCGGGAACGATTCGAATGACGGGCGCGCTCGTGGACCTTGGCGGCGGTGCGTTTCCGGAGCCGGAGGTCCTCGCGCGCGCACCCGAAGCGTGGTATCGCGACGCCGCGCGCATGGGGTATCGCGGCCCGTACGTCAAGGCGATCGCGCGGGACGTTGTCGCCGGAACCCTCGATCTCGAATCGCTCGTCGATCGCCGGCGCCACTCGGACGAGGAGACGGAACAAACGCTGCTGGCGCTGCCCGGCGTCGGTCCGTACGGCGCCGCGCACGTCATGCAGCTGCTCGGCCGTCACCGCGCGCTCGTGCTCGACTCCTGGACGCGACCGAAGTACCGGCGGCTCGCGGGAAAGAAACAAGCGGCCGATTCGACGATTCGGCGCGCGTTCGCGCGCTATGGCGCGTATGCCGGGCTCGCCTTTTGGTTGTACCTCACGCGCGACTGGCTGGACGCGCAGTGAACCTGCCCACTGCGGTGTCCCGTGCAGCGTCTTAGAAACCCGACGACGCGAAGTCTCTTCTTCGTTTGCGCCGCTGCGCTCGCCAGTTCGTTGGCCTCTTGCGGGATCGAGAAGAATTCTGTTACGTTGCCGCCGGCCACCCAAGGTGCGTCCGTCGCCGGCTCCGACGGACGCGAATTTCAGTCCGAGCAACGGTGGGGTCCCAAGAGCGACAATCACTGGGAGCCCGTCGTCGCCGCCGATCCGAGTTCCAAAT
Source organism: Vulcanimicrobiota bacterium (assembly GCA_963787625.1). Taxonomy (GTDB): domain Bacteria; phylum Vulcanimicrobiota; class Vulcanimicrobiia; order Vulcanimicrobiales; family Vulcanimicrobiaceae; genus Cybelea. Next base: position 1,126,770 of record CAWBDH010000001.1, on the reverse strand, counting down.
GGGTATACCAGATGACGACGCAGCAGCGGCCGGACTACATGCTGTTTCGCGCGTCGAGCGATCGCGGCCGCACGTGGGGCGCGGTGCGACACCTCTGTCATCGAGACATCCGCGTGCCCTTCCAATACGATCCGCAGGTCGCCGTGGAACGGGGCGGCGCGATCGATGTCGTCTGCCTCGACGGATTCCGGCCGGGCGCCGCGTTTGCTCGCTCGAGCGATCGCGGCCGCCGATGGAGTCCCACGGTGCGGCTCGACGGTGCCTTACGCTACAGCGACAAGCCGACGCTCGCGATATCGCCGTCGGGGAAAGACGTCTACGTCGCGTTCAACGCCTTCTACGCGCTCTACGTCGCGGTGTCGCACGATCACGGCGCGTCGTGGTCGCCGCCTGTCGAGGCGACGGCGTTGCGCCGATGGTACTACTCGCTGAGCGGAACCGTCGCACCGAACGGCGCGGTCTGGTTCGCCGTCGACGGCGAGACGGGAAAGGACGAGACCGGCGACGGGTACGAGGGGCTCGTGACATCGGCCGACCGCGGCGCGACGTGGCGAGTAATCCCCTTTGCGGTGACGCACGAAGGCGCGCCGTGCACGTACAAGCACTGCTATCCCGACTTCTACACGGGTCAAGACGCGGTCGCCGCCGATCGCCGCGGCAACCTCGTGTTCGTGTTCGATAAAAACGAACGCGCGCAGGGGCCCAACCGGATGTTCGTCAGCACGTCGAAAGACGGCGGCGCGACCTGGAGTGCGCCGGCGCTCATCAACGCCGCAGGGAACAACACGAGCCCCGCACTCGTCGCCGGCCCGGGCGTGGGCGACTTCCGCCTCGTGTGGCAAGACGATCGCAACGGGCGCCGCGCCTGGAACACCTGGTACGCGCGCAGTACCGATGCCGGAACGACCTGGAGCGACGCAGTTCGGCTCTCGGATCGCGGCACGGGCGATTCGTACAAACACGACGACGGCTACGATTTTCCATTCGGCGACTATCTCTCGCTCGCCGTCGATTCGCATGGCACCAACCACGTCATCTGGGGCGAAGGTAAGGCGGTGTATTTCCCCGGCGGAACCTGGTGGACGCGCGGCCGTTAGCCGACGATCCATAGCCAGAGCACCGCAAGCGCCAGCGTGACCGGAACGACGGCGGCACCGAGCCGCAGATACTCGCCGCGGCTCATGCGCAGGCCGTAACCGCGCAACACGGCGAGCCACAGGATCGTCGCAAGCGAGCCGCTTGTGAACAAATTGGGCCCGAGGTCGACGCCCACAATGAGCGGATAGGCGACGGTGTTGGAGTCCGCACGCGCGACGATATGCGCGGCGCCGACCGCGACGGGGAGGTTGTTGAAGGCGTTGGCAAAGAGGGCGGCTCCTCCCGCCGCCGCCGCATTGAATGCGAGTGCGCCGTGACGCAGCGCCGCATCGAGCTGCGCGAGCGCCCAATTCGCAAATCCGGCTCGCGTCACCGCGTCGAGCACGACGAACAGCGATGCCAGCAATAGGAACGTGTCCCACTTGATGCGGCGGCCGAAAGCGACCGGGTGCGGCGTCGCCACGACCAGCAGGGCGGCGCCCCCGGCCGCCGCGACGGGCCCGAGCGGCACGTCGAACAGCAGCGCGAGGACGTATGCAATGCCGACGCCGAGCATGCCCCACAGCGTGGGCATCGTGCGAGGCCGCGGAGCGGCGCGTGCGGTGACCTCGTAGCGCGCGTTGAGCCGGTTGCGGAAGAAGAAGAGGAACAGGCCGAGGTTGACCGCGATGGCGGCCACCGCGGGCGGTGCGAGGTGCCAGAGGTACGCCGGCAGGTCCGGATGCGGGAGGATCAGGACGTTCGCCGGGTTGGAGAACGGGAGTCCGAACGAGGCCGTGTTCGCCACGAAGATGCAGCCGTAGAGAAACGGCTCCGGGCGCATCGCCTTGTGCACCGCCACGACGCGGTAAACGATCGGCGTAAGCGCGATGGCGGTCGCATCGTTCGAGAGGACGAGCGTCACTGCGGCGCCGGCCAAGAAGAGATAGACGAAGAGCCGGCGCTGCGAACCGCGCGCGCGTTCGAGCACCGCTTCCGTGATCCACTCGAAGGCGCCGCTCTCGTCGGCCGCCGCGGACAGCCACAACAGCCCGAGGATGAACAGCAGCACGTTCCACTGACGGGCAACTGCGTCGAGCCCCGCATGCGGCGTTTCGTAGCCGGCGACAAGCACGAGGAGCGCGCCGACGAGCGGCCACACCCAGGTGTGAATGCGCCACGGCCGCAAGCCGATCAGCAGCATGGCCGCCGCGGCAATTACATAGACCAAAGGTGGGCTCGAAGGCTGCTACATTCTGTCGCGGGGGTGCGCTTCGTCGTACGCGCGGCGCTTGTGGCCCATCGCGAGCTGGAGGTAGACGCCCGTCGTCGCGAGGCTCTCGTGTCCGAGGAGCTCGCGAACGGTCTCGAGGTCCACGCCGTTTTCCACCAAGTGCGTCGCGAACGAGTGGCGCAGCGTGTGGGGACTCGCGTGTTTCTGCAGTCCGCTGACGCGATAGATGTTTCGGAAAATGCGCCACACGTGTTTGGGCGTGAGCCCGCGGCCGCCGCGGCCCAAAAAGAGCGCAGGATCCGCGCGTTGCGGGCGCACGCGCAGGTACGCCTCGATCGCGGCCGCCGCCGTGCGGTTGATGACGACGGTTCGCTCCTTATTGCCCTTGCCCGTGATGCGAATCGTACGCTCGCTCAGATCGAGATTGGCCAGCCGAATGCTCGCGAGCTCGGCCCGGCGGATTCCGCTCGCATAGAACAGTTCGAGGATGGCGGCATCCCGCAGACGCGCCTCGTCGGTACGGCCGGCCAGCGACGTGCGCAGCAGCCGCATCACCTCGTCGACCTTCAACGGCGTGGGCTTGCGCTTGGCCACCGACGGTCCCGGAATGGCGACGGCCGGATCGGCATCCAGCACGCCGGTCACCTTCAGAAAGCGGTACAATGCCCGAATCGACGAGAGCTTGCGGCACACGGTCCGGCTGTCGTAGCCGTGCGTATCGAACAGGTGCGCGATGTACAAGCGAATCTGCGACGACGTGACGGCGCGCAACGGCCGCTGTGGGCCGAGGTACGCCGTGAACTCCTTGAGGTCGCGCGCGTACGCCGCGACGGTCAGCGGGCTGCGCTTGCGCTCGGTCAGCAGATAGCCGGCCAGATCCTCGACGAGGGGGTCGAGGCCTGCCGGCGGGCTGGTCTCAGGGTCGCGAGCCTTCTTCTGGGAGTTCGAAAGCGACATAATAACAGTTTTATCGCATTCGCGAAAGAGCGAAAGTGCCCTTTTTAGCCGGGGCAGGTCACGAGCCAGGCGGTGAGCTCCAGCCTCTTGAGGATCGCGGTCTCCTCGTACCGGGCGGTGTGCGGGCACGCATCCTGCTTGAACCGACGCGGCGAAATCTTGTATTCGACGTCGACGACCAGGCGGTTCGAGCTGGTGTAAACGGCAAAGCGATCGCACCAGCCTTGCGCGTAACACTGCTCGACCACCGCAAAGTCGTACACCTTGACGAGGTCCTTGACCTGATCGTTGTCGCCTTTTTGATCCGCCGTGAGCCCGCGCGTATGCGCCGCGCGAGCCACCCACGTATCGTACGCGAGCTGCTCGGCGTAGGTGAGGCGGAAGCCGGTTCTGTTTTCGTAGCCGTCGAGATTGTCGGGATCGACGCCATCGAAGCCCTTGCGTTTGCAGAGATCGAGTCTCGCGCCCATGATCGGTTTCAGGACCTTGGTTTGCCGGATGTCGAGCCAGCGTTCGCCTCGCCAGCGGCCGTCGGGCTCGCCCAGCACGCGCTTGGGAAAGTCGCCGGCGTCGGGACGCCATCGCTCCCACGTACCGACGTCGACGTAGCACATCACGCGGCGGCCCATCCGGTGCAGCTTCGTCACGACCGATGCCGGCGTATCGAACATGTCGAGGTCGTAGATCTTCGCCGGAACGCGCAAATCGAGCTTGCCGTCATATTGGATCTGGTACGACTGCCCCGGCGTGGGAATCCAGCGCCCGTTCGGCGATGCGGCGCTCGGGTGCGATGCGGGCGCATCGCTCGCCTGCGGGACCGTGCCGGCACAGCCCGAGAGCAGCAGCGCCATCATGCCGCGCGCGGCGCGCGCTTGAAAGATGCTCCACCACCTCACCGAAAGGCGGTTTCGTGAAGTCTGCGGTGCTTCTTCTTCCCCTCGGCGTGCTGATCGGCTGCCATGGCGCCTCGCCGTACGCGACCACGGTCGGCGTCCTGAAGCCCGGCGCGACCCTGACGGTCCACATCGGTCATGCAACGCTCAACGCATATCAGCCCGAAAACGGTCAGCGGCGAGAGCTCTTCACGGTCGCCGCGACGGCAATGGCCAAAGGTACGCCGCCCCCCGCGCCGCGCTTGCGCGTGACGCGCGGCGGCGTACTCGTCGACGCACCAGGCGCGCTCGCGTCGCTGCTGGTGCGCGTCCCCGACGGCGCGAATCTCGACGTGCGCTCGGACGACGGCGACGTCAACGTTACGGACATCCGCGGCAACGCGCGCGTCGCGGCGGCGCACGGCAACGTGACGCTGATGCTTCCCGGGTACGCGGAAGCGACGGTCGGGCAAGGGAACCTCACCGTGACGATCGGGTCGCTCGACTGGCCGGGTATCCTGCATTTCTCGACGTCGCGCGGCGACGTCGTGCTGCGCATCCCCGCGGCCGCGTCGTTCGGCGTTCACCTGCATACCGACGACGGAACGCTTTTCACCGACTTTGGCTTGCGCGGCACCTCGCAAGGCCGATCTGAAACGATCGACGGCACGGTGAATGGTGACGCGTCGCGTCGCGTCGACGTCGAGGCCGGGTCCGGTGCGATTCGCCTCCTCCGGTTGCAGCCCCAGTTATGACGCAGGCGCGCTCGGATCGTCGGTCGATCGCGCCAAAAGCGCTTCGCGCGCCTTTACCAGCCGCACCATCGCATCGTTGTACGGCGTCGGAGTCTTGGTGCGCCGCCCGAAAGCAACGACGGCGCCGTTGATGTGATCGATCTCGCTCGGGTGTCCCGAGGCGAGATCGTAGGCCATGGAGCTCTTCGCGTCGGCGCCCACGGCAATGACCTCGGTGACGTACTGCCATGGGTCGACGAAGGGCAGGCCGATCTTCAAGGCCGCCGCGACGTTGGCGGTTTCCTCCGCAAGCGCTTCGGCGAGACGCGCGGCGTTGGGGTCCCGCGGAATGTCGCCGGCGTCGCAGTCGAGCAGCGCGGAAAGCGCGTTGACCGCAGCGTTGGCGACGAGCTTGCCCCACAGATGCGGGCGAATGTCGTAGACGACGGACGCGCGCAGCCCGCTGCGGCGCAGCAGCTCGGTGACCGCCTGCGACGTGGCCGTCAGCGCGCTCGCGGAGCCGATGATCGTGTTGCCTTCCTCGGAGCTGCGGACTCTGCCCGGCGCCACCGTTTGCGACGATTCGGTCGTGATGCCGAGGATCACCGGCACGGCGCCGCCCAGCGCCGTCTTGATCGCGTCCTCGTTGCCGACGCCGTTCTGGAGTGAAACCACCGGCGCCGACGGGTTGAGCTGCCCGGCGAACGCGCGCAGCGCCCGCAGCGTGTCCACCGCCTTGACGAAGAGAAACAGTGTTTGGGATCCGTACAGATCGGCGGCGCGGCGCCCGATGCGCACGCTGCGCGCGGCCTCGTTGTTGACGGCGAGTCCGCTGCGCTCGACGGCGCCGGCGACCGCCGCGTTGTCGTCCAGCATCGTCACGTCGCAGCACGACGCCAAATGGAACCCGAAGAGCGTGCCCATGGCGCCCGCTCCGATGATGCCGACGCGCGGCCGCTCCGCCATGCGCCCTAGAACTGGTACTGAAGGCCGAACGTGTTGCGGCGCGACGCGTGCGTGATGTCGCGCTGGCCGAAGAATAGCTGCGTGCCGGGCGCGATGCGGACGTTGCCGTAGAGGTCGACCATCGGATACGTCAGGTCGTAGATGCGCGTTTCGAGCCCAATTCCATGAGGCGGCGCGTATTGGCCGAGCACGCCGATTTGTGAGTAGAGGACGCCGCCGCCGAAACGGAAGTTACCCCGCTGCTGCGCGAGCACCGCGTTCCACGTCGTATTGTTGCCGATCGCATTGGCACCGATCGTCACGTTGGTGCTCGCATGGGGCAGAACGACGAGGTTGATATCGCCGAGCGGGCCCTGGCTCTTCGTCAGCACCGGGTTGAGCGTCACCGCGTGCTGCGGGGAAAGGCCGCTCAGCCGAACTTGTATGGCAACGAGATCGCTTGCGAGCTTCGACAGCTTACCGTGCAGCCGCTCGCGCAACGCCGGCGAGATGGGACCGCCCGGCGGCGGCGTGCCGCCGGGCGCCGGCGAACCGGGGGCAGCCGGAGAAGCGGCCGGCGCGGTGTCGATCCCGGAAACGCTGCTGGTGCCGCCGAGCTGCCCCAGCAGGGAGTTCGCCTTCTGCATCACGGCATCGAGGTTGGCGACGGTGTTGCGCAGCTGCGCCTGCGTTTGCGCGTTGCCGGTGACCGTTCGCAGGTCTTTCGTCAGCGCGGCAAGCGTTTGCGTCGTATCGGCGATGCTCTGCGTCGCGGTCAGGATGTTGGATTTCAGGCGCGGGTCCGTCGCAAGCTCCTGCAGCGCGCCCATCGAGCGGTTGAGGGAGACCGCCGTCGAGTGGAATTGATCCAGCAGCACGCCGACCTTCTTCGAGTCGGTCGAGGCTGCGCCGTTGAGCGTCGCGGAGAGCTGGGCGACGTTCGCGCTCGCCGTGGTGAGGCTGCCTTGCAGGTTCGCGCCGAGCGCGAGCAGTTCGCCGGAAAGCTGCTGCATCGACGACTTCGTTGTGACGGTGAGGTCGTTGGCGTTGTTGAGGGTGGTCTGCAGCGTGTTGAGCAGCTTCGGCGTGCGAGCCTCGAGCATCGCCATCACGTTGTCGAAACGCTTGATCTCGCCCTGGCCCTGCTGCAGCAGGTCGGCGATCGTCGCGGTGTTCGTTCCGCGCGGCTGCTCGGCGATGGGCAAGACCTGACGCGGCAGGAGCGGCACGGGCGGCTTTTCGCGCGGTGGGACGATGATGACCGAAGGCGATCCCGTAAGCGGCTCTTGGATCAAGAACCGCGATTGGGCCGGCACGTCGATGTCGCGATTGACGGCGAGAATGACGTCGACCGTGTTGTCGGGCAGCAGCTCGATCGAGTCGACGGAGCCGATGTCCACGCCGCTGAAATACACGAGCGCTCCGGGCGTGACGCCCGCGGCCGATTGGAAGTGGATGCCGATGCGATAGCCGGTATGGCGCGTGCCGAAGTCGGTAATGACGTAAAAGACGCCAAAGAGTAAGAGCAGCGCCACAATCGCGAACGCACCGACCTGGGCCTGCCTCGTCATGGCGCTTCGTATTAGCCTTCGAAGAAAAAGTGCCTCGCGGTCAAGCGGCCAAGCGGGGAGACTGTTGTGAATAGGAGGCCGGCGCGCGGCCGTCGTAGTCGTCGCCCGAGGAGGGACGAATGACTCACTCCAGAGACGTTGCGGAGCCGCATGAGGTTCACTCGCTCGAGCTCGATGCATTTGTGATCGTCCTCGAAGGTGAATTCGACATCGCCGAGCGGGCGCGTCTGCTCGATGCGTTCGCGGTGACGGCGAGCGCCCCCATCGTCATCGTCAGCTTCGAGAAAACCCGTTACGTCGATTCCACGGTGCTCGAGTGCCTCGTCGCCCTCGAGCGTTCGATCGGCGAGCGAAGTGCGAAGCTCCTTCTCGTCGATCTTCGGCCCGAAATTCGGCGCATCTTCGAGGTCTGCGGCCTACAGCGTCACTTCGACATCCGCGAACGGCTCGGCGATGTCATCGCCGCGTTGGAACTCGATTCGGCACGCATGCGCCGGCTCACCCTCGTTGCCGAGCCCGTCGTCGCGGCCGAAGCGATCGAAGTCAATACTTCACCGCATGAATCGCAATAGACGCCGGCGCCGCGCGGACGTACTATCCGCAACGATGGGCGAACCGACAGCGGCGCTCCGCTTTACCGTGAATTTGTCGGAAGACCTCGGGCGCGAGCTGCGCGAGATCGCTACCAGGCATCGGTTCAGCGAAAGTTCGATCGTCGAGGTGGCGCTGCGCCAGCTCTTTCGGAGCGCCGCCGGCCCTGCACTGGAGGCGTTTCTGCGGGAGCATGGAGCGTGTCTGCGCCGAAAATCCTATTCGCACGAGCGGCGTGGGAGACCGGCCGGCGCTGCGTCGGGACAAACCCGCCGATCCGAGCAAGACCGTGCGCGCCGCGAACAATATTCGCCGACGTTCAACGGTTAGATGGGGATCGGGCCGATCTCCGAGCCTTGAAGGAACTGCTGCACGATGGGGTTCGTCGAGTTGCGGATGCGATCGGCGGTATCGTACGCGATGATCGCGCCCTCGAAAAGCATCGCGATATAGTCCGCCATCGCGAATATCGACTGCAGGTCGTGCGAGATCACCACGGCGGTACCGTTGAGCTTTTCACGCAGCTTCAGAATCGTCTCCGTGATCAAGTTCGTGACGATCGGGTCCAGTCCGGTCGTGGGTTCGTCGTAGAGCACGAGCTCCGGCCGCGTCACGATGGCGCGCGCGAAGCCCGCACGCTTGAGCATGCCGCCCGAGAGCTCCCCCGGGAGGTTGTCGTAGGCGCTCGCGAGGCCGACGCTATCGAGTGCGTCCATGACGGTTCGGCGGATCTCCGCTTCGGATAGCTTGGTGTGCTCGCGCAGCGGCAAGGCGACGTTCTCGCCCACGCTCAAGCTGTCGAGGAGCGCAGAAAACTGAAACGATAGGCTGATCTTCTGGCGTATGCGGTTGCGCTGCTCTTCGGTCATGTGGCAGAGGTCTCGGCCTCGCACGTACACGTGGCCTTCGCTCGGCAGCAGCAGGCCGTCGAGAAGGCGTAGGATCGTCGATTTCCCGGCGCCGGAAAGACCGATGATGCACGTGACGGCGCCGTCGACGATGTCGAGGGTGCAGTTTTCGAGGATCACCCGCTCGCCGAACGCGAGCTTGGCGTCCTCTATTCGCGCGATGACCGTCTTCTCCACGCCCGCCACGCCGTACCTCATCCGAAGAGCAAGAACGAGAGCACGAAGTTGGAAACGAAGATCAGGATGATCGCCAAAACGACGGCGAAGGTGGTGGAGCGGCCGACGCCCGCGGCACCCCCGCGCGTCGACAGTCCCTGATAGGCGCCGACCATCGCGATGATCGTTGCGAAAACGAGCGACTTCAAGAGGCCCTTGAGCACGTCCGAGAAGTCGATCGACTGGCGCACCGACGACACGAACGCTTCGTAGGAAACGTGTGCGTACGTCTGCGCGATCCAGGCGCCCCCCGCAATGGAAACGACGTCGGCGAAGATCGTCAGCAGCGGCAGCATCACCAGGAGTGCGACGAGACGCGGCACGACGAGAAAGCGCGAGGGCTCGAGTCCCATCGAGCGGAGCGCTTCGATCTGCTCGGTCACGACCATCGAGCCGATTTCCGCGGCGATTGCGGCCCCCACGCGTCCGGCGACCACGACGCCCGTGAGCATCGGGCCAAGCTCCCGCACCGATGCGTACGCGACGGCGCCGCCGACGAGGTTCGCGAATCCATAGGCCACGGCTTGCTGCGCCGACTCGAGTGAGATCACCATGCCGGTGAACAGCGACGTGAGGGCGACGATCACGAGCGATTGGACGCCGAGCAGCGCGGCCTGCGCGATCGTTTCGTTCGTGCGGACGCGCAGCCGCACCACGAACCCGACCGACTCGGCAGACAGCAGCGTCAGGCCGCCGGCATACTCGAAGAAGTCTGCGGTAGCGCGTCCGAAGCGGTCGAGCAGTTTCACCGATCCGCTCCGGCGGAGGCCAATGCCTCGAGGACTCCGGCGGTCGCCTCGATCCGCTTGACCGCGACGCCGCGTTCCGCGGTCAGGTTGAACTGGACTTGGTTCGCGTGCTCGAGGCGGCGGTCGACGTCGCGAAGATGCGCGCGAGCCTCGCGATCGAAACTGCCGAAGTAGCGGCGCACCGCCGCCAAATATTGCGTACGCGTCCGATCGTCGACGGAACCGGCCGCGAGGGCCGCCTCGATCGCGTGCTGCGCGTTCTTCATGGCGCGATCGGTGATGTGGAAGGCGCCCACGCGCGCGACCAGGTCCGTCAGCGCTGCGTCAACCGGCATGAAGCGGAAACGCGGCTTGCAGCGCGGACTCTTGGAGCACGAAGAGCCGGCGGATGCCGCCGTCGGCCAACGCCAATAATTTGTCGAGCTCGTCGCGCTCGAACGGCGCAGCCTCCGCGGTTCCCTGGAGCTCGACGTACCGCCCGCCATCGGTCATGAATACATTCATGTCGACGAGCGCCCGGCTGTCCTCGTCGTACGCCAGGTCCAGCAGCGGTTGCCCGGCCACGATCCCGACGCTGGTTGCCGCTACCTTTGCGGTGAGCGGCCACCGCGCGCGATCGGCGGCCTCGAACCTGGTTCGCAGCGCGAGCGCCAGCGCCACGCACGCTCCGGTGACCGCCGCCGTCCGCGTGCCGCCGTCGGCCTGAATGACGTCGCAGTCCAGCCAGACGGTGCGTTCGCCCAGGCGTGCCATGTCGGTGACGGCCCGCAGGGCCCGGCCAATGACGCGCTGGATTTCATGGGTCCGGCCGCCAAGGCGACCCTTTGCCGCTTCGCGCTGGGTTCGCTCGTGCGTTGCGCGCGGCAGCATCGCGTACTCTGCGGTCACCCAACCGAGTCCGCGCCCCTTCATCCATGCGGGTACGCGGTCTTCGATCGAGGCGGCGCACAACACGCGCGTGTTGCCGACCTCGATCAACGCGCTTCCTTCCGCATATTTGAGCACGCCGGGTTCGATCGTGACGGGCCGCAACTCGTCGACGCGCCGTCCGTCGCTGCGGATCACTATTCGACCGTGACGGTCTTCGCCAAATTGCGGGGTTGATCGACGTCCTTGCCCTCGATGTCTGCAATATGGTACGCGAGGAGCTGCAGCGGTATGACGTTGACGATCGGGGACAGCAGCTCGTCGACTTTTGGAACCCAGAAAACGTGATCGGCCACGTTATGCGCCTCCACGTCGTCGCGATTCGCCACGACGATCACCGGTGCTTCACGCGCCTTCGACTCCATGAGGTTCGAAAGCATCTTCTCCCGCACGCGATCGTCGGTCACGATACCGACGACCGGAACGGTGGAGTCGAGCAGCGCGATGGGGCCGTGCTTCATCTCGCCGGCCGGATAGCCTTCCGCGTGGATATACGAAATTTCTTTTAGCTTGAGCGCGCCCTCGAGCGCCGTCGGAAAGTTTACGTAGCGCCCGATGAAGAGGACGCTCTGCGCCTTGCGCAGTTTGCGCGCGACCTTGCGAATCTCCGCCGACGTGTCGAGAACGACGTCCACCGCGGCCGGAAGCAGCTTCGTGCCTTCGGCAATTTCGGCGAGGCGGCGGGCGTCGGCCGTGCCGCGCACTTTCGCGAGGTATAGCGCGAAAAGCGTCAGGGCGGCGACCTGCGAGACGTAGGTCTTCGTGGCCGCGACGCCGATCTCGGGGCCGCCGCGCGTAAAGAGCATTCCGTCGGCAAGCCGCGTCAGATGCGATCCGAGGACGTTGCAGATGCCCAACACGCTGCTGCCGTGGTCCTTGGCGATGCGCACCGCCTCGATCGTGTCGGCAGTCTCGCCCGACTGCGACATCGCGATCACCAGCGTCGTGGGGTCGATGACCGGATCGCCGTACCGAAACTCACTGGCGAGCTCCATCTCGACCGGCAAGTGGACGAGCGAACGCAGCAGATACATGCCGACCATGCCGGCGTGGTAGGCGGTACCGCAGCCGGTGATCGCGATCTTGCTCAGCGTGCGCAGCCGCTCTGCGTCGATCGCGCCGAGCTCCGGTCCGAAGTGGACGTTGGCGGCATCATCGATGCGTCCGCTCAGCGTCTCTTTGATGACGGTCGGCTGCTCGAAAATTTCCTTGAGCATGAAATGCTTGTAGCCGGTCTTTTCCGCGGACCCGGGATCCCACGTAATCGTCACGACGTCGCGCTCGATGGGGACGCCGGTATAGTCACTGAGGTGGAAGCCGTCGCGTCCGACGACCGCAATCTCGCCCTCCTGCAGGATCACCTCACGCCGGGTGTAGGGCAGGATGGCCGGCGTGTCGGAGGCGACGTACATCTCGCCGTCCCCGATGCCGATCACGAGCGGGCTGGCACCGTTGCGTGCGAACACGAGGTGGTCGGGATCGTCGCTCGATATGACGCCGAGCGCATAGGCGCCGCGCACCTCGTGCACCGTCCGGCGTACGGCGGCCGCGAGGTCGCCGTCGTAGTGCACCTCGATCAGATGCGCGAGGACTTCCGTGTCGGTCTGACTGCTGAAGACGTGCCCCAGCTCGACGAGGCGCGCGCGCAGCGCCGCATAGTTCTCGATGATGCCGTTGTGAACCACGGCGATGCGGCCCGCGCAATCGAGATGCGGATGGGCATTTGCGTCCGAGGGCGGCCCGTGCGTGGCCCAGCGCGTATGGCCGACGCCGACGGGTCCGGAGATCCGGCTGCCGTTCGTGAGGCGCTCCGCGAGCCGCGACAGCTTCCCTTCCGCCTTCGAGCCGGCGAGAGCGCCGGAAGCGTCGATGACGGCGATGCCGGCGCTGTCGTACCCTCGGTACTCGAGCCGGCGCAGGGCGTCGAGGATGATCGGGACGCTATCGCGCGAGCCGATATAGCCGACGATGCCGCACATCTGCCGTTACTTGATGCCTTCGCGCGTGCGCCGGTAAAGGATTCGTCCGTCCGCGATCTCGTCGAGGGCGATCGACACCGGCTTGTTCGGGTTGATGGTTTCGCGGTCCACGAGCGGCTCGCTCGCGAAGTACTCGCGTCGCTCGGTCACCGGCAGCTGCTGGACGCGGATCCAGTTATTGAGCTGGCGAGCACGCTTCGTGACGATGTTGACGAGGCTGAATTTGGAGTCGGCGTGCTCCAGCAGCACGTCCAGGTCGCCGAATACCGATTTGCTCATGAGCGTTATATCTTCTTTCTTATGTGTGACTCGGGATGTGAGACTCGTGCCTTTACGAAGACTCGACGCGCCGAATCGAATCCTCGGTATAGCGGTGGATGCGAAAGCGCTCCGCCTGCAGGATCGCCTGCAGGTCGCGCACCGCCTCATCCGGACGGTCCTGTTCGTTGACGACGATGTAGTCGAAGCTCCGGATCGACTTCATCTCCCGCTGGGCGATCTCGAGGCGCCGCGCGATCTCTTCGTTGGTCTCCGTGCGCCGCGCGAGGAGCCGTTCGCGCAGGTTTGAGAAGCGGTCGGGAACGAGAAATATCAAGACCGCATCCGGATACGACGCCTTGACGGCCAGCGCACCGTTGACCTCCGGCTTCATGATCACGTCGTAACCCTCGGTGAGGCTTTCCTCGACGTAATCGCACGGCGTCCCGTAAAGGTTGCCGTTGTATTCCCGCCACTCCAAGAGCCGGCCGCCGTCGCGCAGCAGTTCGAACTCTTCCGATGACAGGAAGAAATAGTGCTCGCCGTTACGCTCGCCCAAGCGGGGTTCGCGCGTCGTGGCCGAGACCGAGTACCGTAGGCTGCCCCGCCGTTCCCGCAGCGCCTCGACGAGCGTGTCCTTGCCGGCCCCTGAAGGTCCCGATACGACGAACAGCAGACCCGGCCCCGTGCTCAACCCCCCCCGGTTCACGGAGCGGGTCCGCTTAACCTATGGAACGCAGAGGGCGTTCGTCATCACGGCCACCGCGGCCGCATCGGCGGGCGTCCCGGCCGGCCGGATATAGCGCACGATCACCGCGTGGCCGTCCCGCACCGAGAAGGCCTCTTCGAGCAGCTGCCGGCCCGGGAGCGCGAAGGTCGCCACCCCCGCCGCACCGGGGCAGGCCGTCAGCGGGGTGCTGCGTTGCAATCTCGCGCCCCGGTGCGCCGTCAGCGCGTCGATCGTCGCGCGCGATGCGAGGTCGGAAAGCGTGCCGCCGAACGGCTTACGCTCGTACCGGTAGGCCTGCTGCGCCGCGCCCGTGCCTTTCGTCCACGCGTTGGCGGTACCGCCGACCGGCTGCCAGTTCGCGGGCGCGAGGGAACCGGTGCTCGCGCAGGCGGCGGCCGCGCACAGCGCTCCCAAGGCCAAGGCGATTCGTATCGTCACGATAAGAATGTTTGATGCTGACCGATTGGGTCCTCACGCGCCGGCTCGCAGCGGAGCTCGACGAGCGGCTGCGTGGCGCGCGTGTCGACGACGCGGGTCTGCTCGTGGACGGTCGCGTCGCACTCTCGTTGCACCGGAGAGGAAAGCGCTCGCTCCTCGCATTCGACCTCTTCGCTTCACCGCCGCTCGTAACGCTCGAAGACGAACAGCTCGGCGTTTCCGACGAGCCGGGATTCGTCCGAAGCCTCGTCCGCTCGTTGCGTACGATGACGCTTGCCGGCGTAACCGCGCGCCGGTACGACCGCCTGCTGCGCTTGCGCTTCTGCGCGCGTTCCCGGTTCGGCATCGGGGACGAACTCGAGCTGTATGCGGAACTCGTGCCGCGGTTCGGCAACCTCGTGCTCGTCAAGGGCGGCCGCGTCGTCGCCGCACTCAAGGAGTTCGCGCCGGCCGAAAACGCTCGCCGCAGCGTTCGCACCGGTGACGCCTATGCGTTGCCGCCCCTCCCCGTCGCGGCCCGCACGCTGGCGCCGCCCTCCGAGGCGCAAAGCGCCGCGGCCATCGAGCCCCTGCACGTCTACCGGCGCGCAGACGCACTCGTGCAGGCGTACGTCACGCCGCTGAAGGGCTATGAAGACGCCGAAACCTCGCGCGAGCCGTCGCTCCTGGCCGTGTTCGCAGAACTCCGGGAGGGGCAGCGCGCTGCGAAAGGTCAAGCGCGAACGGAGCAACGGCGACAGGCCATGCTTAAGGAGCTCAATGCCCGGGAAGCCAAACTCCGTACCGAGCTCGGGCGTTTGGCGGAGCAACGGGGGCAAGCGGACGAACGTGACGAGCTGCGGGCTGCGGGCGAAGCAACTTTCTCCACGCTCCACACGCTCGGGCCCGAGGAGCGCGAGGCTGCGAAGGATCGGGCGGCCGCGCTCTTCGCGCGCTACAAGCGGCTGGGGAAGAGCCTGCCGCATCTCGATGCGCGTCGTCGCACCGTCGAAGAGGCACTCGACGCCGTCGAGATGCTGCGCTGGGAGACCGAACGAACGGACGATGAGGGGTTGCCCTCAGTCGATTCGGCGATCGCGAACCTCGTCCGGCGCCCCGGCGAACGCGCCGCCCCCGCACGCAAACGGGAACGCAAACGCGCGATGCTGGAGTTTCGCACGACGCACGGCTCCCGAATCGTCGTTGGCCGTTCGCCCTCCGAAAATGCCGACGTGACGTTTCGCGTTGCTCGGCCGAACGATTTGTGGTTTCACGCCCGCGGGGTCCCCGGAGCGCACGTGATCCTCGCGCGTGAGGACCAGACGCCGCCTCCCGACGACGACCTGCGCGCCGCGGCCGCCGTCGCGGCGTTTCATTCCCGGGCCAAGGCGGCGACGTCGGTCGATGTCGACTACACGTTGCGCAAGCACGTACGGAAGCAGCGAGCGGCGCCTCCCGGCCTCGTGTGGTACACGCAGGCACGTACGCTCGCCGTCGTCCCGAAGGAAATCGACGCATTGCACGCAACCTCTCCGACAATCACGCGAATCCGAGGAGGTTGTACGTGAAGAATCCACTGGACTCTCTTTGGGGAACCATCATCAGCGGCTTTGTCGTTACCATCGTCCTGTATTTCATCGCCCGCGCAATCGTCTCGCACGCGGTCGGGGCGGGTGCTTAATATGTGGAACGATCCCATCTTTCGCTGGTTCCACATCATGGCCGGCATCATGTGGATCGGCATGCTGTGGTTCTTCAACTTCGTAAATACCGCCGCGGTCAAGGAGGCGACGGCCGCCGGCGAGGCAGCACCAATTTCGAAGTACGTCGTGCCGCGCGCCCTGCTCTACTTCCGCTGGGGCGCAGTCTTCACGTGGATATTCGGCGCGGCGCTGCTGGCGACGTTCCACGGCGCTATGGGGCAGAACGGGTTCATCGCGGCCTTCGGTTTGCAGGGTGCGATGGCGCCGATCGGGTTCGGTGCATGGCTCGGAACGATCATGCTGCTCAACGTTTGGGGCGTCATCTGGCCGAACCAAAAGAAGATCTTGGGCTTCGTACCGGCGACCGACGAAGAGAAGGCAAAGGCGCGCCGCATCGGCTTCATCGCATCGCGCCTGAACACGATGCTGTCGATACCGATGCTGTTCTTCATGGCGACGGGGCCCTCGTCGATCGGCCAGGCGATCTACCACTAGAGACCCGCTGCGGCGGCGCGCGAGACGAACATCGCGTCGCCGAAGGAATAGAAGCGGTACCCGCGGTCGATGGCTTCGGCGTAGGCCTCGCGGATTCGCTCGAATCCCCCGAAGGCGCTGACGAGCACCAGAAGCGTCGAACGTGGGAGATGAAAATTCGTGATCATTGCGTCCACGACGCGGAACGGGAATCCGGGCGTGATGAAGAGGTCGGTGGCGTGTTCGCCGGCCTCGATCCGCCCGAACGATGCGACGTTTCCCTCGAGGGCGCGTACGACGGTCGTTCCGGCCGCGACGATTCGGCGCCGTCGGTCCATCGCTTCCTGGAGCGCCCGAGCCGCGTGCGCCTCGATCGCGTAGTGCTCGGCATGCATGACGTGCTGATCGATCGCGTTGCCCGAAATGGGCCGAAACGTTCCGAGCCCGACGTCGAGACAGAGGCGAACGATTTCGACGCCGCGGTGCTGGATCTGGCGCAGGAGATCGGTCGTGAAGTGGAGCGACGCCGTGGGGGCGGCGACGCTCCCGGGCGTGCGCGCAAAGACGGTTTGATAGCGTTCGTGCGCGTCGGCCGAGTCGTTACGGATGTAAGGCGGCAGCGGCATGCGTCCCGCGCGTCCTAAGAACTCCTCGAACGCGATGGAGAGGTTCAGTTCCAGTTCGCGCAGGCCGTCCGCGCGAACGCCGACGATCGCCGCCTCGCCGAAGGTGCCGAACGCGACGCGGTCGCCTCGGCGCAGGCGCCGCGCGGGTCGGGCGAGCGCGACCCAATTCGTCGCGTTGGCGTCGTAAGCCAGCGACCCTGTTGGATGGAGCAGCAGCAGTTCGGCGCGTCCGCCTCCGGCGCGCGTCCCAATCAGCCGCGCGCGGATCACGCGCGTCTCGTTCAACACGAGTACGTCGCCGCGCCGCAGCACGGAGGGCAGTTCGGCGAAGCGCAGGTGCCGCGCCGGTGGATTCTCGAGCACGAGAAGGCGGCTGCCGTCCCGCGTCGGCGCGGGCGCCTGCGCGATCAGCTCCTGCGGCAGCGCGTAATCGTAGTCCGAAACGGCGCGCCGTTCAGCGCGGGAGTGCGTCGACGATTGCCCCCGGAAAGTAATACTCGACGACGTCGGTTGCCGCGTGCCCCGCGAGTGCCATGCCGCGGGCGCCCCACTGGCAAAGTCCCACTCCATGACCCAGGCCAGCTCCCTCCAGCAGCAGCGCGGGAGCGCTTGGATCTCGCTGTACCTTCGTCACGAGCAAGCTCGGGAGTGCGCGTCCCCCGACGGCGCGCCGGAATGCGCCGCCGGCGACGACGGTGCTGCCGCGGGAGGCGACGAGTTCGAATGCCCGCGCCCGGCCGCTCTGATCGCGCGCCGTAATACGCACGTCCTGCAGATCGCCGAGCGGCGCAAGCGCCGTGAAAAAGCGGCCGGCGATCTCATCGAGCGTCAGGGTTGCGGTCCAGCGGTAGCTCGGCGAATCGGTGCAGTACGTGCAGACGACCCCTCCGAGGTATGGGATCGCCGTGGCGCCCCATACGTCCGCCGACGCCTCCGTATGGCCGCCGCAGCACGACGAATACGCGACGCGAGCGACGTTGCCGCCGTACTGCAGCACGCGCCCCGCGGTCGCAGCGACCGCGGCCGTCGCCTGGGGCGTTTCCCCCGCGATTCCCTCGTAGACCTGATCGAGCTCCGAGGGGACCAAGTCGTACTGGCGCCGCGGGTCGCTGCGCGCCAGCACGTAGGTGCGCGCGCAGACCGCCTGCACTTCCAGCGCGGCGAGCGGCCAGCGCGACGGCATCTCGCGGGCGACGACGCTATAGAGATACGCTTCGAGATCGACGAGGTCGACGATTCGCCCGTCGTCGAGGCGCTGGGGCGTCCCGCGATACGGCCGGCCGTTGAAGTCGAATCGATCCGGCGACGACTGCGTCGCTTCTCCGGTCCCGAGCAGCACGCGCAACGCGGGCGCGCCGGACATGCTTGCGGGGTCCGCGTCACTTTGTGCGCGTGCCGCCCGCGCCGGCAGCAGCGGCACGGCGCCGAGCATCAGGAACGCGCGGCGCCGCATCGGCGTTCGTTCACAGCAGGCGTTCCTGCGCCCCGGGCGCGGTGGTAAACCCGAGATGCTGGTGCGCGCGCGCGGTCGCGCGGCGCCCCGTTGCGGTCCGGGTGACGAACCCTTCCTTCAGAAGATATGGTTCGACGACGTCCTCGAGGGTTTCGGCGTCTTCGGTCAGCGTCGCAGCAATCGCCGCCATGCCGGCCGGGCCCCCGCGGTATTGTTGGACGATGGTGCGCAGAAATGCGCGGTCGAGCCGGTCGAGTCCGAGCTCGTCCACCCCTTCGCGCTCGAGCGCCTCGCACGCGATCGGCTGCGTGATGCGTCCGTCCGAGCGGACTTCCGCGAAGTCGCGCACGCGGCGCAGCAGCCGGTTGGCCACCCGCGGCGTTCCCCGGCTGCGCGCCGCGATCGTCGCCGCGGCGTCGCGTTCGATCGGTACGCCGAGCACGATTGCCGAACGGCGAACGATGCGCTCGAGCTCCGCGGCCGGGTAGTAGTCGAGATGCTGGACGATGCCGAAGCGCTCGCGCAGCGGCGCGGTCAGCATGCCGGCGCGCGTCGTTGCGCCGACGAGCGTGAACCGGCGCAGCGGGAGCTTCAGCGTCTTCGCATACGCGCCGCGATCGACGACGAAGTCGATCTGAAAATCCTCCATCGCCGGGTAGAGAAACTCTTCGACGACGCGGCCCAACCGGTGGATCTCGTCCACGAAGAAAACGTCGCCCGCTTCGAGCG
This sequence comes from Vulcanimicrobiota bacterium, assembly GCA_963787625.1. Classification (GTDB taxonomy): domain Bacteria; phylum Vulcanimicrobiota; class Vulcanimicrobiia; order Vulcanimicrobiales; family Vulcanimicrobiaceae; genus Cybelea. Next base: position 1,107,620 of record CAWBDH010000001.1, on the reverse strand, counting down.
ACGTTAGGATGCCGACGAGGTCCTTCGGTTTTTCGAGCGTCGGGCCGCTGGTCGGACGGAAATTCGCGCCGAGCTCGCGCGCGATGAGGCCGGCCAGGGTCGTCTTGCCGAGTCCGGGCGGCCCGTAAAACAGGACGTGTTCGAGCGGCTCGCCGCGCGCTTTGGCGGCCTCGATGGAGATGCGCAGGTTTTCGACGATCCGTTCTTGTCCGACGTATTCGTCGAAGGATCGCGGCCGCAAGCTGGCGCCGTACACCTCGTCTTCGAGTGTATCGCTCGGATCGACGAGGCGTGCCTCGTCAGGGGGCTGCGCGGCGCCGTCGCCAGGCCCGAGCAGCCGTTTGCGCGCCTGCGACTCGTTCATTCAGAAGCTTTCGCCGCCTTACGGCGGTATATCTCCGCGAGCAATCGCTCCGCGTGATCGATCGACGAATCGCCGTCGAGCGTTTCGCCGATCATCGCTTCCCCTTCGCTGCGCTTGTAACCAAGCTGCAGCAATACCGCCAGCGCCTCGTCGGCGAAGTCCGGCATCGCGCTCGGCCGCGGCGGCGGTGCGTCCTGAATCAGCAAAAACTTCGCGACTTTGCCCTGGAGCTTCGCGACGATGTCTCGGGCCTTCTGCTGCCCGATCCCGGGAAGACTCTTGAGCAAGCCGTAGTCGCCGCGGTCGATGGCCGCGGCAATGGTCGACATGGGCAGCGAGAATGCCCGTGCCGCCGAGCGAGGGCCGATCGAGGCGACCGTCAGCAGCGCTTCAAAAAATTCGCGCTCGATCGCATTCGTGAAGCCGTAGTAGGTGAAACGTCCGCTGTTGCCCTCGATGTTGACCACGGCGTAGATCTCGAGCGAAACTCGCGCACCCGTTGCCGGCAGCTTTTCGGCGATGCACGGCGGCAGGACGATCTCGTACCCGAGGCCGCTCGCTTCGACGATCGCCGCATCGGCGATGCGCTCGACGAGCGAGCCGGAGATCCTAGCGAACACGCGGCAGGCCCGAGCGGCGCTCCGTGACGTTGAGAAAGGCGAGGGCGAGCGCGAGCGCATCGGAGACGTCGTGCGGCTTGGGCGCCTGACGAAGCCCTAAAAGGCGGACGACCATTGCGTTGACCTGCTCCTTACGCGCGCTCCCGCTCCCGACCAACGCACGTTTCACGCGCGCGTGGCCGAGCGCGTGGACCGCCAGTCCCGCCTGCCCACTCGCGAGACAGAGAACGCCGCGGGCGTGCGCCATCAGGAGGGCCGTGCGCGGGTTCTTGTAGGCGGTGTAAAGCTCTTCGATGACGACGAGCCCCGGAGCGGTCTGCGCGATGACGTCGGCGATGCCTGCATGAAGCTCGCGCAGGCGCTGCTCCAGCGTTCCGTCGGCACGCGTCACGACGATGCCGGCTTCGACGAGCACGGGCCGCCCGCTGCAGCGCTCGACGACACCATATCCCGTCGTGCGCAGCGCGGGATCGATGCCGAGAATTCGGTCGCCCACAGTTACGGCGGCGGCGTCCCGTTGACCGTGACGGTGACGGACGATTCGGGCGCGAGGGCAGTGCCGGCGCTCGGCTCGGTTCCGACGACTTTGCCGTCGGCGCCGACGCTCGTCGTGTACTCGAAGCGCGCCACCCCATAGCCGTAGCCGTGCAGCAGTTTCGTTGCGGCTTCGCGGGTGAGGCCGACCGTGTCGGGCACCTCGCCCGACACCGAGAGCGTGATCGTCACCGTCGATCCCTGCGCCTGCGGCCCGCTTCCCGGCGACTGCGCCACGATGTAGCCGTTGTTGGCGTTCTGCAATGCATACCGGACGGCGATCTGAAAGCCCGAAAGCGTCAGCGCCTGGCGTGCGGCGTCGTAATCCTGGCCGATCACGTTGGGAAGCGTGACGATGGGCCCGTTGGGGGGCGGCGCGAGCGGTCCGTTGGGCGCGCCGCTGTTGACGACGACGTGCACGACGGCGTTGCGGTCGAGCTTCGTCCCTTGCGGGACGTCCTGTGAGGCGATCGTGTCGGGCGGTGTCCCCGGCACGGTCTGCGTCGTATCGAGCGTGATGCCGAGGCGCGCGGCCAGCGCTCGCGCCGCGTCCACGGTAAGGCTGACGAGCTTCGGCACGACGACGGGCGGCGGCCCGTTGGAGACCACGAGCTTAACGCGGCTGCCTTCGGGAACCTTCGCCCCGGCAGAGGGCGTCTGGTCGATCACGTTGCCCGCGACGGTGTTGTCGCTTCGGCGAACGATCGTTACCGCAAAGCCTTCCTGCTGCAGCGTGCGCTGGGCGTCGTTAACGCTGTAGCCGCGAACGTCGTCGAGGCCGCGCAGCGGCTTGCCGTTGCTGACGACCAGCTCGATCACCTGGTTTTTCTCGACCTTGGTGCCGGCGGGCGGCGACTGTCGGATGACGCGGTCCGGCGGCACCGTTTCGCTCGCGCTCTTTGTGAACCGCGTGCGCAGGCCGGCGTTGACGACGGCGAGCTGCGCCTGCGCCTGCGTCATGCCGGTGTAGTCCGCCACCGCGATCCCTCCGGCCAGCGGCGAGAACGGCTTTGCCACCAAAATATAGCCCAACGCCGTGGCCGCCCCGAGCGCCAACAGCACTAGCACCGGGATCCACGGCCGTCGCCGCGGCGCTTCCCACTCATCGGTGGCGGCGAACGAACGATCGGGCATCGGCGAGCGCCGCGGAGGCAACGGTCGTCGGGAATGTGCGCCGTCGCGCGGCGCGTCGTCGGAAATGCGGTATCCTGCGACCGCCGGGCGCTCGCGCGCCTCGCGCAGCGCCGTCGCAAGATCGCTGGCCGATTGAAATCGGTGCTCCGGCTTCTTCTGCAGCAGGCGGTTCACGATCGCCGCGAGCGCCGGGCTGACGCCCGTCGCTGATACGTCGAGGGCTGGCACCGGATCGCCGATGTGCTTGAGCGCGACCGTGACGGGCGACTCGCCGGCGTACGGCAGTTTACCGGTCAGCATTTGGTAGAGCACGATGCCGAGGCTGTAGAGGTCGGCCGTCTCGTGCACCTCGTGCTCTTGCGCCTGCTCGGGAGAGATGTAGTAAACGCTTCCCATGACGAGGCCAGGCTTCGTCAGTGCCATGGTCTGCTGCGAGACGGCGCGAGCGATTCCAAAGTCCGAAAGCTTGACGACGTCGTCCTTAGTTACGAGGATGTTGGCCGGCTTTATGTCGCGGTGCAGCAGTCCTTGGCGGTGCGCGTATGCGAGGCCGCTCGCGATCTGCGTCGCGTAGTCGATCGCGACGGGCTCCGGGAGGCGCCCGTCGGCGGCGATGATTTCGGCGAGCGACGGACCATCGACGAGTTCCATGACGATGAAATACGTCGTGTCCTGCCGCCCCACGTCGAACGTGTTGACGATATTGGGATGGGAGAGGCGCGCGGCCGATTCCGCCTCTTGGTAGAAGCGACGCACGAACTCTTCGTCCGCGGCGTATTGCTCGCGCAACACCTTGATGGCGACGCGGCGGCGCAGGAGAGTGTCGGTGCCGCAGTAGACCGTCGCCATGCCGCCCTCGCCGAGCTTGCGGTCCAGACGGTAGCGATTGTTGAAGACGCGTTCCTCGATCAAGGACCGATGCTTTCCAAGGCGGTCTGCACGACGTCGCGCGCGATCGGGGCGGCGTATGTGGCGCCGTATCCGACGTTTTCGACGACGACCGATACCGCGACGCGCGGATGTTCCGCGGGCGCGAAGCAGACGAACCACGCGTGCGAGCGGCCGCGCGGGTTCGTTGCGGTGCCGGTCTTGCCCGCGACCGTCACGTGCGGAAGCTGCGCCGGCGTCCCGGTTCCTCGTTGGACGACCGCCACCATCATCTGCGCCACTTTCGCTGCGGTCTCCGGCGATACCGGGCTCGCGAGCGTCGCGGCGTTCGAGACCGTTGCCGGCTTCCCATCGCGGACGACCTGACGCACGATGTACGGCCTCGGCTCGTCGCCGCCGTTGGCAATCGTCGCGCCGAGCAGGGCCATCTGCAGCGGGGTCATCAACAGGGCGCCCTGTCCGAACCCCATCTGCGCGAGCTCGCCGGGAACGATCGCCGCCGCCGGCGGCACGCGGTCGTTCTCCGCCGGCAACTGGAAGTCGAGCGGCGCGCCGATGCCCCATCGGCCGAGGTAGGTGTAGAAGCGATCCACCCCCATTTTGAGTGCGATCTGCGCGAAGTCGACGTTGCTGGAAAGCGCGAAGGCCGTCGTGAGGTTCGCGTATCCCGTCGCCTCGCTCTCGTTGTCGTGGAGGACGAAGTCGCCGATGACCAAGTAGCCCGGATCGTCGAAGTGGGAATCGAGTGACACCGTACCGCTGTCGAGCGCGGCCGCGGCGGTAAAGATCTTGAACGTCGATCCCGGCGGATAGAGTCCGTCGAGCGCCCGATTCACGAGCGGCGTTTCGGCGTCGTTGGCAAGCGCCGGGAATTCCGCGTCAAAGTCGTTGGGGTCGTAGCTCGGCACGCTCGCGATGGCGAGCACGGCGCCCGTGCGTGGATCGAGCACGACGCCGGCACCGCGCGAGTAGTGCGAGAGCAACCCGAACAGCTTGGCTTGGACGGGCGGCACGATCGTCGTGACGACGTCGGCGCCGCGCGCCGCCGCCGTGTTTCCGCGAACCGCCTGGGCGAGCTGTTCGATTTGGGCGAGTGCGTCACCGCTGGAGTCGGGCGGCGTCAGCGCCCGGTCGAAGGCTCGTTCGATGCCGCTGGTGCCGTAGCGTACGGAAACGTAGCCGACGGTCTGCGCGAGCTCTGCTCCGCCGGGATAGACCCGCTTGCCGCCGGCCGTGCGCGCGATGACGCTGCCGTCCGTCGCGAGGATGCTGCCGCGGCCGGCAGCGAGCAGCGCGTGACGCGGATTATTCGGCCGGGCCGCGATGTTCGGTGCGGCGATGATCTGCACGTATGCCTGACGGATCGCCAAAACGATGAAGAGTAGAATGAAGAACGCGGAAAGGTCGCGGATCGCGCGGTTGGTCATGTTTCACGAAGCACCGTGAAGCCGCCCTCGGTTCGAACGGCCATGTGCGAGCGTTCGCCCGCGTCGTTCAGTAGGGCGTTGATCACCGCGTGCGCCGGTTCTTCGTCGACGGCGTTGATCGTCAGCACCGCTTCGACGCCCAACTCCTCGAGCAGCGGCACGGCGACGTAGCCGCACGACGGTGCCGTCGCAAAATGCCGCTCCGCGTATGGCCCCTGATGCCAAGGCCCCCGCTTGCCGAATACTTGGGCGTGATAATCCCAGGCGCACAGCTGCTTCTCTTTCCAAACGAAGTCGTCGCGCACGCAGAGCCGGCGGCACGCCGCACACTGGACGAGCGACGACGGCGGCCGCGTTATACCGTCGGCAATTTCGTCGGGCAGGTCGTCGAGGTTGACGACGCTGGCCTCGTCGATGCGCTCCGGAAAAGGCGCGCTCCAGCCTATGCGTGCCAGCAGATCGAGATCGTGCAGGGACGTGATGAACGCGTGGTCCTCGTCCTCTGCAAACGTGCGATCGATCCAGTCGAAGATTCCCGACAGCGGTATGCCGACGTCCGTGCGGTTGTCACCGACGTCGATGCCCAACGGCGTTCTGGCGAGCGGAATGAGCCGCGCCGTGATGAGGCCGGCCGCCGAAGGGACGAAGCTGTTTGCGACGGCGAGGGTGGTGTCGTTACCGCCAAGCACGACGACGCGCCCGGGCGTTTCCGTTTCTACGACGGGCTCGCTATGGTCGCTCGGCGATATTCTTGGAGGCTCCGGGGCGGTCCGGCCTTGCTCGCGAGCGCCTCCGCCAGCGCCCGCGCCGTATCGAGACTCGTCAAACACGCGATATTCGCTTCGACCGCGGCCCGGCGAATCTTGTAGTCATCCGAGATTTCGCGAGGGCCCTTTGCGTCGTTGATGACGAGGTCAACGGTGCGCGACGCGATCACGTCGAGCACGTGCGGCGAGCCGTCCGCGATCTTGTTGATGCTCTCGGTTGCGATTCCGGCGCCTTCCAGCACGCTGCGAGTGCCCGGTGTCGCCACCAGCGTGTGACCGAGCGCGGCGTACGAGCGCAGCACCTCGACGGCTTCTTCCTTCTCTTCGTCGGCGATGGAAACGAGGATACGTCCGCCGCTTCCGGGGAGCCGAACGCCCGCGGCCAAGAACCCCTTGCGTAGCGCTCCGCCGAACGATTCGTCGATGCCCAACACCTCGCCGGTCGACTTCATCTCCGGTCCCAGCACCGTTTCCACGCCGCGCATCTTCGAAAACGAGAAGACCGGCACTTTCACGACGACGTACGGAATGTGGGGACGGAGACCGACGCCGTACGGCATGTCGCGCAGCCGCTCGCCAAGTGCGACGCGCGTCGCGGCGGCGACGATGTTGATCCCCGTGGCCTTCTGAATGATGGGCACGGTGCGGCTCGCGCGCGGGTTCGCCTCGATGATGTAGAGCCGGCCGGCGTGCACGACGAACTGAATGTTGATCGGGCCGCGGATAGCGAGCTCTCGCGCTATCGCAAGCGTTACGTCGGCGATGCGGCCTTCCATTGCAGCGTCGATCGTTTGCACGGGATAGACGCCGATGGAGTCGCCCGAATGAACGCCCGCGCGCTCGACGTGTTCGAAGACGCCCGGAATGAGGATATCGTCGCCGTCGAAGACCGCGTCGACCTCCACCTCGAGGCCGCGCAAATATTTGTCGACCAGCAGCGGCGCGTCTGGAAGGATGGGCGGCGCGGACTGCGCGTATTCGGCGAGCTGGGCTTCGTTGTGAACGATCTCCATTCCGCGGCCGCCCAGGACGAACGACGGCCGGACGAGTACCGGAAAACCGAGGTCGCGCGCGATGGCGCGTGCCTCACGAAAACTGCGCGCAGCTTTCCCTTCGGGCCGCGCCACGCCGAGGCGTGAGAGCGCCGCATCGAACTGTTCGCGGTTCTCCGCCATGTCGACGGAGCGGCGATCGCTTCCCACGATTTGCACGCCTCGACGGTTCAGCTCAGCCGCGAGATTGATCGCGGTTTGGCCCCCGAAGGCCAGCATCACGCCGCGCGCGCCGGTCGCGCGGTACGCGGCCTCAACCTCGTCTGCGGCGGGCGGTTCGAACACCAGGGTGTCGGAGACGTCGAAATCGGTCGAGACCGTTTCCGGGTTGTTGTTGACGACGACGGGCGAGAACCCGGCGTCGCGTAGAGCCCACGCCGCGTGAACGCAGCTGTAGTCGAACTCGATGCCTTGCCCGATTCGAATCGGACCGCTGCCTACGACGACGACGGAGCGGCCCGGCGGCGGCCGCATCTCGTCGCTCTCGCCGCGCGACAGGTAATAGTAGGGCGATACCGCCGGAAATTCTGCGGCTGCGGTGTCGACCATCCGAAACGCCGGCGATGGCGTTTGCCGCACGGCACTTCCGCCGAGCTTCGCGAGGCCGGCGGTCGAATAACCGAACTGCAGTGCCTCGGCGGCATCTCCGTCGGACGAACCATGCCGGATGCGCTCCTCCAGTTCGACGAGATCGCTGAGCTCGCGGAGCCAAAACGGGTCGATCGCGCACAGTGCGTTGACCCGTGCGATTGCCTCGGTCCGCCCATCGCTCCCGGCTCGTCGCAGCAGTTCGCTGACCGCAAACAGCCGCTCGTGGGTGGGCCGAACGATCGTCGCTTCGAGTTCCGCGTCGCTCCAGTCCGCGAGCGGACCGGTCAGCGCGCTCCGGTCGAGATCGAGCCCCCGGACCGCCTTGAGCAATGCCGCTCGGAACGTCCTGCCGATGCCCATGGCTTCGCCCGTCGACTTCATCTGCGTGCCGATCGCGGTGTCCGCAATGGGAAACTTGTCGAAGGGCCAGCGCGGGATCTTCACGACCACGTAGTCGAGCGTTGGTTCGTAGGCCGCCTTCGTCACGCCGGTAACGGGATTGGGAATCTCGTCGAGGCGTTGCCCGAGCGCAATGCGCGTTGAGATCTTTGCGATGGGGTATCCCGTCGCTTTCGACGCAAGCGCGGAACTGCGCGACACGCGCGGATTCACCTCGATGATCGCGTATTCGCTGCGGTGCGGATGCAGCGCGAACTGGATGTTACAGCCGCCCTGGACGTCGAGCGCCCGGATCACGTTGATGCTCGCCGTGCGCAGCATTTGGTATTCGAGGTCGGACAACGTCTGCGAGGGGGCGACGACGATCGAGTCGCCGGTATGGACGCCGACGGGATCGACGTTCTCCATGTTGCACACGACGATGCAGTTGCCCGCGCCGTCGCGCAGCACTTCGTACTCGATCTCTTTCCACCCGAGGAGCGACGTTTCGAGCAGCGCCTGATGGATCAGGCTTGCGTTCAAACCCGCGACAAGCGTCTCGCGCAGCTGCGTCTCGTCGTACACGACGCCTCCGCCGGTACCGGCCAGCGTGTACGCGGGGCGCACGACGAGCGGATAGCCAGCCTGGGCCGCGAATTCGACACCCTGCTCGATCTTCGTAACGATCGCGCTGTCGGCGACCGGTTCGCCGATCTCTTGCATCTTGCGTTTGAAGCGCTCGCGGTCTTCGGCCAGGCGAATGGTCTCGATCGGCGTCCCCAGCAGCTCGACCCCGTAGCGTTTCAGCACGCCGTCTTCATCCAGCTCGACTGCCAGGTTAAGCCCCGTCTGGCCTCCGAGCGTCGGCAAGAGCGCGTCGGGTCGCTCGCGGGCCACGATCTCCGCAACGGAGGCGACCGTCAGCGGCTCGAGGTAAACGGCGTCGGCCACTTCCGGATCGGTCATGATCGTCGCCGGGTTCGAGTTGACCAGCACGACGCGGTGGCCTTCTTCGCGCAGCGCACGGCACGCTTGAACGCCGGCGTAGTCAAACTCCGCGGCCTGACCGATCACAATCGGTCCCGACCCGATAACCATGACGTTGCGCCGGGGCATGCTCGGGCCAAGGTGTTACGTCTTGCCCGGGACTCTCCCTGTGCTTACCGCGGGCTTACGGTTGGAGCAGCGTCGCGTGCCACGTATTGTTGTCACGCGTATACAGCGTCCGCTCGTGCATGCGGTTCGGGCGGCCCGTCCAGAACTCGACGCGTGACGGCACGAGCAAATATCCGCCCCAGGAATGCGGACGAGGCACGTCTTCTTCCGCGAAACGCTGCTGGAAGTGCGCAAAACGTTCGGCGAGGGTCTCGAGCGCGTCGATGGGGTCGCTCTGCTCCGACGACCATGCCGCCAGACGGTGGCCTCGGGGCCGCGCGGCGAAATAGGCGTCCGATTCGTCCTCGGTGAGTTCCGAGACGCTGCCCTCGACGCGGACTTGGCGATCGAGGCGGCGCCAATAGAACACCGCGGCCGCGAACGGGTTCGCGGCGAGGTCCCGGCCCTTGCGGCTCTCGTACGACGTGTAGAAGCGTAGCCCACGGTCGTCGAGGCCGCGGAGCAGTACCATGCGGGCCGAGGGTCGTCCCTGGCCATCCGCAGTCCCCAGGCACATCGCGACCGCGCCGGCGTCGCCGGGGCCGCCGGCGTCGTCGATCCAGCTTGCGAGCAGCGCCAATGGGCCCGTCATGGATAGCGTCCGATTCCCAACCCCGCAAGAAACGCGGCGAGCATTCCGATCGCCCCGCCGATCGCGAATCCCAGCGACGCGTCCACGGGCTTGCGCTGCAGCGACGTGACGCGGCCTAGGCGCCGGAGCGCATCGCGCAGCTGCGTCGCATTCTCGGCGCGCGCATAGGCGCCTCCGCTGACCTGCGCATATTCGCGCAGCGCGTTTTCGTCGATCGTCGCCTCCTCGTTCGTTCCTGGGATGAGGCCGCCGGCCGGCGTCCCGATTCCCACGGTGTACACCGGCACGTGGTGCGCGCCCAGCCATTGCGCGATCTCAACCGGGTCGGCGCCGGCGTTGTTGACGCCGTCGGTGATGAGAATGACGACGCGATGTCCGCGCGTCGGCAGCTGCTGCGCGGCAAGCTTCAGTGCGTCGCCGATCGCCGTCGCGCCATTGGGCAGCGGCACGTCCGCGAGCGAGGATGCGGTCGTCTCGTGATCGGCCGTAAGCGGCGCGACGACGGCGGCGCTACCCGAAAAGGCGATAATCCCGATCTTGGTGCCGGGCGGGCTTTCGGAGATGAAAGCGCGCGCCGCGGCCTTCGCAGCCTCCGCGCGCGTCGGCGCGATGTCGGTGGAAGACATCGAACCGGACGTGTCGATGCACACGAACACGTCGCCGTCGCGCACCGGCACCGGGATGGTGAGGTGCGGCCGCGAGACGGCAAGCGCGACGGCCGCTGCTGCGACGAGCCAGAGGGCCTGTAGCGCGCGCGGCACCCACGTCCTCGGGCGCGCCGCTTCGAGGAAGAACGGCACGCTGGTGTAGGCAAGGTCGCGCGCCGTGGCGCGTCGCGCCAGCGCCTCGTACAGCAGCGCGAATGCGGCTACGACGAGGAGAGCCGCCGCGAGGCGCGCCGGGTGGTCGACGGTCATAGCCGCGCCCCGAAGGCAGCGGCGAGCGATTGAGCGCCGTCCGTCTCCCGCAAAATGCCCGTGCGCCAGTTGGCGCGGTCGAACCGCGCGACGAGAACGTCCTCGCGGGTTCGCACGGCGTGGGCGTACGCAGTTCGCTCTCGCCGACCGACGTAGGTTCGCAGGCTCCCGCCCTCGGCACCGCGCAGGCGGACGATGCCGCCCAGCGGCAGTCCGTCGTACCAGGGGTCGCGTACGATCAGCGCCGTGCAGTCGAAGCGCGCACCGAGCCGCGCGAGTTCTGAATCGAGCGCGGCATCGAGGTCGTACCAATCGCTGATTGCGAGCACGGCCGTTCCGCGCGGCAGCGCCGCCAACGAAGTGCGCAGCGCGCGTGTGAGATCGAACGTTTCACGTCCCGCGCCCACCGTGGACGGCGGCCGATGGGGACCCCGCTGCAGCGCCGGCGGCGTGATGCCGTCCGCGTCGATCCGCACGCAGCGGTCCTCGCCGGCGGCCGCCGCAAACCACGCGCCCAGCGCCTCGAGTGCCGCCGCGAGCGGCGCCCGGCGACGGCCCACCTGCATCGAGGGAGACGTATCGACGATCGCAGCGAGCGTCAACGCGACATCTTCCAAGACGACGCGGGTCTGAAGCTCGTTCGAGCGCGCCGTGGCGGCCCAATCGATCCGGCGGACGTCGTCGCCGGGAACGTACGCGCGCAGCTCCACGAATTCGTAGCCGTCCCCGCGATACATTGTCGGAGAACCGGCTCCAAAGTGACGCGGCCGCCGCCGCGCGCGCAGCAGCGCGTCGCGGATGGTCATGCCGGTGTCACGGCGCCCGGATCGCCGCGCTCAGGGCGGCGATCACGGCATCCGCCGTTACGTTTTCGGCGGCGAGGCGGTAGTTGAAGCCGATGCGGTGACGTAGCACGTGTGCGGCGAGCGCGCGAACGTCGTCGGGCAACGCGAAGTCTCGGCCGTCCAGAAGCGCCCGGCCGCGCGCCAGGAACGTCAGCGCCAGCGTGGCCCGCGGGCTCGCACCGTAGTCGATCAGCTCCGCAACGCGTACCGTGCCGCCCGACGGCGTGGGAACGACGATCGTGCCGGCGTCGCGCGTGATCGCGACGAGATCGACGATATACCGTTTGAGTTTCTCGTCGACGTGAACGTCGTGCGCCTGCGCGCGCCACGCCCGGATGTCGTCGAGCGAGGCGACGGCACGGATCGGCTGCGTGTCGGCGAGCGCAAAGCGGTCGAGGATCTCGAGCTCCTCAACGCGCGAAGGATACGGAACGTTTACCTTCATGAGGAACCGATCCATCTGGGCGATCGGCAGCGCGTAGGTGCCCTCCGAGTCCAAGGGATTCATCGTCGCCATGACGACGAAGGGGTCCGGCAGCCCGTGGGATTGGGGGCCGATCGTCACCTGTCGTTCCTGCATCGCCTCGAGCAGCGCCGACTGTACCTTTGCGGGCGCGCGGTTAATCTCGTCGGCCAGCACGACATTGGCAAAGATCGGACCGAGCACCGTCGCGAACGCCGTCTCGCGCTGGTCGAAGACGCGGGTGCCGACGATATCGCTCGGCAGCAGGTCGGGCGTGAACTGGATGCGCTTGAACTCGCCCTGCAGCGCCGCCGCGAGCGAGCGGCACGCGAGCGTCTTGGCAAGCCCGGGCGGGCCCTCCAGCAGCACGTGACCGTTCGCGAGCAGCGCTAGCAGCAGCGCCTCTACGACGGTGGGCTGTCCGACGATCGTCTGCGCGAGCGCGGCTCGCAGGTCGTTTGGGCTGGTGCCGTCGGTCACGAGAGCGATCCGATCGAGCGTTCGAGCGCGGCGCACGCGTCGTCGATAGCCGCGGGCACGTCTTCGTCATAGGTGAAAGCGCTGCGCTCCAGCGCGATCAGCAGTTCGCGCATCGTGGGATCGCCGGATTCGCGACGGCCGAGCACATCGCCCAGGGTCGCGCCGGATCGTGCGCCGAGCATCCGCCACACGGCGTTGCGTACCGCGAGCGCCGCCGAGCGAGTGCGTTCCGCGCGCAGCACCGTGAGCGCATCGGTCAGTTCCTCGCGCCGCGAGCGCTCGAGCGGCGGCGGAGAGGCCATGGGCGCGGAGAGCGGCGCCGGCTGGGCGCGCCGCGGCCGCCGCCCCAAGACCGCGACGACCATCGCGAGAATCGCGAGAATTGCGGCGATGCCGAGTACCCAGAACAGGACTCGAACGGCCGCTCCGAAGAGGCGAAGCAGCGCCGCGCCGCCGCGACGCAGCGGCGGTGCCCCGAGGACGCCGACGCTCAGCCCATTGCTGAACCACTGCTTGGGTTTGCCATCGTGTGCGTCGATCGCTTGCAGGGTGGCGGGCGCGATCGCGATCGTGCCGGTACTATGCGCCACGACCGTGATCGTCTCGCGGTACTGCGTGCCGCGGGGGCCGGCGACGGTCGTGCGTTCGTCGCCAAGCAGGTCGAGCTGTGCCAGCATCGGCAGTTCGAGGTTGGCGACTGCCGTCAAGCGCTCGCGGACGCGCAGCGTGAGGATCAGCCGAAACGGCACGTCGACGCGCGGATGAGCCGTGTCCGCAGAGAGGGTGAACGACTGCACGGTCAGTCGCGCGAGCGACTGCCCCGGGGCGGCAATCGTTGCGGCCAACACCGCAACGGCTAGCGCCGCGGCAGCTCGTCCAACCACTGCGCGAACAAACGCCGGGCATCGAAGGGCCCGGGCGACGCTTCAGGATGGAACTGTACGCCGGCGATCGGCAGCGTGCGGTGCGCAAAGCCTTCGTTCGTGCCGTCGTTAAGGTTCGTCATCGTCGGCACGAGCGCGTCGGGCAACGAACCGGCATCCACCGCATAGCCGTGGTTGTGCGCGGTCACAATGACCTCGCCGGCGCGAAGATCCATCACCGGCTGATTCCCGCCGCGATGGCCGTACGGCAACTTGTACGTTTTGCCGCCGCAGGCAAGGGCCAGCAGCTGGTGTCCGAGGCAAACGCCGAAAAGGGGCGTGCGTCCGAGGAGTCCCCGCAGCAGGTCGATCGTTTCCGCCAGATCCGTCGGATCGCCCGGCCCGGGCGAGATGAAGACGGCGTCCGGCTCCCGATCGAACACGTCGTCATCGGTCGCGTCGTACGGCAGCACGAAGATCTGGGCGCCCAGCGCTTCGAGTTGCGCAAGGATCGCACGCTTGACGCCGCAGTCGATCAGCACGACCCGCGGGCCGCCGCTCGACCCGCGGACGAAACTGTCGCGCGTGGCGACGCCGGGCACGAGCGCCTTCGTGTTGGCGTCGCGAACGAAGGCGGCGAGGCGTCTTTCCGCGCTTTCGAGTGCAGCCTCACCGACCGCGAGCGCTCCCCAGATCGTCCCGTGTTCGCGCAGCGCAATCGTGATCGAGCGCGTATCCGCGCCGACGAGCGCGGGCACGTGCTGCTCATCGAGCCACGACGGAAGGCTCTGCTTCGCGAGGTGGTGCGACGGGTGGTACGCGATCTGCTTGATGACGGTTCCCGCCGCGCATGCGCGGCCGTATTGAGCGGCGCTTCCCGAAACGCCGTAGTTTCCCACCATCGGGTACGTGAACGTAAGGATTTGGCCGGCGTACGACGGGTCGGTCAGCGCCTCTTCGTACCCGGTCATTCCGGTGTAGAACACCGCTTCGCCCAGTGCGATCCCTTCGAAACGCAGGCCGTTCCCGTCGAAGCGGCTGCCGTCCGCGAGAAACAGCGCGGCCGTGTGACGCGGCTCCGTCATGCCGGTACGGCCGCGCGATAGCGAACGTCGCCGCCGACGATCGTCGCGACCACCTTGCGCGGCAGCGTCCTGCCTGCAAACGGCGTGCATTTTCCCAATGAGGCGAACGCGGACGGATCCACGCTCCACGGCTGTTCGGCGAAGATCGTGACGTCGGCAGGTGCGCCGACCGCGAGGGTACCCGCGCGTAGCCCGAGGATGCGTGCCGGGTTCGTCGCGATCAGTGCGACGAACCGCGCCATCGGCAGGTCGGGCAACGCCGCGGCGTACGCGCCGAGCGCAACCTCCAAGCCGGAGAAGCCCGGGGCGGCATCGGCGCGATGCTTCTGCTCGTCGGTATGCGGAGCATGATCGCTGGCAAACGCGTCGACGGTTCCGTCGCGCACGCCCTCGCGTAGCCCGCTGACGTCGGCCTCTCCGCGCAGCGGCGGATGCACCGTGGCGGCGGCTCCGAGGGCCGCTCCGAGCGCGCTCGTGAAGGTGAGGTGGTGCGGCGTCACCTCGCACGTGACGCGCGCTCGGGCGCGTGCCGAGCGGACCGCGTCGAGGGCGACGCGGGTGGTGAGGTGGGCGATGTGCCACGCCTTGCCCGTCTCCTCGGCGATGCGCACGTCGCGCTCGACAATCGCGTCCTCCGGTTCGCAGTGCGAGATGAATGCGCCGGTCACGCCGCGCGCGCGTTCGGCGGCGGCGCGCAACACGTCCTCGCGCTCGACGGAGTCCCCATCGTCGGAAAAGGCAACGGCGCCGGCTTGTGCCAGCGCCGCGAAGTCGCAGGGCTCCGTTCCGTTGCGGCCGCGGGTAATCGCTCCAATGGGATAGACGCGGCAGCGGGCGCGCCGGGCCACCTCACGCATCAGGCTGTGTAGGACCTCGGGATCGTCGAGCGACGGCTTCGTATTCGGCATGCACGCCACGCTCGTGAAGCCGCCGCGCAGCGCCGCCTCGGTGCCGGTCTCGATCGTCTCCTTCTCCGGAAACCCGGGCTCGCGCAGGTGAACGTGCATGTCGACGAATCCCGGCGCTACCACCGTGCCGGTCGCGTCGAACAGCGCCTCGCCGTGCAGGCGTTCGAGACTCCCGCCAAGCTCGGCGATTGCGCCATCGCGCAGGCGCAGGTCGGCGATCGCGTCGACGGCGTTCGCCGGGTCGACGACCCGTCCGCCGGCGATCAGGAGGCTCGTCACCGTGCGCGCGTGTTGACGAGAAAATCCAAGATCGCCATGCGGATTCCCACGCCGTGAGCGACCTGTCGCGCGTAGCGCCAGCCGGCAAACTCCAAGACCGAATCGTCGAGCTCCATCCCGCGGTTGTAAGGGCCGGGATGCATCACGATCGCGTCTTTGCGCGCGAGGTCGAGGCGCCGTCGGTCGAGCCGAAAGCCGCTGACGTATTCCGTGTCCGACATCGGCATTTCTGCGAAACGCTCCCGCTGAATGCGCAGCAGTACGACGGCATCGACGTGCGGCAGCACGGCGTCCAAGTCCCGTTCGATCCTGATGCCGGTGCCTTCGTACGTCGTGGGCAGAAAACACTCCGGCCCGACCAGGACGACCGACGAGCCGAGGCGCTGCAGGCCTCGGATCGTCGAATGGGCGACCCGGCTGTGCAGCACGTCGCCGACGATCGCGATCGTTCGGTCGCCGAGGGTTTCAAACTCCTCGATGAGCGTGTAGATGTCGAGCAGCGCTTGCGTCGGATGCGCGTGCACGCCATCGCCAGCGTTGATTACGTGGCCGTCGAACGCGAGCGCTATGCGTTGCGGAAATCCCGCTTCGGGATGACGTATCACGATGACGGAGATGCCGAGCGCGCCGAGCGTGATCGCCGTGTCCTCGAGCGTTTCCCCTTTGCTTGCGAGGCTGAGCTTTTGGGGCGCCAGGTTGACGACGTCGGCCCCCAAGCGCAGCTCCGCCAAATCGAACGACGTAAACGTGCGCGTGCTCTTTTCGAAGAACATGTTGACGCACGCGACCCCTGCAAGCAACGGTCCGGGCGGCGTGCGCTCGAAGGCCGCCGTCCGTTCGAAAATGTAGGCGAGTTCTTCGGCCGTCAGGTCGTCGAGATCGATGAGGCTACGGCGTATCCGCATCGGCGTTTCCTAGGACGGTCACTTCGTCCGACGGCGCCGGTCGCGCAGCGAGGACGACGCTCACGCGCTCGTCCGGCGTCGTTGGCGTGAACCGGCCGATGTAGTCCGCTTGGATCGGCAGCTCGCGCAGTCCGCGATCTACCAGCACGCAAAGACGAATCGCGGCGGGACGGCCCAAGTCGGTGACGGCGTCGAGAGCGGAGCGGATCGTGCGGCCGGTATAGAGTACGTCGTCGACGATGACGACGAGACGCCCATAGACGTCCACCGGGATCTCCGAATCGGGCAGCTCGTGCGTGACGCGGTCGTCGCGGTACAGGTTGATGTTGAGGAAGCCCAACGCCGGCGTCCGGCCGCTGATGCGCTGGATTTCATCCGCGAGCCGCATTGCAAGCGCCTCGCCGCCGCGGCGAACGCCGAGCAGGACGAGGCCTCGCTGCGCATCTTCCGGCTCGAGAATTTGATGGGCGAGACGGGCGACGATGCGCGCAATCTCGTCGTCGCGCGCGAGAACGCGGCGGGTAGCGGTGCTCGTCATGCAGGTTCCTTCAACGCGCGCAGCGCGACCTCGATGGTGGACAGCTCGGCGCGATAACCGTCGAGCTTCTGCCGCTCCTTCGCAACGACGTCCGGCGCCGCCTTGGCCACGAAGGCGGCGTTTGCGAGCTTCCGTTCGCCGCGATCGACCTCGGAACGAAGGCGGTCCAGTTCCTTTTGATAACGCTCTTCGAGCACGCCGTGCGGCGCCCGAACGCTCACCGCGGCCAGCGCATCGGCGAGCGACCCGCCCGCAGGGCCGGCGCGTTCGATGGCGGCGGTCGTGAAGAGTGCCAGCAGCGCCTCGATGTCGTTCGGAACGTCGGAGGGCACGTCGAGGATGATGCGGTCGCGCGGGTTGAGGCCGATATCGGCGCGCATCGCGCGCACGCGTTCGACCGCTCGCTGCAGCAGTTCGAAGTCTCGCTCTCCGGCATCCGCCGCCGGAACCTCGAGCGGGTCCGGCCACGTCGCGGTGAGGATCGTTTCTCCGTCGTGCGGCAGCGCAAGCCACACCGCTTCGCTGATGAAGGGCGCGATCGGGTGAAGCAAACGCATCGCGTTGTTCCAGACGAACGAAAGGACGGCCGCGCGCGTGGGGCGGTTGCCTTCGGCCTTCGTCGCCTCGACGTACCAGTCGCAGAACTCGTACCAAAGGAAGCGGTACATCGTCTCGGTCGCGGCCCCAAAATCATAGCCGTCGAGCGCGTCGCTGGTCGTGACGATCGCCGAGCGCAGGCGCGTGAGAATCCAGCGGTCCGCCGGCGTCAGCATCTTCGGAGCGGGGAGCGTCATCGCGGCGGGCAGCCCTTCCGGCAGCCCCGCGATGTACCGCGTCGCATTCCAAATCTTGTTGTTGAAGTTGCGCGCCTCTTCGCAGCGAGACTCCTGGTAGCGGATCTCCTGGCCTTCGAGGCGCATTTGGCGCAGGATCGAGATGCGGAACGCGTCGGCACCGTAGCGTTCGCAGAGCGTCATTGGGTCGATGGCGTTGCCGAGCGATTTGGACATCTTGCGGCCCGCCGCATCGAACACCGTCGGCGTCAGGACGACGTCGGCGAACGGGACGCGCCCCATGAAATGCAGGCCCAGCATCACCATGCGCGCGACCCACAAAAAGATGATTTCGCCGCCGGTCAGCATGGCTTGCGACGGATACCAGCAGCTCAGCTCGGGGGTTTCTTCCGGCCAGCCGAGGATGGAAAACGGCCAGATGCCGCTGGAAAACCACGTATCGAGCGTGTCCGGATCGCGGGTCAAGTCGCTCGTGCCGTGCGTTTGCAGCGCGAGCTCGCGCGCTTCGGCTTCCGTTTCGGCGACGATTTCTGCACCCTCGGCTGTGTACCAGACCGGCAGCTGGTGGCCCCACCAAATCTGGCGGGAGACGTTCCAGTCCCGAATGTTCTCCAGCCAGTGCTCGTAAATCCGGGCGTAGCGCTCCGGTATGAAGCGCACGTCGCCGCGGCGGTACGCTGCCAGCGCCGGTTCCGCCAGCGGCGCCATCTTCACGAACCACTGGAGCGAGAGCAGGGGTTCGACGACGTCGCCGGTCCGCTCGCTCGTTGCGACCGTGTGGCGGTGTGGCTGCGAACCGACCACGAGCCCGAGCTTCTGAAGATCCCCGATGATCCGTCGCCGCGCCTCGTAGCGGTCGAGACCGGCGTACGATCCGGCGGGGACCTCAGCCGCGGTAATTCGGGCGTCGAGGCCAATGGCCGTCGGCATCGGCAAGCCGTGACGCAGGCCGATCTCGTAGTCCAGCGGGTCGTGCGCCGGCGTGACCTTCACCGCCCCGGTGCCAAACGCCGGATCGACGGCTGCGTCTGCGACGATCGGAATCGCACGCTGCAGCATGGGCGGCACGAGCACCGTCTTGCCGACCAGGGCGGAGTAACGGCCGTCCTCCGGATGAACGGCGATCGCAACGTCGGCAAGCATCGTTTCCGGACGCGTCGTCGCCACCGCGATGCCGTCGGACGCCTGTCCGTCGGAAAAAGGGTACCGGATTTGCCACAGCTCGCCGTCGCGCTCGACGTGTACGAGCTCTGCATCCGAGATGGTGCTTTGCGCGGTGGGATCCCAGTTGACCAACCGTTTACCGCGATAAATCAGGCCGTCTCGGTAGAGCCGAACGAAGGCGCGGCGGACCGCCGTGGAGAGGGCCTCGTCCATCGTGAAGCGCGAGCGCTGCCAGTCGGGGCCGAAGCCGAGGCGACGAAATTGCGCGTTGATCTGATCGCCGTAGGTGCGCGACCACTGCCAAGCGCGCTCGACGAACCGTTCTCGCCCGAGGTCTTCACGGCGCAGCCCTTCCTTCGTGAGATCGCGTACCAGCACGGCCTCCGTCGCGATCGCGGCGTGATCGACGCCGGGGAGCCAGTCGGCGTTTTCGCCCCGCATCCGGTGATAGCGCGTTAGGACGTCCATCGGCGCGAACGTCGAGCCGTGACCGAGGTGCGCGCGCCCCGTCACGTTCGGCGGCGGCATGCAGACGATAAACGGCGGCCGCGCCGGATCGGGATCCTCGTGAAAGTAGCCGTTACGCTCCCACTGCGCGTAGAGCCGCGGTTCTACCGCCTGCGGGTCGTACTGCTTGGGGAGCTCGTCCACGCGTCGCCGGACCTTACGCCGGCATGTCCTTCTTCTGCTCTTGATAGACGAGCGTCGGAGACTCTTTCTTCTCGATGACGTCTTTGTTGACGACGCACTTCTTCACGCCTTGCAGTGACGGCAGGTCGTACATCACCTCAAGCATCGTCTCTTCCAAGATCGAGCGCAGACCGCGCGCACCAGTCTTGCGGCTTTGTGCCTTGGTCGCGATCGCGACGAGCGCCTCTTTGGTGAACTGAAGATCGACGCCGTCCATGTTGAGGATCTTTTGGAACTGCCGCACGAGGGCGTTGCGCGGCTCCGTGAGGATGCGCCGCAGCGCGAGCTCGTCGAGCGCGTCGAGCGTGACGACGATCGGCAGGCGGCCGATGAACTCGGGGATCAATCCAAAGCGCAAGAGGTCTTCGGGCATGAGCTGCTGCAGCAGCTTGCCGACGCGCACCTCGCGCTTCCCCTCGGGCTGCGCCCGGAACCCCATGTTGTTGGCCGCGACGCGCGACTCGATGATCCGCTCCAGGCCGTCGAAGGCGCCCCCGCAGATAAACAGCACGTTCGTGGTGTCGATCTGGATGAATTCTTGGTGCGGATGCTTGCGGCCGCCCTGCGGCGGCACGTTGGCGGTCGTGCCCTCGAGGATTTTCAGGAGCGCTTGCTGCACGCCTTCGCCCGAGACATCGCGCGTGATCGACGGATTCTCGCTCTTCCGGGCGATCTTGTCGATCTCGTCGATGTAGACGATGCCTTTCTCCGCGCGCTTGACGTCGTAGTCCGCCGCCTGGATGAGCTTCAGAAGAATGTTCTCGACGTCTTCTCCGACGTAGCCGGCCTCCGTCAGCGAGGTCGCGTCGGCCATTGCAAGCGGAACGTCGAGGATTTTCGCGAGCGTCTGAGCGAGGTACGTCTTTCCGGAGCCGGTGGGGCCAACCAAGAGGATGTTCGACTTTTGGAGCTCGACGTCGTCGGCACTGCCGCCGACGTTGATGCGCTTGTAGTGGTTGTAGACGGCCACCGCGAGCGACTTCTTGGCCCGCTCCTGCCCGATCACGTACTGATTGAGGATGTGGTTGATCTCTTTGGGCTTGGGGATGTTACGAAGCCGAAGGCTCTCGTCGACGTTCTTATAGAGTTCTTCCTCGATGATCTCGTTGCAGAGTTCGATGCATTCGTCGCAGATGTAGACGCCCGGGCCCGCGATGAGTTTACGAACTTGCTCCTGCGATTTGCCGCAGAAACTGCATTTGAGCTGTCCCTTGTCGTCGCCAAAGCGGAACATCAGGCGTTCCGGTTCTCCTCTAATACGCTCATGAAGGCATCGGTAGGCCTGTGCGGCTTTCGATAATCGTATCGATTATCCCGTAATCCTTGGCCTCTTGCGCGGTCATGTAATAGTCCCGTTCGATGTCCCTCAGTACCTGTTCGATCGGCTTCTTCGTCGTTTGCTCGTAGATCCGTGCGACCGTCTGGCGGGTGGCCAGCAGATCGCGCGCTGCAATTTCCACGTCCGTGGCCTGGCCCCCGATCTGCGAGACCCACGGCTGGTGGATGACGATCTTGGAGTTGGGGAGCGCATAGCGCTTGCCGGGGGCACCTCCGGTGAGCAAAATGGAGCCCATCGAGGCGGCGAATCCCATGCAGATCGTCGCTACGTCCGGTTTGATGAACCGCATGGCGTCGAACATGGCCAGCCCAGCGGTCACGCTGCCGCCGGGGCTGTTCAGATACATGTCGATGTCCTTCTCGGGATCTTCCTTTTCGAGAAAGAGGAGTTGCGCGATCACGAGATTCGCGAGATGATCGTCGATCGCGCCGCCGACGAAGACGATGCGATCCTTCAGCAGGCGCGAGTAGATGTCGTACGCGCGTTCCCCGCGCGCCGTCTGCTCAACCACCATTGGCACGAGATGTCCCAAAACGTTCTCCCTTCCCCGGCGTTGAACTACGACGCCGAGCTAAGGGTTTCTTCGTTTGCGGCGATTGCAGCGTTGTCGACGAGAAACTCGAGCGTCTTGGTCCGTACGATGCCGTCGATCAGCGACAGCAGATTATTGCCCAGCGCGCTGCGAATTTTTCCGACTGGCTGACCGTATCGGCGCGCGAGGACCTGCAGTTCGGCAGCGACGTCGCCGGGGGTCGCCGTGATGTTTTCGGCCTTGGCGATCGCTTCGATCAGAAGGCCGGCCTTGACGCGCGCCTCCGCCTCGGCGCGGCGCGACTCGCGCGCTTCGGCATCGCCGGCCCGCTCGCCCACCCCCCCTGCAGCCGCTTCGTCCAGCAACCGGTCGATTTCGTTCTCGACCAGCGCGTTGGGCAGCGGGAAGTCGTGCGCTCGCAGGACTTGGCCCATTACCGCGTTGCCCATCACCTGCCGCGACCGCATGGTGGCCATCGCTTCCAGGCGGCGACGGAGATCGGCGCGCAGCTCGTCGAGCGTCGCGTGATTCGAAATCGCCTTGGCAAGGTCGTCGTCGAGCGGCGGCACGTCGTACTCCTTGATGTCGTGCAGCGTCACGTCGAACGTCGCGGCCTTCGCGGCCACCGCCGTTTCGGCGTAGTCGTCCGGAAAGCGCAGTTCGATCGTCTTACTCTCGCCTGCGCTCATGCCGGCGATTCCCGCGGCGAAGCCGGGGATGAATCGGCCTTCGGCCAGCTCCGTCACCTGTCCGGATCCGCTGCCGCCCTCGAAGGGCTCGCCGCCGATCTTTCCTTCGTAGTCCATCGTGACGACGTCGCCGAGCCGCGCCGCCCGCTGGACCGGGACGAGCGTCGCGCGCTCCTTCGCCAACGCGGCGAGGCTGCGCTCGACGTCCTCGTCGCTCACCGAAATCGGCGGCCGGGAGACCGGCACGCCCGTGTAGTCGTGCAGATCGATCTGCGGCCTCACCTCGACGATCGCCTTTACCCGGGACGGGCGGCCATCGGCCTCTTCCATGACCTCGAGCGAAGGGCGGTCGACGGGATGTAAGTCGTGTTCTTCAATCGCCTTGGCGTAGACGTGGGGCACCACGTCGTCGACCGCCTCACGCGCGATCACGCCGGCGCCGTAGGTTTGCTCGAATAGCTTCCGCGGGACCTTACCTTTGCGGAATCCCGGCAACCGCACGTCCTTCGCCAGCTTGCGGAACGCGCGCTCCTCTGCCGCGGCAAGCTCTTGCCCGGTAATCGGAAACTCGAGCGCCACCTGCGTGGGCGCGATGCGCGTCAGCGTTGAGGTCGTCATAGTAAATTAGCGGAAGACGAGATTCGAACTCGCGACCCTCGCCTTGGCAAGGCGATGCTCTACCACTGAGCTACTTCCGCGGGTGGCGCTCACTTCTCTCGGATAACCGTCATTCTCGAAAAAGCTCGCTTAATTCAACCGCCGTCTTATTTGATGCGTGGCGTGGGCAAGCAGAGACTCGAACTCTGACGGGTCGCCCCACTGGATTCTAAGTCCAGCGCGTCTGCCAGTTCCGCCACTTGCCCCGGCGACCCGGTAAGATAGAACGTGCCGAGTGCTTTTCCTCCCGGCTAGGGCGGCGCGGCGCCCGCGAGCTCCGACCCGCTCTTTTGACGGAGCAGATCGGCACTCACGGCCGAACAAGTGCTCCAATCCATGGGATTGTCGCATTGGCGGACGCGGCGAAAGCTCGTGCCGCTCGTTTGGGCGTCGCGCATCGTATCGCAGGCGGGGCCCGATCGGGAGCGATGCACGGTGCCCCAACACATGACCGCTTCATCGAATCGGGCGCCTCGCAGATCGGCTCGGGAAAGATCGATCGAAACGAGCGTCGTATTCGAGAGGTCGCGGCCGGCGAGCTCGCTGCCCGTGAAGTTGCAGGCGGTGCACCCCGAAAGGAGCTGCCGCAATTGCGCGTCCGAAATGGCAGCCGAAAAATCTTGAAAGTTGCTCGCCACGATGGTCGCGCTGGAAAACGACGCTCCATCGAACTTTGCGCCGGCGAAGTTGCAGGCAACGCATTCTGCGCCGTCCAACGACGCGCCCCGCAGGTCGGCATTCTGAAAGTTCGCGGCGATCAGCCGCGCCTGCCGAAATGAACTCCCGTGAAGGTCGGCGCCGAAAAAGTTCGTCCCCACGTACGTCACCCCGCCGAAATTGGAGCCCGCGAGCGTCGCCGCGCTAAAGTCGCAGCCCGTGCACGAACGTGGGACGCTCGCGCTCGCAGCGCGGTCGGCGCTCGCGACGCGGCTTTCATCGTCGAGCGCTTCCAGATAGGCTTGCAGCTCGGCGCCTCGGCGTTGGCCCAAACGGCGCGCCGTTCGGGTGATCAAACGCGGTGGGATGTCGGTCAGAAATTTGCGCAGCGTACGCACCGCCGGAGCGAAGGACGGCGCCTTCTCGCCGGTCAGCGACAGCATTCGCGCGGCGCCGATCGCGCCGAGGAAGTCGAGCGAGTCGGCGTCGTGCAGCACGATGGCCGCGGGGTCGTTCCCCGGATTCATCCCGAACATGTGGCCGCGTTCCGCGGCCTGCACCGCCGGGATCTTCGCGGCCGGAAATCCGGCATCGCGGAGAATCGCGGGGCTTTGCAGCGCGGCGCAAGCGCCGTGCTCCATGTGCGCGTCGGAACAAGGCATGAACGCCGCCATGTCGTGCAGGAAGGCCGCCGCGAAGAGCACGTCGGTATCGAGTTTCAGGCCGTCGCCCCGAGCAAGTTCGACGCCGAGGAGATAGTCGCGCTCGGAGTGCTGCCAGCCCCACGCCGGATGGATGAACTTTGCTCGGGCGAGTGCGAAGATTCGCACTTTCCAGGGCGCGTCGAGTGGAATGCCGGCGGCCGCGCCGGGTTCTGGCGAGGAAAGCGCTGCAGGCGAGGCCGCGACGAAGAATGCGAGGCACCAGAGGGCGAGCGGGAACTTCACGGCTGCAGGCAGGCGATGATGGCTTCGATAACGCGCTTCGTTTCCTCCGGGTCGCGCACGGCGATCGATTGGGCGCCGGCTTCTTTGGCCGGATAGTCGTTGCCGCCCGGGAAGAGCGCGTCGCCGATAAACAGCATCGCTTCAATGGGGATGCCCAGGACGTCGCGCAGCTTGCGAATGCCGTAGGCCTTGTCGATTCCAGGCAAGGTCACGTCGATCGACGTCGAGCCGCCGAGTCCGATCGAAAATTCCGGTAGCATCGGCTCGAGGAGTGCCTTGATCTTTTTGCGTTTGGCGAAGCCGGGATCCCAGGAATTCTTTTTCGTCCAACGGCGCCTGTTGACCGAGAGCCGAATAAGTGATTTGCGTGCCGCGATCTTCAATCGCCTCCCCCCACGTTTTCTTCGCCGCAAAGCCGGATGCGGCGACCGCCCGGTTCAGCGCGTCAACGATTTTCTGTTTCTGCGCGTCGGTGAAGTCTTCGGAATAGAGCTTCTGCCAGCCGTCCTTGTATTGAAAAAACTTCGTCCCGGAAGTCGGCAGGATCGAAAGATCACTCAGCGCTGCCCCCGCAGGCAAATGTGCCAACACCTGGGTTTCGAACTGCGGGAAGTCGCCTCCGGAAATGATCGCGACTCTGACGACGCCGAGCAGCTGCGCGAGCAGCGTCGCCATCTCGGCGTCGATGGCCGATTTGCTCAGCGCTAACGTGCCGTCCAGGTCAAAAACGATTAGGCTCTTCATCGTGCTACGGCGTGCCGTCGGGATTCGGTGTCGGCGGATAACCGTTCGTCGATTCGTCTGCTCCGCCGCTCCACGCGGTGCCGTCTTTGAAGTGGACCGACCGAAGCGCGCATCTGACGTCGCCGATATCGGAACCGATCGGTCCGGTCAAGCCGACGCTCTCGGCCTGCCAGTTGTCGATCTCCGCCGCGGGCGCGACGTCGCCTTTGTGCTGACGCAGCGAATATTGCAGCTGTTGCCCGAACGGATCCTCCGCGCTGAACGAGAATCCGACGTTATCCGCGATCTTCTCACCGGTATTTTTGAAGTCGACGGAAACCGTGAGTTGGTCGGCTTCGAAGCTCGCCCGGCACGCCGACAGTTGAATCGGGCCGTGACTCGGCTCGACGATCGCCGTGATGGAGCGTGCCATCGCCGGCAATGCCAATGCGACGAGGGCATAAACGGCGAGGGGTGCAATGCGAATCCTACCGGACATCTGCGAATCTGGTTTCCAGCTTCGAGGCGATTTTCATTTCACAACCTATCATATAAGGAAGGGAAACCTCGAACATCAAGACGTGCAGAGGGCTTCGACTCCGCCATGGCTGAGCGAGAGTCCCGGAGTTCACCGCGAAGGGATAAAACGCGGGAGCACCTTTATCGCAGCGCTTCGAGCGCCTCTCATAAAGTCGGTTGGTCGCCTACAGGCTAGGAACCGCGCTTCATTTTTGGAACGCTATGATATGGCAGCTCATTCATTGGCCCGACGCAGACATGGTCTCGCGGCCGCGTTCGTGGCGTATCTGTGCGTTTGCGCCTATTTCCTTGGCTCGGGACTCAAAACGTGCTTACCCCAGCATGATCCGGCGTTCGCAACCTATTACGTCGTTTGGGGACCGGTCCTGGTCTTTTTTCTGACGATTCCGCTCATGGCCATCGGCTTTGCGGCGGGTTACTTCGGGCCCCTAGAGATACGAAGAAATGCCTGGCGCCTATGGCTTCTCGCGTTACTCATGGTCAGCGCCGTCGTGGGCTATGCAGTTCCCTCAACCGCCTGCTCTCCACTCTAGTGTTCTTCCGGCGCGGCGGGCGCGTCGAGCTAAAAGGGTTACGGGCAGGCGTCGCCAGCTGGTTCCACTGCTTAAATACGCTGCCGGATAGCGTCGCAATGATATCGCGCTGCTGCGGCACGGTCAGCGTCGCGCCAAAGCAGGAGGATTCGCATTCGTCCAGCTTCCCAGCGGAATTCCATCGTTCAGGGACATCAAGCTGAACCAATCGCCGGTCGTCGGCCTGACGCCTCGGGAGCCGGCGTTGGAATCTGGGATTGTCCGAGCGGCGGCGCGGTCAAGAAGACGATTACTGGTTTCGACCAGCCACAGGGCGCAACAACAGCTTAGAACGTAAGTAAACTCGACCCCATGCACGACGACGCTTGAAACTGATATTTGAGCCCTGACGAATTCGCCGCAGCCAGCGCGTCGGTACTAGAGGCTAAGTCTTCCTTGTAGGAATGCTTCGATGACAAGAGATCCTTTGAGTGAGCGTCGACGAGCGAGCCGATCGTTACATCTCCGGGCGGCGCGTACGCGTCATGCGGTACCGCGGATGGAAAGAGATTGTTGGCAAAGCAGCCGCGTTGCATCCACAGCGGCGGCTGAAATAAAGCGTAGTTGCGGCTCGGCTCTAGTGGGCGCCAATGAGGAGAGAACGTCTCCGTATTGGGCGCAAACGATTTCGGGTGAGACCCGATCTCAGGAAACGTGAACGCGTCGGCCCCAGCGCCACGCCCCGCAGAGCGTGGCAATGAATGGGGAACCGATCCGCCGCGATA
This sequence comes from Vulcanimicrobiota bacterium, assembly GCA_963787625.1. GTDB lineage: Bacteria > Vulcanimicrobiota > Vulcanimicrobiia > Vulcanimicrobiales > Vulcanimicrobiaceae > Cybelea. The sequence continues at coordinate 1,080,806 of CAWBDH010000001.1, read as the reverse complement.
CGCCGACACGCCGGCGTGAGGCGCGGCGAGGCTGACCGCCGGCACGACGAGCGCCAGCGTCATCGTTCCTGCGACAGCCATCAGGCGGATCATGTCAGCAGAGTTTCGAGCCCAGCCGGCGGGTACCCCGCGGGTGCCCTACGAGCGTGTGCAGGTGCCGGCGAAGACCGCCTTGGTCCCGGTCGTGCCGGCATAGCCCATGAAGGTAAACGAGCCCTGATTCGTCCGGGTCGCGGTGCTGTGCCCGAGTTTGCCGTCCGCCGTCGCGTGATCCGTCCACTTCTCCATGTTCCCGCTCCACGGCGCCGCATAGTCGACCGACCACGCCGCCTCACTGTCGAGGCTGGTCTGCACGTACATACGCTTCTTCGAGTCCCACGTCGTGGAGCTGCTAAAGTAGTACGGCGCCTTCATCTTGCCTTGCGCCGGCACCGCGACCCACTGGCGCAACACGCCGCCGTCGAGCGTGTAGGTGGACGTCGCGTTTTGTTGCGGCTTGCCGGGTTGCCCGGCCTGACACGACCACGTGCCGACGTAGTAACGCATCGAATCCATGCCGGCCGAACGCGCCGCGAGCGGCACTGCGAGCGCCGCGATCAACGCGCCAAAGACCAGTGACTTCTTCAAAATGTCCTCGCCTTTCGAGCCGGCGGGAAGTAGCCTACAGCTTGCCGGCTTTCACCGCGACCCTTCTGCTCCGGTATCCGGCACTCCCTTGCACGTCACGCGCATCCTGGGAAATCATGGCGGGATAAGGTTTCGCATCGACGGCAGCTTTATAAAGGTGCCTCGCAAATTGCCGTAGTCGCCCGTATACCGGACCAAATGGATAGTTTTGTGACCGCTCCAAGTCGTTCATCCCATTGCAGACGAAGGCGACGATCGATCCCCCCGTGCGCCGATCTCGCGCATACGTGCGCCACGCTGATGCTGGGAGCCGGCGCCCATCCGAAGCTGCGTCGGAGCGTTGGGGTCATGCGACGATCGCTATGACGCTAGACACGTATTCGCACGCATCAGAATCATGCAGCGGAAGGTCGCCAAGACGATGGTCTCAATTCTGGCGCCGCGATCAAGGCTGTCAGGAATGGGGGTCAGCGGTCAAAATCAAGGAGGGTGCAAAGAGAAAACCCCTCGTAAAACGCTGATATTACGAGGGGTTTATCGAGACTTGCACCGCGAGGGACTTGAACCCCCAACCAAGTGATTAAGAGTCACCTGCTCTACCAATTGAGCTAGCGGTGCGTAAACGTGCGCCCTCCGGGACTCGAACCCGGGACCAACGGCTTAAAAGGCCGCTGCTCTACCGACTGAGCTAAAGGCGCTCGTGAAACGCTGATCGGCGTTCTACGAAACGTTTATATCGAGCTCCTCCGAATACAGTGGGGTGACTGACGGGGGTCGAACCCGCGACCTCCGGTGCCACAGACCGGCGCTCTAACCAACTGAGCTACAGTCACCGCAAATCGGCAGTATATCACACGTGCGCCCGGAGGGACTCGAACCCCCATCTTCGAGTTTAGAAGACTCGTGCCTTATCCCGTTAGACCACGGGCGCGCATGGTCGGGGCGAGAAGACTCGAACTTCCGGCCTTCCGCTCCCAAAGCGGACGCTCTACCTGGCTGAGCTACGCCCCGGCGCTGCCACACTTCGCGATTTCAGCGTCTATCCTTCGTGTTTTTCACAACAGGAGCGTGTGATAGCCAACGTAACGCGACATGTCCATCTCGCCGGAATCGCGCGCGAAAAGTTTCGTGCTTTCGATGCGCAGGCCGGCGGCGCACGCGGCGCGCGCGACTCGCGCATTCACGGCCGGAACGAGCGCGCTGCACCAGGACGCTCCGAACGTATGCGCGAGCGCCATCATGCCGAACGCGAAGAACGGGACGACGTACGATAGCGAAAACGATGCGATCGGGCCGATCGTGCCGTCCGGCCACACGTATGCATAGCCGACGAGCTCGCCGTTGGAAAAGAACGCGCTGCCCTCCGCGTTCGATGCGAAATAGAGATGGTCGGAGTGCCTTGCGCTGCCGCGCATTTCTCGGTCGAGCGCCTCTAGCGACGACTGCTGGCGAAGCGGCTCCAAGGGCGCCGTTTGAAAACGATGCGCACCCGCGGCCAGTGCGGCAAGCCGCTGCTCGTCGGGGATTCGACCGGCAAAGCGCAGCACCGGAGTGCCGGCCGGCACGCTGCGGCGCGCGAGGAACGCGATGCCTTCGAGATCCGTGGAGTCGACGCAGCCGGAGCGCGTCACGTCGCCCGCGTCGCGAGCGGCTTCCTCCAAGAGCCGCAAGCCGAGGCCTTGCCCACGGAAGGACGGCTCGACGAAAAGATCGCTGAGATACCATTCCGTTTCCAGCTGATGCGCGATGGCAATGCCGACGGTAGTGCCCTCATCGCGGGCGACCCACGTGCCGTTGGGCGCAGTCGAGTCGAGGTGAGCGTAGAGGAGGCGAGTCGGCGAGTCGCTCCATCGCCGTCGCGCCATGGCCGCGACGTCATCTTCGCGAGCGGCGGCGATCGTCACGTCACTCACGGTTTTGCAGCAGCGTCACCAGCGCGTCCGCCGCGCGACGGCGGTGGCTGATGGCGTTTTTTTCCTTTTCGCTCAGAGCCGCGAAGCTGCGCCCCGATGGCAGATTGAGAAAGAGCGGGTCGTAGCCGAAGCCGCCGCTGCCGCTCTCCCTTTCCAGGATGTAGCCAGATGCTTCGCCGGTGACCACGATCGGCTCGCGCCCGGGCTCGATGAGTGCGAGCACGCATACGAAGCGGGCCTGCCGGCGATAGGGCGGGATCCCGCGAAGTTCGGCCAGCAGCGCGGCCCGCCGCTCGGGCCAACCCATATTGGGGCCGCCGTAGCGCGCCGAATGCACGCCGGGCCTTCCGCCGAGAGCGTCAACTTCCAGCCCGCTATCGTCGGCGAGCGCGGCCGCCTCGATGCCGTGCTGGAGCAGCGTCGCGGCGAGTGCATGCGCCTTGAGCAGGGCGTTGCCAACATAGCTATCGGCATTTTCGGCGACCTGCGGATACTTGCGGTAGGACAGCGGCCGAATGGCCGAGCGCCCGAAAATGGCCTGCAGCTCGCGCAGTTTCCCAAGGTTGCGGCTCGCGAGGTACGTCTTCACGTCTCAAGACGCAGCACGGCCATGAACGCTTCCTGCGGCAGCTCGACCCTGCCGACGCGCTTCATCCGCTCTTTGCCGACCTTTTGCTTCTCCAGCAGCTTCCGCTTGCGCGTGATGTCGCCGCCGTAGCACTTCGAAAGCACGTTCTTGCGCATGGCGCTCACGGTTTCCCGGGCAATTATTTTTCCGCCGATCTGCGCTTGAATGGGCACCTCGAACATCTGTCGCGGGATCAGCTCCTTCAGCTTCTCGGTCAGTGCCCGCCCGCGCTGCACCGCCTTGTCGCGCGACACGATGAACGATAGCGCGTCGACCGCCTCTCCGTTGAGCAGGATTTCGAGCTTCGCCAAATCGCCCTCGCGGTAGCCGATCACCTCGTAGTCAAGCGATGCGTAGCCCTTCGTGCGGGACTTCAGCGCGTCGAAAAAGTCTACAATCACCTCGATCAGCGGCATCTCGTACGTCAGGATCACGCGCCCGTCGTGCAGGTACTCCATGTTGTGCAGCGCGCCGCGCCGGTTCTGTGTAATCTCCATGATCGCGCCCACGTATTCCGGCGGGGAGATGATTGTTGCCTTGACGTAGGGCTCCTCGACCGAGCGCAGCGCGCTCGGCGGAGGCAGCTTCGACGGATTGTCGATTGTCACGACGCTGCCGTCGAGACCCACGACGCGGAAGACGACCGACGGTGACGTCGCGATCAGGTCCAGACCGTAACCCCGCTCCAGCCGCTCCTGCACGATTTCCATGTGCAGCAGCCCGAGAAAGCCGCAGCGGAAGCCGAATCCCAGTGCGATCGAACTTTCCGGTTCGTACACCAGCGCCGCATCGTTGAGCTTGAGCTTTTCGAGTGCGTCGCGGAGCCCGTCATACTCGCCTTCGCTGGGATAGAGGCCGCAATAGACCATTGGCACGGCCTTGCGGTAGCCGGCGAGCGCGACGTGCGCCGGATCGTTCGCAGATGTGATCGTGTCGCCGACATCGATTTCGCCAAGCGACTTGATGTTTGCGATGACGTAGCCGACGTCGCCGAGCTCGAGCGACGCCGTAGCACGCATCTGGGGGGCGAAGATGCCGACCTCCGTGCACTCGAAGACGCGCTCGTGCGCCATGGACATGAAGCGCGTTCCCGCCGAAAAGCGCCCGTCGACCACTCGCACGTAACTGACGACGCCGCGGTAGGGATCGAACTGCGCGTTGAACACGAGGCCGCGCAGATGGTCGCGGTGTCCCCTCGGCGGTGGGATGCGGAGGACGATCGCTTCGAGAATGTCCTCGATCCCGACTCCGTTTTTGGCGCTGGCGAGGATGCACTCGCTCTTCTCCATGACGAGCAGTTCCTCGACCTCGCCCATCACCCGCTCGGGATCTGCCGCCGGCAGGTCGATCTTATTGATCACCGGGATGATGGCGAGCTCGTGTTCCAGCGCGAGGTGATAGTTCGCGAGCGTCTGCGCCTCGATGCCCTGTGCGGCGTCGATGATGAGTACGGCGCCCTCGCAGGCCGCGAGCGAGCGCGAAACCTCGTAGGAGAAATCGACGTGTCCGGGTGTGTCGATGAGGTTTAGCCGGTAGAGCTCGCCGTTGCGCGCGCGGTAGTTCAACGTTACCGGATGCATGCGGATCGTGATGCCGCGCTCGCGCTCGAGATCCATCTCGTCGAGTGCCTGCTCTTCGAGGTCGCGTGACGCAACCGTACGGGTGATTTCTAACAGCCGATCGGAGAGCGTCGTTTTCCCGTGGTCGATGTGCGCGATGATGCAAAAGTTGCGAATCGACGGCGCGACGTCGACCCGGTGCGGACGATCGGACTTCAGCGCCACGGCCGTCGGCTCGCTACAGCAGCGGTACGCAGCTGTTAAAGACCAGCGTCGAAAGGGCCGGTCGAACGAGCAGCTGCAGCAAGAGGATCAAGATCAGGAACGCAAGGTCGAGCCCGCCGACGGGCGGGATGATTCTCCGAATCGGTACGAGCACCGGCTCGATCACGGAGGCGAGATAGTAGACCCAGCGCCCACGCCGCAGGTCGGGGACCCAGGAGAGCACGGCGTATACGAACAGGAGCAGTGTATAGACGTTGACCGCGTAGTAGACGACCTTTGCCAGATCGCACAGCAGCAGATTCACGGCAGGCGGGCGTCTTCCGGAGTGCGCCGCGCTCGTTCGATCGCTTCGAGCTCTTCCCCCGATGCTTGCACCGTCGGCTTGAACGCGCTGACCGCTTTGCCGTACGTGCGTGAGTCGGCGCGCGAGTAGATGCTGGTGAGGACCACGCCGTCACCTTGGCGGTTGAGCAAGGCGAGCGCATACGACAGGCCAGACTCCGCATCGGTGAAAGCATCGTAGCGCACGAAGCCCGCGCGCGAGAGGTCGGTGCCGGCGAGGCGCTCGAGGACGTCGATCCGCTGCGCGGTCCGCTCGAGCGCCGCCTCCGTGCTGCTTCGCACGTCTTCGAGGCGAACGAGTCGGTCCGCAGCGCCGCCGGCGTCGCCGCCGATCAGGCCGTCGTGCACTTCCAAGAGCGCGCGCAGCTGCGCGAGTCCCGGCCGCGTGACGGTGAGATGATAGATCAGGAGCACGAGGAGTGCTCCTGCAAAGGCGGCGGCGGCATCGATCGTCACAAGCGGCATCATCATATGAAGCGATATATCGACCACGACGAGAGTCAGGTGGATCACGGCGCCCGTAAGCGCTCGCTTACCGTTGCTACCTTCCGGTCCTGGCGGGGTTCACGAGTTTACGCCGCGTGAAGCCCAACTCCCATCATGGCCACGCCATGATACCATACGGCCCTGCTTCGTACGGTCGCCATTCCCGGCACCGTCTTCCTGGCCTTGGACGGCCGGAGCGCGCCGCCGCCGCGTCGAATTGCGCCGTTCTCATGGATGAAGTCGTGATCAAGGCCCGAGAGAACGGTCCCTATCTCGTGCGTGGTCGATTCACGCTGACCGATGCGGACGGGAATTTCTACGAGATCGCCGGCGAGAACGTTGCGCTCTGCCGTTGTGGCGGTTCCCAAGCGAAACCGTTCTGCGACGGTTCCCACCGGGAAAACGGGTTCGTTGCGTGCGAGCGGGCGAGCGCGCGCGAAGCGATGGTCGAGGAGGCTTCCTGATGCCGTCCTACATGCGTTCCGGATCCGTCCCACACAAGCGGCACATCCAGTTTCGCCGGCCCGACGGCGGACTGTACGCGGAGGAGCTCTTTTCGACGAAGGGATTCGAGAGCGTCTATTCCCTGCTCTATCACCTTCGGCCGCCGACGGCGACGCTCGACGTGCGCAGCTGGAACCGTCCGCCGGCACACTTCGCGCCCAACGAGCCGCTGCGTAACCGCCATCTCAAGAGCCAGTCGCTGCACCTTCCCGGCGGCGACGCGATCGAGTCGCGCACGCCGCTGCTCGGCAACGCCGACGTGACGCTCTCGGTAGCGCAGGCGGAGCGGCCGATGGAATACTTCTATCGAAATACCGGCGGCGACGAACTGCTCTTCGTCCATCACGGCGCGGGGACGCTGGAAACACAGTTCGGCGAGCTCGCCTACGGGGAACGCGACTATCTCGTGGTTCCCACGGGCACGATCTACCGCATCGCGCCCTCCGTCCCCACGCGCATGCTCGTGTACGAATCGTCGGGCGCCGTGACGATTCCGCGTAAGTACCGGAACGACTTCGGACAGCTCGAGGAGCACGCGCCGTACTACGAGCGCGACTTCCGCGCCCCGGTGCTGCGGGAGCCCGTGGCCGAGCGAGGTGAGTACGAGGTGCGCGTCACCAATGGGGGCCGCAACGCGGTGTACATCGTGCAGAACCATCCCTGCGACGTCGTTGGCTGGGACGGCTACTGCTATCCATATGCCTTCAATATCGACGAGTTCGCGCCGATTACCGGAAAGCTGCATCAGCCCCCTCCGGCGCACGCGACGTTCGAGGCGCCCGGCGCCGCCTTCTGCGCCTTCGTGCCGCGCTTGTTCGATTATCACCCCCTCGCCATACCGGTTCCGTACAATCATTCGAGCGTCGATTGCGACGAAGTGCTCTACTACGTCAGCGGCAACTTCATGAGCCGTCGCGGCGTGGAGGAAGGATCGCTGACGCTGCATGCCGCCGGAGCCCCGCACGGGCCACAGCCGGGAGCGGTGGAGTCCAGCCTCGGCAAGACGTCGACCGATGAGATCGCGGTGATGATCGACACGTTCCGGCCGCTCCAGCTGGCCGATGCGGCGCTTGCATGCGAAGACGCGGAATATTTTCGTTCCTGGATCGAGGCGTAGCGCTCAAGGCGATAACGGAAGCGCCGGCTCGATTCGGCCTCGTGCGCTCCCAAAACCGATGCGGCGCGCGCCGGGCTTTTCACACCAGCCCCGCAGCGTCACCTCGTCGCCGTCCTCCAGAAAGCCGCGCCGCTCTCCGCTTGCCAACGAAAGTGGCCGCGTGCCGTTCCACGTCAACTCGATCAGGCTGCCCTCGCTGCCGGGCGTCGATCCGCTGATCGTGCCCGATGCGAATAGGTCGCCCGGACGGGCAACGGCGCCGTTCGCCGTCGCGTGCGCGAGCTGCTGCGCGACGTTCCAGTACATGTGGCGAAACGTCGTCTGCGAAATCGTCTCGGGGGCGACACCGTTCTCGAGCATGGTTTTCGTCTGTAAGTCGATCGCAAGCGAAATCTCGTACGCCCAGGCATCGTCGGCGCGCAGATAGCGTAACGGTGCCGGTTGCTGTACCGGCCCTTCGACGCGAAACGGTTCCAACGCGTCGAGCGTGACGATCCAGGGCGAGATCGTCGTCGCGAACGATTTACCTAAGAATGGCCCGAGCGGCTGATACTCCCACGCCTGGATGTCGCGCGCGCTCCAGTCGTTGACGAGGAGAAGTCCGAAGATGTGTTCCGACGCGTCCTGCACGGCGATCGGCGCGCCCAACCGGTTGCCCGGCCCGGTAACGAATCCCATTTCCAGCTCGATGTCGAGCCGCCGGCTTGCATCGAATTCGGGTGCCGGCGCGTCCGGAGACTTACGCTGTCCGCGAGGACGTCGCACCGGCGTGCCGTCGATGGCGATCGTGCTCGATCGTCCATGATACCCGATGGGGATCCAGCGCCAGTTCGGCAGCAGCGCTTCTCCGTCCGGGCGAAAAATGCGCCCGAGATTCGTCGCGTGCTCGATCGAGGAATAGAAATCGACGTAGTCGCCGATTTCCATCGGGAGCTGCATTGCCACGTGGCTTATCGCAATGAGAAAGCGATCGACGCCGCCCTCGCGCAGCTCGGCGTCGCCCTCGCGCCGCAGCAGCGCCGATAGACGCTCGCGCAGCGGCGTCCAGACGGAACGGCCCGCGGCCAGTAACGGGTTCAGTAGCGGCGCCTGCAGCAGCTCGCGCTCGCAGCAATCGTCGACGAGGCCCGCTTCGGCCAGGGCGTAGAGATCCAGCACACGATCGCCGATCGCGACGCCGATGCGCGGCAGGCCGCCGTTTTGTGCGAACACGCCGAAGGGCAGGTTTTGGATCGGAAAATCGCTGTCTGCCGCGACCGGCAACCACGATTCGAGCGCGGGGTCCGTTGCGGACGCGTTACGATGGATCACGCCGGTAGGATGCCCAGCGCGATCAAGTCCTCGACCGGCTCGGCGAAGCTGCAGCTCCCGTAGGCGACGAACGCCTCGGTCCGCATTCGCGCGAGCCCGCCAACGTTCACGCGGTGGCCGCGCCAGGAAAACGAATGGTCGCCGAACGCAAATGCCGCGGCATCTTCTTCCGCCACGACGCGCGCCAGCGTCGCATCATCGACCCGCGGTGCGAGCGCGGCCGCAGCGAGCAGGTTGAGAAAGCCGTGCATCATCGAGCCCGTGGCGCGGTCGCGATGACGCACGGGATGATGCAGTCCGGCCGTTGCCTTGAACGGCACGCGCTGCGCCTGCGCGGCAGACAGGAACGCCGCAACCTCGTCGACGCTTGGGAACGCGGCCGCCGTGGCGCCGCCGCAGCGCAGCTTTGCGCCGAGGCGGGTGCGCCGCAAAGCGCCAAAGGCGCCCGTCAGCGTTGCGGGCCAATCGTCCCCGCGCGGAATTTCGACGAAGGCGGGAAGCTGCCCGAGTGCAGCGTCGTCGATCGCCGCACGCAGCGTGGCAATGGCGTCCTCGACATCGGCGGCGGCGGCATCGAGGCGGATCTCGAGCGCCTCTACGGCGCCGGCGAGCGGCGATGCGGCGAGTGCGCGTAGAGCGACCGGCGTGCCGTCCGCAATCGCGGAAAAGGGCCCTTCGAGTGCGGCGTCTGCCTCGGTCAGTACGCTCGCGGGCAGGATGAACCGCCCGAGCAGCCACGCGTGCGAACCGGCGCGTGCGGCACGGAATTCCTCTTGCGCTTGCGCGAGCGAGAGCTCCGCCGGCGGATAGAGACCGGCATAGTCGATCAGCGCCGCGAGCGCCTGGCGCACGGCAGGGTAAAGTCCGGTTGACGCATTCATCAACGTCTAGCTTCGACAGGGCCTGTCGGGAGGCTTCGCAAAGTCGGCGCCATGGAAACCACCGCCGAAGCCCGCAGCAATCCGCTCGCGCAAATCGACTGGGACTATGTGGAGTTCTACGTTGGAAACGCCAAACAGGCGGCGCATTACTATATGTCGGCGTTCGGCTTCGACCAAATTGCCTACGCCGGACCGGAGACGGGCGTTCGCGACCGGGTCAGTTACCTGCTCGAACAGAACAAGCTGCGCTTCCTCTTGACGTCGAGTCTCGTGCCCGACGACGAGATCGCGCGGCACGTGATGCTTCACGGCGATGGCATCAAGGACGTTGCGATCCTGGTGGAGGACGCCAATGCGGCGTTCGAAATGGCGATTCGCGGCAGCGCACGAGCGTTGCTGGAGCCGACGGTGCTCGAGGACGCGTCCGGCCGGATCGTGAAGGCCACGATTGCGACGTACGGCGATACGGTTCACTCGTTCATCCAGCGCGACGGCTATGCCGGCGTATTCGCGCCGGGATTCGTCGAGGCGCGGCGCACGGTCGGGGACGCCGAAAAACCGGGCCTGCAGTTCATCGATCACTGCGTTGGGAACGTCGGCTGGGGTGAAATGGACGCCTGGGGCGACTTCTACGGCCGCGTCTTCGGCTTTTCGCAGCTCGTTTCGTTTGACGACAAAGACATTTCCACGGAATACACGGCGTTGCGGTCCAAGGTGATGACCGACCCACGCCATCGCGTAAAATTTCCGATCAACGAGCCGGCGCAAGGCAAGAAGAAATCGCAGATCGAGGAGTATCTCGAGTTCTATCGGGGGGCCGGAGTCCAGCACATGGCGATCCGCACCGACGACATTGCGGCGACGATCCGGGCGCTAAAGAGGAACGGCGTCGAGTTCCTCGACACGCCGGAGTCGTACTACGAGTTGCTCGAACGGCGGGTCGGGAAGATCGACGAGGCCATGGAAACGCTTCGGGAACTGCGAATACTCGTGGACCGCGACGACATGGGGTATATGCTGCAGATCTTCACGAAGCCGCTGCAGGACCGGCCCACGCTGTTCTTCGAGATCATCCAGCGCAAGGGAAGCCTTTCGTTCGGTAAGGGCAATTTCAAAGCGCTCTTCGTTTCGATCGAGCGCGAACAGGAACGCCGAGGAACGCTGTAGTCGTGATCGCGAGCGCCGGCTTGGACCGGGCCAAGCTCTTGGACTGGTATCGGCGAAATCGCGAGCGCTCCGCCGCGCTCTTCGCTTTAATCGACGACGAGGCGTTTTACGATCGCCCGATTCCGCTGCGCCATCCATTTGCGTTTTACGAAGGTCACATCCCGGCGTTCAGCCTTCTGACGCTCAACCTGCGCGCCTTGGGTGAGCCGTCGGTCGACCCGGCCCTCGAACGGCTTTTCGAACGGGGCATCGATCCCGAAACCGCCGACGACGCGCGCCGCCACGAGCGCACGGACTGGCCGTCGCGCGGGGCGGTGGCCGCGTTCTCCTCGCAATGCGACGAGCGCGTCGAGCGAGCGCTGGAAGGCGCGCGCATCGAGGACCCCGGCGTTCCGCGCCTCGTGCGCGGGCAGGCGGCGTATACGGTCCTCGAGCACGAGGCGATGCATCAAGAGACGCTGATGTACATCGTTCACCAGCTCGCCTATCAGCACAAACGGCGCATCGCCGGACGCCACGAGGACCATGCGATTGCCGGCCAGGCGTTTCTCAGCGTCGCCGCCGGTATCGCGACGTTGGGCGCTGCGCCCGGTGAGATTGCGTTCGGCTGGGACAATGAGTTCGGACGCACCGAGGTCGACGTGCCCGCATTCGACATCGCCGAGTATCCCGTGACCAACGGCGAGTGGATGCGCTTCGTCCGGGACGGCGGTCCCGTGCCGCCATTCTGGCAAGAGCGCCGCGGCGAATGGTTCCTTCGCGCCGCGTTCGAGGAGATCGCCCTTCCGCATTCGTGGCCGGTGTACGTCTCGCACCACCAGGCACAGGCGTACGCGCGCTGGGCGGCGCTGCGGCTCCCGAGTGAAGCCGAATATCACCGGGCGGCGTTCGGCGCGCCCTCCGGCGAGGAACGGCCGCATCCCTGGGGCGGCGAGACGCCGCAGCCCTCGCGCGGCAACTTTGGCTTCGAACGTTTCGACCCCGAACCGGTGGACGCGCATCCCGAGGGAACGAGCGCGTGGGGCGTCGCGGACCTCGTCGGGAACGGCTGGGAATGGACCGCTACGCCGTTTGCGCCGCTGCCCCGTTTCGAACCCATGGCCTCGTACCCGCAGTATTCCGCCGATTTCTTCGACGGCAAACACTACGTCATGAAAGGCGCCTCGCCCGTCACGCCAACGGAACTCATCCGGCGCTCGTTTCGCAACTGGTTCTTCGACGACTATCCGTACGCGTACGCGAAGTTTCGCTGCGTCGCGTGACGCGCCGCGCGGGCGCCGCCGCTCTCTTCTTGTGCGCCGCCGCGGCGTGTTCGCGCAACGCCGCGAACGGCGTCGGACCGGACCGCCTGCGAGTGGCCATCAACATCAACCCGACGCAGCTCAATCCCATTCTGGCACAAAATAGCATTGAATCGTTCGTCGACGGCCTGCTTTTCAATTTACTGGTAACGCACGACGAGCGTCACCGTCAAATCCCCGACTTGGCCGCGGTCGTACCGTCGCTAAACAACGGGGGGATCAGTCGCGATGGCCTGACGATCACCTACCATCTCCGCCACGGCGTCAAGTGGCACGACGGCGTTCCATTTACGAGCCGAGACGTGAAGTTCACGTGGCAGGCGATCATGAGCCCTCGCAACAACGTCGTCTCGCGCAGAGGCTACGACCAGATAGCGTTCGTCGGGACTCCAAGCGACGATACGGTGGTCGTGCATATGAAGCACATCTTTCCTCCGGCCGTGGATACGCTCTTTGCCGAAGGCGACACGGCGCTGCGCGTGCTGCCCGCGCATCTGCTCGCCAAGGAGCAAGACATCAATCACTCGCCCTTCAACGCCGCTCCCGTCGGGACGGGGCCGTACGAGTTCGTTCGTTGGCTTCGCGGCGACCGTATTCTCTTGCGCGCGAATCCAACATATTTTCGCGGCGCGCCGGCTCTCAAAGAGCTTACGCTGCTCGTCATTCCCGACGACAATACGACCGAGGCGCAGCTGCGCTCGCACGAGGCCGACTTAGCTATCGAGATACCTGCGCCGGTCTATCGCGACATCGCCGGCGCGGCCGGAGTGCGGCGACAGCTCGCGGAGTCGCCGGCATACACGGCGGTCATTTTTAACACGCGGCGCCCACCGCTCGACGACGTGCGGGTTCGCCGGGCGCTCGTGCTCGGCATGGACCGCGCCGCCATTACCCGCGACGATAGCTACGGCGCGGCGCAAGTCGCCGTCGCAGACCTCTCGCCGTTCTACTGGGCGTTCGATCCATCGCTCAAGCCGGTGCCGTACGATCCGGCCCAAGCGAAGGCGGTGCTCGACGCCGCCGGATGGCGGCCGGGTCCCGACGGCGTGCGCGTGCGGAACGGGACGCGGCTCTCGCTGCTCTTCGTCTACGGGTTGGGCAGCCAGATCGTGCGGACGATCACCGCGCAAGTTCAGCAGATGTACCGGCCCCTCGGCGTCGAGGTCGCGCTCAAGGGATTCGATTACGCGACGCTCTATGCGGCCGCGGAAAGCGGCGGCGTGCTCAATGGCGGAAAGTTTGACCTCGCGATGTACGCGTGGATTGCCGGCTCCGACCCCGACGATTCGTCGCAGTGGACGTGCGGCGCCATCCCGCCGGCCGGCAACAACGTTGCGCGCTATTGCAATCCGGAGATGGAGGCGGCGCAGCGGCTGGCGCTTTCTACGTTCGACCGATCGGTTCGCAAGCGCGCCTATGCGCGCATTCAGGCGCTGCTGCTGCGCGACGCCCCTGCGGCGTTCCTGTACTATCAGTCGCTGCGCTACGCGCATGCAGCCGACGTGCAGAACTTCATGCCGAACGGCATCAGCGAGGGTTGGAATGCCCAGGAGTGGCGGCGCTAGGCGCCGTACGAAAAGCGGCCCGCCGGGCGCGCAAAACGACGCAAGGAGAATCATTTGACCATTACCACTGCGACCGCCAAGAAGGTGCCGGTTACGGTCGCCTACGGCGACGGCATCGGGCCCGAGATCATGGACGCGACGCTGCGGGTCCTCGAAGCTTCCGGAGCGCGGCTCGAATTCGAGCGTATCGAGATTGGCGAGTCGGTATACAACAAGGGCTTGAGCAACGGCATCGAGCCGGCGTCGTGGGACTCGCTGCGGCGGACGAAGGTGTTCCTCAAGGCGCCGATCACGACGCCGCAGGGCGGCGGCTTCAAAAGCCTCAACGTCACGGTGCGCAAGACGCTCGGCATGTACGCTAACGTGCGCCCGTGCATGTCGCTGCATCCCTACGTCGCGACGAAGCATCCCAACATGGACATCGTCATCGTTCGCGAGAACGAGGAAGACGTGTACGGTGGGATAGAGCACCGTCAGACCAACCAGGTAGCGCAGTGCCTGAAGCTGATCTCCCGTCCGGGCAGCAAGCGAATCATTCGCTACGCGTTCGAATATGCGCGCGCCAACAAGCGCAAGAAAGTCACGTGTTTCACCAAAGACAACATCATGAAGATCACGGACGGTCTCTTTCATCGGACGTTCAACGAAATTGCCACGGAATATCCCGAGATCGAGAGCGAGCACTGGATCGTCGACATCGGTGCCGCGAAAATGGCCGACACGCCCGAGGCGTTCGACGTCATCGTGATGCCGAATCTCTACGGCGACGTGCTCTCCGACGTCGCGGCACAGATCACGGGGTCCGTAGGCCTCGCCGGCTCGGCCAACATCGGCGATCACTGCTCGATGTTCGAGGCCATCCATGGTTCGGCACCGCGCCGCGCCGGCCAAAATCTCGCAAACCCGTCCGGCTTGCTGCACGGCGCGATCCTCATGCTCGTGCACGTAGGCCAAGCCGACACCGCGGAGCGCGTGCACAACGCCTGGCTGCGCACGATCGAGGATGGCATTCATACATACGACATCTACAAAGAGGGAACGTCCCGCAAAAAGGTCGGAACGAAGGAGTTCGGCGACGCCGTGATCGCACGGCTCGATAAGAAGCCGGAGCACCTCAAGGCGATCGAGTACGATAAAGAAGCGCAGATGAATCTCGCAATTCGCCCCGCCGGAAAGCCGCCGATGAAGCTGCGCGCGGGCGTCGATCTCTTCCTCGACCGGCGAGACGGGAACCCCGATCAGATCGCGGACGTGCTGCTTCAGCTTAACGTGCCCGGGGTCAAGCTCACCACGATCAGCAACCGCGGCACGAAAGTCTGGCCGAACGGCAACCCCGACACCTATTGGAGCGATCACTGGTGCTGCCGCTTCGAAGGCAGCGACCAGCCGTTTTCCGCCGACAAGGTTGTGAAGCTGCTGGAGGCCGCAAGCCACGCCGGCTTCGACGTGATCAAGACCGAGGGGCTCTACACGTTTAACGGCGAGCGCGGCTACTCACTCGCGCAAGGGGAGTAGCGCGGCCACGCCTTCCGACGTGATATAGTAGCGGGGCGGAGCACGCCGGATGACCGCGCCGCGAAAACGTTTCGTTTTCGCGGTGAGGAAAGTCCGGGCTTCATAGGGCAGGGTGCAGGATAACGTCCTGTCGGGGCGACTCGAAGGAAAGTGCCACAGAAACATACCGCGCGGGCTCCGGCCCGCGTAAGGGTGAAATCGTGAGGTAAGAGCTCACGGAGCCCCGCGGTGACGCGGGCTCGGGTAAACCCCACCTGAAGCAAGACCGCTCGACCTTCAAACGGATGGCCCGTCCGAACGAGCAATGTCGCATCGAGGCGCCCGGTGACGAGCGTCCCAGAGAGATGGTCATCGTCCATGCAAGTGGGCACAGAATCCGGCTTACAGGCGTGCTCCGCACAGTGGCCGCAACCGGTGGGGCGGCGCGCGCGTTGTAGCGAAAGAACATGACGATGAGCCAACGGCAATTTACCCCCGAGATGACCGTCGATCAGGCGTTCAAACTGCATGCCGGCGCTCGCCGGGTTTTTGCGCGCTTCCACCTCGGCGGCTGCTCGAACTGCGCGATCAGCGAGACCCACACGATCGGCGCGATCAGCGTCGATTATGGGATCCCGTTGCCGATGCTGCTCGACAATCTCAACGCGCTGTTCGGCCAGAACACCTTTGCGGTGGGAACGCGCGTCCGCATCCCCGAGGAGATCCGCTCGAAGATTCCGCAACTGGCCAACGTGCCGGAAACCGGAGAAATCACCGGCGTCGAGAGCGGCGCGTACACCGCCGATTTTGGCGATGTGCGGCTCCAGGGACTCGCCGAGGACTTCATCCCCGTCCCGGCCGAGGCGGCCGCGGGCTAGAGGGGACGGCGGCTCCGGAAGCCCTCGTCGACGCCGTGCCAATGATCCACGCGCGGCTCGCCTAGCTTCCAGCATAGGTAGATCGGCTCGTCCTGGCGGACGGCCGGAAAGTCGATCAGGCCGAGGTCAATGTCCTTGACGACGCAGCCGAACGCCTCGATGCGATAGATGAGGCGGCCAATTTCGTGTTTGAGCTCGGCGAAGCGCGGGGCCGGCAGCGACGAACGGATCCCGGCAAGGCGCGATCGCCGGCTGGGCGGCGCGTGGTGCAGAGCCGGATCGGACTCCAGCAGCTTGATAGCCAGTTCGCGCCGCCGCTCCAAGAGCTCGGCGATGAGCGGCTCGAGCTTTGCGATGAGGGCGTTGGCGCGTTCGGGCGAAAAGAGCTTCATATGGGTTTGCTTCGCATCGTCTTCGTGACGGGACTCTCCGGTGCGGGATTGAGCCAGGCGATCAAATCATTTGAGGATTTGGGCTTTTACTGCGTCGAACACCTTCCTCCCGTCGTGCTCGACAGCGCCGTTACGGCATTGGAGGCGTCGGATGTGCGGGACGTTGCCATCGCGCTCGACGTGCGCAGTGACGATCGGCTCGGCAGCTCGTGGAGCGCGATCGATCGCGTGATCGATAGTCACGGGGCGAAGGTGCTCTTCCTGGATGCCGCCGACGAACTGCTCGTCCGGCGGTTCAGCGAGACGCGGCGACGGCACCCGTTCGCACATGCGGGCTCGATCCGCGAAGCCATCGAGGCGGACCGCCGCCGGCTGTCACCGCTGCGCGAGCGCGCGGACGTCATCATCGATACAACCAGCCTAACGCACGGTGCGCTCAAGGAGCGCATCGCGGCGGCGTTCCTTCCCGACGCACCCGTTCGCCTTGCGCTCACCTTCGTTGCGTTCGGTTTCAAGTTCGGTTTGCCGACGGATCTCGATCTGCTGTTCGACGTGCGATTCTTGCGCAATCCGAACTACGAGGAGACCCTCGCCGATCAAACGGGGGAGGACGCAGCGGTCGGCGCATTTATCGACGATGACCCTTCGCTGTTGCCCTTCCTCGACAAGGTCGCAGACCTGTTGAGCTTTCTTTTGCCGCGCTATCTGGCCGAGGGCAAAACGCAGCTCACGGTTGGCGTCGGGTGCACCGGCGGTCGCCACCGCTCCGTCTACGTCGCGCGCCGGCTGATGCGGCGTTTTGCCGACGACGATCGCCTCGAGCTCGCATTCGAGGCGCGCGATCTGACTCGGACCGCGTAATGCGCAGACGCCTGAGCGGTTCCCTTCACTGGCTCGTCCCCGGCGTTGGTGTGAAACGCTGGCTGCTTCTGGCGGCGCTCGGCGTCGTCATCCTTCTCGATGCGGCGACGCGGTGGTTTATCGCCGAAGGCACGGGCATCCACGTCAACGAGATCCTCGACGACATCGTCGACGACTACTTCCCGCCGGCGTATCTTACATGGGTCTTCGGCGTCGCGGGCTTTCTGGCGGTCGCCGCCGGGACGTGGATGTGCCTGCGATCCGTCGTCCGGATTGCGCGCAACCGCACGCCCAAGGGCCTGCGCGATGCGCTCGTGGGACGACGGCTACAGCAGGGCTACAAGATCGTCGCGATTGGCGGGGGAACGGGCCTCTCGACGCTGCTGCGCGGGCTCAAGCGCCGCACCAGCAACTTGACGGCCGTCGTTACCGTCAGCGATGACGGCGGTTCGTCCGGGCGGCTGCAAAAGGAGCTCGGGGTGCTCCCGCCGGGCGACATTCGGAACTGCCTCGTCGCGCTGGCCGACGACGAAGCGCTGGTTACCGACCTCTTCCAGTATCGCTTCACCGAAGGCCAGGGTCTGAGCGGGCACTCCTTCGGTAACCTGTTTCTTGCCGCGATGAGCGGCATCACCGGAAACTTCGATCAAGCGATCAAGGAATCGAGCCGCGTGCTCAACATCGTCGGCCGCGTGCTGCCTGCGACGCTCGGCGTCGTGCGGCTCTGCGCCGAGCTAGACGACGGTACGATCGTTGAAGGGGAATCGAACATCTCGAGTACCCCGCGGCCAATCAAGCGGATATTTTTCGATTCGCCGGCCGCCGCGCCGCTGGACGAGGTCATCGCGGCGATCCGCGAGGCCGACGCCATCGTGCTCGGCCCAGGCTCGCTCTTCACGTCTGTCGCGCCGAACTTTTTGATCGGCCGCATCGCGCGCGAAGTGGCCGGCGCCCATGGCGTGAAAATCTACGTCTGCAACGTCATGACGCAGCCCGGTGAAACCGACGGCATGACGGCAGCCGACCACGTGAAGGCACTGCTTACCAACGCGGGCGAGCGCGTGTGCGATTACGTGATCGTGAACGACCAGCCGCCCTCGCGGCTGCTCGATGCGTACGCGCTTGAAGGGCAGGACCCGGTGGAACCGGACCTCGAGCGGATCGCCGCGTTGGGACTGGAGCCGGTGCCTGCCGCGGTGATCGGCGAAACGCAAACGGTGCGCCACGACCCCAACAAGTTGGCAAACGTCGTGCTCAACATCATCGATCGGACCGTCGTCAATCGTGCGACGCTCGTCAAACCAGTAAGCGCGTACCGCCGTTCGGTGGCCGGCTAACGCGGCGCTTGCCGCTCAGCGCGGCTGCTGCGCGAGCGTTAGATTGAGCGCGAACGGTTTGCCCGGGTCGACGCTCGTGCTCGACGAGAGGGTCGCATAGCCCTTGGCCTGCACGGAATAATCGGCGATGCCGCTCGGAACTTTTTCGATCGCATAATGTCCCGCGGCGTCGGTGGTCGCCGTCAACACCGTGTCGATGGTAATGACGGCGCCCGCGATGGGCCCATTGGTCGCAGCGTCAACGATCGTTCCACTGACCGATGCATAGCCCGCCGCGGGCGGCAAGGAATCGTTATTGCACGCCGTCGTTGCGAACACCAACAGCGTGAGCATGACTGCGAGACGGCCGGCGAGCGCTTTCATAGGTGAAGTTCTTCGCCATGCGGAAGCCGCCGCTCCTATGGCAAGCACCGTGTCGGCGACCCGTACGGAGGCCGCCGCCTTTTGCGAAAACGCATTAGAGGCGATCGGTCGCACGCCGCTCGTAAAGCTCAACAAGGTCGTCGACGGCGCGCTGTGCCTCGTGCTTGCCAAGGTGGAATACGTGAACCCGGGCGGCAGCGTCAAGGACCGTCCGGCGGTAGCCATGCTCGACGCCGCCGAGCAGCAAGGCCTACTCAAGCGCGGCGGAACGATCGTGGAACCGACCAGCGGCAACACCGGCACCGGCTTAGCGATGGCTGCGGCCATTCGGGGTTACCGCTGCATCCTCGTGATGCCGGACAAGATGTCGCGTGAAAAAATCGATCTGCTGCGGGCTTATGGCGCGGAGGTCGTGATCACTCCGACCAACGTTCCGGCCGATTCACCCGAGTCGTACTACGGCGTCGCGAACCGCCTGGCCGCCGAAATCCCGGGTGCGTTCCAGCCAAACCAGTTCCACAACCACTTCAACCCGGACGCGCACTACCATACGACCGGTCCCGAGATCTGGGAGCAGACGAACGGAACCGTAACCCACTTCGTCGCGGGCATAGGCACCGGCGGCACCATCTCTGGGAGCGCCCGATACCTCAAAGAGCGGAATCCTGCGATCCACGTGATCGGAGCGGATCCCGAAGGCTCGATTTACTCCGGCGACATACCGCGGTCGTACGCAGTCGAAGGCATCGGAATGAGCTATCTGCCTGAGACGGTCGACCTCCGCGTGATCGACGAGATGGTCCGCGTCTCGGACCGCGACTCGTTCTTGATGGCGCGCCGGATCGCGCGCGAGGAGGGACTGCTCGTAGGCGGCTCGTCTGGCACGGCTGCGGTAGCGGCCGTGAAGCTCGCAAAGACGCTGCCGCCGGAAGCGATCGTCGTCGTGATCCTGCCGGACTCCGGCCGGGGCTACATGTCGAAAATCTTCAACGACGAGTGGATGATTGCCAATGGATTCCTCGCCGACGCGAAGCGCCGCGCCACGGTAGGTGACGTCTTGCGCAGCAAGACGCCGGTGCCGCCGCTGATCACCGTGCAGCAGGACGACACGGTAAAGACGGCGCTCGACCTCCTTCGCCGCTACGAAATCTCGCAGTTGCCCGTGGTGAACGGACACGAACAGGTTGGAAGCGTCAACGACGTCGGCGTGATGCAAAGCGTCTTCGATCACGCCGACATCATCCACCAGCCGGTGAGCGAGGTCATGGGCCGCGCGTTTCCCGCCCTCGAGCAGTCGGAGGAAATCGAACGCGCTTATAAGCTGATGACGCTTGCAAATCCGGCCATCGTCGTCACCGACGATGCCGAACCGATCGGCGTCCTCACGCGACAGGACATCATCACGTTCCTCTCCACCAGTTCAGACGTGGTGCGTCCCTCGACAAGCTCGCCATGACACCGAGCACCGGTAGGATGATAAGCCCTTGAAGTTTGCAACGAAGGCCATCCACGTCGGACAAGAGCCCGACCCAACGACCGGCGCGACGATCGTCCCGATCTACCAGACCTCGACCTATACGCAGACGGCCGTGGGCCAACACAAGGGATTCGATTACAGCCGCACGATCAATCCTACGCGAGTCGCGCTCGAGCGACAGCTGGCGTCGTTGGAGGGCGCGCGATTCGGCACGGCTTTTTCCAGCGGCATGGCGGCGACCTCGGCCGTGCTCGGCCTGCTCTCCTCCGGCGACCACGCGGTGGTGTCCGACGACCTGTACGGCGGTACGTACCGCCTCTTCGCGCGCGTTCTCGAGCGATACGGCATCGGTTTCACCTACGTGGATATGAGCGACGTCGAGGCGGTGAGCGAGGCGGTGCGGCCGTCGACGAAACTGTTCTGGATCGAGACGCCGACGAATCCGCTGCTGCGCATCGTCGACATCGGCGCGATTGCGTCACTGCGCAGGGACGGCCAGGTCGTCGCGGTCGACAACACCTTCGCGACCCCGTTTTTCCAGCAGCCGTTGGCATTCGGCGCGCAGATTGTCGTGCATTCGACGACGAAATACATCGGCGGCCACAGCGACGTCCTCGGCGGCATCGTCATCACCGACGACGCGACACTTCACGACGCGATTCGTTTTCAGCAGAACGCCGTCGGCGCCGTGCCCGGCCCGCAGGACGCGTGGCTCACGATGCGCGGCGCAAAGACTCTCGCGCTGCGCATGCGCGAGCACGCGCACAACGCGCAAGCCGTCGCGGAATTCCTCGCGTCGCGCGACGATGTTGCGGAGGTCTATTATCCGGGCCTCCCATCCCACCCGCAGCACGAGCTGGCGAAGCGGCAGATGAGCGGTTTCGGCGGGATGCTTTCCGTGCTGATGCGCGACGCGCAGAGGGCCCTGGATTTCGCGGGACGCTTGAAGCTCTTCAGCCTCGCAGAAAGCCTCGGCGGCGTGGAATCGCTCGTGTGTCACCCGGCGCGCATGACGCATGGTTCGATACCGGCCGCCGATAGGGAACGGCGCGGGATCGGCGACGGGCTGCTGCGGCTGTCGGTCGGTATCGAGGACGTCGACGACCTGATCGACGACCTTCGCGTGGCGCTCGCCGCTACGGCTGATAGTCGGGGTAACGCACGGCCGTTACCTGTTTGAGCACGCGCTTCGCTTCCTCGTCGCTCGAGTCGCCGATCCGCGACGTTTCGGAGAGGACGATGCCTCGGCGGCCGTCCGCCCAGACGACGGCGTACTCTTTACGCGCGTCGAACCCGCTGCCGTAGGCCACCTCGACGAAATATGCGGGCATCCCGTTGAGGAGCGTCATCGGGGTCTTATTCCGAATAAGCGTGCCTTCTTGCGATCCATGCGTTTGGCTTTCGAACTGACCCTCCCATTGATTGGGCGCAGACTCGTACGATTCCATCGCTAGTTGGATCATGCGTGAGTCCTCCTTGCCGGGGTGCAGCACCCATACCGCGACGGTTTGCAAGTCGTCGCTGAGCTGTGCGAGCGGCATGTCTTGACGAGCCACGAGCACGGCATCGGACGGCGCGGTGTAGCTCATCGCCGGATCCGTGTACGTCAACGGGTTGGGGTACGCGCGCGGGTCGACCGTGGGGGCGGCGGCCGGCGCGGCGGCCCCGCCGGGCGGCGAGGCGGGCGGGGCGTATTGGCCCCATGCGGGCGCGAACGCCCCGAGTGCGAGCAGCGACATCCAAACGATTGCGGCGTGTTTCATGCGTCATCCAAGGCGGAGGTGAGTGCCGGAAGGGAGACTTTGTAGCGGTATCCGACGTTGCGATGATCGTCGTCGAATTCCTCGTGACGCACGTCGAGCCCAAGGTCGCGAATGCGCTGGGTGACGACGCGCGCCCCTACGTCGAGGTTGTATTCGTCGCGACGCCCGCAATCCAGATAACGAACGCGCAGCCGGGCGAGTTCTGCGCGGCGGCCCGCGACGCGCTCGGCTGGGTCGAAGGCCAACCAGCGCTCGAAAACCGACTCGTTCAGTTCGCCGGTTGCCTCGTCGAACGGAAGCGCGAGATCGAACGCCTTCGTCCCGCGCGGCGAATACGCTGCAGCGTACGCGAGCATCTCCATCGTCGTGTACTCCGCGGCCGTACGCTTGCGTTTACCCTCGAAGGCTTCGACGTAGCGGGCCACGTCGAAGCCGTGCGGCTCGAGCGTTCGGTGGACCGTCGCGAACGCCGGCACGTGCGCGTAGCGAAAGTACGAATCGCCGCTGTGCGAGGCGAAGGCCGCGAACGTACCGGGATGCTCCAATACCAAGTGCATCGCACCGAAGCCCCCGGACGATTTTCCCAGCACCGCGCGCCCGCCTTCCTTAGCAATCGTGCGATAGCTTCGGTCGACATAACCGACGACGTCGCGCACCGCGTAGGTGGCATACGCGCCATTGTGGATGGAATCGACGTATTGCGAGCCGCCGAGACGTGTGAAGCCGTCGACGAGCACGACGACCGCGGGGGGCATGGAGCGGTCGCGTATCAGCCGATCGGCCCACTGCAGCACGTTGGTCTCCCAGGGACGCGATGCGATCAGCGCGGCGGCGTTGCCGGTGTACCCGTGCAGGACGTAGAGTGCGGGATAGCGCCGGGAACCCTCCGAGTCGTATCCCGGCGGTAAGTAAGCGACGACCGGCCGAAGCGCGGGATCGCCGAGTGCGTTGCCCATCAACGCGGCGCTTTGCATGAAGTCGATGCGAACGTCGCCCTCAATGTCGAGAAGGCGCGCGAAATCGGACCGTTCCTCCATCGGTGTAACGTTTCGCCGCCCGGAAAAGCGGCGCCTCGGGTAGAAGCGAGCGAGGTGAGCGAGCTCAAGCGCGCGATCGATTTGCGCGGCGCGATTGCGATTAATGTCATCACGATGATTGGGATCGGGCCGCTCGTCACCATCCCGCTGGTGATCGCTGCACTCGGCGGTCCCCTCGCGCTGGTCGGATGGATCGGCGGCGCGGTCGTGGCGCTCTGCGACGGCCTGGTCTGGGCGGAACTTTCCTCGCGATTTCCGGGGTCCGGCGGCACGTACGTGTACTTGCGCAATGCCTTCGGCCCCGACCGTCTCGGCCGAGCGCTTGCGTTCCTTTTCAACTGGCAGTTTCTCTTGTACGCGCCGTGTCTGCTCGCGAGCGGCTACGTCGGATTCGCCAACTACGCGGCGTATCTCTATCCGCAACTTGGCGCGAGCGCGCCCGCGCACGACGCCGTCGCAATCGGAGCCGGGGTCGTTACGATCGCGCTGCTCTATCGACGCACGTCGCAGGTGGCCGTAGTGGGAATGATCTTGGCCGCTGCAGCGGCGGCGACCATCGCGCTCGTTGCGGTTGCCGGTCTGACGCACGCCGATTTTCGCCACGCGTTTGCGTTCGCGCAGCCGCTGCGGTTCGGTGCCGGCTTTCTGGCGGGATTCGGCACCGCGCTCTTCATCACACTTTACGACTACGTCGGATATGCCGATGCTGCGCTGCTCGGGGACGAGGTCATACGTCCGCAGCGCACCATCCCCGCCGCGATCGTGCTTTCGGTGATCCTCGTCGCCGCGCTCTACATTCTTCTGCAGCTCGGCGTGTTGGGCGCGATCCCGTGGCGGTCACTGCTCGACGTTCACGGTCAGCCAACCACCGCTTCGCAGTACGTCGGTGCACTTGTGGTGGAGCGGAGCTGGGGACGTTCCGCCGCCGTCGGAGTTACGGTGCTGGTCTTGGTGACGGCGTTCGCCTCGCTCTACGGCAATCTGCTTGGATTCTCACGCATCCCGTTCGCGGCGGCACGCGACGGTGCGTTCCTGGCGGCATTCGGACGGCTCCATCCGCGTAAGGGCATTCCGCACGTTGCGTTGCTGGCCGTCGGCGCGCTCTCGCTGGTCGCAAGCCTCTTTACGCTCGATCAGGTGATCGCGTTCCTCACCGCGGGCATCGTCCTGATCCAGGGCATCGCGCAGATCGGCGCACTCGCGCTCCTGCGCGCGCGCCGCGCGCCGGCCCCGTTTCGCATGCCGTTCTACCCGGTGCCGGCGCTCGTCGCTTTGATCGGATGGGCCCTCGCCTTCGTCAGCGCGGGAGCGGGCGCCATCGCCCTCGGGGTGGGCTGGCTCGCCGCGGGCGTGCTCGTCTTCTTGTTGGCGGCACGCCGTCACCGCTGGTGGCCCTTCGCGTTTGCCGCACTGATTGCGCTTGGGATGCCGGCGATGGCCCGGGCCGCCGACGCGCGAGCCGACTGGCGCCATTGGGCGACGTCGCGTATCGCGTTCGACCACGGCTATCCCGTGCTGACCGTCCGGGGCAATCCATTCTTCGTCTACGGTGCCGCTTTTTTTTACGAGCGCGTTTCACGGGCGCGCTGGCGGCAAGCGCTGCTGGGGTATCGAGCGCTGGGGATCAACACCCTCGATGTGTACCTCATTTGGAATTGGCACGAACCCGCACCGGGCGTGAGCGACTTCACCGGCCGCACCAACCCGCAGCGCGACCTGGTTGGCCTGCTTCGGCTCGCGCACGAGCTCGGCTTCAGGCTGATCCTGCGTCCGGGGCCCGTCATCCGGAACGAATGGCGCAACGGCGGCTATCCGCCATGGCTGCTGGCGCGCGCGGCATACGACATGCCGCTCCACGACGTGCTGACGGGGCGCTATCCCGCAACGGCGACGCTGCAAAACGCGCACGCCGACGCTGCCGGCGCCGAATGGCTTGGGAATGCGACGCATCTGCGATACGCCGGCGGCTGGCTGCGCGACGTCCTGCGCGTCGTTCGGCCCTACGCTTCGGACGTCATCGCCATCGCGCTCGACGACGATCAGGGCGCCTACCTGGATAACGACACTTGGCCGGCACCGCACTGGCGCGCATACGTCGGATGGCTGCGCTCGACGGTACGGTCGGTCGTGGGTCCGCGCGTCCCCCTCTTCATCAACACGTACGAGATGCGGGTGACCGCCGCGTCACCGGCGTGGGCGTGGGGCGACTGGTACCAAACCAGCGGCGACCGTCTCGACGCTCACGATCTCGCCGATCTCGACTTTGCGACCGGCTTGCTCCTGACGCAGCCGCGCGTTCCTGCGATGCAGGCGGAATTTCAAGCCGGCTGGCTGCAAGCCGCCGACGAAGGCGCACCGCGGCCGAGCGATCCGGCCAACACGGCGCTCGCTTTGAGCGAGCTGCTGCGCGACGGCGTCCACGGGATCGTCAATTTTCCGCTGCAAGACACCATCGACCCCGACGGCTGGGAGGCGCCCTGGGCGAACTGGTCCTATGCGTGGAACGCGGCGCTGACCGTCGATCTGCGGCGCTCCTCGCGCTATGCGCCGACGGCCGCCTTCGGCACGATGATTCGCCGCTACGGTCCGCTGCTCGCGCGTACCCATATCGCCGCGGCCGCGGCGATCGTGTGGCCGCCCAGCCTTTTCACGCCGGGCGCATTGACCAACGATGACTTTACCGCGTTCGCGGATGCGACGATCGCGATGCAGCGCAGCTGCAACGCGCGGGGATTTTCCTGTCCGCTCGTGGACCTCCGGTACGCCGACGACGCAACGCTGCGGAGGTATCCGGCGCTCCTTCTTCCCCTTGCCGTGCCGGCGAGGCTTCAGGCGCGGATGGATCCGCGGGCGCATGCGCGGCTCGCACTGCTGCGTAGCGCCGGCCGGCTCGTTGCCGATCCCTCGCTGTTGGCCGTGCGCGGCGGCATCGCATTTGCGCCGGACACGACGCTGCTGATCGCCGACGACGGATCGTACGGTTTCATAGACGCGGTCAACATCAGCGGCAGCGCGCGCCGGATCGGACCGCTTCGCTTGATGATTGCCCGGCATGCCACGGTCGTTCCCGCGTTTGCCGTTGCGGCCCGCGGCGTGCGTCTGATCCCGGTGCGCTTGTGGGGAAAATTCCCTTCGCGGCCGGCCGCAGGCGCCACGCCGCCGCCGTTTAGAGATGACGGTGCATCGGTATTAGTTAACGGACGCCTGCGCGTGGCGTTCGCTCCTAACGCAGGCGCCCGCATCGCCGAGCTCGGCGACGGCAGCGGCAACGTCGCGACGAGCATCGGTCTGCTTCGCGACGCGGTCGATCCGCAAGCCCCGCCGTCGGCACGCGACTACATCGCGCAGTACACGCATCCGATGCCTGCCGGGACGTTCAACCGATCGTACGGGTGCAGCATCGACCGAACCGCGTCGGCGCAGACTGCACACTGTTCCTACGACGCGCCCGACGTACCGGCGGGCGGGGGTCGCTTCGAACGCACGCTGACGCTCGAGCGAAATGGAGAGGAGCTCATCGTCGACGAACGATTCACTGCCGCGGAGCCGGCCTCACCGGCGCGCCTCGTCAGCATCTCCGGTTTTTCGTTCCTTGCAGGCGATGGCATCGTGACGTCAGCGGACCGGGACGCGCTCGGCATCCTGCACGGCCGCAGGATGGCGTGGCTGCGCTGGAATCGCGGCGAAGTCGCACGCATCGAGACGCGGCAGACGCGCGGCGCTGAACTGATCGGGATCGTTTTCAATCGTGCGGCGGTTCGGCTACGCTTGGGAATTTTCACCGTCAGCAATGCGGCCGAGGCGCAGCGCCGACTCGACGCGAATTAGCCCTACTTCGTGGGGGAAGTGGCGGAATGGCAGACGCAGCCGCCTCAAAAGCGGCCGAGGCAACTCATGTGGGTTCGACTCCCACCTTCCCCACCAGATTTACGCACGACTGCGGTCTAAAATGCGGCTATTGATAACATATTTATAACGGGAGGTCGCTATGACTGATGATTCGACGAATGCGTCAGCGCAGGGGCCTAACGACGGCGGGTCTGACGCACTAGAGATCCGCAGCCCACTTCTCTTGAAGCTCCTGAGCTCAGAAGTTATTGTTGTAGACTTAGCGACGTTCGTTGGCTACACCATCGTGTACGCCTATGAACTCGCTCGCCGCCCGGCTAGAAAGCGCCGCAACGGGGTTAAGAACGCTTGCGCCGTGAACGCCTGAGTGTGTGGTTTCCCGCTAGGCTCACGCTGATGGGACGAGTGTTTGTCGCGTGTCTCTTGTTGTTTGCAGGCCGGCTGATTCTTTATGTTTGGTGCCGCCTCAACCCGAGAATCTATACCGGCGATGTGGCTCCCCGCCTGGGTTTGCTGGTATCGGGCGGCGCGATCGATGTGCTCGAGGGTAACGCCTACTAGTGACTCGCCTAAACGAACGGATCGCTGGTCCAGACACGATCGCCCCCAACTGAACGATTCGGCGCGTCTCAGGCTAAAACGCCGAACGAATCTGGCCTTAAATGCGAAAAAGTCCGAATATACTTGGGACATCAGCCAACCGTAAGATGCTTGAATGCGACAAATTACGCTAT
Source organism: Vulcanimicrobiota bacterium (assembly GCA_963787625.1). GTDB lineage: Bacteria > Vulcanimicrobiota > Vulcanimicrobiia > Vulcanimicrobiales > Vulcanimicrobiaceae > Cybelea. The sequence continues at coordinate 1,052,995 of CAWBDH010000001.1, read as the reverse complement.
ATCGCATTGCCCAAGCCAGGCGGGCTAAGCTCCCGCAGCTCGTCGCTAGTGAGGTTGGCAACACCGACCAGAAGGCGCTCGTCGTCGGCCCCGATGACGAGCCGCTGCCCGCCGTTAGCGTGCGCGTGGCACGGGCTCTGCCAACGGCGGGGCCCGGTTTGCCGAGCCTTAAGGATTGCGGCAACGTCTTCGTAGAGTCGCGGCCGAAGAATGGGAAATTCATCAGTCATTGATGTTCTCTGAAAGATGCCCTGTGGGGCTATTTGGTCTTGAAATTAACAACGGCCCCGCGATTTGCGAAGCCGTTAATGAGATGGCAACTTCGTGTGGTTTACATGTGGAGAGGCTGGCCCCCGACATGTACGGATATCCAGGAACACGCGCCGTAAAGAATACCAACGAAGACGGCCACAGCCACGCCGGCCGCAATCAATGACAGGCCCATTTCTTTAGCCTTCTTCCCGGGCGGATCGGGAACGCGGACCCACCAAACCCAGAGGATGGCGACAAGTCCCACAAACAGCCCGATCAGGAGGCTCATGGCTATCCGACGTTCGGCGATTGAGTTTCGAGCCCCTATCCGTCGTCTTAGAGCAGATCCTGTCCGCTCAGGCCGGGGAATTGCTCCGTTACCGCCTTGACGATGCGGCGGTCCATCGCTTTGTCGGCGATGAGTGAACCGGCAAACTGCTGATAGATGTTGATGTTGGCGACCGTCTCCTTCGACCCGCCCAGCGTCGACGTGGACGACGGCGGCGGCTGAGGGACGACCACCCCAGCCGCCTTCCCATCCTCTTTTTCCCAGCGCAGAAAAATCAAGCCCATTTCTTGCTTTGATACGGCCGCCTCTATCGAGTTAGCGATAATACGAGCACGGATACCATTGGACTTTCTCTCCGACCGCCTTCTCCATGGCCGCGTGTTCCGCGCCCTTACATTGCTCGACGAATGCAGCAGATACGGCTTGACTGTCGATCCAGCGTTTTCGTATCCGAGCGTCTCGGTGGTCCGAACTCTTGATGATACGGCGCGCGAACAGGGGTACCCCAGCTCTCTCAGAGTAGACAACGGTCCAGAATTCATCGCAACGGCGTTGGAAACTTGGGCTCACGAGCACAACATCGAGCTGCTCTTCATTCAGCCGGGAAAGCCGACGCAGAACGCCTTCATCGAGTCTTTCAACTCTCGTGTCCGAGACGAACTTCTCAATGCTAATCGCTACCGCACGATCTTTGAGGCCCGCGATGGAGCGGAGGCTTGGCGACGGGCCTACAACAGCGTTCATCCCCACAGCGCGCTCGACGGCATGACGCCCGAGGAGTTTCTCGCGCTCTATGAAATTACCCAACCGCCACAGAAATCGCTGGTCGCATGACGGGTCCTAGCCCACCAGCAACGGTCAGACGATATGCCGCAGGGGCAGTTACCCGACTGAATCGGCAGAAGCGACGCGACAGCGACGGTCCTTTGCGGAGGAATCACGCACGCCAAAAGTAAGCCGAACGGCCCGAACAACAGGCCAAGAAAGCCATAAAGCATCGGTGATAGACCGCGAGACGACGCTATAATCGCCGAGAAAACCGCGAACAAAGCCCAAATCAAAATCAGTCTCACAGGTTGCTATCCTCGCGCTGCGTTATTCAAGGGTACTGCGAGTTGCATCGAATTGCGGCTCAGGGCTGGAGGCTAAATACCGTCCCATAGCCAGGCTGGCAATATTGGTAGTGGCATCCGGTTCCGCCTAAGTATGTAGTGCCGTACAGTGTACCCTTTGCGTCAGTTAGTCCCGCGTATGGTACCGCGCCGTCCGGCGATCCTTTGAAACCAGGGTAAACGACGCGAAATTTCCCAGAGGCAATATTCAACGCGTAAACAAGACCATATCCGCCCACACCGCCTTCGAGCGTTGTTCCATAAAACGACCCGTTTACGCCGACCAGCCGCCCTATTGGGTGTACGCCATTGAGTGGCTTGTGGGGAATGAAATTGTGAAGGATCTGGACCGTGCCGCCCGTCGTGACGCTGTAAACCGTACCTCCATTGTGGGTACCGCCATACTCCGAAACGCCGTACAGCATGTTGCCATTCGCGAGAAGGTAGGAAAGGCCAATTATGTCAGTTGGATCCTTCGGGCTGTAGATGACACGTTCATAACCTTCTGGCGTTATCTCAAAGATACAGCCCCCTCCATATGCGCCGCCTTCAAGCGTCGTGCCGTAGAGAGCACCGTTGACAAATACGAGGTTTCCCGTAGGCTGTTCGCCGTCAAGCTCGCCTGCGAATCGATGGAGCACGCTTTCTTTTCCGGAGCGATCAATCGAATACACAGTGCCGCAACCGTCGCGCGCACGGCCATTGCAATTTGTGCCGCCTAATGTTGTGGTACCGTAGAGCTTTCCGTTTACCCAAGTCAATGGTCCCTGCGGTCGTGCGCCATCTGGCAACGCCCCGAAGCGGTAGAGTACTCGCTCGGCGCCGGATGGAGCGATCGAAAAAACGGTTCCGCACCCAGCGTTTCGCTTACCGTGCATGATGCATTCTGACCCACCGACGTAAGTCGTGCCGTATAAGTCTTGGTTTACGGCGGTTAGCTCCGCCAAAGGGGTCTGACCGTCGGGCATGCCTGTGAAGCGGTAAAGTACCGTTTCGTGCCCAGTCAAAGTGAGCTTAAAGATGGTACCGCATCCGTTGCCTGCGCATTTCTTACCACCGGCAGAAGTGGTGCCGTATAGGGCGCCATTGAATGGACTAAGCCGGGCTTCGGGGCTTTTTCCATCGGGCTGACCTTGAAAACTATATACGGACGTGTACGCTCGCGATGGCCCGGCTAACTGCGCGGAAGACGTAGCCGGCGCGCCAATCGGCGGCTGCCACCCGCCACAACCAGCCAGCATTGCCACAGCCACGCAACTCGTTAGCGCGCAGCGGGAAAGGTTCAGGCTTGCCATACGACTGCTCCTTGATCCACGAACGAATCAGCAGCGGAAGGTTCGGCGTCGGGCGCGAGTTCCATCGCAGAGCCACATCGCCAGCGCCGAAGCGACGGCCTGCCTTAGAGTGAGCGCTGGCGGCTCCCACACGCCGTCGACGAGCGCTCTAGCGGCGCATCCCTGCCCTACTCCTGGCGGTTGTCCAACCTATGGCGAGGCCGCCCCAGTACGAGTCAAGGCTGGATTATCCCGACGTCGATGACGTAACGGTCAAGAACGTTCTAAAGCGGCTGCCTCCCGCGCAGCGCGCCAGCGTCCTGGCTTGGCTCTGGCATGTATTATCAAGACGATGGCACTCTGTTTGAGCAGCGGACCGGCCGGCGCCGAGACCGCATCGCGTTTAACGGCGTCGAGCATTGGCTTGTGCGGGTGCCCAAACGAGGCTAGGCATCTGCCACCACTGACCACGCGACTGACCACCCCGGTATTTTCCTAGTTTCTTCTATTTCTAAAAACAGGCGTTTTTCGGGGATTTACCGCGCTCCATTTTCTCCACGTTCCTCGTAGTCGAGGTTCGACTCCCACCTTCCCCACCATGCTTGTTGGCTTATTTAGATTTCGCCTTACCTTATGTGTGCTCGCGTACTGCGGGGCGCTAGCGCTTCGCGCAACGGCCACTGGATCCGCGGCATCAATGTCTCCGCCCACTCGTCCAGCGAAGACGTGCTCACATACGACTCGACGACGCGCCCATGGACGCGGGCGCCGACAAATGCCGGCGCCGGTAAAGCGTGAAGGCGTCCGCCGCTCGAAAATCGTAGAATCCTCTATCGCTGCTCCAAGGAGGGATTCTTTTTTGAATAACCTGCATCGTTCGCGCGCCGGCGCCGCGCTTTTTACGGTAGCCGCACTCGTTGCTTGCCACGGCATCGGCAGCGTCGGCTATAATCCAACCACGTCGGAAAGCGCCTCCGACGCCTCATCGACCCGCGTGTCGCCGCTTGGCAACCCAACCTGTAAGGCGCCGAAGGAAGGCGCGGGCGATCGGCTTTCCTACTTCGCGTACGGCAACGTTAAGCAGACCACGTTTACCGCCGCGACGAATCCATCGTCCGGTTCCACCTGGGTGCTCTACAAGTACACGGGCGTGAAGCCGACGCCGACTCCCAAGCCGACGCCTACTCCAAAGCCAACCCCGACGCCGAAGCCAACGCCGACGCCGAAGCCCATCGCGGAATACTTGTACTACGGCTCGTTTTCGTTGAAGAATAAGCAGACTGGCTGCGCGTACTTGATTGCCACGGTGAGCGGCAAACCATTGAAGGGAACGAAGTACAACGGCATCACGGAAGGGGTTCCCAACTTGAAGGGCGGCCCGTACGACATCGAATTCGTCGAAAGCGGCCCGATCTCGAAGCTCGTCATTTCGCACCTTTCGGACAAGGGCGGCTCCGGTACGGTCGATCTAGAGACCTCGAAGGGCAAGGCATATACCAACGGTTCCATTGACCTCATCGGGCGCGAAGTCATCAAAACGACGGATGACGCGAGGCGTTCGATGCCATTGGCGTCGGAGGGCGGCTACTAGCGGCTGACGCGTGTACCTGCCGCCGCAGTTCCGCGTCCGGGATCGCGCCTGGACGGTCGAACTCATCGAGCGGCATCCCTTCGGGTTGCTCATCACGGGGGATGCCGCTTACCCACTGGTTTCGCACGTTCCGGTCGTCGCGGAGATGCGTAACGACGAGCTGTGGCTCGTCGGGCACGTCGCGGCCGCGAATCCGCACGCCGAGTCGATTCGGGCGCACGCTTGCGCAACCATCGTCGTGCAAGGCGCCCACGCATACGTTTCCGCCGCCTGGTACGAGGAGCCGTACGCCACGGTGCCGACGTGGAACTACGTCGCCGCGCACGCCTGCGGCCACCTCCAGCCGTGCGATGCGTGGCATGCCGTACGGCGCTTGACCGAACGCATGGAGCGCGACAGAAACGAGCCGTGGCTCGCCGAAGGGCTCGCGCCAGGCTATCGCGAGAGCCAGCTTCGCGGTATCGTCGCGTTCGAGTTACGAGCCGAAAGCGTCTACGCCAAGGCGAAGCTGAGCCAGAACCGCACCCAGGAGGATCGTGGCCGGGTCATCGAGCAGCTAGCGGCGTCATCCGACCAAACGGACCGCGAGTGCGCCGAAGCCATGCGCACGATCGAGCCGCCGCTAGTTGATCGTGACGCTCACGGGCGATGAGGCGATGCCGTTTGCGACGACGACGAGCGTGCTGGCGCCGGTCTCGATCGCGGCAGGAACGTCGAACATCGTCGTCACTTGCTTGTTCGATGCTACGCCCATGAAGCTATGGTTATGCGTGCGCGCATAAAAGACGTGGCCGGTCTGGGCGTTCGTGATCCGGACGAGGGGATAGTTCGTTGCCTGCTGCGCGTCGTCGCCATACATGTTGGCCTGGGACGCTCCGTTGAACCGCCGGCCCTTGATCTTGTACGTGGCGCCATGGGTCAGCGCCGTCGCGACCGAGGTGACGACCGGCGCGATGCCGGGATAGACGCGACGAGATCCCGTGTAGACTTCGACGTCGGTCGATCCATCGGTCTCTAAAACTTGACCGTTGGGAAGCGTTAGAAGTCGGATGTCGTAGCTCGAGTCGTTGGGCGCCTGCGGCGGCCCCGCGATCATCGCCAGCTTTTTGCCGTTGAAAATGAAGAAGGTCGCCGGCGGATTGTAGAGGCCGGGGCTCGCGGGCAGCATCACGGTGCCGTTGGTCAAGAGCGACGATGGGGCGTCCGCGGTGTCCACTTGCTTGCCGCCGACGACCGGGAACGTCGGCCCGACGGACCACGCGGCAGTCTTCGTGTTGTAAATCGCCGTCGCGCCGGTGGCGCCGGCCACGAACACCGTATTGTTCGGCAGCAGCGTCTGCGGCCCGATCTCTTCGCCGCTCGCGAGATTGACCGGAACGGTTCCCGCCGACGTCCACATGTTCGCCTTGGGGTTGTAGAGTTCCGAGCTCGGCGCGTCGATGACGTCGGCGGTGAGGAGGTCACCGTTTTTGAGCAGCGTCCACCCTTCCTCACTGTTATTGTCGTGCTTGCCCGTGCCGATGATGGTCCACGTCATCGTCGACTCGTTGAGCAGCGCCTGGCTCGAGTTGCAGCAGTTGCCGAGCATGTACGTGCCGTTTGCCAGCACCGCGCTCTGAGCGTCGCCGATCTCGCCCCATCCCGGACCCGTGACGGCCGTCCACGTATCGGCGACCGGATCGTAGATTGCGCCGAGGTTGGTTTCGACTTGTCGGCACGAGTTATACTCGCCGCCGTTGACGATGAGCTTGCCGTCCGGCAAGACCGCCGAGGCAAAGTACAGTGGTGCGTAATTGGACGGCATCGATGCTACCTTGGTCCACGTGCCGTTGAGGTAGCTGCCCGTATTGTCCGGCGTGAGCTTAAACCAATTCGACGTGCACGAGTCCTGCACCAAAACCGTCCCGTCGGTCATCTGCATCTCGGTTCCGGGACCGTTCGTCCACGGCGCCACCGCGGTGAGCGGCGTCCATCCCCCGGCGCGCGCGCGAGCGCGCTCGGCACCGGTGACGTGATGCCGCCGGGGCGGCGGATAGGCCGGCGTGTGGCCGGGCTGTAAGAAACGCGCGAGGCCCGACCGTCCCGTCGTTTCGCGCGCGGGCGGAATCGACGATGTCGCCGGCCCGTTCGCGATCGGCGTGCCCGCGTTGCTGCTGCAGGCGGCAAGGAATGCGGCCGACACGATAGCCGACGGGAAAAGGTGAAAACCTCGCAGTAATTGCTCCTTTAACGCTTCTTGCGGCTCGTGGACTTTTTCGCCGCCGCGGGACTCTTACGCGAATTCGATGCCGCTCCGGTTTTCTTGCGCGCCGCACCCCCGCGAGACCCGCGCTTCGACATCACCGCTTCTTTGAGCGCCTTCGCCGGTAAAAACTTGAACACGCGCTTTGCCGGCACTTTAACTTGTTCGCCGGTCGCGGGATTGCGGGCCATTCGCGCCGCGCGATCGCGCACTTTGAACTGGCCGAACCCCGGGATCTTTACCGCCTCGCCCGAGACGACGGCATTTTGGATATCTTCGAATACGCCGTCGATCAAAGTCACGGCGTCCCTACGCGAAAGCTCGAGGCGATCGACCGCCGAGCGCACCAGATCTACTTTGTTCATCGGTTCCTTTCGTGTAAAAAAGCGGCCCCTGATCCTGCGAAATCGTTTCGCGCTGCTTGCTACGCAGTGATGATGGACTCCTTGTCCAAAAGTGAATCGTTCATGCGGGACAAGGCCCTTTTCTTTCCTTCCGGTCCGCTGCGCGGCCGCGTCGGCGTCCCCGGCGACAAGTCCATTTCGCACCGGGCATTGATCGCCGGCGCCCGCGCCGGCGCGCCGTTGCGCATCGCGAATCTCAACCCGGGGCGCGACGTGCGAGCGACGCGCGAGGCGTTGACGGCGCTCGGCACGCGCATTGCGTCCGACCACGATGACGTCGTCGTGCATCCCGGGCCGCTACGCCGGCCGGCGGCCACCCTGGACTGCATGAACTCCGGTTCGACCGCCAGGATGCTGCTTGGCGCGTGCAGCGGCGCCGCCGTCGGCGTGCGGATGGACGGCGACGCGTCGCTGCGCGGGCGTCCGATGGAGGCAGTTGCCGCGCAACTGCGCGCCTTCGGGGCGCGGATCGAAACGTCGGATGGCCGGCTTCCGCTGGAACTGACAGGAACCCCCGAGGTGCAGACGCGTCACTTCATCCTGCTCGCCCCCTCGGCGCAGGTGAAGTCGGCGCTGCTGTTCGCGGGTCTGTTCGCCGGCGCCGCCGTGCAGGTCGACGGCGATCGCGGATCGCGGGACCATACCGAACGGCTCCTGCACTACCTGGGTGCCGACATCGTATGGAACGCGCGCTCCGTGAGCCTCGGATCACGCACCCTGAGGAGCCGCCCGCTCGAGGTACCGGGCGATTTTTCGTCGGCGGCCTTCTTCATCACGGCGGCCGCCGTGAGCCCAGAGAGCGACGTCCTCATCGACGGTGTCGGCGTCAATCCAACTCGGACGGGTCTCCTCGACGCCCTGCGCGCGATGGGCGCGTCGATCGAGGTGCGCAACGAGCGCGACGTCTGCGGTGAGCCCGTCGCGGACATCGCCGTGGCTCACCGGCCGCTGATGGGGACGGCCATCGGCGCGCAGCTCGCACTGCGCGCGATCGACGAGATTCCACTCTTGGCCATTGCCGCCGCTTTCAGCGCGGGTACGACGACGATTGCGGGGGTCGCGGACCTTCGGACCAAGGAGTCCGACCGGATCGCCGCGATCACGCGCATGCTCGGCGCCGTCGGCATCGAAGCGGCCGCGGAGCGGCAAGCCCTGACGATCGCCGGCGGCACGCCGGCGGCGCGTGGGACCGCAATTCAGACCCACGGCGATCATCGAATCGCCATGGCCGCGGTTGTGCTGGCATGCGGCGCGGGACCGCTCTTCATCGACGACGACGAAAGCATGGGGGTCAGCTTTCCCGGGTTCCTTGCCGCCCTGGAGCGGCTGCGCGAGGCTTAGGCCGCGGGCTCTGACGGCTTTGCGGGGGCCGGCTTGGCCTCGGCGGCCTTAGCGTCGCTCTTGGGCGCCGTGTCGGGCTTCGAAGCGCCCTCGGCGGCTGCCGGCTCGGCCTTCGGCTTCTCCGCCTTGTCGGGGCGATCGCTCGTGCCGTGCGACGTTTTGCGCGAATCGGTGACGTAAAAGCCCGAGCCCTTGAACAACACCGGCGCGGCGTTGAACACCCTACGCAGCGGGGCTCCGCAGGCCTCGCACGGCGCCCCGTACGCCTCGTCGAACCCGTGGCGAACCTCGTGGACCCGACCGCACTTCGTGCACGCATAGTCGTAGAGCGGCATGAGCCTCAGTATACCGGCCTTAGCACTCGGGGTCAATGACTGCTAGCGAGAGCGGATTCAGAAATCGGCCAAGACGGCGTCGTCGCGTTTGTACTCGACGAGGCCCTTGAAATGGATCAGCGAGTCATTGAGGGCGCTGGCCAACCGGCGACTGCGTTTCCATCGGTCGAGCAACCGCCCGATGCGGCCGTGGTATGCGGGATATGCGAGGTCGACGTGGATCTTGGAGCACGAGGTCCGGCGCTCGATCCGAAAGGCGAGCCGGCGGCGCACCGAGTAGGCGCCGACCAGCGAAAGGCGATGATTCGTGATGAGCCCGTCGACCTCGTAGAGCTGTTCTTCGTCCCCGGGGAGGCACGACCGAATGACGACCTCGCTGCCGACCCGGAGCGCCTTTTCGGTGCCGGCGCAGCGCGCGCTGCGCAGGAACGAGAGCCAGACCGGCCATTTTTCGACCGCGCAGAGCAGCGCAAACGCATCTTCGGCGGCACAGTTGACGTCGAGGCTCGCGCTATGCGACGGAAGCTCCCCCACCAATACATCGTCGGCGATGGCCATGAGGCGGCGATATTCCGTTGCGGCCGCAAACGATTCCTTTCAAGCAGCGCCGCCGCCGACGAACGAGGTGGCGAACAGCACCAGCGTCTCGATTCCGGCACGCAGCGCGGCCTCGTCGAGCCGAAAGAGCGCGCTGTGGAGCGGATGGACGGCGCCTGCAGACTCGCTCCCGACTCCCAGGCGAATCAGCAAACCGGGCACGCGCTCTGCGAAGTACGCGAAGTCTTCGCCGCCCATCGTCGGCGCAGGCCGTTCGACCGTGAGTCCGCTGTGCGACTGCACGTAATCCGCGAAACGCTGTGCGAGCCTCGTGTCGTTGATCACCGGCGGGTAGCCGCGAACGATGCGCAGCTCGGCCGTCACGTTATAGGCGTCGGCAACGCCGGCCACGATCCGCCGGGCGCGTTCGGCGAGCGCCTCGCGTACCGCCGGGTCGTGCGCGCGAATCGTTCCGCTCATGACGACTTCGTCGGCAATGATGTTGTTACGGTACCCGCCTGCGATGGTCCCCACCGTGACGACCGCGCTTTCCAACGGATCCGTTTCGCGGGCGACCACGTTCTGAAGCGCGAGCACGATCGCGGCAGATGCCGGAATGGGATCGACGGCGGTGTGCGGATACGCGCCGTGGCCGCCCACTCCGCGCACCGTTACGTGCAGCTCGTCGGTTGACGCGTTCACGGCGCCGGGCGTGATGCCGATCGTGCCGACGCCGAGGCGCGGCTCGACATGCAGCATCGCCGCCGCTTCCACCGGCGGTGCATCGAGCGCACCCTGCTCGATCATCGGCTGAGCGCCGCCCGGCCCTTCTTCTGCAGGCTGGAAAATCAGGACGACGGTACCGCGCATCGCCGGACGCAGCGATGCGAGGACGTGCGCTGCGCCGAGCAGCATCGCCGTGTGCGCGTCGTGGCCGCACGCGTGCATCTTGCCGTCGGTCTCGGAGGCGAACGGCAGGTCGGTACGCTCGCGGATCGGCAGGGCGTCCATGTCGGCGCGCAAACAGATCGCCGTGCCGGCGGCCGCACCCTCGATGCGTGCCACGACCCCCGTTCCGGCGAGGCGGCGATGCGCGATCCCGAGGGTGTCGAGCTCCCGCTCGACGAGCGCCGCCGTCGCATGCTCTTCGAAGCCGAGCTCCGGCCTGCGGTGAATCGTTCGCCGCAGCTCGATCGTTCGCGCCGCGAGCGCGTCGTCCACGAGAATCGTCATGGGGCCGAAGTTAACGCACCGGTACTTTGCTTCCCTTCGGCGAACACGGTTCGCCGCGATGATGACGCCCGACCTCGCGTTGGCGATGTTGATCAACCGTACGAGCGCGTACTACAACGCCCATCCGCCGGCCTACATGACGTATACGGAACACACCCACGTCAGCGCGACGACGCTCGGGCGCACGCAGGACATCGACCGGTCCGTCGCGGTTCGGATCGCCGACAACTTCGCCGTCATGCGGGATCTGCCCAATGGCGGTCAGCGCAGTGGTCAGGCGTTTCCAATCGTCGCCTATTTCGACCCATTGTCGAACTTCACGTTCAGCTACTTCGCGAACCTCAAGCGCGTGGACATCGCGCTGCAGCGGGGGGCCGCGCTATTTCTCGCCATGCCGCAGCCGGATTCCACCGTCAACGCCGTGGTGCCGTACAATAGCTACTGGGCGGCGCGGTATGCGCCGGACTCACGGGAAACGGCGCTGCACCTGCTGATCGACCCGACGCCGCGCGTGCAGCAAGGATTCTACCCGGCCGAGGTGGCCGAAGACTCCGCAACGCAGCTGCCATCGCGCATCGAGATGCGGGTGGTCGGCGGCGACGAGATCATCGACCTCGATTACGCCGTGATGGAGGGCCACTGGGTGATCGTTCACGGGCGCTTCAGCGCCACGCAGCACGCGGCGTTTCTCACCTTCAAGGTCGTCGCCGACGTCACGTTCAGCAACATCGCCTTTTGGGCCGAACCACCCGATCCGCGGCTCGCGGGGACGCCGACGCCGACGACGAGCCCCTAAGGTCTTCCTTACGCCGTTCCCTGCGCGAGGGCGGGCTGCGGCTCGAGCTCGAGCGGCTGTGGAGTTTTGCGTGTCGCGCCGTTGGGCGACGGATCGTCTTTCGGAGCGACCCACATGTAGACGTTGGGAATCAGCAGCAGTGTGAGTACGAGCGAACTGGACACGCCGCCGATCACGACGATACCGAGGCTCGACCGGGATGCCGACCCGGGATCGAGCGCCAGCGCCAGCGGCAAGTTGCCCGCCATGACCGAGAAACTCGTCATGATGATGGGGCGAAACCGGGTGTGCGCGCTTTCCTTGATCGCCGAAAGCTTGTCCATGCCGCGGCTTCGGAGCGTGTTGGCGTAGTCCACGAGCAGAATCCCGTTCTTGGTCGCGATGCCAATGAGCAAGATCGTGCCGATTAGCGAAAACAGGTTCAGCGTCCGGTGCGTCAGCAGCAAAGCGCCGATCGCGCCGATCGCTGCCACGGGGACAGAAAAGATGATGATAAAGGGCGAAACGTAGCTGTTGTAGAGCGCCACCATCAGCAGGTACACCAAGATGATCGAAACGATCATCGACAGCCCTATGCCTACGAGCGTCTGATGCATGAAGTCCTGTTGTCCGAGCGGCGCCGGGCGCACGACGATGTTTGGCGGCAGGTGGAGCGACGGGAGCCGCTTTTCTAGTCCGTTCTCCACCGCCGAGAGCGACGAGTTTCCGGCATAGTTGGCGTTGACGTGTATGACGTTGTTGCGGTCGGTCCGCGTGACCAATGGTGCGGTCGGCGTCGATTGAAAGCGGGCGATGTCGCTCAAGTAGACGATGCTGCCGCTCGACGAGCGGATCGCCACCGACTTCAGCGCGTCGAGGTTGGTCTGATACGAACTCGGATAGATGACTTGAACCTGTTCGAGACCCGACGTCGTTTCAAACTGCGTTGCCTGATTTCCGCCGAAGGCGGCGCCCGCCGCCTGCGCGGCCTGTCCGAGGTCGACGCCCAGTTCCTGCGCCTTGTTGCGGTCGAACTGTATCGAAATCTGCGGCGCGAGCTGCGTCCCGGTGCTGTTGACGCTCGTTGCCCCAGGCACGGACGCCAGCAGCTTCTCGACTCGCTGGGCGTAGGGCGTCGGGTCACCTCCGGTGACGTCGGTAACGAGGAAATCGATCGGTTGTGCGTTGCCGCCGCCCGTCGACGTCGCCGGAACCACGACGGCCTGGACGCCGCTTGGGAGGCTCTTGTCGACGATTTTTTTGAACTGCCGCACCCAGTAGTTCGTCGGCTGCTTGCGGCCGTCTTTGAGCCAGAAATGAACCTGACCCACGTTGCTTTGCGCGACAAACCCGCCGAAGGATGCCGCGTAGGCGCCCGCCACGGCCGTGTTCGCGAACGCATCCGGCGTTTTGAGCAGCTTGCGTTCGAGGGCGAAGGTACCGTTTTCGACGGTCTGGATCGGCGTGCCGATCGGATACATCAACTGGATATACAACTCGCCCCGGTCGACGGGCGGAATGAACTCCTCGCCGACGATGCCGAGGCCGACGAGGGCCAGGGCGAGGGCGAAAGTGCCCGCGCAAAAGAGCGCGACGAGGCGGCCGTGGCCCAAGCTCCAGGGGAGCACGCGGCGCGTGTACCAGGTGCGCGTATCGTCGAAGCGGCGGCCGAACCACTCGACGATGCCCCACGGCTTCCAGTGCGAGCGTAGCGCCCACAGCCCCGCGAGCGTGGGCGTGATCGTAAAGGAGACGAAAAGCGACGTTAGCGTCGAGATCACGACGACGATCGCAAATTCCGATATCTGCCGCCCGACCTGTCCTTGGATGAAGGCGATTGGAAAGAACACCACGACGTCGACGAGCGTAATCACGACCGCCGCGGCGCCAATTTCCTCGCGTCCGTGTACGGCCGCCTCTTTCCGCGGCTCCTTGAGCTCCGTAAAATGCCGCTCGATATTTTCGAGTACGACCGTGGAGTCGTCGACGAGTATCCCGATGACCAGCGACATCCCGAGCAGGGAGATCGTGTCGATCGTCAGGTTCATCACCCGCATGACGGTGATCGCGATTGCCAACGACGTCGGAATGGACACGCACACGACGATTGCACTGCGCCAGGAACGCAGGAAAAAGACCATCGCGATGCCGGTGAGGAGGATTGCCTCCATCAGCGTCCGCGTCACGATCGTAATTTGTTGTCCGGTGAACTTGGACTGGACGTTGATGACGCGAAAGCTGATCTCGGGGAACTGCTTCTCGATTTTCGGCAACGCTTTGAGCACGTTGTTCGAGGCGTCCACTTCGCTGCCGCTGGCGGCCTTCTGCACCTGGAGGAACAGGCCGGCCTGACCGCTGATGTGGGCGTATTGCAGTCGCGGCTCGTAGCCTTCGTTGACGGTCGCGATGTCGCCGATTCGCACGACTGCATTCGACGCACTCCAGGGGTTGATCGGACCGGCGAGCGCCGAGACGCCGCCCTGGATGTTGGATACCTGCGCGCCGGTCGAGTTCTGCACCGCGGCGGCGACGCCCGCGCCTCCTCCCGACGGAATGACGGCAAGGTTCCGAACGGTGTCGAGATTCTGGATATCGCCTCGAATGTCGATCGAGGTCTGGCGGTTCGGCTCGTACGCATAGCCGCCCGGCACGCGTTGATTGTCGCTTTGGATCGTGTTGATGACGTCGTTCATCGTTAGGTTCGCAGCCGCGAGCCGCACCGGATCGACGACGATCTCGTAGGCCGGGGTGACGACGCCGCCGACGTTGACGAAGGAAATGTTCGGCACCTGCTCGATCTGCGGCGCGATGACGTTGGTCGCGTAGAGCGCCAGCTTTGCCAGCGACAGCTTCTTCGAATAGAGCGCCAGCGTGACGACGACCGACTGCGCCGGATCTCGCAGGTTGACCGTCGGCGGACTGATATTCGTCGGTAAGAACTTCTCGGCTGCCTGAATGGCCTTGTTGGTGAGCGCGAGATCGGTCGCCGTATCGGAAGTGATGTTGAAGATCCCGGTGATCGTCGCCTGACCCTGCTGGACCACCGAGTTCATGGTCTGCAAATCGGGCGTCCCGGCAAGGTTCTGCTCGATCGGCTGCACGATGTTGTCGCGCATCTCGTTGACGGACGCGCCGCTGTATTGAACGGAAACCGTCACGGTCGGCTGGCTGACGTCGGGGTAGAGCTGTTTGGCGATGGTTGCGGCCGACAGGACGCCGGCAAACGTCATCAGTGCGATTATGACGAAGACCAGCGTCGGCCGCTCGATGAAGAGACGCGTCAGGCTGAACTTCACTGCTGGTACGAGACCTTTTCGCCGTCGCCCACGCTCGACTGGCCGTCATTGACGACGCGGACGCCGGAGGGAATTCCCGTGACGACCGACGTGGTGCCGTCGCTGGCTACCTCCGTGACCTTGATTGTTTTGATGCTGTCTCCCGGCTGAACCGTCAACAGCGCGTCGTGGTTGTCGTCAGTGAACACGGTGGAGGGCACGCGGACCCCCCGAACGGGCACGGCGGCAACGGTCCCCTGCACGACGGCACCCGGCCGCAGCACGCGCAGCGGATTCTGAAGCTCGACCTTGACCTGGAAGTCGGTCGAGCCGGGATTGATCTGGTTGAGAACGCCGACGACGCGCCCCGTGAAGCGGCGCGTTCCCGTTCCATCGGGCGCCGAGACCGTCGCGATCGCACCGTTGCGGATCTGGGCGATCTGCAAGCTGGACGCATGGAAGATCGCGTAGATCGGGTTCATCTGCTGCAGCGTGAAAAGCTCTCTGTTTCCCGGATATTCCCCTGGGTTGAAGTTTCTGTTCACGACCACGCCGTCGATCGGTGAGACGAGCGCGGCCTTGCCGATCTGCACGCGCACCTGCTCTGCCTGTGCAAGCGCCACGTCGACCTGCGCGCGGGACTGCTGCACGGCGGCGGCCTGCAGTCCCTGGCCCGAAAGGGTTCCGTTGGCTTGCACGTTCGAACGCGCGCTCGAGAGATTTGCCGTGGCGGTATTGAGCGCTTGTTGATCGTTGCGAACCAGCGTCGTCTGCGCGTCCACCGCCTGTTGGGAGACGTAGCCTTGCGCCAGCAGGTTCTGGTCGCGAGCGAGATTCGTGCGGTCGTTGCCGAGCGTCTGCTGTGCCTGACGCACCGCCGCTTCATCGGTCTGCATCGTGTCGACGCCTTGAGCGATCGACAACGACCCTTGGTACACCGTGTGGCTCGCGTTCGCGCGATTGCTGCTGGCGGTGGCCAGATCGGACTGCAGCTGCGCCTGCAAGTCGGCCGTATCCAGCTGCGCCAGGAGCTGGCCCGCGTGCACGGTGTCGCCCTCGCGGACGTAGACCGCGTCCGCGGGTTCGCTAAGCGTGCTTTGGATGGCGACGTTCTGGAAAGGCGCTATGATGCCGGCGAGCCGCTGCGCCGGCCGAACGGTGCCCACGCTGGCGATGGAGGTCTGCACGAACGGAGCGGACGCCGGCGCGGCCTTTTGACGATGCGCGCAAGCACTTGCGGGTAGGATTGCCAAGAACGCACAGAAGAATCGCAGTGAGGTGCCGCTTCGTTTCATGGATTGGGCTCATTTTACCGAAAGCGCGGCTTCTGAATCCTGGAGTGAATCTGAGAATGAGTTTATCGGGCGACGAGCCCCGCGTACTCGTCATCGACGACGAGCGGGGCTTGCGCGAACTGCTCGAGTATGGGCTCGCGCAGGCCGGCTTTGCGGTTCGGAGCGTTACCGAGGGCTCGGCGGCATTCCCGCTGCTCGAAACCTGGGTCCCCGACGTGATCGTGCTCGACGTGATGCTCCCCGGGGACGACGGGCTCACGCTCCTGCCTGAGATCCGGCGTCACACCACCGCGCCCGTCGTCATGCTCACGGCACGGACCGAGATCACTGAGAAGATTGCGGGCTTCTCGGCCGGGGCGGACGATTACGTCGGCAAGCCGTTCGACCTTCAAGAACTCGTCGCGCGGCTTCGGACGCTGCTGCGGCGTCCGAAGATCGAAGGCCTGCAGACCTTCACCTACGCGGACCTGAGCATCGACGCGCCTAGCCGCACCGTTGTGCGGGGCAACCGGCGCATCGAACTGTCGGCGCGTGAGTTCGACCTGCTCCGCGTTTTCGTTGAACATGCCGAGCAGGTGCTCACGCGATCGCAGCTCTTGGACATGGTTTGGGGCATCGACCGCGACGTGGTGCCAAACACCGTCGAGACGTACGTTTCTTTCCTCCGGGCGAAGCTCGACAGCGGCGAGGACGTGAAACTGATTCAGACGTTGCGCGGCGCGGGCTATTCCCTGCGAGCGATCCGGTCGTGAGCACGCGGCTCGCACGGCGGCTGCAGGTGCTGGCGGCCGTCGAGATCACGCTGGTGCTCGCTGCGGTGATTCTCGCCGGCGCGCTGTTTGCGTTCGGGGCGTACATCCGCACCGTCTCCAACGAATTGAGCGGCACGCTGACTCAGCTCGAGGCCGCCCTTACGCGGACGACGTTGCCCAACGCGCACGCGGGGGGTGCCTTTGCCGCGTCGCTCCTCTTGGGGGCGGGCAGCGAGATCGTTTTCCTCGACGCCAATACGCGCGTTACCGTCTACCGGCGTCACCGCTCCGATCCCCTGCCCGTCGTGGTGGTCCGTGGCCGGGGCGACCTGACGGGCGATCCACGCGTGTCGGGTCCGCTGTCCCACGTGGTGCTCGGGCTCGCGACGGCATTCGGCCTGCAGCCGCTTCGCGCGAACGCCGGCAAGCTCTATGTCATCGTGCGCAGCAACGATGCGGCGCTGGTGGCGACGGCGCGCACGTTCGTGCTGCCGCTGCTCGTCGCGCTCGCCATTGCGGTTGGATGCGGGTGGCTCGTCGCACGGGCGCTCACCGGGCAGGCCGTACGCCCGCTCGACGACGTGACCGCCGCACTGCAGCGCTTCGCATCCGGCGACCTGACTCCCCACACGATCGCCGCCGACGAGCGGCACGAGCTGGCCTCGCTCGCGGCGGCCTACAACGGCGCGATCGACCAAATGGAGCGCGCTTTCGCGGCCCGCGATCGCGCCAACAGGTCGATGCGGCAGTTCATCGCGGACGCAGGACATCAGCTGCGCACGCCGCTCACGGTGGTGCAAGGTTTCATCGCGATCCTGCGTCGCGGCGGCTTCGAAAGCGCGCCGGACCGCGACCGCATCCTCGACACGATGAACGACCAGAGCCGCATCATGGGATCGCTCATCGACAAGCTGATCCTCCTCGAGCGCTGGGAGAACCCCGACGCCGCGGCGCGCGCGTTGCCGATCGACGTCGGCACGCTGGTGGCCGATTTGGTCACGCCCATCGCCGACGCCCACCCCGAGCGGCGCTTCGACATTACGACGGAACGCGGCATTCTCGCAGCGATCGATCCTACGGAGCTCGGGTACGTCGTGAACAACCTCGCCGACAATGCGCTGAAGTACGGCGCCGGCGAAATTGCGGTGCGCGTGCGCGCGCAGGATTCGAAAGCCGTGATCGAGGTCGCCGACCACGGTCCGGGAATTCCATCAACGGATGCCGCTCGCGTGTTCGACCGATTCTATCGCGGCGCGCAGCGCGATGTGCCCGGATCGGGCTTGGGATTGGCAATCGTCAAACGAGCGGTCGAGCGCGCCAACGGCAGCATCGCACTCGAGACGAGCCCCAACGGCTCGCGGTTTGTCGTCCGGCTGCCCCGCGTCTTGCCGGTGACCTAAATGACCACCGTAAATGGCGGAGAGGGTGAGATTCGAACTCACGGAACGCTTTCACGTTCGCCCGCTTTCGAGGCGGGTGCCTTCAACCACTCGACCACCTCTCCGCGGTCAAGGTTCACGACTCCGGCGGGATACCTTCCTGCGCCGCACCGCGCTTGGATCGGAAGAAGCGCTGCAGCTGTTCGGCGGCTTCGGCTTCGAGTACGCATGCCGTAACCTCGAGGCGGTGGTTGGTCGCGGGGGAGCGCAGGACGTCGAAGGCGCCGCCATCGGCACCCCCCTTGTGGTCGCGGGCGCCGTAAACGAGCCGCTTGATTCGCGCGGCCAGGAGCGCTCCGGCGCACATAACGCACGGCTCCTTGGTGACGTATATCGTCGCATCGGAGAGTCGCCACGTGCCGAGCCGTTGCGCGGCTTGGCGGAGCAGCGTCATCTCTGCGTGCGCCGTTGGATCGTTGCGCGCTTCCTTCTCATTTCGCGCCTCCAGCTCCATGTCGCCGCTCACGAGCAGGGCCCCCACCGGCACGTCGCCGTCGCGCGCCGCTTCCTCGGCTAAGGCGAGCGCGCGCCGGAGATAGGTTTGGTCAGCGCTTATGGCGCGCAACCCTCGGCAATCCAGCGCGAGAGACGATCGAGTTGTCCGCTATCCCAAAAGGGACCGCCGGGCGGCATCTGCGGCTGCTCCCTGCCATTCAAGAAACCGAGCACGTTTTCGGCGTTCTCTCGCTGCGACATGTACGCATAGTCGTCGAGTAGTACGCCGAAACCGCGCATGTGCTGCACGTCCATCTCCCGAAACATCGGCCGAACGTCGCGCTCGAATGACACCTTCTCGTCGGGCACTGTTTTCGCTCCTTGTAAGAAATCGCGCCCGGAGGGATTCGAACCCCCGATCCCAGCCTTCGGAGGGCTGTGCGTTATCCAGCTACGCTACGGGCGCAGGCAATACGAGTTCACCGCGATGCATCGGGCGGCGATCCGGCGCTGGGGATGTGCTTGAAGAGATCGAGTTTGTGATCCACGAGCGTCCGATAGAACTTGCGTACGCAGTCGGGGTGTCCGAAGAAATAGGTCCTTGCATATGCGAGGTCTTCGCCGGAGCTGTCGGGGACGTAGTGCGAAATCTCGATCTCTTCCATCTGTCCGCGATCGACGGGGTGAGGGCAGAAATCGCACGGAATCGTTGACATGAATTGATACCTTTGACGTTTTTTGTATTGTGGCTCGGGTAGGACTCGAACCTACGACCAAGGGCTTATGAGTCCCCTGCTCTACCACTGAGCTACCGAGCCTCGGCTGACGATGCCGATTCGACACCGCAGTATATCAGGACCCTCGCTTTGCGACAAGTGGTGCAATGGTGCGCCGCCGCCGACGGGGAAATAGTGTGAAAATGGCACGTGCGCGCTTCGCGGTAGGGGCCGCAATTGCGGCGCTTCTTCTGATGCGGCCGCTGGGGGCAACGGAGGGCGGTCCGAACGGTCCCGCGGCATTGCTTGCTAAGCACCGCGCGTTCGTCGGGTGGCAGCTCGGCGATGGGACGTTGCGAACGCTTCGACTTCGCCGCGTCGGCGCGGATTCCGACGGTACGTTGCAGGAACGAACGACGGAATACCGCGTGGGGGTGGTGTATCGCGACCACTCGATGTTTCCGGGTCAAGCGCGCGTCGAAGACTCCGGATTCACCGGCAGCGTGTTCTGGGCCAGCAACGACAACGGCTTCACCACGCCGATCTACGGCGACTTGGCAAAGTACCGGCTCAGTTACGCCGTCCTGATGAATGAGGGCACGAGCGCCCTTAAGGGTACCCCGCTCGGTCCCGTGACCGTCGACGGCAGGGTGCTCCAACGCGTTCGTATCGGCGTGCCGCACGCCGACTCGATCGACGTGGACGTCGATCCCGTCACGGGCGCCTACGTTCGAGCGGTGATCGATCCGGACGGCGATGACGAGACGACGATACGAATCCTATCGTACGCAGATGCGCTGCCCGGTAAGAAGATCGTCAAATCGTTTCGCATCGGGGACTCCGCTCCCACGACGTACGTTTACACCAGAATCGAGCCGAACGTCGAAATTAGCGACGCCAATCTGCATCCGCCGGCTGCCCGCGCGACGTGGGCGTTCGCGGCCGACGCGCCATCGTTTCCCATCGACGTCACGCCGACGCGCGTGTTGGTCGACGCGTCGGTCAACGGCGTGAAGGGACGGTTCATCCTCGACACCGGAGCGAATTCGATCTTCCTAAACGAAGGCTTCGCGAACCGCGCGAAGGCGCAGCGGCTGGGCGCGGGCGGAGCCGCCGTCGGTCTCTACGGCGCGCTGCGCTCCGATCGGCGACGGCTCGATTCACTGGTGCTCGGCGGCAATACGCTCTCCAACGTCAGGGTGGTCGCCGAGGACTTCAACACTCGCGACTACCGAGGACTCGACCGGCAGAACTACGATGGACTCTTGGGCTACGACGTCTTCGCCGCGGCCCGCGTGAAGATCGACTTTCAAGCGCGACGGATGTCGATCGCCGACCCTATCGCGTCGGCCGATGACCCGAGCGGGCTGCAAATTTTGACCGACACGTCGCTCTGGGTACCGATGATCCCCATGACGCTCAACCGCACGATCGCGGTCCATGCGATGTTGGATACCGGAAACCCATCCACCGTGGTGTTCGGCCCGGATCTCCTTTACAAGTACCACCTTCGGATGGCACGCAACATCGGCGTGCGCGCCGGCATGGGCAGCGTCGAATGCGGGAACCTCGACAGTTTGTCGATCGGACCGATTACCTACGGCGGGGAGGCCGCATGCAAGCTCGATTCGGCGCTGTTGCCGGGACGACGAATCCTCGTCGGCCTCGATTTTCTCAAGCACTTTACCGTCGTCTTCGACTATCCGCACGGGCGCCTGTTCTTGCAGCTGCCGCACGGTTAACGGCCGTAGCGGCGCAGCGGTGGAGATGCAAGAGCAGCCCCCACGAAAGGGCTGCTCTGGTCGAATCGCGGTCGGAGGGACTCGAACCCCCAGCCTACAAGTTCGTAGCCTGTTGCTCTATCCAATTGAGCTACGACCGCGCGTCGTTCTCCTTCGTTAACCACTTCGGAGAGAGAGGGATTCGAACCCTCGATACGACTTTACATCGTATAACGGTTTAGCAAACCGCCGCCTTCAGCCGCTCGGCCATCTCTCCAGTATCATGCAACTTCGTGACCGTCTGTTTTTCCACGAGGACTCTGGTACCTACCCCAGCAGGACGCGCGTGGCGCCTTACGGGGGCGCCGTTGGTCCTTGCAGTGGGCGCTCGGGGACAAACTCTGCGACGACGGGTTGCCGTCGGGGTGTGCGACGGCGTACGAAGAGCGCGTCGACGCCGAACGTTCGTCCCGTCGGCAGCACCACGTTGATGGCCGAAAGCAGCAGCATGCACGCGTCGAGGCCGGACCAGTCCGTAAAGGTGCCGATTTCGCCGCGCCCGGCCATATAGTCGAGCGGCAGGAGGACGCCAACCAGGCCTCCGACTCGGGTGAGCAGTCCGAGCACGAGCGAAATTCCCACGCAGACTTCGCCGAGCCGTACGAGCTCGGCGAAGAGTCCGATGTTCGGCTGAACGACGCCGGCCAGAAAGTCGTGATACGCTCCGCTCGTTTTTGGAAGCCCGCGCTGCACGTAGCCGACAATGACGCCGTTCGGCGGCATGAAACGCGCGCTGTTGAGGAACTTCGGAACGCCATGGATCAACCAGATCAGCCCGGTAAGGATCCGCACGATGGCGAGCCACGCCCCGTACGCTCGCGCCGAGGGCAAGTTCACGCAACGATTTCCTTTCGCACCTTGACCAGACGTGCAATCATCGAAGCGGCTTCCCCTGCCGCGTTGGGGCGGCCGAGCCGGCGTGCCGCCGCAATCAGCGCCCGCCGCCGTGCGCCCTGCGTCAGGATCGTCTCGATCGCCGCCGGCAGCTCTTCGGTGCGTCGTACCCGCAGCGCCGTCCCGCCTTCAACGAGAACGCGCGCGTTGCGCTCTTCCTGGCCGGGAAGCGGTTTGCAGAGCACCATCGGCACCCGCACCACCAAGGCCTCTGCCGCGGTGAGGCCGCCTGGCTTCGTGACGAGCACGTCTGCGGCGTGCATGTAGTCGTAGACGTTGTCGATGAACCGGAGCACGCGAACGGGATAGTCGACGCTTTCGGCGACGGCGGTCAGTCGCCGCTCGATTCGAGCATTTTGCCCGGCGATGACGACGGCGGTCAGCGGCACGCGCACGCTGTGAAGCGTGCCCAGCATGCGCTCGAGCGGTGCGATGCCCAGGCCTCCGCCCATCAACAGCGCGACGTAACGATCGAGGGGAAGATCGAGCCGCTCGCGCAACGTCTTACGCGGCTGCGCGCGCACGGCGAAGTCCGCGCCCACCGGAATTCCGCTGACCTGTATCGCGTGCGGTGCGACGCCCCGCGCGAGCAGCGTGTCGCGCATTGCATCCGTTGCGACGACGTAGCAATCGATGTT
The DNA here is from genome assembly GCA_963787625.1 of Vulcanimicrobiota bacterium. Classification (GTDB taxonomy): domain Bacteria; phylum Vulcanimicrobiota; class Vulcanimicrobiia; order Vulcanimicrobiales; family Vulcanimicrobiaceae; genus Cybelea. Next base: position 1,030,385 of record CAWBDH010000001.1, on the reverse strand, counting down.
GTCGTGGATCCAGAATCCATGCAATCCGAAGTCCGTGACTACGGCGACGGTGGGCGGCGCATCGGCGAACGCACGCTTGTACTCGGCCATTGCCCCGCACGGAAACGCGTGCGTGCAGACGACCGCATCGGGCCGCTCGCGCAGTATCAACGGGCGTAAGTTGGCGGCGGTGAACTGATGCGCCCAGGTACGCAGACGGCCGACTTCCGTCGCGCGCTCCGCCCGGTCGTAGATGTACCGGTACATCTGCGGAATCGTCTTGACCATCCGCAGGTATCCGTCGGAAACGATGCGGGAAACCACCAGAGCGGCGTACTCGTACGAGTCGACGATGGGTGTCTTTGCCGAGGGATCGATCCTTCGCAGCGCAGCGGCGACGGCGTTTGCGGCGGAAAGATGACCGACGCCAACGCTGGCCGACAAAAACAGAACGCGAATCAGGTTTCCTCCGCCGATGCCAAGAAATCGTCGAGCACCTGCTGCGCCGTCGCGTCGTCTTCCAGCAAGTTGCCCGCGAGGTCGGTGACGATGAACTCTCCTTCATCGGGCTCCGGCGCCTCGTGCCAGAGCACCGCGTACGATGAACCGGCTTCGGGGTCTTCGAGGATGCCGACGACCTCGAATTCCAGCGACGCGCCCTCCGTCGTTTCAATGTGCAGAACGTCGTTGAGTTCGAGGGGTGCCTGCAGCTCGGCGCTTTCTCCGTTGTGCGATGGCATTGGGGCCTTCCCTTCCTAATGCAGGCAGCGTGCGACGTTGGCTTGGTGCTCCGCCAGCGTCCGGGCAAAAACGTGTCGTCCGTTTCCGCAGTAGACGTAATACAAGTCGTCCGTTTTCCACGGGTGGAGCGCGGCCTCCAGCGACGGCCGGCCGGCGTTGGCAATCGGCGTCGGCGGAAGGCCTGGATGAATGTACGTGTTGTAGGGTGAGTCGATCTTTAAGTCGGCAAACGACAGTGCGGTCTTGTGCTCGGGCAGCGCATATTCGATGGTCGCATCCACTTGCAGCGGCATTCCCAATCGCAGCCGGTTGTAAATCACTCCGGCGATCCTGGGACGGTCGGCTGCGCTCTTCGCCTCACGCTCGACGAGCGATGCTACCGTCACCGCCTGGGGGACGTTGACACCGATCTTTCGCGCCGCCGACCGCGCGTCGGCGGGAAGCTGTTTTCGAAACTCAGTGACGAGCATGGACGCCGCTTCGGCAGGCGGCGCACCGAGCGGCACAAGGTAGGTGCTGGGAAACAAAAAGCCTTCAAGACTTCTCGTGCGCGTGCCGTCGAGGTCGATGCTTTGTCGCGCGAATGCCTGACGAAAGGGCTCGGCCGGCCCAACGCCGGCCTCCTGAAGCCGGATCGCAATCTGGGCCGCCGTGAAGCCCTCGGGAATCGCGACCCACGTTGCGACCTGCGCGCCGCCGGTGACCAGCGCGCGCAGCACGGCATCCTGCGTCAAATGCGGCTCGAAGCGGTACTCGCCGGCGTGGACTGCGACGTCTTGGCGGCGCAGGCGCGCCAGCGCCCGAAAGGTCCACACGTTGCTCACGATGCCGTCCAATGCCAGGCGCCGCGCGATCTCGCCGAAGGCGGTACCGCGAGGCACGATGACCTGGGTTGCTGCAGCGGGCTTCGAGCGATCCCCGTACACGGCGTAGGCGATGGCGCCGACGACGGCGGCGCCCCCGAGGACGCAAGCGACGACGGCAACGGCGACGCGCCGGCGCAGCGTCAACGGGGCGGCGCCCGACGCCGAGCGAGGAACGTATCTAAGATCAGCGCCGCGGCGATGCGGTCGACGACCGCGCGCCTCTTCTCGCGCGAGACATCGGCGCCGATCAACGTCTTGGTCGCCTGCGCCGTGGTAAGCCGCTCGTCAACGCGGTGGATCGTGCCGGCGAAGATCTCCCGCAGTTCCTCCACGAACGCGTCCATCGCGGTGGCCGCCATACCGCGTCTGCCGTCGAGCGCGATCGGGTCGCCCACGACGAGTTCGTCGACGGCGTAGGAATCCAAGTACGCCTTGATCGCGTCTGAGTCGGAGCGGCGATTCGTGCGAACGATCGTGCCGACGGGAAGCGCGAACGTCTCGCCCGGATCGGCCACCGCGACCCCAATGCGCTTGCTGCCGACGTCGAGCGCCATAATCATCGCTCCGCTCCGGCGCCGTCGAGCGCCCCGAGCGCCTTGGGGCGCCTGCCGAGGTGATGCGCCACGAGCGCTTCGACCGCCGCGGCCGCGGCCGGCGTCGCCCGCAGGGCGGGCGCCGCGGAACCGTTCTTTGCGACGGCCAGCGCGCGGAGGTTCTCGAGATCAGCCGGCTGCAGCTCCGGCAGGTCGCGCCAGCGCTGCCTGCAGGCGTCGTCCAGGATGCCGCCGGCCTGGGCGTCGAGCCAGCTTTGGGCCTCCCCCAGCGCGGCGCCGCAATGCACGCACGTCGTAAGCGGCGGAGCGAGGCCGAGCATCTCGAGCAGCCGCAGCCAGAAACGCGGCAGCAAGCCTCGCGGCGCCGGTGAGGCGGCGACGGCCGCGATGACGCGCACCAGCAGCGCGTAAACGTCGGGCACCGCAAGGTCCGGCTCGCAAAATGCATCGATCGTCTCGGCGACGACCGAGGCGACGGCGTAGCGGTCCGGCTCGACCAGCCGGGCCCACGGGGCGCGCACGATCTCCGCGGCGACGATTACGTCGAGCGAACGGCCGCGGTGCATCACCAGGTCGCACTCATTGCCAAACTCGAGCCGCCCGGCGAAATGGCTGCGGGCACGGCGCACGCCCTTTGCGACGGCATCGACTTTTCCGCGGTCGTCGGTGAAGAGAGTGACGATGCGGTCGGCCTCGCCGAGCTGCCGTCCGCGCAGGACGACGCCGCGCGTCTTATAGGCGCGCTGCTGTGTCAGAGTCTTCGGATTCCTGCGGCTTGACCGGCGCGCCGTTGGTATAGACGCGCACCGTGAGGATGCGCCGGCCGCGGGTGCGGTCGACCCGCAAGCGCGTATGTGCGTCGGCGTCGATCTCCTCACCCTCGGTGGGCAGCCGTCCGAACAGTCCCACGGTATAACCGCCGATCGTTTCAAAATCCTGAGTCGGCAGCTGCGTACCGAGCTTGGCGTTGACGTCCTCGACGTTGGTACCCGCTTCGACGACCGCTTCGACCTCCGAAACGAGCGCGATGGGCTCCTGCTCGTCCACGTCGTGTTCGTCGCGAATTTCGCCGACGATCTCTTCGAGCAAGTCTTCCATCGTGACGAGCCCGGCCGTTCCGCCGTATTCGTCGACGACGATCGCCAACGAAAATTTATCGCGCTGCATCTCGCGCAGAAGCTCGGCGATCTTCTTCGTTTCGGGAACGTGCACGGCCGTTCGCATCAGAAGGCGCACGCTGCTGTGCGCGAGGGACCCGTTGGCGAGCGCGACGAGCAGCTCTCGGTCGTGGATGACGCCGACGATGTCGTCCTTGGACTCTTGATAGACCGGCAGTTTGGAGTATCCTTCGGCGATTACGACGTCGAGGACGCGCCGCGGCGAATCGTCGAGGGAAACCGCGACCATCTCCGGACGCGGCTTCATTACCTCGCGCACGATCGTATCGCCGAATTCCATGACGGAATGGATCAGTTCTCGCTCTTCTTCTTCGATGACGCGCTGCTCCGCGCCGACGTTGATCAGCGCGCGAATGTCTTCTTCAGTTACGTAGACGCGATGCGCGTTCTTCACGCCGAACAGTCGCAGAATGAGGTCGGTCGCGAGTTGGAACGTCCGCGCGATCGGCCGCAGCACGTACGCGACGTAGAACATCGGCAGCGCGAGACGGAGCGCCCAGCGCTCGCTGTCGCCGGTCGCGATCGTCTTGGGGATGATCTCGCCGAACAGCAGAAACACCACCGTCATCACGACGGTGGAAACGACCGTCGCCAACGGCAGGCCGAGCGAAATGGCCGTGTACGTCGCGAGGGAGTCGGCGACCAGCAGCACGATCGTATTGCCGACCAGGACGGACGTGAGGAAGCGATTCTTGTCGGCGACGAGGAGCTCGAGATTGCGCGCCCCGCGGACGCCCCGGTCCGCAATCGCGCGGGCCCTAAGGCGCGAGATCGAAACGAGCGCGCTCTCCGAGGCGGCAAAGAAGGCAGCGAGCAGGACCAGCACGACCAGCGCGATGATTTGGTAGGGCAGGACTTCGGGACTACTTCGAGCGGGGTCCGTGTTCAAGTCGGCGCCATTATAGCACAACGTGGGGTCGCACCAGCACGTAGATCGCCAGGGCGGCAAGCGTGCCCAGCACGGCCCCCCAAAAGACCTCGAACGGCTGGTGGATCCGCGCCTCGACGCGGCTTTGCGCGACCAGGAACGCTATAAAATAGGCCAGGAGTGCGGCCAGCGGCTTTTGATAGAAGAACGCCAGCATGGTTGCGACCGCGAAGGCCAGGGCCGCGTGTCCGGAAACGGCGCCGCCCTGCAGCGCCGATCCCCGCCCCACAAGCGCCTTCGCAAAGATCGTCGCGATCGCGACGACCGCGAGCACGATCAGCGCCACGTTGGCCGGTACGGATTGGACCGCCTCGAAGACGCGCTGGCCGCCGTTGATGATGCCCTGGTAGAAGATCAGGTACGCCGCGAGCACGGCGCCCACCGCCGCGATCAAGACCGCACCGGCGGCCGCGTCTTTGGCCGTCTTCGCCAGCGGATGATGCGCGACGGTCAGCAGGTCGACGAGCGACTCGACGGCCGTGTTCATCAGCTCGAGACTGAGCACGAGGGCCACGAGCGTTATCGTTGCGACCACGTAGTAGCGGTCGAGCCGCAGGATGAGCGTTGCGAGCAGCACCAACGCGGCGACGAGGAAGTGCACGCGCATGTTCGGCTGCGTGCGCGTCGCATAAATGATGCCCTCGAACGCGTGGTGGAACGAGCGCAGGAAACGGCTGCGTTCGATCGGGAGATAGTGCGGCTCGCGCTGCTGCATCATCCTCGCGCCGCGTACGGCCAGGGCAACGCAATGGCGTCCGCGAGGCGACGCTCTTCGCGTTCCATGTCGCGGCGCTCGCGCGCCGCCACGTGATCGTGTCCGATCAGATGGAGCAGGCCATGAATGAGAAGGCGATAGATCTCGCGCTGCAGCGGTGCATCGTATGCCGCGGCCTGCTTGCGCGCCGTTTCAACCGAGATGACGACGTCGCCCAACAGGCGCTCGACGGGTCCGTGGGCGCCCGCGGCGAGTGGAAAGCTCAGCACGTCCGTCGCGCGGTCTTTTCCGCGGTACCTGCGGTTGAGGTCGCGCATAGCCGCGTCGCCGACGAGGCTCAAGGACAGCGCCGCGTCACTTGCGCCGACGACTCCGAGCAGCCGCGCGGCGGTTGCGACGAGGGCGCGGCCGTTTACACCGCTGCGCCGCACGTCGTTGCGATAATGGATCACGGAGCTCGGTGCGCCGGCGCCTCGGCGGCGTAGGCGCGGACGATTCGAGCGACGAGCGGATGGCGTACGACATCCGCGTCGCCCAGCTCGACGACGCCCACGTCCGCGATGCCGTCCAGTCGCGCTCCGGCGGAACGAAGTCCGCTTCGCTGGCCGGGCGGCAGGTCGATCTGCGTCACGTCCCCCGTGACGACCATCTTCGAGCCGCTGCCGAGGCGCGTAAGAAACATTTTGAGCTGATCCTCCGTCGCATTCTGCGCCTCGTCGAGGATCACGAAGGCGTCGGAGAGCGTCCGGCCGCGCATGTACGCAAGCGGCGCGACCTCGAGCGTTCCACGCTCGAGATACTTGTTCACGACCGCGTCGTCGAGGAGTTCCCCCAGGGCGTCGAACAGCGGCCGCATGTACGGATCGACCTTCTCGCGCACGTCCCCGGGGAGGAAGCCGAGCCGTTCGCCGGCCTCGACGGCCGGCCGTGAAAGCACGACGCGCGTCGCCTCCCGCCGCTTCAACGCACGGACGGCCATCACGATCGCCAGAAACGTCTTTCCCGTGCCGGCCGGCCCGATTCCGATCGTCAGTGTTTCGTTCTCAATCGTCTGAACGAAGCGGCGCTGTCCGACGGTCCGGGGACGCACTTCGCGGCCGCGCTGCGTTCGCAGCAGCGTCGCAACGGCCGCCCGCTCGCGCGGTTCGGCTCGGACGTCGGAAACCGCTAAGGCGACGTCGTCGGGCGTGATGTGTGCGCCGCCGACCGCGGCTTCGAGCACGCGCCGCACCACGTCTTCCGCGCGCGCAACGGCCGCGGTGTCGCCCGCGAGGACCAACGCGTCGCCGTCGGCGCGCACCGCGACTTCGAGCGACGACTCAATGGCCGACAAGTTCCGATCGTACTCGCCGAAGAGCCGCACGCGGTCGGGTAAGTCCTGGAGATCGATCGATCGTTGCGCCGTCAACCGCTCAAATGTTCGTCACGCAGCGCCCGAGGCTTTCCGAGGATCTCGGCCGCCACGACCGCCCGAACGAGTTCGTTCTTCCCCACAAAGAGCGGGCGCCGGCCCCGCGGCAGCTCGGCCGCGTGCGTCGCGGCGAGGAGCTGACCCGGTGGCGGGGCTCGCCGCGGAGGCGGGGGCGCGAGGCGGGGAGGCGGCTGAGGCGGCGCTGCGGAGGAGAGAACCGGGCGTGGGCCGGCAGTCGTCCAGCGCGACACAGCGCGCGGCGACGCAGCGCGCGGCGCCGCACCGCTCGGCGCGACCGCGACGCCTTTGCGCACCGTCGAGATGATGCTGCTCACCACGCCGACGATAACGAGAACGACCCAAACGAGGACCCCGACGTCGCGCATTTCGACGAACTACTTGACCGGTCCGGAAAGCGGCGGCGGCTGGGGCTCGTTTGAGCTCTCGGTGGACGCGCCGATGGAGGAGCGCATGTCGGTGTCGGCCTGCACGTTCTTGAGCCGGTAATATTCCATGACCCCGAGGTTACCGCTGCGAAACGCCGTCGCGATCGCTTGGGGTATCGTCGCCTCGGCCTCGACGACTTTGGCGCGCATCGCTTGGGTTTCGGCCTTCTGCTCTTGCTCGGCAGCCAGCGCCGCGTACTGCCGTTCCGCCGCCTTGGCTTGCGCGATGCGGCGATCGGCTTCGGCCTGGCTCGTCTGGAGCTCCGCGCCGATATTCTTTCCAACGTCCACGTCGGCGATGTCGATCGACACGATCTCGAATGCGGTCCCGGCGTCGAGCCCTTTGGCGAGGACCGTCTTGCTGATGCGATCGGGATATTCGAGCACTTCCTTGTGATCGATGGCCGCGCCGACAGCCGATACGACTCCTTCGCCGACGCGCGCCACGATCGTCGGCTCGCCGGCACCGCCGACGTAGCGATCGAGGTTGCTGCGCACCGTGATTCGCGCCTTGACGTTGAGCTGGATGCCGTTTTGCGCGACGCCTTGGAAAATTGGCGTCTCGATTACCTTCGGCGTGACCGACGTTTGGAGCGCCTCGAGCACGTTGCGGCCCGCCAGATCGATCGCTGCGGCGCGCTGCCACTCGAGCGGAATTTGGGCCCGCTGCGCGGCGATCATTGCCAGCGTAACGTTCTCCACGTTGCCGCCGGCGAGATAATGGGATTGCATCTGGTCCACCGTGAGGTTCAGGCCTGCTTTACGCGCGCGTACGTAGTTCGTGACGATGACGCCTGGCGGGATGCCGATGAGGCGCATGCGCACGAGCGCGATGATGCCGAGCGGAACGCCGGCCGCAATCGTTCGAATCCAGAGGCCGATTGGAAAGTAATAGAGGAACGCAAAAAACGCGATGACGATGAGGACGATGACGATCGCGCCGCTGACGGCTATCATGGATGCTCCTATGAAACGATGGGTTCGACGAAGATGCGAGCGCCCTCGACGCGCACGACCCGAATCGGCGATCCCTGTGCGATGAATTCACCTTCCGTGAGGACGTCGACGCGGCGACCGTCGATCGAGGCGATGCCGGCCGGCCGCAGGAAGCTCACGGCCGTGCCGAGGCGTCCCCGCAGCGCCCCGTGGTCGGCGCTCGTCACGTATTCCGGCCCCTGCGCGGCGGCGAGCGCAAGGCGGTGGGCCCACGCGTTCTCGGGAACGGCGCGCACCGTCAGCGTGAAGGCGATGACCGTCAGCACGATGGCCGTCGCCAGCGTTTCCACGCCGACGAAGAAAAACGGCAGGCCGAACGCCAGCAGCACTGCGACCAACAGCGCGCCGGCGCCCAATATGCCGGGTAAGCCGTGCCCGGGGACGACGTGAAGCTCCCACAGGATGCCCAGCAGTCCGATCACGGCGAGGCCGGCGACGAATGCGTTGGAGAATCCCGCATAGACGTGGCTTCCAAAGAACAAACCGAGCGCGGCGATCCCCACGATGCCGGCGATGCCATGCAGCGTCTGCATCTCGATCAGAAGGCCAAGCATGCCGAGCGTCAGGAGCAGTCCGCTGACGACTGGATCCGTCGCAAAACGTGCGATGCGCTCGCCCCACGTGAACGACTGCGATACGCGCGGCGCGTCCGCAAGGTGCAGCTGCGCCAGCGCTGCGTCCAGCGTCGGCGCCGTCCCCTGAGCGATGCCCGCGCGGACCGCGTCGTCGGTGTTGAGCGTCAACACGATTCCCGAACGCTTGTAGCTGGGAAGGTCGACGTTCTTGTCGACCATGGCTCCCGCGATCTTCGGATCGCGGCCGTTGCGTTCCGCGGTCGATTCGAACTCGCCGCGCAGCGCGGACACGATCTTGTCGCTCGGCGGCACCGCGCCCCCCGCTTCCACGGGTTCGGCGGCGCCGATCGATGCGCCGGGGGCCATGACGATCCGTCCGGCGCTCAGCGAAATCAACGCCGCCGCGGAGTAGGCGCGTGCGCCGACATAGGCCACGACCGGCTCCTTCGCGGAAAACAACGCGTCGCGGATGCGAAATGCCGCCTCGACCAGTCCGCCGGGACTGTTTACGTCAAGGACGATGGCACGCGCCCCGTCGCGGTTGGCTTCGTCCACCGATCGCTCGACAAAATGGGCCATGCCGTCGTCGACGGTGCCGGTCACGGGCACCACGACGATGGGTGCCTGTGCGCCTGCGGCGGCACCGGCCAGGCCGGCGGCTCCGGCCAGCATCAAGCCCGAGCAGAGCCAAGCGCGCGCTCCGAATGCGTTCATGCCGCTTGGTACCGTAGCCGGGCACGCGAAGTTACGTTTGGAGTTCCTCGGTGACGATCTGGCGCACCAGGTTGCCGTCGGCGACACCGCGCAGCTGCGGCATCACGACCTTCATGACGGCGCCGGCGTTGCGGGAGCCCTCCGGAAGCTCGGCGAGCACGCTCTGCACGGTCTCGCGGATCTCGACCGCCGATCGCTGCGGCGGCAGGTACGAAGAGAGGATTTCCCGCTCCGCGCGTTCCTTGCCGGCAAGATCCTCGCGTCCCGCCTTCTCGTACTCGGCGAGCGAGTCGCCGCGCTGCTTTACGAGCCGCCGGACGACGTCGGTCTCATCGGCATCGGAAAGCTCGGAGCCGCCCTCGGTGCGCTTGTAAATGAAACCGGAGAGGGCCGACCGCAGCGTGTCGAGCCGCAGTTGGTCCCGGGCGCGCATTGCATCCTTCAGGTCCGCAGCGATGCGGTCTTTGAGCGTCCCCACAGTGTAAGGGTGTCCTACGCGCGGCGCTTGCGCGCGGCCGCCGACTTCTTCTTCCGGCGAACGCTCGGCTTCTCGTAGTGCTCGTGCTTGCGCGCTTCGGCGAGAATCCCCGCCTTCTGGGTGGCCTTCTTGAAGCGGCGCAGCGCGCTCTCGATCGTCTCGCCCGGGGCGATGCGTACTTCCATTCAATCCACCTCCTTTGCGCGTGCGCCGCGTCCTGGCGAGGCACGAAAAATTCGGCCCGCTAAGGGCCGCGGTACTAGAGTAGCACGAGGGTCGGGGACGGTCAAACTCAGCCGGGTGGCCACGCTAAGCGGCGACCGGCGAGCACGTGGACGTGCACGTGGTTCACCGTCTGTCCGCCTTCTTCTCCCGTATTCACGACCAAACGGAATCCGTTTGGTGCGTGGCGGCTTCCGAGCCGTGCGGCGACTCCCATTAGGTGCGCCGAGAGCGCGGCGTCGTCGGCGGTGAGGTCGTACAGCGTGGCATGGTGGCGCAGCGGGATCACGAGCAGATGCAGCGGCGCCTTCGGATCGGCGTCTTCGATTGCAACGACGTCGTTGTCTCGATACGCAATCGTCGCCGCTAACTGCACCGGCGCCGATTTTACAAAAGATGCAGGACTCCATTAGTGGGTCCGGATCGTGAATGCCCACGACTTCGATGCCGTGTTCCCCGCTTCGTCCGCCACCCGAACGGTTACGCGTATCGGTCCGTCCGGATAGTTGTAGGCGGGCAGGTATTGGATGAACTCGGCCGTGCGCACGCATTCGGAGGTAACGTCGCGGCCGTTGATCCAGAGCAGCGCGCTTCCGGGTTCACGGGCACCGCATCGGAGGCGAAGCTGACATACACGGCGGGGCGATTCGTGTTCACGGTCGCGCCGGCATTCGGGGCGAAGTCGGCGATGCCCGGCGGCAGGCTCGACGCAGAGACCGTGTGAGACGCGGCCGCCTGCGCGCTCGCATTGCCCGAGGACAGGCGCCCGATCACGGCGACCTCACCGAAATTCGCGCCGCGCGGAATGGTGTAGGTGCCGACGTACACGCTGGGCGCTCGCTCCTGCATCGCCTGGTCCGCGACGTCCGATCCAATGTCGAACGTTGCCGCGCTGTGCGGCGTTCCATGCAGCGTGATGTGGACCACGTCGCCCGGGCGCAGCGGGCGGTTTGCGTCGCTCTCGACGCCCGTGATGCGTAGCGGTCCAAGATCGGAAGCCGACGTCGTGGCGGCGCTGCGGCTCGCAAGGATTTCCCGTATCTCGTTCGTCTCGACGTTGTAGCGGACCGTCACCTGATCGTTCGGGCGCAGGTCGCCCACGGATGCCGCCTTGCCGTTGAGCGAGATCTCCGTCGTGCGCCCCGCCGCGATCACCTGACCGTCGCCGAGCACGAACTGGTTTCCGGCGATCGCGACGACGTGTCCGTTGCGCGAGCCGTATTCGTCGGTGACGCGCTCGACGCGTCCGTCCTTACGCATCTCGATCCGCGCAAAGTCGCCCGGGCGCACGTCACCGAGTTCCCCGGGCGCCGTAACGTTGACGTCGACGTCTTCGACTTCGACGATTGCGTTCGGCCCGACCGGAACGGTCTTGATGCTGCCGTTGGCGCTCAGGGTGACCGTCGGCGGATCGGAGAGCACGTCGACCGCTGCGACGGTACCCGAGCGCTCGTAGCCGTTTGCCGTCGGAACGAGGCCGTTTGCCGAGCGGCCGACGAGTTGCGCGACGATGACGACCGCGTTTGCGCGCTTATCGAATCGGCTTTGCGCGCCGAAGACGTCGGTGAAAAATCGCAGCGGCACGTAGAGCACGTCGTCGACTTCGAGCAGCGGAGCCTCGAGCGTGAGGCGCTGGGCGTCGACCTGCGCGACGCGGCTGCCGATCGTCAGCGTGACCGTTTTCGCGCCGACTTGCGTCGTGATCCGATTTTCCGACCGATCGAACGAAAGGCCGAGCGCCTCGATCGTACGCCGCACCGGCACGTAGAGCACGTTGTGGAACGTACGCGGCGGCGGCTGCAGCGACAGCGCGTTGCCATTGATCACGATGCCAATGGGACGCGGCGCCGACGCTATCGTCGCAGCACACACGAGCAGAGCTACGTGCCATTTCACGATTCCGCGAGCACCTCATGGTAGACGTCGGCCGTTGCGCGAGCGCACCGGCCCCAAGTGAGCCGGCGTGCCGCTTCCCGACCCAGATTGATTGAGCGCTCGCGCAGACCCTCGTCCTCGACGAGATTTCGCAGCCGGATCCCGAGCGCGCCGGCATCGCCGGGCGCAAAGGTCAGCGCGGCGTCTGCGAGCGGCCGGGGAACGGCCGTCGCGCAGGCGACGACGGGACAGCCGGCGGCCATCGCCTCGGCCATCGGCAGGCCGAAGCCCTCGCGCAGGGCCGGCTGCACGAGCCCACGGGCGCCCGCATAGTATGCTGGAAGACGATCCGCCGCAACGTCGCCGAGCGCCACGATCGCGCGCGTGCTCGTAGTGCGCCGCTGCAGCTCACCGCCGAAATCGTCGCTGCCGGTCAGATAGAGGTCGAGCGGCCACTCCTGCGGCAGCGCCGACCATGCATCGAACAACGTCGGCAGATCCTTGTGCGGGCGATGGTTACCGACATAGAGCAGGTATGGACGCGGGGCCTCATACGGCTGAGCCGGCTCGAAGAATCGCTCGTCGACGCCGAGCGGGACGACGCGGACCTTCGACGGATCGACGTGCAGGAAGTGCCCGAGATCGGCGATCGTGCGCTCGTCGTCGGTGATGACCCGTGCCGCGCGCGCGCACGCCGACCGCACCACGGTGGCATAGTACGGGCGTACCTTGGCCTTGAAATATTGCGGGAAAACGAGGTGAATCAGGTCGTGAATCGTGACGAGAAATGGTGCCGGCACGGCCAACGGCACGTAGACCGACAAGAAATGGATCAGGCGCAGCTTCGCGCGCCGCATCGCCAACGGTAGTGCGACCTGTTCGCTCCAGCCGAAATTGCCGCCCCGCGAGAACGTGACGTACTCGAATTCCGGAGCGACCGTAGGAAGCCGCTCGGCGAGCCGGCACGCGTAGGTCTTCATTCCGACCGAGAGCTGGCGCGTGAGGCGCGCATCGAGACCGATGCGCGCGGCGTTCACGGTGCCAGCGCTTTTCGTGCGGCGACGGCGGCGTACGTAGCGGAGCGGTACGCCACGTACCAGCCGCGCGGGCCGTCGAGCAGCGCGCCGCGGCGGAACAGCAGCCACGCCAGGCGCGGGACGCTCGCGGCACATGCCGTGAGAAAGCCAAGCGGCGAGCCGGCGATGTTCGCCGCCTCGAGATTGGTGTAGCGCTCGTACTTCGTTCGGTACGACGAGACGTCGGGGTAGGAGTAGTGGAGCAGCGTTCCGGGGAGGACGTCGACCTCGCCGTCGCAGGACCACGTCTCGTGCAGCGGCGCGCCCGTGGAGGCCGCGGGATGCGCGCGCACGGCCGCGCCGCCGGTTCGGAATAGGCGAAGCAGCGATTCGCCGCGCCACATGCGCATGGGCTTCCCGCAGAAATACGTCGTGCGCTTCACGCGGTATCCGTCGGCGCGTTCGGAGGCCGCGAGAATTCCGTCGCGCAGCACGTCGTCGAGCGCTTCATCCGCGTCGATCATCAAGGTCCAGGGCGTCTCGACGTTCGATAGCGCGAAGCGGCGGGCGTCGAGGAAGTCGGTCCACTCGCGCTGCAGCACCCGCGCGCCGGCGCTGCGCGCAAACTGCAGCGTGTGGTCGCGGGAGCAGGCGTCGAGCACCAGCAGGTTGATGCCGCGGGGCAGGCTCGTGATGGCGCGAGGCAGATTGCGCTCTTCGTCCAGCGTTAGGACGACCGCGGTGATTAGGCCTGGGTCCAGAACGCCTCGGCGATTCCGGCGCGCCCGTCCACGCGTTCCTCGTGCGCCAGCGCGGCGCCGATGAAGTCGCGATAGAGCGGCGCCGGACGGTTCGGGCGCGACTTGAACTCCGGATGCGCCTGCGTCGCGACGAACCATGGATGCATGTCGGTGGGGAGTTCGACGACCTCCACGAGCCGCGTCTTACCGATCGCATGGTGTCCGGTAAAGCGCATTCCGTGCTCTTCGAAGACCGGCCGATATCGGTTGTTGAACTCGTAGCGGTGGCGATGGCGCTCGCTGATCTCGAGCGCGCCGTACGCACGAGCGGCGTGGCTGGCTTCCTCGAGGGTGCAGGCGTAGGTTCCTAGGCGCATCGTGCCGCCGTACATCTCGAGGTTGCGCTGGTCGGGCATGAAGTCGATCACTGGGTCGGCGTTCGTTTCATCGACCTCGCTAGTCATTGCTTCGGGCAGCTCGCAGACGTTGCGGGCGAACTCCACGCACGCCAGCTGCATGCCATAGCAAATGCCGAGAAACGGTATGCCGCGCTCGCGCACGTGCTGGATCGCACGCAGCTTGCCTTTCACGCCGCGGGCCCCGAAGCCGGGCGCCACGACGACGCCGTGTGCCCCGCGCAGCACGTCGACGCCGTCGTTCTCCACCCATTCCGAATCGATCCGCTTGATCTCGACGGCGGCATGGTAGAAGACGCCGGCGTGGTGGAGGGCCTCGTTGATCGAGATGTACGCGTCCTTGAGCTCCACGTATTTACCGACGAGCGCGATCGTTACGTGGCGGCGCGGATGAAGCATGCGGTCGGCGATGGCCACCCAGTCGTTGAGCATCGGAACGCCCACCGGCAGCCCCAGCTTGCGCACCGCCGCCTGCGCTAGCCCCTCGGCCTCGAGGTTCAGCGGCACTTGGTAGATCGTCGCAGCATCGCTGTTCTGCACGACCGCGCCCGGCGGCACGTCGCAGAACAACGCGATCTTCTCTTTGAGCTCGAGCGGCATCGGCATGGCCGATTGCGTGCGGCAGACGATCGCGTCGGGCGAAATCCCGATCCCGCGCAACTCCCGCACGGAGTGCTGCGTCGGCTTCGTCTTGAGCTCGTCGGCCGCCCCGAGATGCGGCACGAGCGTCAGGTGGACGTACATGACGTTCTCGTCGCCCACGTCGTAGCGCATCTGACGGATCGCCTCGAGAAATGGCAGCGACTCGATGTCGCCGACCGTCCCGCCCACTTCGACGATGCACACTTCGGCGTGGCTCGCCTCGGCGACGCGCTTGATGTGCGCCTTGATCTCGTTGGTGATGTGGGGAATCACTTGGACCGTCGCGCCGAGATACTCGCCGCGGCGCTCCTTCTCGATCACCGAGTTGTAGATCTGGCCCGTCGTCACGTTGTTGGCGCGCTGGAGGTTCTCGTCGATGAAGCGTTCGTAGTGTCCGAGGTCGAGGTCCGTCTCCGCACCGTCCTCCGTGACGAAAACCTCGCCGTGCTGATACGGGTTCATCGTACCGGCGTCGACGTTGATGTAGGGGTCCAGCTTCTGAATCGAGACGCTCAATCCGCGCGCCTTGAGGAGCCGTCCGAGGGAGGCCGCCGTGATGCCTTTGCCGAGCGAACTCACGACGCCGCCGGTGAAGAAGATATACTTCGCCATCTCGGGTCGTTTCGGTTCGCCGCCGCTCCCTTTCTTACCTCGACTCCTTTTCGGGCGCCCTCGTTAGCGGGCGGCTTTGACGTAGCGCGCCAGGCCGGCGTAGTCGTGCCCGATGGAAGTCGTGAAGCCGGGCAGAGCGAGCCGTGCGAGCGCGTCAAGCCCTTCCACGGTGGGCGGGGCCGCTTCGAGAAGCACGAGTGCCGTCGCGTCGAGCAGCGGGGGCAGCTGCGGCAGAAGGCGACGGTAAAGCGCGAGGCCGTCGGAGCCGCCATCGAGCGCGACGCGCGGCTCAAACGATGCGGCCTCCGGCGCCTGCGGAAGATCCGCGGTCGGCACGTAGGGCAGGTTGGCGACGACGACGTCGTAACGCCGTTTGGAAACGGGCGCCGTCAAATGGCCGTGCCGAAATTGACAGCGATCGAACACCGCAAGACGCTCCGCGTTACGTGCCGCCACGGCGATAGCGGCGTGCGACACATCGGTGGCGTCGACGAGTGCGTTCGTTTCGGCGGCGATGCTGCATGCGATCGCCCCGCTTCCGGTTCCGACGTCGAGCACCCGGCATGAACCGCCGCGCTGCTGGATGAACCGTATCGCTTCCTCGACCAGATGCTCGGTCTCCGGGCGCGGCACGAGCACGCGCTCGTCCACGAGAAACTCGCGTCCGTAAAATCCCGCCGATCCTAGGAGGTACGCGACGGGCGTCCCACGCGCCCGACGTTCGCATAGCGACATGAATGCGCGTTCCTGCATTCGGGAAACCCGTTGCTCCGGATGCGCGACGATCCACTCGCGCGACCGCCCCAGCGCATGCGCCAGCAGGACCAAGGAATCGAAGCGCGACGATTGGGGCATCAGCCGGCGGTCTCGCCCGCCATCAGGCGCGCGCGCTCGTCGGCGATCAGCTCGTCGGCGATTGGCCCGAGGCTGCCGTCCATGATCGACCGGATGTTGCCGAAGCTTCGGCCGATGCGATGGTCGGTGACGCGGTCCTGCGGAAAGTTGTACGTGCGGATTTTTTCCGAGCGTTCGCCGCTCCCGACCTGCGAGCGGCGCATCGAGTCGACGGCGTCTTCCTGCTCGCGCCGGCGGCGGTCGTAAAGGGTCGAGCGCAGCATCTGCATCGCCTTTTCACGGTTCTGCTGCTGAGAGCGCTCCTGCTGCGACGCGACGACGATTCCCGTCGGAACGTGCGTGATGCGTATCGCCGACTCGGTCTTGTTGACGTATTGGCCGCCCGCGCCGGACGCTTTATACGTGTCGATCTGCAGCTCCGACGGCTTGATCTCGACTTCCACGTCGTCTTCGATTTGGGGAAGGACGGCGACGGTCGCGGTGCTCGTGTGGATTCGGCCCTGCGCCTCGGTCGCAGGGACGCGCTGCACCCGGTGCACGCCCGATTCGTGCTTGAGGAAGCGGTACGGCTCGCGTCCCTTGAGGGCAAAAACGATCTCTTTATAACCGCCCGCGTCGCTCGCGCTTTCGGAGACGAGCTCCGCCCGCATGCCGGCCGCTTCGGCGAAGCGCATGTACATCCGCGCGAGCTCGCCCGCGAAGATTGCCGCTTCGTCGCCGCCGGTGCCGGCACGAACCTCGACGAAGACGTCCCGAGAATCGTTGGGATCGCGGGGCATCAGCAGCTGCGAGAGCTCGCCGCGCAGCTCCGTCTCACGCGCGCGAAGCCGCTCGTTCTCTTCTTCCGCGAGCGCCCGAAGCTCGCCGTCGGCGGTGCGCGCGAGCTCGTCGTTTGCGCCGATTTCTTGTTGCGCTTCGCGCAGCCGCCGGTACGTTTCGACCGGCGCCTGAAGCTCGGCGCGTTCTTTCACCAATGCCGTATAACGGGCCTGATCGAAGGGTCCCGTCGGATTCGCGAGGTGCGCCTCGATTTCGTCGAAGCGGCGCGCCATCGTGTCGAGGCGCGCGTTCAAACCGTCGTTCACATGCCGCGGCCCCGCTATTGCGCGGCTGCGGCCTTCTTCGCCTCGCGCGCCGCCTTGCGCTGCGCGGCCTCTTCCTGCTTCTGTCGCGCGGCAGCCGACCGCTGGTTAAACTTATCGACCCGGCCCGCCGTGTCGACGAGCTTCTGCTGACCCGTAAACAGCGGATGACAGGCCGCGCAGATTTCGACGGCAATTTCGGGAATCGTCGAACCAGTTACGAACGTGTTGCCGCACGCGCAATGCACGCGGGCTTCGGGATACCATTTCGGATGAATCTTGCTTTTCACAGCCTTAGCATTATAGCAGGGGCCGCAAGAGGACCGGCGGTGCGCGGCGCTTCGGCAACCGGTCGTATGGGAGGGTGGAGTCTCAGCGCCGACCAAAGCTCATCGCGTGAAAGCGAACCCTTTCTGGTCAACACTCGCGGGCGCGAGCCTTCTGTGCGGGATTGCGGTGGCCCGCGGCTCGATCGCCGGCCCTGCTGTGGCGGCAACGCCTCCGCCGACGCCCCCGCCGATCGGGACGCCCGCCAGCCCGAGCCCAAACGCGACGCTGATCCCCATCCCCGCCGGGACGACCGGCCCCTCGCCGAGCCCGCCGCCCTCGGCACGCAAGGGGCTCGACGGCGTGTGGGAAGTCCAAATTCAGCATCCTACCGGCACGGACTACACGCACTTCGCGATCCAGCAACAGGGCGCGGCCCTCAGCGGCACCTATCTCGACACCCGCGGCAAGAAGTATCCGCTGGCCGGTACGCTTGACGGCCAAGCCGTGCGCCTGATCGTCACGATGCCCAACGGAACGACCCTCTTGCTCGAGGGGAAGCTCGACGGCACGACCGATATGATCGGAGAGCTGACGATGCCCGGCGGTGAAGTGCCGTTTACGGCATCGTACCGCCCGAAAGAGAAGTGGATCGAGAACGTCAATCCGGCGCCGGGCGGCATACCGTCGTCCAACGGCGGCAGCTACACGCCTCCGTAACGTTCGGGACGCTTCAGGAGCGGGGAGTTTTTCCGCTCGGCGAGGCGCCTTTCGACGTAGGGCACGAGTCCGCCGGCGTCTATGAGCGAGCGCATGAAGGGCGGAAACTCCGCTGCGCGATAGGTTTCGTTCTTGCTGACGTTGCGAATGACGCCGGCGTCGGGCTGCACTTCGATTTCGTCGCCGGATTCGATCCCGTCCACCGCCTCCGCCGACTCGAAGATCGGAAGGCCGATATTCAGCGCGTTGCGATAGAAGATCCGTGCGAAGCTCTTGGCGATCACCGCCGACGTGCCCGAGCCCTTGATCGCGATCGGCGCGACCTCTCGGCTCGAGCCGCATCCGAAGTTTGCGTCGGCCACGATGATGTCGCCCGCATGCATGCGGCCGGTATACTCCGGGTCGAGCCCTTCGAGCGCGTGCTTGCCCAGCTCGACCGGATCGATGATGTTGCAATATTTACCGGGGATGATGACGTCGGTGTCGACGTTCTTTCCGTATTTATGCGCGTGGCCGCGCAGCGCCGTTTCCATCGTCTACGTTCCCTTCAAACGATGCTCACCGTCATGGGGGAACCGCTCGCGCTGAACGAACGGTCCGATGCCA
Source organism: Vulcanimicrobiota bacterium (assembly GCA_963787625.1). Taxonomy (GTDB): domain Bacteria; phylum Vulcanimicrobiota; class Vulcanimicrobiia; order Vulcanimicrobiales; family Vulcanimicrobiaceae; genus Cybelea. The sequence continues at coordinate 1,011,751 of CAWBDH010000001.1, read as the reverse complement.
CTTCGGCGATCGTGCGGGGATCGGTGATGCGTCCGGTGATTGCGGAGGCCGCGCAGGTGGCCGGCGACGCGAGATAGATTTCCGCCTTCGGCGATCCCATTCGCCCGACGTAGTTGCGGTTCGTCGTAGAGATCGCGCGCTCGTGGTCGCCAAGCGTGCCCATGTGTCCGCCGAAGCAGGCGCCGCACCCCGGCGTATTCACCGCGCAACCTGCAGCCGCGAGGGTCGTAAGGATACCCTCTTGCGCAGCCTGCATCCAAACCTTCTGCGATCCGGGGTTTACGATCACGCGTAGGTTCGACGCGATGCGACGGCCGTCGAGGATTTTGGCGACGATGCGCAAGTCTTCGATGTAACCGTTCGTGCACGACCCGATGAAGACTTGATCGACGGGCAACGCCTCGCTCGCGACTTCGGAGATCGGATGGACGTTGTCGGGCGTATGCGGACAGGCAACCTGCGGCTCGAGGCCATCGACGTCGATGAAAATTTCGCGTTCGTAGGCCGCGTCCGGATCTGCGCGCTCGACCAGGAACGGCCGGTCGGTGCGTTCGCGCACGTAGGCGATCGTCTTCTCGTCGGCGTGGAAAATGCCGTTCTTCGCGCCGGCCTCTATGGCCATATTCGCCATCGTTATCCGGCCCGTGATCGAGAGTGCGTCGACCGTACTGCCATGATACTCGATGGCGCGATAGGTGGCGCCGTCGATGCCGAGTTCGCCGACGGTGCGCAGCATGATGTCCTTTGCATACACCATCGGGCCAGGCGTTCCGCGATACGTCAGTTTGATCGACTCCGGCACCTTGATCCACACCTCGCCCAGCACGAAGGCGGCGGCGATGTCCGTGGACCCCATGCCGGTGGCGAAGGCGCCGAAGGCGCCGTAGGTGCAGGTGTGTGAGTCGCCGCCCACGATCAGCTCGCCCGGTGCGACGAGGCCTTCCTCCGGCAGCACGACGTGCTCGATGCCGCCCCGTCCGACATCGAAGTAGTGCTCGATCTGCTGCTCGCCGGCAAAGTCTTTCATGAGCTTCGCGAGCTTTGCCGACTGAGCGTCCTTCGCCGGGACGAAGTGATCCGCGACGAGGGCGATGCGCGTGCGGTCGAAGACGCGGTCGGCGCCTTTGATGCCGCGCATGACGCCGATCGCGACCGCGGCGGAAAGCTCGTTTGCAAGCACGAGGTCGACGTTGGCGTTGATGATTTGCCCCGGTTCGACGCGCTCGAGCCCCGCGTGGCGAGCGAGGATCTTCTCGGTCAGTGTCATGCCCATGATAACCGCATTATAACGCGAAATACGTGCGGGAACCTCCGATGACGCAGCCCGAAAGAAAATTCTGATTTTCGACGCTGGCGCTCCATGCCGGCACGCCGCCCGACCCGGCGACGGCCGCGCGCGCCGCTCCGATCTATCAGACGTCGGCGTACGTTTTCGATTCGACCGAGCAGGCCGCCGAGCTCTTCGCGCTGCGCAGCTACGGCCACATTTACAGCCGCATCAGCAATCCGACGGTCGCCGCATTCGAAGAACGCATGGCCAGCCTGGAGGGCGGCCTGGGCGGCGTCGCCTTCTCCAGCGGCCTCGCGGCCCAACTCGGCCTCGTCCTCGCGCTCGCGCAAAGCGGCGACCACCTGCTCTGCACGCAAAACGCCTACGGCGGCACGGTGACGCAGCTCGGGGTTACGATCAGGCGCATGGGGATCGACACGACCTTCGTCGCGACGGACGACTTGGGCGCGATACGCGCTGCGATCCGTCCCAATACGCGCATGCTGTTCGTGGAGACGATCGCAAATCCGTCGGGCGCGGTGGCCGACCTCCGTTCGCTCGCGGCGCTCGTGCACGATGCGGGCGTTCCGCTCGTCGTCGACAACACGTTTGCGACGCCCTACCTATGCCGGCCGATCGAGCATGGGGCCGACATCGTCGTTCACTCAGCGACGAAGTTCATCAATGGTCACGGCACGGCAATCGGCGGCGTGCTCGTGGAGTCCGGCAAGTTTCCGTGGGAAAATGGCCGCTTTCCGCTGCTCTCATCGCCCAGCCCGGCCTATCATCAAAAGATCTTCACCGAGACGTTCGGCGAATACGCATTCTTGATGCGTGCGCGCGCAGAAGTGCTGCGCGACATTGGGGCTCAGATGTCGCCGATGGATGCGTGGCTTTCGCTCATCGGCCTCGAGACGCTCGCCGTCCGCATGGACCGCCACGTCGTTAACGCGCATGCCGTCGCCACGTTCCTCACCGCTCGCCCGGAGGTCGCGTGGGTCCGCGAGCCAAGGCTCGGCTCCATCTTTACCTTCGGGTTGCGCGGCGGCCGCAACGCCGCGCGCCGGTTCATCGACGGGCTGACGCTCTGGAGCCACCTCGCCAACGTCGGCGATTCGAAGAGCCTCGTGATCCATCCGGCGTCGACGACGCACTCGCAGCTTTCCGACGAAGAGCTGTACAAGGCCGGCATCGCGCCCGAAGCCGTTCGGTTGTCCGTCGGCCTCGAAGACGCCGACGACCTCGTGTGGGACCTCGATCGTGCGCTGCAGCGTGCGGCGCCACCATGATTCTGAGGACGCCGCTGGAGCGCCGGGAGCTGCTCGCGCGCACGGTGACCGTCGCGATCGTCGGCGCATCCGCCAACACGCTGCGGCCAAGCTACACGGTGTTTTCTTACCTGCGGCGGCAGGCCGGTCTCGCGGTCACGCCGATCAATCCCAACGCCGATTCCATCGACGGCACACGAACGTTCCCCACGCTTGCGGCGTATGCTGCCGAACGCGGTGCGCCCGACGTCGTCGACGTGTTCCGCAGGCCGAGCGAACTGGTTCCCGTCGTACGGGAGGCAGTCGCCGTCGGAGCTCCGGCGATCTGGTTCCAGTACGGCGTCGTCAACGACGAGGCTATCGCGCTTGCCGATGACGCGGGGATGCTCGTCGTGGTCGACCGCTGCATCAAGGTCGAGCATGCGCGCTTCTGCGGCGGCCTCGCCACGGCCGGGATGAACACCGGCGTCGTTACCTCGCGGTGGCGACGGTCGGTTTAATTGCGGAGCCCGCTCGCGAACCGCAGGTCTTCGGCGTCGAGCGAACACCCGCGCGACGGCGCGTCGGCTTCACGGCCCAAAAGGACGAAGCCGTCGTCATGCTGCACGCCGACGTCGTCGGTCTGGATCGCGAGACACGAGGAGCGGTTGGCCAGGTCGACGTGGAGCAGCGCACCGGCGACGCCGTGCGGCAGCGTCGTGCGTTCCGGCCCGACGACCCGTGCGCGAAGCCAGGGCGGTCCAATTTTTCGGCGCGTCGCGGGATCGTCGTAGTATTGCGACGTCAGTTCGGTCATGCCGTACTCCGCCACGATGGCGTCCGCGCCGACGGCGAACGCGTCGGAGACGCGCGCGTACAGGTCGCCGCGGTCGACCACGCGCGAACGTCCTTTGAACCCGCCGGTTTCGATGACGAGCGAGTTCGGAGGGAGCGCGACGCGCAACCCGTGTTCGGCCATTGCGTCGAGCAGGTGCACCAGGGCGAACGCCGTCGCCGTGAGGCAAACGGCGTTGCGCGCTTCGATCGCTTGCGCGAGTGCGTCTGCCAACGGCGCGAAGAGCAGCTCGTCGCCGCGTAGATACCATCCGGTTCGCCCGTCGCCGCGCTCGTGAGAGATGCGCGCCATCATGTAGCCGAGCGAGGACGTCGAACGCTCGACGGGGTTCGCAACGAGATTGAAGTATCGGCGGCGCGGAGCGTCTCGTCCGACCAGACGGTCGAACGCGGCGAGCAGCGCTGCATCGTAAAGCGCTGGCGTCTCCATGTGGTGGCGGCCGCTGCCGGCGCCGGTGGTGCCGCTCGTTTCGAAGGTCAACGCCGCGGTTTTCGGATCGAACGTCGTCAGCGCCGCTTCTTTAAAGGCCGGCGCGGGAACCGCCGGAATCGCTTCCCACGAGTGCGGCGGCGACGACGCCGTTACGCCGCGGCGCGCACAGTACCGGGCGTACGGTGCGTTGTAGCGCAGCTGATAGTCAAAGAGGCGCAGCGCGAGATCGTTGAAGGCTTCATCGTCCGGGGCTTCCCCGCGTTCGTGCCAGCGCGCGATGACACCGAGAATTTCCCCGTCCAGCGCCTCAGATTCCGCCGCGTAAGCCATTATCGTGTTCGTGGTTCGCCGACCTCCGACTGCGTCAGCACCGGCGCCGCCCTTCCGGGCAGCGTGGGGAGCTTTAGGTGATGAGTTCGATCAGCGATAGTTCGGCAGCGTCGCCGGAGCGAACGCGGGTCTTCGTGATGCGGGTGTAGCCGCCGGTTCTGCCTTTGAGCGCCGGAGCGATCTGCTCCACGAGCTTTTTGAGAACTGCGGGCTCGGTGATGAACTCGGCGAGCTGCCGGCGCGCGGCCAGATCGCCCGCCATGGCGGTCGTGATACAGCGTTCCGCGACGCGGCCGATCTGCTTAGCCTTCGTGGACGTCGTCTCGATCTTGTCGTGCTTGAACAGCGACGTCGCGAGGTTGCGCAGCAGCGCCTTGCGGTGCCCGTCGGTGCGTGAAAGCCGTTTGTACGCAATGGAATGCGGCATGTGTTCCGACGCTACGACTGGCGCAGCGACAGCCCCCTCTCCGAAAGGACTTGCTTGATCTCGTCGAGCGATTTCTTGCCGAAGTTTCGCATCTTCATGATTTCGTCCTCGGTGAGGTCCAGGAGCTCCGAAACCTTCGAGATGCCCGCGCGCTTGAGGCAGTTGAACGAACGCACGGACAAATTGAGCGTCTCGACGGGGATATCCCACTCGTTTGGCGGCGTTTCGGGCAGCGGCTCAGACCGGTTCGTGAACGAGACGAAGAGGTCGAGCTCTTCCTGCATGATCGATGCCGCTTGCGAGAGCGCCTCGTCGGGCGTGATGGAGCCGTTGGTCTCCAACTCCACCGTCAGGCGATCGTAGTCGACGCTCTGGCCGACGCGCGTATCGTCGACCGTGAAGTTGACCTTGCGAATGGGCGAAAAGATCGAGTCCAGCGGAATCAGGCCGATCATGTGCTCGACGTTGCGCTGGCGGTCGGCCATCACGTATCCGCGTCCCTTCTCGACGCCGATTTCCATCGTCAGCTTCGCGTCCTTCGCCGACAGCGTGCAGAGCCGATAATCGGGGTCGAGAATCTCGACGTCGGCGTCGGGAACGATGTCGGCGGCCGTGACGTCGCGGATGCCGCTCGCGGACAGCGTCAAGACTTTCGGCTCCTCGCTATTGAGGCGCACGGGCAGGCCCTTGAGGTTGAGCATTAGCGCGATCGTGTCGTCCACCATTCCCGGGATTGTCGAAAACTCGTGGAGCACGCCGTCGATCTTCATATAGGTGACGGCGGCGCCCTCGATCGAGCTCAAGAGAACCCTGCGCAGCGCGTTGCCCAGCGTTATTCCGAATCCACGCTCGAGTGGTTCGATCACGAATTTCGCGTAGTTCTCGCCACGCTCGCGCACTTCGATGCTCGCGCCAACTGGCGCTTCCATCATGGTCATCTGGTTTCGTTTCGTCCTTTATTGCCGCTTACGTTATCCGCCGCGGTCCGTTTGACCGCGACGATCGCACGCCTAGCAGCGGAGTCGTAGTGTGTTTATCGCGAGTAGTATTCGACGATCAGCTGCTCGTCGACGGGTGTGTCTATCTGCTCGCGAGGGGGTGCCTGCAGCACCTTAGCCGTCTTCTCTTGGTCGTTCCACTCCAGCCACTCCGGTGGCCGCCGGCTCTGAGCCACCTCGAGATTGGACTCGAAGACGAGGGACTTCAAACTTCCCGGTGCGATCGTGATCGCATCGCCTGCACGAACGATGTACGAGGGGATATTGACGATGCGGCCGTTGACGCGAAAATGGCGGTGCGTCACGAGCTGGCGCGCCTGGGCCCGGCTCGTCGCTAGGTTGAGACGATAGACGACGTTGTCCAGCCGGCGTTCCAACAGCTGGAGGAAGGTCCGTCCGGTTTGCCCGGGCACGCGGGCCGCCGCACGGAAGTAATTCTCGAACTGCGTTTCGTGGACGCCGTAGTAGCGCCGCATCTTCTGCTTCTCCCTCAGCTGACGGCCGTACTCGGAAACTTTCGTTCGCGATTTTCCGGCGGTCTTTTGTCCGGGCGCGGTGCCGCGGCGTTCGACCGCGCATTTGCGCGAGAGACAGCGATCGCCCTTGAGAAACAGCTTGATCTTTTCGCCGGTCTTGCTCGCCGCGGTCTCGCGGCGGCAGAGGCGACAGACGGGGCCGGTGTACCGCGACACGCTACACCCGCCGCCGCTTGGGCGGCCGGCAGCCGTTGTGCGGAATAGGGGTGACGTCCTTGATCATCGTGATCTCGAGGCCCGCAGCCTGGAGCGACCGGATCGCAGCCTCGCGGCCCGCGCCGGGGCCCTTGACCATTACTTCCGTCGACTTCATCCCGTGCTCCATCGCCTTGCGCGCGGCGGCTTCCGCCGCCATCTGCGCCGCAAACGGCGTGGACTTTTTGGAACCTTTGAATCCAAGGTTTCCCGCAGAGGCCCAGGAGACGACGCCGCCATGCGGGTCGCTGATGGTAACGATCGTGTTGTTGAACGAAGCATGCACGTGTGCGATGCCCGCTTGCACGTTCTTTACCTCGCGCTTGCGGCGCGACTTCGTTTGCTTCTTGGCAGCCAAAAATCTTTCTCCGTCTTTCGCCCTCGACTCACTCGGGGCGGTAACTCAGGATGACAAGCTCAAATAAGGGCGCTTCAGGCGCCAAGTGGATATCTTAGCGTACGAGGGCAACGGGGTCAAATGAAGGGGCCCGGCCATCGGCCGAGCCCCAGCTAGCTAACCTTCCCTACGTCCTAGGGGTAAAGGAAGCGGAATCCGAGCCCTGCGAACGGACCGTTGTACGTCCGGTTAATGGGGCCGTTCTGCTTGTTCGACCAGTTGTCGCCCATCCAGCCGAGATCGATGAAGATTGGGCTGTTCCCGATCACGTAATCGAGACCGACCTGATACTTCAGGATGCTGTAGGCCAGCGGCAGGCTCTGCTGGGTGAACCCGGTGTTGGGGAAGCGGTTCTCGATGTTGAACACCGCCGTTCCGGTAACGCTGGGGTAGTACCAGACGCTGCCGAAGAACGAGAGCGGCTGGTTGAGATCCGGCAGCTTTTCACCGCCGAAGCCCACGCCGTTCAGGTTCGGGTATCCGTAGTTATTGGATACCCAGAGGTAGCCGACACCGATGTAGATCCGCGGCCGGAGCACGCGCACGGCGAACCGTAGGTCGGCGTCCTGGTCGTTGAGCTGCGTGTTCGTAACCACGGGGGAGCTTCCGCCGCCACCGATGATCGTTACGTAGCAGTTCGGCTGGAAGACGCCGTGGACCACGGTGCAGTTATGCGGGTACGGCCAGTGCTCGTACGAGCCCTCGAGCATGAACGGGATGCTGCCGAGACTGAACTCGCCCGCTCCGCGGATTGCGTAGCCGCCATTGCCGCCATTGGAGTGGTTGCCGTTCGCGAATTCGTTGTAGACGCTCGGCGAGAAGATATAGTCACCCGCCACGAACGTCTCGCCAAACATCGGCCTGGGAGTCGGCGGGGGCGGGGGCGGCGGCGGCGGCGGTGCGGCCGACGGCGGTGGTGGTCCAGGACTCGGCGGCGGCGTCGCCGGGATGTACCGAACGACGACCAGGTGGCGGTCGGGAACCCACTGGACGTAGGCACCCATGCCTTCCGAGATCACGCGCACGGGAACGAGCACGACGCCCTGATAGATCATCGGCGGCACGTCCAAAGGACGCGATTCGCCATTGATCATCACCTCGGGCTTGCCCACCGTGACTTTGACCTCGGCACCGGGTTTCGACACCGTCGCGGTCTTGCTGCCCGCATCCCACGAAACCGTCGCGCCCATCTGCTCGAACATCGAACGCAACGGAATCAGCAGCGTTCCGCCTTTGACGAGCGCTGCTAAAACGCGACCCTGCTTGAGGATGTCGGGCTTCGTGTAAACGTGGTGGTCATTGTAGAGAATAGGGATCTGGCCGGACGGCGGACTACCGAAGTCCGCCGGTGGCGGTGAGCCCGTCTGCGCGACGCCGTTTCCTGTGTTTCCTGACGCCGCCGACGGAGCAGCAACCGCACTGAACCCGCAGAACGCTACCATTAGCGCGGCGAGTACCCCGGTGCTCAGTCGTTTCACGAGTGCCTCCTTATGGAAAACTCAAATGCCGGCAGAGGGCGCTTCCCTCCCCAGCCGTATAGGACGAGCGGGCGCCTGAAGCGTTACTGCTCGCACAAACACACGATACCCGTTATTCCCCTATTACGCAACGTGGTAAACGGCAGCGGGCCGGCGGTGTCGGCCAAATTCTTATCAAACGCCAACCTGGGGCCGTATCACCATACCTATTCTTGGTCGATCGCGCAACGCCGGAGCCGCCAGAGCCAGGCGAGGCCCGTAGACGTTTCCACGCACGCCAGCGCGAATGCGAGCCGGGGCGCCTGGCTTCCCATCGAGGCGCCTGTCACCGAAAGCAGCATGGTGGTCAGGGCGGGGGCGGCGATCTGCGGCAGCACGATCGCGAGGTTCCATATCCCCATTGCGGCCGCCATTGCCGAAGGCGGCAGCACCCGGCACGCGATCGCCCAATCGGCGACGAGGAAGACGCCCCATCCGATGCCCGCGAGGGCGGTCGCCACGACGACGCCGGCCGAGCCGCGAGCGGCAATGAAGACGAGCAAGGCAGCCACGAACGCCGCCCCGCCGGCCGTGGCGACGAGGCGTTTGTCGAGGCGGTCGCTGGGGCGGGCCGCGATTGCTGCTCCCGCGGCGCCCAGCAGCGTGAAGGCGACGATGATGATGCCCGTCTCGCGCCGGGCGGCGGCTGCGGGCGCGATCCCGAGCGCCGTCGTTACGTAAAACAGCAGGTAGCCCAGGAGTGTGTAGAAGCCGACGTAGACCAGCGCGCGCGAGATGAAGAGATCGACGAAGGCGCGCTTCGAGTATCCACCGCGCGTCCCGGCGGGTTCCGGACGGCGCACCGGCAGTCGCGCCGCATGACCGGCGGTGATCGCGCAGCTCGCGAGGAGCAGCGCCGCAAGCACGCCCCCGAGCAGGCGCAAACTGGCGATGAAGCTCGCGGCAAGCGCCCCCACCGCATTGCCGGCGCCTTGCAGTGCCGCCATCCAGGACGAGGCGGCTCCCGTACGGGCGCGCTCGACGAAGTCGGGGATGATCGCCTGATACGGCCCGATTCCGACGTTAAGGGCCGCCTGGACCGCGACGTAGGCCGCGGTGAGCGCCACCATCGTCCGCGCGTCGTAAAAGGCGGTAAGGGCGATCGCTCCGCCCGCCGCGCCGACGACGTAAAACTCGAGCCGGCGGCTGCCAACGCGCGATCGTCGGGCGTCGGACCAAATGCCGACAAGCACTTGGACGATGGCCGCAACGATGGCGCCCACCGTCGCGAGCCGGCCGTACGCGACGAGCGCGTTTGCGGGCGCCAGCTCGATGGTCCGCGACTGCAGCGAGATACCGAGCAGCGCTCCCCATACCGCCTGCACGCCGAGCCAAAAGGCCGCGAGCCGCAGCGCGTTAGGCGTGCGAACGGGCATAAGCGTACTCGGCCGCGAGGTCGACGTCGTAAGCGAGTTCGGGCGCGCTGTGGCGGATGGCGCGCGCCGAAACGTGCAGCGTGCGCGTCGCCAGCGCCTCGAGGTCGGCAATAAGCAGACGACGCAGCAAAAACCGCAGGAGTATCCCGGGGCCCACAATTCCCGCCATCTGCCACGGGCGCTTGCGCGCATCGAAGAAGCGCGTCGCGATGGCGGCTATCGCTTCGGTGCTGCCCGGGGGCAGCAAGAAGACGCCGCCGTTGATGACGCGTTCGCGCGCCAGCGTGATGCCGAACGGCGGCGCGCCCGGAAACCGGCGGCCAAACGCGGCTGCATCGGCGAGGGGAAGTGCGAGCGCTCCGGGCGGCACGCGGGCGAGGAAATCGCTCACGGCGGCGCCGGTCACGTAGGGCAGATCGCTCGTTGCATAGAGCAGCGGCTCCCCGTCCTCCGGCCACGCGTGCAGCGCGCGCAGTAAATTTTGCCCGCCGGAGGGGCTTTCGCCGACGAAGCGCTCCACGGCGCTCGCACACGCGAGGCGAACCTCATCGCCGCCGACCACGGCGATCCGGCTTGCGCCGGCCGCGCGCAACGCGTCGAGCATTCGTTGGAGCATCGTGGCGCCGCGCACCATGGCCAGCGCCTTGACGCGCGTGCCCGCAGCCGCCGCGAACGGTCCATCGATGCGTCCGCCGGCGGTGATGACCGCTTTCACGCGGCGCGTTATTTCTTTGCGATCGTTTTTTTCTTGCCGGCGACGGTACGCTTGGGTCCCTTGCGCGTGCGGGCGTTCGTTTTGGTCCGCTGGCCGCGGACCGGAAGCCCGCGGCGGTGGCGCATGCCGCGGTAGCAGCCGATGTCCATCAGCCGCTTGATGTTTCCCTGGACCTCTCGGCGAAGGTCACCCTCCACGCGCAGCTGCAGCGAGTCGATCGCGTCGCGCAGCTTCTTCTCGTCTTCCTCGCTGAGCGCTTTCACGCGCATGTTCGGGTCCACGCCGGAAAACGCCAACAGCTTCGCCGCCGTCGAAGCGCCGATGCCGAAGATGTACGTGAGCGCGACCTCGACGCGCTTCTCGCGCGGCAGGTCGATACCAGCAATACGAGCCATCGAAATGCCTTCTTACCCTTGGACCTGTTTGTGCTTGGGGTTCACGTCGCAGATTATCCGAACCTTACCATGGCGGCGGATGACCTTGCACTTGTCACAAATTTTCTTTACCGAGGGGCGTACTTTCATCGTTCTTCTTTCATTAATCTCGATTACGCAAAGGCCGCTCGCTCCGGCCGGTAGCGCTCGAGCTGCGGATCTTCGCCATAGTCGCGCAGCGTCAGGATCTTCGGGCCGTCGTCCGTTACCGCGATCGTATGCTCGAAATGCGCTGCGAGTTTATCATCTGCCGTAACGACTGTCCAGCCGTCGTCGAGGATGCGTACCTTGGGGCCGCCCTGGGTGATCATCGGCTCGATCGCCAGCACGAGGCCGGCGCGCAGCTCCATTCCCGTTCCCGCGTTGCCGTAGTTGGGCACCTGCGGCTCCTCGTGCATGGTGCGGCCGACTCCGTGCCCCACCAGCTCCCGCACCACGCCGTAACCGTTGCGCTCGGCATGCTCCTGGACGGCGGCGCCGATGTCGCCCACGCGGTTGCCGAGCTGCATTGCCGCGATGCCGATCGTCAGGCACTCCCGCGTGACGTCCAGCAGCCGCTGCGCCTCGGCGGAGGGCGCTCCCACGCCGACGGTGACCGCGCTGTCGCTCACGTAGCCTTCCAGCGTCGTGCCGATGTCGATCGACAGCAGATCGCCGTCGTGCAACACGCGGCCGCCCGGGATTCCGTGCACGACCTCTTCGTTGATCGACGCGCAAATCGATCCGGTGAAGCCGTTGTAGCCCTTGAACGTCGGTATGCCGCCACCGGAGCGGATGCCGTCTTCGGCCATGCGGTCGAGTTCGCTCGTCGTCATGCCGGGCCGCACGGCCTTCATCAACTGCGCCAGCACGCGCGCCGTTATGGCGCCGCTGCGCCGCATCAACTCGATCTCGCGCCTCGACTTCAGCGTCACCATGGCCGAGGGCCGATCACTTGCCCGCCGGCGCCGCGCCGATGGAACTGGCGATACGTTCGGCGACGTGGTCGACGCTCGCGAGCGCATCGACTTCCACGAGCTTTCCGACGTTCCGGTAATATTCGATGAGCGGCTTGGTCTGCGCGTCGTAAACGTCGAGCCGCTTTGCCACGGTAGCGGCTTGGTCGTCGTCGCGCTGGATCAGCTCTCCGCCGTCCTCGTCGTCGATTCCGGGGACCCTCGGCGGCTTGGTCAACGCGTTGTAGGTGCGTCCGTTGCGCGGATTGGTCCAGCGGGAGGCGAGTCGCTCGATCAGCGTGGCACGATTGGCGCGAAACAGGATGGCCGCATTGAGCGGTGCGTGGCGCCGCAGGAGCATCGCGTCGAGCGCCTCGGCCTGCGTGACGGTGCGCGGGAACCCGTCCATGACGAACCCGCTTCTCGTGCGCTCGAACTCGCGCTCGATCATCGCGATCACCAGTGCGTCGGGCACCAGCTCCCCGCGATGCATGTAGCCTTCGGCTTGGCGCCCGAGCTCCGTCCGCTGCGTCGTATTGGCCCGCAAGATGTCGCCGGTCGAGATCTGTTCGAGCCCGAAACGCTGCTCGAGCAACCGCGCCTGCGTCCCTTTGCCCGCACCGGGAGGTCCGAGGAACACCAACCGCATCGCGCTTCGCCTCAGCGGCCTTACCGCTTGATGAAGCCGCGGTAGTCGCGCATCGCGAGCCGCGCCTCGATTTGCGTGATCGTGTCCAAGGCAACGCCCACGACGATCAGCAGCGACGTCGAGCCGAGATAGAACGTCGTCACCGACAGCCCGCGCTGGAGCGCGCCGGGCAGCACGGCCAGCAGCCCGAGGTAGATCGCCGCCGCCGTCGTGATGCGCATCAAAATTTTGTTGAGGTAGTCCACCGTCGGCTGGCCCGGGCGAATTCCGGGGACGAACGCGCCGGTCTTCTTGAGGTTGTCGGCGACGTCGCGCGTGTTGAGCACGACGGAGCTATAGAAGAACGTGAAGATGACGACGAGCAAGAAATACACGATGTTGTAGAGTACGCCGTTGGGCGTGAACCAAACGTTGAGCCAGCCCGAGAACGCCTGCATCGCCCGCTGGATTCCAGCCCAGATGCCCGCCCCGGTGATGACCTGCCCGTGGCCGAACCACGATAGCGCCTGCTGAGGCAGCAGCAGAATAGAAATCGCGAAGATAATAGAGATGACGCCGGCGTTGTTGAGCCGCAGCGGAATGTAGGTCGACCGTCCCGCGAACATCTTGCGGCCGACCACGCGTCGCGCCTGCTGCACGGGCACGCGGCGCTGGCCCTGGTATAGGAAGACAATCGAGACGATCACGATGATCGCGATCGCAATGTAGAGCGCGAGGTTCAGCAGCGACTCTGCCCCTTGGCTCGTGGACGCGTAAGTCTGCGTAACGTACTGCGGGTAGCGTAGGACGATGCCGATGAAGATGATCAGCGATACGCCGTTTCCGATCCCCTTGTCGGTGATTTGCTCTCCCGAGCCACATCAGGAACAGGGTGCCTCCGACCATCGCGATGATCGCGTAGAGCAGATACCATACCGACGAGTCGTAGAACACTCCGGAGCGTTCCATCGAGATCGCCATGAAGGTCGCTTGAATCGCAGCGAGCACGATCGTGAGCCAGCGCGTGTACTGGCTGATCTTCTTGCGCCCTTCCTCGCCGCCTTTCTTCGCCATCTCTTCGAGCTGCGGCAGGACGACGGTCATGAGCTGCATGATGATCGACGCGTTGATATAGGGCGTGATTCCCATCGCGATGATCGACAGCTTCTGCAGCGCTCCGCCGGACAGGAAGCCGAGCAGATTGTAAAAGGCACCGCTCTGCAGCACCCGCTGCCACGCCGCCTGGTTTACGTTGGGCAGCTGAACGTGGATCATGAATACGAACCACGCAAAGGCGAAAAACACGAAGAGGATACGCTGGCGTATCTCCGGGACGAGCACGGCGGCGCGCAGGTTGTCGAACATTACTCCGCGATCTGTGCGCCGGCGGCCGTCAGCAACTCACGCGCCCGCTTTGAGAAGAGGACGTCGCGCAGCCGCAGACCGGAGGGAAGCGGTGCACCGGCCTCTTTCGCGAGGATCTTTACGGTGTCGGGCATCGCCGAAAACAGTCCGTGTGCGCGCAGCGATTCGGGCGTGATTTCGACGGCCGGGTCCCATCGGGCGAGCTGATGGAGGTTCACCACCGTGGTGCGCGCACCGAAATGGCCGCGGTCACGCGCCTTCTGGGAATAGCCGCGCCGGTGCGGCAGGCGCCGCGCCCAGGCGGTCTGGCCGCCCTCGAACGCCGGTCCCTTGCCGCCGCCGGAGCGGACGGTCTGTCCTTTGCCGCCTTCGCCGCCCGTCTTCACCATGCCCGATCCATGGCCGCGCCCGATGCGCTGGCGCTTCGGACGGCTGCCGGGAGCGGGCTTCAGCGCGCCGAGCTTGAGGAGCTGTTTCTGTGCTTCCATTATTCGTTTACAAATAGATTTCTTTGACGGTTTTGCCGCGCATGGCCGCGACCTGCTCCGCCGTGCGCAGCGAGCGCAAGGCGGAGATCGTCGCCATCACGACGTTGATCGGATTGGTCGTACCGAGGCATTTCGTGAGGATGTCGTGGATGCCGGCGAGTTCGAGCACGGCGCGCATCGAGCCGCCGGCAATGACGCCGGTGCCGGGAGCCGCCGGCTTCAGCAGCACCGTGGCTGCCCCGACTTCGTGGCGCACTTCGTGCGGAATCGTCCGCTCGACCATCGCGACCGTGACGAGGCTCTTGCGTGCCTGCTCCACGGCCTTACGGATGGCCTCCGGCACCTCGCCGGCCTTGCCGATGGCGAACCCGACCTTACCTTTGCGATCGCCGACGACCACCAGCGCGCTGAAGCTGAAGCGCTTTCCGCCCTTGACGACCTTGGCGACGCGATTCACGCGTACGACCGTCTCTTCCAGGCCGCTCGAATCGCGTTCCCGTCCGCGGTACTGCATCAGAACGCAAGCCCCGCTTCACGCGCCGCGTCGGCGAGCGCACGGACCCGACCGTGATACTTGTAGCCGCCGCGGTCGAACACGACGTGCCCCACGCCGGCCGCTTTCGCTTTGGCGGCGATCGCCGCGCCGACCGCCTTCGCGGCGGCGACGTTCGTTCGGGACGTGAGCGCGTCGGCAACCGAACGATCGCGCGTGGAGGCCGACGCCAACGTGTGTCCTTTGGCGTCGTCGACGAGCGACGCGTAAATGTGGTGCAGCGAGCGCCGCACGAAGAGACGCGGCCGCTCCGGTGTACCGGAGAGCCTCTTGCGCAGCCGTTCGTGGCGTGCTTGCCGCGCTTGCGCCTTGCCGATCACTTCTTCGCCGCCTTTCCGGCCTTGCCGAGTTTCTTGCGTATCCGCTCGCCCTCGTAGCGAATGCCTTTGCCCTTGTAAGGCTCGGGCTCGCGCAGGCGCCGAATCTCGGCCGCGACCTGGCCGACGGACTGCTTGTCGATCCCATCTACGTGAATCTTGGTCTGCCCTTCGACCGAGAGCGCGACCCCGCTCGGGGGCTCGAAAGCGACCGGGTGCGAGTATCCCAGGCTCAAATTCAGCCGTTCGCCCGACTTTGCGACGCGATAGCCCACGCCGCTGATCTCGAGGCTCTTGCGAAAGCCCTTGCTGACGCCCTCGACCATGTTGGCGATGAGCGTGCGCGTGAGGCCGTGGGCACTGCGGTGCGCCTTCGCGTCGCCCTTTCGCTCGACGACGACTTTCCCGTCGGTCAAGCGCACGTCCACGACGTCGGAAAGGATACGCTGGCGCAGTTCGCCCTTTGGGCCCTTCACGGAGACCTCACCCGACTCATAGGTCACGTCGACGCCCGACGGCACGGACACGGGCAGTTTGCCTATGCGCGACATGAGCGCTCACCAAACGTATGCAAGAACCTCTCCTCCGACGCCCTGTTTCTTGGCGCGCTTTCCCGACATGATGCCTTGCGGCGTCGACATGATCACCAACCCGAGACCGCCGAGCACGCGCGGTATCTCCGTCTTGCGCGTGTAGACGCGCAGACCCGGCCGCGAGATGCGGCGCAGGCCGGTGATGACCTTCTCCTTCTCGGGCCCGTAGCGCAGCGCGATGCGGATCGTCCCCTGAGGGCCCTCCGCGAGGCGCTCGAAGCTGTCGATGAAGCCCTCGTCCTGAAGGATCTGCGCGATGGCCTTCTTCGTACGCGACGCCGGCACGTCGACCGTCTTGTGGTTGGCCGTGTTCGCGTTGCGGATGCGCGTCAGCATGTCGGCGATCGGATCGGTTACTGCCATCGGCTCTCCCTTACCACGACGCCTTCGTCACGCCCGGCACGACGCCGGCGTGAGCGTTCTCGCGAAAACAGATGCGGCACATCGCGAACTTACGCAGGAAGCCGCGCGGGCGCCCGCAGACGCGGCACCGGTTGTGGCGGCGGACGCCGAACTTCGGCGAGCGCCGGGATCTCACGATCGAACTGGTTTTTGCCACTCTCGTTCTACCTTTACTTCGCAGCGCCCGCGGGTTTCTGCAGCGGGAGTCCCATCGCGACGAGAAACTCCGACGCCTCTTCGTCGCTCTTGGCCGTCGTGACGATAGTGACGTCCATTCCACGCGTCTTGTCGACCTTGTCGTAGTTGATCTCCGGGAAGACGAGCTGCTCCCGCAGACCAAGATTGTAGTTGCCGCGGCCGTCGAACGACTTCGCCGGGAGGCCGCGGAAATCGCGGATGCGCGGCAGCACGACGTTGAACAGCTTGTCGACGAAGACATACATCCGATCGCCGCGCAGCGTGACCTTCGCGCCGATGTTCATACCCGCGCGCAGCTTGAATGCCGCGATCGACTTTTTGGCCTTCGTGACGACCGGCCGCTGCCCCGTAATCGCCGCAAGCTCGCTGACGGCGGCGTCGAGCGCCTTGGAGTTGACGATCGCTTCTCCGACGCTCATGTTGACGACGACCTTCTCGAGCTTCGGAATTTCGTTGACGTTCTTGTACCCGAAGCGCTCTTGCATCTTCGTCCGGATCTGAGCGTCGTAGATTTCTTTGAGGCGCTCGGCCACCCTACGCTCCCTTCGCCGATTCGCGGGCGGGTTCGCCGCAGCGCGCGCAGATGCGGTGGACGGCTCCGTCGGACGTGCGGCCGCGACGCAGCCGCGTCGGCAGCTTACACTTTTCGCATACGTACTGCAGGACCGAAAGCGGCAGAGCCGCCTCTTTCTCGATGATTCCGCCGGTCTGCATGGCGCCTCCCATATTGCCGCTCTTCGTGCCCTGCTTCGTATGGCGCTTGACGATGTTCACGCCCTCCACCGTCGCCGTGCCGGCGTGCGGATGAATGGCCTTGACCGTACCGCGCTTTCCGCGTTCCTTGCCGCGCCGAATCATGACGCTGTCGCCTTTGACGATCGTCACCTTCATCGTTACAGCACCTCCGGCGCCAGCGACGCAATCTTGAGAAATCCGCGTTCGCGCAGCTCGCGCATGACCGGACCGAAGACGCGCGTGCCGCGCGGATCGAGGTTGTCTTTTTCGCCCTTGATGATCACGCACGCATTGTCGTCGCAGCGCACGACCGAACCGTCGACGCGCCGAATTGGCGCACTCGTCCGCACGACCACCGCCTTGACGACCTGCCCCTTCTTGACCGCCGCGCCGGGAATGGCGCTCTTGACCGTGCCGACCACCACGTCGCCGACGTGCGCGTAGACGTGCCGGCCGCCGCCGCTCACGTGGATCACGAGGAGCTCGCGGGCACCGCTGTTGTCGGCGACTTTCAGCCGCGTCTCTTGCTGAATCATTTCGCACGCTCGACGATTTCGATCAGGCGCCAGCGCTTCTCACGGGAGAGCGGGCGGCATTCCACGATGCGGACGAGATCGCCGATGTTGGCCTCGTTGCGCTCGTCGTGGGCCTTGAAGCGCGCCGACTTACGAATGATCTTGCCGTACGCCGGATGCGGCACGCGCGTCTCCGCCACGACCACGATCGTCTTGTCCATCTTGTTGGACCTGACGCGTCCCTGCTTCACGCGGCGATTGCCGCGCTCGACCGCCATCTGCGGCGCCAGGGAGTCGTTATGCTGCTCCATGCTTGCCCTCGGCTAGGCGCTTCTCGGAAATCACGGTCTCGATTTGCGCGTAGGAACGGCGCTGCGCACGAATCTTGCTGAAGTCCGTAAGGTGCCCCGTGCGTAACGCAAACCGCAAATTGAAGAGCTCGGCTTTGGCATCGCGGGCCTTTTGCTGCAGTTCGCGTACGGTGAGATCGCGCAGCGCCTCGAGCTCCGAATGTTTCATGCCGGGTCCTCCCGAGAGACGATCTTCGTGCCGATCGGGAGCTTTGCGGCGGCGCGCTCGAGCGCTTCGCGCGCCGTAACCGGCGCGACTCCGGAGAGCTCGAAGAGCACGCGACCCGGCCGGACGACCGCGACCCACACCTCGGGATTGCCCTTTCCCGATCCCATGCGTACCTCGGCGGGCTTCTTCGTAACGGGCTTATCGGGGAAGACCTTGATCCAGACCTTGCCGCCGCGCTTGATATGACGCGTCATCGCGATGCGCGCCGCTTCGATCTGGCGGTTGGTCATCCAGCACGGCTCCATCGCCGCAAGGCCGAAGTCACCGAACGTTAGGGCGTTGCCGCGCGTCGCCGCGCCGGACATGCGTCCGCGCTGCACCTTGCGCCACTTTACGCGTTTCGGGGTCAACATTACGGCGCGGCCTCGCTGGGCGTCGCCGGGTCGGCCGTCACGGGAGCCGGCTCGGGAACGACCGGCGGCGGCTCCGAAACGGCGGGCGGCTCCGAAACGGCGGGCGGCGGCTCCGCAACGACGGGCGGCTCCGATGCCGGAGCCTGTTCTGCAGCCGGTGCCGGCGAGGGTAACGGCGGACGCAACTCGCGTCCCCGTCCGCGTCCGCCCCGATCGCGACGCTCCCGGCCCCGATCGGTGCGGTCGCGCACCGCGCCGTCGCCGCGCGTCTGATCCGGAAGCACTTCACCGCGGTAGATCCAGACCTTCACGCCGATGCGCCCAAACGTCGTGAACGCTTCGACCTGGGCGTAGTCGATGTCCGCCCGCAGCGTATGCAGCGGCACTTTGCCGTCGGCGTTGTGTTCGGTGCGCGCGATCTCGGCGCCGCCGAGGCGGCCGGAGACCTGCACCTTTATGCCGCGAGCGCCGGCGCGCATGGTCCGCAGGATGGCCTGCTTCATGGCACGCCGGAACGCGATTCGCTTCTCGAGTTGGTCCACGATGTTCTGAGCGACGAGCCGCGCGTCGAGCTCGGGGTGCGAAATCTCCATCACGTTGACCGCGACGTTCTTGCCCGTGAGCTGCTCGAGGTTCTTGCGAATGTCCTCGATGCCGACGCCGCGCTTGCCGATGATTATGCCGGGCTTCGCGGTGTTGACGATCACGCGAGCCTGATTCGCACGGCGTTCGATTTCGATCTTGCTGATCGACGCCGAACGCATCCAGCGATTGAACGACTTGCGGATCGCTACGTCTTCGTGAAGCCAATCCACATAGTGCTTTTTCTCGAACCAGCGGCTGTCCCACGTTCGCGTGATGCCGAGGCGCATGCCGACGGGGTGGATCTTCTGTCCCATTATGCTTTCCTTGCGGTACGCTTGCGGCCGGCTTGTTTTTTACGAGGCGTCTTCGCGGCAGCCGCACCGGCAGCAGACCCGCCGCGGCGCGTGCGAGCCGCCGCCTGCACCGACGCTCCGGGACGCTTCCTGCGGGGCTTGACCGGCGGCGTCTCGCTGAGCATGACGGTGACGTGCGACAGGCGCTTGCGCTTGAACGCCGCGCGTCCTTGGGCGCGCGGGTCGAGGCGCTTGGTGAACCGGCCGCCCGGACCGCCGTCGACGGTGATGCGTGCGATGTAGAGATCCTCGGAGTTCATGTCGTGGTTGTTCGCGGCGTTGGCTACCGCACTGCGCACGAGCTTTTCTATGGGGTCCGCCGCATACACGCCGGCAAATTTCAACAGCACGAGCGCCTCGCGGACGCTCTTTCCGCGAATCGCGTCGGCGACGCGGCGCAGCTTGCGTGGGCCCGTGCGAACGAAGCGCAAATGCGCGACGGCCTGATGTGCGGCGGGCGTCACGTTTTCACCGTCGCCTTATCGCCGCCGTGACCGCGGAAATGCCGCGTCGGGGCGAACTCGCCGAGTTTGTGGCCGACCATGTTCTCCGTGATGTAGACCGGTATGTGCGTCTTACCGTTGTGGACCCCGATCGTGTGGCCAACCATCGTCGGCAGAACCGTCGAGGCGCGGCTCCAGGTCTTGATCACGCGACGCTCGCGCGTCTCGTTGAGCTTCTCGATCTTGCTGGCGAGATGCTCGGCGACGAACGGGCCTTTCTTTAGCGAGCGCGCCACGTTACTTCGAGCCCCTGCGGCGAACGATCATCTTGCCCGTGCGCTTGTTGCGTCGCGTCTTCTTGCCCATGGTCATCTGGCCCCAGGGCGTCGTCGGCGGACGTCCGGACGTCGAGCGCGCTTCGCCGCCGCCGTGCGGATGGTCGACGGGGTTCATCGCGATTCCGCGGACGCTCGGACGTTTGCCGAGGTGACGCATGCGGCCCGCCTTGCCGATCACCTGATTTTCGTGCTCGACGTTGCCGAGCTGGCCGATCGTCGCGCGGCAGTTTACGTGGATCCTGCGCACTTCTCCCGACGGCATGCGGACCTGCGAGTACTCGTCTTCCTTGGCCATGAGCTGCGCGGATACGCCCGCCGAGCGCACGAGTTTTCCGCCCTGCCCGGGCCGGAGCTCGATATTGTGCAGGACCGTTCCGACCGGAATATTCTTGATCGGCAGCGCGTTGCCGATCTTGATGTCGGCGCCGGGGCCGGATTCCACCATATCGCCGACGCGGAGACCCAGAGGCGCGAGGATATAGCGCTTTTCCCCGTCGCGGTAATGCAGCAGTGCGATGCGGCACGAGCGGTTAGGGTCGTATTCGACCGTGGCGATCTTCGCCGGAACGCCATCTTTCGCGCGCTTGAAGTCGACGATGCGGTAGATGCGCCGCGTGCCGCCGCCGCGGTGGCGGACGGTGATGTGCCCGTTATTGTTGCGCCCCGAATGCTTCTTGCGAATTTCGACGAGCGATCGCTCGGGCGCCGTCTTGCTGAGCTCGGAGAAATCGAGCGTCGTCAAGAAACGCTTACCGGGCGACGTGGGACGGTATTTCTTTACCGGCATGGCCTACTGCTCAAAGTAATTCACTCCACCGAGCTCGATCTTCTGACCGGCCCTGATCGTGACGATCGCCTTCTTATAGTCGCTCTGCTTGCCGCTCGTGCGAACGCCGCGCCGGGCGAAATTGCGCGACTTACCTCGAACGTTCACGGTGTTGACGCGCAAAACGTTTACCTTGAAGATCTCTTCGATTGCATGGCGGATCTGCGTTTTCGTCGCATGGGGATGAACCACAAACGTGTACTGCTGGACGAGCGCGTCGGCCATGGCCTTTTCGGTGATGCGGGGAGCGACGATGACGTCACGCGCGTCCATCGGCGTACTCCTCATTCAAGGCGTCGTACGCGGCCGTCGTAAAGAGCAGGCGCTCGAACCGCAGAATGTCCTTGACGTCGAGCGCGCCGTTGTCCGTAACGGCCACGCGACGAAGGTTTCGGCTCACGCGAACGATATCTGCCGCATGAGGTTCGTCTCGGCGGCAGACGATCAGCGTGGCCGCGCCGGCGCGGGCGGCCTTCGCGCTCCCGAACAAAAACGCGGCAAATGCGGCCGTTTTGGAAATCGAGAAATCCGCGGCATCGAAGAGCGTGACGGCACCCGCGTTGAAGCGCTCCGCGAGCGCGGCGAGAAATGCGACGCGCCGTTCCTTCTTATTGAGCGACTCGACGAAGCTGCGCGGCTGCGGCCCGAAGACGACGCCGCCGTGACGCCACTGTGGGGAGCGGATCGATCCTTGACGGGCGCGCCCGGTGCCTTTCTGTCGCCACGGCTTGCGGCCGCCCCCGGCCACCTCGTCGCGCTTCTTGGTCGAAGCCGTGCCGGCGCGCGCGTTGGCAAACTCGCGATGGACCGCGCGGTAGACGACGTCGAGCTTCGGGTCGGAGGCGCCCGGCAGGAACGACGGCGCCGGGACGGCGCGGACGACGTTGCGGCCGAAGTCGATAATGTCGGGCATCTTAGAGGTTCGCCTTGCGCGTTTTGATGCTGGAGCGCACGAGCACCAGCGCGTTTTTACCGCCGGGGACGGCGCCGCGCACGAGCAGCACGTTACGCTCGCCGTCGGCGCGGACGACTTCGAGGTTCTGCAGGGTGGTGCGGTCGACGCCAAAGTGACCGGGCCGTCGGCTTCCCTTGGTGGTGCGACCGGCGTTGGTGTCGCCGTTGGACGCCGGCTGGCGATGGATCATCGAGCCGTGGCTGGCGCCGCCGCCCCTGAAATTATGACGTTTGATGCCGCCAGCGAAGCCGTGCCCTTTCGAGACTCCGACGACGTCGACGCGGTCCCCGGGCTCGAAGCCGGTGACCGTAACGGTTTGGCCGGGCTCGCCCTCCGGTTCGTCGCGAAACTCCCGCACGATGCGCAGCGGCTCGACGCCTTGCTTCTTGAAGTATCCGGCGCGCGGACGCGTGGTGCGGTTACGTTTGAGCGATTCGAAACCCAAGAGGACGGCCTCATAGCCATGCCGCTCTTTGGTCTTGCGCTCGACGACCGTGCACGGACCCGCGGCGATCACGGTGACCGGCACGTAGCGGCCGTCGTCCGTGAAAACGCTGGTCATGCCGACCTTGCGTCCTAGGATATTCTTCACTGCTCTCTTCTCGCGGTTCCTAGACCACTGGCCCAGGCGTATTGACTGTTGCCGGTTGCCGATTCGCATAGCGGTCGCAAATCGGCGCTTATTGCAACTTCGGCAGTGTACCAGGGCCGCAACGTCCGGTCAAGGCGGCGCGCCGCCGCAGGAAATACGGGCCCAAAGCGGGCGTAGTATGGGCATGACTGGCAGGGCGATGACGGCGGGTTTGGTTTTCGCGCTGATTGCCTGGACAGAGGGCGTTCCGATGCGGGCCTGCGCCTCCACGGCTACCCTGCTCGAGGGCCTGCGCAAGGCGATGCTGACGCGGTCTATCGGGTCGCTCGCATCGCTTCGAACGAGCGGCACGGTTGATGTCTTCGGCGTGCGCGGCACGACCGAGGAATGGTGCGACGTTCGCAACGCGCGCTTCCGGCAGACGCAGGTTGCCGGACCGTTGAGCGGCTCTTCCGGTTGGGACGGTAAGGTCGCCTGGGGTCAAGACTACGCCGGGCTCACGACGATCGACGGCGGCCAGGGCGGCCGCCTGCAGGCGATCGATCAGGCATACCTCGACACGCTGCAGTACCTTCGGCCCGACGCCGGCGGAGCGACGGTCGTCTACGCCGGACAGCGCACGCAGGGTGACAGAACGTACGACCTGCTGTCGGTGACGCCCCGGGGCGGAAGCGAGATCGACTTATGGATCGACCCGCACTCACATCTCATTGCCGAAGAGACTGCCACCATTGGGATCGTCTCGTCTACTACGGTGTTGTCGAACTATCGCCGCGTTGACGGGATCGTCTATCCGTTCACCTTGGATTCCCAGACCTCCACCGGCAACAAATTCGCCGTGAAGCTGTCGTCGGTCGCAATCAACGGAGAAGTCGCGGGACGAATGCGCGTGCCGCCTTCGAGCGTGCACGACTTCAGCGTCGCGGGCGGCAGCACGACCGTCCCGCTGCAGGTCGTCAACAATCACCTCTACGTGAGCGCGACGCTGAACGGGAAGGGACCGTACACCTTCATCGTCGACAGCGGAGGCGACTATATCGTCACGCCGGAGGTCGCGGCGGCGCTCGCCGCGCGCAGCTCGGGCGGCGTGCGCCTGGGCGGCGTCGGAAACGCCACCGAAGGCGCCGCGTTCACGAAGATCGACTCGATCGCGATCGGTAGCGCCACCGTGCGCAATCAGTACATGCTCGTGCTGCCCATCGGCACCGGCTTCGGCATGGCCGAGGGCCTCGAGATCGACGGCATGGTGGGCTACCAGCTCCTGTCCCGCTTTCTCACCACGATCGATTACGGCGCACAGAAGATGACGCTCGCGATGCCGCCGGGCGCACCGGCGGCGGTGCCGGGTGCCGTACCCACGGCCTTTTTCTTCGACGGCACCATCCCGCGCATTCGCGTCTCCATCGATGGCGTCTCGACGCAAGCTGAGGTCGACACGGGAAGCCGGGCGGCGCTGACGCTGTCCTCACCGTTCGTCGCGGCGCACCCCGATATCGCGGCGCTGGCAAAGACGGCGCCCGGTGTGGCCGGATTCGGCGTCGGCGGCGCCTCGTACGCGCGCCTGGGGCGCGTTCCGCGCCTGCAAATCGGCCCCTACCTAATCGCGAACAGCATCGCCGCCTTCACCGAGCAATCGAAGGGCGCGTTCGCCGACCCATTTAACCCCGCCAACGTGGGCGGAGCGATCTGGCGACGCTTCACCGTAACGTTCGACTACGCGCATCGCCAGATGCTGCTCGCGAAAAACGGAACGTTCGACGCGCCATTCGCATACGATCGTTCGGGATTGTTCGTGATCGACGCCAAGGGCGCGTATACCATCGTGGGCATTTTTCCCGGCTCGCCCGCCGCAGCCGCGGGCATCGGCAAAGGCGACGTGCTCGTCAGCGTCAACGGCGCGCCCGCGAGCGGCGAATCCCTCGCGCAGCTGCGCGCACTTCTTACGGGATCCTCGGGCACCGCCGTGCACCTCCGCGTACGCAGCGCCGGAGGTGTGCAGCGGGACGTCACGATAATCCTCGCCGATTACGTGTGACGGTCGTTTAGGTAAAGGCCGAGAGTCCCGTGATCTCTTTTCCGACGATCAGTGCGTGCATTTCGCTCGTGCCCTCGTAGGTGAGTACGGACTCGAGGTTGTTCATGTGGCGAATGATCGGATATTCGAGCGTGACGCCATTCGCACCGAGTATCGTGCGGGCCGAGCGCGCGATCTCGAGGGCTTCGCGCACGTTGTTGAGCTTGGCGAAGCTGACTTGCGCGGGATGGAGCGTTCCATCGTCCTTCGCACGCCCCAGATGCAGTGCGAGCAGCGTGCCTTTGTTCAGCTCGAGAAGCATGTCGACGAGCTTTTGCTGCGTCAGCTGATAGGCGCCGATCGGGCGGTCGAACTGCACGCGCGTCTTTGCGTAGGCCAGCGCCGCCTCGTAGCAGCCCCGCGCCGCGCCCATCGCCCCCCAGACGATGCCGTAGCGAGCCTCGTTGAGGCATGCGAGCGGTGCCGTCAAACCATCGCCCCGCGGGAGCAGCGCGTCGCCGGGAAGCCGGCAGTCCGTGAAGACGAGCTCGCTCGTGACGGACGCGCGCAGCGACAGCTTGCGGTGGATGTCGGAGGCGACGAAGCCGCGCGTTCCCTGCGGCACGACGAAGCCGCGGATGCCGTCGACCGTTCGCGCCCACACGATCGCTACGTCGGCGATCGAGCCGTTCGTGATCCACATCTTCGTGCCGTTGAGCACCCAGTCGCCGCCGTCGCGTTTCGCATTGGTGCGCATTCCGGCCGGATTGCTGCCGAAGTCCGGCTCCGTCAGGCCGAAGCACCCTATCGTCTCGCCTCGGGCCATCGCCGGCAGCCAGCGTTCCTTCTGCGCCTCGTCTCCCCAGCGGTGGATCGCATACATCGCAAGCGATCCCTGGACGGATGCGAAGCTGCGGACGCCGGAATCGCCCGCTTCGAGCTCGAGGCACGCGAGTCCGTAAGCAACCGCACTCGCACCCGCGCAGCCGTAGCCGTGCAGATGCATCCCGAGCAGACCCATCTTGCCGAGCGCCGGCCCAAGCTCGCGCGGAAGCACGCCGCGTTCGAACCACTCGGCCACGTTCGGTAGGATCTCGGAGCGGACGTAGGCCCGCACCGTTTCGGCCACAAGCCGTTCTTCTGCGGTCAGCGATTGCGCGAGGCCGAGGAAGTCGACCGCGTCGGGCGCGCTCGCTCTCGTCATCGGAGGCTTGTCAGCGTTTGAGGACGCGTGCGAGCTTGTCGAAGAGCGCTTCCGTCGAACGCTCGAATTGGTCTTCGAAGCGGCGCCACAGGAGCCGCCCATCGGTGTCGGAGAGCATCGCGTCGACGCGATACTGCAGCAGCGTTTCCTTGCCTTCGCTGGACAGATGAAAGCCGTGGGTCCCATCGAAGCCTTCGTTGCGAAACCGCCAAACGATGCGTTCCTCCGGTGCCGCTTCCTCGAGGACGGCGTGGATACCGAGATGCCATTCTTCGGTGCGGCCGGGTGAAAGCGGCCCTGGAGAGCGCATGAACGGCTGCGACGCGAATGGCCAGATCTGATCGCCCGACGTGCCCATCTCTTCGAGCAGATGGTAGATGCGGCGCTTCGTCCCGTGAAACGAGCGGGAGCGGCGTTCGTGAAGCTCGATTGGCATGCCGGTCGGTTCGCTTACCGAAGCGCAACAACCCCTACGCCGCCCGACAGCAGGATCAACAGCGGCGCGCTCACTTTCGTACGCAGCATCAGAACGGTCACGACCGCGGTGACGGCGTATGCGAGCGCGCTGCTCGGTGCGCCGCGGGCGATCGTCCAGACGCTCGACCAGACCAATCCCACGATCGCGGGCGCCAGGCCTTGCGAGATGATCGCGCGCCACGGCGATGCTTGAAAGCGTACCCACAGCGCATCGAAGGCGACCATGATGAGGCTCGACGGAACAAACATCGCGAGCGCTGCGGCGGCGGCGCCGATAAAGGGTCGACCCGGCGTCGCCGCATAGCCAATGAGCGCGGCGAAGATCGTCGTCGGTCCCGGTACCAGCTTGCCGATCGTGTAAAACTGCGTGAACTGGGCCGAGCTCACCCAATGGTAGGTTTGCACCGTCTCGACATGCATTTGCGGGATGATGCCTTTTCCGCCGCCGAAGCCCAGCACCGAGAGCTGGGCGAACGTCCAGAGCAGATGCAGAATGGTCGTCGCGGTTGCGTTCACGCCGCCTTCTTTCGGGAACGCAGGTATTCGTGCGCGATGCCGATACCGCCGAAGATCACCAGCACGAGCAGCAGCGGCATGTGCAGGAACGACACGACGAGCGCGGTGACCACTACCAGCGCGATGCGCAGCCAATCCGCGCGTTCGTCCCACGTGAGCTCGAGCGCGTTGCCGATCGTGAGGCCCACCGCCCCGGCGGCGCAGCCGCGCAGGGCGCCTTGCACGTATGGGTTCCCGGCAAACTTGAAGTACAGCGCGCCCGCAACGAGGACGATGACGAACGGCGGAAGGCTGGCGCCGAGGAAGGCGGCGGCCGCCCCCGGCATCCCGCGCACTTTTTGCCCGCAATACAGGGCGAGGTTCAAAATGTTGGGGCCGGGCAGCACCTGCGCGATCTCGAGGCCGTCCATGAAGCCGTCGCGGTCCATCCAGCCGCGCGCGATCACCGCTTGGCGAATGCTGGCCTTTTGCCCGCCCCCAAACGCGCTGGACGAAATCGCCGCGAACGCCAGCGCGATGCTCGGCAGCGACGGCCGATCAGCCGACATCGGGCATCGGACCGTCAACGACGGGCGACGTGTGCTTCCCCGAAAGAATGTGGATGTGCACGTGTTCCGTGTGCTGATACGGCGGAAGCACGCCCATGCGGATCATAAAGCCCTTTTCGAAGAGATCCAGCGCGAAGGCTACCTTTTGGATGCCGGCGATCAGTCGGTGCCAGAGCTTCGCATCTCCGAGGCCCAGGTCGAGGATCGTCGGCACCCATTTCTTTGGGATGATCACGACGTGGATTTCCCACCACTCTTCCTTCGACCGGTCGATGTTGTGACGGAACGCAAACACGTCGTCGTCTTCGTAAACGACTTCATCGGCCTTCGCACGCGTGCCGTCGAGCCGCCCGCGAAACGTGTGTCCCGGATCGGGCTTCTCCCAGGTGCGTTGCTCCGGACTGCATATGAGCTCTGAAATCCACGGTGCCATCGTGCGCGGTGGCTTCATGCCGCGCCGGCAGGCGTCCTCTCCGACGCGCTGAAGACGCGCCGAGATGACTGCGCGCGACCGGAAAACCATCACGCCCGCCGAGGTTTTGGGTGTCGGTCCCCAATGGTCGAAAGAGCCCAAACGTTGGGAGCATCACGTTTCCGGTAACGAAATCGTGTACGAAGACGCTCACGTCGTCGTTTTCCACGATCCCGTCGACGAAGAGCAGGAGTCGCAGCGCGAAGCCGGCGAGATTCGGCTGACGCTCCTTTCGAAAAAAGACGGCGTTGATAGCCTCATGGACTTGAGCGTCGCCGATGAAACGCTCAACGCGGCTATCCTACACGGAATTCAACAGGCCGCGCTGCGCCTGGGCCTCGAAAAGCGCGGCTTCGAGGTGCGGGCGCACGTCTATCCGCCGCTGCAGCACCGTCCGGAGCTCGCGTTCAAAATTCGCTCCGGCAAACCGCCGAAAAAGGCGTCTACTCCGGCTTCTTGACGAACGGCAGCTTCGAGCGCAACAAAGTTTCCTTTTCTGCTAACTTCGCCAGTGCCTGAACGACGAAGATCGCGACGATCGTAATCAGGACGGCGTAGATTAGCTCGGCGATGACGCCGTTGCCCGGCTTAAAGAAGAGCGCGATGAGGTCGCTGATAAACTTGTTCCACGCGCCGGCGGCGATCAAGCCGAACGCGATGGTGGCAAGGCCAATCATCGTGCCGAGGTAGCTGCCCTTGATTTCCATAGAGTTTCTCCTTCCAACGAGCGTGTCGAGGTCTATTCAAAAGAAAAAGCCCGAAGCTTGCCGCTTCGGGCGTCCATCGCCTGAATTGTCGGGGAATTAGGCCTTCAGTTCGATGTCCACGCCGGCGGGAAGGTCGAGGTGCATGAGCGCATCCATCGTCTTCGGTGAGGCCTGCAGGATGTCGATCAGCCGCTTGTGGGTGCGCATCTCAAAGTGCTCCCGCGACTTCTTGTCGTTATTCGTGGAGCGCTGGACGCAAAACCGGTTGATCTCCGTCGGCAGCGGCACGGGTCCACTGACGAATGCGCCCGTGCGCTTCGCCGTCTCGACGATGCGCTCCGCGGACTGGTCGAGGACCTTATGATCATACGCCTTCAGGCGTATGCGGATCATCTGCTTGGCCATTTAGTCCAATTCTGTCTTTTTAGTTTGCAAGGGGCGAGGGGCTCACGTTATGCGTGGGCGCAGGGTAGTCTCGAGGGAGGCCCAGCGCCAAGTCCAAAGGTTGGGGTGACGCAGTAATGCTTATTCGGCGACGCCGGTGACGACGCCGGCCCCCACCGTGCGGCCACCCTCACGGATGGCAAAACGGAGGCCTTCCTCGCACGCGATCGGCGTGATGAGCTCGACGTCCATCTGGACGTTATCGCCCGGCATGACCATCTCGACGCCATCGGGCAGCTTGATCATGCCCGTGACGTCGGTCGTGCGGAAATAAAACTGCGGCCGGTAGTTGGCGAAGAACGGCGTGTGACGGCCGCCCTCTTCCTTTGACAGGACGTACACCTCCGCTTTGAACTTCTTGTGCGGCTTGACCGAACCCGGCTTGGCCAGCACTTGGCCACGCTCGATTTCGTTTCGATCGACGCCGCGGAGCAGCACGCCGATGTTGTCGCCCGCGATGCCGGAGTCGAGCAGCTTGCGAAACATCTCGATACCCGTGACAACGGTCTTCTTCGTCTCCTCTTTGAGGCCGACGATCTCGACTTCTTCGCCGACCTTCACCTGGCCGCGCTCGACTCGGCCCGTCCCGACGGTGCCGCGGCCGGTGATCGTGAAGACGTCTTCGACCGGCATCAGGAAGGGCTTGTCGACTTCGCGCTGCGGCTGGGGGATGTAGTCGTCGATCGTGTCCATGAGCTTGAAGATGGGGTCGGCATCCGCGTCGCCGCGCTTGCCGCTCGAGTTGAGCGCCTTGAGGGCGGACCCACGGATGATCGGGGTGTCGTCGCCGGGAAACTCGTACTGCGTGAGCAGCTCGCGGATTTCCATCTCGACCAGCTCGAGCAGCTCCTCGTCGTCGACCATGTCGACCTTATTAAGGAAGACGATGATCCGAGGAACGCCGACCTGGCGCATCAGCAGAATGTGCTCGCGCGTCTGGGGCATCGGGCCGTCGGTCGCCGCCACGACCAAGACCGCGCCGTCCATTTGCGCGGCGCCCGTGATCATGTTCTTGATGTAGTCAGCGTGTCCGGGGCAGTCCACGTGCGCGTAATGACGCTTGGGCGTCTCGTATTCTTGGTGCGAGATGGCAATGGTAATCCCACGCTCCTTCTCCTCGGGAGCGTTGTCGATCTGGTCGACGCCGACTTTCTTGGCCAGACCCTCGGTTGCCAGGCAGTGCATGATCGCTGCCGTGAGCGTCGTCTTTCCGTGGTCGACGTGACCGGTCGTGCCGATGTTCACGTGCGGCTTGTTACGCTCGAATTTTTGCTTCGCCATCTCGTTCCTTTCTCAATCGCACTGCGCTTCGCACAGTGCCTCCGCGCACTTAAACACGGATCCAGGCGTTTTGGTCACCCTTTTGCCGCCCTGACGCGGTAAACGCCCTCATCGCAGAGGGCGCCGACCACGGAATACTATCAGGCCGGCGGAAACCCTGTCAACGCTCGTCACGCGGCTCACGCCGGCGCGAGTTTCTTGCCCGCCGACTTGGCGACGATCTCTTCCTCGACGGACTTCGGCGCCTTCTCGTAGTGTGCGAACTCCATCGTGTACGTTGCACGGCCCTGCGTGGCCGACCGCATGTCCGTGGCATAGCCGAACATCTCAGAAAGCGGAACGAGCGCCGTGACGACTTGAGCGCCTCCCGGCGCCTCTTCGGTCGCATGGATGGCACCACGCCGGCGGCTGAGGTCGCCGTTGATCGCACCCATGTACTCTTTGGGCGTCGTGACCTCGACCTTCATGATCGGCTCGAGCAGGATGGGACCCGCGGTGCGGTTGGCTTCCTTCCACGCCATCGAACCGGCAATCTTGAACGCCATTTCCGACGAGTCGACCTCATGGTACGAGCCGTCGAACGCCTCCGCCTTGAAGTCCATCACAGGGAAGCCGGCGAGCACGCCGCTCTGCGCCGACTCGCGCACGCCCTCTTGGATCGCCTTTGCGTATTCCTTCGGAATGACGCCGCCGACGACTTTCCACTCGAACACGAAGCCGGTTCCCGGAGGCTGCGGCTGCACCCGCAGCCAGACATCCCCGTACTGTCCGCGGCCGCCGGTCTGCCGCACGAAGCGGCCTTCCTTTTCGACGGTCTTCGTGATCGCTTCTTTATACGCGACCTGCGGCTTGCCGACGTTGGCCTCCACTTTGAACTCCCGGCGCAGACGGTCGAGGATGATCTCGAGGTGCAGCTCGCCCATGCCGGCGATAATCGTCTGCTGCGTCTCTTCATCGGTACGCATTCGGAAGGTCGGGTCTTCCTGCGCGAGCCGAGTCAGGGCCAGGCCCAGCTTGTCCTGATCGGCCTTGCTCTTCGGCTCGATCGCCTGGTGAATGACGGGCTCCGGAAACGTGATCGACTCCAGCGCGATCGGAGTGCGCTCCTCGCAGAGCGTGTCCCCCGTGCGAGTGTCGGACAGGCCGACGGCGGCGGCGATGTCGCCCGCGCCGATGGCGTCGATGTCCTCGCGATGGTTGGCATGCATGCGTAGGATCCGTCCGATGCGCTCCTTGCGCCCCGATCGCGAGTTGAACACGTAGCTGCCCTTGTTCAGCACCCCCGAGTACACGCGGAAATACGTGAGATTTCCGTACGGGTCGGTCGCGATTTTGAACGCGAGCGCGCAGAAGGGTTCGGCGTCGTCGGGCCTCCTGGCGAGCTCGTCGCCCGTCTTGGGATCGCGACCGACGATCGGTTTCGCCTCGAGCGGCGAGGGCATGTATTCGACGACCGCGTCGAGCAGCGGCTGGATGCCCTTGTTTTTGAACGCCGATCCGCAGAGCATCGGGAGTACCGTGCCCTCGATCGTTGCCTTGCGCAGCGCGCTCTTCATACGGTCGATGGGCAGCTCTTTGCCTTCGAAGAACATTTCGAGCAGCTCGTCGTCCTGCTCGGCGATGGCTTCGACGAGGTGCTGGCGCCATTCCATCGCTAAATCGCGCAGCTCGCCCTCGACCTCTTCCTGGACGAGCGTCGACCCCAGGTCGTCGGTGTACACGATCTTCTTCATCGTGAACAGGTCGACGACGCCCCGAAACTTGTCCTCGGCCCCAATCGGCACTTGAATCGGGACGGCGCGCGCGCCGAGGCGTTCGCGGATCTTCTCCACGACGTTGAAGAAGTCGGCGCCGACGCGGTCCATCTTGTTGACGAAGATGATGCGCGGGACCTTATACTTGTTCGCCTGACGCCAGACCGTTTCCGACTGCGGCTGCACGGCCGCGACGGAGTCGAAGAGCGCAACGAGACCGTCGAGCACGCGCAGGGAGCGTTCCACTTCGACCGTGAAGTCCACGTGGCCCGGCGTGTCGATAATGTTGATACGCGTGTCGCGCCAGGTCGTCGCTGTGGCGGCCGACGTGATCGTGATGCCGCGCTCCTGCTCCTGAACCATCCAGTCCATCGTTGCGGCGCCGTCGTGCACCTCGCCCATCTTGTGGACGCGGCCGGTGAAGAACAGGATGCGTTCCGTGCAGGTCGTCTTGCCGGCATCAATGTGCGCGGCAATGCCGATATTCCTCGTGCGTTCGAGCGGATATTCTCGTGTAGCCATTGCTGTTACTTTAGGTTCGGTTACCAGCGATAATGCGCGAAAGCTTTGTTCGCCTCGGCCATCTTGTGCGTGTCTTCACGCTTCTTGATCGTCGCGCCGGTATTGTTGGATGCATCCATGAGTTCGCCGGCCAGCTTTTCTTCCATGGAGCGGCCGCCCCGAGCGCGCGCAAAGCCGATGAGCCAGCGCATTGCCATCGCCTGCCGGCGATCGGGCCGCACTTCCATCGGCACTTGATACGTTGCGCCGCCGACGCGCCGCGGACGCACCTCGACCAGCGGCATCGCGTTGGACAGCGCTTGGGAAAAAATTTCCATCGGATCGCGCCCGGTCTTGTCCCCGACGATGTCGAGCGCGCCGTAGATGATGTGCTCCGCCGTGGACTTCTTGCCGCGCAGCATGACCTTGTTGATGAAGCGCGCGAGCACTTTGGAGTTAAAACGCGGATCGGGGAGTATCTGCCGCTTGGGAGCGGGACCTTTGCGTGGCATCTTACTTCTTCTTCTCGCGCTTGGCGCCGTATTTGGAACGGCCTTGCTTGCGGTTCGCCGTGCCGGCCGTATCGAGCGTGCCGCGGATGATGTGATATCGAACGCCGGGAAGATCCTTGACGCGGCCGCCTCGTACGAGCACGACTGAGTGCTCCTGCAAGTTATGACCGATGCCGGGAATGTACGCCGTGACTTCTTCGCCGTTGGTGAGCCGCACGCGCGCCACTTTACGCAAGGCCGAGTTCGGCTTCTTGGGCGTCACCGTCTTCACTTGCGTGCAGACTCCGCGGCGTTGCGGGTTCCCCGCCACCTCGAAGGTACGGGTCGGCAGGTCCGGGTGACCCGGCTTGGGGCCCGTGAGGATCACACGGAACGCGCGAGTCTTGACCTTCTGCTCGGTCTTCTCACGTCCACGGTGTACCAGCTGATTAATCGTCGGCAAGCTCGCTCGAACTCCTACTCCTTAACACACAAACAACGGCCTCACCCGCAGGTGGGACCGAGGCCTTTCATCATAGCAGGGGGCCTTTTTGGCGTCAAATCGACGCCGTGGCGGGTCTTCCGGCTTGGGCAAGCAAGCTGATGCTCGAACTCACCGTCGAATGGCACCCGCCCTACACGATCCCGCTACGCTCTGGAGGCAACGATGACGGTAGATGCTCGGCGTGCTCTCTTTTTGGCGCTTGTCGTTACGCTTGCGGGGTGCGGGGGCTTTGGCGCGAGCGGCTCGACGCCGTCGGTCGGCGCGGGCGCGACGGCTCCCGCTCGATCGTCCATCGATGCCGTTCTCGAGTCGGCGCCGCCGGTTGCGGGAGGCCGCATGGTCTTTCAAAGGCTAATGGTCCGTCCCGATGCCAAAGCACCAGCCCTCTTGATGAACTTTGTCGCGGACGGTCCGGATCAGGGCGGCGTGCCGTGCATCGGATGCGTCAAAGGTGCGCAGACGAAGTACAACCTGGGCATGACCGGACCGCAGAGCTACGTGACGGCCGGATCGGCGTGGCAGTACGCGCTATCGTTTACGGACGTCAGCGTTACGGGGAAGTGCAAGCTGGCGTGGGCCATTACGGCCGGAACGAAAACGATCGACAGTTTTTCGGTGAACGTGAACGTCAAGAGCGCCGGCGGTTTCGTATTCTTCGCCGTCGCGCGCAACCGCCCGAAGTATTCCGGCGCCGCCACCCTCACCGGTAAGGTGACGTGCAGCAAGAATAGCGGGTCCGCGCAGGCGCCGCTGTACTTTCAGTAAGGCTAAGGAGTCCCGAGTCGGCCGAGCTCTGCGGCAATTTCTTCGTTCGTGAAACCGCGGTGACGAAGTGAGACGACGAACTTTTCCGCGGCTTCGCGCAACGAGTGCATGCGCGCTCGCCTGTTGAGCGCGGGAAGCTGACCGGCGACGCGCGTTCCGCGCCGCCCGTCGCCTACGAGCCAGCCCTCGACTTGCAGTTCCCCATAGGCGCGGGCCACGGTATTGGGAGCGATGCGGAGGTCGCCGGCGAGCTGGCGCACTGTGGGCAGGGGCGCACCGGGCGGGAGGTCGCCGCGCTCGATCGCCGCTTGCAGCTGGTGCACCACCTGCAGGTAGGGCGCAGTCTCGAGCGTCGGGTCGACGAAGACGTAGCAAGGGCTCACGCGATCAACTCACGCGTGGTCGATGCACGAGGGGGTTGCAATCACGCCGCGCCGAGCGGATAACGGGGGCGCAGGGCGTTGGTGAGCATGGCGACGAGGAACGCCGCCAGCACGACCCACAGTGTTATGCCCGCGGAAGTTTCGCCCGGCAGCAGCGCTGCGGCGAGTGATGCCAGTCCGAGCGCGGGGGCGCAGGCCAATGCGGCGGCGTTCGTGGCGCGGGAGCGGCGCAAGCGCTCGTCGATCGCGTATTCGACCTGAGGATCATCGCCCACCAGCAGCGCCGGCGCGATCGCGATTCGCCAGGCGGTGATGGCAAGCAACAGCGTCGCCGCCGCGGTCGACACGGCGGCCGGGCGCTGGCTCGGGAACGCCATAAAAAGGACGCTCCCGGCGAAACAGCAAGCCATAGCAACGATTGCGGGAAAGGGGAGAGCGTCGAAGGTCGAGCGGCGCATGAGTGGTGCGACGCGGCGATCGAGCGCGCGGCGAAACTGAAGGTATGCAAGGAACGTCGTTACCGCGACGGCGAGCCCGTACAGCGCGTACGGAAGCGTCAACGTAAGGGCTGGGACGAACTCCAAGGCCGCGGCGACGACCGCGGCCCCTGCGAGATAACGCGAATACTTGATCGCCGGAATATCCTCGGCGTTTCGGCGAGCGCAAAGGGCGCGCTCCAGGCGTTCGCGCTCCTCCGGCACCAGATGGCGACGCGGGAAACACCCATTGACACCGTAGATGCAATTGGGACAGACCATGACCATTATCGCGATGCCAACGAGCAACATGGCCAAGACGATTCGGGCGAGTTCGTGTTCCAACATTGTATTGCAATCCTAATACAAAACTTCCGTTTGTGTCAATGCATTGGTGCAAAAAGAAGTTCGTTTGAATCGCTCCGGATGACGCGGCCCTTGCTCAGCATGATACGGGGGATTCGGGCCGTATTCGCGGGCTATGGCCGCTAGCGGCACACTGCACGCGGAGCCGCGCCTCGGCGTCCTCGACGGTCTGCGGGGCGTCGCGGTTTTGCTCGTGCTCTGGTATCACGTTTGGGAGATCTCGTGGCTGGCGACCCCGCCGTCGCTGGCTTTCCTGCCGGCAACCGGTTTTGTCGGCGTCCATCTCTTTTTCTTTTTGAGCGGCTTCGTCATCGCATATCCGTTCGTCCGCGCGTCGGTGGCAGGCCGGCCGCAACCGGCGTGGGGCCGCTTCGCTTGGCGGCGCTTCGTCAAAATCGTTCCGTCGTACGCGCTCGCGATCGCCGCTGCCTATGCAATCGGCTACGCGCAGGTGCAGCCCAATGCGGCGACCGTCCCCGACGTCGTCACGCATCTGCTTTTCATTCACACCTGGTTTCCCGATAGGTACGGCACGATCGACGGGGTGCTCTGGACGCTTGCCGTTGAGGTGGAGTTCTATTGCGTGTTTCCGCTGATCTGGGCGTGCTTTCGGCGATGGCCCTGGCAAACGTTCGGGGCGCTCGTGGCGATCGCGTGGCTGTGGCGCTTATGGATGTCGCTCTGCTGCTACGACACGCTCTTCGCGCAGTATGAGGAGAACTTACCAGGATATCTCGACATCTTCGCCTTTGGCATGATTTCGGCGCACACGTTCACGCTGTTCGGCGAGCGATGGCGCCGCTCGCGGCTAACGCTCGTGTCGCCGGCCATTGCACTCTGCGGCGTCGCGCTGTTCGTCGCCCTGCTCGAGAGTCTGTATCACTACAACTCTCACGATCAGTGGGCCGGTGTGTGGCAGGTCGGTAACCGCCCGCTGCTCGGCGCGGCGTTTGCCATCGTTGCGCTGGGATGGCTCACGAGCCCGGGGTGGTGGCAAGCGCTGCTCGACAATCCGCCGCTGCGTTTCCTAGCGGCAATCTCGTACAATCTCTACTTGTATCACCAGCTCATCGCGCGCGAGATGCTTTCGCACCACTTTCCCGCGTACGAAGGAGACCCGCATTACGATGCAGCCTGGCAGGCGCCTTATACGGAGGCCGCTTTCGCGTTGTCGATCGCGCAAGCGGCCTTGGTGACGTACGCCTTCGAGCGGCCGCTGCTGCGCCTGCCGTATCCCGGCCGGCGTACCGGCGACGCTAGACGAGCTGAGCTTTGAAGATGTTTTCCGTGAGTCCGTCGATCACGGGTACGCGCACCTCTTTTCCTTGAAACGCCGAGACGAAGGTCCATATCCACAAGACGAACCAGAGGATCCCGACCAGCCAAATAACGGGAAAGAGGATGAACAAAATGTGGATCAGGCTCGTGGCGAACGTCCACGCGATCCAAATGACGATGTAGAGACCCCACATCGTAATCGACTGTGCCGCGGCCCACTTAACGAACCGATTCGTTCCGCCGCCGACAAGCATGATGATGCCACCGATGAGCCCGAGCAGATAGGCGAGACCGGCGGCGACATTCGGCTGCAGGCCGAACGGTGTATCGGTCGGAGGCTGAGTGACTGACATGTACACGCCCTTTCGCAGACTGGAGGTCACTCCAAGTTAGGGCTGGTTTCCTTGCAGCGGTGGCGTTTCCTACGCCGTGAAGCCTGCGGCGGCGAGGAGCGCGCCGAACGAGCGCCCAACGCATCGGCATGCACCGGCGCGGATGGTATTCGCTGCTGATTCTGCCGTTCGTCGGTACGCTGCTGCCCATGCTGTACGATCGCCCGCAGCCCGCGCTCTTCGGGTTGCCGTTCTTCTATTGGTACCAGCTCGCGTGGGTGCTCGTCACGGCCGTGCTGCTCGGCATCGTCGTCGCCAAGACGAGCGGCGGCGACGATGTCTAGTGCGGCAGTGGTGCTCGGCGTCGCCGTGGGCGCCGTCACGATCTTGGGCTTCGTCGCCGCCCGCTGGGGCGATGCGAATCTCGCCGAGTTGGAGCAGTGGGCGCTGGGCGGTCGCAACTTTGGGACGGTCGTCTCGTGGTTCTTGCTCGGGGGCGATCTCTACACGGCCTACACGTTTATTGCCGTGCCGGCGCTGGTCTACGGGGTCGGCGCCCTCGGATTTTTCGCCGTGCCGTACGCGACGATTGCCTATCCGGTCGCGCTCGTCGTCCTTTCCCGTTTCTGGGCAATCGCTCGCCGGCGGGGCTACGTGACGGCGGCGGATTTCGTCCGCGACCGGTTCGGGGACCGGACGCTCGAGCTTGCCGTGGCGCTGACGGGTGTCGTCGCCGCGATGCCCTACATCGCGTTGCAGCTCATCGGCATGCGCGCCGTCTTCCGTCAGTTCAGCGTGCTCGGTGCCGGCAACGCGCTGCCGGCGCTCTCGGTCGCGTTCGTGCTGCTCGCGGCCTACACGTATACGAGCGGCCTGCGGGCGCCGGCGCTGATCGCCTTCGTGAAGGACACGCTGATCTATGTCGACGGTCATTGCGGCGATCGCGGTAATCCCCGGACGGTTGGGCGGCTGGGCCCACGTCTTTTCGACGTCGGCCGCCGCGCTCGCGGCCCGGCCGAAGCCGTCGTCGATTTATCTGACGCCCCCGCAGTATTTTACCTATGCGACGATGGCGTTCGGATCGGCCCTCTCGTTATTCATCTATCCGCACTCCATCACGAGCGTGCTCGCCGCGCGTAGCCGCGAGGTCGTGCGCCGCAACGCCGCGTTGCTGCCGATCTATTCCCTCCTGCTCGGGCTGCTCGCGCTGCTCGGCTACTGCGCGCTGGCGGCGGGGATCTCACCCAAGGACAGCAGCAGCGTCGTGCCGCTGCTTTTCGCGCGCTTCTTTCCCGGATGGTTCGCGGGCCTCGCCGACGCCGCGGTGGTCATCGGAGCTCTCGTACCGGCGGCGATCATGTGCATCGGGGCGGCGAACCTCTTTGCCAGCAACGTCTTCCGCGATTTCTCGCCGCAGCGGTCCCCGGTGGAAACCCTGACCGCGAAGCTCTTGACGCTCGCCATCGCGGCGTTCGCCATCCTTTTCATCTTCTTCGTTCCGGTGCCATATGCGATCGACTTCCAGCTGTTGGGGGGTGCGTTGATGCTGCAAATCTTTCCCGCCTTCGTCTTCGGCCTGTGGACGCGCTGGTTTCACCCGAAGGCGCTGCTCGCCGGTTGGGCGTCCGGGGTCTTTGCGAGCTGCGCAATGGCCTATGCGAGCGGCTTCAGCTCCAACGTGACGCTGCATGGGTTCGGGGGATCGCTCACCGGGTTCATCGCCTTGTACTCGCTCGCCGTCAACCTGCTCGTGAGCGCAGCCGGAACGGTCGTGCTTCGGGCGGCCGGCGTCGGTGCGGGAGTCGACCGCACGACGGCTGCGGACTTCGCATGAGCGAGACAATCAATCCGCCTGCGTGGCCCCGGCCGAGCGGATACGCCAACGGCATTCTCGCCGAAGGACGTTACCTCGCAATCGCGGGTCAGATCGGCTGGAACGAGCGGGCCAAACTCGTGTCCGACGATTTCCTTGCCCAGGCGAGCCAGGCTTTGCGCAACGTCGTCGCGGTCCTGAAGGCGGCCGGCGGCGCGCCCGAGCACCTGGTGCGTCTCACCTGGTACGTCACCGACAAGGGCGAGTACCGCGACGCGCTGCGCGCCCTCGGCGCCGCATACCGGGAAATCGTAGGCGAGAACTACCCTGCAATGGCGCTCGTGCAGGTGGCCGGCCTCCTCGAGGAGGGCGCAAAGGTCGAGATCGAGGCGACCGCGGTGCTGCCGTTACCGGGCGGAGAAATGCCCTAATCGCGTAGCTTGTAGCGCTGCAGTTTTCCCGTTTCCGTTCGCGGGAGCGCCGTGACGAATTCGATTTCGCGTGGAGCCTTGAACGGCGCGAGACGCGCCTTACAAAACGCACGGAGCTCGTCGGCCATCTCCACGTCCGCGTCGCAGTCCGACGCCAGCACGACGAAGGCCTTGACGCAGTTCGTCTCCTTCTGGGGATCGCGCTTCGCGACGACCGCGGCCTCGCGCACGTACGGGTGCGCGCACAACGCATGTTCGACCTCGGGGCCTGAGATGTTATAGCCCGACGCGACGATCATATCGTCGGTACGCGCGACGTGCCGGAAATAGCCGTCGGCATCGCGCATGTAGGCGTCGCCGGGGTAGTTCCAGCCCCGCTGCACGTACGTGGCTTGGCGCTCGTCGTCGAGATACTTGCAGCCCGTCGGGCCGCGCACGGCGAGCCTTCCCACGCTCCCGTCGGGCACGGCGCGGCCGGCGCCGTCGTGCACTTCGGCCGCATATCCCGGAACCACGCGCCCCGTCGCGCCGGCGCGCGCCTCCGGCGCGGGCGATCCGATGAAGATATGAAGCATCTCGGTGCTGCCGATGCCGTCGAGGATTTTCAGGCCGGTCTTTGCGTACCACTCCTCCCAGACCGACTGCGGCAGCGACTCGCCGGCGGAAACGCACGCTCGCAGCGTCGAGATGTCGTACGCCTCTAACGTTTGCGCCATGGCGCGATAGGCAACCGGCGCGGTAAATAGGGTCGTGACGCCGTATTCGTCGATGGCCGTCAGCAGCTCGTTCGGGCCCGCCTTCTCCAGCAGCACCGTCGCGGCGCCCGCGTGCAGCGGGAACAACAGCAAACCGCCCAATCCGAACGTAAACCCGAGCGGCGGACTGCCGCAGAAGAGGTCGTCGCCGTTGGGCTGCAAGACGCGCGCGCAGTATGTATCGCAGATCGCGAGCAGGTCGCGGTGGTAGTGCATCGCCGCCTTGGGCGCACCGGTCGTTCCCGACGTAAACGCGATGAGCGCGACGTCTTCGGCGGCCGTGTCGGCGGCCGCGAAGTCCACCGGCTTCGAGTCCATGAGGGTCTCGATCGACGGCAGCGGCGCCTCGTACCCGAAGTACGCAATTTGAATGTGAGGCAGCGATTCGCACGCACGCTCGAGCTCCTCGCGCAGGCGTGCGTCGCACAGCGCGTGGCGCACCGCGGCCTTCTCGAGCATGAAGCGCAGCTCGCCGGCGCGATAGAGCGGCATCGTCGTCACCGCGATGCCGCCCGCCTTGAGGACGGCGAACCAGCACGCCGCAAGCATCGGCGTATTCGGCGCGCGCAGCAGCACGCGGTTCCCCGGCACGAGTCCCAGATCGTCGACGAGCACGCGCGCGATGCGATTCGACGATTCACGCAAGCGCCCATAGCTCCATGCGTCGCCCGGCGCGAGGAGACACGGACGGTCGTTGCCGATTTCCGGAATTCGCCGTTCGAGGAGTTCGGCGGCGGCGTTGAGGCGCTCCGGATACCGCAGCTCGCCAAAGATCAGCTCGGGCATCTCCTCTGCGCTGGGAAGCCGCTCGCGCGCGAAGCCGTCGGCGTATGCGCTGACGCTCATCGCAATGCTTCAGCCGTCCAAGAGCTGCTTGGCGATCACGATCTGCTGTATCTCGTTCGCACCCTCGTAGATGCGCAGCGCTCGAACGTCGCGGTAGAGCCGCTCCACGACCTCTCCCCGCGTCACGCCGCGTCCGCCGAAAAGCTGGACGGCGCGGTCGGCGACGCGGCCCGCCGCCTCGGTTGCAAACCACTTCGCCATCGCCGACTCACGCGTAACGCGCGCCCGGCCGCCGTCTTTGAGCCACGCCGCGCGATAGACCAACAGCGCGCTCGCGTCGACGTCGGTGGCCATTGCTGCAATCGCGGCCTGAGTGAGCTGCAAGGCGCCCAACGGCGCGCCGAAAAGCATTCGCGATCGCGCATGCGCGACGGACTCCGTCAGCGCACGGCGCGCGAACCCGACGGCCGCCGCGCCGACGGTGCTGCGAAAGACGTCGAGCGTGCCCATCGCGATCGCAAAGCCCTGCCCTTCCTCGCCGATTCGGCAGGTCGCGGGCACGCGCGCCCGCTCGAAGCGCAGCGTGCCTAAGGGATGCGGCGAAATGGTCTCGATCCGTTTGCCGCTCGAGCATCCGGGCGTGGCGGCGTCCACGGCAAAGGCGGTCAAGCCTTTCGCGCCGTCGCCCGACGTGCGGGCGAAGACGACGTACAGATCGGCGATGCCCGCATTGGAGATCCACGTTTTCTCACCGTCCAAGACGTAGGATTCGCCGTCCCGGCGTGCGCGCGTGGCCAACGCCGCTACGTCCGAACCGGCTTCGCTCTCGGACAGCGCAAACGCGGCAACGCAGCCGCCCGCCGCGACCGCCGGCAGATAATGCCGGCGCAGCTCCGCACTCCCGAAGAGCGAGAGCGGCGCGCTTCCGAGCCCCTGCATCGCAAAGGCGAAGTCGGCCAAGGCGGAACGGCCCGCAAGGATTTCGCGCGCGAGGCAGATCGTGCGCGCGTCGAGCTCCGAACGAGCGCCGCCGTGAGCGGCGGGAACGCAGGCGCGCAGCCATCCGCCTTCCGCCAGCGCGCGGACCCATGCGCGGCAGCTGGCGTCGGCGTTGCGTTCGTCGTCGAGGACGTCGGCGCGCGCGAGCCAGCGCTGCAGTTCGGCGACGAAGGCGCGATGCTCGTCGTCGAAAAACGGCCAGTCCACAACGCTCATCGCCCGTTAGTTCCCCTCGAACTCCGGCACGCGTTTGGCCATAAACGCCTCGTACGCTCGCCGGAAGTCGTTGCTTTGCATCAGCGCCGCCTGCGCGACCGCTTCGGCGTCGATCGCCTCGTGCAGCGGCATCGCCCATTCGCGCGCAAGCATCCGCTTCGTCATGGCGTGCGCCAGCGCCGGTCCGCGCGAGAGCGTTCGAGCCAACTCGCGGGCGCGTTCGAGCAGCGCGTCCGGTGCGCAGAGCTCGTTGTAGAAGCCCCATTCGTAGGCCTGCGTTCCCGACATCGCTCGGCCGGTGTACAGCAGTTCGCTCGCGCGTCCCAGGCCGATGATGCGTGGAAGCATCGTGCATGCGCCCATGTCGCAGCCGCCGAGGCCGACGCGCGCGAACAGGAACGCGACCCGCGATCGCTCCGTACCGAAGCGCAGGTCGCTCGCCATCGCCGAGAATCGCTCCCGCGCCGGCGCAGGCGCCGTCGATCGCTCCGAGGATGGGCTGCGGGCAATCGCGCATCGCCTTGACGAGTTCCCCCGTCATTTGGGTGAAGTCCAATAACCCTTTCGGATCGCACCGCGTCAGCGGCCCGATGATCTCCCCGACGTCGCCTCCCGAGCAGAAGTCGCCGCCCGCTCCGGCGAGCGTCACCGCCTTCGTCGCCGCATCGTCGCGCAGCGCGCGAAACCGCTCGAGCAGCTCGGCATACAACTCGAACGTCAGCGAGTTCTTGCGGGGACCGTTGAGCGTAATGCTCAGCACGCCGTCCGCACTCTCGTAATGCGCTCGAGTCATCGGATGCGCAGCGGAATGTCTTCTTCGAACGTGTCGCCCGCACTGTTGCGGGCGATCACCCGGAGGCGATACGCCCGCACGAAAATTGGCGGCGTATCGAGCACGTCGAGCACGAAGGAAAACCGCCCGGGGCTCCGATGCGGTACGTTGATCGAAAACAGATTCGTCCGAACCTCGATGCTCGCGACGTTCGTTCCGGTGATAAACGCTCCGGACCAGCGCTGGCCGCGCCGCACGTCGAGCGACGAAAACCGCATCGCGAGGATCCGCGGCAGGGCGCCGTTGGGTTCCAGCCGCGGCGTCGGAAGCACGTTCGGCCCAACGGCGGCATTGAGCGGGACGTCGGCCTGACGCGTCGCGCATCCGGAAAGCAGCGCCGCGAGCGCGACTGCGCCGATGCGAAGAAGCACGCTTGAATCCGTACGGAACGCGTCGGCATCCACCTGCCGGCGAGAAGGCACCCCACGCGTCGCCGCGTAACGGGCCCTCTCATGCTGCCGCAGCACGCCGCTCCGCGAAGTCTCGTGCTCGATTATGCGGTCGGTGTGTGCGGCGTCTGGATATCGGGCGGTTTCTTCCTCGATGCGTGGGCGCATGGCCACGTTCCGGTCGAAACGTTCTTCACGCCGTATCATGCCGTGTTTTACTCCGGTATGCTCGCGCTCGCGTGCGCGATTGCAGCGTACTGCGTGCGTTCCCACGCCCTAGGGTATCGCTGGCCCAACCTGGTGCCGCGTCCCTATCGCTTGGCGCTCGTCGGTGCGGCCATCTTTGCCGTCGGCGGCGCCGGCGACATGGTGTGGCACCGCGCGCTCGGCATCGAGGAGGGCGTCGACGCGCTCTTGAGCCCGACGCACCAAATTCTGGGGCTCGGAATCTTTTTCTTGGCCAGCGGGCCGATCCGTTCGGTGCTCGCCGACCGTGCGTACGCGACGACGCTCGGGCGCCAGCTTCCGCTCGTCTTGGGGCTCGCAACCTGGCTCATCCTCGCGCACTTTGGAACCGCCTATGCCTTCGACCCCGCGGCCGGCCGGCCGAACGCGCCGCCGCCGATCGTGCCGTTCTCGCCGAACTATCTGACGGCGCTCGGGATCGGCTACTACAAGGTAGCGACGGGAGTGCTCATCGTCATCTTCCAAAGCACGCTCGTCGCCGGCTTTGCGCTATGGCTCGTCGCGCGGATGCATCCGTGTCCGGGCATGCTGACGCTCCTGTTCCTCATCGGCAACGTCCCGGCGGCCGCGGCGTTCACGAATCAAACGCCGCTATTGGCCGTAACCATCGCACAATCACTGGCAACCGGAATCCTCGCCGACGCGTTCGTCGCGCGGTACGACCCGCATCCCGCGTTCGGCCGCACTCGCGCCTTTCGAACGTTTGCAGTCGGGGTGCCGATGACGTACATCGGCATCTATCTGATCGGAACGCTCCTGGGCGAGCGGATATGGTGGGACTGGAACGTCGCGGTCGGCTCCTGGATCTGGTCGGGAGTCTGCGGCTTCGCCTTGAGTCTATTGATTCTCGCACGACGCACGGCGTGATCGCCCCGGGCCTTGCGCTCCTAACGCTGTTGCT
This sequence comes from Vulcanimicrobiota bacterium, assembly GCA_963787625.1. Taxonomy (GTDB): domain Bacteria; phylum Vulcanimicrobiota; class Vulcanimicrobiia; order Vulcanimicrobiales; family Vulcanimicrobiaceae; genus Cybelea. Next base: position 967,386 of record CAWBDH010000001.1, on the reverse strand, counting down.
CCACGGCGCAACGGCATGGCGCTACGGTTACTTTCGGGACGAGCTGTACTTCATCGCCTGCTCGAAGCACTTGGCGTGGGGTTACGTCGATCAGCCGCCGCTCGTCGCGATCGCCGCGTGGCTTGCGGGGCCCACCGGCTATTCCCTCGTCGCGTTGCGCGCGCTGCCGATTGCAGCGGCGGCGCTGACGGTCTACCTCGGAACCTCGCTCGCGCGGGAACTCGGCGGCGGCCGCTTTGCTCAGGCGCTCGCCGGCGTCGCGATCCTCTCCATGCCGGCGTACTTGCTGCTCGGAAACACTCTGACGACGAGCTCGTTCGAGCCGCTTTTTTGGACGCTCGCGCTATTCGTGGCGATACGCATCGTCCGCTCCCCCGCGACGCTCGCGCCACGCTGGTGGCTGGCACTCGGCGCCGTGACCGCGGCGGGGTTGTACGGCAAATACTCTATGGTGCTGCCGATCGTCGGCATTCTCGCCGGCCTCCTTACGACGGCCCAGCGCCGCACCATTCGTGCCGGGCCGGCGGCGTGCGCGGCGCTGCTCGCGCTCGCCCTCGTCTGGCCAAATGTCGCGTGGCAGGCGACGCACGGGTGGCCGATCGTGGACGTGCTGCGCGGCGACGCCGCACACCGGCCACGCTTTCAAGCGGGGTTCGCGCTGGAATACCGCGATTGGCTGCGCAACGCCGGCGCGTTCGCCGTCGAGCAATTCCTCTATACGAACCCGGCGGCCGCCATCGTCTGGGCGGCCGGGTTGATCGCGCCGTTCCGCGTTGCGGCGCTCCGGGACCTTCGCTTCGTCACGATTGCATACGGCGTCGTATTCGCGCTCGCCGCCGCGCTCGAAGCGAAGGGGTACTACATCGTCGGCTTTTATGCCGCGCTCCTCGCGATCGGCGTTACCGCGGTGGAGCGGGCGGCGCCCCCGGTCCGAAACGCGCTCTTCGCCGCGGTGACCGCAGTGGCGATCGTGGCGCTACCGTTTTCGCTTCCCGTGCTGCCGCCAGGCGGCCTCATCGCATACGCAACGCACCTCGGCCTCACCGGCCGCGGCGGAACGCCGGCGCGGCTGGTGCAGCCGGTGTTTGCGGAGGAGTTCGGGTGGGAGCGTCTGGCGCGCGACGTCGCCACGGTGTATTTCGCCTTGCCGCCCCGCGCTCGCGCGGGCACCGCCATCTACGCCGACACCTACGGCGACGCCGGCGCGCTCGACTTCTACGGTCCGCGCTACGGGTTGCCGCAAGCAATCTCGAGCCAAAACAACTATTACCTGTGGGGCACGCGGGGGTATGGCGGCCGCACGCTCGTTGCCATCGGAGCGACCCGCATCGACGTGCTGCGCCGCTTCTATCGCCGCGTCGATCTCGTTCGGACGTCGAACGAGCCGTATAAGTGGATCGTCGAGGGGCCGGCTCCCATCTACCTGTGCCGCGATGCGATCGCACCGCTCTCCGAAATCTGGCCAACCCTGCGCTGGTATGGCGCCTAGCGGCGCGGGACGACCAGTTCCGTCCCGTTTTGCGTCCCTTCGATCAACTCGAGGATCGCCTCGGCGACCTCGTCGGCCGTCGCGATGCGACCCTCGGGATTGCTGCGCGCGAGCATCTCCCGCGCCGTCTCGGCGTCCCGGTTTGTCTTCGCCGTAATTTTTTCGATCGTGCGTTCGAACATCTCGGTGTCCGTGTAGCCGGGGCACACCGCGTTCGCCGTCACGGCCGTGGCCGAGAGCTCGGCAGCGACGGCACGCGTGAATCCCACGACGCCGTGCTTGCTCGCGCAGTATGCCGCGATGTATGGCGCACCGACGAGCCCGGCAGTGCTCGCAACGTTCACGATGCGACCCCAATTCGCTTCCAACATGTCGTCGAGGGCCTCGCGCGTGCAGAGGAAGGTACCGTTCAGGTTGGTCGCGATGATGCGGTCCCACATCGCGCGGCTCGTGCGCGTTACGGGAGCGGACTCCGCGATACCGGAGTTGTTTACCAAGATTGCCACCGGGCCGTTCGCGTCGCGGCAGGCCGCAAAGGCGCGGCGCACTTGCTGCTCGTCCGTGACGTCCGCGCGCGCCGCGAAGAACGGCCCCACCTCCGATTCGCCCACCGTCCGGCTCACGACGCTGACTCGCGCGCCCCGTCGCGCAAGCATGGACGAGATCGCGCGTCCGATGCCGCGAGCCCCGCCCGTGACGACGGCGTGCTTGCCGTCGAGGTTCATTTCACCGGCTCTCGTGCACGCACGATCAGCCGTTCCAACTGCTCCTTGCCCGGACGGTACTGCACCGGCCACGGCGCTGCGCCGTAGCCGAGTTGTGCCGCGGCGTGCAGCGTCCAGAAGGGATCCGCGAGGTGCGGCCGTCCCAACGCCACGAGATCGGCGCGGCCGCCCGCGAGGATCGCGTTGACTTGATCGACGTCGGTGATGTTTCCCACGGCCATCGTGGCGATGCCGACTTCGTTGCGGATGCGGTCGGCGTAGGGCGTCTGGAACATGCGGCCGTAGACGGGTTTGGCATCGGGCGACGTCTGGCCCGTCGAGACGTCGATGAGGTCGGCACCCGCGTCCTTGAAGGCGCTCGCAATCGCGACCGAGTCGTCGCCCGAGACGCCGCCGTCGACCCAATCGGTTGCAGAGATGCGCACCGACATGGGCTTACTCTGTGGCCAGGCCGCGCGCATCGCCGAGAATATTTCCAGTGGGTAGCGCAGACGCTGCGGAAGCGACCCGCCGTACTCGTCGGTTCGGCGGTTGCGCAGCGGCGTGATGAACGACGAGAGCAGGTAGCCGTGCGCGCAGTGCAGCTCCAAAAGGTCGAAGCCGGCGTCGCGCCCCATCTCGGCGGCACGCACGAATGCGGCGAGAATCTCGTCCATCTGGGCGCGGGTGAGTTCCGCCGGAACCTGATTGGCCGGCGCGTACGGGATCGCCGAGGGAGCGACGACCGGCCAGTTGTCGCGCTCGAGCGGCTCGTCCATTCCCTCCCACATCAGCTTCGTCGAGCCTTTCGGCCCGGAGTGGCCGAGTTGCAGTGCGATCTTGGCCTCAGACGCTTCATGCACGAAGTCAACGATGCGCGCCCAGGCCGCCCGATGCTCCGGCAGATACATACCGGTGCAGCCCGGCGAGATGCGGCCCTCGCGCGTGACGCATGTCATCTCGGTAAAGATCAAGCCGGCGCCGCCAAGGGCGCGCGTCCCCAAATGCACGAGGTGGAAGTCGTTCGGCGTGCCGTCGACGGCGCTGTACATGTCCATCGGGGACACGACGATGCGGTTCTCGAGCTCGAGCTCGCGCAGGCGGAACGGGGTGAACATCGGCGGCCGGCCCGGCGATGCACCCGAAAACCACTCCTCGATGCCGGCGACGTAGCGGTCGTCACGCAGCCGCAGATTCTCATGGCCGATCCGCTGGCTGCGCGTAAGCAGGCTGTATGCGAACTGCTCCGGCGGCAGCGTTGCGTACCGTCCGACGTTTTCGAACCACTCGGTCGAGTTGCGCGCCGCGTTCTGCAGCTTGAGCACCTCGAGTTTGCGCTCATCTTGGTACCGCCGAAGCGCGGTGGGGAGCTCGGCCTTCGACAAACTCACGGCGACATCCGGCGGAGCGATGCAGGCGCTCAGGGTGATGGCGTCTTCCATCGCGAGCTTCGTTCCGGAGCCAACCGAGAAGTGCGCGCTGTGCGCGGCATCGCCGGCGAGGACGACGTTGTCGTGCACCCAGCATGCATTGCTCACCCGCGTGAAGTTCAGCCAATCGCGGCCGCGCAGGTGCGCGCTGTTTGCCATCAGGCGATGGCCCCGAAGATACGGCGCAAAAAGCTTTTCGCAGAAGGCGATCGTCTGCTCCGTCCCGGCGGCATCGAGGCCGTGCGCCAGCCAGGTCTCCTCGCGGCACTCAACGATGAACGTGCTCAGCGATTCGTCGAATCGGTAGGCGTGCACCGTGAACCAGCCATGCTCGGTTCGCTCGAAGATGAAGGTGAACGCCTCGAGCGGCAAGCTCGTGCCGAGCCAGACGAAGCGGCAGTTGCGACGATCGAGGTCCGGTTGAAACGCGGTCGCGTACGCCGCGCGAACGCGGCTGTTGATGCCGTCGGCGCCGACGAGCAGGTCGCACTCGCTGTGCAGCGCCTCGACGTCCTGCACGTCGGTTTCGAACTGCATCTCGACGCCGAGGGCCGCAGCTCGTCGCTGCAGGATCGTCAAGAGCCGCTTGCGCGAGATGCCGCAAAAGCCGTGGCCGCTCGACCGGATCGTCCGGCCGTCGACATTGATCTCGATGTCGTCCCAGTGCGCGAACGCGCCGGTGATTTCCGCGTGCGTCGGCTCGTCCGCCGAGCGCAGCTTTTCGAGCGTCGCGTCGGAAAAGACTACGCCCCAGCCGAAGGTGTCGAGGGGACGATTGCGCTCGAGAATCCGAATGGACCACGCGGGACGCCGGCGTTTGAGAAGAATTCCGAAGTACAGCCCGGCAGGGCCGCCCCCAATGCACGTGACGCGCGTCACTTGTTTACACTTTGATGAGAGGAGCGTATGAATCCCGCTCGCCTATGGTACCCTACGTTCGAGCCCGTGATGCAGCAACAAAAGCTCCGCGCGTTTGCCTTCATCCTTTGTTTCGCCGCAGGCACTTCAGGGGTTGCCTTTGCGTCGCGGGGGCCGGCACAGCCGGCGCCCGTCACGCTCGCGAGCGGGCTCAATGAAACGCGGACGACGATCCCGGTAACGATCAACGGCCAGCGCGCCTCGTGCGTGCTCGATACGGGAACGTCCGCCATCTTGGTATCGCCGTTACTCGCGCGGGCCGCGCGGCTCAACGCGCGCGCGGGGACCTTTGAGGTCGCTCCCGATGGCCGCACGTACGTCGATCGCCAGACGGAGCTCCCACGCTTCGACGTCGCAGGACATTCGCTGCGCAACGTGTCCGCGCTCATTTCGTCGAGTCTCACGGGATATACGGCGCTGTGCGGCTACGACTTCTTCGCGCATTTTCCGACGCTGATCGATCGGGACCGCCGACTCGTCACGTTGTTTCCCGCTGCGTCGAAGCTCGCGCGCCTGCACTGCCTTACCGTCGACCTTTCTCCCCACGTGCCGCTCGCCACGGTCGAGATCAACGGTACGTGGCTCAACCACGTCGTGCTGGATTCGGGAATGGCGGGCGGAGGAGCACTGTGGGACGGGGTGCGCACCTCGCTGCGGCAGCCCCTCGTAGCGAGCGCCGACTACGAAAAGACGCCGAGCGCCGTGCGTGATGGATTTGCATGCGGCGCCGTGGCAGCGGTCCGATACGCCCCAGGTGCGCCGGCCAGCGCGATGGCCGATCTGCACCGAGCCGCAGCACCCCGACGGTTACAACGGCATCATCGAAACGAACCTCAGCACCGTCCACGCCATGGCGGTGGATTACGGGCACCGCCGCATCTGCTTCGACGTCAGCGGCCCGTCACAGACCGCTGCGTCCCCGGGCATGGAACCGATGCCCGCGCGCGGCGCCTGGTCGCGGTTCAACTACCTCCGCCCGCCGTAGCGGCCTCACTGCACTTGAGCGCGATGAGAAGGCCGTCGCAAACCGGGACGAGCGCGACGTCGACCCGTTCGTCGCGGCCGGCTTTCTCGTTGATCGCCCGCAGTGCTCGCGTGTCCTCGTCGCCGTCCGACGCATCGAGCACGGAGCCGCCCCACAGCACGTTATCGACCAGGATCAGGCCGCCGGGACGAACGAGCCGGAGCGACGCCTCGTAATAAGCGTCCACGCTGGCCTTATCGGCGTCGATGAACGCCATGTCGAAGGGCGCTTCGCCGCGGGCTTCGAGGTTCGCAAGCGTTTCGAGCGCTGGCGCCATACGCAGATCGATCTTGTGCATCACGCCGGCACTTTGCCAATACCGCCGCGCGACGGCCGTGTACTCGTCGTTGACGTCACATGCGACCACTCGGCCGTCGTCCGGCAGTGCGAGCGCCATCGCGAGCGAGCTGTAGCCGGTGAACACGCCGATCTCGAGGTACCGTCGCGCGCCAATCGCATGCGCGAGGAGCGCCATCAGTTGTCCCTGCTCGGGTCCAATCGCCATGCCAGCCTGTTCCATGCGCGACGTTTCGGCGCGCAGCTCCGCAAGCAGCGGGTGCTCGCGAACCGTCGTTGCAACGACGTATTCTTGAACGGCGCGATCGACGAATTTACTCTTTGCGGTCATCGCACGAGAGCCGTGGTCGTCAGGATGACGCGGCGATTTGGCGGTGAACCGCGTCGAGGTCCTCAACGGTGTTGAGCGTAATGGCGTCGCCGACGGAAGCGTCGTTGATTTTCGAGCTGCTACGCATGGTCGTCGCGAGCTCTGCGCCGTGGTGATACCCACGGATCGCCGCGTTGTGTGCCTGGATCGTCGCCTTGTCCGTCTTTCCGTTTGCCGCGACCCATTCTTCGAATTCCATGTACGACGGTTTGCGCTCGCGGATGAAGTCGATCGTCTTCTGCCGGTCGAGCCCGAGCGCTTTTAACGTCATCCCGTCGAAGCCGTCTCCACATTCGTCGTAACCGTCCGGCAAAGCGCCGACGCCCGCGAGCGACAACTTGAGCCACAGTCGCGGCAGATGAATGGCGCCGAGCGGTCCAGCCGTTCCGGAACTTACCAGGGGTACGATGTTCGACCGAGTTTCCGACGTCATGGTGTTCCCTTTCGCCGCCTAAGCGTGTGCCGCGGCCTGCCGGCCGCGTCGTGATTTGAACGTGAGCTCTGATATGCCGGACTTGTCGAGCTCTCCTAGGCCGAGGGCCTTCATGCGCTCGTACTGCTCGAAGGTCGCCAGCGCGAGCGGGAGATCCAAGCCGGCTTCGCGAGCGAGCGCGAGGGCGATCCCAGAGTCTTTCGCCGCGTGCGCCGCAGAAAAATAGACGTCGTGGTCGCGATTCTGCATGTCGGCGCCATCCGTTTCGAGCACGCGCGAGTTGGCGCCCGTGTGCGCGAAGACGTTTCGGAGCAGGTCGAGGTCGAGTCCGAGCGCGTCGCCGAGGCCCAAGCCCTCGGCGAGGCCAGCCGTGTTCGCGTTCATCACCATGTTGACGAGCGCTTTGACCTGTGCGGCGCGGCCCGCTTCGCCGACGTAGATCAGCGACGCGCTCATCTTTTGCAGGAGCGGCTCGGCGCGCTCGAACACCGCTCTCCGTCCGGCAACCATCAAATACAGCGTGCCGTCGCGTGCTTGAGAGATGGAGCTGGCCATGCATGCCTCGAGCGAATGGGCGCCGCGATCTTCGGCGAGTCGTTCGATTTCCACGTGGACCTTCGGAGACAGGGTGGCGCAGTTGATGAAGACCTTGTCCCGCGCGCCGATCAGGAGCGAATCCCCGCCCTCGGCGAAGATCCGGTGCATCGCTTCGTCGTCGGTAACCACCGTGAGGATGACGTCGGAGCGCTCCGTTACGCGGGCCAGGTCCCCGACCGCCTCTCCGCCGGTTTCTGCGGCGGCCGATGCGGCGGATGCCGGAATTGCATCGTAGAGTGCGACGATCGGATAACCGACGTCCCGCAGCCGTTTGGCGATGTTGGCGCCCATGCGTCCGGTGCCTACGACACCGATTTTAGGAAGCGTCGTCATAGGGTCAAAACGCTTATCTTCAATCGTGCCGTTCCCCTGGGACCAGTATTTCCGGAAAAGATGACGACGCACGAGCGGCGCCCGTTTGCCGTTGGTCGTACCTTCCAGACGGTCGCGTGCGTTCGCGTGTAGTGTACGAGGTGGACGCTGACGTTCGTGCACTCGTTGCGCGCACGATACTGACCCTTGAAGCCGCGCTGCCACACGCGAACGAGCTGCGAACCGCTGCGGTCGTTTTTGAACGCCACTTGGCTTGGAACGATTCGTAAGAAGCCGCTAAACGGCTGGTTCGTCGGCGTTACGGCGGTACCGGCGGCATGCGACGGCGTGATGACGACACCGGCCGCGCTCCCGCAACCGACGAGCGACAAAATTGCAAACAGCAAGCCGGCTCTCCACATTGTCCAGTCCTCTCGAAATAGCGCTACGTCGTAACTTCAAACAGTTACGACGTCGCAGGTATCCGGGCAATCCGGGACGCGGGAGGCTAGGGCCTTGCAGGCGTGCGAGAGCACGCTGGCTAACTCATTTTGCCCCAAGCTGTCATCTCTTCTACTGGAAGGAGAATCAGTGCGCATTCAACGGGTCCTTATCGCGATCGCTCTTCTCGCCATGTCCGGGATCCCGGCCTACGCAGTCGCTCAGGTCGAAAGCACGCCCATCCCGGCGCCGGCCAAGCCGAACTTTTCCTCCGTCAGCTTCATGCTCGGGACGTGGACCTGCAGCACCAGAAGCTCCCGCCGGCCGGCGGCCTACGTGACCACCTCGACCTATACGGTCGACCCCAGCGGCTACTGGATCAACGAGGTGTCCAGCACGAGGCCGACGTCTTGGATCGCGCGCAAGCTCACGACCACCGACCGGATCACGTACGATCCCGACTCGAAGCGTTGGGCCGATGTGATGTACGGCGACGGCGGCGCCTACGACCTCACGTTCTCGAACGGCTGGAACGGAGACCGGATGGTTTGGCGCGACGTGGCCTTCGCCCCCGGCCCGGACATCTCGAGTCAGTCGAACGTCACCATGACCAAAGTGAGCCCGACCAAAACGACGTCGACGTCCTGGTTCACCGAGACCAAGACCGGCCGCCGCGTGACCGTCACATCCACCTGCATGAAGACCTAGCCCGAGCGTTCGCTACACTCGCGACAAACAAAAGGGCCCGCATCGGCGGGCCCTTTCTCGTGTCGTTCGAGGCGGAGATAGCTAAAACTCTTCCTCTTGATTGGTGTTGTCGGTGAACGGCGTCTCTTCTTCTTCGCCGTCGAACGCCGGCTTCTCGTCCTCGTAGATCGGCTCTTCGTCCTCTTCCTCGAGCTCGTAGCCTTGCGTTCCCTCGATCTCTTCTTCGGCGGGCTCTTCGGCCACGTCGAACGTTTCCTCGGCTTCGATCTCCGGTGCGCGCGGCGTCGGAGGCGGTGTCGCCACGGTCACGGCCGTCGCATCGAGCGGCTTGCTGTCGTCGATCTCTTCTTCTTCCTCGGCTTCCTCTTCGACCGGAGCCTCGGCGGCGGCTTCGCGCGTCGCGACGGCCGTCTGCGATACGACCGCTTGTTCGTCGCCCATCAGCAGACCGTATTCGCGGCGTTCGGTTTCGCCCATTTCCTCCTCGGGCGTCTTGATATCGACCTCTTCACGATTTTCGGTGAGCACCTTGACGTCGAGGGCGAGCGACTGCAGTTCCTTGATGAGGACCTTGAACGACTCCGGCACGCCGGGTTCCATGACGTTCTCGCCTTTGACGATTGCCTCGTAGGTCTTGACGCGCCCGACGACGTCGTCGGACTTCACCGTCAACAGCTCCTGCAGCGTGTATGCTGCGCCGTAGGCTTCCAGCGCCCAGACCTCCATTTCGCCGAAGCGCTGGCCGCCGAACTGCGCTTTGCCGCCCAACGGCTGCTGCGTGATCATCGAGTACGGCCCGGTCGAACGCGCGTGAATCTTGTCGTCGACCAAGTGGGCGAGCTTGAGCATGTAGATCAAACCAACGGTGATCGGACGAGAGAAACGCTCGCCGCTGCGTCCGTCGCGCAGCCACGTCTTGCCGTCGGCGGGCAGGCCCGCGTCCTGCAGCCATTCGGCGATGTCTTCGGCATGCGCGCCGTCGAACACCGGCGTCGCGACGCTCATGCCGAGCATGCGCGCCGCCCAGCCGAGGTGCGTCTCCATGATCTGTCCGAGGTTCATGCGCGACGGCACGCCCAAGGGGTTGAGAACGATGTCGACCGGCGAACCGTCCTCCATATACGGCATGTCTTCTTCTGGGAGCACTTTGGCGATCACGCCCTTGTTGCCGTGGCGTCCGGCCATCTTATCGCCCTGAAGAATCTTGCGCTTTTGAGCGACGTAGACGCGCACGAGGTGATTGACGCCCGGCGACAGCTCGTCGCCGTTCTCGCGCGAGAAGACCTTGACGTCGATGATCTTACCCTTTTCGCCGTGCGGCACTTTCAGGCTCGTGTCGCGGACCTCGCGTGACTTCTCGCCGAAAATCGCGCGCAGCAGCCGTTCCTCCGCGGTGAGCTCCGTTTCGCCCTTCGGCGTCACCTTGCCGACGAGGATGTCTTCTGGACGCACCTCCGCGCCGATGCGGATGATGCCGCGTTCGTCGAGGTCCTTGAGCGCGTCTTCGCCGACGTTGGGGATGTCGCGCGTGATCTCTTCGGGGCCGAGTTTCGTATCGCGCGCCTCGCACTCGTACTCTTCGATGTGGATCGAGGTGAAGCGGTCTTCCTTGACCATGCGCTCGCTGATGAGGATCGCGTCCTCGTAGTTGTAGCCTTCCCACGGCATGAACGCGACGAGGACGTTTTGACCCAGCGCGAGCTCGCCTTGATCTGACGACGGCCCGTCGACGAGCACCTGGCCCTCGACGACCGCATCGCCGACCGCGACGATCGGACGCTGGTTGATGCACGTGCCGGCGTTGCTGCGCACGAACTTGAGCAGTTCGTACGTACGCTCGACGCCCTCGGCATTGCGCACGGCGACGCCCTTGGCGTCGACGGACGTGACCGTACCCGCCTCCTCGGCAACGAGCAGGCTGCCCGAATCCTTTGCGGCGCGGTATTCCATGCCCGTGCCGACGATGGGGGCGTCGGGCCGCAGCAGCGGCACCGCCTGGCGCTGCATGTTCGCACCCATCAGCGCGCGGTTCGCGTCGTCGTGCTCCAAAAATGGGATCAGCGCCGTCGCGACGGAGACGATCTGTTTGGGCGATACGTCCATGAGCTGAACGCGCGGCGCGGGCTCCTCGATATACTCTTCCGCGTAGCGCGAAACCACCGAATCGGTCGTGATCTTACCGCTGCTCGAATCGACCGGCGTGTTGGCCTGGGCGATGATGTACTCGTCCTCGCGGTCGGCCGTGAGATAGACGATCTCGTCGGAGACCGTGCCTTCGCGCACGACGCGGTAGGGCGTCTCGATGAAGCCGAACTTGTTGACGCGGCCGTACGTCGCGAGCGAACCGATCAGGCCGATGTTGGGGCCTTCCGGCGTCTCGATGGGACAGATGCGGCCGTAGTGCGAGTGATGGACGTCGCGCACTTCGAAGCCCGCGCGCTCCCGCGACAGGCCGCCCGGGCCGAGCGCCGATAGGCGGCGCTTGTGCGTCAGTTCGGCCAGTGAGTTGGTCTGGTCCATGAACTGCGACAGTTGGGACGAACCGAAGAACTCCTTGATGGCCGCGACGACCGGCCGGATATTGATCAGCGCCTGCGGCGTGACGGTTTCGATGTCTTGCACCGTCATGCGCTCGCGTACGACCCGCTCGAGGCGCAGCAGACCGACCCGAAACTGGTTTTGCAGCAGTTCGCCGACCGAGCGGACGCGGCGGTTGCCAAGGTGATCGATGTCGTCCTTGGAAACCAGGCCGGTCGCTACTTTGATGAGTCGGCGGATCACCGCGATCATATCGGCGCGCGTGAGGCACTTCGCCGTGATCGGCGGCATATCGAGCCCTGGATCGGCGTATTCGTCGATGACGACATACGGCGCTTCCACGCGCGCGTCGGGATCGGGGTTTTGTATGCGGTAGTGGAACTTGCCGTTGAGCTTATAGCGTCCGACGCCGGCCAAATCGTAGCGCTTTTCGTCAAAGAATAACGACTCGAGCAGCTTCTCCGCGTTCTCCGCGTTCTCGGGCTCGCCGGGGCGCAGCTTCTTGTAGATCTCTTTGAGCGCGTCCTCGCGCGTCTTGATGTCCTTGTCTTTGTCGATCGAATTGCGGATCAGCGGGCTCTGATCGAAAAGCCGCAAGATCGCCTCGTCGCTCTCCCAGTCAAGGCCGAGGTCCGGGCGCGAAAGCGCTCGGACGAACGTCGAGACGTAAATCTTGCGGTTCTTGTCGATGCGGACACCGATCGTCCCCTCGGTCTCGTCGTTTTTCGTGCCGTTGTCGGTCTCGAACTCGATCCACGCGCCGCGGTTGGGGATGATGGTCGCGTTGTACGTGGGGCGCGAATTGGTGTCGACGTCTTGGCTGTAGTAGACGCCCGGCGAGCGCACGAGCTGGCTGACGATCACCCGCTCCGCGCCGTTGATCATGAAGGTGCCCTTGTCGGTCATGAGCGGGAAGTCACCCATGAAGATTTCCTGGTCGGGAATTCCCTTGATTTCGCCCGACTCGGCGGTGATCAGGCGGACGCGCACGCGGAGCGGCGCGCTGTAAGTCATGTCGCGCTCGCGGCATTCCTCAATGGAATACTTCGGCTCGCCGAGCGAATGCTCGCCGAACTCGAGGATCAGGTTACCGGTGAAGTCCTTGATTGGAGAGATCGAATTGAACGCTTCCGCCAACCCCTCGGTTTTGAACCAATCGAAGCTGGCCTTCTGCAGCTCGATCAGGTTCGGAACCTCGAGCACGTGTGGAATCTTCCCGAACGAATATCGTTCGCGCTTCGGACCCGGCTCGGGACGCTGCTCGACGGTAAAGGCTCCCGTCGGCATGGGAAACGTCGACGGCATGACCGTCGTGGCGCCGTTGCCGTCGGGACCCACCTTGGCGGCGGTGGGTCGCTTCGTACGGCTTCTGGCGGCGCGAACAGCAGGCTCCGCTGAACTCTTCGGTGCGGACTTCGGAGCTGTCGTCTTCGCCATTACTCTCTTTCTCTGCGGCTAAAAATCGTACGTTATAATTGCGCGGGGCTGCGCCGGCACTCGGGGGCACACCAAAAAGACGAAACACGGGCTCCGTTGAATGGAGGTGTCTCGCCCTTTCTTTTGTGGCGGCTTTCATGCGCCCCGGGGCATAGGCGACAAGTTTAGCACCCGTCGCCACCAGCGTCAAGGAACCCTTTTTGGTTCGCGGACCGCAACGATGTTTGTCGCACGCCGTCGTAGGGCCGGCGTCCGCATGCGTCGCACCCAGTCTTCGGAGGTAGTGCGATGATACACAGCCGTTCCGTGGTGGTTTCCATCGCCGCTGTCGCAAGCGCCGGTCTTGGTTTCGCGTCGCTCGCCGCCTGCGGCGTCAACGGCACCGCATCGTCGCCGCCCGCGGCGTCATCGGTGCTGCCCGCCGGCGCAAGCTCGGCGAGCGCCCGCACGAACCGCGCGCGCATGCAAGCCTCGGGTTGCGGCGCCTCCGTCGTCTACGTGACGTCGTACGACAACTCGGTATACATTTACGATCGCCGGCATAACGCGAAGACGCCGTGCGGCCAGATCACGGGCGTAACGAATCCACAGGGCTTGTTCGTCGACAAGCAGCGCAACCTATGGGTCGCAATTGCCGGCGACTGCACGAAGGCGTTTTCCAGCGTGCTCGAGTTTGCGCCGGGTTCCACGACCCCGCTCAAGACGCTGCAGGATCCCGGCGGCTCCGCGACCGACGTCGTGGTCGACAATGCGTCGGGCACCGTCTACGTGACGAACTTCTTCGACTACACGCGCGGCTGCGCGAGCGGAAACGATGGCGTGGTGGAAGTCTACGCCGGTGGCAGCACGACGCCGACCGGCACCCTCAGCGACCCCCACATGAACTACGCGTTCAACGACGCCGTCGACGACCGGGGAAACCTCTACGTGACCTATCTCCAGCTCAATGGACCAACCGGCAGTGGGCGAATCGATGAATGGATCGGCGGCGCCGGCTCCCCCATCGACCTCGGAATCACGCTGCAGGCACCCGGCGGCATTCAAACGACCGCCTCCGGCGCGCTGCTCGTGTGCGATCAGTCCGCCGCCTGCGGCGATTTTGCCCCGGGCTCGACGACGATGACGAACCGCTTCGCCACGCGGCATCCCGGCTCGTTCGGCGTTGCCCTCGACGAACGAGAGAAGCACGCATGGGTCGAGAATCCGGGTCGGCTCTCGCGGCAGCTGCAGCGGTACGTTTATCCCGGCACGGCCGAGCGGCCGCAAGAGGCGATTAGCGTACCAGGCGGCGGCTATGCCGGCGTCGCGGTGAGTCCGCCGGCCCCCCAGGGAGCGCCCTACTAGACTGCACGCCTACCCAAGGCCGAGAGCCCGCATTTTTGGGCCCTGCCTACTTATCGGGAAGACGTTTTCCGCAGTGGGATTGCGTACGACGGCTCGGCCGGGGCGAGCTCCCGGATTCGCGCGGCCACACCTTCCGCAGTGAGCCCGAAAAGCGCACGCTGCTTGTCCTGGGAGTCGTGCTGGACGAGGACGTTGGAGACGCCGATGCGTTCCACGCGAAGATCGAGTCCTTCATCCGAAACGAATTCGGCGATCGCCGAACCGAAGCCGCCCGCGAGCGAGTGTTCTTCGAGCGTGATTAGCCAGCGGTGGTCGTCGGGCAGACCGCGCAGCAACGCCTCGTCGAGCGGCTTTGCAAATCGCCCGTTGACGACGGTAACGTCGAGTCCGGCGGCCGCATCGAGGGCGATATCGACCGCCGTGCCGTATGTCACGATCGCAACGCCGCGGCCGCGGCGCAGCACCTCCGCCTTACCGTGCACGATCGGCGACAAGCGATCGTCGTGCTTTCCGCTGCTCGAGCCGCGAGGGTAGCGGATCGCCGCCGGCGCGTTGAGCGAAAGCGCGTGTTCGAGCATCGGCTGCAGCTCGGCCTCATTGCGGGGCGCCATCAGCGTAACGTTTGGCAGCGTGCGCAGATATGCAATGTCGTACAGGCCCATGTGCGTGGGGCCGTCGTCGCCCACGAAGCCGGCCCGGTCCATGCAAAACACGACTGGCAGGTTTTGCACGACGACGTCGTGCACGACCTGGTCGTACGCACGCTGCAAAAACGTCGAATAGATCGCACAGACGGGACGCAGCCCGCTCGACGCGAGGCCCGCAGCGAAGCAAACGGCGTGCGCCTCCGCGATGCCGACGTCGAAGTAACGCTCGGGGAAGCGCTTGCCGAACTTCGCGAGGCCTGTGCCGTCGGGCATGGCGGCGGTAATGCCGACGACCCGCGGGTCCTTCTCCGCAACGGCGATCATCGCGTCGCCAAAGACATCTTGAAACTTAGGACGCGCAGGTGTGCCGGCGGCTTTTTTGCTGCCATTACTCGGCTCGAACGCGTTGGCGCCGATGCCGTGGAACGTGCGAGAGTCGCGCTCGGCGGGCTCGAATCCCTTGCCCTTGACCGTGCGGACGTGCAGAAGGACCGGACGGTCGAACCCCTTGGCCATCTGCAACGCGTCGACGAGAACGTCGAAGTTATGGCCGTCGAGCGGGCCGATATAGCGGAAGCCAAGCTCCTCGAAGATCACGGCCGTCTTCTCCGACGGACCGATGAAGTGCATGGCGCCGATCTCCGCGCCTTCGATGGCCTTCTTCGCCGCGCCGCCGAGGGGGATGCGCTTGAGCACCATCTTGCCGGCGCGCCGGACGAAGTTCGCAAACGGCTTACTGCGGAGGATGGAGAGATACGATGCTATCGAGCCGACGTTGGGCGCAATCGACATTTCGTTGTCGTTGAGGATCACGGTGAACTGGCTGCGCAGCGCGCCCGCATTGTTGAGCGCCTCGTACGCTAGTCCGCCGGTGAGCGCCCCGTCGCCGAGCACCGCCACGACCGTCTCGTCGCCCCCGCCGAGATCGCGGGCGTGGGCCATCCCCAGTGCCGCCGCCACCGCCGTGCTCGCGTGTCCCGCACCGAATGGATCGTACGGCGACTCGCTGCGCATCGCGAAGCCCGAAAGGCCGCCGCCTTTGCGAATCGTGCCGAAACGCTCGCGCCGGCCCGTAAGAATCTTGTGCACGTAGGTCTGGTGGCTGACGTCCCAGACGAGCTTGTCGGTCGGAAGATCGAGGACGCGGTGAAGGGCGAGCGTCAGCTCCACCACACCGAGGTTCGGCGCGAGGTGTCCGCCGTTCGTCGCGCACGTTTGAACGAGCAGCTCGCGAATCTCGCCAGCCAGAACGTCGATCTCGGCGCGCTGCACGCGCTTGACGTCGGCGGGAGATTCGATGCGCTCGATCACCATGGGCGCGTTATACGCAGCCGCGGACCGATGACCTGCGCAACCACGCGTGCCGCAAGGCGTGCCGCGCCGGGCGCATGGCGAGCCATCCACACGGCCTGCGGCCAGTTTTGCGGCTTGAGCATCGCCGACAGCGGATGTTGCCAGTCCGGCGAAAGCTCGCATCGCGGCGTATCGAGCACGACGCGGACGGCGGCCACGCGCGGCGCATCGATTCGCCCGGTCTCCATGTCGACGCCCGCGTACCCTTGGGCGGCCCAAAGGCCACGCGCGGCACCGTGCACGATCTCGCTCGCAGTCAGCAGCGGATCGAACACCGGCTCGATTCCAAGCATGCGTGCCGATGCGGCAAATGCATCGACAAGCGCATCGTCGCAGTGCAGCATTTGGCCGTCGGGTCGCCGGACGACGCGCGGCAAGAGCAGCGTCCCCGTTGGAAGGTCGTCGCGCAAAGCGCCGGCCAGCCCACAACTCACGACCGTCTCGCCGATCGGTGCACGAACCTTCGCGAGCGCGACGCCTGCCGTAACGATCGTCGCGTCGGGCAGCTCTCGCCGCAGTGCACGCGCCTCGAGCGCGGTGGCTGCCAGCAGCATCACCGCGGGCAACTTTTCCTCTGCCGTAGGGTTTACGTTACTCACGGTGGTAGGCACACGTCTCCGACTTCACGTCTAAGACCAAGAGAAAGTGAGAAGAATTTCGCCATGGCTGCAGTCAGTCAACCTTTCGTTTCGGACATTACCGAGCTTAGGCGCAGGGCGCAGGAACAGATCGAACGCGGAGCCGTTACCCAAAACTACGGCGGCGACGTGGCCCAAGCCATCGAGCTGCTTCAGACGGCGCTGGCCACGGAGATCGTCTGCATCCTGCGCTACACGATGCACAACGTCGCGGCTGTCGGCATCGACAGCGAGAGCGTGAAGGAAGAGTTCGCGGAACACGCGCGCGACGAGCGAGAGCATATGGAGAAGATCGCCAACCGGATCAACCAGCTCGGCGGTACGCCGAACCTCGATCCGGAAGGCCTCGCCACCCGGTCCGCGACGGAGTACGGCAGCGCCGAGAAGCTCGTGGACATGATCAAGGAGAACCTCGTTGCCGAGCGCATCGCGGTGGAACACTATCGCGATCTCATTCGATTCTTCGGCGAGAACGACCCGACCACGCGCATAATGCTCGAGGGCATTTTAGCTCAGGAAGAGGACCATGCTAACGACATGCACGACCTCTTGGTTGCGCACGAAGGCCAGCCGTTCCTCAACGACTGACGTTTGCGCGGTACCACTGTACGGCGCGCTCGAGCGCGTCTCTCACCGGCGACGGGTGAAACCCGAGATCGCGCCGTGCCGCGGAGGAGTCCGCATACATGCGTTCCCGCGATAGCCGAACGCCTTCGAGCGGTATGGCGGGATCGCCGCCGGTGATTCGGCAGCGCAGGTCGTCGGCGTAACCCGCCGCGAGCGCCAGCGGGTAGGGCGCCCGCCACCGCGGCAGCCGTCGGCCGGTGCTCTCCGCTAAGAGCTCCCAGATGGCGTCCATCGTAAGATTCTCGCCGCCGACGACGTACCGTTCGCCCGTGCGGCCGTTCGCCAGCGCGGCGACGTGGACGCGCGCAACGTCTTCGACCGCAACGAGGTTCATGCCGCCGGCACGCGGCGGCCGCGCGGCGATTCGCCCGTTGAGAAAGTCGAGGATCAGCCTGCCGGTGGGGGTGGGCTTGGCGTCGCCCGGACCGACCGGCGCGGTCGGCAGAAGCGCCACGACCGGAACGCGACCCGCAAATGCCGCACGCTCCTGCTCGAGCTTCGAGCGGTGGTAGCCGCTGTGGGCGTGGTCGAGCGTCGCGGAGCTCGACGTCAAGACGACGCGCTCGACCCCCGCAACGTGCGCGGCGGCCATTAGGCTCGCCGTTCCATCGACGTTGATGCGCCGAAGCTGCGCGCGGTCGCGCGGAGCGAACGAGTAGAGCGCCGCGCAATGAATTGCGAAGCGGCAACCGCGCAGCGCCCTCGCGAATCCGCCGACCGCGCCGAGATCGCCGTGGACCCATTCGATGCCGTCGATTTCGTCGCGTCCTTGCGTGCGACGCTGACGCCGGAGGGCGCGCACCGGATAGCCGGCGTCGAGCAGCGCACGCAGGATGTGCGAGCCGACGAATCCCGTCGCGCCGGTCAGAAAAACCCGGTCGTGCTTCGGAGGGCTCTCGGTCACGTGGACGGTAGTACGCGGCAAAGGGAGGTCTACCATGAAGCTTCCACTGGCAGCAATTGCGGCAATCGGCGCGGTTTTCTTTTCGGGATGCGGCGGAAGCGGCACCGCCGGAAGTGCGGCGCCGGCACCGGGGTCGGCCGCGGCTTCGGCCGGCGCCGCACTTCCGGGCACCATCGATCCTGCCGAGAACGCCGCGGGCGCCTACTGCAAGCAGACCGGCGGTTCGGTGGAACGCCGGCGAGCCGTGTACGGCAGCAACGGCTCCAAC
This sequence comes from Vulcanimicrobiota bacterium, assembly GCA_963787625.1. Classification (GTDB taxonomy): domain Bacteria; phylum Vulcanimicrobiota; class Vulcanimicrobiia; order Vulcanimicrobiales; family Vulcanimicrobiaceae; genus Cybelea. The sequence goes on along the minus strand of CAWBDH010000001.1, from coordinate 948,907 downwards.
CCGCTGATGCTCTCGGGGGTAAAGAGCTTCTGCCAATACACGCGCAAGAAAGACGGCTCGCGCATCCACATCCTCCTCGGCACGCTGTACACGACAAAGCCGACGCTCGCGGCGCTCGCTTACATCCTCAAGCCGCCGCCCTCGAGCTCGTGCCAAGGCAACCCGGCATCGTGCTATTGCTCCTATCTGGGCGGCTCGGACCAGTTCGGCGGAACGACCGGTGCCGGCGGCGGCTGGTACAAGAAAAACTCGATCGACCAAACGCTCGAGGCGTGCGTCTTCCCCGACATGTCCTCGATCGATTCGTGGGGCCTGGCTTATCACGCTAACGGCATCATTCGCGGCATCGATCTGCAGAAAGTGATGCGATACAAGTATCCCGGACACGTCTAGCCGCACGGCAATGGCCCTGTGCGATGGATATCACGCCGTGCCTGCGGGGAAGTTAGCGGACGTCCAAACGTTCCTTGAGATGCGTTCGCGGCCGCCGCTGCGGCCCACACCGGAAGGGCCGTGGCGCATCGGGCGCGCTCCGTCGGCCGACTTGGAACGACATCGCGCACTGATTCATCGCGTCGGCGACGACTATCTCTGGGCGCTCCGCCTGATGCTGACGGATGACGAGCTGCATCGCTTCTTGGCCGATCCGGGCGTCGAAGTCTATGCCTTGGAGACGGAACGCGGCGACGACGGCATTCTGGAGCTGGACTTCCGCGTCGCGGCCGAGTGCGAGCTGAGCCTTTTTGGCGTCGGTAAGGCGCTGATCGGCACCAGCGCGGCACGGTGGCTGATGAACCGCGGCATTGAAATCGCGTGGTCCCATCCGATCGAGCGCTTTTGGGTGCACACGTGTACGCTCGATCATCCGAACGCTCTTGCGTTTTATCAGCGCTCGGGTTTTCAACCCTTCAAGCGCGAGGTGGAAATCTATGACGATCCGCGCGTTCTCGGCTTGACATCGCGCGATGCGGCACCTCGCGTGCCGCTCCTTTAAGCAATGAGCGGCACCTCAGGTGACGCTCATTTAAGCAAGGAGCGCTTTTTCGGGATGCGAACGCCACGGGCATGAAAACGTTTTCGAAGATTCCGCCGTTGCTCGCGGCCTGCTCCGTCGTACTGGCGACGCTCGGTGCCGCACCGGCGGCACACACGCTGCTCTATCGCTCGGACGTGACGACAACGCAGGGTCAGCAGCAAAGCGTCGCGGCAGTCGTTACGATCGAGCCGCAGGTTGGGGGAACGATGCAGATTACCGTCGCGGCCACCGGCGCGCCGGTCGTAACCGTTGCGATGCCCGCGGGCGGAGCGATGCCGGCACCGCAGGGGACGCCGAGCCCTCAACGCGCACAAGGCATGGTGATCCTGCAGCGCATTGCGCTGCTCGGACAGATTCGGCGTGCCATGCCGGCCTCGTCGATTGGCGTCCGCATTCCGGTTCTCGCGCCCGGCGCTTCCAAACCGCTGGCGCTAGCTGCGGAGCTCACGCTATCCTCCGTCGCGGCCGCGCTAACCGCAAGCGCGTCTGCCTCGACGATGGCGACGATCGACCCGACGAAGGCCAAGATCAAGGGCATCCTCCCGGCCCGACGCATCGCAGAGCGCGTCAAGAACGCGCTGACGCCGTCGCACGTTACGCTGCCCGACAAAATCACCGCGACGGTACGGGCGCCCGTTGTAAGCGGTTCGGTCACGAAGCTGAGCGGACAAGTCATCCACGTCTTGACCGCACACGGTCAGACGACGACGGCGACGGAGAACTGGTCGCTCAAGCCATCGTCGTAGCCGCCCGCCAACGCGCGAGGTCGAACCGACTCATCGGCATCGATGCGGGCGGAGAGGAAGGCGCGCGATTCAACGAGGCCGCCCTCGCCCGCGAAGAAAACGGGATAGGCGTCAAAGAGCGGCGCAATGGCGTGTGCGTCGCGAGGGGTGGCGCGCGTTATCGCGCCCGTTCGGTCATCGAGCCGACTGCGACATCGCGAACGCCGCGAGGACGAGGAACGCCGCGGCGCCCGACAGGTGCGACGCGCGGGCGACGACGTCGGGACGAGCGCCGCCGTGATGCGTCGCAAGCCAATAGTCCGCCGCCGAAAGCGCCGCACCCGCGCCCGCGAATACGATGAGCAGCGGCCCCGCCCGCCCAATCACGATTGCCAGAAGCACGAGGCCGAGCGCGGCGTCCCGAACGCCGGTCGCACGAACGTACGCGAGCGCAGCGTGACCTTCCACGGCCACGCCGTACCGACGCGCGAGAGCGCGCGGGACGCGCACCGCGTAGACGCCCACGACGATCAGCCCGACGCCCATGACGGACGCGAGAGCGAATGCGGCTGCCACGTTGCACGGGCATTCTGGAAACCGGCGCCCTGTCATGCTAAGCGCCCAGCGGGCACTTAGCACCGCGCAGTAGCGGCGGTTAGTTGCCGATTGCGGCGCGAATCGACTGCTTGATCGAGCCGGTCGTGTGAAGCACGGCCGTCGGTTCGTAGCCGCAGTGCGCCATGCAATTTTCACACGACTCGTGCTTGCCGCGCCCGTACTTCGACCAATCGGTTTCCTCGAGCAGCTCTTTGTACGTCTTCGCGTAGCCCTCTTTGCTCATCAGGTAGCATGGCCGCTGCCAGCCGAAGACCGTATAGCAGGGGATGCCCCACGGCGTGCACTCGAAGTCGACCTTGCCTTCGAGAAAGTCGAGGTAGAGCGGGCTGTGATTCAGCCGCCACTTCTTCCGCTTGCCGTCCGCGAAGACTTGGCTGAAGATTTCGCGGGTGCGCTTCACGCCGAGGAAATGCTCCTGGTCGGGGGCCTTCTCATAAGCGTACGCCGGTGAGATCTGCATCATGTCCACTTTGAGGTCGTCGTTAAGGTAGTCGAGCACCTCTCGAATCGACTCCGGACCGTCCTGATCGAAGAACGTCGTGTTGGTAAACACGCGAAAGCCGCGCGCTTTTGCCTCCTTGATCGCGTCGATCGCCTTATCGAAGACGCCCTGGCGGCATACCGATTGGTCGTGACGGTCGCGCATGCCGTCGAGGTGGATCATCCACGCAAAGTAGACCGACGGCTTGAAGAGATGAATCTTCTTCTTCAGCAGCAGCGCGTTGGTGCACAGGAAGATGAACTTCTTGCGCTTGACGAGTTCCTCGACGATCTGAGGCATCTGATCGTGGACGAGCGGCTCGCCCCCCGCGATCGAAATCATTGGCGCGCCGCACTCTTCGACCGCCGCAATGCACTCTTCGACGCTGAGGCGCTGACGAAGGATCTCGTCGGGGTGCTGAATCTTCCCGCAGCCGGCGCACGCCAGATTGCATTGAAGCAGCGGCTCCAGCTCCAGGACGAGCGGATACTTTTTCTCGCCCTTGAGCTTCTTGCCGGCAACGTATTTCGCCACGGCGATCTTTTGTTGGAGGGGCATGGTCATGGAGTGCTTCCCTTCAGGCGTCCGAGGCACGCATCCTGTTGCCCCAGCTCAGGGCGACGCGGCGTCCATCGCGAGGGCCATCGTCGGAAAGATGTGCCGATAGAGATGATAGTTGATATAAAAGTCGCGCGGAAATCCCGTACCAGTGTACTCGGCCTCGTCCCAGGTGCCGTCGCGCCGCTGCCGATCGCACAGGTACGCAAGACCGCGCTGCGCCGCGGAATGTTGCGGTTGGCCGGCGATTTGCAGCGCCAGCACCGCCCACGCCGTCTGCGACGGCGTGCTCGTTCCAACGCCTGCGAATGACTCGTCGGCATACGAATGGCAGCTTTCGCCCCACCCGCCGTCCTCGTTCTGAACGCTGACGAGCCACGCCACCGCGCGGTCGATCATGTCTTTTCCGGTCTTCAGGGCCGCAAGGGCCGAGATCACGCACCAGGTTCCGTAGACGTGGTTTACGCCCCATCGGCCGTACCAGGAACCCCAGGCTTTCTGCGTCCCACGCAGGTACTGCAGGCCGCGAACCACCGGGGAATCGTCGAGCTGGGAGCCGAGCGCGGCGAGCATTTCGAGCACGTGCGCGGTGACGTCTTCGGTCGGCGGATCGATCATGGCGCCGAAGTCGGAAAACGGCATGTCGTAGAGCAGCTCGCGCGTATTGTCGCGATCGAACGACGCCCAGGCGCCGTTGCGTGAACTCATCGCGAGCGTCCAGCGCCTCGCGCGCTCGCAGGCCGCTGCGACCGCCGCCGGTTCGCCGCCTTCCAGCAGCGCGAGCACGACGACGGCGGTATCGTCGACGTCCGGATACGCGTCGTTGTCGAACTCGAACGCCCAACCGTTACCTTGCGTTTCCGTGCATTTCATTCGCCAGTCGCCCGGCGCGTCGTCCGGAATTTGCTCGCGCAGCAGCCAGTCCACGGCACGGCGCAGCGCCGGATGGGACGGCCCCAATCCGGCTAGTGCGAGCGTACGCACGGCCCACGCGGTATCCCACACCGGCGACATGCATGCCAGGAAACGCCAGCCCTGGCCGTCGGCAATCGTGAACCGGCGCATGCCTTCGAGCCCTTTACGCATCACGGGATGATCGAGGCCGTAGCCCATCAGGTCGAGCGCGATAAGAGAATACACCCACGGCGGCTGGATGCCGCCCCAGCTTCCATCTGCCTCTTGACGCTCGACCACCCACTGCGCGACGCGTTCTTGAGCGCGCCCGCGCCCCGGCTGCCTCGGGAGGCGCTCGTAGAGCTTTTGCAGCCGCTCGGCGGCCAGGAGCCAATGGCGCCGGCCCCGCACGCGCTCCAACTCCCACTCCGTGCCGGACACTACGATCTCGCTCACGTCGACACCGAGATCGCGCACGGGTTTCTTCGACACGACGATCGTGAGGGGCGCCACCGTGCCGCGCGCCCAGCACGCAAAGTCATACAAGTTGAATGGCAGCCATAATGGAAAGTTTACGAATTCCGGCGGTAGGGACGGAACGCCCGACCAGGGATACGCACCGAAGAGCGCCAGCCAAATTTTCGTGAACACTCGCGCGGCCGCCACGCCGCCGGCGCGCAGGATGACGTCGAGCGCCCTGCGCATCGGCTCGGCAGCCGGGTCAACGCCGAGCACCTTGAGGGCGACGTACGCCTCGATCGTGGTGCTCAGGTCCGCCGGTCCGTCATAATAGAGTGCCCAAGAACCATCGGCGCGCTGGTTGCGCAGGATGTGCACCGTCGCGCCGGCGCGGAGTTCGTCGATCGGAACGCCGAGAAAACGAAAGAGGAGCACGTGCTCGGCCGTCATCGTTACGTTCGTCTCGAGCTCCCCCGACCACCACCCTTCCGTCGACTGCGATTGCAGCAGCCACTCCACCGCGCGCTTCAGCGACGGTCGCGTCGCGCGATCCGTGGCGTTCACGCGGCGAGAAGCTGCGTCGCGGCGACGACGCCGCTGCGGACGGCTGACTCCATCGTGTCGGGCCAGCCGGTGTCCGTCCATGCGCCCGCGATCGTGATTGCGCGGTGCGAGGTTCGCTGCGCGGTGCGCGCGGCGCCGACGCGCGGGAGCCACGTCGCCTCGGGGTTGCGCGTAACCGCCGCACGCATTAGCTTCGCGCCGGCGAGTGCCGGCAGGAACGCTTGCACTTCCCGCCACGCAAACGATTCGAGCTGCGTTGTGGGAAGGCGAAGGAGCTCGTCGGCCGCGCTGAAGCTGCAGGCGAGATAGCCCGGTGCCTTCTCGAATATCCACTGCAGCGGCGAGTCGAGCGCCGCCGCGAAGTCCATGCCGATCCCGCCCGCGTCGTGCCACAAATGCACGTCGACGATTGGATATGGATCGTACCGATCGAGGTTTTCGACGCCGTAGCGATGCGGTTCGCCCAGGATCGCGGAGAGCTGGCGCGGAGGCACCCCCAGCACCACCGCGTCGAATGCGGCCGCGTCCTTCGAGAAGTGCAGGATGACAGCGTCGGTCTTCGCTTCGATCGAACGCACGGCGGTCGAGGCGTGCACCGCGTCGAGCTTCGCCGCCGCCGAAACGGCCAGGTGCGCGAGCGGCACCGTCGAGAAGCCGAAGCGCGCCGCGGACGCGTCGCTCAAGAACGCCGTGCGCAACACGAACATCGCGTCGGCGGCGGCGACGCGGTCGAATGGTGCGTTGAGCGCCGGCACGAAAAATGGATCCCAGAACGCCCGGCGCTCCCGCGCCCCTTGGGCGTGCTCGGTCAACCACCTATCGAACGTTATCGATTGGCCGCCCTTCGACGAGCGCAGGATGACGCGCATGAGCCCGAGCTTTTCGCGCAGCGTGAGAAACGGATACGCCGCAAACGACGGCGCCAGATGGAAGGGCGCCGGCAGCGTGGAGCCGCGCAAACGCCCTGCGCGGCCATCGCGCGAGAGGATTCGCGCGTCGAAGCGTTCCTGCAGCCATAGCCGGTCCTCCATCCCCACGGCGCGCGCAAAGCCGATGAACGCCGTGCAGCAGGCGAGGAATACGTGCTGGCCGTTGTCCACCTCGACGCCGTCGATTTCAAACGACGTGGCGCGGCCGCCAAGGAGGCGGCTGCGCTCGAAGAGCTCGACTCGTACACCGGCCTTCTTGAGGTGGAGCGCCGCGGAGAGGCCGGCGAGCCCCGCGCCGACGACCGCTACGCGCTCGAGAGCCACGAACGGACGACGACGCGCAGCTTTTCCGTCTTCGAGAGCGCCGCGCGGGCCCGCAGCGGCAACCCAGGATCGCGTTCGATCTTCTTCAGCAGCTCCTCGTAGATGCCGGCCATCGTCTGGACGCACGCGGCCGGACGCCTCGGGATGTGCTGCAGTACCTCGTAGCCCGTCGCGAAAAATCGCCGGGCCTGCTCGACGTGATGCGTCACGAGGTCGTACCAACCCGGATAGATTTCACCCTCATAGAGCGCCTTCTCGGGAATGTGAAAGCGCCGGAGCCACGCCTGCGGGAGGTAGATGCGGTTCATGTCAACGGCGTCTTCGCGTACGTCGCGCAGAATGTTCGTGAGCTGCAGAGCGAGCCCGAGATCGTCCGCACGCTGGAGCGCCATAGGATCCTCGAAGCCGAAGATCCGCACGCACATGCGCCCGACGACGGATGCAACGAGGTCGCAGTACGTGAGGAGATCGTCGAACGTTTCGTAGCGCGACTGCGTAAAGTCCATTTCGACGCCGTCCACGAGCGCCTGGAGCTCTCTCTCCGGAATGCCGTAGCGATCGACGGCCTCAGAGAGCACGCGAAGTATCGGATCGTCGCCGTAGTCGCCCACAATGCAGCGCGAAATGCGCTCCCGATGCACTGCCAGCCGTCCGGGCAGATTGTCGAGCCCGACGGCGTCGGCCTCGTCGTCCACCTGCCGCGCGAAGTTGTAGAGCGCGTAAATCGCCATGCGCTCGTGATAGCCCAACGAGATGAAACCCCAGTAGAAATTGCCGGCCTCACGCTTGGCCATGTCGCGGTTGAATCGCTCGGCGCGATGCCGGTCCGAGCGCGGCATGGCGCGGCTGAGTAGGGCGCGCTGAAGGTTGATCATTTACGGGCGGCGGTCTGGGGCAAGAGTCCTAATGCGGCGCGAACCACGAGGGACACCTTCGTCGACGCGGAGACGCTCGGGCGTTCGCGCTCCGTTGCATATCCAATCCGCTCGATGGCGTCGCAGATCGCAAGGCCGCCCATGCGATAGAGCGCAAGCTGCGCCCGCAGGGCGCGCGGCACCAAGCCCTCGAGTTCTTCGCCCGACGCCAAGAGCGCCCGGGCGCGCGCCACCATGGCTCGCGCGGCGGCGGCGGGGCCGCCGGCCGCGACGTCGCTGTCCACGAGATAGCGGCGGCCGATCGCCGCGTCGCGGCTGACGTCTTGCGCGTGGTTGGCAAGCTGCAGACCGATGCACACGTCGTCGGAAAGCTGTTCCGCACGCTCGTCGCGCACGTCGAAGACGCCCAATACCATGCGTCCGACGGGCGCGGCAGAGAGACGGCAATACCCGATCAGCTCCTCCCAGGTGCGATAGTGTGTGACCGACTGGTCCTGCACGTTGGCGGCGATCAGGTCGAGAAACGGTTCTCGGGGCAGAGCGTGCCCTCGGATCGTCGGAGCGAGTGCGAAGAGCACCGGATGGACCGGTTCGACGAAGGCGAAAAGCGCGTCCACTTCGCCCCGCCACCGCTCTAAGCGCGGAAGCGCGCCGCCCGGCGCGCTCTCATCGCCGATATCGTCGGTCGTGCGGCAGAACGCGTAGATGCGGGTCAGATCGCGCCGCCGAGAGGCATCGACGAAGCGGGATGCAACGCTGAAGTTCTCGTAGTGGTTGCGCGTCAAGTTGCGGCAGTACGCATCCGCCGCATCGAGGTTCAGCGACACGCCCTAGTCTATAGGACTCGGTCCGGCGGAGTCAAATCCCTCGCCGATGCCGCACGTTCCACCGCAACAGTCCGAAACCGCCGAATACGCCGAGCGCGCCCGCCGATCGCACGTGCGCGTTACGACGCCTCATGGCGACATCGTTTTTCGGCTTTTTCCCGACGAAGCTCCGATGCATTGCGCAGCGTTCCTGAAGCTTGCCGACGCCGGCTTTTACGACGGTCTGAACTTTCACCGCGTCGAGCCGGGCTTCGTCGTTCAGGGCGGAGACCCGAAGGGTGACGGAACCGGCGGCCCGGGATACCATCTCGAGGCGGAATTCAACCAGCTTCCGCACGTACGCGGCACCGTCGCAATGGCGCGCTCGTCACTCCCCGATTCAGCGGGTTCGCAATTCTATATTTGCCTCGGAGACGCGCGCTTTCTCGACCGCCAATACACTGTGTTCGGCCAAATGACCGACGGCTTCGATGCGCTCGACGCCATCCGCCGCGGCGACGCCATGACGAAGGTCGCGGTCGAGCGGGACCAATAACGCGCCCTTCGACAAGCTCAGCATGACACCGGCCGCGGCGCTGCGCGGAGGTGGGAGAGCGTGGCCGAGCCGGTGCAGAACATCGCAATGCGCAGCGTTTCCATGAGCTCCGCCGCCAGTTCGTCGGCCGTACCGGCGTCGGCGGCGCGGAGGAACGGTCCGGCGATTCCCGCGAGGTCCGCACCGAGCGCGATCGCCTTCGCGACGTCGATTCCCGTCGTGATGCCGCCACTCGCAATTAACGCTTGTGTGGGCGCGGCCTTGCGCGCCTCGATGAGGCACTGAACGGTCGGAATTCCCCAAGACGCGAACGCCGCCGCGACGCGTGCGCGCCAGGGTTCGTCGATGCGATAGCGCTCGACCTCGCTCCACGACGTCCCGCCGGCGCCGGCGACATCGACCGCCGCGACGCCCGCGGCGAACAGGCGGCGCACGTCGTCGCCGCCGATGCCCCAGCCGACCTCTTTGACGACGATCGGGAACGGTGCGTGCGCGCACAGACGTTTGATCTTTTCCAGCAACCCCCGGAACGCCGTGTCGCCCTCGGGCTGCAGCGCCTCCTGCAGCGCGTTGAGATGCAGCACGAGTGCGTCGGCGCGCAGGAGCTCGACGAGACGGCGGCACTCCCCGATGCCGTAGCCGTTGTTGAGCTGAACCGCTCCAATGTTCGCGAGGAGCGGCACGTCCGGCGCTTCCCCGCGCACGTCGAACGTTTCGATGAGCTGCGGCGATTCGAGCAACGCCCGGCCGGACCCGAGCCCCATCGCCAAGCCGCGGGCCTGCGCGACGCGCGCGAGCCGGCGGTTGATGCGCGCCGCCTCGGGAGTCCCGCCCGTCATGCACGAGATCAAAATCGGTGCTGCGAGGCGCCGGCCGAAGAGGGCACAGGACGGATCGACGTCGCTCAAGTCGATCTCCGGCAGCGCGTGGTTCGGGAGCACGACGGCGTCGAAACCGCTGCGGACGCCTTTCCCGCTCACGTCGCGCTCGACGTTGATGCGAAGGTGCTGCGCCTTCCGCGAAGGCGTCGCGCCTTCAGGCGGCCCGCTGGGCAACGTCCGCAGCAGCTCGCTCGAAAACGAGGCAATGTTCTTCGGCGACGTGACGTCGAAGCGCGGCGACCGATATATCGGCCAATCGTCGCGCGCGGCCGCCGTCACTGGTCAAGCCGGCCGACTCCAGCAAGCGCCCCGCCCGGGCGAACGCCTGCACGACGTTCTGCGGCGCACCCGCGACGATCGCCCCGGCCTGCAGCGCCGCGGCCGTCAGCGCTCCGCCACGATGCGCGTCGACGTCGCGTTGTTCGATGGCTGTCAACACCGCCTGTCCGACGACGCGAGCGGCGGCCAGGCGGCGCCCCGGCATACGTACGTCGCTGGCCAGGGTGCGGAATGCCACGGCATAGAACGCGTCGCCCGCGTTGAGACTTTGGCCGAGGCCCCAGCGTGCGAGCGTCGATGCGCCGCCGTCTCCCAGCTCGTCGTGCAGCAACATGAAGCGGTCGAACAACACGAACGCCGCCGCTACCGGCAGCGCATCGGCGACGTCGCCCCCCGCGGCGGCGCACGCCCACAGGACGAGGCTCGGGCGGACCGGATCGTGGGCGTACGCAATGGGGAGGCGTTCCTCGATGATCCGCCCCGCGACCGAGCCGAACAAAAAGGTGATCTGGCGGAGGTACTGCGCGACCCGAGCGCGATGTTCGTCAAGGGACGCAACGGGCAGCGAAGGCATCACTCGTTACTAGGAGGTCCGCATACGCGCACCCTTGTTCTTCTGACGATCCTCGCTGCGGCGGTCCCGGGCTGCGTCGGCAGCTCGCCACAGCGTCCGCTGCCTCCCGTGCACGCGAACGGCGTTCCGGCTTCCGCGACGTCGCCGATTCGGCACGTCGTGATCGTCGTTGAAGAGAACCGCACCTTCAACGATTTCTTCGCGACCTATCCGGGTGCCGATGGGACGACGGCCGGCAAGGCAGCTTCAAATCCGAGCTGTACCCCGCCAATTCAGGCTGGAACGATCGGCCTCAAGAAGGTGCCGCTCCGCGTACCGCACGACCTCGATCACTCGTATCACGGCTACTTCACGGCAGACGACGGCGGCAGGATGGATGGGTTCGACCAGGTGCCGTACCACGGCGGGGAACCGGAATGCACGTTTCCCTATCAGTATACCGACCCGTCGGACATCGCGCCGTATTGGGAGATGGCTCGGCAGTATACGTTGGCAGAGCACATGTTCACCACCCAAGGCAGCGACAGCTTCACGGCGCATCAGGACCTGATCCGCGGCGGCACGGTCATCGAACCTCAGACCGCCATGGTGGATTTTCCCACGTGCGGAACGTGCTTTTGGGGATGCAACGCGCCCCCCGGCACGACGACGCATCTCATCACGAACACGAATCAGTATCTGAAGCGGCGTGGGCCGTTGCCATGCACGACGAACTTCCAGTCGCAGTACCGCACGCTCCGCGATTTGCTCGATGCAAAAAGCGTCTCGTGGAAGTACTATCTTCCGCCGAGCAACAAGGTCAACGGCAAGCTTTTTAGCGCCTTCGACGTCATCTGGGCCGTCCGCAACGGGCCCGAGTGGAAGACGAACGTCGTGACGCCGCAGACGAAGATCATTAGTGACGTTTCCCGACGCGCGCTGCCCGCCGTATCGTGGGTGATCCCCGACCAGGCGGATTCCGATCATCCCGGGGATTCGGAGGACGACGGCCCGTCTTGGGTGTCGAGCATCGTCAACGCGATCGGTACCAGCGCCTATTGGAATTCGACCGCCATCATCGTCGTGTGGGACGATTGGGGCGGCCTGTACGACAATCTCGCGCCGCAGCGGCTGGACTACGGCGGCCTAGGCTTCCGCGTCCCCGCCATCGTGGTATCCCCGTACGCGCGGCCCGGTTACATCTCGAAAACGCACTACGAGTTCGGCAGCATCTTGCGCTATGTCGAAGACAACTGGGGTCTTGGCTCCCTGCGGACGACCGATAAGCGCGCGACGAGTATCGCGAACTGCTTCGATTACTCCCAGCGGCCGATCGCGTTCAAGCGCATCCGCGCCGCCCGCTCCGCAGCGTACTTCCTGGGCAGGGCGCCGTCGTACTTGCCGCCGGACACGGACATGTAGCGTTTTCGGTACGCCGGTTTCCCTAGAACTTGAAGTAGATGAACGTCGGCGAAATGCCTTGCCACGTCAGAAGCTCCAACGCCAGCAGCAGGGCCGTCAGGGTGCCGACCTGTGCGAGGGGCCGCAGCCGCGCCCACGCCGGCGCGATGCCGTAGCGGTCGAGGACGAGCGCAAGCGCGCCGAAGCCGACGACGATCGCGGCCAGCACGGCTTGCCAGCCGCCAAACGCGGCCGGCCCCGGACCGCCCGCGAGCAGCGCGCGGTACACCGCAAGCGCAACCCCGAAAGACGGCGCCCGAAACAGCACCCATGCGAGCGTGACGAGCGTGAACGTCAGCACGATGCGCGCCGCGGCCACGATGCCGCGCGGCACGTCGCGTTCGTGGCCGATGCCGAGCACGCGCTCGATGCAGAGCGCGGCGCCGTGGAGTCCCCCCACGCAACGAACGTCCACTGTGCGCCGTGCCAGAGTCCCCCGAGCAGCATCGTGATCATGAGGTTGCGCAGCGTGGCGAGGCGGCCGTGCCGGCTTCCGCCGAGCGGAATGTAGAGGTAATCGCGCAGCCACGTGGAGAGCGTCATGTGCCAGCGGTGCCAGAAACTGGTTACGCTGGTCGCCAGATACGGCATGTTGAAATTTTCCGGAAAAACGAAGCCCAGCAGGCGGGCGCAGCCGATCGCGATGTCGCTGTATCCCGAGAAATCGAAATAGATCTGCATTCCGAAGGCGAACATCGCGCACCACGCGGCCGGCGCACCCGGATGCGCCCCAACGGAGTCGAAATACCCGTTGGCGACGGAGGCGAACTGATCGGCGACCGCCATCTTCTTCACGAGCCCGAATCCCGCGCGTGCCAGCCCGTAGCTCACGTCGTCGGGACCCGGCGGCCGCCACGCAAAGAGCTCGCCGAAGAACAGACCGGCACGTACGATCGGCCCGGCGAGCAGCTGCGGAAAGAACGCGAGATAGAGCGCGTAGTCCAGCGGCTTGCGGACGGCTGGCGTCTTGCCGCGGTAAACGTCGACCAAATACGAGATGCTCTGAAACGTGTGAAAGCTTATCCCGATCGGCACGAACAAGTTGACCAGCCACGGATTCTGATGCATGCCGATAAGCGCCGACGCCGTGCTGCTGGCGAAGTTGGCGTACTTGAACGTCGCGAGGAAACCGAGGTTGGCCGCGACGCCGACCGCGAGCAGCAGCCGGGGATCGCGCCGCGTTCGCCCTCGGACGTCTTCGAGCCCGATGGCGATTAGGAAGTCACTCGCCGTGAGGATCCAGAGGAACAGCACGTACCATGCGTTCCAGCGCGCATAGAAGTAATAGCTCGCGAAGAGCAGCACCCAACGCCCCGCGCTGCGCGGCACGGCATAAAATACCGCCGCGACGATCGCAAAGAAAAGCCAGAACTCGTACGACTGAAAGGGCAGCGGTATGCCGATGCCCGCGGCCGCCGCAAACCACGAAAGCGAATGATGCGTACCGCGCCCTTCGACTCCGCCCGCGGCGACACGAGGCGGAACGCTTGCAGCGGCATGAGCCGAAACGCTCGGGGCGACACGAGGGGAAGCGCTTGGGGCGATAGGAGCCGTGAGGTAGCCGGCCACGTCGCGCCCCAAGAGGCGGCTGAAGCGCAGGCTGCCCGCGTGGTTGAGGTGATCTTCATCGGCGAAGAACCGCGGCTGCTCGAGCGCGACGTACGGTGCCGGCGGAAGCAAGATTGCGCCTTGGGTGCGCGCGATGTCCGCGAGCGACCCGGGCGGCCCTTGCGGCGACGAGCGATGCACCGGCCGCGTCGGGAGGCGTACGAAGAACACCGGCACGCCGGCCCGGCGGTAGCGCGCCGCGATCGGCTCGAGCCACTGCATGCGGTAGTCTGCGTACGACGGGCTCGGCTGGGCGACGTGCAGCACTTGGGTCGCAATCGCCGCGCGCCGATCGTCGGAAAGCCCGGGCGGATAAACGATCGCACCCGTGCGGAAGTCGGCGCGAAGGCCGGCCAGCGTTTCGTCGCGCGCGTGCGCCGCCAATGGGGCGTAGGTCGTCGCGCCGCGCGCCTCCTCGAGCGCCAGCATGCGGGCGCGCGGATCGGCCGCGAGCGCCTGAAAGTCGTCGCGCAGTTCGGGTCCGCGTAGGAACAGATCGATGCCGTGCTCGACGCGCTCGCGCGGATCGGAAAACGAGCCGGCTAGCTTCGGCAGATCGCTCAGCCGCGTTTGAAAGACGACGTAGCGAAGGTCCATCGGGCGGTCGTCGCCATCTAGGCTCCCAATGGCGCTGTCGTCGTCGGAATAGGTGTCCACCGCGATCACGACGGCGCGAAAGCGCTTCGCCTCGGGATCGATCGCGCGCACGAAAAACGGCCAACACCGCGGGGTCGTTCCCGGCACCCCTCCGTTGAGGAAGCGCAGCGGTCCGGTCGCGGCGGCCTGCGGATCGAGCCCCGAATAAACGCGCGAATCGCCGAGCACCAACACGTCACGCTTCGGCTCGCTCGAAAACCCGTCGAACGCCGCGATCGCCGATTCGAAGCTGCCCGTGCTCGATGACGGATCGAGCACGCTGCGGTAAAGACCGGTGCGAAACGCCAGCGCGCCGATGGCGGCGAAGATCAGGAATGCGAGCGCCGGGCGCAGTGCGGTCAAACGGCGCTGAGGCGGAGGCCGCGCAACGTCGGTCGGTGACTCAAGAGCACGGCGGTCAACCCGAGGACGACGATGGCCTGAAGATTCCACGTCACCCCGGGGATCGAGAACATCGACGCCAGCGCGACGACGTAGGCGCCGACGACGAGCCAGGTACGCGCGGGCTCCTCGACCGCCCGCATCAGGTAAAAGAGCGCGGGTAGCGCGATCGCCGGTTCGTATTCCCACGCATGGGCGCTCGTCGCGACGGCGAGCAGCGACGTGATGGCGAGCGCAGAAAGGAGATCGACGCGCAACAGCCGCGGAACCGCCGCAACGAATAGCGCGACACCCGCGACAAACGCGAGTGGCACCGGAACGCCGGCACGCATCAAGGTGCCCGGCAGGCTCACCGCGTTGGGCGCATCGTGGGCGAAGTCGCGGGCAAAGTAATGTTGGATGTTGTGTGCGTACGCCGGAAGCCAGGCCCAGTCGCCGGCGGTCGCCGCGACGCTCAGCAAGTACCAGGCACCGGCGCAGATCGCCCCAATCCCGGCGGCGCGCCATTCCCTGCGCAAAAGCAGCAGCACGACGAACGGCAGCGCTATCGAGGGTTTATACAGCAGGCCGCCGACGGCGAGTCCGAGCACGAGCGGCGCGCCGCGCTTCGCCGCGACGATCGCAACCGCGATCAGGAGCAGGGCGAGCGGGGTGTTCTGCCCGCTCAACGCCGCGATCTTCAGCGGCGCCCACGCCAGCGCCGCGACGAGCCCGAACCAGCGCGGCATCTCGAACGCGTCGGCCAAGAGCACGCCGGCGAGGCAGCCCAGGGCGAGCATCACTACGACGTTTGCCGCATAGCCGGCGACGAGCGACAGGTGGGCGAACGGTACGAAGGCATACGCAAAGGCCGGCGGATACGGCCAGATCGCCGCTCCCAGTCCGTGCGCCGCCTGAAATGCGAAGTGCGCCCTCGCATCGAGCAGCGCCGGCGTACCGACCGTCAAGCCGCCGTCCCAAAAGCCCGACCAATCGGAGATCGGGAGGATATGCAGGATGCTTAGGATCGCCGCGAACGACCCGGCATAGAAGAACGCGCAGCTCCACAGAACGATGCGGAGTTGGCTGGCCCGTATGGGGACGCCCATCGCCGAATTATATCACCCAGGAGAAGTTAGGCGCTCGACCGTTTCCTTCCAGTTTACGGCAACGGAACGCGACGTGCGGCGCAACTGATGCGCCCGCTGCGCGCATCAAGCTGTACGTGCCCAATCCGCTTCGCCATCGGGAATCGGCGCCGGTCGCGCTCATCACCATCACGGTGATGCTCGGCATGATCATGGCGATCATCGACACCACGATCGTCAACGTCGCGCTGAACACGATCGGCGGAAACCTCGGCGCTACCGTCGATGAGGTCGCGTGGGTCGCGACCGGCTACATCCTCGCCAGCGTGGTCATCATGCCGCTCAACGGTTGGTTGACGGCGCTCTTGGGCCGCAAGACGTTCTATGCGGCATCGCTTGCGTTCTTCACCATCGCGTCCTTCCTCTGCGGAACCGCCCGCTCCATCTGGGTGCTCGTGTTGTATCGCATTGTCCAAGGCATCGGCGGCGGAGCGCTGCAGCCGACGGCTCAGGCGATCTTATTCGAGACCTTTCCCGCCGAGCGGCGCGGCGCGGCGATGGCGATCTTCGGGATGGGTGCGATGGTCGGGCCGGCGATCGGGCCGACGCTGGGCGGCTGGATCGTCGACAACGCCAATTGGCCGCTCATTTTCTACATCAACGTGCCAATTGGAATCGTCGCCTTCCTTATGACGCTCTCGTTCATCCCGAACCCGAAATACATCGCAAAGCCCAAGGGCGGCATCGACTGGATCGGGCTCGGCCTGTTGACCGCGGGTTTGGCGTCGCTGCAGTTCGTGCTCGAACAGGGCGAACGGGACGACTGGTTCCAGTCGCAGACGATCTTGTTGTTCACCGTGATCTCCGTCGTGGCGTTGGTCACCTTCGTGATGAAAGCGCTGCGCGACCGGTACCCGGTCGTCGATCTCAACGTGTTCAAGTTTCGCTCGTTTTCGGTCGGATCGTTCCTCGGCGTCATCATGGGCTTCGGCCTGTTCGGGACGGCGCTGATCTTGCCGCTGTTCTTCCAGTCGATCCTCGGCATGACCGCGTTCGATACGGGCATGGCGCTGATGCCGGGTGCCCTCGCGACGGCCGTTTCCATGCTGATCATCGGGCGAATTCTCAATCGCATCGACGGTCGATGGTCGATCGTGTTCGGCACGCTGCTCTTCGCGTGGTCCACGTGGCTGCTCGGCGGCCTCAGCGTCCAGGCCGGATATTGGGACGTGTTTTGGCCCCGCGTGGTCCAGGGCTTTGCGCTGGGATTCCTCTTTGTTCCGTTGACGACGATCTCGCTATCGGACGTACCGCGTTCCGAGCTCGCCAACGCGACGGGCGTGTTCACGCTCCTGCGCCAGCTAGGCGGCAGCCTCGGGATCGCGATCCTCACGACGATGCTCACGCATCAGACCGCCGTCGCATGGAACGTCTTGGCGTCTGGCGTGACGCAGACTCATGGCTTCTCCACGGGGCAGCTCACGCAGATGGTCGCCCAGCAGTCCGCAATGATTGCGTATAACTACCTGTTCCGCATCACCGCGATCATCTTCGTACTCTCGACGCCGTTCGTGTTTCTGATTCGCCGGCCACGCCTTCAGCCCGCGGGTGCGGGTGCGATGGCGCCCGCGGCCGAGTAACGGTCGCGCACGCCTCGCCGATCACACGGGAGCCGCGATGCATTTTCCGGCCTTCACGCGGCAGGTGGCGATCACCGCCGGCCCGGTACCCGCGGGAAACGGCGATCCCTTCAGCGGCTTCAGCGCGCCGCTGCTTTGGACCTGATAGGCGGAAATCGAATTGGCGCCGTTATTGACGACGTAGAGGTACGTACCGGTTGGATCGAAGCCGCCGTAGCAGGCTCCCGAACCGGCGGCGAACGGCGAGCCCTTGAGCTGCGTCAACGCGCCGCTGCTCTTGATCTGATAGGCAGAGACGTTCCCGGACCCATTGTTTGGTACGTAGAGAAACTTCCCGGTCGGATCCGCGACGACGCTGCACGGTGCCATGGCGGCCGAAAACGGCGAGCCCTTGACCTTTTTGAGCGCGCCGTTGGACGCATCGATAGTGTACGCCGAGACGTTATCCGCGCCGTAGTTGGAAACGTACGCGAACTTACCGGACGGGACGATGCCCACCCCGAAGGCTTCGGTTCCCGCACCAAACGGCGACCCCGGCACCGGCGTCAATGCGCCGTCGGCGGCGATCTTGTAGCCTGAGACGTTTGCGGAGCCGGCGTTCGCCACGTATACGAACTTGCCGACCGGATCGGCCGCGATGTATTGCGCGCCGGTACCGGCCGCAAACGGAGAGCCCTTGACCGGCGTGAGCGCACCGTTGCTTTTGATCGTAAAGCCCGAAACGCTGCTGCTGCTGCTCGTGCCGACGTTTGCGGCGTAGACGAACTTACTGCTCGGATCGATCGCTACGCCCGCCGGCTGGATGCCCGCACCGAACGGAGATCCCTTCACCTGTTTTAGCGCCCCGCTGCTCGCGTCGATCGAGTAAGCGGAGACGTCGTTGGACCCGGCGTTCGATACTTGAGCGAAGGAGCCGGTGGGATCGACGACGACGCCCGACGGCGCGCTTCCCGCATTGAACGGGGACCCCGCTATTTCCGTGAAGGTACCGTTGGCCGAGATTTTAAACGCAGAGACGTTCGTGGAACCCTCATTGGCGACGTAAGCGAACGCTTCGGCCGCCGCGCCGGCCGGCGCGCCGGCGTTCGGAAGCGGTTGATTCGAACCTTGTGGCGTGCCGCTGGAGCACGCTGACAGCGCCATCGCCGTAATGGCGGCGGTCCAAAGGCCTATGTGGTGCCGCATCGTTCGCTAATCCTTTCGTCGTGTCGTCTGCTGCAAGTGGTTAGGGGCGCACGGTGATGGGCTCGACGATGCTTTCTTGCCCGAAGCCATCGGTGAAGTTCGCCACGACGGTATAGCGTGTGGGAGTCGTCACGGTGGGCGCCTTTAGTGTGACCGTCGTCGCGTCGGCGCCAACGGTCAGGCCGGCGACCTCTCGCGACCTTGAGTCGTCGAGCACGATGCGCATGTCGTTGCGCGGCGAGAGCACCGCAACGCGGATCCCTGCGGCGGACCGGACGCTCGGCGTCAAGAGCGCAAACGTACCGTTGGCTTCGGAGTCCGTCACGGGCGATGGGTTGTCGTCGCCGGCAACCTGTTCGGCCGCAGCGGCGCTCGCGTGCGCGGGCGACGCTGCCACCAGGAGCCCGGCACTCGATTCAGCGGCCGATCGCCCTTTCGTGACGTGCAGGACGACGCGCATCTCCTTTGCATTTCCTGTCGGCGGCACGACGAACGAGGTCGAGCCGGTACGCGAGAACGGTTTCTGCGCCCAGATCGTGCCGTCGCTGCCCGTGAGCCGCAGGTAGCCGTTATCGGCGCTCGCCGCGTATGTCACGTCGATCGCCTGCCCGGGTTTTGCGACAACCGGGTTGACCGCGATGTCGGCGATCTGCGCGCCGGAGCGCTTGGGCTGTACTGCATTGAGCACGCGAACCTCCTTCGCGCTGCCGAACGGCCCCCGCAGCGTCATCTGCAGCGTGTAAGCGCCCGTATTTGCCGCTGGCGAAAGCGCGACGGGAATCGAGCCCGAGCGTTCGGTCAGGGCGCCGCCTTGTACGCGCCGGCCGTCGGGTGCCATGACCTCGTATGCGAGCGCGCCGATCCCCGATGCACCGTATTCCGCCTGCACGGTCGTGCCGGAAAGCGCCATCGGCGGCACCGCGAAAGCCGCGATGCGCGGCAACGCCGCCGCGACCGCCGCCGCGCCGACGATGCCCAGCAAAATGAGGATTACACACGCCGCGGCGACCGTCGCATACGCGGCTCGGCGCTTCGGCATCACCGGTGCAGGGGCTTGGACGACGCAGTGAACGTCGTCCCCGATAACCTCCGCGATCGCCTGCGAGAACGATTCGAAGTCGCGCGGCCACATGGGAACCTGCGTCGTGGTCGTCGACGAGGGCTTGATCTCGAAGTGCAGCGGATAAGCGGCCACCGCGTCGCCGGCGTTCGTGACGACCCACGTGCGGCAGATCAGCGCCGACGCGGTCTGATTGACGACGCGCAATCCGTAGATCGCTACGCCGCGACGGCGGTCGTAGCTCTCGAAGACGAAGAACGCCGACACCGCGCCGGCCGGCGTCTGCAGGGCCGTCCCGGGACCGATCGGCGCAGATGGAACGAGCGCGTGGGGGCCGCGCAACGCGAGAGCCGTGCTCATGTTGCCGTCAGTTCCTTACTGCGAGATCACCATCTGGGATGTGCTGGTCATCGTCATGCCGAGCTTCGAAAAATAGGGGGCGATAAACGCAAAGGGGTACGTGACCGTTACCCTGACGGTGCATCCCGGCCCGTTGCCGGCGGCGGCACCGCTCGGGCAGGCAACAAAATTGGCGGTTGCCGCTATGCTGCTCGTGCTGAGCGCGCCGTTGTTGAGGCCTTGGACGTAGGTTTTGAGCTGAGCCGACTGGGCTCCGCAGTTATCGAGCACCGTGCACTGGGAGCCACGCACGATCATCCAGCGCGCGCCCTCCCGGGCGATCGTCGCGACGAACGAATACGTGTAGAGCGCGCGCCCAAAGTCGACGATCGCAAAGAGCAAGAGCAGTACCACGGACATGACCACCGCGGTCTCGGCGATGCTCGCGCCCCGCTCCGAATGCTTGGCCTTCATTGGGAAGCGACCCGCATGGTCGAGCTGCCGGTCACGGTGTCTGAGGCGCCAAGCCCCGGATAGCGGATCAGCGTATTGAACGTCCCGGTCGTCGTCACCCTGACGTAGTAGACGGTGTTCGGCTGCACCGTTGAGCCGCCCGCCGGGCACGTCGTCAGGGAACCGCCGTTGACGGAAACAAGGCATTGCGGCGTCGTGGTCCAGGCGAGGCTTTGCCCGTCGTTTAACGCCGCGTTCTGGATTCCGGTATAATCGTCTACGTACGTCAAGCTCTGGGAGCCGTACTGGGCGCCCGCCCGGGCCGCGTTGGCCGCGAGGATGCCGTAGTAGGTGTACCGGCCGATGTCGACGATGCCGACGAGCAGGAAGACCATCACGGGCGCGAGGATCGCGAACTCCACCAGGCTCGCGCCGGACTCGGACGCACGAAAGCGGCGAAGCACCTGGGTCATTGGGCCAATACCGCGTTCTTGATGAGCGATTGTCCGGCGACCGGACCGCCCAGATCCAGCGCGCCGCTGGCGTTGAACTGCATGCCGCCGAAGACTAGAACGACATATTGGCCGCCACCCGCATTGATCTGCCCGAGCGAATTAGGAGCGTAAACGAGCCCGCTGAGGCTGGCGCTGGTGGCGTTGAACTGAACGACACTCGAGTTGCTCGGCACCTGGTAGAACAACACGCCCGCTGTATTGCCGGTCGTAGGAGCGCTGAACGTATCGCCGCTGCCGTTGAACTGCACCGGCCCTCCGCTCGCGGTAACGTACATCGTGATGCCGTTCCCGGTCACCTTCGAGTTGTTGTCTTGCACCGGGCCGGTGAAAATGAATGGATCGTTTTGCCCGTCGGGTAGCAATGTGACCGTCGAGTTGTTGATCTGGAGCAGACTGTAGCAGCCGGGCCCCAGCGTCGCCGTCGCGTTGCTAATTTGCTTCGACACGCAGTTCGGCTGGACCGGCGGATGGGCCGCGAGATAGGCGCATCCGGCTATCTCCGGGCACGGATCGGCCACCGGCGGAATCTGTACCGGCGATGCCTTGGGATAGCTCGAACTGTTGCTTTGGAACCCTTGGGCGTATCCGAATCCGGCAACGTCGACGGTGCTTGCGTTTACCTGAACGGTAGAGCTGTTCGCGAGGATACCGCATGTTGGCGCATTGATGTCGGCGCTGTTGAGCTGAAGCACTTTGGAGGGGTCGAGCAAGAAAATGCAACCGCTGTTGTTGGCGACCAGCGTCGCGACCGCCTGAGTCGTCACCGGAATCGTGTTCTTCCCGACGAGACGAGTGAAGAACCGGCTGACGTTCGTGTTCGTGATGACCGCGGACACCGCACAGTTTTGGCCGGCGTACGGCCCGACCGTCGAGGGGTTATTGATTTTGACGCTCATCGAGCCGCCGTTGTCGGTATAGCCGTTCGACGTCGCGTCCAGCGCGCCGGCGTTTTTTGCCGCGGTGGAGTTCGGGCAGCCGTTGACGATCAGCGACTGGGCGCCCCCAAGGGCGGCGGCGTCGGCCGCGGATTGCTGCTGGCGCTGCTGGTATTCCCAGTAACCAACGTCGACCGCCAGGCCCGCGAAGCCCATCAAGACGGCCAAGCATAGGGCGACCAGCGGTAAGACTTGTCCCCGTTCGGCGTGGCGTGCTGTCATCGGTCTTCTCCTTCTCTGATGCGGCGGTCTAGCGTGTGACGATCTCCGGGGTCATTACGAAGACGACGTCGGTCTGGGAGTTTTGATATTGGGTTGACGTGAAGAGCTTGCCGAGAATCGGGATGTCGGAAAGCAGCGGAATCTTGAAGACCGTCTTGCGTTCGAGACGCTGCACGAGGCCGCCGAGCAGGATGCTCTCGCCGGGGCGCGTGATGACGTCGGTCGAGAGCTTGCTCTCCGTCAGCGCCGGAATGGTGAATCCCGAGACGATCACGGCGTTGGTGAAGTCGAGCGCCGAGATGTCGGGTGTGATGGCCGCTTCGACGGAACCGTTGCCAAGGATCCTCGGCGTTACATTCAATTGCACGCCGTACGGCTGATACTGTACGTTCACCGCTCCCAAGCCGGTCGAGGTAACGACCGGTATCTCGCCTCCTACCAGGAACGTCGCCTTGTTTCCTGGACTCGTCACCAAGTTGGGGCTCGCAAGTGCGCGGGCGTGGCCTTCCTCCATCAGCAGGTTCAGCGTGGGCGCGAGCGTCTGCGTGCGATAGAAAGGCTGGATCGTGAAGCCGAGGCCCGAGCCCGGCAGCGACGGCGACTCGAAGAACGGGATCGACGGCGGCAGGAGGTTGGGGACGAGCTGGCCCGCGATGTGCTGCGCCGCGAAGAGCTGGATGCCGAGGTTGGACTGGGCCGTCTTGTCAACTTCGAGCACGTAGACTTTGATGTCGATCTGGCTGTTGTTGAGGGAACTGAGCCGATCGATCAGTTGGCCGTTGCTCGCCAAGTACGGTCCCGCGAGACCGCGTGCGCGGTCGAGAATCGCCTGTGCGGTTACGGCGTCCGTCGCGTTGCCGCTGACGATGACGTTGCCCTTGCCGTCGGGGTCCACGCGGATATTGGTGGCGCCCGGGATGTTTGAAATCGCGTGCTGGAGATCGGTCAGGTTCTGCGAGATCGTCACCGCGTTGACGATTACGGCCTTCTCCTCTTTGAGAATCGGCTCGAAGCGGGCGATGATGTCGGCGATCTGTTGGTACTGCGCGCCGTCGGCGACGGTCCCGCGCACGACGATCGAGTGATCGAAGCTGACCACCTGAACCTTGCGCGCGGAAATGGCGCTGCGCAGCATCTGAGCCACGTCGTCGAGCTCTTGCGCCGTGACCGTGATCTCGTAGGTCATGCGCCTGCCGCCGGCCCACACGAACACCGTGGTGTGTCCGGGTTCCTTGCCGTTGACGACGACTTGCGACGTCCCGATCGGAACTGCGCCGGCGATGCGACCGTCGCCGACCGCCACGCGCGTTAGTCCCGGCGCCTTCAATAGTACGGAGTGTCCCGACTGAATCGAGACGAGACTCACTTGATCGGCGCTGACCGGCGCGGCCAAGAATGCGAAGCCGACGGCCGCTACGGTTGCGACGAGCCTGCGAGTGAACGAAATCATCCGGTTCCTCCCCCGGGCATAAGCGACGTACGGACGCTCCTAGGCGCCCGTTCCCACCGGCATTATGGCACGAAATAGCGTGTTAACGCGTTAACGCCGTTGACACGTTGAGTTAGAATCTTCGCAAACACGTCTCGACCGTGTTGCAACGCGGCAGAGGCGATGTCATGATTACCGCGCACCAGCAGCATGGAGGTTTTACATGCGGCCTATTTGTCGGTTAGGGATTTTTACGTTGTGTACGCTGCTCTCGGCGCCGGTCGCCGCGGCCGCGGCGCAGCGAGACGTTCCACTGACCAGCGTCGCGCGCGTCGGTCGACTCGACTACGCGTGGCTCGCTGCGGCTCGCGCCGTACAACTGAGCGGTCCCGACCTCGTGATGGTTTTTCGTCCAGGCGATAATCTGTACGAGGTCAACGATCGGGTCGAGTCGACCGCGATCGCGCCGCGCTATGCGTCCAACGACATCTACGTCTCTCCGGCGCTTGCCGCGCACATCGAAAGCATCGCACGGCAGGCCTGGCTGGCCGAAACGAACGCGCAAGCAGCGCGCGATCGCATGATCGCGCAAGAAGAGACGAGCTTCGACGAGCTTCACGGGACGATCGTGATGAACGTTACCCAGCTCAAGGGCGCCGAGGCGCTCATGATTACGGGGCAGGCGCCGCCCTCGGCGCCGATTCGGATCACGCTTCTCGCGACGCTCTCCTCGGAGTTACCCAACGTGCTCGTCGGAAGACACGACATCACCGCCGACCCGGACGGAAAGTTCCAAGCGATCGTCCCGATCGGGCCGGACTACACCACCCAAAGCTTCCTGCACGTGACGGCAACCTCGGGAACGGGCGTCACGCCCGCGAGTGCCCAGATCCTGGTCGATGCACCCAACGCCGGGCTGAAAGTCCCATGGGAAATCATCCCCGGCGGCATTTGGTAATCACCGCACATCACATCTAAGGAGAAACAATGATCACCACGCTCAATACCATGATCCGCGATGAAGAAGGCGCCACGATGGTCGAGTACGGCCTGCTCGTCGCGTTCATCGCCCTCGTCGCCCTCGTCGGCGTCAAGCTGCTCGGCAGCAGCCTCAGCGCACTGTTCAGCGCGATCGCGGGATCGATCTAGCCAGAGAACCATCGGGTTGTTGGTCGCCACGCTCGATGCGATCGCGCCCAACAACCCGTTTACCCTGCGTTTGTCATTATCGAAAGCAGGTTCACATGAACGCTTTGCAATCACTTTGGAAGGACGAAGACGGCGCCACGATGGTCGAGTATGGCCTCCTCGTCGCTTTCATTGCACTCGTCGCGCTCGTCGGCGTCACCGCGCTGGGCAACAGCCTCAATTCCATGTTTAGTGCGATTGCCTCCGCGCTGTAACGACGCGATGGGACCCGCGGGGCACACTGGTAGGCAGCCGTGCTCCAACCGCCTTTTTAACTCTTGATAATGTTATTAACTTGACTACGATTTTGTTGACGCTCGCCGCATGTTTTGCGGCGAGCTGCTGCGACGTGCGAATGCGCCGCATCCCGAACTGGCTCACCGGATCGTTGGCGCTCGCTGCGCTGGCGGTTCACTCGTTTTCGGGTCTGCGCGACGTCGGGATCACCTTGCTCGTGATGGCGGTGCTCACCGCGGCGGGGACCCTGCTGTACTCGCGGGGTGGTATAGGCGGGGGCGACGTGAAGCTCGCCATCGCCGCGTCCGGAATGCTGAGCTATCCGCTCTGCGTGCCGTTTCTTCTTTACTCGGCGATCGGCGGCGGCGTGCTCGCCCTCGGCTTCATCGCGTTTCGCGGCAGTGCGCGCGCCTCGATGTCGCGCGCCGTTTCGATGACGATGGGCCTTCACCCGGGCGTCGCGTCCGAGGCCGAAACGTTGCCCTACGCCGTCGCGTTTTTATTCGGGGCGGCGCTCATCGCGCTCGCGCAGAGCGTCGCACCTTTCTTGAGGATATTCGCATGAACGTTCGTCGTACGACCCTTTTGATCGCCATCGTGTTGGCCGTCGGAACCGGCTGGCTCACGCTCACGTATCTCTCTTCGCTGCATCCGGCGGACAACGAGCCGCGAGCCGTGCTGGTCGCCACGCAAGACATCCCGGCACGCGAACGCATCACCTCGACGATGTTTCACACGGAGATGCGGGGCGCGAAGTCGCTGGAGCCCGACGCGATCTCCGACGCGACGCATGCCACCGGGGCGCTCGCGCTGATTACGATTCCGGCCGGCTCGCAGATCACGGCCTCCGAAGTCGGCACGAACGTCGCATCGGCGCTGCCCGTGCGGCTGCGGCCGGGGATGCGGGCGGTCAGCATTCCGGTCGACCGGGTAAAGGGCGTATCGGGCTTGATTCAGCCGGGCGACCGGGTCGACGTCATCGCCGTACCTCCGCAGCATGGGGATTCGCCGGCGAAGGCCGTCACGATTCTGCGCGGCATCCGCGTTCTCGCGGTGGGCGACGCCCTGGAAGACGCGTCCGCGACGCCGTCGCCGACGGAACAAGCGGCGACGACCGTGACGCTCGAGGTCAATCCCAAGCAGGCCGATCTGCTGTCGTGGGCCGATGCAAACGCCTCGCTTCGGCTTGCCCTGCGCTCGCCCCGCGAGCCGATCCGGTCGGAACCGACGGAACAGCTGACCATCGATCTTGGCAACGCGAACGCGCCGGCGCCGACGCTTCCCATGCTTCCGCCGCCCGCACCGGTTCCGGCCCTGTCCGGACCTCCGGCGACCGTCGCGTCGCAGACGTTCTCGAGCCCCGTGCAGGTCATCGTCGGCGACAAGATCGTCGACCCCTCAAAAGCGCAATAAGAAAAGGGCTTCCTCATGGCAGCATCGTCTCGGCTCGCGGTCTTTATCGGCTCCAAAGGTGGTACCGGAACGACGACCCTTTGCCGCGAGCTGACGCGCTCGCTGAGCGACGACATCAACGTCGCGGTCGTCGATGCGGACTTGAGCGGGAAACGCAGCGTCGCCCTGCTCATGGAACTCGTGCGCAACCTGGATGCCGCCCGCAGCGCGTCGCCCATCTCAAGCGTCCGCTCCGAAGGCATGACCGTCGTCGAGCTCGCCGACCGCTACGACGCGGCCTTTGCTCTCACCGAAACCGACGTCCAAAGTTTTCTCAACGGCATGCGGGGCTTCGATGCGATCGTCGTCGACGCGCCCCAGCCCTTCGCCGCGGCAGCTCGTCCCTTCGTCATGGCGGCAATGCGCTTCTTCATCGTGCTCGAGCCTACGCTCTTGGGAGCGGCCGGGGCGCAGTCGATGCTGGCCGATCTTCAACGCTTCGGCATTCCTTCGGACCGCATCGACCTCGTGACCAACGCGCGCAGTGAAATCGGCACGGTGCCGCGCGGCGACATCGAGGAAGTGCTCGGCAACCGCATCGTTGGCGAGATTCCCATCTCCACCAGCCGCAATTATGCCCGCGCGGTCTCGCAGCTCAAGCGCTACATCGAATCCCTCTCAGCCGAAGAGCCGCTCGTCGCCCTGCAGCCGTCGGCGGAGTCGCCCGTCGGCGACCGCAGCGGCGCCGCGACGCGCCGGCGGTACATGGGCAACGGCAACGGAAGTGGGCGCAAGGACGTGACCTCCGAGGCGGAACGCGACGTGTTCAAGCGCGACGCGCACGAGGCGCTGCTTCGTCAGGTCGACCTCGTATCGGCGAGCACCGCGCACACCGACGCAGCAAAGCTGGCCGAGCTGCGCGCGACCGTCGAAAACATCACCGCGCAGCTCGTGGCGCAGCGCAAGTTCCACGGCTCTGCGGAAGAGCTCGCGCAGCTGCGCCAAGAAATCGTCGACGAAGCGCTCGGTTTCGGCCCGCTCGAGGACTTGATTAAGGACCCCGACATCACGGAAATCATGGTCAATGGTCCCGACATGATCTATGTCGAGCGCCACGGTGTGATCGAGCCGACTGCCAAGCGCTTCACGGAGGACCGGCAGCTGCGATTGATCATCGAGCGCATCGTTACGCCCCTCGGCCGGCGGATCGACGAGGCGTCCCCGATGGTCGACGCCCGTTTGCCCGACGGCTCGCGCGTCAACGCCATCATCGAGCCGCTCGCTATCGACGGCGCGATGCTCACCATCCGCCGCTTCGGGCACCATCGCCTCACGTCGGAAGACCTGGTGAAGAACAATTCCGCCCCGCCTGAGGTGATCGACTTCCTGCGCGCCGCAGTGCAAGCCCGATTGAACTGCGTCGTCAGCGGCGGCACGGGATCCGGTAAGACGACCTTCCTCAACGTCCTGTCGTCGTTCTTGCCCGACGGCGAACGCATCATCACCATCGAAGACGCGGCCGAGCTCTTACTCAACCAGTCGCACGTCGTGCGTCTGGAGTCGCGGCCTCCCAACGTCGAGGGCACGGGCGAGGTGCGCATCCGCGACCTCTTCCGCAACGCGCTGCGCATGCGGCCCGACCGCATCCTGATCGGCGAGTGTCGCGGTCCGGAGGCGCTCGACATGCTGCAGGCGATGAATACCGGTCACGACGGCTCGCTGACGACGATCCACGCAAACAGCGCCCGCGACGCGCTCTCGCGCATCGAGACGATGGTGCTGATGGCCGGCTTCGATCTGCCAGTGCGCGCGATCCGCGAGCAGATTGCGAGCGCCCTGGATCTCGTCGTTCACACGTCGCGGATGCGCGACGGTTCCAGAAAGGTCGTCGCGGTGAGCGAGGTCGTCGGCATGGAGGGCGACATCGTGACGATGCAAGAGATCATCCGCTTCTCGCAGCATGGGGTCGACGCCGATAACAAGGTGATCGGAGAGTTCGCATATACCGGCGTCCAGCCCGTCTGCCTCAAGCGCTTCGAAGAGTACGGCGTGAAGTACGACCCCAACGGGTTGAACAAGCTCGCTCTGCTGCACGCGATATGGTAGGGGCACTCGCGCCCTTCGCGATCTTCGCGGGCGTCGCCGCCACGGTGATGCTCGCGTTCTTGTCGTTTTGGGGATCGGTCAACGTTCGCGCTACCGCAAAAGTGCGAAGCCTCGCGGACCAGCTCGACCGCGCTGCCATCAAGATGAGCTCGCAGGACATCGTGCTCACGATCGCCGGCAGCGTCGCGCTCGCGTGGATTGCGATCGTGCTGCTGTTACACGCGGGCCTGATCCTATCGCTGATTCTTCTGCCGGTGCTTGCCGCATGCGGCGCGCTGCTCTTCTACAGTTATCTCAACTTCCGCATCCACCGGCGCCTCGAGGCGTTTGTCTCGCAGCTCGAGCTGGCGCTGCGGCTCATCGCCGGCGGTATCCGCGTGGGTCTGGGTCTTCGCCAGGCGCTGACGATGGTGATCGACGAGCTACCGGACCCCGCCCACCACGAGTTCCGGCGCGTCGTCGGGCAGACGAACCTCGGCATCAGCATCTACGACGCGGTCGATGACCTGGCGGAACGCATGCCGAGCAACGAGACGCTGATGATCGCGCGCGTCTTTCGCGTACAGTCGCAGACGGGCGGCGACTTGGCGCGCATCCTCGACCAGCTCGCGGCGACGATCAAAGACCGGCGCCAGGTACAGCGCAAGGTTTCCTCGCTTACGGCCGAGGGACGAATGAGCTGCTGGGTACTCACGCTCATCCCGATCTGCCTCGGCCTCTTCATCATCCTGACCCAGCCGGACATGCGCAACGCGCTGCTCCATACCGGCATCGGCCACGGCGTCTTGATCGTTCTGGCCGTGCTGGAGCTTGCGGGGTATTTTTGGCTGAGGCAGCTCCTAAAGGTGAGCGTCTGATGGCGCCCCTCCAACTCGTTATCCCGCTGTTGTTCGCGATACTGACATTTCTACTCGCCATTTCGCTCATTCCCTCGAAGAGCGTACTCTCCGAACAGCTCGATACGCTCAAAGGCCGCGAGCCGATCGGCGGGGACAGTTCCAAGCGATCGCGCCTCGTCGAGCGGCTCTTCAGCGGTGAACGGCGAGCGCTCATCGGGCGGCGGCTCATCGAAGCGGGATGGTACACCGATACGCCGGTCAAGTTCCTCATGCGCGTCGTCGCCGGAGCCTGCTTCGGTTTGGTGCTCGCACTGTTCATCGATAAGTTCTTCGACCTCGGGTTCGTGTGGCTCGTGGGCCTGCTGGTCGCGTTACCCCTGGTCGGAGGCTGCGTTCCATTCGTCGTTCTGAGCCGCGCGGCGGACGCGCGCAAGACGGCGATCCAGAAAGCGCTGCCGGAGTTCTTGGACATGGTGGCCTCGACGGTACAGGCGGGCCTCGCCCTCAACGCCGCGCTGGCCTACGCCGTGGACGCCGCTCCCGGGCCGCTCGGCGAGGAGATCCGCGAGGCGCTTTCGGAAATCCGGCTGGGGCGCGCGCGCGCCGACGCGCTCAAGGCGGCCGGCGAGCGAACGAACCAGCCCGACTTCCGCAACGCCCTGCGGGTCGTGACGCAGGCCGAGCGCCTTGGGGCAAACGTCGCTAAACTGTTGACCGATCTTGCCGACGACGCCCGCAATCGCCGTCTGATGCTCGTCGAAGAGATGGCTGGAAAACTCCCGGTCAAGATGACGTTCCCAATGATCGTCTGCATGATTCCGGCGATCTTCGTCATCATCTTTGGGTCGGTGATCGCCAACTTTCTGACGCCGAAGCCGTGATCGTCAGCATCGGCGCCGCCACCGTGTTCTTTGGCTGCGTCGCGCTCATCGGATCGGAGCTCAGCCGCCTGTATTGCTCCCGGATAACGCCGTTTCCCGACGGACCCGCACCCCGGCGTGCGCCCGTCATCGCTCTGATCGTAGCCGCGGCGATCGTCGGCGGCGTGCTGAGCGCGTGGAAGACGCCCCCGCTTCAAATGGGCGTCGCCGCCATTGTCGTCTTCTCCCTGGTGGCCTGCTGGTGCAGCGACGCCGTGTGCGGCATCGTTCCCGACGTGTTTACGCTTGCGCCGCTCGCCGCAATTCTGCTTTTCGCCCTCTCGCACCGCAACTGGGAAGTATGGTGGTCGGCGGCGGTTCCGGCCGCGTTCTTCGCCGGCGCCGCGCTCTTGACGCACGGAAAGGGCATGGGCTGGGGCGACGTCAAGCTCGTGGCGCTCACGGGGGCCGCGCTCGGCGCGCCGCTCGCGCTGCTCGCGTTGCCCGCCGCATGCATCGCCGCGGTGATCGGGCAGCGCCTTCTTGGGACGCGATATCGAGCGATGGCGTTCGCGCCCTACATCGCCGCCGCGACCGGTATCGCCTTACCGTTCGGTATCGTGCGTTGAACGTGGGCCGCCTGCACAATCTCACCACGGGAAACGTCGTTGCGGGAAACGTGACCCAGGCACGGTCGTGGTGGCGCCGCCTCGCCGGACTTTTGCCCTACCGCAATCCGCCGCCCGGTGAGGGCTTGTGGTTCGACCGCTGCTTTGCAATTCACACGATCGGGATGCGCTGTAATATCGACGCCATTTTTCTGGACGGCGACCGGCGCGTGCTGGACGTTCGCCGCTCCGTTTCGCCCCATCGCCTACTCGTCGCGCACCGCGGCGCGCGCGCCGTCGTCGAGGTCGTTGCCGGAGCGGAAATCGGAGACATCCGCGTCGGCGATTGCCTCGCCCTCCAATAACGCTTTATCGAAGGAATGCACGACTTGATTGGCCGGATCGACACCATTGCCGGTGCGCGGATGACGGTTTCATACGACCGCAGCCTCAGCGCAGCCGATACCGTACGCATCGGAGCAATCGTCAAAGCGTCCAACGGAGAGCGTGAGGTCGTCGGCAGCGTTGGCGAAATATCGAGCCTCCGTGGAGAGCACGTGCTCGCGGTCGACCTCTTGGGCGAGCTCACGGCACAGGAATCGGGCGGCGTACGCTTCAGCCGCGGCGTCTCGGTCCATCCCGCGCCGGGGCAAGCGGTGCTGGCCGCGACCGACGACGATCTGCAGACAATCTACGGTCAGCACGACCCGTCGGCAATTGACGTCGGCACGCTCCACCACGACCCGACGCGTCCGGCGGCCATCCTCATCGACGAGCTCCTCGGCAAACATTTCGCCATCCTCGGCACGACGGGATCGGGGAAATCGTGCGCGCTTACGTTGATCCTTTCCGCCATTCTGAAAGAGCATCCCAACGCCCACGTCGTGCTGCTGGATCCGCACAACGAGTACTCGGCCGCGTTCGGCGACCTGGCCGACGTCGTCACGGTGGAAAACCTTCACCTTCCGTTGTGGCTCCTCAACTTCGAGGAGGTCGCGAAAGTGCTCGTCCGCGGCGGCTCGGAGGCCGATCAGGGTTCGCAGGCGCTCATTCTCAAAGAGGCCGTGACCTTCGCGCGACGCGGCTACGACCGCTACAACGGACGCACCGAGTCGATCACCGTCGATACCCCGCTGCCGTTTCGCACCCACGAGCTGCTGCGGTACATCAACGACCAGATGGGACGCCTCGGAAAGCCCGACACAGCGATGCCGTACCTCCGCCTGCGTTCGCGCATCGAATCGTTACGCAGCGATCGGCGCTTCGATTTCTTTTTCTCTTCCGAGCAAGACAATCTCGCCGACATCGTCGCGCGGCTGCTGAGCGTGCCCGTCGACGGAAAGCCCCTCACGATCGTCGACCTTTCGGGCGTTCCGTCGGAAGTCGCCGACGTGATCGTGTCGACGCTCTGCCGCGTACTCTTCGACTTCAGCGTGTGGTGCGAGCGGGACTGCATGCCGCCATTGCTGCTGGCCTGCGAGGAGGCGCAGCGATACGTCCCCGCCGACGAACGCTTCGGGTTCGCGCAAACGATCCGCATCATCACGCAAATCGCCAAGGAGGGACGTAAGTACGGCCTTTCGCTTGGCTTGATCACGCAGCGGCCTTCGGAGCTCGCGCTGCCCGCGCTTTCGCAGTGCGGCACCGTGTTCGCCATGCGCATGGGGAACGAGGCCGATCAGGAGTTCGTGGCGCGCACGCTGCCGGACGTGGCGCGCAACATGCTTGCGGCTCTGCCGAGCCTGCCAACGCAGCAGGCGATCGTTTCGGGTGAAGGCGTGCGCGTACCGATGCGGATTCGTTTTGACGATCTCGGCAAAGAGCGCCGCCCGCACAGCAAAGGCGCCGCGTTTTCGACGGCATGGCAAACCGACGGCGCCGACCGCGCGTTCATCGAACACGGCATCCGCCGCTGGCGAGCGCAGGCGCGGAGCTGAATGCGCCGCCCGGATTTTTTGCGCGCGCTCGCCGGGGCGGCGTTCGCCGGAATGTCGCCCGCGGCCGTTCGTGCGGCGACTCCACTCGCTAACAAACGCGTGCTTTGGCTGCGCCGGGAAGGGTATCCCGACGACGTGGTGGCGCCGTTTTGCGTCGACGGACGAACCGTGTACGTGCCGGGATATCGCGCGATCTGCTGGCTGATGCGCGACCGCAACGTCGCGGCGGCGCAGGGATACGTGCGCTTCGACATCGTCGAGATCGAGGCGCTCTGGGAGGCGCAGCAGACGCTCGCGCTCATGGGTGTCCGTCAGCCGCTCGTGATCACGAGCGGCTATCGCACCGAGCAGACCAACGCCGCGACCGAAGGCGCCGCGCGCAACAGCATGCACGTGTACGGCAGAGCGGCCGATTTCTACGTGCGCGGCGTGTCGACGCGCGACCTCTTCGACGCCTGCTGGTCGCGCGCCGTCTCCGGTGGCATGGGCTACTACGGCAGCCACGTGCACCTCGACTCGGGCGCGCGCCGCTGGTGGGTCGGCGAAATCCCCTTGCCGAGGTTCGCCGCCCAAGCCCTTGCGTACCGTTAACACGAGGCCCGTCGGGGTAAGAGCCTGCCAGGATGCAACTCCTGGCACCGGCCCGCCATCGCTTATTTTCGCGGTTCGCCTACGGTGCCGCCGCTTATTGGGCGCTCAATGCGCTCCTTCTCCTGGCCGAAGCTCGGTGGCACGTGCTCTACCGGCTCACGATGTGGGACCTGGCTCAACTGCGAACGCTGCTGGCAGTCACTCAACATCATCACTAACCGCATCTAGCACGCTTCCCCACCGGATCGCCTACGTCGACGGCCTTCGAGCCGTCGCGGTCTTGATCGTCGTGGCGAGCCATGCCGTCGCAACGACCGTCGGGCAGGTTGGCGTCGAGCTTTTTTTCATCCTTTCCGGATTCTGTCTCTCTTATCCGACGCTCGCGAAGATTGCCTCTGGCAGCGCTGGGAGCTTTGACGTCTACCGTTACGCCGCGCGCCGCGTCGTGCGGATCGTGCCGCCGTACTGGATCGCCATCGCCGTGCTTTTCGTCGCTGGTCTGTTTGTAACGGGGATGCATCGGGTCTCCGGCGAGCAGGCACTGCAGCAAGCGTTTTTCCTCGATCGCAACGTCGATTTTCTGAGCGGATCGTTTTGGACGCTGCCGGTCGAGTTTCGCTGGTACTTTTTCTTCCCGATTGCGCTATGGGTATGGGTACGCTCTCCTAAGGCGTTCTTTACGCTCGCCGTGGCCGCCGCGTTGTTAGCGCAAGCGATGCGAGCAGGCACTATCGATCTAATCGAACTTCCAGGCTTCATGCTCGGCATCGTCGCGGCGCACGTTGCAATCAACGGCCACCGCCTCTGCCGTTGGGCCTTACCGACGTGCGTCCTGCTGATGGTCGCCGCCTGGCTCGCCGCGCCAAGCGTGAACGCGCCGCTCTGGCACGCCACCGCATTCATTCCCCTTCTCGAGGTGACGCTGTTCCTGTTCGTGGTCGGCGCCGGCTCGTCGCCGTGGGCGGATCGCGTGCTTTCGATGAAATGGCTCGCCGCGATCGGCCTGGCATCGTACAGCATCTATCTCGTTCACGGTCCGCTGATGGAGCTCTCGGAGGCGCACGGAATTAATCCCTGGGCGGCGGCGCTCATTGGAATTGGCGGGGGCTTTCTGTTTTGGTTCGTGGCCGAGCGGCCGTTCGTCGAGGTAAAATTGCGAGACAATCTCGTCTCGCAATTTGAAGACGCTTTCAACCGCTGGTTCCCGCGACTGGGGATCCCGCATTCGCTCCACGTGGGAAGCATCGGCCGCGAGCTTGCCGTCGAGCTAGGCGCCGAACTCCGCTTGCGGACCCTCCAGCCCAACGTGCTCGACGGGAGCACGGTCGATCGGGTTGGAGGCGAGGCGCTTTCCTCCAAAGAGGTACGCGCAGCCATAGATTAGGGCGACGACCACCAGCAGGTTCTTGTAGCCGAGCAGTAGGCTCGAATACTCGAGTACGCCACCGACCATCGCTCCCAAGAGGTTCGTCGCAAAAGCGACTGCCGACGAACCCACGTCGCGGAAGCGCTGAGCGAAGACGAGGTTGGCAAAAAACACCGGCGCAAACGCGAGCGCCGCGGCGGCCGCGAAACGGAGCGGCGCATCTAAGGCCAGCAGCGACTCCTGCGGCACGACCCACGCCAGCAATAGACTGGCGAATAGCACGCAATAGAGTATGGCGGCGCGCGGCAGACGCGTGCGCCGGGCCACCTCCACGGCCGCGAGCACAGCCATCAGAATTCCTACGAAGACCAGCGCATTGACGAACCACGTCGTGCCGAAGAGCAAAGCGAACTGCACCACGTTTTTCGTTTCAAGCAGTAGGAACGCCGCGCCCATAAAAAAGAGGTCGGTGTATTGCCGCATCGTGCTGAGCGGCCCCGCCGCGCCACGGATCAACAACAGCGACGCGAGCAATATCAGCCCAAGCGTTACGAGATAGAGCGGCGGGATCGACCGACGTTCCAGATATGGAAACGGGTAGTCATCGGTCGCGGGCGCCGGCACGACGTGCGTCCCCGTGCTCCAGGTCGTGACGCATTTAACGTCGCCGACGCTTTGGCCGACCATGAGCAACGCGAACCAGCCGATCCGGCCGACCGCGTCGATGCAAGGCGGGTGCCCGAACGCCTGCGTTAGCGTCTGGGCGTAGCGATCGATCAGCCAGGGATGGCGGTACGCGTTATACATCCCGAACACGCCGTTCGCAGTGAGGCGACTTCGCGCGGCACGGATCGCCTCGATCGTAAAGAGATAGCTCTCCAGCCGGAGGGACGACTGACCCGGCACCAGCGCCAGCGAGTCAGGTAGCGCGAGCAGGATCAAGTCGTAGCGTTTGCGGGTTTGCTGAAGGTACGCGCGGCCATCCTGAATGTGCACCGTTACGGCGCGGTTCGCATACGGGTGGTCGGGGTTGAGCTGTCGCCCGAGTGCATAGATGCGGGGGTCGATTTCCACGGCGTCCACATGCTTTGCGCCCGCCGCGAGCGCGATCTGCACGTCGCCGCCCCCGCCGGCGCCGATCACGAGCACGTTGCGCAGCGGATTCGAACGCAGGCGCTCATAAGGCCAGAAGTAGATCGGCTCGGTCTGTTCGCGCCGCCCCATCGACTCGATGATTTGGTGCGGGATGTTGTTGACGCTCAGGGCGAATGCGCCGCCTTGAAGCGGGAAGACGCCGACCTTGTAGTACGGTGACCAGCTCAGGCCCGGCACGACCGACTCGCGGCCGAGCATGATCACCAGCGCAATGGCGGCACCGATCTGCACGAGCCGGAGCGCCGGCATGTACAGCACCAGGAAAAAGGCGGCGGCGATCACACCCCAGACCCCCGGCGGCGCGCCGATGAATGCCAGCAGCGAAAAGGCGACGATGCCGGCAACGCTGCCCAGGATGTCTAGGCGATACGCTTCCAGCGGCTCGAAGCGAACGAAGGTGCGGGCGACGCCGTTGGCGACGAGCGCCATCACCGCGGCCACCGCTAGGAAGATCACCGGCAGGACGAGCCACATCGGCAGGCCGCCCGTCACGACGCCGAAGTAGATCAGCTCGCTGCCCGCGCGATCGATCGTTACCGGGAAAATGAGGACGAAGCCGACTAGGAACGTCAGCACGATCAGCGCCCAGGGAAATAGCTGAAAGCGCGACTTCGCCAGCAGAAATCCGAGCCCGATGCCGAGGAAGCTGCCCATCAGAACGAAGTTCGAGAAGTACGAGAGGTAGACGACGTTGGAGCCGATCCAACGAATCAGCGCAAGCTCCACGAAAAGCATGAGAAAGCTCAGGAGCACTAAGCGTAGTTTATCGTTCATCTTGTGAAAAACTCAGCATGCGTACTCGCGCAAGATCTCGCGCCCCGCGAGGAGGGACGCGTCGAGCGATGTCAGCGCTTCGCGGTCTATCCCATCTCTTGACTCGTGTTCGAGCAATGCGGTGTCCCACTTCGCTTCCAGCGTTCCGAAGCTCGGAATCGGGAGATGCACCTTGCCGTTGACGAAGCGGAATAGTTCCACAGCGAGATGCGGCGCGGGAGGGTGACCATTAAAAACCGAGGCCAACGCCAAAGCTTGGCCCTCTTCTAACGTGCGTCTACTCATCGCACTCCTCATTGGGCCGTTCGGCCTAGGGCCATGGTGCTTTCGCACTCGTATGCGCGCGGAGACGGGAAGGCGCCTGCCAGCGCCGCCGCGCCGAACGCCAGGCCGGCGAGTCCCGTCCAGGTGGGCAGGCGTAGGAGCCAGGTCGCCAGCCGATTCGTAGATCCCCCGAGCACGAACTGTCGCCAGCTGGCCTCCGCCAGGCGGGGGTCGATCGGCGGGTAGGCGTGCACGCTCCCGGCCGGGTGGCCGGGCGTAGCCGCCATGAGGAACAGCCCAAAGATACCTGCGGCCGCCGCGACCGCCGTCGCTAGGACTGCGACGCGCTCGCGCCGCCAGAGCGCATAGGTGAGGTAGGCGATGGGGAAGAGCGGCGCCAGAAAGAGCGTCACCGACGTCGCGTACATCCACGGCACGGCCAACAGCACGAGCGCCGCGAACAGCCAGCCGCGATGTTCCTGCGCTCGCGTGAAAAGCACGAGTGCGGCGGGTGCGGCGGCTGCGATGGCCTCGGTGTGCACAAAGGTTCCACCAAGCAGCGCGAACGCGCACGGAACGAGCGCGATCAGCGCACGCTCCTCGAAGCGCCGCGCGAGCCTCAGCGCTACGACGACGCCGAGTGCCATCATCAGAAGATACGAAATGCTACCGGCCAGCACCGACGCACGATCGGGCACGCCGAGCGCGGAGACGACCGTCGAGAGGCTGTACTGATTGTCGCGCGACACTTCCGAAAGCGCATGCGCCGGAAGCACGCTTGTGACGTACGAAACGTTTTGGGCAACGCCTCCGGCGATCAGCGATAAGGCACCTAGCACGGCGAACGCGAGCAACAACGGCACGCGGATCGCGCGATAGCCCGCGAAGAGTCCAACCGCCGCGGGCAACGCGATTTGCGGCTCGAACGCCGCGAAGGCGACTGCGATCGCCGCGGCGACCGGGCGCCCGCGATGCGCGCAGAGCGCGGCGACGACGATGACCGAAACCGCGAGCGCCATGGCGTTTCCGGCAGAAAAACACGTGAGCCCGAGCGAGACCCCGAAAATGGCCCAGCCGACGAGCGGCGGCTCTTGCGTGATGCGCGTGACGGCATAGGCCGCGACGCCGATCGCTGCCGCCAGCAACATCCACCACACGATCGCCGCGGCGCCGAAGGGCAACAGCGTCAGCGGCGAAAGCAGGGCCAACGCGTACGGCGGATACGGCGCCGGCACCGTGACCGTGGCCGGCGCGCGATAGTACGGAGCCGGGGTCTCTTGCTCGCAGCCGTGCAGCGGCTGCACGAAATAGGGATTGCCGTGCTGCCGCTGCGCCAGCGACGCGCAATAATATGCGCGAAAATCGACCATCATCCAGCCCGCATGGCGATCCGCCGCGAGCTGCGTCCCGATCGGCAACGCCGTGCATACGACGGCCAAGAGAAGAGCGGGCGCCTGGCGCACGTTTACGCGCAGGCGCGCCGCGGCCCGAGCAGCGCGAGAAGCAGCGCCAAGCCGCACCACGTCGGTGTGCGCGCGAGCCAGGCAGCTAGGTTGTGCCGCGACGTGTTTTCGGCAAACACGCTCCAGCCCGCCTCGGCGAAGCGCGAATCGATGGCCGGCAGCGTGATGTGGGCGGCGTGTGCCGGGGCGGCGGCAAGGCTCACCAGCGCGAGCATCAGCGCCGCGGGGGCCACAGCCGCGATCAGCGTCGCGCGCAAGTTTTCGTTCCAATAGCGCCACGAAAGATACGCGATTGGGAAGAGCGGCGCCACGAGCATCGCGGGCGAGATCACCCAGCCCCATGGGACGGCGAGCACGAGCAACGCGATGACCGCCGCCGTGCGGTACCGCGGCTTTGCGTACTGCACGAACAGCACCGCGGCGGGCAGCGCCGCCGCCATTTGCGTCGCATGAACGAACGTACCGCCGAACACGGCAAACGCGGGCGGGACGCACGCGAGGAACGCCTTGTTCCCGGTGCTCTCGGCGAGCCGACCGCCGGCGATGACGCCCAGCGCGAGCATCGCGACGTACCAGCCCGTTCCCGCGCCGACCGCGACACCTTGCGACGCGCCGAGCGCGAAGAGCACGGCGCTCAGGCTATACTGCGTGTCGCGCGAGATCTCCGAGAGCGCGTGCGCCGGCAAGACCGTCGTGACATACTCGAGGTTTGTCGCCGGCCCCAGCAGCGCGAGCGAAACGAGTCCGAGGATCCCCGCGGAGCCGAGCAGCGTCCAGCGAGTTGCCGGCGCCCAAACGAGCAGCGCGATGCAGACCGGCAGCCCGAGATGCGGTTCGATCAGCGCTCCGGCGGCGCAGAGTGCAGCATACGGCCACCGCTCGCGCCACGCGAAGTAGGCCGCCAGGCAGATGAAGGCGAGCGCGATCGGCACGACCTCCCCAAACGGCAGCGAGAGCACTGCGAGCGAGAGCGCGAAGACGGCCAACGTAATCTGCCAGGGAGCGGCGGCGAATCGGCTGAGCGACACGATCGCGGCCAGGCTCGCTGCGAGCAGGAGCGCCGCCCAGAATACGGCCGCCACGTCGAAGGGTAGCGCGGAGAACGGCACGATCGCCGCGAGCGTGTAGCCGGGTAGCGGCGCGGGGATCGTCACCCCCTGATTAGTCGCGAAGAACTGGGCGTTGCCGGTGGCGAGCTCGCACGCACGCAGCGGCTCGGTGAGGTATGGGTTCTCGTGGTGCGCCGCGACCTTCGCCGCGCAATAGAACGCACGGAAGTCGCCCAGCAAGAAGCCCGTGCGCGCGACGATGCTCGTGTGAACGCCAAGCGCGAACAGCGACGCGGCCACGAGGGCCGCGCTGAGCCAGACTCTCCGCACCTGCGGCTAGACGGCGGCGAGGCGAGCGCCGGACGCGAACGATGCGCGGACGGCGATGCCGGGCTTGCTTTCGGTGAGTCGTTCTTCAATGCTGCGGCGGCGCGCCTGCAGCGGCGCCGAGAGCGCGGCCACCCAAGGCTCCTGCACGTCCCCGATCAGCAGATTGTCCCGACAGATCGCCTTGGCCCGGCGGTAGTGAGCGTACGCGATGCGCGGCTCGCCGCGTTCGTATTCCTCGTCGCCGTCGTTGGCGAACGCCGTGAATCCATGCACGTCCACCACGACGTTGGCGAAGTTTAGCGTTACGTCGCCGGCGACGTCGAAGTATGCGTTCACCGCGTCGAAGCCGACGATGTGGGCGATCGCCTTTCGAATGTTGGAGCACGCGGTCCGCAGCGATTGCGATACGAGTTGCTTCTCGCCGCCCGGCCAAAACACGTCGCTGAGCTCGGCGCGCGACGCGCTGCCGCCCGCCTTCAGCGCAAGATATTTGAAGATCTGCTGGTCGCGGCGGCGGATCCACTTGACTTCCCGCCCGTCGATCGCGGCGTGAAACCAGCCGAACAGCCGCACCTCCAGCGGATGGTGGGCCTGCGCGCGCGGTCGCGATAGGTACTGCACGTCGACGCGCGTCAAGGCGCGCAACGGCCGGTAATCGTTGGCATCGTGGATCACGAACAGCCCCTCGGCTTCGAGCATCTGCAGCGGCTGCCGGTCGTCGTACCGCTGGCCGCGCATGAGCTTGCGCACGAGCGCTGCGTGTATGTCGGGCGCACCCTCGAGCTGCGACGCGATGAACTCGTTGAAAAGGTGTCCGTGGCGCTTGCGCCAGTTCTCGAAAGCGCCCGAGAGACGACAGCCGTCCTCGGCAGCTTTCCGCAGTGCGCCGCTGACGACTTGGGGCCAGCCGTCGGTCAGCTCGAGCAATCGCGGGACGTCGCCGTGCGCAAACGGGACCCCGCAGGCATGCGCCAAATGCGCGATTTCGGCGGCGTCGAACGCCAGCCGCTCTGCGTCGCACAGGGAGGCCATTCCGCGCGTGACTAAGCGGCCGGCGTCGAACGCCGCGCGCGAGCGGCAGGCAATCAGGAGCGACACGCCCTCGGGAACCTCATCGATGAGGCGTGCAATCGCACCGACACCGCCGCCATCGGGCACGCCTTCACAGTCGAGAGCCAGTTCCAGCGGCGCCGCTTTGCCCAGCACGCGAACGAGCTCGTCGTGCGACGAACACCCGCCCCGCGCTTGCATCGCCCGTCCGACCGCGGCCCAGACCCCCGCCGCGGTTACATTCGCGGCGAGACTGCAATAGAGACCCTTCGACGTCGAATGGCGCAGGTAGCTGACCAGCGCCGTCGTCTTTCCAAAGCCGGGCGGGGCAATCAAAAAGCGAACCGGGACGCCCTTAAAGCGCCCAAGCCATTCCTCCAGCCGTGGGCGCCGAATCGTCGATGGCGCCAAGCGGGGAGCACGCGAAATCAAAGCGTCCACTTTCCTTTAGCTGACAAGGCATACCCCAATTCGTTCGGCCGAGTACCCGCCCGAGTCTGCGGCCATTGTACGTTGTCCGGGCGAGCGAGCATATCACCCGAAATGGCTAATTCAGGCGGGCCGTTAGGCGCAGAGGTCCCGGGCCAACCGCGCGATCCCACGGCCGCGCCAGCGCAACTCATAGTTCAGCTTTCGGACGGCGTTGCGCGCCTTCACGTAGGCGGTTTGCGATCGCGCGATGCGCCCCGTCATCTCGTGATGGAAACGAAGTGTGGGCAGCCAACGTTCCAGCGTGGCGCGCGCCGCCGGAGGGTGTTGGCCGGCGAAGCGCAGCAGGCGCGGATAGACGGGCGCGAAGTAATGCGCGACGTCGAAGGCGTCGAGTTCTTCTTCGCGCAGCACGGTGCCGGGCGCGCCGAGCGCTGAATAGTGCCTCCCCTTCTCCGCATGACGGCGCGGCTCGAGGGTGTGACCGTAGTGCGCGTAGACGTAGGGCAGCGCGATACGCGTTCCCGCGAGCCCCACTAAGCGCTCGTGCACCTCGCCTTCCCAACGCAGATCCCCACGGTGGCGAAAGAACATCATGCGTCGCTCGATCGACGTGTAATAGTCGAACGACCCGAAGAAGTGCCAGGTATACGCGTCGACGGCCGCGACGTCTGCCGGTACGCGACCGAGGCGACGGGCGATCCGCTCGACGCGCTCGCCGTGCACTTCGTCGGCATCGACGAACATCGCCCATTTACCCC
This sequence comes from Vulcanimicrobiota bacterium, assembly GCA_963787625.1. Classification (GTDB taxonomy): domain Bacteria; phylum Vulcanimicrobiota; class Vulcanimicrobiia; order Vulcanimicrobiales; family Vulcanimicrobiaceae; genus Cybelea. Next base: position 907,018 of record CAWBDH010000001.1, on the reverse strand, counting down.
CGCCGCATTCGTCGTGGATTTTGAGGCAGACGTTGCGGGCGGCGGCAAATCCGGAAAACGGGGTGCGGTCGACCACGAGCCGCCCTTCCTTGCCGAAGACGCTGTCGCGCAGCGTTTGGGCGTGCGGCGACGGCTCGGGCGCGTTGTCGTTGACGATCAGCAGATCCGCCGCACGCGCGATCGATTCCAGCATTGCGCCCAAAAACGGCTCGCTCCGCGGACCGACGATCAGATGGGCGGCGATTTTCTCCTTGCTCGACTCAGCTCGGGATGACACCGACTCGGCTCGGGATGACACAACGTGCGAGGCTTCGAAGTCGCCGCGATGCCGCCTTTGCGCCTTTCGGTGGACGCGCGCGTAATCGCCGAGGACGCGCGCGGCATCGGGCGTTACGCGCGCGCCGTCCTGCGACGACTCATTGCGCGCGACGACGTCGCCTTGACGCTGCTCGCCGACGGCCCGTTCGCGGGACGGGCGCGTTCCGGATACGAGCGCGTTCTGGGCGCGGATCGGTTCGTGGTCGCTTCGCGAGTTCCAAGAGAAGCGGCGGTCGTGTGGCATCCCGCCAACGGTACGTTCTTTGCCTCTTCTCCGCCCACGCGCACGGTTGCGACCATCCACGACGCGGTGCCGTTTCGCTATCCCGCCGCCGACGAACGCCGCCGGCAGCACGCGCAGCGGCCCTTTCTGCGCTCCGCTGCCGACGCGGACTACGTGATCGCCGTTTCTCACTTCGGCGCGGCAGAGGTGCGCGAGATGCTCAGCGTCCCCGCGGAGCGCATCGTAGTGATTCCGCACGGGGTCGACGACACGTTTACCCCTGGCGCAGCCGAACCGTTGCCGGCAGCGCTGTCGGGGCGGCGTTTTCTCCTGTTCGTCGGCGACCCGATCGGCGAGCCGCGCAAGAATTTTCCTCTGCTCTATGAAGCGTACCGGCGCGCCTTTGACGTGCATCCGCTCGCCGACGCACCGGTGCTCGCCGTCGCCGGACCGCGTGCGCCGGAGCTGCACGGCGTCGTGCACGTGGGCGAACTATTCGACGACCTGAGCGCCCACGGCGTACAGGCGTTGCGCGCCTGCTACCGCGGCGCGCTGGCGCTGACGCTCGCTTCGTATCACGAAACCTTCGGCATGCCGCTGCTCGAAGCGATGGCATGCGGCACGCCGGTCGTCGCGTCGAACGCGAGTGCGCTGCCGGAGATCGCCGGCGATGCGGCGCTCTTTGCGCCGCCCGATCGAGCGGCGGCGTGGGCCGACGCCCTGCGACGGGTGGTGGACGACGCGAACCTGCGCGCGCGCCTGAGCGCGGCTGGATTGCGGCGCGCCGCTGGCTTCTCGTGGGACGAGAGCGCGCGCCGGCATCTCGAGCTGTTTTACGCTATGGCGACGTGATGCGGCTGGGCGTCGACGCCTGGAACCTCCCCGGCGATCGTCGAGGCATCGGGCGGTATCTGCGAGCGATCCTGGGCGAGTGGTCGTCGCATTTTCAAAACCGCGTCGACGTGGCGTTGATCGTCCCGGAGTGGCACACGTGGACGGTGCGCGGGCGCTATCGCAACGAAGTAGCGAATCGCCCCTATGCAATCGTGTCCCGGCGGTTTCACGCCCGCGCCGGGTTGGACGCGCTCTGGTTTCCGTTCAACGGCTGCAGCTGGACGAACTTTTCGCTGCCGGCCGTTGCGACGCTGCACGATGCGTCGAATTTCTTCATAGCCGGCTACGCGCCAGAGGCGCAAGCGATCTTTCGCGCGGCGGCGCAGCGGTGCCGCGCGCTCATCACGGACTCGCGGTTCGCGCAGGCCGAGCTGGCGCGAGCGCTCGCGATCGCTCCGGAGCGCCTCGTGCCGATTCCGCTGGGCGTCGATCCGCCCCGTTCGGCAGTGCCCGTTTCGCTCGACGTGTCATCGCTTGGGCGGTTCGCGCTCTACGTCGGCGCGGCGGAGCGGCGCAAGGGGTTCGACACGCTGCTTGCGGCGATGGCGCACGATTCCGTCCGGCGGTTGAACCTGTCGCTCGTCGTGACGACGCGCCTGGAGGGATGGGACGTTCCGGCCGGCGTGCGCATGGTCCAGCTCGGCTTCGTCGACGACGACACGCTCGCCGCGTTGTATCGCGCCTGTGCGCTGCTGGCCTTTCCGTCGCGCTACGAGGGCTTTGGGCTACCCGTGCTCGAGGCGATGAGCTACGGCGCGCCGGTAGTCGCCTCGAGCGCTTCGGCCGTGCCGGAGGCGGCCGGGGACGCAGCCTGTTATTTCGCCGCGGGGGACGATGCGGCGCTGGCGGACGCGCTGGTTCGGGTGAGTTGCGATAAGGCGTTTGCCGATGACCTGCGTTCGCGAGGGCGCCGTCGCGCCCGTGCGTTTAGCTGGCAAACCGTCGCGGCGCAAACGCTCGACGTGATCCAGGCGGCGTGCTCGCGCTGATCTACTGTTCGCTCGCGTTTCTCTCGGCCTTCAGCCTCGCCCGCGCCACCATCTTGCTGACGAGCGAAGAGGCGTGCATGCGACGTGCGCGGCGCAGCGTGGGCTCCAGCTCCAACGGTTCTCGCTCCGGAAGGAGATTGGCCAGTAAGACCTTGACCAGCGCGGCGATGGGCACCGCGATGACGAGCCCAGGCAAACCGAACAGCTCGCCGCCCGCGAGCAGAGCGAGGATCACGAGCAGCGGCGAAAGCCCGATGCTGCCGCTGACGACGAACGGGTAGATCAAGTGGCCCTCAAGCTGGTTGATGACGACGAATCCGAGCAGCACGAGGACGGCGCTCTGCCATCCGTTGTTAAGGAGCGCCACGAGGATCGCTGCAAGGCCGCCCACGACCGCTCCGAGGTACGGAACGACCTCGACGATGCCCGCGAAGATGCCGATGAGGATTCCATACGGCACGTGAAGCGCTTCGAGCAGTGCAATGATCAGAATTCCAACGATTGCCGCGACGAGCAGCTGTCCGCGAATGAAACCGCCGAGCGCGAGATTGCACTCGAGCGCAATCTTGGCCACGCGCGCCCGCGCGTGACCGGGAACGCACGCGAGCACCGCGCGGCGCAAGTTGTCCACGTCGAGCAGCATGTAGAGCGCCACGACCGGGATCACGACGAAGAGCGCAACGACGGATGCGGCGGAAACGACGACGCTAAGGACGCGCGAGCTCGCCTGCGCCCCGTACTGCTGCAGCAGCGATGCCAGTTCGCCGGGCGCCTCGAGCAAAGACGCGCGCACACGCGGGGGCAGGTCGGCAAAAAACCGGTTGTTCGGGTCCTCGATCGCGGCTTGCGCTTTGTGCACCAGCGACGGCGCATCGTGGATGAGTCCCTGCGCGTTGCCGACCAAGGACGGCACGATAAACGCCAGCGCAACCGCGACCAGGCAAATGACGGTGGCGTAGACGACGAGGATCGATGCCCACAGCGGAAGCCGCGCGTTCAGCCGGCGTACCGCGGGATAGATGATGTAGACGAGAAAAATCGCGCCGACGATGGTGGTCGCTACGACCGGGATGTGCTGGATGAACGCCACGACGCCCAGCAGGACGATCGCCGACAAAACGATCGTGGCGAGAACCTTGAGTGCAATCGTGAGACGATCGCTCATGATATCGCGCTATTCGTAGTCCGGGGCTTGATAGTCCGGGCTCCGGGTCATGAAAAATTTCGGCGGCAGCGGTGCGGAAATTTTCACGAACCGCCGCGGCGGGCGCCCGAAATCGAAGCAGTCGGCCGCCGGTGAAGCCGCGCGTTTGTCGGCCGCTGCCAGGGCACGGAGGCCGTAGAGATCCTCGGCGAAGCGGAGCACGCTGGCCGTCTCGTATTGCACGTGCGAGACGAAGTCGTGCTTGGCGTACGGGGAGATCACGAGCAGGGGAACTCGGAAGCCGAGGCCGTCGTAATCCTTAAACGGCGGCGGAACGTGATCGTAGAGGCCGCCCCAGTCGTCCCACTGTACGAAGATCGCCGTCGAATTCCAAAACGGGCTCTTGCCGACCGTGTTGACCAGCGCCGCCACCCACGACGGCCCGTAGCCTCCGCCGCAGTTGACGTGGTCGGAGTCGGCGCACACCGGCGTGATCCACGTGAAATTTGCGAGCTTACCGGCCCGCACGTCGGTGATGAACTTCCAGTTTGGCGATATCACGTCTCTTTTCCAATCGGGGCCGTAGCGAACGTGCCGTACCGCCTGATACCCCGACCATTCGCCGCCGTCACCGCTCGAGCGATTCCCATACGAACCCGCGTAGAAACGCCACGACAGGCCCGCGCCGTGGAGGCGGTCGCCGAGGGTCGTATAGTCGAAGCAAGGCTCGCGATACGGCCCGAAGGTGCGATCCTGCCTGATCGTCGCGACGGCGTTGCTGCTGCCGCCCCCGCATCCCCAGGGACCGAACGGCAAATCGACGGTCGACGCGGCCTGCGCGGCGATGATGTATTGGTGCGCGACGAAGCTCTCGTCGAGCTGCGACGAAACGTCTTGTCGGAGAGCACCCACTCGTGCGCCATGTCGAAATACGGCCTCGAATCGCGGTGGGGCACGTAGACGTACATCGGATGGGCGAGGCCCGGCGGCGCGTTTCCGTACGCCTCGTTCTCGAAGCCGTTCATGCGGCACTCCGTGCCGGGCAGCTTGCCGCGGCCGTTGCAGTCGGTGAACATCGCCGCTGCCGAGTGGTCGAGGATGTACAGACGGGCGAGCGGTACCGCGCGCAACGCGATCGTGCGGCCCTTTGGGTCCTTTCCGCTCGAGACGGTGTCCGCGCCCGGGTAACCTTGAAAGAGGTTATCGAAGCTGCGGTTTTCTTGCACGATGTAGACGACGTGCGTAATTTTTCCGGCGCCAGTGGAGTCGAGCGCCTGCAGCGCCGCACCGCTTTGCATGTACGGCAGCGCCGGCGGTGCGGAAGCGCAAGCCGTCACGGCAGCCAATGCGCAGCAGCACGATAAACGACCCATGGCTCGTTCCTTCTTTGGAGGGAGGCCGTCCATGCGAAGGTAATTGATGCCCTCCGCAGACCGGCTACGCGTTATAAGGAGTTTTTCTGAGTCGACCGATGAAGCCTGCGGCGCGCGTCCGCGCCCTTTTCACCGTCGCGGCAGGCGCTGCGGCGTCGCTTTTCGTCGCGGCGTGCTCCGGCGCGACTTCGCCGCAGCCGCTGCCCGCGCCGGCGCTGGCGGTGCACGCAATGCCCGGAACTCCGATTCGGCACGTCGTCTTCGTCATTCAAGAGAACCGCTCGTTCAACGATCTGTTCATGGACTACCCGGGAGCAACGACGCAAGAGTACGGCTACGACACGAAGGGGCGTAAGATACGGCTTCGCCCGCGCGGCCTCGAATCGACGTGGGACGTCGCACATTCGTCGACCGCCTTCTTCGCCGCGTGCAACGGCCGCGGTGCGCTTCGCGGCACCGAGTGCCGGATGAACGGCTGGAATCGCGAGGTGGCGGAGCCCAACCCACCGCCGAACCCGGCCTATTCGTACGTGCCGCAATCGGAGACAAAGCCGTACTGGGCGATCGCGGGCGACTACGTGCTCGCCGACCGCACCTTCGCATCCAATCTAGACGGGAGTTTCGTGGCCCACCAGTACGTCGTCGCCGCCTACGCGAGCCGAACGGTGAACTATCCGTACAACCAGTGGGGATGCCAGGGCGGCAAGGACGACACCGTCGCGACGCTGACCGAGCAGCGCGGCGTTGGCCCATCGATCCGCGCGTGCTTCGACAATCCGACGATCGCGTCGGAAGCCGACGCATCCGGCGTCACGTGGCGGTTCTATGCCGGCTTGACGTACGGCGACGGCGGCATATGGTCGTCCTACCAGGCGGATCGGAAGATCTATCGCGGTCCGGACTGGCAGACCAACGTCGTCAGCCCGCCCGCGCAGTTCCTCACCGACGTCGGCAAAGGGAAACTGGCCGACGTCACGTGGATCACGCCGACGTGGGAAACGTCCGATCATCCCGGATTGAGTGCGACGAAGGGGCCCGCCTGGGTCGCCAGCGTCGTCAATGCGGTAGGCGAGAGCCGGTTTTGGAAATCCACGGCGATCTTCATCATGTGGGACGACTGGGGCGGCTGGTTCGATCCCGTAAAGCCGATCCACGAAGACTACGACGGCCTGGGCTTTCGCGTCCCGCTGCTGATCGCGTCGCCCTATGCCAAGAACGGCTACGTGACGCACGCGCAATACGAGACCGCGAGCGTCTTGCGCTTCATCGAAGACAACTTCGGCCTCGGACAGCTCGCCAAGAGCGACCGGCGTGCGGCCGACCCCGCCCGCGACGCCCTCGATTACGACCAGCCGCCGCGCGCGTTCCGGCGAATCCCCGGGGCCGAGCCGTCCGCCTACTGGATGCAGATCGAGCGCGCGTCAGAAGGACGCGCCAAGCCGCCCCAAATCATCGGTGACGACTAGGACGACATCGATTAGGACGACGACATAAAGAAAGAGAGATAGAGACGGGACGCGGCAAACGCCGCGCCCCCTCTCGCCTATTGCTCCGGTTTCGGTTTACTTGGTCGGAATGATCCCGACTTCGCCGCTGACGCAGCTGCTCGGGTTGGTCACTTCGCAGGCCGAGATGTTCGCGATGTACTTGACGTTCTTGCTCGGCTTGAGCTTGCCCTTAACCTTGAAGGTGTCCGTGCTCGGGTTGCCCGGGTTCGGGCTCCACGAGTTCTTGATCTTCTTGTTTTCGTTCTTGCCGTTGAGGTTCGTCACCGAGGTCGACCAGTTCCAGTCGCCGACGAGGCCCGACGTGCAGTTGCCCGAGGTGCTGATGCAGATCCCGACGGAGCCGCCCTTTTTCTTGCTGACGTCGATGCACGTGACGTACGCGCTGGGGCACGAGGCCGGGGGACGAAGCCCGTTGGCCGGCACCATTTGCGGACCGTGGTGGCCCATCGGCGATCCGACGGTCTGCGAGCCGGAGGGGATCGACTGCGAGGTGCCGCCGGCACATGCGGACAGCAGCAGGCTCGCGGCTAATGCGCTACTCGCGCAAAGAAGGGTTAAACGCACGTTTGACTCCTTAAATAGCTGTGTGAGGCTACGCCGGAACTCAGCCGCTCGCGGCGCCTGGGGGGGATGCTGCCACATGGGGGCGTTTTCCTGCGGCTGATTCACCTCGGGACGGGGCTGCTCGTGCGCGACCGCCGCGTGCTGCTCGTCGCGTCGCACTATCCCAATCACTCGGAGCCGTTGTGGAATTTGCCCGGAGGACGGCAGCAGCCGGGTGAGCTGCTCGTGGAGACCGTCGTGCGCGAGGTGCGCGAGGAGACGGGCCTTCGCGTCGAAACCGGCGCGCTGGCTTACGCGAGCGAGAGTTATGACGGCGCTACGCACTTCCTCAACGTGACGTTCGACGTGACGGCCTCATCGTACGATCTCGCGGCGGCGTGTGACGACCACGTGGCCGCGGTGGAGTGGGTACCGATCGAGGCGCTCGCCGAGCGGATCGTCGTAGGCGTCGTTCGCGAGCCGCTGCTGTCCTATTTGCGCGGCGACCTGGGCCGGTACGCCGGCTTTCACGAAGCCGGCATTACGATCCGGTGGCCTGACGGTTCGGCGTAGCGGCGATCCACCGTTCGCGTTCCAGCGTATGGAGAATCACGTCGACGGGTTTTCCCTGGACGGTCGCGCCCCGTGGCAGGGTGCCTTCGTCCGCAAAGCCGGTGTTGCGCAGGACGGCGCGCGAAGCGACGTTTTCAGGCAGACAGTAAGCACGGATCCGGCGCACGCCGGTCCGGCGAAAGCCTTCATCGACGATCGCGGCGACGGCCTCACTCGCGATCCCTTTGCGGCGGTGGGCGCCCACGACGCTGTATCCCACTTCGGCGGTCGAGCGATTCGACTCCGCGATGCGCAGCGACACCCAGCCCAACGCTGCGGCAGCCTCGTCATAGTGCAGCAGCCACTCGAAGCGGCCGATCGTTCCCGGGCGCAGCCGCGTTGGGCGGTTGCCGACCGTCTGGATGAAGTGCGCGCGATTGACGTTGGGGAGGTCCTGGAACTGACGCAGGTCCGGCTCCTGCAGCACGTCCCACAGCGCCCCGGCGTTGGCCGCGGTCACCGGCACCAGTCGCAGGCGGGCCGTCCGGATCGTCCTCACGGGTGCGCCCTTTCGCGCTCGTGCAGGCACCTCTTGTCGCGGCGCGGACCGGCGTGATGAGAGCAGCATGGATTTGGCCGCTGCGTACGGCGCGCGCGCGCCGGCGCGCGTGGACTTCGTCGCGACGGTCTCTTCAGCGCCCCGCTTCTTCTACGGCTCCCGGACGCATGCAATGCACGAGGCCTTCAACGTTCAAACCGCCGCCGGACCGCTCGAAGTGGTGGACAACGTCAGCATCGCGCCGCGTTGCCCCGTACGAACCGGCGACCGCATCGAGGTCTGCGGCGAGATGGTACACGACCCGGGGCGCCTACCCGTCGTTCACTGGACGCACCACGACCCCTCGCGCCATCATGTCGACGGCTTCATTCGGCTCGACGGCCGCGTGTACGCGTGACGCAATGCCTCACAGGTGCAGGAGTTCGGGGATCGTTACGAAGCGGTAGCCCCTCTCCTTGAGCGCGTCGACGATCAGCCGCGTCGCTTCCACGTCGCTGCTGCGGTCGCACACGCGTGCCTGCAGGCGCGAGTGCGCGCACACGATTCCGCGGTTGCCGTCGTGCAGCGTGATGATAGCGCCGTCGTCCGCGTAGCGCAGCACGCGCGCGGCAATGAGGCGGCTCGGCGGATACTCCCAATCGTTGGCGAGCGGAACGGACCACATCACTGGGATATAGCCCAGCTTACGCACCTCTCCGAGAACGAGCCAATCGCGGGAGCCGAACGGCGGCCGCATCAACCGCGTGTGCGCTCCCGTCGCGGCGAAGATCGCGGCGTCCGTGCGCTGCAGCGTCCGACGCAGCGTCCCCTCGTCGTAGAGCACCAAGTGTCCGTGGTTCCACGTATGATTACCGATCGCGTTTCCATCGTCGAATTCCCGGCGCACGACGCCCGGGTACGCCTGCACGGCGCGCCCTACGACGAAGAACGTCGCGTGCACGTGCTCGGCGCGCAGAACGTCGAGGATGCGGTTCGTGTACGGTGGATTCGGGCCATCGTCGTAGGTGAGCGCGATCACGCGCTCGTTCCTCGGACCGCTGACGAGCGTTTTGCCGAAGAGCTGGTTGCCCGGGCTCTCCGCCATCTCGTAGCCCCCGAACCCAAGCGCCGCGACGAGGGCCAGACACGCTCCGGCCCGCACCGCGAGACGCGGGTTAAGCAACCTTCAGCGCGCCCCGCGAATGCGAGCCTGCGCGGCCGCCACGTTGCGGCGAAATTCGTCGGGCCCGAAGTCCCGGAAGTCCTTCACGATTTGTGCGTAGCGAGGGTCGGCAAGCTGCGTGCCCGCCAGGTGCACGAGGTCGCGCGGGACGCCCTTGGAAAGATCGATCTGGTATTGGCGCGCCGCCTTCGTCGCCCAGTAATGGGGATTCGTGAACGTGACCGTGCGGTCGCCCTGTTTGTAGTCGGCAAGCTGCTTGACGTAGACGGTGTAGTGCGCATCGGCATTGGGGCGCGGCGCTCGGTTTACGAGCTGCCAGATGCCGTCTTGATCCAAACGGCCGAAGAAAAAGCTGACGTCGTAGACGCGTGCCTGGGGCGCCGTCACCGTGATCTGGCGCCCGCTGGAGCCTCGGATTTCGTATTCGAAGCGCGAGACGCCCTCGATGTCGGACATGCGATAGATTTCGTGTTCGATCGGCGGCTGCGGGTAACGGATCGTCAGGCCCGCGTAGAGTTCGCTCGGCGCCTTCTGCGCGTGGATCGCCGGCGCGAACCGTCCCATCTCACCGGCACCGTAAATTTTCCAGCCCAGCACCAGCATGATGGCCGCCACGACCACGATGAAGACTTCGATTGGAAACCGGCGCACGATCCGGCCTACTTGACCGGCTGGGGCGCTTCCTGGTCGAGCACCCGGTTCACCAAGCGGTCGGCGACGGCGTTCTGCTTGCGCGGGACGTGCGCGACGTCGACGTCATCGAAATGCCGCAGCAGCTGCGCCGCCCGGCGATGGAGCGGCAGCAGGTCCGGGTGCTTGACGCGATACTCACCGCGGAGCTGCTTGACCACGAGCTCGGAGTCCAGGCGGACGCGCAGACGGCGTACGCCGCGGCTTTGCGCCGCTTCGAGCCCCAGCAAGAGCCCGTTCCATTCCGCGACGTTGTTCGTGGCGACGCCCAAATAGGCGCCGATTTCTGCGACCAGCTCACCGGCGGCGTCGATTAAGACGGCGGCGCTCGCCGCAGGCCCCGGGTTGCCGCGGGAGCCTCCATCCGCGAAGAGAGTCGCGTCCATCGCCATGCCCTTCGGCGGTGGCCAGGCATAGACCGCCCGGCGGCGGGGTACACGAAACAGTATGATGCATACATTCATGCGCGCCGCCGTCATCGCGGCGGCTCTTCCCCTGGCGACGCTGCCCGTCGCGGCGTTCGCCGTGACGAACTCGACGTTCTACGGGATCACCGTCCACGTCTCGGCCAACAACATCAAGGTGCAGAATCCCAAAACGAAGGAAACGCTGAGCTTCCTCATCGTGCCGAAGTTCAACCAAATCTTTTCGGCCAACGGCAAGACGACGTATCAGATGGGTGCGATCAAGGCCGGTCAGTACGTCGGCATCATCTACGACCAGAAGGCGCTCGGCGTCCGCCACGCCGACAAGATCTATCTGCTCACGAACGGCAACCAAAAGATCGGCGCGCAGTAGCGCGCGCGAAGGCGCCGCATAACGTCCGCGAGAAATCTCCGCGGATGATGGGCGTACGTTTTCGAGCGTTAATGACTCTGGTTATTGCAGGCGTTCTCGCGGCGCCGGGCTGCGGCGGCGGCTCCAACTCGGTGCCCGGGGCAGGCCAAAGCGTGCGGGGGCAATCGGGTTCCCCGAGCTCGCCGATCAAACACGTCGTAATCGTCATCCAAGAGAACCGCAGCTTCAACGACTTCTTTGCGACGTTCCCCGGCGGCGACGGCACGACGGTGGGCAAAACCGAAAATGCGCCGGACTGCAGTCCGCCAATAAAGAAGGGAACGATTGCGCTCCGTAAAGTCGATCTGCTCGTCAAGACGGACATGGATCACCGCTACGCCGGCTACCTGGCGGAGGACGATCGCGGCAAGATGGACGGCTTCGACGTCGCGCCATACGGCAACGGGGCGCCGGAGTGCGCGTACCCGTACCAATACACCGATCCGGCTCAGATCAAGCCATACTGGGATATGGCCAGCCAATACACGTTGGCCGAGCACATGTTCATGACGCAGGGCAGCGACAGCTTCACCGCCCACCAGGACTTGATCCGGGGCGACACCATCGTGCAGCGCAACAAGGCGATGATCGACCTCCCATCGTGCTCGGGCACGAAGTGCTGGTGGGGATGCGACGCTCCGCCGAACACGCATACGTCGTTGATCACGAAAGACAACGTCTACCTCCAGGCGCAGGGTCCGTTTCCGTGCACGACCCAATTCAAGAAGAAGTACCCGACGCTCAGAGACCTCCTGGACGCCAAAGGCGTCTCCTGGAAGTACTACGTGCCGCCGCCGAGCACGGGAAACGGCAAGCTGCTCAATGCATTCGACGCGATCGCGGCGGTGCGCAACGGCTCGGAATGGGGCACGAAGGTCGTGTGGCCCGAGACGCAAATTTTCGACGACATCAGCGCCGGCCAGCTTCCGGCCGTTTCATGGCTGATTCCCGATGCCCAAAATTCCGATCATCCCGGTGCGTCCTCCACGGATACCGGTCCGTCATGGGTCGCGAGCGTCGTCAACGCGATCGGCGAGAGCCCGTACTGGGGCTCGACGGCGGTGGTGATCCTATGGGACGACTGGGGCGGCCTGTACGATAACCTGCCGCCGAAGATCCTCGACTACGGCGGCCTAGGATTTCGCGTTCCGGCGATCGTCGTGTCGCCCTACGCAAAGGCGAACAATATTTCGCAGACGCAGTACGAATTCGGCAGCATCCTGCGCTACGTCGAAGACAACTGGAACCTCGGCAGCCTCGGCACGACCGACGCGCGCGCCACGAGCATCGTGGACTGCTTCAACTACTCGCAGTCGCCCATCACGTTCGTGCCGATCGGCTCGAAGTACCACAAGCAATACTTCCTCCGTCAAAAGCCGTCGTTCGCGCCGGTCGATACGGACATGTGAACGGCGCAGGTGACGAGACGCGTGCGAGGCGAAATTCGACCGTGATGCAGTACAAAAAGTCGATCGAGGACGTTAAGAAGGCGCTCGCATCGGTGAAGGCAACCGGCGGATCGCCTTCGGTGACCGATCAGAGCCCCGGCGTCCGCGCGAGCCGCGCGCTCAAGCGGCTTGAGAAAGTCGCCGCCACGGCCTAGCGCGTCGGCCCGCCCCTTACGGCGGCGGCCGGCGCTCCTCGCCGGGACGGTGCCGGTAAACGATCCGGCCCTTCGTCAGATCGTACGGCGACAGCTCGATGTCTACGCGATCGCCCGGGAGTATCCGGATGCGATGGCGACGTAAGCGGCCGGCAATATGCGCGAGCACCACGTGCCCGTTGTCGAGCTCCACGGAAAAGGTCGCGCTCGGGAAGACCTGCTTGATGCTGCCGGCCACTTCGAGCGGGGCCTCTTTGACGATTTGCGGCGGGTGCGCTTTTGGGACACGGGGACCGGTTCGGGGACGTCGCCTGCGAGTCGGTATAGCATTTCTCCTTATACTTCGCGGCTTTCGGCCGCCTGCAACGGCTCGCCTCCCGAACGACGTACGGGCGCGGCGGTCTGCAGGTGAAACCTTTCGTTTACACTTCCGGTTAACAGGTTGTTATGGTTCATGCTCCTTTGCCGATTGCCGTTCTCACCATCAAGGTGTCTGTGAACGGTCACGAGCGCTCCGACATCGCCGAACCCGTCTACGGCGGGTACGCCAACGCGCGCGGCGACATCGTGCTGTTCGGCAAGGAGTCGGCCTACCGAGTGGACTTCAAGCGGCAGACGCTGCGCCAACAGCCCCCGCTCAACCCGGGCGCTCAAGCCCGCTACGACGCCACGGCCGCCGGCGAAGATTTCGACTATGGCAATAAGACGTTCCGGCGCCTGAGCCATCAGCAGATTGCGGACATCTGCACCGCCCACCGTTTCCGGGTCAGCCCAAAGTACGTCTGACCTCAGCCTGACTTTCTGAACTGGTCGATCGCGAGCGCGCACTGCGCCGCGAGGCCGCGGGCGATGTCGTCGGCCGCCGTGCTGAAGAGCACGGCGCTTCTTTTATCGACGGTCAGCATCCCGATCTGCTCGTCGCCGAAGAAGATCGGCGTACAGAGTACCGCCCGGTACGGCGGATCCGTGCCGTTTCGCGTGTCGAGATACGACGGGACGTTGCGCACGTCGGCCTCGTTGAACGGCCGGCGCTCCATGAATGCCTCACCGATCATGCCTTCTCCCACCGCATAACTCTGCTTGGTCGGCACGCCCTCGTTGCTGAAGAAAAATTCGAGCATCTTCGTGCTGGGATCGTACATCCAGAGCCCGATGCGAACGCCGTCGTCGGGATTTTCGCTGAGGTAGTTTTTCGCCTCGCCCATGCGGTCGCGCAGGTAGTGTGCGAGCAGCATCGCACGTTCGTCGTCGCTGCCCGCTTGGGCAAGCATGTCGATGTAGAGCACCGAGGACGCAGACCAGTTTTGGACGAGGTTCGCATACTCTTCGATCGCGCTTTGGAGCTCCTCGGCGCTCTCCCGCGCCTCCTCGCGCAGCTCGACCGAGACGCCGCCTAGCGTCAGTTTGCTGATGCCCGGCAGCAGCACCGCGGCGCCGATCAGCGCAAGCCAGCCGATGTCGACGGCGTCGAGCACCGGCCAGTTCTCGTGCTTGAGGGTCGAGTGAATCGGAAAAGCGTGGAAAATCGCGCCGAGCAGCCCGCCCACGCCAATCGCGATTTGCGCCGCCGGCAGGTAAGCGCGCCAGCGGTCTTCGGGCGTTTCGCTAGCCGCCGTTCGTTTGATCCTGAAAGAAGCCCGCGATCGCGCCGTTGGAGTCGACGACGAACATGACGCCTTGTCGCCCTTTTTCGAAGACGGCGGTGTAGTGGTACCGGCGGTAGCCTTGCATCTCGTCGGCACTGACGAACTGCAGATGACGGAACGGCCCCAACTCGGCGAACGCGCTGTCGATCTGGGCCAGCACCGTCGGGGTCAGCCCGGTCTTCACTTGCGACGTGACGTTTCCGGTGGGGGAGTGTCCCGCCGCGACCTGCGTGAAGAACGCCGAAAAACGCGACGCCATTGCGGCGCTTGGCGCAGGCGCCGCGCTTACGGTGGGTTCGGGGCTCTGCGCTGCCGCGGCGACCGGGAGTGCCAGCGCGGCGAGGAAGGCTGTGGCCACGAGCTTGCAAAGCATTTCTTTAGGATGTCCTTTCCATGGGCGTTGCCTCTACCGTACCCCCCGGCGCCCGGCCTGTATCGCGTGGGCGCTACGGCGCGATGCGGTAGACCGTTCCCCAGCCGTGCTCGCCGCCTTTCTGCGTCGTGCCGTAGAGCATCCCGTCGACCATGGTCAGGCGGGCATACGGATAGCCGCCGTCCCGGCCGCCTTGGAAGCTGTAGACCACGCGTTCGCTGCCCGCGCGGTTTACCTTGAAGACGGTGCCCCAGCCTGCCGTCCCACCTTGGTACGTGGTCCCGTAGAACGCACCGTCCACCACCGTGAGGCCGGCGTACGGATGGGCGCCGTCGGCGCCCGCCTTGAACCGATGAACGGCGTAATCGTCGCCGGCCCGGAACACGGTGCCCCAACCGCTGGGGCTGCCGACCCCATAGGTCGTCCCATAGAGCACGCCGCCGATCTGGGCAAGAGTGCCGTACGGATATCCCCCGTCAGCCGAGCATCCGAAGCTGTAAAACACGTTCTCCACCCCGGAACTATCGACGTCGTAGAGCGTCCCGCACCCGTAGGCACCGCCCTGATAGCTCGCGCCGTAGAGGAGACCACCGAACGCGATTAGTCCCCCGTAGGGATGCGCGCCGTCGGCGCCTGCCTTGAACCGGTAGAGAACGCGTTCGTCGCCCGAGGCACCGACGCGGTAGACGGTCCCCCAACCGCCTGGCGTGCCGCCCCCGACGGTCGTTCCGTACAACCGGCCGTTGAGGGCGACGAGCCCGGCATAGGGGCTCGCGCCATCGGCTCCCCCACGAAAGCTGTGCAGCACGCGGTGGCTGCCGGACGGCGTGACGCTGAAAACCGTGCCCCAGCCGTTCGCGCCGCCCCCATAGGTGGTGCCGTAGAGCCTGCCGTTGAGAACGGCGAGCCCCGCGTACGGGTGAAATCCGTTCGAGCCGCCTCTGAAGCGGTAGATCACCCGCTCTTGTCCCGTAGGGCTTACCTCGAACACGCTTCCCCAACCGCTCGGCGTGCCGCCATAATACGTCGTGCCGTAGAGCTGGCCGTTCAACGGCGTGAGACCAGCGTAGGGAAGCGCGCCGTCGATTCCCCCCTTGAAGCTGTAAACGATCGCGTATACTCCCGGAGGTCCCGAGGCGCAGCTCGCCAGCAGCACGCTGCACGAGATCAGGGCCGCGATGCGCACGCTAAAGACTCCATGCTTTAAGAGGACCTCGGTTAAGAGGCGGCGGCGAAAGGAACGTCTGTCGAGAGGATGGTGCGGCAGGGGGCCTGCCCGCAAGGTTATCCGGTTTTAATGACGTTGATTGAGTTCCTTCCGGTGCCCTCTAGGAGCGCTCCCACATGAGCACGTTCGAGCTGCCCCAGATCTCCGGCGGCAGCGTACGGATCGTCAGCGTATCGCCTGCGATCGTGAACTGGCGTTCGAGCGTTTTGCCCATGAGGTCGGTGAACACGCTCACTTCGACGTGGTGAAACACGCGATCGCCACGCACTTCGTACCGCCCGGCGTAGGATAGGAAGTTCTGCAGCGCCTCGGAGCGCGTCGCTTCCGAAGCCGAAGCACCCGAAGGCGAGCGCAGCGCGGGCCGATGCGTGCCCGCGAGTACTGCCGCCATACGCGCGTCGGCGCTGTAGATCAGGTAACCCACGGGGTCGGGGCCGAAGCGAGGCTTCGGCTGCGCCGTGCGTTCGTCCACGTCGAAGCTCACTAAATTCCATGCCCCGACGATTCCGCGCGGCGCAGAGACGCTCACAGGCGCGGCGCCTACGGCGGCGAGGAGGCCGAGCGACGCCGCGGCTTCCAGGAGGCCCTTTCGGGAGAACGGCGATGCCGTAATTGTTGCCATGGCGCCGCAGTTTTGCGACCGTCGCGATTCCCCTCGTGCCGCTAGCGATAAAGCGGCCTTCTAGCGCGTGCTCGAGTCCATCACCAGGAGTTCGAACGTTCCCGGCAACGCGCGATAGCGCCCGCGATAGGACGTCGCGTTAGGGTTCTCGACGAGTTTTGCCGTGACGAGGTAGATCGAGCCGCTCGCCGGGTCGAGCGCCATCGTTCGCGCGCCGGGCGCCGTCGCGGTGTTCTGCAGCACGGTGAAATGGTTCGGATCGTCTTCGCGGACGACGGTGACCGTTGCCTCGCGGCCGTTGGAAGCGAATGCGAGGCTTCGCCGATCGTCGTATGCGGTAGCATCGGTCCCAGCGCCGGTCGGCAGCGTAGCGAGCATCTTCCCGGTGTCTGCGTCGACCACGCCCATCTCACCCGTGCACGCGGTAAAGAGCCGGCGGTGCGGCACGTCCATCGACAGGCCTGTCGGATTGCGGCACGTCCCGAGCGGGAATCGCGCGGCGACCGTTGCCGCGCGCGTGTCGATGGCGACGATCTCGCTCGTACTCTCGATGTTGACGTACACCGTGCCGCGTCCGTCGGCCGCGGGAAACTCCGGCCTGCCGGCGAGCGGGATCGTCGCCACGACGATGCCGGTTCGCGCGTCGATCACCGTCGCGTCGTTGCTGCCGCCGTTTAGCGCGACGACGCGCTGCGTCGCCGGCTCGTACGCGATCCCGTCGGGGTTCTTGCCGTTCGTTTGAATCGTCGCCAGCGTTTCGAGCGACGGCAGCGCGAAGACCGTTATCGTTCCGTCGGCGCCGTTCGAAGTGAAGCCCTTGCGGAGATCCGGTGCCAACGCGATGCCGTGCACGCCGGGCGTGTTCGGTATGTCGCCGACGACCGATCCGCTATGCGGATCGACCACCATCACGTGCGTCGCTCTGGAGACGAAGAGGCGCTTCGACGACGCGTCGTAGGTCACATAGTCCCAACCGCCGGTGCCGCCGAGCACGTAGGTTTGCGCTACCCGGTACGGTGCGGGCGCCCCCCCGGCGACGAGCGGCAGCAACAGCGACAGCGCCGCCAACCTCAACATGCGTTCCACCTGCCGTTCGTACCCGTTTCGGGCGGCCACGGCCCCGTCGGCGCAACGGTTGCAATGCTCATCGGCGTGGACTTCATCGTTGCCCTCTGCGCGTGGAGTGCAGGCGCAGATGATTTCCGCGGCAGTGACCGGCAGCAATCGGATTCCCTCGCTCCCGCTCCTCGGCTTCGCGGCTGCGGCGCTGATCGTCATTTTCAACGGACGCTCTTTCCCTCGGTAGGCGCAACGTCTCCGCCCCAGGGGTTCTTCGACAGCCGCCAAAGTAAGGCGCACCCATGTGGCAATCGGTTTCTAAGGCCATCGGCGCTTTGTTTTCCGGCGAGGACTCCGAGCGCCACTTCGACGTTGCGGCGGAGCGCATTCAGAGCGCGCTGCTCAACATCACGCTGCCAGACGTCCCCGGCCTCGATCTCGGCGTGCGCGCCGAGCCCGCGCGGCTCGTGGGCGGCGACTACATCGACGTATTCTTCCGCGGCGACCGCGTACTCTTCGGCCTCGGTGACGCCTCGGGCAAGTCACTTGGCGCCGCGATCAACGCGCTGATGCTGCGCTACCTGTTACGCGGCTTGCTGCAGGTGCTCGGTCACGAGCAGCTCGGGGCGATCCTGTCGCACACCAACGCCGTGGTCGCAGAGGATCTCAACGAAACGGACTACTTCATCACGCTGCTCGTGGGAACGTTTCATGCCGATACGGGCCTGCTGAAAGTCGCCAATGCGGGCCACGAGCCGCCGCTGCTCCTGCGAAAGGCGGCGTCCGACGTGGAGGTGATGACCGAACACGGCATCGTCCTGGGCGTGAACGCGAACTCCTCGTATAAGGTGGAGCACGCGACGCTCGAACCGGGCGACCGCGTCGTCATGTACACCGATGGGCTGACCGAGGCCACCAACGAGCGCGGCGAGCTCTACACGCTCGAATGCCTGCGCCGTAACTTCTTGGCGCATCGCGACCTCGGCGCGCAGGCCCTCGCCGACGCCCTGTTCGATACGGTCAAGGCCTACTCGGACGACCGGATGCGCGACGACGCGACGATCTTCGTCATCAGGCGGTGTGACTAACCGGGGAATCGTCGCGGCGGCGGTTGCCGTCGTCTTCGCCTTCGCCGCCGCGCCCGCATCGAGCGCCGCGTTATCGGCGCAGCAGATTTTCGACGCGTCGTTTCGGCGCATGCAATCGTATCCCGTCCCGCCGTATGCGCTCTGGACCGCGACGTGGCGCATCCACGAGCGCCCGATGGGCTATTACACCGGCGAGTCGTCCTCGGTCGAGGTACATCGATATGCGGTACGGCTGTCCGACGGCATGGAAAACGTCAGCGATCCGATCCCCAGCGGCAAACTTCCGCCGGCGTTGATCCTGCCGGAGTTCCTCGGCCCGTTTGCGTGGCGCGTGCGTTCGTCGGTCCGCGTGGCGCCGCCCGGCGGGGTCATGATGGCGCCCGACGTAGAGGGCTTAAAGACGATCGCGACGGTAGTCGCGGTCGCGACGGCGCCGTATGGGATCGTCCACACCGCGACCGGCGCCGTGCCCATCGCCGACGTCGGCGGCCGTCCCGCGTATCATCTCGAGCTGCGCCCGCAGGATCATCCCGAACGCCACAACTTGCGCGATCTCTGGATCGACGCGAGCACTTTCGATTTGCTCGAGGCGCATTTCGTCGGTACCTACGCACCGACGCCTCAGGCGCGCCCGAGCCCCACGGACGTCATGGTCTCGTTTCGCGAGGTGCTCGGCTGCTGGGTCGTGACCCATGCGATCTGGACCTACGACGATCCCCCTGCCGAGTTCACGTTCGACGTGACCAACAACGAGATCGGCTTGCCGCCTACGCTTCCGGATTGGCTGTTCGACGCGGCGCACTACCGTCTGCACGAGGACGCGGGAGAAGCCGACTTTATCGGTGCCCTGCTCGACCGCATGCGCGCTTCCGCCACGCCCGCTCCGCCCTCTCCGCAACGAACGTGACTTCGGGCGGAAAACCGGCGACGCTCACGAATCGTTTCCTCTAGGCCAGGAGCATTTCTGATGAACCGTTACCTTCGTTTTTTTCGCGTCGTGCTTGCTGGCGCGGCTATCGGCATGATCGCGGCGTGCGGCGGCTCACGATCGGCGCCGGCGACGTGGGTGCCTGGGGCGGCGCAAGGTCGAACGCACCGGGCGTCCGGCTCGTCCGGCGACCTCGTGTACGTGATCACCGCCAAAGGTATCGTCGTCTTGTCGTACCCGAACTGGTCCATCGTTGCCAGAATTCCCGGGAAACGAGTTTGGTACGGTGTCTGTTCCGACCCGAACGATGGAAACGTTTTTGCCATCGACGGCTTGCACAACGTCATCGACGAATACGCACACGGCGGCACGACGCCGATCGCCACAATCACTCCGGCCTCGGGATACGCTCAAGCGTGCGCGGTCGACCCGGCGACGGGGAATCTCGCCGTAGTGGTCTTGGAAGGAACGAGTTCTCCCGGCGAGGTCCTGGTTTACCCGGGTGCGACCGGCACACCGACGGCGTACGTCGATACGAGAGTGCCCGCTCTCGTCTATCCGGCGTACGACGACGCCGGAAACCTGTTTATCGCCGCGCACAATCGCGCCAACACCGCGCGAATTGCCGAGCTGCGGGCCGGGCACAAGCAGTTTACGATCATTACACCGAGTGCAAACACGTTCGTTAGTGAGATTCAGTGGGACGGTAGCCACCTCGTTTACCAGATTCCGAACGGTCGACCGTACGGTACCACCGTGTACCAGCTCGCGATCAGCGGCAAGAAGGCAACGGTCGTAAACACGATCCAACTGGCCAATTGCAACAGCGATTACTTTTGGATCTACAACGGGTCGCTGCTCAGCTTCTACTACCCGCCGAAGGCACGCAATAACGTCGCCGTTGCGGCTTGGCCCTATCCCGCCGGCGGCACGCCGGCCTCGAAGTTCTATGGCGTTGCGAAGGGTAAGGACTACACGTACGACCTGACCGTCTCCGTGGGCCCATCGGGTTTGTGAATCCGACGCAATGCCGTCGTTGACTGGAAGGCGTTGTGTGGCCCTCGCGGCCGTCCTCGCCGTCACCTCCTGCAGCGGTTCCGGCGGATCGAGCACCGCGGGAGTGCCGTTTTCGGACGCGCGCCATCACACCGGGTCGGGACTGATTTCGCACGTCGTCATCATCGTGCAGGAGAATCGCAGCTTTAACAATCTTTTCGCGACGTTTCCCGGCGCGGACGGAACGACGAGGGGCAAGCTGTCCAACGGGAAGACCATCCGCCTGAAAAAGACGCCGCTCGTCGAGAACTGCGATTTCGGACATTCCTATAAAGGCTTCGTCCGGGACTACGATGGCGGCAAGATGGACGGCTTCGATCAAGAGGGCGGCAGCGGAAACTGTCCCGGGCCGGCCGGGAGGAAGCCGTACCAGTACGTGGATCCGACGCAAATCGCTCCGTACTGGGACATGGCGTCGGAATACGTGCTCGCCGATCACATGTTCCAAACGCAGGGCAGCGGCAGCTTTAGCGCCCATCAGGATTTGATCCGCGGCGGAACGACGTACGACTCGGGGATGAAAGACAGCCTTGTCGACTATCCGAACGGCTATCCGTGGGGCTGCGACGCGCCGGCAAGCACGAAGACGTCGTTCTTGCAATGGACCGGAACCGTGCTCCGCGACCGCTACCTTCAGGGGCCGTTTCCATGCACGAACGAGTTTCCCGGGTCGGGAAGCAGCTATAGGACGCTGCGGGATTTGCTCGACGCAAAGCCGCTGCCGTGGAAATACTACACGCCCAAGCTGGTCGGCGGCGGTTCGGGCGGATACTGGAACGCGTTCGACGTGATCTGGCCGGTGCGTTACGGCCCGGAATGGACCAACAACGTCATCTCGCCCGATACGAAAATCTTCGACGACATCGCGGGCAACACGCTTCCGGCGGTGTCGTGGCTCATTCCCGACGCCGGCAACTCGGACCATCCCGGCAAGGGATCGAAGAACACGGGGCCCTCATGGGTCGCGAGCGTCGTCAACGCGATCGGCGACAGTACGTATTGGGATACAACGGCAATCATCGTGACGTGGGACGATTGGGGCGGGTTTTACGACGGAGCGAAGCCGCTTACGGTCGATCACTGGGGCGGTTTGGGCTTTCGCGTGCCGATGATCGTCATCTCGCCCTACGCGCGCGAGGCGACGGCCGGCACGCCCGGTTACGTCTCGCACACGCATTACGAGTTCGGAAGCATCATTCGTTTCGTCGAGGACAACTGGAACCTCGGGCGGCTCGGTACGACCGACGTGCGCGCCGCCAGCATGAACGACTGCTTCGACTTCAGCCAGACGGCGCGGCCATTCCAAGAGATTCCTTCGGCCTATCGGCGCGACTTCTTCTTACGGCAAGCGCCGTCGAACCGGCCCGTCGATACGGAGTAACCTGTCTACTCGTAGTCGGGCGCACGGTAGTCCGTGCCTTGATGCAGGAAGAAATTCCGTCCGAGCGGCGCCTTGATCCGACGGAACTTGCGCGGCGGCCGGGCGAAGTCGAAGCAATCGTTCGCGGGCGACGTCGAGCGCCGGTCGGCTGCCGCGAGCCGAGGCATGCCGAAGAGATCTTCCGCGAAGCGGAGCACGCTTGCGGTTTCGTACTGCACGTGCGAGACGTAGTCGCGCTTGGCGTAGGGCGAGATGACCAGCAGTGGAACGCGGAATCCTAAACCGTCGTAGTTCGCGAACGGCGGCGGCACGTGATCGTAGAGCCCGCCCCAATCGTCCCACTGCACGAAGATTGCCGTCGAGTTCCAGAACTTGCTCTCGCCGACGGCGTTCACGATGGCCGCGACCCACGACGGGCCGTAGCCCCCTCCGCAGTTGACGTGATCGGAGTTGTTGCAAATCGGCGTGATCCACGTAAAGGCGGCGAGTTTTCCGGCCGGTACGTCCTCGAGAAAGCGCTTTTGCGGCGTGACGATGTCGTTCTTCCAGTCCGGCCCGTAGTAAATATGGCGGATTGCCTGATAGCTCGACCAGAAACTGCCGTCGCCGCTCGACGCGCTTCCGTACTTGCTGGTATAGAAGCGCCACGATAGTTTTGCATCGTCGAGCTCGTCTCCCAGGGTGCGATAGTCGAAGCACGGTACCTGATTAGGACCGCGCTTGCGGTCCTGCGTGATCGTCGGCACCTGATCGCTGGGGCCTCCGGGACAGCCCCAGAGGCTGTAGGGCAAATTGACGCTCGACGCCGCCTGCGCGGCAATGATGTATTGGTGACCGACGAAACTCTCGTCGAGGTGCGATTGAAACATCCGGTCGGCAACGACCCATTCGTGCGCCATGTCGAAGTACGGCTGGGACTCCTTGTGCGGAACGTACACGTACTGAGGAAACTTGACGCCTTGCGGGCCGCCGAAGGCCTGTTCGTGATTGAACCCGTCCATGCGGCACTTCGTGCCCGGGAGCGGTCCCCGTCCATTGCACGCCGCGAACATCGCGGTGTCCGAATGGTCGATGTCGTATTCCGTCGCGAGACTGACCGGGCGCAGTACGACCGTTTCGCCCTCCGAATCCTTGCCCTGCGACACCGTGTCGGCACCGGGATAGCCGTGGAACAGGTTGTCGAAGCTGCGATTTTCCTGCACGATGTACACGATGTGCTTGATCTTGCCGGCGCCCGTTCCGGCAAGCGTCTCGAGGATCGGACCTTGCTGCATCGCGGGCAGCGACGGAGTTCCGCCGCAGCCGCTCAGCACGAGCATGAAAGCTAGCAACGCCGCCGCGCTTCGCGTCATGCGCATCACCACTACTCCGGGTCGCCGTGCTGAGCGAAGTGCGGCTGATTCAAGAAGAATTGCGCGTCATGCTTCGACGCGATCTTCCTAAACGGCCGGGGGGGTTGGGTGAAGTCGAACATGTCGCCGATACTCTTCGCGCGTTGGTCGCTGGTGCCGAGCGATCCGAGGTTCCAGTTGTTCTCGATGAACCGGAGGATGCTGCCGAACTCGTACGGCGTCGAGGAGATGTAGCCGCCGGCGCTGCCGGTTCCGGCCTTCAAGTACGGTGACAGAACGAGCATCGGGACGCGGAAGCCGAGGCCGCCGTAGTCGAGCTGCTGCGGCGCAACGTGATCGTATAGTCCGCCCCAGTCGTCCCAGAGCACGACGATGGCGCTCGAGTCCCAGTACGTACTCTGTCCGACGGCGTTGACGACGCTCGCTACCCACGCCGGCCCGTTGTCGACCGTCTCCCCTGGGTGATCGTTTTCGTTGTCCTCGGGGATCACCCAGGACACCTTCGGCAGCTTGCCCGCGTCGATGTCATTGAAGATATTCGTTTCGGGCATCGACACCGCCGTGCCCCACTCCGGTCCGTTACGCACCGGCCAGATGACGTCGAACGCGTTGAGCAGCGCGCCGCCGCACGTGCGGCAGGGGTTGTTGCACGTGCTGCTCGGGCTGTTCGCAAAGCACGGCGAGTAGTATTTCCAGCTAAGGCCTGCGCCGTCGAGCAGGTCGCGCATCGTCGTGTATTGGCTCGGATGCGGGAAGCTTTTGGTGCACGGGAATGGCCCCTGAGCGACGTATTTGAGATAGGTCCCGTTTTTCGTAATCAGCGACGTCTTGCTATTCGGTCCGGAATCGCAGCCCCACGGCATGTCTCGCGGATTGTCGACGAGGCTTTCCCGCGAGTCGATCTCCGTGCCGCCGCGGATCAAGTCTTGGTGCGCGGTGAAGCTGCCGCTGCCTTGCGTCTGGAACATGTGATCCGCGAGTCCCCACTGATCGGCGATGTCCCAGTACGGTTGGATGTCCGACTCCCGCACGTATTGGTAGACGAGACGCCCGACCGGCTTCGTACCGCCGGGGCATACGCCGCGGTGCGAGAGGCCGAAGCCGTCCATCTGACCGCCGTCGTAATCGGTCAGGTACGCCGTATGGCAGTGTTGGATGTCCGTCGAGATGATGAGCGGTGCTTCGTGCAGACGGATCGTCTTGACGACGTACTTGCTCCCTACTTTGATCTTGATCTTGCCACGTGTCGCGCCGTCGGCGCCGGGAAAGTGCGCGAAGAAGTTGTCGAAGCTGCGGTTTTCCTGAATGATGATGACGACGTGCTGGATCGGCGAGCTCGACGAACTGGCCGGACGCTGCACGGTGGGGCCGCCGGGCAGCGACGGCGCGCTCCCGCCGCAGGCGGCCAAGGCGAGGGCGGCGACGGCGCCGCCGATTCGGCCGAACAGTGCCGGGTTACGCATCGCTCTCTCCGTTCTATTCCGTGTCGGGCGGATGGCCCGAGGGTTGCTGGTGTAAGAAGAAGTCGCGCGAGTACTTCGCTTGGATCGGCGTGAACTTGCGCGGCGCCATGTGGAAGTCGAAGGCGTTGCCGAGGCTCGTCGAGTCTGCGTCGTTGTTGCCGAGGGAGCCGAGGCGCCATAGGCTTTCGATGAACTTCAAAATGCTGCCGAACTGGTAGACCGTGTGATCGACGTGATGGCGCACGTACGGCGACACGACGAGCAGCGGCACGCGGAAGCCGGGGCCGCCCTCCCAGGTGCGCGGACGCGGCGGCGGCACGTGATCGTAGAAGCCGCCCCAGTCGTCCCAGAGGATCACGATGGCCGTCGAGCTCCAGTACGGGCTCTCGCCGACGGCGTTGACGATCGAGGCGACCCACGACGGCCCGGTGTCGCTCTTCTCCTGCGGGTGGTCCGAGTTGACGCCGTCGGGCGTGATCCAGGAAACGGACGGCAGCCGGCGGTTCTTGACGTCGCTAAAGAAGTCGAGGTTCGTGCGCGTGACGTTCGTGCGCCACTCGCGGCTGTAGCGCACGGCCTTGATCGCATCGAACGCGCTCCAGATGCCGGCGGTGTCGCCGTGGTTTTTTCCCTGCTCCTTTTGCACTGCGACGGCGTAGAACTTCCAGGAAATGCCCTTCGCATCGAGCAAGTCGCGCATCGTCGGGTAGCTAAGGCACGGGAACGGACCGCCGAATCGGAACACCTTTCCCGTACGCTTTTTGATCACCGCCGTCACGACGGTCTTGTTCGCGTCGCAGCCCCATGGGAAGTACGTCGGGTTGTCGATCAACGCTTCCGCCGGCGAGATATCGGTCCCGCCGGCGATGAGGTCTTGATGCGCGGTAAAGCTGCCGCTGCCTTGCGTTTGGAACGTGTGGTCGGCGAGGACGTACTGTTTCGCAATGTCCCAGTACGGCGCGATGTCGCTTGGGTTGACGTACTGATAGGCGTACGTGCAGGTCGGCGACCCGCGTCCATCGGCGCCGCTGCGATCCAAATCCCAGCCATCCATCTTGCCGCCGTCGAGCACGAGCTGGTAGCCGGCGTATACGTGATCGAGATCCGTGCCGCCGGTGAGGGGCACCTGTTTGAGCGGCACGGTCGTCGGCTCGACGATCGGCGGCGAACACGCCTTCCGAATGATCGGCGGCATGGGCGCGGCGTGGCCCACCTTCGTCCCGTCGGCCCCAGGGTATGTGGCAAAAAAGTTGTCGAA
The DNA here is from genome assembly GCA_963787625.1 of Vulcanimicrobiota bacterium. Taxonomy (GTDB): domain Bacteria; phylum Vulcanimicrobiota; class Vulcanimicrobiia; order Vulcanimicrobiales; family Vulcanimicrobiaceae; genus Cybelea. Next base: position 881,169 of record CAWBDH010000001.1, on the reverse strand, counting down.
ACTGCGGTTCTCTTGGATGACGACGACGACGTGCTTGATCGGCTTGGCATCGCTGCCGTCGCTGCCGTCGGCCGAAGGGGGCAAGAGCGCGCCGCCTGGGGCTCCAGCGCCGCCGCACGCCGCGAGCGCGGCGACGATAGCGACAAATCCGAACGCGACGCGCGCGCCTCGTACCGGCATCGCCGTTACTCGGTGTCCACCGGCAGACCGGAAGGCGGCTGGCGCAGGAAATACGCTCGCGAATAGGGCGCGCGAACAGGTTTGAAGGCGCGCGGAGAGACGCTGAAGTTGAACATGTTTACAATGCTTGTCGAAGTGACGTCGGTCGTTCCCAGGCGGCCGAGGTTCCAGGTGTCTTCGATGAAGCGCACGATGCTGCCGAATTCATAGACGGTATTGGAAATTTCGCCCGCGGGCACGTAGGGCGAAATGACGATCATGGGCACGCGGAAGCCGGGACCGCCTTGTTGGTCGAGCGGCGGCGGCTCCACGGGATCATAGAAGCCGCCCCAATCGTCCCAAACCACGACGATCGCCGTCGAATTCCAGTACGAGCTCGCGCCGATCGCGTTGACGATGCTCGCGACCCACGACGGTCCGGTGTCCTTGTCGGAGTAGGCCGGATGGTCGGAGTTCTGCGCGTCTGGGACGACCCAGGACATGGCCGCGAGCTTGTTGTGTGCGATATCGTTGAGAATTTGCGTCTCAGGCGACGAGACGTGCGCCTTCCATTCTTTGGGGTCGTTGTACACCGATGAGATCACGAGGAATCCGTTCCAAAGCGCGCCGACCGAGCCGTGCCGCGGCGCGGGCGTGTAATACGTCCAAGACACCGATTTGGCGTCGAGAAGATCTTGCAGCGTCTCGTAGGAGCCCGGAAATTTATTGCTGCACGGATATGGGCCCTTGTCGCGTTCGTAGCGCAGCGTCGTCTTGATCAAGGACGTCTTCGTGCCGGGCGGCGAGTCGCAGCCCCACGCGACGTTCGCCGTGGGATCGTCGATAAGGCTCTCCCGAGCGTCGATCTCCGTACCGCCGCGAATCAAATCTTGGTGCGCGATGAAGCTGCCGCTGCCCTGAGTTTGAAAGAGCTCGTCTGCCAGACCGTACTGCTCGGCGAGATTCCAATACGGTACGACGTCGCTCGGATCGACGTACTGATAGGGCTGCGTACCCTCCGGAGCGCCGTTGCGCTTGAAGCGGATCAAGTTGAAACCGTCCATGTTGCCGTCCCGATAGCCGGCGCGGTACGCGGCGTAGGTGTGGGCGAGCGTGACTTTGCTCAACAAGTGCACTTCCTTGAGGTCGACCGGCACCGTCTGACTTCCCTGACGCATTTTTCCGACGGTCGTGCCGATGGCATTGGGGAAGGTCGCAAACAAGTCGTTGAACGTCCGATTCTCTTGCACGATGAGCACGACGTGCTTGATTGGGGAGCTCGGAGAACCGGTGTCTATCCGCTGCGCCGGCGCCGGCGGCACGGCGCGTGAGCCGCCGCCGCCGCACGCCGCGAGCAAGCCGCCGCACAAAAGCGCCCACGTTGGAAGCCTACGTCGCCAAACGCTCATGAGCCTCCGTTTGGCCGCCGGCATAGCGCGGCACCTCTTTGATGCGATCGTGCCGCCTGCCGTGCGCACCTCCGAAAGATGACTTGAGTGCCAAATCGATTCGGCGCGTCAGTCGTAGCTCTCACGCACCGTTTCGAGCAGCGTCTGACCGAACTCGACGATGCCGCCGTCGCCGTCGAGTACGTCGACGCCGAAGCCGGGATAGAAGGCGACGAAGCGCTCTTGCTTCCAGCGAGCCACCGACCATCGATCGCGCGCACCCTTCTCGTACGGCCATGGCGGCATCCCCTCGCGGTCCGAGCGGATGTCGCGGCCGTCGGCCGTGCGGACGCGCACCTGAAATCCCTCGATGCGCGCGATCTTCATCTCGAGGGTGCCAATTTTCACGAGCGTTCGGCGTTCGGAAAACCAGGCCAAAACTCCCGAGGAGTTTTGGCCTGACGGATCTCGGGCTGACTGGATTCGAACCAGCGATCTCTAGTCCCCCAGACTAGCGCGATAACCAAGCTTCGCTACAGCCCGCGCGACTTCTTCAAACGCTTCTTCGTGCGCGATCGTATGCCGGCGACGGCGTCCTTTAGGGAACTCCCCGCAACGAATGCGGGAACGTTTCGCGCCGCAATCGTTATTCGTTCGCCGGTCTTCGGATTGCGTCCCTCGCGTGCCTGGCGCGCTCTGACCACGAAACTGCCGAACGGGTTGAGTGCGACGCGATCGCCCTTTTGCAGCGCTGCCTGGATCTGTCGCAGGATCACGTCCACAATGCGTCCAGCCTGACGCCTCGAAAGCGCTGCTTCGACGGCGACGGCATCAATTACATCGGCTTTCGTCAACGTCGGAATCTCCTCGAACCGGCCCGATCGCACGACCGTCAGCGGGATGGCCGTGAAGTGATATACGCAGGGGAATTGTACCCTCCTCCCGTTCGGCGCTTTATGGCGCGAGCAGGTCGGCCAATGCCCGCAGTGCGAGCACGTATCCTGCGGCTCCGAGCCCGCTCACCACACCGCGGCAGGCGACAGCCGTGACGCTGGTGCGGCGGTACGCTTCGCGGGCGGCAACGTTGGAAAGGTGTACTTCGACCACGGGAATTCCGATCGCCGCGATGGCGTCGGCGATCGCATACGAGTAGTGAGCGTACGCCCCAGGGTTGATGACGATGCCGGCGCAGACCTTACGCGCGGCATGCAGGGCTCCGATGATTTCGCCCTCGCCGTTATATTGTTCGCAGCGCACGTCAACGCCGAGTGCCTGGGCCGCATCGGCGATCGTTTCGTCAATCTGCGCGAGGGTCTGTGTGCCATACATCGCCGGTTCGCGTTCACCGAGCAAATCGAGATTCGGACCGTGTACCACGAGCAAGCGCATCGCGCGTCGCTTTCTTTGAAGGAAAACGGCTGGCCTCCGGTCCAGAGCCGCTCATGCCCGATCTGATGTGCTCGGCGTCGTTGCCCGATGCGGGAATTGCGTTCGCGGCCGCGATCACGACGGATCTCGTCACGGAGATTCGCGATCGCCACGACCTGTGGCCGACGGCGACGGCCGCCGTCGGACGCCTCACGACCGGCGCAACGCTTCTCGGCGCGGCGCTCAAGGGAAGCGAACGAATCTCGCTTCAGGTCGCCGCCAGCGGGCCGTTAGGAACGCTCGCCGCGGACGCGTGGCTCCTCGACGAAGGAACGATCGGCGCGCGCGGCTATGCCCGCAACGGCCAAGTGGAGCTCCCCGTCGACGCGCGCGGAAAGTTCGACGTGGCCGGAGCCGTTGGCGCCGGCTCTCTGCAAGTGACGCGCTCGAGCGACGTCGGCCAGCCGTACGTCGGCGTCGTGCCGCTGGAGTCGGGCGAAATCGCCGAAGACTTGGCCGTCTATCTCGCGCAATCCGAGCAGATCCCGAGCGTCGTCGCCCTGGGTGTGCTCGCGAATCCGACGGGCGTCGTTGCCGCGGGCGGGGTCTTGGCGCGGGCGCTCCCGGGAAGCGACGAACGTGCGCTGACGCGGCTCGAACGGCGCGCGGCCGAAATGCCGCCCGTGACCGAGCTCATCGCGCGAGGGGCCGACGCCGACGCGCTGCTGCGCGAGCTCGCCGGGAACGTGGAGCTCCGGTCACGGCGCGTGATGGACGTGCGGTTCGCGTGCCGCTGCAGCCGGGAGAAAGTCGAAGCCGTGCTGCTCGGCTTCGGCGCCGAGGAGCTGCTGGAGCTCACGCGCGAACGCGACCGGACCGAGGCGGTCTGCGAGTACTGTAAGACGCGCTATTCCTTTACCGTGCCCGAGGTGCGCGAGCTGCTCGCCCGGCGCTAAGGCGCCGACGCCGCGCGCACGCGAACGAACCGGCGAGAACCCACCGAGAGCACGACCGCGCCCTGCGGCGTCCACGCGGCGTTGGTATCGCGCACGACCTGTCCGTCGAGCTTGACGGCGTTGCCGGAAATCAGCCGCTCTGCGGCGCGCCGGCTGTCCGCGAAGCCGGCCTTCACGAGGACGTCCGCGACGCGCTTGCAGCGCGCGGCATCGACCTCCGGAAGGCCGTCGCTCGGGATCTCTTTACGCTGCACCGTTCGTTCGAAATACTCGCGCGCGGCGGACGCGGCCGCCGAGTCGTGATAGCGGGCGACGATCTCTTGGGCGAGCCGCTTCTTCTCTTCCATCGGGTTCGCCGCGCCGGCCGCCAGTGCGGCGGCCAGACGCTCGCATTCGTCTCGAGGACGAAAGGCAGCGAGACGTGCGTACGACCCGATCAGCTCATCGGGAATCTTCATGAGCTTACCGAACTGCTCCGGCGCCGCTTCGTCGACCCCGACGTAGTTGCCGAACGACTTGCTCATCTTCTTCTCTCCGTCGAGCCCCACTAAGAGCGGCACGGTCGCACATATTTGCGGCGGCTGCCCGAGCTCGCGCTGATAGTGCCGTCCGAGCAGCAAGTTGAACAACTGATCGCTTCCGCCCAGCTCGACGTCGGCCTCGATGGCGACCGAATCGTACGCCTGGGCCACTGGATAGAGAAACTCGTGCAGCGAGATCGGTGCACCCGCGTCGTAGCGTGTCCGAAAGTCGTTGCGTTCCAGCATCTGGGCTACGGTCGTCTTGCCAAGAAGCCGCACGAGGTCCGTGAGCGACAACCGGTCGAGCCATTCGGAGTTGTACCGCAGCTCGACGCGGTCGAGATCGAGCACCTTTCCGGCTTGCGCTCGATACGTCTGCATGTTGGCTTCGATCTCGTCCTGCGTGAGCTGCGGCCGCGTGACGTTTCTCCCGCTCGGATCGCCGATGCGCGCAGTGAAATCACCGATGATCAGCGTAACGCGATGGCCCGCCTCGGCGAAGCGCGCGAGGCGATGGAGCACCACCATAAAGCCGAGGTGGAGGTCGGGGCTGGTCGGATCGATGCCGAGCTTCACCCGAAGCGGCCGTCCGAGCCGGAGGCGCTCGTAAAATTCGCTCGTCGTTTCGACGTGCTCGAAACCATCGAGCAGGTCTCTCGCATCGGCGGTCACGTGCCGAGTTCGATCATCGTAACGCCGGTCGAGCCTTCCTCTTCGTTGCCGTACCGCACGCTCTTGACGGCCGGGTGCGAGCGCAAATACTCCTGCAGCCCTCGACCCAGCATGCCGGTGCCTTTACCGTGGACCAAGCGCAGCGGCGAATTGCCGCCCAAAAGCGCGTCGTCGAGCCAGTGCTCGACGAGCGGCTCGGCCTCGACGTACCGTTTGCCGCGGACGTCGAGCGCGGAAGACGTCCGCGCGGCGACGTTCAAACGCACGTGTGCGTCGCGCGCGCCTTTTGACGCCTCGCGCCTGCCGCCGGCCGTGGGGCGCACGTCATCCTTTTCCACGAGCATCTTCATCGGACCGACCGCTACGAGTAGCCGTTCGCCGTAATCTTCGGCGACGACCGCGTTTTGCTGGAGTGAGATCACCAGCACGCCGTCGCCTGCCGAATAGCCGCGCTCTTCCGGGCGGCCGTTCTTTTCCGGTTCGATGCCGAGCTCGCGGCGCATCGCTTCGACCGTCTGCGCCAGCAATGCGGCCTGCGACGGTGCCACCTTGCCCTTACGACGGCGCTGCGAATCGGCGTCCCCGGCCTCCGCGCGGCGCTGCAGCTCCCGCACGAAGTCGCGCAGGCCCTGCTGCAGCCGTTCCTCGGCACGGGCGGCGAAGCGCCGGCGCTCCGCGTCCAGCTCTTCACGTTCGGCGCGCAGCCGCTCGGTCTCGGCGGTGCCCGCACGGCGTTGTGATTCCAACTGTGCACGCTCTTGCCGAAGCTCGTCGTTGCGCACTGCGAGCTCCGCGAGCGCCGCCTCGTAGTCTCGCTCGCGCCGCTCGAGCAGTCCAGCGGCCCGTTCGACGATGGCCGGCTCGATGCCGAGCCGGGAAGCCAACGGAAACGCCAGCGATTGGCCCGGCGTGCCCACGTCGAGCTCGAACGTCGGGGTAAACGTCGCGGGATCGAAACGGACGCTCGCATTCACGACGCCCGGCGACGAGTGCGCGAACAGCTTGAGCTCGATGGAATGGGTCGAGACGATCGCGCGCGCTCCGGATTCCAGCAGGCGCTCCAGCATCGCCCGTGCGAGTGCCGCGCCGGCGCTGGGCTCGGTCCCGCCGCCGATCTCGTCGACGATCGCGAGCGTCCTTGCGTCGGCGCCGCTCAAGATTTCTCCCAGTCGCGCGAGATGTGCGGAAAACGTGGAGGCGTTGGCGGCCAAGGACTGCTCGTCGCCGATGTCGGCGACGATGCGGTCGAATCGTCCGACGGCCGTTCCCGGCGCGGCGGGCAGCGGCATCCCGCAGTAGGTCATGACGACGAAAAGGCCCGCCATCTTCAGCGCAACGGTTTTGCCGCCCATGTTTGGGCCGCTGATCAGGAGCACGCGCGTCGTCTCATCGACGGCGAGGGACTGCGGCACGGCGCGATCGGCGAGCAGCGGGTGGCGGCCGCGCTGGATGACGAGCGCCGCCGCGTCGGTCAGTTCCGGCGCGATCGCCTCGGTTTGCCGCGCCACCTCAGCCTTGGCCGCGAGCAGATCGATGGCGGCGAGTACGCCGACGTTTGCGTCGATTTCGGCGGCGAGGCGCCCGACTTCCCACGATAACTCCTGCAGGATGCGCTCGACCTCGCGTTCTTCTTCGAGCTGCAGCGTGCGCACGCGGTTATTCGCCTCGAGGGCGGCGAGGGGCTCGACGAAGAGCGTCTGGCCGCTCGCACTGGTGTCGTGCACGATGCCGGGCAGACCCCCGGAAAGCTCCGCCTTTACCGGCAGCACGAACCGGCCGTTGCGAATGGTGACCAAATGGTCCTGAATCGCCTTCGCATGTTTCGCGGAGTTGAGAATCGCCGTCACCCGATCGCGTGCGTCGCCCTGCGACTGCACGAGGGCGCGGCGGATTCGCCCGAGCGCCGGCGATGCTCGGTCGAGCACTGCGCCCCGCTCGTCGATCGCGTCGGTGATCGCCTGCTGCAGCGGCCGCAACGCCGTATAACCAGCGAGCACGTCGGCGAGATCCGCGTGTTCTGAAGCGGCGCGATGCGCGGCCGCCGCTGCCGCCATGGCGTCGCCGACGGCGCGTACGTCTGGCGCCGCCAGCGTTCGGCCCACCTCGGCGGCACCCGTCAGCGGCGACGTCTCGACGGCCGGCATCACGCGAAAGTCGCTCCCGGCCGCGAGCGAGCGCACCGCCTCCGTGTGCCGCTGCCGGCGCCGAACTTCTTCGAAGTCACCATCGGGCTCCAGCGCCCGAGCCCAGGCGCGGCCGCGCTGCGTCCGGGTCGCGGCGACGACGCGATCGCGTACGGGGCCGAAGTCGAGTGCCTCGAGCGTTCGGGAATCGGCGAGGAGCATTACAGTGAATCGCTTCTATTGCGCGAGCTTCGACCGCAAGATTTCGTTCACGAGTGCTGGGTCGGCCTTACCGCGCGACGCCTTCATAACCTGACCCACCAGAAAACCGGCGACGTTCGTTTTACCGGCGCGAAAGTCGGCGACGACGACGCCGTTGCTCGCCAATACGCCGTCGACGAACCGCTCGATCTCGGCCCGATTTGTCGTCTGCCCCAAGCCTTCGCGCTCGACGATTTCCGCCGGAGCGCCCTCGCCTTGCCACATACGCGCCAGCAGCTCCTTAGCGATCTTGGAATTGATGCGCTTCTCTTCGGTCAAGGCGATGAGCTCCGCGAGGTGCTCCGGTGCGACGCGCGACTCTGCCACGGCCGTTCCCGTTTCGTTCGCGAGGCGCGAAAGTTCGCCGAGCACGAAGTTGCTCGACTGCTGCGGATCTGCGCCCGATGCGACGACGCGGTCGAAATAGCTTGCCAGCGAAGCGTTATCGATCAGCTGCGTCGCGGGCTTGACGCCGAGGCCGTAGCCGGCGGTGTAGCGCTCGAACCGCTCCCACGGCAGCGGCGGAAGCTCGGCCTTGATGCGAGCGACGTCTTGCGCGGAGATCGCGAGCGGGACGAGGTCGGGGTCCGGAAAATAACGATAGTCGTGCGCCTGTTCTTTGCTGCGCATCGAGTGCGTGACGCCGTTGACTTCGTCCCAGCCGCGCGTCTCCTGAACGACCCGCTCGCCCGCGCGCACCAGCGCAATTTGCCGCGCGATCTCACTCTCGATGGCACGCTCGACCGAACGAAAGGAGTTCATGTTCTTGATCTCCGTCTTCGTCCCGAGTTGCCCCGAGCCGGCCGGGCGGACGGACACGTTGGCGTCGCAGCGCAGCGAGCCTTCCTCCATCTTGACGTCGCTGACGCCGAGCGCGAGCAGCGTGCGCCGCAGCGATTCGAGGTATGCCACGGCTTCCTGCGCGTCGTGCAGTTCCGGCTCCGAAACGCATTCCATGAGCGGCACGCCGGCGCGGTTGAAGTCGAGAAGCGAATACGCGCTGCCCGCAATGCGGCCGTCGCCCGAGCCCGCGTGCGTCGACTTACCCGTGTCTTCCTCGAGGTGAATTCGCGTCAAACAACATTCTTTCACCGTGCCGTCGTCGAGCCAGTACCGCACTCGCCCGCCGACGGTCAGCGGCATGTCGTACTGGGAGATCTGATAATCTTTGGGCATGTCCGGATAGAAGTAGTTTTTGCGATCGAACTTCGAAAACGCCGGGATCTCCGCGCCGAAGGCGAGCCCCGTCGCGACGATCAGCTCGAGCGCCTTCGCGTTGGGCACGGGCAACGCTCCGGGCAGGCCGAGGCAGACGGGACACGTCTTCGTGTTTGGTTCGCCTCCGAACTCGTTGCGGCAGCCGCAAAACATCTTCGTCGCCGTCTTCAGCTCCACGTGGCACTCGACGCCGATCACCGCTTCATAACGCTCCATCATGCGTTCGCCGGAAGTGAAGCCGGCTCGTGCCGCGAGGCATGATTCGTCGCTCGTTCGTAGGCGTGCGCCGCACCCAGCAGCGACCGCTCGGCAAAGAGCGGCGCGGCGAGCTGCAGCCCGATCGGCATCGGTGCTCCGCCCCCTTCGGGCAGCGTCCACCCGCAGGGAACCGATAGGGCGGGTAATCCGGCAAGCGACATGGGGATCGTGTAATAGTCCATCAGATACATGTTGTAGGGGTCGCTCTTTGCGGCAAACTCGAAAGCCGGACAGCTCGCCGCAGGGCACGCGATAAGGTCGCACGCCGCGAACGCGCGGTCGAAATCCCGGGCAATGAGCGTTCGCGCCTTCTGGGCGCGCACGTAATAGGCGTCGTAGTAGCCGCTGGAGAGCGCGTGCGTGCCGATGAGGATACGACGCTTTACCTCAGGACCGAAGCCGGCGGCACGCGTCGCGTCGTACATCTCGCGCACGTCGCCGCCCGCAACGCGCAGCCCGTAACGAACGCCGTCGAAGCGAGCAAGATTCGACGAGCATTCCGCCGGCGCGATGAGGTAATACGTCGGAAGGCCGTAGTCCGCCGTCGGCAGCGACACCTCGACCAACTCGGCTCCGAGGCGCTCCAGGTCGCGGTACGCCTCCCGATAGAGGCGGTCCATCTCGTCGCCCAACGCCTTCGTGTCGAACTCGCGAACGATGCCGACGCGAAGCCCGGCGAGGTCGTCGCGCAGCGACGGCGCCGTCGGTTCGACGATGCGGTCGATCGAGGTCGCGTCCATCGGGTCGTAACCCGCCATCGCGTCGTAGACCAATGCGGCATCTTCGACGGTGCGCGCGAGCGGTCCGATTTGATCGAGGCTCGATGCGAATGCAATGAGCCCGTACCGCGAGACGCGGCCGTACGTTGGCTTGAAGCCGATCAGGTTGCAGAACGCTCCCGGCTCCCGAATGGAGCCGCCGGTGTCGCTGCCGAGTCCGATCGCCGCCTCGTACGCCGCAACGGCGGCCGCCGAACCGCCGCTGGAGCCCCCCGGGACGCGGGACGGATCGTAGGGATTGCGCGTGACGCCCAGCGCGGAGTTCTCGCAGGAACTGCCCATGGCGAACTCGTCGCAGTTCGCCTTCCCGATTGGAACGGCGCCCGACTCGATCAGCCGCGCAACCGCGGTGGCCGTGTACGGCGCGACCCAGTGTTCGAGAATCTTACTGCCGCAAGTCGTGCGTGTGTCCTCGAGGCAAAGATTGTCTTTGACCGCGAGGGGCACGCCTGCGAGCGGCAGGAGCTCGCCGCGGGCGACGCGCTCGTCGACCCGCGCGGCGTACGCGCGCGCGGCGTCGCCCAACACCGTCAGGTAGGCGCCGACGGCGCCGTCGACGGCGGCCACGTGCGCCAGCGTCGCCTCGGCGACCTCGACCGCAGTCGTCCGCCTCGCTCGAACGCCGGCGGCGATGTCGGCGGCGCTGCGCGAGATCGGCGATCCTTCCACGATCGACGTCATTCCGCGATGATCCGCGGTACGCGGAAAAAGTCGCCCTGACGCTCCGGCGCCTGCGCGAGCACGCGCTCGCGGTCGAGGCACGGACGCGCGCCATCTTCCCGCGTGACGTTCCGCGATTCGACGACCTGCGCCGTCGCCGGCACGCTCGCGATGTCGAGCTCCGTAAGCCTGTCGACGTGGCCGAGCAAGTCGCCGAGCTGACGCCCAAAGCGCTCGATCTCTTCGTCGGTCAGCGCGATGCGTGCGAGTTGAGCGACGTACCGTATGTCGATGGAATCGTTTGACACGGCGCTAAGAACTGAGGAGGGCGAGCGTCTCGACGTGCCCCGTTTGCGGAAACATGTCGAAAGGTTGCACGGCGGCGAGCCCAAAGCCCTTGCTCACGAGGAACTTCACATCCCGCGCCAGCGTCGCCGCATCGCACGAGAGATACCATAACCGGCGCGGCCGCGCATGGGCGAGCGCTGCGAGCGTCACCTCATCGCATCCTTTGCGGGGCGGGTCCAGGAACGCCATCTCCGTACCGCACAGCAGCGGCTCGAGCTTTCCCGCCCGCGCCATTTCTTCCACGCGTCCGTGCACGAATGCAGCGCGTTGCGCCAAACCGTTGCGCCGTGCATTGGCGACGGCCTCGGCCACGGCATCGCGATTCTCTTCGACGCCCACGACGGTCCAGCCGCGCCGCGCGAAATAGAGCGCAAACGTGCCGATGCCGCAATAGAGATCGACCGCGTTGCGGGGCGTCGGGAGCCGCCCATCCAAAAATTCGAAGATGCGCCCGACGATCTCGACATTGACCTGGAAAAACGAGCCGGCCGAGACGCGATATCGCACCCCGCCGATCGTTTCGTCGACGTAGGAATCGCCGGCCAGGACGTTCTGCTTCCGTCCCGCGATCGCATTGGCGCTGCGATCGAACGAATTCGTGACGCCGGCCAGCGCCGGCACCCGCTCCAGCACCATCGGCGCGGCGCGCCGCACCGCTGGGGACGGCCGATCCGTCGTAACGGTCAAGACCACGCGACCGGACGCTTCCGAACCGCGGGCGACGAGATGACGGGCCTCGGTCAGCATTTCGTCCACTTCCGCCGTGCCGCGGAGCGCCGCGAGCCGGCCCAGCAGCGCGTCGAGGGGCGGCGTCACGATGGGGCACGCGTCGATCGCCACCACCTCGTGGGAGCGCTGACGATAAAACCCGAGCACGGGCGAGCCGGTCGCATGGTCCACGACGACCGCCATCTTGTTACGATAGGCGCGCGGATCGCGCATCCCGATCGTCGGCAAAACGTCTGCTCCCGTCATTCCGCCGATACGCGCGAGCGCGTTGCGGACGATGCCGCGCTTCCATTCCAGTTGCGCGGGATAGGCGAGATGCTGGACCTGGCAGCCGCCGCATGCGCCGAAGACCGGGCAGAACGGCTGCGCGCGCTCGGGGCTGCGAGCCAGGAGCTCGAGCATCGTTGCGACCGCATAGTTCCGTTTCACTTCCGTGATGCGGACCCGCGCGCGTTCGCCCGAAAGCGGCCCGAAGCAGAACACGACGACGGAGCCGGCGCGGCCGACGCCCTGGCCGCTGGCAAGGATATCCGTGAAAACGAGCTCGAGTACCGCTCCGAGGCGAAGCGAAGCCGGACGCTTAGGCGCTGTGTCGCTGGTCGTCAAGCGCCTTGAGCAGTGAGTTGGCCTCGTCGATCAGCTCTTGGATGCGCTGGGTCGTCGGATCGCCTGGGCGATTCGCCGCGGCGAAACGCAGCGCACCGTAAACAGCCGCGGCACCGAGCGCTGCGACGCCGACGCCGAAGCCGATCCAGAACAGCGTGCGCGCGAGGCGCCGGTGTTCGCTGCTGTCGGCGCGTTCGGGTTCCGGCGTTCGATCGGGCGCCATGCGTTATCTTTCGGCGGGCGGCGAATCGCTGCCTGTCAACGTGACGTCGTCAACGAACTGCTCTGTAGCGTGGTGCGTGTCGCCGTCGCCGTGAACGCCGAAGTAGAGCCAGAACGTGCGGCCGGCATACGCCGCGAGGTTCCACCGCCCGCGAACCCAGGCCGGCCGGTTGTTGACCGCCCGGTACAGATTCAGCACGACGTTGCCGCGGTCGTCCAGTAAATCCGCTTCCTGATACGCAAAGGTCGTGTCGGCTTCGTTGGACAGTTGATAGAGCCGGGCGGTTACGACGCCCTCGGGAGGAATCGCCACGATGCGGCATACGCCGGAGTTTCCCCGAGGCTCCGAGGCGCCGTTCAGCGTTCCCGAATATTCGTCATAGGCTCCGCCGTGGGGATGCTCGCGCGTCGCGTACGCATCGACGTCGCCGCACTGATGCCATCCGCCGTCGATGCTTCCCGATTCGAACCCGGCGTTGTTCATGTCCCCGGGTCCGTCGGCGCTGCCTCGCACGTGCGGGACGCTGTAATGGGCCGCCACGGCATGGCGCGCAGCGTCCGGCGCTGCGGCGGCGAGCAGACATCCCGCGACCAGCGCGGCCGCGCTGCGGTCAATGCGGAAGATCGAGATGCGCTGCATCGTTGAGCGTTAAGAGCCGCGCAGCGCCTTTCTCGATCGCCACGCGCGTGATGCTGCCGGCCGAAAAGCGCAAGCGCTGCTTCGACGAAGCGGACTCCCGGAGTCCGAGCACGGCAAAAAAGGCGTGCAGCGTGCCGGCGTGCGTAACGATCGGGACGACGCCCTGCAAGCGGGGCAGGTCGGCGACGAACGACTCGACGCGTTCGCACACCGCGGCGAACGATTCGCCGTCGGCCGGCCGGTAGCGGTCCGCGGACGTCATGCCGTCCGCCGCGAGCTCCGGGCTCGCCGCGAGAATCTCTTCCCACGTCAAGCCTTCCCAGCTTCCGAAATCAAATTCGCGCAAGCGCCGGTCGGTCACGACCGGAATTGTGCCGCCGGCGACGACGCGCGCGGTCTCCAGCGCGCGCCCGAGGTCGCTTGCGTACACTCGCTCGATTCGTTCGTCGCGCAGTGCCGCGGCGACGCGCGCCGCATGCGCGCGTCCTTGCGGCGAAAGCGGGACGTCGGTGAGCCCTTGAAAGCGGCGCGCCGCGTTCCACTCCGTAGCGCCGTGTCGGATCAGCACCAGCTCCATCGGAGCCGCCCTGGCGGAGAGGGAGGGATTCGAACCCTCGAGAGGCTCATCACCTCTGCTCGCTTTCCAAGCGAGTGCATTCGGCCGCTCTGCCACCTCTCCAAAAATCGAAGCTTGCGCGGGCCTGCGCCTCCAGCATTGCGTCGCCCGCAACGACCTCGCGGCGCAGCGTTCGCCCCAGCGTCGCTCGTTCGCCGTAGTTCGCGTCGATGACGAGGTCCGCAGCCTCAAGCTGCGCGACCAATTCGTCCGGCAGCGGCGCATCCGGCGGCAGCGCGCTCAGGACGATTTCCGGCGGGTTCGCCGCAGGCCAGGGTTTGGCTTCATACTGGCGACAGGCCCGTTCGACACGCCACGCGTCTCGCCCCCAGATAAACGTGTACGCATCGTTTTCCTGCAACTCCGCGAGGACGGCGCGCGCCGTGGCGCCGTAGCCGAGCACGCCGATGCGTTTGAGGGCGACCGGCTCGTCGATCAGCGTCTCGATTGCCGTACGCGCGCCGATGCCGTCGGTATTGCACCCGACGACCGCTTCGCCAAAGGCGATCGTGTTGACGGCATCGCAGCGGCGGGCTTCCGCCAGAAGCTCGTCGCAGGCGCTCGCCGCTTCTTCCTTGAGCGGATAGGTCACGTTGCAGCCGGTGAGGCCCTCTGCCCGTAGCCGCGCGAGTGCTTTCGGCACGCCGCCGGGCCGCACTCGAACGGCGACGTAGCTGCCCTCGATACCGGCTTCCGCCAAGAAAAGCCGATGCAGCTGCGGACTCATGCTGTGCTCCACCGGATCGCCGATTAGTGCGAGCTTCATCGGCGCCCCCGCAGCATCAGCCGCTCGAAGAATCGGAAAAAACGCGTGACGGCGAGGTCCTTGAGCTCGATCGGTTCGGTGAGGATCGTGTAGAGCCCGCACAGTTTGCCGCCAAGGACGTCGGTGAACAGCTGGTCGCCGACGACGGCGATTTGCCGCCGGCTCAAACGCAGCGATTGCTTCGCCCGCAGAAATCCGAAGGGCAGCGGTTTGAGCGCGTTCGGAATGCAGGCAACGTTGAGCTGCGCCGCCAGTAGGTTTACGCGCTCCGAAAAGTTATTGGAGAGCATCACGATGCGAAATCCCCGGTCGTGGGCTCGCGCGACCCAGGAGAGATGCTCGTGTGCCAGCTCGGTCTCACGAAAGCCCAAGAGCGTGTTGTCGAGATCGACGATGAGGCCGCGAATCCCGGCCGCTTCGAGCTCCTCGTGGGGAACGTCGTAGAGTCGCGGGGCGAAGCGGTCGGGGCCGAACATGGCGGCTGCCTTTGCACCGCTTATCCTCGGTATCCTCGGACCTCTCCACACCGCGTCCACGCGCCCGGGCAGGAACGGCGAGCCATCCACCGCCGAACACCGCTCGTTCACAGGCGATTCACAAGGATTTCCCGACAAGCCCCAATATCTTGTGGTAAGATGAGCGGTACGACACTATAGGTGTCGTGTCGTGGTCACCGAAACCCGTTGTATCGAACGGGCGTTCGTAGTACCAAGGAGCAGTCGATGAAGTTTACGCGCACCTATTCCTCCCCGGGTGACCCCTATGCCGGCGTCTCGTTCGAGCCGCGCAGCTCGAAGATCGTCAACCCGAACGGTTCCGTGATTTTCGAGGCCACCGACGTGATGGTGCCGGCGGGTTGGAGTCAAGTCTCGGTCGACGTGCTTGCGCAGAAGTACTGCCGCAAGGCGGGCATCCCCGAGGCGACGAGCCGCGTGGCCGAGGAGGGGGTCCCGGCCTGGCTTCAGCGCTCCGTTGCCGACGGCGAGGCGCTCGAAGCGATGCCCCGAGCGAAGCAGTTCGGGCCCGAGCGCGACGCTCGCCAGGTCTTCAATCGTTTGGCTGGCTGCTGGACGTACTGGGGGTGGAAGTACGGTTACTTCGATTCCGAGGCTGATGCCCGAGTCTACTACGACGAGATGTGCGCGATGCTCGCTCGCCAGATAGGCGCGCCGAATTCGCCGCAATGGTTCAATACGGGACTGCATTGGGCGTACGGGATCTCCGGCCCGGCGCAAGGCCACTGGTTCGTCGATCCCACGGAGGGAACGGCGCGCGCCTCTGCCGACACGTTCTCTCACCCTCAGGTAAGCGCGTGCTATATCCTCGGCATTGAGGACGACCTCGTGAACGAGGGCGGAATTTTCGACGGCGTCATTCGCGAGGCGCGCATCTTTAAGGGCGGCAGCGGCAGCGGCGCCAACTTCTCGAAAATTCGCGCCGCCGGAGAAAAGCTGACCGGCGGCGGAACGTCGAGCGGCCTCATGTCGTTCCTCAAAGTCTTCGATCGCGCCGCGGGCGCCATCAAGTCCGGCGGGACGACGCGCCGCGCCGCCAAGATGGTCGTCCTCAACGCCGATCATCCGGACATCGAAGAGTTCGTCAACTGGAAGGTGCGGGAGGAACGCAAGGTCGCCGACCTCGTCATCGGTTCGCGGATTTTCGAACGCCACCTCAACGCAATCGTCCGAGCGGCGCACGACACGCGCGTGCCCGACCACGCACGTCTCGATCCGGCGCTGAACGTTTCGCTGCGACAAGCGATGCGTGAGGCCATCGCATCCGGCGTTCCGTCGGGCGCCGCCCAGAATGCGCTCGACTACGCGCGCCAAGGCTACACGCATCTCGAGGTCGAGCACTACGATACGGCGTGGGACTCGGAGGCCTACGTGACGGTGTCTGGGCAGAATTCCAACAATTCCGTGCGGCTCAGCAACGCCTTCTTCGACGCGATCGACCGGGACGAGGAGTGGTTGCTGACGGCGCGCACCACGGGCGACGTCGTCAAGCGCATCAAAGCCCGGGATTTGTGGGAGCAAGTCGGGCTCGCGGCGTGGCAGTGTGCCGATCCGGGCCTGCAGTTCGACGATACGATTCAGGAATGGCACACGTGCGCGAACGACGAGCGCATCAACGCCACCAATCCGTGCGTCACCGGAGACGCGCTGATCGCAACGGCGGACGGCCCGGTCCGTATCGACGCGCTCGTCGGCAAGGCGGCATTCATCATCGGGGGCGACGGCAAGCCGCACTTCGTCAACAAGATTTTTCCAACCGGACAACGTCCGGTCTTTCGCCTCCGCACGACGTCTGGATATACGCTTGGGCTGACCGCCGATCACAAGGTCTGGACGGAAAACCGCGGCGACGTTCCCGCGTCCGAGCTGCGGAGCGGCGACGTGGTCGCCCTCGAGGGATCGGGATTCGGCCGCGCGTCGCTCGACGACGACTCGGCGTTCGCGCTCGGACTGGCCGTCAGCAGTGGGAGCTTCCGCGACTTCTCCCGTGCAGCCGGCGCCGTGCGGTCCGCCATCGCGACGGTTTCCGTTTCCACCTACGTCACGATGACCGGCGGGAACGCCAACCGGCACTTCACCGACGCGATCTACGCCCTCGATCGCGGCTCGATCGCCGCCGTACTTCGCGCGCTCTTCACCGCCGACGGAACGGTCGCGGATTTCCTCGACGCTGCGCCGTACGTGTCGCTCGATTCGTCGTCATCCAAGCTCCTCGCCCAAGTGCAGCACCTCCTCCTCTCGTTCGGCGTCAAAGCGACGGTCTACCAAAACCCGTTGCGGACGCACTCGCTCAAGATCGCACCGTCGTGTCAGGAGGCGTTCCACCGTGCGATCGGTTTCAACGACGGTACGCACAAGGCGCACGCGCTCGCCAAGCTCGCCGCGCCCCCGCCGTGCGCGCAAACGCTCGTCGACGAATTCGAGTCGCTCGAGCCGATCGGCGACGCCGCCGTCTTCGACCTCACCGAGAGTGAGACGAACCACTTCGTCGCCAACGGCCTGCGGGTGCATAACTGCTCGGAATACGTGTTCATCGACGACACCGCTTGCAATTTGGCAAGCCTAAATCTCGTGAAATTCTTGAACGACGACGGCAACTTTGACGCAAAACGCTTCGCCGAAGCGTCGCGCATCTGGACCACGACCCTCGAAGTCTCCGTGACGATGGGCCAAATGCCGTCGAAGCGCATAGCGGAGAAAAACCACGGCTATCGCACGCTCGGACTCGGCTACGCCAATCTCGGTACGCTGCTGATGCGCATGGGTTTGCCCTACGATTCCGAGGAAGGCTTCGGCTGGTGCTCGGCAATCACGTCCCTCATGACCGGTACCGCGTATCGAACGTCGGCAGAAATGGCGCAGCAGCTCGGCCCGTTCGCACGTTTCGAGGCGAACCGTGAGCCGATGCTGCGCGTCATCCGCAATCACCGGCGTGCGGCGTATGCCGCCGCACCCGACGATTACGAGCGCCTATCGGTGACGCCGGTGACCCACGCTCCGACGCTCTTCACCCAAGCCATATGGGCGCTCGCACGCACGATGTGGGACGAAGCGCTCTCCATCGGCGAGGTCGCCGGCTTCCGCAACGCGCAGACCGTCGTAATCGCTCCAACTGGAACGATCGGCCTCGTGATGGATTGCGACACGACGGGAATCGAACCGGACTTCGCGCTCGTGAAATTCAAGAAACTCGCCGGCGGCGGTTACTTTAAGATCGTCAACCAGTCCGTCGACGCCGCGCTGCACAAACTCGGCTATTCGAAGGCACAGATCGAGGCGATCGAGACCTATGCGAAGGGAACGGGCAGCCTGCGGGAAGCGCCGCACATCAACGCGGCGACTCTGAAGGCACGCCGCTTCGACGACGCCGCGATCGCGAGGATCGAGGCCGCGCTGCCGAGCGCGTTCGAACTGCCCTTCGTATTCAACAAGTTCGTGCTCGGTGAGGACTTCTGCAAAGAGCAGCTCGGTCTCACGGAAGCGCAGCTCGACGATTGGAACTTCTCGATGCTGCGCGACGGACTCGGCTTCTCCACGCAGCAGATCGAGGAGGCATCGGCACATATCTGCGGGCGCATGACCGTTGAAGGCGCACCGTATTTGAAGGACGAGCACTTGGCCGTCTTCGACTGCGCGACGCCGTGCGGCAGGTATGGGTCGCGGTACATCCGGCCGCTCGCCCACGTCGATATGATCGCCTCCGCGCAGCCGTTCGTCAGCGGATCCATCTCGAAGACGATCAACCTGCCGCAGAGCGCCTCGATCGCCGACGTCAAGGAGGCGTACCGGTATTCGTGGGAGCGCATGGTCAAGGCCGTTGCGCTATACCGCGACGGCTCGAAGCTGTCGCAGCCCCTCGCCGCCTCCTACGATCTTGGCACCAGCGACGCAGAGGACGGTGAGGCGATGCAGGCACCGCCGTACGCACAGCCGCTGCAGGTCGCGGAAAAACTCGTCTATCGTTACATCGCGAAGCGCCGCCCAATGCCGCAGCGCCGCAGCGGATACACGCAAAAGGCGACGATCGCGGGACACAAGGTCTACCTCCGAACCGGCGAGTACGAGGGCGGCCAGCTCGGCGAGATCTTCATCGACATGCACAAGGAAGGCGCGGCCTTCCGCTCGCTGATGAACAACTTCGCGATCGCCATCTCGCTGGGACTGCAGCACGGCGTGCCGCTCGAGGAGTTCGTCGAGGCCTTTACCTTCACGCGCTTCGAACCGAACGGGCCCGTCATCGGCCACGATCACATCAAGATGGCGACCTCGATCCTCGACTACATCTTTCGCGAGCTCGCGGTGAGCTATCTCGGCCGGTACGACCTGGCGCACGTTCAGCCTTCGATGCAGATGGACGCGATGGGGCCCGAAGCGCACGAAGAGTACATCGCCGAGGAAGAGGCCGGCGTTCAGGTCCGGCCGGCCGGCGTCGCAGAACGCCTTCATCCGGTGAGCTCGCATCTCCATCCCGGCAACGACGCCTCACCGCCGACGGCGTCGGCTTCGGTTTCGCCGACGCAAGGGGCAAACGGAACGGCGACCGCTACGCTCGTCCGCACGCAAGCCGTCAACGCTTCGAAGGCGAAGGGCTATACGGGCAACGCGTGTTCCGAGTGCGGCCAACTAACGATGGTCCGCAACGGCGCCTGCGAGAAGTGCGACTCCTGCGGTGCTACGTCGGGATGCAGCTGATCGCCGTTAGGTATGGCCAGGTCCGTAAGTCAGCTCTGGTTCGCACGGCAGGAAGAGCAGCGGCCATGCAGGCTCAGCAGCGCCTGCCGCACTTCGACGCCGTACCGGCGCGACAGGGCGTCGACCCGTTGCGCTGGGCATCACGTAGCGCACGTCTTCGATGCGTCCGCACACATCGCATAAGAAATGGGCGTGCTGCGTCGCCGATCGGCTCGTAATAGGCGCATGCCGCGCCGGGAAGCGCGATTTCGCTAACCAGTCCCAGGTCGCGCAGGCGGCCAATGCGCGATACACCGTCGTGAAACCGATGCCACGCTTGCGCCGGCGCGCGAGATCGTGAATGTCGGCCATCGTCAAATGCACGCCGCGACCTTGCTCCAGCACGATCTCGTGCACGAGGCGATAATTTTTTGCGAGGCCGGGCCTACTCGCAGATGCGGTCACGATGCTTGACATGGTAGCACGAAGTGCTAGCATAGGGAAACTGATAACCACTTTCACTTTTTGGCCGGGCCCCACGGAAGACCGTTCATGAGCGACGACGATCGCATTTTGACCACGCGGCAAGGCCGTCCGCTGACCGACAATCAGAACCTGCGCACCGTCGGAGAGCGCGGTCCCGGCCACTCTCGAAAACTATCCGTACATCGAAAAGATCACCCACTTCGACCGCGAGCGCATTCCCGAGCGAGTCGTTCATGCGCGCGGGACCGGCGCGCACGGCTACTTCGAATCGTACGGCAAGGTCGGCGACGAACCGATCGAGCGCTATACCCGCGCCAAAGTGATGACCGACGCGGGCTATCAGACGCCGGTCTTCGTGCGGTTTCTCTACCGTCATCGGCAGCAAAGGCGCGCCCGAGACGGCGCGCGATCCGCGCGGCTTCGCGATCAAGTTTTACACCAAGGACGGCAACTGGGACCTCGTCGGCAACAATCTACCGGTCTTCTTCATTCGCGACGCGATGAAGTTTCCCGACATGGTTCATGCGTTTAAACCCGACCCCGTCACCAATGCCGAAGAGCCGTGGCGCTTTTACGATTTCGTCAGCAACTCACCCGAGACGCTGCACATGGTTACTTGGGTCAAGAGCCCGTGGGGCATTCCGGCCAACTACCGCGAGATGATCGGCTCGGGCGTCAACACGTACAAATGGATCAACGACCGCGGCGAAGCGCATCTTGTGAAATACCATTGGGTGCCCGAAGGCCGGCGCCCGCAATCTCACCAGCGCGCAGGCCGCCGAAATTCAAGCCAAGGATGTCGGACACGCCACGCGCGATCTGTACGAAGCGATCGAGCGCGGCGACTTCCCGGAATGGGAACTGCAGGTACAGCTCATGCCCGACGGCGACCATTCCGAGCTTTCGTTCGACCCGCTCGATGATACGAAGCTGTGGCCCGAAGATCAATTTCCGAAGCGCCGCGTCGGCCGCATGGTACTGAACCGCAATCCGGAGAACGTCTTTGCCGAAACGGAACAAATTGCGTTCGGCACGGGCGTCCTCGTCGACGGCATGGATTTCTCCGACGACAAGATGCTGCTCGGACGGACCCTCTCCTACTCCGATACGCAGCGCTATCGCGTCGGTCCAAACTACCTCCAGTTGCCGTCAATCAGTGCGCAAGGCACCCGTGCACACCAACCAGCGCGACGGTCAGATGGCGCACCTGGACCCCAGCGGCGAAAATCCGCACGTCAATTACGAGCCCAGCTGCGATGGGCGGCTTGCGCGAATCGGCGCGCCACGAAAACGAGTACTGGATGCCGGTGACCGGTTCGCTCGGGTACGCACCGCTCTCGCGAACGTGCGATGACTACGCCGCCGCCGGCGAACGGTATCGGACGCTGGCCGATTGGGAGCGGGAAGATCTGCTGAAGAACGTCAGCGGAGACCTGCAGAAATGCCCCGAACACATCGCGCAGCGGATGGTGTGGCACTTCTATCACTGCGACGAAAACTACGGCACCGAGGTGGCCAAGCGCGCCGGCATCGATCTACAGCGCTCGCTCGCGCTTCCGCCGCTGCGCCATCACCCCGGTCCTGGAGCCAACCGCGGCGTGCGCGGTGCGGCCAACGGTTCGCAGACGTCGAAGCAGACGGCAGGAGTCACCGAATAAGCGGCTCGAGGCGCCTTCACTGGGCGGCGGTAGCGTCGCTGGTTCTTCTGTGGCCGCTCGCCGTTCACGCAGCGTCCTCCGCTTCGCCGTCGCAGCAGCTGATGAGCCGACTGCATTGGCGCAGCATCGGGCCCTGGATCGGCGGCCGCTCCGTCGCCGTCGCGGGCGTTGCCGCAAATCAAGACCTATTCTACATGGGGGGCGTCGAGGGCGGCATTTGGAAGAGCACCGACTACGGCCAGCGTTGGACGAACGTCAGCGACGGTAAGATTCCCGGCGTGGCCGACCCCATCGGCGCGCTCGCCGTCGCACCGTCGAATCCAAACGTCATCTACGCTGGAACGGGCGAGGCCGACATCCGCAGTGACTTCGACACGGGTGACGGCGTCTACAAATCGACCGATGCCGGTAAGACGTGGTCTTACGCCGGCCTACGCGACACCCATATGATCGCCGCTATCGTCGTGGATCCGCGGAATCCGAAGATCGCCTATGCGGCCTCGATGGGGCACGTCTTCAAGCCCAACGCGGCACGCGGCGTCTTCAAGACGACCGACGGCGGCGCGACGTGGCGCAAGGTGCTTTTCATTGACGACAACACCGGCGCGAACGATCTCTCGATGGATCCGCACAATCCCAACGTCCTTTACGCCGCGACGTGGCAGGCGCAGCGCGTGCCCTGGAAGCTCACGAGCGGCGGTTCCGGCAGCGGCCTCTACAAAACGACCGACGGCGGCGTTCGCTGGAAGAAAATTTCGGCGAACCCCGGTTTCGCCGCCGGGCCGCTCGGAAAAGTCGGCGTATCGATCGCCGCGAGCAACCCACGCGTCGTCTATGCGATCGTCCAAGCGCACGAAGGCGGCGTCTTCCGATCGGACGACGCGGGCGCCACGTGGCGGCGCGTGAACTCCGAAATGAAGTTACGCCAACGCGCCTTCTACTACATGGCGATCTCCGTCGATCCGACGAATCCCCAGGTAGCGTACGCACCGGAAGTGGACGGCGTCTACAAGACGGCGAACGGAGGCAGAACCTTCACGCTGCTCGAGCCGCCGCACGGCGACAACCACATCGTCTGGGTCAATCCGCGCCATCCCAAGATCCTTCTCGTCGGCAACGACGGCGGCGGTACGGTTTCCGTCGACGGCGGCCAAACGTGGAGCAGCGAGCGCAATCAGCCCACGGGACAGTTCTACCACGTTGCGCTCGATAACGAATTCCCGTTCGACGTGTACGGTGCGTCGCAGGACGAAGGCGCCTTCGAAGGCCCCAGCGCGTCGACCGGCGGCGGCATTGGCCTGGGCGACTGGCACGTCGTGGCGCTCGGCGAGAGCACGTTCGTGGCGCCGGAGCCCGGCAGCCCCTTCGTGACGTACGGCAGCGGCTATTATAGTTCGTTCGTGCGGTTCGACCGCATTACGGGAGACTCGAAGAACGTCAGTCCGTGGCCGCGCTATATGGCCGGGTCGTCATCGGCCGAAACGGCGTATCGTTTCGGCTGGACGCATCCGATCTTTTTCTCTCCTGCGGATCCGCACGAGCTGCTCGTTGCCGCGCAAGTCGTCTTCTCCAGCACCGATCACGGACAAACGTGGAAGATCCTCAGCCCCGACCTCACGCGCAACGATCCGAGCACGGAGGGACCCTCGGGCGGCGAGATCGACCGCGACCAGACCGGCGCAGAGACGTTTCCCGACATTTCCTCGCTCGCCGTGTCGCCGCTCGACCCCGGCGTTCTTTGGGCAGGGTCCGCCGACGGGCTGGTCCACGTCACGGTCGACCACGGCGCACACTGGCGTTCGGTAACGCCGCCGCAGCTGCCGCAATGGGCGCAGATCAGCTCGATCGAGCCATCACACACCGAGAAGGGCACCGCGTATCTCTCGGCTTCCCGCTACATGTGGGACGATTACCATCCGTACGTCTACGCGACGACCGACTACGGCGCGCACTGGCAGACGATGACCAACGGCCTGCCGGCGGATCAATACGTCTTCGTCGTACGGCAAGACCCTCGCGAGCCGCGACTCCTATTCGCCGGGACCCGGAGCACCGCATACGTCAGCCTTGACGGCGGGGAATCGTGGCAGCCGCTCACGCTGAACTTGCCCGGCGTCCAGGTTCGCGATTTCGCGATCGATTCACGGGAGGGCGAGGTCGTCGCCGCGACGCACGGGCGGGCGTTCTGGATCCTGGATAACATCGCACTCCTCGAGCAGCTGGCACGCCAAGATTCATGGAGCGTCGGGAACGCGCAGCTCTTCGCGCCGCAAGCGGCGTGGCTCTCGCAGTCGTACGGTACGCCGGACTCTCCGATTCCGGAACTCGGCGAAAACCCGAAATACGGTGCGACCGTGTTCTTCAACGTACCGCCTTCCTACGACGGCCGGACGCCGCTCACGCTGACGTTCCTCGACGGCAATGGGACGACGGTACGGCGCTTCGCGCTGCATCGTACGAATAAGCGCCAACCACGGCTAAACCCGGAGCAAGAGGCGGCGCTCGACGCTGCTCAGGTTCGGGAGCGCAGCGAGGAACGGCTCACTGCAGTGGAGCCGGGAATGAACGCCTTCCAGTGGGACCTGCGCTATGCTCCCGGTTACGACATCCCGGGCTTCCGCGTCGCGGAAACCGACGATTTTCCCGACGCGGCAGACGGGCCGACGATCGTGCCCGGAAACTACACCGTCGTGCTGCAGTACGGCGCGACGCGCCTCCAGGCTCCGCTCGTCGTGCGGCTCGATCCACGACTGCACCCCGCGCCGGGAGACCTTCTGGCGCGACTTGTTCTCGAGCAGCAAATCGTCGCATCCATCGACCGACTCGATCGTGCGGTTACGGGCGCACTGCGCGTTCGCGGCAAGCTGCCGGCGACGGCGCGCGCGCAGCTCGACCGTGAAGTCGCGTCGCTCGCGTTTCTGCAGCTCACTTCCAGCGAGGCCGACGTGCTCCATGGCGACAAGATCAGAGCGCAACTCGGCTTTCTGCTCAACTCCCTCGAAGACGCCTATCAACGGCCCACGGCCGCGGAATATGCAACGTATCGCGATTTGAAGGCGCTCGCCGAAGCCGGCGAAACGCGGCTTCACGCGATCGCTTCACCCTAGCGCCGTGGGCTCAGCGCACTAGGAAACTGAACGAAGGGGAACGGCGGGGATCACGACGCCTGCGAGATTGAGCGGATCGTAGGCACCGATCTCGACCTCCTCCGGCGGCTCCGCCATGCGTCGCACGGCGCGCAGTGAATCGATCGCCTCGGGCAGTGCGAATTGCTCCCCAACGAATCCGGAGACGAAGCGTCCGCCTCGGATCTCCCCGCGCGATTCCATCCGCCGCAACGCAACGAGCAGCTCCCGCCAGCGCGGCGCCAGGCTCTCGCGTGCGACGACGTCGCGGAAGACGACGCCCCATCGCGCCAGGAGACGGCGCGCGAAGGTTTCGGGATCGATGCGCTCCGTCGTCGCGGAAAGCAGCGTCCAGCGTCCGCTCGACGAACGAGGCCGCGCGCGCAGGCCCTTTTCCCCGAGTCGGCGCTTCGCGTCGCTCAGCGACCGCAACGCGTCGAAGCCGTCCGCGGTCACCAAGCCGGCAGCGACGAGCTGCCACAGCGCCTCCTCCACTTCGCTCGCGAGCCGCTTCGTGCCGCGCACGATTTCCGCGAAGAACGGCGCCCGCAGCTGTTCGATGCAGGTCAAGACGTCCCGCGCCGGATGTGCGAGAGCGTCGACGTTCCCGGCGCGCCGCACGATCAGTTCGTCGGCGTCGTCACGTAGAAAAAGGGCGATCGGCGCCAACCGCGTGGGACGCACCCGCGTCGCCTCGCCGGGCGGCCGCGGCTCGAGCGCGGGATGCGGCGTGAGCCGCCCCCACATAACGTCGCCGGCGTAACACAGCCGGTCGAGGAATTCGGGGCGATACCCGGCGACGCGGGCCGGAAGCACTTGCGCCTCCCACGCCACCGCGGGAATCTCGTAACCTTCGAGCTGCCGGATGACGTGGAGCGTACCGTCGATGCCGTGCAGGCGCGATGCCGGAGCGACGTGCTGCCACCGCCGCAAGAACGCGACGTACTGGGCGGCGGTCACCGGCTCGATCTCGCGGCGGAGGCGGCCGATCGTGAGGCGGTGGATGCGCGCCAGCACGCGGCGGTTGCACCACTCCTCGTCTCCGGCGCCGGTGAAATGGCCCCGCAGTACCTGCCCTTGCGTCTCCAGCGCCAGCAGCGCCGCGTCGATCGTGCCGGGGTCGGCGCAAAGCCGGCGTGCGAGCTCCGCCGCCGTCACCGGTCCGCACGACTCCAACCACCCGCGCAGGATCTCGGCGTATGCTTCCTCGCGCGAGCCGGCAGTGCGCTCCGACGGGACCGCAGCGATCGCCGGTGAGGCGACCGCGCGGGGGTAGGCCGTCGTCGCGACGTCGAGCCGTTCCGCACACACCCACGCGCCGGATTCGTCCGGCATCGCCAGCGTCGTCGCTCGCCGCTGCGCGACGAGTTCTTCGAACCAGGGCTCCCATTGTGTGACCGGGGGCAACACGACGAGCGTCGCGAGCGCGTCGTGCAGTTCGTCGGCGTCACGAACGACCGGCCACGACTCCGCCGCAACCTCGGCGATCGCCGACGGATCCAGCACGCCGGCACCACCGACGTCGTCGCGCATCGTACGCCGCAGCGTCACGGCCCGTGCCCGCCGCTCTTCCAGCGGCGCGTCGTCCAAGTAGGCATACGGGTTGGCGTTGAGGATTTCGTGGCAAAACGGCGACGGCTCCGGCGTGTCGATCGCTACGGTGCGGACCACGCCGCCTTCGATACCGCGCAGAATGCCCTGGAGGCCGTCGACGTCCATCGCCTCGCGTAAACAGTTGTCGATCGTCTCGCGCACGAGCACGTGATCTGGAATGCGAATCGGCCCGTTGAGGTTTTCGGCGCACGCCGCCTGGTCGGGAAAGACGGCCGCCAGCAGATCGTCCGAACGCATGCGCAGCAGCTGCGGCGGCACCTTGCGGCCGCCGCTGAAGCGCAGAATCGCAAGCGCACGGGTCGCGTTCCAGCGCCATCGCGCGGCAAACATCGGCGCCGGCAACAACGCCTGCGTCAGCGTCGACTCGACGCTCGCCGACTTGACGAATTCGAAGACGGCATCGAGCGGAAAGGCGTGCTGGTCGGTCAAGGAGAGCACAATGCCGTTGTCCGTCGCTGCGGCCTGCAGTTCGAGGTTGAACGAGCGACAGAAGCGCTTGCGCAGCGCGAGGCCCCACGCGCGATTGATGCGTGCCCCAAACGGCGTGTGCAGAATCAGCTGCATGCCGCCGCCCTCATCGAAGAACCGCTCCGCGGCAATCGTGGTCTGCGTCGGGACGACGCCCAAGATCGCTTTGCCCGCGCGCACGTATGCGACGGCCTGTTCGGCACCCGGACGATCCAGGCCGCACTGCCCCATCAGCCATTCGTGCGCCGCGTCGTCCCTGCGTTCGTCGATCGCGCTGCGAACGGCGCAGACGGCCCGCGACAACTCGATCGTGCGTCCGAGTCCCTCACCGTTCCAAAACGGAACGGACGGCGGCGCTCCATGGGCGTCCTCGACCCGCACGATGCCGGGCTCGACGCGCCGGATTTTCCAAGAGTTCGTGCCGAGCAGAAAAATGTCGCCCGCGAGGCTCTCGATGGCAAAGTCCTCGTCGAGCGTCCCAATGGCGTGCCCGTCGGGCTCGACGACGACGGTGTAATTCGCCGTGTCGGGGATGGCGCCGCCGCAGGTCAACGCCGCGAGACGAGCGCCGCGGCGCGCGCGCAAACATCCGTTCACGCGATCGTAGTGAAGGAAGGTGCCGCTGCGTCCGCGCGACGTCGCGACGCCGTCGGCGAGCATTGCGATGACCTCGTCGAAATCTTTGCGCTCGAGCGCGCGATAGGGATAGGCGTCCTGAAGCGAGCGGTAGAGCGCATCCGCGTCCCATTCGTGCTGCGCGCACGCGGCCACGATTTGCTGCGCCAGAATGTCGAGCGGTGCACGGGGAATCGTCAAGGCGTCGAGGTCGCCGGCGCGAATCGCCCGCACCAGGGCGGCGCATTCGATCAGCTCGTCGCGCGTCGTAACGTAGAAGATGCCCTTCGGCAGCGCGCCGACCCAGTGTCCCGAGCGCCCGACGCGCTGCAGCGCAACGGCGATCGCGCGCGGCGATCCGAGCTGCACGACCAAGTCGACTGAGCCGATGTCGATGCCCAGCTCCAGCGAGGCCGTCGCGACGACGACGCGCAGTTCGCCGCTACGCAGCCGGCGTTCGACGTCGAACCGCGTCTCGCGTGCGAGGCTGCCGTGATGCGGCATCGCAAATCCCTCACCGAGCCGCTCGTTAAGCGCAAATGCGACGCGCTCGCTCATCCTGCGCGTGCCGACGAAGACGAGCGTCGTGCGATGATTGCGAATTTGCTCGGCGACGCGGTCGTAGATCTCGGCCCACATCTCCTTGCTCGCGACCGGCCCCAATTCGTCGGCCGGTACCTCGACCGACAGCTCCATCGCGCGCCGATGACCGACGTCTACGACGCAAGCACTCGGACTCAAGAACCGCCCAACCTCATCGAGTGGGCGCACGGTGGCCGACAGGCCGATGCGCTGCGGTCGGGCGCCGCCAGCCCGCCGCACGAGGTCGTCGAGCCGAGCCAGGGTCAGCGCGAGGTGGGAGCCCCGCTTGTTGCCTGCGAGCGCGTGAATTTCGTCGACAACCACGCACGTGACGCCGGCGAACAGCTTGCGCGAACGTTCGGCGGTCAGCAAGATGAACAGCGATTCCGGCGTCGTTACGAGGATGTGCGGAGGCGTGCGGAGCATGAGGGCGCGCTGCGACGGGCTCGTGTCACCGGTGCGCACGGCGGTCCGTATTGGGGCCAAAGCCGCCCCCCGCTTCTGCGCCAGCGCCGCAAGCTGCGCCAGCGGCTTTTCGAGGTTTTCACGAACGTCGTTCGACAACGCCTTCAGCGGCGAAACGTAGACGACCAGCGTTCGGTCCGGCAGATCGTCCGCAACCGCGCGGCGCACCAAGTCGTCCAGTGCGATCGTAAAGGCCGCAAGCGTCTTGCCCGACCCCGTGGGCGCCGCGATGACGGTGTCGTGCCCAGAACGGATTTGCGGCCAGCCGCGCGCCTGCGGCTCCGTCGGTACCGTGAATGCCGCGCCGAACCACTCGCGGACGAGCGGATGGAACTCTTCGAGCATCGTGCCCTAGATTAGCAGCTTGGCGCCCCGGGGAAAAGGGCGGCATGAAACATTCCTTATCGCTCGCGGCGGTCCTCACGTTGGGCCTGGCCCTCGTGCCGCACGCAACCTTCGCACAGACCACCGACCAGACTGCGACGCCGGCTGCACTCGCTACCGCGACGGCAAATCCCATGGCGAGCAGCGGTCCAATGGATACCGCAACGCCTGGCATGGAAGGCGAGACGACCACCTCGACCGCGACCACTTCTGGCCCCTGGGGCCTGCTTGGACTTCTCGGGCTCCTCGGCCTGATCGGTCTACGCGGCCGGAACACGACCACGACGACGCGCCTCTGAAAAGAGCTGCGTGGCGAGGACCCGAACGGGCTTCGCATGCGCACGCTTTACGCCGCGTTCCTCGTTGTCGTTTTTGCGGCGCCGGCCGCTGCGAAACCGGCGCTGCAGTTGCGCGACATGGCGCGCATCGTCGACATCGAGGAACCGGCGCTTTCTCCGGACGGCAAGCGGGTCGCCTTCCTCGCGATTTCCCAAGACGTCCCGCGCGCGCAATACCTGACTAGCCTGCTCGTGAGCGACACGCGCGCCGGATCGGCACGCGTGCTCGTGCGCGGCCACGACGTGGCCGTTCCGCGCTGGTCGCCCGATGGCGGCCGGCTCGCCTATCTCGCACGACCCCCGCGCGAGGCGTTCCTCCAACTCTTCGTTCGCCGCGCGGGCGCATCGCGTCGCTTGACGCACGCCGCCGGCGACGTCATTGACGCCGCCTGGAGCCCGGACGGACGAACGCTCGCATTCGTTGCGGCCGACGCTCAGCGGCTTGCGCCGTACTTCTTCGCAGGCAACAACGACTTCACGGCGACCGCGCTGACGCCGCCCGATCATCTCTGGATCGTCCCGGCGGCGGGCGGCGCTCCACGGCGCCTGACCGCGGGAACCTGGACGATCGCACCCACGGACCCCGGCGGCATTTTTGCGCCGCAAATCGCGTGGACGCCGGATGGCCGGCACATCACGTTCACGCGCGTGGAAACGACGTTCAGCGGTGAGGACGAGCGCTCGACGCTGTGGCAAATCCCCTCTGGGGGCGGCGCCGCGCGCAAGCTGACCAGTCATGCGGAGTTCGAGTTCAGCCCCGCCTACGGCGCTGACGGCCGGCTGGAGTACTCCTATCCCCGCGACGGCGATTTCAACGCCGAAAACACGATCCGGCTCGTCGATGGGGTCGGCGACCGCCCGCTCACGGAGGCGCTCGACCGCAACATTGCGGGAGCGCTCTGGTTTCCATCTGGCCGCCGCCTGCTGATTTGCGCGAGCGACGGCACCCAAAACCGCGCGTGGGCGATCGACCTTGCGGGCCGCTTGCGCGCGCTCGCGCTCGGCGATCTCCATCCCGTATGCGACCCGTACTCGAGCAGCACGTTCGACGCCGGAATTGCCGGCGGCGTCGCGCGCGACGGCTCGCTCGCGTTCGTTGCAACGAGCGCGGCGACCGCGCGAGAACTGTATTATCTCCCGTCCAATTCGAACACGCCACGACGGCTCACGCACTTCAACGATTTTCTGTCCAACATCGCCCTGAGCGCGATGACCGAGCTGAACTGGACGGGGCCCGGCGGCTTTGCCGAAGACGGGGTCGTGACGCGTCCGCCCGCCATCGCGCCAGGGCGCGCGCAGCCGGTCGTACTGCTGATCCACGGCGGTCCAGGACTGTCGAGCAGCCGCGATTTCGTGTGGGAGCAGTGGCCCCTCGCGCAGATGCTGGCGTCCCGCGGCTACGTCGTTCTGCAGCCAAACTATCGCGGCAGCGATAACCTGGGAAACGCGTACATGACGGCGATCGTGGGCGACACCGTGGTGGGCCCGAGCGCCGACATCCTTGCGGGGCTGACGGCCCTCGAGCGAATGCCGGCCGTCGACGCCACGCGCGTTGCCGTTTCCGGGTGGTCCTACGGCGGCGAACTCACCTCATGGCTGATCGGCCACGATCATCGCTGGCGTGCCGCAATCTCCGGCGCCGCGGTCAACAGCGAGTTCGACGAATACAACCTCTCGACGTCCAACGTGCAGGACCGCTATCCGCTCCGTGCTTCGCCGTACGTCGGCGACGGACAGCGTGTCTACCGAGAAAACTCGCCGATCACGTACTACGCCCAAATCACGACGCCGACCCTGATCTGGGGAACGACGCTCGACCCGGTCGTGCCGATCACGCAGTCCTACGCGCTCTACCATGCATTGACCGACAATCGCGTGCCGGTGCGCTTCGCCGTCTTCCCGGCATCGTCGCACGGGCCGGCCGATCCCCGCCAGACCATGGAGCTTACTCGGCTCTGGCTGGGCTGGCTCGACGAACACATGCGTTAACCTCATCCATTTCGGGCTCCCGCGCGTTGTAAGGAAGATGAAACGCCTGACCGTCGTCCCGCTCCTGCTCGCCGCAGTCCTCGTCGCGGCTTCCCCGGCGAGCGCCGCTTCCGAACGCGTCGTCCTGGCGGGCGGCTGCTTCTGGGGAATGCAGCTCGTCTTTGAATCGCTGCGCGGCGTCGACGGTGTCGTCGCCGGGTACGCCGGCGGGAACGCGAACACCGCGCAATACGAAACGGTCAGCACTGGAAGCACCGGCCACGCGGAGTCCGTGGAGGTGCGCTACGACCCGTCGAAGATTTCGTTCAAAGATTTGCTCGACGTGTACTTCCTCGTCGCTCACGATCCGACGCAGCTCGATCGTCAAGGGCCCGACACCGGTACGCAGTACCGTTCGGAAATTTTCTACACGTCCCCGGCGCAAAAGTCAGCCGCCCTTGCCTACATCGCGCGGCTCCAAAGGGATCACGTCTATGGGTCGCGCGTCGTGACGGAAGTCGCACCGCTGCGCGGATTTTATAGGGCCGAGGCCTATCACCAAGACTTCGCGGTGCACAACCCCCAGGATCCCTACATCGTCGTCAACGACTTGCCGAAGGTCAAGAAACTGCGGGCGCAGTTTCCGGCGCTCGTGAAACCTGGGGCGCCGTTCGGCCGATAGCCGCGCACCCTAGAGCGGCGCGTTTCCGGTGTTCTGTGCGTACGTGCGGGGATCGAAATACCACGCCGGAAGCGACGCGGGAAACGTAATGTCGTTGAAGTCGTAGTCGACCGTAGCGTCGCGCCCGAGGTAATCGGCGTCGCGCTCGTAGGTAGGAGTGCCGTGGATGTGGGTGACGATCGGCCTCCCGTTCATCCAGCTCAGCGTCACCGTAAACAGCATCGGATACACGTGGTGGCCGCTATCTTCGTCGTACAGCTTGTCCGTCGCAACGACTTCCTGCAGCTCGAGCGTCTTGCGATCGACGTAGAGTTCGCGCAGGCGATTTCGGTCCGGATCCCGCCGCGGCTGCAGACTGACGTGAATGCGATCGCCCTCGTCGGCGACGCGCGTCACGCGGTAATCGAATTCTCCCAGCACCGTGACGCTCGCGATGACCGGCGGAAGGCTTCCGGTAGGTTCGGGCGTCGGTACGAACTCGCGCGGGCTGGTGTGCGGGTGCGCGGGCGCCGCCTCGAAGAGGTCCGCCGTCGGCGGCCCAGGATCCCACGGCTCGTTGAACGATGGCCGAAGGAACTCGAGCGTTCCCCGCGCCGAGCCGCGGTAGACGCGGCGGCCGAGCGCGGCGCGATCGGACGTGCGGCACCAGATGTGGTACGTGTAGCTGTTCAATAAGTCGGGATAACCGTCGTCCAGCGTCTGCTTTCGAACCAAGGTATACGTCTGGTACGGCGGCGGGGGCCGATGCGAACGGAACTGCCGCCGGATCAGGTAGAGTAGCCGGTCGGGTGACGGCAGCGCGATCGGCGTCGCCTGCGGCGCCGGCCGCGCCGCCGCGTGAGACGGCTGCGCAGCGATGGTGAGGCCGAGCACGGCAAGCGCGGCGACGAGAAACGCTTTCACCCTAGCGCGGAGCCATCCGAATCGCACCGTCCAGCCGAATCACTTCTCCGTTGAGCATTTGGTTCTCGACGATGTGGCGCGCCAGCGCGGCATACTCCGCGGGCTTCCCAAGACGAGATGGAAACGGCACTTGCTTTCCGAGCGATTCGCGCGCCGGTTCGGGGAGCCCGGCCAGCATCGGGGTGTCGAAGATGCCGGGCGCGATGCTCGCGACCCGAATCTGGTGCTGCGCGAATTCGCGCGCGATCGGCAGCGTCATGGCCACGACGCCGCCCTTCGATGCCGAGTAGGCGGCCTGGCCGACCTGTCCGTCGTATGCGGCGACGGACGCGGTGCAGACGATCACGCCGCGATCCTCGCCGGGATCGACGGCGCGCTCGATCATCTTCGCCGCGGCCAAGCGAATGACGTTGAACGTGCCGATCAAGTTGACGGAAATGACTTTGGAGAAATGGTCGAGCGGTTGCGGGCCGTCGCGCCCGATGACGCGCTCCGCGGTCGCGATCCCGGCGCAGTTGATCGCCCCATGCAGCGCCCCGAACTTCGCGACGGCGGCGTTCACCGCGTTTTGCACCTGGTCGCCGCTCGTTACGTCGGTTCGTACGAAAGCGACCGCGCTTCCAAGCTCGCGTTCGAGCTCGGCGCCACGTTCGCTGACGTCGCAAATTACGACATTTGCGCCGTTGCGTGCGAACTCGGAAACGCAGGCAGCACCCAGCCCGGAGCTGCCGCCGCTGACGAGAAACGTTCGTCCATCGATCTGCATAGGCGCCTCCGTTACAGCCTCGCCGTGCCGATGTCCTGGATTTTTGCCACCAATGCCTGGCCGCCAGGGTTGCAAAGCATCATGAGCATCGCATTCTTACTCGTTCGAATTATCATCGGCTGCAGCTTGATGGCGCACGGTACGCAGAAGCTCTTCGGCTGGTTCGGCGGCCATGGTATCGCCGGCACCGGCGGCTTCTTCGAACAGCTCGGCTTTCGGCCCGGCAAGGCATTTGCGCTCATGGCGGGCCTCGGCGAAACGACCGGCGGCCTGCTGACGCTCCTCGGATTGGCGGGCGCGGTAGGCCCGGCGCTCATCGTGCTCGTGATGCTGGTCGCAATCGGCTCCGTACACTACAACAAGGGCTTTTTCGCCGGCGGCGGCGGATGGGAACTCAACAGCGCATATATTGCCGCCGCCCTTGCGCTCGGGTTCGCCGGTTTCGGCGCCTATTCACTCGACAACGTGTTGGGCCTGAGCTTCAGCGCAGATCCAGTGACGGCGGCATACGCTTTTGCTGCGGCCGTCGTCGCGGCGGCACTGAACCTGCTCGCCCGACGCCCGGCCGCACGGACGACGGCGTCGCCGTAAGCGCCGCATGGAAACGATTGCGTTTTACGGCGCCGGTTTACTCGGTTCCGCGATGGTGCGGGCGATGCGGCGTCGAGGCATCGCAGTGCACGTTTGGAGCCGCTCGACGAACAAAGCGAAGGCGCTCGAAGACGACGGCGCTCGTGCGTTCGCCGATCCCACGGAAGCGGCTCGGGGCGCTCAGCGCATCCATCTTTGTCTCAGCGACGATCCGAGCGTCGACGCCGTAATCGATGCCGCGCTCCCGGGCATCGCTGCCGACGCGCCCATCGTCGATCATACGACGGTTTCGCCGCAGGGCGTCGCGGACCGAGTGCGGCGTTTGGCCGCGAGCGGATACGCCTACGTGCATGCGCCCGTCTTCATGGGCCCTCCCATGGCGCTGAATGCGACGGGCGTGATGCTGGTTTCCGGCGATCCGCAGCTCGTGCAGCGCGTGCGGCCGGCGCTGGCGGCGATGTGTACGAACCTACGTGATGTCGGAACGCCGCCCGAGCGTGCAGCGGTGTACAAGCTGATGGGTAATTCAATGATCTTGGCGATCGTGGGAGGCCTCAGCGACGCGATGCGAATCGGCGAAGAACAAGGGCTCTCGCGCGGCGAGGCGCACGATCTCTTTGCGTTCTTCGACCCGAGCAGTCAAATCGGCGGACGCGGACGGCGCATGGTCAGCGGAGATTACGACCCGCTGTGGAGTGTCGACATGGCACGAAAGGACGCGATGCTGATGCAGGCGGCGGCCCATCACGAGCGCCTCCCCGTCGTGGACGCGATGGAGAGCACGCTGCGCAGCGTGTCGGATCGCGGGCTGGGAGGCCTCGACCTCGGCGCCGTCGCGCAACGCTAGGTCGGGCGCGATGGCGGCACCGGCAGCGGCGTGCGGCGAGGAAGCGGCGACCCGGTCCAGATCGGACGCGGCGTCGGGACTACGAGCGGCGTAAACACTGCCGCCGGCGCGGCCGACGCAGCGGTGGGTTCGAATGGCGCCGGCGACGCGACGACGGTCCGGGGCGGAAAATACACGACGAGGCGGCGTTGTGCGGGCTGATAGCGTACCGACGCACCCAAGGCGCGCAGGACCGGCCCGACCCTGACGAATGCGGCGCCGAGCGCCGCCGGAGCGATTGCGCCGAGTCGAACTCGAACGACTCGGCCTTCACGCGCGATCGTCAAGCGGTCTCCCTCGAGCCACACGCGATCCGCAAAGCGCGTCAACAGCGGGCTGACCGCCGCGTAGACGCGGCCGGCGGCTGCGTAGGCGTGCTGGTACGTCCCGAGCGGTTTGCCGTCGACCGTTACCGTAACCGGGACTGCTGGTGGGAATAGGGGCACGCCGCAACGATATACCGCTTGCGATGGAGCGAGTCATCTCCGCGTTTCGCGACGCCGGTATCCGCTTCAGCCGCGATGGGTGTGCGTTCCACGCACAATCCGTCGCGTTCAACGCGCTGTTCGCGCTCTTCCCCCTGACGGTGCTCGCGCTGGGCGCGGTCACGCTCGTCCTTCCCGACGCCGATCGGCGCACGCTCCTCTTCTTCGATACGCTCGCGCCGACGCTGCACGACTACATCGCAAATAATTTGCAAACCTACGTGTACGGGCGCGGCGTCTCGAGTGTCATCGCACTCGCGTTCCTGCTTTGGTCGGGTAAGAATCTTTTCATGGGCCTGGCATACGCGCTGGATCGTGCCCTGAACGTTCCCATCGGACGCCCGCTCGTTCACAATCTGCTGCTTTCGTTCGTAATGCTGCCCGTAACGGGTATACTGCTGATGGTGGCGATCGGTCTGCCCATTGTGCTGTCGATCACGTTTCACGTCGCCGGCTTCACCGACCCCGGGCGGATCACGCACATCATTGCGTACCTGATCTCGATCGCCTTGGTCTTCATCGTCGCCGTCGTGCTCTACAGGTGGCTCCCGAACCGCAGCGTGACGTGGCCCTTCGCGCTGCGCGGGGCGGCCGTCGTGGCCGTCGCGTGGCCGATCGTGCAGATCGCCTTCGCGCAGTACCTCACCCACGTCGATTTCACGCACGTGTACGGCGCCTTGTCTGCACCTCTCGTTCTGCTCCTCTGGTTCTACTGCATCGGCTCGATCTTTTTGTTTGGCGCCGAATACAGCATCGCATGGCCGACCGGAAATTCTCCGGTGCTCCCCGAACCATCGGCCGTTGATGGTTGAACGTTTATCGCGCTGGATCGCCGCGGCGGCCCTGGTATGTTCCTCGGTCGTCCTGGCAGCCGCGACGCCGAGCCCCCCGCCGCTCCCGACGCCCGGGCCAACCGCAGAGCAAACGCCCGTCGTGCTCGTGTACCCCTTCGACGTCCAGACCGGAGCGGACCCGAAAATCGGCATGGCGATCGCGCAGATCCTCGCGCAAGAAATGACGGCCGCGGGCGGGATCAGCGTTCCGCCGGTGCCGCAAAATATCAAGCGCGCGGACTTCTTGGCGCATGCCCAGACCGAACACGCCGATTTCTACATCAGCGGTTACGTGACGCCGGTCGGGGACAGCGCCGCCGTGGTCGAGCAGGTTGTCAGCGTGGAAAGCGGCGTGATCCTCTTCTCCCAGACCGCGCAGGTCTCGAGCGTGGCCGACGTCGCATCGCAATCGCTCCTCGCGCGCTCGCAGATTCTGGCCTTCGTCGGCCGCGCGACGCAGAGCGTCCAGGCGCAAGGGGGCAACACGCCGGCGCCGACGACCACCAACGGTGCGCAGATGCCGCTGCGGGGGATCGCCGCCATGGTCGACTCCGTTTTCAAACACCGCTCCACACGGTCGCCTTCGCCCGGTCCGACGACCAAACCATCGCGCGGCATCATCGTCGCGCCCGTCGCCGCGTCGGGGAGCGTCCCGGCCGCCGACCTCACGAGCGCCGGCCACGAGCTCTACTTCGCACTCAATCGTCGCTTCAGCGCACACATGAGCGGCCTCTCCACGACCGACGTGGCACGCTCAGCGGATCAAATCTGCGGCGCCGAGCGCAACAACACCATTGCGGGGGGGACGCTGCAGGAAGTGCCGGCGCACCGCGGCCGCCAAGACGTCACGTTCGACCTTACGGTATACACCTGTTTTGGCGCGCAGTTGGAACACGTCGCCGGAAAGGGCTCTTCGGTGAAGAGCGCGATCGATGCGGCCGTCACGGCGTACGCGACGGCGCATCCCGACAACAGCTAATCTTCGTCGAGCAACCCGGCCGGCGGGTCGATCTCGATGTACCGGCGGTCGAGATCGACGAGCAAAACGATTGCGGCGACCATCGGGATCATCCCGCCATCGAGGACTAGTATGTCGCTCGACGGATAGTGCTCGACGCGCCGAACCGCCCCAAAGCGCCGTCCGTCCGCGGCGCCCACTTCGCAGCCTACGAGGTCGTCGT
Source organism: Vulcanimicrobiota bacterium (assembly GCA_963787625.1). GTDB lineage: Bacteria > Vulcanimicrobiota > Vulcanimicrobiia > Vulcanimicrobiales > Vulcanimicrobiaceae > Cybelea. Next base: position 843,663 of record CAWBDH010000001.1, on the reverse strand, counting down.
CGAGGTACTCGCCCGGGTCGAGATCGACTGCGGCGCGGTCTGCCGACAGGATCGCTCCGGCATACGTTTGCGCGACCGCCGCATCGTCAACGCCCTCGATGCGAATCAAGAGGCGTCCCTTATGTGGCCGCACGCCGTTGAGCCGAACGTCCCAGATCGCGTCGCCGCATGCGCAGCGCAGCCCAACGCCCGGTGAAAAGACGGTGCGACCCGCAGCGGTCGGGTCGCACTTGAGCTCTCCGCGAACCCCAAACGGACCGGCAATCCGCCCGACCGTGACGTTAGTCGTCGCCTGCGCCGTCCTCCGCGCCGGCGGCTTCCTCGCTATCGAGGATATCGACGGCGACCCGTCCTTCCGCGGTAGCTCGGACGACCGTCCGCAGCGCCTGCGCCACGCGGCCGCTGCGCCCGATGACTTTGCCGAGGTCTTCGGGATCCACGATCAGCTCGATGACCGGCTGGGCGTTCTCGTCGATGAAGAGCTCGACGCGCACGCTCTCGGGCTTCTGCACGAGCTTTCGCGCGAGGAACTCTAGGAGTTCGGTGGCGCGCCGGTGACCGGCCCACGGATCGTTTACGTCTGCGGTGCGCTTGGGACCGCGCCCGGCGGAAGCCCGGCCCGATCGCGGCGGCTCCGTTGCTCTGGGTTGTGCGGCCGCTCGCGGGGGTGCGGCCGCTCGCGGGGGCGAGGCCGCTCGCGGCGCCGCGGCTTCACGCCGCGCGGCTTGGCGCTCGACGTCGTCGACCGCAGTATCGCCGAAGAGGCCGAACTCGTCGTCGAACGCGCTCACGCGCCGGCGCCTTCGCCGTGCTTCGCCGCCCGCTTCGTCTCCGGAATGGGGCCGCGCTCCATGATGCCCTTCTCGGCGAAGAGACGCCGTACCGTATCGGACGGACGCGCGCCTTTCGCCAGCCACTCGCGCGCCTTCGTTTCGTCAACGACGACCGTCCGCGGCTCCGTTCGGGGATTGTAGTGGCCGAGAATCTCGATGAAGCGCCCGTCGCGCGGCGCTCGCGCGTCGGCCACGACGAAACGGTAGGTGGGCTGTTTCTTTGCGCCCATGCGGCGCAGTCGTATGCGTACCATAGTTTGAATTCGCCTTCGTTTGTCAGGGCGCGCGAAACGGCATGAAGCCGCCGCGTTTCTTTCCGCCCAGTTGTTTGGTCATTTCCCGCGCGCGGTCGAACTGTTTGATAACGCGATTTACGTCGGCCACGGTGTTGCCCGAGCCGAGCGCGATGCGCTTGCGGCGCGAGCCATCGAGCACGTTGGGGCTGCGGCGCTCGCCGCGCGTCATCGACGAGATGATCGACTCGACACGCGCGAACTCGCTCTCCGGTATCTCGAAGTTCTTGGGGAGCGCCCGCGAAAGGCCCGGAACCATCTTCAGCAGGTCGTTGATGGAACCGATCTTGCGCACTTGGCGCAGCTGCTCGAGAAAGTCGTCGAGCGTGAAACTCGACTTGAGCAGCTTCTCCTCGAGCTTCTTGGCCTGGTCCTCGGAGAACAGCCCGCGCGTCTTTTCGATCAGCGTGAGCGCGTCGCCCATGCCGAGGATGCGCGCTGCCAAGCGCTCGGGATAGAATGCCTCCAGCGCCGCGAGCTTCTCGCCGACGCCGATGAACTTGATCGGCGCTCCCGTGACGCTGTGGATCGACAGCGCCGCGCCGCCCCGCGTGTCGCCGTCCAGCTTCGTGAGGATGACGCCGGTGATGCCGATGCGTTCGTGAAAACCCTGCGCGACGCGCGTTGCCTCCTGGCCCGTCATGGCGTCGGCCACCAAAAGGATCTCACAGGGATCGGCGACCGCCTTGATGCGGGCGAGCTCGTCCATCAACGCTTCGTCGATCTGCAGCCGCCCGGCGGTGTCGAGGATGACGGTCGACAGGGCGAGGCGTCTTGCCTCGGCGATGCCGTCGCGGACGATGCCCACCGGGTCGCCGGAGGCGCCGGCGTACACGGGAAGGTCGATCTGCTTGCCGAGACTCTGCAGCTGTTCGATGGCGGCCGGACGGTAGACGTCGGCCGCGACGAGGAGCGCGCGGCGTCCCTGCTCCTTCAAACGCAATCCCAGCTTGCCGGCTTGCGTCGTCTTGCCCGATCCCTGGAGACCGACCAGCATGATGGTGGAGGGCGGCGCGTCGGAAAAGTGCAGCTTGGCGCGGCCGGATGCGCTCGACGGCCCGAGCATCGCCACGAGCTCGTCGTGCACGATGGTGAGGATGGTTTGCGCCGGCGTCAACGACTCGAGGACGTTCGCGCCCGTCGCGCGCTCCTTGACCCGCGCGACGAACGCCTTGGCGGCCGGGAGCGAGACGTCCGCCTCGAGCAGCGCCACGCGGACCTCACGAAGAGCGTCGTTAACCTCGCCTTCGCTGACGCGACCGCGTCCGCTCAGGCGTTCGAAGATAGCGCCGAGCCGGCGCTCGAGCTGATCGAACAATGCGCCGCTACGAGGCCGACGAGCCCGCCGTGGTTTCGTCGATGCGTTTCACCGCATCGCCGACCGTTTTGATCTTTTCGGCTTCTTCGTCGGGAATGTCGATGTTGAATTCGGTCTCGAAGGCCATCACCAGCTCGACCTGATCGAGCGAATCGGCACCGAGATCGTCGGTGATCGATGCTTCGGGCGTTACTTCCGATTCATCGACGCCGAGCTGCTCGACGATGATCTTTTTGACTTTATCGAAGGTGGCGGACATCGCGTCTCCTTTCAGGGCCTTGGGTCATATCAAAATACCGCCGTCGACCACGAGGGTTTGTCCGGTGATGTATCCGGCGGAATCGGAGCACAGGAAGGCAACCGCTCCACTGACGTCCTCCGGCTTCCCGGCCCGGCCGAGAGCGGCTTGCTTGATCAGAAAATCCTTAGCAGCGTCGGGCATCCGTTCGGTCATGGCGGTGTCGATGAGGCCCGGCGCGACGGCGTTGACTCTTATATTCCTCGAACCCAACTCCTTTGCGAGCGATTTGCACAGCCCGATCAGGGCCGCTTTCGAGGCGGCGTACGCCGCCTGACCGGCATTGCCGCTCATGCCGACAATGCTCGTCATGAGCACGATGGCGCCCGCACGCCGTTTCATCATCGGTTTGGCGACGGCATTGCAGAGGTGAAAGGCGGACTTGAGATTCACGTTCAGCATGTGGTCGATCGTCTCGGGCTTGAGCCGCAGTAACAGCGCGTCGGCCGACTGTCCGGCGTTGGCCACGGCACAATCGACGCCGCCGAAGCGCTGCACGACCTCCCCGACGATCCGCTCGATCCCCTCGCGGTCGGTCACGTCGCCCTGAAAGATCTCCGCAGCCTGACCGGAGCTCTCGCTCGCACACGCCGCAGCCGTCTCGTCGAGCGCGCCGCGGTCACGCCCGATCAGCGCAAGCTTTGCGCCGCGCCGCGCGAATTCGACGGCGATAGCGCGGCCGATGCCGCGGCTCGCGCCGGTGATGATGGCGGTTTTGCCCTGGAGCGTCATACCGGAGCCGACTCCGGCCGATCGATGGCCGCGCCAAGGCGCTCGACCGCGCTCCAATCGCTCACGACCATGACGGCGGGCGCTCCGGGCATCCGTTTCATCAGCGCGCTCAGCACGCCGCTCGCGCCGAACTCCACCAGCAGGTCGAGGCCGTACGTCAAGAGTCGCTCCGCCGTGTCGTGCCAGCGCACCTCATCGACGACGGAACGAATGAGGTTCGCTTCGATCGTGCGGACGTCGCGATACGGCCTCCCGTCGACGTTGGAGATCACGTCGAAGCGCGGCTGGATGAAGTGACTCGATCGCACGGCGGCCGTGAGCCGCTCGACTGCAGGCTCCATGAGCCGGCTGTGCCAGGCACCGGAAACGTTGAGCGGCACGACGCGCTTTGCGCCCGCAGCGAGCATCGCCGCACCCGCCGCCTGAACCTGCGCGAGGTCGCCGCTGATGACGATCTGCGTCGGAGAGTTGAAGTTCGCGAGCGACACCCCGCGCATGTCGTGCGCGGCGAGCGTCTCGCGTACGCGCTCGGCGTCGAGGCCGAGGATCGCCGACATACCGCCTCGCGCGCGCTGTGCCGCCGCCTGCATCGCTTGTCCGCGTTCGCTGACGACGTGCAGAGCTTCCCGAAAGGGCAGCGATCCGGCGATGACGAGGCTGCATAATTCCGCAAAGGAGTGTCCCGCCGTGACCACCGGTTCCAGCACGCCTCCCCCGGCGCGGTAGAGGGCGATGTTCGTCACGAAAATCGCCGGCTGACTGTACTCCGTTTCGCGGAGTTTTTCTTCCGGACCGTCACGCTGCAATGCGAGCAAATCGTACCCGAGGAGCGCGCTTGCCTCTTCGAAGGTTTGGCGCCCCGCCCGAGCGTGCGCCGCGACGTCGCAGCCCATGCCGACGCCTTGCGACCCTTGGCCGGGGAAGACGACGCCGACGCGCATCTAGGCGGTCCACCGCCAGGCGACGGCGCCCCACGAGAGCCCGCCCCCGAACGCGACGAAGACGATGAGGTCGCCGCCATTGACCATGCCGGAACGCACGGTTTCCGAGAGCGCCATCGGGATGGATGCGGCCGAGGTATTCCCGTACTCGGCGATGTTGATCACGACTTTGTCTTCAGGTAAATCGAGATAGCGCGCCGTCGCGTCGATGATGCGCTTGTTGGCTTGATGCGGGATCAAGAAGGTCACATCGGCCTTCGTCAGATTCGCTCTGTCGAGCACCTTGCCGGTGGACTCGACCATCTTGGTGACGGCGAGCTTGAACGTTTCACGACCCTGCATGTGGATCAAATGAACCTTGTCGTCGAGCGCGGAGTGGTCGAGCGGACGACGCCAGCCGCTGCCCTGGGCATAGAGGAGTTCGGGGCGGCTGCCGTCCGCGCCGAGCTCCGACGCGAGAAACGAATCTTCCGGGGAGCGCTCGAGAATGACGGCCCCTGCACCATCTCCGAAAAGGATCGCAGTCGAACGATCGTTCTTATCGAGAATCTTCGACAGCGTCTCCGCACCGATCAGCATGATGCGGCGATAGACGCCCGAACGGATGAGGGCCGAGGCCACCGTCAACCCGTAGATGAATCCGCTGCACGCGATCGCTATGTCGAACGCGGGCTTGTCCTGGATGCCGAGCTTCGATGCCACGAGGCAGGCGGTGGCGGGAAAATAGTAGTCCGGCGTGACGGTCGAGACGACGATACAGTCAAGGTCTTGCGCCTGCAGGCCGGCATGGACGAGGGCGGCGGCCCCGGCCGCCGACGCGAGGTCGCTGGTGGCCTCGTCTTCCGACGCCCAGTGGCGCCGCTTCATCCCGGTGCGGGTCATGATCCACTCGTCCGACGTGTCCAGCCACGCCTCCAAGTCGTGGTTGCTTACGACGTGGGCCGGCGCATAATGGCCGACCCCCACAATTTTGACCCCGTGCAGCGACACGTACCGTCAGCCGGCCGGCTCGTCTTGTACCTTGATCACCTGACGGCCCTTATACGTGCCGCAGTTGGAACACGCGAAATGCGGCCGCTTGGGCTGATGGCACTGCGGGCACTGCACGGTCGTCACGCTGCCGAGCTTCCAGTTGGCAGCGCGACGGCTTCGCGTCTTGCTGCGGGGCGTCTTCCATTTTAAGTTGGCCACTCGATCACTCTCCGTTTTGAAACGCTAGCGCGCGTCGCACGAACACTCGTTGCCGTTGCGGCTGACTCCGCACGTGGGGCAGAGACCCTTGCAGTCCTCGCGGCACCGTAATCCCATCGGCAGCGCGCTCACGACGCTCTGCTGCGCCAGGTCGGCAACGTCGAGCCGATCGCCCGTCAAGACATTGCTCTCGCCAAAGGGCTCGACGTCCCTGCCGTGCGACGGATCGAGACGTTCGTCGACCTCCACATGCACCGGCAAATCGACGTCGTCCAGACAGGCGTCACACTGGCCGCGCACCCGAACGTCCACGCTGCCGGCCACGGCCAGCATGCGATCGGCCTGTCGAAGCTGCAATTCGACGCGAGCCGGCTCGGGAAAACCGATTCCCTCAAACGGCTCGATCGGCACCTCGTCGGTGAGGAGCATGACCTGACGGCTTCCGGCAAGCAGGCCACTGATATCCACCGTATGCGAACGATCCATAACCTCTGCCGCGGCAGAATGAAACCCCGCCTACCAGGCGGGGCCGCCGCGGACTTTGCCATTCTAGAACCCGTCGGAGTTCCTTGTCAAACGCGGCCTGGCGGGGGATAGACGGGCGCCATGAGTCTCGATCCCATTGCCTCTCGGCTCGCAGCGACCGGAGTGGCCTATGCGCCCCAGATCGCCGACGCCGCGCGGCGCTATGGGATCGATCCAAAGCTGCTGGCGGCCGTCGCCGCACAAGAAACCGGCGGACCTGACTCCAACGCCGGCCACAACGTCGTCGGCGACGGCGGCCACGGCCGCGGTCTCTTCCAGATCGACGACCGCTGGCACCAGTTTGCCGCGACGCCCGGCGCGATGGACCCGGCGCAGAACGCCGACTATGCGGCGCACATGATCGCCGGTCTGCTCAAGCAGTACGGCGGGAACGTCCACGAGGCCCTCTCCGCCTATAATAGCGGGTCTCCCACGGCCGCCGGCACGCGGACGCGCTGGTCCGACGGCAGGGACCTGGCCTACGCCGACTCGGTGCTTCGCCATTACCAGCGTATCGGCGGTGCAGACGACTCTTTGCATTCAGCTGCCATCGCCGACTCCCATACGACAATCGCTTCGGTCGGAACGCTCAACGCCCACGCTGCGCAGTTCCCCATCGCAATGCCGATGCCACGGCCTTCCAGCGGGCCGCTTCGCCACTCCGCTGCCTATCATCCCCAAGCAACGAACTACCTTGCGCTTTTCAACGACGACGCCGACGCGGCCGACTCGTAGACAGGAGAAACCACATGTCATCCTTGCCGTCCATCGACGGAACCATCTCGGCCAAGCCCTGCCGCGACCCCGGGCACGGAACGATCGGCGGGACGCGGTGCGGCGCCGACAGCGGCACGGTACGCGGCTCGCGCGAAAACGGAACGGTACGCGGGCCGCGTGAGAGCGGCTCGATCGGCGGCGACGGCGACACGCCGGAGGGCTCGGCGATCGCCGAGCTCGGAAGCCTCATCTCATCGCTCGGTTCGCTATCCTCACAGGCGCAAAGTCTCCCGCTGTCGCCGCCGACGATTCCCGGCCTGCCGCAGAATCAGAGTTACCGCCCGCAGACAACCGATTACACACAGTTCGTCGACGAAGCAAACTAGCACCGAAGGAGCAACGACATGGCATTCCTTCTTCCCATCCTCGAGGGCGTTGGCTCCAGCATGCTCGGCAATGCCGTCGGCGGCGCGCTGGGTTCGGGGACCGCTGGAAACGCCGAAAACTCCGCGATGAATGCGCTCAACTCACAAGACGAAGCGTTTCAGCTCGGCATGTATGCGTCCGAGGTCAAAAATCAAGAGCAGCTTCAGATGCAATCTGAGGTGTTCGATCAGATGATGGACGAGCGCAGCGAAAACATGCGCGAAGTCGACACTCTGCGCAACGTCGACATGGCTCAGCGCAAGATGGACGACTCCATCACGAAAAAATTCATTCAGTCAATCACTGAATGATGAACGGGCCGCTCCCGCCCGTTCGCGCCGAGCGCGGCGCCGTCGCCCGTGGGCTTCTCGCCTCGAGCCGCGGCGCCGACTCGCCGGACGCCTCCGGCGCAAGCCCCGCGGAGCAGCCGCAGCTCGCGGCCCAACGCCAGGCCTTCGATTATGAGGCGGCGGAACGGGCCGAGATCGTACGCGAACACGAGGTGCTCGAGGCGCTGCTCATGGCGCACCTTAAGAACGAGGACGAGATTACGAAGAAGTGGATCTCGCTTATTTGAAGGGAGCCTTGAAAAGCGTGCGATACTCTTCCTGGCGCCGGGCCGTTAGCTCAGCTGGTTAGAGCGCATGCTTGATAAGCATGAGGTCCCTGGTTCGATCCCAGGACGGCCCACCAGCGTTCTTTCCGCGGATACACTCGCGTCTTTTTCGGGTACTCTTCGATGAAGCGGCATGGCCATCGAACGCATTTGGCAAAACGTCAAAGCCGCCGCGAAAGGAACCGCGCGGCGCCGCACGGCGCTGACCGCGGCCGAATCGCACCGCATCGTCGAATCGATCTGTTCGCACGAGGGCGTGCCGATGCTGCCGCGTGATGCGCTCGAATATCTTGCGCGTGAGCTCGTGCGCCTGAGCGAGGAAGCGCGCCGCCGCCGATGACGATGCGGCGAGGAAACGCCTCCTTGCAAGAAAAACGTCCACGACACAGCCTGGCCCACCTCTAGGAGGACGCATTCCATGATTCGGTTCATTGCAGCGGCCGCTTTCGCGGTGACCCTGGGTACCGCCGAGCTTGTCGCAGCCGCCGCGCCATCGGCGCCGGCGCTTCCCCCACAACCTGCGACGCATCCGATAGGCATTCCGGCGGGCGCGTTGCTAGTATCGCCCTGCATCGCCACGATGGGCGAACATTGGGCGCAACTCAAAGATTTGCCGATGGGCCCCATCTACGGCGTCTGGCAAGGCAAGCCAGTCTTCACCGAGCTCATGGTAACCCTCACGCAGCTGCAGCAAGGGTTCAGCTATGCGAACATCCGCGCGTTGCCCGGCTATGCCATCGACCACGTCGACTTCGAATTCGAGCCGCACGGACACGAGGGGTTGCCGGTTCCACACTACGACGTCCACGCGTACTACGTCTCTGCTGCGGAACAAGCCGCAATTTGTCCCAATGGCCTTCCGGATCCGGCGCTCAAGCCGATGAACGCCCCGCCAGGCTAAAGGTAGCGATCGAACCAGTCGACGGTTTGCGTGAGAATGTCGATCTGATTCGTAATCTTTTGCGGTGAATGGCCCTCGTCGGCATAGACGACAAGCTTTGTCGGTACGCCGAGTGTTTCCATGGCATGCCAGAATTCGAAGGCCTGCGGCGCCGGCACTTCTTCGTCACGTTCACCTTGCAGGATCAGCACCGGCGTGCGAGAGCGCTCGATAAACGTGATCGGAGAACTCTTTGCATAGACTGCGGGATCGCGGTAAACCGAGGCGCCGAAGAACGGGACCATCCATTGGTCGATCTTGTTCTGGCCGTAGTAGGACTGCCAATTGACGATGCCGGCGCCCGCGACGATCGCCTTGAAGCGCGCGGTCTGCGTCTCGCCCCACATGGCCATGTAGCCGCCGTAGCTCCAGCCCATGAGTCCCAGCCGCATCGAATCCACGGACGCATACTTTAGCGCCGCATCGATTCCGGCGAGGTCGTCGCGCCAATCGCCGTAGCCGAAGTCCTTGATGTTTGCGCGCGTAAACGCTTCCCCTTGGCCGAAGCTCCCTCGCGGATTGGGCATGAAGACGAAGTAGCCCCGCGAGGACAGCGCGCTGACGTTACGGCTGGCGAAGCTCGGCACCGTGGCGGCAGACGGCCCTCCGTGCACGATCGTCACCATGGGGTAACGCCGGCGCGGGTCGTAGGCGAGTGGATAGATCAACCAGCCTTGAACGGCAAACCCTTCGCTGTTCCACCGCAGCGACGCTGCCTTCCCGTACAAGCGAATGGCGCCGGCATTGCTGTGCGTGATCTGGCGCAGCGCTGACGGCGGACCGGCCCAGAGCTCCGGGGGATTGTCGAACGAGGCGCGCACGAGCGCCACGAGCTGGCCGTGATCGGCGCTCGACCAGCTCCAAAGCGACTCGTCGCGCTGCGTCAGCGCAAAAGCGCGCCCGTCGCCGGCAGCGATGCGTACGAGGTGCATTGCACCTGAGACGTGCGCGATTGCATCCAGGCTCGCCGCGCCGTTCCATCTCAGGGACTGAACGGACATCGGGGCGCCTGCGGTCAGATCACGCGCCGCCCCGGACGCCGCGTCGACGAGATAGACGTCGCCGCCGGTCGATCCGAAATCGCTCATGATTCCGCCGATGATCGCAATCTGTTTGCCATCCGGCGACCATTGCGGATCGTCGATTTGGTACGGAGGATTTAGCAGTTCGTGCATCTCACCGGTCGCGACGTCGACCCGAGCTAGCCGCGCGATCCACCAGTTGTTGTCGCCATTGCCTCGCGCGAAGGTCGCTGCAATGTGCCGGCCGTCAGGCGACCATCCGTACTCATAGACGTATCGGTCGGATGGCGTTAGCGACGAAACGGTACCGGTCGCGGCATCAACGAGCGCGAGGCGCTGCTCGTCGACGACGCTGCCGATGACGCCGACGTCACGCGCTCCGGCAGCCAGCGCCCCGGCTCTGCGATGCGCCCCGGCGATATAGAGAACCGCCAACTTCTTGCCGGCCGGCGACCAGGTCAAGCGGGTGACGTTCCCCGTGAGGCGAGCGACCTGGCGGACGTGCGTGCCGTCGGCGCGTGCGACGAAGATCTGCGGCTGGCCACTCGATCGCGCGTCCGATAAGAACGCCAGTGCGCGACCGTCGGGCGACCACACCGCGTTTTCCTCGTCATAATCCTTGCCAACCGTGCCCGCGGTCAGTCGAATCCGCGCGCCGCCAGGCAGCCGTTGCACGTAGAGCGCTTCTCGGCGGGGCGAAGCCAAAGGTCGAGGGCCTGCATGAAAGCTTTCTTGCCACACCACGGCATCGCCGCTCGGCGAAAGCGCGACGTTACTCAGCTCTTTCACGGCGTATGAGGCTCGCAAGACGGCACGCATCGCCGGCGGACTCGCGGCCGCTGCGCCGGCGCCGAAGACGAGCGTCGATCCGAAAAAAGCGGCCGCGCACAAGGTATGACTCGCTCTCATCCCCAGGGGTCTTTCGCTGTCGTTAAATGATGCTTTCTCGAAAAGCGGATCTCGGACCAAAGGCAGCAGCCCGGCCCGTTACTGCCACCTAAAGACGGAGCTGACCCCGTCTCGAGTGTAGATGATATCAATGGCATTTCGTTTTTGGAGATGAGGGGGCTCGAACCCCTGACCCCCTGCTTGCAAAGCAGGTGCTCTACCAGCTGAGCTACATCCCCACTGCGATCGACGCGCTTTGTTCGGCATTCTTCGACAGACCTAGGATGATATTTCTTTCGACGGGATGACACCAGGAAGCCGTCCGCTGACCGTTGGATGGATTTCGCGCGGAGGCCGTGAAGACCGGGGCGGCCGACGCGCCTTGGGGGCATAGCTCAGCTGGTAGAGCATTACGCTGGCAGCGTAAGGGTCAGGAGTTCGAGTCTCCTTGCCTCCACCAACGCGTCTCACGCAGGCTTCGGTCGGCATTCAAAGCTCCAACGAACGATTGCGGCGCCGACGACCCGGCGTTCGAGCGGATGCAGCCGCTCCATCACGCGACGCTCGTCGTCGCCGGGCTCCACGCGCAGCGGCTTGCGTGCCAGCACCGGCCCGCGATCGGTGTCCGCCGTCACTCGGTGTACCGTCGCACCTACCCATCGGCTCGACGCACCGAGTGCGTCGCGAACGGCGCGCGGTCCGCGAAACGCCCGCATGCGCGTGCCGTCCGGCATGCCGACGTCATCGTGCCTGTAATCGAGCGGAAGAAACGCCGGGTGCAGATTGAGCATTTCCGGAAACGCCCGCACAAACGGATCCGCGAGCAAGTGCATCCACCCGAGCAGCAGCAGGAGCTGCGGCCGCTCCGCCGCGACGGTGTCGAGCAGCCGCGCATCGTAGTTCGCCCGCGGCTCTTCCCGTCTGTTCCAGGGCAGCACGTGGACCGCGGCGATCCCCGCGCGGCGCGCCCGCTCGATGGCGTACGCGTTAGGATCGTTCGTCACCAGGCCCGTCACGGTCAAATGCAAGGCGCCGCTGCCGATTCCGTCGAGCACGCCGTGCAGGTTGCTTCCATTTCCAGAGGCCAGCACGAGCGTTCGCGCCGGCGGCCCGAGCAGTGCCGCGGGATCGAATCGCTCGGCGACCCGAGCGCCGACGGCATCGGCATAGTAACGAATGAGCCGTTCGCCCGCGACGGCCGGAATCAACGCGCGCGCGTACCCGCGAGCGCGCAGCGCCGCGAGCGCCGCCCGGAGCAGCGCTCGTCCCAATGGTCCCTTGCGCCACTGTTGCGCCACGCCAAAGGGGCCGAACAGGCCAACGTCGCGTTCGCGTGCCAGGCACTCCAGCCACGGAAAGCGCAGTCCCGACGCGTCGAGCGTCGCAAAGCCGACCGGAGCGCCGCCGGCGCACCGCGCAACGACGTTCGTCCCGGCGAACGCCTCCGCGCCCCACGTGCCGCTGAACGCGTCGTCGATCCACGCGAGCGTTCGATCGTCGGCCGCCGGCGGTGAGTCGATCTCGACGCCAGGCAGCGCCGCTGCGGCCGCGGCCGCGTCTACCGCCGGAGGAATCGAAGGGTGGTCGAGGTCGACGATGAGGTTGACGAAGGGCTGCAACCTAATCGTAGAGCGGGCGCAGCGTCGCGGCGCACGCTTCGAGCAGCGCCACGTCGCCGGCGGACGGCGATTCCGTACCGCCCTCGGCGGCGAGCGCCCCCATCACGATGCCGCTCTCCGGCCCAAGCACCGGAACGACGACCGTGCGGCCCTCGACGACTGTCGCGTCCGACAGCGCGGCGCTCGACCCGTGCAGTTCCCAACCGCTCGCGCCCACGATCGTCGTTCCGTCGTCGCCCACGTCGTAAATCGCCACGCCGCCGAAATCGCCCGCGGCGCGAATCAGCTCCGCCGCTTCTCGCGCGCGTTGTTCCCGCGGCGCCGCAGAGTCGGCCACGCGTGCCACGTCGCCGGCGATCGGTGCGGTCATGCGTCGCGCGCCGGGTGAACGACGACGGGCGGTTCTCCGCCGGAGCGCGTCTCGATCCAGCCGACGATCGCCGCGCCGGGCGCCGCCCGCGTCGCCGCCGCTGCGTCGGCGAGCGGCACGACGAGCGTGTAGCCGATTCCCATGTTGAACACGCGATACCGCTCTTCTGCACTGAGTTCGCCGCGCCGAACCAGCTCGCGCAAAATCGGCGGAACGCTCCAGCGCCCCTGCTCGAAGATGGCCTTGACGTTTGCGGGAAGCGTGCGCGCGACGTTTTCGAGCAGACCGCCGCCCGTGATGTGCGCCATTCCCTTGACGTTGGCGACGGCCTCAATATCGCGCACGGCGCGATAGTACGACGGATGTTCGGCGAGGAGTGCCTGGGCGTACGTCGCGTCGCCAAACGATGCATCCCATTCATCGCGCGGTATCAAGCTGCGCGCCAGCGCGTAGCCGTTCGTGTGCAGTCCCACCGCCGGCAACCCGACGATTGCGTCGCCCGCGACGATGCGCTCCGGCGCCGGCAGCGCGTCGAGGTCGACGATGCCGACGATCGTCCCCGCCAAGTCGAAATGGTCGGGCGCGTAGATGCCCGGCATCTCCGCCGTCTCGCCGCCGAGCAGCGCGCAGCGGTGCGCCTCGCACGCACGCGCGCAGCCGCCAACGATCTCGGCAGCGATCGCGGGATCGAGCGCGCCGACGGCCAGGTAGTCGAGGAAAAACAGCGGCTCGGCATTGGAAACGAGGATGTCATTGACGCAGTGGTTGACCAAGTCGGCCCCGATCTGCCCGTACGCGCTTCGCTCCGCCGCAATGAGTACTTTGGTGCCGACGCCGTCCGTCGAGGCGACCAGCGCCCGTCTGGAATCGCCGGGAAGGCGAAATAGACCCGCAAATCCACCGATTGCTCCCAATTGAGCGGGATGACGCCATGCGCCCAACACCTCTCGGTAGCGGGTCACGGCCTCGTTGCCGGCCGCGACATCGACCCCGGCACGGGCGTAGCGATCGAGCTCGGCGGGTTTGTGCTCCGCACGAGGATTCTCCGAGCTTTGCGCCATAGGCTGGCAGTAGTTCACCGTCCGAAAGGTCCACCATGCAAGTTCGTCTTACTCACGATACGCCTCTTGGCGTGCGCGCGGGAGCGCTCGTCGTGCCCTTTTTCTCCGACAGCGCGCTCGAGGGAGTCGGCGCTGAAATCGACGCCGCGCTCGGCGGCCCGATCGCCGATGCTTTGACCGCCGGTGAAGTTCGCGGCCGGCTGGGCGAGCACGTGCTCGTCTACGCCAAGGACCAGCCGTACCGCCGCGTCTTTGCGGTTTCGCTCGGCGACCGCTCGAAGTTCGAGCCGTATTTTCTCGCGCGCTACGCGGGAACGGCCGTACGCTATCTCGGGCGACGCAACGTCGAAACGATCGTAATCGCGCTGCCGCCGCAGGCGCGCGGCAACGAAACGATCTGTGCCTCTTTCGTTGCCGAGGGCGCCGTGACGGGCGCCTTCGACACCACGCTGTATCAAGAGCGACCCGAACGGCGCATCGCCGCAACGACCGTCGACGTCCTCGTTGCGGGATTGGACGAATCTGCGCTCGAGCGGGGCGTCCGGCGTGGGACTGTCGTCGGCGAAGCGGTGAACTTCGCCCGCCGCCTGGCCATCACTCCGGCCAACGACATGACGCCGACGCGGCTTGCCGACGAAGCGGAAGCGGCCGCGAAGAAGTGGGGACTGGAAATCGAGATCTTCGACGAAGCGCGCGCACGCGAGGAACGCATGGGCTCGTTCCTTTCCGTCGCGCAAGGCAGCGCGCAGGCGCCCCGATTCATCGTGCTGCGCTATAACGGCGATCCGTCGAGCAGCGAACTTCTCGCCCTCGTGGGCAAGGGAATCACGTTCGATACCGGCGGTATTTCGATCAAGCCGGCCGAGCGCATGGAAGAGATGAAATACGACATGTCGGGCGGTGCCGGCGTGATCGCCGCAATGTCCGCCATCGCGCAGCTCGGGCCGAAGTTGAACGTCGTGGGGCTCGTGCCGGCAACGGAAAACATGCCGGGCGGCAAGGCGACGAAACCCGGCGACATCGTCGCGGCGATGAACGGCAAGACGATCGAGGTGATCAACACCGACGCCGAAGGCCGCCTCATCCTCGCCGACGCGCTGTGCTACGCCAACAAGCTCCGTGCGACCAAGATCGTCGATGCCGCGACGCTGACCGGTGCCTGCGTCATCGCCCTGGGTCATGCGAGCTCCGCCGCGATCACCAACGACGATCGCTTCGGCGCGGCATTCCTCGCAGCAGCGAAGCCGACCGGAGAACGCTATTGGCAGATGCCCTACTACGAAGATTACACGGCACAGATGAAAAGCGACATCGCCGACCTCAAGAACACCGGCGGGCGTCCCGCAGGCACGCTGACCGCCGCGGCTTTCTTAAAGGAGTTCGCCGGCGATACGCCGTGGGTTCACCTCGACATCGCGGGCACCGCATACCTCGATAACGAGTCGGCATGGCAGGCCAAGGGGCCGACGGGGACGCCGGTGCGCGCCTTCGTCTCGCTGGTGGAATCGCTCGCAGCTTCGAACGACAATGGCGACGCGGCAAGCTCGACGGAAGCGCGGGCCAACGGCGCGCGGAGCGCAGAGCTCCCGGTGTGAAATCGCGCAACGGGGCCGAGAACGCTCGGCCCTACGAACCAGAGAAGAATCCGGCGATTCGCCGGCTCACGGCGGGGACGATCAAGCGCCGCAAGGGAAAGACGCTCTTCCCCATCGCCACTGCCTACGACGCCCCATTCGGACAGTTCGTCGAACGCGCGGGCATCGACGTCATCCTCGTGGGAGACAGCGTCGGTAACGTGGTGCTCGGCTTCGACGAAACGACGCCGGTCACGCTCGAAAACATGATCTACCACACGCAGGCGGTCGCACGCGGAACGACGCGAGCGCATATCATGGCCGATATGCCCTTTGGTTCCTATCAAGTCAGCAACGAGGACGCGCTGCGCTCGGCGATCGCGCTGGTCAAAGCGGGCGGTGCCTGTTCGGTCAAAGTTGAAGGCGGCCGCGATCAGGCCGAACGGATTCGCGCGATTACCGGAGCCGGCATCCCGGTCGTGGGCCACATCGGCGTAACGCCTCAGACGGCCGGGCTCGGGCCTGGTTTCAAGATGCGCACGCACCGGGATCGTTTGATCGACGACGCGCGCTCCGTCGAAACGGCGGGCGCCTACGCCATCGTCCTCGAGGTGGTCGATTACGAGATATCGCGCGAGATCACCGAACTGCTCTCTATACCGACGATCGGAATCGGATCGGGACCGCATTGCGACTCCCAGGTACTCGTTCTCCACGATATCCTCGGGATGTATCCGCACTCACCGAGCTTCGCCAAACGCTACGCCGAGCTCGGCGAGATGGCGACGCAAGCCCTGCAAGAGTACGCGCGAGAAGTCTGCGAGCGCGCCTTCCCGGCCTAGGGAATCGCACGACACCGGTCGATCCCCGGCATCAGAGCGATGAGCACTTGTTTCTCCACCGCGTCCGTCAGCCGTTGGCTGATGGCGACGGCGGTCGTAACGTGACCCACCGGCGTACTCGCAAAGAGCGAGCCATGCTGCTGCGCGCCACCCACCGGAGGCGGAGAAAAACCCGGTGACGTAACGATTGGATCGCCGAGCCCAAGCTTCGTCTTGCTGCCGCGCGAAATCAAATCGTCGAGCGCTTCGGTCTCGTATTCGCCGGAAAGTAGGTTGAGCGAACGCTCCTGTGCGTCGGCGACGGCTTGGAGGGCCCCCCTGACGGACCCGAGATCGCGGTCGGCGTCGCTTTGCGGATGTTCTGCAAAGCGTTGCGGGTCGTCGAGCAGCCGGCGAACGCGCTGCAGGTTGTGCGCGGCCTGCCCAACGATTAGTCCCAACTGATACTGGTCCAGCTTGACGCTCGCGCCTTTCGAGAACGGCGGCCGGTCGGCCCGATCGACGACGCTGTCATACGACATCTTCGCCAGCACGCCTCGGCCCTCGTCGATCACGTCGTCGTTGATGCGTAATCCCTCAACGGAGCGAAAAACGTTCTCGCGCATCGTCTCGCAAAATGGGCTTACTTTGAGTTGAATGATCGTCTTCGGCGTGGGTTGGGGACTTGGAGCCGTCCCGGGGGACGCTTGGAGCGCCAAGATCAGGGACGCTGCATTCAACACGTACGAGCATACTACCGGCGGCGCTGCGCCATCCTTGAAGCATCCTGGGAATCATCCGAGGCAACGGTGCCGGACGCGTGGCACTCTGTGGCGCTACGATCGCACCTATGCTGGAAACCGACGGTTCGTGCGATCCGCTCGCTATCGCGATGCGCGCTTTCGAGCGCGTCCTTCTTCGGTGCGCCGCCACGCCTCGAGGGCGTTTAGACGGAGCCGAACCGATTGTAACTCTTCGATCAGCGCCAACCCGCCGGTGGCCAACTGACCCGCATCCGCCGGCACAAGTGATTCCTCTGCTCCCTCGGTCGGCAACGGGGCGCCGTCGCGAACCTGGGCACCGGCGCGCTCCAGCGCGGCGGTAACGAACGATTCGGCGCGCGACCTTGCGGCGTCGCCCGGCGTTCGGCCGAGGGGCCGAATCTCGACGACCATGGCCGCCTTGTTGGTCTCGACGACGAGCCGGCTGCCTTCCCGTTCGGTGCCGTAGAGCACCTCGGCGGTCGTTCCCAACGCGCGAGCAATGCGCACGACGACGCTGACGGTCGGATTGAGCCGCTGATCCGCCTCAATCTTATAGAGCGTTGGATGATTGACTTCGGCTCGCCTCGCAAGCTCGTTTTGCGACCAGCCCAACGCGCGGCGCCGAGCAGCGATCCGTTTTCCGAGCGTCACCCGTTCGGACTGTAGCAACGGGCGGCGAAGGCCCTTGAACCAATCGGTCTTACCGAATGGTATTAGCCGACGAGCGTTCTTCCCTCGTGTGCCGCGGGAACGTTGGGATACACGCCGGTGAGGCAGCCGAGGCACATTTCCGCGCGGCTGCGTCCGGCGGAAGCGATCAAGCCGTCGAGGCTCAGATAGCCGAGGGAATCCGCGCCGGTCTTGGCGCGAATCTCTTCCACGCTATAGTTGGCCGCAATCAACTCGTCGTACGTCGCCATGTCGACGCCCAGATAACAGGGGTGCTTGATCGGCGGCGACGTGATGCGAAGGTGGATTTCGCGAGCGCCGGCCTCGCGCAACAGCCCGACGATGCGCGGCGTGGTCGTGCCGCGAACGATCGAATCGTCCACGACGATGACCCGCTGGTCGCGCAGGTTTTCCACGAGCGGATTGAACTTCAGATGTACGCCGCGAGATCGCATACGCTGGTCCGGGCTGATGAACGTTCGCCCGATGTACCGGTTCTTGATGAGTCCCTCGATGTAGGGCAGCCCGCTTTCGGCCGCATAGCCGATGCCGCCGGCGACGGCCGAGTCCGGGACGGCCATGACGACGTCTGCGTCGACCGGATGCTCCTTGGCCAGCTGGCGTCCCATAGCGTACCGCGCCATGTAGACGGAGCGGTCGTTGAGTTTAGAATCGGGGCGCGCGAAATAGATATACTCGAACATGCACAGCGCAGATTGCGCGCCCTCGACGCTGGCCACGTGCGACTCCAGCCCGTCGGGCCCGATGCGAACGATTTCGCCCCGCTCCAACTCGCGCACGTACTGCGCGCCGATCGTGCCCAAAGCGCATGACTCCGATGCGACGACATAGCCGTTGTCGCCAAGCCGGCCGAGGCAAAGCGGCCGCACGCCCCACGGATCGCGGAACGCGTAGAGCTCGTTTTGCGTGCACAGCACGATGGAGTAGGCACCGCGCGCCGACGCGAGCACGGAGCCAATGCGCTCGAGCATCGTGCCCTTCGACTCGACGAGGAGCTTGGCGAGCACCTCGGAATCCGACGTCGCCTGCAGCACCGTCGTGGGAGCCAGGTTCTGCCGCAGGTCGTCGGTATTGGTAAGGTTGCCGTTATGCGCGAAGGCGAAGTCGCCGAGGTCGGAGCGTTCGAGCAGCGGCTGAGCGTTGACGACGATCGACGATCCCGTCGTCGAGTAGCGCGTATGGCCGATTGCCACGTGACCGGTGAGCCGGCCCAAAATATCCTCGTCGAAGATGGCGCCAAGGAGGCCCATCTCCTTGTGAGATCGGATCGTGCCGCCGTCGGCGGCCGCGATGCCGGCCGATTCCTGACCGCGGTGCTGCAGCGCGTATAGCGCGAAAAACGCGAGTCGAGCGGCGTCGCGCCCCGGTGCGAAGACCCCGGTTATCCCGCACATCCTGGAACCATTATAGCAGACCCGGAGGGCCGGCCGTCAGAAACCTTAGTCGCTTGCGCGGCGGCCTCCGAAAATCTGCAGCAAGGCGAGGAAGATATTGATCGCGTCGAGATAGATGCTCGTCGCCATGAGCACGGGCGTGAGCCCGTCACCGCCGGCACGCAGGCGAGCAAAATCGATCAGCACGAGCCCGGAAAAAATGACCAGTGTGATCCAAGCGTACGTCTCCGGGTGGATGAAGCGCACGAAGATCGAGACGATTCCGATCACCACCAGGCCCAGCAGCGCGATCGTGAAGAGCCCCTGAAAGCGGCGCAGGTCTAGCCCGGTGGCGTAGACGATCGCGGCGAGCGAAAACATGCCGAGCCCCGTCGTGAGAGCGGCGTTGACCACGACGTCGGGGCCGAACGCTCGAACGTATTGACCGATAACGGGCGCGATTCCGACTCCCTCGCAAAACGTGAATGCGTAAAACAGCAGCAGCGAAAGGCCCTCGTTCTGCCGCACCGCGTAGATCGAAAAGAGCAAAATCAAGCCGCCGAGCATGGCAACGAGCCCCACCCCGGGGGCGACGTCCTGAAACAGCCACGAGGCGAGCGCGGTCACGCATAACCCCAGGGCGGTGATGCCGAGGACTTGAGCGAGCATCGAGTGGGTCGGTACTGCCGGCGCTAACGGCCGGCCGTACGGGATCTGCGGTTGCATGCGATAAGCCATGACGCTCTCTACTAACCCGGGGCTCGGCCCGGGGTTACACCGGCCCGACTCGTCGACCCCGCTCTCGGCGCGATCGCCGTATGCCCATGGCGAAGGCTGCCAGCGCGGCTGCGGCGGGAAGCACACCGAGCAACCTGGGGTTGATGCCAACGATGGCCGATCCCGTTGCCGGTCCGAGCACCATCGCTACGCCGTTGATGGAGTCGCTGACGCCCATGATCGCGCCGCGCTCGCTTTGCTTCGCGCGGACCGAAAGCAGCGCCGTCAACGTCGGCTCTACCATCGACGAACCCACCGCCCAAACGACGAGCACGACACCGAAGAGCGCGAGCTCGTTGACGAACGCGAGCAGCCCGTACGCGACGAAGCTGAAGAGAAGTCCGATCTGCGCGACGCGCCGGTCACCCAGCCGAGCGGCGAGCGGCGAGACGACGAAGATGAGCGCGGCACCGCCGATGACCCCGGCGGCCGAGAGCAGCCAGCCGACCTCCGAGACGGGAGAGCGAAGCACGCGATCCAGATATAGGGCGAAGTTGGCCAGGAAACAGACGATCGCAAAAATCGCCAAGAAATGCCGAATCAGCACCCGGCGCACCGGCGGTGCATTGGCGGCCTTCAGCGACGCAGCGACGCTCGTCCGGCTCACACGCTGCATATGCGACGGAAGCCACGCCACCGTGATCGCGATCGTGACCGCCTCGATAGCCGCCGCGACTAAGAACGGAACGGCCACGCCCGAATGGATCAGGAAACCCGATGTCACCGGTCCGACGATAAACGCCATCCCGAAGACGGCACCGTACAGCGAATACGCAAAATCGCGCTGCTCCTCGCGCGTCACGTCGGCGATATACGACTCCACGGCGCCGAGCGCGCCGCCGCCGCATCCAGAGATGATGCGCGAGACGAAGATCCACAGCAAGGACGGCGCCATCGCCTGCATCAGATAACCGGCCAGCGTCAAAAACTGTGCGGTCAAGATGATCGTCTTGCGCCCGGCCCGGTCGCTGAGCTTTCCCCAGATGGGCGCCGCCACCATCGAGCAGAGTGCCGGAATGCTAAGCAGTGCGCCGACCATCACGTCGGAGGCGCGGTACTGGTGTACGATTGCCGGCAGGAGCGGGATCATGAGCGTATAGCCCATCGTCTCGACGAGGGTCGTGCCGTAAATCGGCAGCAAGGCCCGAGGCAAGCGCCGCATGCGTTAGGGGAGTTGAGCGATGTCGCTGCGGTATGTGAGTGCCTGCGAGCCGAGGCGTCCCGCGAGCGCGTTCACCGCCGCATACGCGCGCGTCCGCGCTGCGGCCAAGTCGTCGCCGAGCGCCGTAACCGTCAACACGCGGCCGCCGCCGCTGCTGACCGCTCCGGCCTCGGCCTGGGAAGCGCCCCAAAACGCGCGGCAGCCATCGCCGACGGAAATGTCGGCGTCGAGGCCGTGCAGCGGCGTACTGCTCCGCGGGTATTCCGGCGTCGCGAGGACGATGCCGACGCAGCTTTGCTCGGACGTCGTCACGCAAGAGAGGTCCATCGCGCCGCTGGCCGCGGAAGCGAGAAGCGTCGCAAAATCGCCGCCGATGCGCGGCAACAGCACCTGTGCTTCGGGATCGCCGAACCGCACGTTGAACTCGATGACGCGCGGACCGTCCGCCGTCCACATCAAGCCGCAATAGAGGACGCCGACGTATTCCAGTCCCTCGTCCGCCAGCCCGTGAAGCACCGGCGCGAGGATCCGCTCCCGCACCCGCTCGTAGAGGTCGTCCGGGAAGCCGGCAGGCGGCGAGTAGGCACCCATGCCGCCGGTGTTTGGGCCGGTATCGTTATCGCCGGCGCGCTTGTAGTCGCACGCGCCTCCCATTGGAGCGATGGCGCGCCCGTCGCATATCGCGAATACGCTGAGCTCTCTGCCTTCGAGTCGCTCCTCCAGCAGAACGTCGGCCCCGCCGCCCGGAATCCGGTTCCCGCCGTACCAGTCCGCAAGCACGGCGCGCGCCTGCTGCGGATCTGACGCCACGACGACGCCCTTGCCGGCGGCGAGTCCGTCCGCCTTGACGACGACGCCCCCGCGCCAGTCGCCGAGCGCCTCGCTCGCCGCCTCGAAGGAGTGGACGACGGCGGCGCGCGCCGTCGGAATGCCGTGACGCTCCATGAATCGCTTGGCGAAGATCTTGCTGGATTCGAGGCGGCCGGCGGACCGGTTCGGACCGAACACCGTCAAGCCGCGTTCGCGAAGGCGATCTCCGACGCCGGCGGCGATGGCCGTTTCGGGGCCCAGCACCACCAAGTCGATGCCCTGGGCCACGGAGCGCTGCGCGAGCGCGCGACCGTCGGTAGCGGCGATCGCCCAGTTCTCGCCGCGCGATGCCGTCCCGGCGTTCCCAGGCGCCGCGAAGACCGCGTCGCACGAGGGAGATTGCGCGAGGCGCCAGGAGAGCGCGTCCTCGCGCGCGCCGTTACCGACGACGAGCGCGCGCACCGGCTACTCCCACTCGACGGTCGCGGGCGGCTTCGTCGTGATGTCGTACGCGACGCGGTTCACGCCGGGCACCTCGTTGACGATTCGCGCGGAGATGCGTTCCAGCAAATCGTGCGGCAGGCGTGCCCAGTCCGCCGTCATGCCGTCCTCGCTCGTGATGGCGCGAATCGCGACGAGGTTGGCGTACGTGCGCCCGTCGCCCATCACGCCGACGCTTTTCACCGGCGTAAGCACCGCAAAATATTGCCACGGATGGGGGTCGAGCGCCGCTCCGTCAATTTCGGCGCGCACGATCGCATCCGCGCGGCGCACTACGTCTAACCGCTCGGGCGTCACGTCGCCGATGATCCGTACGGCGAGCCCCGGGCCCGGGAACGGCTGGCGCGCGACGATCGCATCCGGCAGGCCCAGCGCCCGGCCGAGTGCGCGCACCTCGTCCTTGAAGAGCGTTCGCAGCGGTTCGATCAAGGAAAGACCCATCTCTTCGGGGAGGCCGCCCACGTTGTGATGGGACTTGATTTTGTGCCCCGCTTTGCTCAGCGGCGTCTTCGACTCGATCACGTCGGGATAGAGCGTCCCCTGAACCAGGTGAGCAACGCCTTGGATTTTTGCCGCCTCGCGTTCGAAAACATCGATGAACTCGTGTCCAATGACGATGCGCTTGCGTTCCGGATCCTCGATTCCGCGCAGCTTTTCCAAAAAACGTTCGGTGGCGTCGACGGCGACGACGTTGAGGTTGACGACGTTTCGGAACGCCGCCACCACTTGCTCCGCCTCGCCCTCACGCAGCAAGCCGTGATCGACGAAGATGCACGTCAGCTGCTCTCCGATCGCACGCGCCACGAGCGTCGCAGCCACGGCGGAGTCGACCCCGCCGGAAAGCGCGCAGATGACGCGGCCGGACCCGACGCGATGCCGGATATCGTCGATTGACCGCTCGAGGAACGAGTCGATCTTCCAGTCTCGCTGCAGCGACGCAATGGCGCCGAGAAAGTTCTCGAGCACGACGCGGCCGTACGCCGTGTGCACCACCTCCGGGTGAAACTGCACACCGTAGATGCGTTCCCCCGGGTTGCCCATCGCCGCCACGCCGCACCGCTCGGTGGACGCCAGAGCGCGATACCCCTGCGGAAGGCGCACGACCGAATCGCCGTGCGACATCCAAACGCGCGATGCGTCAGGTATGCCGTCGAACAGCGGCGTCTCCCGGTTCTCCACGTGAAGTGTGGCCGGGCCGTACTCGGAGTGATCGAGCTTTCGCAGCTCGGCACCGATTTCGCGCGCCAAGAGCTGCATTCCGTAACAGATGCCGAGGATCGGCACGCCCGAGCGCAGGATCGCCGGATCCGTCTCGGGCGCGCCTTCAACGAGCGTGCTTTCGGGGCCGCCGGAAAGAATGAATCCGGCCGGGCTCCGGTGCGCGAGCGCGCTCCACGGCGTGTCGTACGGTACGATTTCGCAGTACACGCCGAGCTCGCGCGTTCGCCGAGCGATGAGTTGACTGTACTGCGCGCCGAAATCGAGGACGAAGACGGTTTCGGGCATGAACCCCGTTACGCCGCGGCAGCCGCGGCCTTCAGCGCCCCGTCATAATCGGGCTCCGACGCGACCTCTGGAACGATCTGTACGTACGACACCGTACCGCTCTTGTCGATCACGACGATCGATCGCGCGAGCAGGCCGAGCTCTGCAATCAGCAAGCCATAGTTGATGCCGAACGTGTGGTCGCGATAGTCGGAAAGCATCTCCAGCTTGACGTCGCCCCGCGCCCCGCACCAACGTGCCTGCGCGAAGGGTAGGTCCATGCTTACGACCGCCGCCCGGACGCCGCCGGGTATCTCGGCGAATCGCTGGTTGAACTTTTGGCTCTCCGTCGAGCAGACGTTCGTGTCCAGCGACGGGACGACGATGAGCAGCGCCGCCCGCTTTCCTTCGTCGAGCAGGATGTCGCGGTTGACGCTCGACAGGTCGCCGCCCGTGAGCGCGAAATCGGGCGCGGGGTCGCCCACGCGCAGCTCGGGACCGAGCAGCGTCATGGCCTGTCCTTTGAATGTGACGACGCCGGTGCGTTCTTGCACGTGGTCTACGGTCATGAATCCTCCAGATGGTGAGGTCGAGTGGCTATGTCAACACGTCGGCGAGGCGGTCGGTGTCGCGCGCCATGGTCACTTCCATCGCAATGCGCTCTCCGACCGACACGTCCCGTCCCCAGCGGTACGCCGAGTATGGGGTGTATCGCGTGCCCGGCGAGCCGGGGATGCGCAAGGACACGTCGTAGCAGACGAGCTCCTTTGGGGGTCCTGCCGCGATGACGCACTGCAGGGCAAACGGCCCGATGACGCCGGGGGCACATTGCGTGCGGGCGGCCGCGACGAAGCGCTCGCCCATCGCAAACGACGGCTCGAGCATCGATTCGACGATCGTCGCCGCGATATGGCCCGCTTCTTCGAGTCGTGCCGGCACCGTGCGAACGGCATCGATCGCCGACGGCGGCACGTTGCGAAAACCCTCGAGGTTGGTCTGTCGCCGGGTGTCGGTTCCGAGCAGCTCCAGTTCCTCGAGCAGCGGCGAGTAAAAGAAATTCAAGTTGACGGATGGACCGAGCACGTACTCCTCGATGCGGGCTGCCGCCAGGCCATCCGCGTCGAGCACGCCCTCCTCAATCATCCTGTCACTCGCGCGCCGATATTCCTCGGGCGAGGTCGCCAGAAAGAACGCCCGCTCGAACGAGATGCGGGCGTGCGGCGCCTTGACCATGACGAGCCGGTCGATGGCGTCGGGCGATGGGAACTGGCGGGGATGACGGATGCCGGCCCGCACCAGCAGCGCGTATTGGTCAACGCCCTCCTGCGCCGGCTGGGCCGCCCGCTCTTCGGCCTTGAGCAAATAGCGGTTGCCGAAGAACGGCACCCGCATCCCGGCCTCGATCGCGTCGTAGGAGTACAGCTCGCGAAGATAGACCTCGAACGATCGGTTCGGCACGAACAAAACGTTGCGTCCCAACAGCTCCCGCTGAACGTCGTCGCCGAGAATGTCGGAAAACGACTCCAACTCGAGCACGGCATCGACGCACCCGCGCGTCACCGGATCCTCGCGAAACGCGAAGTAGCGCACGTACGTTCGTTCTCGGCCCTTCGCCGTCACCACCAGATTGCGGAGGCCTTGCAGGCGCGCCCCGTAAGCCACCTCGAGCGCCGAATGACTTCCGATCGAGCAGAGGCAAAGCGCCGACGCATCGTACGCGGAAAGGACGCGCGCGACAGACTCTCTGCTCACCGCGCGCGTCATTCGACGCGAACCTTTCCTCCCATGCGCCGCCAAACGATCGTGCCGTAGATAGTCGCGAGTACGATGCCCGCGCACGCCACGACGATCGCACAGACCATTCCCGCGGTCGAAGGTGCGGCTTCGAAGATCGTAATGCCGCCGGTCCCGCGCGGAAACGCCGGAAGCAGGTAGGGATAGAGCGTTCCGGCGGAGGCGGCGAGCAGCGTCGTGATAAACGCGCACGACATCGCAAACGACCACGCGGCGCGGCCCGCGCAGGCGCTCCAACGCAGTGCACCCAGCGCCCCGAGCGAAAGCACCGGCATCGCGAAGAGCCAGGAGTGCGCGCCCGACGGGTCTACTCGAACCGTCAGGACGGTAACGGCCAGGTAAAGCGCGAGCGACAGCCACCATAGGCGCCGAACCGCATAAATCGCGCGGTTTGCGAGCTCGCCGTCGACGCGCATCGCGAGGAACGCCGCCCCATGCTGCGCGAGCGCCGCCAGCGCGAAGACTCCCACGAGCAGCGCGTAGGGGTTTAGCAAGAACGCGAAGGTGCCCTGAAAGTAGCCGCTGCCGTTCAACGGCACGCCCCGCAAGAGGTTGCCGAGCGCGATACCCAGGACGACGACGAGCAGCGCGCTCGAAAGGAAGAACGCTGAGTCCCAAAACTGATGCCAAAGTTCCGAAGGCTGGTGGTCGCGCAGCTCCAGCGCTATCCCGCGGAACATCAGCAGCCATAGCATCACGACGAACGGCAGATAAAATCCGGAAAACGACGAGGCGTATGCGGCCGGGAACAGCGCAAACAACACGGCGCCCCCGGCGATCAGCCACACTTCGTTGCCGTTCCAAAAGGGCCCGATACTCGCCATCGCGGCCGCGCGCTCGCGATCGTTGCGCGCGATCGCCGGTGCGATCGCGGCGACGCCGAGATCGTAACCGTCCAACAGCACGTACATCGTGACCATGAACGCGATGACGACGAACCCCGCGGCGGCGATCACGCCGGCCCCGCGGCGGCCTCGGCACCGAACGACGGCCCAAGCCCGATCTCGCGCAGCACCAGATACAAGAACAGGACGCCGAGCAAGAAATACATCCCGACGAAGCCGATGAGCGTGAAGATTGTTTCCCCGGCAGCCACGGTCGGCGAGCTTGCATGCGCCGTTCGCATTAGCCCGTAGATGATCCAGGGCTGGCGTCCCACCTCGGTGACCGTCCAGCCCGCCTCGTTGGCAACGTAGGGGAGCGGCATCAGGAGCATTACGAGCCACAGCAGCCAGCGCGCGCGCCAAAGCCGTCCGAAGGCGAGGAGCAGCACGGCGAGCGCCGACGCGGCCGCGAAGATCGTCCCGAGCCCAACCATCACGTGATAAGCGTAGTAGGTCAACTCGACCGGCGGCCACAGCTCGCGCGCATATTCATCGAGTCCCTTGACGTTCGCCTTGAAATTGCCGTACGCGAGATAGCTCAAGAGATCGGGTACGAAAACCGGATCGATGAGGTGCCCGGCAGCAACGTCCGGCATGCCGATGATCGCAAGCGGCGCACCGCGCGTCGTCGCAAAGAGCCCTTCCATCGCGGCAAGCTTTACCGGCTGATAGATGGTGACGTCGCTCCCATTGCGATCGCCCGTGGGGAAGACCGCGAGCAGCGCGAACGCGAGCCCCGCGATCGAACCCGCCCGCACGAATCGCCGCCCGATGGCCTCCTCGCGCCACGCAAGCAGATAGTATGCACCGACGCCGGCCACGATGAACGAGCCGGCGAGGAGCGCACCAGTGAGCACGTGCGCGAACTGCCAGGCTAAGAATGGCGACGATAGGAGCGCCCAGACGCTTTCGAGGCGGATGGTTCCGTCGGCGGCCAAGCTGTAGCCGACGGGATGCTGCATCCATGCGTTGGTCGCGACGATGAAGAAGCCCGAGAGCCATGAGCCGGCGCAGACGAGCAATGCAGAGATTGCCGCAAAGGGCGTCGGCCGGCTCCCGCGGCGGTAGAGCAGCACGCCGAGAAAGATCGATTCCAAGAAAAAAGCGAACACGCTCTCCATCGCCAACGGTTGCCCGGCGACCGCGCCGGCGCGGCGCGAAAACGCGGCCCAGTTGGTTCCGAACTGGAACTCCATCGGGATGCCGGTCACGACGCCAGTGGCAAAATTGATGGCAAAGATCCTCGTCCAAAAGCGCGCGATGCGCGGCGCGTCCGTGTCGGCCGGCCGCCGCGCCGCCTTCCACGTGTACGCGGCAACGAACGGCGCCAGCCCCATCGTGCCGACGGGGAACAGGTAATGGAACATGATGGTAAAGGCAAACTGCAGCCGGTCGGCCAGGACGGGATCCATCGCTGCCTCGCCCGCTAGCCGCCGAGGAGTTTTCTGGCCTGGGGGCTGTCCTGGTATTCGATCGTGAGGATCGCCTTCAAGTGACGCGCTCCGTCGCGCGATTGCGCGTCGGTCATGCGCCGCAGCGTCGTGTAACACCAGTACATCAGCATCGGCAGATCGCGGTCGCGCGGATAGACTTTCTGCATCGCGACGATGGAGTTTACGACGTTCATCGCCGGGTCGCTCTCGCGGTTGCCGTAGTCGTAGTCCAGCATGTAGTTGATGTGCTTGAGACGGTTCTCGATTTCAAGAATCGACATGCCCATGGCACCGAAATACTCGTCGGCTGGCGCGAGGGTCGTGAGATAGGCGTCGTGCGGCATAGCGCTGACCGTCGTGATGACGCGCAGCGGGTTGACCGCTTTGAGCCGCGCCAAAAACTGCTCGGCGTTTTGCACGTCGGCGCGGCTGTAGCCACGTTCTGTCGAGGCTTGGTCCGCCGCACTGACGAGTTCGTTGCCCCACGTCGTGGGCAAATGCGCGACCGGGAAGTTCGCGGCGGCGGCACGCGCAAGGGCCAGACTGCGCCACCGTGAGTCCTGCGTCAGCAGCCACGCCCGCCAGTCGGCCTCGACGCGGATCAAAAGCGCATCGACGTCGCCCGGGTACGCCCTGACGTTTTCCGAGGCATCCTCGTCGGCGAGCCGCGCGAGCTCTTCCGGGCTGTCCTCCGAGTTCACGCGCCGCAATAAGCCTTGAGCCTGCGCGAGCAACTGCGTGTCCTCCGAGTGCTTCGTGACCCAGTCGGCGGCTTCGCGTACCCACCAGACCGCGGCGTCGTGGTTCGTGAGGGGATCGAAGTGCAGTCCCGTGCCGATGCTGACGGTCAGCGTCGCCAGCTCGCCGTATGCCGGGTCGTTCGGATATTGCAGCGAGTACGCTCTGCCGGCGTTGAAGATCGTCGACAGGTACGTCGCCTGCGAGCGAAACGTCCAGCCCTCTGCCGCGCCTTTCGCGTAGGCGTCCTTCATCTGCTGGTAGAGCGCGGCCGGATCCACCTCGAGCGTCGCGCGAACGCGTGCCGGAAGCACGAGTGCCGCACAGAGGAGGACGACTGCTGCCGCCTTAGACCACGCTTGAATCATCCAGCACCAAATGGAGATTATTGGTTAGTAAAGCGTTCTTCAGCTCCCTGGCGATGCGGCGTCCGGTTGACATCGGTTCGGAGTAGTTCAGATAAGAATACGGTGAGCCGTCGATGAAAAGATTGGTGCCGGCGACGATGCGCGCCGAGATTTCCATGACGTAGAACTGGATGTCGGGCGTGATGATCGTCTCGATGCAGAAGGCCCCGAAGAGCCCCTTTGGCCCGCAGATCTCCTTGCTCACGCGCACGACGTCGTCGCCCATGCGCAGCGCCTCTGCCAGCATGGACTCGCGCAAGGAGACCGGCTGGTTCCCGACCACGACGTACGAGGGGCTCACGTCCATGCCTTCCTGCGCCGCGGCGGGGATGCGCCCCAGTGAATCCACGTTCGTTTCGTAGCGCCGATCCATCGACATGATCTCGAGCTTCTTTTGCAGGGGCGAATAGAAGTAGTGGATGTAGAGCGGAACGCCGATGATGTATTCCTGGATCGTGTAGGCTTCCTTGAGGTGCGCTGCGCGGACCTCGAAGTCGTGTGTATCGCGGATGAACATGTAACCCTTGCCGCCCGCCGCGCCGTAGAGCTTGACGATGACCGGCCGGTCGATTTCGGCGCCGCTGCGGAACTGCCGCGGCAAGGTCAACCCGGCGCGCGACAGCCACTGGCGCTGCAGCTCGCGGCTCGCCTCCCAATCGAGCACCGCTTTATTGCCGAAGTAGGGGACCGTCATCTTCTTCTGCTGTTCTAGCGACAGGTAGGCAACGAACGAGCCGTGTGGGACGATGATGACCTTGCGCTTCTCGAGCTCGCCCATGAGCGACATGAACTCAGAATAGTCATTGAGCGCGATGACTTCGTCGACGAATCCGAACGAGCGATAGAGCCGCTCGGTGTCGCGATTCGATATCGCGAGCGTGCGGAAGCCCTCGTCGTGCGCGCCTTTGAGTATTTGCAAGGCCGAATGAGAGCCAAGCGTCGCGACGGTGTACGGGCGGTCCATGTGCGGCGGTACAGTTACTTGCTGGCGCCGGTGGCGGCCTTCCTCAGGCAGTCCTCCAACAGCGATGCTTTCAAAAAACGGCGCGGTCGATCGCCGGATTACACAGCAGCTTCTCAGCCGCTTCCGCAAGCGTTTGCCGTCTCGCCGGTGCGCCGCCCTTCTCGAACAACCGCCATGCGACCGCGTGACGCTCTTCGACGCCGCTCGGACCGACGCGCGCGCGCAGGGGTTCGATCCACAGTTCGCCGGCGCGCGGCACGGCGCCGTCGACGACCGCCAAGCGGTGAAGATTCGGGTTGAAGATCGTTTCATCGGTTTCGATGTGCGCGGCGAGCGTTTCGGCCTCGCCCGCAGCTTCGAGCGTATACACGTGATTTCGCTCGATGCGCTCGAGCGGGATGCCGAGGCGGCGCAGCGTGACCAGCGCCGTGTAGGCCGTGTTATCGGGAATTTTTAACCCCACCAAGACGGTTCTCGTCATGCTCGAAGTGCCTCGACGAAGCTGCGGAAGAGAACCGCGCCGCCCGACGGCGCGAGCACGTCGTCCCCGCTTTGCCGGTCGAGATGGTTGAAGTTCCAGCCATCGCGTTCAGGGTGGGGCATGACGGCGAGCACGTTGCCGCGCGCATTCACGAGCCCGGCGCACCCAAGCGCGGAGCCGTTGGGAACCGCAGCCTCGTCGACCGTTCCATTGGCGTGCGCGTACACGAACGCAAGGTGATCGCCCGCGACGATCTCATCGAGGTGCTCCGGGCTCGCGGCCAGGCGGCCTTCGGCATGCGCTGCCCACGCCGGCACGAGAGCGTTGCGCGGCAGGGCGGCCGTAATGGCGCAGCGCGCGGGCTCGGTCGTTAGGCGCAGATAGACGTGCCGGCACACGAAGTGGGGCAGGGGTGCGTTCCCGGTAAAGGCCGCCGTCGGACGGCGCGCCCTGCCCGTTCCCGGAACCAGACCGGCTTCGAGGAGGATCTGCGCGCCGTTGCAGATGCCGAAGACGAGCTTGCCTGCGTCCGCAGCCGCGAGAACGAAATCCATCATCCGGTCGTGCGCGGCGATCGCGCCGGCGCGAATGCGGTCTTCATATGCGAAGCCGCCGGAAAGCACGTATGCGTCGTACGCCTTCAAGGTGTCGGCCTCCGACCAATGGACGAGCTGCGCGTCCCCGCCGCAATCGCGCAGCAGGCGGACGGTCTCGTCTTCGGAGTTCGTACCAGGAAAAACGAGGACCGCAATGCGCGCGCTCACGGGAAGACGCCCGCAAGCGGCTGCGACCACGTCTCGTATAACTGCGCGATATCGAAGCGGACGCCGTTGACGACCAATTCGGCGCCGTCCTTCGTTTCGCCGACCCGCAGGGCGCCGGTGAGGTCGATCCCGTTGTCGTCGCTCACCTCGCAGAGAAAGCCGCCGGCTTCGCAGAGCGGATTGCCGAAGTCGACCTCCGCACCGATCGTGCGGCCCAGCCGCATCGCATCGAACGCCAGCCTAGCGAGCGCGGTCAACATGCCGCCGGCGCGGATGGCGCGACAGGATCGCAGCACGCCCCGGGCTATGGCGTCGTGCACGATCGCTACCGCCGCACGTTCGGCCCCGTAGGACAAGTGCGGGAGTGCCCCCTCGATTTCGAGCAGCTCCGCCATCACCGATCCGCCGACGGCGAGCTCGCGGCTGCCGACCCACAGCAGCGCGGAACCCGGCGCCTTCAGGCCAGGGGTGACGACGCCCGCGACGTCATCGAGCGCCCCGACGCATGCGACGATTGCCGATGCCGGAACCGCCGTCGCCGCAGCCGACTCGTTGTACAGGCTGACGTTTCCCGACACGAACGTGAGGTCGAGCTCCGTAGCGGCGCGCGCTAGACCATCGACGGCTGCCACGAACTGTCCGTACTGCTCCGGATTCCGCGGGTTACCGAAGTTCAGGCAGTCGGTTAAGCCGATCGGCCGCGCGCCAACGGCGACCACCCGACGCATCGCTTCGATGACCGCATGCTGCGCCGCATAGCGCGGATCCATGCGTCCGTAGCGTGGATTTCCCGCGACCGCCAGGGCCACGCCGAGCCGCGAGCCGGGAACCGGCGCGAGCACGCCGGCGTCGGCATGGCCGCGCGGCACGACGGTACATCCGCGCACCACCGCGTCGTACCGCCGGTACAACGGTTCGCGGGAGCACACGTCACGGTGAGCGAGCACCTTCGGAAAGAGCAGCTCGACGTCGACCGCCGGCAGCTCGTCGGCCGGCCCGGCATGATGGATCACCTCCGTGTATGGCAGCTCGTCGCGCACCGGCGAGGTAAGGAACTCGTTGTCGACGTCCATGACGACCGCTCCGTCATGGCGCATGACGTACCGCCGCTGCTCGGTGACGATTCCGATCACCGACGCCCGCGCATTCTGCGCGATCTGCGGCAGCGTATAGACGTCGTTATAAATCCGGAGAATTTCCGGCGTGATCTCCGGCGGCAGCGCCCATAGCATGCGCTCCTGAGTTTCACCGACCGCGATCGTTTCGGGGTCCATCCCTTCGACCGCTACATTGACGCTGTCCAAATCGATGGCGGCGCCGTATCCTCCCTGTGCCGTCAGCTCCGCGGAACACCCCATGATGCCGCCCGCGCCGAGGTCCTTGAATGCGGCGGCGATCTTGAGCTCGCGCAGCAGTCGAAACACCCGGTACGTCGCCCGCATCAAGACGCTCTTGAGGAATGGGTCGGGAACTTGAACGGCGCCCTTGTTGAGCTCCGCGTCCTCTGCGTCGAGCGTCACGGAGGAAAACGCCGCGCCGCCGAAACCGCTGGCGTCCGTAGCCTTTCCGACCAGGACGAGCTCCCATCCAGCGGCGTCCTTGGCGACGTAGGAATGGATCAGCTCGTTTTCTTTGACGATGCCGAGGGCCACGACGTTCACGAGGCAGTTTTCGTCAAAACCTCGATCGAAATACACGTCGCCCGCGAGGTTGGGAACGCCGATCGCGTTGCCGTATGCGGCGATGCCGTCCACGGCGCTTCGCGCGACGTACGTCTGGTGCGTTCCACCGCCGTGGACGGCTCCGAAGCGCAGGGGGTCCGCCACCGCGACGACTTCCGCGCCCATGCAGAGCACGTCTCGCACGATGCCGCCGATGCCCGTCGCTGCACCCTCGAAGGGCACGACCTGCGACGGGTGATTGTGCGATTCGTGCGCCGCCACGATGCCGTACCGCTCGCCGTCGTGCACGCCGAGGTGCAGCACGCCGGCATCTTCGCCCGTCCCGAGCACGACGTTGGCGCCGCGCGTCGGCAACCGCTTGAGGTGCTCTCGGCTCGACTTGTAGCTGCAATGCTCGCTCCACTGCGCGTCAAAGGCGTGCAGTTCCACCGTCGTCGGCGGACGCCCCAGTTTTTCGGCGATTCGCTGCAGCTCGTCGTCGCTCAGCGCGACGTTCGGCGTTCCGGTCAGCCCGGAACTAGCCAAGCGCGGCACCCGCGGGGGACGGCGATTGCTGCTGCAGCGATGCGTCGGCGTGGAGCACCGTCGAACGCGCGTTGGCTTGTATCAGCAGGGTGCGGCCGAACAGCACCGTGTCCTCGAGGCCGAAGAGCTTCGCACACTGCACGATCAACCGCGTGACGTCATCGGCGCCGTTTAACACGGGCGCCGACGAGCTCGCATCGAGCATCGCTCGCAACACGTCATCTTCGCCGGCCGCGATGACGATCAGACGCGCGAAGCTCGCCTCGAGCTGCTGCACCAGCTGCAGGACGTAGCCGGGGGTCGCCGTCGGGCTCGCGACGTGCCGCACGGTCGGCACGCCCAGCTGGCCGAACGCACCGACGAGCTCGTTGGCGCGTTCGACGCGCGAGGCCGAATCGGCGATGACGGCGACCATGCCGGGGCGCATGACCGGGAACGAACCAACGAGGTCGGCAACCCGCTCGTACGCGCGCTTAACGTCTTCAAGCGCCGTTTCGTCGACGTGCTCGAGGTTGCGGTAGAGCTGCTTGTCCAGCATCAGCTCCTCGCGGCCCTGCGGCCAGATCCGCCACGAATCGTTATCGATCACGTCCGCGATCACGAGCTGACCTTGGTTTTCACCGCCCGCCAAGCGTCCGAACTCGATCTTGAGGTCGACCAGCAGCACGTCGCGCTTGCGCCAGGCATGCGAAAGAATGTCGAACGTGAGGCGGGCGAGCTCCGTCATCACGCCGACCTCCTGCGGAGCGGCGATTCCCCGCGCCACGATTTGGTCCGGCGAAATCATCGGATCGTGCTGCTCGTCGTCCTTGAAGAAGAACTCGATCACGCGCGGGACGAGGAGGCTGCCGCGCTGCACGCCGGGATTGCGCTTGACGAACGAGCCCGCCGCCACCCCGCGCGTAACGACCTCGAGCGGGATCATATTCGCCCGGCGCACGACCGTCTCGTTGTTATCGTCGTCCTCGCCGCCCGTGAGGTAGTGCGTCGGAAGACCGCACAGGTTGAGCAGCCGAAAAACGCGGGCCGTCGTCTGCGCTGCCAAACGTCCTTTGCCGGAGATCTCGTGCCGCCGGGCGCCGTCGCCGGCCGAGATACGATCGGTCTGCGCCACAACGAGCTGATGCGGCTGCCCCGGGTTCTCGTAGAGCACCTTCGTCTTGCCGCGCGCGATTTCAATGCCTTTGTTCACGAGAGCGTCACTTGGCTCTGGCGTGGAAACGGCGGCAGGCTTGCAACGCGATCGGCCAGCAGGCGCGCACGCTGCGGCGCCGTTCCAACGTAATGCCTGGAATCGAGCAGCCGCCGAACTTCGGCCGGATCGACGAGCGCCGTCAGCTCCGGCTCCTCGGACAGCAGGCCGGAGAGCGGATTGTCCTCACCGCGCTCCACCGCGGCCCACGACGCCATCGACGCGCGCCGCAGCGACTCGTGCAGCCGTTGACGGTCGCCCCCGGCTCGCACCGCTTCCATCATGACCGCCTCGGTTCCGGAAAATGGCCCATACACCCGCAGGTTCGCGGCGATCCTGCGCTCGTCCACCCGCAGACCGTCGATCACCTTGCGGCCGAGCGTCACCAACTCGTCGGCGCAGAGCAGTGCCTCGGGAAGGATCGTCCGCCGGTTCGCGCTGTCGTCGAGCGTGCGTTCCAAGAAGTTCGTCGCCGCGTTCTGCCATGCAACGTCGGCGTAGGCCGGAAGAAGACGCGCGAGCGACCCGATGCGTTCGGAAAGAATCGGATTGCGTTTGAACGGCATGGCGGAGCTGCCCACCTGCGCCGCAGCGAACGGCTCGGCGAGCTCGCCGAAACCGGGGCTGCTGAGGAGGCGCACGTCCGCGGCGAACTTCGAAAGGGACGCACCGAGGCCTGCGAGCGCAGAAAGCAATAGGTAGTCGAGCTTGCGCGGATACGTCTGCGTGCTGATCTCGCGAGACTGAAGCCCAAAGAACTCCAAGACGTAGGCCTCCATTTCGGCCGACGCTCCGGAGCCGCCAGTGAGCCCCTCGTACGACGCCGCCGTCCCGACGGCACCGCGCAAACCCTTCGTCGTCAGATTGTCAAAGGCAAAGCGCAAATGCGCGTCGTCGATGAGAAGGTCTTGGGCGTAGGCGGCAAGCCGGTAGCCGAGCGTCGTGGGCTCCGCGGGCTGCAGATGGGTAAACGCCATGCACGCTAGGTCGGCATACCTCCGTACTTTCTCACCAAACGCCTGCAGCAGGCCACCGAGATTCTCGCCGACGTGCGCGAGCGCCACGCGCAGCCGATACGTCTCGACCGTGTCCTCTACGTCCATCGACGTGGCCCCCAGATGCAGCTTTCCGCCGCCGCGCGTCGCTTGCGCGGCAAAAACCCGGATCTCCGCCATCAGATCGTGATGGATCACACGCTCGATTTGGAGCGCGGCCGGGATGTCGATCGTGCCCGCGTGCGCGCGCAAGTCCTCGACTTCGTCGGCGGAGATCAACCCCTGCGCGGACTGCGCTTCTGCTAGCGCCACCCAAACCGCGCGCCACAACCGGCGGCGCGTCGATTCGGAAAAGAGCGAGCGAAGCTCGCCGCTCCCGTACCGCCACGCAAACGGCGATGCATAGGTACCGTACTCCATGAATGCGTTGGCGTTCGCCCCACGGGAAGCGGCCGCCTCGTCACCGTAGTTCGCTCGCATGAAGAGGGCGGTCGGGATTGCGCTCGCGGCGTTGCTTCTCGCCGGTTGCGCGCGACAAGACAATCCCGGAAAGGGACGACACGCCTGGACGCACGCGGGCGTGCTGCGCATCGCGGTCAGCGACGAACCCAAAACGCTCAATACGCTGCTCGCGTCGACGACGACCGAGGTTTTCATCGACCGGCTGATGTTCGAACCGCTGCTGTCGGCCGATGCCCGCGGCAACGCCGTGCCGATGCTCGCTGCGAGCGTCCCCACCCAAACCAACGGCGGCATCAGCAGCGACGGGTTGACGATTCGGTATCGCCTTCGCCCTGACGCGCGCTGGAACGACGGCGTCGCGGTCACGTCGCGCGACGTCGCGTGGTCGTGGCGCGCTATCATGAATGGCGCCAACGACGTCGTGTCGCGCCACGGCTACGACGACGTCCGCTCGATCGGCACCCCGGACGCGCACACGGTCGTCGTTCGGCTCGAGCGTCCCTTCGCTCCCTTCGTCAACACGTTCTTTGCCGAGAGCGATCAGCCGTATGGCGTCGCGCCGGCGCACGCTTTAGCGGCATACCGCGACCTCAACCGGATCGCATTCGACGGGGCGCCCGCGGTGAGCGACGGTCCGTTTCGCTTTCAGTCGTGGAAGCGCGGCGATCGCATCGTCCTCACGGCCAACCGTGCGTTCTTCGCCGGAACGCCGAAGCTCGCGCGCGTGGAGATTGCCTTCGTGCCCAACGAGGAGACGGCGATCAACCTGCTGCGCACGCACGCGGTGGACTACGTCTATCAACCGTCGATCCAGACCTACCCGGCGCTGCACGACATGCCGGGAACCCGATTACTCTTCGTCAACGTCAACGGATTCGAAGGACTAGCGTTCAACCTGACGCATCAGCCGGTCGCCGACCCGCTCGTGCGCCGTGCCATCGCCGCCGGGCTCGATAAGGCGTCACTGACGCAACGCCTGACGCACGGGCAATCCGCGATTGCGACCGAAGACTTGCCGAGCTGGCTGTGGGCCTTCGACCCCGCAGTGCGCTCCGTGCCGTTCGATCCGAGCGGCGCACGGCGGCTCCTGGCGCAGGCCGGCTGGATCGCCGGCGCAGACGGTCTCGTGCGCAAGGGCGGTCGAGCGATGCAGCTGCTGCTCGCCACCGACACGCAGACGGCGACGCACCGCGCTGAAAGCGTGCTGATCCAGGAGGCGCTGCGGCGCGTCGGCATCAGGCTGGACGTAAAGTACTATCCGCAAGACGTTCTCTACGCGCCGCAGGCCATGGGGGGCATCCAGCACGGCGGCAAATTCGATTTGCTGCTCTACCCGTGGTACGCGGGAATCGATCCTGACAATTCATCGGAATTTTCGTGCGGAAACGTACCGCCGCACGGCTACGACGACTCCCATTACTGCAGCTCCGTGATGGAAGCGGCGCAGCGCGCCGCCCTGTCGCACTACGACCGCGCCTCGCGAAGACGGTCCTATTCCCGGATCGAACGGTTACTGGCGACCGACAACCCCGTGCTCTTCTTCTGGTGGCAGCGTCAGCTCGAAGCGATCAGCGCCGACTTTCGCGGCTTCGATCCTAACCCGGTCGTGGAATCGTGGGACGCCTGGCGATGGAGCATTTAGAGCAGCGTCAGCGCGCCATGCGCGCGAGTTCGACGCTGATGCGATCCACGAGCGTGCGGTGATCGTCCGGGTCGTTGCCGGCGCGCCCGGTGACGATCGCCTCGATGCCGCGGATCGCACGCTCGTACGCGATGCGGGCGCGCCGCTCGCCGACGCGGCGCGCGAGCGGACGAAGAAAGCGTTCGCGCCAGCGGGCCCGCTCGGGGAGCTCGCCGCCGCGACGCGCGCATTCCCATAGGTAGCTGCACTCCGTCGCGAGGGCCGATAGTAACGGCATCGCCGCGCTGCGCGGATCGTTGGCGAACGACTCGTGCGCGATGGCCAGTGCTTCACCGAGGCGTCCCTCGGCCAGCGCACTCGCGTATTTGTACGCTTTGGGATCGTCGATCGCGAGCGCCTCGCGCTCGAGGTCGCCGATCGTGATTCGTTTTCCGCCCAACGCCAGCTTCTCGAGATCGTTGCGCACCGCTGCCAGGTCCGCGTGGCTGCGCGCGAGCTCCTCGACGACGCGAGCCTCCGCCGCCGTGCCGAGTCGCTGCAGCGTTTCCCGCACGAAGCGCGCGCGCGTCTCTTCCCCGGCCGTCGTATCGATGCGCAGCGCGGTGCGGCCGGCAAGTACGCCGAAGGGCTGAGGACGTTGCGAACGCGGCGGCAACAGGTCGAGCAATACGAGGGTGTTCCCGTCGGGGAGCGCCTGCGCGACGTCCCAAAGGGCCTGCCGGGGAGCGGCGCGCAGCAGCTGCGTGTCGCCGACGACGACGACGCGACGGTCGGCGAGGAACGGCATTGCGTGAACGGCTTCGCGGACGGCCGCGGGTTCGGCGATCGCTTCAGGCGTGAAGCGCGTGAGATTGAGGTCGCGGAGGTCGGCAGGGAGCAGACGGTCGACGATGATTTCTTGCGCGGCGTCCGCGAGGACGCGTTCGGTTCCCTCGACGATGACGAGCTTCCCGATCTGGGGACGCGTATCGACGAAATCGTAGAACCTCACGGCACGGCTGCCGCCACAACGTGAGCCCGCAGCTCGAGATCGGCGATCGACTCGCCATAGGGCGGCCGAACGACGCCGCATTCGGTGACGAACGCCGTGACGAGATGTCCGGGAGTTACGTCGAACGCCGGATTGTACACGCTGGCGTCTTCGGGGGCGGCGCGGCCGGCGCCAAACGATCGCACCTCGTCGTCGCTGCGTTCCTCGATCGGTATTTCATCGCCGGCTGCGATCGCAAAGTCGAACGTCGAGCGGGGCGCCGCCACGTAGAACGGTATGCCGTGGTGCGCGGCCAGGATTGCGAGCGCGTAGGTCCCGATCTTATTGGCGGTGTCCCCGTTGCGGGCGACGCGGTCGGCTCCCACGATCACGCCGTCGATCCCGTGCCGCTGCATCGCGACGGCGGCGGCCGAATCGACCATGAGAACGGCGTCGACGCCGGCGCGGCGCAGCTCCACGTAGTTTAGGCGCGCTCCTTGGAGCAGCGGACGCGTTTCGTCGACGAAGACGCGCGGCTTCTTCCCCGCGCGCTGCGCCGCGATTATCACCCCGAGCGCCGTTCCGCCGCCGCCCGTCGCGAGCGGCCCCGTGTTGCAGTGCGTCAAAATGCGCGCACCCTTTACGATCAGCTCGAGTCCGTTAGCGGCGATCGCGGCATCGACGGCGATCTGCTCCTCGTGGAGTGCGCGGGCTTCGCGCAGCGGGTCCGGCGCGGCGAGAACGCGGTCGACGGCCCACGCGAGGTTTGTCGCGGTGGGACGCGCCTCGCGCACGCGACGGGCTGCGTGCGACAGTTCGCCGGGATCGGCGATCGTTTGCGCGAGCAGCGCAACCCCGTAGGCGGCAAACACGCCGATGCACGGCGCGCCGCGAACGGCGAGGCTCTTGATCGCCCGTTCCATTTCCTCGAACGTGCGCGCCCGCTCGTATCGCTCTTCCTGCGGCAGCAGACGCTGGTCGAGATAGCGCACGGCATCGCCGTCCCATGCGACCGGCACGAATGGCATCATGGCAAGGAACGCGCAGGTCTTGGGGGCGCCGGATGCATGCACAGCATGGAGGCCGCGGCCAAGGCGGCGGCATGCCCCTTATTTGCGGGTCCGGCGCCCGCGCGGGCATCCGCCTGTACGACGTTGTCCGTCGTAAGAACCCCGAAGCCGATCGGCGTCCGTGTCGCCAGTTGCACGTCCATGATGCCGCGCGCACACTCACCCGCGACGAGATCGAAGTGCGGCGTTTCACCGCGAATTACGCAGCCGAGCGCGACGAGCCCGTCGTAGCGACCGGTGTCGATGAGGTAACGGCAGCCCAACGGCAACTCGAAGCAGCCGGCCACGTCGTGCACCTCGACCAGATCGCGCGCAACGCCGCATTCACGCAACGCATGCTGAGCACCCTCGACCAGGCGTTCGGCAACCTCTTGGTAGAAGCGCGCGACGACGATGGCGAAACGCCGCCCGGCACAGTCGGGCGCGCGCACGACGCCGTCGGCCTTCACGACGCAGGCTCTTCGTCGAACAGGTGGCCCAGCTTCGTGCGTTTAGTCGCGATATAGCGCTCGTTGTGCCGCGTCGGCGCGGTGCGCAGCGGCATGCGTCCCACGATCTTGAGGCCATAGCCTTCGAGTCCGAAAATCTTCTTGGGATTGTTGGTAACGAGCCGCATCTCTTTGACGCCCATGTCGGCCAGAATTTGCGAGCCGATGCCATAATCGCGCTTGTCGATCGGCAAGCCGAGCGCGAGGTTCGCCTCGACGGTATCGGCGCCTTTGTCCTGGAGCTCGTAGGCGCGCAGCTTGTTGGCCAGGCCCACGCCTCGCCCTTCCTGGCGCAGATAGAGCAAAACGCCGCGACCCTCGTCGGCGATCAGGCGCATCGCGCCGTCGCGCTGGGCAGCGCAGTCGCAGCGGATAGAGTGCAGGGCGTCGCCGGTCATGCACTCGGAATGCACCCGCACGAGCAGGTCCTTGCCTTCACCGATCTCACCTATCATCAACGCGACGTGTGTGTTGTCGTCGATGGTCGTGTCGTACGCGACGCCCCGCCACGTACCGAAGGTCGTCGGGAGGTCGAACTCGGCGATCTTGCGCACGAGCTTCTCCGTGCGCATGCGATAGGCGATGAGATCCTTGACGGTGACGAGCTTGAGGCCATGGCGATCGGCGTAACTGCGCAGACCGGCGAGCCGTTCCATCGTGCCGTCTTCCGCCATGATCTCGCAAATGACGCCCGCCGGGTACAGACCCGCCAGGCGCGCCAGGTCGATCGCGGCCTCGGTTTGGCCCGCGCGCACGAGCACGCCGCCCTCGCGGGCGCGCAGCGGAAAGGTGTGCCCCGGGCGCAGGAAGTCCGCCGCCTTCGCGTCCGGATCGAGCAGCCGTTTGATCGTTGCGGCACGGTCGTAAGCGGAGATGCCGGTCGTGGTCATGCCGCGCGCCTCGACCGAAATGGTGAACGCCGTTTCGTGGACCGCGGTATTCTCGCGGACCATCTGCGGGATGTGCAGCTCGTCGAGCCGGGCACCGGTCATTGGTACGCAGATCAATCCGCCGGCGTGCTTGCGCATGAAGTTGATCGACGACGGCGTCGCCATCTGCGCGGCCATCACGAGGTCGCCCTCGTTCTCGCGGTCCTCGTCGTCGAGGACCACGACCATCTTTCCCGCGCGGATGTCGGCGATCGCGTGCTCGATGGAATCGAAGGGCCCGCGCGTAGGCGCGGTTCGTTCCCCAAGCGCCGGCAGCACCCGTCCTAGCCGCTGCAGCGTGCGGTAGGACGGCTCACGCCGTCCCGCCCGAAGCAAGGAAATGGCAGACTCGGTCAGTCCGGCGCTTTCGGCCAGTCCCGCCGCGGAGAGGCCGGCCTCGTCCATCACGTCGTTGAGGGCCTCGGCAAATCGTCCCATAAGCCTATAGGGTACGCCCGACTTTACAAATGTCAAGTCGGCAAAGTCGCGACGTCGCGACCGGCGTCTGATTCGCTACGGCGAGCCTACGTCGAAACACA
This sequence comes from Vulcanimicrobiota bacterium, assembly GCA_963787625.1. GTDB lineage: Bacteria > Vulcanimicrobiota > Vulcanimicrobiia > Vulcanimicrobiales > Vulcanimicrobiaceae > Cybelea. The sequence continues at coordinate 801,957 of CAWBDH010000001.1, read as the reverse complement.
CAATCGGCTTCACGATGCGTGCCTGGGCGAGATCGTTGTACGCCTCGGCAACGTCGTTGAGGGCGACGAACGAGGCGCCAACCTTCTCGGCGGAAACGATGCCGCGCTCGATCAAGTCGAGCGCGGCTTGCGTGTCTATTGGTCCGCACGAGTAGCTCGCGACGAGCCGCAGGTCGCCAAAGTAGAACCGCTCGTGTGGAATCGTCACGGTGGTCTCCGGCGCAAAGGGCGTGAAAAGCACGACGGTGCCCCCCGCCGCGACGGCATCGAATCCGTGCGCCAGCGCCCGGGGCGTGCCAGGCCCACAGACGACGAGGTCTGCACCGGAAGGCAGTACGCGGCCCCGCTCGTCGGGATGGAATGCCGTCGCGCCGGCGCGCTCCGCAAGTTGCCGCCGGCTTTCGATGAAGTCACTGGCGTAGACGTTGCATCCCAGCGCTCGCGCCGCCAGCGCGTGCAGTAATCCCATGACGCCGAGTCCGATGACGTAGACCCGCTCACCGGCGGCCGCAGTTCCACGGCGCAACGATTTGACGACGCACGCCAGCGGTTCGACGAGCGACGCATCCACAAATGGGACGCCGCTCGGGAGGCGCAGCGTGTCGCGTTGGTTGACCGCGGAAACGCGGAAATATTCCGCCATCCCGCCGGGATCGATCTTGCTGCTGCGCCACGTCGCGCATTGTACGTAATCGCCGCGAGTACACGCGGCGCAAGCGAAGCACGGCGCGTGGTGATGAACGAAGACGCGATCGCCGACGGCAAAGGGCGACGAACCGTTGACCTCGACGACGATACCGGCCGGTTCGTGACCCAACACCAGCGGCGCCTTGCGCCGGATGTACCATGGCATCACGTCGCCGCTGCAGATGCCGCTGGCTGCGGTGCGAACGAGGAGTTCGCCGTCGCCCGGTTTTGGGACGGGGCGACGCTCGATGCGGATATCGTCCACGTCGTAAAGCACCGCCGCGCGCATCGTCCGCGCCTTCACGGCTCGATCAACGCCTTCATGCCCGCGCCGGCGTCCAGCGCAGCGAACGTTTGCGCGATTTCGGCGAGGCTGGTCACGGGGTCGATCAGCCGATGCAGCGGCAGCGCCCCCGCCGCGATCACACCGTACGCCGTGCGCACGTCTGCAGGACGAAAATGGAACGGCGCGATCAAATCGACCTCATCGTAATGAATACGAGCGGCGAGGAACGACACGCGCGCGGCGCCGGGCAATCCCGCGAAAAACGACACGCGGCCGCCACGCCGCACGACGCTCGGCGCACTTTCCCACATCTGTTCGTCCCCCGTACACTCGATGGCCGCGTCCGCGCCGCGCCCGCCGGTGTGCTCGAGGACCACGTCGCGGATGGGACGCATGTTTGTGTCGAAGCTGTCGAGGCCGAGCGCTCGCGCCAGGGCGATGCGTTCGGGACGCCGTCCGAACAGCAGAACGCGAGCACCGGCGCGGCGCAGCAGGAGTGCGTGAAGGATCCCGAACGCGCCGTTACCGAGCACCGCGACCGTCGCATCGGCCGGCGCTGCGAGCCGCGCGAGCGAGTGTACGACGCACGCGAGCGGTTCGAGAAACGCGGCCTCGGGGTACGAGACGTCCGGCGGCTTGCCCAAGCAGTTTCGTTCGACGATGCGCGCCGGAACCGCGATGAAATCGGCGTACGCGCCGAGCAACATCGTCGCAACGATCGCGTCGCACAGCTCCTCTTGCTCGTGCACGCACCAAAAACAGGCGCCGCATGGTGCGCTGTGAACGCACATCACGGCGTCGCCCGGCGCAAACGCCGTCACGCCCTCGCCGGCGGCCGCGACGTCGCCGGAGAACTCGTGGCCGAACCGCGTCGGCGTTGGAAATTTTGGGTGCCCCCGCCGGTACGTCTTGAGGTCCGTTCCGTCGGTCAGCGCCGCCCGCACGCGGACCACGATCGCGCCTGCAGTCGGCTGCGGGATCGCCTCAGTCTGCAGCTCGATGCATTTGGGCGCCACGAGCATCGCAACGCGGGAGACGCGCGGGTCGCTCACGCCTCGCCGGCGGCGACGCACGAGCCCAGGGCCGACCGGATCGGCTCCGGCAGCGGCCGGCTCTTCTTCGTCTCCGCATCGATCGCAGCGACCACGAATCGAATCGCGGCACCGGCGGCGCCGGTCCCCTCATTGAAGACGACGGTCTGCCACCGTACGCTCGAAGCGCCGACGCGCTCGATATGCGTGCGCAGGCGCAGCCAGTCGCTCATGAAGGCCGGCGCGTAGTATTCCGCTTCAACGCGCACGCGCGGGAGCCAGAAGTGGTAGTCGCCGAAAACGCTCTCGTACGGAAAGCCCAGTTCGGCGAAGAGCTGCATCTCGGCGTACTCGGCAAAGCGCGAATACGCGGCAAAGTACATGATGCCCGCAACGTCGACGTCGGCCCATTGCACCTGCAGCCGGCTTTCGAAAATGCGGCCACCCGGCGCGAGCGGGTCACGGAATCGCGTCATGCCGCGCCGCCGGCGTTGGTCGACGCCAAGGCCGCCTGCGCGTAGCGCGCGATCGGATCGAGCTCGATGTTGACCCGGCTTCCGGCGACGCGCACGCCGAGCGTCGTGCGCGCCAGCGTTTCGGGGATCAACGCAACCTCGAACCAGCGCGCCTCAGCCTCGGCAACGGTGACGCTCACGCCATCGACGGCGACGAATCCCTTTACCACGATCATGCGGGCCAATCCGGGCGGCGACTCGATGCGAATCCGCGCACCCTGGCCTTCGGCGCTACGCTGCAGCACGCGCGCCGCCGCGTCGACGTGCCCGTAGACGAAGTGACCGCCGAGCCGGTCGCCGAGACGCAACGCGTACTCCAGGTTCACCGCGTCGCCCGCAATGCGTTCGGACAGCGTGCTGCGCGCTAGCGTCTCCGGGACGACGTCGAAGGTAACGAGATCATCGTCGATGGCCGTTGCCGTGAGACACACGCCATCGACCGCGATGGAGTCCTTGGCCTGGGGGCCCTCCGCACGCGTCCCTTCACACCGCACGGCGAGCGCCGCGCCGCCCCCGGCGTGGGCGTGCATTGCAACAACGGTGCCGCGATAGGCGATGATGCCGCTAAACATCGTACAGGCGGCCGGAGAGCACCACGTCGCCTCCGGCGTTCTCGACGCGCTCGAAACGAGCTCGGATCGTTCGCGCTGCCAAGTCGACCCCGGCGAGCACCGGAACGGCGCGCTCGTTGGAAAGGAAGACCGGCGCGAGCGCCCAGTAAAAGCGGTCGACGAGCCGGGCCGCGATCAGGCTCGCGGCGAGCCGCGGGCCGCCCTCACAAAGTACGCTGTAAATTCCCCGCTCCCACAGTGCCCGCAGCGCTTTCGGCAAATCGAGCGTCTGCGCGCCAGATGCTCCGACGAAGACCGTTTGGGCGGAGGCCGGCAATGCAGCGGCATTTTGTCGCGCCCCGTCCGGTACGAGTACGATCGTGTCATCGTAGCCCGCTTCCGAGGCGAAGACCCGGCTGTTCCCGGGAAGGCCCGCGCTCTCCGAGGCGACGATGCGCACGTAAGGCCGGCGGCGATCGTGCGGTGGGCGCAGGGTCAACTGCGGATCGTCGATGCGAACCGTCTCGGCGCCTACCAGCACCGCGTCGTAAGCCATGCGCAGTTCACGAACGTACTGTCGTTGCGGCTCGCTGCCAATCCGTTCCGCAACGCCCGGTTGGCGGGCGACGGCACCATCGAGCGACATCGCCATCTTTACGGCGACGTATGGCCGCTGCATCGCGAAGGTGCGGGCGAACCGCTCGATCAGCTCTGCGGCCGGTCGTTCGTTGGCGATGACGACGTCGATGCCGCGTCCTCGAAGGTGTTCGGCACCGCCATGGCCTGAGGGATCCGGCGCGCCGGCGACGATCCGGGCCACGCCGGCGCCGATCAACGCGTCAACGCAGGGGGGCGTGCGTCCCCAGTGGCCGCAGGGCTCCAGCGAAAGGTAGACCGTGGCGCCGCGTGCGTTTCCTCGTGCCTGTTGGAGCGCCGTCAATTCCGCATGCGCGCTTCCCGCGCGTTGATGATACCCTTCGCCGACGATGCGGCCGTCGCGTACGACCACCGCACCGACCGGCGGATTGGGAGCGGTACTACCGACGCCGCGCGCCCCGAGCTCGTACGCGCGCTGCAAGAACAGCGCGTCGATCGGGCTCAGGACGGAACGGGGATTCTCCACGGCTGGCCGCTCTTCGTCGCCGCGGCTGGGGTGCCCGCTTGCGTCAACGCGACGGCAATCACCAGCGCGTCGCGCACGGTGCCGCCCGCCTCGCGCACCGCCGCGGCGCAATCGCGCAGTGTCGCGCCGGTCGTGCAAACGTCGTCGAACAGCGTCACCGGCCGTTTGCCCACGCGCGCGGCGTCGCATGCGAAACGGCCCGATGCCGCCAGCCGCTGCATGCGCGAACGGCCGCGCTGCGCGTCGCCCGCGCGCTGTTCCAGCACCTCTGCGACGTCGGCGCCGGCAGCGTTCGCAGCGTGACGCGCGACGAGCGCCACGCCGTCTATGCCCCGGACGCGACGGCGCCGCGCCGTCGTGGGGACCGGCAAGAGGAGTGCGCCGTGCCCGACGAGCGGTGCCATTGCCGAGCCAAGCGCTTCGGCGACATCGCGTCGGCCGTCTTTGAGCGCCAGCACCGCAGAACGCAGCGTGTCCTCATAGGGAGCGAACGCGCGCACGGCCAGTCCCGGAAAACGAAGGAAGACCATCTTGCCGACGGGTCTGCAGCCGTCGCAGAACGCGCTTCCAAGCACGTTGCAGCCCGCGCATTGCGGCGGAAAAAGCAGGTCGACGAGCGAGCGGAACATGCCGCTCGATCACGACGGCGATCGATGCTATCTAGCGGCGACCGACGCGTCGGTGGCAGCGAGTTTCGCGAGTTCGCCGGAAAGCACGTCGTCCGAAATCGTACCGCGATAGATCGATTGAACGAGGCCGCGGCGGTCGATGAAGATGCTCTCGGGGAGGCCCCGTACGTCGAAGGTCGCCGCGAACTGGCCCCGGTCCATCCCCACCGGTGCGCCCATGCCGAATTGGAGCGCGAAGCGCTTCACAGTGCTCTCGGGTTCCTGCTCGTCCACGAAGAGAAAAGCGATGCGTCCGCGATACGCGGCAGCTTGGCGCAAGATCGCCGGAAACTCACGCCGGCAGGGCGGACACCACGTCGCGAACACGTTAATGTACGCCGGCACGCCGTTGAAGTCGGCGGTCATGGCTTGGCCGTCGATCGTGTCGACGAGAAAGGCCGGTGTCGCCGCGCCGACGTGCAGGGCGGTGTCCCGGCCGTCCGCGACGCCCCATGGTCCTACGGCCGCCACCGCGACGATCGTCGCGACGGCAGCGAAAAAGCGAAGCACGTCGGTACTATACCCCCCTATTCCGGCGCAACGAGCGTATCGCCCAAAATCGCCTCCGGGTCGACCCTATAGCGGACGCCGACGACCGTGTCGCGCACCGTCGCGCGCGCGCCCACGAACGCGCCTTCCCACAGGATGGCCCGTATCAGGGTCGCCCCCGCTTCGACGTTCACCCCTTCGTCGAGCACGCACGGCCCAACGATCGATACTCCGTCGGCGACCCGCACACCCGCACCGACGCGCACGGCACCTTCGATGCGGGCGCCACCGGCGATAACGGCGGTGGGATCGATGCCGTTCGGACGGGTCTCGGGGATCGCGACGGTTCCGCAAATGACGTCGAAGCTGGCGCGCCGGTATTCCGGAGGCGTTCCGATGTCGGCCCAATACGCGCCCGTTGCTTCGAAGCCGAAGAACCGCTCGTTTGCGGCCTGTAGCGCCGGAAATACCTGTTTGCCGAAATCGTAAAACGTAGAGGCGGGAATATGCGAGAAGATTTCGGGCGAGAATACGTACACGCCGGTGTTCGCGAGCTTGCTGCGCTCGGTGCCCTTCGGTGGCTTCTCCTGGAAGCCGGCGATCCGCCCTTGGTCGCCCAGGACCACGACGCCGTATTGCTCGACGTCGCTGCATTCGACCAGCGCGATGCTTGCGATCGCGGAACGTTCGCGATGGAAGTTCCAGAGGCGATCCAGGCGCATGTCCGTCACTTCGTCGCAACCGATGACGACGAACGGTTCGTCGCCGAAAAACGATTCGACATTCTTGACGCCGCCGGCGCTGCCGAGGAGTTCCGGCTCGTACGCGTAGTGGATCTTGACGCCGAAGCGCGATCCGTCTCCCAGCGCGGCCATGACGGCGTCGGCGTGATAGTGAACGTTCATCGCGATCTCGTCGAATCCGTACGACTGCAGATAGCGCAGCAAATGCGCCGCGTTCGGCACGCCCGCCACCGGAACGAGCGGCTTGGGGACACGCCTTGTCAACGGATAAAGGCGGGTCGAAAGTCCGCCTGCAAGGATCATGGCTTTCACGATTCCGCCGCGCTCCTTCGCGGCGTGCGGCGTGCGAAAGCGTCGAGAACGACGAGCCAAACGAAGAGCGGTAGAGCCAACTGCCGCCGCCAGCGCCGCGGCTCGCTGATCAAGCGGTATAGCCACTCGCAATGCAGGCGACGAACGAGAGCCGGCGCGCGCGCGACACGTCCGGCAATGACGTCGAAGGAGCCGCCGACGCCGATCCCGGCGCCGCAGCGTGCGTCGCACAAGTGCTCCGCGAGCCAATACTCCTGGCGCGGCGACCCTAACGCGACGAGCAGCAGCTTGGCGCCGCTTCCGGCAATGGCGCCGACGATCCCCGCGCTCTCCTCGCCGGTAAAGAATCCGCTCTGCGTTCCCGCAACGCGGAGTCCGGGGAAGCGACGCACCAGGTTGGCGGCCGCGTCCGCCGCGACGCCGTCCTTACCGCCGAGAAAGTACACCGGAATGCCGTCCGTTGCGGCGCCCGCACAGAGCCGCTCGACCAGTTCGACGCCGGCGATGCGCTCGCGCAGCGGCGCACCGCGCCACCGCGCGGCGGCGAGCAGTCCGACGGTATCGCACAGCGACAACGCGCAGTCGTTGACGATCCGTCGGAATCGCGCATCGCGCCGGGCATAGACGACCATCTCGGTGCCGAGCGTGACGACTTGCGCGCCCGCACCAGTTTGCGCGAGCGTCAGGATCCGCGACGCCGCTTCTTCTCCGCCGATCGGATCGAGGCGACAGCCGAGGACGTAGAGCGGTTTCACCGCGCGCAAACAGGTGGCGAGAGGAAGGTCGCCACGAGCGGCGCCAGCCGGTCCGCAAGCTGCGCCGGCATTACATCGAGCGGCAGCCGGCACTCACCTGCCGCGAACCCGACGTGGCGCATGGCCCACTTGACCGGGATGGGACTGCTGACCGAGAACAGCGCGTCGATCAGCGGCAGCAGCGACGCGTGGATTTGCGCCGCCTCCTGGACGCGCCCCGCTCGATACGCATCGTACATGCGCCGAAACTGCGGCGAGCAAAGGTGCGACGCCACGCCGACGACGCCGTCGGCCCCGAGGGAGAGGCACGGCAGGAAGAGGTGGTCGTCGCCGGCCCAGAGGCGGAAACCGTCCCGACGCCCCGCCAGGACGGTGCCGATCTGCTTGAGGTCGCCGCTCGACTCCTTGACTCCGACGACATTTTGATGTCGGCGCGCGAGCTCGAAGAGCGTCTCCGGTAGCATGTTGGCCGCGGTCCGCCCGGGGATGTTATAGACGATGAGCGGCAGCGGCGTCGCTTGCGCCATCGCGCCGAAGTGCAGCAGCATGCCGCGCTGGGTGGGCTTGTTGTAGTACGGGACCACGGCGAGGATCGCGTCTGCTCCGGCGGCGGCCGCCGCCCGTGCGGCCGCGACGGATTCGCGCGTCGCGTTCGTTCCCGCGTTTGCGATGACCGCCGCCGTGTCGCCGACGGCGTCCTTGACCGCACGCCAAAGGTCCGCGCGCTCCCCGTCGTCGAGCGTCTGACCCTCGCCGGTCGAGCCGGCGACGACCAGGCCGTCGTTGCCGCGATCGACGAGCCAGCGCGCTAGGCGCTGCGACTCGGCCAGATCGACGGCGCCGCGGTCGTCAAACGGTGTGATCATCGCCGTGACGATTGCGCCGAGGCGAGCGTTCATGCGATCGCATCTCCCTTCGCGAGGCCGAAGTATTCGTGCACGGCGGCCTCCGCGCGCGTCGCTTCCGGCTCCGGCACGAGGATCGAAATCGTCACGTAGCTGTCGGTGCAGTGGATGATCTCCACGTCGGCTTGCGACAGCGCATCGACGACGTCCCGCACGACGCCCGGCACGCCGCGCATGCCCGTGCCGACGACCGACAGCTTCGAGCAACCCTCGCGGATGCGAACCGCAAGGTTGAGATCCGCGAGCAACTGGCGGATGTCGGCGCCACGCTCTCCCGCGACGACGAACGCCACGCCGGCCTGATTGATCGTTACTTGATCGATAGAAATCTGCGCTTCGGCGAGGCGCCGGAACATCTCGAGCTCCGTTTCCATGCGCCGGCGCGGCGACTCGATGTCGCCGCGGATGATGCGTACCCACGTCACGCGTCCGGAGGCGGTCACGCCCGTGACCGGCCGGCCGTGCTCGACGCTTTCGTCGACCAGCGTGCCGGAGTCGGTGCCGACGTCCTTCACGGCGTAGCGCGTTCTCGTGCGGTGCGCATAGTCAGCCGCCTTGTCGTGCATCACCGTCGCGCCGTGGTTCGCGAGTTCGGACATTTCGACCAGCGACGCACGTTGGATCGTTCGCGCGCCGGGGATGCGTCGCGGATCAGCCGTCATCGCACCGCTGACGTCGGTATAGATGTCGACCCGTTCGGCATGCAGCGCGTGCCCGATGGCGATCGCCGAAAGATCCGTTCCGCCGCGTCCGAGCGTCGTCACGGTTCCGTCCTCCGCTGCCCCTTGAAATCCCGCGACGACGGCGACGGCACCGCGCGCCAGCACGGCCTGGATCGCCTCGGTTTCCACGCGAAGGACGTTCGCATCGCCGCGGCGGCTGTCGGTAACGATGCCTGCGTGCGCGCCCGACAGCGCGACGGCATCGACGCCCAATGCGTTCAGCTCGTCGGCAAAGACGGCAGCCGCAATGAGCTCGCCCGCCGACAGCAAGAGGTCCGCGTTCGCGCTGCCGGTTCGGCCGCCGATGAGGTCCAACAGCGTATCGGTCGCATACGGTTCGGGCGCGCGGCCCATGGCCGAAACGACCGCAACGATCGCGAAGCCGGCTTCGCGCGCGTCGCAGACGCGGCGATACGCCTCGGCCCGACGTTGCGGTGCGGCGACCGACGTTCCGCCGAACTTGAGAACCGCGATGCGGCCCTCGTGCGGTAAGGCGCTCGCGCCGTTCACGGAACGACGTATCCCTTGCGCAGCAACAGCTCCAAGATCTGCACGGCGTTGGTCGCCGCGCCCTTACGGAGCTGGTCGCCGACCGCCCAGAGCGCGAAGCGCCGATCGCCGTCGGAGCGCAGCCGTGCGATGTGCACCTCGTCCGTCCCCTCCGCATCGCGGGGCGTCACGATGCCCGTCGGATAAAAGCGAACGCCCGGCGCTCGCGAAAACGCCGCGGCCAACTCGCGCGTGTCGGTCACCCTGTCGGTCTCGACGAAGAGGGCCTCGCTGTGGGCCGTGCGCACCGGCACGCGAACTGCCGAAGCGCTGATGGAAAGCGCGGGAAGACCGAGCATCTTTCGCGTCTCGTCGCGCACCTTTCGCTCTTCGCCGCTCCATCCCGACTGGTCGAGTTCGCCGACTTGCGGAACGACGTTGCGGGCCAGGCGTGCAGGGAATACGGAAGCGGGCGGTTCCGGCGAGCCGAGCGCTACCGCGCGTTCCTGGTTTGACAGCTCCTCGAGTCCGGGCCTTCCCGCGCCGCTGGCCGCTTGATACGTCGCGACGCACACCGAACGCAGGCCGGCGGCGTCCCGAATCGGCCGCAGCGCGGTACACAGCACGATCGCGGTGCAGTTCGCCACGGGAAAGAGCCGGTGTTTGGCTTCGATGACACCCGCATTGACCTCAGGAACGATCAGCGGGACGTCCGGCTGCATGCGGTATGCCGAGCTATTGTCGATGACCACGGAGCCTCGCTCGAGCAGCGCCGGCGTATAGCGTTCGCTCGTTTCTTCGCCGCCGGCGAAGAAGACGACGTCGAAACCGCGCAGCGATTCGTCTGACGGCGGCCGCACGTCCAAGGCGCTCCCCCGAAACAGAACGGCCGCTTCGCGATCGCGCGATGCAAACGGCGCGAGCGCGGCGATTGGCAGCCGCCGCTCCTCCAGCACGCGGACGATCGTCCCTCCGACGGCTCCGGTCGCCCCGACGACGGCGACGTTCACGTCGCCGCCCGGTCGAGCGCGGCGTCCAAGCCGATGGAAAGGCCGCGCAAGCCGACGACGGCGCGCACCGCGGCCAGCATTCCGGCGACGAACGAGTCGCGGCTCAGCGTGTCGTGTCGAATCGTCAGCAGTTCCCCGTCTCCCCCAAAGAACACGGCTTGATGCGCGAGCAGGCCGGGAAGGCGCACGCTGTGGATCGGCGGGTCGCGGTGGCTGGCAGCCGCTACGAGCGACGCCGTCGCCCGTGCGGTGCCCGACGGCGCGTCCTTTTTGGTCGCGTGGTGCATTTCGACGATCTCGGCGTCCGGAAAGAAACGCGCCGCCTCGCGCGCAAAACGCATCATCAACGCGGCGCCGACGGAAAAATTCGGAACGATCAACGCGCCGACGTTGTGCTGCTCGGCGATCCTCCCAAGTTCCCGTTGCTGTTCGTCGCTCCAGCCGCTCGCACCGACGACGACCGGCACGCCACGCGTTACCGCGGCCAGCGAGATTTCGTAACTGCCGGGCTGGGTCGTGAGATCCAGAACGACGTCTGGCCGATACGCAAACAGCTCGCCGAGCGAGGCCACCACGACGTTTCCCGCATCCGGCCGGCGCGCCAGGCCGGCGCAATAGTCGCCGCTCCGTTGCAAGGCTTCACGCGCGACGGTGCCCATGCGTCCCATCGCGCCTGCGACCGCAACGCGCACGACAACGCCTAGATTTTTTCGAGCGGCGCGTACTTGAGCATCAGCATCTTCTGGCCAACGTTCGGGAAGTCGATGGTGACGAGGCCGTCGCCTCCGGCGCCGACGATGCTTTCGATTCGCCCTTCCCCCCACTTTGGATGACGTACGCGATCGCCATCCTTTAAGCCCAGATGGACGCCGGCACCCGCGGATTCGTGTATCGCGACCTCCCGCCACCGACCGCCGGCCGGGCGCGGCAGCGGCACACTGTCGCTTTCCAGCACTTCCAGTGCCGGCAGCTCCTCGAGGAAGCGCGACTTCGGATAGGCGTAGGTGTTGCCGAAAAGTGCACGCCGCGACGCATAGGTCAGGAAGAGGCGGTCGATCGCGCGGGTGATGCCGACGTAGGCGAGTCGCCGCTCTTCTTCCAACTCGTCGGTATCGGTCAGCGCGCGGCTGTGTGGGAAAATGCCCTCTTCCAAACCGGTCAAAAAGACGCTGGTGAATTCTAACCCCTTGGCGCTGTGCAGCGTCATCAGGGTGACGTACGAGGCGTCCTCTTCGAGCGCGTCGAGATCGCTGATCAAGGCGATGTTTGCGAGGAAGCCCGCCAGCGAAGGTTCCTCATCGTTGGCCTCGTATTCGCGCGCCACGCCCACGAGCTCCGCTAGGTTTTCCAGGCGCGCTCGAGCCTCGTGCGTCTCTTCGCCCTGCAGCTCGCGGACGTAACCGGACTGCTCCATGACGGCAACCAACAAGTCAGCGATGCGGGCGCCCTCTGCCTGGCGCCGAAGCTCCGCGATAAGCTCGGCGAACCGCTCTAGCTCCTTTAGCTTCTTGGGAACGGCCGCGCGCAACAGCTCGCTGTCAAAGATCGCCTCGCCCACCGAGACGCGCGCGCTGTTGGCAGCCTGCACGAGCGCTCCGAGCGTTTGCTGGCCGATGCCGCGGCGCGGTACGTTAACGATACGCTTGAACGCAAGCGCATCGGACGAATTGACGATGTAGCGCAGATACGCAATGACGTCTTTGATCTCAGTGCGCGCGTAAAAGCCGACTCCGCCGACCACGCGATAGGGAATGCCCTCCGCGAGCAGTGCTTCCTCGTACACGCGCGATTGTGCGTTCGTGCGGTAGAGCACGACGAAGTCGCGATAGGCCGCACCGTCGCGAACGAGGCCTTTCACCTTCTCGACGACGTAGCGGGCCTCGTCCCGCTCCGTCGCCGCGGGATACACCGTAATCGGCTCGCCCAAGCCGCGCGTCGTGAACAACTTCTTCGGAGCGCGCGACGCGTTGTTGGCGACTAAGGTATTCGCCGCATCCAAAATGCGCGCGCTGCTGCGGTAGTTTTCCTCGAGTTTAAAAATCGCCGCACCCGGAAAGTCTTCTTCAAAGCGCAAGATCATTCGATAATCGCTGCCGCGCCACGAATAAATCGACTGGTCGTCATCGCCAACAACAGTGATGTTTCCGCTATACGACGACAGCAGCGCGATCAGGCGGTACTGGGCGGAGTTGACGTCTTGATACTCGTCGACCAAGACGTATTCGAACTTATGCTGATATTTCTCCCGGGTCGGAGCGTCGCGCTCGAGCAGATCGATCGTGCGCACGATCAGGTCGTCGAAGTCCAATGAATTGGATTCGTTAAGCCGCCGCTGGTACTCCGCGTAGACGTTCGCGATACGCTCGCCGACGAAGGACGTTTGCCGCTGGGCGTACTGTTCCGGCCAGAGGAGCGCGTTCTTGGCCTTGTCGATTTCCGCAAGACAAGCACCGGCGGAAAGCTGGCGCTCGTCGTAATCGAGATCCTCGAGTATTTCCTTCACGAGCTGGCGCTGATCGGAGTCGTCGATGACGGCGAAGCTGTGTCCCACGCCGATACGCGTTCCGTCGCGGCGCAAGATCCGCACGCACATCGCGTGGAACGTGCCGACCCAGACGTCGCGAGCGACGGCGCCAACCATATTGTGCAAGCGTGACTTCATTTCGCCCGCCGCCTTGTTCGTAAACGTGACGGCGAGAATTCGATCCGGGGCGACGCGCAGCTCGCGCAATAGATATGCGATGCGATGCGTGAGCACGCGTGTTTTGCCGCTTCCGGCGCCGGCGAAAATCAGCACCGGGCCATCAGTCTGCGCAACGGCGGCCGTTTGGACGTCGTTGAGAATCTCGGTTTCCAGGAGCATTTAGAGCGGTTCGCCGGAGGGTTCTTCGGTGCCTGTAGCAGCGGCGAAAGTGCTACGTTTGCCGCAATCAGCGTACGGCGCGCAGCACCCGCGTTCGCGGTTGCGCCATCGCGTAGGCCGCCGCTAGGAACGCGAGCGTCGACTCGGCGCCCTGGTTGCGATTCACGTCGCGTTCGCTCAAGCCATCATAACAAGCGCCCCCGTTCGCCATCACGACGCCGCGCGAGTTTTTGCCGTAGTACCACTCCACTGCCAGCTCGGCAGCCGCAAAATGCGCCGGCTCATCGGTAAGGTCAAACGCGGCGAGTTGCGCGTCGACCATCGCGAACGCTTCGAGCGGTTGCTGCACGTAACGAGCGCGTTTGCCCCCACGTCGATACCAGCCCTCGTTGCCGATCGGGACGTGGCATCCATTCTCGGTGGTGACCTCGGCATAGAATGCGAGCGACTTCAAACCCGCATCGCTGTAGCGCGGCTCACCCAAGACGCGCCCGGCGCGAACCAAGGATTCCGAAAGCCGCGCGTTGTCGTACGTCATGACGTCTTCAAACCAGACCCAGCCCGGCGCCGCCGTCTCTTCGTATGCGGCGAGGATCTCGTCGGCGAGGGTTCGCAGCGCCGTCGCATAGGCCGCGTTCTGCGTCGAGGCGTACGCGTATGTGAAGCCGAGGAGCGCATACGCTCGGGACCGGAGGTATTCCAGCTCGCCCAGCACGGGAATGGCGCGATCGAGCAGCTCGCCGCAGACGCGGCGCCATGCCTCCCCCGGCGCGTTGGCGACCCCATAGCCGAGTGCCCACAGCGCGCGTCCGTTGCTGTCGTGCGTTCCGATCTCGTCGGTCCATCTGCGGTCGTAGTCCATGAAGTTATGGAAGCGGCCGTCCTCGAGCTGCGCGTGCTGCATGAATGCCAAGTACGTCGACGCGAGGCGGTGACTCGTGCGATCCGACGGTACGAGTCGAGCGTACGCGACGGCGACCATAAACGCACGGGACACATCGTCGGTGCAGTAGCCGAACGTTCGATTCGGCACGTTTTCCACTGCGTGCTGAATCACGCCGACGTTGTCGGAGAGAATCAACAGGTGATCGAGCGGCGGCGGCGCGGCTGAACGCGCTTTACGCAGAGTTCACCAGCTCGAGCGGCCCCCTGGGACACAGCTCGGTGAAGAGTGCGCCGTATCGAGCCGCGACGTGCGGCCACGTCATCTGTCGTCCGAAGCGGTAGGCGCGGCGCTCGATGGCGCGGCGCAACGATGGATCGTCGAGGAGCATATTCAGGCGGCGCGCGATCGACGGCGCGTCGCGGAATTCGCAAAGGAAGCCGCGATTGTGTGCCAAGAGCTCCTGGGCGTAGAGGTACGGCGTCGAGACGATGGCCTTGCCGCAGCCGACGGCGTAGGCTAGCGTGCCGCTGACGATTTGCGCCGGATTGAGGTACGGGGTGAGGTAGATGTCGGTGGCGGCGAGATAGCTGACGACCTCGTCGAAATCCAGGTACTTGTCAACGAGTTGCACGTTGTAGTGCAACCCGTATTCGCGGACCATCGCGTGGAGCGATTCGCGGTACGACTCACCTTCCTGACGGCGGACGACCGGATGCGTCTCGCCGAGGATGAGGTACAACGTCTCGGGGTGACGCCGGACGACGTCGCGCATTGCCTCGATCGCGTACTCCAAGCCTTTGCCGCGACTGATGAGCCCAAAGGTCGAGATGACCGTGCGCTGCCCGATGCCGAACGTCGCCTTAGCGGCGTGCGTTTCCTGAAACGGCACGTCGGGCACGCCGTGGTGGATCACCTCGAGGCGCTCTGGGTCGATCCCATAGACGTCCGCGAGCAAGCCGCGTCCCGTTTCGGAGAGCGCGACGACGCGAGCGGCCTGCTCGCACAGACTTCTCGTGACGCGCAAGTACGACTCATCGGGTTCCGGGAGCACCGTGTGCATGGTAAGCGCGACGGGCTTCTCGAGCAGCCGAATGAAATCGACCAGCCACTCCCCGCGCTCTCCGCCGAACAGTCCGTATTCGTGCTGCACGTTGACGAGGTCCGCCGGATAACGATTGACGAAGTCGGCAGCCGCGGCGTAGCTGTTTCGGTCTTGTTCGGCGATGCGCGACACGACTTCGCGGCCGTACCGGCGCACTTCGGCGCCCGGTTCGTCAACTGCAATAACCGGACTATCCAAATGGAAGGCGAGATCGTACGCGTCGACCACGTCCTTGGTGAACGTGGCGATCCCGCATTCTCGCGGAGGGTACGAACCTAAGAACAAGGCGCGCGGCGGCAGCATGTATGCGGAAGACTCCTCCACTTCTGACCCTATTTTACCCTCGGCCCGATGCAGAATAAACCGAATGCTCCCTCGCTAGCCGGCTATCCTTTCAGGCGGCGTCCCGACGCGGGCACCGGGCTCGAGGACGGTTCCGGGCTCGACCACGACGTCGTGGCCGACGACGCTGCCGCGCGATATCCGCGCGTCGGCACCAATCGTGACGCCGCCGGCAATGATCGCCTCCTCGATGACCGCGCCGGCGCCCACACTCACCCGGTCCCAGAGGACTGACTCGCGCACGACCGCGCCGGAGCCAATGCTGCACCCGGGGCCGAGGACGACGTTCGGGCCAACCGTCGCACTTGCGTCGACGACGACGTCCGCGGCGACGTAGACCGGCGGCACGACGCCAGGATGGCCTTGCAGCGCATCGCGTCCCTCGCCCGTGATGCCGGGCTCGATTCCCAGCGGCATCGCACCGCTCAACACGTCACGATGTGCAGCAAGATATTGTTCCGGGCGCCCGA
Organism: Vulcanimicrobiota bacterium; assembly: GCA_963787625.1. Taxonomy (GTDB): domain Bacteria; phylum Vulcanimicrobiota; class Vulcanimicrobiia; order Vulcanimicrobiales; family Vulcanimicrobiaceae; genus Cybelea. The sequence goes on along the minus strand of CAWBDH010000001.1, from coordinate 786,008 downwards.
TGTCGATCCAGTAGTCCGCGGTGGTGTATGCGTACAGCGCTTTGCCCGCGGCGATCAGCTGTGGGAATGTCTCGCGCTCGATCGAGACGCTGCGGCCGGCGGGGATTGCGTCGAGCACCTCGCGCGCCAGCAGATAGGTTCCCGCGTTGATCTCGTTGGTCGGTGCTTGGCCCTTCGGGGCTTTTTCTACGAACGCCGAGATGCGGCCGTCCGGATCGTGCACGACGCTTCCGAACGGCGATGGGTCGTCGACCCGAATGAGGTGCAAAACGCCGGCTCCGCCCTTGCTGCGATGATACTCCCGCATGGCGCGCAGATCGAGGCTCGTGAAAATGTCGCCGTTGAGCACGTAGAAGGCGCCCGTGATGTGCTGCTCGACGTTCTTCAGCGCTCCCGCCGTGCCAAGAGGCGTTTCCTCGATCGCGTACGTGATCTTCATGTTCAGACCGGTGCCGTCGCCGAAGTAATCGACGATCGCCCGCGGCATGTACCCGGCCGCAAGGATGACGTCGCGAATCTCCGCGGCGTAGAGACGCTCGAGCGTTCGGGCCAGAAACGGCACGTTCATAATCGGCACCATCGGCTTCGGCGTACCGTAGGTAAGCGGTCGCAGCCGCGTTCCCTCGCCTCCGACCAGCACGATCGCCTGCATCGGCTCCCCTTTCGCCCAGGATGTCGTTCCGAGCCTGTCGGGCACGCGCGCATTGCAAGAGCCGCCCTCGTTCGTGTAGTATAACGGCGCCTACCATCCCGGGTAGTTCAGCTGGTAGAACGGCAGACTCTGAATCTGCATGTCGGTGGTTCGAGCCCATCCCCGGGAGCGCGGCCCTATCGTCTAGAGGCCTAGGACGCCGCCCTCTCACGGCGGTAACGCGGGTTCGAATCCCGCTGGGGCTATTTATCGTGACGTGCAACGGGTCGGCATTGAGCGGCTCGGCGAGCTCCCGGGCGAAACTCCGCTTGAGCGCGGTTGCCGAGCTTGAGGGTGTGCTACCCTGAGCGTTATGCAATCTGACGGCTACGCCTGCGCGCATCGAGCCTTGCCGCGTTTGCGGCAGACCGTTGTTTTTTCGGCCGGAGGAAGACTCCGACTGCGGCATGCACTCGAACTGACGCACTATTCTGAACCCTAGGCGATGCAAAAATGCGAAACGGTGAATTTGCGGAAAATGTCGGCACAATAACCTGGAAGGCATACCACTTAGTTGGGCCACTACCGCGACGGGGAACGCCAGGGCCGCCGCGTCGAAGAATTAGCGTGTGATACGGGACGTTCGGACGTACGTCGTCATTCAGGCCCTCGGCGTATTTTGCGCTCTGCTTGCGCTGGTTTCGTGGTCAATCGTTCCGCCAACTCATCCCTTGTTTCCCCGTTGGTTGCTTTTTGCATGTCTGGCGGTTACTCTCATCGGATTCGGTTACAACATATTCAAAACGCTTCGCGACGGCGTGGTGCCTCCGCCGGCGCCGTGGGCACGCCGCCTGAGCGACCGGCAACTCTGGGCAATCAAGGGCGGCCTTATTCTGGGAATCGTCGTCTTCACGTTTGTCATCGTGGCCGTGACGGTCCATCGACCCTAGCACAACAAACGAACAGTTTCACAATCCAGATACCCGGGGATCGTACCTGCACCGCTTGCTCGACCACGCGGCCTGGTCTTCCTTAGGTATCCGGTCGTCGATATCGGCCTTCGCGCGAACGTGATAGGGCTGCGCCTCGTCGGGACGGCCGGCCGCGCCGAAAAACTGGGCGAGTTTCGACTGAATCATCGGATCGTCTGGCCGCATGCGGGCGGCAGTCTCGAGGTCTCGCTGCGCGGCCGCTTTATTCGACGACCCTTCGAGCAGCGCACGATCGTAGTAGGCGTAGACGGCCCCTTTGTTGAGGGCGATCGACGCGCCGTAGGACTGCAGCGCCAGCTGGTAGTCGCCGCGCTTGGCGGCGGAGTTGGCGTCGAAGTGCGCCATGAGCTCCGCTGCGGCATTGGCTCGTTCGAGGAAGTCGTCGTCCGTGTACGCCGGGGAGTATTCGGCACGCCGCAGGTACGATGATGCCGCCGTGCTGTCGCCGCTCTTTGACCGCTCGAGCGCGAGGCCGAGCTCGTAGTTCCCTTCGACGTTGCCGGGATAAATGCTTAACGCACGCCGGAACTGCACGATCGCTTCGTCCGGCCGCTGTACTCCCCGCAGCCACACGCCGTACTGAACGAGCGTCTCGACGTTGAGACGGTCGCTAAAACCGCGCGAGCCGATAACTTTCTCCAGCACCCGAATACCGCACTTCGTATCGCCCTTTCCGCCGCGCTGATACAACGCACGGCTCAGCGACAGTTCGTCGTACAAATTTCGAGAGCGCAGCTGCAGCGCCCGATTGAGATCGAGCGCCGCCTCGCGCGGTTTCAAATAGTCGCGTTCGTAGACGGCGCGCGTCGCAACCGCGGCAACGGATGTTGGGTCCTCATTCACGGCCCGATCGAACTCGGCAAAGGCCTTCGAAGGCTGGCCGAGCCGGACGTAGAGCTCCCCTAGGTTGATGAATGGCGCCGCCGTGCCAAGACGTCCGCTCGCATACGCATACTCCTGGAGGGCGTCGCCGTAGGCGCCCAAGCGCGCGTCGAGCGCCCCGAGATAGAACGCGAGCACGCCCGGGCAGAGCGAGTTCTTCGCCGCACCGCTGTCCACGGCGCCGATGCAGCGTTGCGGATGATCGACCTCGGCGAGTTTGGCTTGTTTGACGGCCGCTTGCGCGTCCTCGAAATCTTGGCGCCCCAATGCCTGCAGGCCGGCAATGGCGCTCGCGATGCGGCGCGAATCATCTAGAAAGCGCGGCGCCCGGCCCGCATCTTGAAGATCGCTTCCGCACAGCTCGCGGATGCTTGCCACGCTGCCGGGAAACTCCCAGCCGTACAGCGGAGCGCTCTTCGTCGAGAGAGGAATCGTGGGAACGCGCGTGACCTCCGGGTTGATCACGAGCTCGTCGGGCTGGTTGCCGTTGCCGGTACTAAAGAGCGTGTACTCCCCGTAGACGATCACGTCGGCGGCCTCGAACGAGCCGTGTGCCTGCGCCCACTGCTGCGCCCATCGGTTATCGGGATCGATGCTGTACGGCAGCTCGAAGACGCGCAGTCCGCCGAACCGGCCGCCGACGCGCGCGAGCGTGTGGACGAGCATGTCGCTCGGCCGGCAGTCTTGGTAGGGAGCCGGAAGCGGCGCCCCTTCGAAGCGCGCGACGGCAATCGTCGTCCCCGTTTCGAGCGCGCGCGGCAGGTACGAATACGCATACAACCCGACCAGCGAGCAGAGCGGAATCGCGATGAGCAAGCCGATCATCGCGAGCCGAAAGGCTTCGAAGCGCCGCCGGTCCGCGCCGCTCGGCACGCGATGAGAGAGCGCGTATAGCGCCGCAATAACGATTGCGAGCACCAGCGTGATCGCGGCGAGCCTCCATTGGTTCTCGATCGCACTCCAGAGCTGTGCCGCCACCGTCAACACGGCCGCGATGCCGACGAGATACTGCTTCCAGCGATCCAGCGCCACCAAGCCTTGCGGCACCGGTACGCTGCCCCCGGACGGAGACTCTTTATCCAACTATCGCTCCTTAGCGCTGCGCGCGGCCAGGATCGCCTCGGCCGCTTTCTCCGCGATCATGTACGTCGCGCTCGCGATGAAAAACCCCGGGATCCTCGGGAAGACCGACGCATCGACGACGCGCAGGCCCTCGACGCCGTGAACCCGGAAGTCGCTCGACAGCACGCCGCCGCTTTCTGCATCGCCGATCGCGCACGTGCACGAAGCGTGGTGGCCCCAGGCGTTCTTGCGGATGAAGTCCCCGACGAGCTCGTCCCGATCCACCGCCGGCCCCGGCAGCTCCTCGGTTAAGACGCCGCAGTCGCGCAACGGCGCGCTCAGTTGGCGCACGAAGCGCACGCCTTCGACCATCGCCTGCAAATCTTCGTCCCCGCCCTCTCGAAAGTAGTTGAATTCGATATCGGGCGGATCGCGCGGATCCCGGCTGCGCAGGCGCACCGTTCCGGCGCGGTTGCGCGTGTGCGCCTTTAGCACCACCCAGGTCATGTAGTCCAGCTTGCGCGTCACGTCGAGAGAAAAGCCGGGATAGTATCCGTGGAAATCCGCAAAGAGCAGCATGCAGAAGAGATCCGGCGCGCCCTGCGCGACCGACGAGCTCTTGGCGATGGAGAGCGCCGCGCCGTTGCTCGTGTAAACGCCGGACGAATCGCTCGCGGCCCACTGCTCGTACTGCAGGTCGCCTGGGGCGAAGGTCGCGCCGCGAAAGAACGGCCAGGGCTGCGTCATTCGATTGACGACGCCGATCTCGTAACGGTCTTGCAGGTTCGCGCCGACGCCCTCGAGCGCGACGCGCACGTCGATACCGAGCGCGCGCAGCTCGTCGGGCGGACCAATCCCGGACAACATCAAGAGCTGCGGCGTGTTGAACGCCCCACCCGCGACGATCACCTCGCACGATGCCATCGCGGTCCGAAGGACGCCGTCGTTCGCGCCGGGAGTTCCGGCGCGATAGAGTCCGGCGCCGGAGAGATACTCGACGCCGACGGCACGATTTCCCTCACCGAAGAGCACGCGCGTCGCGAGCGCGTCGAGCTCGATCGTCAGGCGTCCGCCGCAACGTTGCTGCACGTCGAGCAGCCGCTCGCGCGCTCCGGTGCGGCGGTGGCCTTTCGTCGTCAAAGGAACGGATCGCAGCCCGACCGAGTTCTCCGTCACCAGCCGCCAGTCGTTGGCGTCGAGGCCCGCTTCGTCGAGCCAGCGTATTTTACGAATCTTCTCGGGATCGATCGCAAGCTCTTCGGCAACCTCGCCCCAGAGCGGCGCCATCACCTCGAGGAAAGTCTGCGCCGAAAGGCGCGGCTGCTCGGTGCTGAGCCATCCGCCGAAGCCGTGCCGCGACGGATTGAGTCCCAGGCGGTTCAAGAGCCAGAGATCCGGACGGTATTCGCACCGCTCGACGCGTTCGAAATAGCGGCGCATGTTCTCGGGACGCCACGACGTATCGCCCGTGAGCGTGGCGATTTCTTGCCAGTCTTCGTTATGCGGATACACGAAGATCATTGCATTATGCGCGGTGCACCCGCCAAGTGTTCCCGCGCGGGGATAGAGTACCGAGGGGCTGTCGGCCTCGGGATAATGCCGGACGAAAAAGTCCCACTTGACCGCTTCATTTTCGCACGCGAGCGCGTGAAACGCCGGCACGTCGTAGTCGCACGGCAGGCAGTTCGCGGCCGGCCGCGCCGGATCGCCGCCGTGGAGTTCGCGCGGATCCCCACCCGCCTCCAGGACGAGGACCGTCGCACCTTCCTCGGCGAGCCGCGCTGCGAGCGTTCCGCCTCCCGCGCCGGAGCCTACGACGACGTATTCGTACTGCGCTTCAATCAAACGCTTGTGCCCCGACGCTGCTCAAAACGTTTTCAAGAACTCGATGAGCGCGTTCTTGTCCGCGTCGCTGAGCCCCGGCCCATGGCTCGGGCCGCTTTGGCCCGGCTCGCGGTACGAGGTGCCGAAATAGTGGCCGCGGTTGACGACGAAGTCCGGGCATTTGCTCAGTGCGAGCAAATGGGGATACACGTTGGCGAAGATCCTGCGTGCCTGCGGATCGGCGGCGTTGGGCGGAAGTCGCAGCAAGTCGACGATGATGCCTGCCACGAGCGCGGCCCGGTTCTTCTCGTATTGCGTCAGCGCGTTGCCGCGCAGATCTTCAGAAAGCAGTCGAACGTTGGCGAGCAAGCCCACGGGCGTGCCAGCTGGGATCGGGCCAATCGAGAGCTCGGAATCGGATCCGTTCGGAAACGCTTTGGGAAAAACGACGCGGACCGCGCCGATGTGCTCCTGAACGAGGTCCGGCAAATAACCCTTCGCGATCGTTAGATAGGACGGCGCCGTCGTGCGGTCGATTTCGCCCGGCACCTTGGCGCCGAGCAGCGCGTCGTGGACTCGGCGCTGCGGCCAAAGCATCTGCCGGATCGACGCGTCGAACACGCGCATGCGGGCATCGACCGTCGGGCTTTGGTCGAAGGGCCCGACGCTATTGTTGAGCAGGTACGGTGCGGTGGACCAGAGCGCAATTAGCGACGGCACCCGCGTGTAACCCCGGCCGCCTGCCGGCATCGTATACTGATGCGGTGCCCCGGTGTACGGGTCGTACCACGTGATGTTCCCGACCGACGGTAGATCCTTGTATGATTGCGACGAATAGTTGTCCCAGATGTTGTTTGCGATCGCGTTGGTCGCAAGCGGGCTGCATGCGTTCGTGTGCAGCATCGTCACGGGTACGCGGAGGTCCGTGGAAAGATAGTTGCCCTCGAGGAAATCCGGAGCTAAGACGATCCGCCGCATCTGCGTCTTGAAGTCCGACGTACGCGTCCAGGCGATGTAGCGGTTGAAGCAGTTCAGGTATTCCGGCCCGACGCAGCCGTTGGGATCGATGCCAGGCAAAGCCGCGGGGAGCTTGCTCGAGTGGCAACGGGCGCAGTTCTCGGCGAAAACGATCTTGCCGCGCGTCAAGGTTGAGGAATCCGCGGTGAGATATTGCGCACCGCCGGGTGCATCTTTGAGGCGATCGAGGTTCTGGCTGGCCCGTATCAGGAAGAGCGCCTCGTCGAACGTTTGGTTTTGCGTCGCCGCATACCAGGTGGAGTGAGCGGTCGAGTCGGCGATCGTTATTGGTGAAATCCGCTTGCCGCCAATCAACGGGTTGAAATGCAGCAGCCACTCCTCGCTGTCCGTGCCGATGTTGACGTACACTCGATTCAGCGCGCCGAGCACGCCCACCGAGTCGGCGCCGTCTTTGAGCACGTGGGGCGTCAATACGGTGTCGGGCGAGTGGAAGAACGCCGTAAACGGCCCCGAGTCGACGTAGTCGTTGAACTGGCGATTGTTAACGCCGCCGCCGGCGAGCTTTTCGAGTCCAAAGCGGTGGGCGTCCCCAAGCCGGGGCAGTACCGCGTACAGCGCGTTCATCGTGCGGGGATTGTTGATGTTGTCCGTGGAGACCAGGGATGTGTCGAGCGTTCCGGGGCGCCACGTGCGTAGGAGCTGCGTGATGAAGTCGCTGTCGCGCTCGCGCCAGCCGAAGATACGGTCGACCCAAATGTATTGGGCCCCGACCGTCGAGCTCAAGTTCGCCCACGTGGCGTTGTTTGGATCGGCGGGTGGGTTGACCGGACTAGGGCCGACGTGGCAGAAGCCGCACGACATGCCCACGCGATACGGCTTGATCAGGTCCTTGCTCTCATAGTATGAGGGGTCCGTGTAGTAGCGCTGGGCGTCCCATACTTTGGCCGCATGGTCGTCGAAGTTCGGGTTCGGAAAGAGGCGCAAGCCGACGACGCCGCTCGCGTAGCCGTACGACGAGCCGACCGGAACGGTGACTCCGCGCGCGCCGATCTTCACGCCGGGGTACTTCGTTTCGTTCTCGAACGGGTCGGCCGCACAACCCTTCGATTTTACGCGCACGTCCAGCCAGAGCCCATAGCGACTGGGATTTGGCGCCGTCGCCTTCGCGAAACAGGGTTCGTTAATGAGGCCCAAACGGTCCCAGCGATTATCCCGCGTCGTCTTGAGTGTCGGATACGAGGAGATCGTCTTGAGCAGGTCGAGATTGCCGAAGCTGATGGTGCTCAGCTTGTCCCAAAACCGGTCGTTGCCGCCGCTCCAAACGATCCAGGTATTGCGGCCTTTGACTTCCGCGGCGGAGAGCGCGACGCCGCCGTCCATGTCGTGGAAGTAGTCCTCGTCCGCTGCCATGAACGACGACGGATCGCGTCCGGCCGCCTTCGCTTCGTCGACCGTGGTCGAATGGCTGGTACAGGCTGCAGCGCCCACCGCCGCGATGCCGAAGATGAGAGCCCGGATCACTCGGTTCACTTGACTCCTTCCACGGGCTGCGAGGCCACCGTAACTGAGAAATCGAGGCTGAAATTGATTAGCCGCTTCTTGGCCCAGTAGGCGACGCCAAGGTAAAGGCATGGCGCGACGAGCCGGATCTCATCGCGGACCCAGTGCGCCAGCATCGACGTTTTCGCGTAGTCGAGCACGATGCAGTCGTTGTCGTCCAGCCAGCTCGGCGCGACGTATACTTCGCCGACGATCGCGTTGACGCCGAACGGCGTTATCCGGTTCGTGAGGACGCCATGGGCGGCATCGAACGTCTTACCCTGCCAAGCGAAGACCTTGACGACCTGCGCGATCTCGTCGCTGTACGTCGTTCCCGGTGCGACGATCGCCGTACCGCGCGCCTCACCGTTTGGGATCGGTCCGGCTGGACTCGCCCTGAAGAGATCGTCGAGCTGCTGCTGACTCATCGTCATCAGATTCAGCTTCTGCACCGATGCATCCATGATTGTTTGGCCTCCGCAGGCCGCCGTATGTGGCGAGCCTCCTTGACAATAGCGGCATCATGCATCAATGGCAAGTAGGCCCTCGGTGTTGTCAGCGCACGCCGCACGAGTCCGAATACCGAGCGCCGAAGACCGCTCGATGCGAACGACGCGATTTTTGACGATCACCTCCGTGCTGGCCGCCGTGTTGGGAACGTCCCCCGTGGCGGCCGATACCCAGCGCGTGGTATCCGTGCTCTATGCGGGGTCACTCGTGACGACGATGGAGGGACCGATCAAAGCGGCACTCGCGCAGCAGGGCGTCGACTTTCAGGGACAGGGCGGGGGAAGCAAAATGCTCGCCAACTTGATCGCAGCCGGCGCCAAGAGCCCCGACGTCTTCATCAGCGTCGATCCCAAGATGGTCGCGGCACTCGGAGCGAAGGTAGTGCGCGCGATGACCTTCGGCTCGACGAGTCTGGGCATCGGATGGTCCCCCGACTCGAAATATGCGTCACTGTTCGACGGCGTCGCGGCCGGCAAAACGTCGGTACTGTCGGCGCTGGCCACGCGCGGACTCGCGATCGGCCGCACAGATCCGAAGCTGGACCCGAAGGGTCTCTACACGATTCGCGCGATGACCTTGCTGGCCGGCGCGGACGGGGAGCGCCGAATCTTGGGCGACGCCGACAACGCCGCGCAGATCTTCCCCGAAGAAGACCTGCTTGGGCGGATCGATACCGGGCAGGCCGACGTCGGTTTCTTCTACCGCACCGAAGCGGTCGCGCGCGGCCTGCACTTTGCCCCGCTTCCCGGCAAGGCAGCAATGAGCGACACGATTCGGTACACGATCGCCGTCATGCGAGGTGCGGCGCATCCGAGCGAGGCCGCCGCGTTCGAGCGCTTCATCCTCACGGGCGAGGGCAAAACCATCTTGCAAAAGGCCGGCATCGCGTACGTCCGCTAGGCGATTCGGCCGAACCGCACCTGCGCTCGCTTCCGCGCCTTGGCGAGCTCCACGTCGCGCTGACGGGGCGCCGCCTGAGTGATTAGCGACGCCAAGAGCTCTTTTGTCACGTCGGCGATCCCCTGTACTGCATGCTCGAAGGCTGCCTCGTTTGCCGCCGACGGGCGCGTGAAGCCGCTGAGTTTGCGGACGTATTGCACGGCCGACGCTCGAATTTCGGGCTCGGTCGCCGGCGGTGCGAAGTTATGAAGCGTCTTGATGTTGCGGCACATGCTCTATCTCCCGTGTCAGTATACGACGCAGCAAAATCGCGACGCAAGCGACGGCGCCGCCGTTAGGCGATGAGACCCGCGCTCGCCGCGACGAGCCGCGCCGCGGCGACGTCCTCCACCGCCAATCCCACCGACTTGAAAACTGTCGTCGCGGTCGATCGGATCACCACGTCACCCCCGAAGACTTCGCCCGCTTCCGCCGCGATGGCAGCGCCCGCGAGAACGACGTCGCCGGCCTCTTTTGCGGCCGCCTCTCGTGAATCGACGACGACGGTGTTCCCCATCGCTTCATCATCGAGTTCCCGCCAGTCGGGACGCGACGATCCGACCGCGTTCACGTGTGCGCCGGGCCGAAGCCACGCTCCGCGAAGGATCGGCTGCCGCGCCGCCGTCGCCGTCACGACGACGTCCGCATCGCGGACCGCGGCTTCTGCATCGTCCATCGGCAGCGCTCCGAACGCATCCGCGAACCGCCGCGCGTGCGCCGGATCCCGGCTCCAAACGCGCACCTCGTCGTAGTGACGAACGGACGACAATGCCCCGAGATGTGCTCGCGCTTGGACGCCGCTGCCCAGGAGCGCGAGCACCCCGCTCTCCGGAGCCGACAGATATTTCGTTACCGCCGCGGAAACCGCGGCCGTGCGCATCTCCGTGATCAGCCGACCGTCCATCGCCGCGATCGGTTCTCCCGTTTGCGCGTCGTAGAGTACGATCGTCGCCTGGTGCGTCGGCGCGCCTCGATCGGCGTTGCCGGGATAAAAGGTGACGAGTTTTGCACCCATCACGTCGCCCAGTACCGCAGGCATGACGCCGAAGAATCGCCGGCCGGTCTCCACGGTGAGGACGCTTCGCATCGGCTGCACGGCTTCGCCGCGCGAAAAAGAGCGTAGCGACCCTTCCATCGCAGCGATGAGCGGCTCCCACTGCAAGAGGCCTCGAACGGCCTCTTCATCCAAGTAGTGCGCCACGGCTCGCCTCGTCCATTGAAGTGTCGCACTTCTCGTTCTCGCAATCGCGTCCCCGCAGCCACCAACGCCGCATGCGGCCGCGGGAATGGCATTGGCGTGCGAGAACATCGCGTCATGTTTATGCGCAGTCTACTCGTGGCGTGTGCGCTCGTCGCCGAAACGACGGTTGGCACGGCGGCGCAGAGCGCGCTGGTCAGCGAGAACGACTTTTCATCGCTCGTTGGCCTGCACGCCGCGGCCATTTCGCCCGACGCTAAAGAGGCCGTCGTCGTCGTCTCGCACGTCGCGTGGGATGACGACCGTACGGACAGCGTGCTCGTGTCGATCGACCTCGCGACGCACGAGCGGAAAACGCTCGTGTCGGCGCGCAAGGGCCTTGCCGACCCGGCGTTTTCTCCCGACGGCACGCGCCTAGCGTTTCTCGCCGACGGGGGGACCGGTGAGGAAGCCCGGCCGCAGATTTTCGTCATGGAACGCGGCGGCACGAATGCCTCGCTAGTGACGCACGCTAAGAGCGGCGTCAGAGCGTTCGCGTGGCGCCCCGACGGCGACGCCCTGGCCTACGCCGCCGAGGACGAACGCCCCAAACGCGAGGGCGCCGATCGTTACCGCGACAGCTTCCTCTTCACCACCGAGCCGATCGTCGCCAGCTCGCCTTCGCTGCCCGTTCATCTTTTCTTGGCCGACGTGGGCGGCGGTGCCGTCACGCAGCTGACCTTCGGAAGCGAGAGCCTTGGAGACGGCTCGCCGATTTCATGGTCTCCGGACGGCAAGACCATCGCACTGACGCTCTGCCGCAACGCGATCCTCAACGACCAAAGCTATTCCCGCGTCGCGCTCCTCGACGTAGCGTCGAAACGTGTTCGACCGTTGACCGGTCGCACGATGTGGGAAGGCAACGCGCTCTTTTCTCCGGACGGCGCATACATCGCATACACGTACTCCAATGGCGACCCGCAGGTCGCCCTCACGAATCTCTACGTCACAACGCCTGCAGGCGGCCCCGGCCGCGCGATATCCACGGCCATCGATCGGCCGATTGGGGACGCGGCATGGCTGCCGGGCTCCGACGCGTTGCTCGTGACGGCGCCGGATCGCACGACCAACGCGTTTTACCGGCTCTCACTGCGCGGCACCGCGGACCGCCTCGGTGTCGGCGAGGTTACGCCCGGGATTCCGCTGATGACGACGGGCGGCGCGGAGGCGCCGACGCTCGACACGGCGCTGGCACGCGACGGGACGCTGCTCTTCCTCGGAACGTCAACCGCACGCCCAATCGAGCTCTTCACGCGGTCGCCCGGCGGGGAAACGACGCGCGTCAGCGATTTCAACGCGGCAATGGCGCAACGCTTTTCGTGGGCCGCGGCCGAACGCATCACGTTTCCGACCAGCGCGGGCGTCATTGCCGACGGCGTGCTCTATCGGCCGCCGCAGGGTGCAACGTCGGGCACTCATCCACTCGTCGTCTTTATCCACGGCGGCCCGAGCGATCCATCGATGCTGGAGTTCGACTTTTGGGCGCAGGTGATGGCCGCGCGCGGATGGCTCGTGCTGCGCCCGAACTACCGGGGCTCTCCGAATCTCGGCCTCAAGTACCAGCGCGCGATCCTGTATGACCCGGAGGACGGCCCCGGCAAAGACATCATGGCTTCCATTGCCGCCGTCAGCTCGCGCGGCATCGTCGACAAGTCGCGCATCGCCGTCTGCGGCTGGTCGTACGGCGGCATCATGACGGCGTGGATGGTGTCCAAATATCACCTCTGGCGAGCGGCCGTCGCAGGTGCCTCGGTCAACGACTGGATCGCCGACTATGGGACCGCCGATGACAGCCTCGCCGACGCCGATCTCTTCCACGGCTCGCCGTTCCTCGGAACGAATGCCGCCGAGTGGCGCCGAGCATCGGCGATCTCCTATGCGAAAGACGTCACGACGCCGCTTCTCATACTGTCCGACGTGGGCGACAATCGCGATCCGTTCGCGACGTCGTCAATGTATTGGCGTGCGCTGCGCGACAACGGCAAGGCCGCGCTGTTACGGGTCTGGCCGGTTTCGGGCCACTTCCCCGGAGACCCGGTCCGCACCGTGGACGTCTTTCACTATTGGATCGACTTCATCGCGCGTCAGTTCGGGTAACGAGTAGCTTCTCGATTTCGATCGGCAGCGCACGCACGCGAACGCCAGTCGCGTGGTACGCCGCTGCAGTGATCGCCGACGCAACGCCGGCAAGGCCAATCTCCCCGACGCCGCGAGCGCCGAGCTCGTTCAGCTTCGTATCGGGATAGTCGAGGAACGTAACGTCCATCTGCGGCGTGTCGGCATTCGTCGCGACGATGTAATCTGCCAGGTTGCTGTTGATCGGCGCACCCGTGCCGCCGTCGTACCGCGTTTCTTCGAACAGCGCCATCCCGACCCCCATCACGACGGCGCCCTCGATTTGGTTTCGCGCCGTGCGCGGGTTGATGATACGGCCGGCATCGATGACCGTTACGACGCGGTTGACCCGAAGGCGCGCGATGTCGGGTTCCCATGCAACTTCGACGAATTGTGCGCCGTACGAGTGGAACGAATACTTCGGATGCTCTTCATGGAACGTACTGGCTGCTTTGCCCGTACCGGTGACCATCGCCACCGACGCGTTTCTCAGCACCTCGTGATAGTCGATCGGCTTGGCGGTGCCCGTTCGGGGTGCGATTCTACCGCCCTCAAATTGGAGATCGTCGGGCGACCAGTCGGTGAACGGCGTCTCTCGGGTCGTCGTTGCGAGTGTGATTGCGGATTCGATTGCGGTACGTGCGGCATCCAGAACCGCCGGGATGACGGAGGCCGTCACCATCGAGCCGCCGGACGTCGGCCCAGGCGGCAAACGCGTATCGCCGATGTCGACGACGATGCGCTCCACCGGGATGCCCGTCGCATCGGCGAGCACCTGAGCGAGTACCGTGTACGTGCCCGTGCCGATGTCCTGCGTACCGATCGCTACGCGAGCCGTTCCGTCGGCGTGCAGTTCGACTCTCGCTTCGGCGGCAAAACGCGCGGCGATCCAGGAACAGCCGGAGACTCCCCATCCGAAAACGGTGCGGCCGTCGCGCATCGATCCGATCGCGGCAGATCGCCGCGACCAGCCGAATTTTTCGGCGCCGACCGTCAGGCAATCTGCAAGATGCCGCGACGAGAACGGCAAGTTCAGGCTCTGGTCTCTTGCCGGTTCGTTGCGTAAGCGAAGCTCGACCGGATCCATGCCGAGCTCGATCGCCAATTCGTCATACGCGGACTCCGTCGCAAACAACCCCGGTATGGCACCGGGTCCCCGCATGGCCGTCGGCGACCCGACGTGGCGTCGCGTCTGGCCAGCGGTCACGTGCAGATTGGTCGTTCCGTAGAGCGATGGCGTCGCCTCGCCGCAATTTTCATCGTACGGGTCGAGCATGCCGGCGTCGTTGACGGCATCGTGCCGCAGCGACGTCAGCGTGCCGTCGGGCTGCGCGCTCATGCGCACGCGCTGCTGCGTGCGCGCGCGATGGCCTACGGCATGAAACATTTGCTTGCGCGTCACGACGAGCTTGACGGGACGCTGCAGGTTTCGCGCGGCGGCCGCGGCAAGCGTCCCATGCGGCCAAGGCCACAGCTTTCCACCGAAGCCGGAGCCGAGAAACTTCATGATAATTCGAACGTCTTCGCGCGAGACACCGAGGATTTCGCTGACGACGTTCCGATGGTTGCCGATGGCTTGCGTCGTCTCGTAGAGCGTGAAGGCCTCGCCGTCGTAGGCGGCCACGGACGCATGTAGCTCGATTGGATTGTGCGTTTCGGCCGGCGTCACGTAGATCCGATCGATCTTGACCGGCGAGGCGTCGTACGCCGTCTCCGGATCGCCCCGCCGGCTCGCTTCGGCCGGCTCGTCGTCCGATTCGAGCTCCGGCTCCACGTTCGGAGCCTCGACGTCATAGGTGACGTCGACGGCCGCGGCCGCAGCAGTCGCCTCTTCAAACGTCTCCGCGACCACGAGGGCGACGTACTGGCCGTAGTACCGAACGACATCGTCGGCAAACGGCGGTCGGGCCTCGTCGATGGCACCGGCTTCGGGCGAAGGCTTGTAGAGCGCGCCGACGTTGCCGCGATGATAGATCGCGACGACGCCCGGCATCTCCGCCGCCTTCGAGACGTTCAAGTGGGCGATCCGGCCATTTGCGATGGTGCTGCCCACGGGCACCGCATACGCGACCCCTTCCGGTCTATGGTCGGACGTGTACGCAGCAGCCCCACTGACCTTCAGCGGCCCCTCGACGCGCCGTAACGAGCGACCGACGGTCTTCATCACGCTTCGCTCGCGACGCCCGTAGCGACGCCGAGGGCGCGAATGAGACAGCGCGTCGCGAGCTCGATCTTGAAGGCGTTCTGCGACTGCGGCCTCGCATCGCGAAGCAAAATGCGTGCTGCGTCGGCGAAGCGCTCGCGCGTTGCCTCTCTACCTTCGAGCGCGGCCTCCGCCTCCCGACTGCGCCACGGCTTGGTCGCAATTCCGCCCATGGCCACGCGCACCCGTTCCACGACGCCGCCGCTGACCGTCGCCACGACCGCAGCGGACGCGAGCGCGAACTCGAACGAAGCACGGTCGCGCAACTTGAGGTAGACGGATCGTGCGCCCGCAGGCGGCGCGGGAAGCGTGACCGACGTCACGAGTTCTCCTCGCTCCAGCGCCGTCTCACGGTGCGGCGTTTCGGCGGGCAGCAGATAAAAGTCGTCGATCGGCACGCTGCGCACGCCATCTATGCCGGCAATCTGGATCGTCGCTTCGAGCGCCGAAAGCGCAACGTTCTGGTCCGACGGGTTTGTCGCGATGCAGTGCTCGCTCGTGCCGAGGATAGCGAGGTTACGGTTAAATCCCTCGATCGCCGGGCATCCGCTCCGCGGTAGCCGCTTGTTGCACGCCATCGCCGGATCTCGGAAATAGACGCACCGCGTGCGCTGCAGCAAGTTGCCGCCGGTCGACGCCATATTGCGCAGCTGTGGCGAGGCGCCCGAAAGCAGCGCCTGGGAGAGCACTGGATAATCCCGCACGACGTCTGGGTGATGCGCGACGTCGGAGTTGCGGGCGAGGGCTTCGATTCGAAGGCCTCCCTCCGGCGTGACCGTCACGTCGGCTAGTGGGAGCGAATTGATGTCGATCACGCGCTTCGGCCGCTCGACGTCGAGTTTCATCAAGTCGACCAGCGTGGTGCCGCCGGCCAGGAACTTGGAATCGTCTCGTGCCCCGCCGACCGCGTCCTCGACGCTTCCGGCACGCGCGAAAACGAACGGCTTCACGAACGCGCCGCCTCGCGCACGGACTGTATCGCCTCAACGATATTTTTGTACGCGCCGCAGCGGCAGATGTTGCCGCTCATCAACTCGGCCACGTCTGCATCCGAAGGTCCGCACGGTTCGTTCAAGAGCGCCACCGCAGACATGATCTGGCCGGGAGTGCAGTAGCCGCACTGGTAGCCGTCCCGATCGAGGAAAGCCGCCTGCATCGGGTGCAAGTTGTCCGGAGTGCCGAGGCCCTCGATCGTCGCGACTCTGGCCCCGTCGTATGCAGCAGCGAAAGCGAGGCACGAGACGATGCGGCGCCCGTCGACGTGGACCGTGCAAGCGCCGCATTGCCCGTGGTCGCAGCCCTTCTTTGTCCCCGTCAAATTTAATTTTTCGCGCAGCGTGTCCAGCAAAGTCGCCCGCGTGTCGACGGCAAGCGACACGGACGTTCCATTGACGATCAGTGAAATTTCCAGGCACTCGCAATCCATCTCACGGCTGATCATCGCACGCCAGCATTAACGCAACGACCCTGGCGCTCCTATGCCGCGGCTGGAACGCTTCGCACTGGGCGGTGGTTCCACGACAGGATGGTGATTTTCGATTGGAAAGCGGCAGCGGCGATGGCGGGAGGCAGCTGACCGGTGCGCGCTGTGTTCGGCGTCGCAGCGCGATGGCTCGAAGAGAAACGGTCGTTTGCGCTTGCGACGCTGGTCGCGCTGCGCGATGCCGCGACGGCTCCGATCGGGACGACGATCGCCGTCGACGCAGCGGGCCGCATCGTCGGTAACGTCGGCGCGGGCTGCCACGAAGCCGCCATCGTCGATGCCTGCCTGAAGACCGCCGCCGACGGCCGCACTCGCGGGGTGGACATCGATCTTAGCGAGGACGAGCTCTTGGGCGGAAACGGCTGCGGCGCGCGCATGCAGGTCGTCGCCTGGCGCCCCGGACCACCGTTCGTTCCGGAGGCGCTCGCGATCGCCGAGGGCGATCGTCCGGCGCCGTTGCGGTTCCCGTACGAGGATTCCAATGGCAACCAACTCGACTTCGAATACATTTTTGCGCCGCGAGAGACGCTGATCGTCGTCGGGGCTACTTCTCTCGCCGAAGAGTTGTGCTCTCTGGCGCAGCGTCTGGATTTTCGAACGATCGTGGTCGACCCGCGCGCCGCCTTCGCGACGGCGGAACGCGTGCCGAGCGCCTCCACGATCGTGCGGTCGTGGCCCAACGACTACCTCTCCCAGGCGCTTTCGGAGCACGCGTCCATCGTGATGCTTTCGCACGATCCGAAATTCGACGTGTCCGGCCTGCGTTGCGCTCTAAAGTCGAGGGCGCCGTACATTGGGTTGCTGGGCAGCCGCCGGTCACAGGAGGCGCGCCGCGCGTCGTTGCGAGCAGAAGGCTTCGGCGAAAACGACCTCGCGCGCATTCACGGTCCTGCGGGACTCGACCTCGGCGCACGCACCGTAGCCGAAACCGCCGTCTCGATCCTCGCAGAGATCGTCGCCGCACGCCGCGGCGGGGCAGGCGTTTCGCTTCGAACGGTTCGCGGACCGATTCACCGGCCCCCGGACGGCGGCACGCAGCGAGCGTGAGTCATCCGTGTACTCGCGCCGTCATCCTCGCGGCCGGCACGTCGTCGCGTGCCGGTACGCAGAAGCTCTTGTTGCCGCTGGGGAACCGTCCGCTCATCGAATACCCGATCGCGGCCGCGCAGCGCTGGAAACCGATCGTCGTATGCGCGCCGGAGGTAGCCGCCTATCTCCGAGGGCGTTCTGACGTGTGCCTCGTTCTCAACGACGAGCCCGAACGCGGCATGTCGCATTCGCTCCGTTTAGGCAATCGCGCCGTAGGTGATGCGGACACGATTCTCGTCCTTCTCGGCGATAAGCCGCTGGTTTGCTCGGGCTTGATCGAAACCATTTGCCTCTTTGAGCGGGACGTTGACGTCGTCTACCCGGAGCGCGCCGGCGAACCCGGCCATCCGGTTCGGCTCTCGCCCCGGGCGCGTAGCGGCATCGAGCGGCTGCCGTGCGGCGACACGCTCAGGCTGCTGCGCGATCGCGGGGAACTACGATCGCGCGGCATGCCCTGCGATGACGAGGGTGCCTTTTTCGACGTCGATACCGTCGAGGCGCTCGAACCGCTGCGTTAGATCGCGTTCGCGACGCGCAAGGCGGCTCCGTTTCGATTCCCGTGCCGGCCCGCGTCTCCCGACCCGCGTCCGCCCCGATCCTCCTTTTCCGTAAAGAGCGCCGTGCACGTTCCCCCCGCAGTACCCGCAGTGATTGTGTAGATCCGATTCGTATCTTTGGCGACGGTCGCGATATTTCGGGACGCGCAGTCATCCCGCTCCTTGATCGCATGCCCGCGATCTCCGTTGCCTCCGTTCTCGCTAACGATCACGTCGTGCGGCCCAGGCTGCTTTGCATCGAATCGAATCTGGCAAGGCTCCACATCGACTCCACCATCGTCCTGACAACCCTGGCGGTCCTGCGGAAGCGCCGCGCCGTTTGTTGGATTCGCGGGCGGCGAAAACTGAATCGCTGATAAACGGATCTTACGTGCCGTACCGGCGTTGGCGGAGGGCGAAGTCGTCGAGTGCCGCTTGCAAGTCGGCCTCCCCGAAATCCGGCCAATACGTCCCGGTCGTCCAGAACTCCGCATACGCGGCTTGGAACAAGAGGAAGTTGGAAAGACGCCGCTCTCCACCCGTCCGTATCACCAAGTCGGGATCCGGTAAGCCCGCCGTGTACAGGCGGCTGCCGACGGCGTTCTCGTCGATGGACTCGACGTCGCGCAGCCCCGCCTTCACTTCCCGCACGAGCTCGCGCACCGCGTCACCGATCTCCCGTCGACCGCCGTAGTCGATCGCGAGGTTCAGCGTCACACCGGTGTTTTTGGTCGTTCGTTCTACGAGCTCTTGCAGTGCGGTACGGGTCGCCTTCGGCAAACGATCGCTGCGGCCGCAAATCCGAACGCGCACCCCCTCGAGGGCCAACGCGCGAAGCTCGCGACGCGCCGCGCGCAGGCACAGCGTCATGAGCAGGTCGACCTCGCCCGAAGGACGGTTCCAGTTTTCTTCGGAGAATGCGAACGCCGTTACGACGGGAACGCGAGCGTCGCGGGCAGCCCGCAACGTGCGCCGCAGCGCGGAAACGCCGCGCCGGTAGCCAAGTGCGATCGGTAGATTACGCTCGCGAGCCCACCGGCGATTGCCGTCCATGATGATTGCGACGTGTTGCGGTATCACGTCGTCGCCAGCTTTGTTTTGGCCGGACCGGGCGAGCGCTCGTGGACGTCGCGAACGACGGATTCCAGTTCGTCGACGTAAGCGAGAAAGCGTTGCCGTCCCCGCTTCGTGATGCGGTAGATCGTCTGCGGCCGGCCGGAGCCACGGAGCTTATCGGTTGCCACAATTGCCACTTCTCCCAAGGCGTGCAGATGACGGTTGAGGTTACCATCGGTCAAGTCGCACGCGTCCTGCAATTCCGTAAAGCTCAATCCATCCGGGTGCGCGATGAGGCACGTGCAAATGGCCAGCCTGCCGCGCTCGTGGAAGATTCGCTCCAGTCCAGGATACGAAAACGGCGCCTGCGCGATATTCGTCACGACGACCGGTCGCGCCAAATGAAGTAGCCGATTCCAAGCTGCCCGGCGCCGAACCCGATCGGCATGACCCACCATGCGAGCGACACGGCCGCCGCGCTCGTCGCGAGAAAGATGAGCGCAAGCGCGGCAAAACCAATCGTAATGCCCATCGTTGAGGCCGGAATCGTGCCGCGCGACGCAAAGAGCCCAATGGCGTAAAAGGCGAACCAGGTGCCCGGCAACAGTGCGTACGCGCCGTGATCGATCAAGGCAAGACTCAAAGCACCGCCGAGCACGATGCTCGGAGCGATGGAGATCGCGGCGGTGCGAAAGCGGCTTCGCTCGCCCGGGGCACGGTGCCTGAGGAGCCACGCGCCCGCGGCGCCATAATTGAGCACGAGGGCCGCAGCCAAGCACGACAACCAGATCAGCAGATAGGTGTGGACCGCGTTGGCGTTCTGCGGAAGCGGCGCGAGGCGCTGCTGCACCAGCGCCGCTACGAGCGCCACGCCGCCGCTGATCGCGGCGGCCGCTCCGGAGTACCCATCGAAGCGCTGCAGGTGCGCTAGCCGGTCGCGCACTTCTGCTAGATCTGAGATCGCCCGTTGGAGCTCCATCAGATTACTTTGTAGCACAAAGTGAATGGAATTGCAACCGGCGCGGGCGGCGCGGTTATGCGAGCAGCTTGTCGACGGTCGCCGGAAGCTCGCGTACGCGAACGCCAGTCGCATTGTAGATCGCGTTGACGACGGCGGCGGCGGACCCCGTAATCCCCACTTCGCCGATCCCCTTAACGCCGGCGGGATTGGCATGACGATCGTCCCCCTCCACGATGATAATTTCCGGGATTCGGAACGTCTGCATTGGTGGGAACGAGGTAATCGCCCAGGCTAGCGTTCACGAGCCGGCCGGTGCGGCGGTCGTAGGCGGTTCTCTCAAACAGGGCCATGCTGATACCCCAAACAATTCCGCCAAGGAACTGGCTGCGCGCCGTCTTGGCATTGAGGATGCGCCCACCGTCGAACGCCGCCACGAAGCGAACGACGCGTACTTCACCAAGATCCGGATCGACGTGAACCTCGGCGAAGTGAGCTCCGAACGCCTGCGTCGCATAGTTCTTTTCGTCGGCTGCCGGCCGGTCGTGAACGTCGAGCACGATGCCGCCACGTGGGATGCGTCCCTGAAGTGCCGACAGCCGATCCCGAAGCCGTACGGCGCCGACGGTTACCACGGAACCGACGCTGCCCGCGGTCTGCGAGCCCGCCGCAAGCGGAGCCTCCGGCA
Source organism: Vulcanimicrobiota bacterium (assembly GCA_963787625.1). Taxonomy (GTDB): domain Bacteria; phylum Vulcanimicrobiota; class Vulcanimicrobiia; order Vulcanimicrobiales; family Vulcanimicrobiaceae; genus Cybelea. The sequence continues at coordinate 765,286 of CAWBDH010000001.1, read as the reverse complement.
AACGTGTATTACCGAATTCCAATCGGACTCGCTCGAACGGGATGCCCAGGATCTCGGAGGCAAGCTGCGCGTAGACGGTCGGCGAACCGCAGCCCTGCTCGATCGTGAGGATGGCAGCGTCGTGCTCCAATGCGGCACGGAGAATTTTGAAATCGTTTTGGCCGTAGCCGTGCGCGTTACGCAGCGCTTCTTCCGCCTTTCGTTCGAAGGTAGCCCTGGTTGCCGGTGCGTGCTGCAACGCCGTTTCTGCGTCCGTCGACCGCCAGGGGACCGTCCCGACACCGCCGAGAGCGATGCGCACGGCCGAAATCGCGCCGCCGTTGCGCTCGACGACCACCGCGGCCGAGGCGAGTGCGAAGTCATACTGCGCACGATCGCGGACTTTCACGTACGCGGACTGCGCCGCCGAGGGCCGCAGCGTTAAGGACACGCCGGCAATGAGCTCGTCGGGCTCGAGCGACGTCTCCACGTGCGGCGTTTTGCCCGGCTGTCGATAAAACGCGCCGATGGACAGCGCGCGTCTTCCGCTCCGCCCGGTAAGTTCGACGATAGCGTCGACTGCCGTGAGCGCCACCGCCAGATCCGACGGGTGCGTGGCGATGCAGCTTGCGGACGTTCCGAGAACGGCTTCTCGGCGGTTCTCACCTTCGAGCGCATCGCAGCCGCTTCCGGGCAGCCGCTTGTTGCAGGCGGCCGCCCTGTCACGGAAATACGGGCAGCGCGTGCGCTGCATCAGGTTGCCGCCGATCGTTGCCATGTTGCGCAGCTGAGGCGAAGCGCTTTCTTCCAGCGCCTTAGCGACGAGCGGGAAATGCCTGCGAACGTCGTCGTGCTCCGCGACTTCGCTCAAACGCATGAGCGCGCCGATTTTGAGCACGTCGTCGCGCCGCTCGATCGCTCGCCATGGCAACGCATTGATATCGATCAGCACCGGGGGGCACTCGACGCCGAGCTTCATGAGGTCGAGAATGCTCGTCCCACCGGCAAGGAACCGCGCACTAACCTCTGCTCCGGCGGCGGCGAGCGCGGCCGAAGGGCTCGCGGCGCGTACGTAGTTAAACGGGTTCACGCCCGGCCTCGCGCCTCGAGGACTGCATCGACGATGTGAGGGTAACAGCCGCACCGGCAGATGTTCCCGCTCATTGCGGCGCTGACGCCGGCGCGATCCAGCGTTCCTCCCTTCGCAAGAAGTGCCGTTGCTGAAACGATTTGGCCCGGGGTGCAATACCCGCACTGAAAGCCGTCGTGTTTGATGAACGCGGCCTGCACAGCGCTCAGCTCGCCGCGGTCGGCGATTCCTTCGATTGTCGTAATCCGGTCGCCGGCATGCATGACGGCTAAGGTCAAACACGCGTCGACGGGACGCCCGTTCACCAGGACCGTACACGCTCCGCAGATGCCCTGGTCGCAGCCCTTCTTCGTGCCGACGAGACCGAGACGATCGCGAAGCGCATCGAGCAGCGTCACGCGCGGCTCGACCGCAAGGTTGCGGTCGGATCCGTTGACCGTGAGCACGATTCGGTGGACTGCCGCGTCACGCGCAGCGCTCCGCGCGCGCAGCATCAGTTGCAATCCAATCGCCGACGTCGCGGTGCGGACCACGAATCGCCGGCGCGTGATGCCGCCTTCGTTCGTTTTCGGCGACTGCCCCTCGGACATATCGTCTCTGTTCCCGAAAAAGAACGCCGCTAAGAGTCCCTGCCCGCTTACGGCACGTCGTTAGTGAGTCTCAGCCGAGAAAGGCGGACGCGGTGTGTAAGCCGCCGGTGCCTTGTTTCCAGAGCGCGTATTGGAGCGACTGCTTCGAATTCATGGACGCTGCACCAATCTCGCCCTGCCGGTCGATCGCGATGACGCAGTACATGTCGTCGTGCAGATTCGGGGCGGTCTTCGCCATCAACCGCATGACGTCGTTGCAGGCGTCCTGCGGATGCGCTCCGCCGGCCATGCGCTGCACGATAAACATCGACGTGCAATAATTCGCCATCACGTCGCCGTTGCCGGTGGCGGATGCCGCGCCCGCTGTGTCGTCGGCATAGTATCCGCAGCCGACGAGTGGCGAATCCGCCACGCGCCCCGGAATCTTCCATTCGAGTCCGCTGGTCGAGCAGCCGGCGACGACGTTGCCCTTTCCGTCGATGCCGACCATGCCGACGGTGTCGTGATGTTCGCTGTCGATCCAGAAGGTCTGATGATTCGGCGTATTTTTCCAGCGCAGCCACGCCGCAAGACTCTTGGGCGTCAGCAGTTGCTGCGGCTCGAATCCCATTGCGATGGCGAACTGAAGCGCGCCCTCACCGGCCATTGTCGTGTGACGCGTCTTTTCCATGACCAGTCGCGCGACGGAGATGGGATTCTTGATCTTGTGCAGGTTGCAGACCGATCCCGCGCGATGCGCCGTGCCGTCCATGATGCCCGCATCGAGCTCCACCTCGCCTTGCGCGTTGGGCAAGCCGCCATAGCCCACGCTGTCCACGTTGGGATCGTCCTCGACGACGTTGATGCCCTTCTCCACCGCATCGAGCAGCGATCCGCCTCCGGAAAGAACCTGGGCCGCCCGCCGGTTCGCCTCCAGTCCCCAGTCCCAGGTGGAAAGGAACACCGCGCCGCTGCCCTCGGCGCGCGCCGCCGGAGCCGCCAACGAGGCCGCCGCGATGCCGGTCGTCGCGAGGAAGCTTCGGCGGTCCAGCATCGTCATCACGCCGTCCTATAGCTTGACTTGGAGTGAGAAGTAGAAATTCATCGCCAGAGGATAGTTGCTGGAGCTGCTGTCCCCGAACGCCGGCGCGAAGGATTGGGCGAAGTACGGATTCTGGGGGACGCCGTTGGCTGCGGTGTCCGAGGGACTGGTTCCGTTGTAGTAGTGACCGCCGTTGTAAAAGATGTTTGGAGAGTAGCCGCAAATGGCGCTGTCGGGCGGATACGCTCGCGACCACGGCTCGCTCGATCCGCCGAAACAGCGATTCAAGAGGTTCGTCACGATGACGCGGCCCGAAATGCGCGGCGTAAAATCATACGACATCTGCATGCCGAGGTTGAATTGCCACGGCTGCCTGAACTGTCCGAACGTATCAAAACTCCCGGTCTGCGGGTTCGGGATGTAGAGCGTTCCGGGGCTCGTTCCGTCGTTCGTCAGTGCGAACTCGCACGTCGTGTAGTCGGCGTTGAGCGGATTGCCGGTCTTGATACCGAGGCTGGCTTGATTGGCTCGGCAGGCCCGCGGATCGACGCCCTGCACGTCGGCGGCGTTGCCGTACGTGCTGCCCTCGAGCAGCGAAAAAGCGGGCGTTACCGCGAACTTTCCGTGCCGGTAATTGACGACCATGGAGAGCGTGTTGGGTGACAGGTATGGAAAGTCGAGTCCCGGCGTATACCACCCGTGCGGGGCGAGGGTCGCCTCGGGTGCCATGCGGTAGTACGGGTTGAGGATCGACGTCGCGCCGCACCTCGGGTCGGGTACGCCCTTGCCGAGGTTCGTGTAACACGGCGCGCCGCCGCCGGCCTTCGTCAGCGCGTTGAACTCCTCGATGTCCTGATTGTATTGGTCGACCGGACCCACTGTGCTGTCCGGATAGTTATTCCACATCTCCGCTGCGTTCGTGTATGTGTACGACAACAGGCCGGACAAACCGTTCTTGTTGAAATCTCCCTTCGTCAGCTGCAGCTCGATGCCGTCGACTCGCAGCGTTCCGGCGTTGAACGACGGCGACACGCCGAGGCTCGGAAGGTCGACGCTTTCGTAGAGCTGGTTCGTACCCCAACGGTAATACGGCGTGATCTTCACGGCAACGTCGGTGCCCTTGAAGTGGTGTTCCAGAGAAAAATCGTAGTTATTGGAAAACTGGGCCTGTGCTTCGTGGAGCGGCGAGCTGTAACCAAACGGGATGAAGCCCAAGAGCGTCGCCGCGAGGTTTGGCTGCTCGGTCGCGTATTGTATCTCGTAGTTTTGCGGCTGCTGCGCGTACCTGCCGGCCGACGCCCGCAGCACGGTGTCGGGATCGATGGTGTACGTCGCGGATAGACGCGGCAGGAGGTACGACAACGCGTAAGACGACGGATAATCGTTCGTCAATAAAATGCCGTCCGTGCCGTTGGGATGAACCGTGCGTATCGGCGTCCCGGTCGACCGGTCGATCGGGCAATGGAACGTAACGAGCGGCTGGAAGAAAAAGATGCTTTGCGGCGGCTGCGGCACGAAGATCGGCTGGCGCGTTACCGGGTTGACGCAAAATTCGTGCTGTGCCGCATTGAACCAGAAGTTCGTCGCAGGGTTGTTCGTGTTCGCGAGGCCGTACGCATCGTTCTCGAAGCGAAGCGCGGCGTTGATGTTCCACCGGTCGGTCGGCCGCCATTCGTCGCTCAGCGACGCGTTCGTCACCTTTGGGGTGACGGAATTGACGTCGGCACTGTTGCCGAGGTAGGTCAGCAACATCGACGCGCCGTGCTTGCACGCCGGTGCGCTCGCGCCAAGCTCGCCGTCCGTACAGGGATCCTGGTCGTCGAAGCCGCCGAACGGCGCCTCGAACGTCCCCTGCGTGATGGGTCTGTTGCAGGGCGCGCGCTCGCCGACGGTATAGCGCGCCCCGGTCCGGGCGGCGTAGCAGTCGGAACCGTTCGTGAAGTTGCTCACCTGCTCGGAGTCGTCGTTGTCGTAATTGTGGTTGTAGTAGCGCAACGTGTTCGACGTGATGTACGACACCATTCCCGATAAGAGATGCTGGCCCGACATCTGATCGGCGAACTGAAGCTCCAATCCGCCCGTATGCGAATCGACTTCGTACTGGTAGTTCGTGACGCCGAGCGAAGTGTTGTTGCCCCAGCCGTTAGCCGTGGCCCGGTTGGTGTTCGAGTAGAACGTGTAACCGAAGAGCCGTACGTAGGCGGCGGACCCGAGGTTCTTTTGATATTGGAGCTTTGCGATGCTCGCAGTGTCCCAGCGCCCGTCGCGGTAGTTGTCCGGCACTTGAACCTGCTCTTGGTATCCCTGCCCGTTGAGCGGGCACGTATTCGGTACGTTGGTCCACGACAGCGGATAGACGTTAGCGCAGCGGTTCACCGGAGATCCCGGATACATATAGGGAATCGGCCGCGTCGATGCGGGGCTCAGCCAGTGGACGGAGCCGGGATACGTGTAATAGTCGGGCCACTGATTCGTGTCTCCGGCGAAAAAGTCGGGATGCGGTCCGAGCAGGCCGTCGTTAACGATGCCCGCTCCGAGTGGTCCGGCGTCGTCCAAGCTGGTGTAATACTGCGTGAAGTTTGCAGACGACATGTAGAGGAACTGCACGTCGTCGCGCCCGGCGTCGGCGCGGTGCGGTATGCCGACGTGGAAGTTCGCGACGACCTCGCGTTCGTTGATCGTCGAGGGCTGCCCGTAGTTCGAGGGATACGAACCGAAGCAGCCTGGATCGTTCGTCAGCGTCTTGCCAACCGCGGGATTGCTATACGTCGTGTTGTTGTTGCACGTGGGATAGACGGCGGGATAGAAGGGCAGCAGCGTCGTGATGTGCGCGGGCCAATAGCCGTACGGAATCGTGTCGAGTAGGCTCGCGCCGTTGAATTCGTCGAAGTAGCGAAAGTCCTGGTTCGTCCCGCTCAATCCGACGTAATAGGAGAACATCCGGTCGGGCGTCGAGCCGCCGGCCTCGACCCGAAGGTCGTGGTAGAACACGGGCGATCCGACGGCACCGGTGGCATACGCGAATCCGGGAAACGTGCCGGTCTTGATCACCTGGTTAATGAAGCCCCCGAGGCCCGTCGCGTTGGCGTCCGCTTCGCCGCCGCCGGTATAGATCTGCAGTTCCTGTTGTCCGAGCGTCGTCTCCGCATTTCCGGGATAGTTGTCGAAGGAACGGTTGATCGGCACGCCGTCGTACTCGTAGCCGATCTGATCGTAATATCCGCCGCGGATGTAGACGGTTTGGTTCACTCCGACCTGGTTTGGCGGCACGTACGCGCCCGGCATGGCGGCGATCGCCGAGTACGCGTTGTTCAGGCCGCCGCCGCCGCCGAGCGTCGCCGCCGCGGTCGTCACCGATGGGTTCACCGAGTAGACGTCCGTGCCGGTGCCCGGACGCACCGGGCTCAGCGAGGACCGCGACGCGACGCGCGCGATTTCCTTGAGGCTCGGCCGCAGAACGAGGGGCACGACTTGGCTCTGATCGGCGAACACCGAGATGCCGGCGATCGACAGCGATTCAAAACCGGAGTGCTCCGCAGAAATCGTATACGTGTCGGGAGCCAGGGAAATGAACGTGAATCGTCCCGATGCATCGGTCGTCACGCGCGCCAGCTGCGATGGGCTGGTCGCGGTCACTTGCGCGCCGGCGATCGGCGCCCGCGTCGAGGCGTCGACGACGGTGCCGGTGAGCGACCCGGTCGTCGCGGCGCTTCCCGCATTCGGGTAAGCGAAGGAAAGTGCCATAGCGACCAGCGCGCCGGCGATCCGGTGAACGAGCGAAGGCTTCATGCGAGGGTCCTTGTGCAGCAGCGGGGAGAGAGAAGTAGGAAAGGGTCTTCAGAGTTCGGGCATGTATGCTCCTTCATGGCGCGGCAAACCAACCGCGTCTCGAGGAGTTGGCTCATGAACAATCGATTGGCGATCTTCGCGGCAATCGCGACGCTCGCGAGCAGTGCATGCGCGAGTAACGGCAGTACGGCGCCAAGCGCGCCCGGCATTGAGGCACCCGCGCCGGCGCCTGCCGACGCCGCAACGCACAATGTCAGCGGTCAGTATACCGGGACCGTCGATGACAGCCAACGCGGGACCGCCAACGCGAGCGCGGATTTGGCGCAATACCAGGGCGCCGTGGGCGGCACGCTTACGGCGATCGGCGGCACGGCGTCGGGCGGCAGCGTCGCTGCGTGGGTGCTCGGCGGCACGGCGCTTACGGGCCGCGGCGTCGGAGCGACCGGCTCCCAGACGTGCACGTTCGCCGAAAGCGCGACCTACCAGCCGTCACGGCATCGCTTGAACGGCAGCTATCACGCGATTCACGGATGCAACGGCGACAGCGGCACTTTTGCGCTCAAGCAGCACTGCTTCTACGCGCGCAACGGCGGCGTTGGGCCCGAAACGGGCGGCCTGAAGCCCTGCTAACTCGCGACTGGATGCAGCGCATTCCCCACGGCATACTCGTCGCTCCAGCTCGCGCCTTCGTCGAGCAAGCGGCGGAAGTCGGATCCGGATAGCGCCGCGCGCAATGCCTCCAGCAACGCGTCGACGATTGCCCGATCGTACGGCACGAGTTGCCAACCGGCCGACGCGAGCCGATCTTGCGCGTATCCGATGAGGCGTGCGGCGCGGGAGACGTCCGTTGCGACGTCGAGCGCAGCGATATACGCGATGGTCGAGGGAACGATGATTGGGTGGCGGGTTTTCGCCGCAAGGATTAGGGCCTCGCGCGCAAACGGCGCCGCACGCGCGCGGTCGCCGATGGCGAGATAGCAACCCGCGATATCGTTCGCCACGTACATCGCGTTGACGTCGCCCGTTTGGAGCGCCTTCGCCTCGAGCAGCCGCTCCGCGGCGACGCCGAAGTTTCCGCTCGCCGCCTCCCACTGACCCCACCAGAGCAGGGCGCGGCCGGTGTCATCGTCGCGGCCGAAGGGCCGAAACAGCTCGACGCTGCGCGCAAACAGTGTGCGGACGCATTCGTCGCCGTCCGGTGCGAACGCCTCGGCGCACCGGCGCAGCGTGTCGGCCTGGAGCCGGCGATCGCCGCTCGCGAGGGCTAAAGCCTCCTCGGCGGCCGAGCGCGCCTCGGCGTATCGGCCGGCACTCGCATATCGCGTCGCGACCTGCGCGAGCGCCCGCGCCAGGCCGCGCGCGTCGCCGTCGGCGCGGAACAGCGCCGCGGCGGCTATCGCCTCCCCGGCGACCTTCTCGCTTTGCCCTTGGTTCGTGTAAAGCATCGACAACCCGTAGCGCAGACGCGCCTCCACGCCTCGCGGCACGCCGTGCGCCGCATGCAGCGCGCGTTCACACCACTCGATTCCCTCCGATAACAACGACAGTCGCAGGAACGTCGGAACCGCGTCCGCGGCGATGCGGGCGCCCAATACAGGATCCGGTTTCTCTTGGAGTGCCCAGCCCAGCGCGCGGCGGAGGTTGGGCAGATCGCACTCCGCACGCGCGAGCCAATCACCCTGGGGGCCGTTCTCCCACTCGCTGTACGATGCGGAAGCGACGGCCGCGAAGACGGCGGCATGCCGTCGCTGCGCGTCCTCTGCTTCTCCAGCCTTTACGAGCGCGTCCCACGCATACTCGCGAATCGGTTCGAGCAAGCGATAACGCCGCTGCGTTCGCGCCGTCTCGGCGCCGACGAGCGATTTATCGACGAGTGACGCGAGGCCGTCGTACACCGCTGCGTCGTCCTCCCCCTGCGCGCACACTTTCGCCGCAACGGCGGCGGTGAATCCGCGGACGAACGCGGCACAGTAGCGGAGGAGGCGTCGCTCGCGTTCGTCGAGCAGCGCGTAGCTCCAATCGATGAGCGCGCGCATCGTCTGCTGCCGCGGCCGGCGGTCGCGGCCGCCCGCGAGCAGACGTAACTCGAGCCGTGCGGCGACGTCCTCGACCGACATCGCGCGAAGCCGCGCAGCGGCGAGCTCCACCGCCAGGGCGATTCCGTCCAGCCGTTCGCAGATCGCTTCGATGATGGGGCGTTTCTCCTCGGAGCGAAATGCCGGATCGGCGGCTCGGGCTCGATCCGCGAAGAGCTCTACCGACGCGGCTCGGTCCAGCGACGCCAGGCGATAGACGCACTCTCCGGCGACGTCGAGCGATTCGCGGCTCGTCGCAAGCACGCTCACGTGTGGGCAGCGAGCGACGATCAGCGACGCCAGCGCGGCAACCTCGGCCACGAGATGCTCGCTATTGTCCAACAGCAGCAGCAGCCGCCGTTTCTCGAGATAGCCGATCAATGCCCCACGCGGCTCGCCGCCTGCGGCTTCGGCACCCAGCGTTGAAAGAATCGTGGCGGCGATCGTGCCGGCGTCGCTAACCGACGAAAGATCGACGAACCACGCGCCGTCCGGCTCGCCCGTCAGTCGACTCGCCGCAACCGCGAGCGCAACGCGGGTTTTTCCGATGCCACCCGCCCCGGCGATCGTGACCAGCGCGCCTTGGTCGAGCAGTCCGTCGATGCGCAGCACGTCATCGTGACGGCCGATGAAGCTCGTCGGGTTATGCGGAAGATTGTTGGGGGGCACCTCCAAGGCGCGAAGCGGTTTGAACTCCGACGTAATTCCGGGCGCGATCGGCGCGAAGACGCTTTCCGGTTCTTGCAGATCGCGCAGCGGCAGCAATCCCAAATTTCGCAGCGCTACATCGCGCGGCAGCGCCGGCCTCGCCAATTCGGCGGCAAACGCCGAAACCACGATCTGTCCGCCGTGCCCGGCCGAGAGCAGCCGGGCCGTGCGGTTGACGGCGACGCCGAAATAATCGCCGGCGCGCTCGTCGGTCTCGCCGGCGTGAATCGAAATGCGGACCGTCAGGCCCCCGACCCCCGCGAAATCCTCGCGGGCGAGTCGGCGCTGCACCGCTATCGCCGCAGCCAATGCTTCCCCGGCCGTCCAAAACGCCGCACAGAACGCGTCACCGATGGTCTTGAATACGTAACCGTGGCCGCGTTCGATTTCGGAACGCAGTATCTCGTCGTGCCGGCGCATGGCGTCGCGCATCGCGTCGCTCGCCGCCTCCCAACGGCGCGTGCTTCCCTCGACGTCGGAAAACAAGAAGGCCACCGTGCCCGTGGGAAGACTCGGACGGCGCTCGGTCGTCGAATTTTCCACTGGCTCCGGAGTTAGTTCATTCGCCTTTCGCGGCCTTGCGCTCGCCGACGCCGGGTGCTTTGAAGAACAGCTGCATCGTGGCGGCCGCGAGGGCCGCCCCCAGGCACGGTCCTACCGCGTAGATCCACGCCAAGCCAGGCAATCCGCCCAGTATTTGCGGCGGGATCGAGCGGGCCGGGTTCATCGAGGCGCCGCTGATCGGGCCGGCAAAGAAGCCGCACGCCGCTACCGTGAGCCCGACGGCTAACGCCGACTGCTTGCCGATGGTCGACTCCTCTTCGGCGCAGTGCAGGATGACGATCGTCACCAAGAACGTCAAGACCACTTCGGTAACGACCGCCTCGAGCTGCGTGTACGCAGCCCCCGGGTGGCTCGCGCCCAGCGCAATCGCGTGCTTCCAGAGCGCCATCGCCAGCAATGCTGCGGCGAACCCGCCGCCGAACTGCGCGACCCAGTAGAGCAGCATTTGCGCCGCCGGCATCGCCCGACGAAGCGCGAAGCCCGAGGGAGACCGCCGGATCGATGTGGGCGCCGGACGTCGAAGAGAAGGCGTAGATCATCGCGGTTGTGATGAATCCGCGCGCCAGCCAGCGGGAAACGTAATCGACGTGGCCCCCGCTGTAATACTCGATGTCGACGCCCATGGCGACCAGCGTCACGAAGAGCGTCCCTAGGAACTCGGCGCCCATCTTCCTCGACAGCGAAGGGCGGCCGTCGGCGCCCTTCGCGGGGCGCCGCGGCGCAGTCACGGCACGTTCACCGTCTGCTCGCGCGGCGTAAAGAGCGCGATCATCGCATCGTTGAACTGCGGGATGTCGGCCGGCTTACGGCTCGTGACCAGCAGCTCGTCGGTGACCACCGGACGATCGACCCAATCGCCGCCCGCGTTGACGATGTCGGTACGCAGCGACGGCCAGGACGTCAGCCGGCGTCCCCGCACGTAGTCCGTCTCCACGAGGATCCACAGGCCGTGGCAAATGCCCGCGATCGGCTTTTTTGCGATCTGCATCGCGTGCACGAAAAGCACGGCCTTGTTGTCGGCGCGGAGCGTATCGCCGTTTTGTACGCCTCCCGGAAGAACCAGCGCATCGAAGTTCAGCGGTTTCGCTTCGGCGATCGTCAAGTCGACTTTGAATGCGTCGGCCTTCTCCTCGCCGTTCCACCCGCGCACGGTACCCGTCTGCGGCGAGACGATGCTTGTCTTCGCCCCCGCAGCGTGAAGCGCCTCACGAGGCTGCGTGAGCTCGACTTGTTCGAAGCCGTCGTCGACGAGTATGGCAACGCGGACGCCGTGAAGCGGGTGGGGGTGTGTCATGCCTTGGTGATTCCCCCGGTCCCGCGAGCGCCAAACGCCTCGCGCTAGGCCGGCGGGATCAGCGTCGTGCGAGCAGCGCCACGAGCTCCGCGCGGCTCCGCACGTTGAACGTCTGGAAGAGCTGAGCGAGTTGGTTGCGAACGGTATGCGGACTGCGGCCGAGCAGTCGCGCGATCTCCGAGTTGCGATGCCCGGCGCGGAGCAGCTCGAGCACCTCCCGTTTCGCCGGTGGAATGCGGTCGAGCGCCACGGTCGAGCGGCTCGTCGTCTCGGCGATGCGCCGCGCAATCCAGCTGCGCGGCCAGGAGTCGATCTTCCGTGCGGCGCGCGCGATCCAGCGGCGGTCCTCCGTCGCTTCGTACAACGCGACCGCGCAAAGCGCCGCGCGCCATGCATAGTTGAAGTCTTCGAAGATGCCCCACGCCTCCGTGAGTGCGGCCTTGCCCTCCACGGCGTCGCCCAGGCGCAGCCACGCGACGCCCTGCGAATATGCCTCGAATCCCCGGACGCGGGGATCCGTGCCGTAGGACAGGAGCGGAATCACGGTGGTCGTGAGCGACCGGAAGCGCGCCAGATATTGCTCCGCAATCGCCGGATCTTCGTGCGCGAAGAGCTCCGCCAAAACGAGCAGCGCCGACCGTTCCTCGCCGGTAACGTCGTTCCAGGAGAGCTGGCGGGCGATCTCGTGCGCGTCCGCTAGCTGCTCGGCCGCGAACGCCGCCTCTCCGGTGTTTTTCGCAAGCAGCGCGCGGTCGAGCACGCAGAGTACGCCCCAGTATTCCGACGGCGCGAGCCGGCTCGCGCGCTTGAAGCCCGCAAACGCCGCGAGCTCGTTGCCTTCCAGTTCGTCGATCGCGGCGAGGAACCGCGTGACCTGAAAGCGCTCGAGCTGCAGCGCCGCCGTCCACGGCAAGGCTTCGAAAATATGGCGCGCGCGCGCCGCGACGGCGGGCATGGGCAGTTCGCGACAAAGAAGTGCGAGCGTGAGGAGCGCGTTTGCGCGAAAGTACTGATCCGGCACCGGCGCCGCGTCGAGCTCGTCGAGTGCCTTCTCGAGCTCCTCGGCCTGACGCCGTATTTGACCGCGGCGCAGCGCAATCCAGGAAAGTACGATGCGAGCCCGCGCGCGGTTGTTCGGATCGGTGGAGACGAGCTGGACGGCCGCCGCTTCCTCTGCGTCGCGATGGTCGTGCTGCATCCAAGCGATAGCGGCCTTATAATAGAATGCCTCTTCGTAGAGTGGATCTCCGGGCCACAACTCGCCGAGCGCGCGGTCGATCAGCCGCCGTCCCGCGACGTAATCGCGCGTCGAGCCGAGCGCCGCGCCGAGCAGCACGTCGCGCGCCGTCATCGTTTCGGCGGAAACCGGCGGTAAGTCCGACAGCAGGCCGATCACCTCGAGGTACCGTCGCTCGCGCAACCCGAGGCGCGCGCCGCATAACCGCGCCTCCACCGCGTCGCTCGAATCGATCAGCTCGCGACAACGGTCGTAATCGGCAGCCTTCAGAGCGCTGTCGAAGTCATCGTTAACAAATCCGGGACGTTTCGGTCGAACGGTTCTCAGCATGGTCCCCGGTCAGTGGTCGTGATACGGCGTAGCGACCCGGCGGCATGCCGCCGGGCCATCGCTGTTCGCTGGTACGTCTGTACTACCTTGCTATCAGGCTAGGCAAGCCTCCTCCGACCGAGTCGAGCCGATGCACGCGAATTCGGCGGGCTTTCGGCTTCGGCAGACCGCCACCGACCGAATCGGTTCTGTGAATGCGCGCCATTGCCGAAGCCGTCGAAGCACTGGGCAGGTTGCCGACCCCGCAGCCGGCCAGAGCGGCCGCCGAAAGCGCGATCCAAAACACGGCGAGCGTCGTACGCATGGTTCCGTTGCCTTTCCGCGCCAAGGAGGCGCCGGGAAGCAGAGTAGTAGTACAAACATACTAGTACGAAAACGGCCCCGGGAACAGGGCCGTTTGACAAAGTTTCGGCGGCGATCGCTATTCTGCGTCGGGAATGTGATGGTCGGGGGGCTGACGCTTGAAGTAGTTGGTGTCGTACGGGCTGTGGATCGGCACGAAGCTCCGCGGCGGCTTCTTGAAGTCGAATGCATCGGAAGGTGAGTTTGCGCGGGTGTCGCTCGCTGCGAGGCGCGGCAGACCAAAGGTGTCTTCGACGAACTTCAGGATCGTGCCATGCTCGTAGTGCACGTGCGAAACGTGCCCCGGCTTGGCGTAGGGCGAGATAATCAGCATCGGGATGCGAAGGCCTAAGCCGTCGTAGTCGACGTACGCCGGCGCCTCCGGATCGTACCAGCCGCCGTAATCGTCCCAGAAGACGAAAATCGCGGTCGAATCCCAGTAGGGCGACTCGCCGATCGCGTTGACCACCGAGGTCACCCACGACGGGCCGGTGTCTGAGTCGCTGCCCGCGTGATCGGAATTTTCCCAGGTGGGTGTTATCCAGTTAACGCTGCGGAGCTTGCCGTTCGAGACGTCATTGAAGAACTGCGTCTGCGGCGTAATGATGTCTTTGCTCCAGTCCGGACCGTTATAGATGTGGTTGATCGCCTGATACGCGCTCCAGATGCCGAAGTCGCCGTTGATCGTTGCAGTGTAAAACGCCCATGAGACGCCCGCGGTGTCGAGCTCGTCACCCAGGGTCGTTGGATCCCAGCACACGACTTCACGACCGTATGGAACCTGCCGGTCGGGACCGACGGTGGAAATCTTGTCGCCCGGGCCGCCGGGACAGCCCCACGATGAATCGGGAAAATTGACGGCAGAGACGGCTTGCCCCGAAATGATGTATTGATGCGAGATGAAGCTGCTTGCGTCGAAGTTCGAGGCGTACATCTGGTCGGCAAGCACGTATTGCTTGCCCATGTCGAAATACGGCTTCGTTTCGTCGTGCGGCACGTAACTGTACGTTGGGTTCTTGTTCGGACACGGAGCCGAACGATAGCCGCAGCCAACCCATTCGTTGTTGAAACCGTTCATTTGGCAGTCGGTGCCCGGGATGCTTCCGGTGCCGTTGCAGGCGGCAAAAAACGATGTGGAGCTATGATCGATGTCCCAGGTGGTCTTCAAACCGACGGGCTGCAGGACGATCTTCTGATTCAGACTGTTGAGACCATACTTCGCGGTCGTTGCGCCGCGGAAGCCATAGAACAGGTTGTTGAAGCTGCGGTTTTCTTGGACGAGAATGACGATGTGCTTGATCTTACCCGCCGAACCGCCGCGGCGGTGCGCGGGCAGCTCTGCGCCGCCCCGCACGCTGGGGAGTGCGGGCGATGGCCCGGGGACGCCGTTCGAGCTGCAGGCCCACAGGAGTCCCGCCACCGCCAGAGGCAGCGCGAGGCGAAGGCGTACGGTAAAGGGCATGGCGAGCCTCCTTCGGTTATTGCCAGTCGGGCATGCGGTCGTCGACCGGCTGGTCGCGGAAGTATTGCGCGTCGTATGGGCTTTGAATCGGCACGAAGGCGCGCGGCGCCTTCCTGAAGTCGAACGCGTCCTTCGCCGGCGAGGCGGCGCGCGTGTCGCTGGCGGCCAGCCGCGACAGACCGAAGGTGTCCTCGATGAACTTCAGGATGCTGCCATGCTCAAAATGCACGTGCGATACGTGGCCCTTTTTGGCGTACGGCGAAACGATCAAGAGCGGAATACGAAGGCCCAGGCCGTCGTAATCCACGTATGCCGGCGGTTCGGGATCGTACCAACCTCCATAGTCATCCCAAAAGACGAAAATGGCGGTGGAGTTCCAATACGACGACTCGCCGATCGAGTTGACGAGCGACGTCACCCACGAAGGGCCCGTGTTGGACCCATAGCCGGCGTGATCGGAGTTTTCGAGCGTCGGCGTGACCCAAGTCACCGCGCGCAGCTTGCCGTTCGAGACGTCGTCCAAGAACTGCTTCTGCGGCGTGATGACGTCTTTCGTCCAGTCCGGACCGTTGTAGATGTGCTTGATGGCTTGATAAGCGCTCCATATTCCGCCATCGCCCCGGACCTGCGACGTATAATAAGCCCAAGAGATCCCGCCAGCATCGAGCTCGTCGCCGAGCGTCGTCGGATCCCAGCACGCGAGCTCCTGGCCGTCGGGGATCTGGCGCTGCGGCCCGACCATGTAGATATCGTCGCCCGACCCTCCGGGGCAGCCCCACGCCGAAAATGGATAGTCGACGGATGATTGCGCCTGACCGGCGATGATGTACTGATGCGAAACGAAGCTGCTGCTGTCGAAGTTCGATCCGTACATCTGGTCGGCCAACACGTATTGCGTGGCCATGTCGAAATACGGCTTCGATTCCGAATGCGGCACGTAGCCGTATTGCGGGTGCTTCGGACACGGGTTCGATCGCGTGCCGCAGCCGGCGAGGATCGGCTCCTTATCAAAGCCGTTCATCTGACAATCCGTGCCCGGAATGCTGCCGGTGCCGTTACATGCGTGGAAAAAGTCGCCGGAGTTGTGGCTGATGTCCCAGGTCGTCTCCAGCCCGATGGGCACCAGCCTGACCTTATCGTTCGCGCTGTCATAACCGGATCGCACGGTCTTCGCTCCTGGAAAGCCGTAAAACAGGTTGTTGAAGCTGCGGTTTTCCTGAACGATGATGACGATGTGCTTGATTTTTTCGCTTGACGGACCGAGGCGAACGGGCGCGACGCTTACGGCGAGGCGCTGCGGCGCGGCTATCGGAAGGCCCGGGGCGCTGGCGTCGTGCGCCGTCGCGCAGCCGCAGAGGAGCGCGAGCGCGGCCGCCGTAAGCGGCGCGCGGGCGTGCAGTACTGTCTTCATTCGCGCTTCCATTCCTTCTTATTGGGCGTCGGGGATGCGGCGGTCAACCGCCTGGCGTTCGAAGTACGCTTCGCCGTGCGGGCTTCCAATCGGCACGAAGGCCCGTGGCGGCCGGTTAAAGTCGAAGGCGTCCCTCTGCGGGGACGCGGCCCGGGTGTCGCTGGCCGCGAGGCGTTGCAAACCGAACGTATCTTCGACGAACTTCAAGATGCTTCCGTGCTCGTAGTGGACGTGCGAAACGCGGCCCTTCTTCGCGTACGGCGAAACGATCAGCATCGGGATGCGCAAGCCGAGACCATCGTAATCGGCATAGGCTGGGGGTTCGGGGTCGTACCAACCGCCGTAGTCGTCCCAAAAAATGAAGATCGCCGTCGAGTCCCAGTAGGGCGATTCGCCAATTGCGTTGACGAGCGAGGCGACCCATGACGGGCCGGTGTTGGAATCGCTCCCCGCATGGTCGGAATTCGTAAAAGTCGGCGTCACCCAACTCACCGAGCGCAGTTTTCCCTTCGCAACGTCGGTGAAGAACCGCTGCTGGGGTGAGATGACGTCCTTCGTCCAGTCGGGGCCGTCGTATACGTGCTTGATCGCCTGGTAGGCGCTCCAGATGCTGCCCTCGTCCTTGCCGATCGCGCTGGCATAATAGGCCCAGGAGATTCCGGCATCGTCCAGCTCGTCGCCTAACGTCGGCGGATTCCAGCACGCGACCTCTTGGCCGGACGGCACCTGGCGCTGGGGCCCCACCATGTCGACGTCGTCGTTCGGGCCTCCGGGGCAACCCCAATAGCTGCCGAACGGGTAATCCACGGACGACTGCGCCTGCCCGGCGATGATGTATTGATGCGACACGAAGCTGCTGCTGTCAAAGTTCGATGCATACATTTGATCGGCCAGCACGTACCGCTGCGCGATGTCGAAGTACGGTTTGGTCTCCGCGTGGGGCACGTACGCATATTGCGGGTGCTTGTTGGGGCAACGCCCGCCGACGTAGCCGCAGCCCACCCGCTCTCGATCGAAACCGTTCATGCGGCAATCCGTACCGGGGATGCTGCCCGTGCCGTTGCAAGCGGCGAAGAATGAGTCCGCGCTGTGATCGATGTCCCACGTCGCTTCCAACGGCACGGGGATGATCTTCAACCGGCGGTTTTTGCTGCCCAGACCGTACTTCACCGTCTTGGCGCCGGGAAAGCCGTAAAAAAGGTCGTTGAAGCTGCGGTTCTCCTGCACGATAATGACGACGTGCTCGATCTTGCCGCTCGAAGCATCCCGGTCGCCGCGCCTCACGGCGGCAGGCGAGTGCGGTTGCGGCGATTCGCCTCCGCCGAACGCGCATGCGGCGAGGACCGCCGCGGCCGCCGCGGCCCCCAGCAACGCCTTCATCTCACTCCCAGTCCGGCAGACGGCGGTCGTCGGTCTGTTTCTGGAAATACGTTTCGTCATAGGGGCTCTGAATAGGGACGAATCGCCGTGGGGGCTTCCCAAAGTCGAAGCAATCGGCGGCGGGTGAGGTCGCGCGCGTGTCGCTGGCGGCCATCCGCGGCAGCCCGAACGCGTCTTCGACGAATTTGAGGATGCTGCCGTGCTCGTAGTGCACGTGCGAGACCCGGCCTTTCTTCGCGTACGGCGAAACGATCACCAACGGCACGCGAAGACCGAGCCCGTCGTAGTCGACGTACGCCGGAGGCTCGGAATCGTACCATCCGCCGTAGTCGTCCCAAAAGACGAAGACCGCCGTGGACTTCCAATACGGCGATTCGCCGACCGCGTTGACGATCGAGGCGATCCATGAGGGACCCGTGTTCGACGTGCAGCCCGCATGGTCGGAGTTGGCGCACGTCGGAGTAATCCAGTTTACCGCTCGCAGTTTCCCGTGAGAAACGTCGGTGAAGAACCGCTTTTGCGGCGTGATGACGTCTTTCGTCCAGTCCTTTCCTTGGTAGATGTGCTTGATCGCCTGATACGCGCTCCAAATCCCGTCCTGTTGATCGATGGAGCTGGTGTAGTAGGCCCACGAGATCCCCGCATTATCGAGTTCGTCGGCGAGCGTCGTCGGATCCGAGCATACCGCTTCTTGGCCGTACGGCACCTGGCGCTCCGGACCCACCGTGTTGATGTCGTCGCCTGGCCCACCGGGACATCCCCACTCGCCGAAGGGAAAATCCACCGCGCCGTTCGCTTGACCCGCAATGATGTACTGATGCGAGATGAAGCTGCTGGCGTCGAAGTTCGAAGCGTACATCCGGTCGGCGACGACATACTGCTTCCCCATGTCAAAGTACGGTTTCGTTTCGGAGTGGGGAACGTAGGCGTATTGCGGCTCTTTGTTGGGGCACGGCGGCGCGAAGCGGCCGCCGCACGTAACGGTTTCATGGTTGAAGCCGTTCATGCGGCAATCCGTTCCTGGGATGCTTCCCGTGCCGTTACAGGCCGCGAAGAACGATGCCGAGCTGTGGTCGACGTCCCAACCCGCCTCTAGCGCAACGGCCGCAAGCGCGACGCGGTTGTTGTCGGAATCGTATCCATATCGCGACGTCTTCGCACCGGGAAACCCGTAGAAGAGATTGTTGAAACTTCGGTTCTCCTGGATGGCGATCACGATGTGCCGAATGGTACCGCGCGGGCTGTTTGCGGCACCGGCTGCCTGCGCCGGCCGAACGCCGTGGGAGGCCGCCGCCGGCAGGGACGGCGCCGGACCGAACGATCCCGCAGCGCAGGCGGCCACGACCACCGCGGCCACGGCCGCCGCGGCGAGCCGAGCGCCGGCGGCAATTCGCGCGTACGTTACTCCCAATCCGGCGCACGGCGGTCGATGGGCTGATGCTTGAAAAAGTTGGTATCGAACGGGCTTTGGATCGGCACGAACGTGCGTGGCGGGCTTTTGAAGTCGAACGCGTCCGAGGGTGGGTTCGCACGCGTGTCGCTCGCGGTGAGGCGCGGCAGGCCAAACGTATCTTCGACGAACTTGAGGATCGTGCCGTGCTCGTAGTGCACGTGCGAGACGTGGCCCCTCTTGGCGTACGGCGAGATGATCAGCATGGGAATTCGCATGCCTAAACCATCGTAGTCGACGTATGCCGGCGCCTTCGGGTCGTACCAGCCGCCGTAGTCGTCCCAAAACACGAAGATCGCCGTCGAGTCCCAGTACGGCGATTCGCCGACCGCGTTGACCAGCGACGTTACCCACGACGGCCCGGTATTCGAGCCGCAGCCGGCGTGGTCGGAGTTGGCGCACGTCGGCGTGATCCAGCTCACGCTGCGCAGCTTACCGTTGGAAACGTCGTCGAAAAACTGCGTTTGCGGCGTGATGATATCTTTGCTCCAGTCCGGACCGTTGTAGATGTGTTTTATGGCCTGATAGGCGCTCCAGATGCCGCCGTCGCCATTGATGGAACCCGTATAGAACGCCCAGGATACGCCGGCGTTATCGAGCTCGTCACCGAGCGTCGTGGGGTCCCAGCACACGACTTCGTACGAGGCCGGGATTTGGCGCTGCTGGCCAACGGTACCGATTTCGTCGCTCGGGCCACCGGGACAGCCCCACGCCGAAAATGGATAGTTCACGGCGGATTGCGCCTGACCGGAAATGATGTACTGGTGTGAGATGAAGCTGCTGCCGTCGAAATTCGACGCATACATTTCGTCGGCCACGACGTACTGCGTGCCCATGTCGAAGTACGGCTTGGTTTCGCTGTGCGGCACGTACGCGTACTCCGGGGTCCGATCCGGACAGGAGCTGCCGCAGCCGGCCCATTCGTTGTTGAAGCCGTTCATGCGGCAATTCGTGCCGGGGATGCTCCCAGTTCCGTTGCACGCGGCGAAGAAGCCGCCCGAATCGTGCTCGATGTCCCACGTCGTCTCGAGACCGATCGGAATCAGCCGCACCTTTTGGTTGTTGCTGTCGTAGCCTGAGCGGACGGTCTTCGCCCCCGGAAATCCGTAGAAGAGATCGTTGAAACTGCGGTTTTCCTGAACGATGATGATGACGTGTTTGATCTTTCCGCTTCCCGAGTGCCGATTCGGGCGTACCGTTACCGGTCCACGAGCTGCGTTGGTGACGGGTGGTCCCGGCGAAATGCCGGTCCCATTCTCTGCGGTGCACGCGTACAGCATAAACAGCGCGGCCGCGACGCCTAGCGTCCGGCTCGCTCGCGCGACGAATGACATGAGGGGGCCTCCTTGCAATCGAGAGCAGCAACGCTACGACGAAGGAGCGGACGAATCCCATAAACGCGATTCGAAACGGTCGTCGCAATGTTGACGACCGTCATCTTTTTACCAGCCTTATTGTTCTCCGAAGGTCTTCCGCCGTTGGTTCCGGCGTACGCGTGCTCGACGACGTTGGCAAGGGCCTCGCCGGCCGCCGTCGTAACGTCCTCGCGCAGCTTTCGGTCGAATGCGAGCGCCTCCAAGAATGCCGCCAACGCATGCCGGATTTGGGGCGACGTACCGTGAGTCCGCGGGACAGTGCAGCCTCAGCTCGGAGGCGATCTTCACGGTGCCTGTCCGGTCAGGTACTGAAGCGCCGCCTCCCGGTCGTCGAACGTCTTGAAGGCGCGGGCGAGGCCGGCGTACTGGACGACCCGCGCCAACTGCGGCGTCCGAATCACGAGGGCGACGACGACGGCATCGCGCTGCGCCTCCACGCAGAACCGGAGCAGCTCGGTGAGCGCGACCGAGTCTGCGTACGTCACCTCGGAAAGATCGATGAGGACCGCGCGGTCACCGGCGGAGCGGCGCAACGCCTCACGTATCTCACGTTTACGGCTGATCTCAAGCTCGCCGCTCAAGCGAATCGTGTTGATCGCTTCGGAGCTCATGCGGTTCTCCGCAGGCGGCCGCCGGATCGGCCTGCGGCCGCCGTCTCCACAAAGTTGATCGTGAGAATCGCGACGTCGTCGGCGACGCGATGATCTTTGAAGATGTCCGCACGAATCGCCGCCGCAGTATCGTCGACGCCGAGCTTCGCCGCAGACTCGACCGCCTCGAGCAAAAGCGCCTCTCCCTGCACGACGTCGCGCGAATGTTCGATGGCACCGTCGGTGTAGAGCACGAGGATCGCCCCCGGCACGCTTCGGACGCGGTGCGTCAGGTAAGCGGCATCGGCGTTGATGCCGAGCGGCAGCGAACCGACTTCGAGGAACCGCGCACGGGCCCCGGGCTCGAGCAGCACCGGCGCAGGATGTCCGGCCGCGGCATAACTGAACTCGCAGGAACGCGCATCGACGAGGCCCACGATGGCGGTGATCATCGGCGCATTTTCTGCGAACAGCTCGGTGTTGACACGCTCGAGCACCTTCCCCGGGGTCGGATCGACCAGCGCGCAGGAAATCACGATCTGCCGCGCGCGGCTCATCGCCACGGCGGCATTGATGCCATGGCCGGCCACGTCGCCGATTGCGAGCAGGACGCGGTTCTCAGCGACTTGCAGCGCATCGTACCAGTCCCCACCGACTTTCGCTTCTTCCGTCGCCGGAACGTACGTGGCGCTGAGCCGCACGGAAGGCAACGCGGGGAGCACGCGTTGGGCGAACGCTTCCTGCAGCGTATCGGCGATGCGCTTTTCGGCCACGTACGCCGCACGCATTGCCACCGACTGCTGCCGCTGCTGTTCCGCCAACGCGCGCTGCCGTTCGAGGCGTTGGCCAAGCCGATACTGCTGAACCGTGAAAAAGGCGGCCGCGAGCACGACGACGAGGATCGCGGCTATCGCGAAAATGTTCGCCCAGCCGAGGGCGCGCTCGGCGCCGGTATCGACGACTGTTTCCCGGCGCGCCAGCAACCGGTCGACCGACGCGATGTCGATGCGGAAGCGATCGACCAGGATTTTGCCGTGCAGTTCCAAGACATGACTGTGCTTCTTCGTGCCGAGGAGGGGTCGCGCAATTTCGCGGACCCAGCGGCGATTCGTTCGAGCCGCATCGGCGAGCACCGACTGCGTCTCCACCAACTTCAGGCGTTGGGCGGCCTCCTGTATGCGCGCCAAGAAGACCGGCAGCAACCTGCGACCGCGAAAATACGGCTCGAGAAGCAACGGGTCCCGAACCGAGGAGTAGCCGCGTACGCCGGTTTCCTCGTCGAGCTGGGCGCGAACCGCACCGGCGGTGAGGAGGCGCGCCGCTCGGGTCTGTTCGGCGTCTGCGAATGACTGTGTCAAGATGGCGCGAACGCGCAGGCCGCCGACGATGAGGAGCGCCACCACGAGTACGAGCAATGCGAGCGTCAGGATGATTCCCGAACGGAGGCGGCTCATGTCAGCGCGTTTTTCGGAACGTGGGGCGGCGGCCCTCCGGCGGCGGCGTCAGTGGCCGAGATGCCACCCATGTTGCGCGCAGCGATATGGCTGCAGACCAGCGGAAGTGCGTGGAACTGCGCGCTCGGCGGCCTTCTTCGTTTCGTATGCCGCCTTGGGAGCACCGTTGCGCTTATAGCACGATCGCGGACCTCCGCGCTTTCGTTCCGTCACTCCTCACCGTCGAAATAGTCGAGGGCGCCCGAGCGGATGCACCGGCGCTCCGGCGACGCGACGGCCCACTTGCCGCTATCGGGATAGTGACACGATTCGCCGATGGGGTTATCCGCAACGACGTAGACGACGAGATCCTCCGTGCCGGCGTTGACGAACTGATGCGCCTCGCCCGGTGGAAAGATCAACGCGTCGCCCTCCCCGACGTCGTCCGAGCCGGCGTCGTGGCGCACTCGCCCGCGCCCCGAGATCACGTGATAGAACTCCCACTGGGCGCTGTGCGAATGGTGCGGGTACGGTGCCTTGCCCGCCGGGACGCGCAGTATCTCCACGTCGAACGGATGGCGTTCGCGCAGGTCGGTGGACCGCGGCTTGCGCCCCAGCGCCTCGGAGATCTCGATCCCTTCGCCCGCGAACGTGCCCTTCGGCGACGTCCACTTGATCGGCTGGATGTCGCGCGTGTTGATTTTTTGCATGGCGTTTCTCCTCGCAGCGGCGTTGTCGGAAGGGCGTTACTTAGCGCCTTGGAACAGCCATTCTTCTCACTTCCGATCTCGGAGGATCACTCGATGAGAACAGCTTCATGCGTGACTGCGGCGTTCGCCGTGGGCACGATCGCACTATTCGCCGGATGCGCCGGCAACACGAGCAACGGCGGCTCCGTCGCCCCTGGGTCGGCGCTGCCCCAAACGCACGGGAGCCTGCTTCGGGGGGCGTTCCTCCCTAGTGGGGTCGACGCACGTTTCGCGGGCCCGCCGCGCGCGCTTTCACGGCTCGCGGTTCCGGCGCACCACCATCGTAGCAAAGTCGAAAAGGACTTGTTCGTTTCCGACGCCATCAGCACGGTCTTCGAGCTGAAAAACGGATCGTATTCGGAGGTCGGCACGATCACGAACGGCATCAGTGATCCAGACGGAGTTTGGGTCGACAAGAAGGGAAACGTCTACGTCGCAAACGTCACCGGGCCCACGGTAACGGAGTATAAGAAAGGCCGCGGTGCCCCGATCTGCACGTACTCGGCCGGACTGGTCGATCCAATCAACGTCACGACCGACACGGCCGGAAACGTATACGTCGTCGATTTCAACGATTTCAACGCGCCTGGCCACGTCGACAAGTTTGCGCAATGCAGCAATACGATCGAAACGCAATACAACATCAACAGCGGCCCCGAAGGCGTCGCCGTCGATGGCAGCGGCAATATCTTCGTGTCGTATCTAGGTCCTAACGGCGGCAACTTCTTGGAGTTCGTGGGCGGCTCGACGACACCGACGCCGTTGAGCGTAACCGTCAGCTCCGCGGGCGGCATAGTGATCGACAAGAATAGCGTTCTAGTCGCGGACGACCAGAGCGGCAACATCGACCGCATTGCACCGCCGTATACGTCGGCGACGCTATTTGCAAGCGGCCTTCAGGACCCGTTCCACGACTCGCTCAACAAGGCTGAGACACTGCTTTTTAACGCCAACCACGGTTCGGGAACCGTGACGGTGTACGACTACCCGTCGGGTACTCTGGTAACGACGATCACGTCGGCCAACGGCATCGACGGAGCCGAAGGCGTCGGCGAGTCGCCGGACGCGGTGTTCTAGCCGCACGCCGGCGGGACGAAGCGGCGTGCTGCTAGTGGAGCACGCCGCTTCATTGAAAGCTATGAATTGCGATGGTGCGCGTGATGCCGCCGTCGCTGAAACTCCAGATCTTCTTGGCCAGCACGTCGATGCAGCCGGCCTCCTTCTGCAGTGTGCCCTCGACGATGATTGTCGGAGAGCGGCGAATTGGGCGCCGGAACGCTTCGTACACCTGCGGGCGCACGATGACATTGACGAGACCGGTTTCGTCCTCGATCGTCAGAAATACGAAGCCCTTGGCCGTGCCGGGACGCTGGCGCGTGATCACCAAGCCGCCGACGCGGCAGGTGCTGTTGCGTGGCAGCTCCGGTAAACGGACCGCCTCGACAACTCTTTGGGCAGCGAGGAATTCGCGAAAGTGCTCCATCACGTGGCCGTTCGGCGTGATGCCCGTCGACCAAAGATCGAACGCAGCGAGCCGCTTGGGAGCGACGGCCGGGAAATGCACGCCCGGCTCGTCTACGTCCATGAGCGCACCCAGCTCGCCGCGGGCCTCACGCTCGTCAATGCCGCGGAGCGCCCACATCGCCTCGCGGCGGGACGCATACCACGGCGCGAAGGCACCTGCAATGGCCAGATTCTCGAGCGTCTCGCGCTCGAGCTGCGTCCGCTGCGCAAACGCCAGTACGTCGGGGAATTGGCCGCCGGCGAGCGCGGCTTCCAGACGTTTCTTCTGCGCTTCGCCGAGCCCGCGCACGAGGTGGAATCCCAACCGCAGCCCGCCGTCGCTTTCCACGCCCGACCAGTAACCGCTCCGGTTGACCTCGATCGGCTTCACCGTTACGCCGTGACGGCGCGCGTCGTTGACCAAGACCTCCGTCGAGTAGAATCCCATCGGCTGCACGTTGAGAATCGCCGCCGCAAAAATGGCAGGGAGATGGCATTTGAGATAGGCCGATGCGTAGGCTAGGAGCGCGAAGCTGGCCGCGTGCGATTCGGGGAACCCGTAATCCGCAAAACCTTCCAACATGTGGAAAAGCTGGTCGGCCGCGGCACGGTCGATCCCGTTATCGATCATGCCGCCGACGAGCTTCGCGCGCATCGCCTGCATGCGGTCGCGCGAGCGCTTGTGTCCCATGGCGCGGCGGAGCTCGTCGGCTTCGCCGCCGGAGAATCCGGCGGCTTCGATGGCCATCCGCATCCCCTGCTCCTGAAAGAGCGGAACGCCGAGTGTGCGCTCGAGGGCCGGCTTGAGCTTCGGATGCGGATACGTCACCGGCTCGGCTCCAGAACGCCGCCGGAGAAACGGATGAATCATCTCTCCCTGGATCGGCCCCGGGCGGATAATAGCAACCTGCATCACGATGTCGTAAAAGCACGCCGGTTTCAACCGCGGAAGCATCGATTGTTGGGCCCGCGATTCGATCTGGAAGACACCGATCGTATCCGCGCGCTGCATCATCGCATACGTCGGCTCGTCGCCGGGCGGGATCGTATGCAGCTCGAGATCGCGTGACACGACCGGCGGAAGCCATGGATCGTCGCGCTCGACGCATCCCCGGTACAGCGCGAACGCCTCGCGGAGCAGCGAAAGCATCCCTAATCCGAGCAGGTCGATTTTGATCAGGCCGAGTTCCTGTAAATCGTCCTTGTCCCACTGAATGACGGTACGGTCGCGCATCGTCGCCCACTCGACCGGCGCCACGCTGACGAGCGGATCGCGGGTGATCAACATGCCGCCCGAATGGATCCCCAAATGACGCGGAAAGCTCGCGATGCGGCGGCAGACCGAGAAGAGGAGCTCCGGGCCGTCGCCGTCCGGCAGCGCCTCACGCGCGTCGAATTCGCGCGCGATTACGTCGACCTCCTCGAGGCTCAGCCCCAGCGCCTTGCCGGCGTCGCGGATCGCCGAACGCGTCCGATACGTGATCACCTCTGCGACCATCGCCGCATTGGATCGGCCGTACCGCTCGTAGACGTACTGGATCACGCGCTCCCGGTCCTGATGCGCGAAGTCGATGTCGATGTCGGGGATCTCGCGCCGTTCTTCGGACATGAAGCGCTCGAACAATAGGTTCATCCCGATCGGATCGACCGCGGTGATGCCCAGCGCATAGCAGACCGCCGAATTCGCCGCCGAGCCGCGGCCCTGGCAGAGCACGCCGCGGCGCGCCGCCTCACGCACGATGTCCCAAACGATCAAGAAATAGCCGGCCAGGTCCATCTTCGCAATCAGGCCCAGCTCGTATTCGAGCTGACGTTCTATCCGCGATGTCAGCGGCGCCGGATACCGCCGGGCGGCGCCTTCGTACACGAGCTCACGGAGATGACGCTGCGGCGAGCGATCCGGGGGTACGGGAAAGAGCGGAAACTGTCCGGTCAAGCGCTCGAGCCGAAAGCTGCAGCGCTGCGCGATTTCGATGCCGCGTTCGATCGCTTCGGGATATCGGGCGAAGAGACGGCGCATCGCAGCGGGCCGCTTGAGATGAAACTCCGCATTGGGCCGCAAACGGTTGGCGGCGCGCGCCGATCGAACCGTCGTCCCGTCCCGTACGCACGACAGCACGTCGGCGACCAGCGCGTCGTCCTGATGAGCATACACGACACCGTTGGTGGCAACGTACGGAATGCTGCATGCACGCGCTAGCCGCACCAACTCCACGTTGCGGCGAGCTTCCTGCGCCGTGAGATGCTGTTGAAGCTCGAGGTAGAATCGTCCCTCGAAGAGCTCGGCGAGCCGCCGGGCGGCGCGCAACGCCGGCTCATCGTCGCCGTTGGTGATGGCACGTTCCACGTACCCGAACGGACCGCCGGAAAGCGCAATCAATCCCTCGTTATGGCTCTCGAGATCCTCTAGGCGCAGCCGTGCATCGCCCTTGCTTCCGCGCATTTGTGCGCTCGAAATGAGCCGGCAGATATTGGCGTAGCCTCGTTCGCTTTCGACGAGCAGCACGATGTGCGAACCGTCCTCGAAGGTCAGCTCACTGCCGACGATCGCCGCGATCCCACGCCGGCGCGCGTGCGCCGAGAAACGGACGGCCCCATAGAGGCCGTCACGGTCGGTCAGGGCGAGCGCCGATAGCCCGAGCTCGGCAGCGCGCTCTACCAGCTCTTCGGGATGAGACCCTCCTTGCAGGAAGCTGTAGTTCGACCAGGCGTGAAGCTCGGCGTACATTTCATTCGTAAACGCCGCGAAGGTACCAGTGCGAACCTTGCCGGTAGATGCGTGCGAACGTTCCGTCTTCCAGCACTACGTCGTATTCGTCGCGCGTTACCGGCGACGGCGTATGCGGACGCTCGGAGATGCGCCAAGGACCAGTGGAATGCCGCACCGCTTGCCGGTCGACGGACACCGGCTCTCCGCCGCGCACTTGCACCGGCACCTCGCGCACTTCGAGCAGCCGCAGCTGCGGCACGAGCTCGGCGGCCGCCTGCATGGGAGCTCCCGACGGGCCATGCGGCGGCGGCGTAAACGGCTCGTAGACGAATCGGTCTTCGAGCACGTGCGCCTCGCGAACTTTGGCGCGTACGACGCCTTCGCCCAGCATCGCCTCGAGACGTGCGATCGTTACCGCCACGCGCTGCACGTCGAAGTCGTCGGCGCCCAGCAGCGATTGTTCTTCTCCACCTTCTTCGAGCTGCAGCGCCTGCAGCCGTAAACCAACGATTGCAGCCACGAATGTCGAACCTTCGAGTTTGGCGCGCAGCATATCGAACATCGTACGCTGAGCTGCAGTTGGCGTCGCGAGCGGCACGTCGAACTTGCATGTTTCGGCGTCTTCTAACTCCACCGCAAGCGCCAACGCACCGGCGCGCTTGCCGCAGCGATCGAGGTCGCTGCAGATCCGCGCAAGCAACATGCGTAGTGCGAAGAAGACTTGCGTTTCGTCGGCGGCGCGCCCTTCGCCGAAAATCGAGGCCTCGATCGCCACGGCGTGGCCGCGCGGGACGAAGGGGCGCCGATCGATGCCGCACGCGCGCTCGTGCCAGGCGGCGGCATCGGCGCCGAACCGCCGTACGAACGGACCGTGCGGCAAGCGCGCCAGCTCGCCAAGCCGTTCAATCCCGAGCAATCGGAGGCGCTCGATCGTCGGCGGGTCGATATCGAGCAACGTCAGCGGGAGCGGCGCGAGCATGTTGCTTTCCGCGCCCGGTTCGCACACGCTCTCATCGGCGACGTGTGCCGCCGCCCGCGCGGCTATTTTATTCGCGCCGGCCCCAAGTCGAAGCACCCGTCCAAAGGGTGCCAGCGCCGCACGCGTTTCGCTCATCCAGTCTTGTGCATTGCCGTGGACGCCATGCATGTCGAGAAACGCCATGCCGGCCCGCTCGCCGTCGACGAGCGGGGAGACCGCGTCGAGCCGGTCGAGCATTTCCTCCCAGAGCGCGCGGTCGCATTCTGCGGCCGCATACCAATCACCGGCTACATCAACGCAAAGCAGCATCGGACAGTTCTCGGCATCCAACGCGCACGTAGGCCGTGCGCTCGAGAGCCATGTGTTTCTGCTTGCGCACGCCGATGGAGAGATCGAAACCGGCCGGCGTGCCCCACAGACCCTCAGTGCCGTGGATAGCGACACGCTCGAGCGCGCAGTGCAAGCGTAGCTCGGCGACGGCACTCAGTGCGGCGCCAACGCGTGTGGCCATCACGATCAAGATCGCGCCGCTGCGATGCGCGAGCGTCGCCAAGCGTATCCATACCGCATCGCGCAAGGCGAGCGCCGGCATGAGCACGAGCCGGCAAATGCGCGAACGTAGGAGAATGTCGACCGCGCGCACGGCCTGAAGCGCCTTACGGGCCGGGACGACCAAGACGCGATCGAGGCGCGTTCCCGCTTCGGCAAGCGCCGGCGGGTAGAGGGTGCCATCGTCGACGATTGCGACCAGGCTTCGGCGCGTCGTCCGCGCCACCAGGCCGGCCGCAACGCTCCACCGCCCGGTCGTGCCCTCGAGCGTCACGATGGCTCCGGGCGGCATGCCGCCCCCCAGGATGCGATCGAGTTCGGGGATAGCGCTCGATACGGCACCCTCGACCGCCACAATCGGAGACTGCCCCTGGACCTTTAGGCGAGCCTTTAGGGCCTCAAACTCTCCCCGGCGAGCCTCTTCGTCGCCTCGACGGACCTCCGTTTGCGCCGCCAAAACCGCCATGGGAGACTCATGCTAGTCGAACATATGTTCGATGTCAAGCGGTCAGGGCCGCCCGGTTGTGCGGAGAGTCGAGATTCATCGCCGGACCGATCGGCACGATCCGTGTGGGATTGATTTCGTCTTGGGTGATGTAGTAATGCCGTTTGATATGGTCAAAATCGACGGTTTCGGCGATGCCGTCGATCTGATAGAGGTCGCGCAGATAGCCGTAGACGTTCGGGTAATCGATGACGCGCCGAAGGTTGCACTTGAAGTGGCCGTAGTAGACCGGATCGAAACGGACGAGCGTAACGAAGAACCGCCAATCGCTCTCGACGGGCTGCGCGCCAAAGAGATATCGCCGGCTCGCCAGGCGCGCTTCCATCGCATCGAGGGTCTCGAAGACGCGAGCCGCGGCGCGCTCGTACGGAGCTTGTGCGGTGGCGAAGCCGGCGCGATAGACGCCGTTGTTGAACGTTTCATACAGTAACCCGTTGAGATCGTCGATTTCGGAGCGCGCGCCGCGCGGATAGAGGTCGAGATCCGGGCGAGCCGCATAGTCATCGAACTCCGTTTCCAACATTCGCATGATGTCGTCGTCGGAGTTGCTGACAATGCGTCCACGCTGCTTGTCCCACAGCACCGGTACCGTGACGCGCGAGCGATATCCCGGATCGGACGCGAAGTAGGCTTCACTCAGAAACGCCCAACCATGAAGCGGATCGGGCTCCGTCGAGGTGAACCGCCAGCCGCGCTCGTCCCGAATTGGGTCCACCACCGTCATCCCGATCGCATCCTCCAATCCTTTGAGCTTGCGCACGATGATCGTGCGGCACGCCCAGGGGCAGGCGAGCGAAACGTAGAGGTGGTAGCGTTTTGCCCGCGCCGGGTATACCGACGTCCCGTCGGCCGTCACCCACTCGCGGAACGCGTCATCTTGGCGCTTGAAGCTGCCGTCCACGGATTGCTCGTGGGGGAATTGGGCGCGCGTCGTCATCGCGAGACGTCGCTACGAAGACGGCGTCGGTGTGAAGTCGAGGGAGCGCGAGTTGATGCAGTAGCGCGTGCCCTCGGGGCCCGGACCGTCGTCGAACACGTGGCCGAGGTGTGAATCGCACCGCCTGCAGCGCACTTCGATGCGATGCATGCCGTGGCTGTCGTCGTCGAGGAGCCGCACGTTCTCGCGTTCGTGCGGCTGCGTGAAGCTCGGCCAGCCGCAGTGCGAGTCGAACTTTGAATCTGAGCGGAACAGCGGCTGGCCGCAGGCGCCGCAGAGATACGTTCCATCGTCCTTGGTTTGCAGCAGCGTTCCGGTGAACGGTGCTTCGGTGCCGGCTTCGCGCAGTATGCGGTAGCGTTCGGATCCGAGCCGCTCCCTCCACTCCTGCTCGCTTTTTTCGATCTCAGGCTTGACGTCGTGCTTCATATAGTCTCCTCGTACACCATAAAACGGCGCACGCAGCGAAGCGATGCACCGAGCGAAACGGAGAAGGCTCGCCGCAGCGCGGCGAGCCTTCGAGGTCATTGATGCGGGGGAGTGCTACCGCGGAGGCCGCGAGCGTATCGTGCCGCCGCCGGCGCCGCGGAACGTGCCGCCGGCCGGCGCGCGGAACGTGCCGCGGACGGGTGCGCCGATGGTGCCGCGCACTGGACCGCGATAGAAGCCGGGCCCCCGATAGTAACCGCCACGGTAGTAGCCGCCACGGTAGTAACCGGGCCAGCCGCCGTAGTAGCCCGGCCAGCCGCCGAACCAGCCGAAGCCGACGCCCCAGAGCGGATACCACGGTGTCCCGTAGTACCCGCCGTAATAAGGATAGCCGTAGGCGCCGTAGTAGCCGCCATAATACGGGTACGCACCCCCATACGCGCCGTAGGCGCCCCCGTACTGACCGCCATATCCGTAGTTCGGATAGGGCGCGTCGATGCGGTAGGCTTGAAAGACGGGGCCGTTGGGGTAGCCATAGATCGTAACCCGCATGCCTTCTTGCAGCTTGAGGCCGGTCGGGTTGATCACGGTGCCGTCATGGAGCTGGATGTTGTCGCCGTAGCCCTTTTCGTCTTGGACGTATACGGTATAGGCGCCGTTGAAGCCGGTGATCGTGCCCTTGATCGTCTGCTGCGAGGCAACGGCGTAGCTCGGGTACGATTGGGCGCCGGCCAGCGAGGGGAGCGCCAGGGAAGCAACCGCGGAAAGCGCGGCGATCGATGGAATCGTTTTCAAATTTGCGAAGCGCATAATCAACGATAGTATACTACCGGCCCGGGACGCTCGTGGTTAGAAATTGCGCAAAAAGTCTGAGAAACGAAGTGGAGCCGTCGACGGGGATTGAACCCGTGGCCTCGTCCTTACCAAGGACGTGCTCTACCACTGAGCTACGACGGCGGCGGACTCGCCACGCTACTCCGTGGGGGGCGCCGGAACCTACCGCGCAGGCGCTCACCGCAACGCCAGAAAAGCCATTCCCACCATGATTGCCGCTTTGTTCGGGTTGGGGCTCGCAAGCGCCGCGCCGTCCTGTTCGGTAACGGTCTTTCCGCAGCGTGGACGGTACGCCGCCACGGCGCGGCTTTACGGCCCCGGCTTGCTGCTCGACGGAGGCGGCGCGTCGGAAGCACCGAGCGCGTCGCTGCGCTGGCTGCATCGCCGGCTGGTTGGCAACGACGCCACGCGCGGCGGCAACGTCGTCGTCCTGCGGGCCTCCGATTCCGACGTCTACGACAAGGAGTTCTATCGGGACGGGAACTTCGCATCCGTACGGACCGTGCTGATTCCGCCATGCGCGGGCCGGGACGCCGTCGATGCGGTCGCGCCAATCGTCGATCGGGCCGACGCCGTCTTCTTCGCTGGGGGCGATCAGGCACATTACGTGGCCTGGAAGGGCTCGCGACTCATGGCCGCCGTGCGGCGCGTCTACGCGCGGGGCGGCGTCGTCGGCGGCGGCAGCGCCGGCTTGGCGATTCAAGGTGGCGTCATCTACGATTCGGTCGCGGGCGACCGGCTCAACGTCAACACCACGACGCGCGACGCCGTCAACGACCCGCTCGAACCGCGCATCAGCTTCACGACGGGGCTTTTCGCGTGGCCGGCGCTGGAGGACACGATCACCGATACGCATCTCGTAGTGCGCGACCGGTTCGGGCGCACGGTCGTTTTCTTGGCGCGCATTCGGCACGACGGTCTGCTGCCTGCCGCGCGCGTCGTCTATGCACTCGGAATCGACCAGGCCAGCTCGGTCGGCGTCGACCCCGACGGCGTCGGGACGCTCTTCAACGCTCCGGGCGGACGGGGCGCCTATCTGCTGCGCGCCGTCGCGGTGCCGCAGCTCCCGCCCGGGCGTCCCCTACGCTACACGGTCGCCGTCTCGCACGTTGCGCGCAGCGGAGAGCGGTTCGATCTTCTGCACAAGCGCACGTCTGACGGATGGTATTCGGTTACCGTCGACGGGTCGCGCTCGCCGGTCTATAGCCGCGATCCCTATCGTCCGTGACGCCGCTTACGGACTACGCGCTCCTCGACCGCCAAGTGTGCGAGCTGCTCGAATGGCGCGGAGATTTCGTCTCGAGCGCCGGTAATTTTGCGGCGTTTGTGTATCACGAGCTGCCGGACGTCAATTGGGCTGGTTTCTATCTCGTGACGCCGTCGGGCGATCTGCGGCTCGGGCCGTTCGCCGGTCTTCCCGCCTGCACGCATCTGCCCGCCGGCCGCGGAGTCTGCAGCGCCGCGGCCGAGCGCGGCACGACGGTCGTGGTCGACGACGTGCACGCCTTCGACGGCCACGTCGCGTGCGATGCTGCGTCGCGCTCGGAAATCGTCGTGCCGCTCTTCGAGCGCGGCGCCGTGCGCGCCGTCTTCGACTGCGACAGCCCCCGGCTCGCGCGCTTCACGCCCGAGGACCGCGCGGGAATCGAGCGCCTCGTCCAAACGTTCGCGGAGCGGGTCGCCTTCGCCGACTCATGAGCCGAACGACTCATTTTTGCCCTCGCCTTCCGGGACGGAACGGGAAAGGACATTTTCGGCACAAACGTCGGAAGTTGCTATGAAGAGTCTTCATGTATTCGGCGTTTGTGCGTCGCTCGTTTTTGCTGCGTGTAGCGGAGGGGGCGCCCCCGGCACGGCAACGGGACTGCTTCCGGCGACGAACGTTTCGTCGGCGAAGCGATCGGGGACCTCGCCGATCCAGCACGTCGTCATCATCGTCCAGGAAAACCATAGCTTCGACAGCTTATTCGCGACGTTTCCGGGAGCCGATGGAACGACCCACGGAAAGAACTCAAAGAACCAGCGGATCAAGCTTCACGAGACCAAGCTTTACAGCAAGCTCAATCTCAACAACGGCCACCAGGCGTTCGAGGACGACTACGACGGCGGCAAAATGAACGGTTGGGACAAGGTGTACGTCAACGAAAAACCGTGCCCGCGCTGCGCGTACGCGTACGTCGATCCTAGTGACATCCAGCCCTACTGGACGATGGCCTCGCAGTACGCCCTGGCGGATCACATGTTTCCATCCGAGACCAGCGGCAGTTTTTCGGCCCATCAAGACCTGATACGCGGCGATAGCGACATCGCCAACAACACCGAGCGGCTCATCGACTTTCCGTCGCACGGTCCTTGGGGATGCGACGCCGCGCCCGGAACGACGACGCCGCTGCTGACGAACCAGGGCCAGCTCGTGCAAAGCGGGCCATTCCCGTGCTCGAACGCCTTTCCGCCTTCGTCCGCATACGAGACGCTTCGCGACTTACTCGACGCAAAATCCGTGTCCTGGAAATACTACACGCCGTCGCTGTTCGGCGGCGGGCTGGCCGGTGCGTATTGGGACGCGTTCGACGTCGTGGCTCCGGTGCGCTACGGCAGCGAATGGACGACCAATATCTCTTCACCGGAAAAGAACATCCTCAAGGACATCGGAAAGGGGGCGTTGCCGGCCGTTTCCTGGGTGATTCCGGACGGCGCGAACTCGGACCATTCCGGCATCGGAAGCACCGATACGGGACCGTCGTGGGTTGCTCGAGTGGTCAATGCGATCGGCAACAGCAGCTACTGGAACTCCACGGCCATCCTGATCGTGTGGGACGATTGGGGCGGCTGGTACGATCACGTCGCGCCTCCGCAGCTCGACTATGCCGGTCTCGGATTCCGCGTTCCCTTCATTGTCGTATCGCCGTACGCCAAAGCGGCTTACGTGTCGCACACGCAGTATGAGTTCGGCAGCATCGTGCGCTTCGTCGAGGACACATGGAACCTCGGCCGCCTTGGGACGACCGACGCCCGCGCCGCCAGCATCGACGACATGTTCGACTTTGGCGGACACGGGCGGTCCTTTAAGCTTATCCCGGCGAAATATTCTCGCCAGTTCTTCGAACGCCAACGGCCGTCCAACGTTCCAGTCGATACAAACTAGCGAGACCAAGAGAGCGCTCTGTTTCTCTCGTGGTGTAGTAAATTTGTACCATTGAGAGGGCCGTTAGTCCCATGAGTCTTCGTGCGAAGCGACGAAATGCTGGTTGGCAGCATGTGGAAGCAAGCGCACCGGTTTCTGGGCTGGGCCATCGTGGGGGCTGCGCCGCCGCTCCTAGCGGCATGCGCCGGGACGGCGCCGAGCCCTATTGGACCGCCGGCCGCGCAGCAATCGAGCGGGACACCGGCGCGTTTTCAAGGCTGTCCGCTCTTTCGGCGGGGACAGCCGTACGAGAACAAGGTCGTCGGCGCGACTCTCGATCCTAATAGCGCTAACTACATCAGCTCCGTCGTTCAAGCCGGCGACACCGAGGGATTTTACGCCTCGACAGGCGTCGAGCAGATCAACCTGGCGGACGATCGCACACCGCTGCTCACCGTCCAACAAGAATCTCCGTATCACAAGTTCCCCGTGCCCTATCCGTGGGAAGCGAGCTTCTACATCGAACCGCTCAGCGATCGCCACGCGATCGTCGTGCAAACGCAAAGCTGCCATCTCTACGAAGCGTACGGGACGACGTATGCCAGCGGGGTCCTGAGCGCGTACAGCGGTGCAAACTGGGAACTGAATAAAAAATTCGTTCCGCTCGCCCCGGGCAATCCTTCGGCGATGGCGTCGGGGCTGCCGATGTTCGCGGGAATGGTGACGTGGGACGATTACGAATCGGGCGCGATCGCGCACGCATTGAATTGGGACGGCATCGCACATACGGTCTCGCAATACGATTTCGTGACGCCCGCGAGCGACACCGATCGGTTATCGTTCGACGGGAGCAGCGCGTATCAGCTGCCCTACGGAGCGCGCCTGCGGCTCAAAGCGTCGTTCGACACGACCGGCTGGGGACCGCAAGCGACCATGGTCGCCATCGCGATGAAGACCTACGGCATTTACCTGTGCGACACGGGTTCGGGCGGGAACGGCATTTACTTCGCGAACGCCGAAGACGGTACCGATCCATGGAACTCGTCCGACCTTTCCGTACTCGGGCAAATCACGATGAACGACTTCGACGTGCTCGAGCTCCCGCCGATCCAGAAAGTACAGTAGCCGCCGCCTCCGGTATCCCATGCTGACCGCGGCTTCCGCGCTGCTTGGGTGCGGCCTATTCGGCGCCGGGAGCGCGTATACGGCCCCCGTGGAGCGCGCGGCGGCGGATCCAAGCAGCGCTCGCTATATTTCCTCAATGGCAGCGGCCGGCAACGAGGGCGGCTTCTGGATCGCTGCAGATCCCGTCGAGTACATCAACATCGCCGACGACGCCACCCCACAGCGCCGGGTGCGGCAGAAAGTGCCGTACCACCGCTTCGCCGTTCCGTATCCATGGAACGCCCGATTTCGCATCGAGCCGTTGAGCGACGCCCACGCCATCGTCGTCCAGGTGCAATCCTGCCGCCTGTACGAAACGTACGACACGGCGTTTGCGGGCGATCAGTTGTCGGCCTTCAGCGGCGCGGACTGGATGCTCCGTCGGCCGTTCGTTCCGCTCCCACCGGGAACGCCGTCCGCGATGGCTTCCGGTTTATCGCTCTACGCAGGCATGATTCGCTGGGAAGAGGTCGCGAGCGGAAACGTCGGCCACGCACTCAATTGGGCCGCACCGGCCGGAAGCGTCGCGCAGTGGGACTTCGTGCGTCCGGCGAGCGATACGGACGGTATCGTTTTCAAGGGCACATCGCCATACCGGCTGCCCTACGGCGCGCACCTCCGGCTACGCGCGTCCTTCGATACGTCGCACTTCGGGCCGCAAAGCGCGGCGATAGCACGAGCGATGAAGCGTTATGGTATCTATTTGGCCGATACCGCTCGCACGAACGAGCTCTACAACGCGGTGCCGCTCGACGGTGCGGCGCACTGGAACGCTTCGGACTTGTCGGCGCTGGAGTCGATCCACATCTCCGACTTCGAGGTGCTCGCGTTGCCGACGCGCCAGCACGTCCCCGGGCACTGAGGCTTCCCCGGGCCCTTCCGCGATCCGTT
Source organism: Vulcanimicrobiota bacterium (assembly GCA_963787625.1). Taxonomy (GTDB): domain Bacteria; phylum Vulcanimicrobiota; class Vulcanimicrobiia; order Vulcanimicrobiales; family Vulcanimicrobiaceae; genus Cybelea. The sequence goes on along the minus strand of CAWBDH010000001.1, from coordinate 728,791 downwards.
AGTGTCCGGAGATGATGCGGGCGCCCCACTCGATGATCAGCGCCGCGGGGATCAGCAAGAACTGTGATAGCAGCATACCGATGATGGCCGTTATGGAAAGGCCGATCACCAGGGCCTTGACGTCGTCGACGCTGCGCTGACCGCGCACGGCGCGGTCGGTGAGCAGTGCTGACGCCGGATCGACGATGATGTTGTACGCGATCGTGGCGAAGCCGTTGACGAGACCGCTCGAGAGCACGGCGGTGCGCGCCGCTTGGGGGGCGAGCACGCTGGCATACGCGGCCGCGACGATGCCTGCGCCATAGACGGCGGTCACCAGTACGTTGAGCACGAGAATATCCTTGGGCACGTAGCGGAACGACAGGTCGCGCCAGCGGGTGGCAACGCTCAGCTTCACTTCACCGAACACTGCCGCAACCGTTGCGGGGCGGAACATTGCCAAGGCTGCCTTCGGAATGCTGCCGTTGCGCTCGAGCGAACGAATGGCGCGAAGATAGAACATGACGAACGTCGGGATCGCAAACGTGCCGATCACCGCGCCGGCGGTTCCAGAGAAGATGATTGCGCGCAGTTGCCATTGATATGTGTGGGGCGAAGCGATCGCGGCACGGTCCGCTAGGGCGCCCAACATCGGCGTATAAAGCATCTGTGCGAAGCGGCTGCTCGTCGCAAAGATGTTGAACAGCGAAATCGCCGTGGCGACGCTGCCGGAGCGCGCGCCGGCAAGCCGCGCGGCATAGGCGGCGATCGCGAGCGCCTGAACGGCGCAATTCAGCGCCATGGCGGCAATAAGCTGCCATGGCCAAAATCCGTGGGCCACATCGGTAGTCTACGGGGGCCGCCGGGCGGCGCAATCATTCGTAGGTCCCGTCCTTCGGGACCTTTGCTTCTAGAGCGTACGCCTGCCGAAGGCTATAGTGAAATCAATCCGCATGCCAGCAACGAGAATCTCGCAAACCACGCTCAAAGCTGCTTTGGTCGCCGTCGCCCTCCTCGGGTTGGCCGCAGCCCTGGCGCTCGCGCGCGGCCTGAGCGTCAGCACCGTGGCCGGCGCCATCGCGATCGTCGCGCCCCTCGCTATTTATGCAGCTTTACGGTGGCCGGTTGAGGCAGTGTTTGGATTGTACGTCTTGCTGGTTCCGTTCGATAACCTGCTCAACACCGGTTCGTTCGGCACCCTGACCAAGCTGCTGGGGATCGTCGCCGGAGCATTCCTCCTCATCGCCGTCTTACGCGCGAAGCGCCTCAGCTTTCGCGAGGCGCCGGTACGCGTCTTGATCGTACTTGCCATTTGGATGCTCGCGACGAGCCTCTGGGCCATCGATCAAAAGGCCGCGCTGCAGATCATGCCCACGTACGTCGGCCTCATGCTGCTGTACGCCATGCTCGGCATGGCGCCGATTGCGCCGCGGCAATTCATGTGGCTGCTCGCGCTCGTCGTTACCGGCGGCGTGTGCGCCGCCGCGTACGGCGCCCACATGTTTTACAGCAGCTCAGCGACTTCGCCGCACGATGCGGCGCTGCAGCGGCTCGTCGTCCACGTCGGGCAATACGATATCGACCCAAACCATTTCGCCGATGCTTTGATCTTCCCGGCCGCCATTCTCGGCATGACGTGCCTGCGCGTCCGATCGCTCCTTACGCGGCTGCTCTGCCTCGCACCGCTGGCGGTGATCCTTTTGGCAATCCTGTTGAGCGGCTCCCGCGAGGCGCTCGTCGGCATCGCCATCGTCGCGGCATACTACTTCCTTCGGTCGCCGTACCGCGTGCGATTGGCAATCGGCCTCGTCGGCATCGCGCTGCTCGCCGCCAGCGTCCAATCCAGCATGTTCGCGCGATTCGCCACCGCGCTGCAAACGGGTGGCGCCGGGCGCACCAACATTTGGGCCATCGCGTGGGAAGCGGCAAAGCACCGCATGCTCTTTGGTTACGGCATCGGAAATTTTAGCGCCGCATATAACCTCTTCTACCTCGACGTTCGGCAGGTCGACCCCTTCGGATTCGACAGCCCCGCGCACAACTTGATGCTGCGGGCACTCGTGGAAATCGGCGCGCTGGGCCTGGCCCTCATCGTCTGCTTCTTCTGGACGCAGTACCGGTCGCTGCGGCACATCGAGCGGACCCACGAGCTGTACGATTATCGCATCGTCATGGAGGCGTCGCTTGTAGCGATCGCTGCGGTCTCCTTGGCGATCGACTTGTTCCAGTACAAGTACGCGTGGCTGATCTTCTCGATGGTGGCACTGTTGCGCACGGCTGCCGCCGTGCCGGTTCAGCGCAGCGTGCCGATGCGCGCGGCCAAGCCTTCCATGATTTCTTCGCGGTTGGGGCGCGCTTCGAGCCGCTTGCGCCCCGCGTAACCTAACGCGCGCAGCGCGTCCCTGCCGAGGGCGGCGAGCCGCCGCAGCTCGACCGCGAGCGCTCCGGCATCGCCGGCCGGCGTACAGATGACGCCGAGGTCCGCGCCTTCCACGCGCGCCTCTCCTTCGGCGACGAGCACGACCGGGCAGCCGACCGAAACGGCGTCGTAGAGCTTCGTCGGAATGCTTTCCGCGAGGCCCGCCCGCAGCGGCACGATGGACAAGTCGGCGCTCGCGACCATAGCCAGCGCTTCCGCGCGCGGCACGCTCCCGTGCACCTTCAAGTTTTCGATCCGTTCGTCGCGGACGCGCTCGTCGAGTCGCGTTCGCTGAGCGCCGTCGCCAATGACCTCGATCGTGATGCCGTCGCCCGCGACGAGCGCCGCCGCATCGGCGAGTACGTCGACGTCCGTCGTTAAGCCGAGGTTGCCGGCATAGGCCGCGGTGAAACCGTTGGGTACACGGGACATAGCGGCCAGCTGCGGAGCGCGCTCGGACGCGTTGCGGGCGAGCACCACCCGTTCGGAATCAACGCCGTAGCGTTTGACGTGGGCCATGCCGGTCGGCGTGACGGCGACGATCAGATCGGCCCGCCGGTACAGCCGGCCCAGCAGCCGTTCCAGGGCTCGAACCGCCAGGCTGTTGCGCTTCCAAGCGCCCATCGCGACCGGCAGGTCGGGAAATACGTCGCGCAAGTCGACGACGAGCCGCGCGCGGTGGCCCAGCGCGCCCACCAACCCCGGCATGGCGAGCGTGATCGGCGGCGAGCTGATGATCACGACGTCGTAGCGTTTCTTCGACGCGAGCAGATACAGCGATGCGCTGCACGCCGCCGTAACCCAATGCAGTAGCCGCGCGCCCGGAACGCCGGGCAGCAGCACCGAAAAAAGGCGCACGATGCGTATGCGCCCGTTGCGTTCCACCCGAACCGGCGGCCGGCGACGCTCCGAGAACCTGCCCGTCGGAAACGACGGAAAAACGGTGACGACGTCGACGTCGTGTCCGTCGTGAGCGAGCGCGTCGACGAGCGACCGGACTCGCAGCGCACCGGCGCCGGGCTCGGGTGGATAGAAATGAGAGACGACTGCGACGTTCACGTGTGCGCGCCGCCGAGCACCGTGTCTCGCCGCAAGAAGCGCTCGGGAAGGCCCCGCAACGTATCTCGGACGAGCCGCGCACGGGACTCGCGCGCGTTCGCGTAGGCCGTCCACCGATCGGCCGCGTCTTCGAAGAGCGGCTCGTCAAACATGCGCGCGAGCACGCGCATTTGGCCTATGTGGAACTGGTGGTACTTCAGCGTGGCCAGGTGCGGCCGCAGCGCGGCGCTGCGTAACAGGCTATAGAGCGTCCACCACCCCGTATCGAATCGCGGCAGCCAGCGGCGCAGCGTTCCGGCGCAGTCCTGCGCGAGCTCGCCTAACCACGGCTCCCCGCTGCGCTTCCAGAGCTCCCAAACGCCCCACAAAGCAAAGATGCAGCCGTTGAGGACGTGCGGCGCGTGCTCGTTGGCAATCTCCTCGAGAAACACGTCCTCACCCTCGCGCCACACGACGCCTCCGTCGGCGATGGAGGCGCGAAACGGCTGTGCGGCGCACATCGCCGCATCCGCGAATTCTCCCTCAGGCTGTAGATAGTCGGCGCGAAGAAGGACGGAAATCGCTTCCCCTTGAGCCATCGCCGAAGCCCAGCCGGCGCCGGCGCCATACTTGCTCCAGGGAAACGAAAAGCGATAGAGGCCGCGAACCCCTGCGTCGCGCGTCTGGTTATCGCGCAGCCACGCCGCTTGCGAAAGGAAGTCCTCAAGCGCGACGCGGTCGGCCGTCGCTCGGCCGACGGCAAAGCGATGCAGCGCGAACTGCGCTATGCGGATCGGGTGGTAGCGGCGCTGCGGCCCAGTCAGCAGCACGCCGTCGCGGTCGCGAGGCGCGCCATCCCAATCTTCGCCATAGACGCCTCCGCTCGGATCCCACTCGACGAAGTACGCTCCGGCGCCGGGATGGGCGACCGAGTCGGCGCTCCAGCGCCGCCGATGCGACCAGCTCGTCAGCGGAAAGCCGAGCGCCGCCTTGCGCAGCATCACGACACCAGCTGCGCTTCTGCGGGCGCCGCGAACGGCCGCCCGAGCAGATAGCAGGCGAATCCGTTACGCTGCCATTCGTCGAGCTCGAAGAATCGGCGGGTGTCAACCAAACGCCGCGTCCGTACCAGCGCGGCGACGTCTTCCGGACGAATCGCGCGAAATGCGCTGTGAGGCGTAATGAGCACGAGCGCTTCGGCATCGCACACGGCCTCTTCGAGCGAACCGCAGAGCGGCCGGTGGAACTTCGTCACCAGCGGGTCGTAAACCGCCGTCGCGTAGCCGCGTTCGCGAAGCAACGCGTCGATGCGCACCGTCGGACTTTCTCGAGCGTCGTCGACGTCGGCCTTGTAAGCTGCGCCAAGCAGCGCGATTTTTCGGCCGGCGGCCGGCCGGACCAACTCGGTGATGCGGCGGACGATTCGGTTGGGCATCCGGTCGTTGACGCGCCGCGCCGCCTGCACGAGCTCCGTCACGAACGGGTCGGCGTCTGAGAGGAACTGGGGATCGACCGGAATGCAGTGTCCGCCGACTCCCGGCCCCGGCTGCAGGATGTTGACGCGTGGATGTTTGTTTGCGAGGTCGATCGTTTCCCAGACGTCGATGCCAAGCTCTTCACCGACGATCGCGAGCTCGTTGGCGAACGCGATATTGACGTCACGAAACGTGTTCTCCACGATCTTGACGAACTCGGCGACGCGGGCCGACGTCCGGGAGATCGGCCCCTCGCAAAACGAGGCGTAGAGCTCGGCGACGACCGACGCGTCGTGCGCCGTGCGCCCGCCGACGACGCGCGCGTTGCCGCGCAGCTCCTGCACGATCGCGCCGGGAATGACTCGCTCGGGGCAGTGCGCGATCACGAAATCACCGCTCGATTTTCCGGCCGCCTCAAGCGCGCGATCGAAGATTCGTTCGGTCGCCCCCGGCGGCACCGTCGATTCGAGCACGAGGATCGCCCCCGGCGGCGCCACCGAGGCCGCCGCGAGCGCCGCGGCCTCCACGTAGCGTAAGTCGGGCTTTCCCTCATGCGACGGCGTCGGAAGGCACAGGATGTAGGCCTGAGCTGCGGGGATCCGATCGACCACGTGGAGCCGTCCTTCCTCGAGCGCGGCCAGGACGGCATCTCGCACGCCTTCCTCGGCGCCCGGAAGGCTTCCGCGCTGCAGACTGCGGCGCAGCTCCGCGTTGACGTCGTAGCCGTAGACGCGATGTCCCGCGCGCGCCAGCAGCGCGGCGGTGGGAAGGCCGATGTATCCCAAGCCGATGACCGCAATGTTCACTGTCGTACTCCTTTACCTTCGATAGCGGCGGCGAGCACGCGCATCTGCGTGCTGACGTCGTGCCGTTGCAAAACGATCTCTCGCGCGCGCGCCGCACGCCCGCGCGCGGCTAGGGGATCGCGATAAACGTCGGCGAGCGCTGCCGCGAGCCGTTCGGGGTCGTCTGGCGGCACGAGGCGGCCGCTGCTGTCATCGACGATTTCCCCGATGCTCCCGGAGTTTGTTGCGACGACCGGCACACCGTGAGCCATCGCCTCGAGCACTGCCGACGGCAGACCCTCCATCATCGCTTCACCCGCCGCCCGGCTCGCAAGCACCATCGCCGCAAACCGGCCCTCGCGATAAGACCGATGCAGCAGATCCTGCGTAACGAAGCCTTCGAAGACGATGGAGTCCGCGATGCCCAGCGCCCGCGCTTCGGCGGCAAGCTGCACTTGCAGCGGTCCGCTGCCGTAGAGCTCGCAGCGTACCGGGATGCCCAGGGTGCGCAGGCGCGCGACGGCGGCGATCAGCGTGGTGTGGCCCTTCACGGGAACGAGTGCCGCCGGACAAACGATGCAAAACGTCCCATTTCCCGGCGTCGGCGTCGCTGCAGGAACGCCGATACCCAAACCCAGGTGCATCACACGGCCGTTGAGCGCCGGCATGCGCGCGCGCAGGTCGGCGGTTCCGCGAGCGGATATCGTTCGCACGAACGCCAGGCTGCGCTGCTTCACGTCGAATGCGTTGCGCTCGTAGATGTCCCAGCGGTGCGCCGTCGCGCTCCAGGAGGCATCGGATACGAGTGCCGCGATCATCGCTACCGTCGCCGGCGTCGATGTCCAGTAGGCGTGAATCCGGTCGTAACCGTGTTCGACCGCCCAGTCCGCGAGCGCCAATCCCTTAACGGCGACCGCGGCATTACGCAGGCGACCCGGATCGCGCGATCCGGCGACGCTCTTGAGTACGCGTGCCACGCGCGCCGGCCGCCGAAAGGCCATGCGCGACGCGCGCCGCAGCACCTCGCCGCCGAAGAGTCCCCAAGGGAGGACCCTCACGCCGTCGGGGACGTCTTGGCGCGCCGGCGTGCGCGGCGGACGAACCGGAACCACGGCTACGGCCGAAAAATGACGCGCGAGCTCTGCGAGCTCTGCGCTCAAGTACGCTTCTTGCGTTCCAAACGGGAAACGCGATGTGACGACCACTAGCCGCCGCGTATGTTGCTTCACGACGCGGGACAAAGCTGCGCGTACATCGCCCGATGCGCTTCAACCATGCGGGTGATGTCGTAGGCGCGCCGAGCGTGCTGCTGCGCGCGTTCCGCGATGGCACGGCATAACGCCGGCCGCATCGCGGCGCGCTCGATCTCCGCAGCGACTTTGAACGGGTCGAACCCCGCGCTCAAGAAGCCGAAGCGGCCGTCGCCCAGCATGTCGCGCGCGCCGAGCCACGGCGTGCTGACGATCGGGACGCCGGCGTCCATGGCTTCCAGCAGCGTCAGCGGCATGCCCTCGAACCACGACGTCATCAGCACGAGGTCGGCGCCGGGGAGCAGTTTGGCCACATCGTCGCGGTATCCTAAGAACCGGACGCGATCGTGGATCTTCAGCGCGTGTGCGAGCCCGCGCAGCATCGTTTCGTTCTTACCGGATCCCGCGAAGAGCAGCAGCGACTTGTCCCGAACGCCGGGCGGCAGTACGCTGAACGCGCGAAGCGCCAAGATGTGGTTCTTTTGGTATTCCATGCGCCCGATCGTCATGATGACGAAGTCGTTCGATGACGTACCCAGCCGTCGCCGGGCGGCGGCGCGGCCGCCATCTTGCTGTGGCAACGCCAAGCCGTTCGGAATGACGACGAGCTTGCGGCGCGGCAACCGCTCGAAACGGCTTAGCCGCTCGCCCTGCTCGTCGAAGAACGTCACGACGCGCGTCGTGGCGCGGTGCAAGAGCCAGTCCGCCGCGCGCTCGAACCACGTTCGACGGAAGTCGCACGGATTGTGCTCCGTGTGTACGATGCACCGTACGCCCGCAACGAGCGCGGCCACGCGCCCCCAATACTTCCCGACGTGCGTGTGCGTGTGCACGATGTCGGGCCGATAACGCCGGATCTCGCGCACGAGCTTCAAAAAGAAAAATCGGTCACTGCGGCTTTTGCGGCCGGCATCGAGCACCCGAAACGGCAGTGCGCGGCGCAGCTCCGCCGGCGGCTCGTAGATCGTGAGAAGCGCGGCCTCGACGTCGCTCGAGCCGAGATAGCGCAGCAGTTCTACGATGAGCCGCTCCGCACCGTAACCCTGCACCGAAGGCAAAACGTGAAGGACGCGCACGCCGTCGGTCACGACGCGCGGTGGAATAGAAATTCGCATGCCGTCTGAAAGAGCACGGCTACGTCCAGATACAGCGACCAGTTTTGGAGGTATTGCAGGTCGTACTCCAACTTCTCGCCGACGGCCGACGTGTCCATCGTGCGCTTCATATGCACCTGGGCCCATCCCGTGATCCCGGGACGCACTAGATGCCGCTCGTCGTAGCGCGTCAGCGTCGTGCGAAAGAGGTCGACGAAGATTGGCCGTTCGGGCCGCGGGCCGACCAGCGACATGTCGCCGCGCAGCACGTTGAAGAGTTGCGGTAACTCGTCGATGCTGAAGCGGCGTAGAATCGCCCCGACTCGGGTCTTGCGTGCGTCGTTGGCACCGGCCCACACGGCGCCGACGTCGCGCTCCGCATCGAGTCGCATCGACCGGAACTTCAGGATGCGAAACGGTTTGCCGCCGGCGCCGACGCGTTCTTGCCCGTAGAACACGGGCAGGCCGGAATCGAGTAGAATTGCGAGCGCCGCCACGGCCATGACCGGCGCAAAGATCAACAATGCGACGCAGGCAAAGGCGATGTCCATCAAGCGCTTCTGCAACTGGGCCCGAGGCGTGCAGGCGCGAAGGCGCGCGGGGACGATGAGCACCTGCTGCCCGTCTGTTTGGAGCGAAAGGTCGTAGGAGTACCGCAAAACCTTCGGCGGCGCGAACGCGAGGCGAATGCGCTCCGTCGCGGCGGCCTCGAGCAGATGCGCGAGCAGCGCCGGAGGCACCATCTCCGTGAGGATGATGGAATCGGAGCCCCAGGCGCGAGCGTGGTTGAACCATTCGATGCGGTTGAGATTGGGATCGCGCCCGAGGTCGATCTGCTCGATGGCTTGGCTCGTGTCGTCGACGACGATGAGCTGCATCTCGGATCCTCCCGGCAGCTCGAGGCTCTCTGCCACGCGCTCGACGTGATCGGACGTACCGACGATGCTCACGCGCCGGCGGCCGTTACGCCACTCCCGCTGCCGCAGGTGGTGCAGTAGCATTCGCGCCGAGCCGACCATGGCGATCGAAAACAACAGAGCAAAGACGAGTGCGACTCGCGACGTCGAGATCTCCGGGTAGATCGTAAACAATACGAGCTGCGGGACGGTGCCGAGCATCAACGCCGCAGCCGTATAATAGAGTTCGTCCTTCATCGAGAGCGCGAAGGTTCGCCGGTACAGACCCAGGCGATCGAACATCAGGACCCACAGCGCCACGAAGATCGCGTTCGCGATGACCAAGTGCCCGACGATGCGCGGTGATTCCCAGTGATGAAAGCCGATCAGCGCGCCGATGAGTGACGCGGCGACGAACAGTGCCAGGTCGGTCCCGAGGACGATCGCAACCCAGCGGGCCGGATAGGCCCGCAGCGGGGTCCCCGCCAGCGTCGCGTTGACGTGCCGCGGGCGCTCGACAATACGCGTCGCCATGGATGTTCAAATGATACGCGGGGTGCGGTGCGCGCACGCAGAGCCGTTCGCCCCAAACGCAGTGACTCAAGGTATGAAGGCCACAAGACCCTATTGCAAAGGTCCCGCACGTTGAGCAGACTCGTCCTTATCTTGCGGAGCCATTCCGGCGTACGATTTCCTTGCGATGTCACAAATAGCGCCGTATCATGGCGACGGTCCACTTGCGTATGCCGTGCCGCCCGCGTCTTCCGCCCCAACGGACGGCTTGGACATCGAGCGGTTCCTCCGTGCTTTCTTGAAGCGCTGGCGCGTTTTTGCCGCCGTGGCCGGCGGTTTCGTCGCGCTGGTAGCGATTGCGACGCTGCTTGCGCCAAAGTCTTACACGACGACGGTCCGCCTGTTGGCAGGCCGATCCGACAACACGGCCGCGCCGAGCGACAACGGCACGGCGCTCCCGGTTCTCAACGCCCTCGTGCTGCAGAGCGGCGTTCAGTCGGCCGAAACGCTGGCCGCACTCGCGCAGCAGCGCGGTATCGCGGCTAGCGTCGTCCAGCAGCTCAACCTACAGGCGACGCCCCAACAGATCCTTTCGCGTGTCCGCGTGGTGCCCGTCGTAAACACTGCGCTGCTGAATTTGAGCGTATCGTGGAACTCGGCCGACAAGTCGGCGCAAGTCGCCAATGCCTTCGCCAACGCGTTCGTCGACCAGGAACGTGAGTTCGTCCGGTCCGAGGCGGTGGCGGCCATAGGCTTCCTTTCAAAGGAACTTCCCGAGGCGCAGGCGCGAATGCGACAAACGTCGGCGCTCCTCGCGGGGTTCCAGTCGACGCACGGCTACATGGATGCGACGACGCACGCCCAAGATACGGTTACGCGGGTGGCCTCCGTCGATCAGCAGATCGACCAACTAAAGGTTGACGCGAGCGAAGCGACAGCGCTGCTGGACAGCGTCAACGGGCAACTCTCCGCGCTCTCCTCCACCGTGGACAGCGCCAAGGACGTCGCGCAGAATCCGGTTTCGACCGACTTGCGCACGAAGCTCGCGGACGTCGAGACGCAGCTCGCCCAGGCAGAGCAGCGCTTTACGCCGGCGCATCCTACCGTCATCGCGCTGCGGCAGCAGCGTTCGGCGCTGCTCGCGCAGATTGCGGCGCAGCCCGCGTCCGTCGTGAGCCAGACGACGGTGGCGCCGAATCCGGTCTATCAGACGCTGCAGCAGCAGGCCGCAACGTACCGCGCTCGCATCCAGGGCGACCGGGGGCAAATTGCGGCGCTCACGGCGGAGCGCAAAAACTATCACAAAGCCATGACGGCCATCCCCGCTCAAGCCGTCCAGTTCGCTACGATCCAAGAAGAAGCCAAGCGCGCGAGCAACGTCTACACGGCGCTGGCACAAAAATATAACGACGCGCTCGTGGCAAAGACGACCGCGATCAGCGACATCGTCATCGTGCAGCCGGCCAGCGCCGATGCGGCGGTCAAGCGCCCGAGCTTGCGAACGAACCTTGGAATCGCCGTCGTCGTCGGTGTGCTGCTTGGCCTAGCGGTGATTTACATCCTCGACCTGATGGAACGCCGCTCCAGCGGGCGCGACTTTGCGACGCTCTTGGGACTGCCGATCGTTGCCCGCATCCCCACGCTAGATGCAAAGAACGCGCGGATGCTGCCGTGGGTGCAGTCGATGACGATCGAAGCGTTCCTGCATCTCTGCGTCACCCTTCGGCTCACCAACAAGCGGCCGGTCAAAGCGCTCGCCGTCTTGAGTGCTCGGCGCAACGAAGGCAAGTCGACCGTCGCCTATAACCTTGCGAAGAGTTTCGCGACCCTTCAGCCGGGCGTGCTGCTCATCGACGGCGACATGCGGCAGCCCACGCTGCACGAAAAGGCCTCCTGCGCCAACGCGATTGGCCTCGGCGACGTGCTCGACGGCACGGCGTCGATCGAGCAAGCCGTTCAGCACATTGCGCCCGGCCTGGACGTATTGACGAGCCGCACGGACACGTCCAACCCGGTCTTGCTGCTCGAGAACGGCTTCAAGTCGATCATGGCGCAGGCAGATAAGAAGTACGGAATGGTGATCGTCGACACGCCCGCCCTTTCGGCCGTTTCCGACGGTCTCATGATCGCGTCGAACGTCGACGGATCGCTCTTCGTGGTAAGCGCCAACGACACCGAAGAAACCGACGCGACGCGGGCCGTGCAGCAGCTGCAGATTCTGGGCATCGACAACGTGCTCGGGATCGTCGTCAACAAGGACGTCGTCGCCGTCAACGACTACGACGATTACTTCGCGCGCATGACGCACGCACTGACGGCCGGTACGGCGTGAACAGCGTCACCGTCGTCGTTCCTGCTTACAATGAAGGCGGGACGTTTGAAGCCGCGCTGTCGTCGCTCGCCGATTACCTGTCCCCGCACCGGTCGGCCTACGACTTCCACTTTCTCATCGTCGACGACGGCAGCGCCGACAACACCTACGCGCTCGCGGAGCAGTTCGCGCGCTGGCGACCGAACGTGCGGGTTCTGCGACACGAGCGTAATCGGGGCCTTGGTGCTGCGCTTCGCACCGCGTTCGCCGCCGTCGAAACCGACATGGCCGTCGTCCTGGACGCTGACATGAGCTACGCTCCGGCCGTCGCGATGAACCTCATCGAGGCGCTCGCTCGCGAGAATGCCGACATCGCGTTCGCTTCGCCGTACGCACAAGGCGGCCGCGTCGTCAACGTGCCGTTCGGCCGCCGCGTCCTGAGCCGCGAGGCCAACCGCATTCTTTCCCTTGCGACCTCCGGGCGCTATGCGACGCTGACGTGCATGGTGCGCGCCTACCGAACCGCCGCACTCAAGGAGCTGGATTTCCGGGACGACGGCATGGTGGCGATACCGGAGATGCTGCTTTCCGGGGTGCGTAAGAAGCTGCGCGTCGCCGAGGTTCCGGCCACCCTCGAATGGAGCGACGACCGCCGCACCAATGGCCGGCCGATCCGGCCGCTGCGCGTGTTTTCACAAGCATCGGCCACGTTTCTGCTGGCATGCCGTCATCGGCCGTCGCTCTGGCTCGCCGTTCCGGGGCTCTTTCCCGGGCTGCTGCCGCTCGTGGTCGCGCTGCTCCTGGCACTGCATGTCAGGACTGCGACGCTCGCCCTCGGCACGACGATTACGATCGTCGTTCAGTACACCAGTCTCGCCCTCTTCAGCGGGCAGATCGCTGCCTTCGTGGGCCGCAAATTAAAACAAAAACACTCAATTCGACCCAATGGAGTAAACCGTAATGGCTACGACCTTCCCTCGCGCATCGCATAGACCACTGCCGTCCGATCAGGACGCTTCCGGCCGGACGCTCGGCGAGGAAGAGATCGCCGCAGTGTCCGCGGCGCTGCGCAGCGGCGTTCTGACGAGCACGAAAGGCACGTTCGTCACGCAACTCGAGTCCTCGTTCGCCAAGATGATGGGCGTGAAGCATGCGTATGCGTGCTCGTCGGGGACCGCCGCTATTCACTGCGCCATCGCGGCGATCGATCCCGAGCCTGGCGACGAGATCATCACAACGCCGGTGACCGACATGGGCGCCCTAACCCCGATCCTGTACCAAGGCGCCATTCCGGTCTTCGCCGACGTGGATCCGCAGACGTGCAACGTTACCGCGGCGACGATCGCTCAGTGCGTGAGCGAGCGGACCAAGGCCATCGTCGTAACGCACCTCTTCGGCAACCCGTGCGACATCGACGAGATCGTCGCACTCGGCAAGCGCATCGGCGTTCCCGTCATCGAAGACTGCGCGCAGGCGTTCTTAGCCTCGTACAACGGCAACTTCGTCGGAACGGTCGGCACCATCGGATGCTACAGTCTTCAGCAGGGCAAGCACATCACAACGGGCGAGGGCGGCATTGTCGTCACGAACGACGACCAGCTGGCACGCCGCATGTACCTGTTCATTAACAAGGCTTGGGGATACGGCGACGCCGCGCCGGACCACTATTTCCTGGCGCTCAACTACCGGATGTCGGAGCTTTGCGGCGCCGTCGCGACCGCCCAACTGCGCAAGCTGCCCACCGTCGTCGCACGCCGCCGGATGCTCGCCGAACAGCTGACGAATCGGCTGCGCTCCGTCGCCGGCCTTCGCACGCCGGTGGTGCTTCCGCGGGCGCATCACAGCTACTGGAAATACTGCGTACGAACGGCCGACACGATGCCGGCCGATGCCGTTCTCCAGCTTGCGGCTTCCCTCAAGGAGCGCGGTATCGTGAGCGCACCGCGCTACATCCAAAAGCCGGCGTTCATGTGCGCCGTATTTACGAAGCGTAAGACGTTCGGCGGCAGCGGCTTTCCGTTCAACCTCGCGCGGCCCCAGGCCGTTGACTATCGCCTCGAGCGATTCCCGGGAACGGTCAGTGCCTTGGAACGGGTCCTCGTCGTACCCTGGAACGACCGCTATGACGAGAGCGACGTCGAGCACATCGCGCAGGCGATGTCTTCGGCGGCGCAAGAACTCGCATGGGGAGAGCTGGTATCGTGAAGCCCGTACGTTTCGCCATCATTGGGGCCGGCGCGATCGCGCGGGCCTACGAGACCGCCTTCTCTTCCATGGAGCAAGCGGCAATCGCCGCCGTGTGCGATGTCGATGCCTCCGCCGCACAAGCGTTCGCGAAACGCACGGCTTGCGAGCCGTACACGTCGGTTCGCAGCTTACTGGCACGTGCGGATTTTGACGCGGCCGTCATTTGCACGCCGCCGGCCTCGCACGAAGCCATCGCGCGGGAGCTCTCGATGCACGGCAAGCACGTCCTCTGCGAAAAGCCGTTGGCGATCGGCGCGCAGGCCGCGCGGCGCATGCTGGCAACCGCGCGCGACTCCGGCGTCGTCCTTACCATGGCTTCGAAATTTCGCTATGCGGCGGACGTTCGCCGGGCGCGCGAGATCGTCATGGCGGGCGCCATTGGGGAGCTTGTTTTTGCAGAGAATGCCTTCACCTCACACGTCGACATGCGCCATCGGTGGAACGCGGATGCGGCGGTGAGCGGCGGCGGCGTGCTCATCGACAACGGCACGCACGCGGTCGACATCCTCCGTTACTTCCTCGGCAACCTGTGCGACATTCAGGTCGTCGAAGGCCGCCGCATGCAGGGGCTCGCAGTCGAGGACACCGTACGCCTCTTCGTCCACAACGACGAGGGCGTGATGGGCTCGTCGGATCTTTCCTGGAGCATCAACAAGGAGCTCGAAACGTTCCTGCGCCTCTACGGAAGCGCCGGGACCATTCTCGTCGGCTGGAAGGAGTCGTGTTACCGCCGCGAAGGCGAGTCCGAATGGCACGTTTTCGGCCGGGGCTACGACAAGATCCAAGCCTTCCGTGATCAGCTGGATAACTTCTGCGCCGCGACGCGCGGCGAAGCGCAGCTCGTCGTCACGCCGCAGGACGCCTTGGCGTCGGTGGAAGTGATCCAAGCGGCCTATGCCGCCTTGGCGTGTGCGCGTTGGGAACGCGTGGGCAGCCAGCTCGAGGACTTGGAGCTTGCGCCCCTTCGGCTCGGCCAAGCGGCCGCGGCCTCGTAGATGGCGGTTCACCCTACCGCGATTATCGAACCAGGCGTCCGCATCGGGAGGAACACCGATATCTGGGACCACGCGCACGTCCGGCACTCGACGAGCATCGGATCGGACTGCATCGTGGGCGAGAAGAGCTATATCGCCTACGGCGTCGAGATCAAAGACCGCGTGAAGATCAACGCGTTCGTCTACGTCTGCACGGGCGTAACGATCGAACAGGGCGTCATGATCGCCGCCGCCGTCGTCTTCACGAACGATCGCTTTCCGCGAGCTACGACGCCGGAGCTCGACCAACTGTTGCCGTCCGACCCCAACGAGCACACGCTCCAGACCGTCGTGCGTGAAGGCGCGACGATCGGCGCGCACGCGACCATCGGCCCCGGGCTCGTGATCGGCCGCTTCGCCATGGTCGGCATGGGTTCTGTCGTAACCCGCGACGTGCCCGACTTTGCGATCGTTCAAGGGAACCCCGCACGTGCGGTTGGTTACGCCTGCGCGTGCGGTCAGCCGCTCGTGCCGCTCGTCGCCGTCGCACCCCGCCCGGCTCCCCTGCGCTGTCACACGTGCACGATCGAATACGAATTCGACGGTCCCGACGTCGTGCGTTCCACGGCTGCCTCCCAACGATCGTGACTCGGTTCGGCATCGTGGGCGGCGGCATGCTCGGCATGACGATCGCCTCAAACCTCATCAAGGCAGGCCACGAGGCGACCATCTTCGAGGGAGCGCCCCGCTGTGGCGGCCTCGCCGGCCCGTGGACGCTCGGCGACGTCGTGTGGGACCGGCACTATCACGTGACCCTGCAAGCCGATTCGGCGCTGCGTGCGCTTCTGCGCGAGCTCGGGCTCGAGGACGATATGCGCTGGGCTAAGCCGGGCACCGGCTTTTACGTTGACGGCCGGCTGCACCCGTTTACGGGCGCACTGGACTTCGCCCGCTTTCCGCCGCTGTCGCTCGTGCAAAAGATCCGCCTCGGGACGACGATTCTGAGGGCCGCGCGCACGCGGCACTGGGAGCCGCTCGAGGAGTTGACGGCCGTCGAGTGGCTCACGCGGCACTGCGGGCGCGCGACGGTCGAGCGTATTTGGCTGCCGCTTCTGCGCGCTAAGTTGGGCTCGAGCGCCGAGCGCGCATCGGCTGCCTTCATCTGGGCGATCATCGCGCGCATGTACGGCGCGCGCGACAGCGGCGCCGGACGCGAGCTCTTCGGGTACATGCAGGGCGGGTACGATCGCACGCTCACCCGCTTCGAAGAGCGGCTTCGCGCGGCGGGTTGCGATATTCGTACCTCGACGCCGGTCAAGCGCGTCGAACCGCTTCCGGGCGGTATCGGCGTCGTGACCGAGTTCGGTATGCATCGCTTCGATCGGGTCGTCGTCACGATGGCCGCGCCGCTCGCGGCGCAGCTCTGTCCTTCCCTGTCGGGGCGCGAGCGAGCGCTGTGTGCGGCGGTCGAATACCAAGGCATCGTCTGCGCGTCGGTTCTGACGGACGAGCCGTTGAGTCCCTACTACATCACGAACATCGCCGATGCAGGTGTGCCCTTCACGGGGGTGATCGAAATGACTGCGCTCGTCGACCGGCACGAGTTTAACGGCAGATCGTTGATCTACTTGCCGAAGTACGTCGGTCCGGACGACCCCGCCTTTTCCAGCAGCGACTCCGAAATCGAAGAGTCGTTCCTCGGGGCGCTGAAGCGGATGCACCCTCACTTCGACCGTAATGCCGTTCGGGCGTTTCGGGTATCCCGGGTGCGCCACGTCTTCCCGATTCCGACGCTGCATTACTCACAGCGAGTGCCTCCCGTGCGCACGAGCGTACCCGGCCTCTTCGTAGCGAATAGCGCGCACATCGTCAACGGCACGCTCAACGTCAACGAAACGATCAAGCTCGCGCACCGCATAAGCCCCACGTTGCTGGACGCCAGCGCAACCTCATTGGAAAGGGCCCTCGCCGTATGAGAGCATCGCTCTCCCTCGATCTCGACAACAAATGGTCGTATATGAAGACCCATGGCGACTCTGGCTGGCAATCGCGCCCGTCGTATTTGGACCTGGTCGTGCCCCGCGTGCTCGATCTGCTCGACGCCCTGAACGCCCGCATCACCTTTTTCATCGTCGGCGAAGATGCGGCACGCCGGGAGAGCGCCGACGTGCTCGCCGAGATCGCGCGTCGCGGACACGAGATCGGCAACCACTCGCACCACCACGAGCCGTGGATGCACCGGCGGACCCGGACGGAGATCGACGACGAACTGGCGCGCGCGGAGGAGAGCATCGAGGGCGCGACCGGGCGACGCCCGCGCGGATTTCGGGGTCCAGGCTTCACCCGCTCGAACACGATCTTAGAGATCCTGATCGCGCGCGGCTACTTGTACGATGCGTCGTCGCTGCCGACGTTCATCGGGCCGCTCGCGCGGGCGTACTACTTTCGCAGCACGAAGCTTTCCGACGGCGACCGCGCGGACCGCGAAGATCTTTTCGGCCGCTGGGCTGACGGCTTCCGTCCGAATCGCCAGCACACGATCGACCTCTCGAACGGTTCGATCACCGAGATCCCGGTAACGACGTTTCCGGTCCTCCGGACGCCCATTCACGTCAGCTACGTCCTCTATCTTTCGGCAATCTCGCCTGCGCTTGCCGACCTGTACTTTCGCGCCGCCCTCCTGGCGTGCAAGGCGGCTCGAGTCCAGCCGTCGATTTTGCTTCATCCACTTGACTTCCTGAGCGGACAAGACTGTCCGGAGCTCGCCTTCTTTCCCGGCATGAGTCTCGAGGGCGGCGCGAAGACCGCGACCGTTCGGCGCGCACTTCATCAGCTGACCACAAGCTTCGACGTTGGTCCCCTCGAGAATTTCGTCGTTCGCCAAGCGCCGGCGAACGGTACTGCCTTGCAGGCGACGTAAAGCTGCCTTAGAATCATCGCAACCTAGCAAGGTGGCACCGCGCTTATGGCACGGTGAGGAAGGCTTTGGATGCGGTCACTGGACACGCGGGGAGTCCTGGCGGCGCAATCGGCGTTGACGGCCCTCGATCCCCCCGCGCGCCGGCGGGCTGACGCGGCAATTCGTGCTGCCGCCGGCACGGTCGACGCGCATGGCTGGGGAGTGGGAATCTTCGACGCACGGGGAAGTCTGGTCGCTTTCGATCTTTCGGCACCCGGTTCCGAACGAGCCGCCCTCGCGCTGCTCCACCTCGTTCCCTTGCCTGAATCGCCGGGCGTCGTACGGCTCAAAGCTACGCCGCGGCCTCGGCCTAACGAGAAATTGCCGCTCGCGCTCGGCACGGCGCTTCGGTTCGATGACGACCATTCGCTAGCATTAGTATTGCTGCGGCCCCAACGCGCGGAGCACGTGTGGACCCGCGAAGCCGAAACGATCCAGCGTTCCGCGCGGCAGATCGGGCGCGTTTTCGCCGGCGTCGCGGCGTGGATCGGACAGCCGGACGCTGCCGCTCCCCGTGGTCACGCCGAGGGGTTTTTCCTTTTGACCAAGGACCTCGACGTCTCGCTAGAGTGGCACGCAGAGAACGCGCCGCCCGAGACGCTGGCCGCGCTCGTGCAGTCTCACGCGCACCGGCTGCCCTTCTTCCTCGAGCGAACCGTTCGCAGTTTGATCGCCTCCTGGAACTTCGCGCGCATCGGCACGTGCCTATCCGGCACCGCGCACCCCATCGTGGGCCTCACGGTCCGGGTCGTACCGATGCGCAAGGGGGACCAAGTCATGGTGGGCGTCTTCCTCGAACGCTCTGCCGACGCGCATCACATGGACGTCACCGCATCGCAGTTTCGGATATCGCCCCGGGAACGCGAGGTGCTCCACGGCATGTTGGAAGGCCAATCCGTGGCCGAGATCGCCGGCTCGCTCAATCTAGCAGAGTCGACCATAAACGACCATATCGCTCGGATGATCGCGAAAACCAATTCGCGCAATCGGACGGAAATGGCGGCCACGCTCCTCGGCTGGCCTTCGATCAAACGCAACGGCAGCGCCAAAAAGAAGTCTGCGCAGCCGCATGCAAACCCGCCGCGCCCGGAATCGCCGACGCGCTGCAGCTGGCGTTACAACGTCGGCGCAGACGCATCGCGCAGCGAGGACGACTAGCGGTTTCGCATCCTCGGCTACTTGCCTAGCCGAGTTGATCGAGGCCGGGAACTTCTTACCGACGCTTCGCGTTATCTGCGTGATACGAATATGTGCACGTCGCAACGCGCTGATAGTTTCTTACTACGCCAAGCCGCGGTCCTTGGTCCGATGTGGCCGTGACGACCCAGAGGCCCCGCGTAATTGGGACCAAACGGCTCACAAGAAAACCGGGTTGTCCCACACTGGAGCGCAATGCCACACTATTCGTCGACGCCGGGATCACCCGGCCTTTTGACACGCACAGCCCAGTCCAAAAGGGGAACCGAGGAGTTTTCATGACGAGTACCAACGAGCCGCTTCGCGTCCTTATCATCGAGAAGCAAATGCTGTTTGCGAAGGCGGTGGCCCAAGTGTTGTCGGCAGATCCGGCCATCAAGGTGGTCGGGATCGCAGGGAGCCGCGACGCGGCGCTCTCCGCCAAGGACGTCGACATTGTGGTGATCGACATCGACACCGAAGAGATCGACGACGTGGTGGAGCACTTCAAGAACCGTTCTCCGGGCACCCGGATTTGCGCGCTCTCGGCGCACACGCAGGGCGAGCTGATGCAGCATTGCCTCGCCGCCGGAGCCGACGCCTATATCGTGAAGGACTCTTCGCTCCAAGAGCTGGTCGCGGCGATCAAGACGCTCGGCGAAGGATCGAGCTACGTCGACCCGCGCGTCGCGGCGTCGCTGCTGCGCCGGCGCGGCCCCTCGAACCGGCCAACGAACGAGCTGTCGCCCCGCGAACGTGAAATCATCCGCCTCATCGCGCAAGGACTTTCAAACCGCGATATCGGCCGGCGACTCGTTTTGTCGGAGAAGACCATCAAGAACCACGTAAGTCACATCTTTGCGAAAATTCACTGCACGGCGCGCTCTCAGGCCGCCGTTCACGCCATCCGCATAGGGCTCGCATAGCACAAACGTACAAGGCGAGCAACCCCAACCAGGCGGCCAGCTGCGGCGCCAGCTCCGGACGCGTCAAGGCCGGCGTGGCCCGCAGATACCGGCCCCACGCCGCCGGCGACAGCTCGTCCGGCAATGCATTGAATCCACTGGTTACGATGTCTGCCGCGTTCGGCGGCGGGGAGAAGTGTCGCAAGACGATCAGCGCGATGAGCGCCGCCGCAGCACCGCCCGCGGCAGTTGCCACTCGGCGGCTCGTCGCAGGAAGCACCGCATACAGTCCGCCGAACACCCCCATCGCGTCGATCGCGAGAATGATAGGGCGCGCTCCCTGGGTCCAAACCGCTGCGAGCATGGCGACCGCCGCGGCCGCGAGAATGCGCCGGGATTCGGGGGACCTCACGGCGATCGCGATTGCAGCCGGAAGCGCGATGAGGATTTGGATATCGTGCAGGTAAATGCCGAGCAGCAGCACCGCGGCCGGCGGCAACAGAACCAAGAATTCGCGGCGCCCGCTCCGAGCCAGCATACCCGCCGCCCATACGCCGAAGACGGCGGTCGTCACGAACCATACTTTGCCGAGGAGCAACGCCGCGCCGGTCGGGATGCCGGCGACGTAGAGCAGCCGGCTGAGACTATATTGATCCGACGCGACGATCTCGGCCTTCGCCAGCAGCGGAAGCACCGCGCTAAAATATTCCTGGTTCTGTGCGACGCCCAGCGCCGCGACGCTCAGCGCCGCGAGTGCGCCGCCGGTCAGAGCGATCGCGAGGCGCGTCTCGCGCACGAACAGGAACAGGGCGATTGCGGCGGTCAGACCGACGTTCGGCTGCACCATGGCGAGCACGGCTGCGCATCCCGCCGCCCACCAGCGGCCCGTGCAAAGCATGTAGGCGCTAAAGCACAGCGCAGCGAGTGCGAGCGGCGCGGTTTCGCCGTAGGAAACGTTGAGCAGCGTGAGCGGTACCAGTGCGAGGAGCACCGCCGGCGCGGATGCGGGAACGATTGCCGCGATGCACGCGGCAGCGCCGATTGCCGCGAGCGCCGACAAAACGGCGAAGAGCTCCGCCGCCAAGCGCGGCGGAAGCTTCGAAAGTACGGCAAAGGGCACGAGCGCGTAGCCGGGCAGCGGGGCGGGCTCGACGTAGCCGGCCGGCATGGGCGCCGGCTCAAACTGCCGCTCGCACGTCCTAAGAGGCTCGACGCGATACGGGTCGCGATGCTGCGCGACGGCAGCGCCGGCGCAGTAGAACGCCTTGAAGCTCTGATGCTCCACCGTACCGTGCCGCGCCAAGGCAAACGACGTAACGACGAGCCCAAGCCCGATCGCCGCGAAGGCTGCCCGCGTCGTATAGGAGTTCACCCGACGAGCATAGCGCAGGAGTGGCCGAATGCGCAGAGACCGCGGGCCGGCCGTTGGAGGCGAATGGCTCAGTCCCGCCCATCGGGACGTTTGATTCACACGCGAGACGGTCGGGCCGACGTTGGCCCGCGCCGTCGACCGACGCTATAATCGCCATCGTGACCCGAGCGGAGTCCCTCTCGTACGCCGCGGTGCGCCGCCCTTCGCTGGCCTTGCTCGCACTCGCCGTCAATCTCGCCATCACGCTGCCGCTCGCGGCGGTGCTCAACATTTGGCAGGACGAAGCGTACACGCTCCAAACGACCAGCCGCGGTTTCGCGTATGCCTTCCATCAGGCGATCGCATTCGAGCAGAACGCGCCGCTCTATTTCCTGATCATGACGGCATGGCGGCATGTCGACGGCAGTATCTTCTTCTTGCGTGGGTTTTCGGTGCTGGCCGCCGCCCTCGCGGTTTTCTGTGTGCCGGCGCTCGTGCGTCGATACGTGCCCGGCGCACCGGCCGGCCTCGTGACGGCGGTCGTTGCCGTCAATCCGTTCGTGATCTGGGCCGCGCTCGAAATGCGCGTGTACGCATTCGTCATCTTGTTGTCGGCGCTGCTCCTGTTGAGCTACTTCGAGGCGGTCGCAACGCCGCGTCCCAAAATAGCCGCGACCGTCGCATATGCCCTGTGTGTGGCGATAGCGCTCTATACGCAGTATTACTTGGCGTTTCTCATTGGCGGCCAAGCGGTTGCGATGCTGCTCTACCACCGCCGCGCGCTCGGGCGATTCGCCCTGGCCGCGGGCGCCGGCTTCGCAAGCTTCGTGCCGATGGTCGCCATCGTCCCGCGGCAGGTGCAGAATTTCAAGGGTGGCTTCGCCCCGCCGTCGGCGCTAAAAGCCGCAGGGGGATTCGGCCGAATTCTCTTCCATTACGTTTTGCCGCTGCCCATGCGCCACGCGAGCCTCGGGTATCTGGGGTTGCTCGTCGTCATCGCCGTTGCAGCGTTTCTCTTCCGGCGGCGCTTCGCCGGCGTGCGCGACGGCGAGATCCTGACGATCGCTGGTGCCGCAGTCGTCCTCTTTGTGATCGCCTCCTACGGCGCGGGCGTTCTTATCTTAGACCGCCATGCGGCGTCGCTCTATCTTCCTGCGACGCTCGTCGTGTTCGCCTTGTGCGGGATGTGGGGAGCTGCGGCCGCACGGCGGCTCGCCGTCGGATTCGCCGCGATCGCGATCCTGCTGTCCGCGGTCGGGCTCGCTCAGGCGTATCATGGGCTCGCTAAACCGGGCGACTGGATCCGCGCCAATGCGTATCTGGCCGCGCACCAGCGGCCGGGCGAGCCCATCGTGGTCTTCGAAGCAGAAAATGCGCTTCCGCTTGCCCATTACTACCGTGGACCGAATCGCATCGTCGCGATTCCTCGGCCGGTCGATTTCCGGCGCTATGACGTCACCGCTTTCGTCATCAGGGACGCGGCGCAGCTTCGGAGCATGATCCCTCCGAGCCCGCGGCTCTGGCTGGTGACGGCCGGCGGCTGCCGCTCGGCCAACATTTCCTTCGGCTGTCCGCTCTTGGAGCAGTACCTCGCCAGGCGTTATCGCGTCCAAAGTGACGCCTCCTTCGGCGGCTCGCGCATTAGGCTGCTGGAGCAGCGCCTCCCCGGAGCGAGCAAATGAGCGTAGGCCCGGTCCCTGCTCTGAGGCGACATTCCTAGAAAAATTGGTCTCCAGACGCTGGCGTCGGGGACAAATAAAGAGTACCCTGTCTGAAGCGTGGTCAATTTTGACCACGGTGCGTTGGTGAAGCGAAAGGGAACGGTAGTGGCTTACTTCTTGGCGATGCTTCTTGGATTCTTACATCCGTGCGATACGCCCGGTGGCATGGTGGGAGCCGCGTTGACGGCACCGGCAGCGACGACGGCAGTTTCTGCCGTCCTTACAAAACCTGCGCTTACGTAGGCAGGACTAACCACCGCACCGTGTAACGCAGGCCCCTAATCGCACTAGGGGCCCGCTTTTTTGCGTGGTCCCATAAGGAGCAGAGCATTGGGACCCCGCGAGCTGTATAGTAAGGGCCGGCTTTCTGCGTGTTTGCAGCTTACTGCAAATGCCAGTTCGCCGTCCGACCGTATCGTTCGCGCGCGTGCGTTCATCCGCCTCACCCGGTATAGCGACGCACGGGCAGTCATTACCGAAACGGTTTCCACGAACGCCGACGAAGCAGCGTATCTGCAGGCGCTGGAGTCGACCTGTTATGCGCTCCAAGGGTCCATCGGCATGGCGCGCCGCGCATTATCGGCTATTCCCGCCGAGACGTATTCGTCCGAGACCCAGTTCGAGGTCGCGTACGCGCGGTCGCTGTTGGGCTGGGTCGAGAGCGATCCGGACGAGATGGATCGCGCGCTCGATAGCGTCCACGTGAGCAACGCGCCAGGTCTTTACGGACAGTGGCTGTACGCTCGTTCGTGGACTGCCGCGCTCCGCGGACAGTACGTCGAGCAGCTAAAGTTGCTTGAGCAGGCGACGATTCACATCATGGAAACGCCTGAGGCGTACGATGCATCGCTGCTCGCAAGCGCAACACAGTCCATGGTTCACCTGGTGCGCGAGATCGCGGCACCCGACACGTTTGACTTCGCGATCCGCACCGCAGAGTCGATTCCCTGGACGCCGGACCTCGAACGGGAACGCTTCTTGACGTTCCGCGGCCTCGCGTGGGCGTACGCACTGCGCGGCTCGCATGAAAAGGCGCTGCAGTACTCCTATTTTGCACGCGACATCGCGCCCTCGGTACTGTGGGTGACGGCGTGCTATGCCGACCAGGCGTACCTCGCGCGCATGGCTGGAGAAAACTCGAGCGCCGACGCGCTGTTGCGCCACGCCATCGCGTGCGCCCAAGAGACCGATTGGACGTCACACGGCGAAGAGCGCGTTGCAATCCTCAACCTGATCGAACTCGCCGCCGATCGCGATTTGACGATGGCGAATCGTCTGCTGGATATTTACGAAGCGATTCCCGTGGCGCTTGCGCCGCAGCTCGCGCTCGCCCGCGACCGGCGGTTGCGCGCGATGGAAGAGTACGCTCGGGGCAACGTCCTCGCCGCCTCCGGCGAACGGTCCGCCGCGATCGCTCTGCTCTCGAGCGCCTACTCGATCTTTCAATCCATCGACTATGCCTGGCGCGCGGCGGCCGCTGCTTTGCGGCTGCACGCCATCACCGCCGCATCGAGCTGGCTCGCCCTCGCCGGGGAGGCCGTGCGCGACTTCTCGGAAAGCTCCGTCGCGGCCGACATTCGACGCCGGGCCGCGATCGCCGAGGACCCCATCGAGGCGGCCCTCACGCCGGCGCAGCGCCGCGTGTTCGCGCTGCTCTGCGACGGCTTAACGGATAAGGAGATCGCCCAGAACCTCGGCATCTCGCCCGAGACGGTGAAGAACCACGCCGCCCGCGTGCGGGCCGCCTTCGGCGTCCACTCGCGCGCCGCCCTGATCGCCGCGTCGCACCGCAGAGCCGGGTAGCCCTCTCGAACGGGACTCCAGTACCAGGGAATGGGCGCCGGCCGGACGTTCCGGCCGAGCCTCGGTGTCTAGTACGATGGAGCTATGAGGCGTCATCTCTTCGCATTGGCGGTGCTCGCGGCGGCCCTTTGGACCCCGCTTGCCGTCGCCGCCCAAACGATGATCCATCCCGGGGATCAGCTCGGCGTCTTGGTGTTCGGCGACCAGACCCTGACGCAAAACGTTATGGTCTTGCCGGATGGAACCATTGATTATCCGCTCGTCGGACGCGTCGTCGTCGCTGGCAAGAGTCCCAGCGCCGCGGCCGACCTCCTAAGCCGGCGCCTCGCCGCATACGTTCGCCACCCGGTCATCACGATCTCGATCATCTCGTTAGGTCAACCCAACGTACTGGTGCTTGGCGACGTCAAGGTTCCGGGCAAATATCAGTTGCGATCCGACGCGAAGCTGACCGATGCGCTGGCCGCAGCGGGCGGCATCGCCGACAGCAACGGCGCCTTTCCGGATGCGCGCGTCGCGGATGTCGACGGCTCCGTCACCACGGTCTCCCTGGAGCGCCTCTTACAGCGGGGCGACACCGCGTTGGATACGAAGCTCGCGGAGGGATCCGTCGTTTACGTGCCCGGGCCAATTCACTTCACAGTGGACGTCGCCGGTGCGGTCGATCACCCCGGGGACCTGCAGGTGAACGAAGGCGACCGCCTTTCGGTCGCGATCGCAAAAGCCGGAAACAGCCAAAACGCGCAAGCCGACCTCAATCATATCCGAGTGGTACGCACGGGGCCTAACGGGACACAGACAACGACCGAGGTTAACCTGTACGATGCACTCAAGGGCGGCGACGTCGGTTCCGACATCGCCTTAGAAAAGGGCGACGTCATCTACGTGCCGCAGGCTGCCAAACACTCCGACGTATTCGGGGGGATCGGCAGCGGCTTACTCTACATCCTGACGCGACTGATCCCGTAAGGCTGCCGTCGGGCAGCGCCGTTAGCGCGGCGGCCCGTGGCCGTCCATGCCCATCATATGCGGATGCGGCGATAGCGCGCCCAGCAGCACCATACCGGCATCGCGCTCCATCGGCGGCGTGCCGTTAGCGCGGGCATGATCCATCATCGGCGGCTGGCCGTTGGAGGGCATGGTACTGCGCATTTGGTCGCGCATCTGTTCGCGGAGTTGGCGGCTCTGCGCGAAGAACGACGAATGCGCCGCGACGATACGCTGCCGTTCGCCGGGTGAGAGGATGGCGTCGATGCGCTTCGCGGCGGCGGCAGGGTCGGGATTTGATTCGATTGCGAGATCGCCGATCGTAGCTCCAACCGCGCGGCGGTGCATCGGCGTCATCGCTTCGAGTACATCGAAACGCATCTGCTGGTGCAGCTGCTCCTCCTGGGCGGCAAAGCGTTCGAACGTTTGACGCATGGTTTGCCGCTGGTCGGGGGTCATCTGCGCGGCGCCGTTGACGTCGGCATGGGCCGCGATTGGTAGAACGCTCAACGCAAGCGCGAGCGCCAGAAAGCTTTTGTTCATGGCGTCATCCTACCGCCGAAGGCCTCAACGCTTACTGAGAACACAACGCTTCTGAGGCGCTTTTAAGATCATCCGACCAGGTCGTGCCAGCTGGACGCCTTCAGCGCCACGCCGAAATACGCCGCGGCGGCCTTGATATTGGCGAAGGCCTGCGCGCGCTCGTTCTCGCTGACACCATCCACCACACCGAAGCGCGCGATCGCGCTGCGAACGTGGCCCGCGTCGGTCAGGGGTTCTTTGCGTTCGGCGGGAAAGGCAAACACACTATCGGGCAGCTTCGAGCGAGGCGACGAACCACCGGTTACCGGCCTCCACGTAACGTCCATTGCCGCAGCATGCACGCCGATTGTTGCCAGCGGCTTGCCGAATTACATCGCGGTCGTACGGCCGTTTGACAAATCGTGCATGACGGCGCGTGCTGCGCGCTTGCCCGGAAAGCCGCTGACACAGCCGCCCGGGTGCGCGCCTGAACCGCAAAGGTAAAGATTGCGCACCGGCGTGCGTGTTGCAAAGCGGTCCTCGTAGATCTGGCCCGGCAGCAGATCGCCGTGGAAGATGTGCCCCCCATGCAGCCCAAAACGGGACTCGAGATCGGGCGGCGCCAGGATTTGGCGATTTTCCACGGCGGACGCGAGATTCGGGGCGTAGCGCGCGAGAATCGTAACGACCTTGTCGGCGGCGGATTCCCGTTTTTCCACAGACCACCCGTCCCGACGGTCGTACGGAAAGTATTGGGCGAACACCGAAAGGATGTGCTTTCCTGACGGCGCGAGTGACGGATCTGTCGGCGTTTGGAGGAAGCATTCGATGAGCGGCTCTGCGCTTTCCCCATCGACTCGCGCGTCGTCGTACGCGTTTTGCAGGTAGTCGATGGATGTCGCCACATGGATCGTCGCTCGATGGTAAGGCTGCACGCCCGCGCCGGGCCGGCACGTGAAATTCGGCAGCTCGCCCAGCGCCAAGTTGAGCTTCAGCGAGGCGCCGACGCTCTTCCACTGCCGCACTCGGTCCGCGAAGGAGGCATCCAGGGAGCCGGGCTCCAGCAGATCGAGAAACGTCGTGCGCGGGTGCGCGTTGGAGATGACCGTGCGAGCGCTGACCGTCGTTCCGTCGACCATATCAACGCCGCGTGCCGCGCCGTCCGCGTCGACAATGATGCGCGCAACCGCGGAGTCGGCAAACGTCTCCGCACCGGCCGCCCGAGCCGCTTGGGCGAGCGCCTGCGACACCGCGCCCATGCCGCCGCGCACGAACGCCCACGCGCCTTGCGCGCCCAGCAGCCGGCCGGCCAGATGGTGCGCGAGGACGTATCCGGTTCCGGCGTCCCTCGGCCCCGAGTACGTACCGATCAAGCCGTCGTTGACGAGTTCGGCCTGCAGCACGGGCGCGCGAACGTAGTGCTCGACGAGCGCCGCGGCCGATCCGCGCAGTAGGCTCTGCGTTTCTGGATCAAAGCGGTCGAACCGAGGCTCCTCGTCGGAAAATGTGTCAAAGAGCGCCTCACCCAGCCGGTCGGTGCGTTCGACGTACGCTGAAAATCCCGCGACGTCGCGCGGCTCGAACGCGGCGATCTCCCGCTCGTTGCTTGCCCGATCGGTGCCTAGCAGGAGCGACCGTCCGTCGACCAGCGGCGTGAATGCATACGGATCCTTCCGGTAGTACGAAAGCCCATGCGCGCGCAAATCGAGCCGCTCCACGAGCCACGGGTCGAGCAGGCTGCACACATACGACGCCGTCGAGAGCGTGTAGCCCGGCCACACGTCGCATTCGCTCACCGCCGCGCCGCCGAGACGGTCGCGCCGCTCGAAGACCGCGACGGCGTGTCCGGCGTGTGCCAACAGCGCGGCGCACGACAAACCGTTGTGGCCGCCGCCGATAACGACGGCGTCGTATGACGCGCGGGGGCGGCCGGATGCGCTAGCTGTCAGCGATACGAGGGCCGCGACGCGAAGCAGTCCCGGCAGTAAACCGGTTTGTCGCCGCGCGGATTGAACGGCACCTCCGCAACACCGCCACAATTGCTGCATGTCGCCGTGAACATCTCGCGGGGCCGGCCGCCGCCGCGTTCGCCCCCGGTGCCGCTCGACCGCATTTGCTTGCGCGCCTGCCGGCAGTCCGGGCAGCGGTTGGGCTTGTTCTGAAAGCCCTTTTGCTCGTAGAAGCGTTGCTCGCCCGAACTGAATACAAACTGGCGTCCGCAGTCGACACAGTTGAGCATTTCATCGGTGTACACGAAACAGAAACTCCTTAGACTCTGCCTACCGTGCGGACTTCGCGAGAAAACGAGTCGGGAATCCTACCGGACGACGAGAGCAGCATTTGTGTCCCGCTTCTGCGACCTTGGCCGCGCCGGTCCCTGCCGTCGGTCCGAGGGTGGGCGCCAGCGAAGGCATAAATGTACGGCGTTCATGGCAGCTGCGATTCCCGATGTGATCCAACCCGCGTCGCTGTCGGACTATTTCGAAGTGATGACGCGGGCGGTGTTCCAGGCCGGTGTCCGCTGGCAGCAGATCGCCGAGCATTGGGACGCCTATCGCGGCGCCTTCGAGGCATTCGATCCGGTGCGCGTCGCGGCATATGACGACGTCGACATCGAACGGATTCTCTCGACGCCCGGCATCCTCCGCATGCCGCGCAAAGTTCGCGCCGCGATCCACAACGCCGGCGCACTGCTCGAAGCCGATCGCAGCCATGGTGGCTTCGCCAATTATCTCGACGCATTCGAATCCTATGCCGTACTGGCCAAGGATTTCAAACGACGCTTCGCATTCATGGGCGATATGAACGTATGGTACGTGCTATTCCGTACCGGCCGAACCGTGCCGCGCTTCGAGCCGTGGGTCGCAACGATTCGCGGCGATCACCCTCGGATGCGCGAAATGGTCGAACGCGCTCGCAGAGCCGGCCGCTCTCCAGAAGGGCCCGGGTAACCTTACGGCGGCCGCCGATTGGCCGGCCGGATGAGATACATACCGACGCTCGGCGCGTAGTTGAGCTCGGGAACCGTGACGCCCGCAAGACCGCGCGCGCGAAGCTCTTCGGTCGTCGTTGCGGCGAGCCGCCCGCAGAACAATAGCGCAGGCACGATCGTCGGATCGCCGGGATCGAGCTCGTACCACGTTGTCGATTTCGCTGCGTGCGGCGTGATGGTCCAGCTCGGCGCCGGCGCGCCGCCAGCAAAATGCTTGCGCAGTTCGCCGAGCGCCTGCCTCGCGAGGTTACGCGCCGGCCCGGTGCACGCGGCGCCCGCACGCACCGCGAACGGGTCCGCCGGCGGCGAAGACGGGAGCTTGTAGACGCGGAACGACTCTTGCCCCGGTTGCTGCTGCCGCGCGACGATGTAGAGCCCGACCGCAGGCATGAAGGTCAGTTGCGGTACGAAGAACAGCGGGCTCGCCGGCGCGTACAGCTTACGCTGGGTTACGTCGTCGGCGCGTGCGATATGAAGGGCGATACATCCGGCGAGCGCCCGCAGCGTGCCCGCGTCCTTCGGCGTAACCGTCAGCGCGTACGTCGCGCCCAAACCATGGTACGTAAACGTGGCGTCGGCTAAAGCCGGGGCGGCCATCGTCGCCGGATAACCGGCCGCCGTGCGGGCCGCTTCGATCTGCGCCACGTACGCTTTGAGCTCCGTAGAAAGCTGACGTGTCTTGCCGGCGTTTGCGGCGCTGCAGGTCGCCGGGTTCGTGCCGACCACAAATGGGTCGGCCGGCGGCGTCTGGGGTAGCGGCGAGAAAAGCGACCGGAAGCCGCCGCCGCCCTGGCGCGCGGGAGCGGAACCATTGGGTGCGCTCGATGCGCCGCCGAACGGTCCGCCCGGCCCACCGGCACCGCGCACGTGAAACGCCGTGCCGGTTTGCGACGACGTCGCGCCCTCGCCGAACTTCACCGCGTACGTCAAAGAGATGTTGCGCGGCACGAGCGGCCGGGCGATGTTTTGGATTTCAAATCCTCCGGCGGTCGTGAACGGCACGGCGTTCGCCGGTGTGGCGAACACGCCAGAATAGGTGTTCGTGAGGTTGCTGGCGGCAAAGGTTAGCGTTCCACGCGTTAGCTGCGCCGTAACGCCGGCATCGAACGTGGTGTATGGAGGCAGATTGTTTGGATTGTTGGACCCGACGTGTTGTGCATCCGCGAGCCATTCCAGCATCGAGTGCGGCGCCTTATAGTCGAGCACGATGCCAGACTTCAGCAGGGGCACGTTGGGAAGCTGTTGGCCTGGAATCGTGATCGACCAAGGATTCGCGAAGAGGTAGCTGTCGGAGTTCGCCTGCGCGGCGGTGATGTTGTAGTACGGCTGCACGACGAGATTGCCCAGCGTGGCGTAGCCCGTGATCTCCGCGCCCTGGTAGAGCCGCGTAACACCCGAGACCGGCGTCGTAAAGTATAGCTGTCGCGCCGAAAACGGGGTGCTCGCCGGTGTGTTGCAGCCCGCGGGCGAATTGTACAGCGCGGCCACCTGGTCCAAGTAGCCCGGGGGCAGTTCCCCAAGTTCGTTGAGGATAACGCCGTCGACATAGACGGGCAACAAGACGCCGTTTTGGACCTGTCGATAGAGCGTCAACGAGACGTTGCCGCCATGGAGCTGGTGCGTGTAGCTCAGACGCAGCGAGTTCGACGAGCTATTTTGCGTCTGCTGTCCGGGGGCGTTCCCATACGCGACTTTGCCGTTACAGTCGAACCGCAGCGATGCGGGGTCGCTCAGAATTTGCAGCCGCCCCTGCGTAGCGGCGGCGCCGCCAAGCGCAAAGGAGCCGCTATAGGTATCATGTGACGTAGGGCGCCATGTCGCCGAAAAGCTCCCGAGCTCAGAGATGCCCGTCGTACCGGTCGCGGTGCTCAAGCCGGCGGAGCCGGCAAGCGTGAGCTTGTCACTGGAGTGGATGGTGTCCGTCGCCTGCAGCACCGAATACTGCGTCGTCTGCGTGCCGTTATAAAATGGCACGGCCTCGGGCACTAGCGGCGTCGTCGCGAACTGCGATGAAGCACCGTAGGCCTGAAACGAAATCGTGTGCCGCTGCTGCGCCGGCAGCGTCGCGTTGAGGACGTACCCGCTCGACTTTGCCGCCGTCGAAAATCCCGTCGGCTCTGCCTCACCGTTGACGAAGCGGGCCAACTGATTCATGAGGCCGGTCGCATCGAGTGAAAAAACCGAGGCCTGCAGCTGCGTCGCGCCGACAAGGGCGTTATCGGTCAGCGAATAGAGCTGGACGTTCGTCCTATCGGTATTGTTTGGCCCGTAACCACAGGGCAGCGTGGTCGCTGGATCACCGTTGTAACGCAGGCAGACGACGTTCGTGTTGCGGTTGGAGTTCATAAACATGCCGCTGAGCGAGTTCGAATCGCCGAACTCGTACCGGGTGCTAAAAAGGTTACCGGAAATGGTGCTGTCGCCGTCGTGCATGTACGAGAGGCCGCTAGCATCTTCGTAGAAGTCACCGTCGACGAGGCTGGGATAGAGCCGGTTGACCGTCTGAACGGCCAGACCGAGTTTGCCGATCGATCCCGTTTCGGCGAGTGAGTAATTGTTGCGGCCGAAACTTCCCGCAGACATCTGCAGCTGCGAAATCCAGCTCAGCGTCGGCTGCAGGGTGCTGAAACCCACCGATCCGCCGAGACCTCCCAACCCAGGGCCCGTGTGTACTGACGCGCCGGCGAACAAGTCGGTGGCGAAACCGCCGAGACTGCCGGCGGAGCCGGGCGCGTTGAGCGGAATGCCGTCGAGCGTCAGCTGCGTTTGCGTTGGATCGTGGCCTTCCAGGGAAATGGTTTGCGTGGCGTCGCTGTCGTCGCTCGAGGTCGAGACGGTTACGCCGGAGAGCTTGTTAAGCGCATCTGCAAGGTCGCTCGAAAGACGACGCTGCGGAGAGTTCTGATCGATGCTGCTGCTCGAGATCGTAGCGGACGCCTTGGCAGTAACCTGCCCAATCACTTTGAGGCCGCCGTTGGCGGGCGCCAGTGCGAAGCTCACCGTCACGACCCTGCCATCGAGCACCTCGAACGATGCCGACGTAAGGCTATTGTATCCACGCCGCACGATGCGAGCACGATAGATGCCGTCGGGTACGTCGGTGAACACCACCTTGCCGTTCTTGCCGGTGAGCTCCGACGTCAGCACCGGACCGTCCAACAGCACGCGGGCCAATTCGAGCGGCTGCTTGGTGCCCGCATCGACGACGACGATTTCAATCTCCGCCGACTCGGATTGCGCTGACGCCCGCGTCGCGATCGAAGCGTATAGCATGAGCAGAGTGACTGCCAGCGCAGCGCTCCGTTTCACCATATCGAAACGATTATATGAGATGGCCCGCAAGCCGTACCTGGAATGGTGCTGTGAAAGTCCTAAATTGTAATGGTAACGGCGGTTCCGTGGCCAGGGGAGCTGTCGATGGCAATGTCGCCGCCAACGCGCTCCACCGCGCGCTTAGCGATTGCTAAGCCTAGGCCGGTCCCGACAATTTCGCCACGCTGATCGCCGCGGTAAAAGCGCTCGAACGCATGAACGCGCTCCGCGTCGGACATCCCCGGGCCCTCGTCGCTGATCCGAATGATCGAGTGGCCATTGTTGCGCGTCGCTTGCAGATGGATCGGAGCGTCCGGCGCGTACTTGAGGGCGTTCTCGATGACGTTCCAGACCGCTTCCGAAAGCTCTCCGCGGTCAGCCTGGACCACCGACGCGCCATCGACGCTGTAGTCGATCGTGCGGCGGTCGTCCAGACGCCGGGCAGCCTCGCATTGGTTGCGCAGCAGCTCTGCAAGGTCGATGCTCTCGAGGTTCGGCGGCGCCTCGGAGTCGAGGCGCGCCAGGCGCATCAGCCGGTCGATCAGGCCGCGCATGTGCTCTTTTTCGAGCGACATCGTGGTGAGAATTTGGCGGGCAATGCGCGGTTCTTCGATAGCCCCGCGGCGCAGCACGTCGATGTAGCCGGCGATCACGGTGAGCGGCGTGCGAAGCTCGTGGGACGCGTCCGCCGCAAACTGGCGCATACGCTCCTCTGCTTTTCGACGGTGGTCCATGGCGGTTGCAACGCTCGCCACTGCGTCGTTAAAAGCGGCCGTCAAGGACGCAATCTCGTCGCCGCCCGCCATGACGAACCGCCGCTGCGTATAATCCCCGTGGGCAAGCGCGCGCAGGGAATCGCTGACTTCGTTGATCGGCCGC
Source organism: Vulcanimicrobiota bacterium (assembly GCA_963787625.1). GTDB lineage: Bacteria > Vulcanimicrobiota > Vulcanimicrobiia > Vulcanimicrobiales > Vulcanimicrobiaceae > Cybelea. The sequence continues at coordinate 695,203 of CAWBDH010000001.1, read as the reverse complement.
AAGGACTGTTGGGCGAAGAGCCGCCCCACGAACCACGATAGTAGGATGGCCGCGAGGGCAATCGTCAGCACGATTCGCCAGTACGGCACCAATGAGACCAACAGCAGTGGAAACGACGGCCCGAAGCCGACATAGCCGCCTTCGACGTACGTCAACGACAGGGGCTCTAATCTCGTCGGATCCGGCGGGAGTGGTGGGAACTGCCCCCGATAGCCGTAGACGTGCACCGTCCCCGTGCCGCGCGGCGCGGGGCTTCCTATCGGTTGAGAACCGCGCAGCGACGGCGGGATGAAATGCTGCATTCCGCCTGCCGCCAACACGCCGCCGAGCGGTTTGGGGCGGAGGGTCTTGTCGCCGGCAAGATAGCGTCCCTTCAAATCGAAAACCGTCACTCGCAAACCGATGCCGCTGAGCGCATTGACGATTTCGGGCGCGGCGTGCTGGAGGGTCATGCCTTCGCGCCGGTACTGATCGACGAGGATTCGCGCTTCCTCGTGCTTCGCCACCATGACATCGCCGGAAAACCGCCAGAGCTCGAAGACAAGTGCAATGGAAGAGGCAAGCACGACGATCAGCACCGTGACGCCAAGCAGGACGGCGTAGAGTGCGGAGAGGCGCGCCGCGAGTTTCACGTGAGTCGCCCGACGCTACTGCGACAAACCGTAGCCGACGCCGCGGACCGTTCTGATAAACGAGCCGGGTTCGCCGGCACGGTCGATCTTCGCTCGAAGATAAGATATGTAGGTCTCGACGATGTTCGGACCGCCTTCAAAGTCGTGCCCCCACACGATCTCGAGCAGATGGTCCTTGCTAAAGACGCGCCGCGGCTCCCGCATAAAGACTTCCAACAAGTCAAACTCGCGCTGAGTGAGCTCCAGCGCATCCTTGCCGCGCCACGCTTCGCGCGTAGCGGGGTTGATTGAAATGTCGCGCCATCTCAGCACGTTTTCTTCGATGAGCTGTGGCCGGCGCAGCTTTGCCTGCAGCCGAGCGATCAGCTCCTCGAAGACGAAGGGCTTAACGAGGTAGTCGTCAGCCCCGGAGCTCAGGGAACGGACTTTATCCTCCGTTCCTCCTTTTGCGGTAAGCATGAGGATCGGGGCTTGAGTGATCTCGCGCAAGCGCGGCAGCAGCGTGACGCCGTCGATCTTCGGCATCATGATGTCGAGTACGATCAGTTCGGGATCGAAGACTTTGACGAGTTCGAGGGCGGCGAGGCCATCCATCGCGGTCCGCACCTCGTAGCCTTCGCGGGAGAGTCCCAGTTCCAACATCTCCCGAACCATACGGTCGTCGTCGATGACCGCAACGCGGGCATTGGGCATGATATGCATTTCTACGCTGCATCGTGCTTTCTCACCCTTGGAGCTACCTGAACGCCCCAATGCGCAAGGCGCTGGCCAGATACCAGCGCCGCCGGTCCGATCGCCTCCAGGGGATGCGCTTCCAGCCGGACGCCGACGCCTTCCAGCCCCGCAACCATCGCCGCATCGGGGCGCCACCGCGCGAAAACGTGCACTTCGTTGGCTCCGATTGCCTCGGCCAGAATGGCGATGACGTCGCGGAGCGCGCATTCCCGCCGCGAAAGTAGCCGGTCCACGACTTCAAGCCGAAACCGCCGGCCGCTCCAGCCCTGAGCCACGATAAGGATCCGTGAAAGTCCCGCCTCGGTGGCCGACTCGAAGTCGATCAGCGCGCCTTTCACTCGTCCGGCAATCCCGGGTTCGGTCTGGGCGTGGAGGGTCGCCCCGGTTATGGAGGCGTCCTCCCCGGCGGTTAGGAGCGCGCCGGCTCCAATAAAGTACTCGTCCATGCCGCGACTCTGACATGGACGAGTGCCAACTGGGTGGCGCACCCGGGCGCCACCACGCGCTGTGCCAGCCTTAGAACGGGTCCGGAGGCGTGACGGCCATCGCGGCGATGAGAGCGATAATTAAGGTGAGCATTCCATTCCCCTTTCCCCAGCGGAGCTCCTAAAGATGGCCGCTTTTACTAAGTGAAGGTCAGCCATTCCTCGTTATATGACCACTCTTCTGGCTAGCCTTCGATCAGCTCGAGCCGCCGTGCCTGGGCAACGGCTTGAGAAGTACCGTGGCATTCTAATTTTTCTATCGCGTTTGCTATGTGCACCCTAACAGTATGGACACTTCGCGTCGTATCTATTGCGATGTCCTTCGGCTTTTGTCCCTGCGCCAATAGCTGCAGTATTTCACGCTCTGAAGCGGTCAGCAGCACGCTGCTCTGCGGCAGCTTTCCCTTAGACTGAATTTTGTCGCACACGACACGCAGAAGTCGCGCCACGTCTCCGTACCCAGCCGAAGTTAGAGAGTTAATATTATTGATGTTCTCAGCAGTGGCCGCGGTTCCGCGACCGGCTCGCACAACGTTGTTGGCAATTCGCTGGACATCGTTTATCACAGCGTCCGAAGTAGCTATAGTCCGAAGCATCCTTTCTGCTTTCGTGCTCCTTCCGTTAATCGTCTCGGCCAATGCGCAAAACATCGTACTTATCGCAGCGCACCGTCTACGAAACAAGCCCGACTTTTGTATCTCAGATACCAGTGGAATGATCTTAGAAATCAGCCTTGTCGATTCTTCGCGGTGACCGTCAAGCGCCAAGAAAAGCGCGCATTGCGACCCGCAAGAGGCACGGTCGAAATCGAAGTGCATTTTGGCCCAACGCGAAGCTATCAATCTGTGCGCTTCACGAAAGCGTCCCTCCCAAGCAAGGCGTACTGACTTCGAGAGTGCTAAGTACCGCTCAGCCGAGCTGTCCGTTCTGAGCGCACTGAATCGCCTTTCAACTTCAACGGCCTTGTCTATATCGGCGCGACGAATGTATGCGCTCAGTATTTGGAGCAGGGCGGTTTGGAGAGCAAACGCATCTCCAGCCTTGGTTGCAGCGACACTAGCGAGCTCGGCATACTTAAGCTGTTGAACCACGTCGTCTTCTTCATGTAGCGCCAGATTGGAGAGTACAGAATTCGCACGACTTCCGACGTTATACAAGTGCAGCTCTGTTGCCAGATCACTTGATTCTGTCAACGCCAGGAACGCGCCAGCAATATCTCCGATGTGGCGACTTGCGATCCCCAGGTGATGTAGAAGCTTGGCCCTTGTAACGTCTGACTCTATCTGTGGCAGCAAAGCCCTAACTTGGCCGATGTACTGCTGCGGAATGGCCCTTTCACCGGCAATTGCCTTCCTCGCCGCTATTAGAGAAAGCGCTTCAGCTCTATAGGCGGCCATTTGACCGGAATCACTTGCGACCGGATCGAGCAAAACCGTGACGTCTTCACCTTGGTTGCCCAATATCGCCGCTAGGCGTAGGCTTGTCATCGCCACGAGGGCGCGGTTCGTTCCCGCTCGAGCCAATGAGCGCCGGAGGAGCGTTTCCGCTCGACCAAATTTGCCGGCGACGGCCTGCAGGGCACCGTGGAGCGCAAGAATTGCCGCGTTTTCGCGCCTTGTGGCGTCAAGAGAGTCGATGGCGCGAGCCACGACGTCCCCGCGTGCGCGTTCGAGCAAATCAAAGCCGTGGTGCTCCAGCAGTCGGACAACCTCGTCAGGGCAGCCGGCGAGCGCGTAGGCGGCAATCGCGTGTTCGACGTCGCCGCTCCCTTCGAGCGCGCGCGCAGCGCGTTCGTGCACTTGCTGCTGCGAGCGCCTGCCGCCAAGTGCGCTTTGATGGCGTAGGAAGTCGCGGAACAACTCGTGACACTGGTACGAGCCGGCCGATTCCTCATAAATGAAAGCAGTACGGTTGCGAAGCTGCTCCACGATGGGAAGCGCCCGATCGAAGCCGGCTCGCTCGAGGACGGTTACGTCGATGGTCGGCAGGGCTATCGCGACCTCGAGCAGCGCTCGCTCGTCGGCGTCGAGCGTACTGTATACCTGCTCGGCCAGGAACCGGTAGATCATGTCTCGCGTCATCGCCGAGACGTTGCGCAAGTCCGACGAGCGCGTCGACGTCCTCAGCGCGAAGCTGATGGCGGCGGGCCACCCTTCAGTCAAAGCAAGGAGATCGTTGAGCTCCTCGTCGCGGGTCGTCAAGCTCAGTGCGTTGGCCGCCGAACGAAGTTCCTCGGGCGTGAACCGGAGTACTTCATCGTCGACGGGCACGTCGGCGTCCCGATAGGCGAACCACGTACCGAGCGGCAGATCTGTCGCGTTGCGCGACGCCAGGATCCACCGTATTTGACTTTTGGTCGCCTCAATGAGCGACGTGAGGAACGCCGCCACTTCGGCGTCACCGTCGGCAGCGTGAAGGTCGTCGATCGCAATCACGCCGTTGAACGATTCCAAATGGGCATGCAGCCAACGGGCGAGCTCCGTGCTGCGCCGAGACGATGGAGTGGTTCGCTCGTAGGCGCCTGCAAGCGCCGTGATGGCGTGCGGAGCGTGGTCGCGCAGCGCCTCCGCGAAACCACGCAGAAAGCCCAGGAGTGTTGCGTGTTCGCTGCGCAACGCGAACCGCACGCACGGCCCGCGCAGCGTTTGCAAGTATTGACGAAGGACGACCGACTTGCCGTAACCTGCCGGCGCGGCGAGCAGTGTGATCGGGTATCGCGCTGCTGCGCTTAGTCGCTCGACCAGCCGTGGGCGGTCCACCGGTGCAAAACCGCCGGAGTCGTTGCGCCCTTCGCCACGAACAACCCGCACGTGTGTCTGCTTCTAGGGCTTGGGAACGCCGCCTTCGCCCACGAGCCGGCTCACGAAATATGCGACCATCGCGCCTTCCCACTGAAGGCGGGAATCGAGCCATGCCCGCTGCGGGCGACACGTGATTTCACCCAACTCGAGAACGAGGCTTCCGTTGCTCGCGTCGACTTGCCGAAAAGCATAGTAGTGTCGCAAGCCGCTCGTGAAGTTGTCCGGCCGGAAGTGAAATGGCCACTGTTTGCTGTAGAGCCGGCGCCAAAGCGCCGCCGCATGCGCGCTCGCTTTGTCGCCATAGCCAATCGACGCGCCGCTGCCACAGGGCGGATCGGAGCCGTCGAAGTGGATGAAAACGGCCGCCCGAACGCGATAGCGGCCGTGGAAATCGGCCGGCAGCCGCGCGACGCTCAGTCCATGCGCTCGTAGAACCTTGGTCGCCGCATCGGCGACGATCGGCGTCCACGCCCGTTCGCCGGCCGCGCCGAGATTACAGCGGTGCTGCGGGAAGCGCGAACAGCTCGTCGGACGCCCCTCGTGACCTGCGGAAACTAGCACGTCGTACCGCAGAAGAACGAGGGCAAGCAGTGATGCAACGATCACCAGCCGCCCGACGCACCGCCTCCTCCGAAACCGCCGCCGCCTGCCGAGAAACCTCCGCCAAAACCGCCGCCGCCGCCGCCAAACGACGAACCCGCGCCGACGATTCCGCCAACGGCCCAGCCCGGCCAACCCTTCATATCCTTCCGTGCCCGCGCCGAGCCTTCGTGCAAGAACAGATAGCCGTAGCGCAGGGCGCGAACCACTTGCATGACGACCATGAAAAGGAAGAAGAGCACCGACAGGCCGATGAACACGACCACGAACGGCAAGTTGCTGTTATCACCGGTGGCCGGCCGCTGCGGCGGCGGGGTTACGCCCGCGTAGGCGGGGGTAATCGTCGTCAACATTGCCGCCACACCGCTGGAAACGGCGCCGTCCACATCGCCGGCCTTCATGCGCGGCACGATTTGCGCGGCGATGATGCGGTGGGCGTCGGCGTCGGTGAGCGCGCTTTCGAGCCCATAGCCAACCTCGATGCGCATCTTGTGGTCGCGCATAAAAACAAAGAGCACGGCGCCGTCGTCCTTACCGCGGCGGCCAATCTTCCAGCGATCGGCCGTTTCGCCCGTCCATGTCTCCAGCGGTACGCCGCCGGTCGCTTGATCGATCCAGACGACGACCTGATGACCTGTAGAGCGTTCGTAGGTGCGCAGCTCGTTCTCGAGCGACGTGCGCGCCTGGTTCGAGAGCGCGCCGGCATTGTCGGTGACGTACCGATTCGGCGTCGGCGGGATCGCGAAATCCTGACCGAGCGCGACGAGCGGCCACGGTAATGCGAGCAGCAGGAAGGCCGCGGAGAGGCGGACCCTCATGGCGCCGCCTCCTCCACGTGCTCGAAGTGCGAGTGCATCGCCTCGCCCAGCCGGTCCACCGCATACACGATTCCATCGCATACCGCCCCGCGCGCGAAGTACGGCTGGCTTCCGTCGACGACAGAGCGCCAAAAGGCATCGCCGACCCGGTCGTGCAGCGCCCGATCGCCGATGACTGCGAACCGCTGGGCCTTCGGCGCGACCAAGATCATTGCCGCGTTGCCGTGATGGTGGCGGTGCAACCCGGCCCGAATGAATTCGCGTTGTGCGCGCTCGAACGCATGGCAATCGCGATCCGGAATAACGCGCACGCCGATGCGGCCGGTCGTACCTTCCTCGGCCCGGGCCAGAGCGCACGCGATAGCGGCGCGCTCGTCGCGAGTCACGGGCTGAAGTTTACGACCGGCGCTTTCTCGGCACCGGCCTGCGACTGAAAATAGGGCTTTTCGTTGAAGCGGCTGCCGAAAAGCCCTGCGACGAACACCGTCGGTACCGTATCGCGTTTGGTATTGAAGGCCTTCGCGACGTCGTTGTATTTGCGACGCTCGAACGCGATGCGGTTTTCCGTCCCCTCCAACTGCGCCTGCAGCGTCTGAAAGTTCTCCGTCGCCTTGAGCTGGGGATAATTCTCGACGACGGCGAGCAGTCGCGACAGCGCAGAGCCGAGCTGGTCCTGCGCCTGGGAGTACTTGGCGAAGTCCTGGGGGTTGCTGATAGCGTTCTGAACGACCTGCGGCGAGATCTGCCCAACGCTCGCGCGCGCCTTGGCGACGTCCTCGTACGTGCTCTTCTCGAAATTCGCGGCTCCCTTTACCGTCGCGACGAGGTTCGGCACGAGGTCCGCGCGGCGCTGGTAGACGTTCTGCACCTGTCCCCACTGTGCGTCCACGGATTGACTGAGGGTCACGAGCGAGTTGTACGAACCGCCGACGAACAGGAATGCCATGACGACGATTGCGATCACGACGATCGGCCCGACGTACGAGCGACGCTGCTGCATGCTGCGTGATGCGCCGTCGCGCCCGGCTCCCCTTCCGTCCTCGCCTTCTGTCGCCGGCAGGCTTGTCCGCGAGCGCGCGTAAGACCGCGCAAATGCTGCGACTGCTGCTCGCTGCCATACCGATTTCTGCGCTCACCATCGCCGTGCCGCTGGTGAACCGCGTCGAACCCCGTTTCTTCGGGCTTCCCTTCTTGCTCTGCTGGACGGTAGCATGGGGACTCGCCACGCCGGCGTTCGTCTGGACGATTGGCCGGCTGGAGCGCCACTGGTGATCGCTCCGCCGACGACAGCACTCGCGATCGTCGCGATCGTCGTGCTCGGTACGGTCGTTCTCGCGCTGCTCGCCGTTCGGCGCGTGAAGATGAATCCCCAAGAGTATATCGTCGGGGGCCGCTCGTTCGGGACGCTGTTTCTCTGGGTGCTCCTCGCCGGCGAAATCTACACGACCTTCACGTTCCTCGGTATCGCCGGCCTATCGTATTCGGGCGGCGCGCCGGCCTTCTATGTGATCGCCTACGGCACGTGCGCGTACATCATCGGCTACTTCGTCACGCCGGGGATCTGGCGCGTCGGCAAGGAGCACGGCCTACTAACCTGGCCCGATTACTTTGAAGTGCGGTACGGGAGCCGGGCGCTGAGTATCGCGATCGCGCTGCTGCAGTTCGTCATGATCGTGCCGTATGTCGCGTTACAGCTCAGCGGACTGCAGATATTGCTGCGCATCGCCGGCTTCGGCGCATATGATGCGACGGCGTCGGTCTGCATCGCCTTCGGCGTGCTCGCCCTCTTCGTATTCAGTTCCGGCTTGCGCGGTACTGCCTGGGCTAGCATCGTCAAGGACGTCTTGGTGCTCGGAGCAGTGATCTTTGCCGGCATCGCGATACCGACGCGCTTCTTCGGTTCGCCGAGCGCGATGTTCGACCGGCTGCTGACAATGCACCCTCAGATGCTCGTGTTGCCGGCGGGCAGCGCATTCCACGGCACGGCATGGTATGCGTCGACAGTCTTGCTCTCGGCAATTGGCTTCTTCATGGGCCCACAAAGTGCGGCCGCCATCTACAGCGCCAGCAGCGCCGACACTCTGCGCCGCAACGCGATGCTACTGCCATTCTATCAGGCGTTCTTGAGTCTCATGATCTTCGCGGGCCTTTCCGCGACGATGATCGCCCCGGGATTGAAAGGAACGGCGGTCGACCAGTCGTTTATGCTCGTCGTGCAGCGGTATTATCCGCCGTGGGTTCTCGGATTGGTGGCCGCTGCGGGCGCGCTCGCGGCGCTCGTTCCGGCATCCTCGCTGCTGCTCGCGGGTGCGAGCGTCGTGACGAAAAACGTCGTGGGCGACGCTCTACGCATGGCGACGAGCGATGCCGCGCGCACGATGCTGACGCGTGTGCTCGTAATCATCGTCGCACTGCTGGCGCTGGCCGTCTGGCTCGTAGCGCAGAAGACCGTCGTCGAGCTGCTCCTGCTCTACTACAACGGCATCACGCAGTTCGCGCCTGGCGCGATCGGCTCGCTGCTCACCAGGCGGCTCACCGCCTGGGGCGTGGCAGCCGGGATCGCGACGGGGCTCGCCGTCGCTCTTTCGCTCTCCGCGCTCAGCATCGCCCCGTGGGGCATCAACGCCGGATTTGCCGGGCTCGCAGCAAACCTCGCCGTAACGATCGCGGTATCGATGGTGACGCCGCGGATGCGCGCTACAGGTCTTCCGGATTGATGCCTTTGAGCCGGTCGTACTGTGTCTTCTTGGGGCCCGCATGCGGGGTCGCGTGGTCCTCGATTTCCCCTTCGTACTGGACGGTGAGCGGTTCGCGGTTGCGTTCGTAAGCGCTGACGAGGCGGCTCATTCCGTCGCCGTTTCCGCTGCCGATGACCTCGGCGAGGGCCGCATCGTCGGCCGTCATTGTGGCGTAGGGTATTTCGTACTCGTGACGCGGGCGACCGTCATCGTCAAGGTCTTGTCCTTCCGGCACGATTTCGACGTTGCGATACCGCGACATGCCCGTTCCCGCCGGGATGAGTTTGCCGATGATGACGTTCTCCTTGAGGCCGAGCAGCGGATCGTACTTGCCCTTGATGGCGGCGTCCGTCAACACGCGCGTCGTCTCTTGGAAGCTGGCCGCCGAGAGGAACGACTCCGTAGCCAGCGAGGCCTTCGTTACGCCGAGCAGGACCGGGTTGGCCGTCGCGAGCTCCTTGCCCGCAGCCTTCATCTTCTCGTTGGCCTCGTTGAACGCGGCCGCCTCCACAAGCTGTCCGGGTAGCAGCAAAGTGTCGCCGCCTTCGACGATCTTCACTTTCCGCAGCATCGAACGAACGATTACCTCGATGTGCTTGTCGTTGATGTCGACGCCTTGCGAACGATAGACCTTTTGCACTTCCTGTACCAAGTAGTTCTGCAAAGCCGTTTCGCCCTTGACCCGCAGGATGTCGTGCGGGTTGAGCGATCCTTCGTTGAGCTGATCGCCCGGTGCCACCTGTTGACCGTCCTGCACGAGCAGATGCGTGCCCGGCGGGATGTCGTACTCGTGCTCTTGTCCGCCGGCATCGGCGACATAGACGACGCGCTTGTTCCGCTCGTCGGCGAATCGCACGGTGCCCGCCACTTCCGAGATCGTGGCCTGCCCCTTGGGTTTGCGCGCCTCGAAGATCTCTTCGACGCGCGGCAGTCCCGTGATGATGTCTTCGGTGGCTACGCCGCCCGTGTGGAACGTGCGCAGCGTAAGCTGCGTTCCCGGCTCACCGATCGATTGCGCCGCGATGATCCCCACGGCCGTGCCGATGTCGGCGCCGCTGCCGGCAGCCAAATCGCGGCCGTAGCACAGCGAGCATACGCCGTACTTCGACTGGCACGCGAGCACCGAGCGAATCTTGACCTCAGACACTCCTGCGTCGAGCAACGCCTTGGCCTTGTCTTCGTCGATCTCGTCGTTGCGCTTGACGATCGCCGTCGTCGGCCGCTTGGGGTCGAGGCGGATCTCTTCGGCCGCGCGCCGTCCGACGATCCGGTCGGCAAGTGGTTCGATGACTTCCTTGCCCGACTTGATGTCGCTGACTACGATGCCGTTGCTCGTGCCGCAATCCTCTTCGCGGATGATGACGTCTTGCGCGACGTCTACGAGACGGCGCGTCAAGTAACCGGAGTCCGCCGTACGCAGCGCGGTGTCGGCCAGACCCTTGCGCGCGCCATGCGTCGAGATGAAGTACTCGAGCACCGTCAGCCCTTCTTTGAGCGACGCCTTCACGGGAATCTCGAGGATCCGGCCTGAGGGGTCAGACATCAGCCCGCGCATCCCGCCGAGCTGCTTGACCTGCGCGATCGATCCGCGAGCGCCCGACGTCGCCATCATGAAGACGGGGTTGAGCGGGTTCTGCGAAGATTGCATGGCTGTCGTCACCTCATCGGACGCCTTCGACCACACATCGATGGTCTTGTTGTACTGCTCGTCCTCCGAAATGAACCCTTGTTCGTAGAGACGGTGCAAACCGTCCACTTCATTTTGCGCCTTGCCGACGATCTCGTACTTATTTTGCGGAACGATAACGTCGCTGATCGACACCGTCGTGCCGGACAGCGTCGCGTAGTGAAAGCCGAGATCTTTGACTGCATCGAGAAAGCGCGCGGTCTCCGCGTTGCCGTAGCGGCGGTAGCAGTCGGTGATGGTCTTCTTCAGGGCGCCCTTGTCGATGATGCGGTTGACGAACTCGTGGTTCCACCGTTGCGGAAACGCGAGGTTGAATATCACCCGCCCGACCGTGGTCTTGATGAGCTCGCCGTTGTGGCGCACGTAGATCCACTCTTGCAGCCCGATCTGCTTGGTCTCGTACGCCGTCACGGCTTCCTTGCCGTCGAAGAAGGTTGGCATGGCCCCGGGGGCGTCTGCCGCCGGCGCGTTCTTGTTTTTCGCCCGTGGGAAGCGGTCTGGCTCGTCCGGTATCGCGGCCTTCGCCGGCCCGGCATACTGATCGCGCTGGAACGTCAGATAGTACAGCCCGAGCACCATATCTTGGGTCGGGATCGAAACCGGATTGCCGTACGCCGGCAGCAAGATGTTGTTGGACGACAGCATGAGGATGCGGGCCTCCGCCTGGGCGCCCGCTGACAGCGGCAGGTGAACGGCCATCTGGTCGCCGTCGAAATCGGCGTTGTACGGCGTGCAGACCAGTGGGTGCAAGTGAATCGCCTTGCCCTCGACCAGCACCGGCTCGAACGCCTGAATCCCCAATCGGTGGAGCGTGGGGGCGCGGTTGAGCAGTACGGGATGCTCCTTGATTACCTCTTCGAGCACGTCCCACACTTCCGGACGGATGCGTTCGACCATTCGCTTCGCGCTCTTGATGTTATGAGCCAGCTGACGATCGACGAGCTTCTTCATCACAAACGGCTTGAAGAGCTCGAGCGCCATCTCTTTGGGAAGTCCGCATTGATGCAGCTTGAGCGTTGGGCCAACGACGATCACCGAACGCCCGGAGTAGTCGACGCGCTTGCCGAGCAGGTTCTGACGGAAGCGGCCCTGCTTGCCTTTGAGAATGTCGGACAACGACTTGAGCGGCCGATTGTTGGGGCCCGTGACCGGACGGCCGCGTCGGCCGTTGTCGATGAGCGCATCCACAGCCTCTTGAAGCATGCGCTTTTCGTTTTTAATGATGATTTCGGGCGCATTGAGCTCAAGGAGCCGCTTCAGCCGGTTGTTCCGGTTGATCACGCGCCGGTAGAGATCGTTGAGGTCCGACGTGGCGAAGCGGCCGCCGTCGAGCTGAACCATCGGCCGCAGCTCCGGCGCGATCACCGGGACCGCAGCAAGGACCATCCATTCGGGACGGTTGCCGCTGGCCAAGAACGCTTCGACGACTTCGAGTCGTTTGATCGCCTTGAGCCGCTTCTGCCCGCTGGTCTCCTTAAATTCTTTGCGAAGGTCTTCTTGCAGCTTCCGCAGGTTCAGGTCGCGCAGCAGCTCCCGAATCGCTTCGGCGCCCATTCCCGCCTTAAAGCGGTTGCCGAACTTCTCGCGCGCCTCCCGGTACTTCTGCTCGGAGAGCACCTCTCGCTTGGTCAGCGTCGTGTCGCCGGGATCGATTACCACATAGGCGGCGAAGTAAATGACCTTTTCGAGCTGGCGCGGCGACATGTCGAGGAGGATCCCAATCCGGCTCGGCACGCCCTTGAGGTACCAGATGTGGCTCACCGGCGTCGCGAGCTCGATGTGGCCCATGCGCTCGCGCCGCACTTTCGCGCGCGTGATCTCGACGCCGCAGCGATCGCAGATCATCCCCTTGAAGCGGATACGCTTGTACTTGCCGCAATGGCATTCCCAGTCTTTGGTAGGGCCGAAGATCTTCTCGCAGAAGAGGCCATCGCGTTCCGGCTTGAGGGTCCGGTAGTTGATGGTTTCGGGTTTTTTAACTTCGCCGAACGACCAGGCGCGGATCTGCTCGGGCGATGCCAGTCCGATGCGCATGGCGTCGAAGTTGTTGACGTCGATGAGATTCAAAACGTAGGGGCTCCGCCGGCGCCCGCCGCCGTGGCCGCTGCTTGCGCAGGGAATCGCGTCTCACGCCGTCACGTAAGGGTTCCCACCGCTGCCGCTGGCCTTGAGGGCGCAGAAAGGCATCTTATCATGTGAAACGGCCAGTATCAAGCGGCCGGGCGCCAAACGGTATTGGACAACGACGCACTTTAAGAGGCGTGCCGCCCGTTCAGGCGGCACGCCTTCGCTTACCGCTTCTTGGCGGACCCCTTGCGTTTGGGCACCTTCGCGCCCGAACGGCGCGCCTCGCTCAGACCGATCGCGATTGCCTGCTTGCGGCTCGTGACCTTCTTTCCGGATCGGCCTGACCGCAGCTTCCCGCGCTTCATCTCGTGCATCGCGCCCTCGACCTTCTTTCCCGACTTTCGGCCGTATTTGCGCCCGGACTTCTTGCGGGAAGTGCTCTTCTTGCGGGAAGTGCTCTTCTTGCGCGAAGTGCTCTTCTTGCGCGAAGTGCTCTTCTTGCGCGAGCTGCTTTTCTTGCGTGAGCTGCTCTTCTTGCGAGAAGCGCTCTTCTTGCGCGAGCTACTCTTCTTGTGCGAGCCGCTCTTCTTGCGTGACGTGCTCTTCTTGCGACTAGCCATGCTAATCTTCTCCTTCGCCGTGAGGGGCGACTAGATTCGCGCGCCTCTTCCGGTAAGCAGGTTGATGATCACGAGTACGACCACGACCAACAGGATGATGTGGATCAGCCCGCCGCCGAAGTGGAGCAAGAAACCGATCAACCAGAAAAAGAACAGAATCACGATAATCGTCCACAGAAGCCCTACCATTTTTTCTCCTAACGCACGTGTGTGCAGTAGAACGGGCGGCGCTCTTACGCGTCCCGCACGAGTTTGTTCAGGCGACCCTCAAGGTCTCGACCATCCGTGCAAGCCGTCTGCCGGTTACAGGCTCGACGCGCCTTCGCATCGCTTGTGGTCTTGGATTTTCCGCGCCGTTGCCAAACCGGATCCTCCCTTGACGGTGTTGGGAGGTATCCTTCCCCGTTTGCGGTTCCCCGAACCGCGGCTCGCCGAGGCGGCCCTTCCTCGCTGGTTTAAACGCCGAAAATGGCGGAAACATACTCACAACCTTATTCACAATTGTTGATTGTTTGTGGCATTCGGAAATCAGATCCTCGACAGCCTGTCCGACGGTGCGAAGAGCGCGATCCGGCCATATTTGCATAAGATTTTCGTTCAGCGCCGGGACGACGCTGACGCGCGGTGGGGCGAGGGTCTGCTGTTTCCGATCGACGCCCTCGTGCGGGCTTCGCTGCACGGCGAAAACTCCCGACCGATCACGCTGCTCGCTATGGGCCGCCGCTCGGCCGTTGGGATCGGCCGCTGGCTCGGGCATCAGGTAGTCACGGAGCTGCGGGTACTCGAGCCGGGCAACGCCTGGATATTGCCGCTCCCGCTGGAGTCAAAGCGCCTCTATGACGGCATCCTCGCGCACTCGCTGAGTTCCTGGATGTATCGGAGCCTGATAGTGACCGCGTACCGGCTCGCCTGCAACGCCGAACATAACGTGGATAGACGCTTGGCGCATGCGCTGCTGTGGATCGCCGACGAAACCGGACGCCCCCACGTTTCGCTGACGCACCAGTCGCTTTCCGAACTCGCCGCGATGCGGCGTCCCTCCGTTTCGATCGTCCTTTCCGACCTGCAGCGCCGCGGAATCGTACGCAGCATCCACGGGTCGATCGGTATTCTGGATCGGCGCCGGCTCGAAGGAGAGGCGTGCCCGTGTTATCAGTCCACGCGGGCGATCATGCATCCGACGGCGTTAGCATGACCCCGACGCCGTCACGGCACGCAGGTTCGCCAGTACCTCCTCCACGCTGATTTCCGCAAGGCCGCGGTCGACGGATGCCCCGTGTGGGTTGCCGCTGCCGCCGTGCCAAATGACTCGATGGCGATCTCGTTGCACCGGCGGTCCCCAGCGCTTCGGCGACATCGGCCCGAACAAGACGACCGACGGCGTACGCGTCGCCGTCGCAAGATGCGCCACGCCCGTATCGCCGCAGACGACCGCACGCGCCGAGCCGATCACGCCGGTCAACCCGGCAAGATTGGTCTTTCCTGCGATGACGTCGGTGATCGGCAAACCGGCGCGCCGAGCGATCGCGCGCGCGCGTCGAAACTCAGTCGCGGAACCTGTAATACGGATCGGTACGTCTCGCTCGGCAAGTGCACGAGCGACGCCGACCCAACGTTCGATCGGCCAACGGCGCGCCTCGGCGGAAGCGCCGGGATGCAGCACGACGTAATCGCGCGTACGCGCGCCCGGCGCGAGGAGATCCAAGTCGTCAACATCGCACGCGATTCCAAACGCTTCGAGCATGCGGCACCACCGATCCACCTCGTGTTCGTCGGCCTCCCACGACGGCGCGGTTGCCGGCGCGTAGGCACCCTCGCAGCGAAACGCCAGCATGCGTTTTGGTTCGGAGGCCAAGAGCACGCGATGGCTTTCCGGGCCGCAGCCATGCAGGTTCACCGCGACCTCGGCCCCGGCGAGTTCCGGCGCGAGCGGTTCCACCGCCGCAGTTTGGACGATCTCGTCGATCGCGCCTGACATCCGCGCCAGCGGGGCCAACTCGATTGGAGCGGCCAGGATGCGCAGATGCTCGGGAAACGCGCGCGCGAGCGCGCGGAACGAGGGGATCGCAGTGAGGAAATCGCCCAGACCGAGCGCGCGAAGCATGACGACGCGCTTGCGGCTCGTCGTCGACGCGATCACGACGCGCGTTCTGCAGCGCGCCGCTGCGCAAGTAGACTGCCGTAGACCTCCAGGGTGTCTGACGCAATGCGCCGCCACCCGTAGCGTGCGGTCGCGTGCCGGACCCCGGCGGAGGCGAGGCGTGTAAGCCGACCGCGATTGAGGAGCAGGCGCTGCAGCGCCGCAGCGAGCGCTTCAGGCGAGTGTGGGGGCACCAGTGCGCCGGTGACGCCGTCGATCACGCTGTCGACCAAACCGCCGACTCCGGCCGCAACGACGGGCACGCCGCAGGCCATCGCTTCGAGTGGGACGATCCCGAACGGTTCGTACCAAGGATAACAGACGGCGACGTCGGCGGACCGCAGGAGTGCCGGCACCCCGACGTGCGGGATGCGGCCGCGAAAGATCACGCGGTCGTCGACGCCCAACGTCTGCGCGAGCTTGCGCAGGCGGATGAACTCCGCATCGCGATCGAGCAGCGCAGCGTCGGGGCCACCCGCGATGACCAGCTCGGCATTCGGGATGAGCGCGAGCGCGCGTATCACGTCTCCGATGCCTTTGCGCTCGACGAGCCGTCCGATGCAAACCAGCCGGTTGCGCCGCCCGTCGCGAGGTTCCGTCGGGCCTGACGGTGCGAATAGCGCCAAGTCGACGCCGCATGGAATCACCGAAACCTGCGAACGGCGCGCACCCATCCGAACGAGCTCGAACGCCTCGGCAGAGGCAGTGGCGACGATGTGATCCACGCTGCGCGCCAGATGGCGCTCGTCGGCGATGCGATGGGCCGGGCTCGTGTCCTTCACGCCCTGATGGCGCCGCTTCTCCAAGCCGAGCGCGTGGAACGTCTGCACGACCGGAATGCGCTGTTTGCTGGCCGCGCCGAGCGCCGCCAGCCCCGACATCCAAAAGTGTGCGTGCACGACTTCTGGCGTCCAGTCGCTCCACCGCCGCTTCAGGTCGTCCGCGAATGACGGCATCAGCGGCGCAAGCCGGTCCTTTTCAATAAATTGCGCGGGCCCGGCGTCGACATGTTCCACGAGCACCCCGTCGGCGAAGGGAACGGAGACCGGAAGGTTCGGATCGTCCCTGCGCGTGTACACGCGGACGTCCGCGCCGCTTCGTGACATTGCGCTCGCCAAGGCGGCCACATGGATGTTCTGGCCGCCGGCATCCGCGCCGCCAATCGTCGCGAGCGGACTCGCGTGTTCGGAAACGAAAGCGATTCTCATCAGCTGGCTACCTCCGCGAGGACGTGGTTCCAATCGTTCAAAAAGCGTCCCACGCCGTAGCGCGCCGCCGCACGCTCTCGCGCGGCATGGCCCAGCTCGCTGCAGCGCGCGGGATCGCGCAGGAGCGCCGCGCATGCACACACGAGCTCGGCGACGCTTGTGGACGCCACCCCGCATCCGCCATCGAGCGCACGCGGCACTTCCGTGGTCGCGAGCGCGACGACCGGCATACCCAGATACATCGCTTCGATCAACGAGAGTCCGAGGGATGTCCATCGGACCGGATGCAGATAGACGCGGCGACGTGCGAGGTCCGTGTGCATCGCGTCTTGCGGCAAATTTTCGATTCCGCCGAGCGCGCGAGCGTCGATGCCGAACAAGTCGACGTCGACGCTTCGCTCGAATTCCGCCAGCAAATCCGTCCCGGTCACGCGCCCACGGCGGCGCGCCTCGTTGATCACCGCCGCGCACCGCGGCACTTCACCGGTATACCGATAGCCCGGATCGACGACGCCGTGTTCGATCACGTAGGTCGGCGTGCTCCCGCAGTCCCAAAAAAGCTGATTGAAATAAGTCACGTGAACGATCGGTATCGCGCCGTAGCCGCAAGCCGGGTGGTGCGAGTTCCACATCTGCTCCTTGGGCGTATTATGTTCCAGATAGACGGCCGCGACGTCGACGCCGGGCGTGCGGCGGAGCCACTGCCGCGCCAGCGCATACTCGTGCGGCCGCTGGAGGATCACGACGTCGATCGGCTCGCGGCGAAGCTGCGCCGGAGTCAGCTCCACGACACTGTCTGGCCAGGTCCACGTCTCGGCGCGTCCCCGTCCGTCGGGACCGCGTTCCGGCAACACGGGCACGATGTACCGATGCCGGCCTTGTACGAACGCGGTCGTCCACGAACCGTGCACGTGCCACAGCAGGACGTTCACGCGACGGCCCCGGCGCACGCGAAACGCTCTACGGCGCATATCACATCTTCCGGAAGCACGCCCGCGAGACACGGTTGGCCTTCGATCGGACACGCGCGCGCGCGGCATCCTGCACACGGAGCGCGCTGGTCGCCGAGCAGCACGTGCGCGACGTTCCAGGGGCGGAATCGAACCGCCGGAATCGTCGGCGCGAAGATGCAAACGACGGGCGTGCGCATCGCCGCCGCCACGTGCGATGCCACGGTGTTTCCGCAAACCACCGTCGACGCATCGCGCACGACGGCGGCAAACTCTGCAAGGCTCGTGCGGCCCCCGAGGTCCGTTGCGTGTGCGCCCGCGACGGACGCGGTCAGCTCAGCTTCACCCGCACTGCCGGTGACAAGCACGCGATGCCCCCGCTCGGCGAGCGCCCGCACGAGCCGCGCGTTCTTTTCGGGCGACCAGCGGCGAGCGGGGACGGTGGCGCCTGGATGCACGACGACGTACGGTGCGGTCGAAGCGGCGGCCGTGGGAACGCCGAGCAAGGCCAGCGATCCGTCGTCCCCCGCTGGCAGCTCGTAACCCATGGCGCGCACCAGCGATAGCCCACGCATCACCTCATGGATGCGGCCGCTCACGCGATGCCGGACGTCCAGCAGCGACCCCGGATAGTCGTCGCTGATTGCGCCGATCCGTTCAACGCCCGCCAGACGAAGCAGCAGGGCCATGGGTAGCGGACTTTGGTGGTAGGACGTAAAAATTATCGCTTCGTCGAATCGGCACGCGCTAGTTCGCGCGATGAAATCATCGATCGCCGGCGCTCGCACCGGCTGCGGTTCGGCGTCGATCCATGCCGCCTCAAAGATGTCCACGTCGGCGACGCCCGGCAGAAGCCGCGCGGCGGCCGCGCCCCGCGGGCCGCACAGCAGCGTCACCTTGGCGCCGGCCGCCGCAAGCGCGCGGATGGGCGGCCCGGCGAGAATCACGTCGCCATTGTTGTCTTGGCGTACGGCGAGAATGCGACGCGTCATATAGACTCGAGCGCGCGCCGGACTGCATGCACGAGGTCCGCTGCCACGATCGGCGCCGCCTCGATCTCCTCCGCGCGCGTCCGCCCGTTGGGTACGAGGATGCCGAGCGCCCCTGCATTGGCGGCCGCTTCTACGTCGGCCGCGATATCGCCGATGACGGCAGTTCTTTGCGGGTCGCTTTCGAACCGGCGGATCGCCGAGAGCACCAAACCGGGCCGCGGCTTACGGCAGTCGCAGTTTGCGTTCTCGGCATGAGGACAGATGAACCATGCGTCGACTCCGCCGATCCGGCGCTGGATCAAATTGTTCACGGCGCGAAACCCCGCCATGTCAAAACGATCGTGCGCGATGGCCGGTTGGTTCGAGACCACGCCGACGCGGCAGTCCCATTCCCGCGCGAGCGCGACGGCGCCGGGAGCCGACGGCATCACGGAGACCGCCGTCACGTCGTCGTTCGGCGGACGATCGGCAATCAGCGTGCCGTCGCGGTCAAAAAGGATCGCGCGGTTCATGCGCGGGCGTCCCGCAACACGCGGGGGAGCGCGAGGAAGGCGCGCACTCGGTGGTAGACGGCGGCGTAGGGAATCGCGGCACTCGTCAGGGCCATGGTGACAACTTCGTCGACGGTGCGGGGCCCGGGCGCTATGCGCGCGTAAGCGAACGTCGATACGAGCGTTGCCCAAACGGCCGACGACGCAAGCGCGACGGCGACCGATCGTTCGAGCAACGCAACCACCGCGACCGCCGAAGAAAGAACCACTGCTGCATGAAAGCGCATGCGGCCCGGTCCCGCGCCGCAAAGCGATCGCCAGCGTGGTCCGTGCAGCGCTCGCATAAGCACGTCGTCGGCGTTTCCGCGCTGCAGCCGAACGCTGATCCAACGGTTTGCCGGCCGCACGGGATGCAGTGCCCGACGCGACCCGCGGATTAGGCGGCCGCCGAAGCGCTGAACGCGCAGCGCCAGATCCGAATCCTCACGATATGCGCGGGGAAAACGCTCGTCGAATCCGCCCACGCGCTCGAGTACCACGCGCCGGTAGGCCATGTCGGCCGTAATCCACCACGAGTTTGCCAGGCCCGCAACGTTGCGCTCCCAATCGTTCGGCGCACGGTGCGGCGGCAGCGGGACGGCAATCGAGCCCTGGCTGCCGGCGATGTCGGCCGCGACGTCGAGGTCGCGCCGCAATGCCTCGAGCCAGTCGTCGCTCACGAGCACGTCGTCGTCGAGGAAGCATATCCACGGCGCGGTTGCGTGCCGCCAACCGACGTTGCGCGCGCAGGCGGGGCCGCGCCCGCCGGACTGCACGACGGCGACGCGAGCGGCGATCTCCGCGGCGTGGCGTAACACAAGCGGCGACGTCGGATGGTGCCGGTCGTCCACGACGATCAACTCGCAGCAGCGATCGCCGCTCGAGCGCGCGAGGGACGACAAAAGCGCATCCAGTGACGGACGCCCGATCGTTGGGACGACGACCGAAACTCGCATCATGCCGTCAGCTTTTCGCCCGCTTTTCGCTGCGCGCGAAACGCATGCTCCCGGCGCAAAACGCACGAGCCCATTACGAGCGTATCGATCGGCGCGGAACCGAAACACTCGAGCGCGTCACGGGGGCTGTCCACCATCGGTCGGCCGGCCGTATTGAAGCTGGTATTAATGACCACCGGAACGCCGGTCAGCCGTTCGACCTCTTCCAGCATCCGCGCGACCAGCGGCTCGTCGCGCTCGTCGACCGTTTGTACTCGAGCGCTGCCGTCGACGTGCACGGCGGCCGCGATGCGCTCGCGCCAGTGGGGACGGACGCGGTGCGTGAACAGCATGTACGGGCTGGGCAGCACGCCTTCGAAGATTTCCGGCGCGCGTCGGTTCGTAACCATCGGGGCGACCGGGCGAAACGCCTCGCGGCCTTTGATCGCGTTGAGCCGGTCGAGGTTCGAAGCCGGACGCGGATTCGCCAGTAGGCTGCGATGCCCGAGCGCACGCGGACCGAACTCACTGCGCCCCTGGAACCAGCCGACGATCTCATCGCCGGCGATTGCGCGTGCCGCCTCGGCAGCGACGTCGCTGCAGCGCGCATAGTACAAATGCGCTTCGTCGAGCGTCGCCTCGATCTCGCGCTGGGTCCACGAACGGCCGAGTGCGGCGCTCCGCATCGGGACGGTTGTGTCGCCAAGCTGCTGGGCGGCATAGAGAGCGGCGCCCAGCGACGTACCGGCATCGCCCGCGGCCGGCTGCACCCAGACCCGGTCGAAACCGCTCTCTGCCGCGAGACGCGCGTTCGCGACGCAGTTGAGCGCGACGCCGCCGGCCATGACGAGGTTGGGGCAGTGCGTGCGCTCGTAGAGCCATCCTGCGAGCTCCATGACGGCTTCTTCGAGCCGGGCCTGCACGCTCGCAGCCAAGTCGGCGTGGCGCTGGTCGAACGCATCGTCGGCGCCGCGGCGGGGAGCGAAGTCCTCGAAGCAGACCGGCGCTACCGCGAAGCCAGGCGCGTCTACCGTGACGATGCGGCGGAAGTCGCGCAGAAAGCTCGGCCTGCCGTGAGCAGCGAGGCCCATGACCTTATATTCGTCGGAGGAGCGCATGAAGCCCAGATGCACGGTAAGCTCTTCGTAAAGCAAACCGAGCGAATGCGGAAGCGCCTGCCGGTGCAGCACTTCGAGCCGGCGGTCGCGCGCAATCCCAAGCAGACCTGAGCCGCACTCGCCGCGTCCATCCAGCACCAAAACGGCGCAGTCGTCGTACGGGCCGGCGAGATACGCTGAGGCGGCGTGCGCGACGTGATGTTGAACGTAGCACACCTTCGCGCGCTCGATCCCGGGAAATCCGGCCTGCATGAACTTCGGGAAACGCCAAGCATAGAGCGTGCGCAAGCCTTCCCATTCGTCGGCGGTAACGTCCGCTTCGGCCGGCGCCAATGCCGGATCGTACGAGTATGCGATCGCGTCGATCTCGCGCGCCTGCAATCCGGCATCAGCGAGACACCAGCGTGCGGCGTGCTCCGGCAGTTCCCATGCGCTAAATGGCACGCAGCGCTTGCCGTGCTTGCGCCGAGAGATCCGTTCTTCTTCCAACGCGCCGGTGACAACGCCGTCGACGACGAGGGCCGCCGAACTATCGTGAAAAACCGCGTTGATCCCCAGAACAACTGCCATGCCGCCTTGTTGCCCGCTTGAGAACCGGTTCGGTCAGAAGTGTTCGGAAGATGACAACATGGTTCGCTTGCCGGCGCCGGCGCTGCGAGGGCCCGCACGTCTGGGGATAGTGGGGAGATGGCGCGTCTGGCCGTGTGCGGTCTGGGATATGTCGGCCTGGTTACGGCCGCGTGCCTGGCCAAGGTGGGCCACGAGGTCAACGCCTACGACGCTGATGCGACGACCGTCCACCGACTCCGCGCCTGCGAACTTCCATTCTACGAGCCCGAACTGGCGGAGCTGTTACGTGCGGCGGCCGGGGCCGGACGGCTGCGCTTCGCGGAACGTCCCGAAGACGCGCTGGTCGACCGGGAAGCGGTATTCGTGGCGGTCGGCACGCCGGTCGATCCGGTCGGCGCCGCGGACCTGACGTTCGTGCGGCAGGCGGCGCACGACATCGCGCGCTGTGCCGAAGGCGACCTGATCGTCGTCAACAAGTCGACGGTGCCGGTTGAGACCGCCGACCTCGTCGCCAAGCTCATTGAGCGCCATGCAAACCCACGCTTGCGCGCGCGGGTCGCATCCAACCCAGAGTTCCTCCGGGAAGGCTCGGCGGTTCGCGACTTTCTCCAGCCGCAGCGCGTGGTTATCGGCAGCGACGATACCGTCGCCGTCGCCTTCCTGCGAGAGCTCTACGAACCGTTCGGTGCGCCGATCATCGTAGTACCGGCGCGGACCGCCGAAACGATCAAGTATGCCTCTAACGCGTTCTTAGCCCTAAAAATTTCGTTTGCCAACGAGCTCGCAAACTTCTGCGATTCCGTCGGCGTCGACGTGGACGACGTCATGCGCGGCGTTTCCCTCGATCGCCGGATCGGGCGAGACTACCTGCAGCCCGGCCTCGGCTACGGCGGATCGTGCCTCCCCAAGGACGTGCACGCGCTCGCTGAGGCGTCGCGCGCGCGCGGCGTCGCCCCCACGCTGCTCGACGCGGTCGCGGGCGTCAACGAACGCCAAGTGGCGGCGGTGCTCCGCCGGGTCGAGCTTGCGGTGGGAGAAATCGATGGGACGCACCTTGCCGTCCTCGGCCTCGCCTTCAAGCCGGGAACGGACGACGTCCGGGAATCGCCCGCAATCGCTCTGGCCAACGCGCTGTGTGCCCGCGGCGCCAACGTGGTCGCGCACGATCCCATTGCCGCCGCCAAAGCGCGAAACCGCCTCGACGCGCGGGTCGCACTCCGCGACGGCGTATGGGAAACTCTGGCGGGCGCAAGCTGTGCGATCGTCGCAACGGAGTGGCCGTGCTATCGCGAGCTCGATCTCGGCCGCCTGCGCGCCACGCTTTTATCCCCCAAGCTTTTCGACGCCCGCAACGCGCTCGACGCAGCGGCGGTGCGCGCGGCCGGCATCGAGTACTTCGGAATTGGCCGCAGCCAACGCCGGCGGCCCGTAGCGACGTGAACGCGATGGTGACCGGCGCGGCCGGATTCCTGGGATCGCAGCTCAGCCGCGAGCTCGCACGCCGAGGGCATAGCGTTCTCGGGGTCGACGACTTTTCCACGGGATCGCTCGAGAACTGGCACGCCTTCGCCGCCGCTGACCGCGCCGATCTGGTCGTGGCGAACGTCGCACGGGAGCTGCCCGATGCCGGGGATATCGATCTCGTGTTTCATTTCGCGTCGCCGGCGAGTCCGCGAGATTACGCGGCGCAGCCGCTGGAAACGATGCGCACCAATGCCTCGGGGCTCGATCGGTGCTGCGGCTTTGCGCTCGCGCGCGGCGCTCGCGTGATCTTCGCGTCCACGTCGGAAATCTACGGCGATCCGCTCGTCCATCCGCAAAGTGAGACGTACTGGGGCAACGTGAATTCGCTGGGCCCTCGGTCGTGCTACGACGAGGCGAAACGCTACGGCGAAGCGCTTCTTTCCGCGTACCGGCGCACCTACGGGCTCGACGGGCGGATCGTTCGCATTTTCAACACCTACGGCCCCGGCATGCGGCACGACGACGGCCGGATGATCCCATCGTTCATCATGGCGGCACTCCGCGGCGAGCCGCTGCCGATCTTCGGGGGCGGCGAGCAGACCCGTTCCCTCTGCTACGTGGACGATTTGGTGCGGGGCGTCGTCGATTTCGCGCTTCTCGACGACCCAAGCTACGACGTGATCAATCTCGGGAGCGACGACGAACTGAGCGTCATCGAGGTGGCACGCATCGTTGCTTCCCTGACCGGTGGCGCCTTACGCACCGTCGAGCTGCCGCTGCCCGCCGACGATCCCGGCCGACGACGCCCGGATCTCCGACGGGCGCGCGAACTTATCGGATGGGACCCGCGGACGGCGCTGCGTGACGGTCTCACGCGAACGATTACCTGGTATAGGGAGAACCGTCTTGCCGCCATTTAACGCCGCGCTGAGCGGCAGCTATATCGTAACCGGCGGAGCGCAAGGCTTGGGCGCCGCAATCGCGCACGCGATCGCGGAGTCCGGCGGCACGCCGACGGTCTTCGATGTGAAGCCGCCGCGCCACGACCACGTTTTCAAAGCCGTCGACGTCGGCGACACGCAGGCGGTGCAGCGCGCCGTCGAGCAGGTTGCCCGCGACAACGACGGCCGCGTCGCAGGAGTTGTGGCCTGCGCCGGCATCGACGCCTGCGGCGGCATCGACGCGATACCAGCCGAGTCGTGGGAGCGCGTCGTGCGTGTAAACCTCATCGGGACGGCGGCACTGGTACGCGCCGCGCTGCCCTTTTTTGCGGCGGATGGCAGCGGCCGCATCGTGACGGTCGGCTCGACTCTCGGGATCCGCGCCTTGGCCGATGCGACCGCGTATTGTGCGAGCAAATTCGGTGTGGTCGGCCTCACTCGGGCGCTCGCCGTCGAGCTGCGCGGACGCGTCGGCGTGACGTTGCTGCTTCCCGGCGGCATGGCGACGGGGTTTTTCGACGGCAGGCCGGAGCGCTATCGGCCGCCCGCCGACGCGCAGCTCAACGAGCCATCCGACGTTGCCAATGCGGTGGTGTTCGCGCTGTCACAGCCGACCGGGTGCGAGATTCGCGAGCTGCTCATCTGCCCGTCGATGGAGGCGTCCTGGCCCTAGTTCACCACCTGAAACAATCGGTGCAGAAGTCGTAGCACTCGCACGCGAAGGATTCGAGTTTCTCCCGATCCAAGACGTCGACGTGTCCGCGGCTGTAGTGGATGCATCCGGCGCTACGAAGCGCCGCCATCGTCGTCGTGACGGTCGGCCGCTGCGCGCCGAGCATCATGCTGAGGCGTTCCTGCGTAATTGCGAAATCCCGTCGACCGATACGGTCGACCATCATCAATAGCCAGCGTGCACAGCGTTGCTCGACGCGATGGAGCCGGCTGCATGCTACGAGCTGCGCGAGCATCGCGCAATAGCCGCCGACGTAGTCCAACGTACGGCTCATGAGTGCGTCGTCGTCGCGCAACACGGCCCGTAGCTCTTTGAGGGGAATAACGAGCGCCTCGCCGGGCATCTGGCAAAGGGCGAGCGCACTGGAGGGCCGCTCCCGCAGGATGCCGTCCAGACCCGAGAGGCCCTCGTATCCTACGATCCCAATTTCGGCGGCGGCCCCATCTTCGGCAATTTGGATGATCGATATGACGGACTTTTCCGGGAAGACGACGCGCTCGATCGGCACGCCGGGTTCGTGCACGACCTCGCCGTTGCCGAGCGTCACGGTCTCCAGCGACGGTGCCAGGCGCCGGCGTGTGTTCTCAGAAAGACCCGCGAGAATGTGATTGCGAAAAGCGACCAGCACGATACTCCAAGTGCGGTGAGTGTCGGCCGTCTTACCGACGGTCCCGACGCTTTCCTGTACCGTTCGAGGCGGACGACGAAAGCATGATGCAGCGCCCACGCGATCGCACCGCCCAGCAAGGCGCCGTGGAACACGCGCTTCATTCCTTGCGGGTCGTCATGACGCGCATGGCGGACGTTCTCTGGCAGGCCGACGCGGCCGGTAACGTCACCGCCATAACGCTCTGCCGCCCCTCAGCCCCCGCCGGCGAGGGCGACTTCGACGTCGCCGAGGTACGGCAGATCGAAGACCTGTGGCGTAAGAGCGTGCGCTGTGCGGAGCGATTCGGGGCGCGGTATCAGGTACGCGCGCCCGATGGCGTACCGACTCGCACCTTCTTCCTCGAGGCGATTCCGGTATTCGACGACCGGGACGAGGTGCGCTATTGGGCCGGAAGCGCCACGGAAGTGGACCGGCTGACCGATTCCGGGACCCGCTTCATCTCCGAAGCGGCCGCGGTCCTTTCGTCCTCGCTCAACCGCGCGACCATCGTGAACCGGCTCGTTCAAACGGCGGTCGAGAACTTCTGCGACCGCTGTGCAATCTACGCCTTGGAAGATAGCGGCGCAATGGCGCTGATCGGTATCGCCGATCGCCGCAACGCGCAGCCGGACGGCGAAAACGATACTCTGCAGCGAGCTGTTGCCGACGCCGTGCGGAGCCGTCAGCCGTCTTTGCTTTTCTCGAGCCGGCTGGACGAGCCGGCGCGTTCGACGATCGTCGCGCCTCTTTTCGTCGGAGCCAGCTGCGTCGGCGCAGTGTGTTTTCTGGAGCGCGATCTCCCGGCCAGCTTTGCGCGCGCCGACGTCGACGTGGCGATCGTCGTGGCGCGCCAGCTCGCGATGGCACTCGAGAATATCAAGACGTTCGAAAGAGAACGACACATCACGGAGCGCTTTCGCTTCCTCGCACGCACGACCGAACGGCTCTTCGCGACGCTGGATTCGGGAAAGATGCTGCAGCTTCTGCTCGACGGCCTCGTGGAGAGGTTCGCCGACTGTGCAGTCGCCGCCACGCTGGGCGACGGACGCCTTCGCGTCGTCGCGGCGTCGGGAACGAACGTTACGTCCTTTCGCCGCGGCAGCGAACGCGAAATTACTGCGCTGCTGCAGAAACGGCGTTCCGTCCTCAAGGTAACCGAGCCCGACGCCCCGGGCCCACTTGCGTTTGGTCCCCTCGAGGACAGCACCGAACCCGCCTCGTGGATGATGGTACCGCTGTATACGGGAGAGTCCGTGCGCGGCGCCATCGTCTGCTGCGCGCGAGATCGCCGCTTCAATCGCGGCGATCTCGAGTTACTGGAGGAGATTGGACGGCGCGCTTCCCTTGCGCTCGAACACGCGGAAAGCTTCGCGCGCGAGCGCCGGTTAGCGCATACGCTGCAGCAGGCGACGCTTCCGTCTCAGCTCGCAACGGTCGAAAACGCGACACTGAGCTTCGTCTACCGTCCGGCGGCACTCGAGGTTCAGGTCGGCGGCGATTGGTACGACGCGTTCGACCTGGGCGACGGCCGCGTGCTGCTCACCGTCGGCGACGTAACGGGGCACGGCCTTCCCGCATCGATCGTCATGGGGAAGCTCCGCCACGCGATCAACGTCGTCGCAATGTACGAACGCAATCCGGTGCGCATCCTGGACGCCGCGGAACATATTCTCTTGCGCCGGTATCCCGGCGCGGTCGCCACAGCGTTCGTCGCCGTGCTGGACCCGCGCGCAGATACGATCAGCTATGCAAACGCCGGCCACCCGTATCCGCTCTTGCGCCGCGCGGACGGCTCGATCAAAGAGCTCGAGGCGGAGGGACTGCCCATCGGGCTGCGGTGCGTGGGCGGCGGCGACATCCTTCCCTCCACGGAACGACTAAGCGATGTTCGCTTTCTTGCCTTCTACACCGACGGCCTGACGGAGGCCACGCGCGATACGCTCGAGGGCGAGCGGCTCTTGAGACAGGTCGTCGGCAGCGACGCAATTCTCTACGTCGAGCGGCCGGCAGAGTTCGTCGAAGCGTTCTGCCTGCAAAGCCAATCGCCCGACGACGTAGCGATCCTCACGCTGAACTTCGTCGCTTCCCTCCATTGGAGATTCGATTCTCGCGACTGCGCGGCCGCGCGCCTTGCGCGCCAGGAGTTCCTCGCAGCCGTAGAGACGGCGTGCGAAGCGACGGCGGACGTGCCGGCGGCAGAACTCATCTTCGGAGAACTCGCGGCGAACGTCGCACGGCATGCGCCGGGCCCCGTGGAGGTCGCGCTCGACTGGCGTGGCCAGCGCGCGGTGCTGCACGTCATCGACCGCGGCAGCGGCTACGCCGCGTCGCGCCGGGACCCCGGTCTCTTCGCGGAGCACGGCCGCGGCCTCTGGCTGGCGGAACGTCTGGGCGCAGAGCTGGAGTTCGAAGTCCTCCCGGGCTTCGGCACGCACGTCCAAGCCGTCTTGCCCATCCGCCGCTCCGCCGAAAATGCTATGCCGAAGCCTGCTGATGATTCCGCGCCCGGTTGAGAATCTCGTCGACGTAACGCGGCAGCGTGTGCCGCAGACGCAAAATGGTCGCTTCTACCGGCGGAATCGCAGAGTCGAGCCCTCCAAAGCCGTGTTGCGCGACCGCGTGCAGCCCGCGGGCCTCGTCTCCCAAAACCTGACGCATCGCCTCGCGCATCGCCGCGTCGAACGACGGAGAGAGCGACGGAACGAGCGTGGTGTGCGCGTTGAGCACCGCGCCGACCGACCCCATTTGAAACTCGTCACTCAACACGTCGATCGGATAGCCGCAATAGAGTCCGGTGGCGCAGCGGTCGAGCAGGCCGTTCCAGAGGCCTTCGAGCGCAATGGCCGCCTCGAAGGAACGATCGCTCCACAGTCGCCCGACCATCTCACCGTAGGCGCGTGCGCCGCCGAAGCGCTCGCACGCCGCTCGTATGGCGACGCCGACGCTCGCATCGAAGAGCTTCCCGCTCGGTTTGCCGTCGACGACGAAGCGTGCCAGCGTTTCACCGTCGTCCCAGAGCACGAGGCGCTCCCCGAATGCGTCGGTTTCATCCCCGGCTCGTTCGCGTAAAGCTGTGAGAAGCGCGGATCGACGCGCCGGCGCGGCGATGACGACCGCGGCCGTGCCGGCGTGCAAGGCGCCCCAGAGGTAATCGGCGACTGCGGCGACGAGCGAACGGTCCTCGCCACCATAGAATTGGACGAGGTGCTCGCGCCCACATGCACCGTTTCCCATGACGCTCATCCTACCGGCTCCGGCGTAGGAGCGTCAAATCGTCCGGAAGGTGGGCACGACGAGTGTCTGCTAGGCGACGGACCCGGGGGTCACGCCCGACTATGATGCCGCCATGAGCTTCTCGCCCAACTCGCGCCGACACGACATCGTGCTCTGCGGTGAATACGACCTGGCCCGCAAACACGAGCTGGCAATGCGCTTCGCGGCCGTCACGAACGGGGATCCGGTCAGCATCGATATGCGCGGCGTCACCTACGTCGATTCGACGTTTCTCAACGCGCTGGCGTCACTGCGATTGCGGCTCGAGGAACGTCCGGTGACACTCGTGGGAGTGAGGCCCAACGTCGCCCGCATCATCGCATTGTCCAAGCTGGACCGCTTCTTCGCCTTCGCCGACTAAGCTTCGTCCCGAACGTAGAGCGTCCACGGCCGCTCGGCGTGATGATCGGGCGGGAACGCCTCCCCCGCCGAAAAGTGACGCCGAAAGCCGCACTCGGAGCACTCGTATTCGCCGCCGATCGCGACGGGCTCCCCGCCATTTCCAAACACTTCTGCCATTCTGCTCATGTACCCGAAACGGGCCCATATTCCCAAAGCATTGCGCGCGTCCAGGCCCCCCCGCAGCCCTGAAGTTTGACCGGTGCCGCGACGAAAAGCCGCTTGACGCCGTCGTTAACGGCGTCGGGAAAGTATAAATCTTCGACGATGAACTTCCCATTGCCGAGCATCGCACGGTGCGCCGGCCCCGCCTTCGCGGGGTCGTCGTAGCCGCCGAGACTCACGGCATCAATCCCCACGCCGCGGACACCCAGAGCGACCAGTCGTTGCGCTGCCTCGCCGCTGAGGTAGGGGTATTCGGCCAAGAAGCCTCTGTCGTTGGCGCGGCGGCGGCCGTTGCCGGTGTTCAGCAGCGCGACGTCGCCCGGGGTGAGCGCGCGCTCGTGCGGCTCGAGGTCGCTTGGCATTATCGCACTTCCTGCCGCCTTGTGCCGAAGGTCGATGACGAGTCCGGGCGCGATGTAGGTTTCGAGCGGGACCTGATCGATCGTCGCACCGTCGTCGAAGAAATGAAACGGCGCGTCGCAATGCGTGCCCGAGTGCGTGCTCAATTCGAGAATTTCTTTGTTGACGCCCTGCACGGCGAGCACGTACAACAGGCGTACTTGAACCGGCCGCGGGTTGCGGTCCGGGTACTGAGGACAGTTGGCGAAGACCGGCTGGCTCAGGTCGTAGACGCGTTGGGGAAGGTTCATGTCAGCCGCTTTGCTCCCAAATCTGGGCGAACGCGTCGCGGTTCTGCCGCAGTACCTCAGCGAGATCCGCACGCCAGATGGAGTCGGGCAACGACTCGCTGGAAAATATTTCGAGGACGTAGGGGCCGGCATAATCCGTCGCACGGATGCTGCGAACGATGTCGGCAGTGTCTATCTGGCCTTCACCCAGACTGCGGCGGTCGGCTCCGCAGCGGGGACGCTGCCAGTCGCTGACCTGCACGACAAAGATTCGGCCGGAGCATCGGGCAATGGTCGCGTGAAGGTGCGGCGTCTGAAAGACGTTCCAAGTATCGAGACAGATTCCAAGCGCCGGGTGGTCGATGCGGCAGACCAGTTCCAGCGCCTGGTCGAGGCCCCACAGCGCCGTGTCGGTATTGAACAGCACGGGATTGAGGGGCTCGAACGCGAGGCGCACGCCGTGCTTGGCGGCGAATTCCGCGAGATCTGGCAAGACGCGAAGGCAAGCATCGTACGCCGCGCTCGCATCGCCCCCCGGTGCGGCGCCGGTGACGACGACAAACGGCGTGCCGGTTGCGACGTGCGGCGCAATGCGCTCGATCGCCGACTCGATGCGGGCCACCCGGTCCCTAAGCGTCGCGGGATGCGCGGCCAAGCTATCGGGAAAGAGCGAATGAACGATGGGCTGCACCGAGCTCACGGCGATGCCGTTGTCGGCAAGCATTGCCAGCTGGTCGGCATAGCCATCGGGCTGCAGCTTGAATTCGCATACCTCGAGCACGCCGATGCCGAGCTGCGTGCAGCACTCGACGTCGGCCTCGAACGGCCACGGGCGCGTCGTGAACTGGCTAACTCCAAAAGCGGACGGTGAAGGCATCACGTTTGGCGGCGAAGCTCCAGAACCACGAATCCGCCGTATGCGACCTCCAAGGCGATTCCACGGCGCAGCTGACGCGCCTCGAAGACTTCGCCGTCAACCCATGCGCCCCGCAAGCTGTTGAACTCACGCGCCGCATACCGGCCGGTGAGGTCCAAATCGACGCTCACCGCGGTCGGGACCGAATACTCGGCCGTATTGCCGACGAAGAGCACGAGCCGGTTGCGCGCCGCGAACGCCATCCCGACGGCGTCTTCGCCGGTGATCTGAATTCGGTCGGAGACGTCTCGCTCGTACGTTTCGCATTCCATCGTGTCATTAAGCTTGCGGCTCAGGTACAGCCGTAATCCGGGTGCCTGGACCGCGAACCAGCTCAAGTCGCGGCCCCGAAACTGCACCTTTCGCACGCCGAGCCACTTCCACGTCGTCGAGAGCCGTGGACAAATCATTGGCTCGGCGCCGGATAGGTCGAGCCCCGCGGCGCCCTCCAGCGCCGCCCAGAGATAGCGCGGCGGAAACCATGGGGAGAGCATCATGCCTTGGTTCGCGAGCGTTTCACCGTGCAGCCACTCCGAAAATTGGCCAGGCACCGTGTTGTTCTGTCGCGGGTTGACCGAATAATGCCGGAAGCTCGTGGAAAGGGCGTAGCCCATGAACTCCGGATTGAATTTTGCGGCGCCGAACGCATACCAAAACGTCACGCCGACCCAAACACCTCCGAGGAGGCCGTACCCGTGCGTCGGCCCATAGTTGATCGCATTGCGCGGTACCGTATGAATGCCGGCCGTGCTCCAAAATTCCGGCGCGCTCAAGTGGGAAATGATGTTCGCCGAAGTGTCGTCGTCGGCGACGTCGAACATCACGGGGAATATGAGATCGGAGGTCACGTCCGTTCGCGGCTCCCCGTCGAGGTCGATCGCCAGATAGTAAAGGCCGGTGCTGCGGTCGAGGAGCTTTTCGTTGATTGCCGCCTTCAGCGTGTCGGCGTACCCGGCAAACTCCTCGCTGTCTTTACCCAGATTGAGCTTGCGGGCCATGTGCGAAATTGTCCGCAGCGCGGCATAACACTCGGAGTTCACCTCGGTCGTCGCGCCGGAAAGCCGATAGTTTGCGATCACGTTGCGCCAGCCCACGATGCCCCAATCGGCGTGGCCCGTCGCCGTGCACCAGACCAGACCGTCGTCGTTGCGCTGGGAAAGGATGTACCGCGCCGCCTTTAGGGCCGCGGGGTAGACGGACCGCAAGAACGCCTCATCGCCCGTCGTATTATAGTGGTGCCAAAGCGCGAGTATCAGCAGCGGCGTGTTGTCGTTAATGTTCAGCCCGTAGTCTTCCGTCTCGCCCGTCCGGATGTCATAGTATTCCACGACCATTCCGCTGCGTTCCAGGCGGTCGACGTATGCCTGGAGCGACGCGCGGGAAAATGCGGGAGTGATGTAGTCGGAACCGAAGGCGAACCACGCGGTGTCGCGCGCTACGCTGTTGTTCGAGCGGGTCGGATCGTTGACGAAGCACCATCCCGTGGCGCCGAAGAGCTGCACTCGCAGCATGTTTGCCTTCGACCACAGAACGCCACGGTTTACGTTGCGGTCCGGCGTAATGACGACGGCTCGGCCCAGAACGGCATCGTAATGCTCCATGGTCAGCTTCAGCGCACGCCCATAGGGCGGCAGCCCATCGAGGGCGCGGCGCAGCCGCCGCGTCCCGCGCACCGAGGCCACAAGCGTGAAAGAAAAGGTCTTCGACGCCTGCGGGGGCAGCCGGTGGCGCAAGTGAAAGATCGCAATGGGATCGTGCGCGTTTCGCACCGTCCGGCACGACAGAACGCCGGGAAACCGCCGCGCGCTGGCCTTGCCGTAGGATCGCGTCGCCTCGTAGCTGGCCGGCGCCGCCGAGCAGCTGAACGCCCGCGCGAGTTCCGGCGCCGACGCGTTCCAGACGATGAAGGCGCGGCGCTTCCTGTCGTAGGAAACGGAGACGTCGCGTTCCGTTTCCCCGCGGAGCTCGAGGGAAGCGTACGTCGCAACTGTGATGTGTCGGTCGCTGTCGTTTCGCAGGGTCACGGAATAGTACGCCGCCGGCGGGTCGACGCAATCGCCCTGCGGCATCGTGCTCAAGACGAAGATGTTCTCACGTACCGACACGCCGTCGAGTAACTGGAAGCGGTGCTCTTGATGCTCCGGATGGATCACGAACTCTCCCGGCATCGGCGCGAGCGGGAGTCCCGTCTCGGCGTCCCAATGGTGCAGGACGAGGCTTCCGAATAACGCCTTACCCGCGTCGATCGAATAAAACTTCTCGATTGCCCCCGTAGCCTTGATGACGATCGCGGCCTTCGGCGAACCCAGCGTGCTCCCGACGGCCATTTGATCGTCCGCCACGTGATAGATCGAGATGGTCCGCCCCGAGCCGCTCGTTTTTGCGATCACGTCGTGTGAGCGGCGGTCGTCACAGCGATCCCGATTGCTTCGTCATGCCGCCGTCGATGACGAATGACGCGCCCGTGACGTAAGCGGCGGCGTCGCTCGCGAGGTACACGGCAAGCTCGGCGATCTCGTCGGGACGCGCCATCCGACGCAGCGGGATCTCGCGCAGCAGTGCCTCGTGCTCTGCCGGATCGGCCTTCAGCTTCCGATCCATCGGCGTATCGACCGCGCCCGGGCAGATGTCGTTGACGGTAATACCGTATGGCGCGAGCTCGACGGCGAGAGTGCGGGCGAGCATCTTGATCGCGCCCTTGGAGGCGCAGTACGGCGCGTTCGTCGGCATGGCGAGCTCCTCGTGGACCGACGAGATGTTGACGATGCGGCCGCCGGTCTTCTGGCGCACCATGACTTGGGCGGCCGCCTGGGAGCAGAGCCACGTCCCGCCAAGATTCACGGAGACGACCTCGTTGAAGACGTCAAATGGCATTTCCAAAAACGGCTGCTTATGTTCGACCCCGGCGTTATTCACCATGACGTCGAGTGCGCCGTACGTTTCGACGGCGTGTGAAACGAGCCGCCGCACGTCCTCGAGCTTGGCCACGTCCGCCCCGAACGCGCACGCCGTGCCCCCGCCCCTTGCAATGCTCGAGACGAGCGCGTCGGCGACGGAAGCATCGCCGTGATAATCGATTACGACCTTCGCGCCCTCGCGCGCAAACGCGACGGAGATCGCCTCACCGATCCCCGTGTCACCGCCGGTGACGATGGCTACTTTATTGGGAAGCTTCATGCGCCGTCGCGGCGATCGATCGCCATCTTCAGCACTTCCGCAGGATGCACGGCTCGACGATGCGTCGACTGCGCGATCTGCTCGCGGCAGCTGAAACCGTCCGCCACGATGAGCTCCTCGGCGCCCGCGTCCCGGACCGCCGGCAAGAACGCGCGCTCGCCCACACGCATCGCCACGTCGTAGTGAGCCGCCTCAAAGCCGAAAGGGCCCGCCATTCCGCAGCATCCCGTGTCGGGCGCGCGATACGCCAGCTTCATCCGGTCGAACAACTCGAGTTCCGCGCCGCGGTCGAGCACCGACTTGTGGTGGCAGTGCTGGTGCACCATCGCACCATCGGAAAAGGTCGGCGGAGCGTAACCGGGCGCATGGCGCTGGAGAAACTCGCTCAGCAGGAACGACTGTCCTCTCAGCCGTTTCGCGTCTTCGTCGTCGCCGACCAGGTCGACCATCTCGTCACGAAACACCGAGACGCAGCTCGGCTCCAGGCCAACCACGGGCACGCCGGCGCGAATGTCGTGTCGAAGAGCGTCGAGGATGTCGCGTAATGCTCGTTTCGCGAGCGTTAAGAAGCCATAGTCGTACAGCGGCCTTCCGCAGCATAACTGGCGTCCCGGTATCGTAACCTCGAAGCCGGCGTCCTCGAGCACCGCGACCGCGGCACGCGCCGTCGCTGGATGGAAGTAGTTGTTCCACGTATCCGGCCACAGGATCACGCGCCGGCTGCCGGCCTTGTTGCGAGCGCGCGCATTAAACCACGCCCGGAACGTCCGGTGCGTTATGGCGGGGATCGAGCGCGGGCCCGCGATGCCCACAGCGCGTTTCAGCGCCGCCCCGACGATCGGCGCCCGAGCGACCGCGTTTGCAACGCTCGGCGCCAGCGACGCCCACTTGAGCCAGACGGGCGCAAAGGAAAATGCGTAGGCCGCAAGCGGACGGGGTTTCCGTTCGTAATAGTGCGCCAGGAACTCCGCCTTGTACGTCGCCATGTCGACGTTGACCGGGCACTCGCTCTTGCATCCCTTGCACGACAGGCAGAATTCGAGCGCGTCCTTCGTCGGCTCGTTCGCCCAACCGTCGCTTAGCGGGTCGCCGCGCAGCATCTCGAAGAGGAGCCGCGCGCGCCCCCGTGTAGAGTATGCCTCTTCTTTCGTCGCCATGTAGCTCGGACACATGGTGCCGGCATCGTGCTTGCGGCATTTGCCCGTGCCGACGCAGCGGTTCGCCGCGTAGGCGAAGCTGCCCCGATCGTCGGCGAACGTAAAGTGAGTCTTGGTCTGCACGGGCTCGTAGTCGACTCCCCAGCGCAGGTCGTCGTCGAGTTTGTTCGGATGCGTAACCTTGCCGGGATTCATCTTGTTATCGGCATCCCAAATCGTTTTGAATTCCCAGAACGCCTGAACGAGCTGATCGCCGTACATGATGGGCAGCAGCTCGCCTCGCGCCTGACCGTCGCCATGCTCGCCGGAGAGCGAACCGCCGAACCGAACGACGAGGTGTGCCGCTTCCGTCACGAAGGCGCGATAGCGCGCTATGCCCTCGGCGGTGAAGAGGTCGAAGTCGATGCTGCAGTGCAAGCAGCCTTGGCCGAAGTGGCCGTAGAGCGACGCGTGATAGCCGTAGCGTCCCAGGAGTTGCTGGAAATCGCGAAGATACTCGCCGAGACGCTTTGGATCGACGGCCGAGTCTTCCCAACCGGGATAGAAGTCGGGCAGGTTCGGAATCTTCGAGGTCGATCCCAGACCCGATTCGCGCACCTCCCAAAGCCGCTTCTGCTCGTCGCGGGCGCCGAAAATTTTCGCCGACGGCCGGGCCGGCCGGCTCTTGAAATCCTCGGCGAGCCGGCGGGCTTTCCCATCCGCTGCCTCGGGGGTATCGCCGCCGAATTCGACGATGAGCCACGCGTTGCCATCGGGGAACATGGCGCGGCTCGCGGTCGACATGCCCTTGTCGTGCATGTAGGTAAACATGCTTTCGTCCAGGCCCTCGAGCGCGATCGGGGCGTGGGCGTCGCAGAACGGCACGTAATCGGCTGCCGTAGCGATGTCGCGGAAGCCGAAGACCGCCAGCGTGCGGCAGGGCGGCGACGGAACCAAACGGCACGTCGCCTCGAGGACGGTCACGCACGTCCCCTCCGTGCCGACGAGGGCCCGCGCGACGTTAAAGCCCTTCTCCGGCAGAAGCTCGTCGAGCGGAAAACCGGATACCCGTCGCGGAATCTTCGGAAAGCGCTCTCGGATGAGATCGGCGTAGGCATCGCGCAGGTCGCGCAGCTTGCGATAGATTTCACCCTTGCGCCCGCCGGCCGCAACGATCGCCGCCAACTCCTCGTCGCTCGTCGGCCCCACGCGCATGCGCAGACCGTCGTACGTGACGATCTCCAGCTCCTCGATGTTGTCCTCGACCTTACCGGCCATTTGTGCGTGCATGCCGCAGGAATTGTTGCCGATCATTCCGCCAAGCGTGTTGCGGTTGTGCGTCGCGGGATCCGGCCCGAACGTAAGGTGGCGTTCTTCTGCGGCGTCGCGCAAGTCGTCCGTTACGCACCCGGGCTGCACGCGCGCCGTCCTCGCGTCCCAGTCGATCGCAACGATGCCGTTCATGTATTTCGTGAAGTCAAAGACGACGGCTTCGTTGCACGCCTCGCCGGCCAGGCTCGTCCCCCCGCCTCGGCAGACGATTGGCGCTCCGTGGCGGCGGCAGACCGCGACGGCCTCCACTACGTCGTCGGTATCACGCGGCAGCACGACGCCGAGGGGCAGCTGACGGTAGTTCGACGCGTCGGTCGAGTAAAGCGCGCGGCTGCCGTCGTCAAAG
The DNA here is from genome assembly GCA_963787625.1 of Vulcanimicrobiota bacterium. Classification (GTDB taxonomy): domain Bacteria; phylum Vulcanimicrobiota; class Vulcanimicrobiia; order Vulcanimicrobiales; family Vulcanimicrobiaceae; genus Cybelea. The sequence continues at coordinate 658,417 of CAWBDH010000001.1, read as the reverse complement.
CGCACGTCGCCGCGGAGCGCTCGCTTCAGATCGGCCGCAAGCGTCACAACGCGTACGGTTCCAGGTCGCGTTCCTTTAACGCAAGGCCGATGCCGGGACGCGTCAGGTCGGGCGCGAGGCGGCCGGCGACGGGCTCGGCAGTGCCGTCGAAAAACGCACGCTCGATCCGCTCGTGGTCAAAGAAGAACTCGATGTGGCGCAACTGCTTGCAGGCGAGCGCCGCATGGAGATGGAGGTACGGAGCGCAGTGTGTGGAGAGCGGCATCGTCGCGCTTTGGCAGAGCCCGTCGACGGCGAGCAATCCGCTGAATCCGCCGCAGCGTGAGGCGTCGGCCTGCATTACGTCGACGGCGCCTACGCCGAGCAGGCGGTAGAACTGGTCGAGCGCGTAACCGTATTCGCCGCTCGTCACCTCCATGCACGCGGGCGCGCCGTCGCGCACGAGCCGCAGCCCGTCGACGTCGCGATGATAGACGGGCTCTTCGTACCAGCTGACCCGCTGCTCGGCAAAGGTGTCGCCTAGTGCGATAGCTTGCTTGCGCGCATAGGCACCATTGGCGTCGACGAAGAGCTCGGCGCCGTCGCCGATTGCTTTCCGTGCGGCACGCACGCGTTCCGGATCGGCCGCCGCATCCCGGCCCACCTTCATCTTCACTCGCGGTATGCCGTCGCGGACCCAACTCGCCAATTGATTGCAGAGCTGCGGGATGTCGTACGACGTAAATCCGCCGCTGCCGTAGACCTCGACGTTATCGCGGGCCATGCCGAGCAGCGCGCACACCGGCTGCTCCACGATCTTCCCTTTGAGATCCCACAACGCTACGTCGACGGCGGAGATCGCCATGGACGCGACTCCGCTACGCCCCAGGTTGCGGACGGCGGCCGACATGTCGTTCCAAATGCGCCCCGTTTGCATTGGATCGGCACCCACGACGACGGGACGCAGCGTGTCCTCGATGACCCGCGCGGTTGCCGCGTCGGCATACGTGTACCCTATTCCGGTCGTACCGGCTGCAGCTGCCTCGACGTAGACGAGCGTCGTCGCATCCCAGCAGAGGGTGCCGTCCGACTCCTCTGACGCGGTCGGAATCCGATACGCGCGAACGCGGAGCAATTCCACCGGATGCCGCGAACGGGCGACGACGGCGACGCTCACTTGCCGGACTTGTGCGGTAGCGCCCCCGCCAGTACGCTCTTGATCGACTCTTTGATAACGCCGCCTTCCTGCGGGTCGCCCTTGAGGAGCGCGGAAAACAGATGGTGTGCCTGCTGCAGGGTGATGTGCGGCGGCAGCTGCGCCACGGTGGGATCGACGATCGCTTCGACGAGCACCGGACGCTCCGCGGCGAAGGCCTCGCGCCACGCGGCGTCGAGTTGCGACGGTTCGTTCACCCGGATCCCCAGCATGCCGATCGCCTGCGCGTAGTCCGCATAGGGAAACGTCGGCAGGTTCTGCGATGCCTCGAACTTCGGGTCGCCGGACTCGATGCGCATCTCCCACGTCACCTGGTTCAAGTCATCGTTATGCAGCACGAGAAAGACGATGCGCGGATCGCTCCACTGCCGATAATATTTCATCACCGTGAGCAGCTCCGCCGTGCCGTTCATCTGCATCGCGCCGTCGCCCGTACACGCCACGCTCACGCGATCGGGGAACGCAAACTTCGCGGCGATCGCGTAGGGCACCGCACTGCCCATCGTGGCGAGGCCGCCGGACAGCGACCATTTCATTCCCTTGCGAACGTGGATGTTGCGCGCGCTCCAGTTGGTTGCGGTACCGGCATCGCCGGTCACGATCGCGTTGTGCGGCAAGTGCTTGTTGAGCTCGAGGAAGACGAGCTGCGGATTGAGCGGATCGGCCGCGTCGTGCGCGCGCCGGCGCTCGATCGCCGCAAAGTCGGATTTGTTTGCCGCAATACGCTCCCGCCAGGAGCGGTCGCCTTTCCCGTCGATCAGCGGCAGCAACGCCCGCAGCGTCGTGGCGGAGTCTCCGATCAAGTTGACCTCGGTAGGATACCGGATGCCGACGTAGCGAGGGTCGATGTCGATCTGCACGCCGCGCGCTTGGCCTTCTTTGGGCAAGAACTCCGCGTACGGATACGCCGTCCCGACCATCAGCAGGGTGTCGCACTCGTTCATCATGTCGGAGCTCGGCCGCGTTCCAAGCAGTCCCAGCGTCCCCGTGACGTACGGCAAGTCATCGGGCAGGACGGCCTTTCCCAAGAGCGCCTTAGCCACGCCAGCACCGAGTTTGTCCGCGACCGCGACGACCTCGTCGGCGGCATGCAGGGCGCCCGCACCGACGAGCATCGCCACCTTCCCGCCGGCGTTGAGCACGTCGGCCGCGCGGCGCAGATCGCGCTCGTGCGGGACAACCACCGGCGCGCAATAGCCGGCGCTCGAGTGCAGCGTATTGTGCTTCTTGGGCGGATCGGCATATGGCTGTTCTTGAACGTCCTTCGGCACGATGACGGCCGCCACGGCGCGCATGCCCTTGGCCGTGCGAAACGCGCGGTCCACGACGTGGCGCAGCGCCATCGGGTCGCTGACGGTATACGCGTACTCGCATACGTCTGCAAAAAGGGCTTGCAAATCGACTTCCTGCTGGTACGAGCCTCCCAACGCGGTCGTGGCCGCCTGCCCGACGATCGCCACAACGGGCATCTTATCGAGCTTCGCGTCATACAAGCCGTTGAGCAAGTGAATTGCGCCCGGCCCCGAGGTCGCCAGGCAAACGCCGACCTCACCCGTGAACTTCGCATGTGCGCACGCCATGAATGCCGCCATCTCTTCATGGCGAACCTGCACGAACTCGGGTGGCTGCTCCGCGCGCTGCAGCGCGCCTAAGATGCCGTTGATGCCATCCCCGGGGTACCCATATACCCGGCTCACCTGCCATTCGCGCAGGCGCTGCCACAAGAAATCGCTTGCGTTCACTGAACCGCCGCCTTACCTACTTACGTCGTCTGTTGTCCTTGACGTACCCAAATACGGCGCACTCTATTGACGACGAGCGCCGGCCTGCTGCTTCTGATCTAGGAGTGCACGAGGAAACCAATGGCGGCAACGGTGATGATTGCGGCGATCGCCCATCCTCCCGCAACGAGCCAACGCGATGCAACGCGCTTGTGCATGACGGAACGATCGCGCACGAGCAGCATGAGCAGCGCGAGGGTCAGCGGTGTCGCCAAACCGCCCGCAATCGAGGCGATGAAGAGCAGCGTGATCGTCGGAACGTGGACGAAACAGAAGGCGGCGGCGATTGCCAGGGACGCATAGATGACGGCGTAGTGGCGCGGCGCCTCTCGCGGCGAGTCGTCGAGGGAGCCGTCCCAGCGAAACGTCACGCAGACGGCATTGGCGGTCGCCGCCGCCAGCACCGGCACCGCGAGCAGCGACGATCCCAGTAACCCGATCGCGAACACGACGGGCGCCCAGCGACCGGCGAACGGCGCGAGGGCCTGCGCCGCGTCCTGCGCCGTTTGAACGGTGCGGTGATGTGCGCCGAGCGTCGACGCGGTTGCGGTGAGGATGAACCACAGCACGACGAAGGTGAACACGATGCCGGGTAGCGTTGCGGCCTCCGTCGCCCCCAAGCGCCTGGGCGGCGGCTTGTCGGTGGCAACCTGGACCGTCTGCCAAAAATAGGAGTACGCGGTCAACAAGGTCCCCAGTAGCGCGATCACGGTTTGTGTAAACTCGTGCTGCGTGCCGAAATGCGGAATAAAGCCGCGCGCCACCGCGCCCCAGTCTGGATGCGACAAGACTGCAGCCGCGGCGTAGGCGAAAAAGGCGAGCGGCAGGACCGAAAAGACCGCCCGAATGACGCTGAAGTTGGCGAAGGAAAGCAGCACGGCGAGCAGGACCGCAAGCGGGAGCGCCCACACGATCGGCGGCAGGCCCGTAAGAATCTGCAGCGACGCCGCTCCGGCCTGAAGATCGGCGCCGAGCGTGATGAGATTGACCGCGACGATCGCGACCATTGAAACGACGCCAATGGCGACGCCGTAGCGGTCGCGCACGACTGCCTGTAGTCCGCGTCGCGTCACGCCCGCGAGACGCGTTCCGAGCATTTGTGCGATCGCGAGCATCGGGATGCCGAGAACGAGGAGCCACTCCAAGCCGTAGACGGTAGCGGCGCCTGCGACTGCGACCGTTCCAACGGTCGTCGGGTCGTTGTCGGCGGCCGCGGATACCAAGCCGGAAAGTAACGACTTTCCAATCTGGCGACTCCCGGCCTTGTCGCGCGGCATGGGCTACCCTATACCCACGACGGTTTCCGCAGCTGTCTGCACGGGGATATAGATATTGGGAGGAAGCTCGCATGCCCATTGCAGCCTTCGAGAGCGAACCACAGGCATCGGCCGCCGGAATCGTTTTGCGCGAGCTCGGCTTCGACACGGAAATCGTCGTCCGTGGCGCCAATATGTTTGAGGAACGGACCCGCGCGTTTTTCTCGGGAAAAACGGCGCAGTTCGAACCGCACGCGCTGCTCGTCAGCAACGACGCCGATCGAGAGCCGTTCCTCCGAACGGTCCAACGGCACTACGGCATCGTCATCGACGATGCAAATGATGCGGCGAGCTGAGGCGCCGACCGCGGAGCGCTTCCTCCCGCCCCGCCGTACGCTGACGAGCCTGAGGACCGCAGCGGCGCATTGCCGCGGCTGCGACCTCTACAAGCACGCGACGCAGACGGTCTTCGGAGAAGGCCGCGCGCGTGCCGCGATGGTGCTCGTCGGAGAACAGCCCGGCGATAGCGAAGACCGGACCGGTCATCCGTTCGTCGGACCTGCGGGAAAGCTGCTGCGCAGGGCGATGGACGCCGCCGGCATGCTCGAACGCGACGTGTACGTGACCAACGCCGTCAAGCACTTCAAATTCGTCGAGCGCGGCAAGCGGCGGATTCACAACAAGCCGCGCACGATTGAGATTCGCGCGTGCAAGCCGTGGCTCGATGCAGAGATCGCTGCGATTCGTCCGACGCTGATCGTCGCGCTCGGCGCCACGGCCGCGCAGTCTCTGCTGGGACCCGATTTTCGCTTATTGGCCAATCGTGGACGCGTTATCTCAACGGCGGCCGGGCATCCCGTGCTCGCGACCGTTCATCCGTCGTCGATCCTGCGTGCCCCAGACTCTCAACGCCGCGAGACCGAAATGGCGCTCTTCATCGAGGACCTGCGCGTAGCTCGCAACGCGCTTCACCGTGGGCTGCCGCCGGCCGCGTGAGGAGCGGTTAGGGCAGCCTGGCGGTTTGCGCATCGCTTTCGGACGAACCGACGAGGTGTCGGTGCGCGACGTCGCCGCCCAAAAAGCCCGCGATGGCCAACAAGAGCACGCCGATGCCCGTCAGCGCGTATCCGGCTGCCGAGGTGTGATCGTGAAAGCGAACGGCGCACGCGAGGCCAAAGGCGGCGATCATCCCGACGTTCAGCGTCATATGCCACCCCGCCAGGCTTTTTGCCGCGGACGACATCGGTGCGGTCAAATAGTCCACCAAACCGAACAGCGCTGCGAGCAGCGAGCCGAGCACGCCGAAAAGTAGCAGCCACGTACTCATCGGTGCCCAGAAGACCGGACCCGTGAAGATCGAGATGACGTCGCACACGACGGCGGCGACAAAGCAGCCGATCGGAAATGTAACGAGGATTGGATGAACCGGATGGCCGGCCACCGTTGCCTTTCCTTGCATGGCGGTTCCGTACCCGATTCACGTGCCCCCGAAGCGACATGAAGCGGGCCGTCATCGCCATCGTGCTTCTCGTCTTCGTTCCGTTTCCCACGCGGGCCGCGGGAGACGGCGCCCGGTTGTATGGGGCTCGTTGCGCGTCGTGCCACGGCGACCGCGGTCAAGGCTCCGGGGCTGCGCCTCCGCTGGTTGGCGCGTCGTCCGTCATGATCCGCTTCATGCTCGACACCGGCCGCATGCCGGCATCGGTCCCATACCTCAACGAGATCCATCGCGCGCCGCAGTTCACGCCGGAGCAAACGACGGCGCTCGTGCGCCACATTCGGAGCTTCGGGCCCAGGGCCCCGGACCTCCCGGTTCCGCGGGTCGCGGCGGGAAACGTTAACGGCGGGCGCGCGCTCTTTGCGGAAAATTGCGCGCAATGCCACGGCGCCGCCGGCGATGGAGCGTCGGTCGGCTCCGACAACGTCGCGCCGTCCCTACGCGACGACAGTGCCCTGCAGATCGCCGAGGCGGTTCGCGCAGGCCCCTCCGTAATGCCGCGCTTCGGGACCGATGTCTTGAGCGATCGTGACGTCGACGACATCGCGGCCTATGTCACCGCTCAGCGGTCGAACGCGACAACCGGCGATGCGGCCGGTGGTCTTTCGCTAGCCCACGTCGGTCCGGTCGCGGAAGGCTTCGTCGCATGGCTCTTCGGATTAGGAGCGCTCGTTCTATTCGTTCGCCGGATTGGAACCGCCGGCGACGACTCCTGAACCGGCCGCCGCAATCGCTGCTTGGCCCAAACATATCCCGCCTTCGTTGCACGGGACGGCTTGGTTCGTCCACACGTGCGGCGAAAGTTCGAACGACATCGTGCGCGGACGGGAGCTGCTCGTTTCGGAACTGGAGGTGACCGATGACCCTGCGAGTCGTACAAATCCAACAGAAAATTCTTCGCCGCAACCCGACGCTCGCCGACTTGCGCGCAGCGCCGTCCCCGTCAAGCAAATCGTCACCGGCGCGATCTCGGCGAGGACCTGCGCGTCGTCCTGTTTTCGACGACCGAGGAGAAGACAAGCCGCTGAAGTATCCGCTGGCATTCGTGACCGCGGACGTGGCTATCCTCACGAAGATCGATCTCGCTGAAGCGACGGGCTTCGACGAGGAGGCCGCGCGGAAAAACATCGAAGTCCCTCCATCCCGGCCTCGATGTGCTGGAACTTTCGGCGCGCACGGGCGCGGGAATGGAACGATGGTTCGAATTCTTGGATCGCAGCATCGCGGGCAAACGCGTCCCCGCATAATCGCGCTACTGGCGGTACTCGCCGCCATCAACGTGGCGGCGTGGCTCACGCTGCTCGTCGCCTCGCACCGCTATGCGCTCTTGCTGCCGCTCGGAGTCACGGCATATCTCCTCGGCCTGCGCCACGCCGTCGATCCCGACCACATCGCGGCCATCGACGGGACGACTCGCAAGCTGCTGCACGAAGGCAAGCCCGCCGAGTCCGTCGGGTTCTATTTCTCGTTGGGACACTCGACGATCGTCGTGGTGCTGGGCCTGCTGGTTGCGCTGTTCGGCGTCATGCTCAAGACGCGCTTCCCCGCGCTTGCAGCTTCCGGCGCCGTCGTCGGCACCTGGGTATCCGTCGTGTTCCTCCTTGCGATCGCCGCGGCGAACATGGCGGTGCTGCTCGATCTCCTGCGCGCAAAGAGCGGTGCGCCGGTATCTGAGGAAGCGCTCGGCGGAATTATGTCACGCGTGCTGCGGCCCGCGCTGCGCATGGTGAAGCGCAGCGAACACATGTATCCCGTCGGCTTGCTTTTCGGGCTCGGATTCGATACTGCGACCGAGGTCGCGCTGCTGGGCATCTCGGCCGCGTCGGGTGCAGGCGGGATGCCGATCGCTTTCATCTTGATCCTACCGTGGCTTTTCACGGCCGGCATGTCGCTGATCGATAGCGCCGAGGGTGTGGCGATGCTCGGCGCGTACGGCTGGGCGTACGTACGCCCCGCCGCCAAGGTGCTCTATAACGTCAACATGACGCTGTTGACGGTCGTGATCGCCCTCTTCGTCGGAGGCGCCGAAGCGATCGCCGCGGTTGGATCACGGCAGACACTGACGTTCTCGGGACTCGGCTACGGAATTCTGGCAGTCTTTGGTGCGAACGTGGCGCTTACCGCATTCTTCTATCGGTTTCGGCGGTAGGCGCCGTGCCGAAATCCGAGCGGACCGGCAAAGAATCGCAAGGGGAAACCGTCGATCTTAGCCCACATGAAGAACGCGAGGCCAAGCGGCGCGCAGGCATGCGCGCCGCGGTCGTGTTCGAATCGGTGCGCCGTGAAGGTGAGAGCGAGCTGCGGAGGGCGCCGATCGCGCTCGCCTTTTCGGGTCTCGCGGCCGGTCTCTCCATGGGGCTTTCGCTCGTCGGAACGGGGCTGCTGCGGGCAGCGCTTCCCCCGGCCCCGTGGCGGCCGATCGTCGAAAGCGCCGGCTATACGCTTGGTTTTCTCGTGACCATTCTGGCGCGCCAGCAGCTCTTCACCGAGAACACCGTCACGGCGATCCTTCCACTGCTCGACGATTCGAATAAGCTCCAAAAGGGCACCATCGTCGCGCGCCTGTGGGCAATCGTTCTGGCAAGCAACTTCATCGGTACGCTGGTGTTCGCGTTCGCCATCGCCCACAGCGGTGCGTTTTCGGGTGCCGCGTCGCGCGCATTTCTCGAACTCGGGCAGCAGACGCTTTCCTATGATTTTGCAACCGTGCTCGTGAAGGGCATCTTCGCCGGCTGGATGATTGCGTTGCTCGTCTGGCTGTTGCCGGTGGCTGAAGGCTCCCGGATCGGCGCGATCGCCATCGTCACCTACGCTGTGGGACTCGGCGCTCTGAGCCACGTCGTCGCCGGCTCGGCGGAAGGCCTCTACGCGGTCGCCGTCGGCGCGGCGTCGTGGCCGCAATTCGCGCTCCACTTTTTCGTGCCGGCGTTCTTGGGGAACTCGATCGGCGGCGTCTTCCTCGTTTCGCTCCTCAACTACGCACAGGTCGCGGTCAAGAACCGCGACGAGCAGACGTAGACGTCAGGTCCGCGCGCTTTCGGCGCCGAGCCGCCAGCAGCATAGGATTAGGCACACGAGTCCCGCGAGAGAAAGCAGCGGCGACCAAAGCAGGCCGAGGAGCGTGCCGAGCGCACAGAGCGCCGCCAGAACCGGCCACGCGCTCTCCGTCGTGAAGATGCCCAAATCTTCGCCCGCGACATTCGCCGGTGTTTCGTTGGGGGCGTCTCCCTCGAGCTGGGCGTCCCGCTCCGCGACGACCGCGTACGCCGCGGTGAAGGCCAACGCCGCGCTCATCACGCCCAGCAGCACGGTGCCGGCCGCCTCCTCGTGCGCGACGAACCAGTACGCCAACGCGATCGCGGCACCGAAGCCCGCGGCGAACGCGAAGAGGGCGACGAACGACTTCACGTCGGCGCGGCGCGGGACGGCATTGCGTCCAGCGCCGGGCGGCGGCTGCGGATCGGCGGCAGATCGTGAAAGTTGAATTCGGGCGGCGGCGACGACGTCAACCACTCGAGCGTGAACCCGCCCCAGGGGTTGTCGGAAACCGGCTTGCGCCTATACACGGAGACAACGACGTCGACGAAAAAGAGGGAGACGCCGACCGCCATCACCGCCGCGCCGGCCGTCGCAATCCCGTTGAGCAGCGCCAGGTGATCGACTGCGGGATAGGTGTACACGCGACGCGCCATGCCCTCCATACCCATGAAACCCATCGGAATGAACGTGGCGTTGAATCCGGCGAAGAGCAGCAAGAACACGAACTTGCCGAGGCGCTCCTGCAGCTTGACGCCGAACATCTTCGGAAACCAAAAGTACAACGCCCCGAAGAGCGCGAACATGCTCCCGCCGCCGATCGTGTAATGGAAGTGCTGCACGATGAAGTAACTGTCGTGCGCTTGATAGTCGATCGGCGGAGAGGCGATCATCACGCCGGTGATGCCGCCGATCAAGAAATTGAGCAAGAACCCGATGGCGAAAAGCATGGGCGTGGAGAACTCAATCGACCCTTTCCACATCGTGCCGATCCAGTTGACAAATTTCACGCCCGTTGGAACCGCGATCAAGAACGACACGGCCGAAAAAAACGGGTTGCTTACCGCCCCGGTGGTGAACATATGGTGTGCCCATACGCCCATCGACAGTCCCGCGATCGCAAACGCGGATATCACCATACCGACATAGCCGAACACCGGCTTACGCGAGAACGTGGCGATGATTTCCGTGACGATACCGAAGTAGGGTAGGATCATCACGTATACTTCCGGATGGCCGAAGAACCAGAACAGGTGCTGATAGAGGATCGGGTTCCCCCCAGCGCTCGGATCGAAAAAGTGGGCGCCGAGATGGCGCTCGATGAGGACCATCGCGAGCACTGCGGCAAGCGATGGGAACGCCATGAGAATCAGCAGCGCCGTCGCAACGATTTCCCACGTGAAAATTGGAAGCCGCCACATCGTCATGCCGGGAGCACGCAGGAGGAACACGGTGACGAGCAAATTGATCGCCGTCAGGATCGACGAGGCGCTCGCGAGCAGCAGTCCGATGCACCAGAGGTCCTGGCCGGCACCCGTGCCGTCAAAGATCTGGTTGAGCGGCGCATATGCCGTCCAGCCCGTGGCCGCTGCGCCGCCGTACGTTGCAAGGCCGGCGAAGACGGCGATTCCTCCGAAGACGAACAGCCATAGTCCCGTCGCGTTGAGCCGCGGGAACGCGACGTCCGGTGCGCCGATCTGCAGCGGTACGAGATAGTTCGCCAGGCCGATGCCGAACGGCGCGATGACGAAGAAGATCATTGCCGTTCCATGCAGCGTGAAAATTTGATTGTACGCATGCGAGCTCAGTAAACTGTTTTCCGGCACGGCGAGCTGCGCCCGGATCAGCATCGCGAGCAGGCCGGCAGCGACGAAGAAGCACAGCGTTGCGACGACGTACATGATTCCGATCTTCTTGTGATCGGTCGTCGTCAGCCACTCGATCAAGGGAGCGCCGCCCCGCGCGAAGACAGGTACCGTTCGTACGCGGCGCCGGGCACGACGTCGACCACGAACGTCATCGCCGCATGGTCGAGACCGCAAAACTGCGCGCAGCGAGCGAGAAAGCGGCCGACGCGGTTCGGAAAGACGTCGAACGCGTTCGTCATGCCGGGAATCGCGTCGCGTTTGAAGAGGAATGCCGGAACCCAGAACGAGTGCGTCACGTCGGAGGAGCGCAGGTCGATCTCCGTCGCTTGGTTCACCGGCAGATACAGCGTCGGCGGCGTCATCGGCGTTCCAAGCGTCCTCGCACCGCCAGGATAGTCGAACTCCCACGACCAGCGGAACGCCGTCACGGCGACGCGGTTCGGCGGGTCGCCAACGCGGTCGATCGGCATCTCGACGGCGTACGTCAGCCCAAAAAGCGCGAACACCATGAGCAGCGGAATCGCCGTGTAGAGATATTCCAGCGCAGGGTTGCCGGTGAACTGCGACGCGGTCCGTCCCTCGCGGCGGCGGTACGCGATCAGGCACCAGAAAATGCAGACGTAGACGAAAATGCCAACGGCCGCGCCGGCCACGATGAAGACGTACCAAACGGAACGCATCGCGACGCCGCCGGCTGATGCCGGATTCGCCAACCATTCCATGCGCCGGTTCTTACCCACGTGCGCGGTGTAGAAGCTGCATCGACCGGGTAGGAGCGACGCATGGCCACGTCGGCGAACGAAAGCGCTCGGTCGCTTTCGCCGTTGCCCATCCGCGCGCATCCGCTCGTGCTCGGCGTCGTCCTCTTCCTCGCCTCGGAGCTCATGTTCTTCGCGGCGCTGTTCGCATCGTATTACGAGCTGCGCGCGAATCGCGCGGCGTGGCCGCCGCCGATCGTTCACCTCGACCCGGTCGAAGCGGGCTTCGGGACGTTCCTGCTCTTCGCCGCTTCACTCGTGATGGTGCTGGCGACGCGAGCAATGGATCGCGGCCGCGGCAAAGCGGCGCGGTGGTGGATCGCGTCGGCGATCGTTGCGGCGCTCGGCTTCGTCGCCCAATCGCTCCACGGCTACGCCGGCAATGCGTTCACCATCGCGACGAACGCCTACGGTTCGGTTTACTACGCGATGACCGGTTTCCATCTGCTCCACGTGCTCGTCGGCATCGGCGTTTTGACGGCGCTGCTCGTTGGCATGCGTAGCCCCGCGCTCCGCGCAAACCGCCGCGCCGGCGCCGAAGCGATGACTTACTACTGGCATTTCGTTTTCGTCGTCTGGCTCGGAATTTTCGCAACGATCTATTTCGTGCGATGACGCGGACCGCTGCAATAGCCGCCGCGCTCGTCGCCGCAATTGCGGGCAGTTTCCTCTTCATCGCCGCCTACGCGATGGGCGGCAATCGTCTCGCGGAGGGGCTCTCCATCGCTTTTGCCGCGGCCGGCCTCAGCGCCGCCGCCATCGGCTGGGCGTTTTGGATCGTCCCGCACGAGCGCGTCGCCGACGAGATCGAAACGTATCCGTCGCTGCCCGCGGACCGCGCCGCGGAGAGCGGCGAGCTGCGCGCCGATGCGCGGGCCGTCTCACGTCCGCGTGCCCTCCTCGCGCTTCTGTGCGCGGCGCTCGGTGCATTTGCCGCCGCGCTCCTCGTTCCCATCGGATCGCTCGGCCCGGCGCCCGACGACGCGCTCTTCCACACGCGCTGGCGGCGCGGCGTCGGCGTCGCCCGGCCCAATGGGAGCGTCGTACACGTCGACGACCTCAACGTCGATTCTGCGATCACCGTTTTTCCCGCCGACGCGCTGGGCGACCCGCAATCGCAGGCGATGCTGATTCGCCTGCCCGACGGCCTTTCGGGCAGCGCGCGCGGCTATGTTGCCTATTCGAAGATCTGCACGCACGCCGGCTGTCCCGTCGCGCTGTATCGCGCCGCCGCCAAAGAGCTCATGTGCCCCTGTCATCAATCGGTGTTCGACGTCGTCTCGGACGGCGCGGTCGTCTCCGGTCCCGCAGATCACGCGCTCCCTCGTCTGCCGATCGAAGTCGGCGCCGACGGCACGCTCCACGCGACCGGCGACTTCCCCGAACCGGTAGGCCCCGGTTTTTGGGAGCGCTCGTGACCGTCGTCGAGCGGTTCTTGCTGTGGATGGACGACCGGCTGGGCACGGCACATTTCGTTCGCCATGCGTTGCGAAAGGCGTTTCCCGACCACTGGTCGTTCATGCTCGGCGAAATCAATCTCTACGTGTTCTTCGTGCTCCTGGGCACTGGTACGTTTCTCGCCTTCTTCTTCGATCCCAACGCTTCCAAGATTTCTTACAGCGGGTCGTACGCGCTGCTCCACGGCGTGCGCGTCTCACACGCGTACGATTCGGCGCTGCGACTGAGCTTCGACGTCAATGGAGGACTGCTGGTGCGGCAGATTCACCATTGGGCCGCGCTCGTGTTCGTCGCGGGCATCGTCGTGCACATGGGACGCGTCTTCTTCACCGGTGCCTTCCGAAAGCCGCGCGAGATCAACTGGATCCTCGGCGTGACGCTCTTCCTTCTCGCCATGTTCGCAGGGTTCACCGGATACTCGCTGCCCGACGATCTGCTCAGCGGCATCGGTCTGCGCATCGCCGACTCCGTCGCACTTTCGATCCCGGTAATCGGCACGTGGTTTTCGTTTCTCGCGGTCGGCGGTGTCTTCCCGACGGAGCGGCTGATCCCGCGCCTGTTCGTCACGCACGTGTATCTGCTGCCGGCCGCGCTCGTCGGCCTCATGACGCTGCATCTGATCGTCGTGTGGCGCCAAAAGCATGCGCAGTTCCCCGGGCGCGGCCGCACCGAGCACAACGTCGTGGGCTCTCCGCTCTTTCCGCGCTATGCCGCCAAATCCATCGGCCTGCTCTTCGCCGTTGTCGCGGTGCTTGCCGCGCTCGGCGCGCTGGTGCAGATCAATCCCATTTGGCTTTGGGGACCGTACGAGCCGTCGCAGGCCGTGAGTCCCGCACAACCGGATTGGTACATCGGATGGCTCGAAGGCGCGCTGCGCCTTGGGCCGCCGTTGGCGCTGCATCTTCTCGGACACACCGTGCCGTCACCGTTTTGGCCCGCCGTACTGCTGCCGCTCGCCCTCTGCCTGCTGCTCTACGCGTGGCCGTGGATCGACGCCGCGCTTCGTCACGACCGCGAGGCGCACCAACTGCTGGACCTGCCGCGAAACGTCCCCTGGCGCACCGCTGCCGGAGTTGCACTCGTTGTCTTTGCGCTTGGTTTGACGCTGGCCGCGAGCGGCGACGTCCAGGCGCGCTACGTGCACGCTCCGATCACCGCGATCACCAGCGCGTATCGCGTGTTCTGCGTCGTCGGTCCCGTCGCCGGTTTCGCGGTAGCCTTCGCTTTGGCGCGCGAACTTCGCGTTCGCGGCGGCGTGACGAAGGCGCCGCGCGTTCGTTTGCGCCGCAACGCGCGGGGCGGCTTTGACGAGGAGCCCCTGACGTGAGCCGCACCGCAACGCGCGCCGCGCTGCTCGCCGCGGCCGGGCTCGTCGGCGTCGCCGCCGTTGCGCCGCCGCTCGAGCGCATCGCCGACAGCTCGTTTACCGCGCACATGGCGCAGCACCTCACTTTGCTCTTCGTCGTCCCGCTGCTGGCACTGCTCGCGCGGCCCTTCGACCTCTTCGCCACTGCCGCAGGAAAACACGCGACGGTCCGTTTCGTCCGGGCCACGCGTGCGCTTCACGTCGCGGCGTTGCCGCCCGTGGCGCTCGCCGTCTTCGTAGCGACCCTGTGGCTGGCCCACTTTTCCTCGCTCTATGAGAGCGCGCTCGAGAACCCCATCGTCCACGTGGGCGAGCACGCGTTATTCATCGCCGCGGGAACGTTGTTCTGGCTGCCCGTTCTGGCGCCGCCGCCCCTGCGGCCGCTCAGCTATCCCGCACGAATGCTGTACCTGGCCGTCGCCCTTCCGCAGGCGGCGCTGCTCGCGATGGCGCTCGGGGGCGCCCGCCAGCCGCTCTACGCGCACTACGCCACGCTCAACGGTGCGGCAAGCGCCCTTGCCGATCAGCGAAACGCGGCCGCGCTCATGTGGATCGCCGGCGGCATGATCGTGTTCGCGGCCTTCCTCTTCACGCTCGGCGTTTGGGCCCGGCGCGAGTCGGAGGACGTTCCGCGCTACGGCGTTGGAGCTCGATGACGCAAAAACCGAGTGAATCGACGTCGACGGCGAATCCCCGATCGAGCTCGCTGCCGGCCACGTCGTCGCGCCGCACCCATTCCCCGAGGCCGCTCGTGAAGTATCGCACGTCGTATCGCCCCGGCAGCGCGCGGGCGAAGCGCAGGGGCGTCGTGACGGTTCGTGCGGCCGTGTTGCCGATGAAAATCACAAAGTCGCGTCCGCGGCGCAGCGCAATTTCCGTGACGTCGTAGCCCAAGCGCAGCATCGGCGTGACGTCGGCATCGTAGACCTGCAGCGCGTATTGGGACGCACACTCGAAGTTTGAATACAGCGCCGGCTCGGGAAGCCGAGCAACGAACCACGTGAGGTGCCCACCACGCTGTTGTTCGAGCGTGTCGGATCGTTGACGAAGCACCAGCCCGTTGGCGCTTGGAGCTGCGTCCGCAGCATGTTGGCCTTGGCCCAAAGCACCCCGCGGTTGACGTTGGCGTCGGGGGTGATGACGACGGAGGTTCCGAGCACGCGTTCGTAGTGCCGTCGCGTCTGCGCGCGCGCAACGTGCGCTGCCGGTGCGGAGCGATACGCGTGGCGTGCGCCGGCGGCGCCGCCCGCCGACGCGACGAGCGTGAACCAGAATCGACGACGCGCTCCCGCGCGCAGGCGGTGATGGTGATGAAACAACGCGATCGGGTCGGCCGCCCCGCGCGCCACGCGCCCCGAGAGGGCGCCGCCAAAGTGCGACCGCGTGATTTTCCCATGATCGCTCGTTACTTCCAAGCTCGTCGGCGGACGCGGAGCTGACGATGGCGCGAGCGGCAAACGGTGCCGAAGCATTCCACGCCACGATGGCGTGCGCGTCCCGGTCGAAGGCCGCCCGCACGTCGGTCGCCGTCGTGCCGCGCAGCAGCGCGCCGGCGAGGCTATCGAACTCGCGCGTTTCGCCGGAGTCGTTGCGCAGGTCGACGAGCACGTAGGCCGTCAATGGGTCGACGGGCTTGCCGACGGTCGCGCGATTGAGTACGAACAACGTCTCATGCACCGTAACGCCCTCGTCGATCCGATACGCATATTGCTGACAATCCGGTTGGATGCGAAACTTCCCGTCGGTCTTCGGACGGGGCGCACCGGACGGACCATCCCAGAACTGCAGCGCGACGCCGGCGAGAACCGTCAGCCCGAGGTCGCTGGAAAAGACCTTCTCGATGGCGCCGGACGCCTTGATGACGATCGCTCCCTTCGGACCGCCGAGCGTGCTGCCGGCCGCGAGCTGCGTATCCTCGACTTCGTAGTCAGCAATGCGCTCGCCCGAACCGAAGATTCGCGCACTCACGCGGCCGTCGTTTGCTTGCTTGAAAGGCGCGCTCCTCCCACGGCGCCAATTCGCCATGGCCGTGATACTGCTCGGAATCGAAACGTCGTGCGACGATACGGCGGCGGCGGTCGTGCTCGACGGAACCACCGTGCTGTCCAGCGTGGCGACGAGCCAGGACGAGTTCCATGCCAAATATGGCGGCATCGTGCCGGAGATCGCGAGCCGCCGGCACGTCGCGCTGCTCTCCGCCGTCGTCGAAGATGCCGCCGATCGCGCCGGCGTTCTCTATGCGCGGCTCGACGGCATTGCGGTCACGCGGGGCCCGGGGTTGATCGGAAGCCTCGTCGTCGGCGTCGCGGGCGCGAAGGCGATGGCGTATGCGTTGGAGCGCCCGCTCTACGCGGTAAACCATCTGCACGGTCACGTTTTCGCGCCGTTCCTGGAGCGTGCCGAGGCGCCGCCCTATCCCTTCCTCGCACTGCTCGTTTCGGGTGGACACTCACAGCTCGTCGCGGTCGAGTCCGCAACGTCGATGCGCGTCCTCGGCCGTACGCACGATGACGCAGCCGGCGAAGCCTACGACAAGACGGCGCGGCTCTTGGGCTTGCCGTATCCGGGCGGCCCCGAACTCGATCGGCTGGCGCGGCGCGGCGATCCGCGCGCACACGCCTTTCCCCGTCACCGCCCCGCAGGCGACTCACTCGACCTCTCGTTTTCCGGACTGAAGACGTCGGTGCGCTACTTCCTCGAATCGGAGGCCGGAGGAGCCGCACGGCGCGAGGACGTCGCCGCGTCGTTTCAGGCGGCCGTGGTCGACGTGCTGATGGCGCGCGTCGTCGCCGCTTTCGCGCGCGGCGACTATGCCGCGGCGGTCTTATCGGGAGGCGTCGCCGCGAATTCCGCCCTCCAGGCCGCGTTTCGGGAGTGGGGGGAGCGCAGTGGCGTGGCCGTCTTCGTGCCTCCGCTCAAATACTGCACCGACAATGCCGCGATGATCGCCGCCGCCGCCTATCATCAGCACGACGCCGCACGCGTCGACCCGCTCAACCTTACCGCCGATCCGAACCTCTCGTTCGAATCGCCCTTCGCACCCGCTGTCTAGCTCGCCGGCGCATCGCGGTACAGGTCGCGCCGCGTGGGCGGAAGCTCGACGCGTCCGTCGGGATGCGGCCGCGCGAGCAGCGCCTGAAACACGCTGATCCTGCCGACGCGAAACCCCTGCGCGCTGCCCGCGAGGTAGAGACGCCACGAGCGGTAGGTCTGCTCGCCGGCAGCCGCAACGGCGAGGGCGCGGTTGTCCTCGAGATTCGCTACCCACGCGCGCAGCGTTTTTACGTAATGCTCGCGCAGGCTCTCGACGTCGCGTATTTCGAACCCGGTGCGTGCCGCAATCGCAAGGCCATCGGCGACCGGGACCAGCTCCCCGTCCGGGAAGATGAAGTGCCCCAGGAACCCGCGCGCGCGGCCGCCGCGAAGGCCAACGCTGCGATCGGAGATGGCATGGTTGAGGAACAGGCCGCCAGGGCGCAACGCGTCGTACGCCGAGCGGAAGTATTCCGGGAAACGGCTGCGCCCTACGTGTTCGAACATTCCGACGCTCACGATCTTATCGAACCGCTCGCCGCCAAGCTCGCGGTAGTCACGGAGCTCCACCCGCGCGGAGTCCCCGAGCCCCGCCTCGGCGATCCGCCGCCGGGCCTCCTCGCACTGTTTCACGCTGAGCGTGATCCCAAGCGCCTGCGCCCCGAAGCGTTGCGCCGCCCGCACGACGAGCGCACCCCAACCGCAGCCGATGTCCAGCAGCCGTTCGCCGGGGCGCAAACGCACCTTTCGTAAGATGTAATCGAGCTTGGCGGATTGCGCGTCGTCGAGCGACTGGATGCCGTCATCGTAATAGGCGCACGAATACACGAGGTCGCGGTCGAGGAAGCTCCGATAGAAATCGACGGGCTGATCGTAATGAAAGCCGATTGCCGCGCGGTCTCGCTCGCGCGAATGGAGCCGTCCGCGCAGCTTCGCCTCGCGCAGTCCCGTCGCCGGCACCTTCGGCAAACGGCGAAGCAGGCGGAAGAGACGCACGGCATCGCGCGGGCGAAGCGCGGGACTCGCCCGGGCGATCGCTTCGACGGCGTGTTCGAGGTCGCCCTCGACGTCGAGCAGGCCGAGCGCGTACGCACGCCCAGGCGATAGATCGAGCGGCGGCGTGAATGCGGCACGAAGCGCGCCCGGCGTGTTGACGCGCAGGAGGAAACGCGAGCCACCGGCCGGCGCAACGCGCGTGCCATCCCAGAGCAGAACGGTGAAGTCGCGGCCGTAGGCATCGCCGAAGACCAACCGCAGCACCGCGGCGGCGATGCGCGCGTTGGGATCGTCGGAAGCGAACCGCTCAGCGGTCAAAGGCGACGATTTCGTTGGCCTCGCGATGATTGGTCCAAAAGCGCGTGCCGTCAAAGGCCAGTGCGCGCGCCGCGAATGGGATGCGCGCGACGTCCTCACTGGCGTTGCCGTTGCTCGCCGTCACGCGCGTGAGGAAGTACTCGCCGCGGTCTTCGTCGTCGGTCGTCACGAGGAAGAAATTCCCGTCGACGTAACACTGACCGCAGATCTGATGGGGCACGTCGATCCGACGGACGACCTCGCCCGCTTCGTCGAGAGCGAGCAGGCGGCGGTTGTACCACTGGCTGAGATAGAGCCACGTGCCGTCGTAGCTTAACTGCGAGCCCGTTCCATCGGGACAGCGGATCGCCGCCTGTGTTTTAAACCCGTGGCCCGGGACGAACCTGCGAACGACGCGGTCGTCGTCGGCGCCCTCTCCGCACACCACGCGCAGCTCGTCGCCCACGACCGTCATGCCCCACGGCTTGCCGGGTGCCCGTTCTTCTTCGATCACGATCCATTGGCGCGGATCGATCGCATAGAGACGATTCGTCTCTACGGATCCCATCCAAAGCTTGTCACCGTCGAAGGCGATGGATTGCGGGCGTGGCGCAGGCGACGGCAGCCGCAGCGCCTCCGTTACGTCGTGCACGATGTGACCTCCAACTCCTTATCCGTTGACGACGCTTCCCCCATTGACGTGCAGCGTTTGCCCGGAAACGTACGACGCGTCGTCGCTTGCCAAAAACACGACCGCAGCCGCGACTTCGTCCGGCTGCCCCGGACGCTTCATCGGCGAGTCGGCGCCGAACTCCTTTACTTTATCGGCGGGATACGAAGCGGGAATCAGCGGCGTCCAAATGGGACCCGGCGCCACCGCATTCACGCGGATCCCGCGATCGATAATCGCGTTAGAAAGCGCCCGCGTGAACGACACGATCGCTCCCTTCGTCGCCGAGTAGTCGACGAGCTGCGGATTGCCCTCGTACGCAGTGATCGATGCCATGTTGATGATCGCGCCTCCCCGACCCATGTGCGGCAGCGCCGCCTTGACGACGAAGAACTGCGCGAACACGTTCGTGCGAAAGGTGCGTTCGAGTTGCGCCTCGGTGATGTCTTCCGGGCGCTGCTGCACGTGCTGTTCGCCGGCGTTGTTGACGATGACATCGAGCCGGCCGTATCGCTTCACAACCGATTCGACCGCGCTGCCGCAAAACGACTCGTTGCCAAGGTCGCCGCGCAGCGTCAGGCATGCGCGCCCTTCCTTCTCGACGAGTCGCCGTGTCTCGGCGGCGTCGTCATCTTCCTCGAGATACGCAATTGCAACGTCGGCGCCTTCCCGCGCAACGGCCGCCGCGACGGCGCGCCCAATGCCGCTGTCGCCGCCGGTGATCAAAACGACGCGGTCCTTCAGCTTATTGCTTCCAAAGGCGTGGGGCTGCTCGCTACGAGGCTGAGGGTCCATCGGTTCTTGGCGGCCTGGCTGATGGTCTTGATGCTGCGGCGGGACCGTCTGACTCATTGGGCGAGTTCGCTCCTTAAAAGAGATCGAGGCCTGCACTTGCAGACCTCGATCGTTTCTTGCGTTGGTAAGCTACTGCATTGGACTTTCCTCAGTGTCTTACATGATTCGTTTTCCCGCGGCAGGACGCGGCCAAACCTCGCTACGGGGAGTGTGACGCCGCCGGAGCGGCCGCACCGCACAGGAGCGCGCTTGCCATGACCGCCTTCGCCGCGTCATTTTCGCGCGTCTGCGTTTGGTCCATCGTCCAGGCCAGGCCGTCGATGAGACGGGTCACAGGATTGTAGCCCAGCGTGAGGCCCGGAATCGAGGCTGGATCGATGGTGTACGGATTGGGCGCCAGTCCGGCGTAATTTTGGTTAGCCGTCAGCGGGTTCGGTGCCGGCGTGGGCTGGCCGGCGTTCGCGTTGTCGGAACGAGTGATCGAGCTGATGAACGCTTCACCGCCGTGCTGCAGGTCGGCCATCTGCTGCGTGTCGACGAAGCCGCTGATGATGTCGAGCGACGCGTTCTGCGCCGCGAGCGCCTTGAGGAGCTTTGCGCGGATATCCTGGAGCTGCTTATCGTCCTGTTCGAGTCCCGTCGCTTTTGTCAGCTGGGGACTGTCGAGCATCGTTTGAATTGCGATGATGTTATTGGCAAGCGGCCGGATGAGGTTTTCCATGCCGAGCAACGCCATGCTCTGCGTCATGTTTGAGACGCCGCCGGGGTCGCCCGCCACCCGGTCGTTCGTTCCGCCGCTGCCGGCGTCGGGCCCGGAGAGCGCCCCCGCGTTGTACTGCTTGAAGAGTGCGGGACTTTTCTTGATCGTCGTATCGTTCTGCAGCATCATGCCCATGGCAGGCGCGATCCGCTCGTGCAGCTCCCCGCACAGTGGGCGCGTCACGATATGGTAGATCTGCGGCGGAGGCGTCGCGCCCAGCGCGAGCACCGCTGCCGACGTCGCGAGGGCGGCTCTCAACATTCGTGCGGATGTCCTCACGGTTAATGACGCGCCACGACCCCTTCCCGTGACCGTCACACGTACTTCTTCAGCCAGTCCAGGATCAACCGCAGCCGCTCCACGCGATGGATCGGCGAGCCGGTCCTGGATAGGTCGTGATTTTCGTTCGGAACGGCGACGTACTCGACCGGCCGTCCCAGGATCTTCAGCGCCGTAAATTCCTGCAGCGTCTGGTCGATCGGCGCGCGCGTGTCCTCGTCAGCATGCAGCAGCAGCAGCGGCGTATGCACGCTTTCGACGTAGGTCAGCGGCGAAAATTTCGCATAGTCGACGCTCGATGGGTTCCACGGCGCCCCCCAGGTGTAGTCGCCGCCGCCTAAGCCGTTCTTGCCCGCGAAGTCTGCCGCCAAATTCTCGCTTTGCAGGTCGCTCACCGCCCGCTCGGCGACCGCGGCCTTATACCGGTCCGTGTGGGCTATTACCCAGAGGGTCGCATAGCCGCCATACGATCCGCCCAGCACCGCCAGGCGCGACGGATCGACGTCGGGACGGCGCACAGCCGCATCCATGACCGTTTGCACGTCGGCGAACATCGCCTCGCCGTAGTTATTCTCGAGCGACTCCTCAAAGGCGTAGCCGTGGCCCGTGCTGCCCGCCGGATCCGAAAAGACCACGTTGTAGCCTTCCGATGCATACACTTGAAACTCGTGAAAAAAAGACTCGCCGAACTGCGTTTCCGGGCCGCCGTGAATGTCGAGGAGCGTCGGATGCTTTGCGGCAGGCGCGCCGCCGGTTGCCGGCATGAACCATGCCTGCACCGTAAAACCCGCGGCATCTTTGACGGCGAATGGCTGCGGCACGGACAGCGTCGCGGTTGCGAGGAACGCCCTGTTGACGTTGGTAATTTGCCGGGGGGCGCCGCTCGGGACGCCCGCAACGTAGACGTCCGCTGGATGCGTGAAGTCGCTATAGAGATAGGCGACGCGGCTGCCATCGCTCGACACGGAGCAGGACCACGCTTCGCCGCGGGGCGGCGTGACGTCGGTCATCGCGCCCGTGGCGAGATCGAGGGTTCGGAGGTTCGCATAGCCTGGCCCGTCGGCGTTGAGCAGTGCACGCCCGTCCGGCAACGGCCACGCGCAGAGACCGCCGCCCTCTTTCATGTCCGCCAGCAGCGAGTCGCCCCACCCGACCGCGTCGTGCGCGACGACCGTGCGCCGGCTGGAGCCGTCGGCGGCCGACACGACGAGTGCCGGCAGCTCGGCGGAGTCGCGCACGTCGCCGCTCAGAAAGTAGACGCTGCCGCCGTGCGGGGCGAAGAACAAGGCGTAGTTCGCCGGCAGCGGCGAGGCGATCTCATGCATGGCGCCGCCGGCGGACGGCATCGTATAGACGTCGTTCGGACCGCTGTCGACCGTCGCGTAGCGCAGCGAGTCGAAGAGAATCGTCCGGTCGTCCGGCGACCAGGCGTCGAAGTTCTCCGAGTATGCGCCCGATGTCAGCTGACGGGCATTGCCGCCGTTGGCGTCGACGGTCCAAATATGCCGATGCTGGCGGTACGTGTACCCTTGACCGTTCGTTTCGAAAAACAGGTCGTCGATGCGTTGGATGTCGCTCTTCTGCTCCGCCGGCTTCGGCGTGAAGCCCGCTCGCGAAAAATCGACGTACGCGTCGTGCGCCGGGTCCATGTCCGCCACGGCGAACGCGATGCGGTCGCCGGCGTGCGAAACGACCGGCGACGACACACCTTCGGGCACGTGCGTCAACTGCACGATGCGGCGATCCCCTACGGTATAGCGATAGAGCTGCGGCTTCTGCTTTTCGACCGTGCGCACGAAGACGAACGCACGCGCGGTAGGCAGCCATGCATAGTCGCCGTCCCCAACGTGCCCCGTGACGTTGTGCAGCACGCGTCCGGCAGCGACGTCCACCAGCTCGATCGAGCGGTCGTAGGTATTCTTTGGACCGTTCATGCGAGACGCTTCCACCAGCACCATGCGCCCGTCGGGCGAAATGACGGCGTTGCTGAGAAACGTCAGCTTAAACAGATCTTCCGGCGCGACCCGATTGGCGAGCCCTGCCGCCGGCACTAAGGCGAGGAGCAGGGCCGATACAGCGGCAAAGCGCCCGTGGATCATGACGCGCACGTTCGCCCGTGAGAAGCCGCGCGCCTTGCCTACGATCCCTTCTGCGCGCCGGCATAGAAAATGATCTCGAAAGTAGCCTGCGGCACGATGACGAGTGTGTTGGGTTTCCACACGTCACGCTCTCGAACCACTGCACGGTGCACCTTCACGGTCGTCGTGCGAAACCACGTGTCGAGGCGGCCATTGTCGTAGCGTCCGGTGTTGTACGAGATGGAAGTCGGCGTCGACGATGTGCCATGATACGGGAACTGGCCCGGATTGTTCGTCTGCAGCCCGCTGTCATACGTAAACGTGAATCCCCCGCTCTGCGAGATCGGCGTGAGAAAGCTGCCGGAGCGCTGTACGTGCGGAGTTAGGTTACGGCGTGCTTCGTCGTCTGGACGGAAGGTCGGTGTCAATTAACTTCGCGCGCGACAGATCGACGTGCGCCACGTCCACGCCCGCGAGATCGCAAGCGTTGAACGTCGCGCCGCTGGCATTGACGCCGTCCATGCGGGCGTTCCGAAAGTTGACGCCAATCAGCACTGCGCCGGAGAGATTGGCACCGCTAAGGTCCGCGCCGCTGAAATCGTCGTCGCTAAGGCGAACGTTCGAAAGGTCGAGGCCGCTCAAATTCGCTCGACTGAAGCCGCAGCCGGTGCACTCGTCCACCACGCCGCGTAGAGACGCCGTGGTCAGCTGCGCGCCGGTAAACTGACAAGCGGAGAGCCGCGCGCCGGTGAAATCGGCGCCGGTCAGGTCGGCGCCGCTGAAGTCGCAGCCGAGCAGATGTGCGTTGCGAAACGAGGCTCGCCGCAGATTCGACTTCGAGAAGTCGACGCCGTTGAAATTGCCGCCGGAGAAATCGGTCCCGACGAGTTGCGCGCCGGCGAGTTTTACGCCGTTGTAGTTGACGCCGTGCAGGTTGCGGCCCGACCAATCGACGCGGTCGAAATGGCACCCGTAACAGGATCTCCCATTCCCGACGGCCGCGCTCACTGCGCCGACCGTCGCTCCGACATTGGCGAGCACGTCTTTCGCGAGCGCTTCGCCTAAATGCGGTGTATCGACGGGCGCCAGCGGTACGGTCTGCGAGCGTAGCTCGATCGTGCGGGATCGCATCGCGAGGGCACGCGATGGTGCCACGATCGCGTGCGACGGCGTCGTCACCGCATGCGACCGTACGACGATGGCACGTGCTGCGGGAGACGGCGGCTGCACGGGTGCAGCCGAAGGTGTCGAGCGCACGGCGGCGGCCGCTGCGGCGGTCGGCGCGGCGGCTATCGGCGCAGTCACCGTCGGAGCCGCAACCCTCGGAGCGGCGACCGTTGGAGCGGCAACCGTCGGCGCGACGACCCCAATCGCCAGCGCAACTGCCGCGACTGCGGCGACCGCAGCTGCCGTTGGCGCGGGCGAGAGATTCGTGGCGACGTTGCGCCCGGCGCCGAGGAGCCGCTCGATGCGCAACGAGATATGTTTGCGAGTCGCGAAGACGCCGGGCGCCGGCATAGGATGGCGCGGCCACGTCGACTCTTCGGCCATTTTGGTGAGGCAGAGCGCATACGGCCGGACGACGCCGACGAAGGACAGAACCCAATCGTCGCACGCGACCTCGCGTTCGAGGTCGAGCTGCTGCCCGATGAACTGCGCCGCGGGATTCCACGCCAACAGGGCGATGATCAGGCGCTGAACGCCATTTGTCCAGTCGTCGGCACGGCGAAGGTGCGCGAGCTCGTGCAGGCAGATCTGGTCCACCTCCCCCTCCGAGAGACGGTCGAGCAGCGAATGCGGCACGAGGATCATCGCGTCGAAAAGCCCGACTGCCACCGGCACGTCCGTGGCGTCGCTCACGCACAACCGCACGTCGCGAGCGCCCTTGTTCGCGCGCGTCCACTGCGGCATCGCGTCGCGGTATTCCACGGGCAGCGGCAGCGCGTCGCGTTTGAGCCGCTCGAGGTGAATCAGGCCGATCGAAAGCTTTACGACGGCGTACGCTGCAAGGGCCGCCCAAACGACGAAGATCGCGACGGTTAGGGGCACGGGAAGCGTCACCCGGACGCGCTCCGGAAGGCGCTTCGTCGGCGCGCGCATGGAGCCGGTCGGGGACGCGGCACGTGGGGCCGGCGCGGAGTTCGCCACCACGCGCCCCGCGCGCTGAGCAACGTGCGTCCGGGCTGCCGTCGCCGGCGCCTGGGGAGATGCGAAGAACGCGAACGTCGTCGCGAGCGGGATGACGAATGCCGCAACGAGCGTAGCACTCCAGACCGTGTAACGCGTCGCCGCATTGATGCTCGGCCACAGGCGTAGCAGGAGCGCTATCGACACGACCAAGAGCGCATCTTGCCAAAGCGCGTTGAGCGCGGCCGCCGAGAGCGCGCTCGCGAAGGTAACGAATGCTTGGGGAAACGGCGTCATTTTCCGCCCTCCTCGTATTGCTCGATCAACGCCTTGAGCCGCAGCAGTTCTTCTCCCGACGGCCGCTCGTTGGCGATCAGCCGGAGCGCGAGCGTCCCGGCGCTATTGTCGAAAAAACGCGACAAGACGTGACCGACCGCATCGCCAGCGGCCATGTCGCGCGCGATCAGCGGGCGGTAGACGAACGCGCGTCCCACTTCCTCGTGTGCGACGTAGCCCTTTCGCTCCAGGATGCGCATCGTCGTCAGGACGCTGTTGTATGCGAGCGGAGGCGGCGGCAATGCGGCCGTGACCTCCGCCACGGTCGCTTGTCTGCGCTCCCACAAAACTTGCATCAGGCGCAGCTCCGCCTCCGTCAGGGTCGACGAACGTCGTCGCGCCATGCTAAACCGTCGGGCCCCAGCCTTGAAAGAGGCGCCCCGGCGCCATTGCGTCGGGCAAGCGCACGCGGGTGCGCGTCGTGCGCGAAAGATCGGAATTCGGCGAATCGGGCTTGTGGGTCATGGTGCCTCCCGCTATCTACTAAAGATTTAGTTGAATCATAGGCGACGAACGAGTCGGTGTCAACTAAATATTTAAGAACGGGGGAAATGCTGCGCGCTTTGCCAATAACGCAGGGCTGATCGCTCGCCTCCCATCCTTTACGTAAGGAGAAAAAATTTTGCTGCCAACGGCGCGGATGTCGCTCGCCCTCCTGGCCGCCGGCATATTGGCCGCGTGCGGCAAGGGTACGCCGGTCACGAGCGGAACGGCGACCCCGGCACCGACGCCGACCCCGGGGGTCACGAGCCAGTTCACGATTCCCACCGCCTCGAGCCATCCGGCAGGCATTGCGACGGCGGTCGACGGCAACCTATGGTTCACGGAATTCGCTGCCAGCAAAGTCGGCCAGCTCAACGTCGCCGGTCGTATCTCCGAAAGCGTGACCCCGTCGAAAGGATCGACCCCCAACGGCGTGGCGTCGGGCGCGGGACCGGACCTCAACATCTGGTTCACGGAGACCGCGCTCGGAAAGGTCGCGCAGATTACCGTGACCGGGCCGCCGTACACCGAGTACACGCTGCCCGATCCTGCCGCACGGCCGGTCGGCGTTGCGCTGGGTTCCGACGGCAACATGTGGCTGACCGACACGGGAACGAACGCAATCTGGCGCGTGCAGCAGCTCAAGGCCAAGCCGTTCGTTAAGTTTACGCAGTACAAGCTGACCGGCAACGCCCAGCCGCTTGGCATCACCAATGGCCCCGACGGCGCGCTCTGGTTCACCGAACCAGGCACGAACCACATCGGACGCTTACCGATCAGCGGTCATCCGTTAACGGAGTATGCCGTTCCGACCGCGCGTTCCGCGCCCACCGGCATCGCCCCGGGGAGCGACAACGCGCTTTGGTTCACGGAGCAGCGCGTGAAGAAGATTGGACGTATCGCCGTGACCGGCGCGGTTACTGCGGAGTACCCGCTCGCCGGCGCAATGACGCCCGACGCGCTCGTACAGGGCATCGACGGCAACTTTTACTTCACCGACACCGCCGCTAACAAGATCGGCCAGTTCTTCTTCCGCTCTCATCGCCTGCTTCTCTATCCCGTTCCCACGGCGAACGCGGGCCCGACCGCATTGACGCTTGGCCCCGACAACGAAGTGTATTTTACGGAGAGTACCGGCAACAAGATCGGCCAGTTTCGCTACTTCAACGTCTAGCGTGTAGCTCGGCCTCGGTGATCTCGGCGAGCGTGGCGATTGTGGCGCTCGTGCTGCCGAGGAGCAGGTAGCGGCCTCCCAGCCGGATCACGTGGACGGCGGCCCCGTGCGCGAGCGTCGTCGTTTCCAGCACGTTCACGCAGCGGTCACGCGGCGCGAACAGCGGCCGGCGCCGAAGCGTGCGACCGGCGGCGTAGAGCACAAAAAGGATCGCGGCAACGATTGCGAGCTTTAGCAGGTAGCCAAGCCAGAAGGCCGCCGGCATGGCGCTACGCCTGCGGCCCCGCGATCCTTCGTTTGAAGGCGACGACCTTTTCTTCGATCTCGCGGATCCCGTCGCGGACGACCAGCACGTTGCCGGTCGTCAGCGTGATGACCGTCTCACCGTCCCCTTCGAGCGACTCGATGAGATCACAGTTCACCATGACGGGCTGGCCGTTGACCCGCGTAAGCACGATCACGCCGGCGCTCCAATGCGTCGCCGGGCGTTGGCCTCGTCAAACTCATATGCCTCGCGCCGCGATTGGTCGTGCTCGTACGCGTGCCGGCGACGAGCCATCAGCAGCTCGATGGAGCGACGCGCCCGCGCCGCGGCGATTAGTTCGCCGCGCGCGGCGTGCAGACACGCGGTGGCGGCCGCCGTGCACCTTTCCTGCCGCGTTACGGCCGCATCGACGGCCGCTGCCACCGACGCGCGACCGGCATGCCGGACCACCGACCGGCGCGCATCCATTAGGGCCTCCAGGCCGTGCACGGATTCGTCGTGTTGGCGCTGCAGGAGCGCCCAGCGGCGGCGCCGTTCATCCTCCGTGCGCTTGCGCCATTGGAGGAGCGGCGCCAGACGAAGATAGTGCAGCTTCTCCGGCATACCTGCGGAAAGTTCCCGAAACGAGCTTCATCGAGCCAATTGCGAGCGCTCGCGCCCGACCGAAACGAGTTCGACCGGCACGCCGATTAGAGCGTGCAGCCGTTGGACGTAGGCGCGCGCGGCAACCGGAAAGTCGGCAACACGGCGGCACTCGACTAACGATTCGGTCCAGCCGTCCATCTCTTCCACGTCGAGCTCGAGTCCGGGCGTGCCGGCCTCTGCAAATCCGGCTGGCGAGCCGCCGATCCGATATCCCGTGACGATTCCGACCCGCTGGAAGCCGGTAAGCACGTCGAGCTTCGTGACGACGGCGCTCGTCAGCCCGTTGAGCGCCGCGGCATACTGCGCCGCCACGGCATCGAACCACCCGCAGCGCCGCGAACGCCCGGTCACCGTGCCGAACTCGCCGCCTTGCCGGCGCAGCCGCTCCGCACGCGCATCCTGCAATTCCGACGGAAACGGCCCGGCGCCGACGCGGGTGCAGTAGGCCTTGAACACGCCGATCACGCGTCCGATCGCGCCGGGCCCAATTCCCAGCCCCGTGCACGCGCCGCCGGCGATGGTGTGCGAGCTCGTTACGTAAGGATAGGTGCCGTATGCGACGTCGAGCAGCGATCCTTGTGCGCCCTCGAGCAACACGCGCTTTCCCCGTGCCAGCCGCTCGTGCAGATAGGCCACACCATCGACGACGCGCGGTGCGAGCCGCTCCGCGGCCGCGAGGGTGTCGGCGCTCGTCCGGCCGGCGAGCGCCTCCCGACGCAGGATGTCCCCGAACCGAATTCCGGTGCGCGCGACGCGATCGACGTATGCCGGCCCAATGCCGCGTCCCGTCGTCCCAATCGCTCCGCCGCCGCGGCTGCGCTCCGCCGCCGCGTCGCGTTCCAAGTGCTCCGGCAGCACGACGTGCGCGCGGTCGGAGATTTTCACGCGCTCG
Organism: Vulcanimicrobiota bacterium; assembly: GCA_963787625.1. GTDB lineage: Bacteria > Vulcanimicrobiota > Vulcanimicrobiia > Vulcanimicrobiales > Vulcanimicrobiaceae > Cybelea. Next base: position 629,371 of record CAWBDH010000001.1, on the reverse strand, counting down.
ACGTCGATCCCGAGCGCCGTCAGCGCGTCGAGCTCCTCCAGCAGCGCCTTGGGGTTGACGACCGTGCCGCCGCCGATGAAGAGTTCAACCCCGGGATGCAGCACGGCCGATGGAACGATCCGCAGCGCGAGCTCGCGCTCGCCGACGACGATCGAATGGCCGGCGTTGTCGCCGCCGCCATACCGCGCGACCACGTCGTACTCCGCGGCATACAAATCAACGATGCGTCCCTTGCCCTCATCGCCCCACTGCGAACCCAGAACGATATCGGCTTTCGACGGCACGGTGCGGAAGCGCGTTATTCGCTGCGGAATTCAAGGTCGCTGGTATCCCCCATGGGGATCGGGGCCGCACCTTGGAATTGTGTCAACACGAACTCCGAGAAGAGAGCGTTGGGCCAGCCGAAGTTGCGGCGCGTGAATTGCTGCGGGTTGTCGGGGTTGAACGATTCGTGCAGGAGGTGGTCGCCGGGGTCGCTCGCGAGCAGCTGACCGAGGACGTCTTGCTTCTCTGAGCCGCTCGTTGCCGTCATGCCTTCGATGATGAGCGCGAGCGGCCACACCCAATGATCCGGCGTGTGATAGCTTCCGATCCCGCGCGCCCAATGCCCTTGATAGAACGACGGATTGTCTTGCGACAGCAAGAACCGACGCGTATTCTCATAGTACCGGTCGCCCGGCACCGTGTAGCCGAAATACGGCGATGCGAGCAGGCTCGGAATGTTTGCGTCGTCGGTGAGGATCGCGTGGCCGAAGCCGTCGACCTCGTAGGCGTAGATGTAGCCATACTTCGGCACGAGCACGAGACCGTAGGTTTGGATGCCGCGCTGCACTTCGTCCCGCAGCGCCTTCGCCTCCCGGGCCTTCACGACGTTGTGGTACACGTTCAATTCGATGTCCGACATGTCGCCGAGAGCGACGACCGCGAACATCTCAGCGGGAATCAGATAGTTGTAGTAGCAGGCGTCGTCCGACGGGCGGAAGCCCGTCCAGATCATTCCGGTGTAGCTCACGGGGCGGCCGCGGCCATCGTTGGCGAGTTCGCGGTGCGCGTAGCGCGAGTCGCGCGGGTGATTTTGTTCGCGCTGCATCGTTGCCAATACGTCGTCGAGCATTCGCGAAAAGTCGCCGGTGAAGACCGAGCCATCGCCGGTCGTTTTCCAGTAGCTCCATGCCAGCGCGGTCGGGTAGGCGAGCGAGTCGAGTTCGAATTTTTGTTCCCAGACCCGATAGTCCAGCGTATACGCGTTGGCGTAGGGGTCGATCTGGAGGTATTTCACCATGCGGCTGATGATCGCGCGCAGCAAGGCCCGCACCTCGGGGTCATCCTTGGCGAAAAACAGGTACGGGCGGGCCTGTGCGCTGGCGTCGCGCAGCCATTCCGCGGGGATGTCGCCGGTCATGATGTAGGCGGTATTGTCCGGCGCATACTGCGCGAGCCGGCCGGTGTCGAGCAGCGCAGCCCGAAACATTTCCTGCAAGCGCTCGTTTGGGTTGCGGTAGTCCGCCGCCGCTTGTTCGATCGAACGCAGTTCGAGCGCGAAGACACGCATCGGCAGGGCGGCGATCGCGCCGGCGCAGAGCAGCGCCAGTATCGCGATCGTGCGAAAGTGACGGCCCATCTACGCGGGCCAGATACCGTGTACGTACAAAGCCGGCAACTCCCGATAGCGCCCAAGATAATCCAGGCCGTAGCCGACGACGAACACGTCGGGGACCTCGAACGCCCTATATTTGATCGCGACGTCCGCGATTCTCCTGTGCGGACGGTCGAGCAGCGTACAGACGGCGAGCGATGCCGGCCGCCGCTCCAGCAGCGTCGTGTGGACGTACTGCAGCGTCAGACCCGTGTCGACCGTGTCGTCCACGATGACCACGTGGCGTCCCTCCACGGAAATCGTCACGTCCTTCTCGATCGCGACGCCGTCGCCGTCGCCGTACTCGCTGACTGCGATGAAGTCGAGCTGGCACGGAATCGTAACGGCCCGTACCAGATCGGCCAGGAACGTTGCCGCTGCGGAAAGCAAACCGATCATTAGCGGCGTCTTTCCGGCGTAGTCGCGAGAGATTGCGGCCCCAATGTCGGCAACCCGCGTCGCGATCGATTCAGTGTCAAACAGGGGTTCGCCGATCACGACGCCCGCTTCGGCGCCCGGGAGAAAACGCGTTCGACGTCCCGTCGCGTGAAGAGCTTGACGTTGACACACGGGTAATGCGAGCGCAGCAGCCGCAGCTTGCGGTTCTTGCGCGTGTTGCGAACCGGCTTGGCAACGGTCACCTCGATGTAGAGGTCGTAGCGAGGAAGATAAAAATCCGGTGTGAAAAACTCGACCGGACGTCCGCGCTCGTTCCAGGCAATGGGAAAGCTGCGTGGTTCGTACTCCCAAGGGACTCGATAGAAGTCGAAGAGTCGCGCGAGCTTGGCTTCACTGGCGTGCGCGAAGGTCACCCGGGACGTAGCCACGGGCAGTTATCTACGACGCCCCATCTGCGTTATCCCGCCGGGAAACGCAACACGAAACGGGCGCCGCCCAATGCCGAGGACTCGACGCGCACGTCGCCGCCTGCACGTTCCGCAATCGCTTTGACGACCGCGAGGCCGATGCCGTGGCCGCCGCGTCCCGGCGACGCGCCGTAAAAGCCCATCACGAAGATCGATTCGTGCTGCGACGCTGCGACGCCGGTACCGTCGTCCTCGACCGCGACTCGAACGAATCGACCGTCGCGTCGGCACCCGACCTCAACAATGCCGCCTTCCCCACCGTGTTTCACCGCGTTTTCCACGAGATTGGCGAGCGCATGCACGCACGCGTCGCCGTCGACGAGCGCATGCGCCGCCGGCGGCAGATGCGTCCGGATCGTAACGCGACGGGCGTGCGCAAGCGGCGCCAGCATCTCCACCGTCGCTTGGATTTGCTCGACGACGTCGCACGACGCGCCGCCGTTCCCGTCGATGAGCTCGAGCATGGAGAACTCCAGCATGCCCTCGACCAGCCGCCCGAGACGGAGCGCCTCGCGTCGCGCCGTCTCCAGGAACCGGCGCGCCGTCGCGGCATCGCACTCGCCCTCGAGCAGCGTCTCGAGATAGCCGCGAATGGACGTGAGCGGCGTGCGGAGCTCGTGTCCGACCGTCGCGACCATCGCGCGGGCGAGTTGTTCGGGGCTCACCGGAGATTCTCGCCGGCGTCAGGGCCGCAAGAACTTGTAACCAAACCCATGAACGGTGCGCAGCAGGGGCGGCAAGTGCCATCGCTCCTCGATCTTCGCGCGCAGGCGATGCACGTGCACGTCGATCGTCCGCTCGTCGCCGTCGAAGTCGAAGCCCCAGACGCGCTGCAGGAGCCAGTCGCGCGAGAGCGCGACGCCGGCATTTCCGGCCAGCTCGAAGAGGAGCGCGAACTCGCGGGGCTTGAGCTTTACGTCGGTGCCGTCCACGCGCGCCTCCCGCGCACCCTGATCGATCTCGAGGCGACCAAAGCGCAGGACGGGACCGGTTTGAGCCACGGTGCGGCCGCAGCGCCGCAGGATTGCCTTGATGCGCACGACGAGCTCGCGCGGCGAGAACGGTTTGCAGAGATAGTCGTCGGCGCCTAACTCGAACCCCAGCACGCGGTCGATCTCTTCACAGCGTGCCGTCAGCATAACGATCGGCACGTTGCGTTCTTCCCGGCGCAGCGTTCGTGCGACGTCGTAACCGTCGACGCCGGGCAGACCGACGTCGAGGACGACCGCGTCGGCGCCGCCGCGCGCGCGGCGAAGCGCCGCATGGCCGTCCGACGCGCACGCCACCGCGAAACCCTCCCGTTCGAGGTGGTGCGTCAGCAGCTCCCGGATCGCCGCGTCATCTTCCGCGACCAAAATCATCTGCGCCGGCATGCCGAAACGAGTGCCCGCGGCCGCGTTACGCTGAGACGGCTACTCCACCTGACAGGGATCGATGCCGGCGAGCGGACCGAAGCGCGCGGCTTGGTCGCGCAAGACGCGGTAGATGGTTGCCGCAGGAAACCCCAGACGCTCGAGCCGGCGGGCGGCGGTCGGATAGGCGACCTCGGGCGCCTTTGCGCGCAACCGTTCGAATGCGCCGCGGCAGCGCGCGGCCTCGTCGTTCTCCTGAGCGTTCACCGCGGCACTGGCAGCGTCCACGTCAATTCCCTTACGAACCAGCTCCCCGACAAGCCGAGCGTCGCCCATCGGCTTCCGGCGCTGCTCGACATAGAGACGCGCGTAGAGGCGGTCGTCCAGAAAGCCGTCGCGTTTGCAGCGGTCGACGGCCTCCCGAATCGCTTCGTCGTCGAAGCGTTTGCGCTCGAGGTGCTTCCAGAGCCGCGCTTCGGTGCAGCGCTGCCGCGCGAGAAATCCCAGGGCAGCGGCGTACGCGCGTTGCGACAAGCTTACGCGTCGATGGCGGCCGCCGTTGGCGCCTTGCCGTTGGTCGAGACGGTCTTGCTCAGCGCCTCGCGTATTTTCGACTCGATCTCCGTCGCGAGCTCCGTATGTTCTTCCAAGAACGTCTTCGCGTTCTCGCGCCCTTGCCCGATCCGCTGCTCGCCGTACGTGTACCACGAACCGCTCTTACCGACGATGTTCTGATCGAGCGCCACGTCGAGGATCGAACCCATTTTCGAGATGCCGTGGCCGTAGGTGATGTCGAACTCCGCCTGGCGAAACGGCGGCGCAACCTTGTTCTTGACGACCTTGACCCGCGTGCGCGTGCCGACGACGTCCTGGCCCACCTTGATCGTCTCGAGCTTGCGCACGTCGAGTCGAATCGACGCGTAGAACTTCAGCGCCCGGCCGCCCGAGGTCGTCTCGGGACTGCCGAACATGACGCCGACCTTTTCACGGAGCTGGTTGATGAAGATCATGACGGTCTTGCTGCGCGAGATCGCAGCGGTAAGCTTGCGCAGCGCCTGAGACATGAGGCGCGCCTGCAAACCCACGTGCGCGTCGCCCATGTCGCCCTCGAGCTCCGCTCGCGTTACGAGGGCGGCGACGGAGTCGACGACCACGACGTCGACGGCGTTGCTGCGGGTGAGCATCTCGGCGATCTCGAGCGCCTGTTCGCCCGTGTCCGGCTGAGAGACGAGTAGGCTGTCGAGGTCGACGCCCAGGGCCGCTGCATAGTTCGGGTCGAGGGCGTGCTCGACGTCGACGAACGCCGCCGTGCCGCCCGTCTTTTGCGCCTCGGCGATTGCGTGCAGCGCGAGTGTCGTCTTGCCGCTCGACTCCGGGCCGTAGATCTCAACGATGCGCCCGCGCGGAAGGCCGCCGACGCCTAAGGCGAGATCGAGCGCGATCGAGCCGGTCGGGACGATCTCGAACGCCATGCGCTCCTGGAAGTCGCCCATGCGCATGATCGAGCCTTTACCAAACTGCCGCTCGATTTGCGCCAGCGCGTTGGTCAGGGCGAGTTGCCGTTCGTCTTCTGCTGCCATCGGTGTTCCTTTCTTCTCGGTGTGTATCACGCTCTCACGGCGATGTGCCAAGGGGATGGCATTCGTCTTCGAAGAGCGCATCGATGAATTCGCCGGGAACGAAGGGGCGAAGATCCTCCTGGCCTTCGCCTAGGCCGACGAACTTGATCGGCAGCTGCAGCTCGTCGACGATCGCGACGAGTACGCCGCCCTTCGCGGTCGAGTCGAGCTTGGTCATAACGATTCCCGTCAGCTTCGTCGCAGCATTGAACAATTTTGCTTGCGAGACGGCGTTCTGTCCGTTCGTACCGTCCACGACCAGGAGCGTTTCGGCCGGCGGCTCGCCGAGCTCGCGCTCGATCACGCGCCGCATCTTCTTGAGCTCTTCCATCAAGTTCGTTTTCGTCTGGAGGCGTCCGGCGGTGTCGATCAGTACGACGTCGGCACCGCGCGCTTTGGCGGCGCGCACGCCGTCGAAGACGACCGATGCCGGATCGGCCCCTTCTGCGCCGCGAATCAGCGTACTGCCGCTGCGCTCGGCCCACACGGCGAGCTGTTCCGCCGCCGCGGCACGAAACGTATCGCCCGCCACGAGAAACGTACGCTTGTTCTCCCTGCGCAGCCGCGCCGCGAGCTTGCCGATCGTCGTCGTCTTGCCGCTGCCGTTTACGCCGACCACGAGCACCGCTGCCGGCGCCCGGCCGAGGCGGAGTTCGCCGTGCGGAAGCGTCAAGAAACGCTCGACGTCTTTACGGAAGCGCGCGATCACGCGATCGGTCGTCGCCCACGCCTCTTGACGGGCCACCGTCTGCAGGCCGGTGACGATCGTCGCCGTGGTCGGAACGCCAAAATCGGCGAGAATTAGCGTCTCCTCGAGCTCGTCCCAGAACTCCGGGGTGATCGGGCGCTCGGGCCGCCCGAGCCGGGTGACCGCGGAGAAGGCGTCGCGGGCCTTTCCGAGCGAGGAGCGCAGGCGTGAAAGCCAGCTCACTGCGCCGCCGCTCTGCCGTTCACGGTATCGACTCTATCATGCGAACGTATGTTCGTCAATTGTACCGGGGCGCCTCATTGCGCCCGCAGCGGCCGCGGAGCGCCCTACGGCGTCGCGACGCTGACGTTAGCGCTCGCCTCGGCGCCGTCGGCGCGCTTGCGTTCGCGCAGGAAATGGAAGAACTCCACGCCCTCGCGCAGGCGCCGCTTCATCACTTGACGGTCGCCGATCATGCCGCCCAACAGTGAAAACATCTTGCGCGGCCGGAAATAGAAGCGCCGATAGAACTCGTCGACCGACTGGAACATCATCGTCGATGTCAGGCCGGGATAGTTGAGCGCTGCGTGCTGGATGCCGTGGGTGTTGACGAGGTCGGCGCTCTGCGTCTCGAGCCAGCCCTGCTCCTGAGCCTGCCTGTAGAGGTACGTACCGGGATACGGTGCGGCAAGCGATACCTGGATCGTCTCCGGATCCATCTCGCAGGCGAAGTCGATCGTCTGGCGGATCGTTTCCGGCGTCTCGCCGGGCATGCCGAGGATGAACGTGCCGTGGACCTTGATGCCGAGCTCCCGGCAGTCTCGAGAAAATCGGCGAATGATGTCGAGACGCGTGCCCTTCTTCATGTTGTTGAGCACCTGCTGGTTGCCGGATTCGTAGCCAACGAGCAGCAGCCGCAGTCCGTTCGCCTTCATGATCTCGAGCGTCGCACGCGGCACGTTGGGCTTGGCGTTGCACGACCACGTGATGCCGATTTGCCCGAGCCGGCGTGCTACGTCTTCGACGCGGGGAACGTTGTCGGTTAGCGTGTCGTCGTCGAAGAAGAACTCGCGCACCTCCGGGAACAGCGTCTTCGCTCGCGCCATCTCCGCCGCTACGCTGTCCACGCTGCGCACTCGATACAAGTGACCGCCGATCGTCTGCGGCCAAAGGCAGAAGGTGCACTTCGATTTACAGCCGCGGCCGGTGTAGAGCGAGAGATACGGGTGCTGCAGATATCCGTTGAAATAGTTTTCGATCGTCAGGTCGCGCCGATAGACGTCGAGCACCGAGGGAAAGGCGTCCATGTCGGTGATCGTCGGCCGCTCGGGCGTGCGCACGATCTGCCCTCCGTCGCGATAGGCGAGGCCGTCGACCTCCGAAAGCGCCCTGCCCGACGCGACGTCGACGCACGTGTAGTCGAACTCTCCGACGCTGACCCAGTCCACGGCGGGCGCGCCGCGCAGCGATGCCTCGGGCAGAACGCCGACGTGTGCGCCGACCATTCCAACCATCACGCGCGGGTTTTCGCTCTTCAGCCGTTCGGCAAACCGGGCGTCGTTCGCAAACGACGGCGTGCTCGTGTGCAGGACGACGAGGTCGTACTCGTTCGCGAGCGGCGCGACGTCGTCGACCGACAGGTCGTCGGGCGGCGCGTCGATCAGCCGGCTTCCGGGTATCATCGCGGCCGGCTGCGCGAGCCACGTCGGATACCAAAACGATCGCACTTCGCGCCGGCATTGATAGCGGGAGCCCGCACCGCCGTCGTAACCTTCGAAGCTCGGCGGATTCAAAAACAGCGTCTTGCGCGCGTCAGGCATGCATCATCCTCCAGCGATCTCGCATTTACTGCAGGCACGGCAAAGCCTGCAGACGCACGGGGCGGCGGCCGGCTTCACAAGGAATGCAGTGCGGTCGGCACGTCTTGGAAACGCCGAAAATTCGAGTAGTCGACCTGCACGCTGCCCGCACCAGCGAATGGCCCGTAGCTGCCCTTGTACTGCTGGTTCTCGCGCGTGACGGCCCAGTAACCAGGCAACACCTCGGCCCGCCGATCCGTGATCTCGCCGAACGTGGCGTGCGGCGGCAATACGTTCGGCTGATACGTGTACGTCGTGACGTCGCCGCTCGGTTCGTACGTCACGGTGCCGTTGCCGTGCGCGGCGTCGCGTACGGCAGACGTGAACGCCAGCTTTTGCGGCCCCGCGGCGCGGAACTGATACGCGTCGGCGTAGCGTGGGTCGAACGGGAGAGCGAACGCTTCTGCCGGATTGGGGTGTTCGTAGGAACGCTCGAGATCCGCCTCCGCGTCCGTGCTTGCCGGCTTTCCATCGATCGTGTAACTCCTTACGCGCACCTTCGCGATCGCTCCGTCAACGTAGACGCCATCGAGGACGAGGTCTTCGCGCCGGCTAGAAAAACCGGCGTGCGCCTCAAACACCCGATGCAGGTGAAACGCGACGACGCCTTTGCTCGTCTCCGTGAAACGCTGTGCCACGAGCGCCACATCCGGCGGAGCGTCAGCGGGCAACGCCATTACTGCCGCACCGTCACGACCCGGTCGACACGTAGAACACGTGGTTGCGCAGGTCGAGCGTGAACGCCCGACCGGCCCAAAACGCGTTTCCCACGGTGCAGTCGTAGATCAAGTTGGCGAAGGTCACCTCCGGCTGCGCCACCATCGTCTCGGGCACGCCGTCGAGGGCGATCCCTGGGATGCGCGCGGTTACCTCCTCACCCGCCGGCGTGCGCGCGCGACGCAGACGCGGATCGGCGAGATTGACGCCGAGCGCCGGCGCCAGCACGCGATCGATTCGGATGCCTTGCGAGCCGGTGTCGATCTCGCACAGCCCCGTCTGCCCGTTGCCGAAGGCAAAACGCGCGAACACGCCAAGCGCGATACCGAGGTCGTCTTGGAGCATGAGCGGAACGCGCAGCGCCGTGCGCTTGCGCTCCGAAAACGTTTGTGCGTCTTCGACGATCAGCTGATGGCTGCGGAAGTCGAACGTCGCGGCGATGTCGCGGAACGCCGTCGCGGAGATCAATCCGTCGACGCCCGTGCCGTCGAGTCCGCCCCATATTCCGACGTGCGGCGCGTCGAGGCGCACGCCCGCGGCCGAGAGCGTGACGACGGTTCCGATCGGAAGGTCGACGCGTTCGCCGTTGAGACGTAAGCTCACGTACTTGCCCTTGACCGCGACGTATCGCCGGCCGAGCGTTGTTGAAAGGACGTCTACGCCCGCACCGAGGTCGAGCAGCATTGGAACGGGCGGCGCTCCGTCGACCGACACCTGCACCTGAAGTAGACCGTTTACATCCGCCAATGGAACCGTATCGACCGCGAGGGCGGTCTGCGGCGCAAACGCGGCGAGGAACGCGGCGATGCGCAGCATTCCTCCGATGGCCCGGGCGGTGACCGTGGTCATACGTTGTCGCAAGCTCCGACGCGATTCGCTCATTTCCTCCGCCGAAGCGGCGGAGCAAGAGGGCGGGTCGCTGAAGGCCGCATGGACGCTTTCCGATAAGAAGCGTCGACATGAGACGGGAGGATATGGTGGGACGATTTCGCGCGCTCTGGATTCTGACGATCGCCATCGCAGCGGGCTGCAGCTCTTCTCCTTCGTTTAACGTGCCGCGGCCGACCGGCGTGCCGAGCACGCCGCCGGGACACTCGGTGCAGCACGTCATCATCCTGCTGCAGGAAAACCGCAGCTTCGACAACCTGTTCATGGGCTTTCCGGGCGCCGACACGGTGACGTCGGGCGCGTGCGAGCGCACGCGCTGGTGCAAGACCGGCACGATTCCCCTGCGTCCCATCACGCTCGAGTCGACCAACGAGATCGGCTTGGGTACCGACATCGACCACAGCCATAACGGTTTTGAGATTGAGTATAACAACGGCGCGATGAACGGGTTCGACAAGATTGGCTACGGGCAAGCCGGAGACGGTCCGCCCGCGAAGCGGTATCCGTACGCGTACGTCGAGCGCTCGGAGACGAAGGCCTACTGGGACTTCGCGAAGCAATACGCGATCGCCGACCGCATGTTCTTCACCGACACGGCCTCGAGCTTCATCGCGCATCAACACATCATCGCCGGCACCGTCCGGCTCAACGCAAACGAGTCGCTGACCGATCAGCCCGACGCGCAGCCCTGGGGCTGCGATGCGCCGCCGAATACCGTCACCGCCGTCATCAAGACCAACGGACAGGTGGACGAGTTCGGCGGCCCGTTCCCCTGCTTTACGCAGTACCGTACGATGGCCGACCTGCTCGACGCCGCCGGCGTGTCGTGGAAGTACTACGTCCGCCCCACGCAGGGTCACGATGAGGACCCGTCAGGGTTCGTTTGGAACGGCTTTGACGCGATCAAGAAAGTGCGCTACGGTCCCGATTGGAAGGCGCACGTGAGCATGCCGAACACGAACTTCTTCACCGACCTGCGCAAGGGCTCGCTGGCGTCCGTTTCCTGGGTCATTCCCACGCTCGCCGACTCGGACCACCCGGCCAGCGGCTGCAACCACGGTCCCCGCTGGATCACGTCGATCGTCAACGCCGTCGGCAAGAGTCAGTACTGGAACGACACGGCGATCGTGCTGCTGTGGGACGATTGGGGCGGCTGGTACGACAACGTGTCGCCGCCGCAGATCAGTTACACGAGCCTCGGTTTCCGCGTGCCGATGGTCGTCATCTCGCCGTTTGCCAAGCAGCATTTCGTTTCGCATACGCCGTACGACTTCGGCAGCATCCTGAAATTTGTCGAGGAAAACTTCGGCCTCGGATCGCTCGGTTCGTCCGACGCCTCCGCCAACTCCATCGGCGACATCTTGGACTTCAGTGCGCAAACGCCGTTCAAGCCGGAACCGTTGCCGGGGATCAAATCCTGCGGCGGGTCGGCCCCGCCGCTGCGGCAGATCATCGAGCACGACGGAGGCGTTCCGGAGTAAAGCGTTCGCGCGCGGGAAGAATGCGGGCATGCATCTTTTCGCCGACCGCAGCGATGCGGGGAGGCGGCTCGCCGAATTGCTCGGCGACTACGCCGCCGACCCCGCCGCAATCGTGCTCGCGCTGCCGCGCGGGGGCGTGCCGGTCGGCTACGAGATCGCGCTGCGGCTGGGCGTACCCCTCGACGTCTACGTCGTTCGGAAGCTCGGCGTGCCCGGCCACGAGGAGCTGGCGATGGGCGCCCTCGCGAGCGACGGCACCTGCGTCGTCGACGACGACCTCATCGCATCGCTGAACATCGATCCCTCCGCCCTCGAAGGCGTCATCCGCCGTGAAGTCGCCGAGCTGCGGCGCCGGGAAGCGGCGTATCGCGGCACGCGCCCGGAGCCTAAGCTGACCGGCAAAGTCGTCATCGTCGCGGACGACGGCCTTGCGACCGGCTCGACCATGCGCGCGGCCGCGACGGCACTGCGGCAGCGCGATCCGCAAGCCGTCGTCGCGGCCGTCCCGGTCGCGGCGGCCCGCACCTGCGCGGCACTGCAGGCGTTCGTCGACCGGGTCGTGTGCGCCGCGACACCCAAGCCGTTTCACGCGGTCGGCCTGTACTATGCAAACTTCGAGCAAACCCGTGACGACGACGTTCGCCGGCTCTTGGCAAGCGCCGCCGAGCGGACAGGTTGCAGCGTCAGCGCGTAGTATGAGGCAGCTATGAATCGCCTAACGGCCGCCGCGGCGGCATTCGCCGCGATGGCGCTGCTGGCCGGGGGCGCGGCACCCGCGGAGACGATCCTCTTCACCTTCACCGGGCTGCCCGGAGCGGTCGATACCTGCAAGTGGTTCGACGACAACATCACCGACCGCAGCGTCGGCGCCCTCACGCGGCAGACGGACCTGCTCTTCAATCGGATCGCCCTGCCCGCCGGAGACTCCGTCGCGGTCCGCGGTACCGCGACGACGCAAGAAGGCGAACAGCTCGTCGATTTTTCACTGGGCAGGCGCACGATCTGCTCCGCGGCCGAGGCGATCTACGGCCCGACGCCTTCGCCCGCCCCGTCGTAGCGGCTCCCGGCCGTCAGGGACGGACGCGCAGGGCGATGCTGATACGTGCTTCCACCACTTCGCCCGTCTTGGGCACGCCGTGATCGTAATGCAACTGCGTCTCGTAACTCATCAGCAGGAGGCTTCCGTCCTCGAGATCGAGGTCGAACGTTCGGCGCGGCCGCGATTTGCTGCGGATGGTCATTCGGCGCGTCGCACCGATCGAAAGCAGCGCGATCGGATGGCCGGTGACGATCTCGTAAAGATGATCGTTATGCGGTGCGACGCTGTCGCGGCCGTCACGATAATAGTTCAGGCCGGCAGCGTTGAACGGCGTGCCGGTCAGCTCCCCGACGCGTCGTGCGGCGTCCGCCAGCGGCGCCGGAACGTCGGACGCCCCGAGGCGGTACGCCGCGACCAGACGCGGCACGTCCACGTCACGATCGTACATCCGGCGGCGTTCGCTCCTCCATGCGACGCCGTCGCGCAGTGCCGCAAACCATCGCCGCGACGTCGCGCCGTCGATGAATCCCGGGGCGTAGAGGATCGTGCCGGTCGCGTCGTCGACGAGCGTGCGGCGCCCGGCTCCGAAGAGGCCGAGCTGGGTCAGGGATAGAGGCCGCGGAGTTTCGTCGCCTCCGCGACACGGGCGACGGCAACGCAGTACGCTCCCTTGCGCATCGAGACGCCGTGACGCTGCGCCTGCTCGTGCGCTTCGCGAAACGCGCGCGTGACCTTGCGCTTCAGCCGGTCGTTGATTTCCTCTTCTTCCCAGAAATTCGCCTGAAGGTCTTGGACCCACTCGAAGTACGAGACCGTCACGCCGCCCGCGTTTGCCAAGATGTCGGGCAATACCATGACGCCGCGGTCGAACAGGATGTCGTCCGCGTCGGGGAGCGTCGGACCATTGGCGGCCTCGGCAACGACCGACGCACGGATACGAGAGGCGTTTTCGCGCGTGATGACCTTCTCGAGCGCGGCCGGCACGAGGACGTCGCAGTCGAACTCGAGCACCTCACGGTTGTCCGTGCGCTCGCCGCCGGTGAACCCGACGACGGATCCGGTCTCGAGCTTATGCGCCATTAGGCCGTTGACGTCGAGTCCGCGGTCGTTCGCAACGGCGCCCGCCGAGTCGGAGACGGCGACGACGCAATAGCCGCGCTCCGACATGAGCTGCGCCGCGTACATACCGGCGTTGCCGAAACCTTGGATCGCGACCCGCGCGCCTTCAATGGTTTTTCCGAGCGCCTCCATCGCCTCGTCGACGACGTACATGCAGCCGCGCGCGGTCGCCTTGTCGCGCCCGAGCGAGCCGCCGATCGCGAGCGGCTTGCCCGTGACGACGCCGGCGATCGAGTATCCGTGCTGCATCGAGAACGTATCCATGATCCAAGCCATGATCTGCGGCGTCGTATAGACGTCCGGCGCGGGGATGTCTTTCTCGGGACCGATGATGATCGAAATCTCGCTGGTGAAGCGGCGCGTGAGATTCTCGAGCTCCTGCATCGACATGTGTTTAGGATCGCACACGACGCCGCCCTTGGCGCCGCCGAACGGTATATTGACGAGCGCGCATTTCCACGTCATCCACATCGCGAGCGCCTTGACTTCGTCGAGCGTCACGTCGGGATGGAAGCGGATCCCGCCCTTCCCAGGCCCGCGCGCCATGTTGTGCTGCACGCGATAGCCGGTGAACATGCGAAATCCGCCGTTATCCATCCGCGCCGGGACCGACACTTCCAGGACGCGCTTCGGCTGGCGCAAATAGCCGTGAATCGATTCGTTCAAACCGATGAGCAGGCCGACTTCATCGAGCTGCCGCTGGGCCATCTCCCAAACGTTGTCGCGCGCTTGGATCGCGGAAGTATCTTGAGGCATGGACGAGTTAGCCGTGGGGCCTGCCGTATATCGAGCGGCGCAGCGCCGGAAGGTGCGGGTTCTTCCATTTCGTTCCGTCCGCAAACGTGATCTTCAAAGGCACGCATTGCGGCAGGCCGGTCTGGAGCGGAAAGACGTTGCGGCTGATGCCGAACTCGTGCTTGATTTCCGCGCCCGGTGAGAAGGTGCCGACGTCCCGCACCTCCGCCACCAAATTGCGGTTCACGACTAAGCCGAACTCGACGTCCTTCATCACGACGTTCGTTTGGTTCACGTAATCGATGTTGAGCGTGGGATTTCCGGCGACGGGATACTGATAGTAGCTCAGTCCATACACGGACGGCCATCCCCAGTACGGGCGCATTCCGACGGGGTAGTACGCGGGGACGTAGCCGGCCGCCATGGAGACGTTCCGCTGCGGATTGCAGTTGTTCACGCTGATCGGGTGGGCCATCGTAACGTGCGGGGCATGTTGCGTCGCACTCATCGCCGGGAGGGCGGCGGCCGCGCACAGCGCAGCGCAGCCGGCGCCATAGCGTAAGAAATTCATCGAAATGTCGGGCTCCTTACAAAGTGGGGCGGGTTCCGAGCGCCTTTCTTCAAGTGAAAGGGCGGTGCCTTGGCAAAGGGCGACGCCAAAGGCGTCGCCCTTTCCGCTGACCCCAAAGGCGTCGCCCTTTCCGCTGACGCCTTCGGCGTCGCCCTTTCCGCTGACAATCGCGCTGCGTTAGCCGGGCGGACGGCCTCCGCCGTTCCCACGACCGCCGCCGCTCGCACGGCCACCGCCGCCACCACCGCCGCCGCCGCCGGAGGGATGCGCCGCTGCCGAGGCCGGGCCGTACGATCCGCGCGAATACGCCGGCGCCGATTCGCGTTGGTATGACGGATACGATCCGCGCGAATACGCCGGCGCCGATTGGCGTTGATACGACGGATACGATGCGCGCGAGTACGAGGGATACGATCCGCGCGAGTACGAGGGATACGATCCGCGTGAATACGAGGGATACGATCCGCGCGAGTACGTCGGATTCGATTCGCGCGCCGGCGAGCCGTAGGGATTACGCTGCGCCGATGCCCGTGAGGGCGACTCGGCCCGAGCGCCGTACGAACCGCTGCGCGTCTCGTAGGCGTTGTTGCCCCGTTCTTCGGCGCCGCGCTGGTTCGAAACCGGCGCGGCCGCGTTGCCGCGCTCCTGCGAGAAGCGGCCCCACGAATCGGACGTACGTGCATTCCCGTAGGCTGCGGGGCGTTCCGAACGGGCGGCAGCAGCGTTCGTCCGCGGTTCGCTGGCCCTCATCGACGCGGTGCCGCGCTCCTGTCCGCGATCCTGATTGAAACGCTGCCACGATTGCGTGGGCGCGTTGTTGCGCATCGCGGGCGCGGTATCGTGCCGTGCCGGCTCGATGGCTCGCGCCGGCGTACCGGCGTGTGAGATCGGCGCCTCTTGATGAGAGGCGGTGCCGATCGCGCGGGAAACGGCACGCTGCTGCTGCTCGAACGAGGGTCGCGCCGCAAGGGACCGATCCGAGGCGAAGCGCGGTGAATCGAACCGCTTCGAGAACGTCACAGGCGCGCGTAGTGCGCCTCCGCCGAAGCCGAGACTGTCGCGCGTGGGACGGACCGGCAGCGTGCCGCGAATCGTACCGACACGGCCGCCGAGATTGCGCGACGTCACTGCGATTGCGTGGCCGGAGACAGTGCCGTGCCCGAACCGGCCGTAGAGCGTTCCGCTCCCCCCGCCGTGACGGAAGTTGCGATAGATGTTGATGTTCGTGATGTTGACGATCTGCGTCCCATAGTATTCCCCCGAGCCCCACCCGTAGCCGGTCCAGCCCCAGCCCGAATACCACGGATAAAATGACTCATATGGGGCGAGCGGGCACCAGCCGATATAGGGGAAACCAAAGCCCACTGAAATGCCCGCGCCGAAGCCGAAAAAGCCGACGAGCGCCGGAGCCCACACGGGGGCGTACGCATACGGCGGCGGATACCACGCCCAGCCGTAGCCGTCCGCGTAGAACCAGCGCCCGTAGTGATAGGGCGCCCAGCCCCAAGGCTCGGAGCCGACCCACGTCCAGCCGTAACCGCCTTCCCACACCCAGGAACCATCGCGATACGGCGCCCAGTCCGCCGACTGCTGCGGGACCCATACCTGACCGTAGCCTGCGACGTCCTGCCACTGCCCGTAGGCGTCGAGGTTATCGTAGCCGGCGATGCTCGGATTGAGGTTTGGGCTGGCATTAAGCGCGGCGACCATCGTTTGATCGCGCTGCGCATTGAAATCGTCGAACGAGTCGTATGTGACCGCCGACGTATAGGTGATCGATGGGTTGGAGGCGGCGCCGCGGGCGACGAGCGTGCGGCCCTCTTCCAGTGTGTAGGTGCGCTGCGGCGTGACGACATCCGCCCGGCCCCGGCGCACCGTGACCCAGCTGGAGCCGTCCTGGCCGATCGACACGCGGTAATCTCCCGTCCCTCCGGCCCGTACGGTCACTGACGGCGTGTCGACCTGCATGTCGCGCCCGTCGTGCACGATGCCGATCTCGACCGTACCGTCGGCGAGCTGCAACCGCCGATTCGTCGGATCGTTGTCGACGATGCGCGCCTGGACGTTGCCGCCGAGCCGCACGGCGGTATAGCCGTCGAACTGCAGCTCCGCGCGGGACGTCCGGCCGGTTGAAACGTAGTCGCCCGGCAGCAGCGGTGCATTGCGGACCGCCGCGGTCTGCGTCCGGCTGTCACCGCGCTGAACAACCGCCGACCCCTCAATGATGCTGACGCGGGCGACGCCCGGACCATTTTTGTCGGGCGCCTGCTCGGCCGGCGCCGGAAGTGGGCCCGCCAGCATCGTGCCGACGATCGCGCCCCCGCACAGCAGGCTCGTGAACCACTTGCTCGTCATGTTGTTATCTGTTCCCCTCACCATCATTGAAACCGATGAGGGCGGCGGAAGCATCGAATCACGATTAGCGTAGCATTAAGCTGCCATGAGAGGGCACTCACGGCTCGGCGCCAACAGTACCGCCGGAGGTACACGATGACCGATTCTTCTAACGGAATGACGCGCGGCCGCTTCGTTGCCGGAGCCGTCGTTTTGCCCGCACTTGCCGGACTGCTCCTCGCGGAGACCGCCACCGCGCAAGCCAAGGGCTCCAAGGCGCAATTCAAATATCAAAACACGCCCAACAAGGGCCACAAGTGCGCGCAGTGCACGTTCTTCATCGCAGGAAGCTCGCCGAAGGCCAACGGCGCGTGCAAGCTCGTGGACGGTTCGATCAGTCCGAACGGCTGGTGCACGGCCTACGCTCCGAAGTAGCGCTCGTCGCCCTAGCGCTTTGCGGCGCTTCCCGACGCCATCGGCGACCACGTGGCGCCGCCGTCCGTCGTATATTCCGTGCGCCAGTTGTAGCGCCGGGCGTTCTGCCAGACATTGAGCGTTCGGATGGTCACCCTGTTGCCGCGGTCGGTGAACGTGTTGCTGTAGATGACGGTATCTCCGGCGATGGCGATATCGGAGCTTCCGCCGCCGTCCGCGCCGATGTGGTAGAACGCATAGCCGTGCTTCGCCGCGTCATACGTGTAGACGCTCAAGACGTGATCCGAGCCGCTGCCCGACACGATCGTCTGCTGACAGATCATGAAGTATCTGCCCGCCGACCAGGCACACGTCGTCGTCGCCGTCGCCGAACCGGCCTTGCTGTAGGGCGTTGCGAGCAGGGTTCCTGGGCTCGTCCAGACGCCGGCGAAACGATCGAGCTCGTCGGCGCCGGCCACGGCAGCCGAAGGAGTTGTGGCCGCGAAGCACACTGCGGCGGCGGCACGGGTCAAGAATTCGTGCATCGTTCCTCCTGATGTGACGTGAAGTAGCGCAGCGCCGCGTTGAGCGGATCGATCGGGTCGACGAGCGCGCGCAGCATGCCCATGTGGTCGGCGCCGCGCTCCTCGATCGTCGTCGCGGGGACGCCGGCCGCGCGCAGCGCCGCCGCAAAAACAGTGGCACGCGCGCACGAACCGGGATCGTCTTGCGTCCCGCACGCGGTCACGGTGGGCGGGGTGCTCGGGTCGATCTGCGTCGCCGGCGAGAACGCGCGCCGAGCCTCCGCGGTGCGTCCGTAGATGTGGCCGTCGAGGGTCTGCCACGTGTCCGGCTCGCCCGAAAGATCGCGCACGTCGTACGCACCGGCCACGGCGAATACCCCGCGAATCCAGCCGGCGGGTATACCGGCCGACGCAAGGTACGCCGGGTTCGTCGCGATGACCGCAGCGATCTGCGCTCCGGCGGAATGCCCGACGAGAAACACGCCGCACCCGTTCAGCCCGAATGCTGCGGCGTGGCGTATCGTCCACGCCGCCGCGCGCGCGACGTCCTGTGTCGCGCCCGCCGCATCGGTCTCCGGGTAGAGGCGATACGACACGACGGCAACGGCGAAACCTTGGCGCTGCAGCGCTTTCCCCACGGATGCGTACTCCTGCCGGTTACCCTGCATGAAGGCGCCTCCGTGGATGAAAACGACGATCGGCGCGCCGCGTCGATCGTCGGGAAGATAAAGGTCGAGGCGGTGAGCGTCGATGCCATCCCCTGCGTAATCGAGATCAAGGAGCTGCTGCCCCGGGGCGCCCTGGGATGCCGCGAGGCAGGCCGCCAGCAGCGCGACCATCGCTAATCGACGACGAAACATGCGCTCGAGCATACGTCCGTTCTGCGCGCGCCGCTTCAGCAACGGCTCAACGGACGCTCAAGGCATGGTCAGACGTCGAGCCAGGCTGCGAAGCGCGCATCGTGCCGCAACGCCGCGAAGCGTGGGTCGACGGCGTCTTCCCTGCGTTCCCACCGATGCACGCGCGCGAGCCAGACGTAGGCACGGTCGCGGTCGCCGACGGCGAGGTAGGCAGCGGCCAGCGCGGCCGCGTCCCAATCGTCGGTCACGCGCGGGTCGAGCGCGTCGTCGAGCCGCCGCAGCGAAAGCGCCGCCTGCGCTCTGCGCCCCCGCGCGACGTCGAGGCGTGCGGCGAGCGCTACGGCTTGCACGCCCGTCGCGGCGTCGCGCACGAGCCGGCGGATGGAACGGGCGGCGAGGTCGTGACGCCCTATTGCCAAATACGCATTCGCGAGGGTAACGCCCGCAAGAGACGGCAGCTCGCGGGCGCGCAGCATTTGGTTCGAAAACGCGATCGCGCTCGCGTAGTCACGCATGAGAAAGTCGCTCCACGCGAGCGAAGCCGCAACTCCGGGCGAGTCGGGTGCGACTGCGAGCGCGTGCGCGAAGAGACGGTGGCTCGCAGCAAGCCGGCCTTCGCTCTGGAAGAGCGTCCCTTCCCAAAGAAGCGCCCCAAGCTGATCGGGGTCCAAGGCGAGGGCGCGGTCAAAAGCGCGGCGCGCGAGCCCATCGTCGTGCTGAACCGAAAGCGCCACTGCGCCGAGCGCCGCATAGGCGTCGGCGGAGCTGGAGTCTACGGCGACGGCTTTGCGCGCCAGCGCGATCGCATCGGCCTGCAGCGCGATCGCCTTGGAGGCGTCCGCAGCGTAGTAGGATAGGCTCACATCGGACTCGGCCAGTCCGGCATAGCCGAGCGCGCTCCCAGGCGCCTGCGCGGTCACCGCCATGAAGCGCCGCGCCGCGCTCGCCAGACGGGCAGCGCCGCCGGCGCGCTCGTCGGCTTCGCCAAGGAGGTAGGTTCGCAGCACGAACGCCGAGAGGCTGCCGCGGCTGTCGCGCGGCGTCAAGTGCACCGCGCTCAGCGCGACTGCCGCCAGGGCGGCGGCGCAGAGCGACCATTCGAGGCACCAATAGGCGCGGCGGCGCGGCGATCGTTGGCGATTGCCCTCGGGCACGACGAGTCGATAGCCGCGCTTGCGGACGTTCTGGATGCGAATGCCCGCGCCGTGTCGGCGGAACAGGCGGCGCAAGAGATAGATGTTCTGAGTGAGGTTCGCTTCGCCGACGTCGCCAGCGGGCCAGACGCTTTCGATCAGCTCGTCGTTCGACACGACGGCTTCTGCGCGCGCGAGCAGCGCGAGCAGCACGTCCGCCGCCTTTGGCGCGATGGGCACCACACTCCCGCCGGCGCAGAGCACCCGCTCTTCCGATGAGATGCGGTACGGCCCGAACTCGTAGATCATTGCGCCGCTTTACGTGACCTCGAAGAGCGCGGCGGCACCGATGCCGCCGGCGACGCACATGGTAACGACGACGTAGCGTTCGCCCCGGCGCTTCCCTTCAATTAGCGCGTGCATCGTCATGCGGGCGCCGCTCATGCCGTAGGGGTGGCCGATGGAAATGGCGCCCCCGTCGACGTTGAATCGCTCGTTGGGAATCCCGAGGACGTCGCGGCAGTAGACGGTCTGCACCGCGAACGCTTCGTTGAGTTCCCACAGGCCTACGTCGTCGATCGTTAGCCCGTGACGCTCGAGCAGCTTGGGAACCGCATAGACCGGCGCGATGCCCATCTCACCCGGCTCGCATCCGGCGGCCGCATAGCCGCGATAGAGGCCGAGCGGTTCGAGGTTGCGTTGCTCCGCGAAGCGCGCATCGACGACGGCGACGGCGGCGGCGCCGTCGGAAAGCTGCGAGGAGTTTCCCGCAGTGATCGTTGTGTCGGCGACCCCGGGGACAACACCCTTGAGCGCCGCCAGCCCAGCGAGCGTCGTGTCGGGCCGGTTTCCTTCGTCGGTGCGCAGCTCGACGCGTCGTTCTGTTACGGTACCCGTCTCGGGATCGCGCTCGTATTTCCAGGAGGGCAACGGCACGATCTCGGCGTCGAAGCGCCCCTGGGCTTGTGCCGCAACCGTCCGGCGTTGGCTCTGCAGCGCGTATTCGTCCTGGCGCTCTCGCGAGACGCCGTATTTCTTGGCGACGTTGTCGGCGGTGAACAGCATGGGCGTGTAGAGGTCGGGAACGTGTCGCAGCAGCCATCCCTCCGTCAGGAAGTGCGTGTGCGCCTCGTTCTGCACCATGCTGATCGACTCGACCCCGCCCGCCACCACGACGCTCGCGCCGTCGGCAATGACGCGTGTGGCGGCCGCGGCGATCGCGTCGAGACCCGACGCGCAAAAACGGCTGATCGTCTGTCCGGGAACCCCCGTTGGGCAGCCCGCGCGCAGCGCGGCCGTTCGGCCGACGTTGTTTCCGGTCGCGCCCTCCGGCAGGCCGCAGCCAATGACGACGTCGTCGACTTCGCCCGGTTCGATTCCGGCGCGCTCGAGCGCGCTGCGGACGACGTGCCCGGCCATCGTCGCGCCCGGCGTCTGATTGAAGGCGCCGCGAAACGCGCGGCCGATCGGCGTGCGCGCTGCCGCGACGATGACCGCCTCACGCATGCGCGTGCACCAGCAGCCCAGCTTCGCGCGCGTACCACATCGGTCCGCCGCGATGCGGCGGGAATCCATAGCCGTAGACGTAGACCACGTCGATGTCGCCGGGCCGGAGCGCAACGCCCTCCTCCAAGAGCGCAGCGCCGCGGTGCGCCAGTGCCGAAAGCAGCCGGCGGCGGATTTCCGCGTCCTCGATCTCACGGCGAGGGATGCCCGCACGACGAGCCTCGTCGGCGAAGAGCCGTTCGACCTCCGGATCGGCAATCGGCTCCCGGCCCTTGCCGACGGCCCGGTCGTAGGTGAAGTAGCCGGCCATGCTCTTCTGGCCGAGCCGCTTCATCTCGACGAGTTTGCCGAGGACGCCGGTGCGTCCGGCGTCCTCCCGGCGCGACTGCTGGATCTGCCAGGCGACGTCGAGGCCCGATAAGTCGCTCATCGCAAACGGTCCCATCGCGAAGCCGAAGTCACGCATCACGCGGTCGACGCGCGCCGGCGGCACGCCTTCTTCCGCGATCGCCATTGCCTCGCGCATGTAATCGAAGATCATGCGATTGCCGATGAACCCGAAGGCGTTACCGGCGAGCACGGCCTTCTTCCGGAGCGCCTTGCCGAGCGCGAACGCCGTCGCCAGGCTCTCCGGCGACGTCGCGCGGCCGCGCACGATCTCGAGCAGCGGCATGACGTTTGCCGGCACGAAAAAGTGCAGGCCCAACACGTTTTCCGGCCGTCCCGTTGCGCCCGCGACTGCGTCGACGTCGAGCGTGGACGTGTTCGTCGCCAGCAGGGCGCCGGTCTTCGCAATGCCGTCGAGCCGCCGAAAGACGTCGCGCTTGACCTCGAGGTTTTCGTATACCGCTTCGACGACGATGTCCGCGTCCGCGAGCGCGTTCCAATCGTCGGTGAAGCGGATCGATTGCGCTCGGGTCCATGCCTCCTCTTGCGTGAGGCGGCCCTTCTGTACCTGATACATGAACATGCCCATCGCCGTCTGCCGCGCCTTGGCGACCGCATCGTCGTCGGTCTCGACGACGACGACGGGAATGCCGGCCTGCGCGAAAGCGATCGCAATGCCCGTGCCCATCGTGCCGGCGCCGACGATGCCCGCGTTCCGAACCACCGCGCCTTCGGCGGCGAGTCCCGGCACCTTGGCGAGCTCGCGCTCCGCGAAGAATAGGTGGCGCAGCGCGAGCGAGGGTGACGAACGCACGAGCTCGTCGAACAGCCGCGCCTCGCGCGCCAAACCAAAGGCAAACGGCAGCTCGACCGCCGCCTGCACCGCGTCGATGAGCGCGTGCGCGGCCGCGCCGCCGTTGTCCTCGGGCGGTACTGCCTTATGCGCTTGTGCTACGACGAATGGGGCGGCTTGCAGCGGCACGTCACCTGCAATGATCGCCTCTCGGTCGGAGATGCGCCGCTTCGACGGCGCCGCAGCAGACGGCTCTTCGGCGGCGCGCCGCGCGAACGCGATCGCCTCCTCCATTCCAGCGTCGGCGGTTACCGCGTCGACGATGCCGAGCTCCGCCGCCCGCTGCGCGACGGCGCTCGAACCCTTGAGCATGAACTCGAGCGCGGCGCGCGCGCCGATCAATCGGGGCAGGCGCTGCGTGCCGCCGGCGCCGGGGAGCAGGCCGAGCCTGATCTCCGGCATTCCCAGCTTCGATCGCGCCGAAGCGCGGCGATAGTCGCATGCCAAGGCGAGCTCGAGCGCCCCGCCGAGGCACTCGCCGTCGATGGCGGCGACGTACGTCTTCGCGCTGCGCTCCACTGCGGCGATGACGTCGCGCACCGTCGTCGTGCCCGGCACGAACTCGGCGTTGAAGTCGTTGACGTCGGCTCCCGCGCTGAACAGGCCGTTGCCGCCGCGCAGCACGACCGCGCCGACGGACCCATCGTTTTCCGCCGCGACAACCTCTGCCAGCAAACGCTCGGAGTAAGCGAAGGAGAGCGCATTGACGGGCGGATTGTCGAGCGTGATGATGCGGACGTCCATGGCTACGGCGCGATCGCCGTTTTCCGGTCGAGCTCGAACTGCACGTCGCTCAGCGCCATGACGTCGCCCGAGCCATCGACGATCTGGCGTCGGTACCACGCGCATTGGGAAAGCACGTGCGACGCGTAGAATGCCGCGGTTGCCAGCTTCGCCCGATAGAACTCGGCGTCGGCGGCGCCGGACGCGACTTTTTCGCTCGCGATCGCCGCAGCGCGCGCCATCTGCCACCCGCCGGCGACGATGCCCCAGAGGCGCAGATAGGGAACGGAGCACGCAAACGCCTTGCGCAAATCACCCATCGCATTCATGCCGATCCACTGCGACGTTTCGTTGAGCGCGATCAGCGCGGTACCGAGCGCTTCACCGACGCGCTTCACCTCGGGATCGCCATGGGCGGCGCAATCGCGTGCGACGGCCTCCATCTTCTTTCCTACCGCTGTCGCGGTCGCGCCCATGTCGCGCAGCAGCTTGCGCCCGATCAAATCGAGCGATTGGATGCCGGTCGTTCCTTCGTAGATCGTCAGGATGCGCACGTCGCGGTACTGCTGCGCGACGCCGGTTTCTTCGACGTAGCCCATGCCGCCGAACACTTGCAGTGCGATAGAGCAAAGATCGACGGCGTTCTCCGTGCACCATCCCTTGACCACCGGGATCATCAGCTCGACGAACGCCTTATGCTCTTTGCGCACGCGCTCGTCGGGATGCCGCTGCGCGAAATCGAGCGATGCGGCGGTCACGTAGGCGAGGCCTCGCATCGCCTCGATCGTCGCCTTCTGCACCATCAGCATGCGCCGCACGTCGGGATGGTTGACGATCGGCTCGGGCGCGCGGGATCCGGGCGCGATGTCGCGGCCCTGGACGCGCTCCTTGGCGTACGCGAGCGCGCTCTGATAGGCGCGATCGGCGAGCGCGACGCCTTGCACGCCCACGGAAAACCGCGCGGCGTTCATCATCACGAACATGTACTCGAGGCCGCGATGCGGCTCGCCCACGAGGTAGCCGACGGCTCCTTCGCCCTTTTCGCCGTAGTTCAGGGTGCAGGTCGGATTGCCGTTGATGCCGAGCTTGTGCTCGATGCCGGCGCACGTGACGTCGTTGCGGGCGCCGGTGCGGCCGTGCTCGTCGACCAGAAACTTCGGAACGATGAAGAGCGAGATGCCCTTCGTGCCTTCAGGCGCGCCGGGCAGCCGCGCGAGCACGAGGTGAACGATGTTCTCCGCCATGTCGTGCTCGCCGAAGGTAATGAAGATCTTCGTGCCCCACAGCCGGTAGTGATCGCCGGAAGGCGTCGCACGCGTAGCGACCTGCGCGAGGTCGGACCCGGCCTGAGGCTCCGTCAGGCACATGGTGCCCGTCCACTTCCCGGAGACGAGGTTGGGGATGAACTGCTGCTTTTGCTCTTCGGAACCGACGAGCTCGATCGCTTCGATCGCGCCCTGGTTGAGCAGCGGACCGTTGGCAAATCCGATGTTAGCTGCGTTCCACATCTCGAGCGTCGGCCCCAAAAGAATCTGCGGCAACCCTTGACCGCCGTATCGCTCGGGGACCGGCAAGCCGATCCAGCCGGCGTCGGCGAATTTCTTGTACGCCGCCTTGAAGCCCGTGGGCGTCGTCACCTCGCCGCCGTCCCACGTGCAGCCCTCCGTGTCTCCAACGCGATTGAGCGGATGGAGCACGCCGGCGGCAAACGCCGCCGCTTCCTCGAGCACCGAGTCGAGCACGTCGAGCGTCGCCTCGCAGCCCGGCAGCGCGGCAACGTCCGCGATGCCGGCGAGTTCGCGCAGGGCGAACTGCATATCCCGCAGTGGGGCTCGATACGTGCTCATGCGAGAGGCCTTTCCTCATGAAGCCGGGCGCTCTTGCCCGGGTGCGTCCGCCCGGCGCCCGAGCGCGGGCATTAAAAATTGCGTAAAAGGCTTTGCCTGCTTGCGGGCGGGCAGGCCGCTACCGGTTATGCTACTCGTACACATCTCGCTGCAAGGAGTTTATTCGATAACGATGATTTTTCTGTCATTCCTCTTGGCCGCGGTTACCTTCAACCCATTGATGGCGCCGCATGCGACGCTCGCAACCGAAGGGTACGTCCAAGGCAAGGTAATCTCACCGGATGCATCGTGCAAGCCGGGTAAGATCTGCGCTTCGAAGACGTTCAACCGCAATGGATGCTTCTTTAACAACTTCTGGAACAACAGCACGGGCGGAACGCCGTTGGCGATCGATGTAACGCAGACGGGAGCCAACGGAAGCAACGTCTACATCTACTGGGTGAACAACACCGACACGACGATCGCGATTAAGAACAACGCCACCGCGAAATACTACTGCCCGGCGACGTAGGACTTACCCGAGGAGCTGGACCTCGCCGGTCCTGAGGTGATAGACGCTGGCGGCAAGGCGCACGCGGCCGGCGTCGACCGCCTTCGCGACGATCGGCGAGCTCGCACGCAGCGCCCTCGCGCTTGCGCGCGCGTTCGCCTCAATCGCCGCATCGAAGCCGCCGCGCGCGGCAACCACGCCGGCGATACCTGGTGCGATGAACTCCTGGATCGATGAAAGGTGCGGCGGGAGCTGCTCTTTTTTCTCGGCGGCCGCATAGACGGCTTTCACGGCGCCGCACCCCTGATGCCCGAGCACCATGATGACCCTCGAGCCGAGGTTTTCGATCGCGTATTCGAGCGAACCGGTGACGAGCGCGTCGGGATAGTTTCCGGCGACGCGCGCCACGAACAGCTGTCCGATGCCTTGCACGAACACGAACTCCGGGATCACCCGAGAATCGGCGCAGCCGAGGATCGCGGCGTACGGCGACTGCCCTTCGGTGACGAGGGCGCGTTTCTCGGCGATCATGTTCGTCGGCGGAAAGTCGTTGTCGACGAATCGCTTGTTGCCCGCCATCAGGCGTCCGAGCAGCATCTCCGGCGAGGCGCCCGGCGGAGCCGGCGTCGCCCCGCGCGCCCGCTGCGACAACCCGCTGCCCGCAACGGCGAGCGAACCCGTCAGGAACGCGCTACGGTTGAATCTCATATCGCGGCTTCCTATTGGCCGCCGGCTCGCTACGAGCCCTTCACGGGTTCACCGTCAGCGTCGTAGCGGCGCTGCGCCCGAACTGTTCGGGCGCATCCCGCAGATACGCCCGGGCGCCGGGCCACGCAAACGTTCCGGGAGTTACCGAACGCACGAGATAGTGCAGCTCGTACACGCCGGGATCGAGGTGCTGGGCAAACGCGACGACGCGATCCCGGTACGTCTCGCTCGCGTCGATCTCCCAGCTATTGCTTTGAGGGACGACCGCTTGGAGCGTCGTCAGCAGCGTCGTGTCGACGGCTTCAAAGCCCGCCGGCAGCGGATCCTCAATCAGGAAACGGTCGACGGGATGATCGACGATCGCACGAACGCCGACGTCGAAAACGCGGCCCGACGCAACGCGCACGGGCCCCGACGGCTGCAGGTCCATCGTCGCGAGCGCCGCGGACGCCGGCCCGCCCGGACTCGCGAGGGTCCGGACGACGCGGAAAGCGGCGAGTTGGCCCGGAGCGGCGGAGCGGACCGGATAGGTGTAGAGCACGGTGTAGTGTACTGCGGCGTCGCCGGCAATCGTAACGGCGCCGCGCAGTGCCGCCGCGGGGACGATAAACGTTCGCGATGACGCGGTGGTACCGAAACGAACGGTGCCGATCGTGCGCGCTCCCGCCGCGGCCGATGCGGCGCCGGGTTTCAGCCGTTCTGTCGCCGCATATGCGGCGAGCGCCACGAGCGCGGCAGCGGTGTCGTCGGTCGTAGCCCAGCCGCACGCGCACCGTTGGCCGACCAACGCCCGTACGGCACCGTCGAGCTGTTCCGGCGGCGCGCGGCGCTCGAGCAGGAGCTGCAGCATCTGCGCTTGCGCGTCGACGAGCGAGCCTCGCCAGCTCCACCGCGACGATACGTTGGCGGAAGCGTAGCGACCCGTCACGTAAAGCGTCTGCGCGAGGCGGTCCGCCATCGCCGCGCCTTCTGCTTTCCAACCTGGCGCGCGTAGAAGATACCGCGCGAGCCGGATCTTCGTCGCGCTGTCGAAACCGTCGGACTGCGCGACGACGTCTGACAAAAAATCGGTATGAGGACGGCCGGCGGCGGCGAGCGACCAGAGCGCCTCAAAGCGCAGACGCGCCTTGCACGATGCGTTGGCGCACCACTTGAAGCGGCCGGGATTCGCGAGCGCCTGCGCCATGAAATCTGTTGCGCGCCTGATGGCGCCTGCGTCGACGGCGACGCCGCGCGCACGCGCGAACGCCAGCGCCTCGAGCACGAATGCGGTTGCGAACGGATCGCTTTGCGGCGCGTTCGCGAAACTGCCGAAACCGCCGTCGTCACGCTGAAACGACAGCGACCGCTGAAGACTTGCGGACGCCGCCGTCGTCGGATCGAAGGCTAGGGTCAGTCGATACGGCCCGCGGAGCCGCCCCAGCGCGCTGGCCACGATGAGTCGCGACGCAGCTTCGTCCGCGAGCGGAAGCGCATCGGCGAGCATCGCGCGATCGGCTGGAACGGCAAACTGCGGAACCACCGAGTTCGCCAGCGTGACCTGCAGCGATCCGCCCGAGGTGAGCGCAATCGGTACCGACGTGGAACCGCGCGCGACGCCGCTTTCGACGACCGAATCGGTCACCGCACGGTCGCTCGCCGCGAACGGCACGCGGAAGGCGTCGCTGCGGGCGCCGAGCACCGCATCCGTTCGAACCTCGGTGGGCGCCGGCGTTCCGACGACGACGGGAAAGCGGAAGGCCTGTATTCCGGTGGCCGCGCGCTCTGCGGCGCGGCTGCTCTGCGGATCGCCGTTCGCGAACCGTAGCGCACCCGTCAGCCGTAAGACGAGGTCGAGCGCGCCGCCGGCGCCCGTCTGATTCGAGATGGAGACGCCGAGATCGAATCTGTCGCCGGGACGTGCAAACTGCGGAAGCAGCGGGTTGGCGATCAGGGGCTGCGTGGACACGAACGTCGAGTCGGCCGTAGCGAAGTGCGCGGCGTCGCGCGCAAGCGCCACGGCCATGACGCGCCACGTCGTCAGATCGTCGGGCATCGCGAACGCCGCTGCTGCGCGGCCCGCCGCATCGGTTTGCAGCACGCCGTAGTAGGCCAAGGGCAAGAAGTTCGCGCGGACCCGCGTGCTCGCGGCTCCGGCCAAGTAGCCGCCGCCGTAGCCGAAGCCCTTTTCCGCGGGCGCCGTCGGCGTCTTGAGCGTCACGTTTTCGCGGTTGTCGGAGAATACGGTCGAGATCGGCTGCGCCGCGAACACCGTCTGGACCAAGTCCGGCAGCCGATATCCGGAAAGCTGCAGGATCGCGTCGTTGACGACCATCGCCACGATCTCGCCGCTCGGGGAGGCGCCGTTGCGGCCGGTCACCGTAAAGTCGACGCGCTGCCGGCCGCCGGGCGCGACCGTTGCATCGCGCGGCGCGATTCGTAACTGCAGGTAACGGCCGGCGAGGTCGACGGTAAACGGCGTCATGCCCGCTAGCGCTAGCGTCGCCGGGCCGCCGCGCTCCCCGGGCGACCGGCGACGGACGACGACGGCCTGCAGTGCGGCGTTGGGCAGCATGGCCTGCGTGACTTTGAACGAGGCGTGCGCGGTGCCGTGCACGTCCCGCAGCGTGGCGCGCTCGATCGTGTCACCACGCACGACTGCGACATAGACGTCCGCCCGGGCGTACGGCGAAGCGACGAGCGCCGTCGCGGTATCGCCGATCGCATACTGCGGCTTATCGAGTTTCACGGCGACGGCGTTGGGATCCGAAAGTCCCCAATCCGCCTCACTGGGTCCGAACGCGAACACTTGTATGTCGGTCGCGCTCGCGTCGCTGCGTGCGCCGCCGAATGTAGCCCGCACGCGATACGGCCCGGCGTCTCTTGGCGTCAGAAGGGTGCTGACGGGTTGCGCGCCGGACGTGATGTCGGCCTTCGCGATGGTGTCGTATTGGATGGAATGTTGCGCGCTCTCGCCGCCCTCGACTTCCTGCGTCGCCGACGTATATGTCATCTTCTGCAGTTCCAGGTGCACCGCGCGGCCGTTGACCGCAGCGCCGTCCGCACTCGTGACGATCGTCCGGATTCGCATCGGAGAACCGGCCTTGCCGACGGCGTCGGCGCTCAACCCGATTATGGCGTCGGACGGCAGTGCGAGGAAGCTTTGCGAGTCCGCGACCGAAAGATGCGAAACGTCGGTCGTTTCCACGTCGACGCGGTACGTCATCGGAAACGGCAGGTCCGGCGGAACCGCGACGTCGAGCGATGCGGTGCCGCGGTCGTCCAGCGGCACGTCGCGCTGCAGCACGTCGGTATCGAACGAGGGCGTTTGCTCCGGCTCGAACCATTGGGGTCCGAACGAGAAGTCGTCCCATCCCTTCGGCGCAACGGCCGCGAGATCGCGCGTGACGTATGCGTGCGCCGTGCCGCCCTGCAGCGGCGAACCGAAGAGATACGCGGCGGCGACGCTCGCGCGGACCGCAGAACCGGCCGTCGCCGCCTTCGCGCCGAGCGTCAACGTCAGCTTGAAGTTTGGCGGTTTGAATTCGGCGACGCGCAGCGAGCCGGTGATCTCGTTGCCGTTGGCGCCCTTGGCATCGAGGGTGTAGTAGCCCAAGGGCTGCTGCTTTGCAAACGCGAGGGGAAGCGAAAAGACACCGAACGCGTCGGTTCGCACGTGCGCGATCGGCGTCGCGACGTTGTTTGGATCTAGGAGGCTGACGTCGTACCGCGCGTGGGCATCTGCGACGACCCGCGCGCCGCGAACGTAGTATGCGATGCCCGTTGCTTTTCCGGTTTCTCCGGGTTGATACATTTGCCGGTCGGTGAAGATCGTGCCGCGCGAGAGCGGCGCGCCGCTCGTCCAACCGCCGGGCACGTCGAAGCGCGCGATGCCGCTGTAACTCCACGTCGTCGTCGTCGCGGCATCGGCGCCCTCGTTGACGACCACTCCGAGGTTCGGCGCCTGATTCGGCTTGGCGCCCGCGGAGCAGCGCTCGACGTCGACGCCCGCGAAATCGGCCTCGCCGCCGGCGTTCGTCCTTCCGGTCGCGCACTGCTGCGGCGGAAGCTTTCCGTCGTCGTCCACGCGATACACCGCGACGGCGGCACCGCGCACCGGCGCGCCGTCGCTGAGATGCTGCACGAGCACGATACCGCGGGCGGGGAACCACTGCGCGAAGACGCCGAGGTTCGTGAGCTGCACGATGCCGGTGAGCGACGGCGCGCTGCTCGACGAGTCGAGCGCGGTCCGGAAGCCGTACGCCAGGGCACCGTAGTCGCCGCCGAGCTCGGCACGCAGCGGAACGCGGACGACGCTTTGCACGTTGGTCCGGGCTGTGGCCAGGCTGCGTGCCGGCCACGCCGCGGGTGCCGGCAAGAGAGATAGCGCAGTCGGAAAGCCGAGAAGACTGCGCGGTGCGGCGCGCGCGTACGCGGCGGCATAGCCGTTTCCGGGAAGGTTCGTTGCATAGAAGTTCAGGGCAATGTTTTCCCCGGCAGGGATCACCGTCGTGCCGCTCGGCGCCCACGCGCCGGCGGCGAAGTCCGTCGTGCGAAAAGTGACGCTCTGCGGGCGTCCCAGCGCTTGGCCGAAAACGTCCTTGATGCTGGGCGCGAGGGTAGCAGTGTACGTCGCGTTAGGATCGAGCGCGTACGGATCGATCGCAATGACGTTCCCCTGATCGGGCACCGTGACGAGCGGCTCGAGCTTCGCTGGTGCGGGCGAGATCGTTACCGCGTCGGTAATGGATTTTGGATCGAGCGGGTTGGTAAACGCGATCGCCGGATCGCCGCCGGCAAAACGGCTTGCGGTGTCGCCCGCAGGCCGTGGCGTCGTCGTGACGTTGAGCGGTCCGTACGTGCGCAGCGCCCCTTCGAAGGCGCGGCCGGTCGAAACGTTGCCGTAGCGCGGCTGGACGCCGGCGTCGATCAGCACGCTGTAGTGCGTCGCGCCGCGCAGGTCGCGCGCGGGACGGAGCCGGTAGGTCCAGCCGGCGAGCGTCGGGTCGAAGAGCGCGCGCGCATTGCTGCCGGGATAGGGCGTCGGCTGTGTGACGACCGCAACGGTCCCCGCGACACGTTCGCCGCCGCCGACGAACGAGGCGTGGCGCGCGAGCGAGGCCGTATCGACCGCCGCGTTCGCAGTAACGTCGATATCGGGGCGGAGGCCGACGGGAGACGGCGTCGAGTCATCGGCGCCGGACGACGTCTGGGGCAAGTTTCCGAACGTTAGCGCTTTGGTCTCGAACGTCCACGCGACATCTCGTTGCAGCAGGTCGCCGGCAAGGTCGCGCAGACCGGCGGCGAGCGTCACGCGCACGCGCGCGCCGATCGGCAGCGCCTGGTCTCCAACGAAGCCGATCATGCGCGGCGTCAGTACGACGAAGCGTCCTCGGAGCGCCGGCTCAATCCGAACGTGGCTCAACACGTCGCGCGGACCCGCTTCCGTGAGTGCGGTGACCGGTGCAATCGGTTTCGCAAAAATCACGCGAATTTGCGCGAGCGTTTCCGCCGTGCCCGTCGGAGAAATCGACGCGATCCACCGGGGCAGCGGGGGCCGGGGGAGCGCTTCGACCGGCTGGAGCCGCTGGGCGCCCGGCACGTGCGGCGCGCAGGCCGCGACGGCAGCAACTGCCGTCGCGGCGAAAACACCGAACAGTCGGCGGCGCATGCGTACGCGCCTCGTTCGCGTCGCGAAACGGCCTTCCCCTCGCCAGGCCGGCACTCCCGACCGCACGAAACCGGAAGCATGCCGTTCGAGGCGTCGCCGTAGTGCAGCGCGCGTGGACCGGTGCCGCAGTATTCTGCGCGATGGCGGCGCTTTTCGTGACGCGCGCCGCGGGGATCGACGTCGGACGGCTGACGCCGGAACCGGCGTCGGTCACCTATACCGATCGCACGGGCGCCGTCCTGGGAACGCTGCTCGGCGCCGACGCGCTGCAGGCCGGCGTACCGCTGCGGTCGGTGTCTCCCTTTTTCCTGCAGGCGATCGTGGCAGCCGAAGACGGACGGTTTTGGGGGCACGGCGCCGTCGACGTTTTCGCCTTGGCACGCGCGGCCCGCGACTTCGCGATCTACGGGCAGCCGCGCAGCGGCGGCTCGACGATTGCGATGCAACTCGCGCGGCTGCTCGGCGCAACGGAGGGCGGCATCGGCGGCAAGATGCGCCAAATCGTGCTCGCCGAACGCATCGCAATTGCCTCGAGCAAACCGGCCGTACTCGAAGCCTATGTCAACCGCGTACCCATGGGTGGAAACGTCGCGGGCGTCGAAGCCGCCGCGCGCACGTACTTCGGGGAACCGGCGAGCGACCTCGACCTCGCGCAGGCGGCGCTGCTCGCGGCGATTCCCAACGATCCGCCGCGACTGGCTCCGGGAGGCGATTGGGACGCATTACGGGCGCGCCAGCATTTCGTGCTCGACCGCATGGTCGCTCTGCGGACGGTCTCGCCGGCGGCCGCCGCGAGCGCCTGGCGCGAGACGCTTTCAATTCGACGCCACGACGCCGGCATCGGCGACGCGGCACAGGCCCTCTTCTTCCTTCAGCGCATGAGGCCGCAGCGCGGGCGCGTCCGCACGACGATCGACCGCGCGCTGCAGCGCTTCGTGCAGGCGCAGGCGCAAGCGGTCATCGCGGCGCTCCAGCGCTACCACGTCACCGATGCGGCGGCCCTCGTCGTCGACAACCGCAGCGGTGACGTTCTCGCGTACGCCGGCTCGCCCGATTACTTTTCGGACGCGGCGCTCGGGCGAAACGACGGCGTGCAGGCGCTGCGTCAGCCCGGATCGTCGCTCAAGCCGTTCGCGTACGAGCTCGCTCTCGAGCGCGGAACGATCGCCTCGACGAGCATCCTCGCCGACGTCGCCTCCACCTATTCACTGCCCGGGGGAAAGCTCTACCAGCCCGAGGACTACAGCGGCCGGTTCAGCGGATCCGTGCGCGTGCGCTACGCGCTCGCGAACTCGCTCAACGCGCCGGCGGTACAAGTGCTGTCGAAGCTCGGCGTCGGGCCCTTTCTGGCGCGGCTGCGCGGCCTTGGCTTCACGCACCTCGAACGCACGCCGGCGTACTACGGGCTCGGCCTGACCCTCGGCAGTGCTGAGGTCAGCCTGTGGGAGCTCGTGCAGGCCTACGAGACGCTGGCTCGGAGCGGCGCCCGATTGTCGATT
Source organism: Vulcanimicrobiota bacterium (assembly GCA_963787625.1). Classification (GTDB taxonomy): domain Bacteria; phylum Vulcanimicrobiota; class Vulcanimicrobiia; order Vulcanimicrobiales; family Vulcanimicrobiaceae; genus Cybelea. The sequence goes on along the minus strand of CAWBDH010000001.1, from coordinate 595,873 downwards.
CACCTGCGCGCCGGCGAAACGCCGTCGCGCCAAATGCTGGGCGACGCGGGCGATTGGCAGCTGGTCGCCGACATCCTTGCCGACCCGCACGCGCGCGCGAAGTCATTCGGCGTCGGCTCCGTGCTGCAGATGCCGTTTCCCGCGGCGGTGAAGACCGGCACTTCCTCGGACTTCCGAGACACTTGGACCGTTGGGTTCACGCGCGACTACACCGTCGGAGTTTGGGTCGGCAATTTCGATGGGAGCGCGATGCGCGGCGTATCCGGCGTCACCGGAGCGGGGCCGCTCTGGAACCGCATCATGCTGCACCTCTACGAGCGCGGCGAGGACCCGCCGCCGTTTCCGGCGCCCGCCGGATTCGTTCGTACCGGAATCTGCGCGACGACCGGCCACGCGGCGGCGCCGCGCGATCGGTGTCCGGCGTTGGTGCAAGAATGGGTCCGGCCGGCCGACCTCGCGGCGGTGCTGCGGCCGGCTGCGGCTGCGCTTGCGCCGGGGGGTGGAACGGTCGTGCGCATCGTCTTTCCGCGCGACGGCGACGTCTTCGTGGCCAACGCAACGGTCGACGAATTACAGCGCCACGAGCAGCAGATCGCGCTGCGCGCCATCGGCGCCGGTGTGCATTGGAACGTGGACGGCGTTACCGTTTCGCGCGATTCGAGCGGAAACGCATTCTGGCCGTTGCGCTTGGGAACGTGGCACATCGTCGCCAGCGACGGCGTGCGGCACGATCGCGTCACCATTCGCGTCGTGCCGCCGCCACGGATCCTGCACCCCGGGTTTACGGCCGTGCAATGATCGGTTTGGGACTTACCTTTCGAGTACGCGCAGTTCGTTGTGATTGTCGTCGTTGAAGTATATCTTGACGTCCTCCGCGTTGTTGCCCGTCGCGACCATGCCGAACAGCGCTCCCGCCGCTCCTTTGTCGACGTTGCGCGTCGCGAGAATCGTCCCGTGAGGCGTCATCTCGACCATGACGTTGCGCCCATCGCCATTGCCGGTGTTGCCGATGACGAGGTTGCCGTTAAAGAGTAGGGCGGAGCTGATCGGTCCGTTCAGAGGAGCGCCCGCATACACGAGACGCGCGTTGGCTGCAGAGGGGCCTCCAAACGTTCTGCCGTCCTTTGCAACGGTGATCCCTCCGGCTGGGATCGTGCTGACGTTCTCAAACGCCACGACCGTGTCGTTCGTCCCGTCGACGATGAAGAGGGTGTCGTTGCGGTCGTCGTAAGCGAGCCCCGAGGGCCCGAAAATGCTGCCCGGCTTACCGTCGTTGACGGCAAAGCCTGCTCCAATCACGTCGTACGTGAAAGCCGAACCCAGGTTGATTCGAACGACCGTCCCACTGCGCGCGTTGGTTTCGTAGAAAACGGGCGCCCCGGACGCGCCGCCGTGCGCGGCAAAAATTTGTCCGAACGGACGATCGAACGGCTTACCGCTGATGTTGACTTCGAGCTGTCCGGTCGATGACAGGACGGGATTGTCGTTGGCTGAGAACGCGGCAGCCCAAATGTCGTCGGCCGGCCCGAGCGCCAGCGCATCGCAGCCATCGAGCGTCTTGCTGTCGGAAACCAGGAGCGGCTGGGAGCCGCGCGTGGGATGCAGCGCGACGATCGTGTAACCGGTGCCCTGCACGTTGTTCTTCTTATTGAAGTTGCAGACCACGAGATCGCCTTTTGTGAAATCTCCGGCGGTCGACGGCGCGACCGTCAACCCATATGGATTGAGCTGATGATGCTTGGAATCGATCGTCGATCCGATCGCGCGCTCTCGCGTGAGGACCTTCAATACGGACGTGGAGCTGTCCGGGCCGGATCCCACGTCGGATCCCAGAGGCCGAACCGAAGCGTCGAAGTTTTGCGAGGGCACCGTGGCCGCGCCGCGACAGCCCGCGACTGCCAGCAGGGCGGCCGTCGCTATGACGAACGAGCGTGCATAGGCTTTAATCATGATGAATTTCCTCCAAGGAGGCTAACGTAGGCCGCATTCATGAAAAAGTTCTGAAACCGCCGCGCTACGGCGCGGTAACGTCGCTGCGCGACGATGGCGCCGATGCAGCAGGACGCTCTGGCCGCCGCCCGCCGTCTGGTCGCGGGGGATCGGCGCCGGCCGCCCGAGGCCGCCGTGATCGAAACGCTCCTTCGCTTCGGATCCGGCGCGCTGCACTACGCGCTGGCGAGCCGCATCCGCGTGATGCCGCTTCGGGCCGGCGAACGCTACCGCCAGGCGTCACCCGCGCTCGCGCGTCTCGGCATCGACGTCGACGCGTGGCCCGCTCCGCCCGCGGGCCTCTTCGTGGTCGAAGAGCGAGCGCTGTTCCTTCGGTCGCGCAGCCCGATGACGGTCGCGCACGAGTTCGGCCACGCACTGGACTGCGCGCTGGGCGGAGGAGTCTACCGAAGCGGAATCGATCCACAGGTTCGGGCCCTCTTCGCAAGTGCCGCGACGTTCGTAACGCCCTACGCCGCGACGGGCGTCGACGAGTATTTCGCGGAGTCGTTGCGCGCCTACGTCGAGGCGAACGACCCCGCGTCGCCCTGGCCGCGCGCCACCCGTGCGCGACTTCGCCACGGCGATCCCGCGATGTTCGCATTCGTTGACGAACTCTTCCAACGGGAATTCGGCGCGACATCCACCGCCCAGCGCAACGGCGTCGTCTCTATCTAACGGCGCGGACGTCTTGGACGCTCACGCCGGCGGCATGGTTTTGCCACGACGCGCGTATGTACGTGATCGCGGCCGCAATCTGCGCGTCGGAGAGCACGCCGCCCCAGCGCGGCATGATTCCGCCGTAGGCCTGTCCGTTGACGACGACGCGTCCGCCGAGCCCGTTCTTTACGATGGCGATGACCGCCGCCGGGTTTCCCGTCACCACCGCATTTCCGGACAGCGGCGGGAAGGCGCCGCGAATTCCCTGACCGTCGGCTTGATGGCAGCTCGAGCAGTTCGCGATGTAAACGACGGCGCCGTCGCTGGCCGAGGCGGGGCTTTTCGCAGCGGCCGACGCCGACGCCGAGGCGGACGCGCCGTTTGAATTCTTCGCGCACGCTGCGACGGCGAGGGAGACGAACAGCAGCACGGCGATTTTCATGGGATCCTCCGCGGGCGCGCGCTCATCGCCCACACCAGCGCAACGAGAAGGAAATTTGCAACGAGGGAGCTTCCGCCGTACGACATAAACGGCAGGGTTATCCCGGTCAGCGGCAGCAGACCGATGACGCCGCCGACGATGATGACCACCTGAAAGCCCAGCGTCGCACCCAGGCCCGTCGCGAGCAGCTTCGTATAGAGATCCGGTTGCTCGAGTCCCGTCGCGAAGATTCGGCGCACCGCATCTAAGAAGATCGCCAGTATGACGACGGCGCCGATCACGCCGAACTCCTCCGCGAACGCCGCATAGACGTAGTCCGTCGACACGTCGGGAATGAATTCGGGATGTCCCAAACGGTATCCGCTGCCGAGCAAACCGCCGGCGGCGAGCGAGTAATACGCCTGCGACGATTGGTAGCCGGCGCCGAGCGGGTCCAAAAACGGATTGCGCCACACCGCAATGCGCGTCTGCACGTACGGATAATGGTGCACTGCCCAGAACGCGCCAACGACGAACAGCGCGGCGCCGAACAGCACGATGTCCAGACGACGCGTTGCAACGAACAGCAGCGTCGCGAACGTCGCCAGCAGCAACGTCGCCATGCCAAGGTCGCGCTGGAGGACGAGAATCGCCATCGATGCGCCCCAGCCCACGACGAGCGGGCCGAGGTACTTGACGTTCGCGCGCAGCGACCAGGGCCGGGCGTTGCCGATGACGTCGGCCATTTCGGCGAGGTACGCCGCCAGAAACAGCACGATGAACAGCTTGATGAGCTCGATGGGCTCGTATTGGATCGGCCCGAGGCGGATCCACAGGCGCGCACCGTTGACTTCCTGACCGAAGAACAGCAGCAGGAGGAAAAGCACGAGCGACGCGACGACCCAGAGATACTTGAACGCGGCGAATCGGCGAAAGGCCGTGAACGCGGGGCCAAGCGCGATGGCGAGCACGAGCGATACCAGCAGCCACAGCTGCTGGCGCTGCGCGAGCGCGGGTGAGAGGCGATCGACCATGGCCAAACCCAGCGACGCCAGCACGACTGCGAGCGCCGGCAGCGCGTCGTCGCGGACCGTCTTCGCCGGCTGCCAGAGTACCCAGAAGAGCGCGAGCGCGCCTAACAGAGCCAGCATCGCCGGCGGCCCGACGGTGTGCCGCGGCGCGAACGACAAGATCAGCGCCGCCACGGCCAGTGCGCCGGCCATTGGCGCAACGCGCCGGACGATCGTCATGACGGTTTCAGTACGTCCGCAACGCTGCGGAAACGAACGCGATCGCCGCGGCCGCGCGCACCAATGCAAGAACAAGCCGTTGCACCGAACGCGCCCGCACTGCCTGCGCGCGCTCGGCCGGCGGGGCGTCGTCCCGCTCGAAGCGCGCGATCAGGACGTGATCGCCGGGATCGATCGCATCGAGCTGCGCGAGTAGCGCGGCGCGCTCGGCCGCGCCGCGCAAGCGGCGTCCCAGCAGCACGATCGAGTCGCCCGCCGTCAGCACGGTGCTCGCGATCGTCACGTCGAGCGCAGGAGCCGCCCCGAACGCGCGCGCAAGCAGCGGGCGGCTGCGCTCATCGAAGACGTCGTCACCGGAAAGGGCAGTCAGTTCACCGTCGCGCGCAAGGTACGCTGCGGTCGCGCCGGCATGGAGCACGTATGCGGCTCCGTGCACGATGACGGCGGCGGTCAGGGAAGCAGCGGCCGTCACATAGTCTTCGTGGCTCGCCGTCGACGCGTAGAGGTCGCCGTTTACGCGTGCGAGGACGGCAAGCATCGCCGTCGCGGCGGTCTGCGGCCGGTCCATCGCACGGCGAAAGCGCGCGCCGCGCACACGGCGCTCGCACTCCGCTCGCAGCCGCGTGAGGAGGGCCGCCTCTATGGCCACACCGCCGATGGTGCCGAAACCTCTCGCGACCGCCAAAATCCACGTGCGCGGGCCAACCTGAAGCGTAACTGACGACGTGCGGTCGCCGCGGATTGCGAGCGTCATCCGGGGCGCACCGAGGAAACGGCGATGCGCGTCGTTCCAACATCGATTTCGTCGCCGGGACGCACCTCGATCGTCTCGACGACGCGGCGGCCGTTGAGGAACGTGCCGTTGCTGCTCTTGAGGTCCTCGAGGTAGACGACGCCCTCGTGGCTGCCGAAGCGCGCGTGCCGCCGGCTCACTTCGGGATCGTGCACCACGATGTCGGTCGACTTGTCGCGTCCGATCTCCAGCGGTGGGCGCCCCGCGAACGCACGGACGCCGCCGCGCTCGCGGATCTCGAGTCCGAGTTGCATGGGCGTCACCGAACCGATCTCCGCCGCCGTGCGTACGCGCGGGCGGCCGGCGAGGACGGCGACGAGCGCGAGAGCCACCGTGATCTCGAGGGAGCCGACGCGCATCTGGCGCACGAACTCCCCCGCGGCCGCGATCTCCACGATCATGCCGACTCGAAACGCATTTTCGTGTTGCCGAAGCGCAGTTCGTCGCCGTCGCCCAAGCGCGCGCTCTCGATGCGCCGGCCGTTGACGAACGTTCCGTTGGTCGACCCAAGATCGCGGACGACCGCGCCGCCCGTCTTGATCTCCACGACCGCGTGCGCGCGCGAAACGCTCGGGTCGGCCAAAACGATCTCGCTCTCCTCGCTGCGCCCGATGCGCGCGACGTCACGAATGGAGTAGACTCCGTGCGGCGGCACCCCTTTGACCATGCGCAGCGCGTAGGACGGGGGCGTTTCGGCCTCCGTCTCGATTGCGACGGCAATCGCACCCACCGGGATGCCCTCGCGTGCCGTCATCGTCACCCGGGGCGGCCCGTCGTCGAAGCCGATGGCCACTTTCGCGGCGAGCTCGCGCAGCACGTCGGACCACGCGCGCTCCAGATATGCGCGCCGGTCGGACAGCCGCTCGAAATCCCTCGGGCTGACGTGAACGGCGTACGCGCTTGGGGCGTGCAGCCGTCCTTCGTCGCCGCTCGTACTCGCTTCCATCGTCGCCACAAGCTTACGCGCGATCTGCGCCGGCTCGACGTCGCTCGGGAAACTCTTCGCAAAGCTGCGTTCGATGAACGTCGCACAGAGCTGCTCGAGCCGCTCCAAGAAGCTCACGAGCGCCGCTCGACGCGCGCCACGTAGAAGCCGTCACGTCCGTCGATTCCCGGCGGAATCAACACGTCACCTTCCGCGGTCAACAGCGCTTCGTACGCGGCCGGGATAAGCCCACGCTCGAAATTCTGTCGCGCCAAAAAATCGTCGATCACTTCAGTCGTTTCGCGTCGGTCCGTGGAGCAAACGGCGTACACCAGAACGCCGCCTGGATGCACGCGTGCGGCGACGCGTTCGAGCAAGGACCGCTGCGTCACGGCGAGGCGTTCGCCGTCGGTGGCCTGCTTCTTCCAGCGGGCTTCCGGGTGTCGGCCCACGACGCCGACGCTCGAGCACGGCGCGTCGAGCAGCACGCGGTCGAAGCGCGCGTCGGACGGCAGCAGCTCGGGATCGCCCGCATCGCCGGCGACGATGCCTGCGACCATGCCGGCTTCCTCCAACCGCTTACCCAGCAGTGCGACCTTGCGCGCGTCGCGCTCGACGCACAGCAGCGTCCCCTCGCCGGCAAGGCGCGCGCAGATTTGAAGCGCCTTGTTCCCCCGCCCGCTGCAGACGTCGAGAACCGCATCCCCCGGGAGCGGCCCGAGCAAATCTACCGGAACCGCCGCGCTCTCGGACTGCGTCCACCACGCGCCTCCGCCGTCCTTCGGGGTCGCGCCCCGCGTCGTGAGGAGCACTTCCGGCACGAGCGCCGAGCAGCGCGTCTCGACCCCCGCGGCCGCGAATCGCCGTGCGGCATCCGGAGCGGATGCGCGAAGCGCGTTCACGACAATCGCCGGCTGCGCCGGCTCGTTCACCGCAGCACACACGCCTTCGGCGGCCGGCCCGAAGACGTCGCACCACTGGCGTACGAGCCACGTCGGCAGCGAATAGCGGGTCGCGAGATATTCCTCGTCTGAGGCGAAGCGCTCGCGCGCCGGCGGCGCTGGGCGTTCGCGCAGGAAGCGGCGGAGCACCGCGTTCACGAGGTTCGCCAGGCCGCGGTGGCCGCAGTGCTTCGCAACGTTGACGAACTCGAACACCGTCGCGTGTTCGTCGGCACGCGTGTACGTGAGCTCGAAGATCGCAAGCCGCAGCACTTCTCGGATCGAGGCCGGCAGCGAGGGGTGTCCCTTGATGAATGGATCGAGATACCAGTCGATAGTCCGCCGCATCTTGATCGCGCCATAGGCCAGCTCGGCGGCGAAAGAGCGGTCGCGTTCCGACAGTTCCGTGCGGCGCAGGCGGTAGTCGAACGACGCTTGCGCCGTCCGTGCCGATGCGGCCGATTCCGGCGGGGGAAACACGTCGCGCACGACGCGCAGCGAAAGCTCGCGCGCCGTCATGGCGTCGGCCGCGCGGCGCGGCCGCGCCGATACTCCTCGCCGCTCATCTTCCCGCGGTTGGGCGCGATCAGCTCGTCGACGACGAGCCGGCCGTCCGGCGCGACGTGCGCGCGGAGAATTTTTACCGTTTCGCCTTCGATCGTCGCGCGCGCGGCCGGACGCGGCGAGAGCGCGCGCACGTGATCCACGATGCGCTGCGGGGACCAGCTCCAATCCACCGCGAGGTCGTCCTTTCGCAGTGGGCGGGTCAGGTCGGCGGCGCCGCTTTGTGCGGTTGCCTCGAGTGTGCCGGCGCGGGCAAGTTCGATCGCATCGCCGAGCAAATCGGCGCCCAACCGTGCCAGGCGGTCGTGCAGTTCACCGTAGGTTTCGGTCGATCCGATGGGGACGCGGCGCTGCACCACGATGCCGCCCGTGTCGAGACCCGCATCCATCAGCATGATGCTGACGCCCGTCTCGCGTTCGCCATTACGCAGCGCAGCTTGAATGGGCGTCGCGCCACGATGCTTGGGCAGCAGCGACGGGTGCACGTTGAGCGCACCGAGCGGTGCCAGTGCGAGGAGTTCCCGCGGCAATATCCGTCCGTATGCGGCCAGCGCGGTCAAGTCTATGCCGTCACTGCGAAGCGCGGCCGCGTACTCATGCAGGTTCGCCGGCTCGTCGACGCGCGCGCCGATCTCGCGTGCGGCGGCCTTGACCGCACTCGGTCGGAGGCGCTGGCCCCGCCCGGCGGGGCGGTCCGGCTGCGTCACGACGCGTACGAGGTCCGTGCGGGCGGCGACGACGCGAAGGCTCGGCACCGCGAATTCGCTCGTGCCGAGAAACAGCGTCCTCATCACGCTTCCGCGGTTTCTTTCTCCTCTTCGCTCTCGGCCGCGCGCACGTTCGTCGCCCGATCGATGTAGAGTGCGCCGTTGAGGTGGTCGACCTCGTGTTGCAGGCACTGCGCCAGCAGACCGTCGCCCTCGATACGAATCTTCCGCCCGTTGCGGTCGAGACCCGTCACGGCCGCGCGCTCGTATCGTACGATCTCACCGACCATGCCGGGAATCGACAAACAACCCTCGCGCAGCTCGACCTCGTCGCCCAGCGGCTCGAGCTTCGGATTGATGACGACGGCGGCTGGGTGACGATCGTCGTTGACGTCGCACACGAACACGCGTTTCGAAACGTTGATTTGCGGCGCGGCGAGGCCGACGCCCGGTGCGGCGTACATCGTCGCGAACATGTCGTCGATCAGCTGCTGGAAGAGCGGCTCCGCGATTTCCTTGGGGTCGACCCGCCGGGCCATCCGGCGTAGCGCCGGATGGCCGTCGGTGATGATGTCGCGAATGTAGGGCATCGCGGCCCGCTCTTCTTATTGCCGGCTTACTAGCCCTTGGTTTTGAACGAGCTCACCAGGAAGTGCGGCGTGCAGCCCGTGCCGGCGTCGTTCCATAGCAAGGTAACGGATTGACTCGGGCCGACGATGTAGCTCGGCGGCAGCGACGTGGCATAGTAAACGGGATTGGAATACGTCGGGTTCGCGTGCTGCGGGGGGATCTGCCCCTTATTGATGCCGGCGAAGAACCCCGTGAACGTCTGCGACCCGTTCGACTGCGCCAGCAAGAAGTTGAAGCTGTTGTTCGGCGGCAGCTGTCCCTTCGTCGAAACGTAGATGTTGCCGAGCGCCACTGGGGCATTGTGCGAGTTCGGCTTGGGATAGAGCACCTCGAGTTCGTTGGAACTCGGTGGGCCGCCGCAGTTCGTGCCGGTCCCCGGCGGCGTCGCGATGCTGTTGTTGCCGTTGCACCCCGCGAGGAGCGCCCCGGCCAGAACGATGAGAACGCCAATCGACTGTTTCATAGGAAAACCATCCTCGTTGCACCGGTGCAGGGCCTGCCCGGCCTAATGTGAATTGTCTTAGAGAATATAGCCCGAAAGGTCGGCGTTCGCCACGACGTCGGCGAGCCGCTTGCGTACGTATTCGCCGTCGACGACGACCGCACCGGTCGTCTCGGGCGCGTCGAAGCTGATGTCTTCCAGGACGCGCTCGAGCACCGTATGCAGGCGCCTCGCGCCAATGTTCTCGGTCTGCTCGTTAACCCGCATCGCGAAGTCCGCGAGCTGCTCGATTGCATCGTCCCGAAATTCGAGCGTCACGCGATCCGTAGCGAGCAATGCCTTGTATTGTTCGACGAGCGCGCTCTTCGGCTGCGTCAGGATCGTCTTGAAGTCGTCGGCCGTCAGCGAGTCGAGCTCGACGCGGATCGGGAGGCGCCCTTGAAGCTCCGGGATCAGGTCCGACGGCTTGCTCGTGTGGAACGCACCTGCGGCGATGAAGAGGACGTGGTCGGTCTTGATCGGCCCGTGCTTGGTGTTCACCGTCGAGCCTTCGACGATCGGTAGGATGTCGCGCTGAACCCCCTCGCGCGATACGTCGGGACCGCCCCCGTGCTGGTGCGACCCGGCAACCTTGTCGATCTCGTCGATGAAGATAATGCCGTCTTCGCCGGCGCGGCGCAGCGCCTCGCGCTTGACGGCGTCCATGTCGATAAGCTTCGCCGCTTCTTCCTGCTCGAAGATTTTACGCGCCTCGGCGACCGTGACCCGTTTCTTCGTGCGGCGCTTCGGAAGGATGCCGCCCAGCATTTCTCCGAGGTCGCCCGCCTGATCCATGCCGCCGCCGATAACACCGATGGGCAGGCTGGGCGTCTCTTCGACTTCGATCTCGATCAGACGCACGTCGTAGAAGCCGCGCTCGATCTCGCTGCGCGTTTGGTCTCGGACGCGCTGCGCGTCGGGCGACGGCGAAGCCGGCGCCCCCGCCGGGGGCGCGCTTCCAGCGCCGCTGCCGAAAATCGAGCCGAGTGCCGCTCCCAGCGGGTTGCTGCCGGATGGTGACGGCGGCCGCGTTTCGGGGTGCAGCGCGTCGATGACGCGCTCGACCGCGTGGCCGGCTGCCGGCTCGCGCACGTCGTCCCGACGCTCCTCGGTCACGGTGCGGATGGCGGCCTCTACGAGGTCGCGCACCATCGACTCGACGTCGCGGCCGACGTATCCCACCTCGGTATATTTCGTCGCCTCGACCTTGACGAACGGCGCACCGACCAGCGCGGCCAACCGCCGTGCGATCTCCGTTTTGCCGACGCCGGTCGGGCCGATCATGAGGATGTTCTTTGGCGTGATTTCCTCGCGCAAGTCCTCGCGCGCGCGGGCGCGGCGATACCGGTTGCGCAGCGCGATCGCGACCGCGCGTTTCGCTTTCGCCTGCCCGACGATGTGTTTGTCCAGTTCGGCGACGACCTGGCGCGGCGTGAGCGCCGCGGCGTCGAGCGCCGGCAATGCCGTCGTCATGGGAGGCTCTCCACGGTGACGTCGTCGTTGGTGTAGATGCAAATCTCGCCGGCGATCTCCAAACCCTTACGCGCAATTTCGGCGGCGTCGAGCGACGTGTTTCGCAGCAGAGCGGCCGCCGCCGCCTGCGCGTAGGCGCCGCCGCTGCCGATTGCGACGATGCCCTCGTCGGGCTCGATCACGTCGCCGGTTCCCGAAAGCAGGAACAAATGCTCGGCGTTGCCGACGATCATCATCGCCTCGAGGCGGCGCAGCGCGCGATCCTGGCGCCAGTCCTTCGCCAGCTCGACGGCGGCGCGCGTCAAGTCTTTGAACTCCGCGTACTTGCTTTCGAATTTTTCCAGCAGCGTGATGCCATCCGCCGCCGATCCGGCGAATCCCGCCAACACCTTGCCGCCCGACGTTTTTCGGACCTTACGCGCGCCGTGCTTCACGATCGTTTTGTCGAGGGTCACCTGACCGTCACCGGCAATCGCGAGCCTGCCGTCACGGCGTACCGCCAAGATCGTAGTCGACCGAATCCTCATGCTAGCGTCAGTACCCGACCGGCGCTGCGAGAGTTTCAGCTGCGAAGCCTTCGATCGCCGCCAGCGCGCGCTCCGCGATCTCCCGGCGCCGTTCGCGTTTCCCGGCGCGCACGCCGGCTCGTGCTTCGGCAGAGAGCGGGAAGGCGCCCCACGTGACGTTCGCGGGCTGAAAGTCGGCCGTGTGCCGATTTTGCAAATGGGCGACAACTGCGCCGAACGCGCTTTCACGCGGAACGTCGATCGGCTCGAGCGACTGCACCGCGCGCGCCGCGTGGATGCCGGCCATTGCGCCGCATGCGGCCGCTTCAACGTATCCTTCGGCGCCGGTGATCTGGCCGGCGAAATACAGCGCTTCGGTGCCGCGCAGCTTCAGCCGCGAATCGAGGAGCCGCGGTGAGTCCACGAACGTGTTTCGGTGCATCACGCCGAGGCGCAGCCACTCGGCGTGATGCAGTCCGGGAAGCTTGCCGAACGCCTCGCGCTGCGCCGGCCAAGACAGGCGCGTCTGAAACCCGACCAGGTTGTAGGCGGTTCCGGCCAGGTTCTCTTTGCGCAGCTGCACGACGGCGTGCGGCATCGTCCCCGTGCGCGGATCGCGAAGCCCGACCGGCTTGAGCGGGCCGAAGCGTAGCACCTCGTCGCCTCGGTCGGCCATTTCCTCGATCGGCAAGCAGCCCTCGAAATAGCGCGTCGCCTCGAACTCCTTCGCGGGATGCCGCTCGAGTGTGCGCAGGTCGTTCACGAGCTCGGCGTACGCCGCGCGGTCGAGCGGGATGTTGAGATAGTCGTCCCCATCGCCTTTGTCGTAGCGCGAACGCCGGTACATCGGCGATTCGTCGAGCGAATCGGCGGCGACGATCGGCGACGCGGCGTCATAGTAGTGGAGTCGAACGCGTCCATCGCCGGTCCCGGCGGCCGCGAGCACCGCATCGAGGCTGCTTGCGAACTCCTCGTTTGGCAGCGGACCGCACGCGACGATCGCCGGACGGTCGAGCGGCACGTTCGAGACCTCCTGCCGACGCAACGTGATCAGCGGTTCGCTTACGATGCGCGACTCGACCATGGCTGCGAAACGCTCGCGATCCACGGCCAATGCCCCGCCGGCCGGTACCGCCGTGTCGCGCGCAGTTGTAACGATCAACGATCCGAGGCGCGCGAGCTCCTCTTTGAGTAGCCCGACGGCGTTTTCCAGCGACACGCCGCGCAGCGAATTACTGCAGACGAGCTCCGCGAGTGCGCCGGTGCGATGCGCGGGGCCGCTCTTGTGCGGCCGCATCTCGTAGAGATCGACGCCGACTCCGCGGTGCGCCGCCTGCCAGGCCGCTTCGCAGCCGGCGAGCCCGGCTCCGATGACGGTCAAGCGTTGGAGCGACACCACGATCAGGTCGATGCCAGCGCGGGTTCCTCGGCTGGGAGCGCGGGCGCGGGGACGTGATGCGTGCGGTCCGCGGCGCACAGCAGCTGCACCGCGCCGCCGCGGCGCGTCTTGGCGACCACGTACGAGCCGCAGACCGGGCAGCGCTCGCGCGCGACGGCATCCCACGAAATGAAGTCGCAGTTTGGATAGTTCGCGCACCCATAAAAGACGCGTCCCTTTTTCGAACGGCGCTCGACGACCGCACCGGAACACTTCGGACAGTCCGCGCCCGTCTGCTTGACGATCGGTTTGGTCGTCTTACACTCGGGATATCCGCTACACGAGATGAACCGACCAAAACGGCCCGTCTTGATCACCATCGGACGCCCGCAGTTCGGGCAAATCTCGTCGGTCGGCTCGTCGCGAATCTCGAGGCGGGGCAGCCTCTTCTCGGCGGCGTCGAGCTCGCTTTCGAACGGACCGTAGAAGCGCTGCAGCAGCGCGATCCAGTCTTCGTGGCCGTCGGCGATCCGGTCGAGGTCGCCCTCCATTTGCGCGGTAAAGTCAAGGTTGACGATGTTCGGAAAGTGCTCGACGAGCAGATCGTTGACCGCGCTGCCGATCTCCGTCGGCACGAACCGGCGCTCTTGCTGCGTCGCGTACCCGCGGGCCTGAATCGTTTCCACGATCGCCGAATAGGTCGAGGGACGCCCGATGCCGTTCTCCTCGAGGGCCTTCACGAGCGCCGCTTCGGTATAGCGCGGCGGCGGCTCCGTGAAGTGCTGCTTCGGTTCGAGCTTGCGGCACTCCAGCGCCTCACGTTCCTCGATGGCGGGCAGCCGTGGCCGTCCCTTGACGGTGGCGTCGTCCTCTTTTTCTTCCTTATAGACGCGCGTGAACCCGGGGAACCGCACAATCGTGCCCGTGGCTCGAAAGACGTAGCCGTTGGCTTCGGTGTCGATGACGGTCTGGTCGAGCACCGCCGAGGCCATTTGCGATGCGACGAAGCGCTCCCACACGATCGTGTAAAGCCGCAACTCGTCGCGCTTGAGCAGACCCGCGAGGCTTTCGGGTGTCCGCAGCACCGACGTCGGCCGGATCGCCTCGTGCGCATCCTGAGCGCCCTGACGCACGCGATGACGCGTGCCGGCGTGGTAGTCCTCCCCATACGTGCCGACGATATACTCGCGAGCGGCGTCACGCGCCTGATCGCTGATGCGCGTCGAGTCGGTGCGCATGTAGGTGATGAGCCCGACGGTGCCCTCGCTGCCGCCGACGTCGATGCCTTCGTAGAGCGCCTGGGCCAACTGCATCGCGCGTCGCACGCGCATGCGCAGCTTGCGCGACGCTTCCTGCTGCAGCGTCGATGTCGTGAACGGCGCGGGCGCGTGCCGCCGCAGCTCCCGCTTCTTCACCGACGCGACTCGATACGCGGCTCCGTCGAGCGCGCGGAGCACCGCGTCCGCCGCCGCCCCGGAGGCGATCTCGATCTTCTGCCCGCGGTGCGACACGAGGTCGGCCGCAAATGGCGACTCCGGATCACCGGCGGCAGCGAGCACCGCCGTGACGCTCCAATACTCCCGCGGAACGAACGCCTGAATCTCGCGCTCGCGGTCGACGATGAGTTTTACCGCCACCGACTGCACGCGTCCGGCCGAAAGGCCCCCGCGCACCTTGGACCAGAGCAGCGGCGAGATTTTGTAGCCCACGAGACGGTCGAGGATGCGGCGCGCCTGCTGAGCGTTGACCCGGTCCATGTCGATGCGGTGCGGTTCCTGGAGCGCGGCCAACGCCGCTTCTTTCGTAATTTCGTGAAGCTCGATGCGCTTGGGATCGGACAGTTTGAGAAGCTCTGCCAAGTGCCAGGCGATTGCCTCACCTTCGCGATCGGGATCGGTCGCCAGATAGACGTCCGTCGCCGTTTTAACGGCGCCGCGCAGATCCTTGATGACGTCGCCTTTCCCTTTTATCGTAAGATACTTCGGCGCGAAGTCGTGCGCGACGTCGACCCCCAGCGAGCTCTTGGGAAGGTCGCGAACGTGTCCCACCGATGCCTTCACCGCAAAGCGCGCAGGCAAGAACTTCTTGATCGTCCGCGCTTTCGTGGGAGACTCCACGATGATGAGGGGCTTTTTCACGGGCCCTAGTATACCGCCGGGGTCAAGGACCAGCAAATTCGACAACGTCGCGCGCGCACGTGAATTTGCATGATTTGGCAAAATCCTCTATGATTCGCTCAAAAGCGCCGACTGCGGCGCTGTCCAACTAACGCTAATCGTCCTGGGGACGAGGAGGAATGAATGGACTCGGATTCCACAATGAACGGCGGCAACGGGATGGAGGATGAAGGCCCGCGTCGCAATGGGCGGCGCCGTAAAGCGGCTTCGACGTCCGGCCGCAAGAAGTCGAGTAACGGCCGAAAGAAGTCCAGCACCGGTGGCCGCAAGACCAGTTCGACGCGCAAGAGCACCGGCGGCCGCAAAAAAGCGACCCGCAAGGGCGGCCGCAAAAAGAGCGCGAGCACCAGCCGAAAGAAGTCGACGAACGGTCGGAAGAAGGGCGGACGCAAGAAGAGTTCCAGCGGACGCAAGAAGAGCTCCAGCGGACGCAAGAAGAGTTCTACGGGGCGCAAGAAGAGCTCCAGCGGACGTAAGAAGAGCGCCAGCGGACGCAAGAAGAGCACCGGCGGCCGCAAGAAGAGCACCGGTCGCAAGAAGACCGGCGGACGCAAGAAGAGCACCGGCCGCAAAAAAACCGGTGGACGCAAAAAGGGCGGGCGCAAGAAGGGCGGTTAACGCCCGAGAACGGCTAAAAACGGGCGAACGCTGTGCGTTCGCCCGTTTTTCTTTTATGCCAGATCGGGACCGCGGCCGCCGTGCTCCTCGACCCAGTGACAAGCGGCGAAGTGACCCGGCTCGTATTCCTTAAGGGGCGGCTCTTCGACCACGCAGCGGTCGAACGCGACGGGGCAGCGAGTGTGGAAGCGGCATCCCGACGGCGGATTCACCGGCGAAGGGATGTCGCCGGTAAGCACGACGCGCTTGCGCCGCTTCTCCAACACCGGATCGGGGATTGGGATCGCCGACAACAGCGCCTGTGTGTACGGATGCAGCGGGTTTTCGTACAGTGCGTCCCGGTCGGCCAGCTCGACGATCTTGCCCACATACATCACGGCGACGCGCGTCGAGATGTGCCGGACCACGGAAAGGTCGTGCGCGATGAACAGATACGTGAGGCGAAACTGCTGCTGCAAGTCCTCGAGCAAGTTGATGACCTGCGCCTGAATCGAGACGTCCAGCGCCGATACGGGCTCGTCGCAGACGATGAACTTTGGATTGACCGCCAGCGCCCGCGCTACGCCCACACGCTGGCGCTGGCCCCCAGAGAACTCGTGCGGATAGCGGTTGGCGTGGTACGGCTGCAGCCCCACCAGCTCCAATAGCTCGCGCACCCGCCGGTCGAGATCCTTGCCGGCAGCCAAATGGTGGATGGTCAGCGGCTCGGCAATGATGTCGCCCACGGACATGCGCGGGTTGAGCGACGCGAACGGATCCTGAAAAATGATTTGCATCGAGCGGCGAAGCCGGCGGATCTCGCCGCGGCCCATGCCGAGCACGTCGCGATCTTCGAAGCGTATCTCGCCCTTTGTAGCCGGCAGCAGGCGCAATAGGAGTCGCCCGACCGTCGTCTTTCCCGAGCCCGATTCGCCCACGAGTCCGAGCGTCTCCCCCGGCTGGATCGTGAAGCTTACGCCATCGACGGCACGCACGTCCGCGACGTGGCGCGACATGAATCCCGCGTGAATCGGAAAGTACTTGTAGAGATCTCTCGTTTCGAGTAGCGGCGCGCCGTTCATCCGCCGCCCACCGGAACGGTCGGCAGTCCCTGCACGGATAGCGGACGCTGGTCGCGTGCACGTTCGTCGTACAGGTAACACCGGGCGACGTGGCCCGCACCGAAGTCGTAGAGCGGCACCGGCTCGTCGCAAATCGGCATGCGGTACGCGCATCGAGGCGCGAACGCGCACCCCGGCGGCAGACGTAAGAGATTGGGCGGCTGGCCGACGATCGGCTCGAGCCGGCGATGTTCCCTGTCGTCGAGCCGCGGCAGCGACGCGAGCAGTCCCTGCGTATAGGGCATGCGCGGCTGCGCGAATATCTGTTCGGCGGTGCCGTATTCGACCAGGTTGCCGCCGTACATGACCAACACGTTCTTGCAGAACTCCGCGACGACCCCGAGGTCGTGCGTGATGAGGACGATCGCCGCACCGGTTTCGCGCTGCAGCTCGTTCATCAGTTCGAGCACCTGCGCCTGAATCGTCACGTCCAGCGCCGTCGTTGGTTCGTCGGCGATCAGCAGCTGCGGGTTACACGAAAGCGCCATCGCGATCATGACGCGCTGCCGCATGCCGCCGGAAAACTGATGGGGATAATCCCCGAGCCGCGTTTCCGGCCGCGGAATCCGGACCTTGTTCAGCATCTCGACGGCGCGGTCGCGTGCTTCGCGTTTTCCGGCGTCGAGATGCAGGCGCACCACCTCGGAAATCTGTTCGCCGATCGTCAGGACCGGGTTGAGCGAGGTCATCGGGTCCTGGAAGATCATGGCGATCTTGTAGCCGCGGATCTTGCGCATCTCCGCTTCGCTCTTATCGGGGAGGTTCTCGCCGTTGAACGCCATGCGGTCGGCGGTGACCGCAGCGTTGCGCGCCAGGAGCCGCATTATCGAGAGCGCGGTCACGGACTTTCCCGAACCGGATTCGCCGACGATGCCGAGCGTTTCGCCGGCGTTGAGTGCAAACGACAGGCCGTTGACCGCGGTGACGAGGCCGTCCTCGGTACGGAACGTCGTCCGGAGGTTGGCGACCTCGAGCAGCTGCAATGCGGCGCCTAGATGCCGGTCAAGGAAAGCACGAAGCCGGTCACTACGAAAACGACCGCGACGATGCCGGTGGCGCGCTTCAGCTGCTCTTCAGCACCAAGCCGCCCGCGATACGCGCTCTCCACCCGGCCGCCAATCGAGCCCGTCAAGCCCTCCTGCTTCGTCGTTTGAACGGCGAGCAGAGCGATCAGCAGCAGCGCAGAGAGGACGAAGAGTCCCGCAGCGCCGTGCGTCGCCCAAGGCAGGTGCTGTGCCATCCAGCTGCGCGGAGCGAGCGTCGGCAGCACGGGGGCGGTTTGCGGGGGCGCCGTGGCCACGAACAAGAGCGGGTTCAATTGCGTCGTTTCCTTAAAAGAAAGATGGCGGCACTCTCTACGACCGCCGCCGCCGACGTGCCTGCCTGCACGGGTTTCGCGGAGTATTGGCCGGGCGGACCGAACAGCGTCACGTGGCCCGTACGCACAGGCGAGCGCAGCCGTCGCCCACGGTGGTCCCACTCAAACGGCGGCGCGTTTGGGACGACCTCGCCCGCATACTTTCGACGATCTTCAACCCCTTCTTGACCGCATTGGCGCTGTTCGCGATCCTCGCCATCATCGTGGCGAAGGATACGCTATCGTTCTGGACGCTGCTGTTCGTCTCGACCTTCTTCACCTCGATCGGCCCGATGCTCTACGTGTTCTGGCTCTACGCAACGGACCGCATCTCCGACCTCGACATGTCGGTGCGAACGGAGCGCGAGATGGTCTTCACGGCGTTCGTCGTGTTCGACTTCTTGGGCGTCGCCGCTCTATGGCTGATCCACGCCCCGCGCCTGCTTATCGCGGCGATGCTGGGGTATCTCGTTTCGACGCTGCTCGTGCAATTCATCACGCGCTACTGGAAGATCAGCACGCATGCGATCGGCATCACCGCTCCCCTTGCGGCGCTGACGCTCATCTACGGCCGGCAGCCCTTGCCCTTTCTAGTACTCATCCCCATGGTGTGCTGGGCGCGCGTGTACTTGCGGTCGCACACGCTCATGCAAGTTCTCGCCGGCGCGGGCCTCGCGATCGCGACGACGGCGTTCTTCTTCTCGGTCTTCCACGTCGGGCTGCTCGCGGCGGCCCCCTGACGCGGTTACACCGAGGGCTATCGGGCGGTGAACCGCGCGACGTTACGCAGAAACGCCGCTTCGTCGCCGCTCGTAAGATACTCCGTCGTGCCGTTGCCGTTCGCGCGTTCGCCAAGCAGGTCGGCCGCGCGCTCGGCCTGCACGATGGCCGGGTCGATTAGCGCGACGTTATCTCCGAGGACCGCGCGAAAATGCCGATCGAGCACGGGGTAATGCGTACAGCCAAAGACGATGGCGTCGAGGTCGTGCGGAAGGTGCGCGCAAACCTCCGCAACGGCCGCTCGGGGCTCGCGGCCCTCCACATTACCCGCTTCGACGAGGGGTACGAGCGCGGGCGCAGGCACTTCGACGACGTCGATTCCGCCCGCACGCGCGCGAAGCGTGCGCCCGTACGATCCCGCTCCGACCGTCGCGGCGGTTGCGACGACGCCGACGCGCCGGAAACGACCGCGCGTTACGGCCATCGCCGCAGATTGAATGAGATCGACGACCGGGGCGCGGCTGCTTGGCCATCCGTAACGCTCGGCCACGGCGCACGACGTATTGCAGGCCGTAACGATCGCGTCCACACCCCGTGCGTCGAGCAGCCCGACGTTCGCCGCGACGAGCTCCTGCAGCTCGGCGTGCTTACGATCGCCGTACGGCACGTTCGCCTGGTCGGCGAAAAAGACGATGTCGACCGTTGGCATCCGCTCGCGAACGCGCGCGAGAACCGTGAGGCCGCCGAGGCCCGAGTCGAAGAGTCCGATCACGGGAAAATT
Organism: Vulcanimicrobiota bacterium; assembly: GCA_963787625.1. Classification (GTDB taxonomy): domain Bacteria; phylum Vulcanimicrobiota; class Vulcanimicrobiia; order Vulcanimicrobiales; family Vulcanimicrobiaceae; genus Cybelea. The sequence continues at coordinate 576,402 of CAWBDH010000001.1, read as the reverse complement.
TTACTGCGTGGGTTGGCCCGTAACGGGATTTTGGCGCGTGTATTGCGCGATGCCGTCGGCAATCTCTTGCGCGACCTTCTGCCGCCACGCGCCCGACGTCAGCAGCGCGTAATCGCTCGGATTCGAGAGAAATGCCGTCTCGACGAGTACCGCGGGCATCCGCGTATGCAGCGTGACGTAGAGATGGCTCTTGACGATGCCGTCGTCCTTGGTGCCGTCGGATGCCAAGTGCGTTTCGACCTCGCGCGCCAATGCTACGTCATCCGGCTTGGACACGTACACGGTCGTTCCGTACGGACCTGCGTTGATAAACGCGTTTACGTGAATGCTGACGAAAAGCCGGGCGCCCGCCTTGTTCGCAACGTCCACGCGCGCCTGCAGCTCCTCGTGAGCGCTGTCGTTCGGCGCGTAGACATCGACGTCGGTATCGCGGGTTAGTCGTACTTGCCAGCCGCGGGCGACGAGGATGTCGCGCAGGCGTTTCGTCATGTCCAACGTGAGATCGGCTTCAGCGACGCCCCCATGAATCGTGCCGCGATCGCTGCCGCCGTGGCCCGCATCGAGCACGATCAGACGCGGGTTCGTCGGCACGTAGCTGCTTCGCGGGCCGAATTTCCAAGCCGCATCGGTGTCGGTATCGGGGCCGGAGGTGTCGGCAGTGGGCGCCGGCGTGACTGGTGCGGTGTTCTGCTGCGCGGCCGACACCACGCTGCCGACGCTTCCCGTACCCGAACGCGGCAGCTGCGCGACGTCCTGCGCGCCGACCGTGAGCACGAGGCCGCTCTCCGACGGAACGACCGCTACCGGCTTCGGACCTTGCAGCGAGAGAGCGACGCGAACGGTGCTTGGGTCCCCCTGGCGCACGCGGATCGAAGTCAGCGGTGACGGCGCGCTCTCCTCGATGGGCGGCCCCTGCAGCGTTACGCCCTTGATGTCGATCCAAAAGCGATTATCGGGATCGCGCAAACGATGCCACTCGTAGTGCGCGTCGCCGCTAATTGCAATCACGACGCTCACGCCGTCGTCCGCCGGCGCAACCGCGACACCCGTCACGAGCGTCGGTGCGCTCGGGCCCGGACCTCCAGGCGTCGGTTCCGGCGTAGGCGGCGACTGCGCCATCGGCGGAGAGGCCGACGGTGTTCCGTCGAACGAAAGCACGACGTCACGCTCCTCTTCGCGTGGCGCTTCGGCCGCCGCCCCTGCGGCGAGCTTGACGGTGAGCACCGTCGTCGGGTCGCGCACTGTGCCGGTCGTCGCAATCTCGAGCGTCCGCACGCCCCCCGCGTTCACTTTACGCGTACCGGTCAACGACGTGCCGAGTCCCTGGAACGCATAGACGACCTCGTCGTCGCTTTCCCGCACGACGCGCGGATGCAGCGTCGCGGCGGCGCGCGCCGTCAGCGTCGTGCGATTGCCGTCCTGGCGGACGTCGAGAACCGTAATCTGCGGCTGCAGCACCGTGCCGCGCGCGTCGCGGCGTAACGCCAGATCGAGCGAGTGCAGCACTTCGTCGAACGGCAAATACGCTTCGTCGCCGCGTTCGAACGGCGCGAACGACGCCTGCAGCGCGATTGGACCGACGTCGTAGCGGCGGTCGCCAAGCGCGAAGCTGACGACCATGGGAGCCGACGTCGTGATCAGAATGTAGCGTTCCCCGGGCTTCCACGTCAGTGTGGCGCCGGTCGCACGCAGCAGCGCTTGAAATCCGGAATCGCCGACGCCGATGGCCTCGGTACCGGACGCCTGCATCACGTGGCTAAAGCGAATGGTCTGTCCCTGATACGTCGCGCTCAGCGGCGCATCGGCGGCCGCGGGCATCGCCGACGCCAGCGCGATTGCGCAGAGTGCGAACGGCGCCGCGATTCTAGAAGTCCGAGCGACGAAGCGGTTCATCGAGTTCGAGGTGTCCTCCCGGGAGCGTTTCAAGCTGCGTGCCCTCCACCGTCACGCGCAGCGCGCCGATGCCGTGGATCCCAGTGATGGTGTAGACCAGCCCCTTGAATTCACCGTTTTCGCCGAACGTTCCGCCGGCTTGCCGTTCGACGTCTTTGGAAAGATCGACCGTTGCGATGGAATCGGCGACGGATGCGCCGATCACGCGAGTGCCGGGCGGAAAGCGAATGGCTTGCACGCCGTTGGGCGGTCCCGCCACCGCCTGGACGGCGGCGTACACGACGGTGTTGTGCAACCGCTCCGCGGCGCTCTCGCCGGCTGCTCGGGGCCGCAGCGACACCCGTGCGGCCCCGAGCGACGTTCCATCTTCCTTCGTGTAATAGATCGTGACGGTTTCACCGCTGCGTTCGGCGCGATGGGAGATTGCGTACCAGGTGCCCACCGCCACGATGAGCAGGAGCACGACGAGCAACGACAGGCGCGGCAATCTCACGTCTGGCCGGTCGTGTTCGGGGAGGGAACGCCGAATACCCTTGTGCGTGCGTCTCATCGAATTTGAATGAGTCTTTAATCAATCTGCACGGCGAAGCATCCTCGTACGGTGGTAATTCAATAAGCATGATGAACTTACGCAACTTGCTCCTCGCCTGTGTTCTCGGTGCGGCCGCGGTCGGCGCGGCGGTTCCCGCAGCGGCACAGGTGTACGGCGGCGTCTACGTGCAGACGGCGCCTCCGGCACCCATGTACGAAACGGTGCCGGTCTCGCCGGGGCCGGGATACTACTGGCAAGGCGGCTACTGGCAATGGAACGGTTATCGTTACGTTTGGACCCACGGCCACTATGCGTATCGTCCATATGCCGGCGCAACGTGGCATCCCGGACATTGGGGTCACACCCGTAACGGCTGGGCCTGGAAGCCCGGTCACTGGGGACGCCCCTACTAAGCAGCATAGACCACTTGCCATAATGCATCGCCCATCGGTGCCATAACGGCACCGGTGGGCGACGCGCGTTCGCCCGTTGAACCTCGCTCAAATGCGGCTGCGTCGGACGATGGGCTTGACCGACGTGACGCTGTTTTTCGTCGTCGCCGGATCGAATTTACAGTGGGTAGCGACGGCCGCCGCCGCGGGCGCAAGCTCCGTTCCCGTTTGGCTCATCGGCTGCTTCGCTATGTTCGTGCCGCTCTCGATCGCCGTCGTCTTTCTCGCGTCGCACCATCCGGACGAAGGCGGCCTCTACGTCTGGAGCAAGCGCGCCTTCGGGCCCTTTGCGGGTTTCATCACCGGCTGGACGTACTGGGCGAGTAATCTCCCGTACTTCCCCGCCTTGCTGTATTTCGCGGCAGGAAACGCACTCTTCGTGGCGGGGCCGCGCGGCAGTGCGCTCGCCGCGTCGCCCGGATACTTCATTGCCGTCGCAATCGGCGGCCTGACGCTCGCAACGGTCGTCAACATCTTCGGCCTGCAGATCGGCAAGTGGCTGAACAACCTGGGAGCGGTCTCGCGCTGGAGCGCGACGCTGCTGCTCGTGTTGGTCGGCGCCGTCGCAGCATGGCGCTTCGGGTCCGCGACGCACGTCGACGCCGCCGCAATGCGCCCAAGCATGCACCTCAAGGACGTAATTTTTTGGTCGGTGATCGCGTTCGCCTGGACCGGGCCCGAGTCGATCGCGTTCATGGGCGGCGAGATCAAGAATCCCACCCGAACCATTCCGCTGGGCCTGCTTTTCGCCGCGCCGGCTATCGCAATCATCTACATCGGCGGCACGCTCAGCGTGCTGGCCGCCGTGCTGCCGCGCGACGTCAATGCTTCGTCCGGCGTCATGCAGGCAATCGCGTCGGTCGCGACGCGGATGCATTGGGAAGCGCTTACGCCGATTGCGGCGGTGCTCGTCGCGGTCAGCTGCATCGGCAGCACGAGCGCATGGCTGGGGGCGGTCGCGCGCATCCCCTTCGTGGCCGGCATCGACGCGTATCTGCCGCCGATATTCGCGCGCATGCACCCGCGCTGGGGCTCGCCCGTGGCGGCGTTGGTAGCGCAAGCCGCAATCACCGCACTCTTTATCTTCCTCGGACAGGGCGGCACGAGCGTCAAAGGCGCCTATAGCGTGCTCGTGAGCTCGACCGTCGTCATCACGATGGTGCCATTCGTCTTTTTGTTCGCCGCTGCACTGAAGTTGCACGCGGAGCCGGCGAAGCCGCAGACGATTCGCATCCCCGGAGGACGGTGGACCGTGTGTGTCGCAGCGCTGGTCGGCTTGGCAACGACACTCGTCGCGCTTGTATTTGCCGGATTCCCCGCCGACGACGATCCCAATAAGCCGCTCGCCGTTATCAAAGTCGTCGGATTCACCGCAATGATGCTGCTGGGAGGCGCCGCTATCTTCGTGGCGGGGCGGCGCCGCGCGCAAAGGAGTCGGCCGTCAATTTGAAATCGAAGACGGCGTTGCCTGAACCGCTCCCGCTCGCCGATTGGGCGACGTCATGGACGGCATCGGGGACTTCGAGGGACCGGTCGTAGGCAATGTCGATGTCTTCAGTGCGGGTGCCGAAGCCGCCATTGTGCGTTTCCGTACGCTTCGTCTCACGGATGAGGGTATGCTTGGGGTCCGAGCCGTCGACTATCGTAAAGTCTTCCACCATGAGATAACGCGCGGTGTCATTCTTGCGCTGCCAGTGGTTGCGTGCATCCCACGGCGCTCCGTCCACGAATCGCCGCCCGAGGTAGCTCAGCAGCACCCACTCCGCCTCGCTCGGAGCGGGCACCGACGGACAGACGACCGCCGTGCTGCCGTAGACGGCGCAGGTATACGCAGCACGTGCGCGCGGCTCTTCTTTTACCCACTCGGAAATCCTGACGTTGAGCGATCCGTCCGGCGCGATCGACAAAATGTCGACGTACATCGTGCCGCGCCCGCCGATGTTCGACGATACGCCGCCAACGCCGCTGCTAGTGACGATGCCGCCGCCGATGCCGTTGAAATGGTATTCGCTCACTCCTTCTCTATCCACCGCGAACGCATACTCGAGGTGACGCAGCGGCGTTGTGCTCCGCGCCGGCGTTTGTGCGCTCAACGCGCCGATAGAGCATATGGCAAATACCGCGCGAATCGAAGCGCTATGCATAGAAATTGGTATTAGACCGCCGAGCCGTTCGCACCTCGTCCGCGCATTGCGGTTGGCGCGAGATCCACGACGAGGGCCGAGTGATCGGTGAGGCCATCGAGCCGGAAGCCGTGGTCGTACGAGGCTGTCAACAGGCTCGGCAGCAGCGCATTCGAGACGAACGCCTTGTCGAGGCGCCAGCCGTTGCGGCGATTGGGCGGCGCGTCCTTGCGAAACGGGTACCAGCTGTACTCCAGCGTCGCGGGATGACGGTGCAGCCACGCCTCCGTCCAGTGCTGCTCGAGCTCTGCATAGAGATCGGCAGTGCTGAACTGGTCGAGCAAGCGCTTCTTCCCAGCGTTGAGCTCGATGTCGGTCTCGTTGCGTCCGGAGTTGAAGTCGCCGATCGCCATTGCGAGCACGTCGCGTTCGTTCCAGCGCTTCGCCGCCGCGATCAGACACCGTAGATGTGGCCGCTTCCGGTCCTGCCCCGGCAGGTAGACGGCGTAGATCCGCAGGTCGCCGAAGCGCGCCTCGACGATCGCGTTGGGATATTCGTCTTGGCCGAGCCCGAACGGGTTGTGCAGCGGCTCGAACGCTTGGTGCGATGCGACCAGGACGCCGTTGCCTGTGTGTTCGGTGCTCCCGGCCTGACAGGTGAACCCTTCGGCCGCAAGACACTTGCGAAGCAAAGCGCCGGTCGCGTTCGCCCGGAATTCGGAAAGCGCCAGCACGTCGGGCCGATGAATGACGCAGCGCGCGACCAACGCGTCGAGCGTCGCTCGCGTGCCGCCCGCGCGAAGGTTTACCGCCAAAATGCGCAGGACGCCGAAACGCTACCCTACCAGCGGAATGGGCCCGCGTCGTGCGGCTTGACCCAAACGATCAGATCCCATAGCGTCGGGAACTCGAAGATCCGTAGCGACATAATTGGCGCTGGGTACGCGCCCCAGCTTGACGACCGTTTCGGCGGATGGCTTCGAGACGTTGCCTCCGGCGTCGCGGAAGTCGCTATTCCAAATCCACTGGTCGTAGACGGGCTTGCCGCTGCCCGGCTCCTCGATTACGTAGTGCACGTGGCCGTCGAACTCGTACCAACGGCCGGGATTGATGCCCCACAGCTGCGGCCTTGGCTCGTCGTGCGGCCGCAGTACCGAGAAGTCGGCGCCGAGGAGGTTGCCGTCCTTGTCGTACCAGAGCTGGCTCGGGTGCGTCGGATCGGAGCTCCATTGCTGATTGGTGTAGCTGATTGCGCCGGTGCTGTCCACGCCGGTATAGCGCACGTAGCCGGCCTTTTCCGCATCGGTGACGCGGGGAAAATGCGCCATCAGGTCGCGCTTGACCGTCTCTACGAACTGCGCCTCACCGGGTGATAAGGGGCCGACGAAGGTGGGCTGCTCGTCCGCGCGAGCGACGGCGCCGAGCGCCAAAAAAGCCGCCAGAAGTGCGGCGCCAACGAATGACTTCATCGATCCTCCTGTGCCTTCACGGAACCGTTTCGGCAACGCGGCGTACCATCGGGCTGTGACGCCGGCCCGTCACACCATGTACGTTCTCGGCGGCGACTCCATCGTTAGGATCGGCCGGTCGATCGCGAACGGCGCAAGATCGGCGCCGGCAACGCCTCCGAGCGCGAGGTCGCCGAGTACGCGGCCAATGACGCACGCAAACTTGAACGCATGTCCTGCGCCGATTGCCACGCTGACGTGCGGATGGTTCGGCAGCGTGTCGATGATGAAGTCGCGGTCGGGCGGAAGCGTATAGAGGCACGTCTTGAACAGCTTGAGGGGACCCAGCGCCCCCGGAAGATAGCGCTCGAGGAAGGCGAGGACGCGAGCCGTGATGTCGCAATCCTCATCGAACGTGCGCGTGTCGGCGTCCACGGGCTTGCCCCCGGCATCTTGCGTAATCTTCACCGCATCCGGTTCGCCGAAGACCGGGAAACCGTAGAACGCCGGGTCGTCCATCCAAATCCAGATCGGAAACGCGCCAAAGGCAAACGCCTGGAGGTCGCGGGACGCGAAGTACATCACCTGCTCCTTCGTGACCTCGAGGGGAAGCCGCACCCCGAAGTGCGCGAGGACCTGGGCGCTCCACGGGCCGGCCGCGATCACGAGCCGGGCCGCGCGGTATCGAGCGTCGCCCGCTTCGACGACGATTTCGCCGCCCCGACCGTGCAGCGCCGTGACCGGCGTATGGTCGAGCAGCGTGGCGCCGTGCGCGCGCGCCGCGCGCTGCTGCGCGGCCGTCGCGCGTGCCGCGGCGACGATCCCCCCATCGGCCTGAAAGAGGCCGTGGACGTCGTCGCCGATGCACCATGCCGGCCAGCGTTTGCGGATTTCGGCGGCGTCGAGCGTTTCGTACGCGATGCCACACGCGCGCATCGAATCGGCGTACGGCTGCAGCGGTATTGCCCCCTCGCGCGGGCGGACGTCGAGGCCGCCCGTCTTGAAGACGACGCGTTCGCCGGCGTCGCCTTCGAGCGAATCCCAGGCGGCGTAGGCCTGCTTCGCGAGCCGCACGTAATCGGGCGAAAAATACGAATAGCGGATTATGCGCGAGTGATCGTGCGATTCGCCCCGCGCATGTCCGAGCTCGAATTGCTCCAGACCGAGCACGCGCGCGCCCCGCTTGGCCAGCCAATACGCCGCGGCGCTTCCGATGCCGCCGAGGCCGACGACGATAGCGTCGAACTCTCGGTTCATTCGTCGAGCCGCGCGGCGATGTAGCGGCGGATGTCGAGGCTCGCATCCTCCATCGGCGCGTAGTATCCGCGATCGAACGCTTGCGAGCGCATTCCGGCCTGCACGCCCTCGCACACCGCCCAATCCTGCCGGTTTACCATATCCCAGAATCCCGCGACGTCCGTAGGATCGAAGCTCCGCTTCGCGGCCTCGTCCGAGTGAAAGAGAAGGTCGCAGACGATGGCCGTCGCCGACGGCCCACGCGGCCACAGCGAGAACGCTGCCACGTGATCGGCAGCGAGGCTAAGCATAAAGTTCGGGTAAATGAGCTCGCCCTTGTGGCGCGTCTTCTCCTCCTCGCTCAACGTCGGGAACGGCGCGCGAGCGCTCGTGCCGTCTGCGGTGAAGGTCCAGGCGCCGCCGCGGTGCGGAATGCCCCGTTCCCAATCGAGCTCGGCGCCGCCTTGGTGGCGGAACGCCGGAACGATGCGGCAGAGCTCCGGATGCACGCCCGCGCAGTGATAGCACTCGTTGTAATTCTCGAGCACGACCTTCCAGTTCGCTGCAACCTCGTAGTGCAGCGACCGCCCGATCTGCAGCGCTTGCAACGGATAGCGCGCGAGTCGTTGCGGCACGGCGCCGAGCTGGGCCGCCAGCGACGCGTCCGCGCCGTCCCCGTCACCGCTCGCGACGCGCACGAAGATGAAGCCGCCCCACTGCGCAACGCCCACCGGATGGAGCCGCCGTGCCTGCGGAGGCACGGCGTCTGAGGGTACAAAGGGCGTCGCGACGAGCCGCCCGTCCAGCGCGTACGCCCAGGCGTGATAGGGACAGCGAATCGCGCCGCGCAGGGTGCCCTCGCCGCAGAGCAGCCGGCTCCCGCGGTGTCTACAGAAGTTCAAATGCGCGTTCAGGCCGTTGCCGTCGCGCACCAGGATGACGCTCTCGCCCGCCACGTCGAGCACTCTATAGGCTCCGTCTGCTGCAAGCTCGGCAGCGCGTCCGGCGTAGAACCACCGATCCCAGAAGATCGCGCGCTGCTCGCGGGCGTAAAATGCATCGTCCCAGTAGGCGGCTCGGGGAAGCGACGTTTCCAAATCGTTCGGCTTATTCACGATTGTCCCGAACTTTCGGCGCTAAGTCTACCAAATGGCCACATAAAGCGCTGCTCCGGAGCGGATTCCGTCAAACGTCATAGAAACCTTCGACTCACCGCTTAGGAGAGGCGATGCAAACGTTCGAACGGCCGTCGGTCGGCGCCGACGCATTGACGCTGCCGGCATTCTGGTACACTTCCGCCGACGTCTTCGAGGCCGAACGGCAGCGCATCTTTTCGCGCGAATGGCTCTGCATTGCTCGTGAAGAGCAGGTCGCCAGCGCCGGCGATTTCCTGACCGTCGAAGCGGCCGGCGAGAGCCTCATCGTCACGCGGGACAACCGGCGCGCCGTCCGAGCGTTCTTCAACGTCTGCCGCCATCGCGGCACGCGCATCTGCGAACAGGCCGCGGGCCGCTTTCACGGCTCGATCCAGTGTCCGTATCATGGATGGACGTACGGCCTCGACGGCGCGCTGAAGGCGGCGCGCAACATGGCCGACGTATCCGGCTTCGACCGCGACGCCTATCCCCTCAAAGAGGCATCCGTCGCGCTGTGGGAGGGATTTGTTTTCATCCGACCGGTCGAAGCGCAGACGAATGGCCCCGCGGACACGTTCGAGGAGGCGCTTGGGGCGTTGATCGGGCGGTTCGCGCGCTGGAATATCGGACGGCTGCAAACGGCGCGCACGATCGCGTACGAACTCGCGTGCAACTGGAAGCTCGTGTTCCTCAACTATTCGGAATGTTACCACTGCCCGCTCGTGCATCCGCAGCTCGAGCGACTGTCGCCGTCGGACAGCGGGCGCAACGATCTCACGGAAGGGCCGGTATTAGGCGGATACTCGGAACTGCGCCGGCCCGGCAGCAGCCTCACGACCACCGGGCGACGGTCGCGTCCCCCGCTCGGCACCGTGGACGGTGCGGATCTCGATCGAGACTACTACTACACGATCTTTCCGTCGCTGCTCCTGAGCACGCATGCCGATTACGTCATGGTGCACTACGTAAAGCCCCGAGCGCCCGATCGCACGGACGTGGTCTGCGCGTGGCTCTTCGATCCGCAGACGATGGCACAGCCCGGCTTCGACCCGAACGACGCCGTCGGTTTCTGGGACACGACGAACCGTCAGGACTGGCACGTGAACGAGCTGACGCAGCTCGGATTGAGTTCCCGCGCATATTCGCCCGGCCCGTATTCGAACGCCGAGGGACTGCTGAGCGCATTCGATCGCCACTACGTCGGCGTGATGGAGCGTTAGGCTACGCTGGCGCTGTTGCTCGCAGCCGGTGTCTGGGGAGCGGCCCTGCACGATCTCACTTGGCGCAACATCGGACCGGCGCTCGCCGGCGGCCGGGCCTCCGGTGTTGCCGGAACCGACCAGGATCCAAACCTTTACTACTTCGGCGCCGCCGACGGCGGCGTGTGGAAGACGACCAACGGCGGCTTGGAGTGGCGCGACGTATGGCCGCACGAGGCGGTCGGTGCCATCGGCGCAATCGCGATCGACCCCCGCAATAAAGCGACGGTGTGGGTTGGAACCGGCGAGCCGAACGTTCGCAACGACGCGTCGTACGGCGATGGGCTGTGGCTGACGCATGATGGAGGCGCAACCTGGCGCAACGTGGGCTTGCGCGACACCTGGGCGATCGCGCAAGTCGTCGTCGATCGTCGCGACTCGCGGCGCATCTGGGTCGCGGCCGTCGGCGATCCCTACCGCGGCAGTACGGCGCGCGGCATCTACCGCACGACCGATGGCGGCCGCACGTGGAAACGCACGCTCTTCGCCGGACCCTCGAGCGGCGCGTCGGACGTCGCCGTCGATCCGCGCGATGCGAACGTCGTATACGCCGGCATCTGGCAGTTCCGCCGCGTCCCCTGGAGCTTCAGCAGCGGCGGCGCTGCCGACGGCGTCTACAAGTCGACAGACGGCGGCGCGACGTGGCGTCGGCTCCGGGGCAACGGCCTCCCTGTGGGCGACATGGGCCGCATCGGCCTCGCCGTCGCGGGGCCGCGCGTGTACGCCGTGATCCAATCCAAGCACGGCGTGCTTTGGCGCTCGGACGACGGTGGAGCGCACTGGCGCCTGATGACGCGCGACACGCTCGTCAACCAGCGGCCATTCTACATGAGCCGGCTCGCCGTCGATCCGTCGAACGCCAACCACGTTTTCTTTGCGTCCGAAGATCTCATCGAGACGCGCGACGGAGGCATCACGTACCGCGACGTCGCCTCGGCGGTCCACCAAGATCACCACGGCTTCTGGATTTCCCGCGACGGCCGGCGTATCATCGAAGCGGACGACGGCGGGGCGCCGATTTCGCTGGATGGCGGCAAGACGTGGGACTGGCGATACAATGTCGCTATTGGGCAGATCTATCGCATCGGCTACGACGAGCAGAACCCGTACCACGTGTGCGGCGGTTTGCAGGACAACGACTCGTACTGCGGACCGTCGGATTCGCTCAGCCCGCTCGGCATTGAGAACGCCGACTGGCGCGATGTGGGCAACGACGGCGACGGCTCCTGGGTGTGGCCGCAGCCCGGCGATCCGTCGTCGATCTGGAACGTCGGCGTCAGCCAGCTCAACGGTCAGCTCGGCATTTACGACATGCGCTCGCGTCAAAACTACGACATCTCGCCCGACGTCACCGACACGAACGGGCGCGCGCTCGCGGGACTGGCGTTTCGCTCGAACTGGGAAGCGCCGATCGCCTTTTCCGCGTTCGATCGCCGCGCATATTTCGGCGCGAACGTCCTGTTCCAGACGCGCGATCTCGGACGCACGTGGAAGGCCATCAGCCCCGACCTCACGCGTAACGATCCCGACAGGCAGCGCGTGGCCGGCGGCCCCATCAACACCGACGTGTCGGGCGCGGAATTTTACGACACGATCTTTGACATCGCGCCGTCACGCGTGGAAGCGGGCCGGATCTGGGTAGGCACGGACGACGGGCTCGTACAGCTCACGACCGACGGCGGCGCGAGCTGGCGCAACGTCACGCCGGCGGCCGTCGCGCCGTGGGGCCGCGTCGATACCGTCGAAGCCTCGAACGCCGACGCGCGCCGCGCCTACGTCGCGATCGATCGCCACGTGATGGGCGACCGCCGTCCGTACCTATTCGTCACCGACGACTCCGGCGCGAGTTGGCGGCCAATCGTCAACGGGTTTCCCGCCGACCAATACGTTCACGTGGTGCGCGAAGATCCCGCAAATCCCGACGTGTTGTTTGCAGGGCTCGAGCAAGGCGTTTGGTTCACGGTCGACCGAGGCGTCCACTGGGAAAGCCTTCGGCTCAATATGCCTTCGGTGGCCGTGCACGACATGAGAATTCAGCCGCAGCGCCACGACCTGATTGCGGCGACGCACGGACGGGGCTTCTGGATTCTCGACGACGTCGGCGCGATCGGCGCACTCCGCGAGGCGCTGCGGGCCGCGGTGCCACGGCTGTTCGCCCTTCCCATCGCCTACACGTGGCATCGCCAGTGGCCCGGCAGTTACGGGACGCACCCGGATGAGTGCTGCCTCGCTGCCGGTAATTTCGCCGGCGAAGATCCGCCCGTCGGCGCGGCGATCACCTACTATCTGCCGAAGCCGGCGCCGGCGTGGGTCGAGGTGAGCGACGAGACGGGCAGGCGCGTTCGATGCTTTGACGCGCCGGGCGCTCCGGGAGTGAACCGAACGTCGTGGGACCTCACCGAAGACGCGCCGGTCCCTTGGCACGCGGCCCGCGACTGGAACGCCGGAAGCGACGGCCAGACGGTCGTGCCGGGACGCTACGCCATTCGACTCCATGCCGGCGCTGCCGTTTCGGAAGCGGCGCTGGACGTGCGGCCCGACCCGCGCGCCGCGTGGTCGCCGGCGCAATACGCCGCGCGCCATGCATTCCTGAAGTCGCTTGCAGACGAGCTTTCGGCAATCGACGTCGCCCTCAACCGGCTCGACTCACTGGGTAAGCGCCGCGGCGACCGCCGTGTGTATGCGGCGTTCACGTCGGGCGTCGTAAACTCCGAGGACGATCAGCTCATGCCTGACCGCCTTCGCGAGCGATTGACGAACCTGCAGGGCGTTCTCGCGCTGTCGCAGGGGCCGCCTCTGCCGCCGCACGTGCGCGAAGCCGCCGCCATCCACCTGCAGTTCGCGACCGCAATGGCTTCGTACCGTGCGTTCTTATTGGCGCGCCATTTGCCGCCCGATGGCGTTCCGACCGCCTGCTCCGGGCATCCTTCGCCATGAGACACTTTGCTATGAAATATTTCGGTTGCGCGATTCTTTTCGTCGCCGCGTTGTGCGCGCCGGTCGCTGCAGGGACCACTGGCGGCATCAGCGGTACGGTGGTCGACTACGGCACGTCGGCGCCGCTGGCCGGCGTCACCGTGAGCGTGACGAGCCCGTCGCAGCGCGCGACGGTAACGACGGACGGAGGGGGCCATTTCGCATTCGTCTCGCTCGCGCCCGACGAATATACGATCGCCCTGCAAAAGAGCGGATACGCGCCGGCGTCCTATGCGGGCGTCGCCGTCTTCGCCGACGCCCAGCAAACACTGTCGCTCGTGCTGCACGCTGCGCTCAAGACGATCGCGAACGTCACGGCGCGGAGCGCATCGAGTCTCGTGCGGCCCGGCACGACGGCCGATCTCTACTCGGTCAATGCGGCGCAGCAAGAACGAACGGCGGTGCTCGGTGGCGGCGGCTCGCTCAACAGCGCATATTCCGCCATCGCATCGGTGCCGGGAGCGTACGTGCCGGCGAACCAAAACGGCTATCTGCAGGCCGTTCACGTACGCGGCGGCGATGCGTACGAAGTCGGCTACGAGTTTGACGGCATCCCGGTGAACCGCGCGTTCGACAACTTTCCGTCGGGCTCGCTGTCATCGCTCGGCCAGCTCGAGTTGCAAGTCTATACGGGCGCGACGCCGTCGAACGCCGAGGCGCAAGGTCTGGCCGGGTTCATCAACCAGGTCATCAAGACCGGAATCTTCCCCGGTTACGCAACGGTCAACGCGAGCGCCGGCACGCCGACGTTCTATCACAGCTTTGACCTCGAGGCCGGCGGCTCGACGCCGAGCCGCAGCTTCTCCTACTACGTCGGAATCGGCGGCTACAATCAGGATCACCGCTACGTCGACCAGTTCGGCGGCGCGTCGGTCAGCAACGAGTTCGGACAGCAGCTCGGGTCGTGTCCGAGCGCCGCATCGCTCGGCCGGAGCTTGCCCTCGTGTTTCACCAATGGCGCGCCCAACGTGAGCCTCAACGGTTCGCCCGGCTGGATCCTCGGTCCGATCGGCTTCGGCTCCATTAACGCGGCCAACGTCGCGACGCGCACGGCGGTCGTCAACGTCCACATAGCGGTGCCTCACCGCGACGACTCGCTGCGCGACGATATCCAACTGTTGTACGACAACGACGAGATCTTCACGACGTTCCTGAGCTCGGTAAACGACGAGGGAGTGAGCAACTGGCTGAACACCGTCGGCGTTTTGCCGCCGTATTATCTCGATACCTACCAATACCGTGGGCCAATCGGCCAGCTCCTGCCCACAAATTATCTCTCCCTGGTGACCCCGTATCTTTATCCGTCCTCTCCGCCGCACGCTTTCCAGGGACCGATTCCCGACGGTTTCAATCAGCGCGACCGAGGCTACAACGGGCAGGCGATATTGAAGCTGCAGTATCAAAAGAATTTTAGCTCGTCGGCGTTCCTGCGAGTCTACGGCTATTCATACTACTCGGATTGGATCGAAAACGGCCCGATGATGTCGCTGCAGCCGTATGCATACTACGATTCGGGCGACTACGAGATCAATAATCACACGCGGGGCGTCAGCGCCGCCTTCACCGACCAGATCACTCCCGCGCACCTGCTCGAGGTCGAGGGTTCGTACACGACCTCAACGGGCGCACGCATTTACAACGAGCAGCCGTTTGCATACGGGCATTCATACGGCAACGCGTTCGCCGTCCTGGTCAACGCGAACCATCCATTCAGCGGCACGTGCTATCACCTCTCGGGAGGCAGCAGCCCGTACACGACGCCGACGACGTGCAGCGACGGGCAGGCCGGCGGCGTAGACTACGGCTTGCTGCCGACGTTCTTGAAGCTCAGCAGTCCGGCGGCGCATGGCGACGTAAGCGGCGTGGGCTGCGGCGGCGGCCCCTGCGCGTACTACGTGGTCGAGAACGGCACGTACGGTCTGAACAACACGGTGACGCCGTATTTTACCGGATACTCGATCACGGACCAGTGGCGCCCGAGCGACCGGCTCTACTTCAATCTCGGCGTCCGGGTCGACAATTACGACTACGTCGGCGCCAATACTGCGACCGGCCCGGCGCGCAACTTCTGGTTCAATGCCTTCAACCAGGACACGTGCTACGACACGCAGACGCTGACGCTCGTCGACCGTAGCGCCCTCGTCGGGAGCGGCCCATGGAGCACGAACGGGCAGCGGCCCTGCTCGTCGTTCGGCAAGCAATACGTCAACGCAAACATTCAAAACGTGCCGGGAAAGTTCGACTATAACATCCCGCAGCCGCGACTCGGCGTGACCTATACCGTGAACCCCGACACGGTGCTGCGGGCGAGCTACGGACGCTACAACGAGCAGCCCAGCGCCGCCTACGAGCAGTATAATTCTCTGGAACAGAACCTGCCCGATACGTTGGCGCAGTTCTACCCGCTCGGCTTCACAACGCCCGGACATGCGGTCGCGCCGTCGGTTTCTTACAACAGCGACCTGTCGATCGAACACCGCATCCATGGGACGGACATGTCGTTCAAGCTTTCGCCGTTCTTGCGCAAGACGCAAGACCAGGTGGAAAACTTCTACATCAACTACACGGCGGGCATCACTTCCGGTCTCAACGCCGGCTATCAGACGTCCTCGGGCTTCGAGTTCCAGTTCGACAAAGGGGACTTCACCCGCAACGGGTTTGCCGGACAGCTTTCCTTTGCGTACACTTACGCGACCGTGAAGTATAGCGTGCTTCCGAACGGCACAACGGTGCTGTCTCCGATCAACTCCGGCATCGCACAGTACAACGCGTACACCGAAGCGTGCGCGCCGGGCGGTAGTGCGTACGGCAAACAACAGTTCGGGGAAGCTCTCTGCGGCGCGACGACAAACGGTCGCCCAGCGGCGCCGTGCTACCGCCCGCGCGGCGCGCCGGATCCGTCGTGCACGGCCGGCTCGATCGCGAATCCATACTGGCGTTCGCCGGCGTTTTCGTTGTTCGACCCGTCCGCCGCATATCTCCCGTTCTCGATCTTCCCCGGCGGCATCGGCTCGGGCGTCAACGCCTATAACTTCCCGTACGTCGCGACGCTACTGCTCAACTACAAGCACGACCGCCTGACGATCACGCCGTCGCTCCAGTTCGTGGCCGGCAATCGCTACGGGGCGCCGCTGACGACGCCGGGCATCGACCCCGCAGCGGGCTGCGGGAAGCCGCTGGCGGGAACGGTCACCGGCGACCCGCGTTACCCCTACGGCGGCTCGGGCGGCAGTCCGTTCGACGCCAACGGCTCGGGTTGCGCCGCGACGCTTTCGATCCCCGACCCCTACACCGGACAGTTCGACGGCATTGGTGCGTTCCGCGAGCCAGCGCAGCTCCTGGGACACCTGCAGATCGGGTACGAGTTGACGCCGCGGGTCAGCGTCAGCATAACGCTCGCGAACCTGCTGCAGACGTGCTTCGGCGGCCAGCACACGCCCTTCACGTACTACTGGAGCAATCAAACCTGCTCGTACACGAACCTCATCGGCGGTCCATACACGCCGCCCGTGGGCAATGCGTACAATCCTGGTGCGAACGTTCAGACGTTCCTGCGCTATCCCTACGAGCCGTATTTCGGCACGTATAACGACCAAACGAGCTCTCTCAGCGAACCGTTCAATGCGTACGTGAGCGTGAAGGTCAAGTTCTGATGGCTCCCCGGCGCAGCTACGACGCGATCGTCGTCGGCGGAGGCCACAACGGCCTGGTTACGGCGTGCTACTTGGCCCGGGCGCGCTGGCGCGTGCTCGTGCTCGAGCGGCGGTATATCGTGGGCGGCGCGTGCGTCAGCGAAGAGATCTTTCCCGGCTTCAAAGTGTCGACGGCGGCGTACGTGAACAGCCTTTTCCGCCCGGAGATCGCGCGCGACTTACGTTTGCACGAGTACGGTTTTGAAACGATCGAACGCAATCCGGCGTCGTTCTCGCCGTTCTTGGACGGGCGGTACCTGATGCTCGGTGCCGGCGCGGAGAAGGACGTTGCAGAAATCGCAAAGTTCAGCAAGCGCGACGCAGGAAACTACTCCAAGTACGAGGCGATGCTGCAGCGCGTGGCCTCCGTCGTCGAGCCGACGCTCACGCAAGTACCGCCGAACCTGCTCCATCCCACGCTGCGCCAGCTGCTCGAGGCCGGGAAAATGGGCCGCGCACTGCAGCGGCTCGGGCCCGATATGGCTGAGGCGATCGAGGTGCTCACGGGCGCGGCGCGCCCAATCCTCGACCGCTGGTTCGAGTCCGAAGAGCTCAAGGGAACGATCGCGACCGATGCGATCATCGGCGCGTTCATGGCGCCCTCGATGCCCGGCACGGCGTACGTGCTGTTTCACCACGTGATGGGCGAGACGAATGGGAAACGCGGCGTGTGGAGCTACGTGCGCGGCGGCATGGGCGGCCTGACGCAGGCGCTGGCGTCGGCGGCCAAGGCACTCGGCGTCGAGATCCGGACGGACGCGGAGGTCGCGAAAATTCTCACGCGCGGCGGACGCGTGACCGGCGTCGCGCTGGCAAACGGCGACGAGATTTCCGGCCGGCGCGTCGCGAGCGGCGTCGACTGCCATCTGACGTTCGAACGGCTCGTAGATCCGGCGGATCTCCCACCGGCATTTCGCGAGGCCGTCGCACGCATCTCCTACAGCAGTGCGTCGTGCAAGATCAACGTTGCGCTCGAGCGGCTTCCGAGCTTCACCGCGCTGCCGGGCCACGAGCCGGGGCCGCAGCACTTCGGCACGGTTCACCTTTGCCCCGATCAGGACTTCATCGAGCGCGCGTACGACGAAGCGAAGTACGGCAGCTTCTCCAAGGAGCCCGTGGTCGAATGCACGATGCCTTCGTCGCTCGATCCGACGGTCGCGCCGCCCGGGAAGCACCTGATGTCGATGTTCACGCAATACGCGCCGTACCGCCTCGCGAGCGGTCCGTGGACCGACTCGCTGCGGAACGAGTATGCCGATCGCTGCTTCGAAGTGGTGGAGCGGTACGCGCCGGGCTTTAAGGCATCCGTGATCGATCGCCAAGTCCTTACGCCGGTCGACCTCGAGCGAACGTTCGGGCTGACCGGCGGGAGCATCTTCCAGGGCGCGATGCCGCTGCACCAACTCTTTGCGTTTCGTCCCGTCCCCGGCTACGCGAGCTATGCGACGCCGATCCGGGGCCTCTACCTCTGCGGCGCGGCAACTCATCCGGGCGGCGGCGTCATGGGCGCGTCGGGCTGGAACGCGGCGCGCGTGATGCTGAGCTAACTATTATAATACTAGTTGACAATCGCGATTGGAGTCGCTATCCTGCTATTAGAAAACTAATATCAGGAGGGTATGCCGCGCATGCCGCGCCAAAAGTCGCCGGTCCTCACGGATCACGAGCTCCGGCTCATGGAAATCGTCTGGCGTAAAGGACGTGCGACGGTCGCGGAGGTCGTCCGCGCCCTCCCGCCGCCGAAGCTCACCTATAGCACGGTGCTCACGACGCTGCGGACGCTCGAGCAAAAGGGGCACTTGACGCACGGCGAAGACGGCCGCGCCTTCGTCTACCGGCCGTCGGTCAAACGCACCGATGCGGCGAAGTCTGCGATCCGCCACGTGCTCGATCGCTTTTTCGGCAGCTCACCCGGAGCGTTGGCCGTCGCACTGCTCGACGATGCGCGGTTGAGCGCAAAGGACCTCGCGCAGATCGAAGCGATGCTGTCCCGCCGGCGGACAAGCAAACGATGATCGTTTCGGTGCTTCTCAACGGGTTATGGCAGGGCGCACTCATCGTCGCTATCGCCTATTTGCTGTCACGCGCCGTTTCGAAGCGCGACGCAGCCACACGCTACGCCGTGTGGCTGACGACGCTGATCGCGCTCGTCGTAATTCCGGTTCTCACGACGCTGAGCAGCGCGGGCGCGTTGCTGCTTGAGGCATTTGCGGCTCACTCGAACAGGATGGGCTACACCGTCTCGCTGGTCCCGGCCGGGGCGTTGGTTCACCATGCCGATGCGTGGTTCGAACGGTCGGCGGCATGGTTTCTTTGCGCGTGGCTCGGCGGCGTGGCGCTCAACCTCATCCGATTAGGCTGCGGCTTGGCGGCGATCGATCGGATACGGCGTCACGCGCGGCGGTTAGAAGGCGCCGAATCCAACGTGCTCGTTTCGGCAGACGTCAGCGTGCCGGTCGTCATCGGCGTTTTCTTGCCGGCGATCGTTATTCCGCAAAGCCTCCTCGGCGCGCTGACGCCGCTGGATCTCCAGCGCATCGTTCGGCACGAGCGCGCACACGTTTGCCGCCGCGATGCGTTCTTCAACCTCATCCAGCGGTTCGTCCAGGCCTGGCTCTTCTTCAATCCCTGGGTTCACCTCGCCGCACGGCATCTCTGCACCGAGCGCGAGGCGGCCTGCGACGATCGGGTCGTCGAAGAGATGGGAAACCCCGACGCCTACGCTTCGTGCCTCGCTACCGTCGCGCGGTTCGCCCTGGCACGAAAGCCGCCGCTGCTGACACCGGGAGCCTTCGGTTCGCGCCGCGCACTGGCCGCGCGCATCGAGCGACTGAACGCGGGCGCGCGGCGCCCGCTAACCGCTAACGCACTCACCATCGGAGGAACGATCGTGCTCTTCATCGCGACGACTCTTGCGCTTCAGGCGTTCGCCCCCGCACTGGGGCTGCCGCCGGCAGCCGCCGGCATCGGCATACCATCGACGGCGTCGGCTGTGGCGGCCGCATGCAGCCATCCAAACTCGGAGGCCTCCGTCATCACCGCAGCGCCGCCGGAACTGCCGCACGGCGTACGTTTGAAGGGCGAGGCGGTCGTCGCCGTCACCATCGCTCCCAACGGACGCGTTCTGCATGCTTCCGTCCTTCATTCGAGCGGTAATGCGGCCATCGACAATGCCGTCATGGAGGCGGCTCGGAAGACCACGTACGCTCCAAAACGCGCCAACTGCGCTCCCGTTGAAGGACGGTATCTCTTTCACGCAGACCTTCAGCCCAGCGCCTAGTCGTTCATAACGCCGTCATGTCGTCGAGCGTCGCCTGCAGTGGGGCGGCGTCGACGCTGATGAAGCCGCCTGCCGGATGATCGAGATCGATGATCGTGAAAATCGTGGCCGCAAACAGCACGCAGAAGATTGCAGAAAGCGCGGCGTTGGGCGCCTTCGCCCGGCCGAAGGTCACTCCGAGCAACAGTGCACCGACGATCGTCGAGAGCAGCGCAATCCCGATGATCGGAAGCGGTACGTGGTTGTTGAAGGCCGCGGACTGTTCGTCGGCAACGTCGATCGTTTCGCTTACGGAATCCGCAACCTTCTCGTACAACAGATTCCGTGGATCGGTGCGCGCGGCGTTCGACGCGATCTCCCAAAGGTTGCCCTGCAGCGCCTTGCCGCGTTCGATCGATCGGAGATGCGATGGCGCGTCCGCGACGCTCGCGTAGGTTTCGAGGCGTGCCCTCGTATAGTCGATCAGCGCGCGCCGGAAAACCGGCCGTCGTGCCTCCGGCAGGAACGCCGCGCGCGCGAAGGCGGTGCTGATCGCGTTCGCTTCGGCGACCACGAGCGCGCGGCGCGCCTCGAACCGCTCGGCTGCAAACGCGAACGAAAAGGCCAGGATCAACGCGATGAGCCCAAAGATCGCGGTTTGCGCCAAGCCGAAGGCCGACTCCGCCGCTGTGTCCTCGATTCTGCGATAGCGGGCGGCGAGAACGTACCCGACCACGAGCGCGACGAGCGACAGCGGAACGATGATAACGAGATAGGCGACCGGGTCGGGCCTGTTGGCGAGGTTTTCCAGCATCGCTCCAACTTCGCGCTGCCATGGTTCGAGGCCGCCCGTGCGAAACAGCCCGATATGTTCCAGCACTTTGCGAACGTTCATCCGTTGCTCGCCATCGGCGTCGTGGTCAGCACCGCCGCCACCGACGCAGTGTACGTCTTCTTCACCGCCGCGGTTTCGGCTCGCCGGCGCGTCTCGGCCGCATCCTGGAGCAGCGCCTGGTACTTGCTCTCCTCGTTTGCCGTGATCACGTACACGCGCGATTGGACCTACGTGCTCTTTGCCGCCGCCGGCTCGTGGATCGGCGCGTACGTGTCGACGTCGTTACTCCATCAACCGGCACGCAACGTGCCGGCCCCGGTTGCGCCTCCGTCCGGGTAGTTACTGCCCGCGGGTGAAGTCGCTAGGAATGGTAAACGCCGGGTCGTTCTCAGAAATCGCGCGCACGTGGCCGCGCTCCGTCAAGAAGGTGCCCGCTGCTCCGCGGTCGCCGGCCCCGAAGGTCGCCGCCTCGTAGAGCGCCATCTTAGAGCGCGGCAGCGGCGGACCGCTCTGCTTGAGGCTAAAGCGAGAATCGTTTCCGACGGCGGACATCGCGCGCATCAGCCGCGAGAATCCCGCCGTCATCGCCGAGAAGCGGCCGTTCGCGCCCTGCGCACCGGCGGGCTCGCCGAAGGATCCGCACGACGGCACCGGGTTCGCATAGTTGCTGTAGTAGCCGACGAGGTTGCCGTTTTGCGTGTGCGACTCGCCTGACGGTTTGGTCTCCGTAAAGGTTATTTCCGAGCGATATCCATTCGCCGGCAAGCCGGAAACGTCGCGCGAGCCGAGCGTCGTGTTGGCGATTGTGATTGCCAGGCGCGTGCCGTCGTCGCTCGCACGCGGTTCCGGCGCCGACGAACCGCCGCTTGAGCCGGCCGCCGAGGACTGATCCATCGATGTCACCGTATAGGTCTTGCGGCGAAGATCGAGTTTCGTGATCGTCCGTGCGGCACAGTCCACGATCGTGGCGGTCTGCTCGGCCACTTGATCCGTCCGCTCCTTGGAACCCGCGACGTAATGCTTCTCGGCAAAGCCGTTCTGCATCAGCGCCTGCATGTGCCGGCCCATCGCCATCGCTTGGCCCATCTTGGCCATGAAGCCGCCGCTCGACGAATCGGGCGGCGGTTCGACGTTTGACGCCTGCGCGAAATCTTGGTCGAAATCGCCGGGCGAGAGCGTCGCGGCGTCGGCGTTCATCGCGATCTTCGAAACCGCATCCCACGCGAGCCCCGTCGGTGCGGCCAGCGCGCCCGGCGCGCCGGCGAGGGCGACGGCGGCAGCGAAAAGGGCGACGACGACGGTTCGCAGTGCAGGCATGGTCGCCTGTTCTGCGGCCCACGCCGCGCCACCCTGCCCGTGTTTTTACATGCTCTGCATGTGACCCATGGCGTTGAGGTGATAGGCCGCCGCGAGGTCCTTCATTGCAGTCGTCAGGATCGCATGGTATTGCGCGTCCGCCGCAAGACCGTACTTCGAGTCGATGTCACCCATCACTTGAAGATGGATTGGATGCGACACGGCGCGATCGAGCATCACTTCAACGTTGTAGCCGTTGCCGGTTTGGCCGGCCGCCCAGAGCGCACCGGCGAGCGCCGCGCCGTTGCTCGGATCGGGGCTCGGCTTGCTCGGGAGCATGACGTGCTTTTCCGTCACGATCCTGAGCGAATCGCTCACGACGAAATCGAACGTCTTGAGGAACTGGCCAACTTCCGCTTTGCCATACTGCTTCGTCAGCTTCGCGACCTCGGCATCGAAGTTCGCGCCGGCGAGCGCCTCGAGCAGCGTCGCGGTCCTGAAGTCCTTTGGGCCGCCGCCCGCCATGACCATCGAGAGCGTTACCGGCAGTGCCGGAGCGCCCGTATAGACGCAGCACGATCCCGAAAATCGCGTGGGCTGATCGACGACGTTGGGCATCATTTTTGCAAGCGCGACGCCGGTTCCGATCATCGCGAGGGTGACCGCAAAAGTTGCGGTCAATCGCACGTTCTTCATGAGGTCCTTTCCGAGCCGTAGCTCCGGTGAAGAGGTAAGACCCCAAAGAAACGGGCGCTGTGCCCCTTTGGATTGCTAGTGGAGCGCCACCACTGCGATCGGCTTCGTCGTGGGCTGATCCGAGCCGCCCGCCGGCTCGACGCTGATGGCTACCGCCGCGATCCGGGTGGCCACCTCTGGGAGCCGCACGACCGTCATGCCTCGACCCGCCGGCACGAACGTCTTTGACGGCTCCACGCGTTTGGATCCGTTACGGACGGTCCAGGCCTGGTACACGCGGCCGCGCGGCGGCATCGTCATGTCGCGCATTGCAATGTAGAGCCGTCGACCGTGCACGAGCACTTCGCCGTGAGGAAAGCGGCGGCGAAGCGCGTCGGGCGCCGTGAAGTCGGCCATCGTCTCCGCCTGCTGCGCCATTGCCGTGCGTTCGAGCGCCATCGCGGCGCGCTCGCGAGCCAGCCGGCCGTTGAGCGAAATGTCGAACGCGCCGGCGATCAGCGCGATTGCGAGGCAGGCCGCCGCAGCTGCGTACGCGGGCCACAGCAGCGGCACCGCACGCCGCACGGCCCCGGCGCGGACGTGTTTCATCACGCGCGCCTTGAGCAGTGGGCTCGCGACGGCCCCCATCGCCGGATCCGCGCACGCCTCCGCAGAATAGCCGACCGCCGTGACCGCCGGACGCAAGAAGCCGTACTCCTCGCGGCAGCGCTCGCACGTTCGCAGGTGTTCCGCCACGGCGGCAGCCTCGGCCGGCGGAAGCGCGCCGAGGGCGTACGCGGCGACGTCGTCGAGCATTGCGTCGTGCGGCATCATACCGTGACCGCCCCTTCAAGCGTGCTGCGCAACCGTCGCAGGCCCGTACGGATGCGGGTCTTCACCGTGCCGAGTGGCACGCCCGCGCGCCGCGCGATTTCCTGATGCGTGATGCCGCCGAAGAATCCCAACTCGATAGGCTCTCGCTGTTCGGCCGGCAGCCGCGCCAGAGCCTCGCGAACGCGCGCGCCGTCGACGTGGGCGATCGCGACGTCCTCCAGCGTGTCCTCCACGGGGATCGCTTCGGCCGCCTCACTCTCGGCGGAAGACGCGCGGCTGCGGACGACGTCCAGCGCGCGGTTGCGCGCGACACGGGCAATCCACGCAGCAAAGTTGCCCTCGCGGAAGACGCCCGGACTGTCCCATAGCTTTAGGAACACGGCTTGGGTGACGTCTTCTGCGGCGGCACGATCCCCGAGGACGCGCAGCGCCAGCCCGTAGACGAGGCGGTGGTACTGGTCGTACAGCGCCTCGAAAGCAGCGGGGTCACGGGCGCGCACTCGCTCCATGAGCCGCCCAGCGTCTTCCACGCCGCGCTCCTTCGCTGCCGCCATCACTGCGCACTCTCGATGGAACGCGCCGCGGTGCCGGTTAGATTGTAAAGGCGCTGCAACCGTCGAGCGGTGCCGCGCGTCGTTGGTGTCATGCAAACCTTCGAAGAAACTGCGCGCCACCGCTCGCCGGGCGGCCGTCCTCAGCCCCTCGCGTTCCACGGCGGCGTGCTCTGGATCGGCTCGTGGGACACCGATCGTCTCTACGCGATGGATCCGCACAGCTGGACAATCCTTCAGGAGATCGCGGCACCGGGCCGACCCTATGGTCTCGCATCGGTTGGCGAAAGCCTGTTCGCCGTCGTCGCCCTCGACGACGACGACCGGTATCTCTTCCGCTTTTCGCCGGGCGGCGGGTTCGATGCGAGCAGCAAGTCGCCGTGCCCCGACGTAACGGGTTCGCACCTGGCCGCGGACGGCGCGTCGCTCTACTTGTGCCAGCAGGGCAAGCGCCGGATCCTGGCCATCGACGACGCCGCAAACGTGCAGCGCGAGATCGCGCTGCCCGCGCGGTGCGGCGGCTTCGCGTTCGACGCACCGGGAAGCTGCGCGATCATCTCCGCGGACGCCGACTTCGACGAACTGGCGTTAGCACGGATCGACGTGCGCGAGGCCTCGCCGGCCGCAGAGCCGATCGCGCCGCTTCCTGCAGACGCACGGGGACTGGCGTTCGACGGCAAACAATGGTGGACGAGTCTCCGCGAGGAGGGCGACGTCATCGCGTTTACGTCCGGCTGATTGGGAGCCGTCTGCGTGGAAAAGCGGCGACGGCCAGCGCGGCGACCGCCGCGAGCGCCACGACGTTCGACACGAGCGTAAAGCGATCGTTGAGCGCCATCGAACCCATTGACATTCCACCCAGGCCGTTGCCGATCACGCGCTCCATGATGGCACCCGCGAGCATCGCGCCGACGGCAAAGAGGCCGACGAACGTCCAGGCGATTCGAGGCGGAAACGATTTGCGGTAAATCGCGATCAGCGGCAGAATCAGCAAATCGCCGTAGATGAACGCGGTGTTGGCGCCAAGCGGTATGCCGGCATTGGCAAGATAGCGCGCGACGGGGACGTTGCCCATCGAACAAATAAAGGTCGCGACGGCGATGAGCAGACCGACGGCCAGCAGCAACACATACCCGACCGCGGGCACCGCGCCGACGGCATGGAGCACCGCGGCGAGCCAGCCGGCCGGCACAAGTGCCGCCGCGAAGCCGGCGATCAGGTAGCCGGCGATCAGCTCGGTGCGCAGCATGCGCACGTCGGCGACCGCCGTCGTTGCGATGGCCGCCCATCCACGATCGTCTGCTTCCGCCATTGCGGCGTGGCAATGCTCGTGCGCCGCCTCGTCGACCGCATCGCGATACGCGCGGCCGAGCCGCTCGAGCTCGCCCGCCCCAAACAGCACGGAGAAGCCGACCGTCACCACGGTAATGATGATGATGCCGCCGAAGAATTCGGCGAACGCAAACTTCCAACCGAGCAGCGACCAAAACAGGATGAGGATTGCGAGGTTCATGTTGGTCGAGGAGATCAGAAACGCGAAGACGGAGCGGACGTCGGCGCCCCTGCGGTAAAACCCCCGCGCCGCCGCGGCCGCGCCGTACGAGCACGCCGACGAGATGATGCCGAAACCGGCGCCGTAGAGAAATCCCTTCGCACCGGGCCCCAAATAGCGCTGCATCGCCGCCGGCGTCAGCTTTACTTGCACGATTGCCGAGACGAGAAAGCCGAAGATCAGCCCAAACAGGCTGTCCCAAAAGAACGACGCCGCTTGCGTCAGCCCTGCGAGCAGGGCATGCGCCACGATCGACGCCATCAGCCGCCGACGGAAACCGGCGCGTGACCGAATAACGGCGGAATGAAATGCCCGGCGAGGTACGAGAGGATGAAGACCACGCAGCCGTAGAGCACCACCTCGAGACCTTTGCCGAACGCGTTGCGCTCGCTCAGCGTACCGGCATAATACCCGACCGCGAAGAGTCCCGCGAGGGCGAGCAGCAGCGAGGCGAACGTCGCGTGCGGCATTGACAGCGGCAGAACGAACGCGACGATGGGGACGAGCGCGCCGGCGCCGTACGACAGTCCCATCGCGAGCGGCCCTCGCAACCCTGCGTCTTCCGCTTCACGGGGATCGATTCCGAACTCGTCGCGCACCATCTCGTAAAGGTAGATCTCGGGATGCTGCGTTAGGCGCTTGACGATCATCTCCGCTTCTTCCGCGCTAAAGCCCTTGAGCTTGTAGTAGGCGACCTGCTCCGTAAACTCGCCCTGCGGATCCTCCGCCATCTCCCGCTTTTCCATGTCGATCGTGGCCTGCACGACCTCGCGTTCCGACTTGCGCCCCAAGTATTCGCCGACGCCCATCGAGAGCGCTCCGGCGAGCAGTGCGAGAAAGCCGCTGATCAACACGGCCGAGCGCTGGCCTTCGGCGACCCCGACGCCGGTGATGATGCCGAGCGTCGTCAAAATGCCGTCCTGCACTCCGAACACGATCTCGCGAATGCTGCGCCGGCGCTCGAGCGTGCGGCGCTGCTGCGTATCGGGAATGCGCGGCCGTATCTGCTGCCATCCCGGTACGTCCACGACCACCTTTTCGACCGCCGGAGTCATCTGCGATCCATCGATGGGCTGCGTCATGACGATGGCCTTGATGTTCGGTCGCCCGAACTCCTATGCGTTACGATCGCCGGCCGTTCGACCGAGGAACATGTGAAACGGCTCGAGGCGGCAGTGGAGTTCGTCCCGCTGTTCGGTGCGGAGCGGACTCAGCGGCGGAATTGCGCGTTCCCACGGCGCGTCGCGGCGCGACGCCGCGGTAAGGCAGCGCATGGCCGGAATCAACGGAAGGCCGTCGAGCGTCCCACGCAGCGCCGAAAGCGCGTTCGCCTGTGCGGCATCGCCCAACGTCCATACTTCGCGCGCGAAAGCAGCCCACAGCGCGACGCTTCCAGAGATGCAGCCGGCCGCGCCTCGTGCCTTTGCCCGTGCGAGATCGCCTTCGGAACCCGGAAAGATCGCCAAGACGGGATGGCGCACGTGCAGCTCCGTCTGCAGCGGCGCGTCGTTCGAGCTGTCCTTCATGCCGCCGATGGCGTCCGGGAATTCACGCAGCAAACGATCGACCAGCGCCGGATGGAACGTGACGCCGCTCATGCGTGGAAAGTTGTAGAGCAATATCGCACCCGGCGGCGGATTCGCGCGCGATAGGACGGCGTCGAAGAAGGCGACGATGCCGTCGTCGGCGGCATCGCGATAAAAGAACGGCGGCATGACGAGCGCCGCCGCGAAGCCGCACGCAAAGGCCTGGCGCGTCAGCAGTGCGGCGTCGTCGAACGATGCCGCCCCGGTGCCCACAATGGCGCGGTCCATCGGCAGGCCGCTCGATGCGACCGCCTCCATGAATCGCAACCGCTCCGTCACGCCGAGCGACATAGCTTCGCCGGTCGTGCCGAGGACGTTGACGCCGTCGCAGCCATCCCGCAGCAGATCGCGATAATATTCTACGGCACGTCGCCCGTCCGGGGCACCGTTCCGATCGACGGGCGTCAGCACCGCCGCCCAGATCCCGCCGCGCACGCCTACGCCCGCGCGCCGCGCGCAAAGGCGCCCTTGAGAAAGAACGCCAGGTTCGCGGGCCGTTCGGCAAGTCGGCGCATCAAGTACGGAAACCAGTAGTCGCCGTACGGGATCGAGAGGCGCACGCGATACCCCCGCTCCAGCACCCGGCGCGCCAGCGGCGTCGCGATGCCGTACAGCATCTGAAATTCGAAGCGCCCGCGCTTGGGAATGCCGCGTTCGCGCGCGAAGCGGATCGCGCGTTCGATCATCGTGGAATCGTGCGTCGCGATTGCGGTGTAGCCCTCCCCCGACAGTGCCGTCTCGACGAGCTCGATGTAATTTTCGTCGACGTCGTGTTTTTTTGGATACGCGATCGACGGCGGTTCGAGGTACGCACCCTTTACGATCCTGACGTTCGGCACCAGCGGCAGCAGCGCCGCGAGGTCGGCACGGCTGCGATAGAGATACGATTGGACGACGAAACCAACGCGGGCGCTACGTGCGCGCAGGCGCCGGTACAGCGCGAGCGTCGCGTCGACGTAACGCGACTGTTCCATGTCGATCCGCACGGTGTTTTCGCGGTCGTCCGCCGCGGACGCGATGCGCGCAGCGTTTTCGAAGGCCAGCTCGGGATCGATATCCAGCCCCACGTGCGTCAGCTTGAACGCGACGTTGGCATCGAGGCGCCGTTCGTCGAAGAGCGACAAAAGGCGACAGTACTCATCGGTGACCGCGGCGGTCTCCTGACGTTCGCGGATGCTCTCGCCGAGCAGCGTGGCGGCGACCGCGAATCCTTGTGCGTTCGCCGCGCGCGCCGCCGCGAGCAGGTCATCGGTGCTCTCGCCGGCGACGAAGCGCCGAGCGCCCAGACGCATGCCGTGACGCGTGACCGCTGCGCGGACCGTCGGGTTGCCGGCCGCGGCAAGAATCGCCGTTCGCAGCGGCCGATCGAAACGCACCTGTAAGCATTGGCCGCGCGCAGTCGCAGGTCTTTGTAAAGGGCGAATCCGGCGCGGCACCAAAGGCCGGGCGGTGAACGTCGCGTGGGTGCTCGTTGCCGCGATTCTTGGCTCCGCAATGACGTTCATCGACAGCACGGCCGTCAATGTGTCGCTTCCGATCCTGCAGCGCGAACTCCACACGACGACCGGCCAGACGCAATGGGTGATCGAAGGATACGCGCTCTTCCTTTCCGCGCTCATTCTGCTCGGCGGAGCGCTCGGCGATCTGTACGGGCGCCGCCTGGTGTTCGGCGCCGGCATCGTGCTCTTCGCGGCCGCTTCGCTCGCCTGCGCGTTCGCGCCGAGCGCGGACCTCCTGATCGCGGCGCGCTGCGTTCAAGGCATCGGCGGCGCGCTTTCGACACCGGGCAGTTTGGCGCTAATCAGCGCGGCGTACGAGGGCGACGCTCGCGGGCGCGCCATCGGTTTGTGGTCTGGCTTTTCTGCGCTCACCGCCGCCTTCGGGCCCATCCTCGGCGGGTGGCTAACGCAGAGTTTTTCCTGGCGCTACATCTTTATCATCAACCTTCCGATCGCAGCGATCGTTTTACTGATCCTCGTCTTCCGCGTCGGCGAAAGCCGCGACGAAACGGCAGACCGGCGCATCGACGTGGCGGGAGCGGCGCTGGCAACGATCGGATTGGGGTTGCTCGTGTACGGGCTCATCGGAATGAACGCCGGTCGCGTTACGGCGCCGGCAGCGGGCGCCGTCTTCGTCGGACTCGCGGCGCTAGCGACGTTCGTTTTGTTCGAGTGGCGCACGCCCGATCCGATGGTCCGCTGCGACTTGTTCGCCTCGCGCGATTTTAGCGCCGCGAACGTCTACACGTTCTTCCTCTACACGGCGGTCGGCGGCAGCCTCTACTTCGTCCCGTTCGTTTTGATCAACGTCCACCACTATTCTCCAACGGGGGCCGGTGCGGCGTTGCTGCCGTTCATCGCCATCATGGTCGCGGCATCGCGCTGGTCCGGCGGCCTCGTAGGACGCGTTGGGCCCCGTATGCCGCTGCTGCTCGGTTCGATCCTGGCGGGCGTCGGGTTTCTCGCCTATGCCCTGCCCGGAAGCGGCGGCTCGTATTGGACGACGTTTTTCCCCGCCGCGACGATTTTGGGGCTGGGTGGAGCGCTCTTCGTCGCGCCGCTCACGACTACGGTGATGAACTCCGTTCCCGTCGAACACTCCGGCGTTGCGTCGGGAATCAACAACGCCGTCGCGCGGACGGCGGGGCTAATCGGCGTCGCGGCGCTCGGTGTCATCGTTACCGTGGCACCGTCATACCTCAACGGTTTCCGCGGTGCAATGATCGCATCAGCACTCCTAGCCTTCGCGGCGGCGGGAACGGCGCTCGCAGGCTTTCGAGCTGCGCTTCCCGCCCATTCCTAAAGCGTCAAGAACGCTTATTGACCGTGGCATAGGCGATGCGCTTGGCTTCCCCTTCCGATTTGCCGCTCTTCTCCTCCGATTCCATGATGTGCTCGGCTTGCCGCTTTTCCTTGGCGGAGTAGCGATGTTTGGATGGATTGCGTTTATTGACGGTGGCATAGCCGACACCCTCGGCCTCTCCCGGCGAGACGCCGCGCGCCTCCTCACTCTCCTTGATGTGCTCGACCTGGCGGTGCTCCTTTTCGGAATACCGATGCTTTCTGGCCATGCAGTTATGGTGCCCAACGTGTTACGATTGAAACGATGCAGCTGGTGCTCCGCTTTCGAGAAGCCTCGCTGACGCTGCGCGCTCACGAAGCGAACGGAAGTCGTCTAAGCTGCATTGTTCGAATCCGCAAGTGGGTAAAAGACGCCGCTCTTAACAAGGGAGCGCTTGGGCGGTCGCGAAGCCCGAAACTCAGGTCTGGATCCAGGGAGGAAGAGCACATGTTTTCAGTTCGTTGTATAGCCGCAACGGTCGCCGCCAGTTTCATCGTAGTGATGCCGGCCGCCGCCGGCGCGTCCGCGGCCCAGGCGGCGCTGCAAGAATTGACCGGTACGTGGACGTGCGTCAGCCATTCGAGCGACAGCACAACGTTCCGCGAGACGGACACCAACACGATGTACGGCAACTGGCTGCGCACCAGTTCCGCGTTCGCGGCGCAGGCCGGAGCCCCGGGCGGTACCGGCGTTAGCTTCATTGGGTACGACGTCAAGAAGGCGCGTTGGGTGATCACGGGCGTCGATACCAATGGGTCGTATTTTACCGCAGCAAGCTCTTCGCCCGATCTCGACGGCTCCGTCTGGATGGACACCTACCCGGCGGACAACGGGGGCGCGGTGCTCCACCTCGTGTCGGCCACACAGTACATTCTCGACTCGCACGGTCCCGGTCCGCAAGGTACGATGACGACGAGTCACACCGTCTGCAACAAATAGCAACGCGCGCCTTCCCTTGCCGATGAACATTCCGATCTACCAGCTCGACGCGTTCACCCGCAAGCCGTTCGGCGGCAATCCGGCTGCGGTCTGTCCGCTGGAGCGTTGGCTCGAGGATGACGTGCTGCAAGCAATTGCCGCCGAGAACAATCTCGCCGAAACGGCGTTCTTCGTGCGTGAAGGTGAGAACTATCGGCTGCGCTGGTTCACGCCCGCCACCGAAGTTGCTCTGTGTGGTCACGCGACGCTCGCGACGGGGTACGTGCTGCTCAACATTCTAGAGCCCGGACGCGAGCTCGTGCGATTCGAAACGCTCTCAGGTCCGGTGGAGGTTACGCGCGATGGCGAGCGACTTGCGCTGGACTTTCCGGCGTTGCCGCTTGAGCGGGAACTCGATCCGGCGATGGTCGCCGAGGCGATCGGCGTGCGGCCCGTCGCGCTCTGGGAAGCCGATCGCGCGATGGCGGTGCTCGGCGATGCGGCGCAGGTCCGGGACTTGCGTCCCAACATCGCGTTGATCGAGGCGCTGCCCTTCGCGAGTCTCGTCGTAACGGCATGCGGCTTTCGCGGCGACTGCGATTTCGTTTCGCGCTTCTTCGCGCCGAAGATCGGCATAGCCGAAGATCCCGTCACGGGCTCCGCACACTGCGTTCTCGCGCCATACTGGGCTGGGGTCCTCGGCAAATCGGAGCTCTTTGCGCGACAGCTTTCTTCGCGCGGCGGAGAGCTATGGGTCGCGAATCGCGGCGCTCGCGTTGGCCTTGCAGGCGACTGCGTGCCGGTGCTCGAGGGGACGTTCTCGATCCCTTAACGCCCGAGCGCCGGCAACGCCGCTTCCAAATCCGCGATGAGGTCGCGCGTCGATTCCAGGCCGACGCTCAAGCGCACGAGCCGATGGTCGTAATGCGGCCGTTGCGACGACGGTGCGATCGTGTACGCGACCGCGAGGCTGGTAGTCCCCGCCCAACTGTAGCCGACTTCGAAGAGCTCGAGCGCATCGACGAAGGCGAAGACCTGCTGGCGCGACGGGCCCGGCTTAAAGACGAGGGAGAAAACGCCCGACGAACCGAGGAAGTCGCGTTGCCAAAACTGGTGTCCCGGACACGACGGCAGCGCGGGATGCAGCACGCGTTCCACTTCCGGGCATGCGGCGAGCCAGCGCGCGATTTCCAGCGCCGATGCTTCGATCGCGCTCAAGCGGACGGCGAGCGTCTGTAGACCGCGCAGCGCGAGGCTGCAGTCGTCGGGCGAAACTGCGCAGCCTACGACCTGCCGGGTCGCCCCGAGTCGCCGGTACAAGGCGTCGTCGCGGACGGTGATCGATCCCAGCAGCAAGTCGCTGTGCCCCCCGACGTACTTCGTAAGCGCCTGCATCGTGACGTCCACGCCGTGCGCGAACGCGTCGAACAGCACGCCGGCGGCCCACGTGTTGTCGAGGACGACCGTCGCGCCGCGCGCGTGCGCCGCAGCAGCGATCGCCGGCACGTCCTGCACCTCCATCGTTACCGAGCCGGGGCTCTCCGTCCAGACCAGCCGCGTGCTGGGCTCGATGAGTGAGGCGATGTCGGCGCCGATCGTCGGGTCGTAGAACGTCGCACGTACGCCGAAGCGTGCGAGGAGCGCCGTCGTGAGCTGCCGGTTCGGCCCGTAGATGCTGCGCGGCACCAACACGTGATCGCCGGCTGAGAGCAGCGCGAAGTCGATTAGCGAGATCCCAGATTGCCCTCCTGGCGTGAGGATCGTGTGGCGTCCGCCTTCGATCTCGCAGATGCGCGCGGCCAGCTCGAGCGAGGTCGGCGTGCCATACAGCCCGTACGTGTAGCCAACGCGTTCCTGATCCCATGCGTCGTTGACGGCGGCCGCCGACGCAAACAGCGTCGTGGATGCCCGATACACCGGCGACGACAGGGAGCGAAAGCCCTCGGGTACGCGCGGCGATGCGTGGAGGAGGCGGGTTTGCCAGGTCGTCTTCATCTGCTCTGCGTAGTTGGCGGCGATGAACTGTTATTTCCTACGGCACGGGGTTGCCGTCGATGCCCAGGAGTGGCACGGGAGCGACGACGACCGTCCACTGACGCGCGAGGGCTATAAGCGGATGGAGCGCGAGGCGAAGGGCGTCGCCGATTTGGTCTCCGGCGTCGACGTCATCGTCACGAGCCCGATCTTGCGCGCGCGCCAAACGGCCGAGATCGTCGCCGAACGGCTTCCGTTCGCCGCATTCGTCGACGACCGTCGCGTTGCACGGGGCTTCAATGCCGCGGCGGTGCGTGCCATCGTCGGCGAACGAGGCGAACCTTCTTCGCTTCTGTTCGTCGGTCACGAGCCGACGATGAGCGCCGCGGTCGGAGCGCTGATCGGCGGCGCGCAAATCGAGCTGAAGAAAGGCGCGTTCGCGTGCGTGGAACTGCCTGCGTCCGTCGCATCCGCCGGCGTCCTCACCTATTTGATTCCGCCGAAAGTACTCGCGGCGCTGCACTGACGCGCTGCCAGCGCGGCGGCACGATCTGAGAACGGCGCACGGCGAGCGCAAGCAGCGCGGCCGCCACCACGAGGCAGGTGAGGATTGCGCAGACTCCCGCCTCCGGCCCAAACGCCCCGCCGGTGATGAGCGGCGCCCCGCTGACGCGCGCGGCGACGATGTCGGCGCCGAAATCGTGACCGGACACCTGCGTTCCGAAGATCGGTCCCTCTGCGAAGTTCCACGCAAAGTGCAGGCCGATCGGAAACCAAAGGTTGCCGGCAACGACGTACGCCGCGGCGAGCAAGACGCCCGCCTCGAGCGCGATCGCCAGCGTCGATACCCACGTCGCACCCGGGTTCGCACCATGAACCAAACCAAAGATCGCGGCGGAAACGGCCAGCGCAATCCAGGTGCCCGCCCACTGCTCGATCAGGCGGAACACCACGCCGCGAAAGAGCAACTCTTCGAAGGCGGCCGCCAGAATCACCAGCAGCACCGTGACGCCCAACTCGGGACTCAGGTGCACGCCACCGATCGCATAGTGGCCGCCGATCGCGAGCTCGGCGATCACGGCGGAGAAGAGGGCGAGGCCGAGCAGCGCACCCAGGACGAGGTCGCGGATTCCGCTGCGCGGGCCGAGGCCGGCGGCCGCGAGCGACACCCCGACGGTGACACGCTCGACGACGGCGATGGAGATCAGCAGCAGTGCGACGAGTCCGCCAGTGACCGCGATGACGCCCCAGGTCGAATGCGGCGGATGCAGCACGAGCACGAGCGGTGTCGCCAAGAGTGCGAAGAGCAGCACGATCAGCAGCAAGCGGATCAGCGGGAACGCGAGCACGCGTTTCAATGTGGGGTAAACGCGAAGACCGTCCCGCAGCCGGCGCCTTGGCATCGAGAACTGCCGCATTTGCTGGTCGTGCCATACAACGTGCCGTTGACCTCGAGCAGTCCCGCCACGGGCCGCGCGCCATCGCTGCCGCCGCCGAAGCTGTGAACCACGCGCTCGCCGGAACCGTTAGCGTTCAAACGAAAGATGGTACCGTTGCGGTTTTCGCCGCCATTTTGCGTCGTTCCGTAAAGAGCACCGTCGACGTCGACCAGGCCGCCCGCGCCGATGTTTGCCTTCCTCCGCAGGCAGTAATGAGCACAGCGGCACCGATGCTAAGAGCGTAGCGAGGCGATTCCCTCATATGCGACCCTCCCGAAGCACAAGTGATTGGCGGGCACAGGAGGTTTTCCCGCGGCGCGAGCCCGTTCCCAGCGCGTGGGCGCTGCCTGCGTCAAAAGTCCGGCTAGGGCGACGACAAAGACAGCGGCTCGCCGTACGCGGGATTGCACGCTTCGAGCGTGCAAATGATGCTCGAAGCGAAAAGGAGCAATATTCAATGAACACCCTCGGTTTAGTGAAGTCCACCGGCGTTGCCGTTACACTCGTAATCCTTACTGGGTGCGGAGGCGGGCTTGGACAGGCGCAGAACGGCATGACGGGCGCGCCGTCAGCCGGTACGCGCGGCGCGGCCTATGTAGGAAAGACGCTGTTCCTCAACGGACGGCCGGTAACGGCGGCGAGGCTGAATCCGCTGCCGCGTTACGCAGAACTCGTACCCGATCGATCGAAGTCGAGGAAGAGGTTCGAGTACATCTTCAACTATTACGGTACGTTCGCGGGCATTTTCGACTATCCAAAAAGTACCGACATGATCGGTCAGATTGCTGGAGCGGGCGGCCAAGGCTGCACCAACACTTTGTACGGCTATGGGAAAAAGATTATCTGGAACGCGGGGCGCACGAACGACCTGATTTCCGAATATCAGGTTCCAGATACGCTACTGAGGACGCTGTTTCTTGGCTACACATTCACATCAAGCTGCGCCATGAACACGAGCGGCGATCTCGCAGTGGGAATATTGTTGGGAAATTCTTACAGCGCCGGCGGTCAAGTGGTGATCTTCAAGAACGCGACCGGCTCGGGCAAAGTGTACAACACGCCGTTGCAGGAAGAGTACTTCGATGGTTACGATTCCAGCGGCAATCTCTTTGCCGACGGTTTCGGGCCAAACGGTTTCGCATTGGTCGAGCTTCCGAGGGGACAACATAACTTCGTTACAATCACAACGCCCAACACCCCCCAGTTTCCTGGCTCGGTGCAATGGGACGGTACGTACGTGACGGTGTTCGATCAGGAGACTAACGAGCTGTACCAGTACATGATTAGTGGAACGACGGCGACGTTGAAAAACACCGTGCAGCTCACGGGGGCCAGCGACTGCGCACAGACGTGGATCGTTAAGGGTTTGCTGTATTGCGCCGACGCCGGAAATGACGGCGCCGAGGTCTTCAACTACCCAGCCGGCGGTACGCCGGTCGCAACCTTCACCGGCGACTTCGACCAACCGCTCGGCGTGACGGCAGCGAAAAAATAGTCTAGCACGATGACGACGAGGCCGCTTGCCGTTGCATTTTTCCCTAGCCAAGGCAATAATACGATCGATTCATAGCTCCAGGTCGTAGTCGATCGTTAGGGGGGCGTGGTCGCTGAAACGCTCGCCGGTGAAGATCGACGCGCGAAACACTCGACTCGCCAGACCGGGCGTCACGAGCTGATAGTCAATACGCCAGCCGAGGTTGCGCTGCCACGCCGCCGGCCAGTTCGACCACCACGTATATTGCTTGGGCGCCGAGTTTACGACGCGAAACGCATCGATCCACCCCACGCGCTCGATTAACACGTCCATCCAGGCGCGCTCGTCGGGCTGAAAGCCGCTGACTGTCGCGTTGCGCACCGGATTGTAGATGTCGATTGCCTTGTGCGCGATGTTGAAATCGCCGCACACGATGTGCTCCCGCCCGGAGTTGCGCATGCCCGCAAGCACGCCGAGCAGACGCTCGAGGAAGTTCATCTTAAAGGACTGCCGCGGCGGCCCGGTGATCCCGGAAGGCACGTACAGCGACGAAACGGTGACGCTGCCGAAGTCGGCCTGCACGAAACGCCCCTCAGCGTCTATATCCTCCCAGCCCAGCGTCCGGCGCACTTGGGTCGGTTCTTGGCGGCAATACAGCGCCACACCGCTATAGCCGCGTCGCTGTGAATCGACGAAGTAGCCGGTGAAGCCCGGCAGCGCCGTCGCTTCGGCTGCAAGCTGATGCTCCTGCGCGCGCGTTTCCTGCAGGCAAACGACGTCGGCCTCTTGCGTCCGCAGCCATTCGAAGAAACCCCGCCGAATCGCCGCGCGTATGCCGTTGGCGTTGAGCGAAATTACGCGCATGGAATAGTCCGCACGCGCACGACTTCCGAACCAGCGATGAGCCGCATCACCGCCGGCGGGGCCCTATTTGTCCGTGACCGTCGATCGGCCGACGATCGGCACTTCGCTCACCTCTTCGCCGAAAAGTAACGGATAGATGATACCCGCGAGGCCGCCGCCGACGAGCGGCGCGACCCAAAACAGCCAGAGCTGAGACAGTGCAGCCGCGCCGGCAAAGATCGCCGGGCCCGTACTGCGGGCCGGGTTCACCGACGTGTTGTCGATGGGGATGCTGATGAGGTGGATGAGCGTCAGCACCAGACCGATCGCAATTCCGGCGAAGCCAACGGGAGCCCGGCGCTCCGTCGCGCCTAAGATCACCGTCAAAAAGACGAACGTCAGAACGATCTCCGCGACGAGCGCCGATGCCAAACCGTAGCCGCCCGGCGAGAGCGCGCCGTAGCCGTTGCTGGCAAACTGGCCGGCGACGAAGCCGGGCCTCCCGCTGGCGATGAAATACAGCACCCCGGAGGCGGCGATGGCGCCAACGACCTGAGCGATCATATACGGCACGACGTCGCGCGACGGAAACCGCTTTGCGAGCCACAGTCCGAACGTCACCGCCGGGTTTATGTGACAACCGGAGATTGGGCCGATCGTGTATGCCATTGTGAGGAGCGTAAGCCCAAAGGCAAGCGCGACGCCGGCAAAACCGATGCCGAGTCGCGGAAACGCCGCGGCGATGACGGCGCTTCCGCAGCCGCCGAAAACGAGCCAGAACGTCCCCAGGAATTCCGCCGAAACGCGTCTCGAGAGTGCCATGGGGAGGATTTGCCTGCCAGGCGGCGCCGTTCCCGCGTGCTATGATCCCGGGGTGCCCGAACTGCCGGACGTTGCGGCTTACATCTCCGCCCTAAGCGCACGCATCGTCGGTCAACCGCTACTGAAAATTACCATCGCCAAGCCGTTTGTCTTGCGAACGATTGCGCCGCCGGTGGGGGAACTGGAGGGGAAGACGGTGCTCGAACTGCGTCGCGTGGGAAAGCGCATCGCCGTCAGGTTTGGCGAAGACAATTGGCTCGTGCTGCATCTGATGATCGCGGGCAGGCTCCACTGGAAGCCGGGCGAACGCGGCGGCGCGCGGCCGCGGTCGACGCTAGCCACATTGCAGTTTCCAAACGGCAGGCTGACACTGACCGAGGCGGGCGCAAAGCGGCGGGCGTCAATTCACGTGATTCGCGGAGAGGAGGCCCTCGCGGCCCTGGATCGCGGCGGCATCGACGTCTTCGCAGCCGACGAAGACGCGTTTCGCACCGCGCTCGCTGCGGAAAACCGCACACTCAAACGCGCACTGACGGACCCGCGCGTGCTCAGCGGCATTGGGAACGCCTACTCCGACGAAATCCTGCACGCCGCGCGCCTCTCGCCGCTGTTGCTCACGGGGCGTCTCGATTCGGAACAGTGGTCGCGGCTGTACGCTGCGACCCGCGACACCTTGACCGAATGGACCGAACGGCTGCAGGCCGAAGCGCGGCGGGAATTCCCCGAAAAGGTGACCGCATTCCGGTCCGGCATGGCGGTACATGGACGGTTCGGCAAACCGTGTCCGGTCTGCGCCACGCCGGTGCAGCGCATCCGCTACGCCGACAACGAAACGAACTACTGCCCGGAATGCCAGACCGGCGGCCGAATCCTCGCGGACCGCGCGCTTTCCCGCCTGTTGAAGTAGGGACGAGAGCGAGTAGTTAGCGCGATGAGCCGGTGAGGATGCGGGCCGACCTGATATAATCCAGGCGCGGAAACTCTTTTTCGAGATAGGCGTTCCCTTGGGCGCCGATTCGCGTCTGGTCAGGCCGTTCACCGTAACCGGAATAGATGTGCTCGATCGCCGGCATACCGCTGATCACGGTGCCGATGGGAGAGAAACCCATCGCATCGAGGCGAGCGTTGTCGGCGAGATTGATGAACAAATGCGTCGTACGGCTGTTGGGCTGCCCCGTAGCAGCGAACGTTACTGTTCCGCGAGTGTTGGACCCCACGACGTGGTCGTCGGCAATGGTGACGTCCCACTTTTTGGTCACCCCCGGTTTCGCTGCAGCGCCCCACTGCACGACGAAGCCGGGTACGACCCGGTAGAACCGGGCGCCGTCAAAATAGCCTGCCTTGACCAAATCGTAGAAGCGTTTGGCTCCGTGCGGCGCGTGCTTACGGTCGACCTCGATAATCACCGCGCCTTTGCTGGTGTTTAAGGCGACGCGGTACGTGTCGGCTGCCGGCGACGGCTGCGCCGCGGATTGCTTGACACCACTTGCACAACCCACGAACCCGGCCAGCAAGACGGCGACGACCGCGACACGGTTATACTTCATCGTTTCCTATTAGGGCTGGCGGGACCGCTGGGTCCTCCTGCATCGCCCGGGACTCTCAATAGCGCGGCCCGATCTCGCTACGGGCCGGGTCGTTGACGCCGTCTTCAGATTCGGAATTGCGCGGGCGCTGTTCCGAAGGACCTGGCGACACCCAACTAACGCTCAAAAAGCGCTGCAAACATAAGAAGGCCTAAGCGCCTTGGACGCTCCTTCCGGGCACAAGCAACTTCCGCTTCGCGACGAGATTCGATGTGATGGCTGCACACCGCGCACTCTTAAATTCAGTGCTGCACTCACCGTACGATCATTGTCAGCGCAGCGGCCCACAGGACGAGCGCGCTGCCGAACCCGGCCGCCATGGCACGCGATGACGGCTGCCGCAGCACCGCTCCAATGCCGACGGCGCAGAGAGCCGCGCAAAGCCAAAGAAAGAGAGCGTCGCCGGTAGCCAGGAAAAGGCCGATAAAGTGGAGGCCCACGATGATGGCGATGCTGGGACCGATCATTGTGACGCGGTTGGACCGTCGCATGACGGCTACTACAACGATAATAGCGATCGCTTCGAATGCAACCGCGGCGTAGTAGGTCGGCAGCAAGAACTCCCGCCCCACCACTCCGGTGTGGTGGATTCCGCCGGCGATCAGCACAACAGAAATGACCACCGCTGCTACCGCAGCGATCGCTCGGCGGCGTCCGGGCAGTCGTGAGGCACCGTAGAGGCACCACACGCCTCCGAATGCAGCGACGATTATTGTTGCAAGCGTGGGGCCGGTGATAATCACGTCGGTCTAAAAGCACCCAAAGTGGACTTTTGGAACACAGTGGAGGAATGGTGGAATGGTGGAATGGGGCTTTGTTCCGGAATTGGACCAATTCAAATAATCCAAGTTTGCCGCTCGCCAATTTGCGAAATCCAATTTGACTTGGGCAACGCAACTGCGGAAAGCGGCCGGGCGTGTCGAAAGGACACGGTGTGAGCCAACCCGGTCGGCTATGCCTGACCATCCCCGATGCTCGCTGGACCGAATACGCTCTTTGATATCGACGGCATCGTTGCCAGGGCCGACCCGCCGATCATAACTATTTCCAGTTTCCGGTCCGTGAGGAACTCCAGCGGGCTCGGGAAGCGGGAAACACCCAGGACGCGGCACTTCTCAAGTTGCTGTACATAGTGGTCGGCTTCATGTTACAGGAAGATAATCCCAAGACGCCCTTTCGTCCTCTGAGCATCAGGGCTGACGGTGCGCGCACGGCCTTACCCGAGGACCTCGTCGACGAGCATTTCGAGGCGTTGATGCGCTCCGCGAAGTGGTTGAGAACGTTGAGCCGAAGGCCCTACTCTCCGACGTTCTTTGGCGGCGAAAACACCGTAATACTCAAGACGCAAAGGCGGCCATCTACCGTCTATCCAGCGTGCGGCCTAAATAGCCTCAATCAGTTGGCATCAGCGAAGTCAACGGATGAAACGCGCGTTTCAGCTGGCTCTGGGGTTGGGCCGGGGAGCGCCAGAGTCGTTTTAGTAGGTCGAGGGTAAGCTCCTCGAGCATATTCGCCCCTCCAATGCGGGTGCAACGTATTACCATGAACGACTCTCACGTCCGCTCCTGCAAACGAGTCGAAATGAGCAGCGTCGCGAGTTCGCCCAATGTGCCATGCGCGTCGCGCGAGATCGGTATTCGCGAAGGCGTACCCATACCGTCGCGCACGCCTACTATGGAACTGCTGCCAAGTGCTTTGAGCAGATTCGTCAATGGAGGAGGGAAGAACGCGAGGATTCTGCCTGGCCCAACCTCACCGTAATTAATGCGCTCTCTGGAGGAACAAGCTATGGCTCGGGCTTCCCTACTCGCCGATGCCGTAAAGGAGCTTCGGACGCCGGGCGCGTCGCCCGAACGAATCGGGGCAGTTCGTCGTAATTCTGACGGCGCCCAGCGGCTAAAGTCACGCATCTGGCATGGAAACTCTTATTAGCGCACCGATTGACGTCACCCAGCGCGCGCGACTCGCAGAAGCCGCAGCCAGGGCCGACGCAGTTATTCTTCGGTCTTATAGAGATTAGCCCTTGGCGGCCACGAAATGGTGCCCGTGCTTTCGGCGATTTGGAGTTTCGCTCCAACCGCCATTCCCTGGATCGTGTTGGCAATTAAAGCTGAGTCGCCTCAAGCTCAGGTTACAAATGTGCCGGCGTCCAGTCCTCAAGGATGGCGACGATTTATGCCTCGATAAAGCGACTTTTCCTCACGTGAGTTCTCCTTGACCGTATGCCCGAACTCACAGTTTCATCTTGATCCGTTTTTTCCACCTCAGGTTCAGATCGATAACGTTGTTTACACGCAAGTATCGGATTCGCCGTGGAGCGTGGAAAAAGACGACAACGTATTCCGTGTAAGCTTCGATGCTGGACATACGGGGTCTTTTTGCAGCCGCAGGAATTGCGCACTCTAGGATTCGCATATGTTCCTGCGAGCGAGGAACTTTGCCATCGGATACGCTTGCGATGATACGCAGCTAGCCGAGCGGAGGTGACCGTTAGCGTGCCCTGCCGGGCGAGGACCTTGATTTCCACCTGAAGCTCCTTTGCAATCATGGACCCGAAGGTCCGAGGAAGGCTCAGGTGGGTCCCTTTTCAATCGGCGGGCTGGGTCGCTTTTCAACCGGCGCTAACAGCTGAAACGAAGAGGTCTACTTGCGCGCGTACGGTGGCGTTTCTGACGCGAAGCATCTTCATCGGCCGCTACGTGACCTTCTACAACGAGCTGCGACCGCACTCCGCACTTGGGGGCCAAACACCGGACGCAGCATACTTCAGTCAGCCGCTGGCGAAAGCGGCGTATCTTGGGAGGTTCATCACATAAGAAGGGCCGCTTGGCTGTTCAAAAAACCGGCGCCACCTCTGCTAAGCCGGCGCTGCGCATGCTTACCGAAGGTGAGGAGCTACCCCGGCTGTAAAGGAGGCGTTTGATGAAACCCTTATGTTCTAAGGCTGTCGCCCTATTGATATCGCTACTATTAATGACTCTCAATGGCTGTGTCAAAGGGTTTTCTACACTTGGCGTCGCGACATTCCTAAACCTCAGTCTCAGCAATAGCTGTCTGGCAACCTTGG
The DNA here is from genome assembly GCA_963787625.1 of Vulcanimicrobiota bacterium. Taxonomy (GTDB): domain Bacteria; phylum Vulcanimicrobiota; class Vulcanimicrobiia; order Vulcanimicrobiales; family Vulcanimicrobiaceae; genus Cybelea. The sequence continues at coordinate 534,103 of CAWBDH010000001.1, read as the reverse complement.
ACGAGTGCCTCCTCTCATACCCAGTGGAGCTGACCCACTATCGTAGAGGATTGTTGATTGGACATCAGGCGGCTTGACTCCGCCGTTCGTACTCGGCCGGCGAAATGTTTCCGATCGAGGTGTGCCGGCGATGAGGGTTGTAGAATCCCTCGATGAAATCGAAGACCGCCAGCGCAGCTTCTCTCTGAGTTTTGAAGCGGTGCTTGACGAGCAGCTCGCATTCCAGAGTTGCGTTGAAGCTCTCGCACATCGCGTTGTCGAAGCAATCACCGACCGAACCCATTGAAGGTTTGATTCCCATCTGTTCGCAGCGCTTGCCGAATGCGATCGACGTGTATTGGCAGCCTTGGTCTGAATGATGAATCACTGCTCTTGGTTTGCGCTGATGGAACGCCATCTCGAGCGCATCGAGGACGAGTTCGGTCCGGAGATGAGTAGCCATTGCCCAGCCGACGACTCGACGGCTGAATACGTCCAGAACGACGGCAAGGAACAAGAAGCCGCTCCAGGTTGGAATGTAGGTGATATCAGCGACCCAGAGCTTATCGGGCGCAGTCGCTGAGAAGTTGCGGTCGACCAAGTCCGGCGCGGGTCGAGCATCGCGATCGCGCACGGTCGTTTTGAAGCTTTTTCGCCTGCTAGCGCCGTGAATCTGGCGTTCTCGCATCAATCGTGCGATGCGCTTTTCGCTTGTTCGAAAACCAGCGTCAATGAGGTCGTCAACGAGTCGTGGCCGACCATAGATCTCTCGCGAACGCTCGTGATACACCTCAAGAGCATCGCCGATCGCGATGTCGGCCTCCGCGTGGTCCGATGGCGGGCGTTTGATCCACGCGTAGTACCCGCTGACCGAGACGTTCAGCACGCGGCACTGCGTAGCAACTGGCCAGACGGCATGGTGCGCTCTCACGAATTCGAAGATTTTCCGGGTACCGAATCGGTCTCGCGAGCGAACCACGCCGTTGCTTTTTTTAAAATGTCGCGTTCAATCTCGAGTTCGCGGACTCGTTTGCGCAACTTTGCGTTCTCTGCGCTTTCGGCGCTCGTCATGCCATCTGTGCGACGGCCGACGTCGAGATCATCTTGCTTGAGCCAGTTGATGATCGATTGACGAGATATCTCGTACTCCCGGGCGATCGCGTTGGCATTTTTTCCGGACCGAATCAGCTCAACGATCTTAGCCCGGAACTCCGCTGGATAGACTCGTTTCTTGGCCATGGTGGGGTCCTTCTCCGCAAAGCGGAAAGACTCCACGAAACCGGGTCAGCTCCACATAAGGTCGCTGGCAGACCTTCAAAACCCTAACGCTTTCACATTACCAGCCCACTTGGACTATTACGGCCCCATTCGCGCCGTGTCCCGGCAAAGAGTCGAGGACGGTTATTTTAGCGTTACCTACGCAATCGAACAAGGGACCTATCTCTTTCGACTAGGCTCACCTCATTGCGAAGCCAAGTATATTCATGCCACCGTCCTTGGCGGACATGCAAGAGTCGTTTCATTAGCGACTCGGAACCAGTTCAACGGTTTTGATGACAGGGTTATGGCTGGTTTCAACGCTGTCGCGGGCTCTCTCGCGATCCGCCCTAGTGCGGGCTGGCTTGTCGGCGCGAAAGGACAAGCTATTCCTCTTATCCTCCAAGATGGTGCTTATTACGGAGAAGGTTTCGGCCCGGATAAGTACTTCTTACGTTTCGATTTAACCGATGGCGAGAGAGCCGAACTTGCTTTGAGCGTATCGCCGCGGGGACGCGTCCAGTTCGTGAGGCAAGACATATCAGCGGCGGCCTTTCGCGAGAACCTTGTATGCGTCATAAACGGCAAGCATCTTAAGGGTTGGGGCTATTGCGGTAAATATTGACTTGCACCGGCGAGTCCGCATCGCGCTAGGGGATTAGCAGCCTAGAACCTCGCAGCTGCGCAGCCAGGCGCCGATCGCACGACGCATTGCAGCCTCGCAGGTACGCTCGCGGCGCCTCGCAGTAGCTCGCAGTTTCGCAGCTTGGATCGCGGCGCGTAACGCGTTGCAGCTTGGATCGCGGCGGCTTCGATCGCTTGGAGCTCGCTTGGGGCGCTGCGGTCGGGGTGTCTCGTCTTGGATTGCTTAACTCCTATCCCGCCATGCTGCGACCCGGTGGTATCTCTTGTATTTCTTTCCCCAGAAAAACCTCAAAACCATAGCTGTATAGAGACGAGCGGGCTGGACTCCGGCGCCCCAACACCCGGTTCAATGCCTGCCGGGTACTCGATCACTTTCCGATGCGAGCGTCGGACGCGCCCCGACGGCTGAATCGCTAATTAAAGAAATCCACTTCGGTCCTCCACTAATTTGAGAAATGGACATGCGAATTGGATTTCTTTAACAGAGCAGAGGAATGGTGGAGCTGTCGGGGTGCTGCCCCCCGAGTCCAAGCGGCCTAACCGGCGCGTTCTCCAGGCTCAGCTTCGAGTTTGTCTTGATCGAACGGACGCCTCGAAGCGTAGCTTACCGTTCGCTGCAGATCCTTTTCTCGCACGCGCGTCGGATCACGCGCTCGTGCCAGCCCGAGTTTATGACCGGAAGGCGGAGTGGTTCGGGCCGACTCTCCGCGCCCGGTGACTAGCCTAGATTAGGCAGCCAGTGCGTATTCGTTGTTGGCAGATATTGCCGTTGCGATCGTTTTAGGAGAGCTCGCAACTCCGCCTGCTGACACCGATCACGGACCGTCTTGTCGAACCTATTTCAGCCCCGCGATCGCTTACATCAGTATAACATCCCGACGCAAGCCGGGGTTTCAGGCCTCCCGAGGTCGCCTAGAAACGGGAGCGGCCTTCGGTTTTACTCCCTTGCTGCATGATCGTCGAGACGATCATCATGATGATCGCACCGTACAAGTTCGCGAGCCAGGGGCTGATTTCGCCGGTGTTGTGAAAGTGCGGCGCGAGCCACACCGTTATGACGAACAGCACGTAATTGATAACGATGGAGAACAGGCCGTGCGTGAGCCACGTGATCGGAAACGCGATCAGTCGCAGCAAGGGGCCTATGAGTGCGTTGACGAGCCCGAAGACAATCGCGGCCACGACCGCCGTCCAGACCGTCACGTCGTGGTTGAATCCCGGGACGTATTTCGCGATGAGATACAGCACGATCGCATTGACCAGGAACCGGAGTAACAAGCTCACGATTTGTACCCTCCTTCGAGCCCTTGCTTCACCTTTGCGGCCAACGCCGGCGTCATCCCTTTGACGGCGGCAATCTCGTCGAGTTGTGCGCGCCGAATTCCGGCCGGCGAGCCGAAGGCCGTCAGTAGCCGCTTTCGACGCACCGGTCCGACGCCGGCGAGCGCGTCCAGCGATGAACGCGTCATGGACTTCGCGCGTCGTTGACGGTGGTACGTCACGGCAAACCGATGCGCTTCGTCGCGTACGCGCGCGACGAGGTGGAGCGCGGGCGAGTTTGCCGGCAGGACGATCGGCTCCGACTGCTGCGGCAAATAAAGCCACTCGTGCTCCTTGGCCAGGCCCGCGACGGGCAGCCCCGTCATGTCGAGCTCTTCCAACACCTCCATCACGGCGCTGAGCTGGCCCTTTCCGCCATCGATCAGGAGGAGGTCGGGCTTCTTGTGGAACTTTTCTTTCTTTGCCAGCTCCCGCTCCATCGGCGTATCGGTGCGATCCGTTTCACGCCGCAGATAGCGGAGCCGCCGGCGAAGCGTTTCCTGCATCATTGCGAAGTCGTTCGGTCCGCGATCGTACTGAATCTTGAACTTGCGATACTCGCTCTTCTTCGCGCGTCCTTCGACGAATACGACCATCGATGCGACGGGATTCGTCCCCTGAATGTTCGAGATGTCGTAACACTCAATGCGGTGCGGCGGCTCCGGAAGCTCGAGTGCGTCGGCCAGATCGGTCAGCGAACGCGCCTGTGCCGTTTCCTGCACTTCCTGATGCGCGAGGAACGCCTTCAAATTTTGTTCCGCATTCTGTTGCACCAGGCGCAGATATTCCGCGCGCGGGCCGCGCCGCGGCTGCAGGATGCGCACGCGCTGGCCCTTGATCACAGACAGCCACGCCTCGATGGTTGTGCGCTCCTCGGGAAGCGCCGAAACCAAAACCTCCTTCGGCACCGCCGATGCCTGCGTTTGGCTTGCACGCCGCTTCTCGGGCACGGGCGCCTGATTGTCGCGGGCGACGCGCGCGAGCGACAGCGCCTTGTCCTCCGGCGCACCCGCCGTACGCGCGGTGTAGAACTGCTTCAGGAACTCGCCGGTCAGCAGCTCGGACGACTGCTCGTAGACGCCGTCGAGAATGAAGTTTTCCTGCGCGATCAGCTTGCCGCCGCGCACCAAGAACACTTGGACGCATGCCTGTCCCTGCGCTCGTGCAACGGCCATCAAGTCCATGTCGAGGCGGGACTTCCAGACGACTTTTTGGCCTTCGGTCACCCGCCGAACTTGGACGATGCGGTCGCGCAGGCGCGCGGCGGCTTCGAAATTGAATTGCTCGGCCGAATCCGTCATCTCGCGCTGGAGGCGCCGCAGCAACGATTCCTGTTTTCCCTCCAGGAAAAGTACGACCTCGTCGATCGTTTGGTCGTACTCTTCTTCGGTCTGATAGCCGACGCACGGCGCGAGACAGCGCTTGATGTGGTACTGGAGGCACGGCCGCTTGCGCTTGCCGTCGATCGGCTCGCGGCAGGTGCGCAGAGGAAACACGAGGCGCACGAGGTCGATCAGCTCGCGCAAGCCCGTGCGCGTTCGTATACGGCCCGAAGTACCGTGCGCCGTCGTTGCGAACCATGCGGGTAAAAACGACGCGCGGGAAAGGGTCGTTGGTCACCTTCAGGTACGGATAGCGCTTGTCGTCGCGCAGCCGAACGTTGAAAGGCGGCTGATGCCGCTTGATCAGGTTCGCCTCCAGAATCAGCGCTTCGACTTCGTTCGTCACGACGATGGTCCGGACGTCCGCTACCTTATCGACCATCGCCGCCGTCCGCACGTGATGGACCGCCCCCTCCTGGAAGTACGAGCGGACTCGGTTGCGCAGCGAGATCGCCTTGCCGATGTACAATATGTCGCCGTCGTGCCCGATCATGAGGTAGACGCCCGGCGCGTCGGGGATCTGCGCGAGATTGGGAGGCGTCGTCACACCGCTTTGGGTCGGGTGCGGATCACGACGACCGCGGCAACGACCGCCGCGACGACGAGGCCGAGCAGCAGGTACGCGCCGCGGCGAAGCAATGGCAGTATCGTGTCGAGATGTCCGCCGAAGGCGTTTCCGAGCAAAATCAAGAGGCTGCAGAAGATCAGCGAACCCAGGAACGTCCACAGATAAAACAGCGCAAGATTCATCTCTGCAATGCCGGCGGGAATTGCAGCGATGCCTCGCAGGACCGGCAAAAAACGGCACACGAAGATGGCGAACGTGCCCCAACGTTCGAAGAAGCGATGGACGAGCGTTAAGCGATCGTGCGTGATGTGCACGTACCGGCCATAACGTTCGATGAGCGGGACGCCGCCAAAGCGCCCTACCGCGTATCCCGCCGTCCCTCCGGCCAGCTCTCCGCTCAATGCAACGCCGATCGTCAGCCACACGCTGCTGAGGTGCCCCGTTGCCGACAACGCTCCCGCGATGGGCAAGATCACCTCCGTGCCGATCGGCGCGCCCAGATTACCGAGCGCAAGGCCGATGAAGAGGCCGAAGTAACCGTAATGATCGATCAGGGCCACGACGGCTTGCTGCAGATGCTCCACCAAGAGCCCTTACTCGACGGTCGAAGCGGTGTTTCGGGACGACGCTCGGCGCAGGATCTCCGCGGCAGAGCTGCCGCCTTCGGATCGCAATGCCTCAAAGAGATCGATCGGAGCGACTTCGCGTCCGGGCGCTCGTTCCTCGGCGAGCTCGATGATGCGGCGCACGCGCGGCGTAATCAGAATCCCCTCCCACAGGCGTTCTTCGCCGGTACCGAGGGTGCGGCGGACCTCGGCGTGGGCTTCCGGAACGTCGATGCCTGCGGCGTCGAGAGCCTCGAGGGTCGCGGGATCCCGCTCTTCCAGCAGGGCCGCCAGGAGGTGCTCCGCGCCGACGTAGTAGTGGCTGTGATTACGGCACTCTTGCTCGGCCACTCTCAGCACGCGACGCGCCGCGACGTTGAATTTCGAGAACAAACGGTCTCCCGGCTCCCCGGCGGAGAAAGATTTCGGGGCGACACGATTTGAACGTGCGACCTCTTCGTCCCGAACGAAGCGCTCTACCAAGCTGAGCCACGCCCCGAGGAGTCACGACGTTTTCGCAGGTGCGCGGCGCCCTCCTTTACCGCCCTGCAAGGGCTTGCTGAAAGCGGCGTGAAACTGGGAAACCGACAATCCGAATTCATGAGATATTTAATCGTAGGGTGCGGACGCGTCGGCTCCGCGCTCGCGAAACTGCTCGATGCCGACGGTCACGAAGTCATCGTCGTGGATGAAAATCCAGCGGCGTTCAAGCGTCTGGGACAGAAATTTCGCGGACACGAGATCGTTGGGACGGGCATCGATTACGACGTGCTCAAACGCGCCGGCGGCGCCACGGCCGACGGCTTCATCGCCGTGACCAATGGCGACAACCGCAACATCATGGCAGCGCTCATCGCCAAGCGTATGTTTAAGATCAAGCGCATCGTGGCGCGCATCTACGACCCGCCCCGCGGCCAAATGTACCGGGAGCTCGGCGTGGAAACCGTCTGTCCCACGACCGTCGGCGCGAAGCTGATCCGCGACGTCCTCATCAAGGCCCCGTGGGAAACGCAAACCTTCGATTACGGCAAGTTGACGTCGGTCTCGGCAGTCGTTGCGCCGGACGACGACGGCAAGCGCGTTTCCGACATCGAAATTGCCGGCCGCATCCGCATCGCCGCCGTCCGGCGCGGAGAGCGCGAAGTCATCGTGGCGTCGAGCGACTTCGTGTTGCGCACCGGGGACGAGCTGAGCGCCGTCCTGAGCCCCGACGCAATCGGTGACTTCGCACGCCGCTTCGCCGACGGCGCCAACCGCGCCGTGACGCCGGCCTAGCGATGTTCGTCCTGATCGTCGGCGGAGGAAAGGTCGGCTCGTACCTGAGCCGTGCGCTGCTGAACCAGGGTCACGAGGTCGTCGTCATCGAGAAGTACGAGCGCAAGGCCAAGATGCTCGAACGCCTGATCGACCGCCACGTTTCCGTCGTTGGCGACGGGTGCGACCCGCTCGTTCTCGACGCGGCAGGGGTTGCGCGCGCCGACGTCGTCGTGGCCGACACGGGAGACGATGAGGACAACCTCGTCGTCGTGCTGCTCGCCAAGCGAAAGTCGAGGGCGCGCTGCATCGCGCGCGTCAATAACCCCGCCAACAAACTGATTTTCAGTTCTTTGGATACCGACGATCCTGTGATCGTCATCTCCTCTACCGAGCTCATCCTCGACGTCCTCAACGAGCACGTCAACGCGACGAAGTACCGTTCCATGCTGGAAACGATGCATTTGTTCGGTAAAGGCAACATGCAGCTGGTGAAGGTAGCGATACCGCAGCGCTCGCCCGTGGACGGCAAGCGGCTCTCGGAGATCGACTTTCCGCACAACTCCGTAATCGTGGCAGTCGACCGCCCGGACCGCGACCTCGAGATTCCTACCGGCGACACGACGCTGCGCGCCGGCGATGCGATGATCGTCATCGTGAAGGACGGCGCCGGAGAGCGTATCCGAGCTATGTTCGGCGCGACCGATTCGACGCCGGTTCCTTAAATATAGCCCTTTCTCAGCGCTACGACGGCCGCCTGCGTGCGGTCAGATGCCGAGAGCTTGTCCAGAATGTCGCGAATGTGCCCCTTCACCGTGCCGAGCCCGATGTGCAGGGTCTCGGCGATCGTGGAGTTACCTCGGCCGCCGGAGATTAAGCGCAAGATCTCCGTTTCGCGCGGTGTGAGCGGCGAACCGGTGAGGTCGTTCGCCTTCGTCTCGGAGAAGCGGCCCAAAACCACGTGCGCGATGAGCGGGTCGAAGTACGCGCCGCCCTCCCCGGCGATGCGAACCGCTTCGACGATGCGTTCCGGATCCGCGGTTTTCAAGCAGTACGCGTCCGCCCCCGCCGCCAGCGCCGCGACCACCTCGTTCTCGAGATCGATCATCGTAACGATCACCACTCGCGTCCCGGGCAGTTCGGCGCGGACCTTCTTCGTTAACGCGACGCCGTCCATCCCGGGAAGTCCGATATCAATTACCGCCACGTCGGGCTTCTCGCGCGTAATCGCTTCCAAGCCGAACGGTCCGTCCGCCGCCTCGGCGACGACGTCGAAGGTACCTTGCAGAGTGGTCCGAAGGCCGGCGCGCGTCAACGCGTGATCTTCGACGATGACGATGCGGAGTCGATCGTCAGCCATCGACGCTACCCGTCGGCAGCGATATCGTGAACCGGCTCCCACGTGGTTCGCGTGGGGAATACTCCACCGCTCCGCCGTGCTTCTCCACGATGCACCGAACGACGTACAAACCAAGTCCGGTTCCTCCCCGTAACCCGCCGCCGCCGAAACGCTGGAAGAGGTTGCCTCGTCGATCCTCGGGCACGCCGTATCCGTCGTCTTCCACGACGATGGCGATCGATCGTTCCACCGTGGCACACGACGCGGCCACGTGGCCGCCCTCCGGCGTCGCATCCAGCGCGTTGCCGACGAGGTTCACGACCGCCCGGCGGATCTCGTGCGGATCGCCGAGCACCGGCGGCAACGCTTCTGCGACGCTCGCCGTTAGGTCAACGCCTTTGATCTCGGCGACCGGCCGCAGTTCAGCGACGACGCCGCTCACGACCTCGCCGCACCACACCTGCTCGCGGATGGTTGACGACTCTCCCGCTTCGTAACGGGCCACGAGCAGCAGCGTCTCTACGATGCGCCGCTCGTCGTCGTTGGCGGCCAACGTGGGGCCAAGGATCGCCCGATAGCGCTCGGGGAGTTCGCCGTACGCGCCGGAAAGCGCCTGATTCATGGTGACGTGCGCCGCCGCGAGCGGCGTCCGAAGATCGTGAGCAAGCGCATAGACGATGTTGCGAATGATGTCGCTTCGGTTTGCAAGCTCGTCCTTTTGCCGCGCTATTTCGTCGTTCCGCTCCCCGAGCTGCCGGAAGAGTCCGGCTTGTTCCAGCGCCATCGACCCTTGTTCTGCGAAACTGCGCAGCGTCCCGAGCGCGTCGGGCAGGAACGCATCGCCGCCGGCAACGGACACGAGGAGCACGTGGGTTGGGCCGGCGCTCGTCACGATCGGCGTCACGACCGCTTCCACAGCGCCGAGCGCGGCCAGCGCCAGACGCCCGAATGCGTCGCTCTCGGCAATCGCGAAGGCCTCGCCGGTATCGGCGGCGCGGGCAACGACGGAGCCGATCTCCGCTGAGAGCGTTCGCCGCTCGACCGCGACGTCGGTATCCCGAGAACCATACGAAAACACCAGCGGCGGTACGAACGGCGCGTCACGGGCAATCAGCGTCGCCTTCGAGGCGCCGAGCAGACGCACCGACTCTCGCGTGATGGCGCGCTGGACCAACTCCACGTTGAGCGTCTCGCGCACCCGGCCGGTCCCTTCGCGCAGCGCCTTCTCGATGGCAACCTGCCGCATGCGGCCCGCGGAGACGCCGGCCTCGCGTGCGTAGTCCTGCGTGCGTACGCTCAAATAGCCCACGAGCACGAACGAGGCCGCCAACAACAGCCGGTCGCCGAGCGCGACCGCATCCCAACGATGACCCGACTGAACGCCGTTGACGAACGCGGCGACGAAGTTCGCGATCACGGCTGCGACGACGAGGTTCGTCGTCATCCGGCTCCGCAATGCCAGGCTGCTCAGCGCGATGGGGCCGTTGAAGAGGATCGCGGCGATGAACAGCTGCGGCGTCAGCAGATCGACGATCCACGCGGCGACCAGTAAACCGTAACAGAGCAACGCCACGCGCGCGTTTTCGGGTCGATCGGCGGGGGCGCCTTGGACCAGCGCGAACGCTGCGGCGATGGACCGCGCGGTGCGAGCGGAAGAGTTGCTGCGCGAGCTTGGCGGTCGCGCCCGGCTCGCGGTGTATGTCGGCAGCGCTCCGGGATCGGGTAAGACGCGACGGCTCCTCGAAGACGCTCGACGGCTCGCGGCCGACGGCAAGCGGGTCGTTATCGGGTGGATCGAGACGAAAGGACGTCCCGACTTAGACCACGCAGCCGCGGGGCTGCGGCGAATTCCACCTCGGCACGTGAACATCGGGGGCCAGGCCTATCTGGATTTCGATTACGAGGCGGCCGTGCGCGAGCGCCCCGACCTCGTCATTCTCGACGAGCTCGCGCACGAAAACCTCGGGGTTGCGCCTCACGCCAAGCGCTGGCAGGACGCGCTGGCGCTGCAGCGGCACGGCATCGGCGTCGTCGGCGCCCTCAACATTCAGCACGTCGAAACCGTGGCGCCTGCGGCCGAGGCACTGATCGGCTATCCGGTGCGAGAGATCGTTCCGCTGTCGTTCCTGCAAGCCGCCGACGAGGTCATCGCAATCGACGTATCGCCGCGCGTTCTGCAAAGCCGGGTGCGTGCGGGGAAGATCGTCAACGAGCAAGACATCGACCGCGCGATGAACGGAGTCTTCAAGGAGCAGACGCTCTACATGCTGCGCGAGCTCCTATTACGCACGGTCGACAGCCTGACGCTGCCTGCGGTGAGGGAGGGGCGCACCTCGATAGCGGCCGCCTTCGTGTATCCCGGCGATGACCAAACGCCGTATCTGCGGCGCACGGCAGCGATCGCGGAGGCGCTGGATCTCGGACTTGAGATCGTTCCGACGCGCGGCGTGGATATCGGCGCACTCGAACGAACCGCACGCGACCTCGGCGCGGAAATGCTTCACGCAGCGGTGGACGCCTCGAGCATTCCGAGCGACGACCTTCGCGCGTCGCTCGTCGCGCTGCCCAATAGCAAGATGGCATCGAAACTGGCAAACATGCCCCTTTCCTACGACCTGTTCATTGCGGGCGCCCGCCAGACGTATCTCGGCGAAAATCCCGCGCGGTCGCCATACTCGCAGACCGCCGGAGACCGTCTGCGGGTCGGTTACGGCAAGCTGACCGTGTACATCGGAGCGGCGGCCGGCGCGGGCAAGACGTACGCGATGCTGGATCGCGCGCACCAGCTCAAAACCGACGGCGTCGACGTCGTCGTCGGCTTCGTCGAAACGCACCGGCGCAAGGAAACGGCCGCGTTGCTCGACGGCCTCGAGACGGTGCCGACTCGAACGGTCGGCATCAACGGCATAAACTACCACGAGTTCGACCGCGACGCGCTCATCGCCCGAAAGCCACAGGTCGCGCTCATCGACGAGCTCGCACATACCAACGCTCCATGTTCCATTGCGCCGAAGCGTTTCCATGACGTTCTGGCGGTGCTCCGCGCCGGCATCGACGTGATCACGACGCTCAACGTGCAGCACCTCGAGGGACTTACGGACACGGTCCTGCGGCTTACGGGAACCGTCGTGCGGGAGACGCTGCCCGACGGCATCCTGTCGCTGGCGGACGAGGTAACGCTGATCGACGTTACGCCCGAAACGCTGCGCCAGCGTCTTCGGGACGGAAAAATTTACCCGCCCGAACGTCTCGAGGCCGCACTTGCGAATTTCTTTCGGATGGAGAATCTCTTCGCGCTCCGAGAGCTTGCGCTGCGGGAAGCTTTGCGCGCCCGGCATCGCGAGCGCACCACCTCGCCGTTCGAGCGCCTGCTGCTCGCGCTCGGGTCCCGGCCGATCGATCTAGCGATCATCGTGCGAGGCGCTCGCATCGCGGCCCGCCTCGCGATCGAGGTTGCAATCGCGCACGTCGTGCAGCGCCGGCAGATCGTCGATCCGGCTCTGGTAGAAGCCATGCGGAACGAAGCGCGAAAAACCAACATTGAATGGATCGAGGAAAGCGCGGACGACGTTCCGCGCCGCGTCATCGAGATCGCGCGTTCTCGTCCCGAGACCACGGTTGCGCTTGCGGCGACCAAGCGCGCGCCGCGCTGGATGGCGCCCCCGTCGTTCGCGCGTCAGCTGCTCGACGCAGGCGCGCGGGAGCTGCTGATGTTACTGCCGCCGGCCGCGTTCGGCGTCGAGCGCGAGGTTGAGCTCGAGGACGTTCACGCGCGGCTCACCTAAGAATCCGAACGTCCTGCCGGCAACGTGTCGCGTGATCAGGGCGTCGACGTCCGAGAGTCTCTCCCGGCGCGCCGTCGCAACGCGCGGTGCCTCCCAATACGCGGACTCGGGCGAGATTTCGGGATCGATTCCGCTCCCGCTCGATGTCACGAGGTCGATTGGCGGCGATCCCTTCGCATCTGGATTCTCCCGCTCGAGCGCATCGATCGTCTTTTTCGTCGCGTCCATCAGCTTCTTCGAGGTGGGTCCCAGGTTCGTTCCGCCTGTCGCCGTGGGGTCGTAGCCCTTGCCGGCGGCCGAGGGGCGACCGTGAAAGTACTGAGGCTTGGTCCACAGCTGACCTATGATTGACGAGCCGACGACCTTGCCATTGACGGTTATGAGCGAGCCGTTGGCCTGCCGCGGAAAGAGCGCCTGGGCGATCGCCGTCATCGCGAGCGGATAGGCGAGGCCGAGCATGACGATCGAAACGATCGTTACGCGAAGTGCGGTGCCGAGATGCCGTATCATGAGCGCCTAGTCCTATGTGAGATGAAGTGCCGCTAAGATCATGTCGATCAGCTTGATGCCGACGAAAGGAACGATGATGCCGCCGACGCCGTACAGCATGACGTTCTCGAACAAGACGCGGTTTGCACCCTTGGGTTCGTACCGCACGCCGCGAAGGGCCAGAGGAATCAACGCCACGATGATCAGCGCGTTGAAGATCACCGCGGAAAGGATCGCGCTTTGGGGTGTTGTCAGCCGCATGAGGTTGAGCAAACCCATCGCGGGGTAAGCGATCGCGAACATCGCGGGGAGAATCGCGAAATATTTCGCTACGTCGTTGGCGATCGAAAACGTCGTCAGCGCGCCTCGCGTCATCAGCAGCTGCTTCCCAATCTCGACGACTTCGATAAGCTTGGTCGGATCGGAGTCGAGGTCCACCATGTTGGCGGCCTCCTTTGCGGACTGCGTGCCCGAGTTCATCGCTACGCCGACGTCGGATTGCGCCAGCGCGGGTGCGTCGTTCGTGCCGTCTCCGGTCATGGCTACGAGCCGTCCGGAGCCTTGCTCGCGCTTGATAAGCTCCATCTTCTTCTCCGGCGTAGCCTCCGCGAGAAAGTCGTCGACGCCGGCCTCCTTAGCGATCGTGGCGGCGGTCAGCGGATTATCGCCCGTTATCATTACGGTGCGAATGCCCATCGAGCGCAAACGCTGGAATCGGTCGGCCATGTTCGGCTTGAGAATGTCTTTGAGGTAGATCACGCCGATCACCACCGCGTTTCGCGCCAGCAGCAGCGGCGTTCCGCCACTACGCGCGATTCGCTCGATCTGCGGCGACAGATCGTCCGTCGGCGTGCCGCGTTGCTGGCCGATCCAGGCCAGCACCGAATCCGGTGCGCCTTTGCGGATCTTCGCTCCGTCCGCAAGATCGAGTCCGCTCATCCGCGTATAGGCGGAAAACGGCACGAAGACCGAACCTTCCGGCGCCTGGGAGCCTCTCCCGAGCGAAGTCGAAAAATGCTCGCCTACCTGTTGCGCGAGCGCGACGATCGACCGCCCCTCGGGAGTTTCGTCGGCGAGCGACGAGAGATAGGCGATGCGTGCGGCGTCTTTTTGGTCGATGCCCTCCGGAGTGATGATTTCGACCGCTTGGCGATTACCCAACGTGATCGTCCCGGTCTTATCGAGCAAGAGCGTGTCCACGTCGCCGGCGGCTTCGACGGCGCGGCCGCTCATTGCGAGGACGTTGCGTTGCATCACGCGATCCATTCCGGCGATGCCGATTGCGGAGAGCAAGCCGCCGATGGTCGTCGGAATGAGACAGACGAGCAGTGCGATGAGCACCGTGATGCTCTGATGACTGCCCGCGTAGAGCGAGAACGGGGCCAATGTTGCGACCGCAATGAGGAAGATGATCGTTAGACCGGAAAGCAAGATGGAAAGGGCGATCTCGTTGGGCGTCTTTTGCCGCTGGGCGCCTTCCACGAGGCGGATCATGCGGTCGAGGAAGCTTTCCCCGGGGTTCGCCGTCACCCGAACGACGATGCGGTCGGACAGCACGCGCGTGCCGCCGGTCACCGCGCTGCGATCGCCGCCCGATTCACGAATGACCGGCGCCGATTCGCCCGTGATGGCCGATTCGTCCACCGTAGCGGCGCCTTCCGTCACCTCGCCATCGGCGGATACCACCTCGCCAGCCCCGACGACGTAACGGTCGCCTTTCCGCAGAGTCGCGCTCGCAACGCGCTCCTCCGTACCGTTCGCGCGCAGCAAGCGCGCGTACGTATCCGATTTCGTCCGGCGCAGCGCCTCGGCTTGCGCTTTGCCTCGGCCTTCCGCCACGGCCTCGGCAAAATTCGCAAAGACGACCGTAAACCAGAGCCAGGCGGCAATCGCAAAGTCGAAACTGGACATGCCGCCATGCCGTACGAGATCGCGCACGAAGAAAACCGTCGTTGCGGCGGCACCCACTTCGACCACGAACATCACCGGGTTGCGCGCCTGCCACCGGGGATCGAGTTTCTTGAAGGAGTCGCCGATTGCGCGGACGAGGATGGTTCGATCGAAGAGCGAGCGCGCTTTCGGGCGGCGCTCCAAGCGTCTTTGGGTCAGCATTAGAACGTTTTTCCTTGGAGAAGGAGCAGATGCTCGACGATAGGGCCAAGTGAGTCGGCCGGCAGGAACGTCAGGGCCCCGACGATGACGATCACGCCGATAAGGAGAGCAACGAAAATTCCCGAATGCGTCGTGAACGTTCCCGAGCTCTCCGGAACCGCCGTCTTTGCGGCGAGCGCTCCCGCGAGCGCGAGCACCGGGACGGCGACCGCAAACCGACCGAACATCATGTTGATGCCGGTCGTGAGATTGTAAAAAACATTCGAGCCTAAGCCTGCGAAGGCCGACCCGTTGTTGGCATTCGTAGAGGTGAACGCATAGAGTATTTCTGAGAAGCCGTGGGGACCGCCGTTGTTCAGCGTCGCCAGACCGGTCGGCAAGATAACCGCGATTGCGGCTGGCACGAGACCCAGAACCGGCGTCACCAGCACGGCTAAGATGGCAAACTGCACCTCGCGCCGCTCGATCTTCTTACCGAGGTATTCCGGCGTCCGACCCACCATGAGGCCGGCGATGAAGACGGTCAGGACGACGAACACGATCATGCCGTACAAGCCGCTGCCGACGCCGCCGAAAACGATTTCGCCGAGCTGCATGTCCACGAGCGTGACGAGGCCGCCGACCGCCATGAACGAGTCGTGCATGGAGTTCACGGCGCCGCACGACGTATCCGTCGTGACCGTCGCAAAGAGGGCGGAACCGGCGATGCCGAAGCGGCACTCTTTTCCCTCCATATTCCCGCCGATCGCACCCAGATGGTGCACGATCGGATTGCCGGCGGCTTCCGCCCAATAGGCGACCGTGAACCCTGCGAAAAACAAAATCGCCATCGCGGCAAAGATAGCCCATCCCTGTCGCGTATCTTTGGCCATCTTTCCGTACATGTACGTCAAGCCGGCGCCCAGTGAAAAAATGAGCAGCATTTCGATGAAATTGCTCAGGGGCGTCGGGTTCTCGTTGGGCGAAGCCGAGTTGGCGTTGACGAATCCGCCGCCGTTGGTGCCGAGCTCCTTGATGACCTCTTGTGAGGCCATGGGGCCGCCGGTGATCGATTGGGAGAATCCCTCGATCGACGTTACGGCTTGATACGCGTGAAAGTTCTGGGGCAATCCTTGGGAAACGAGAAAAAGACCCACCACGACCGAAATCGGCAGCAGCACGTAAAGCGAGCATCGGGTTAGATCGACCCAGAAATTTCCCAAGGTCTTCGCGGTAGTCCGAGCTAGCCCGCGCACGACCGCGACCGCGATCGCGATACCGACTGCCGCGGAAACGAAATTATGCCACGCTAGGCCGGCCATTTGCGACAGGTAGCTCATCGCGGCCTCGCCCGAGTAGAATTGCCAGTTCGTGTTGGTGGTGAAACTGACCGCGGTATTCCACGCGAGGTCGGGCGCCATGTTGTCGATGTGCTGCGGGTTCAATGGGAGCCACTTCTGCGTCCGAAGCAGTAGGTACAGATACGCGAGCCCGATGAACGAAAAGGCGAACATGGATAGCGCGTACGCGTACCACGTCATCTCGTCGCCCTCGCGAATGCCGCAGAGGCGATAGATCAGCTTTTCGAGCGGCTCGAGCGCGGGCGTCAGCCACGTTCGCTGGCCGTCGAACACCCGCGCCATAAAGGTGCCGAGCGGTTTGGTGATGGCTAGGATGATCAAAAAAAAGACAACCGCCTGAAGCCATCCGATACAAGTCATCAGAACCGCTCCGGGCGGAGCATCGCGAAGATGAGGTACCACAAACCGGCGATCGTCATGATGAGACCCACGAAGTCATCGAAGCTCATCGCTCGCCTAAACCTTCCCACATCCGATAGCGTAGAGATCCAGCAGGACGAAACACGCGATCGCGAGTGCGACGATTCCGACCTCGAACAACATACGGTCAGCATAACGCGGCCGTCTAAGATCGCACCACTGCCGATCGGATGATCCGATAGGATATCCGGATGGATCGTCCGAGTGGCGGCTGCGAGGCCAACGCGCCTTTCTTTATAATCAGGGCGCTATGATTCATCGACTGCGCCTCAAGACGGCTTTCCTCGCGTGCACGCTTGCGGCGACGGCGGACCCCGGCTTGGCCCAAAGCACACCGGGCCCTTCGAACTCGCCGGCGCCCGCCTCCGCCAGCGCCCGCTCCAGCCGCCGCCGATCCGTGCGGCTCTCTCATCGCGGTCGTAAACCGGCCGACGGTTACGACCGGCGTCTGCACCGTGCGAACCGGACACTTCGACGTCGAAACCGGTTATACGAACACGACGACGTCGGGGATGGGAGGCGGCAGCGGTGCCATTTACCCGCAGCCGCTCGTGCGCGTCGGAACGGCGAATCCGCATTTCGACCTTGAGCTAGGCCTTCCAAGCGCCGCAACGTCTTCGGTCGGGGAGCCGACGGTATTCGGGACGAGCGACGTCAGCGTTGGAGCGAAATACGAAGCGGGGTACAGCGCGAAGGCAGAGTGGGGATTTAACGGCCTCATCACGTTTCCGACCGGAAGCGCCGCTTTTTCGGCAGGCAATCCGCAATATACCGGCAGCCTCAACGGAGCTTACACCGTGAGTTCCGTCGTCGGCGTCGCCGGCTCGTTGAGCTTCAACGAGCTGTCGGGCCTGAACTCATCTGGCGTTTCGCAATCCTTTTTTGCGTTCATCCCCAGCCTCGAGCTCACCGCCTCCCTTCCGGGACCCTCCGAGTTCTTCGGCGAGTACGCTTATTTCAGCCAAGCTGGTGTGGGCCTCGGGGGCAAGAGCCTCGTGGATTTCGGCTACATCCGCGATGTCGGCGGCCACTTGCAGTTCGACGTCGAGTACGGCTTTTCGCCGACGCTCCTAAACGGTCAGACGCAGCACTACATCGGTGCAGGGCTCTCGTTCATGAACTAACCGCTACGGCGGGAGAATCGCGGGGTCCGCCTAAGGTCGCCTCGATGCCTAGCACACCGATCCCAGTCAACATCGGGAACACCGGCTTCATGCTGCTCTGCGCGAGTCTCGTCATGCTGATGACGCCGGGCCTCGCCTTCTTCTACGGCGGGCTCGTCCAGCGCAAAAACGTTCTGACGATCATGATGCAGAGCTTCATGTCGCTCGGGTGGACCACCGTTCTCTGGTTCGCCTTCGGTTACTCCGAAAGCTTCGGGCCGGACTGGCACGGGATCATCGGCAACCCCGCGACGTACGCGTTCTTGCGCGGCGTGACGCTGCACACGATGTTCGCCGGAAACGACGCCGGCATTCCGCTGGTGGTGCACATCGCCTACCAAATGATGTTTGCGATCATCACCCCGGCCCTCATCACCGGCGCGTTCGCTAACCGGGTCACGTTTAAGGCATACTTCTGGTTTCTAACGGGCTGGCTGATCTTCGTCTACTTCCCGCTCGTTCACATGGTGTGGAGCCCCGACGGGGCCTTGGCCAAGTGGGGAGTGCTCGACTTCGCGGGCGGCATCGTCGTACACGCGTCGGCCGGCTTCGCCGCGCTCGCGTCCGTGCTCTACGTGGGCCGCCGCCACGTCATCGAAAACAAGCCGCACAACGTTCCGCTGATCGCGCTCGGCACGGGGTTGCTTTGGTTCGGCTGGTACGGCTTCAATGCGGGTTCCGAGCTGCGGGTGGACTCCGTGACGGCTTCGGCCTTTCTCAACACCGACGTCGCGGCATCGTTTGCGGCCATCGCGTGGCTGCTGGTCGAATGGGCTCGCGGGCGACAGCCTGAAATTCATCGGCCTACTCACCGGCGCCGTAGCGGGGCTCGCCACAATCACGCCCGCCGCCGGCTACGTCTCTCCCGTGACGGCGGTCATCATCGGCATCGCCGCAGGCGTCGTATGCTATTTTGCGGTCGCGCTGAAGAACCAGCTCGGCTGGGATGACGCGCTCGACGTCTGGGGCGTCCACGGCGTCGGAGGCTGCTTGGGCATCGTCTTGCTCGGCGTCTTCGCATCGACGCTGTGGAATCCCAATGGCGCCGACGGCCTCTTGCGCGGCAACCCGGCGTTTCTCGGCAAACAGTTCGTAGCCGCGGTCGTCTGCAGCGCGTGGGCGTTCGGCTTCACGTACGCGTTTCTTTGGCTGATTAACCTGGTGACGCGCGTGAAGGTCGACGAAGTGGCGGAGCAGCGCGGGTTGGATGCCGAACTGCACGGTGAGGAAGCCTATCCGCTCGGTGTGTGACCCGGCCCGTCTGCCCGCGCAGGGCCCTCCTAGTGGGTGTGCGTGAAGTTGCCGACGCGCGTGACGGCCTGGATCCGCTCGATCGCCTGACGCATGCCCAGCGGGTCGCGGGGCCGCCCGACCGTCTCGAAATAGCGCTCGGGATCGATGTTGAGCGTGCGGGTCTGTACCATGGCGACACGCCCGGTGCTCAGGACGTCCTCCATCGCCTTCACTTCTTCCGCGTCGTCGGTGACGCCGGGATGCGTCAAGAGGTTCAGGCTGACGCGCAGCCCGCGGGACGAAGCGATCTGCAGCGATTCTAAGACGTCCGCGAGCCCGTAGCCATGGGGCCGGTAATAGGCCGCATAGGCGCTCTCCCGAAACGAGTTGAGGCTGATCCGCACGGCGTTTAACCCGGCGTCGATGCAGCGCTGCAGCGCACGAGGCTGGCTGCCGTTGGTGTTGAGATTGATCGTACCGTTGGAACGCTCTGCGCGAATCGCTTCTATCGTTCGCGCGATGGTCGTGGAGCGCAGCAGCGGCTCTCCTTCACACCCTTGCCCGAACGAAACGATGCCGTCGTCGACGCGCTCGAGGTGATGGACCGCTACGCGAGCGAGGTCGGCGGCCGGTATTTCCACGGCGATCCGCCTTTGCGGCGACGGCGCGCCGCCGGGGTCGAGTTCCGAAATGCAGCCGATGCACCGCGCGTTGCACTTCGGGGAAACCGGAAGCGCCGCTTCGCCGCGTTCCAGAAAAACGTTCTGCGCGGTGAAACACGCGTATTCCAGCGAACATATCGTCAGTTGCTGCAGCACCACATTCTCGGGATCGATCTGCGTTCGCGTCTCGACCGACCGCTCGAGTTCGCCTGCCGCAAAGCGCCGCGGTTCCCAATCTTCGCCCTCGTCAGTGCGCATCGCCGCGACGTGCAGCCGGTCCGCGACGACGCAGGCGAACGTATAGCCGAACAGCGGCAACGCCGGAGCGGCGCGTTCCGTCGCGTACGCCGGAAGGAGCAGCCGCGTGTAGCCCGCGGGCAACGCAACCGCAAACGCCGTTCGCGCGGCGATTGGGCCGATGGTCGTCATCGGCCGGCGCCGGGGAAGCACCATCTGCAGCGTCCCGGGGGGTGCCGGAATCAGCTCGCCCGGCACCGCTTCCCGTACGAGGCCGCCGTCGGCGAGCGGCACCAGCGTCGAATCGTATGCGATCCGGCCTGCATCGTCGCACGACGCGAGCCTCAAACGACGATCTCCGCGTCGAAGACGCGCACCGCCGGCCCCACGAGCTCCGCGTCGCCGTCGCCGTCCCAGCGCACGACGAGCGTTCCACCGGGAACGTCGACCACAACGGGAGATGCGACCATTGCGCGCTGCAGCGCGACTGCCGCGCAGGCGACGGCGCCCGTGCCGCACGCCATGGTCAAGCCCACGCCCCGCTCCCAGTGGCGCACGCGCAGCGCACCCGTCGCGCTCACCGCCGCAAGGTGCAGGTTCGTACCCGCGGCAAATTGCGGCAAGCGCTGCAGCGGAGCGGCCACCGCGTCGAGGTCGATGCCGTCGATGTTTTCGACGAACGCGACCACGTGCGGATTGCCGAGTTCGACGAAGGCCGCGTCCGGCAGCGACGGCAGCGACAGGGGTGCGATGCGTGGGCCGCCCATCGCGACGCGAACCAAATATTCAGGCTCGCGCGCGACGATCTCCGTTGCGATGACCGCGTCCCCCGTCTCGAACCTGCGCACGCCTCCTTCTCCGGCCTCATCGAGCCAGCGCGCCGCACAGCGGATGCCGTTGCCGCACATTTCCGCGTCGCTCCCATCGGCATTGATCGTCCGCATGCGCACGTCGGCGCGGTGGGACGCTTCGAGCGCAATGACGCCATCCGCACCGATGCCCGCATGGCGGTCGCACGCCCAACGCGCGAACGACGCGAGGTGGCGCACTTGCACGTTTCGCTGATCGACGACGATAAAATCGTTACGCGCGCCGTGCATCTTCGTGATGGGAAGGCGCATCATCCGCGCTTCGTAGACCAATGCAGTTTCTCCCGCGCCGCCCGCGCTACCGCTTCGGGCGCGAGCCACAGCGTCGACGGTTCGCTGCGAAACCACGCGCGTTGCCGGCGTGCGTAACGGCGGCTCGCGCGCTCGAGCGCCGACAACAGCTCTGCGCGCGTGCACCAGCCCCGCCGGTATGCGATCGCCTGCGGATAGCCGACGGCGTTTGCCGCAACCGCAGCTTCGCCGACTCGCTCCGCCTCGTCGAGCAGCCCGTCCGCGATCATCGCGCGCGCGCGCCGCTCGATGCGTTCGTCGATCGTGTGCCACGGGAGATCGAGGAAAATTAGGGCGCTCGACAGGCGGCGGGTGCGCAGCGTCGGCGACTGCCGCGGCTCGGGAGAAACGCTCAGTGCGACCTCGAGCGCACGCACGATTCGGTATGAATCCGAAGGGTGCAGCGCCGCCGCGCGGCGGGCGTCGCGCTGCGCGAGCCAGGCATGCAAAAATTGCGGCGAATGGACCGTCGCCTCGCGTGCGAGACGCGCGCGGACCACGTCGTCGTACTCTGCGGCGAGCGCTACGCCGCCCATGAGGGCGCGCAGATAAAAGCCGGTTCCACCCACGACGAGCGCGCGCTTTCCGCGCGCGTGGATGCCGTCAATTGCCGCCAACGCGTCGACCGCGAATCGCGCAGCGGAATAACGTTCGTTTGGATCGAGAAAGCCGACGAGATGGTGCGGGACGGCCGCTCGTTGCGCCGGCGTCGGCGCCGCGGTTCCGATCGGCATGTCGCGATATACCTGCCGCGAGTCCGCCCCCACGATCTCCGCATCGAAGAGCCGCGCGAGCTCGATCGCGAGTTCGGTCTTTCCGCTGCCGGTCGCCCCGGCGACGATGAGGACGCCGTCCTTACGCACGCTTGAACATGCGCGCGATCTCTTCGCCGCCGAGGCGCACCGTCGTTGGCCGTCCGTGCGGGCAGTGCATGGGATTGCGACACGACCGTAATCGCTCCAGCAGCGTGGCCATCTCTTGCTCGGCCAGGTCCTCACCGGCGGTAATGACGGAATGGCAGGCCAACGACGCCCAAATGCGTTCGCGTACTTCGCGTTGCTTCGGTTCGCCGCCCAAATCGTCGAGAAATCCCGCCAGATCGAAGGGTCGCGCACCATAGCCGGCAGGCGTCGCTACGACGCGATACGTACGCTCTCCGAACGGCTCGATCTCGAGGCCGCCCTCGCGCAGCGACGCGAGGACGCCGTCCAACACGGCGCTGCGCTCCCCATCGAGTTCGACGGTATATGGGATGAGGAGCGGATCGCCGCGACGATCTGCCTGCGCCGCCGCCGCGATGGCCTCGTACGCAACCCGTTCGTGCGCGGCGTGCTGATCGATGAGGACGACGCCGTCGCGGTCGGTCGCCAAGATGTAGGTGCGCTGCAGTTGAGCCAGCACGCGTATCCCATCGCCCTCCGGCGGCGCGAACGAGAGAACGCCTTGCGCCGCTCCCGCCAAGTGCCGGTCGAGACGCGCGCGTGCGTGCGCGCCAAGTGTTGCCGCGATGGCGCGGCGTACCGCGTCGAACACCTGGCTTCCATAGCGCAGTCGCACATCGCTCTTGGTGGGGTGCACGTTCTGATCGACGTGTTCCGGTGGAACGCTCAAGAAGAGCACGCCGTACGGATGGCGTCCCAGCATCGCAAACGTCGCGTATCCGCTGGTCCACGCTCCCGCGAGAAGCGCGCTGCGCAGCAACCGGCCGTTGACGAAGAGCAGCTGCATCCGGCGGTCCGGCCGATCGCTGCCGGGAGCGCTAAGGTAGCCTCGGACGCTTCCCTCGAGCGCCGCGGAGGCGGAACCGTCGAGCGGAAGCAAGTTGCCCGCAGCCTCGCGCCCGAAGACCATCGCTAGACGCTCGCGCTCGTCGGCACCGGCGGGCATGACCCAGACGTCTTTTCCATCGTGGCGCAGCGCAAACGTCACGTGCGGATACGCCAACGCGAAGCTGGAGAGCCACGAGGAGATGCGATTGAACTCGGCGCTCGGCGAACGCAAGTACTCCCGCCGGACCGGTACGGTGGCGAAGAGCTCCCTCACGGTCACGCGCGTCCCCGGAGGCGCGGCCGCCGGCTGCACCCGACCGATCTCTTCGCCGCTCGCAGCAAGCTGCACACCGATCGCATCGTCGATCCGCCGGGAGACGATTTGCGTCCGCGAGACTGCCGCGATCGACGCCAGTCCTTCCCCACGAAAGCCGAGCGTCGCAATCGATTCCAGCTCCGCAGCGTCGGACAACTTGCTGGTCGCGTGGCGCCGGAACGCAAGCGGCAAGTCCTCCGCAGCCATGCCTGCGCCGTCGTCCGTCACCTCGACGAGATCGGATCCGCCGCGTTCGACTGTCACCGCGATGCGCGCTGCGCCGGCGTCGACCGCATTCTCCACGAGCTCTTTGACGATCGACGCCGGACGCTCGATGATCTCTCCGGCGGCAATCTGCCCGATCGTCACAGCATCGAGTTGGCGAATCGCGCTCACGCCGGTTATTTCGTGGGAAGGCGCTGTCGTCCCGGCACGCGTTTTAGGGTTGACAAGCGCCGGTGCCCGAGTATCCTGATGAAGGACTCCTCGTTCCGTGAGGGCTTTTTTTTTGCGAGATGCGGCTCGACCGATGCGGCCAAACATCTGGCGTTCGGTCGTCATGTTTCTGTCCATCGTCGGTCCCGGTATCATCACCGCCAACGCCGACAACGACGTCGGCGGAATCCTCACGTATTCGCAGGCCGGCGCACAGTTCGGCTACTCACTGCTTTGGCTTCTCATACCAATCACCGTCGCATTGATCGTCGTTCAGGAGATGTGCGCCCGCATGGGGGCCGTCACCGGGAAGGGCCTCGCGGACCTGATCCGTGAAAGCTTCGGCGTCAAGGTCACGTTCTGGTGTTTGCTGCTCTTCGTTTTTGGCGGTATCGGCAACACCGCGACCGAATTTGCCGGCGTCGCCTCCGCCGCCCCGATCTTCGCCGGCTATCTGCACCTGGCAAATCCCGAAGCATTCAAGGTGGCGCTCGTGACCGGCGCGGCAGCGTTCGTCTTCTTCGCCGTCACGCGTGGCAGCGCCAAGCTCATCGAGCGCGTTTCGCTGGCATTCTGCGTCGTCTACGTGGCCTACATCGTCAGCGCGTTCGCCGTCCACCCCGACTGGCCGGACGTTTTGCACCAGACTCTGGTTCCGCATTGGCATGCGTCGCGAGCCTATCTCGTGATGATCATCGCCGTCATCGGCACCACGATCTCGCCGTGGATGCAATTCTGATATTCAAGCTGCCGTCGTCCACAAGGGCATCCGCCAAGCTGACTACGCCTATTCGCGCCTCGACGTAGTAACGGGCGGCATCTGGACCGACGTCGTGGCGTATTTCATCATCGTCGCGTGCGCCGCGACGATCTACGCCCACAACCTCCACGCGGCGCATCCGGTCGTCGTAAAGGACGTCGGCGACGTAGCTGTAGCGCTCGCGCCGATTGCCGGAAAATTTGCGGCGCTGCTGTTCGCGCTGGGACTGCTCAACGCGGCGGTGTTCACGGCCTCGATCCTCCCCCTTTCGACGGCCTACTACGTGTGCGAGGCGTTCGGCTTCGAGCGGGGCGTAGACAATAGCTTCTCAGAGGCGCCGGTGTTCTACAGCTTCTACCTCGGGCTGATCGTCATCGGCGTCGCTGCCGTCATCCTGCCCGGTGCGCCGCTTCTTCCGATCATCTTCTACTCGCAAGTCCTCAACGGCGTGCTGTTGCCGGTCGTGCTCGTCCTCATGCTGCTGCTCATCAACAACAAGCGCCTCATGGGCTCGTGGACGAACGGCCCGGTATTCAACGTGATCGCCTGGACGACGGCCGTCATCGTCGGACTGCTGACAATCGCGTGGACGGCGCAGACCGCCTTCCCCTCATTGGGCAGTTAACTCCGAGAACGACAGCTGGCGCTCCGGGCGCTGACGCGTCGGCAATTTACGTCGCAGCGGTACGCGCGTCGCGATGTCGGCCTCGCCTGAGAGCGCGTCGGCAATTTCCTGCGCACGCGCGATTACCGGTTCGGGAAGCCCCGCCATGCGGGCCACCTCAATACCGAACGACCGTGACGAGCTGCCGGCCTGGACGCGATGAGAGAACACCGGCGCGCCGTCACGTGCCGTGTTCTCCACGGCGGTGATATGGTAGTTCGCAACGCCTTTCCAATGCTCCACGAGCGCGCAAAGCTCGTGAAAGTGCGTTGCGAAGAGCACGAGCGGCGCCTGGTTCTCGAGGCTGAGCAACGATTCGCAGATGGCCTGCGCGATTGCGAGCCCATCGAGCGTGCCCGTTCCGCGGCCGACTTCGTCGATCAGCAGCAGCGACCGTTGCGTGCTGCGGCGCAGGATGTTCGCCGCCTCCGCCATCTCCATGTAAAACGTCGACTGTCCGGAGGCGAGGTCGTCGCCCGCGCCGATGCGCGTAAATATTCGGTCGACGACGCCGAGGCGCATGCGCTTGGCGGGGACGAACGAGCCGATCTGCGCCATGATGACCAAGAGTCCCGCCTGCCGAAGGTACGTTGACTTGCCGCCCATGTTCGGCCCGGTGAGCAGGATGAAGCGGTGCTCGCCGGCCTGCAGCCGCACGTCGTTCGGTACGAAGTTGGACGACAGGACCGACTCCATCACCGGGTGACGCCCGTCGTCGATTTCGACGACGCTTTCTTCGATGAAGGAGGGCCGTACGTAGCCGCGCTCGGCCGCGCACTGCGCGAGTGAGGCAAGCACGTCGATCTCGGCGAGCGCTGCTGCGGCCTCCAATAGCTCCGGCACTTGCGCCGCCAGCCGCTCCACAAGCGCCGCGAACAGCTCCTGTTCCAGGTGCGCTTGTCGCGACTGCGACTGGGCAATGCGCAGCTCCAGCTCTTTGAGCTCCGGCGTTACGTACCGCTCGCCGTTGGTCAGCGTCTGTTTCCGCGCGTAGTCGGACGGCACCGCGTCGGCGTAGTTCTTCGCGACCTCTATCGCGTAACCGAACGCACTCGCGTACTTGATCCTCAGCGTCTTGATGCCGGTGCGCTCCCGCTCGCGCAGCTCCAGCTCGGACAGCTTCGCGCGAGCGTCGCGCCGCAGCGCCGTGCATTCCGCCAAATCTTCGCTGGCTTCCGGACGTATTGCGCCGCCGTCTCCCAGTTGGGCCGGCGGTTCCTCCGCGAGCGTGCGCATGAGGTCGGCGAGCATCTCGCCGAAGTCGCCGATCCGGTCGAACAGCGGCGCCATCGGCGCGAACTCCAATTGACGCACCGGGCGCAGGATCTCGAGCGTGCGGCGCAGCGATCCTAGATCGCGCGGCGTCGCCCGCCGGAAACGCAGCTTTTGCGCGATGCGCTCGAGATCGAACGCGCCTTTGAGGACCTCGCGCAGCGCGCCGCGGCGGCCGTGTTCTTCGACCAACGCGCCGAGGATGTCATGACGGTCGGTGATCCGCCGCAGCTCGACCAGCGGGGCAAGGATCCAGCGCGCCAGCAGGCGCGACCCCATTGGCGTCGTGCAGGCGTCGAGCGTCCCCAAGAGCGTCGCCTTGCGGTTCTGTCCTTGCGCCTGCGTCAGTTCGAGGTGCTTGCGCGTCGCCGGATCGATCGCGAGAAACTCCTGCCTTCGGTACAGCCGCGGCGCATCGAGCCCGCGTTCGCCGTTGGTCACTCCCGTGCGTTTGACGAACGCGTTGAGCGCGTCCAGAGCGCGATGAATGGCCAGCGATTCGTCGCTCGAAAATCCTGCGAGTGGAGCACGCTCGCGGCTTTCCACCAGGCCAAGAGCCGGGGTGGCCAGACGCGCGCCGAGGGCTTCGATTCCCGCGGCGATCTGCGCGCGCACGTGCGCCGGGACGTCTGCCACCACTTCGGCCGGAGCGACGCGCGCCACCTCAGCCAAGAGCTCGTCGTATAGGGCGTCGCCGGAGATCACCGTTGCGGCTGCATAGCTCGTCGAAACGTCTGCATACGCGAACGCGACGACCTCCTCGCAGGTCGCCAGAGCGGCGATATAGTTGTTTTGCTTGCCGTCGAGGAACTGCTCTTCGACGAGCGTACCTGGCGTCACGAGCCGCACTACGTCGCGGCGCACGAGGCGGTTGGGCTGCGGCACCTCGAGCTGCTCGGCAAGGGCGACGATGAATCGCTGATGCACCAGCCGCGCGAGATATTGCGCGAGCGCGTGATGCGGAACGCCGGCCATCGCTACTCGTTTGCCCCCGCCGGCCTCTTTGCTCGTCAGCGCAATCTTGAGCGCAGCCGCAATCGTTTCGGCGTCCTCACCGTACGCCTCATAAAAGTCTCCGACGCGTGAGAGAAGGATTGCCTCCGGATGCTTGGTCTTCATCCCAAAGTACTGCTCGAGCATCGGCGAGTACTTGGACATCGCTTACAGGGCCAGCGCGGTCAAGTCGATGGGCGCCGGTGGAACCGCGGATCCCGCGTCGGCGAATCGCCCCGCGCGCCGCACGATCCGCCCGGTGCAGCCCCATACGTGTCCCGCGTCGATCGCGACGTCGAGCCACGGCGTGCTGCGGTAGTCGTTCCGACTGCCGACGGACCCGACCCCGTAATCGGGCGGCTTCGGAGCGACCACGGTCACGTTGTCCGTGGTACGGGCGGTCAGCCGGCTCGAATCCTTCTTCGAATCGCCGGCGACCAGCGCCCGCACGACGCTGCCGACTTTACGCTTGTGGTAGGCCTCCGTCACGCCGTTCTGTACGCGCAGGAGCCGCTCGAAACGCTCGAGGGCAATTTCTCGGGGCACCTGTTCCCAACGCGCCGCCGGCGTACCGCGGCGCACTGAATAGATGAAGGTAAACGCGTTGGCGAACACTCCCGCAGCGACGTAGCCCAGAGTCGCTCTGAAGTCGCTTTCGTTCTCACCGGGAAAGCCGACGATGATGTCCGTAGTGATCGCGCAATCCGGAATGCGCTCGCGAATCATCCGCACCTTCTCGTGAAACTGCGAAAGCGTATACTTCCGATTCATCCGCCGCAACAGCGGATCGCTCGCGGATTGCAGCGGCAGATGGATTCGCGGGTTGAGCTGCGGGAGCCCGGCGAGATCGTCCAGCATCGTGTTCGTGAAATCCTTGGGATGCGGAGAGATGAAGGTCAGACGTTCGAGCCCCTTCACGTTCGCAATCGCGCGACAGAGGTCGCCGAAGTGTTCGCCGCCGGCGGGATCGCGCCACGCGTTGACCGTCTGACCCACCAAGACCACCTCGCGCGCGCCGCGCATAACACCCGCGATCGTCTCCTCGACGATCGCCTGCTGGGGACGGTGCTCGAACCGGCCACGCACTTGCGGGACGATGCAAAAGGTGCAGTAATACGAACAGCCGCGCTGCACCGTCACGAACGCGCGTAGGTGCGAGAACGCGCCGCCCACGCCGTCGCCCGTTTCCGCTACCGCAAATCGCAGCATTTCGCCATCGCCCTCGGTGCGCGCAACCGGCACGGCGTCCGAAAGTTCCGGCTGCCATGCCGCCAGCTGCGCGCCCAGCTGGGCGAGCTCGCGCGTGCCGAAAACGGCGTCGACTTGCGGGGCGCGCCGGCGCATCACATCGCGGTCCTGTTCCGCCAAGCATCCCGTAACGATCAGACGCAGGCCGGGGTCTTGCCGTTTGAGCGCGTTGAAATGATTCATGCGGCCGTACGCGCGCCGCTCGGCGGCGTCGCGAACGGTGCAGGTATTGAGGACGACGACGTTGGCGTCCTCAGGCGAAGGCGCGAGCGTGTACCCGGCGGAACGGGCACGATCGGCAATATACCGTGAATCGGCCTCATTCATCTGACAGCCGAGGGTCTCGATATAAACGCTGGGCATGTTGCTGGCCGGGTGTTCGCGCCGTAGCGCAGGCGTTCCGTCCCGGGTTTCACTCGCCGGTGTGCGGAAGCTAGCGAGGTGCACGAGTTGGAGACGGTCCCGCTGAAGGGCACGCTGCGTCCGGCGACGGTCGCAATCGTCGGACGGCCCAACGTGGGGAAGAGCGCACTTTTCAACCGGCTTATCGGCCGCCGTCTCGCAATCGTCGAAGATACGCCAGGCGTCACCCGCGATCGACTGTACGCGGTGTGCGACTGGACGGGACGCGTGTTCAGCCTCGTCGACACCGCCGGCATCGACCCCGCTGCGACGGCGGCCCAGGGCACCGAACTGACCGAGGCGAGCCGCCGGCAAGCCGAAGCGGCTGCGGCGGAAGCCGACGTGGTCGTGATGGTCGTCGATGCGCGAAGCGGCCTCCACCCGCTCGACGACGACGTCGCGCAGATCTTGCGCCGCACGCGACGGCCCATCGTGTTGGTGGCCAACAAGGCGGAGGCAGAAAGCGCGGCCACGAGCGTATATGCCGAGTTTTCCGGTCTCGGTTTTGGAGAGCCCGTCGCGGTTTCGGCTATCCACGGAGAGGGAACCGGCGACCTCCTCGACCGCATCGTGGCGCTGCTGCCGCCGGTTGCCGCCGATTCGCCGCCCGAGGGGGAACTGGCGATCGCGGTCATCGGTCGCCCGAATGTCGGAAAAAGTTCGCTCGTGAATGCGCTGCTCGGCCAAGAGCGCACGCTCGTGTCGGCGTCGCCGGGCACGACGCGCGATGCGATCGACGCGCTCTTCGAATGGCAGGGCCGCTCGTTTCGGCTCGTCGACACGGCGGGCGTCCGTAAGAAACCCGAAGCCCACGGGGCAATCGAATATTATGCGGCGCTGCGCTCGCTTCGAGCCATCGCACGCTGCGACGTCGTGCTGCTCGTATTCGATGCGATGACCGGCATAATGGCGCAGGATCGGCGACTCGCCGGCATCGCGATCGAGGAACGCAAGGCGCTCATCATCGTCGGCAACAAATGGGACCTCGTCCGCGAGCAAACCGACGACTTCACGCAGGCGGACTTGGCCGAAGCGGTCCGGGACGCGCTGCCCTTTGCCGCCTTCGCACCGATCGCGTTCTTATCGGCGAAGACGCATCGCCGCTTGGGCAGCCTCATGCCGCTCGTGGCGCGCGTCGCCGAAAACCTCGACCGACGCATACCGACGCCGGCGCTCAACGCGGTCGTGCGCGACGCGGTGCTCGCGCACCCTCCGCCGTCCATGGGCGGACGGCTCCTGCGGATCTTTTACGCCGTACAGCCGGCCACGCATCCGCCGCTGATCGTGCTCCATTGCAACGATCCGGATCTGCTTCAACCGCACTACGCGCGCTTCTTGGAGAACGTGATTCGGCGCCACTCGGACTTCGAAGGCGTGCCGTTGACGCTGCGGTTCGTGCCGCGGCGCGAACGCGAAGCGACGGATTAGCCGGCGTGGCGCTCATGCCGGTTGTTGCCTTCGTGGGCGCTTTCGGGATTGGATCGGTTCCGTTTGGCTACCTGATCGGCCGCCTGTTCTATCGCCGGGACATTCGCAAACACGGATCCGGCAACATCGGCGCGATGAACGCGTTGCGAACCCTCGGCACGGCGGGGGCGATCTCCGTGCTGTTGCTCGACGGGCTTAAAGGGTTCGTCCCGGTACTTTGGGTGGCGAACGATCAGCTTGTGGCGGCCATCGTCGCCGCAGGAGCCGTGCTCGGCCACTGCTTTTCGCCCTGGCTGCGCTTGCGGGGCGGCAAGGGAGTTGCTACTTCGTTCGGAGCCCTGCTCGCGCTCTGTTGGCCCGCCGGGCTCGTCGCGCTCGCCGGCTGGGCGGTCGGCGCGGCCGTCACGCGATACTCATCCGTCGGATCGCTGCTCGGCAGCGCGGTCGCGCCGTTCGCCGTTTACGCCTTCACTCGTTCGCTGCCGGAAACGGCATACGCCGTCTTCGCGGGGCTGCTGATCGCCTTCACCCATCGAGAGAACATCGGACGCTTACGCGCAGGCACCGAAGGCGCCATCGGCCGGTTCAAAGCGCGCGCGTAACGAGCGGTGCAAGGGCTCGCGTCGCCGTGGCCCGTACTACCAGCACCGATGATTTCGTCAAACGACCTGCGCAACGGCGTCACAATCGTCGTCGAGGGCCAGCTCTGGACCGTGATCGAGTTCCTTCACGTCAAACCCGGAAAGGGCTCCGCTTTCGTGCGGACGCGCCTGAAGAACGTCAAGACCGGCACGACGCTGGAGCGGACGTTTCGCGCCGGCGAAAAGCTCGAACGCGCGGTCGTCGACAACCGCCAGATGCAGATGCTGTACAACGACGCCGACGGCTATCATTTCATGGACCAGGAGACGTTTGAGAACGTCACCCTGCAGCGTGACCTGATTGGCGGCCCCGCGGATTTTCTCAAGGATGGGATGGTCGTCGACGTCCAGTTCCACGACGGGACGGCCATCGGTGTGGACCTCCCCGCGCACATCGAGCTGCGCATCGTGGAGACGGACCCGGGCTTCCGCGGCGACACGGCGACGAACGCGACAAAGCCGGCGAAGTTAGAAACGGGCGCCACGGTCGCCGTGCCGCTCTTCGTGGAAAGCGGCGACGTCATCCGGATCGATTCGCGCGACCGCCGATATATCGGACGCTCTAGCTAAAAGCTCGCCGCGTGCGCCTCGCCCTCGAGCTGTTCGCCGCCGCGTTCTGCGCGAGCGTCTTCGGTTCGATGGTCGGACTGGGCGGAGGCTTCATTCTCGTCCCGATATTGCGGCTGCTCCTCGGTTTTTCGCCGGCATACGCGGCGGGCACGTCGCTGGTGCTGATCGTCGCCAACAGCGCGAGCGGCGCCTTCACCTACTGGCTGCAGCGGCGCGTGCATCTGAAGGTCGGGCTGATGATCGCGGCCGGCGGCCTGCCGGGCAGCATCTTGGGCGCAATCATCTCCCTGCACATCTCGGCGCGCCTATTCGACACGATCCTCGCCGTGCTGCTGGTGGCGGTCGCAGTCGACATGGCGTGGAACGCCGAGCGGCGCATGGCGGGACGGGTGGAGCATCACCGCGTCGCAACGATCAAGGGCATGTCCTATCGCGGCGCACTGGCGCTCGGCTTTGCCGTGGGGATATTTTCCAGCCTCTTCGGTTTGGGCGGCGGCATCATTCTCGTGCCGACGTTCCTCTATTTTTCCGAGCTGCCCGCGCATGCGATCAGCGCGACGTCCCATTTCGCGATCCTGCTCACGTCTCCGGTCGGGCTAGCCGTGCACGCCCTGCAGCGCGACATCGTCGGTCGCGACGTCGTGCCCCTCGTGCTCGGCGGATTGCTCGGCGGACCGATCGGCGCGCGGCTCTCGCTGCGGCTGCGCTCTCCCCAGCTGCTGATGGTGGTCGCCGTCGCGCTCGTGACCGCGGCGATCACGCTGGTCTGGCGCCAGCTCTAGCGATGAATTCCGCGGGAGTCAGCGCGGGGACGTCATCGCCTTTGGGACGACGATCCGATCGTACTGTTCCTCGGTAACGTGCCCCAACGAAAGCGCCGCCTGCTTTAGCGTCGTCTTCTCGTGGTGCGCCTTCTTCGCGATCTCCGCCGCCTTATCGTAACCAATGTTCGGCGAAAGTGCGGTGACCACCATCAGCGACTCGTCGAGATATTTCTTGATCTGCTCCTCGTTGGCTTGCAAACCTTCGACGGCGTGTTCGCGGAACATCGTGCATGCGTCGCGCAGCAACGTAGTGGAATGGAGAAAATTGTAGATCATCACCGGGTTGAACACATTGAGCTCGAAGTTGCCCTGCGACGCGGCGAAGCCGACCGCCGTGTCGTTGCCGTAGACCTGCACGCACACCATCGTCATCGCTTCGGATTGCGTCGGATTGACCTTCCCGGGCATGATCGAGCTGCCGGGCTCGTTCTCCGGCAGCACCAGCTCGCCGATTCCGGCTCGCGGACCGGATGCAAGCCAGCGAATATCGTTGGCGATCTTCATGAGTGCGGCGGCGAGCGTCTTTAACGCGCCGGACGCGAAGACGAAGTCGTCGTGCGAGGCGAGTGCCGTAAACTTATTGGGATGCGAGCGAAACGGGAGGCCGGTCAGCTCTCCGATTTTGCGCGCCGTGCGTTCGCCGAACTCTGGATGGGCGTTGAGTCCGGTGCCGACCGCCGTGCCGCCGATCGCCAGATCGTAGAGCGGGTCGAGGGCCGCCTTGCACGCCGAGATCGCTCGATCGAGCTGGGTGACGTAGCCGGAAAATTCTTGCTCGAGGGTCAGCGGCGTTGCATCCTGCAGGTGCGTGCGGCCGACCTTCACGACGTGCGACCACGATCGCGCCTTGGCATGCAGTGCGTTGCGCAGCGCCTCGACGGCCGGCAGCATCTCCACCATGGCTCGCGCTCCCGCCACATGCATCGCCGTCGGAAACGTGTCGTTGGAAGACTGCGACATGTTCACGTGGTCGTTGGGGTGCACTGGCTTCTTCGAGCCCATCTGTCCGCCGGCAAGCTCGATCGCGCGGTTCGAAATGACCTCGTTGACGTTCATGTTCGTCTGCGTACCCGAGCCGGTTTGCCAAACGCGCAGCGGAAAATGGGGGTCGAGCCGGCCATCGATGATGTCATCGGCTGCGGCGACGACGTAGCGCGTGCGTTCGGCATCGAGTTTGCCCAGCTCTTGATTGACGAGCGCCGCGGCCTTCTTCAAAACGGCCATTGCGACGATGACTTGCCGCGGCATCACGTCGCGTGGCCAGGAGCCGTCGCCGATGTCGAAGTGTACGAGCGAGCGGGCGGCCTGCGCGCCGTAGTACTTGTCGACGGGAACTTCGACCGTTCCCATGGAGTCGCTCTCGACACGCGTGCGCCTGGTGGAATCGGTCGTTCGTCCGGCGATCATAGCGCTGTGGCCTTCGTCATCCGCGGTCGCCTTTCCGCGCAGCCTGCAGCATGTCGATCGTCGTGCCGACCGCCCGCATCTCGAGGACCTCATAGACCGACAGGGGGAATCGGGCGTCGAAGCGACGTTTGTTGCAGCGCGGACAGCTCGCGGCTCGGCGCGGCCTCGACCGCCGCAACGCCTCGAACGCGCAGTGCTCGCATCGCAGAATGTAGCGTTTAGCGGACTCCTTGATCGGGGCGACGCTGCCCAAGTCGTGATAGATGGAGTCGATGCCGCACGCGCGCAGCTTTCGCTTGAAGCGCGGACCATGCCCGGTGTCGCGAAAGTTCACGTAGCACCAGGCGTGCACCATCTCGTGAAGCAGCGTTTCGGTTAAAGCCTCAGGGTGCCGGCGAAAGTGCTTCGGGGAAAGCTCGATGACCATGGGATGCGTCCCGTACGTGATGCGGCCGGCCGAATTCGAGAAGCGCTCGTTGTAGGCTATCCGGCAATCGCGCACTTCGCCATTAAAGAATTCGTAGTTCAGTCGGGCGAAGAGCAGCTGCAGGTCAGCTTCGGAAGGAACGGCGTTCACGCAAGATTTCTTTCTGCGCGTGTCCAACGGATTCTTGGTGGCTCCCGAGACACCGCGCGGCCTACCGCCTCGCATTTACATCCCGATCGTTACGCTGATTGCGGCGATTTTTCTTTGTACGATGGCGTATTTGGTGGCCGACGGATTCGGCGTCACAGGCTCCGTCTTCGGCAACGCGGCGAAGGCGCCGCAGGGCAATGGGGCGGTGCCGGCACAGGGCTCGCAAAACAACGTCGAGGGGGGGCCGCCCGCGCCGGTGGTGGCGGCCTTGCAATCCTTGCGTCAACGCATCGCGGCCCATCCGAACGACGACGTCGCGCTGACGCAGCTCGGCGACATGTATCTGGCCGCGAACCGCTTCGCGCAGGCGATCCCGCTCTACCGCCGAGCGCTCCGTGCAAACCCCCGAAACGTCGCCGCGCAAACCGGCCTCGCACAGGCACAGGCGGCGCTCCATCAGTGAACCTTTACATTTCCTGCGATATGGAGGGAACGGCCGGCGTTTCCTCATGGAAGCAGTGCGACCCGAGCGACGGTCACGAATACCCGGTCTTTCGGCGGTTGATGACGCGCGAAGTACGCGCCGCCATCGAAGGCGCGCGCGACGCCGGAGCCGCCGGCATCGTGGTCAACGACGCGCACTGGTCGATGCGCAACTTGTCGTTCGACGAGCTGCCCGACGACGACGCACTGCGCGTGATCTCCGGGGCGCCCAAGCCGTGGAGCATGATGCAGGGCCTCGCCGGAGCCGACGGTGCCTTCTTCACCGGCTATCATGCAAAGGCCGGCGACGCGGCGACGCTGGCGCATACGTACAGCGACGCCGTTTATCGCGTCACGGTCAACGACACGCCGTGCAGCGAAGCGGTGCTCAATGCGGCTCTCGCCGGGAGCTATGGCGTTCCCGTGTTGCTTATTACCGGCGACCGCACGATCGTCGAGGAGACGACGCGGGCGCTGCCATGGGCCGTCGGCGTCGCGGTCAAGGAGCCGATCGGATATTCCGCCGTCAACTCGATGACGCCGGCGGCGGCGCGCGACGCGATCCGTGAAGGCGCACGGGAGGCAATCGGCCGCCGTGAGAACGCGCGGCCCTTCACCTTCGCGGCGCCGTTCGTGTTGACGGTCGAAACGGCCGGCGTGGAGCAAGCAGATTTTATCGAGTTGCTGCCGGGCTTTGCGCGAATCGGCTCGCGCGCCGTGCGCTTCGCGGCCGGCGACTATCCTTCGCTGCTCCGGGGCTTTCTGGTGGCGACGAGGATCGCGGCTGCCGCCGACCCGATCGCATGAAGCTATACGTCTCGGGCGACATGGAGGGCGTCGCCGGCGTTTGCGCCTGGGAACAGGTCGACGCGCGAACGCCGCACCCGGAATATGCGACGTTTCGACGGTACTACACGCGCGAGATCGCCGCGGCCATCGAAGGAGCGCGTGCCGGCGGCGCGGGCGACGTGCTCGTCAACGACTCGCACGGTCCGATGCGTAACCTGCTGATCGACGACTTGGCCAGAGACGTGCGTATCGTCTTCGGCAATCGCAAACCGTTCTCCATGGTGCAGGATGCCGACGGTGGGTACGGGGGTGCCTTTTTCGTCGGCTACCACGCCGGCGCCGGCGAAGCCGACGCCGTGCTCTGTCACACGTATACGCCCACGGTCGTCTACGAGGTCGCCCTCAACGGCATCCGCTGCAGCGAGGCGACCATCAATGCCGGTCTGCTGGGGCATTACGGCGTTCCGGTGCTGCTCGTGACGGGCGACGGGACCACCGTGCGCGGCGTTCGGGACCAGATGCCGTGGGTTCGCGGCGTCGTCGTCAAAGAGTCGATCGGAAACTTCGCCGCGAATTCGATGGTGCCCGAAGCCGCGTGCCGCGCGATCCGCCGGGAGGCGGAAGCGGCAGTCCGCAACGCCGCAGACGCAAAGCCGTTCCGCTTCGATCCGCCCCTAACGCTCGACGTGTCGCTCGTGACGACCGCCCAGGCACACCTCATAGCGACGATCCCCGGCTTCGAGCGGACGGGGGCCCGCAGCGTGCGCTTCACGCACGACGACTATCCCGTCGTCTTCAAAGCATTCGTTGCGACGTGGCGCCTCGGCGCCCTCGCATAAACCACGCTTCTACGAGCTCAGCATGACAGGGGAGCGGCCACGGTGCCGAGGGCGATCGCAATGTCGACGACGTCCTCTTCATTCAGCGACAGTCGCCGCATCGCGCTTTCGTACAACTCGATCGTCTCCTCGCTCCTGCTGGAAGCGGCGCGTTCCTCGCGTAGCCGCTTGACCTCATCCGTGACGCGGTGCGCGAGCTGCGACGTCGGCTCGATCCCCGCTCGCGCGAGGCGTTCGGACTTGCGGCGGAGTGTATCTTCGACGAGCGCGGCGCCGGTGTGCTTCCCGAAGACCCAGCTCGTCCCGCCCCCGACAAGCTCCGCTGGCACCGCTTCGTACATGCGGCGATCGATCAGCATCGCTTGCGTATGGATCCCGGACTCGTGCGCGAACACCTTCGACCCGACGATCGGCTCGTGCTGCTGCAGCGGGATGCCGCTCATCCGCTCCATGAAGCGCGCGAGCTCGCGCAGCTTGTCGTATCGAAACCCAGGCAGGTCGATTCCGTACAGCACGCGCAGCGCGACGACGAACTCGTGCAGCTTCACATTGCCCGCGCGCTCGCCGTATCCGTTCGCCGTCACGGAAATTACTTTGAAGCCGGACGACGTCGCGACGATCGCGTTGGCCGTCCCCAAGCCGTAGTCGTTGTGTAAGTGTGCGACGATCGGCAGCCCCCTGGGAAGCGCGTCGACGATCCGCGAGCAATACCAGCGAGTAGCTTCCGGCGTCAGCGTTCCGACCGTGTCGGGCCACGCAGGACGCGTCCCGCCGGCCTCGAGCCCGGCCTTGAAGTATTCGATGAAGTAGTCGATGTCGCCGCGGCTCCCGTCTTCGGCGCCGAATTCGACGCGCTCCACGCCGCGCTCGCGCGCGTGTCGAATCGCGTCGCATTGCAGCCGGATGTTGGCGGCCCGATAGAACGACAGCGGCAAGTCGAGCCACTCGCCTTCGTCCCGGCCCTCGTACCGCAGCAGCGTCTTGCCGATCTTGTACTTCAAGTGCAGATCGCTGCCGCTCGTGAAGACGAAGAACGTCACTTCACGCGGCGCGATTCCGGCGTCGCGCAAGGTTTCCACCGTCACGTCGATGTCGCCGCGGTTACTACGGCACATCACCACGATCTCGACGTTTCCGAGCTCGCCGCGGCGTTTGGCTTCCATCACGAGCTGCAGCGTACGCCGATCGCCTTGCGATGCGGCCGGAAATCCCACGCTCATCACATGGACGCCGATGTCCGCGAGGGCCGTGGCGATTTCCAGCTTTTGGGAAGGGGTGTAGCAGACGCCCGGCATTTGTTCGCCGTCCCGCAGCGTCTCGTCGTAGATCCGGATCTCCGAACTCGGCGGAAACGCGATGCGATCGGTAAACTCCTTTGGGTCGCGGATGAGACGTTCGATCGGTTCGCGCAGCATTTGGAAGCGTTCTACGGGCCGAAACGCAACTCCGCCGAGTCACGCGGAAAGAGCAGTTCGAGCGTCCAGTCGAACGCCACGCGCAGCTTTCGGTCCAGCCCCGGCAACCGGAGCAGATAATACGTACGCCAAAAGAACCACGCGATAAAGCCCGTGATCACGACGTCTCCCGGCAGTTGCGCGACGGCTTTGCGTGCTCCGAGCGCCGCCATCATTCCGAGCGCCCGATAACGAAACGGGCTGGTGGGCCGTCCCCGGACCGTCGCCACCAGGTTGTCGGCGAGCCGAGGGCCCTCGCGGATCGCGTGCTGTGCGGTCATTGGATAGGTTCCCCCCTCGGGATCGGGGATCGAGGCGCAGTCTCCGAGCGCCCAAACGTTCGACATGCCGCGGACGCGCATGTCCTCATGCGTCTCGACGGCGCCTCGTTTCGTCGTCGGCAACGCGACGCGCGCGATCGTCGCCGACGGTTTCACGCCGGCGCTCCAGATGACGGTTTCGGTCTCGATGCGGCGGCCGCTGTGCAGCGTCAGCCCCGTAGAATCGGCGGCCGAAACCCCGTCGCCGAGCACCACCTCGATGCCGCGTCGTTCGAGGACCCGCCGCGAATAGCGGCCCATCTTCGGCGGAAGGCCCGCGAGCAGCGCGGTCCCGGCCTCGACCAAAACGACGCGCAGCTCGTCGCGCCGCAGGTGCCTGTAAAAGCGCATAACGCTGCGGAAAAGCTCGACGATTTCGCCCGCGGTTTCCACGCCCGTAAAGCCGCCGCCGACCACGACGAGCGTCATGAGGCGGCGGCGGCGGTCGTCGTCGCGGATCGTGTCGGCCAGCTCCAATAGCCAGACCAAGTGATTGCGAAGGACGTCGGCATCTTTCAGCGTCTTGAGGGGCCACGTGTTTTCGGCAATGCCCGGCAGGCCGAACGTCGACGTGGAGGAGCCCAGCGCGAGCACGAGCTGATCGTATCGCTGCACCGTGCGCGTACCCGTCAAGACGTGATGGTACGTGACTTCCTGCCGCTCGACGTCGATGCCGTCGACGTCTGCGAGGACGAAGCCCGTGTGCCGCAGCTGCTCTCGAATCGGCGTCACGACGTGGCGCACTTCGAGTTCGCCCGACGTCACCTCGGGCAGCATGGGCGTGAACAGCGTGTAGTTGTCCCGGCTGAGAAGAATTACGTCGGCTTCGCCTCGGCGCAGCCGGCGTTCGAGCCGCCGTGCGACCGCCGTCCCGGCGAATCCTCCGCCTACGATGACGATGACCGGCACGCAACGCGGTTGAAGAAGACTGCGTGGAATACCTGCCGCCATCGCCGGACGACCAACCCGAACCGCCGAAAGCCGCGCAGCGCCGGCGCAGCGGCATCGGTGCAATTTTTGCGGCGGTGCTGGCCTTTTTCCTCAAATTCAAGTTTCTGTTACTGATCGGGGCTAAGCTCTTCGGCGTCAGTTGGACGTTCGTGCTCTCGCTCTGGATTTACGTGGTGATCTTCGGCTGGAAGCTCGCCGTCGTCGTCATGCTGCTGCTGCTCGCGCACGAGTTAGGACACTATTTTGCGTTTCGCGCATACGGCTTGCCCGTGCGCTTGCCGGCGTTCGTTCCGCTGCTCGGCGCTTTTACCGCGGGCGCGGCGCCCGAGGACCTGGAGCAAGACGCCTATATCGCGCTGGCCGGGCCCCTGACGGGGCTCGGCTTAGCCGCCGCATGCTACGCGATCGGCGAGTTCAGCCACGAGCGTTTTTGGTACGCGTGCGCCGACCTGTCTGCATTCTTGAACCTCTTCAACATGATTCCGATGCCGCCGTTCGACGGCGGCCGAATCATCGGCGCACTCTGGCCGCCGCTATGGATCGTGGGCTTCGCGCTGTTCGTGCTCTTCGCGATCCAGTTCCACATCCCGATCCTCTTTATCGCCATCATCGGAATTTTGGGGCTGCCGGCAATGTTGTCGGCGTGGCGCGGTCACGTCGATCCGCGCGCGGCCCGCATGACGCTTCCGGCGCGCATCCGTGTCAGCGTTTGGTATCTCGCGACGTTGCTCGGCCTCTTCTTCGTCATGGCGCAGGCGCACGCGAGCGCCGCGGCGGGATCCGCCCTCAACGCAGCGTGGTAGCGCGCTCGTGGCTGCTGGCGTGGGCGTTCGCGGCGATCGCGATCGCCGTCGCTGCGGTGCGTCCGGCGGCCACCCCCGGACCGCAAGCGCGCGACTTCGAGGCCTATTGGTCGGCGGGAGCGGCGCGGAACGCGCACGCGGACCCGTACGGCCGCGCGATATGGCTTCAGGAGCGGCGCATCGTCGGCGTCGACGCGCGACGCGACGAAATATTGCCGTTCGTCGGACCGCCGGCGACGCTGCTCGCATGGGGCGCTGCCGCGCGCGTGTCCTACCGCGACGCGGCGCATGCATGGTGGGCCGCGCTCGCATTATCGCTGCTGGCATTGGTAGCGACCACGTTGCAAGGGACGCGCTCATCCTTGCGCGCACCGCTCTTCCTCGGAGCGCTGGCCCTCGCGATAGCGTTCGCGCCGATCTCGAGCGACTTCGCGCTCGGACAACTCGCATTGCCGAGCTTTTTCGGTGCCGCCGCGGTCACCGTTTGGGCGCCGCGATCGCCGCTCGGTGCGGCGTTGGGCGCGTGCCTCGCATACGCCCAGCCAAACGCCGCCCTCGGCTTGGCGTCGCAGCTGGGCAGGAATCGTGCGACGCTCGCCATCGCCGCCGGAGCGGCGATGACGTACGCGGCCGGCGCAATCGCGGCCGGTTGGTCGTGGCCGCTGTCCTACGGCCGCACGCTTGCGGCGCACGCGTCTGCCGAGCGGTTCTCGGCGATCCAATTCGGCCCGGCATCCATCGCCTACGGTTTCGGCGCCGCGCCGACAGTAGCGGCGGCGGTGGGCATCGCCGTCGCCATCGCGGCCGTCGTAACGGCGCTTTTGCTCGCACGCAGCATTTCCAACCGCTTCGCACGCTTCGCGGCATTCTCGGCGCTCGTCCCGTTCGTCGCGGGCTTCTTTCACGAACACGACTTCGTCGTCGCGTATGCCGCGGCAGCTTGGTGCGCGGTGCGCACGCGTGGCGCCGCCCGGCTCGTCGCGTTGGTCGGAACGGTGTTGGTAGCGATCGACTGGCTCGGGCTCGCGCAGCGTCCCAGCGGGATCGTGCAGAGTGCGCTGCTGGCGACGGCTGCCTTTGCCGGGTTCGTCGCGCTCGGTGAAAACGACCGCCGCCCGACAATCGTGGCGGCGGCGTTTCTGGCGATCGTTTTCGTCGCCTGCGCGGGGCTCGCTGCGCGGCACCCCGTGCCGATCTGGCCCGATGGGCTCGCGCATTTCCGGGCCCCGAACGCTGCCGGTCCCGCCGCAATCTGGCAGGCGGAGCAACGCGCGAGCGGCTTGCTCGCGGCGGTTCCGGCGTGGGCCCTGCTGCGCTGTCTCTCGCTAGCCGGCTGCGCGCTGCTGAGCGCCGCTATATATCGACATTCAACATGTCATCGAACGGCGTGA
Source organism: Vulcanimicrobiota bacterium (assembly GCA_963787625.1). Lineage (GTDB taxonomy): Bacteria > Vulcanimicrobiota > Vulcanimicrobiia > Vulcanimicrobiales > Vulcanimicrobiaceae > Cybelea. Next base: position 492,817 of record CAWBDH010000001.1, on the reverse strand, counting down.
TCGCATTCGGGTGAAAGTTCTTCAGATCGCTGTTGTGCGCGAAGATGTCTTCGCGCAGCGACATGACGATCTCCGGAACGTCTTTAATGAACTCTTGCTGCACCACGAGGAGGTCTGCGTTCCGCCGTACCTGATCGTAGTGTCCGAACAGCGCGTCCATCGCGGCCTGGGCGCGTGGGTTGCACCAGCGGACGTCGTTTTGCCCGTTCGGCGGAAACGACTTGCAGGAGAAGAACGGCGACATGTCGCCGATTGCGTCGTTCTGCCAGGCGAATCCGATCATGTCCCACTTATTGGAGTAGACGATTCCGCCGGCTTGCAGCGGCGCGAACATGAGCGCGGCGGGGTAGTGGCGGATGCTGATGTCGACGCCGATCTGCTTGAACCAGGAACGCTCGAGCTCGATTTGCTCGTCGACGTCTTGCAGTCCGGCGCTCGTCGCATAGTCGAGCATCAGGGGCACGCCGTTTTTCGCCCGCACGCCGTCTCTGCCGCGAATCCAGCCGTCGCGGTCGAGCATCGCGTTGGCCCCCGCGATGTCGAATGGCACCGGTGGTATCGACGTGACGGCGTAGGGTGCGTTCTTCGGCGTCGTGACCTCCTGGAGGATGCCGACGCCGTGACCGATCTTGTCGATCAGCGTGCGCCGGTCCAGCGCCATTCGCAGCGCCGCGCGAACGACGGGATCGCGCAGCGCGGGCCGCTGCGTGTTGAAATCGAGGTGATTGAACCAGTAGCTCGGCTGACGGACGATCGAAACGCCGGGGATGGCCGCAACGCGCGCAAGGTAGGCACCCGGCACGAGATCCCACATATCCAGCTCGTGCGCCTGCATCTGCGAGAGCACGGTGTCGCGGTCGGGAATGATCTTGTAGACGATGCGCTGCAGCCGGGGACGGCCGCGGAAATACAGCGGATTGGGGACCAACACGATATCCTGCGCGCGGTTCCAGCGGAGATACTTGAACGGTCCGATGCCGACCGGCAACGCGTTGTACGCGACGTGATTGATGTTTGGGTACTGCGCGAGGAGGTGCTTGGGCAAGATGCACGGGTTGGCGCCGGCCGTGGAAAAAAAGGTTTCGATGAAGGGCGAGTAGGGCTTCTTCAAATGGTAGACGACCGTGTACTTATCGGGCTCGTCGACCTTCGCTATCTGGTCCCACCCCAGGCGTCCAACCTCGTTGTTCGCCGGATTGTTGACGACGTTGGTCGAGAACACAACGTCGTCGGCGTCGAACGGCGCGCCGTCCGACCAGCGCACGCCTCGGCGCAAGTGATACGTGATTGTCAGGCCGTCCTTGCTCACGCCCCCGTCGGCCTGCGTGGGGACCTGCGTCGCCAGCTCGGGATAGGCATTGTTGTGCTCGTCCCACTTGATCAGATAGGCCATCGTCATCGACGAGAGATAACCGATGGCGGCGAACTGCCCGAGGTGCGGATTGAGGGTGTTCACGTCGCCCGCATCGGCAAAGCGCAGTACGTGCGCCTGCGTCCACGAATTCGTCCGGCCGCCGCCCGCGCCGGCCGTCGTGCTCTTCGTACAGGCGCCCAAGCCCACTACCGCGGCGATGGATGCCCCAGCGAGAAATAACCGTACGTTCATCGTGCTCAGCTCCTTAGATCGAATAGTTCCAGGGGTCCCAGAACGCCGAAATGACGGGCGACGGATCGAAGCCTTTGAGATCGCTGTTGTACACGTACGGCAGCCGGTTGAAGTACAAGATGATCGTCGGAACGTCGAGCGCGAGCTGCTGCTGTACCACGAGGTAGTCGTGTTTGCGCCGCGTTTGGTCGATCGTTTTTAGGGCATCCGTCATGGCGTCGGTCGCCAAACGGTTGTTCCAGAACATCGCGTTCTGCCCGTGCGGCGCAAAATTGTTGCCCGAATAGATGGCGCTGTCGTCGGGATCGGCGGCGCCCAGCCAGCCGAACAAGGCGACGTCATAATGGCCGCCCTGCAGCGTTCCGTTAGCGGAATTGTCGAAGAACTCGCTCGTCGGATAGTTCTTGATGTCTGCCTGAGCTCCCACATCGCGCCATTGGCGCTGCAGCACGGTCTCGTTCGCCTTGCCGTTGCTCGATTCGGTCTGCGTCGACAGCGCGAATTCGAGGCGCTGACCGTTCTTGACGCGTACTCCGTCGGGACCGGCCTTCCAGCCGTCGGCCTCCAGCAGCGCCTTCGCCTTGACGGGATCGAACGGGTAATGCGCGACGTCGTCACTGTACGCCCACGAGTAGTGCGGTTGCTGGTCCGTATCGGCGGCAATCGCAGATCCGTGCACGACCTTGTTGATGATCTCGGACCGGTCTGTAGCATACGCAAGCGCGCGCCGCACCGCGACGTCCGACACGATCGGATGACGCAAATTAAAATCGGCATGCGACCATGAAAAGGCATCGACGCGAGTCGCCACGATGCCGTTGCGCGGGTCCGCGGCGAGCGCTGCATATTCCGGCCACTTCAAGCCCGTGCCGAGCGCGAGCATGTCGAGCTCGTGCGTCTTCAACTGCGTCACGGCCGTGTTCTCGTCGGGCAGGATCTTGTAGATGACTTCCTTCAGCTTCGGCTTGCCGAGATAGAAGTCCGGGTTCGCGACCATCCGGACGTCCTGGCCGCGGTTCCAGGCAACGACTCGGAACGGCCCGCTTCCCACGGGAAGCGCGTTGTAGGGAGCCGCATTGAACGAGCCCTTGTCGTCGTTGTATTTCGCCAGGAGGTGTTTCGGAAGGATCGGCGCGTTGCCGTTGACGCCCCACAGCTGCTGGAGGAACGGCGCGTACAGCTTCTTCATGTGGACGACGGCGAGGAGCCGATTCGTGCAGTCGATGCTGCCGATGTCCTTATAGCCGTCCGTCGTCACGACGTTGTTGTGCGTGTTCATGACCACTTGCCACGTGAACTTCAAATCGTCGCAGGTCACCGGCGGCCCGTCTTGCCACTTCATGTTGGGGCGAAGCTTGTACGTTAGCGTCAGGCCGTCTTTGCTCACGTCGCCGTTGGCGATCGTTGGGATCTCGGTCAGGGCGTCGGGAACGGGCCGCGCCTTGTCGTCGTAGCGCACCGCCCATGAAAAGACGAACATACTGATGTCGAGCGTCGGAGATGCCGAATTGAGGATCGGGTTGAGGTTCTTTGGATCGGCAAACTCCGAAAAACGCAAGACGCCCGGGATGGTCCACGAGTTTCCCGCCGCCCCTGCGGCTCCGCCGTTCGAGACTTTGCTGCATGCCGCGAGTGCGACGGCGACCGCGAGCCCGGCGCCGACGCACGACTTCCTTTTCACGCCGTTGCTCCTTCCTCGTCTTCTGCACGCATCGTTTCCGGTTCGATGCCGTGCGATTCGCAAAACGACCGGTACGCGCTCGGCGCGATCTCCGACGGCTTGATCTCGCTGCGGCCGCCCCAGAAGACGTTGGTATACGTAAACGCGATGCCGGCTTCCCGCAGATGCGCGTCGATCGCGGCCTTGTGAGCCAGCACGGCGGCTTTCTCCATCCCGTGAGCGACGGCCATCACGTTAACTCCATGAAATTCCGGACCGCCTTCGCGCCAATAGGCGTGCGTGATGACGTAGTGACGACCCACTTCGCAGCCCGCCGCGACCTCGCTCCCGGCCGGAACCGCCCAGTGAAAGAGCGCGTTGTAACGCGTCGCGCGCTCGTTCCCCGCAGTGGCCTTCACGTGCTCGAGGAACGTCGAGAAGCGGCCGATGACGCCCAGTTCCTCGAGCGAGCGCGCTACGCGGACGAATTCTTGGAAATCGACGCCCGCTTCCCGCGCTCGCGCCGCCCAGAGATCCCGAATCATTTCCGAGACGGCAAACTCGCGCTTGAGCGCCACGAGCACGCGCCACTGCAGGTCCGAGAGTTCGACGATCGCCGTACCGAGCGGCCGCGCCGGTTCCGGCGCGCGCGCGCCCGGCGGAAGCCCCCGGCGCCGGACGTGACCGACGCCGAGGGCGAACAGCATCTTCGCGGGCATCAACCTGAAGCGTTCGGCGCCTACTTCGCGGCCGAGCCATTCCGCGTGCTTGCGCAGGGAGTAGCCTTGGGGCACCTTCAGCGTCGTCCACAACCGATAACTGCTTCCCGGCGACGCGGCGTCGGTCGTACGGATGACGACGTGGCCCGAGAACGGATCGCTGCGAAACATGAAGTCGAAGCTCGCATCGAGGCGTTCCGCAGGCACCTGCCAGGCGCAAAGCGCGCCGCCGGCGAGGCTCGTGGAGAGCAGCGTTTGGCGCACGCGCCGGATCGTCCCGGCCTCCAGCATCGCGGCCACACGCTCGATCACCACGTCGGGGGCGATGCCGGTTCGGTCCGCAATCGCGCCGAAGGGATCGGTTTGAAAGCCCGCTAGCCGGTCTTCGGAAACGGTCAAGATCGCGGCGTTGACCGGATCGGAGATCGTCGCCGGCGCGGCGGAGCTAGAGCTGTACGTCGCTGATACCGGTCGCGAACAGATAGTTTTGCTGCGCGGTCTGCACGCTGTAGAGCGCCGTGATGTACGCCGACTGCGCGGTGGTCAGATTTGCCTCGGCCGTCACGACGTTGAGGATCGTCGTCGCACCGACTCGATATTGCGCTTGCGTTGCGCTCAACGATACCTGCGCGGAGACCAGCTCCGATTGTGCTTGAACGAGCGACGCCCGCGCCGAAATGAGCGTCGCGAGCGCCGAGCGCACGTCGGATTCGACGGTTAGCCGCGTCGAGTTGAACGTGGCCAGCGCCTGGTCGAGCTGCGCCGCCGCGTTGGCGATGTTGAAGTTCGTCTGGCCCTGGTCGTAGATCGGCACCGTGAGCTGAAGTCCGAGCGTTTTGTCGTTCGACCATCCTGCGGGCCCCGGACAGAGCGCCGACTCGGCCTTCACGCCAAGGCCAGGGCGGTACAAACAGTTGAGAAAGGTCCGGCTCACGCCGTCGCTCGCACCGGCGGCCAGCACGGGGAACCGCGCGAGCTTTTCAAACCGCAAGTTTTCCTGCGCGGACTGAACGTTGTATGCGGCCGCGATGTAGTCGGGCCGCATGATGAGGGCCCGTTTCAGCGACACCGCATAGGTGGGATTGGGCGCAGAGGGCCGCTGGCTGATGGCCTGCGGGACGACCTCCGCGTCGGCGTCTAGTCCCAGCGTTGTCGCGAAGGTCGCCTGCGCGCCGATGGCCGTGCCTTGTGCCGCTACGAGGTTGCCGCGCGCCTGCGCGGTTTGAAACTGCGCCGCAGCGATGTCCGAGCGCGCCGCGGCACCGTTGCGAATCTGTGCCGCGACCGACGCTTCGTTCACTTCGAACTCACGCACGAGTTGTGCGTCCGCCGCCACCGTCGCATTGTCCTCGAGCACGGTGAAGTACGAGTTGGCGACGTTGAAGGCCAATGTTTGAAGGTCGCGCAGCAGCGTCGCGCGGCCCGCGATGTCCGCTTCTTTCGCGGACCGAATGTTCGCGATGGTACGGCCGCCGTCGTAGATGAGCTGCGTGATCGAGATCGTTACGCTTTCCTGCGTCACGGTGCTCGCACTGTAGTTGCCCACGGGTGACGTCGCCGATGCCAATGGGACGAGCGCCGAGGGCGTCGGGCTCGGGCCCGTTCCGCCGCCGTTGTTGAAGACCGACGTGCTGGTGCCGTTGCTGTATTGCTTGGCGATGCGAGCGCTTCCGCTGACGCCCGGATAATACGCCTGAAGCGCGGACGTATAGCGCGCGTGGATCGCTGCCCATTGGCCGTTCTGCAGCGCAAACGTCGGCGACAGCGCGACCGCGATCCGAATGGCGTCGGCCAGCGAGATCGACTGTGGCACGCCTTTCTTCGGCTTGAGCGCCTCTACGTCGGGCGCCGGCGTACCGTACGCCGGATAGGGAATCGGCGTCCCGCTGATCGTCGGCTGCGGCAGCGGCGACGGCATCTTGATTCCAGGGACGCCGGGGATGTTGCCCTGATCCGGCGGAGGCGACACGCTTTGCGCGAAGGCCACGCCGGTCACGAGCGAGCCCAGCGCGAGCGCCGTTAGGAGCTCGCGCGCGGGAATTCTTCCACGCCTCATCCCTAATGCACCGTGCCGTTGGACGACGTCCCGGAGCTGGCACTATTGACGGCAACGACGCTGCCGTCTTTCAAGGCGTCCGGCCGCGTCGTGACGACCATCGTACCGGGCTGCACCCGCGGGCTCGTCACCTGCGCAAGCGTGTCGGTCTGCACGCCGACCTTCACCGGGACGGCTTGCGCCTTGTTGTCGGCGACGACGTAGACCATGGAGCCCGACGGTCCTTGCGCGACCGCGCTGCGAGGGACGACGATTGCCCCGGCGGCTCGCGCCTTGGTCACCGTGACGGCGACCAGCATCCCGCCACGCAGTACGTATCCCGGGTTCTGCAGCTCGATACGTGCCAAGTACGACAGGGTTCCTGAGGTCGGCACGGCGTTGACGGTTTGGATCGCCGAATGAAACGTGCGGCCGGGCAAGGATGTCGATTCGAACGTGATGGCAACGCCCGGATGCACGTACGGCAGGTCCTCATCGGGCACGTTGACGTTTATCCATACGCGATCGATGCGGGCGACTTGAAGCACGGGCTGCGACGGCGAGGCGAAAGCGCCGGGATCGACGAGACGGTTCGCGACCACGGCGTCGTACGGCGCGTACAGATACGTCTGCGAAAGCTGCGTGCTGAGCACGTGTGCCTGCGCCGCGGCCGATTGCGCCTGCGCCTGCTGCGCCTTCACGTTCTGGAGGCTGACGACGTCGTTGCGCATGCCGACGACCGCGTTGTTATACGTCTGCTGAGCCTGCACGTAATTCGCCTGGGACTGCTGCAGCTGCGTCTCCGAAACGTAGCCCTGTTTGTAGAGCTGCTTGTTCTGATCGTAGACGAGCTTGGCGTTCGTGAGCGACGCCTTCGCCGTCTGCAGCGTTGCCTGATTGCTCTGCGTCTGCACGGGATATCCGGCCACCGCACCCTGGGCGGAGGCAGACGCCTGAGCGGCCTGGGCCTGGGCCTGCGAAAGCTGGGCCTGCAGGGTCGACGGATCGATCCGCGCCAGCAGCGAGCCCCGCGGCACCATGTCGCCGATGTTCACGTTGATGGTCGTAATCGTGCCGCTTTGTTGGAACGCGAGCGTGGATTGCTCGAGCGGCGCTATCTGTCCGTCCAGCGTAAGATACGTGGCGAGACTTTGACGCGTGGCGGCGGCCGCGTCGACCGAAAGCGGCGGGGTCCCCATCGCCGGTTTCTTTCCGCACCCCGCCAACGCCGCGGTCGCGGCAAGCGTCAGCAGCGCCGCCCGTACGGGGATCCGTGCGCATGTCATCCTGAGCATCTCTTTCTCAAATGCCATCCTTCTGTAGTGTCATATACGGCGCTTGAGGGCTTTTGATTCAAAGCGCCCGCTCGGGGCGCCTGTAGGCGCCGTGCCCCTTGAAAGCGCGGCATGAGGTCGTCGGCTGCAGGGCGTATCTTCCCGGGAAATGAGCGTGAAACTCGACATCGGCCGCTCGTACAGCCTACAGAGCCGCGTCGAGGAATGGATGACGGCCGAAAAGGCCGGGAACAAGGGCGTCGACGTCCTCTCTACGTCGATGCTGGTTGCGCTCGTGGAAAGCGCGGCGCTCCATTGCGTCGAGCCGATCCTCCGGGCCGGCCAGATCACGCTCGGAACGCACGTCGACATCGAGCATAAGAAGCCCGTGCCGGTGGGTTTCATCGTACGGACCGAAGTCGAGGTCGTCATGCTCGACGGACCGCGAATCAGCTTCGCGGTTCAGGTGTTCGACGAGCAGGAGGCCGTGGCCGAGGGAACGCACGAGCGATACATCATCGACAAGGCCAAATTTCTCGCGAAACTGCGAGAAAAGCTGGCCTGACCAGGCTCCCACTGCAGGGGAGGCAATCGCCCATTCCCGAAGAGGACGCCAAAGGCATCTGCCCTGTTCGGCCCATTGGGCCGCTGGGCAGCAGCCTCAGGTCTCATTACCAGCTTAGGAGGACACATTGAAGCGACTGAGCACTGGAGTCCTGACCGTGCTGATGGCAGCCGGTCTGGGATTCAACGCGGTCGCGGCTCATCCCAGTGGATCGCATGGCAACATTGGAACCAACGCGGTCGCACAGGATCAGGGCGCGACGGCTGCTCCGCCGGCGAATTTCGGTTCCCCGCCGTCGGGACAGTATCCGATTCTCTTCAATGACCATCACGTTTATGCCAAGCCCGATATCCTGAAGCAGGGTCGCGTTCTCGCCGCGCTCGTGCGCGGCGGCACGCTGTTAATTCCGCTGCGCTCGATGTTCGAGCAAATGGGTGCGACCGTGTCGTACGACGCGGGCAGCAAAACCGTGACGGTCAGCAAAGCCGGCTCCGAGGTCAAGGTGACCGTCGGTAAGCCGGAAGTCATCATCAACGGCGAATCGCGTCCGCTGGACGTGCCGCCGATGATATACAAAGGCGTCATCCTCGTGCCGGTCCGCGTAATTTCGGAAGGCATGGGAGCCTACGTTCAGTGGGTTCCGGACCGTCGTCTCGTCGTCGTCCGGTACATCCCGGCGACGCCGCCGCCGAGTCCGCCGCCCCCGACCGAGGCACCGTCGGCGCCGCCGCCAACTGCCACGCCGGTACCGCCGGCGCGCCCCTACTACGACTTTTATGTCGCGGGCGACTACATCATCTCACCGAAGGTTTACAACGAGTTCGTTCCGGGCGCCAGCAGTGACAACAATAACGGCGGTTTCTCGTACCGCCTGCACGGCGCCCTCGAATTTCCGATTGCAAACCTGCCGTGGATGGTCGAGGTAGACTACCGCCAGTGGAACTGGCAGCATCCCTGCGGTGGTGCGGACTGCTTCGTCACGACGATCGGTGGACTGGGGTCAACCTCCGTTCCGTCCTTCGTCGGACGCGATTACGACTTCGACGCTCGGCTCGGACTTCGAATCCTCAGGCCGCGCATCTACCTCGTGGGCGCGTACATGTGGCGTGGGAATAACTACGGCTATCCGAAGGAAACCGGCGCCGGGGTGGGGATCGAGAAGCTCCCCGATCTCGACCGTCCGTTCTCGTTCTACGGTAGCGCGGTATACTTCTTCGGCGTCAACGGTAACTACCAGAGTAACCCGTTGGCCTGCGGCAATCCGCTCGGCGGCAGTTGCACGTACAACGTCGGATACAACATCCTGAAGTACGACATCGGAGTGAGTTACACGTTCACGGGATTCCCGATCTTCATCGAAGCCGGGTTCCTGGGCGATCGTGGCTACAACACCAATGCCGCACCGATCGGGTTCTCCGAAAGCGGTCCATACGCCGGTATCGGCATAAAGATCTAGCTTCCGGTCGGACCAGCGTAATCGAAAGCCCCTGCTCGCGCAGGGGCTTTCGTTATGTCGCTATCAGGACGTCGCTATCCGGAGCTGGGAGACGATTGGACGCAGGGCGGCGTGATGAGCTGAACGGCCGGGTGGCCGGGCGCGGGCGAAGGCGTCGGCGTGACGTCCGGCGTTACCTCGGGCATCACGCCCACTCCCAAGGGGAGGGGCGTCGGGCAGATCTGCGCGAGCGCAAACCACCGCTCGGTGAAGCCCTTGCTGAGGCTGTTCTTCATTACCTTGCCGAAATATGAGTTGGGATACTTGGTGACGAGGAGCTGAATGAACTCCCACGCCATCTGTTGTTCGGGCTGCGTGTAGACCTTGCGCATGACCTGGATGCCCAAGAAATACGAGCGGGGAAGCTGCGGATCGTTGGGATACTTGGCGGCCCAGCGGCGCAGCGCTTCGGTCGCGAAGTCCAGTTTCGAGATGATTCGCGGGTCGGTCGTATAGGCACCGGCGCTGATGGCTCCGTCTTTATACGTATTGTTGATGCCCAAGTAGCTCATTTTCATGCGTCCAAAATATTCGTCTCCCGGCGCGGAGCCGTTGAAATTTTCGCATTGAATGTGGGCCCACTTGCTCTTCATTGCGTCGCACGGGTCTTTACTTTTAGCGCCCGACGTCGCCGGTGCTTTCGAGCTCGTCGGCGTAGGGGACGGGTGCGGCGAGGGTGTCGCTGCGACCGCGTGTCCGGCACGGCCTGGCGCTACGTACATCAGTCCGGCGCTCGCGACGGCAATCGTCAGCGATAACGTTGGTAGCGTGCGTTTCACGTGTGAAAAATCTCCCTTCGGGTTCCGCTGTGCGCGGTAACACCCTTTGGGGAACAATCCTTTCCTCTCGCACCGGGCGCCGGCCTTCCGAACGGCGGGCACCAGGGGCGCGCCTTTCGCGGTCGCGAACAGCGGCAACCAATGAGCCGCTCCATCCGCGTCGCTGCGTTGCAGTTGCGCGCGACCGATCGCAGCGATTTTCCCCGCTCGCTCGACTGCACGCTCTCGGCGGTGCGTGAGGCCGCGTCTGAGGCCGACCTGCTGGTCCTTCCGGAGGCAACGTTCCCCGCATACGTGCTCGGTGACGAGCCGTTCGACGCCAGCGGAATCGCGCACGCATTACGTACTCTGAGCGAAATCGCGCGATCCGCGCGCACGGTCATCGTTGCCGGCGTCGCGGCCGTTAGCGACGGCGCATTGCGCAACCGCGCCGCGGTCATCGACACCGATGGATCGACCGTCGGCCACGCGGATAAGCTATTTTTGTGGCATTTCGATCGCCGATGGTTCGTGCCGGGGGATCAATTGGCGTCCGTGCAGACGAGCGTCGGGAAGCTCGGCGTTTTGATCTGCGCCGACGGCCGCATACCGACCATTGCGCGCGCGTTGGTCGACGACGGCGCCGAGATGCTCGTGATGCCGACTGCCTGGGTGACGAGCGGCCGCAATCCCGCCATGCTGGAAAACGTCCAAGCCGACTTGCTCGGTCGGGTTCGAGCGTACGAAAACCGCGTGCCCTTCGCGGCGGCAAACAAGTGCGGGGCCGAGCTTGGGATGGTTGCGTACTGCGGAAAGAGCCAGATCGTGAACGGCGCCGGCGAAATCCTTGCCATTGCAGGCGAGCACGCGCCGGAACGGATCGAAACGACGGTGCGCCTCGCGCCAGCCGATCCGCTGCGAGCGCCGCGTGTCGAGGTCGCGCCGCGCACGGCCAAGCACGAGCGTCCGATCCGCATCGGGATTTCCATGGATCCGCTTCCGGTCGACGTCGACCGCCGCCTCACCATGCTTAGCACCGACTACGCGATCGGGCCCGGCGACGAGGGCCGCCTGCCCGCTCTCGACCGCACGATTCCTACGGCCATGGTCGACGATCGTACGGTGCTCGATCCCGGCGGCCTCGTTCCCTATCGGCGCGCGGGTTATCAGCTGGTGTGCTGGACGACGAAACGCGCCGGCGCTTGGACGGAACGCCTCGCGCGTGCCCGTGCGCTGGAACTCCGCCTCTACCTCATTGTGTTCGATCGTGCCGCCGGGCGTGCGTTCGCCGTCGATCCCGATGGGACGATCGTCGCCGGTACGTTTTCCGATTTTCGGCTTGCGAGCTTTTCGCTCGACCCGTCGAAAACGCGCCAGACCGCCGTCGCTCCCGGGACCGACGTCGTGGATGGTCTTGAACGCGTGTCTCGACTGACGGACCGCCGCGAGAAGGCCGCCACGTGAACCATTCCAGCGAAACGGGCGGCGGTAACCGGCTGGTTTCCCTCGCTGCGGCGATCATTGCCGTCCTTGCCGCTCTGGGAACGCTCTTCGCGCACCACCGCTCGATCGCTGCGCTGTCGGCGAAGAATCAGGCAATACTGGTGCAAGCCCGCGCGACCGATTCCTACAACGCGTACGAAGCCAGACAGATCCGCGTCAATATTTACCGCGCGCTGATCGCGAGCGGCTTGATCCGTAATGCGGAAACGGAAGGGCGCCTCGAAGCGGTCGCCGGCCGCGAGAGCGACGCGATGCCGCCGATCCTGGAACGCGCAAAAACGCTCGAGAAGCAGGCCGACGAAAATGACGAGCGCGCGGAGGGGATTTTGAAGTCGTACGAAGTGCTGCAGTTCGCCACGACCGCTTTCGAAATCTCGATCGTGTTGGTCTCCATCTCGGCGCTGAGCGGAACGCGGGTTTTTCTGCCGCTCGGCTGCGCGTTGAGCGCGTTCGGAATCGCCTTGTTCGTCACGGGCGTTCTCCAAAGCCACTGAAGCGACGTGCCGCGCCTCCGCCTCGTCCGCCTTGCGGCGCTCGCGCTCACGTCCGTTGCATTGGGCGGCAGCATCCTGCGGACGCCGGCCACGCACGTGGCGGCCGGTACGTTTGCCGTCGCGCCTTGGCCGTATCTGCCCGGGAGCGCGATTCCGCTGCGCGTGAACGGTTTCGCCGCTCCGTACCATGCAGCGCTCCTCGGTCCGGGACGGTTGTCGCCCGCGGGCGACTACGAGATCCCGGCAGACGCGCGCGGCAGCGCCCTCGTCGTGGCCGGGAACGTCGACGGCTTAGCCGCAACGAACCTGCGCATCGGAACGCCGCCCCTGCCAAGCCGGCCCTTTGTCGCGGTTGCGTCGTACGACGCGGGCATCGTCTTTCACGACGCGGCCGACTTCTCGGTGCTGGGCGTGCTGGCGACGGTCGGTGCGGCGAGCGATGCCGCCGTCGATGCGCTGGGCCGAATCGTCGCGACCGATACACAAGGTTCGGAGTTGACCCTTGCGACCTTGGCGCCATGGAGCGTCCGGCGCGTCCGGGGCGTGCCCGTTGGCGACGAGATTGCCATCGATCCGGTGACGCACGCGATCTTCGTCACGAACCGAGACGTCGACGGAAAGGGCGGCGTCACGCGGGTCACCGCCGACGGCGGCGTGACCCGCGTCGACACGGGCGCAACCGCTGAGGGCGTGGCGATCGACGGCTCGCGGCGCATCGTCTACGTCGCGAACACCAATGACGGCACCGTCGCGGCGGTCGACGCGCGATCGATGCGCGTCGTCCGGCGATTTCATGCGGTCGCGCGGGTCTTTTCGCTCGTCTTGTCGTCCGGCGGCACGCGCCTGTATGCAGTATCCAATCAAAGCGTCGGGTCGCCGTTCGCCCAAGCGGGCGGCGTGGTCGCGCTCGATCTGCAGACGCAGACGCCGCACGTCGTTGCGCGAAGTCCCAACTTGACGTTTCCGCTGGGCGCAGCGCTCGACCCCACTCGCCGCACGCTGTTCGTCACGGACGAGGCCGTCGGCGTCGTCGACGTGCTCGACGCCGGCACGCTGCGGCCGAAGCGAGCGCCGCTGCACACGTGCACGACGCCGTGGAAGCCGTCCTACGATGCAGCGACGCAGCGGCTGTACGTTCCCTGCGCCGGCGCCGATTCGGTCGACGTCTTTGACGCCCGTACGCTTCGGCGTGTCCCGCATGCGCCGTTCGTGACCGGCGGCTATCCGCTCGCGGTCGCAACCTGGAATCCGCGCTCGCGATGAATCGCATTTTCGCTTCGACACTGCTCGCGCTGAGCGTCGCATCACCGATGGCGGCGCACGCCGGCGAGCTGCCCGCGCGCATCGCACCGGGGCCGCCGTTTCCGCGCATCCTGGAGCAGGCGCCGACCGTAGAAACGATTGCGCCGGGCGTCGCCTATGCCGACTACCAGCTCGTGACCACCGTGGGACCGCTCGCCATCCACGTCGTCGCTGTGGAGCCCCGCCGCGGCGACGTTCGGGTGGATGCGGTCCTCGCGAACGACTCGCTGACGTCGCACGGGGAAACGATCGGCTCGATGGCTCGGCGCACGCGCGCCATTGCCGGCATCAACGGCGACTACTTCGACATCGGAAACACCAATCGGCCGGTAAACATCGTCGTTCGCGCCGGCGCGCTCATCCAGGTTCCCTACAAGCGGTTCGCTCTGGCGATCGGGCGCGACGGCGTGCCGCACATCGCGGAGTTCGCGTTTTCCGGCGAGATAGAAATCGATCAGCGCACCATGCCCCTCGAGGGCATCGACGAGATGCCGTGGGGCGGGGGCCTTTCGCTGCTGACGCCGCCGTACGGCCGCGTGCGGCCGCAAGACAACATCACGCTCGTCAAGCTGCAGCCGCTCGCGGGTACGTCGCCGCTTCAGCGGTTTCGCGTGGTAGGCGTAGCCGACAACCTGACGACCCAACCGCCGGGATATTACGTCGCGATCGGCCTCAACGACTACGGCATCATCGACGCTCCGCCGGCCGGTGCGGTCGTCTCCGTCAGCGGCGACCTCGCGCCCCTAGGGCTCGACTCCATCATCGCCGCGGTTGGCGGCGGCGCTCTCATCCTTCACGAAGGCGCATGGTACGACGATCCCGACGCGCCCTACCGCGCAGAAAACGCGAAGCGGTTGCCCTGCTCGGGCGCGGCGATCGATCCGGACGGCCGTCTCTTTCTCGTCGAGGTCGACGGTCGACAGCCGGAACTGAGCGTCGGCGTGACGCGACCGGAACTCGCAGCGCTGATGCGAGCGTTGGGCGCCTCCGAGGGGTTGCTGTTTGATGGCGGCGGATCGTCGACGATCGTCGCGCGGCTGCTAGGCGACGACGTGGCCGACGTCGCGAACTCCCCATCGGACGGGCGCGAGCGCCCCGTCGCCGACGGCATCTTCGTCTATAGCACCGCACCGACGGGACCGCCTGTGCGGCTCGTCGCGCGCCCCGGCACCGTCCGCGCGCTGCCCGGGGCGGAGATGCCTCTTCGTATCGCTGCCGTCGATGCCGCGAACAACCCTTCGGGCACCGGCGCGCCGCTGCGGACGAGCGTCGTCCCTCCGGCGCTTGGGACGTTTCGCAACGGCGCATTCGTCGCGCTGCATCCCGGATCGGGCCGGCTCGTGTTTCGCAGCGGTGCCCTCAAGGGCACCGTTCCGGTCGAAGTCGCCGATGCGCCGACGCGCTCGCGAATCACGCCGCCGCGTCCCAACGTCGACGCGTACGCGACGATCGCGCTGGAAGCCCGCGCCTACGATCGGTACGGCTATTCGCTCGCCCTCCCGGCTCGGCTTCGGTGGAGCGCCAGCGCCGGTTCCATCGACGCGCACGGCCGTTTTCGTTCGGCCGCGCACGACGCGCGCGTCTCGGTACGCATCGGCAACGCCGTGGCGCAGACGCTGGTCACCGTCGGTTCGCACGACGTGGCGGTGCCGTTCGCGGACCACGCGTCGTTCGCGACGCAGCCGCGGGGGGGCCAAGGATCGCTGACGAGGAACGCCGGCTGCGGGAGCTGCGTCGCACTCGCGTTTTCCTTTGCGGCCGGCGAGCGGGCAGCTTACGCGAACGCTAACGTTGCCCTGCCGCCCAATACGATTGGCCTTCGCTTCGATCTCCGCGACGACGGCAGCGATGCACGGGTTCGCGTTTCGGTTCGCAACGCCATCAACGAGGACACGCTGCTCACCGCCGCCGAGCTCGGCCGACCGGGCTGGCGCACCGTGACCGTACGGTTTCCACCCGGCAGCGACGCCGCGCGCCTCATCGCGATCTACGTGCTGCGTCCTAGCGGCATCGAGCTGTCGACCGGAACTATCGTCGTGCGCAACGTACGCGCCATCGTCGCTGGCGAATAAAACGCGACGCCGCGCATTAGGTCGACACTATTAGCGCTGCGGCGAGGACGAGGACGATGCCCGCGACGGTCGCGACAATATTCGGCGATGACACGACGGCGACCGCCGGATATCGAGCCACCGTCGCACGCAAGAGCAGTCCGCCCGCCGCCACCGTTCGGCCTCCGGCGCTGATCCCGATCGCGTTGGGAAGCAGCTTGTCGTTCTCGTCGTCGACGGCGAACAACACGGCCGTCTCGCCGGGACGGGCGTGCGCGCGGAGCAGCATCTCGGCGGGCGCCGGTGAGAACAGCACCGCTTTGACCACGCGTCGTGCCGCCGGAACGTTGAACGAGTCGTACGGGAGATCGAGCCCCGCGATGTTCTGCCGATGCTGCATCAAGAGAACGGGCGAAAGGAACGACGAACCTTCGGGCTGCGTGACGGTCATGCGGTTTCCGCGCAAGTCGCGCGTTTCGACGTACGCGACGTCCCGAAGCGACGTCCGCAGGACGAAGCTTCCCGCATAGCGCGGCCGCGCGCCGATCGCGACCGGTGAACGCCGCGGACGTTCGAGGGTCACGCTTGGCGAATTTTCGGCCGCGGCGAACGGAAACGATAAGACGCCGAGGCCCTCCACGGGGACGCGTTGCCCCGGAGCACCGACTATCGTCACGTCGTCGGGGCCTAGCAGTCCGCTCGCGATCCCGGCGGCTCCCACGGTCGATGCGCCGACGAGCAGCACGACGATGGCGGCGCGCCGGCTCGCCGTGGGCGCTGCGTGCCATGGCTTCCGACTCGCAGCAATCGTTACAACGACGAGCGCGGCGACGAATACGTTGTACCAGCCGGCGTGGTAGACGGCGCGCCCAGGCAGCGCGAGTTGCACCGCCACCGCCGCGACCGCGAACAGAGCCGCAACCAGCGATCCGGTCATCTGCCGTTCATCAACGGATCGACGGCCGCCCGCATCTGCTCATACGTCAGGGCGCCGTCGAAGCCGCGCGCGACGTCGCCGCGCGCGTCGACGAGGATCGTCGTCGGCAGGCCGAGCGCGGCGTACGTGCGGCCGTATCGTTCGCCGCCGTCGATCCAGATCGGGAAGCGAATCTGCAGCGACCGCGCGAACGCACCGGCGCGTTGCGCGGCCTCGCCTTCATTCACGCCGACGACGACGAGCCGCCGGCGTGCGTAGGCGTCCGAAAGGCGCTGCAAGTCGGGGAGCTCGGCTCTGCACGGCGGACACCACGACGCCCAAAGGTTCATTACGACGACGCGGCCACGGTAACGCGCGAGCGACACGGTCGATCCGCGATCGTCCTGCAACGCAAAGACGGGCGCCGCTTCACCGGTCAGTCCACCCGGGCCCGCTTTGTCCGTGCGAGAACCGAACAGCGGCTGAAAAATCAGCACCGCGAGTGCGACGGCGAGTACCGCGGCGACGAAGACGACGACCGAAAACGTGGCCCGGTACGTCGGCGAGCGTGGTAGCGTAGGTGGCCCTCCTTGGACGGACGAAACGGCGAGGGGGTGTCCGCCTTGATTCTCGACGGAAGAAGCCTTGCGGCCGACTTGCGCACGGAACTCACCGCACGGACGAATGCGCTGCGCGAGCGAGGGATTCATCCAAAGCTCGTCATCGTCTTTGTCGGCCAAAACGAGTCGAGCCTGGCATACGTGCGCAACTTGGCGCGCACGGGTGAGCGAATCGGCATCGAGGTCGTCGTCGAACGCCTGCCGGACACGGCGACGGCAGCAGAAATCCGATCTCGCTTGGAGCGGCTTCGCGACGATTTCGCAACGCACGGCGTCATGCTCCAACAGCCGTTGCCGCCGCGCCTTTCGATCCGCGAAATCGCCGACGCGATTCCTCCGCACAAAGACGTGGACGGCACGCATCCGACGAACCAGGGGCATCTCGCGTTCGGAAGCGGCACGGAATACCTGCCGGCGACGCCGGCAGCAGTCATGCTGCTGCTCGAGCGCAGCCCGCATTGGCCGCTGCGCGGTCGGCGCGCCGCCATCGTCGGACGCTCGATCGTCGTCGGGGCACCGGTCGCGACGCTGATGCTCGCGCAGGACGCGACGGTCACGATCCTGCACCGCGAATCACGCGGGCTGCAGCCCTACGTCGGCGCCGCGGAGATCGTCGTTGTCGCGACCGGCGTGCCTGGACTCATACGCGGCGACGACTTGATGCCGGGGGCGACGGTTATCGACGTCGGCACGACGCTCGTCGACGGCGTTCTCAAGGGCGACGTCGACTTCGAAAGCGCCGCGGCCGTCGCGGGCGCCATAACTCCCGTACCCGGGGGCGTGGGCCCCGTCACCAACGTCGCGCTCCTGCGCAACGTCGTCAAGGCCGCAGAACGCGCGCAGGTTGGCCCTTCGGCCGCGCCCAAAGCGCGGTGAGTGGAACCGCATCCGATCTTGCTCGCGTTGGAACGCCGAGCGCGCGAAGACGGCGTGCCGATCGTCTCGCGCGAGATGGGTCGTTTCCTTTCCACGATGGTTACGGCCATGCAGGCCAACCGCATCCTCGAGATCGGAACGAATTACGGCTATTCGACGCTCTGGATGGCGTTCGCACAGCCGCCGATGGGACGCATCTGGACGATCGAAGCGGACGACGCGCCGGCGGACGTCGCACTCGCTGCCTTTCAGGAGGCCGGCGAAGGCGACTCGATCGAGTTGTTCAATACGCCGGCGGCCGATCTGCTCGAAAACTTCGCCCAACATAATCTCGATGTCGCCTTCGTCGCGGGACCGGCAACGGAGTACCGGCGCTACCTCGAGCTGATCGTCCCTCTGCTGAAGCGATCCGGCGTAGCGATCTTCAGCAACTGCCTCGCGGCGCCGGATTTCTCGGACGCCTTTTTGGGACACCCGTCGCTCGAGGCGACGATTCTTCCGCTGGGCGAGGGAACCGCCATCGGCGCCCGGCGGGAATGACGGGCGCCGCCGTTTTTCGGCACGCCATGCGGCACGTTCCAACCGGCGTCACCGTCGTCACGACGCTCAAGCACGGCGAACCTCGCGGCATCACCGTCAATGCGTTTGCGAGCGTATCGCTCGAGCCGCCGTCACTCCTGATCTGCGTCAATCGCGAGGCACGCAGCTATCTGTTCATCTCGTCCTCGCGCGTGTTTTGCGTCAACGTGCTGGCCGGCGACCAGCGTGCCCTCGCCGAACACTTCTCCGGCAAGGTTCGCGACCGCCAGTTCGACGATGTCCGCTACGCAGTCGATACGACCGGCGCGCCGGTCCTCAGTGACGCCATCGCGCATTTCGACTGCGAGCTCGCGCACGAATACCAGGTCGGATCGCACTCGATCTTGATCGGACAGGTCGTTTCGTGCGGGGCGCGACCGGGTTCTCCCCTCGGGTACTTCAACGGCGGCTTTCACGACTTCGGCATCCACGTCGACTAGTTGTGATCGTCCGAACGTTTACCGTCGGCCCACTCGCCTGCAACTGCAGCATCGTCGCCGACGAGACGACCGGCGAGGCGATCGTCGTGGACGGCGGTGACGGCGTCGACGAGGTCGCCGCCTGCCTCGCGCGCGAGGGTTGGCGTGCGAAGCTGCTCGTGCACACGCACGCGCAC
This sequence comes from Vulcanimicrobiota bacterium, assembly GCA_963787625.1. Classification (GTDB taxonomy): domain Bacteria; phylum Vulcanimicrobiota; class Vulcanimicrobiia; order Vulcanimicrobiales; family Vulcanimicrobiaceae; genus Cybelea. Next base: position 473,748 of record CAWBDH010000001.1, on the reverse strand, counting down.
ATCGACCACATCGGCAACGTCGGACGGCTGCGCGAGCTGACCGGCGCGAGCGCAGTGCTGCACCCCGACGATCTCCCGCTGTATCAAACGCTCGCCTTGCAGGCGCGATGGCTTGGGATCGAGCAGGCGCCGCCCGTCGTGCACCTCGACGGGGACATTCGCGATGGCGATCGCCTGACCGCCGGCGGCGCGCGCCTGGACGTGCTCCATACGCCCGGCCATACGCCCGGAAGCGTCTGCTTTGCGTTGCAGGATGGACAAACTGAGAGGCTGTTCACCGGCGACACGCTCTTCGCGGGATCGATCGGGCGCTGGGACCTCGGCGGCACCTCGATGGACGACATCGTCCACTCAATTCGGACGAAACTCTTGCCCTATGACGACGACACGCCGGTCGTTCCGGGACACGGGCCGCTCACGACGATCGGCGTGGAACGCCGCGCGAACCCGTACCTGCGTGCTTGAGCGCACGCGCCGGCTATTCGCCGGCGTGCGCCTTGACGACGGGGTGCGCGCGCAGTGTGCCGAGGTCGCCGACCGCCTGCGCTCTGCGGGCTTTGCCGCCCGCTACGAGGCGCCGGAGAAGCTCCACGTGACTCTCGCCTTCTTGGGCTACGTTACCGCCGAGCGATACGAAGCGATCGTTTCCGCTCTCCGGACCGCGGCGTGCCGAGCGCCGTTCTCCGTCGTGCTCGACAAGGTCGGAGCGTTTCCACACGAACGCCGTCCGCGCGTGGCCTACATCGGCGCCCGCGACCAAGGAGCGTTGTTTCGCGCCCTGGCGCACGACATGCGCGCCGGCTACGCGGCTCTCGGGTTCGCGTTCAAGGAAGATCCGGTTGCTCACGTCACGATCGCGCGGGTCAAGGCGCCCGGCCAGCCGCTCCCGACGATTGAGTTTCCGGCGATTGGGATGCGCGCCGAAGCGCTGACGCTGTTCGAATCGCTGCCGGACCGCCTACAAAACACGTCACGGTACGAGGCGCTCGCGACCGCCCCGCTCGGGGAAGCGAGCCAGGCCCACGAAAATTAGCGCAGTTTGATCAGCACTTTGCGGTCGCCGTTGGCCGGCGCGGGGTCTGCGGTCGGAGGCGAGGGCTGCGCCGGCGCGGCGTACTGACGCGGCATGAGCGCGTAATCGGGCACGCTGCCGCCGGTCACCTTACCGCGATAGTCGTCGAGCGCGACGTGGAGCGCCTCCAGGGCGCGTTCGGGGTAGTCTTTCTTCTTCTCCGGGTATCCGTCGAGCTGCGATTCGATGTCGGCCGGGCTGATGGCGGCCGCTTCGTCGATCGTCTTGCCCTTCGCGAGCTCGACGACCAGGCTGCACGTCGCCGTGCCGAAGCCGCAGCCCGTCGTGAAGTACGAGATGTCTTCGATCACGGCGCCGGGACCGATCTTCAGGAAGAAGTTGTACATGTCGCCGCAGGAATCGCTGAAGTACTCTCCGCTGGCCGTCGCGTTCTCCATCGTTCGAAAGCCGCCGCGCTCTTCGACCAACCGCTGAAATTTCGGAAAATCCATTTAACCAACCATCTCCTTCGGGCGAATTTCGAACCGGCACTCTCTCCCGCCGCGAGCCAGCGACTCGGTCTGTGCGTGAGGACCGCCGATCGTCTCGTCGAGTACATTGTGGATCACTCGGCACACTTCGGGATTCTCTTTCGCCGCGCTCGAATAGGGACAGCTATGCTCGTGCAAAGCGAACCCGCCGTCGATCAGGCTGTACTCGGCGACGACGCCGGTCTTACGAAGCATCTCGGTGAGCTGCGCGACGCGCTGCTCCGGATCCTCGGCCGTCACTTCGAGGCGGGCCCGTTCGACCGCGCGGCGCGCGAGCCCGTCGAAAATTTGCTCGACCGCACCTGAGCCGAACTGGTCGCGGACCTCGCGCAGTACGGCCGTGAGCATCTTGTCGTATCCTTGCGGGAAGAGCCGATCGGCCTCCGGCGTCAGCGAAAATTCAAACGTCGGCTTGGTCGGACCGCGGCGAACGGACTTTTCGGCAACGAGGCCATCGCGCTCGAGCACCATGAGCTGCTGTCGAACGGCGTTGGGCGATAGGCCGAAGGACCGCGCCAAGTCGGCCGCCGACGCGTAGCCGCGGCGGCGAAGCTCGGTCACGATCTTGCCTCGAGTCGTTTGAAAGAAGCGATCGACGTGCACTGCGGCGCTATCCTATCACGAAGCGCCGCAGATAGTAAAGTTTTTCCTTGACTTTCTAAGAGACGCTCGGCTACGATACATCGCATGCAGCAAGGCCTTCGCATCGCCGATCTCCGCACACGAATTGCGGGCAACGACATCCTTAAAGGCATCGACCTGACCGTTGAGCCCGCGCGCGTTGCCGCCCTGATGGGCCCTAATGGAAGCGGCAAGTCGACGCTCGCCTTCTCTTTGACCGGCCACCCGCAGTACGAAGTGACCGGCCGAGTGGAGCTTGACGGCGAGGACCTGCTCGCGCTTCCGGCCGACAAGCGTGCGCGCGCGGGGCTCTTCCTGTCGTTTCAGTATCCCGCCGCCATTCCGGGCGTCAAGGTCGCGAACTTTCTCCATGCCGCGCGTCAGGCCGTCAGGCCCGGCGACTTGCCCCCCGCGAAGTTCCGCGCGCTCTTGCTCGAAAAGATGGAGCAGCTCGGCATCGACCCCTCCTTCATGGGCCGGTATTTGAACGACGGCTTTTCGGGCGGTGAAAAGAAGCGGCTCGAAATGCTGCAGCTCGCTGTGCTCGCGCCGAAGTACGCGATTCTGGACGAGACGGACTCGGGACTCGACATCGACGCGCTCAAGGACGTGGGCAGCTCGATCGCAGCGCTGCGTGCGAGCGACGAAGGACGCGACACCGGCCTCCTGATCATTACGCACTATCCGCGCATCCTCCAATACGTCGTCCCCGACGTCGTGCACGTGATGATGGACGGACGGATCGTCAAGAGCGGCGGACACGACCTCGCCCTCCGCATCGAGCGCGAAGGGTACGATATCATCCGCGAAGAGGCGGGTGCCATTGCCTAGTACGCTCGCCCCGGCGCCTTCCCACGAAATCTACGAACGCCTCGCTTCGTTCGACGGGCCGCCGCTGCCGCTCGCGCAACGGCGCCGAGCGATGGACCGCTTCTTCTCCATGCCGAGCGGGCGTGAGAAGCCGGGGCGTTTTTGGAAGTTCGATTTTGAATCACTCGTCCCGGAAGCCGGCACAATCGACGCCGGCCGCGGCGGTGTAACGATCGAGAACGCGCACGGCGCCGCCCTCGTCTGCGATCTCGCGACCGCCGCTCGCCGGCATCCCGATCTCCTGGCGCGCGCATTCGGCACCACCGGCATCGCCGACACGAAGTTCGGCGCGCTAGCGATGGCGTTCGCGCGCGTCGGCGTCTTCGTCTATGTGCCCGCAGACCGGGCGTGCGATGAGCCAATCGTCATTCGCTCGGGAGCGAGCGCCGGTACCGCGATCTTTCCCTGGAACGTCGTGCTCGCAGAGCGCGGCGCGCGCGTCACGATCCTGGAACGCATCGGCGGGGACGGCATGATCTGCGGCGCGGCCGAGGTCGTCACAGGTGAAGGCGCCGACGTGACGTATGCGGCGGTGCAGGAAGCGGGCGACGGCGCGATCGTGATATCGAATCGGGCGGCGTTGCCCGGACGCGACGCGTCGGTCGCGTTTGCGTCGGCCGAACTGGGAGCCCGCGTCGCGGCCGGCGATCTGCGCGTTTCCATCGACGGCCCTGGCGCGCATGCACGCTTGACGGCGCTCTTCTTTCCGTGTTCGTCGCAGCACGTCGACGTGGTCAGCACCGTCGAACACCGTGCGGGCGGCGCGACGTCCGAAACCCTCGTTAAGTCGGCCGCGAGCGAACGCGGTCAGGCGCGGTTCCTCGGCAACATTCGCATCGCGCCGCACGCACAGGGCAGCGACGCACGGTTGCGCGACGACGCGCTGCTGCTGTCGACAACGGCGCACGTCGATTCCGTGCCGGCGCTCGAAATCGGCGCCAATGACGTCAAGGCCTACCACGGTGCGACCGTAGGCGCCATCGACGCCGAGCAGATCTTTTACATGGAGAGCCGCGGGATCGAGCGCACCGCCGCGGAGCGCATGATCGCCCTCGGCTTCTTCGATCCGGCCATCGAACGGTTTCCCACGGCGGGCGTGCGCGACGAAATCCGCGCGTCGTTGGCGGCAAAGCTCTCGTGACCCCCGTCGCGATATCGAAGCGCCTCGCCGAGAGCGACGCCGTCGTCGCCGATTTTCCGATCCTCGCTCGGCCGACGACGTCCGGGAAACGGCTCGTCTACCTCGACTCCGCAGCGACGTCGCAGAAGCCGCGGCCCGTGATTCAAGCGCTCGTCGACTACTACGAAGGCTACAATGCGAACATCCACCGCGGCGTGTACGAGATCGCGGCGCGCGCTACCGACGCGTTCGAGCACGCGCGCGAGCAGGTGGCACGCTTCATCGGTGCCGACGTTCGCGAAGTCGTTTGGGTGCGCAACACCACCGAGGCGATCAACCTGGTCGCCTACTCCTGGGGCGACGCCAACGTCTCGGCCGGCGATGCCATCCTTTTGACGGAGCTCGAACACCATTCGAACCTCGTGCCTTGGCAGCTCCTGGCGCAGCGGACCGGCGCCGAGTTGCGCTTCATTCCGGTCGACGCTCGCGGTTTGCTCGTGCTGGATGATCTCGACCGCCTCTTGGACCGCTGCAAGCTCGTCGCGATAACTCATGCGAGCAACACGTTGGGAACGATCACACCCCTGGACGAGATCGTCGCGCGGGCACACGCTGCGGGCGCCGTCGTGCTCGTGGACGGCGCGCAGGGCGCCGCACACCTCCCCCTCAACGTCAAGGAACTCGACGCCGATTTCTACGCGTTGAGCGGCCATAAAATGCTCGGTCCCACCGGCATCGGCGTGCTCTTCGGAAAGCGCGCCTTGTTGGAGAGCATGCCGCCGTTTTTGTCGGGCGGCGACATGATCCGACGCGTGCATTATGCGCGCACCACCTTCAACGATCCGCCGCGGAAGTTCGAGGCGGGGACGAGCAACATCGCGGACGCGATCGGACTCGGGGTCGCCGCCGATTATCTTCGCGGCATAGGGATGGACTGGGTGCGCGAGCACGAGCGCCGGCTTACCGGCTACGCACTGGAGCGCCTTGCCGACTTAGAGCCGCGTGGCCTGGCGATCTACGGGCCGCGGGACCCGGACCAAATATCCGGCGTCATCTCGTTCAACTTCGCAGACGTTCATGCGCACGATCTGGCGTCGATTCTCGACACCGAGGGGGTATGCATCCGAGCCGGCCACCATTGCACGATGCCACTCATGGAAAAAATGGGATGGCCCGCGACGGCGCGCGCGTCGTTCTATCTCTATAACACCGAAAAGGACGTCGACGCGCTCTTCGAAGGGATCGAGAAAGCCGCACGCGTTTTCGGCGTATGAGGGGCGCCTGATTGGACGACTTCTATCGCGACTACATCCTCGACCACTATCGCAACCCGCGAAATTTCGGTGACCTCGAGAGTTCCAACGTCGAAGCGGAAGACCTCAATCCGCTCTGCGGCGATCAGATCCGCATGCAGCTGAAGGTCGAGGACGGCGTCGTGCAAGACCTGCGATTCTCCGGAAAAGGGTGCGCGATCAGCCAGGCGTCGGCGTCCATGCTGACCGAGTCGATCAAGGGCATGAAGCTTTCGGAAGTCGCGAAGCTCTCGAAGGACGCCGTGCTGGAAAACGTCGGCATCGGCATCAGCCCGACGCGGATGAAATGCGCGATGCTCGGCTTACGCGTGCTCAAGAGCGCGGCGATCGGCAGGCTCGCGGAATGGCCGGACGAGGAGTGATGCATCACGTCCGGGCGGGCCGGTGGGCGGCCCTCGCGACTGAGCCGGAATTCAAAGCGCTCGTGCGGGCGCGGCGCCGCTTCGTCACGCCGGCGACGATCTTCTTCATCGTCTTTTATCTGGCGCTTCCGTTTTCCGTTGGCTTCTTTCCCGGGGTGATGGGCCGGGCGGCGTTCGGTGGACTGACGCTCGCGTACTGGTTTGCGCTGTCGCAGTTCGCGATGGCCTGGATTCTACTGGCGATCTACCTGCGCAGGGCGCGGCAATTCGATTTGCAGGCCGCCCGCATCCGCAAGAACGAGACGCGCGAACTTCGGGACGAAGCGTGAGAACCCAGCAGACGCTCGTGATGTTCGCGATCTTCGCCGGCATCACGCTGATCGTGACGTACTGGGCCTCCGGCCAGAGCACGACTAGGCGCGGTTTCTACGCCGCGAACCGCCGCATCGGCGGCCTGCAGAACGGCTGGGCCATCGCCGGAGAGTATTTCTCAGCGGCATCGTTCCTGGGGCTTGCCGGGCTCATCGCCTTCTACGGCTTCGACGGGTTCATGTATTCGGTGGGGTGGCTCGTCGCTTACCTAACCGTGCTGTTCCTCGTGGCCGAACCGCTGCGCAACACCGGCAAATACACGCTCGCGGACCTCGTTTCGTTCCGCCTGCGCGGACGCGGCGTGCGCGCGACGGCGGCGCTTTCGACGCTCGCCATTACGCTGTTCTTCCTGATCGCGCAGATGGTCGGCGTAAGCGCGCTCGTCAACCTCTTGCTCCCGCGGCTGGGAGACGTAGCGGCGATCGTCGTCGTTGGAGTGCTGATGCTCACCTACGTGCTCTTCGGCGGAATGCTCGCTACGACGTGGGTACAGATCATCACGGCCGCGCTGCTGCTGTTTGCGGCGTTCCTTCTGTCCGTGTTGGTGATGGCCCATTACCACTTCTCGCTGGGCAGCTTTGCGGCGGCCGCGGCAAGCGTACCGACCGGAGGCCATGCCGTCAATTTGCTGCAGCCCGGGTTGCTCTTCCACGGCGCGCTCGGCGCTTGGAACGTTGTGTCGCTCGGCTTGGCGCTGGTGCTCGGGACGGCGGGCCTGCCGCACATTCTGATGCGTTTTTTCACGGTTCCTTCGGCGCAGGCGGCGCGCACGTCCGTCGCCTGGGCTATGGTGCTGATCGGCGTCTTTTACCTCGCCACGTCGTTCATGGGCTTGGGCGCCGCGACGATCGTGGGCAAGGAACACATCGGGCGGCGCATGTATGCCGGACAAGCTATCGGCTACATCGCGCACCATCCCGACGAGCAGGCGCGGCTGAACGATCAGCTCGCACACGACGGCTACATCGTGCCGAAGCCCGACAGCAACCTCGCCGCCCCGCTCTTGGCGGCCGCCGTCGGCGGCTCGCTGCTGACGGCGTTCGTCGCCGCCGTCGCCTTCGCGACGATCCTGGCGGTCGTTGCGGGCCTCACGATGGCCGCATCGTCCACGTTCGCGCACGACATATGGTTCAGCCTCGTGCGCAACGGCCGGGGGGACGAGAGCGAACATCTCTTCGTCGCGCGCGCCGCCGCGTTTTGCGTCGGCGCCGCCGCAATCGCTTTGTCGATCGCGCTGCGCGGCTACAACGTCGCGTTCCTCGTAGGCCTCGCGTTCGCCGTCGCCGCCAGCGCGAACGTTCCGGCAATCCTGATGGCGCTCTGGTGGCGCCGCTTCTCGCGGGGCGGCGCGATGCTCGGGATGCTGTCGGGCCTGTTCTCGTCGCTGGCACTAATCGCCGGCAGCCCGGTCATCATGGGAAGCCGCGCGATTTTTCCGCTCGAGAATCCCGGCATCGTCTCCATTCCCGTGGGCTTCGTTGGTGCAATCCTTGGGACGCTGCTGTTTCGCGACCGCGAATCGGAGCAGATGTTCGACCAGCTGCAGGTTCGAGCCAACACCGGGCTCGGCGCAGAAGTCTAAAACGCCCTGCTCGATAACCGCTTTACTGCGGCTTGATCGCGTAGTGGTCGGTGATCTGTAAGCCGCCGGGTCCCGGCTCTAGCGTAAACGTCACGTAGTACTCGCCCGCTGAGGTTTGAACGTCGGCAGTCACTTTGTACTCTCCCGGCGCCTGTGCGGCAGAGTGAATCGATTCGATGTGCGAGCCGGAGCTCATGAACGTTTCGCTGGGCGTCCCGCGCGCGAGGTAGCCGGCCGCCGTCGTCCGATCCCCCCGCGATAACGCCTCGAGATATGACCGCACGACTCCGGCGGCGCGGTCGCCGGCAGCGGCGCTCGCGCGTGCGACGGAGGGTTTGGGCGCCGCTGTCGCGGCCGCAACGTGCGGAGCCGTGGGTGCCGACGCGGACGGCACGGCGCGCGACGTTGGGGGCACCGGCGTCGCGACTGCAGTGGTCTTGGGCGCAGTGGTCTTCGGTGCAGTCGTCTTCGGCGCAGTCGTCTTTGGCGTCCGCGTCGGCGCCGGCGCGGCCGTCGACTTCGGTGAGGCGGTCGTCGTCGCTGAAGTCCTCGTCTTTGGGCTCTGCGATGGTTTCGGGGTCGTCGTCTCCCGCGGTGTCGGCGCGGTCGGTGACGGCGACGGTAACTCGGCGACGGGCCTTGGTGCGGAGGGTGCTGGGCCGTTCCCGCCGCCGAAGAAGTGCGCGAGAACGCCCCCAAGGAGTAATCCGGCCAAAACGACGACCAGCACGAGCGGAAAGAGCGGCAAGCCGCCTCCGCGCGGATCGTCGTCGAGCCGGCGACGGCGCGGGGAACGCCTCACGCGTTCAAGACGGCACCGCGCGCGTCAGCCGCTTGGCCAACGCCTCGCGCAGCGGTGGGGGTAGGAAGGCGACGAATTCGGGTCGCCGCTGCACCATCAGCACCGTAGACTCATTGAGCAGTTGGGGACAGCTTCCGGCGTAGGCAACGAGCGCCTCGGCGGCGCCGTTATCGCGTCGCAAAATGCCCTCCAGTGTCGCGCCTGCCCCCTCGGCCGCGTCCTCGGACGATTCGCCGCGATGGCGGAACGCATCAAAGAGCGCTTCGATAAACGTATGGAACGCGTCCGACGGCATCGACGCGAGTTCGCGGTCGTAGAATGCGACGAGGTCGGTCTCGTCCATCTTCGCGAGAAGCTTCTCGACTGCACCCGCCAGCATGTCGGCCGGAACGTTCCCGAAGGACATTGACCGATTCAGTTATCCCCGGCAGGAGGCAGCTCCTCGATGCGACAGAAAATGACGGTTGATGATCCGCGTGAAGGTCCCGCTCGATCTCGACGCCGTTGCCGTTGGCGGCTCCGGCGCGTTCGCGCTGGCAACGCCGCTGCGCATCCGGGACCTGCTCCGATTCGCGGTACGCGAGGCGATTGGCGCGCACGCACCAGCCGACAAGTTTTGCCGCAGTCTTCACCGCACGCTCGCCGGTCTCGCCGCCGGAGACTTCACGATAACGATCAACGGCCGCAGCTTCACCGATGCGGACGCGATCATCGTCTGCGAGCGCACGGCCGACATTCGTTTTTTCCTCGGTCAACGCAGCCGCACGACGCTCAACCGCACGTAGAAAGCAGCGGCTTGCTCTTGCAGTAGGTGATACTGTTAAGAGAAAGACCTAACGGAAGAAACGGAGCTCCCCATCAAACTTGGCGTCGCCCTGCTTGCCGCATTGTTACCGCTGGCGGCGCCGGCACATGTCGACTTGCGCTACGCGACGGTCGGCGAGGACGTCTATCGGCTCGAGCCCGGCAACGCCGTTTCTCGCGTTACCTACGTCGGCATCCAGCACGTCGCGATCGTCCGATCCGGGGGCGCGCTGCGGTTCGAGGCGCGCGTGCGCTACGCCCGTACCGGGCCGGCCGGCACCGCAACGGCCGAGGCGCACTTCGTCCAGACGCTTGCACCGAACGGAGCCTTCGAAGACCGTTCAGACGACGATCCCGACTTCCTGACCATCTTGAATCAGCCGTTCGCCGTAAAGCTCGACGCGGCGACGCTGCGGGACGTCCGGGCGTTGCGGGGCCGCGTTCCTTTCGCCGCCACGTCGCCGCTGGGAGGCAGCGTCTTGCGCGGCTACCTACGGCCGGGGGTCAACGGTCCGATCGAAAACCGCCCGACGGCCGCCGTGCGCTTCGAGGCGGCTGGTCCGATGAACGGCGCGCTGCCGAGCCACGCCGACGCCACGGTCACCGGTGCGATGCGAATGGAGGGAACGGCTTACTATTCGCTGCGCGACGCGGTCCTGATGGCGCTCAACGTCAACCTTAGCATCGATGCGCGGCTGCGACAGGGCGAGGCCGCAACCTCCGTTCCCGTTCGAATCACATATCATCGTTGGATTCGAGCAGCGTTCGGAACCGACGCCGGAACGGTGGCACGCTAGAACGCTTCGACGAGCTCGACCTGCAGCGGATGGCGGAACGGCTGTTCGCCCAGCTCGGTGAGCGGCGTCAGCGCCAGGTGGTTTTGATGGCAGTCGATGAGCATCTCGATTCCCCGCTTGACCGAGCCGGTCTCCTCGATGTATTTGGCCAGTTTTTTCTTGAAATAAGCCTGCGGATCGCGCAGCACCTTGGCATAATACGGATCGTCGGTCAGCCCGCGCGAATCGACGCCTTCCTTAGGGACGAGCCACACGAACCAGGGATCCTCGCTCTGTCGATAGCCGATGAGAACCAGCGGCAACGCTCGAGCCGAGTCGATCTTGGGCAAAAAGCTGCAGATCGTGTATGCGTCCAACGAAATTTCCTTCGGCTCGATGGCTTGCTGCATAGACTTCGGCCTCTCTCTTCGACAAAGGAGGGTAAACAAAAACCGCCTGCTCGAGCGAGCGAAGCGGCCTGACGTCGGTTCCGGGCGAGCGGTGGCCCAGCAAAACGGCATGGCGATGCTTTAGAAGCGCGCGGTCAAACCCCTGCGGTTAGGCAGGCGGCGCCGCCGACGCTGAGGATATTTTTGACGCGACCGTGAAACCACTGACGCAGCAGTTGTGGTCCGGGGCACTGTATGAGCGCGCTCGCACCACTCCTTACGGGAGTATTCGTGCCTTCAGCGATAACGCCGCCGCCCGCGGCGGCACAGCCGCCGAGCGTCCCGGCAGCGGCCGCCGACAGCTTCGAAACGATCGTCGACGAGTACCAGCGGCGGCTCTACGGCTTCGCCTTGCGCATGACCGGCAACCGTGAAGACGCCGAAGAAATCGTGCAGGACGCGTTCGTGCGTGCCTACCGTGCGCTCGGCAAGATGTCAGACGAACAGCGTGCCGATCTCCGGCTCCAGCCCTGGCTGTACACGATTACCCTCAACGTCACGCGCAACCGCCTGCGCGGCAAGCGCCCGACCAACGTGGCGCTCGACGCGCTCGCCGATCCCGACGCGATCTTGCGCGAATCGAACGAAGGGCCGCCGCAGCCCGAAAAGATCGTCGAGCAGAACACCGAGATTGCGCTTGTCGAGCGGGCGCTGCTCCAGCTGCCGATGCACCTGCGCGCCGCCGCTACGCTGCGCTTCATCGAAGGCCGTAGCCATCCGGAGATCGCAGAAATACTTCATCAACCAATCGGTACCGTGAAGTCGCACGTCCATCGGGCGGTGCGCATTTTACGGCGCATTCTCGGGCCGCAAATCGGACGAATTGCCCCGCAAGGAGTTCCCGTTCATGCGTTGTCGTGACGTCGAGGCGTTGTGGGACGAGCTCCGCGGCGAGTGCCAAGCCTCGCTGAAGGAGACCGTCGAAGTCCACTTGCGCGCCTGCCCTTCCTGTCAAGCAATGTACGAACAGTATGAGGGCGTCGCGTTTTGCCTCTCGTGCCTGCCCCCGCCGCAGCCGTCGTGCGACCTGGCAAAGAAGGTCGTCGAGCACGTCGCCGCGCTCAAGGGCCGAGGACACCACACGCCGATCGTCTTATCGGCGGTGACGACGCCGGTCGGCCGCCTGTACGTCGGCTTCAAGCGCGACCGCATCGCGTACGTCAGTCTGGACACCGGCGAACCGCTGGAAAACGTCGCTGCTCGCGCGGAGCGGCGGCTTCATCGCCAGGTGGTGCGGGGCGAGGCGCCTCCGTGGCTCAGACGCGCTCTCGACGAGTTCTTCAGCACGTGGATCGTCGACGACGCGGTCATCGACATCAGCGACCTCACGCCCTTCGAACAGGAGGCGCTTCGCGCCGCGGCGCGCATTCCGCCCGGCGAGGTGCGTTCCTACGCGTGGGTCGCGACGCAGATTGGCCGTCCGAAAGCGGCGCGCGCCGTCGGGCGCGTCATGGCGCGCAACCCGCTGCCGCTGCTCTTCCCATGCCACCGCGTCGTGGACTCCTCGGGCGAACTGCACAATTATTATTACGGTATAGAGATGAAAGCCCGGCTTCTCGAAATGGAGGGCTACCGCCGCTAGACGCCAACCCTAGCGAAGGTGGCGACTCGCGCGACCATCGACCCGTAAATGAGCGATCCTCGCAGAGCGGCCATACCGGACGTACACGGTCACGCCAAGGGCGAACATCGCCCCTACACCGAGGAGCGTCCGATCGCGTATACGGCGCGGATGCTTTTCCTTTGGTTCTACCACGCCTGCCGGCGCGCGTCACCGCGCTTTTTGATGGTTGCCGACCACGCCAACTACCTGACGTTCGAAGACCCCGGCGCCGTGAACACCGTCCGGCGCGCGCTGAAGCTAGCCGAAGCCGGCGATCTCCTCGGCGCCGCTGAAACGGCGGGCGTCGAGGTCGGCCACGCGGCGGCCGTCTCCGAGGGGCTGCGTCGCGGAATGCGTTTTTCGATCGGGGCGGAGATGGATAACGATCCCCGCGCGCGCCCCGACGCCCAAAATATCATCGACGCGCTGCGACCCGACGGCATCATTCGTTCGGTTCATTTCATCGCGATACAACATCCCGAAAAAGGCGCGGACTGGCAATGGCCGTTCGCCAACGAAGAGTTTGCGGAGCTGTACGACGTCGTCGGGACGGATCGCGTGTGGGAGCTGTATGTCACCAAGTTGCTCGACGATTTAGAAAAGTTACCCACGCACATCGTAGGGCACTTCTACGGACCGGCGGAGATCGGCGACTGGCCATCCGAGAAAAAGATCGATGAGTACGAAGACCGTCTGCTCGAGGTCGCTCATCGCCGCGGCCTAGCGGTCGAGATCAATACGCGATTTCTCTATCGCGACAATCCGGAGGACCGCAAGAAAAAATATCTCGACGCTATCGCGCGGTTCATCCGCAAAGCGAAAGCCCGCGGCGTCGGAATCGCGATCGGCTCGGGGGCGCACAGCCCGAAGGACCAGGGCAACGGCTTCGACGCGGTCCTCAAGCTGCTCGATGACGCAAAGGTCAACGAAATCGTCTTCCCGGTCGGCGGCCGGTTGGCGCGCGTCGCGCTTCGGGCGACGCGCGAGCATCTCGAGGCGGAGGCGCAGTCGCGGCGCCAGCCCGTCGCGCCGGGCAGCAGCATTACCGGTTACAGCCGCGCCGAGCTCGGTCTTCCCGAAGAGGAAGCGGCCGCGCATCGCCCCGGCCGAGCGTCGCGGGAAGTCGGCCCGAAGAAACGCACGAGTGATTCGGGGCGCGCGGCCAAACGGCCGCAGTCGGCCGCCTCGACGGCCGGAACGTCGTCGCGGCGCAGCGCCGACTCGGCGGCCTCCGCCAGCAAGGCAAAGGCCGCGCGCGCTGCCAAGCCTCCCCCCGAGGCGAAAGCGAGCGCCGCCGCTCCGCCCGCAAACAAAGGCAAGAAGGCTGCCGTAAAGCGGACGACCACGAAGTCCGTGGCGACGAAGTCGGCGTCGACGAAGTCCGTGGCGACGAAGTCGGCGACGAGGTCCGCGGCGACGAAGCCCACGCCGGCGAAGCCGGCGGCCGCGCGCCCCAAGAAACCGGTCCCGGCGCGCGGTTCGGCAAAGAAGAAGACCGCGCCGCGCGGCGCGCGCAAAACTACGGGAAGAAAACCCGTCGCCAAGAAAGCGGCGGCCAAGAAGCCGGCACCGCGCCGTCAGTCGAAACCCAAGGCACTGCCCGCTCCCGCCGGGCGCGTCAAGAAGACCGCCGGCGCAAAAAAGAGCGTCAAGAAAAAGAAAACCGCGGCAAAGCGCCGCTAGCAATCGTTCGTTCGAGGAGGGCAACGGCAATGGCGGATACCATGCGCCTGAGGAATATCGCATTCGTAGGACCGCATCACGCCGGTAAGACGACGCTCGTCGAAGCAATTCTCGCTCACACCGGCGCGATTGGCCGCCGCGGCTCGATTGCCGACGGAACGACCGTCACCGATCACGAGCCCGAAGACGCGGCCCACCTCCAATCGACCACCGTGGGCTTCGCGCACACGACCGCGGATCAGATCGACGTGTCGATCGTCGACGCCCCGGGGTTCATCGACTTCTTCGAGGAAACGAAGCAGGCGCTGGCGGGCGTGGACGCCGCCGTGGTCGTCGTCGAAGCCGACCCCGGCCGCATCGTGCAGACGCAGGCGATCGTCGACCACATCGAGTCCCTGCGCATGCCCCACGTCTTCGTCGTCAACAAGATGGACCGCCCGGGCGCCGACTTTGCTGCCACGCTGGCTGCGCTTCGGTCGGCGTACGGGCGCCACGTCGTTGCGGAGCAGTGGCCGATCGGCAACGCGGAACAGTTTTCCGGTTACGTCGACTTGGCGCACGTCAAGGCGTACCGGTTCGATGGATCCGGACAGGAAAGCGAAGCAGAAATTCCCGACGACCTCAGCGGCGTCGTCGCCGAGAAGCACGTAGAGCTGCTCGAAGCAATGGCCGACTTCGACGATCATCTGATGGAAGAGTTGCTCGAGGGCGTCGAGCCGCCGCCCGACGAAATCGACCGCGACCTCTGCAGCGAGTGCGCGCACGATCAGGTCGTTCCCGTCCTCGTCGCGGCTGGCATCGTGGGCGCCGGCATAACGGCACTCGTTCGTGCGATCGAAGAGTGGTTTCCATCGCCCGCGGACGCACCGCACGTCGACGCCGAAGGACGGCCCATCCCCGCCGATCCCGCGGCGCCGGCAATCGCGCGCGTCATCAAAACGTCGATCCATCCGCAGAGCGGCAAACTCTCGATCGTCCGCATCCTTTCCGGCACGATCAAGGCGGATGCGACGCTGACGAACGTGAGCAAACACGACCAGAAGATTCGCCTCGGCGGCCTCTACCGGTTACAGGGCAAGAAGCAGGAGCCAATGACCGAGGCAGCCGCAGGCACCATCGCCGCGCTGGCGCGCCTCGAGGCGGTTTCGACCGGCGACACCCTCACGTCGAGCGGCCATAAGGCGCTGTTGCCCCGCGTTCCCGTCGCTGAGCCGGTCTTTGCGGTGGCCATCAAACCCAAGGAACGGATCGACGAGGCGAAGATATCGCAGATGTTGGCGCGCATCGTGGATGAAGATCCCGCTCTCCGCTTGGATCGCGCCGACGTGACGCACGAACTGCTTTTGCTCGGCAGCGGCGAGCAGCACGTCTCAATCGCCGTCGAGCGCCTCGCCCGCAAGTACAAGGTTGAGGTCGCGACTGCGGCGCCGACGATACCCTATCAGGAGTCGATCAGCGGCGGCACGGAGATCCATTCCCGTTACAAGCACCAAACCGGCGGCCACGGACAGTTCGCCGACGTATGGCTGCGCTTCGAACCGCGCGAACGCGGCGCA
The DNA here is from genome assembly GCA_963787625.1 of Vulcanimicrobiota bacterium. Taxonomy (GTDB): domain Bacteria; phylum Vulcanimicrobiota; class Vulcanimicrobiia; order Vulcanimicrobiales; family Vulcanimicrobiaceae; genus Cybelea. The sequence continues at coordinate 458,272 of CAWBDH010000001.1, read as the reverse complement.
GGCGTCACGTTCGAGGAAAAAATTGTCGGCGGCGTCGTGCCCCGCCAGTTTATCCCCGCCGTCGAAAAAGGCGTTCGCGAGGCACTGACGCACGGGCCAAGCGGATATCCGGTGACGGATCTGCACGTCACCTTGTTCGACGGCCAGTACCACGACGTCGATTCCAGCGAGCAGTCGTTCAAGACGGCCGCCGGCATGGGCGTTCGCGAGGCGCTGCCGAAATGCAATCCCGTCGTGCTCGAGCCGATCGCGCACGTGCAGGTGATCGTCCCAACGGCCTACACGTCGACGGTGATCCAGCAGCTCACGGGAAAGCGCGGACAGATTCTCGGGATGAGTCCCGCCGAACGCACCGGCTTCGACCTTGTCGAGGCCTATGTGCCCGCCGTCGAGCTGTCGCGATACATCACCGAGCTGCGCACTGGGACGCAAGGCCTCGGCACGTATCGCTGGCGGCACGAACGCTACGATCCCGTGCCCGGGAACCGCATATCGAAAGCTGCGGTGTAGGGAGCGACGATCATTCCGGTTCGGTTCTTCGTCCTCTCCATCGTCGCGGCCGTCGCCGTCTTTGGATGCTCGAAGGTCGGCGGGGGCGGCGCGGGGCCGGGCCGCCATCCGTGGACGCACGCCGGCGTCTTGCGCGTCGCGGTCCAGAGCGACGTGAAGAGCCTCAATCCGCTGCTCAACTCCAACACCACGGACGGCTTCATCGCCAACCTCATGTTCGAGCCTTTGCTGTCCGCCGACGCCAAGGGGAATCCGGTTCCGATCCTGGCAACGAGCGTGCCGACGATCGAGAACGGCGGCGTGAGCCGCGACGGCCTCACGATTACCTATCACCTTCGCAAGACGGCGAAATGGACCGACGGAGAGCCGGTCACCTCCAAAGATGTGGCGTGGTCGTGGTCGGCGATCATGAATCCGCGTAACAACATCGTCTCGCGGCACGGCTACGACTACGTTCGCAGCATCGACACCCCAAACGATAGCACGGCCGTGGTTCACCTCAAAGAACGCTTCTCGCCCTTCATCAACACGTTCTTCGCAATGAGCGACCAGCCGATGCCTGTGGCGCCCGCACACATACTCGCAAAATACGCGGACATCAACCAGGTTCCGTTCGACAGCCAGCCGACCGTCGGCGACGGGCCGTTCGAGTTCGTCGAGTGGGCACACGGCGACCACATTACGCTCAAGCGCAATGACGGCTTCTTCCTAGGCCGCCCCGCGTTGGAGCGGATCGATATTAGAATCATACCGGACGAGAATACGTCGATCAATCTGCTCAAGACGCACGCCATCGACTTTATGTTCCAAGCGTCTCCGGAGACGTACCCGGCGTTGAAGGGAGCGCCCGACATCAATCTCGTGTTCGTCAACGTCAACGGATACGAGCGCGTGCAGCTCAATACGTCGCGGCCCATCTTAAAAGACCCCAACGTCCGGCTCGCGATCGCCTATGCGATCGACAAGAAGCAGCTGGTCGATACCCTGACCTTCGGCCAGATGACGCCGGCGACGGAAGACATCCCCGATTGGATGTGGGCGTTCAATCCTTCGGTGCGCAGTTATCCGCACGACCCGGCGATGGCACGGCGCCTGCTGCACAACGCCGGATGGGCACCCGGTCCAGACGGCATCATGCGGCGCGAAAATCAGCGTCTAACGCTCGTGCTCGTTACGAACAATTCGAACGTGACGCGCCGCCAAGCCAGTCTTCAGCTGCAGGCAATGCTGCGTGAGGCCGGCATCGACGTCGAGATCAAGTATTACCCCGGCGACCTGTTGTTCGCGCCGGCGGGCATGGGCGGCATCTTGCAGTTGGGCAAGTTCGATCTTTCCGTGAACGGCTGGTACGCCGGCATCGATCCCGACAACAGCTCCCAGTTTACGTGCCAGAACATTCCGCCGGGCGGCTACAATTACTCACGCTTCTGCAACCGGCAGATGCAAGCTGCCGAGGCGGCCGCGCTGACCCACTACGAGCGTGCCGAGCGCATAACGGCCTATTTCGAAACGCAGCGCCTGCTCGAACGCTACAATCCCGAGATCTTCTTTTGGTGGCGGCGGCAGATGGAACCGATCAGCGTCGACTTCAAGGGCTTCGACCCCAACCCCGTACTGGAATCGTGGAACGCGTGGCAATGGAGCATCTAGGCCTTCCAGAGCTGGCATGGCTGCGTAAAATCATCGTCGAACGGGCACTGACCCGCGGTGACTACGTGCTCGCCGGCGGGGCCCGCAGCGACTATTACATCGACAAGTTCAGTCTCTTCGCCGATCCGCAGGTTCTGCGACGCATCGCGCGGCTGTTTACGCCCATCATCGCGGAGGTCAGCCCCGACCTCGTTGCAGGCACGGAGCTTGGGGGCGTCGTCATTGCGACGGCCGTTTCTGCCCTCTCGGGCTTGCCGCTGCTGGCGGTGCGCAAGAAGCCGAAGGCGTATGGCGCGTTTCCCAATGAATACGTCGAGGGCCCGTATCAATCGGGTCAAAAGGTCTTGCTGGTGGAAGACGTCGTTACGAACGGGCGGGAGCTCGAAGCGGCCGCCGCTCGGCTGCGCGAGCTGGGACTGACCGTCACGCCGTACGCAGTCATCAGCCGAGGGCTCGCGCCGGTGCCGGCGCTGATTCACTTCTCGCTTCCCCGCAGCGATCCCAAGACCGAGAACTAGCTCCGAAGAACAGCATCGGCGCTGGTCGTGTCCGTATGATCGCGTCGCGGGACTGCCGAACGGGATTTATATTTGCGGCGGATCCGCGGTCGCGATCTCTAGACCGTCCGTTGCGGTATCGATCGGCCCGGCGTAGCTTTGCCGCGCCGCCGCGACGAGGTCGCGTACGGCGTCGCCCCCGGGATAGTGCGTGAGAACGAGGCGGCCGACCGCCGCGCCGGCGGCCATTTCGCCGGCTTCTCTCGCCGAGCTGTGGCCCCGTTCGCCGGATTCACTGCCGAGGCCGAGCGCCGCTTCGCACAGGAAGAGCGTGCTGTCACGGGCGTGATCGACGACCGCGCCACACGGTGCGGTGTCGGCCGAGTAGGTGATTGCGTCGCCGTCGCGCTCAGCGCGTATGGCGAACGCCTCGATATAGTGCTGCGTGCGCCGGAACGTCAAGCGAAGGTCGCCGACGTTCAAGAGACGTTCGGGATCGAACTCTCGGATCGTGAACGCGTCGCCGAAGAAGTCGGAGCCGTGCGCGCCGTGGCGAACGACCGCGGCAAGCGCGCCAAGCGTGTCGCGGCCGCCCGGCGGCAGCCACAGAGAAATGCGCTGGGGGCTGCCGCCGGCGTACTTCAGCCCGTAGCGCAGGGGGACGAGGTCGAAGAAGTGGTCGGCGTGCATATGCGAGACGACGATCGCGCTCAACCGGGCGGGATCGATGGCCGTCTGCAGCTTTCCCGCCGCACCGTGCCCAACGTCGAGCAACACGGCCGTTTCGCGCGTCTCGATCAGATACGCGCTGCACGCGCTTCCCGGGCGAGGCATCGCGGGGCTCGAGCCGACGACGCGAAGCCGTAAGCCATCGGCTACGGGAGTGACGCGAGTACCTCGTCCGCATGGCTTGCAACGTTGACCTTGGGCCACGTCTTGACGATCCGTCCGGTCTCGTCGATGAGGAACGTCGAACGGGCGTTGACGCCGAGTGCACCATACAATTTTGAATCGGTGTCGGCCAGCAACGTAAACGGGATGGCGTACTTTTCCTTAAAGCGCTGGTGCGACGCGACCGAGTCGCGGCTCACGCCGACGATCCGCGCCTTCTTCTTCTCGAACTGCGGATAGCTGTCGCGGAACTGCGACGCCTCGCTCGTGCAGCCCGGCGTGTCGTCCTTCGGATAGAAATACAGCACGAGCGGCGCGCCGAGCAGCTCGGTCGTTGTCACGGTATTGCCCCGATCGTCCAACACAGTCACCGCCGGCAGTTGGTCGCCTTCACCAAGCATCTCGTTGCCCTTTCTCGAAGCGAATAGCGCGTGTGCAAACCGCCTGCTTCGCCGGAACCCGCCGACACCATTGCGCCGCCGCACCCGCTCGCTGACCGACTCATCGCGCGCCTTAGCGCGGGCAGCGGTCGCGTGCTCGACTTCGCGTGCGGAAGCGGCCGCAACACCGCGGCCCTGCGCCGCGCCGGTTTCGACGTTATATCGGTCGGCGACCGAGAGGCAGAATCAGCGTCCACCCCGGCGGCGGAAGGGTGTTTCGCGGCGGCAATCTCCACGCACGGATTGCTCCACGGGACGCGCTCGGCCGTCGCACGGCGCCTTCGCGCGGTCGGTCAATCGCTCGAAGACGGCGGCTGGCTCTACGCGACCTTTGGTTCGGTGCGCGACAGCCGCTGTGGCAAAGGTACGCGCATTGACGATACGACGTTCGCACCGATCGGCGGCGACGAATCCGGGGTGCCGCACGCGTTCTTCGACCGGATGGACCTCACCGCAATGCTCGGCGATGATTTCATCATCGAGTCGCTCGAGGAGCGTACTGCCGCCGCCGGACCGTGGGCGCATCGGCGGCGACCCCTGACGGGCGCCGTCCATTGGTTCGCGATCGCACGACGGCGGCCGCGTCGGATGATTACGGGAGAATGAATGCGGCGATGAAGGCGACGATCAGCGCACCGGCAACGATTCCCGCGGCCGTAACGTGCGTGACCGGCCGGCGGTGCGTCTCGTGCGGCCGCTCGCGGACGGCCGCAGCGTGCCGATGCAGCGGCACGTAGATCGCAGCAATCGCCAGAACGACGATCAGCGGGGGAACGACGTAGCGTAACGGGTGGTGCACGGCGGTCAGCCTCCCCGAACGGCGACGAGGTCGTGCATCGGGCTCGACGCCTCCGCATAGAGCCGCTTGGGCATGCGGCCGGCGAGGAAGGCCTGCCGACCCGCGATGACCGCATGTTTCATTGCCGCGGCCATCATGACCGGATCGCGGGCGCGTGCGATGCCCGTGTTCATCAGGAGCGCGTCGACGCCGAGCTCCATCGCGATGGCCGCGTCGGAAGCCGTGCCGACACCGGCGTCGACGATCACTGGCACCTTCGCGCGCTCTTTAATGATGGCGATGGAATAGGGATTGCAGACGCCCAGGCCGCTGCCGATCGGCGCAGCGAGCGGCATCACGGCCGCGCAGCCCAGTTCTTCGAGCTGTCTGCACGCAATGGGATCGTCACCGACGTACGGCAAGACGGTGAAGCCGTCGGCGACCAGCCGCTCTGCCGCCGCAAGCGTCTCACGCGTATCGGGATGCAGCGTCTGCGCGTCCCCGATCACCTCCAGCTTGATCAAGTCGGTCTGAAGCAGTTCGCGCGCGAGCCGGGCGGTGAGCACCGCGTCGTCGGCAGAATAACAGCCCGCAGTATTCGGCAAAACCGTGTAGCGGTCGCGGTCGATGTGATCCAGAAGCGTCCCACCGTCCCGGTTGTCCAGACCGATGCGCCGAATGGCGACCGTTACCATCTGCGTGCCGCTTTCCGCGTGGGCGGCTTGCATGACGTCGAGCGACGGATACTTTCCCGTGCCGACGATCAAGCGCGAATCGAATTCGTGCGCCCCGATCCGCAGCGCGTCTCCCATGCCGGCGCTATCCTCCCGCCACGGCGACGATGACCTCGATTCGGTCGCCGTCGCGGACGCGATCCTCGCCGTAGTCGGCACGCGGCACGACGCGCTCGTTGCGCGCCACGGCGATACCGGTCGTGGGAGAGCCGAGGAATTCCAGGAGCGCGGTGACGCTGAGCTCGCCCGGTAATTCGCGCACTCGCCCGTTGATCGTTGCCTTCACGCGTGGATGATTCGTCCTCGCGAGGGCTCTTCCGTGCCGAACCGGGCGAGCACAAATGGTGCGAGTGCCGGGGCGTCATGCCGCTCGATCGCGTCGGCGATGAGCCGCGCGGTCGCGGGTGCGAGCAGGATGCCGTTGCGGAAGTGCCCCGTCGCAAGCAGGAAGCCGTCGATCGCCGTCCGCCCGAGAATCGGCAAGCCGTCCGGCGTGCCGGGACGCAGCCCCGCCCAAGACTCCGTCAGCGCAAAGTCGCCCAGCGAAGGCGCGGCAGCAAGCGCCGCGAGGAGCAGCGCTTCAACCCCGCCGGCGGTTACGCGTTCGTCGAAGCCTGCTGATTCGACGGTTGCGCCGACGAGCAGGCGCCCGTCCTCGCGCGGGACCAGGTATGCGCCCGGAACCCAAGCCGGCCGCCGCACGAGGCCCGATGGCGCGGCGAGCGCGACCATCTGTCCTTTGACCGGCGCGACGGGTGGTACGCATTGCGGCGGGCTCCCGGCCAGTGCCGCCGCCCACGCTCCGCACGCGTTGACGACGACGGCGGCGCCGACGAAGCCGGCCTCGGTGTGAACGCCCAGCACGCGGCGCGCGTCGCACTCGACTCGCACGAAGGCGCTTCGCTCTATGCGCACGCCGCGCGTGCCGCATGCAGCAGCGAGCGCGCGTCCGAGCCGCCGGTTGTCGACGCATCCCTCGCCGACGGTCAGAATGCCCCCGATCGCGTGGGAGCCGAGCCAGGGCTCCGCACGCAGGAGCGCCGGGCGGTCCAGCGCGTCGCACGCGATGCCGGCGTCGCGCAACGCGCGCGCGCGGCGCCGAAGCGAGTCGAGTTCCGCCTCCTCGAACGCCGCGTGAACGACGCCGGCCAACCGCAGATGCGGGTCGATGCCGCTCGCGGCACGGATGCGCTCGACGAAGGCCGGATAGTCGCGTAGCGAGGACGCACAGAGCTGCAGCAGTGCATCGGTTCCCAGGTCCTCCGTATATGGAGCGAGCATTCCGGCGCCGGCCCACGACGCGGCGCCTCCGGGCTCACTCCGATCGAGGATGCGGACGGCCGCGCCGCGCTCCGCCAGCTCGAACGCAATGGCAAGCCCGATGAGTCCCGCGCCGACGACGACGGCGTCTCCGTGGGTACCGCGCACGCTACATGCCGGTGTAAACCGGACCCTCCCCGCCCTGGGGGGGCACCCACGTGATGATTTGATATGGATCGGCGATGTCGCAGGTCTTGCAGTGCACGCAGTTCGTAAAGTTGATTTGAAGCCGGCCCTGGAACCCGTCGTCGGCCGGCTCGAAGAGCGGCTCGTACACGGCCGCGGGACAGAAATACCGGCAAGGATTGCCGTATTCTACGGTGCAGCGATCGCGGCAGATGTTCGTGTCGGAGACGATCAAGTGGCAGGGCTGGTTCTCTTCGTGCATCGTCCCGCTGTTGTAAACGTCGGTAAGCTTATCGAAGGTGAGCACGTTGTCGACCGTGGCGCGCGGCGTCTCCTTGGGCGCCCAGCCGGTCTTCGCCATGCGCGCGTAGCCCGGCTCGCCCCGCAGCTTTTCGATGACGCCGAAGCCGGCACCGCCGGTCACCGTCGAGAGCGCGGCGTTGATCAATCCCGGAAGCATCCCGTTGTGGAAGCCTTGGTGAAAGTTGCGCGCCGTGCGCAGCTCCGCATACGCCCACGACTTCTTGAAGCGCCGCTCGAACGTCGAGAGCGCCTCCGCGCCGAAGTCGTCGCGTTCGAACGCTTCCCACAGTGTTTCGGCCGCCAGCATTCCTGACTTCATGCCGAGATGGATGCCTTTCAGCCGCATGCCGTTCAAGAAGCCCGCGGTGTCGCCCACCATCAGGAGCCCATCGCCGTACGGCCGCGGCATCGCAAAAAGGCCGCCTTCGGGAATCGCTTTCGCGCCGTAGCGAATGAGTTTTGCGCCTGCGAGCAGTTCGCGAACTGCGGGGTGTTCTTTCATGCGCTGAAGCTCGTTCTGCGGATCGGTCGTCGGGTTCGTATAGTCGAGGCCCGTAACCATGCCGATGTCGAGCACGTTCCCGGCCATGCCGTACATGAAGCCGCCGCCAAACGTTTGCGGCGGCAACGGATAGCCCAGCGTGTGCACCACCGCCCCCGCACCGAAGCGATCGTCGGGAAGCTGCCACAACTCCTTGACGCCGGCCGCATAGACTTGCGGTTCGCTTCCCTCGTCGAGGCCGAGCCGCGCGATGGCCTGCTTCGCAAGGGTGCCGCGAGGCCCCTCACCGAGCACGACGACCTTAGCGAGGATGTCCGCTCCCGGTTCGTAGTTCGCTTTCGGCTGGCCGTTGTGATCGAGTCCCTTGTCGCCGGTGCGCACGCCGACGATGCGCCGATCCTCCCAGAGCAGCTCCTGGCCGGGAAACGCCGGAAAGACTTGCGCTCCCGTTTCTTCCGCTCGTTCGCCGAGCCACTTGCAGATTTTTTGCAGTGAGGCGACGTATTTGCCGCGATTGTTCAGCGGCGGCGGCGTAAACGGTGCCTTGATTTTCGCGCGCCCGGTCAGGAACCAGAGCTCGTCGCGCGTGACGGGCGATTCGACCGGCGCGGCATCGCGCCAGCCCGGCAGCAGCTCGTCGAGCGCGCGCGGGTCCATCACGGCGCCCGACAGACCGTGGTGGCCGATCTCGCCGCCCTTTTCGATCACGACGATCTCGAGCGCCCGACCGGCCTGCCCGGCGAGCTGCCCGAGGCGGATCGCGCCGGCCAGGCTGGCCGGCCCCGCTCCTACGAAGAGGACGTCGACTTCGAGACGATCGCGCTGCGGCATGGCGTCTTGCTAGTTAAACGAGGCGCGAGCAGAATCCTCAACCGATGAACGTTGCAACCCGCCGTAGTTTCGGCAGCGACAACAACGCTCCGGTAGCGCCGGAAATCCTACAGGCAATCGCAGCCGCGAACCAAGGCGACGCGATCGGTTACGGGGACGACGCATGGACGGCACGCGCCGTCGAGCGTTTCCGCGCGGAGCTCGGCGGAGAGACGAACGTGTACTTCACGTTCAATGGGACCGGCGCGAACGTGACGGCGTTGGCTTCGCTGCTGCGGCCGTGGGAGTCGGTCCTCGCGCCGGCGAGCGCTCATCTGCAGACCGACGAATGCGGCGCGCTCGAGCGCTTCAGCGGCTCGAAGGTAATTCCGGTTGAAACCGCCGACGGCAAGTTGACCGTCCGCGACCTGGAGCCGTATCTCCGCGGAACGCACGGCGTTCATTTCTCACAGCCCCGCGCCATCTCGATCTCGCAGGCGACCGAGTTCGGCGGCGTCTACGAGCGGGAGGAGCTGCGCGAACTGTGCACCTTCGCACACGAACGCGGCCTCATCGTGCACGTCGACGGGGCGCGCGTTGCCAACGCCGCCGTCGCGCTCGGTGCGTCGCTGCGCGACGTCACCGCCGGTGCCGGCGTCGACGTTCTAAGCTTCGGCGGCACGAAGAACGGCCTGATGTTCGGCGAGGCCATCTGCTTCTTCGGCTCCGCGGCTCGCGGCGCTGCGGCTCCCTACGTGCAGAAGCAGGCGATGCAGCTGGCGTCGAAGATGCGCTACGTTGCCGCGCAGTTCGAGGCGCTGCTGCGCGACGGGCTCTGGGCACGCTACGCGGCGCACGCGAACGATATGGCACGGCGCCTGCACGAGCGGGTGCGAGTGATCGACGGCATTCGCGTGACGCGTCCCGTCCGCTGTAACGCGATCTTCGCGACGCTCGACCGCGCGGCGGCAGAACGCGTGCGCCGCGAATTCTTTTTCTACGTCTTCGACGAAGCCGGCCCCGAGGTGCGTTGGATGACGCACTGGGCGACGACGCCCGAAGACGTCGAGGCCTTCGCGGACTGCCTCATGGCGGCGGCCGCCACGTGATCCGTGTCGGTACGAGCGGCTGGGTCTATGGCGACTGGCGAGAACGCTTTTATCCGAAAGGCGTCGCGCAGCGCCGCTGGCTCCCGTATTATGCCGAGCGCTTCGATACGGTCGAGCTCAACGCAACGACGTATCGCCTTCCGTCGGCGCAGCAAGTCGCTTCCTGGTGCGACGTCGTACCAGACTCATTTCGCTACACGGTCAAGTTGAGCCGGCTGATCACGCACCGGCGCGATCTCCCGCCGCGGGTCGACGAGTTCATCCACAATTATTTCGAGCGCGCTTCTTGTTTTGTGCCGACAAAACTGGCGCAAATTCTCGTGCAGTTCCCGCCCTATCTGGGTCGCGATGACGACCGGCTCGAGGCCTTCCTGGCAAAGCTTCCGGCACAATACCGTTACGTCGTCGAATTTCGAAACGCGTCCTGGTTCGCGCTTCCCGTCCGCGAGCTGCTCGCCCGTCGCCGTATTGCGTTCTGCATCCACGACTATCCGGGGATGCGCGTACCGCGCTGGGTGACGAGCGACGCGCTCGCCTACGTGCGTTTCCATGGCGCGGCGGGGCTCTACGTCGGCTCGTATTCGCGGCGTGCGCTGCGCCGCTGGGCGTCGGTCTTGGCCGCGCTCTCGGCGGAGTCGAGCGACGTATACGCCTACTTCAATAATGACACGGCGGCGGCGGCGCCCTACGACGCGCTGGCGCTCAAACGCATGCTCGACGCGCGGAGCTAAGCCGTCCAGTCGAGCATTGCGTCCCATTCCGGCTTTGGAAAGCGCTGCTTGGCTTTGATCGCCTCGACGTACTTCCGTTTGCCTGCGCGGTTGCCCTTACCCAGCATGAGGCCGCCGACGAGCCGTTCCTCCCAGAAAAACAGCGCGCGATACCACTTCTTCTCCCGGTCCAGCTTGCGCGCGATCTGCAGATCCTGACGGAGGTCGGTACCCAAACCGAACTGCGTAATGGTCTGCCCCTTGAACAGCAGCGACGAATATTCGGGGACGTCGTGATATTTTTCGCTTCCGCCCATCATGTTCAGCGCCACGACCTTCCCGTGCGCGCCGGCATTGTTCCAAGTGCCCATGCGATAGCGCACCTCGAGGATCGGATCGTAGAAGTCGGCGACGTCGCCCGCGGCAAAGACGCCGGCGACGTTGGTTTCGAGGCCGTCGTCGCACAAGATGCCGTTCTTGCTCGTCGCAATGCCCGCGGCCTCGCAAAGCTCCGTATTCATCGTCAGCCCAAACCCGTACGCATAGCATTCCGCGGCGATCTCGGCGCCGCTGCTCGTGCGCACTTTCGCGACCGCGCCGTTGGATCGTACGAACTCGGCGACCTCCTCGCCGTAGTGCATGTGCACCCCGTCGGCCGCCGCCGCGTCGTGCAGAAGGGAGCCCGCGTCCTCGTCGATGATGCGATGCAGCCCCCGCGGGCCGCGCATTAGCCAATGCGTTTCTAGTCCGCGTGAGGCGAACGCCTCGGCGAGCTCGTAGGCGATGAACGATCCCCCGATCGCGACGCCGGCCCGGCTTCGGTCGATCTGCTCCGAGATGGCGCGCGTGTCGTCGAGGTATTGGAACGGAAACACGTTGGCCGCGTCCTGCGCCCCCGGCTTGCCGATCGGATTAGGCCGGCCGCCGGTCGCGACCAACAGCGCGTCGTATGGGTGAGAGCATCCACGGGCTTCGACGACGCGCTCTGCAACGTCGATGCGATCGACGGGCGTGCGCAAATGCAAGGCGATCCTATGCTGCTCGTGCCACGCCAGGTTTCGAATCATTACCTTCTCTTCGGGAATCTGCCGGCGCAGCATCGGCGGGAGGGAGATGCGGTTATACAGCGTGTACGGTTCGTCGCCGAACAGCGTGATCTCGCACGCCGGATCGTGCTTGCGAAGCTGCTCCGCCGCGGTCGTGCCCGCAAAGCCGTTCCCGATGATGACGTAACGCCGAACGCTCGAGTCGCTCATCCGGCGTACAACCCGAGCGCTACCATCATGCGACAACCTACGTCCAGTGCGCGCTCGTCGATGTCGAAGTGCGCGCTGTGCTGGGGGTGCTTACCGTTGTCGGGACCGCGGGCGCCGACCAAAAAGTACGCTCCCGGGCGCAGCTCCTGCATGAACGCCATGTCCTCCGACCACATGACGATCTCGTGCGGGTCGACGACGTTCTGCGCGCCCAGCACTTCCCGAGCCAGCTTCCGTACGACGGCGTTCATCGCCGCGTCGTTGACCGTCGGCGGATAGACCCACCGGTAGTCGAAGCGATACTCGAGGCGCATCGCCTCGCAGACGCCGCGAACGATTCGCTCGATCCGCTCCGGCAGCGCGGAGCGAACGCCGTCGTCGAACGCGCGGACCGTTCCCTGAAGCTGCGCGCGTTCGGGAATCACGTTGAACGTGGTTCCGGCATGCAGCGATCCGACGGTGACGACGACCGGGTCGGCGGCCGCCACCTCGCGGCTCGCGACGGTCTGCAGGAGCGTCACGAGCTGGGCAGCGCCGACGACGGGGTCCACCGCGGCCTGCGGCATCGCGCCGTGGCCTCCCTTCCCGACGAGTTCCACGTCGAACCGGTCCGACGACGCGAAGAACGCGCCGTCGCGTACGCCGATCTTACCGACGTCGAGCCCGGTATACAGATGGAGGGCAAAGGTGCGGTCCACGTGCGGGTCTTCGAGCGCGCCGTCGTCGATCATCAGCTTGTTGCCGGAATGGCCTTCTTCGCCGGGTTGGAAGCACAGCACCACCGTGCCGCAGATGTCGGTGCGGCGTGCCCAGAGCGTCTGCGCCGCCGTCAGGAGGATCGCCATGTGGCCGTCGTGGCCGCACGCGTGCATCACGCCGGTTCGGCACGAGCGATAGGGCGCGTCGGCGAGCTCCTGCAGCGGCAGCGCATCCATGTCGGCCCGCAGCAGCGTGACCGGTCCCGGCCGGCCGCCCGGGATGGTGGCGAGGATGCCGGTCTTGCCGACGCCCGAGCGAATGGCGCCGATCCCGAACGAACGGAGCTCGCGTTCGATGAAGGCCGCCGTCTCGAACTCCTCCATCGAGAGCTCGGGATGCGCGTGAAAGTGGCGGCGGTAGCGCACGGCGTCGGCTGCAAAGGAGTTCCTCGCCGTGGCCATCACGGCACCCCGAAAAGCATGGCGCGCTTTTGAACGCCGAGTGCGGGGGCACCTCCGGCGCAGGATTTGCCGTGCGCTTCGAGCGAGTACGGCCGCGTGAGCGACGAACACCCCGCTTCGGCGAGTCCCGGGCGCCACGGCTTGACGGACGATCAGCTGATCGCGATGTTTCGGACCATGCTGATGCAGCGCATGCTGGAGAACCGCGGCTTTGCGCTCAATCGCCAAGGGAAAGTACCGTTCGCATCGGCGAGTGAGGGACACGAGGCGGTTCAAGCCGGTGCGGCGATGGCGTTCGAGCGCGGCACGGACATTCTCGTGCCGTACTATCGCGACCTCGGACTCGACCTCGGGATCGGCGTGACGCCGTATGAGGTCCTGCTCTCGCTGTTCGCGAGAGCGGACGACCATTCTGCCGGGCGGCAGTTCCCCCACCATTATGCCAGCCGCCGGCTCGGGCTCCACACGATCAGCTCGATCATCGCGGCGCAGCTGCCGCACGCGGTCGGCGCCGCGTACGCACTGCGCTATCGCGGTCACGTCGGGCGCGCCGTACTGACGACGTTCGGCGACGGAGCGACGAGCGAGGGCGAGTGGCACGAGTCCGTCAATTTCGCCGCGGTCCACCGCCTGCCGGTCGTCTTTCTCTGCGAGAACAACGAATGGGCGATCTCGACGCCGCTTTCCAAGCAGATGGGACAGCCCGACGTCTACAAGCGCGCGGCGGGTTACGGCTTGCCGGGCATTGTCGTGGACGGGATGGACGCCATCGCCTGCTACGTGGCCGTCAAGGAAGCGCTCGCGCGGGCGCGCGCCGGCGGCGGCCCCACGCTGGTGGAGGCGAAGTGCTACCGCTTCCTGTCGCATACGACCGACGACGACGACCGAACCTATCGCTCAGCCGCAGAGGTGGCGGCGCGCCGCGAGGGCGACCCGGTACCGCGCTTCGAACGCCTGCTGCTGGATCGTGCGGTGCTGACGCCCGAGCGCACAGAAGCATTGAAGCGTTCCGTGCTCGAAGAGGTGAACGACGCCACGGACCGAGCCGAGGCGATGGCCTACCCGAGCGCGACGAGCCTTCACGACGGCGTGTACGCCACGGGCTGGCAACCGTGGCTCGCGTGACGAAACGAAACGGAAAGGGCAATGGCTAGCACCGACACGGCAACCGGCACGTTCGAGCGGTACGGCCTGCAGGACGAGCAGCTGCGAGAGATGTTTCGCAACATGCTCCTCCAACGGCAGCTCGATAACCGCGGCTTTCAGCTGAACCGACAGGGTAAGGTTCCCTTCGCCCTCGGCAGCGAAGGACACGAGGGCCTGCAGGCGGGAGCGGCGATGGCGTTCAACCGCGGTCGCGACGTCCTCGCGCCGTACTATCGCGATTTGGGGCTCTGCCTGGGCATCGGCCTGTCACCCTACGAGATCATGCTTTCGATCTTCGCGCGGGCCGCAGACCACAACGGCGGCCGCCAGTTCCCGAATCACTATTCCTCGAAGAACGCCGGCTTGATGTCGTTTTCTTCGATACTGGCCGCGCATCTGCCGCACGCGGTGGGCGCGGCATACGCAATGAAGTATCGTGGCGAAACGGGCCGCGCGGTGCTCGCGACTTGCGGCGACGGCACGACGAGCGAGGGCGAGTGGCATGAGTCGATGAACTTTGCCGCCGTTCACAAGCTGCCGTTCGTGATGCTGGTCGAGAACAACGAATGGGCCATCTCGACGCCGCTCGACAAGCAGATGGCGGAGCCGCAAATATGGAAGCGCGCCGCGGGCTACGGCATCCCGGGACGCCGTTTCAACGGCTTCGATCCCATCGAGACGTATGGGGCGGTGAAGGAGGCGATGGACCGCGCGCGCGCCGGGGGCGGCCCGACGCTGGTCGAGGGCACGTGCTATCGATATCTGGCGCACTCCACCGACGATAACGACATGACGTATCGAACGCGCGAAGACGTCGTGGAGCGGCGGCGCCAGGATCCGGTGCCGGCGTTCGAGACGCTGCTGCTGCGCGGCGGCATCATGACCGGCGAGTCGATCGCGGCGATGCGCAAGGACGTCCTTCGCGAAACCAACGAGGCGACCGATAAGGCGGAGGCGCTGCCGTATCCGCAGCCGCTCGACCTTTACACGCACGTATACGAAGGAGCATGGCAGCCGTGGCAGTCCTGAGTGCGGAGTCGACGGTGATGAATAACGTCGAGGCGGTGCGGGCGACGCTCTACGAAGCGATGAAGAGCGACGACCGTACGCTCGTGATCGGTGAGGACGTCGGCGCTCGCGGAAACGTTTTTCTCATCACCAAAGATTTCATCAACGAATTCGGGCCAGAACGGGTGATCGACGCGCCGATCGCGGAGGCATCGATCGTCGGCATCGCCGTCGGCATGGCGATGGAGGGCCTGCGCCCGATCGCCGAAATCCAGTTCGCCGATTTCATCTATCCGTCGTTTAACCAAATCGTCGGCGAAGCGGCGAAGGTGCGCTACCGCTCCAACGGTGAGTATACCTGTCCGCTGGTCATTCGCACGCCGTACGGGGGCGGCGTCCGCGGCGCGCTGTCGCACTCGGTGTGCGTCGAGGCGCTGTTCTACCACGTGCCGGGACTCAAGATCGTCGCGCCCTCGTTTCCGGCCGACGTCAAGGGACTGCTCAACGCCGCGATCGACGATCCCGACCCGGTGCTCTTCCTCGAGCACAAGAAGACCTACCGGCTCATCAAGGGAGACGTGCCCAACGGCCACTACACGATTCCGCTCGGGAAGGCGAACGTGCTCAAAGAAGGCACGCAGCTCACCGTCGTTTCGTACGGGCTCTACGTGCATTGGGCCGTCGAGGCGGCGCAGAGTCTCCAAGCGGAGGAGTTATCCGTCGAGGTTATCGATCTGCGCTCGATTCGCCCGATGGACAAGACGGCGATATTACAGAGCGTCGAAAAGACGCGCAAGCTGCTTATCGTGCACGAGGACAATAAGTTCGGCGGCATCGGGGCAGAGATCAGCGCGATGGTGGCCGAGGAGGCGCTCTTTCATCTCGACGCGCCGATCCGGCGGCACTGCGGGCCGGACGTTCCGGCGATGGGCTACGCGTTGCCGCTCGAAGAAGAGTATATGTCCTCGCCGGCGCAGATGGCCGACGCGATGCGGGAAATGGTGAAGTTCTAATGGCCACAATTACGATGCCGCAGCTCGGCGAAACGGTGACCGAAGGCACGGTCGCGCAATGGTTGAAAAACGTCGGCGACAGCGTCGACAAGTACGAAGACTTCGTCGAAGTTTCGACCGATAAGGTCAACGCCGGCGTGCCGTCGCCGGTAACCGGAACCATCCGCGAACTGCTCGTGAAGGAAGGACAAACGGTCGCGACGGGGACGCCGATCGCGGTCATCGATGAAGTTGCTGCGGCCGGCGTGCCGCCGCCGCCCGCAGCGGCGCCGTCCGATGCGTCGCCGCCCGCAAAATCAGCCGCATCTCTCGCAGCGGCGCCGAAAGCGGCGCCCCAAAAAGGCGCGCCGTCTTCCAACGGTGCCGCCGCGTTGCGCGCCGCCTCACCCGCAGTTCGACGGCTTGCGCGGGAGCATCGCATCGACATTCGCGCGCTCAAGGGCAGCGGGGCGAACGGACGCGTGACGGCAAACGACGTGCTCGCGGCGGCCGAGAACGTCGGAACGGCCGAACCGCCGGCGCCGGCCGAGACGACCTCCAGCTACGCGCGCCCCGTGCCGGGCACACTGATCGCCTTGACGCAGGCGCGCCGCATCATCGCTGAGCGCATGGTCGAGAGCCGCCGCACGGCGCCGCATGCCTGGTCGATGGTGGAGATCGACGTCACCGGCGTTTGGGAGCGGCGCGTGCGCGAGAAGGACCGCTTCGAGCGCGAGACCGGTTACAAACTCACGCTGCTCCCGTTTTTCATACGCGCCGTGGTCGAATCGCTGGCCGCGTTTCCGCTGATGAACGCAAAGTTCACCACGAACGCGGAGTCCGGACAAGCCTCGATCTACGTCAACGAGGACATCAACGTCGGCGTCGCCATCGGCTTGCCGACGAACCTCGTCGTGCCGGTCATCAAAAGCGCCGATCGCCTCTCGATCAAGGGCATTGCCGTTGCGGCCGGCGCGCTGATCGAGAAAGCGCGCAAAGGGAAGCTCGGCGTTGACGACCTCGCCGGCGGAACGTTCACCGTCAACAACAACGGCGCCAACGGCTCGTGGGCATCGGCTCCGATCATCAACGGCGGCCAGGCCGGGATCGTCACGATGGAGACCGTCGTCAAGAAGCTCGTCGTGCGCGAGGACGATTCCATCGCCATACGCCGCATGATGAACTCTTGTCTCTCGCTCGACCACCGCGTCGTCGACGGTTACGTCGCGAGCGGCTTCTTAGCCGATCTGAAGCGACGCCTCGAGGCGAGCGGCGGCCACGGAGAGTTCTAGCTCGCAGATTCGCAAGCACTTCCGCTTCGAGGCGGCGCACGCGCTTCCGTTTCATCCGGGAAAGTGCGCGCGGCTGCACGGACACTCCTATCGCCTCGAGGTTGCGGTCCGCGGGCCGCTTCACACGAGGGGACCGGCGCGCGGCATGATCGAGGATTTCGACAAGCTGGAACGCATCGTCGGCGAGCGGATCGTCGACGAACTCGATCACCACAACCTCAACGACGCGATCGAGAATCCGACCGTCGAGAACGTCGTCCTCTGGATTTGGAAGCGGCTGGAGCCGAAGATCACCGGACTCGAGGAGCTGGTGTTGTGGGAGACCCAGACGGCCTGCGTCGTCCTGCGCCGCAGCGACCTCCGTCGCTAGAACGCATGCTCGCGCTTTCCGAGATTTTTTATACCATCCAGGGAGAGGGAACGTGGGCCGGGACGCCGGCGGTGTTCGTGCGGCTCGCCGGATGCAACCTCGCGTGCGGCTTCTGCGACACCGATTATTCCATGAAGTTTCTGGCGAGTCCCGAGGAAGTCGTCGATCGCGTTCGCGAGGTGGGCGGCGACTGTCCGACCGTCGTCGTGACCGGCGGCGAACCGTTCGCGCAGGCCGAAACGCCGGCGCTGCTCGCGGCGCTACAGGGCGACGGACGCCGCGTCCACGTCGAATCGAACGGCACGATATTTACCGAGCTGCCGGGCGACGTGTGGCTCTGCGTGTCGCCGAAGGAACGGGTCGACGTGCGGATGGCCGAGCGGGCCAACGAAGTAAAGCTGATCGTCGACGGACGGGTGCCCGAAGAACACTTCGCGCTCTTCGCTGACAAGGCGACGCTTCTGCTCCAGCCCGAGGGCAACAAACCGTCGAACGTTTCCATCGCGCTCGACTACGCCAAGGCGCACCCGCGGCGCTTCCGCCTGTCGCTTCAGACGCACAAGTTCATCGGCGTGCCGTGATCCTCGTGGTAAGTGCGGTGGCCGCCGAGCTCGCCTTCTTGAGCGACCGCGCTGGCGTAACGGCGCTGGCCGGCGGCGTCGGTCCCGTCGAGGCTGCCTGCACGGTGACGGCGGCGCTGTGCCGCAATCGATACCGCCTCGTCGTGAACGTCGGGCTCGCCGGCGCCTTCGACGACGCGGCGGCCATTGGCGACGGCGTCGTGGTGGCCGAAGACCGCATCGAGTTGGCGCTGGAGTCGGGAATGCCGCTGAGGCTTCCCGACGGCGAACGCGTGGTCGAATCAGCGCGCTCCGACGCGGACCTGACGCAGCAGCTGCATGCCCGCGGTTTTGCGGCGTTGCGCGGCGTGACCGTCTGCCGCGTGACGGCCAGCGAGGTGACGGCACGGCGCATCGCGGCGCAGCACGGCGCGCAGGTGGAATCGATGGAAGGGTTCGCAGCTTTACGGGCCGCCGAACGCGCCGGCGTCCCCGCGATCGAGCTGCGCGGCATCTCCAATCGCTGCGGTCCGCGGGAGGCGAGCGGCTGGAACTTCTCCGCCGGCATGCGCGGCTTGCAGCGAATCGCCGAAGCGCTCTTTGAGGTTGCCCGATGAGCTTCACGCTTGCGTATTCGCCGTGCCCGAACGACACGTACGTCTTCGGCGCGCTGACGAACGGGCTTCTGCCCGACGTGCCCGAGGTGCGCGCGGAACTTGCAGACATCGACGTGCTCAACGACGACGCGGCGAAGGGTCGCCACGAGCTCACGAAGGTCAGTTACGGGGCAATCCCGTTTCTGATGGACCGCTATCGCATACTGCCGTCGGGCGGAGCGATCGGACAGGCCTGCGGGCCATTGCTGGTCGCACGGCCCGCGGCGTCGCCGCCGCTGTTCAGCGAGTTCGCCGGCAAGCGAATCGCGATTCCGGGCGAACGCACCACGGCGTTCCTGCTGCTGCAGCTCGCCCTCGGCACTCGCCCCAAGACGGTGAGGATGCGCTTCGACGAGATCGCCGGCGCCGTCGCCCGCGGCGACGTCGACGCGGGCCTCATCATCCACGAGACGCGCTTTACCTATCGGGATGCAGGCTTGATCGCGATCGCCGACCTCGGCGAATGGTGGGAGAACATGACGCTGCTGCCGATTCCTTTGGGGGCGGTCGTAGTGCGCGCGGACGTCGACGAAGCGTCGGTGCGACGCCTGAACGCCGCGATTCGCCAAAGCCTCGCATTCGCGCGCGGGAACGAAGACCGCATCATGCCGTACGTGCGGAAGCATGCGGTCGAGATGAGCGACGACGTGATGCGTTCGCACATCGGCCTCTACGTCAACGAGTTTACCGACGACCTCGGCGAAACGGGACGCAACGCCGTGGGCGCGCTTTTCGCCCGGGCGCATGCCGCCGGCATTTTGCGCACGGACGTCGAGCCGCGCTTCGCGTAACGTCATGCAGCGCGGCCGATTTCTGGCCGGCAGCGCGGCGCTGGCCGCCGCAACGACCGCGCGGATCTCCGGCGAGCCGTTGCCGGGCGCAAGCATCGAGCTTGGCGACGACGTCTTCCTGCGCGAGACGTGGCGCGAGCTGCGCGGACGAACTGTCGGCGTGATTGCGAACCAGAGCGGCGTTACTTCGCGTCTGGAATCCGTCGTGGACGCCATCCGCCGCCATGGACAAATCGCGATCAAGGCCGTCTATGCGCCCGAACACGGGTTTCGCGGCGATCGCGGCGCGGGCGCGTCGGTCGCCTCGTACGTCGATCCACAGACGCGGCTGCCCGTCTACAGCCTCTACGGAGCGTCGCGGCACCCGAGTGCGGCGATGCTCAAAGGCATCGACGTCCTGCTCTTCGACATCCAAGACGTCGGCTCGCGCGCCTACACTTACATCTCGACCATGGCGTATGGGATGCAGAGCGCGCGCCGGTTCGGCCTCGAATTCTGGGTGCTCGACCGGCCGAATCCCGCGGGCGGCGCGATCGTGGAAGCGCCGGTGCTCGAGCCGGCCTACGAGTCGTTCATCGGGCTCTATCCCATCGCCATGCGCCATGGAATGACCGTCGGCGAGCTGGCGATGCTCTTCAACGACCGCTTCGGCATCGGCGCGCGCCTGCGCGTCGTCGAAATGCGCGGATGGCGACGCTCGATGATTTGGCCGGACACCGGACTGCAGTGGGTGCAGACGTCGCCGAACATCCCACAATGGCAGACGACGATCGTTTATTCGGGCATGGGCCTGATCGACAGTGCGGGCATAAACAACGGCAGCGGTTTCACCAAGCCGTTCATGCTGGCGGGCATGGTCGGCATCGACGGACCGCGGCTGGCGAAGCGCCTGAACGCACTCGATTTGCCCGGCGTGTGGTTCCGTCCGACGGCCTGGTCCCCGCTCACGGGCTTCTGGCACGATCGCGAGCTGGCGGGGGTGGAACTCGTCCTCGTGGATCCGCGCCGCTTCCTCGCCGTACGCACCGCCGTCGAAATCCTGGTCGCCGTCCGCGACCTTTTCCCGCACGTCATCGCGATCAAGAGCATCTCGGGAATGGATCGGGACTGGGGGACGGACTCGTTTCGCCAGGCGCTTCTCGCCGGCAAGAGTGCCGATGCGATCCTGGCGCAATGGACCCAGTCCGCCGCCGAATTCGAAGCGCTGCGCCGCCGGTATCTCCTGTACTCCTGATCGCGCGCTGCTTGGGGTACTGGGAACTGCCGCTTATGGCGTCAGCAGATTCGCGAGCGCACTGCGCAGCTCGGTAAACCGGAAGCGATAGCCGAGCTGCTGCGTGCGGCGAGGCAGTGCGCGCTGACCGGTCAGCAGCATGTCTGCGCCCTCCCCGAGGAGCATCCGAAGGGCAAACGGCGGCACGGGGAGCGCCGTCGGGCGGTGCAGAGCCTCGCCGAGCCGTTCCGTGAAAGCGGCGTTGGTGACCGGCTCAGGCGCCGACCCGTTCAGTGCGCCATCGGCAGTATCGACGGCGAGCAGATAGATCCCCACGAGATCGTCTATGTGAATCCACGACAGCCACTGCCGCCCGCTGCCCACGCGGCCACCCAGGCCCGCGCGAAACGGCGGCACGATCTTTTCGAGCGCGCCGCCGTCGCCCAGCGCGACGCCGCTGCGGATGCGGGCAACGCGCATGCCCAGGCCAACCGCGCGCTCCGCCTCGCGTTCCCAGCGCACGCAGACGCGAGCGAGAAAGTCGTTCCCGGGCGGACTGTCCTCGAAGAACGTTTCCGTTTCGCTGGTCCCATAGTAACCGACCGCGGACGAGCTCACGTACGCGGAACAGCGCCGCGTTCGCGGCGCCAGCGCGTCGAGAAACTGGCGCGGCCGTTCGACGCGGCTTTCTTCGATTCGGCGCTTCAGTGCGGCGCTCCAGCGCTGACCGATTGGTTCTCCCGCCAAATTGACGATGGCATCGCAGTCAGCCGCCGCGTCGGCCGCGGCCACGGGATCGCGCAGTGACGCCAGCACGACGTCGTCGCCACGCGCACGCAGCGCCGCCTGAAGGTGCTTCCCGACGAAGCCGGAGCCGCCCAAGAGCGCGACCCGCATGGCTGAATTCGCTCCCACGAAACGGCCGGCATTGAGCGTGCGGTTCGGATCGAAGCGGGCCTTGAGCGAACGCATATGCTCGATCGCCGCGGGCGCCTCGCCCCACACGCGAAGGAACTGCCGGTGCGGATGCTTGCCCGCAATAACCTGAGCGCGTGGTTCGCAGGCGTGAAGGGCGTCGTCAAACCGTTCGATCTTCGATTCGAGTGCGCGCGCGTCGAAGTCGCTGACCCGCACGACGACGTCGCCGTTCATGACGTCGACGATGCTTTCGGCACGGAGACCGAGGCGTTG
Source organism: Vulcanimicrobiota bacterium (assembly GCA_963787625.1). Taxonomy (GTDB): domain Bacteria; phylum Vulcanimicrobiota; class Vulcanimicrobiia; order Vulcanimicrobiales; family Vulcanimicrobiaceae; genus Cybelea. The sequence continues at coordinate 436,257 of CAWBDH010000001.1, read as the reverse complement.
CGCCAAGTCGTTCATCGCAACCGCCCGCTCCTCCAAGCGCTCGGTGAGAGACTGGAGGCGGTACGTGATCGATCGTTCCCCCAGGCAGGCGACGTAGGCATCGACGATGCGCCCGAACGACTCGCGGGCCCCGACGTCGAAGATGCGCGTCGCGGGCACTCCGGCGCGCCCGAGCGCGGAACGCAGGTCGCGCATCGCCCGTTCGAGCAGCGCGTCACTGCCCTCGACCATTGCCACCACCCGGCCCTCCTCGCCGTCGTCGCCTTCGATCGTTTGTTGAAAGCCCGCGACCCAAAACGCGGCGGCCGGCCGAATGTCGAGGCTTCGGAGCTGCGCCCACGCTCGACCGCGCGTGCCGGCCGGCAGCGACGCCACGAAAAGGCGCGCGCACCGCGGAAGCGGCGCCGTTTTCAGGTTCACCTGAACGAGAACGCCGAGGGTGCCGAAGGAGCCGACATACAGGCGGCTCATGTCGTAGCCGGCCACGTTCTTCACGACCATCCCGCCCGCGCGAGCCACGGTCCCGTCGGCGAGCACGATCGTCGAACCGATCACGAAGTCGCGCGCGCGGCCGTGCAGGTGTCGGCGAGGCCCGAGCCATCCGGCGGCAAGCGTTCCGCCCACCGTCGCGTCGTGCGGCTGGGGCGCGTCGAATGGCACGAACTGTTCCTGCGCCGACAGCAGCAGCGCCAAACTTTGCAACGTCGTTCCCGCGCGCACCGCGACCGTCAGGTCGGCGCGTTCGTTGGCCACGATACCTGCGAGGCGCGTCGTAGTGAGGGTAACGCCGCCACCTTCCAGAGGAAATCCCATACCCGCGAGCGTGTTGCCGCCGACGATGCAGACCCTTTCGGACGATCGGTCGCAGCCTGCCAAGAAATCGCTCATCGCTTCGGTGCTTTCGGGAGCGACGCACCCCTGTGCCGCCCTCACGGCGGCGCGACTTCGGGGCAGCGCGATCCGTTGGGGAAGATCTTTTCCGGATTGAGCGTCCGCGCCGGATCGAAGACGTCGCGCACGCGCGCCATCGTCGCCAGGTCCGAGGTCGAATACACGCGCGTCATCGCGTCGCGTTTTTCCCAGCCGACGCCGTGCTCGCCGCTGATCGTGCCGCCAAGATCGATCGCGGAGCCGAGGATCGCATTGCCGGTTTCGACGACGGCGGCGACCTGTTTGCGATCGCGTTTGTCGTACATCAGCAAGGGATGCAGGTTGCCGTCTCCCGCATGAAAGACGTTGCCCACCACGACGCCGTTTTCCGCAGCCGCCGACGCCACGGCGCGCAGCGCTTGCGGCAGTTTGCTGCGCGGCACGCAGACGTCTTGCGTGTAATAGTTGGGGGCGAGACGCCCCGTCGCGCCGGCGGCACCCTTACGGCCGGTCCAGAGGGCGGCGCGTTCCTCCGCGCTGCGAGCACTCCGCCACGAGCGTGCGCCGTGCGCGAGGGCCGTCGCATGAATCGCCGCTTCCGCGGCGGCGCAATCCTCCTCGAGTCCGGCGTGCTCCACGAGCAAGACGGCCGCGGCTTCGGTCGGGTAGCCCGCGTGGAACGCGGCCTCGACGGCTTGCGTGATGACGGCATCCATCATCTCAAGCGCGGTAGGAAGGACGCCGGCCCCGACGATCGCGGACACCATTTCCGAGGCCGACTCTATATCCCCGAAGGATGCCACCCAGACGCGCACGGCCTCGGGTAGTGCCAGGAGGCGCAGCCACGCGGAAGTGACGATGCCGAGCGTGCCTTCGCTGCCGACGAGCGCCGCCGTGAGGTCGTATCCCGCATCGTCGGTGCTCGTGACGAAAACTTCTCCGCGATCGTCGACGACTTCGAGCGCGAGCACGTGGTTGACGGTCGTCCCATACGACAGGCAGTGCGGGCCGCCGGCGTTGGTGGCAATGTTGCCGCCGATGGTCGCGACGCCTTGCGAGGACGGATCGGGCGCATAGAAGAGGCCGTCCCGCCCCGCTCGGCGCGAAACGTCGAGATTAATGATCCCAGGCTGAACGCGCACCCGCCGGTTGGCTGCATCGAGCTCCAAGATACGGTTCATGCGTGCGAACGAAACGACGACGCCTCCCGCCGCCGGGACGGCGCCGCCGCAGAGGCCCGTACCCGCACCGCGCGCGACGATCGGTTCGCCACAATCCCGGGCGATCTTCACGACGGCACTGACGTCGCGCGTCGAGCCCGGCAGCACCACCGCAGCGGGGAGCGCGCCGTTCGTGTACGCATCGAACGAGTAGACGGCGAGGTCTTCAGGCTCGGTCTTTACCGCCTCCGCCCCGAGGGCGTCGATCAGCCGGTCGCGCAGCATCGTTATCCCTTCGCCTCCACGGGCGCACGCCGCTGCAGGCCGCCGCAGCGGCGGGTACATGGTATGCATGGAACAAGAGATCAAGCCCGACCTAGGCGGCGCCGAGTCGCCGGCGGAGATCCTGCGCCGCGAGCGCGACACGTACGGCGACGACAGCACCTTCCCGAACCGGCAGGACACCGAAGACGAACACGCCGGCGGTACTTAGCGCGGCGAAGAGCCGCTAGCTATCAATCTACGAACGAGCGAACGTTATGCCGTCGATGCACTCGGGGGCCGAGGCGGCACTAGAGACGGGCGAGGGAATCGACGCGAAACTCGAGCGCCTCGAGGTATTTTTCGGCGTCCATCGCGGCGCGGCATCCCGCGCCGGCCGCGGTCACGGCCTGGCGGTAGCGCGTGTCGTTGACGTCGCCGGCGACGAACACCCCGTCAACGTTCGTCGACGTGCCGTCGGGCGAAGCCACGTACCCCCGTTCGTCCAAGTCGAGCTGCCCGACGAAGACCGACGTGTTCGGCGTGTGTCCGATTGCGACGAACATCGCGTCGGTTTCGAGGTCGTACACCCGGTCGTCGACCAGATCGCGGAGTCGAAGGCCCCTGACGTGCGTATCGCCGAGGACCTCCTCGACGACCGTGTTCCAAACGATTTCGACTTTTTCATGCGAGCGCAAACGGTCGACCATGATTTTGCTCGCGCGCAGGCGGTCGCGGCGGTGAACTAGCGTCAGGCGGCTGCCGAATCGCGTCAAGAACAACGCCTCTTCCGCCGCGGAATCGCCGCCGCCGACCACGACGATGCGTTTTTCCTTGAAGAAGGCGCCGTCGCAGGTCGCGCAGCTCGACACGCCGCGGCCGCGCAGTCGCTCCTCTCCCGGAATATCGAGCCATCGCGCGCTCGCGCCCGTCGCGACGATGACCGTTTCCGCCTCGTACCGCTCCTCGGACGTCCGGACGCCGAGCGGCCGCGTTCCGAAATCGACGGCGGTGACGTCCACGTTTTCGATGCGCGCGCCGAAGCGCTCGGCTTGCTCGCGAAAGCGAATCATCAGCTCGGGGCCCATGATGCCCTCCGCGAACCCGGGGTAGTTTTCTACGTCCGTCGTGAGCATGAGTTGTCCGCCGTACAGACCGCCGGCAAGCACGAGCGGCTTCAAATTCGCCCGCGCCGCATAGACGGCGGCCGTTAGTCCGGCCGGCCCCGACCCAATGATGATGACGCGTTCCATCGTCCGTGTGTTCGACTCGCCCGTTCCCATCCCGGTTGCAGACTCTCGCCGGCGTCCCGTCGAACCGTGGGCCGATGCACGACCACCCGATACCCCTCGAAGACACCTTCGGCGACGTTCTGCGCAAAGCGATGCGCGGCACGGGCATTGGTGAAGCGCAGCTTGGCGCGGCAACGGGGATCGCGGTGCAGGACATCGGCCGCTGGTTGAGAGACGAAGGCGGCGCCGACGACGCACAGGCCCGCGCGCTCGGCGCGGCGCTGCGGCTCGACCCGGGAAAATTAGCCGACACCGCGGCGCAGCGTTGGACACCTCCCGGGATCGCGTTGCCGAACGTCAGCCGCCATTCGCAAGAGCCTCAGCCGAGCAACGGTTACGTCTTCTTCCTCAACAACCACCGGCACGCGGCGCTCGTCGACCCCGCCGGGATACCGGCAAACTTGCTGCGGCTCCTACGCGACGGCGACTACCATCTCCAATACATCTTGGTCACGCACAAGCATCCCGATCACTGCGATGCCACGGCCGACGTAGCCGCCGCCTTTCCGCAGGCGCGCATCGTGATGCATGCGCTCGACGTCCACGCCATCGGCTCGCTCGCGAAGACCGCAATGCTCGTGAAAGACGGCGAGGCGCTCCCCTTCGGGGAGGCGTCGACCATACGCATGCTGCATACGCCGGGCCACACCGACGGCTCGTCGTGCTATCTCTTTGGGGACGCGCTGTTCTCCGGCGACACGCTGTTCGCCGCGAGCGTCGGGGGTGCGTACGGCGACGTTTACACGTACGAAGACATCCTCAACAACGTGCGCAGCAAGCTTTTTACCCTCCCGAACGATACGGTCGTGATGCCGGGCCACGGGCCGCCGACGACGATCGCGCAGGAAAAGGACCACAACCCCTTCCTTTAGCGGCTGGGAAACGGCCTCATTGGCGATACGCGGCCGGCACAGTCACGTACGCGCCGTCGCTCCCGACGATCGTTGCACCGCTCTGCTTCGGCGCGGTATCGGATTCGCGAATCAGCTCGAACTGAAACACGATCTGCCCCGAGGCGGGCAGTGCGGCGTCGATGCGATCGGGCGAACAGAGCTTCGTCGTGCAGAACGCCGCGAGCCATCCTTGTGCCACGTGCGCCGCACGCAGCCGAATCGTGGCGTTCGGTTTGCCGGTCACCTGCAGGCGGTACTTCGCGGCGGTGACACTCGTGACTTGGAGGTCCCCTCCCGTCCATGGCTGGATCGATAGGTGCGTTTGCGGATTGGACAGCGCAAGCACGAGCGCCGCGGCGTACAGAACGGACGTCACGTACGCAGTTTATACCCGACCGCAGTGAGGCGCAGCACGATCCCGAGCGCGATCGCGGTGAGTATGGCAATCATCGCTATGGAGTATTCGGGTGACAAATAGCTCTGGCCGGTGTAGCTCCGGCGAAAGGCGTCGATCGTATAGAAGATAGGGTTGAAAAGCTCGAAGTTGCGCAGCGCCGGCGGCAGCATCGTGGCCGACGTGAAGACGCCCCCGACGAACGTGAGCGGGGTGATCACGAACGTCGTAAGGATTGCGATGTGATCGAACTTCTCCGCCACGAGCCCGAAGATCAGGCCCAGCGCGGAAAATAGCACCGATACGAGCGCGATCACGACGAGGTAGAGCGCCCAGTCGCGTGGAGCGCTATGCAGCAGCACCACGCCGAGCGCCGTGATGAGCCCGGCGATGACCACCGCGCGCACGAGGCTTCCCACGACGTATCCTCCGACGATTTCCGTGGCCGACATCGGCGCGATGAGCAGCTCCTGGATCGAATTCATGAAGCGGCCCTGGAAGAGCGAGCTCGAGCACTCGCCGTACGAGGAATCGATGACCTGCAGCATGATGAGGCCTGGAATCAGGAATTGGGCGTACGTCACGCCTTGCACGCTCGGAATCTTGCTGCCCAGCGCGAGTCCGAACACAAAAACGTAGAGCAGCGTGGTAATGATGGGCGGCCAGACCACCTGGTTGATGATCTTGAGGCTCCGCACGAGCTCACGCTTGACTAGCGTCCAGAAGCCGAAGCCGTTAATTGCGCGTCAGCTCCAGAAAGACGTCCTGCAGCGACGCACCGTCGGCAACGAGCTCTTTGGTTGGCTTCTCGGTGACGATGCGGCCGTGACGAACGATCGCGATGCGTTTGCACAGCTCTTCGGCTTCCTCCAAGTAGTGGGTCGTGAGGAAAATGGTCAGGCCCTCGGCGTTGAGCGTTCGCAGCCAGCGCCACAGCTCGAGACGCAACTCGACATCGACGCCCGCCGTCGGCTCGTCGAGAATCAGCAGCCTCGGCTCGTGGATCAACGCACGGGCGAGCGACAACCGTCGTTTTTGGCCGCCGGAAATTTTCGTGTATTCTCGGTGTGCGTGCGGCGTGAGCCCAAACCGGTCGAGGAGCATGTCGGCGCGGTCGGCGACGGCCTTGCCCCGCAAGCCGTAATAGCCGGCGGCGAAGATCAGCACGTCCCGCAGCGAAAGGTAGCGGTCGAAGTTAAAATCTTGGGGCGATAGCCCGACGAGCCGGCGCGCGTCGCGCCATTGCGCCTGGTTGTCGTAGCCGAAGATGCGGATGCTGCCCGCGCTCGTGCGTGCGAGTCCGACGATCGCGTTGATCGTGGTTGTCTTTCCCGCACCGTTGGGGCCGAGGAAGCCGAAGAATTCGCCCGCCGCGACGCGCAGCGAGATCCCGTCGACCGCCGCGAACGACCCGTAGCGTTTTACGAGGCCGTCGACTTCGATCGCGGGCACCGGCATTGCGGCGGTCGCTAGGGAATGAACGTCTTTAATCCTTTGTACCGGTGACGGCGAAGCGTGGCGATCAGCTCGCCACTCTCGGGAATCCCACAATCGGCCAGTTGGGTTGCGACTTTCTTGATGTCGAACGGAACGCGCCGGTGCTTGACTTGCCATCCGCCGTCGCGCTCGGTGAAGATCGCATAACACGCACGCGGATCGCCGTCCTTCGGCAGCCCGGCCGACGCCACGTTGACGAGCAGCTTACCCCGCCACACGCGCACGTAGGGCAGATGAAGGTGACCGAAGGCGATCGTGCTGGCCGATTCGCCGCCGATCAGCCGCTCGAGCAGCGCCTCGTCCGCATCGGGCCAAACGTGCTCGTCATCCGTCTTTGGGTTCGCGTGCACGATCAGCAGCTGGTTGCGGTCTTCGCCGATTCGCATCGCAAACGGCAACGCGTGCAGCCACGACCGCCAGCGCTCGCCGAGGTCCCGTCGCGTCCATGCCAGTTGCGCCAGCTCCGTCGCGTCCAAACCGTCTCCGGACACATCTTCACCGATGTATCGATCCGTGTTGCCGCGAACGCACGCAGCACCGATCTCCTCGAGCCGCTGAAGCACTTTCTTCGGCTTCGGTCCGTCGAGGCAAAGGTCGCCCGCGGCGATGATGGCTTGCGCACCTCCCTGCGCGGCGAGGTCACTCAGACAGGCGTCCAGCGCGAGCAGGTTACCGTGGATGTCGGAGAGGACGGCGATTCGCATCACCGCGGGAGGTCAATCGCGCCGCAGCGCGATGACGAGCATCGACGGCGTGATCCCAATCTTCGTGAATTCGTAGAGATCGAGCGCTTCGACCGCGATGCCGGCGCGGCGCATCGTCGCGAGTGCCGTCCGGTAACGGATATCGGCCACGACGTGACGCTCGCCCACGCAGAGTGCGCCGGCGGCGCCCGCTTCGCCGAGCTCGACGACGACCGTTCGGAAGCCGTCGAACGCCGCTGGATCGACGGTTCCCGCGCCGAGCACGATCGTGTCGTCGGCGACTGCGGATGCGACGGCCCGCAGCGCGGCGATGCCCGCCGGCAGCCGCACCTCGACGACGCCGTAGCCGTGGCTGCGCGCCAACTCTGCGAACCCGGCGCGCCCGACGTCGTTGCCGCGAGAACCGGCTCCAACGAACGCGGTCCTGCCGGCCAAAACGACGTCGTTGCCGTCCAGGAGCCCGGGCGCGGCGATGTGGCCCGCCAAGGGGACGTCAAGCTGCGAGAAGCGGGTTTCGATGCGGTCGACTTCGCCGCGGCGCGACAGCGCGGTGAGACGCGGCAAAACGGCCCCGTCGCCGAATACGATCGCCGCGTCGCCGGCCGCGACCTCGTATGGGTCCGCGCCGCACGCATCCGCCACGACGACGTCGACGCCAAAATACTCGAGCGTCTTACGCAGCGTTTCGTGCTGCTCGAGCGCCCGAGCGTACACGGCGCCCGGTTCGCCGATTAGCGGTTTGGCGCGTTCGATCGCTGCACTCGGTTTGACCACCACGGCCGTCTGGAGCCGGCCGGTTGGCGTAGCGACGAGGCGCGGTCCGAAGTGGAGCTGACGATGCGTCGTCATTGCGCCTGAAACGGCTCCGGCGCCGGCGCGGTGGCAAAAAAGGAGCTCAGGTCGGACGCCAGCAGGTCGTTGAGGCCGAGCGGCGGCAGCCCGAAGATCTCTTCCTCGGTCTTGACGACGCTCGCCACGCTGAGGTGCTGGTCGCCCACGTAGCCGCGCCGCGCAAGAGGCGAGACGACGATTGCATATGATCGCATCGGGTTGACGTGGTCGACGGCCGAGGCCGCAAAGCCTTGCGGGACCACGAAAATCGCCGTGGAGCTCCAATGCGGCGTGTGCGACAGAAATTCGACGATCTTCCCTAAGGCACGATCGGCGGCGCTGACGCCGGCCTGATCCTGTGAGGCGGGCAATGAAACGTAGGTGAAGGCCGGCATGCTGTCGGCCTCTACGTAGCGCTGCATGTCGCGGACGAACTCTTCGGCCGGCGCCGGTTCTCCGGTTTTCGGGTCGCGCGACGGAAAGCCGAGGTCTACGTGGCCGCCGAGTGCGGCGAGCGCCGGAACGTCGAGACGGTAGAGCGCGCCGTCGTAGCCGGACAGCCGCAGTAGGCCGCCGTAGTCGCGAAACGACAGCCCGGCGCGATTGAAGGCGTTGAACAGGAAGCCTGCGCGGCCGTAGTCTTCCGGGTCGTCCCCGTGGTCGTTCATCGGTGCACGCGCGGCACCGGCGGCGGCGACGAGATGCTGGTACAGCGTCGCGTCGGCGGCGAGGGCGAATTCCTTGCCCACGTCGGCATCGGCGTCGGAAGCGTAGAAGTTGTCGGCTAACGCATACGAACGTGCGAGCGCGTGGAGATTGGGCGTCGCGCCGCCGGCATAACGGACGAGCGAAGCGTCGCCGTTTGCATGCGGATTGCCGGCGTCGTCCTTCAAGTCCCCGAGCACGGCATCGTAGCTCTGCGCGCCGACGGCAATGTACACGACGTGATCGATTACCTCGCTGCGCTTGTTCGAACGCAGCGGCGGGATGACGGGATTGAATGCCGCCACGTGAGGCGTGCGATTATAACGAAGCGCAGCCAGGGTCGCCTTGACGAACGACGTGCGTTTGAGATCGACGCGCTGGAGAATTCCCCACCCGTCGACGCCTTTGCCCGCCGCGACGTAGAGGTAACGCCCGTCCCCGGAAAGCGCGAGCGCCGTCGGAAACCACGCAGTTGGAATTAGTCCGTAGCGATAGCGCGTCGGCCGCCGGGCGTCCAGCACGGCGACGGCGTTGAGGCCGGCGAGTGCGACGTAGAGTCGCTTCCCATCGGGGCTCAGCACCTCGGCGCTCGGCTGGGCGCCGTACGGCGCGCCGGGATAGAGCCGGAGATCGAGACCGCGTACGACGCGAGCCGGTGCGCCGAGGGAGACGACTGCGATGCGATCGACGTTCGACAACGCGACGTACGCGAAACGGCCATCGGCACTAACGACCGACGGACCGGGCGCCGCGCCGCCGACGATTTGGGTGCCGTCGGGTGCCGCGTCCATCGGTATCGTGGACGGGTCGCCGACCGCGCTCGCCGTAGAAACGTCGAAGACAGTCAGCGAAGACGATTTCGCCGGATCGAATGCGGGGGCGGCAAACTGCGGCTGCGGCGCGGGCGAAGCGATCGGCGCGTAGCGCGCGAGACCGCCGCCGGCGGCGACGACGGCGTGCGTTGCGGCACCTACGTAGAGCGGAAAATCGCCGACGGGGACGGAGCCGAGCGCCGACTTCGTCGCGAGGTCGATGGGTACGACCGCATCGTTGAGGTTGTCCGCGACGTATGCGATACGACCGTTCGCCGCAATGGCGATTCCGGCTGGAAACGCGCGCCGGCCCGAGGGTGTCGACAACGCAATCGTTTGCGAACGTGCGGCCAACTGGCCGTTCGCATCGAGATCGTAGAGGCGCACGACACCCGCGGCTCCGTCGGATGCCAGCACGATCGTGCGCGCCGCATCGTTTGGATCCCGCGTCGCCGCAACGCCCATGAAAAACGTCGCCGACGCATCGCGATAAACATTCACGACGGTCATGCGCCGCACGTCGACGACGGCGAGAGAGGAACCGGACACCAAACTTGCGCCGTAGCCGGGCGCGGCCCCCATCGTACCGCCGCCGCCGTTGGAGAGGATGGCGTAGCGGCCGTCCGGCGAAAGCGCCAATCCCAGCGGATCCGCTCCGACAAAAATGCTCGTGCCGACGGGCGCGGCGATGCGCCCGTTCGGCAGGATTGCGGTGGTCGGGTGAATTCGGTCGGCGCCGGTTGGGCGCGCGCCCGCCGGCGCCGAATAGACGATCAGCGGGGCCGCCTTGGCTTCCGCACCCAATAAGACGACGGCGCCCAAAAGCGCCGCTGCAAGCGATGAAAACGACACGGGAGGTATGCCATTACCATGCAGGTCGCGGGTACCCTGCCCGAAGGGCTGGAGCGCCGCTCGATGACTGAAGACGTGCGCGTGCTTGCAGTCGCGACCGCCGTCCCTCCGTTCGAGCTCGGTCAGCGAGAAGTCATTCGGCGCATCGATCTCGCGCTTGGTCAGCGGTCCCGCGAGATCGTGCGGTTGCTTCCGATGTTCGGCAACACCGGCATCGAGCGCCGGTATTCTTGCGTGCCGATCGAATGGTATGAAGAACTGCACGACTGGCCCGAACGCAATCGCGTCTATCTCGATTCGGCGCTGGACCTGCTCGAGTCGGCTGCGAACCGCGTGCTTCAGCGTGCGGGCCGCAGCGCCGACGAGATCGATGCCGTCGTCGTCGTTTCGACCACCGGCATCGCGACGCCGAGCCTCGACGCCCTCTTGATGGAACGCATGCAGCTCCGCCGCAACGTCCGGCGTCTGCCGATCTTCGGTCTGGGCTGCGCCGGTGGAGCGATCGGCCTATCGCGCGCGGCAGCAATGGCACGTACGCAGCCCGCTTCGCTCGTGCTCTTCCTCGTCGTGGAGCTCTGCGCGCTCTCGTTTCGACGCGACGATTTCACGAAAAGCAACATCGTTGCGACCGCACTGTTCGGCGACGGCGCGGCGGCGACGCTGATCTCGGCATCCGGCGAGGGTGCGGCGATCGTGGCGGGTGGGGAATACACTTGGCCTAATTCTCTCGACATCATGGGATGGGACGTCGCGCAGGACGGCCTCAAGGCGATATTTTCGCGCGACATCCCGGAACTCGTGACGACGAAGCTCCACGACGTCGTGGTGAGCTTCCTCGCAGAACACGGCCTGACGCTGGCAGACATCGACTCGTTTATCTGTCATCCGGGCGGCGCGAAGGTGCTCGACGCGCTCGAGGTGGCGTTCGAACTCGAACCCGGCCGCTTGACCGATGCAAGAGAAGTGCTGCGCGACTACGGCAACATGTCCGCGGCCACGGTGATGTTTGTATTAGAGCGCGCGATCGGGGATTCCAAGCCGTGGCGGCGCGCGCTCGTCAGCGCGCTCGGACCGGGATTCACCGCGGGGTTCGCGCTGCTCGAAAATAGCCGCCCCGCCTAGGCAAACCAGCCATGCCGGTGCTCCCGATCGTTCTTGCGGCGGTAACGGCCCAGCGCCTCGTCGAGCTCTGGTATTCGAACGCGACGACGCGCCGGCTGCTCGTACGGGGCGGCGTCGAGGTCGGCGCGGCTCATTACCCATTCTTCGTGCTGCTCCATGCCGCGTGGCTCGCCGCGATGGCGATCTTCATTCCGGCGCGAACCGTTCCGAACTGGTGGCTTCTCGGCCTCTACGTTGCGCTCCAGCCGCTTCGTGTGTGGACGATTGCGACGCTCGGCCAGTACTGGAGCACGCGCATCGTTACGGTGCCCGGCGCACCGCTTGTGCGCCGCGGCCCATATCGCTTCCTGCGGCATCCAAACTATGCCATCGTGTGCGCCGAGATCGCGGTGCTGCCGCTGGCATTCGGGGCAATCGAGATCGCTATTGTCTTCTCGATCCTCAACGCGTCGCTGCTCTCCTGGCGAATTCGCGCCGAAGAGCGCGCGCTGCTCAGCCGCCGCTCGCGCTAAAGTCCTCGACGTCGTTCTTCGTTGGAACGCGGCGGGCGACGCCGTCCTCCGCGGCCGCCACGGCGACCCCCTTGGCGACCGCGTCGACGACGCGCGAGTCGAAGACGCTAGGAATGACGTACTCGGCGTTGCGCTCGGCGTCCGGAACGATCTCCGCGATCGCGAACGCCGCCGCGAGCTTCATGCGTTCGGTGATGCGCCGCGCGCGCACGTCGAGCGCCCCTCGGAAGATCCCGGGGAATGCGAGCAAGTTGTTGACCTGGTTCGGGAAGTCGGATCGCCCCGTCGCAATGACGGCCGCTACCGAGGCCGCGGCGTCCGGCATGATCTCGGGCGTCGGGTTCGCCATTGCGAAGACGATCGGATCGCGCGCCATGCGCGCGATGTGTTCCGGCTGCAGGATGCCCGGCGCCGAGACGCCGATGAACACGTCGGCACCCCCCAGCACGTCGTGGAGCGAGCCCCTTCGGTTGTCCCGGTTGCAGTGCTCGGCCAGCCAGCGCCAGTGCGGGTTTTCGTAGCGGTCCGTCCGGTTGAGGGCCCCGCTGCGGTCGACGGGAATTACGTCGCGCACGCCGGCGCCGAGGAGCATCTTGATCGTCGCGGTCCCCGCGGCCCCGCTGCCCGACACGACGACCTGGAGGTCGGCGAGCTGCTTGCCGACGACGCGTGCCGCGTTGATGAGCGCTGCCAAGATGACCACGGCAGTGCCGTGCTGGTCGTCGTGCATCACCGGTACGTCGAGCGCCTCGATGAGACGGTCTTCGACCTCGAAGCACCGTGGCGCGCTGATGTCCTCGAGGTTGATTCCGCCGAAGACCGGAGCGATGCGCACGACCGTTTCGACGATCTCGTCGACGTCTTTAGTGTCGAGGCAAATCGGAAAGGCATCGATGCCGGCGAACTGCTTGAAAAGCATCGCCTTGCCTTCCATCACGGGCAGCGCTCCCAGTGGACCGATGTCGCCCAGACCCAAGACCGCCGTGCCGTCGGTCACCACCGCGACGGTGTTGCGCTTGACCGTCAACTGAAAGGCCTTGCTGGGATCGGCCGCGATGGCCATCGAAACGCGCGCGACGCCGGGCGTGTAGACAGTCGAGAGATCCTGGCGATTCTTGACCGCGATTTTCGGTTCGATGTGAATCTTGCCGCCGACGTGCGCCAAGAACGTCGAATCGTTCGCAAAGATGACGCGCGCGCCGTCGATTGCCTCGACCGCCGCTCGGACGTCGTTGGCGACGGCGTCGGACGCCACGCCGATCGTGACGTCGCGCACCACGTGACCCTTGGCCACGGAATGCATGTCGACCGCGCCGATCGTTCCGCCGGCGTCGCCGATGGCGTTGGCTAAGATGCCGAACGCGCCCGGCTCGTTCGGCATGTCGATGCGCAGGATGAGGGTCAGGCTGATTGCCGGCTGTGCCGCCACGTGGCCGCGCCTTAGTTTCCGCTAACCGTCATCTCGCCGACGCGAAATGACGGTGAAACGACGGATCCGTCGAACCGCAAGTCGTTCGCGACCGCATCCACGGCTGCCAGCATCTCGGCATACTCCCCCGCAATGGTAAATTCATCGATCGGATACGCCAGTTCGCCGCCCTCGATCAAAAAACCACGCGCGCCGCGGCTATAGGTCCCGGATGCGTGCTCCGTGGCGAAGCCGATAGTGTCGACGACCAAGACGCCGCGCGGCGTTCCGGCGATCAGCTCGGCGAGCGGCATCGTACCGGGCTCCAGGTAGAAGTTGCTCGGGCCGACCCCGCCGCCGCTCGAGTTTCCCGTGCTTGCGGCGCCCAGCTTTCGCGCGTAGTAGCTGTCGTAAAGGAACGTCCGTAATGCGCCGCGCTCGAACACCGTGGTTCGGCGCGTCGGTACGCCTTCGCCGTCGAACGGCGCGCTGCCCAGCCCGTGGGCCAACCGCCCGTCGTCGACGACATTGACGAGCGCGCTGCCGACCTGTTTTCCGATGGCCCCGCTGAGCCACGAATTGCCGGCGGCGACGTTCGCGCCCGAGACTGCCGCGAAGACGTCGTCGAGGATCGCGGCGGCGACGTCCCGCTCGAAGATCACCGGCACGCGCATCGTCGCAGGCTTGCGCGCGCCGAAGAGGTCGACGGCGCGGCGCACCGCGTTTGCCGCAACGGTTTCCAGCGCCTCGAGGTCGCTCAGCCGGCGCGCCGCCGTGCCGTAGTGCGCAACCCGCTTCACGCCGCCGTCCGACGCAACGGGACTTGTCGAGCGGCCCGCTCGGGTCGAGGCGTATCCCGCACAGAACCCGTTGGAGTTTGCGAGCGCGGTGACGGCGACGGCGTCGGTGTAGTGCGAGCCGCTCGAGTTGACGATGCGCTCGTCGCCGGCCCGAATCAAACGCTCGAGAGCCACGGCCTCCTCCACCTTTTCGTCGCTCGGGCGATCCGCCACGGCCCGATCGGCGAGCGCGAGGCCGTCGCCTTCCTCCGCCGACTGGTCCGGCAGGCCGGCACACTCGTCGGCCCCGACGACGTCGGTGTGTGAGACCGCGCGGCGTACCGCCTCGCGTAAACCTTCAGCGGAGAAATCCGACGTCGAGAGCGTCGCCTTGCGGCCGTCGCGAAACACGCGCAGCAGCAGTCCTTTTCCCGTCGATCCTTCGAGCCGTGCCACGGTCTCTCCGCGGGCCTCGACGTGCAAGCGGCGCGCAATCGACACGCCCGCCTCGGCGCTCTTCGCGCCGCATTGAAGCGCGAGATCGAGCGCATCGCGCGCCAAATCGATGGCGGCGGCTTCATTCATGCTGCGTGCCGCCGACGGTGATGGACGAGATCTTGACCGTCGGCATACCGACCCCGACGGGCACGTACTGGCCGCCCTTCCCGCACGTATAGTGGCGGCGCGCGAGACGGCTATCGTTGCCGACTGCGACCACCTTCATCATGGAATCGGGTCCGTTCCCGACGATCGTCGCATTACGCAGCGGCGCGGTGATACGGCCATCTTCGACGAGATATCCTTCACCGACCATAAAGACGAAGTCGCCCTTACTGATCTCGACTTGTCCGCCGGCAAACGACTTCGCGTAAATGCCGCGCCGCGTCGACGCCAATATCTCGTCGACGGAGCTTTCGCCGCTCGGCATGTACGTATTGCACATGCGCGGTTGGGGCGAAAACCGGAACGACTGACGTCGCCCGCTGCCGGTCGACTCCACCCCCATCAGCCGGCCGTTGAGGCGATCCTGCATATAGCCCTGGAGCACGCCGTTCTCCACGAGCACTTTATGCTGGCCCGGGACGCCTTCGTCGTCGACCGTGACGCTGCCGCGTTCCCCTTCAAGGTTGCCGTCGTCGTAAATCGTCACGAGCTCGCTTGCGACACGCTCGCCGACGCGGCCGCTGTACAGCGAGGTGCCACGGCGGTTGAAATCGCTCTCGAGGCCGTGGCCCACGGCCTCGTGCAGCAGCACGCCGCCCCCGCCCGCACCGACGATCATTTCCATCTCGCCGGCGGGCGCCGGCGACGCCTCGAGATTCACCGTCGCGATTTGCGCCGCTTCGGCGGCAAGCATCTCCGGCGTTTCGCGATCGAAATATGCGATCGACGTGCGGCCGCCGTCTCCGGCGTACCCCGACCCGCGTTCCTTCGTATCGCTCGCAACCACTTGAATGCCGAGCGTGACGAGCGGCCGGCGATCGTGGACGAGCCGTCCTCCGCTCGTCGCGATCCACACCTCTTGTAAGTCGTCGGTCAATGAAGCGTTGACCGCCACCACGCGGTGATCGAAGCGCCGTGCAGTCGCGTCCGCCCGTTCCAAGAGCGCCACGTAGCGTTCTGGTTCGACCGATCCGACGGCGTCGAGACCTTCGGACGATTGCGAAAGGTGCACGCGCGCGAGCTCGGGCGGGGGCGCACCGGCGGGAGTTGCGCGGGCGATCAGCGAGGCGGCTTCGGCGGCCTGAAAGAGCGACGCGTCGCTGAGATCGTCCGAGTACGCATAACCGGCCGACTCGCCGATCACCACTCGGACGCCGACGCCGAGCGTCACGCCGTAGGACGCATCGTGGATCCGACCGTCTTGAAGACGATACGACAACGTGCGGCGCCGCTCGCAGAAGACATCCGCAAAATCGCCCCCGTGCCGCAGCGCGCGGCCGATCAGTGAAGAAAGCAACGCCTCGTCGACGATCGTCATAGGGCCGCCAGCCGATCGACGGCGCGGACGATCGCGGCATCCGGGTCGCCCCGCGACCCGTCGATCAGAAACGCAAACGTCACGCGCCCATGGTGCATCGTGTTCACGTAGCCCGCGAGCGACGAAACGTTCGAGAGATGGCCGCTCTTCGCGCGCACGCGGCCGAGCGCCGTTGTAAAATCATAGTCCTCGAGGGTTCCCTGTCGTCCGCCTTGCGGCAGCAGCAGATAGAGCGACGGTTGGGCGTCGTAGAGCAAGCGCGCGAGCGTAATAGCCGCCACCCGGTTGTCGGGCGAGAGGCCGCTGCCGTCAAACAGACGTAGCCCCGGCGTCGGTATTCCGTGCCGGTCGAGGAAGCTGCGCTCCGCCTCGAGTCCGGCGGCGTCGTTGCCTTCACCGCGCGACTCTTCGCCAACCGTTCGTAGCAGCTGCTCCGCATAATGATTATCCGAAACGAACAGCATGTGCGTTTCCAACGCCTGCAGCGGCGGCGAGCGATGATCCCACAGCACGACGCTTTCGAGCGGCGATGGGCCGGCCGCCGGCGGCAGCGCGGGAACGATGCCGCGCGCGATCAGCAGCGCGTTCGTGCGCGCGCCGACGTATGCAGCGACGTTCTTCATCGGCGTCCAGACGGACTCTTCGACGCCGCCGACAACCTGCTGGGACTCGATGGTGTTGCCGTCGAGCGAGATTGCGCTCACGGGCGCCGCGTAGTCTTGCCCGTTGTCGTCTCGTTCCCAGTGCGGATTGAGCTCCGGACCGCTGAGCGCGCTCGCGTCGACCATCACGCGCCCACCGACGCGCCGGAGCCCGGAACGCGCGAGCACCGCGATGCCGTTGCGCAGATCGCCCGAGACGAGCGACGGATCGCCCGAACCGATCAGCCAGAGATCTCCGTCGAGCCGGCCGCCTTCCTCAATCCCTTCGCGCGCCGCGAACATCGTGTGATAGCGATATGCGGGCCCGAGCACGTCGAGGGCGCCGGCCGCGACCACCAGCTTCTGTGCCGATGCCGGAGCGACCGCGTGCGTCGCGCGATCGTCGTAGATCGTCTGACCGTCGCCTCCGACGACGGCGAAGCTCCATGCCTTCGCGCCGGCGACGGCCGGCGCGAAGGCACTGCGTAAGCCGTTGCTGAGGCGCGCCCGATCGCCGGCGCTCCACGGGGCCGGCGCGGCGCGAGTTTCCACCGGCATTGCGAGGAACGGCGGTCGTTGCGCCGGCATCGCGTTGACCACGACCGGCCGGGAATGGCCGTGGGCCAGCAGCCAAATGGCGGCCCCGCCGAAAATCGCTATCGTCAGCGCGCCGCGTTTACGGACGCGCGAGCGTCGCGATCGTATCTTGAAGCTTGCGCTGCTCTTCGCGTAATTCATCGATGTCGTCGCGTAAGGAAGTGACTTGTGCCGGCGCCTTCTCGCCTCGGCGGATGTGCATTGCGGCTTCCATCGCGTCGCGCCGCAGCCGGCCGTCGAAACCCTGCTGCGCGATACGATCGAGCGCCGGCAGGAAACGCGGGTCGGCGAGCGATTCGGCGCCGGCCACCGCCTCGAGCGCCACGAGGAAATTCTCGTCGTCGAGGCGCTCGCCCAACTCGTCGACGACGCGCGTGCGCTCTTCTTCGACCAACACGCCGATGCGCGCCAGCCCGCCCACCGCGGCACGGCGAAGCCCCTCACTCTGTTCCGGCCGTAACGCCTCCAGGACGACGGGCACGGCGCGCGGATCGGCCAACTCGGCCAAGCCATGTATCGCGCCACCCTCGACGACGCCATTCCAACTGCGCTGGTGCGCGGCGGCCGAGAGCACGCCGAAAGCTCGCTCGTCACGCGTCTTTCCGAGCGCCGTCAGGGCCGCGGCGCGCACGAAGTACGACGCGTGATCGTGGGCGGCGGCAATCAGCGCCTCGGCGGCGTCTGCATCGCGGAAGTGGCCGAGCGCGGAGGCCGCCGCACGTACGACCTTCGGATGCGGATGCGAGAGCGCCGCAATGAGGATGCGTCGCGCCCACGGCGTGCGTGCGGCGCCGATCGCGCCGGCAGCCTCGGCGAGCACGCCCCAAAACGGCTCCGATCCGAAGGCCGCTTCGATCGCGTCACGGGCGATGTGTCCGCCGTCGTTCGCCAGCTCGCGAGCCGCTCGAACGCGCGCGACGACGTTGGGATCGCCGCGAAGCACCGCGGCGGCGCCGTCGGAGCCGAGCGCATACACGACGTCGCCAAGTAGGAACGCGCCGGGATCGAAACGCACGAGCTGGACTTCGAAGTCAAGCGGTATGACGATCGTTTCATGACGCCGCTCGACGTGCGCGCGTATGCGGCGTTCGCCGGCGAGGACGGCGTCGCCGCGTGCGCCCCACAGCGCCGGCGCCGTGGGCGCGAAGCCGATCTCGACATCGAACGCGTACGGCGGATGCTCGGCATCCACGGTCTGCTTTTGATCGATCGTTAGCGTGGCGACCTTGCGCTCCGCATCGAACGCGGCACGCACTTCAATTTGCGGATGGCCCTCGCGGAAGATCCACTGATCGAAAAAAGCGCGCAGGTTGCGTCCGGTGGACTCCTCGATGGCTCGCACCAAGTCGATCGTCTCGACGCTCCGTTGAGCGTTCTGCTCGACATAGCGCGCGACGGAGCGCCAAAACCGCGCGTCGCCCAGTTCGCCTCTGAGCATGTGCAGCACGGCGGCGCTCTTTTGGTAGAGATGACGATCGAAGATCTCGATCGGGTCCCGGAACGTGTTGCAAACGATGGGGCGGCGGTAGCGCTCGGCCCCTTCCTTCAGATACGTCTTGAGGCACTCGAAGACGTCATAGACGTATTCGTCGTAGCCGAGACTTTCTTCGCGCCAGACGGCCTCCATGAAGGTGGCGAACCCTTCGTTCAGCCACGCGTGCGCCCAGTCGCGACAGGTTAACAAGTCGCCGAACCACTGATGCGCCAGCTCGTGGGAGACGAGTGGGTCGCTCGAAAAGTCGATGTGGGCGATCTCGTCGTGGAGCGTCCGATCCGTCTGCGTGGTCGCGGACGTGTTCTCCATGCCGCCGAAAATGAACTCGGAAACGGCGATCTGCGAATAGCGCGCGTAGGGATACGCCGTTTGCGTGCGCTCCTCGAAGAGCGCGACCATCTTGGGCGTATTTCCGAAGGCGCGTTCGCCGTCGGCGTCGCGGCCGGGGAGCACGTAGTAGAGTATTGGGACGCGGTTTTTCCCGGCGTCCTCGCCGCGCAGCTCGACGAAGGGACCGACGACCATCGTCATGAGGTAGGTGCTGTGCGGCACGTCTTGACGATATCGAAAGATCGTGCGACCGTCTTCGTCGCGCCGCTCTACGAGTGCGCCGTTGCCGAGCGCGAACGTTCCCTTCGGCACGACGATCGTCGTGGACGTCGGCTGCTTGTCGTGGGGATAGTCGAAGCACGGAAACCAGTAGCGGGCGTACTGGTCCTGACTCTGCGTCCACGCATGGGCGATCTTCTCCGGGTGGGCCGCGGTCGGCTCCACGAAAAACAAACCGTGCCGAGGCTTGGATACGCGATAGCGCACAGCGAACGCCGCCTGTTCGCCGGCGGCGATCGGTGGGTCGAACTCAATGTCGAGCTTGTCCTGACGTGTCGAAAAGCGCAGGTCGCGCCCCTTCGCGCCGTCTGATAAACGGCTCTCGACGCCGCTAATCGCGAGGTCGACGGCATCGAGTGTCAGGCGTCCGACGGGCTCGTCGAGCGCGCGCACCGTCGTCGTGCAGACTCCATCGAGCGACTCGTTGGCGAGATCGGGCGTCAGATGGAGGTCGATGTGCTCGACCCGAACGACTTTGTCGGGGCCGTACTGCGCGCGCGCACCCGGCAACGCGAAAGCGTAATGTTCGTTCGTTTCCTCGCCCATCTTGTCAGCCCCGACCTTACGAGCCGACGATTTGCTAGTCCTGTAGCGCTTTCTCTCCGGCGGTTTGAAGGCCGCCCGCGACCTCGATCACTGCACCCGTAATGAAATCGCGCTCCGGCGCAATCAAGAAGCGAACGACGTCGGAGACGTCCTCGAAGCTGCCGCTTCGGCCCCGGGGATTTCGGGCGGCGCGCTGCAGCGCGCTCGGCCGGTCGAGTCCTTTCTCTCGGATGTGTCCCGGCGAAACGACGTTGACCGTGATGCCGTCGCGTGCTTCCTCGAGGGCCAGACACCGCGCGAAGGCGACGAGCGCGCTCTTCGCGGCCTGATAGAGAGAGAACGCGCGAAAAGGCCGCGTCTCGCTGGAACCTGGCATGGCGAAGTACACGAGGCGGCCGAAACCGGCGGATCGCATCGCGGGAAGCGTCGCTCTGGCGGTCAGTACGGCGCTGCGCAAGTTCCCGTCGATCGCCTCGCGGTAGTCCTCCAAGGACGAGCTCGCGAAGCGCTTCACGACGAGCGGCCCGACGGCGTGAATCAGCGTATCGAAGGGGCCGTAGCGCTCCACCGTATCGTTGAGAGCCGCTTCGACCGCGCCCGCTTCCTCGAGAAAGTCGACGCGGACGGCACCGGCGGTCGCGCCTGCTGCTTCAATCGCAGCGACCGTGGCGTCGGGCGGCGTGAAGCGGTACGTGATTGCGATGTGGGCAAACCCGTCCCCAACGAGGGCCGGCGCGATCCCCGCTGCGACGCCGGCGGCCGCGCCCGTTACGAGCGCGCGCCGCTGCATGTGTCCCGCCTCGAGCGCGCCTATGCCGGGGCTGCTTCCGCGGGCTGCGTCATCTCCGCGGCGATGGCCCGCCGGTCGGCCCGCCGTTCGAGCCAGCCGATCCACGTTTCGTAGACCATCGGCACCAGGAACAGCGTGAGGATCAGCGAGCTGAGCAGTCCGCCGATGATCACCGTGCCCATTGCCTGCCGCCACTCGCCGCCCTCGGCGAAGCCGAGCGATAGCGGCAACATGCCGAAGATCATGGCGCACGTCGTCATCAGAATCGGCCGGAATCGCGTGCCGGCTGCCTGCAGCACCGCGTCGTGCACGTGCATTCCACGCCGGCACAGCGTGTTCGAATAGTCGACGAGCAGGATGCCGTTCTTGGCGACCAGCCCGAAGAGCATGATGATGCCGATCATCGAGATGATGTTGAGCGACTGGCCCGCGTTCGGCTCCAAGCGGTGCATGAGAGACAGCGCCACGAGCGCGCCGATGGCGGCCAGCGGCACGCAGAACATGACGATCAGCGGCTCGAGGAACGAACCGTAGAGGATCACCATCAGCATGTAGACGAGCATGAAGGAGAGGAGCAGCGCGACACCCATGTTACTCATCGTCTCGTTCATGTATTGCGTGTCGCCCTGCGCCGTCAGCTGGACACCCTCCGGCAAGAACCCGGGCTTGTGGAGCTGCTTCTCGAGGGGACTCGTAACGGCACCGAGCGAGTAGCCCGGCATGGTGCCGCCGTACACGTCGACGACGCGCTGACGATTGAGGCGCTTGATCTGCAGCGGCGCCTTCGTCCACTGCAGCGTCGCGATGTCGGCGATGGGCACGAGCGTGCCGTCCTGCGCCCGCACGCGCACGTCCTGAAGCTGGTCGACCGTCTTTCTGTCTGACAGCGGAAATTGGACGCGCACGTCGACGAGGCCGTTTTCCGAGCGAACGCGCGTCGCCACCGCACCGTCGATCGCGAAGCGCGCCGCGTTGGCGGCGTCGGCCGGCGCGACCCCGAGCACCTCGGCCTTCTGGGCATCGATGTTGACGTTGAGGCGCGGCGCCGCGGCTTCGTTGCTGGTCTGGACGTTTACGCTGCCCGGCGTGCTGCGCAGGAATTGCGCGACTTTCTCCGCTGCCGCTCCGATCTCCGATTCCGGACCCGACAGCGAGTAAAAGATCGTCGCGCCGGACCCGCCGCCGCTGTCGCCGGCGACTTGCAGATCGCCGCCCGGCACGAGATAGGCCAGCTTGCGAATCTGATCGATCAGTTTGTACGTATCGTGGCGCCGCTCGGGAAGCGTCTGAGCGTTGAGGTTCGCATAATTGTCGCCGATGGCGCTGCCCCAGCCCTGGGGCTTTCGGCCGACGGTCGAGCTGACGGACTTGATCCCGTCGATCTTCATGATGCCGTCTTCCAGCGCGCTGACGTACTGCTCGGTCGTCTGTATCGGCGTGCCGGGAGGGTACGTGACGGTCATGGCGATCTCGCCGGTCTGAATCTGAGGGACGAAGTCGAAATCGATCGGTCCCAGCAGCGGCAGGACGATAGCGCAAATCACCGGCAGCGCAAACGTGGCAATCGTCAAGCGGCCGCCGCGGCCCGTCGCGTAGAACCAACGGATGAAGATTCGCGGAAG
Organism: Vulcanimicrobiota bacterium; assembly: GCA_963787625.1. GTDB lineage: Bacteria > Vulcanimicrobiota > Vulcanimicrobiia > Vulcanimicrobiales > Vulcanimicrobiaceae > Cybelea. The sequence continues at coordinate 413,884 of CAWBDH010000001.1, read as the reverse complement.
GTTATTGACGGCGTCGGCCGCATGCCGGAGGCGAGCGGCGCCGCGCGAACGCCCATTCGAAGAGACCGACCAGCGGTATCCGATCCTGCTCTCCGGCAACATGCGGCGCAGCACTAACCCGATGGCGTGCCACACGCCGGCGAGCACGAGGAATACCACGTTGACCGCGATCGTCGTCGTGCCGGCGCCCATCGCCAGCGTCAACGCATTGATCACCAGTACCGCGCAGACGAAGACGACGAAGAGCCCGTGCTGCAGGCCATAGGGGAGTGCCTTGGTCCGGTACCAGTTCAGGATGCGATCGTAACGCTGGACGAAGACGTTGAGCAGCAGCACCGCCGCGATCATGATTGGAATGATCTCGCGCAGCTCTTTTAAGGGCCACGGAATGAAGTACGCCAGGACTGCCGCGCCGCAGAGCGCGAGGTTGACCTTAAGCGTGCCGAGCGCCTCGAGCCACTTCGGCTTGGTCTGGGATCGCTCTTTCACGCTCCACCGGGCCGCGAGCAGCGGGGTCAGCGTGAACGAAACTAACAGCGAAAATAAGGTCGCAATGACGATTACCGCGCCGAACTCACGCAGGTACGCCCCGACGATGCCAGGCAGGAAGGCGATCGGCAGGAACACCACGACGTCCACCATCGTGATCGCGACTGCGGCGCCGCCGATCTCGCTGCGCCCGTTGATCGCGGCGTCGATTGGGTTCTCGCCCAAATCGCGATGGCGCGTGATATTCTCGAGCACGACGATCGAGTCGTCGACCAAGATGCCGATGATCAACGAGAGGCCCATCAGCGACATCGTGTCGAGGTGGAACCCGAACGTTTTCATCAAGACGAACGTGGCGAGAATCGACGTCGGGATGGCCACCATGATGACGATGGCATTGCGCCACGCGTGCAGGAACAGCAGCATGACGAGCATCGTAAGGATGATGCCCTCGATCAGTGACTGCCAGACGCCGTTGAGCGACTTCTGCGTATAGTCGGCGGGCGCGTCGATCTCGTTGAAGGTTAAATTGGGAAATTGCGCTGCGATCTGCTTGAGATGCTCGCGGGCTATGCGCGTCGAGCTGATCTCGTCGGCGTTGATGTTGCGCCCGAGCTCTACGTAGATGCGAGGCTGCCCGTTGAAGTGTGAGATCGACGTCGGCTCGACGTGGCTGTCGAACGCGTACGCCACGTCGCCGACCTTCATGTTCTTGTTGCTGCTCCCGGGCACCACGAGCGGGATGCCGAGAAGATCCTGCGCGGTGTTAATCTCGGCGTGCACCGAGACGCTCGTCTCCTGCGTACGCTGGCGAAGGATACCGCCGGGAAGGTTCGCGTTGTTGGCTGCGACGGCCGCAAACACGTCGCCCAGGGTCGCGTTGGCCCCGATGAGCCGCTCGGGGATGGGCTCGACGTGGAATTCGCGGCTGCTTGCGCCGTAGATGTCGACTGTTTGAATGTTGGGGATGGCCTTGAGAATCGGTTCGAGCGTGTTGTTGACGAAGTCGGCGAGCTGGGTGGGCGGCATCGTCTTCGAGCTCACCGCAACGTCGAGCAGCGGCTGCGATGCACCGTTCTTGTAGACGCTGGGCGGGTCGAGGTCGACCGGTAAATAGACTCGCGCGGTGTCGACCGCGCTTTGCACGTTAATCGCGGCGAGGTCGAGATTCGTGCCGAGCTTGAACTGGGCGATGATCGTTGCGACGCCCTCCTGCGCCGTCGCATTGAGCTGATCGATGTTGTCGATGGTATCGACTTGATCTTCGATCGGCTTAACGATCAGGCGCTCCATCTCCTGAGGCGAAGCCCCGGGATAGTTAGCGTAGACAACCACGACCGGGAAGTCGGTACCCGGCGGGTTCGAGCTTCGGCCGATCTTGTAAAAGGAGATGGTGCCGAAAATGGCCAGCGCGATGAACACCATCGCGGTGATCACCGGGCGGCTAATGGCGAAACGCGTCAACCCCACGACATCAGCTCCGTTGGCTTCATTCGCCTAGCTCTACGGCCTTCACCGGCCGACTGTTTCAAAATCGCTCTTCGGGCCCCGGTCGATCTGTCGTGTATCGTCGCTCACAAGCAAGCGCCCGTTTATGTGCCTAAAAAGGCTTCTGAACGATGGGCCGCCCGCTCAAACGCGGTTGCGCACTACTTGCGATGCTGACGTCCGTACTTGTTCGGATCGGTTCGGATTGGAACCAGATCGCTCATGGTACCCTCGGTCGTGGCCGTTCATCTGCGCAAGAGAGGACTCGAACCTCCACGAGGTTGCCCCCGCTAGCCCCTCAAGCTAGTGCGTCTACCAATTCCGCCACTTGCGCGCGAGGGATTGCCGAGCCAGGGCGTTCGTGGCGAACGTCCCGGCCTCCCTACCTCATGTTCGGATCGAGGGCGTCGCGGAGGCCGTCGCCAATGTAGTTGATGGCGAGCACGGTGACGAGGATGCAGAGTCCCGGGAATACCGCGGCCCACCACGCGATGGAGAGATTGCTCTGGGCCGTCGCGAGCATGTTGCCCCATGACGCGGTGGGCGGCTGGATGCCGAGCCCCAAATAAGAGAGCGTCGACTCCAGGATGATAACGTTGGCGACGTCTAGCGTCGCCTGGACAACGATCGGCGCAACCGCATTGGGAAGCAGGTGGCGGAAGATAATGCGCCCGTCGTTGTTTCCGAGCGCCCGCGCCGCCTCGGCGAACTCTCGCTCGCGCAGGCTCAGGAACGACGCGCGCACGAGGCGCGCGACCGGGGGCCACGACAGCGCACCGATGATGATGACGATGACGCCGAAGCTCAGCGCCGCCTTCGTCGAGCTCGCCGCGACGATCGCCGTGAGCACGAGCAGCAGCGGCAGCAGCGGAATCGAAAGGAAGACGTCGGTGACGCGCATTAGCGCGTAATCCACCCAGCCGCCATAATAACCGGCGACCGCGCCGAGCGTCGCTCCGATCAGCACCTCCATGATCACGGCGAACAGTCCGACCGTCAGCGAGATCCGCGCGCCGAAGAGCAGCCGCGAAAGCAAGTCCCGTCCTACCTCGTCGCTTCCGAGCGCGTGCCCCCAGCAAAGCGCCTTATCTTGGAAGCATGGGGGCAGCGGCGTGCCGTTCCAATGGGGCACCGCCGTGGTTCCGTTGTCGATGAAGTTCGGATCGAAGGGCGCGAGCTGGCCGGCGAAGATGGCGGCGAGCACCATGAGCAAGAGTACGACGAGCCCGGCGATTGCGAGCTTGTGACGCCGCAGGCGCGTCCAAAACGTCACCTTCGAGAATTGCAGCTCGTCTTCGGCGATGGCTCCTGGGAGCGGAAAAGTCGGTGCGGCCATCTTTAGTCGTACTTGACGCGCGGGTCGAGCCACGCGTAGACGACGTCCGCCAGCAAGTTGGAGAAAACGACCAAGAACGCGACCAAGAGCAGATATCCCATCAACAGTGCCAGGTCGCTTTGCGTGAGGGCGTTATAGAAAAGGCGCCCCATTCCCGGCCACGCAAAAATCGTTTCCGTGATGATCGCGCCAGCGATGAGCGCCGGGAGCGACAGTGCGATCACCGTGACGACGGGGATCATCGCGTTCTTGAGGCCGTGCTTGAATAAGATCGTACGAAACGGGAGTCCTTTCGCGGCAGCCGTCCGCATGTAGTCCGTGCCGAGCACCTCCAACAACGACGAGCGCATGAAGCGGCTGAACAGGGCGATGGAAAGCAGCGACAGCACGAATGCGGGCAGAATCAAGTGCTGCAGCCGGTCGCCCAGATCGAATGTATCGCTGCTGGAGATGCCGGCGGACGGCAACTGAATTTGGTAGCCGAACGGCAGCGGAATGCCATGAACGGCGAACGCCAGCTGCATCATCAGGGCGAACCAGAACACCGGCATCGACTGGCCGAAGAACGCGATGGTCGTGATGACGTAGTCCAAAACGGTATAGCGGTACACCGCGGAAACGATGCCGGCCGTGATGCCGACCGTAATGGCGATTACGAGCGAGGCGCCCATGAGCTCGAGCGTGGCGCCGAAACGCTCGATCAGCGCTTGGAACACCGGCTCGGAGTTGCTCGTGGAGTAGCCCATGTCGCCGACGACGACGTGGCCGAGCCACTTGAGGTACTGAATCGGGACCGGCTGGTCCATTCCAAGGTTGTGCTTGAGCCGCGCGATGTCTGCCGGCGTGATGTGCGGGTTCTGCAGATACGGCGCGAGCGGGCCGCCGGGCATGTTGTAAAGGATGCCGTACAGGATGACCGAGATGGCCAAAAGCAACGGAATCGCTTGAAGCGTCCGGCGCACGACGTAGGTGAACAATGTGCGCGCCGTATTGGCGCTTAAACGGTCTCGACCCTCGCTGCCGGAACCGGCAAGCCGAGCAGTTTCCTGGCTCGATCGGGCGTGGCGACCGCGCGGCCGGCCTCGGCGGCGATGCGCACGATTCGCGCGACGAGGTCCTCGTTGCGAGCGAGCCGGCCGCGGCTGTAGTAAAGATTGTCTTCCAAGCCCACGCGCACGTGACCGCCCATCGCGATCGCGGCCATCGCCATCGGGAGCTGCTGGCGCCCGATGCCGGCGACGGACCACGTGCACCCCTCGGGCAGATCGTCGACGAGGTCGCAGAGGTTCTGCACGGTCGCCTCGAGGCCGCCGGGAACGCCGAGCACCAGGTCGGCGTGCTGCGGCAGGGACAGCACCCGCTCTCGGGCGAGGCGCCGCGCGTTGGCGATGTGGCCCTTGTCGAAGATTTCCAGCTCGGGAAGCACGCCGTACTCGCGCATCTTCTTGAGGATGCCGCGCATGATCGGGAAGCTGTTTTCGAAGATCTCGTCGCCGAAGTTGACGCTGCCGCAGGTCAGCGTCGCCATTTCGGGACGGAGCTCGAGAACGCTCGATCGCTCTTCGAAGGTCATGCCGATCGCGCCGCCGGTGGAGAATTGCACGATCAAGTCGCTCTCCGCCCGAATCGCCTCGTACGCATCTCGAAACCGCTCGACGCTGTGGGTGTTCGTGCCGTCGTCGTTGCGGCAATGCACGTGCAGGATCGACGCTCCGGCCTGCCGCACCGCACGCGCCGTTTCACCCAGCCGCTCGGGCGTGTGCGGCAGATGCGGCGCCTGTTCGAGCGTCACCTCGGCTCCGACCGCAGCGCACGTGATGATGAGCGGTTCCATGCGGCTCATTGCGCCAGCGCGCGGTATGCGTCCTCGACGTATTCGCGATCGACGCCTAGGAGTGCCGCGAGCGCGATCGCGTCCGCCCGGCGCGCCGTGTCGCCGGTGACCTCCTCGATGCGATAGTCCATCGATTTTGCGAGCGTCGCGAGCGCCTCGGCGACGTCGGTTGTCGCCGGGGGCGCCGGGATGCCCCGCAGCCCGCGAACTGCAAAGTGCCGAACGCCGGCAGCGTGCGCCAGGCCTTCGATGTGCGTGGCGACCAGCGCGCAGGCGCGCCGCTCGCGCAGGCGCCGCAGCAGAGCGATGAGCAGCGCCTTACCCTCGTGCGGCGTCGTCGTTCGCGCAAACTCGTCGACCAGCACGAGCTGCCGCGCCGTCCCGCGCGAGAGCATCTCCTTGAGGATCAGCACTTCGCTCGCAAAGGATGAGAGCAGGCCGCCCACCTGCGTCTCTCGCCCGATTCCGAGCCACGCGATCGTGTCGAACAGTCCGATGCGGCAGCGCGCAGCCGCAACCGGCAGCCCGAAGGCCGCACAGACGGCCGCGAACCCGCACGTCAGCAGCCCGACGCTCTTGCCGCCCATGTTCGGCCCGGTGAGCACCGCAACGTCCGCGAGATCGAAATCGAGCGGCGTGAAGCGCCGGCCGATCCGCTCCAGCTCCGCCTCGAGCGGCGGGTAGCGGGCAGCCTCGAGCGCAAGCGCGGCCTCCTGGCCGATCGCGGCGGGAGCGCATGCAAAGCGCCGAGCAAACGCGGCGGCGGCGGTCAGTACGTCGACCTCGCCCAGCGCGTCGGCCGCGACGAGCAGTTCGGCGGCATGCATTCGCACCACCGCAGAAAGCGCTTGGCGCGCCCGTTCCTCGACGGCCGCCACAGCCGCTGCCGCTTCGTCGCGGCGCTCGAGTGCCGCCCGCGCCGTCTCGCCGTACTGCAGCGTGCACACGAGATACGTCGGCGCTTCACGCAGCACGCGGACGCCGGCAGGCAGTGCACCGCTAAGGTCGGAGCGCATGACGATGAACTCCTCGCCAAGCTCCTCGCGTCGGAGTTCGGCGGCGGCGTGCTCGTTCTCGCGGCCCCGTGCCGCTTCGAGCTCGGCCTGCGCACGGCCAAGCGCGGCGCGCGCACGCTCCAAGTCCGGATCGAATGCGGCGGAGAGGTAGAACGCTTCGCCGTCGTGCTGCCCGCGCGAGAGCGCGTCGGCGAGAGCGCGGACGCCGTCGTTGAAAGCCGACGGCAATAGCCCTCCCGGGGCGAGTGCATCGACGCGCTGCGCGGCCGCACAAAAGCGCCGCAGTTCGAATAGCGCGAGTTCGGAAAGCGCGTCGCCCATCGACGCGCGCGCGACGGAGCCCGTAATTTCCGGAACGGCGGAAAGTTCGCGGTGAATCCCGGCGATTGCGGACGCATCGAGCGCGTCGGCGACGCGGGCGATTCCCTCCGCACGGGCCTGTGCCGCGCGCTCTTCTCCGGGACCAAACGTACGCAGCTCGGCGAACCGCCGTTCGCCGTAGGCTGAAACGGGAGCGATGGTTCGCAGAAGCCATGCGAGGCCGATGATTTCTGCGCTCGCATCGTCGAGCAGGCTCCCGGCCTTCATGCCGCGCGCGTGCCGCGATAGACGTCGAACGTCGGCAGCTGCGTTGCATCGGCGACCGCACGGGCGAACTGCGCCGGCTCGAAACTCCGCTCGCCGCCGGAAGACGATACCGTGGCGGCGATTACGCGCAGCGGGCGCCGGCAGCGCACCTTCAACGCCGCGAGCGCTTCGCTCGCCGACCGACCGCTCAGCACGAACTGCGTCGGATCGCCGACGACGATCTGGCGCCGTTCGCCGCGTGCGATGAACGCGACGGCATCGGCAGCGGTCAAGGCGCCGGGAACGTCGATCGATGGAACGGCGGGATCGACCGCCGGAATCTGCAAACGCGCGACGAGCGCGGCGACGTCTGTGACGGCGTCGGACGGCGTCGCCGCCGCTCCGGCTCCCGCGGCAACGATCACGCCGCCGTCGGAACCTGCGAGCGCCGCAACGCGGTCGATCGCCCCATCGATGAGCGCGAGCTCGCTTTGGACGAGGAGCGTATCGATGACCTCGCGCACGCCCGACGCGGTTGGGGGACCCGCGAGCTCGTAGAACCCTGCCGTGACGGCACGCGCGTACACGATGCTGCCGCCCGCGCTGCGCAGCCGTGATGCGCCGAGAATCTCGGCTGCGGGAGACGACGGCAGCACGGCGCGCGCCGTCACGAACACGGTTCCTGGCCGTAGCCAAAGCCGCGGTTTGCCTCGCGCGATGTTTTCGGGCGATTCGCCGTCGCGCCCCAGCGATGCCAGTGCGACCTGAAGGCCCTGGCGGCACGCCGACTCGTAGATGGCGCGCAAGGACGTCGTCTTTCCGACGTTGCGCCCGGTGCCGACGACGAAGACGGTGCGGGCGCCGGCCGAGCGCACCAGCGCCAAAAGCTCCGTGCCGACTCGCACGCTGCACACTTCAGCTAACCGACGTGCAGCGCCTTGAGCAGCGCAAACAGCACGCCGGTGAGCGCGAGGAGTAGTCCGCCGACGAACGCGGCGTTGCGTTCGGCGATTCCCCCGAGCCAGCGGCCCAGCGCGAGGCCGAGCGTCGTCGATAGGATCGATGCGGCGGCGATGACGATCAGCGAGACCGGAAGCGGAACGCCGATGTACAAGATCGAGAATCCGACGCCGAGCGAGTCGAGGCTTATCGCGACCGAGGCGAGCGCGAGCCCCGAACCGCTCGCCAGATCGAGACGCGCCGTACCGCTGAGGTCGGTGCGGCTCTCACGCATCATGTAGATACCGAGGCCGAGTAGTGCGGCAAACCCGAAGTAGCCGGCCGCGTCCCCGATGATGTGTCCGGCCACGAGGCCCAATCCCGCGCCGAGCAGATTCATCACCACTTCGGCGGATGCAAACGCGATGCCGATGCGCACCTTGTTTTGCGGCGGAATGCCGCGCACGCCGACGCCGACGCTTACGGCGAATACGTCGAGCGCAAGCGCAACTGCGATGACGAGGACTTTGAACGGCGCTGCCCCCATGGGCACGCTTTGCGCGGTGCGTTGGTGAAGCTTCCTGCATGAAGCGAGCGTCCCCGACGACGATCTTCGTCGTGCCAGTGCTCCTGTTGCTGGTCGCGTTCGTCGCGCCGGTCGTCGCCGTCGTCGCGGCGGTACCCCCGCCGGAGGCGATTCGGACGTTCTTCCGCCTCGGCGGCGCCGCGCTGCGCGTCTCGCTTGCGGCGTCTGCGGGGGCGACGCTCGTGGCAACGCTGCTGGGGGTTCCGGCCGGCTATTACCTCGCCAGGACGCCGGCGCAGCTTCGCGCCGGGGCGATCTTCGCACTTGCGCTTCCGCTCGCGTTCCCGCCCGTTGCCTCGGGCCTGATGCTGATCGCCATTGTGGGCTCTGCCTCACCGTTGGGCGCATGGCTCGGCGCCCATGGCTGGGCGGTACCGGATTCTCTCCTCGGGGTCGGCGTCGCGCAATTCTTCGTGTCCGGATCGTTCGTCGCGATCGCCTCCACGGCCGCATTCGCGGCAACCGACCCAATCTACGCGGACGCCGCGCGGACCCTTGGCGCGAGCGAGTGGCGCATCTTCTTGCGCATCGCGCTGCCGGCCGCCGCAGGCAGCATCGGCGCGGCAATCGCTTTCGCGTGGCTGCGGGCCCTCGGGGAATATGGCGCAACGAGCATCCTCGCGTACCATCCGACGTCGCTGCCGGTGGCTCTCTACGTGGCGCTATCCGCGTCGGGGGTTCGGGAAGCGCTCGCGCTCTGCTACGGGTTCGTCGTGATCGCCGCCGCCGTTTTGGCGACGGCCTGGATTTTGCGGCGCGGCGTCGTACAGTAACGCCGCGTGCTACAGAAGAACTTTTATTTTCTCGCTCGCCGCTTCGTCGCCGGAGAGACGATCGATTCCGCAATCGCGGCCGTGCGCGAGCTCAACGCGCGAGGCATGTCCGCGACGCTGGACTTCTTGGGCGAAGACGTTCTCGAGCGCGGCGCGGCGCTTCGCACGCGGGACGTCTATTTGGAAATGCTCGAGGCGATCCGCGCGAGCGGCGTCGATTCGAACGTATCCGTCAAGCTCACCGCGATCGGCCTGCACGTCGGCGAAGACTTCGCGTTGGAGAATCTGTCCTCCATCGTGGATGGCGCCCGCCCGAACGCGGATGCCTTCGTACGAATCGACATGGAGGGCTCGGCCGTACTGGAGGCGACGCTGCGCGTCTTCGAGCGGGCGTTCGCCAAAAATGGAAATGTCGGCCCCGTCCTGCAGGCGTACCTGCGGCGCACGTCCTGTGACGTGGCGCTCGCCATCGCGTTAGGGGCCCGGGTGCGCCTCTGCAAGGGAGCCTACAACGAGCCGCCCGACATCGCGTACAAATCGATGCCGGAGATTCGCGAGCACTACCTTGCGCTCGCGCGCGAGCTGCTGGAGCGGGGAACGTATCCCGGCATTGCAACGCACGATCGGCGCCTGATCGCCGCGATCAAGCTGTTCGTGGCGGAGCGGCACATCGCGAACGATCGCTTCGAGTTCCAGATGCTCTACGGTTGCCGTCCGGGCATCCAGCGGCAGATCGTGAGCGATGGCTATCGCCTGCGCGTGTACGTCCCATTCGGGACGCATTGGGCGGGATATTTTTACCGCCGCGTTCTCGAGCGCCGCGAAAACGCGCTCTTCGCCCTTTCGTCGATTTTTTCGCGCTGATGCGCGCGGTCGTCCAGCGCGTCTTGCGCGCGAGCGTCCGCGTCGGCGAACGGACTGAAGGCACGATTGGTGAGGGACTGCTCGTACTCTTGAGCGTCGGCAAGGATGACGGCGAAGACGACGCTCGCGCAATGGCGCGTAAGATCGCCGGCCTGCGGATATTTCCCGACGAGGACGGCCTCATGAACCGCAGCCTCGCCGAGCACGGCGGCGGCATTTTGCTGGTGTCGCAGTTCACGCTGCACGCCGACGTGCGGCGCGGCCGGAGACCCTCGTTCGCTGCCTCGGCCAAGGAACCGGAGGCACGCGATCTCTACGAGCTGGTGGGGCGTGTGCTGGAAACCGAAGGGTTCGCGCTGGCCTACGGCCGCTTCGGCGCCCGCATGGAAGTCGAGCTGGTCAACTCCGGTCCGGTAACGATTCTGGTGGACACGAAGGGCGTTTTCTAAGGTGGCAGGAGCAAGCGAGCATCAGGCCTGTCACATCTCGCCTCTCACCAGCGCTCAACCTTTCGACCAAACTTTCCGGCCCAGCGCTGCGTTGTACTAGATGGAGTAAGCATTGCCGCCGGTCGTTCGGCGGCACGAGGGACATAGGTGAAAGAAACAATGCCAGGGACTACCGAAGAGCGGCGCGGCGGCGGAATGTCCGTTCGCGAGGCCGGCCAAAAGGGCGGCCAGACCGTTAAAAACAAGTACGGCGCGCAGTTCTATGAAGAGATCGGTCGCAAAGGCGGCCTAGCGACCAAACAAGCCCACGGCCATGAGTTCTACGAACAAATCGGCAAAAAGGGCGGGAAAAAAGGTGGCGAAGCCACGCGGGACCGTTATGGGCCAAACTTCTATGAACGCATCGGGCAAAAAGGTGGGCAAAAGGTCAAGCAACTCATCGAGGAAGGCAAGCGCGCCGCGACGGCACAGAAGCAGCGGGCGAGCTAATCTTCGGCTCGGGCGCGGCCTGAGCGTTTTCCTCGTCGCGTTGCTCGGCATTGGCGTTGGGGCCGCGGGAGCGTATCCTCTGGCTCCTACACCCCCGCCGAGATCGACCCCAAGCCCCTCGCCGCAACCGTTCGCGAACGAGCTTCCGCTCGATTCGACGCTGCTCTTCGTGCTCGACGAGCCGATCTCGTCGAAGAATTCGAAAAGCGGGACGCTCGTCCGGGCGCACCTCAAGAGCGCGCTGGTCCTGGGCGGACGCGTCGTCGCCGCCGCGGGTGCGCCGGCGCAGATTCGCATCGTCAACACGTCGCGGTCCGACATCTTGGACACGTACGGCTTTGTCGACATTTACTTCGAACCGCTGGCGTTGCCGGACGGACGCGTCCTGCCCCTACGCGCTCCCGTCGCGCGGCTCTCGCCGAGGGTCACGTCCGGCCATTCGTCGACCGTCGAAGCCGAGGATACCGTCGGTGACATCGTCGTGCCCTACTACGTGCTCTATCAGATCTTTCGCAAGGGGAAGAACTTCGTGCTCGGCGCCGGCTCGGAGATCCCCGCGCGCACCGAAGCTACGCTTACGGCGCAGTCGGACGGGACGATCGCGATCGTCACGCCGCGTCCGCTGACGCAGAGCCGGGAGATTCCGAACTCCGCCTTCCCGGTCGAACCGATGGCGACGCCGCTGGAGACGTTTGCATCCCCGGGCCATCGCGCTTCGCCGCGTCCCTCGGCCTCGCCGCATCCCTCCGCCTCGCCATCGCCATCGCCTAGCCCGTGAAGCCGCGAAGCTTTCGCGGCAAGCGCCTCGAAGACGGCCTGGAGAAAGTGAGGGACCGCTCGTGTTCTTTCGCATGATGTGCGCGCTCGCCATCGTGGCCATGACGGCCGCTGCCGGCTATGCCGCGGCGCCTTCTTCTTCCCAGGCAACGCTGCCGGCGCAGCCGCAAGGGTCGGAGATCGCCTTCGTGCAGGGCATTCAAAAAGACTTGATGGCGCGCTTCCCGACACCGGCGGATGCCGAGCGGGCCGGCTATTTTCGATACGGTAACGAGGACGAAGACGGCGCCATCAGCTACGCCAACCTCCATTGGCAGAGCGGCAGCCCGAGGCAGCCAAGCCAGCTGTGGTACAGCGTCCACGGCAAGTTGCTGGGCGCGGATTTTTCCGTACTCCAAAGCAAGTCGCCCGAGCCTCCCAAGATGTGGGGCGTCGACTTCCGCCGCTGGGTATCGTTCAGCGAGCACATTCACTACGTGCTCGTCGGAGCAGGCGGCGGGGAAACGTACGGCGGCGTGAAGGCGGCGAAATTCGCCGACTCCGGCGGCAACGTAGAGAACCCGCAGCCGGAAACGCTCGTCAAGATGGGCGTCGTCAAGAACGTCGCGCAGGTAAAGCGCCTCTTTCTCTTCCCGTCGCTCTGGGACTTGATCGTGTGGCTGACGCCCAATCCGCTCGGCGCGTTCGCTGACAAGAACCCGCTCGTCAAACCGAGCGCCGACGCGGGAAAAGACGAGATGTAGCGTGCGCGGCGGTCGTGACCGCTGCACTGTTTACTTTTTGGTGGTGCAGTTCTTCTGTGCGACGGCGTACGCTATGTCGACGGCCTTGTTCTCGTTGTCGTCGATCGTCTCGCGCTGTGAGTTAAACTTCAGGTAGCTCTTTACGTCACGCATGTCGGCAGGCTGGCGCTCTTCCGCAGGGTCGAATCCTCCGAGCGCCGGATGCACGCGCGTGATGGGATAACGCAGCATCGCCTCGTACATGCCCTGGAGGTCGATCGAGAGCTGGCGCTGCTTATCGTACGCGGCCTGAAGGTCCTGAGCCGCCTGATGTACTTCTGCCGTCGCTTGCGCGTCGGTCGTCAGCTTCGCGCCCTCGCGCAACTCGTTGATCTCCCGCTGAATCTGCTGCAGCGAAGTGTTGAGCTCCGTTTCCTGCCGCCCGAGGTGATCGCGAATGCGCAGAAACCGCTCCTCGTAATCCGTTTGATGGAAGACGACGTTGAGGTCGTCCAGCTGTACGCTGACGGCGTCGAGCGTGCGGTCGTTGCCGAGCATCGGAACGAGGGCTCCGTTGAAATGGTTTGCAAGCGAGTTGCAGTACGGCGAGGAGATCACCGTGATGATCGTCTTGAGCGTGCGCTCGGACGGCGTGGGCGACGGGACCGCCACGGCGAGGAGCGTTGCCAGCACGTTGAAGAGAAACATGATGCCGAAGGCTATTCGTTCGTCCAGTAGTCTTTGAGCGCCTTGCCGCGCGACGGATGACGAAGCTTGCGCAACGCCTTGGCTTCGATCTGACGAATGCGCTCGCGGGTCACGCCGAACTCTTGGCCGACCTCCTCGAGCGTCCGCTGATGGCCGTCTTCGAGACCGAAGCGTAGGACGAGCACTTTGCGTTCCCGCTCCGTGAGGTTCTGCAGCACGTCTTGCATCTTTTCTTTGAGGAGCATGACGGACGCGGCCTCGGCCGGCGCGACGGCTTCCTGATCTTCGATGAAGTCGCCCAGGTGTGAATCCTCTTCCTCACCGATCGGCGTCTCTAGGGAGATGGGCTCCTGCGAAATCTTCATGACCTCGCGCACTTTCTCGGGCGTAAGCGCCATCGCTTCGGCGATCTCTTCGACCGTCGGCTCGCGGCCAAGCTCCTGTAAGAGCTGGCGCGACACCTTGATTAGGCGGTTGATCGTCTCCACCATGTGGACGGGGATCCGGATCGTCCGCGCCTGATCGGCGAGCGCACGCGTGATGGCCTGGCGGATCCACCACGTCGCGTACGTGGAAAACTTGTAGCCTTTGCGATAGTCGAACTTCTCGACTGCACGGATCAAACCGAGGTTCCCCTCTTGGATCAGGTCTAAGAAGAGCATGCCTCGACCGACATACTTCTTCGCAATGGAGACGACGAGGCGCAGGTTCGCCTCGGTCAGCTGCCGCTTCGCCTCTTCACCGCCGTCGACCACACGCGAGTCCGCGTTGCCGTCGCGGCCCAACTCGAGCTCGCCGGCTTCGATCCGCATGGCCAGCGATTTTTCTTGTTCCATCGAGAGCAGCGGAACGCGGCCGATCTCCTTGAGATACATCCGCACGGGATCGTCGAGTGAAAGCCCGTCGGCGATCGTCGCTTCCGGCTCTTCTTCGCGCTCGGCCTCGGGCTTCTCGTCCTTCTGTTCGTCGACGATCTCGATGCCCGCCGCCGTGATCTCCTCGAAGAACTCGTCGAGCTGCTCGGGACTCACCTCGTCGAGCGCGTCGAACGCACCGTTGATCTCCTCATACGTCAGCGAGCCCTGCGCCTTGCCGCGGGCGATGAGCTTCTTCTTGACCTCGTCGAGCGTTACGGGCACTGCCGGCTCGGCGACCGTCGCGCCCCTCTTACGCGCCATCGTTTTTGTCTTCACCTCCTCTCGGAACATTTTCTCTGTCTTTCATTTTGTCGTTATCGTTTCAGTTTGGCGACGAGCGTCTCGAACTCTCCCCGCAGCTCGCTTGGCACCGCGTGCCCCGCGGAGAGGCGGTCGTCGATGAGGTCGGAGAGCTGCCGGTAGCGCTGCCGCTCCTCTTCGAGTTGCAATCGCTCGACCACTCGTTCCAGGTGCGTGCGCCGCTCTTCGGAATCGCCGTATCGCACCGCGGAGCTTCGATCGCGTTGGATCAGCTCCGACAGCACGTCGACGATCCCTTGGTCTTCGGCGAACATCCCAAAAACGTCGGCCGTGTTCGCTAACGTGGCCGATGCCGAGATGATCCGTTCGTAGATTCTGCGATACACCTCGTTGCGGAAGCGGACCGCGGCGATGCGAGGCCCATATTCGACAGCCAGTGACGGCTCTTCGAGGAGAACGCTCACGACCTCGCGTTCGAACGAGAGCGGAATCACCGAGGCCTTTGCGTGGCGGCTGTCGGACACCCGTGCCCGCTCGCGAGGCGCGAAGTTCGTGCCGTCCGCGAGGAACCGGCTATTTCGAAGGTCGTCCACGCTTACCTGCAGTCTGCCTGCGACGTACACGCGCCAGCGGTCCCATTCCGCACGCGGCGCTAATCCACGGATCAGCGCTTCCGCTTTCGGCGCGACCGTTGCCGGCGAATCGAATCCGGAGCGCAGCTGATCGATCTCGAGGTCGATCTTGAATTGGAGCGCGGGTTTTGCTCCGTCGAGGAGCCGCCGAAACTCTGCCGCCCCATGGGAACGAAGAAAGCTGTCGGGGTCTTGGCCGGGCGGAAGCAGCACGATGCGGACCGCGGAACCGGTGTGCTCGATGCTCTTAGACGCCACATCCACCGCTTTGGTTGCAGCGGCGCTCCCCGCCGCATCGCCGTCGAAGCAAACGAAGACGTAGTCCGCGTACTTGCGAAGCTCGGCCGCTTGCTCCGGCGTAAACGACGTGCCGAGCGCCGCCACCGCGTTCTCGAAGCCGGCCTGGTGGAGCGCGATGCAGTCCAAGTACCCTTCGACGACGATAAGCGTGCGATCGGATTGTGCGGCGCGGCGCGCCAAGTTGAGCGCGAAGAGGTGGCGCCCTTTGACGTGCACCGGCGTCGTCGAGGTATTAAGGTACTTCGGCTCGCCGTCGCCGAGCGCGCGGCCGCCGAACGCGATGACCTCGCCCGTCGTCGCGTACGTCGGCACCATGAGCCGATCGCGGTAGAAGTCGTAGTATCCGCGCTGACCCGCCTTCACGAGGCCCGCACGCACGGCGAGCGTGAGATCGACGCCGTTGCGCTCGAGCTCCGTCGACAGGCCGCTCCACGAGTCCGGCGCGTATCCGAGTGCAAACCGTTCGATCGTCGCGGCGGCGAAACCGCGCCCCGCGCAATAGGCGCGCGCGGCGCTGCCCGCGTCGGCGGCCAGCATCCGCGCGAAGTAGGCGGCGGCAATCCGGTTGGCATCGTAGATCGCCTCGCGCTCGCTGCGCGCACGCGCCTCGTGCGGGTTTTCCGGCGCGAGCTCGACGCCCGCCCGCGCCGCGAGCGCGCGGACGGCGTCGCCGAACGCCGCTTGATCGAGCTTCTGCACGAAGGTGATGACGTCGCCGCCGACGCCGCAGCCGAAGCACTTGAAGAAGCCGCGATCGGGGTGGACGTGAAACGACGGCGTCTTTTCGGAATGGAAGGGACACAACCCGACCAGATCGTTGCCGCGTTTCTTGAGCGGCACGTATTGGCCGATGAACGCCGCGATGTCGATGCGATCGCGGATTTCGCGCAGCGTGCCCTGGTCGTATTTCATTCGTCTGCTTCCCGCCGGTCATGTTCTTCGGGACGGCGCCCGTTTCCGTCGGCGGCGCAGAGTGGGTGGAGATCCAGTGCCGTGCGAGAACGTCGTCCGAGCGTGAAGCGCATCTTCGACCCGATCCATCACTTCATCGAGTTATCCACAGCGGAGGCCGAGCTTCTGGACGTGCCGGTGATGCAGCGGCTGCGCCGCCTTCGCCAGCTCGGATTGGCATATCTCGCGTTTCCATCGGCGGAGCACTCGCGCTTCACGCACGCGCTCGGCGCGCTGGCGATGGGCACGCGCGCGTTCGATCAACTGGCGCAGAACAGCCACGCATTTTTTGCCGACTCGGCGGACGCTGCGTATCAACGCCGCCTCGTGCGAGCCGCGCTCCTGCTGCACGACATCGGCCACGGACCGTTCAGCCATTCGTGCGAGGCCATTCTCGGCGTTCGCCACGAGGCCCGAACGGCCGACCTGCTGGCGCTGCCGGAGGTTGCGCGGCGCGTTGAAGCGCTCGACGTTGCAACTGCCGACGTCCTCGGCCTGATCCTCGGGGATCCTCAGACCCGCTATCCGGCGCTGCGCGAGCTGGTCAGCGGTCCGAACCTCGACGCCGACCGAATGGACTATCTGCAGCGCGACGCGTATTTTACGGGCGTCGCGACGGGGCGTTATGACGCGGAGCAGCTCGTCGCCTCGCTGCGCTTCCTCGAACGCGACGGCGCAGTCGCCATCGGCATCGATCGGCGCGGGATCGTCGCGCTGGAATCGTTCGTGATGGCGCGCTACATGATGTTCGCCTCGGTCTACTTTCACCACACGACGCGCATGTTCGAGCATCTGCTGCACGACGTGCTTCGTGCGCTCTGGCCCGATCCGCGCGCCTTGGATTCCACCGAGGAGTTCCTCCGCTGGGACGACTTTCGCGTGCTCGACGGCCTCGAGTTCGCGGGCGGCGCCGCCGCCTACGCCCTGCGCAACCGCGTCCGGGTCTACGCACTTGCCGCCGAGTTCAACGCCGAGGGCGACCTGCGCGCCTTCGAGGCGTGCGAGTTAGCGTTGAACGAGCGCTTCGGCGCCGACAACGTTTGGGCAGACTCGCAGACGCAGCTCCTCCACCGCCTTCCGTTCGGCATCGGTCAGGAACGGACGGTTTGGGTCGACCGGCCCGGCGGCGCCGTAGACGCGCGCGAGGTGTCCGACGTGATCGCGCGGCTCAGCGGCACCGCGTACTGGCGGAAACTCTTCGTTCGCACGTCGCCCGACGGCGACGTCGCAGCGGAAGCGCGGCGGCTGTGCGCGGCGGTGATGGCCTCACGATAACGCGCCGATAGCGGCCTGCGCCGCCGCAAGGCGCGCAATGGGCACGCGATAGGGCGAGCACGACACGTAGTCGAGGCCGAGCCCGTCGCAAAACGCCACGCTGCTGGGCTCGCCCCCGTGCTCGCCGCAGATGCCGATCTTCAATCCGGGGCGCGCAGAGCGGCCTTGCTCGACCGCGAGCTGCATCAGGCGGCCGACGCCGCGCCGGTCGAGCACCTGAAACGGGTCTTCTTTGAGAATCCGCTTCTCGAGGTACACCGGAATGAACGATGCCTCTGCGTCGTCGCGGCTGTAGCCGTACGTCGTCTGCGTCAGGTCGTTCGTGCCGAAGGAAAAGAATTCGGCGTAATCGGCAAGCTGGTCGGCGACGACGCACGCTCGTGGAAGCTCGATCATCGTCCCGATCCGATACGAAAGGGTCATCCCGCGTTCCTCGAGGACGCGATCGGCGATCCGCTTGGCCGCATCGCGCGTTACTTGCATCTCTTCTTTCGTGCCGACGCCGGGAATCATCACATCCGGGAGCGCGTCCACGCCGTCGCCTTTGAGGTCGCACGCCGCTTCGAAGATGGCGCGCACCTGCATCTCGTAGATTTCCGGGAACACGATGCCGAGCCGGCAGACGCGCAGACCGAGCATCGGATTTTGCTCGTGCAGCTGCTGCACGCGGCGCAGCATCGCATCCTTCGCCCGGTACTCGGGCGATTCGGTTCCGGCGGTCAATCGCAGCTCAGTCGTTTGGACGAGCAGCTGTTCGAGCGACGGAAGGAACTCGTGCAGCGGGGGATCGAGCAGGCGAATCGTCACGGGGAATCCCTGCATCGCGCGCAAAATGCCGCGGAAATCGTCGCGCTGGAACGGCAGCAGTTTTTCCAGCGCGGCGGCGCGTTCGGACGCCGTGCTTGCCAAGATCATCTGATGGACGACCGGCAGCCGCTCTTGCTGCATGAACATGTGTTCCGTACGGCAGAGGCCGATGCCGCGTGCGCCGAGCTCGCGCGCCCGCGCCGCGTCGTCGGGAGTGTCGGCATTGGCCCACACGTCCATACGCCGCAGCTCGTCGGCCCAAGACAGGAACGTCGCGAGCCACTCCGGCAGCCGGCTCGGCGGCCGGATCAGTTTGAGCTCGCCGACGGCGACGTTGCCGCTCGTGCCGTCGATCGTGATCCAGTCGCCCTCGGCCAGTTCCGTTCCGTCCAGGCTTGCGATCTTCGTGCGGCGGTCGATGCGCAGCGCCTCGCAGCCGGCGACGCACGGTTTTCCCATGCCGCGCGCCACGACCGCGGCGTGCGACGTGGCGCCTCCTTTCGCGGTCAGAATTCCCTCAGCGGCGATCATGCCATGGACGTCGTCGGGATTGGTCTCGGTGCGCACCAAGATCGTCTTGCAGCCGCGTTCTTTCCACGCGACGGCGTCCTCGGCGGAGAAGACGACCTGACCGGCCGCTGCTCCCGGCGAGGCGTTGAGGCCGCTGCACACCACGGCAAACTGTTCGTGCGGATCGATGCGCGCGTGGAAGAGCTGATCGAGCGAGTGCGCGTTGACCATCCCGACCGCACGACGCCGGTCGATCAGACCCTCTGCGACGAGGTCGAGCGCAATCTTTACGGCCGCTTCGGCGCTGCGCTTTGCACTGCGCGTCTGCAGCATAAACAGCTTGCCGCGCTCCACGGTGAACTCGAGATCTTGGACGTCGCGGTAATGCCGTTCGAGCCGGCTTGCGATTTCCTGGAACGTCGCATACACGTCGGGCTGGCGGCGCGCAAGGTCGGCGATCTTCTGCGGCGTGCGGATCCCGGCGACCACGTCTTCACCTTGGGCGTTGTTCAGATACTCGCCAAAGAGCGCGCGCTCGCCGGTGTTCGGATTTCGGGTGAACGCGACGCCGGTTCCCGAATCGTCGCCCATGTTGCCGAAAACCATCTCCATCACGGTGACGGCCGTGCCCCAGTCGTCGGGGATCTTGTTGAATCGCCGGTAGTCCACCGCGCGCTTGGAGTTCCACGAGTCGAAGACGGCCTCGATTGCACGCCGCAACTGTTCGCGGACGTCCTCGGGGAAATCGTGGCCCGCTTCGCGCACGATCGCTTTGAAACGCGCGACGAGCGCCTTCCAGGACTCGGCGCCGAGCTCTGCGTCCGTCTGCACTCTGCGCTCGCCGCGCTCGGCCTCGATCAGCTCCTCGAAGCGATCCTTGCGTACGCCCAGCACGACCGAGGAAAACATCATGACGAAGCGCCGATACGCGTCCCAGGCGAAGCGCTCGTTCTGCGTGAGCCGCGCGAGGCCGGCGGTCGTGCGGTCGTTGAGGCCCAGGTTCAAGATCGTGTCCATCATGCCCGGCATGGAAACGCGGGCGCCGCTGCGTACGGAGACGAGCAGCGGGTTCTCTTCGGAGCCGAAGCGCTTCCCCGTGCGGTCCTCCAATTCAGACATCGCGCCGTCGACTTGCTGTTGTAAGCCCTCGGGAAACGCGCGCCCGCCATCGTAAAAGCGCAGGCACGCATCGGTCGTGATCGTGAATCCCGACGGAACGGGCAAGCCGGCCGCGCTCATCTCCGCAAGGCCGGCGCCTTTGCCGCCGAGCACGTCGCGCTTCGACGTTCCTTCGGCCAGCTTCAACGAGGCTGCCTCGTCGAAGAAGTACACGTATTTCGTTCCAACCTGCACGATCGTCGCTCCGATCCTAGAGTCGTTCCACGAGATAGTCCTGCAGCGCACCGGCACCGACGCGGTCCTGCTGCATCGAGTCGCGCGACCGCACCGTCACGCTGCCGTCCGCGAGCGTCTCGTAGTCGATCGTCACGCAGAACGGCGTGCCGATCTCGTCTTGGCGGCGGTAGAGCTGGCCGATGTTACCCTCGTCGTACTGCGTGCGGAAGGCCGGGCGCAGGGCGGCCCGCATGCCGGCGGCGCGCTCGACCAATTCCGGCTTATTGCGCGCCAGCGAAAAGACGGCGACCTGAACCGGGGCGATGTGCGGGTGGAAGTGAAGCACGGTCCGCTCCGTCTCCTTGCCGTTGGGATCGACGCTGCGTTCGCGCTCGAAGGCGTCGATGAGGAACGTCAGCGCCGTTCGGTCCATGCCGGCGGAGCTTTCGACGAGCAGCGGCGTGTAGTGACGTTTCGCCGCTTCGTCGAAATACCGAAGGTCTTTGCCGGAGAGCGCCATGTGGGCGTCGAGATCGTACGTCCCGCGATGCGCGATCGACTCGAGCTCGCCCCAGCCCCACGGAAAGAGATATTCGACGTCGACGCCGGCCTTCGCGTAATGGGGCCGCTCCGATTCCGCCAGCTCGTAAAAGCGCAGGCGCTCCGCGCGAATCCCGTAGTTCGAATACCACGCCTTTCGCCGTTCGACCCACTCCGTGAAGGCAAGCATATCGTTGCCGTCGTCCGGAACGAAATATTCGAGTTCGGCCTGTTCGAATTCCCGCAGGCGAAACGTGAAGTTGCCCGGCGTGATCTCGTTGCGGAACGACTTGCCGACCTGCGCGACGCCGAACGGCGGCCGCTTGCGCGCCGTCTGGTAAATGTTTTTGAAATTGACGAAGATGCCCTGAGCCGTTTCCGGCCGCAGGTAGGCTACGGCCGACGTGTCTTCCATCGGCCCAACCGACGTCCGCATCATCAGATTGAAGTTGCGCGGCTCGGTGAACGACGCTTTGCTGCCACAGTCCGGGCACTGCGAACGGTCGGCGACGTGGTCGATCCGGAAGCGATGTTTGCAGACCTTGCAGTCGATCATCACGTCGTGGAACGCGTCGACGTGGCCCGAGGCCTTCCAGACCGACGGATGCATGACGATCGACGAATCGAATGCGACGACGTCGTCGCGCAGCTCGACGGTGTCGCGCCACCACGCGCGCTTGACGTTGGCCTTCAACACGGCGCCGAGGGGGCCATAGTCCCAGAATCCGTTGATGCCGCCGTAGATCTCGCTCGATTGGAAAATGAAGCCACGGCGCTTCGCAAGCGCCGTGATCTCCTCCATGGTGACGCGCCGACCCGCTTCTGCGGTTTCCATCAGCGCTGTAGATTTATCGCAAAACCCCGAAAACCCGCTACACGCGAGGCGACACGAGCGCCCGCAACTGCCCGCAGGCTGCTGCTATGTCGCGGCCCATGTTCTGGCGCACGGTTACCGGCACCCCGGCTGCTGCGAGGCGACCGGCGAATTCCCAAATCTGCGGCTCGGGTGTCGCCGCGAACGGCGCGTCCGGAGTGCGATTGTAGGGAATGAGGTTCACGTGGTATAGGCGGCCGCGCATCAGTTCGGCCAGGGCGAGCGCGCTCGCCTCGCCGTCGTTGATTCCCGCGAGCATGACGTATTCGAAGAACACTTTACGATGCGTCTTGGCGACGTATCGTTCGCAGGCGGCCATCAACGCCTCCAGCGGGAACCGCCGGTTGACCGGCATGAGCAGCGAGCGAAGCTCGTCGGTCGGCGCGTGCAGCGATATCGCCAGATTGACCTGCAGGCGCTCGTCGGCGAAGGCGTCGATCTTGTCGGCGACGCCAACCGTCGAAATCGTGATGTGCCGGTGACCGAGGCCGAAACCGTGCGGGTCGTTGAGGAGAGCTACCGCATCCATCACGGCCGAGTAGTTGTGGAACGGCTCGCCCATGCCCATAAAGACGACGTTAGTGATGCGCTTGTTTTTCGGCGCGAGACGGCGCGCGAAGAACCACGCTTGGTCGAACATCTCACCGGCACTCAAATGCCGGCCGAATCCCGCCTGCCCCGTCGAGCAAAACGCGCAGGCGAACGCGCAGCCCGCCTGCGACGAAAGACAGAGCGTCGTCCGCTCGCCGTGGTGCTGCATCAGCACCGCCTCGACTTCCTTACCATCGTGCAGCCTGAAGAGCCCCTTCGTCGTCTGCCCGTCGGAGGAGTATTGCAGCGCGATCGGCTCGAGCGCCGAGAACGCGACGCCGCGTGCGGCCAACGCGGAGCGCAGCTCTTTGGGCAGCGTCGTCACCGCGCTTACCTCCTCGCACAACTCTTTGGTGGCCGCCCGGTAGAGCTGGGCAAGCCGATACGGCTGCAGTTCGAAGTGCCGCTCGAATTCGTCCGCGTCGGCAAAACCGGCCCGCCGCACCACATCGCGCAGCCAGATCTCACGCGCCGTCAAAGAGGCTTCCCTGGGCGATTGCGGCCGCCTCGGCAATCGCCGGCGGCGCCGCGTCGAGCCGGGCCCGCACGGCCTTGAGATCGTCCCACACCAAGCGTTTGACGCCCTCGATTTGACCGCCGGTTTGACGCAGCACGTAGGCGGGATGAAAGCTCACCATTAGCGGCGTGTCGCTCGGTCCAACGTACCAACGCCCGCGCATTCGCGTGATTTGAAAGTCCGGACCCAAGAACCACTTCGCGGCCGGGGCGCCGAGCGCCAAGATGATCTCGGGCGAAACGATCGCGATCTGCTCCTCCAAGAAGGGGCGGCAGTTGTCCATTTCCCGCGGATCGGGCGCGCGATTGCGCGGGCCGTTCTGCCCCGGAACGGTGGGTCGGCATTTGACGGTGTTGCAGATGTAGACTTCTTCGCGCGGAAGGCCGATCGCCGCGAGCATCCGGTCGAGCAGTTGGCCGGCGCGTCCGACGAACGGGCGCCCCAGATCGTCCTCCGTTTCGCCGGGCCCTTCGCCGACTACCATCAGCCGCGCGTGGGGATCGCCTTCGCCGTAAACGTTGTTGCGCCGCTCGTATCCGATCGCGCACCTTCGGCACGCAGCGGCGGCAATGGCGCCCGCCGCGAGCAATCGCTCGCGCCCCTCGCCGTTCACGCTTGCTGCTCCGCCTTCTTCACGCAAACCGCACGGCCGAAGGCGACGACTTCGCACGACCCGTCGCCTCCCTCCGAAACGAAAAATTGCAGGCCGATCACCGCGTTGGCGCCGAGCGCGTCGGCGCGTTCGCGAAGCGCTTCCAACGCCTCTTTGCGCAGCTGCTCGGCGTCGCTCAAAAACTCGACGCTCGCCAAACCGATCAGCATGCCGAGGCTGCGGAAGGTCGAGCGCAGGCGGTTGCGCGGCCGCGACGCGATACCCGAGACGTAGCCGAACGTATTCGTCGTTCGGTAACCGTCGAGACGGTCCAACGTCACGACGTCGTGGGCGGCGATCACGACGGCAGGCAGGCGTCTTTCGATTGCCGGCGGGAAAGGACGTGCATGCCGCAAGCTTCCCCGTCGGCGCTCATCATCCGCCTCGACGGAATAGGTGACGCGCTCGCGCTGACGCCGATGCTCGCCGCGCTGCGCGCCCGCGCTGTCCCCGTCGACGTCGTCGCATCGGAAACCAACGCCGGCATCTTTGCGGCGCGCGCCGTTCGGCGCGTCATCGTTGCCGCCATCGAACTGCGCTCGGACAGCAAAGCGAATCGGGACGCGATCGAGCGGTTGGGGCGAACGCTGCGCTCGCAAGGATATTCGCACGTCATCGTGGCGACGGAAGACGCGGCGGGTTACCGGCTCTCGCGCGCGATTGCCGCCCCGGCCCGGATCGGCTTCAGCAACGGCTGGGGCAAGCCGCTCAAGAGTCTGTGGTCGCGCCGCATGTTGACGCACGCGGTCTATCGCAGCGCGGGGCTCGATCGGCGCGGCCCGCACGAGTGCGAGGTGCTGTTTCGCCTCGCCGCGCCGTTGTTGAGCGACGAGAAGCCGACGCGGGACGTCGCCCGGCTGCGCCCACTCGTGCTCGACGGCGAACCGGCGCCTGACGCGCGCGTCGCCGTGCAGCTCACCGCGAAATGGCAACGCATCGGCATTTCCGCACGCGACGTCGGCGAGCTCGTGCGCCGCGTCGCGGAGGCGCACGTCGTACGCCTCCTATCGTCGCAGAACGAAGCGCCGTACGCGTACGCGATCGCGCAGCCGCTCGGGCTGCCCGTCGACGCCTTTGGCGACGTCGGTGTCTGGAAGGAAGCGATTGGCGCCGCGGCGGCGCTCGTCGCGCCGGATTCCGGAGCGATGCACGTGGCTGCGATGGTCGGAACGCCCGTCGCCGGCATCTTTCCGCCGAGCCGCAACTTTGCGCTCAACGTGGCTCGCTGGTCGCCCTGGGCGGCGCCGTTTCGCGTCGTGCGCTCCGACGAAAAATGGCCGGCGCGCGCCGCGGACGCGGTAAACGCGCTCCTGGGAGACGCGCGCTAGCGGCAGCGACCGGAACGCCGGTAGAGCGTGATGCCTCCGTCGCGCGCGGCTCGGATGTATTGGCCTTCATGGGAAAGCTTGCGCACGGCATCGCCGTATTCGCGCAAGCGCGCGGAGTCCGGAAAATCCGAATCGAGGAGCACGAAGCACGCGCGGATCGGCACGTCGGCGGTTTCCGGCAACAGGCGGGCGTTGGGATCGAACAAAGCCAGGTGCGTATACGCCTCTTCCTGCGTCGCGACGCTCGCGCCCCTCGGCAGCGTCGTCAAGAAGCGGTCGAGGGCGACATCGCGCGGCTGCACCGCGCGCAGGTTCATGCGAGGATGGAGTGGATCGGCAACGGCGAGCTCACACGCCGCGAGCACCGCGCACGCGCCCAAGGCAACGCGAACGCCGCGCCCTTCGAGCCGTCCAACGGAATCAGCGAACGCTACGAGCACGTAGCCGATCCACGCACCCGCGTAGTGCGTGCCCATCGTGAACGTCGCCGGCATACGCGAGAGCAGCACCTCGGCCAGCGGTGCGACCGCGAGCCAAAACAAACGCGACCGCAGCGGCAAAAAGAGCAGCGGCACCAGCGCTAGGAGCAGGAAGCCGCAGCGCGCGGCGACTCCCGATGCAAGCGAAACCGCTTCCTGCGCACGCCAGGCGTAGAATCGCTCCGGCGCCCACGTCAGGTGATTGCCGGCGGCGGCATGCGGCTGCACGTACGCAAAGAACCACACGAGAAGCAGCACGCTCGCGAGTGCGACTGCCGCCGCGACGCGTCCGGCCTTCGTGCCGCGGTAACGCCACGCGCCGAGCGCGCCCGCGATTGCGACGAAGACCGCCTGGTCTTCCTTGATCGACAGCGTCACGACGGCGCCCACGACGGCCCAGCCCAAGAAGCCGGCATCGAACGCGTAGAGCGTCCACGCCACCGCGGCCGGAGCGAAGCCGTTCTCGTGAAAGTCCGCGAAAACGAGGCCCGCTAGCGGCGGATAGAGCCACGCGACGAGTGCGGCGAGCCGGGCCGCGCCGACGTCGCCGCGCATGCGAAGCACGATGGCGTAGACCGGCGGCGCCACGAGCGCGCCGGCTACGGCGGACAGCGCCACGAGCGTCATCGGCGATCGTACCAGGGTCATGGCCGCGCCGACGGCATAGAGGATCGGTGAAAAGTGAAACGCCCAGTGGCTTCCCTCGATCGGGTTGCAGAAACATTCGAACGCGCTGGCTGCCGTCTGGGCGAAGATGCCGAAGTCCACGAGATTGCGGTGCGCCGCGTATTTGATCCATCCGAGCGAGACGAACAGCGCCGCGTAGGCGGCGCAGCCTATCCAGAGAGCGCGGTCGCGCACACGGCGTGGATGCGAACCGGGTGGTCGAAGCCTTTGAGCGCCACATGCCCGAGGTCGTCGAACGTCAAGGTCTTGCCGAGGCAGAGTTCGGCCACGACGTTGGAAACCAAGATCTGCGCGGGCTGCGCGTGGGCGCAGATACGCGCGGCCAGCTGCACGGTCGAGCCGAAGAGGTCGCGATTGCTTTCGACCGGCTCCCCGGCGGCTAAACCGATGCGAACCGTTACGGCCAAGCCGTCCGTTCCGGCCGCCTGCTCTCCGAACGATGCCTGGACGGCTGCGGCGCAGCGCACTGCCGCCGCAGCCGAAGCGAACGCCGCCATGATGCCGTCGCCCGTGTGTTTTATCTCGCGTCCGCAATGCGCCGCTAAGGCGGCTCGAACGATTCGGTCGTGCAGCGCGAGCAGCTTCATAGCGGCGACATCGCCGAGACGCTGCGTGAGCACCGTGGAATCCACTATGTCGGTGAACAGGATCGTCCGAATTCCCGGATCGCGCTCGCCGCCGGCGTTACCGGGCAGCAGTGCAGCGCCCCCGGCATCGATCTCGCAACCGCCGAGAAAGTTCTCGGCGACCTCGGGGGCGACTTCGATGATTTTGCGCGCCGCCATGCCGTGCGCCGCCCGGTGCACCGCGTCCGCCGCTTCGGCGCTCGGCGCGCTGCAAAGGCAAAACAGTTTGCCCTGCCCTTCGTTGAACCAATACTTGTGATACTCGACGCCGTAATCCGCTTCGATTCCGACGTCGGCTGCGTGCGCGGCGGCGACGGCCTGCGCCGTAGCTCCGGGCGCCTCGTGAATGTCCATGTACATCGGCATGAATCGATCCCTACGTCACGCCGCGACGCGAGCGGAGACGTCGACGTGGGGCGAGTTTCGCAGCGTCTGGTAGACGACGCAATAGCGCTCCGTCAGGCGGACGAGCCGGTCGATGACGTCTTGCGCGGCGTCCGTGTCGAGATCGAACGACAGCCGGATGCGTGAGAAACCCACGGGCGCTTCTTTGTCGACGCCGAGCGTACCGCGAAAATCGAGATCCCCTTCGGCGCGTACGCGGCCGTCCCGAATGCCGATGTCCATCGCGGTCGCGACGGCACGCAGCGTCACTCCGGCGCACGCCACGAGCGCTTCCAGCAGCATGTCGCCCGAGCACGCCCCCGAGCCGTCGCCGCCCGTGGCCGGATGGAGTCCCGCCTCGACGAGCGCCTTGCTCGTGCGTACGCTGCACGTGACGCCCTCACCGAGGCGCCCCTCTGCGGCGAGCGTGAGCGACGCCGTTGCCGGATCGTCTTTATAGCGCGCCTTGATCGGAGCTTGCAGCGCGCGCAGTTCTTCAGCCTTCATACGTCTCTCCATCCTCGCAGGAAGTAGGACGATTCGGCATGCAAGCGGCCGTTTCCAGCCCGAGGGGCTGCAATCACGCCGGCGGTAACACGCTGCGCTGCTGGAGGTATGGCCAGATAAACACGTCGATCCCCCCGTCCAAGACGTCGGTCACGTTACCGGTCTCGATCCCAGTACGGTGATCCTTGACGAGCTGGTAGGGCTGCAGGACGTACGATCGTATCTGCGAGCCCCATTCGTTGGCTTGCCGCTCGCCCCGGAGCTCGTCGAGCTTTTGTTCGCGTTCCGCCGCCGCGCGTGCGGCTAGCTTCGCCCGCAAGATATTGAGCGCCACGTCGCGATTTTGCGCCTGTGACCGTTCCTGCTGCGATGCGACGACGATGCCGGTCGGCTGATGAATGACGCGTACCGCGGATTCCGTCTTATTTACGTACTGGCCGCCGGCGCCGCCCGATTTGAACGTTTCAATGCGAAGGTCGTCGGGTTTGATTTCGATCTGCGGGCCGTCGGCCGCACTGACGTCGGGTACCACGTCGACCGCGGCAAACGACGTATGCCGCCGGTGCGCGGCATCGAACGGCGACAGACGCACCAAACGATGCACGCCGCGTTCTCCTTCGAGCATCCCGTACGCGTTGCGCCCGCGCAGGAAAAACGTGATCGATTTCAGGCCCGCCTCTTCGGCCGGCGACTCATCGACGATTTGGGTGCGGAAGCCGTGCGACTCGGCCCACCGCAAGTACATGCGGGCGAGCATCTGAGCCCAATCCGCGGCGTCGACGCCGCCGGCCCCCGCGTTGATGCCGACGATCGCATCGTGGGCATCGAACTCGCCGCCGAAGCTGGCCGCCATCTCCAGTGCATCGAGCGACGCTCCGGCGGAAGCGATGCTCCGTCGGGCCTCTCCTTCGGCCGCAGGATCGCCGTCGAAGAGCTCCAGCAGATCGCGCGCCTCCTGCAATGCCGCCGCGACGGCGTCCGCCGCCCCGACGCCTTCGCGCAGCTCCGCGAGATCCTTCATGGTGCGCTGCGCGCTCTGCGGATCGTTCCAGAAATCCGAAGCGCGCGATCGTTCGTCGAGCTCCGCTATGCGCCGGCGCCGTGAAGCGTCGTCAAAGGCGCTCCTTGAGCGCGTCGAGGCGCCGGACCAACTGTGTAACGGTTGCCAAATCGGAATCGCTCATACGGTCGACCGTTTTTCTCCACGGAGCGTCTGCCCTTGTCGCATCGGCCCATCGTCGTGATCGAACGGCAACTTTTCGACGGAGGTTCACGATGTACGTTCAACCGCTCGACGGTGTCCTCGGGTCGAGCTCGCTCTTGCCGCCCATGGCCGGCAGCGACGGTGAAGTCACCGGATCTTCCGGAGGCGGCGCACCGGTCTCGGGCGATAATATCGCGCGTTTCGTTCCACCCTGGTTCAACGACGGCGCTTCGCTCGCTTCGGGCGGCGACGGCTATGGCAGTTCGGGCTCACTGCAAGGCCTGTTCGGCCCGCTCATGGGCGTGCTGCAGCAGCTGATGCAGATGCTGCAGTCGCTCACCGGCTATGGCTGCAACGGCGCGTACGGCGGTTACGGCGGCAGCGGCGCAAGCTGTCCGCCCGATCGCAACGAGCGCTACTTCCAGAACGCGAGCGGCGGCAGCGACGGTGACCCGCACCTGTCGTTTAACGGCGCGCGTTGGGACAGCATGGCTTCACAGCCCGACCTCCTCAACTCCAACTCGTTCGCCGGCGGGTTTCGGATCGCGACGCAGGCCACGCCGCCGAACGCCAAGGGCGTCACGTGGAACCAGCGGGCGACGATCGCGCTCGACGGCGGCGCGACGAATATCAGCCTGAACGACCGCGGCGAACCGTCGATCGCGAGCTGCGGCCGGCAGATACCAAT
This sequence comes from Vulcanimicrobiota bacterium, assembly GCA_963787625.1. Lineage (GTDB taxonomy): Bacteria > Vulcanimicrobiota > Vulcanimicrobiia > Vulcanimicrobiales > Vulcanimicrobiaceae > Cybelea. The sequence continues at coordinate 384,782 of CAWBDH010000001.1, read as the reverse complement.
TTCACGCGGTCAGACGGTGCAAGTCGGCGATGGCGAATCGGTCACCTACGAGCAGAACGGCTCGCTCCGCGTCTGCGCGCAAAATAACGGCGGCGGCCGAATCGACACCGTGCTGACCCCGCACGGCAACGGCGTCGACGTCGACGTCACGGCGCACGACGTCGACCTGGGCGGCGCGCTCGTCAACGGTTCGGTCGTTCCCGACCCAATGCCGCGTCCGGTCCAGCCACCGATCGAGCCCATCCGCAATCCGCTGCAAGAACAGTATGCGATGCCGCCCATCGAAGTGCCGCAACCATATAATTAGACCGATAGCAGACAGCAATACGTAGATTAAAGAAGGGCGCGGGCCAAGAGCCGCGCGCCCTTCTTCTAAGCTCGAACGATATCGCGCCTATTTCTTAACGAGCGGCCACGACGCGATCCCAAGGGGATCGCTGAGGCCGGAGATCGTGGAAAACGGCGTGGTTTGCCCTTTCTTGTAGCCCACCACGTTGAGGTCCTGATTCGACTGGAAGAACGAATCGGATTTCGTCAGGCCGTCCAGAGTGGGCCCGCTGATACCGCTCGTGATCGTCTCGACCGGCGTGGTCGAGCCGGCGTTGTAGACGGTCACGTCATTCCCGCCGAAGTTGCCGACGAAGATCTGATCTTGCTGGCCAATGGAGATGCCGACGGGCCCCTGGAGGCCGCCGAGGTCGGCGTTTTGCGGCGTCGAGCTACCGGACGGAATCTCAAACACCGCACTCGTGGAATCGCAGGCGACCCACAGGTTGTCCTTGGAATCGGTGGCCAGACCCACGGCCTGCCCTTCCTGGCTGAAGCTTATCGTTTCGTACGGCGTCGATGCGCCGGCCTTGTATCCGACGACCGTGTTGTTGTTGAGATTACTAGCAAAAACGTCGCCCTTAGAATCAACGGCAATGCCGTAGTTACCCGATAGACCGGTGCTAATCGTGAAGCTCGGCGAGCTGGATCCTCGGGAGTATTCCGTGATCGTGCTGTTTCCGGCGTTTGAAACGTACAGCGTGCCGCCCTTGTCGACGGCGAGCCCGGTCGGCGCGTCCACGCCGTTGGTTAACGATCCTTCGGGAGACGGATCTGGCGTTTTTGGATTGTACATGTAGACCGCGCTTGCGCCCGCATCGGCGACGAACAAAATTTCTTTGCGCCGTTTCCGACGGTTCGGCCATCCCAGTCCGGCATGCTGCCGCAAAAGATGTACGACGATCGGCCCGGAGACATCTGGTCCCCGGAGAATACGTGTCCCGTTCGACAATAGTCCTGAGGAAGGTGACACGGAAGACGCCGATGGGCCAACCGAGCCCGCATTGCTGGAACATGCGGCCGCGAAAGCGAGAGCCGCCGATGCAAGGAGAACGCGGCGCCAAGGTGTTTTAAGCATTTCTGGAGACCTCCGAAGCGCTTGGTGAGGGCCAGCGCCCTTCCGCCTTCCTTGCTTTGCACCCTTGCAAAAGCAGCTCGGCCGCGCAGGGCCCTCATAGGCAGGCGCGGAACCCGTCGCTTTCCCTGCTAGGTTCTCTAGCGACTCTTCCACGAGAGGTTGATTGCGTATGTTCAGGCGTTCGCAGCTTGTCGCCATCTTCGGATGCGCGGCAGTGCTTGCAATGGCAGCCTGCTCGGGCAACTCCGCCGTCACGCCGCAGAGCGGTGCGACGACGCAGCAGTCCGTGCAAAAGGGCGTGCCGTCGGGTCCCGATTGGGTCTATTCCGGTGGGGTGCTGTACCACACGCCCCACGTCATGGTGACTCGCCGGATGGCGAGCCACATAAAGCAGCCAAATATCCTTTTGGCGTACGGCAACGGGCCGGTACTCGTAAAGCCGAAGGTTTATTTGATCTTCTGGGGCTTCCACACGTACGGCGACCCGGACAATGTAGCGGCACTGCTCACGGCATCTGCGCAAGTGATGGGCAAGAGCGGCCACGACAACATCTACACCCAGTACTACGAAAAAGTTAACGGCAATACGATCAACATAAAGAACGAAAAGAAGCAGCTTGGCGGAACGTGGGAAGACGACACGAACCCCGTCCCCGCGAACCCCACCGATTCGCAAGTCGCTTCGGAAGCGCTGCAGGGCGTCGCCCACTTCGGCTATCACGCGAACGGCTCGTACGTCGTCGCCACGCCGACGGGTCACAGCAGCAGCGGCTTCGGTTCCTCGTACTGCGCCTATCACAGCGCCACGTTCAGCTCAGGAAAGCTCGTCTCGTACACGAACCTGCCGTACATGCCCGACGCGGGCACGAACTGCGGTTCCAACATTATCAGCCCGCCGTCGGACGAGAGCGCGACCGACGAGGGCGTGACGATCGTTGAAGGCCACGAATACGGTGAGTCGGTGACGGATCCGAACCCGCCGACCGGCTGGTACAACAACCAAGAAGGCGAAATCGGCGACATCTGCGCATGGCAGGACATCGAAAACGACCCGTTCCGGGGCGGTGCCTCGTACACGGAGCAGCCGATGTTCAGCAACGCGACGCAGTCCTGCGTCCAGTCGATGTAGCTTAGCCCAGTAACGTGGCTCAGCCTCGAGGGTTAGACATTCCCGCAGCCGGGAACAATGGCCCTCGAGGTATTGAGCATGCAGAATGATCCGCCGGTAGTAGTCAAGAGCGATTCCGCAGGCCCCATCGCATGGGTTGTCGGCGTCGTCATCGTGGTGGCCGCCTTGTTGTTCGTGTTGTTTTACTGGCATCCGTGGAACACGACGTCGACCACGAACACCTCCACCAGCATCACTCAGCCGGGTTCGGGCGGTACGCAGAAAAGCAACTCAACGTCGACATCCAACACGCAGCCGTAATGCCTTAACGCGCCCGTTCAAGCGCCACGTTCGTCGAGCCCGAAAAGCAATCGCTTTTCGGGCTCGCTCGATTTACACGGCTTAGGGTGCGGCGGAGACGGGGATCATGACGTGGGCGTACGGCGTCCCGGCCCACATCACATAGGGCTTGCTCGAGTCCGCGTCGGCGGTCATGGGATAGCCCATCGCCTTCGACGACGGCCCGACGATCATCACGTGCGGCCCCGTCTTCACCCAATGGTTGTCGGCGGTCGCCGCTCTCGCGTACGGATCGGTATTGCTTGCGCCGTCATCGCCGGCGAGCATGTACACGAAGCCGACGGCATCCGGCGGCGCGGCATGACCCATGAGCGCCCCGGCCCACGCCATCGCGTTGCGATCCGCGCACATCGGCGTGTCGGCATCGAGCAACATGCAGGTAAAGCCGTTCGACCCCGTCTGCAAGGTCCGCATGCTGCCATTGCTTTGGACCTGCACGATGGTCGCACCCTTGACGACTGCCGCCGGTGCGGCCGTCATGACTTTCGCGATATAGTCAGAGGGTGCCATAGCGTCGGCGTGCTGGGCCTGCGCGGCGATCGGCGCTGCCAATACGGCGAGCGCCGACGCGGCCAGGATAGTGAAACGAAGCATAGATCGTTCCTCCGCGTGAAAGTGCACTTCTCGCCATATCCTAGCATACTTCGGAGTTGAAAGGAGCCCAATAAGCTACCTGAGTTACTCTTCCAGCGGCGCAAGGGGCGTTCCGGTCGTTATCGCTTGACCTCGCCATTACGGCGCCGATAGACTCTACGTACTCGTTTGCTGCATAAGGGGCATCATCATGGAAGACACGCGTTGGCTCGGTCTCGGCATCGTCGTCGCGCTCGCCGGATGCACTCAGGGTGGAGCGCTGGGCCCAACGCCTCCTCATGCGCTACCCGCCGGGCAGACGCCGCCGGGCGTACGCGCGCTCTTTCGCGGGCTGTCACCCAAGATCACGCACGTTGTCATCATCGTTCAAGAGAACCGCACGACGAACGACCTCTTTAACGCGCTCAAAGGTGCGGACACGACGCGCGTCGGCACGAACTCACAAGGGAAAATGGTGACGCTGCTGCCGGAGAAGCTTACGGCACCCTACGACATCAGCCACGCGCATGCGGCGTTCGAGACGGAGTATGCGAAGGGCCAAGGCAACGGCTTCGACCAGGTGAAATCGAGCTGCAGCGCCCACGCGAACTGTCCTCCGCCCAACCTGCGCGCCTACGGGTACGTCCCCGAGCACGAGGTCGAGCCCTATTACGTCATGGCGCGTCGCTACGCGTTCGCGAACCACATGTTCCAAACGAACGAGGGTCCAAGCTTTCCCGCGCATCAATACATCTTGAGCGGCACGTCGACGATTGCCGACGGTTCGCCCTTACGCGCGGCCGAGAATCCGAACGCTCCGGGCAAGCAGAAAGCCGGCGGCTGCGATTCGCCGAAGGGATCGCTCGTCACCCTTATCAATCGCACGGGCCAAGAAAACAAGCAAACCTATCCGTGCTTCGATCGCAACTCGATCATCGGCCTCATCGAGCAGCAGCCGTCGCTGAGCTGGCACTACTACCAAGCCCATTTCGGCCCCGGTCTATGGGAAGCGCCGGACGCGATTCTACCCGTGTATAACAGCCCACAGTTTGCCACCGACGTCGTGGCACCGTCCTCGCAGGTGCTCACGGACGTCGACGCGGGGAACTTGGCGAACGTCGTGTGGGTGATGCCTACCGGCCTCGAATCGGACCACGCGAAAATTACCGATGGATCCGGCCCATCGTGGGTGGCCTCGGTCGTCAACAAGATCGGCCAGAGCCAGTTTTGGGACAGCACGGCGATCTTCGTGACGTGGGACGACTGGGGCGGCTGGTACGATCAGATCGTACCAACACAGCGCAACTCCTACGAGCTGGGTTTCCGCGTACCGTTGATCGTCATTTCGCCATACGCAAAAACGCACTACATTTCGACGAAGCAGCACGAGTTCGGAAGCATCCTGAAGTTTACCGAAGAAACGTTCGGGCTTGGATCGCTCGGAACGACCGACGTCCGCTCCGACGATCTTTCCGACTGCTTCGACTTCTCGCAGCCGGCGCGCAAGTTCGTGCCCATCCCGGCTCCCAAAGACGCGGCGTACTTCCTGCACCAGCCGCCGTCGAACGAAGACCCCGACGATGACTTTTAAACGGTTCGCAGCCGCAGTCGTCGCCGCGGCGCTCGTCGGCTGCGGGGGTTCACAGTCGTCATCGGGCGCCCCCCCACTACCCAATGCGGTTGCACCGTTTGCCGGTACGGGCCAAGCGGCGGCCACCGAACGCGTCCTTTACAGCTTTACCGGCGGCAACGACGGCGGGAACGCGGCTACAGCGCTCGTGCTGGATGCGCAGGGCAATCTCTACGGAACGACCGTCGTCGGCGGTACGTCGCAATGCGGCACCGTGTTCCAGCTGCGGCCGAATTTGAGCGTCCCGTGGTACGAACGCGTCCTCTTCTCCTTCGACTGCTTCGCGACCGGAAAGAACCCGCACGGCGGGGTGACGTTCGCTCCCGACGGCGCTCTCGTAGGAACCACCGTCGCAGGCGGTTCGGGCGGCTCGTGCGTCGGCGACGGGTGCGGCACCGTCTTTCGGCTGCGGCGCATGCACGAAACCGTGCTGCATAGCTTTACGGGCGGAGCAGACGGATTCGGTGCCGGCAGCGCTGTGGTGTTCGACCGCGCGGGGCACGCGTTCGGCACGACACCCGATGGCGGCAACGGTTCAGAGGGAACGGTCTACGAGGTTTCCTCGGACCGCGCCGGCGCTCAGGAACGCGTGATCCACGCCTTCACTGGCGGAAACGACGGCGGGGTCGGCTCGCTGGGCGCGCTCCTCGTCGACGCATCGGGCGATCTCTTCGGCGTTACGGAGATCGGCGGCGCGCATGGTGCGGGCACGGTGTACCGGCTCACGCACGGACAGGGACGGCGCTGGCGCTTACAAACGCTCTACGCCTTCAAAGGCACGCCGGACGCCGCGTCACCGTACGGCGGCCTCATCCGAGACTCGTCGGGAAACTTCTACGGTACGACCTACTATGGGGGAACCAACGGGCTCGGCGCCGTGTACGAGCTTGCACCGCGCGGACGCCGCTATCGCGAGCGCGTGCTCTACAGTTTCACCGGCGGCAACGACGGAACGTCGCCCACGGCAACGCTCGTCGCCGATTCCGCCGGCGTCCTGTACGGCACGACGTCGATGGGCGGCGGCACGTGCGACTGCGGCACGGTCTTCTCGGTGGATCCGTCGTCGGGAAAGGAACGCGTGCTGCACCGCTTTGGAACCGGCAGCGACGGGGCGAATCCGTACTACGGCATGACGCTCGCTGAAAACGGAAACCTGTTCGGCACGACCGTCGCAGGCGGCAAGTTTGGGCAAGGCACGGTCTTCGAACTGACGCCCTAACACGCTGCCGGCCGTCAGTCCTGTTCCTTCGCGGCGGCGCTCGGCGTGACGTTCGGGTTGTGTTCGGCGAACGCACCGAGCGGATTGGGAACGAGCCAAACCTGAAGATCCCACACGGCCGGGAACGGAAACACGAACGCGACGTCCCCGACGCTCGCGGGTGCGGCAATTCCTAGAACTTTGTAACGCGGAAGCTTTCCCACGGCGACGACCTCTGCAGCCGTCGGCTGATCGACCGAACCGCGCACTTTGGCCATCGTCTTTGCGCCGATGCCGCCATACTGCACGCCGGCGGGCGTCTTCACCCCGAAGTGGACGTGCCCCGGCGAGAAGTCGATCCAGCGCGTCGGCGAGACGCCCCAAACCGTCGGACGGTCGTGCGAACCGCTTTGCAGCACGGAGAAATCGGCGCCGATGAGGCGGCCCTGAACGTCGTACCACAGCTGGCTGGGACGTGTCGGGTCGCTTTGCCAGTCGTTCGTATTCACCCAGCTGATCGCGCCGGTCTGATCCTCGTCGGTGTAGCGAAAGTATCCGGCCGCCGCGGCCATGGCGGTCGTTGGGAAGCGCTTCTGCAAGTCGCTGCTGACCGAACCGACGAACTGCCGTTCCGATGCGGATTCGGGCGGCGCCGCGGTCGGCGCGGGGGCCGGCGTCGGGCTCGCGTGGGCGATGCCGAACGACGCAACGATGAAGACGAGGGTGCTGATAGGCCACTTAGTCGATGTGTGCATACCTGGGAGTTCCTTCAACGGCAGAGCGCGACCCCTTCGGAGACCGAATTGCCCTTATGACGTGGCATTCGCTCAGGCGGAATGATAAACGCGGCGAAAGAACCTGATTCGCAGCCGTCGTCTTTGCCTGGAGGTGAGCGGTTGATGACATCGCGGGCCCGTTTGGCAGCCGCAGGCTGGTCCGTAGCGGTCGCCGCTCTTTTCTTAGGCCTCGCCATCGTCTATACGTACCTTGGGATGTGGCACTACGCCATTTTCCGAGCGGGCGTCGACGACTTCATGTTTACGCAGATCGTGAACGGCGCGTTTGCCGGATTTTCGACGACGCTCGAGGGTTCCGTCAATCACCTGCTCGTTCACTTTTCTCCGATTCTTTTCGTAGGGGTGCCGTTCGTAAAAGCATTCGGCGGCGCTCGCGGATTAATTTTTCTGCAGTGCGTTCTCATAGCGGCGACCGTGCTCCCCGTATGGGCGCTCGCCAGATCGCGCTTGCCGCCGGGGCTGGCGTTCGCGACGGCACTGATTGCAGGCATCTATCCGGTGTTGAGCGCCGAGGCGGTCGGCGATTTTCACGAATTGGCCTTCGCCCCTCCGCTCGGGGCGCTGTTAGTCTGGGCGATCGATCGCCGATCCTGGCGGATCGCCGTTGCGGCCGCTGCGGTGCTCGCGACGGTAAAAGAAGACCAGTTCGTGAGCCTCGTGTTCATCGGCTTCGTGATTGCCCTGATGGGCCGGCACGATGTCCGGATGCGACGGTGCGGCGCTTGGATCGGCGCCATAGGGCTAGGGGCGGCGATCTTTTATTTCGGCATGTTACGGCCGACGATCGATCCGCACTTCCACTATTTTTCGTTGCACTATTACGAGTGGTGGCGATTTCCAGCGACGACGGCCGGCTTTGCCGGCCCATTTTCAGGCTTGCGGCCGGAGTATCTCCTGGCGATCCTCGCGCCGCTCGCCTTCCTTCCCTTGGGATCGCGTTACATGTTGTTTGCCATCCCCGGGTTGGCCGAAGTTTTACTATCGCACGAGGCGGTGACGCTGAGCTTAAGCACGCAGTATACGGCGACGTGGAGCGGCTACGTATTGTGTGCCTTCGTTGACGGAGCGTCGAAAGTCTACCGCAGGTCGGATGCGGCCGCTAAAGGCGCGCTTCTCTTTGCATTGCTGGCGTCCGTTTGGACCTCGCGCTTCCACAGCCCGATAAACCCGGCATTCGCGCTGTATCGGTATCCGACGCTCGCCGACCGGCTTCGAGACGCCGAGTTAGCCGGCTTACCGCCAACGGCAAGCATCGGTACCGGCGCGTGGATCATTGGGCATCTCGGCATGAAACCTCGGGCTACCATCGCCATGAGCGATCAGGACTATCTGGTGTTTGACGCCTTCACGGACCCCGGTTATTGGACGGCCATGGACGCACCCGAGGTCGGACGGTTGATCCAAAGCGGCACCTATCGGATTGTCTTTAACAACGCAGGCATCGTGGTACTCCGGTCGACGCGCGCTTCAGGGGCGCGCTGAGACGTCAGCCGATGCGACTCTCCTGCGCTGCGTTCCTGGTAATCGGCCTTTCAATCAGGGGGCTTTGTATTTTCCACTCGCCTTGTTTCAGATCGACTCAGAAGCCGTGATAGCAGGCCTCTGCGGCTTGCACGTCTTGCACGGCCAGCATCCCATTTTTCTGCCCGGCGGCTTGAGCGTAGGCGCGGCGAGCTGCTATGTCGCCGCAGGCTACTTCCACGTCCTCGGGCCAGGCCGCGTTGCCTGACCGGCCTAACGTGGGTCGCCCTCTATTTGCTCTTTACGTTGCTGTTTTTGCAGGCAACGTCGAACGAATCGTACGACTATTACCGGTACGGCGATCGCCTCGCAAGGCGCGCGTCCGATGGTCGTTCATTGCAAGTTTGAAGGAAGTTTCCGCGTGCTGCCCCGTCATAGGCGCGCGCGGTACCGTGCTGAAAAGCGGAGACTTAACGCCGTTCATCGCCGACGTGCCCACCACCGACGCTGCGCACTCGCTTTCGGTGTTGCCCGGCCTTTAACGATAGCGTTGGCGGCTACGCCACGATCGTGTCTGCGAAGGAACTGACGTAATGAACGTCGACGTCCGTTCCGTTCTTCTCCACTGCATCGTCTAGCGTACCGACGATACGGAAAACCTCGCAGAGACCCAGTATCTCGAGGACGCGCAGCAGGTTGGGGTGGCGCATGACGAGCGTCGGGCGCTCTATGCCGCTTGCCTCTCGTGCATTATGCAGCCGTATCAGCTCCGAGATTACCGTGGAGTCGATGTAGGTTACATCGCTGAAGTCCAAGACCGCACTGGGAGTCTGCGCGAGAGAATCCATGGCCGCGCGGAGCTGGCCGATCGACATCAGATCGTACTCGCCGCTAAAAATCATAACGCTAACGCTGGAGGTTTTTTCGAAAGCGGATCTCACGCGACGTGCGCCCCCTGACGTTACGAGAATAAATCATCTCGCGGCGCGGTTCTGTACGATTTTGCGCTTACGGCGCACTGCCTTCGGCCAACGCGCCGGACGGTACCTTGGCGGTCACCGGCAAGAGCACGCTGACGATGTTGACGCCGTCCTGCTGCTGTACGCGCATCGTGGCGCAGAGGCGGGAGACGATGTAGAGGCCCCGTCCTCCGAGCTGGGTCGCGCTCGGGCACGCCGACGGCACCAAAAAGCCAGGCCCTCGGTCGCGAACCTCGAGGGTCACGGCGCCCGTCGGCTCGCTCTCCACGGTGATATCGATCGGGCCCGCAGCGTGCAGAATAACGTTCGTGACCAGCTCGCCAAAAACGATTTCGGCGCCGTCACAATCCGAGTCGGCGGTACAGGACTTGCGGAGAAAGGCCGCAAACGCGCGACGGGTCCGGCCGGCTTCACCGGTATCGATCGCCTGAAACTGCCATCTCACTGGGCCCCACTTTCTATGTCCGGCAAGCAACCGGCTACGGCACACGGCTACCGGAGTAGCATTTACCCTTATGTACGGATGCGTACACAGGGTACCGAGCGCCGCGATGCCGAATTCAGTATGCCTCGACCGCAATTCTGCGCCCCTGCGTCGATCAGCCCGTCTCTCCATAGCATTCTGACTGATCATCATCGAGCAACCTCAAGCTTCCGGTATTCTATGGACCGGGCAAGAGAGATCCGACGTTGGATGGTCGTAGGAAACCGGCGACAGGCAATTTATTCTTAGACCACATGCCCGCGCACGCGCGCGAAGAGCTGCAGCCCTCGCTGATCAAGGTTCCTCTGAAACTCAGCGAGATCATCGACGATCCCGAGGCGCCGATGAAACGTGTGTTCTTTCCCATCAACGGCATTATCTCGGTCGTGGTATCCATGTCCAACGGCGACACTGCCGAAGTTGGCATTATCGGGCGGGAAGGCATGAGCGGCTTGGCGGTCGCCCTTGGCCGCCCAGGCATCCATCAGCGCAGCATCGTGCAAATCGCAGATGGCGCGATGGCCATCCCGGTCGCCGACTTTCGCGCCGCCGTGGAACGCGAGCCGGAGCTGAAGTCGTATGTCCTTCATTATGCGCAAGCGGTTCTCACTTCCGCTGGGCGCCTCGGGGCCTGTAACGCACTGCATCCAATCAACGAACGCTGCGCGCGATGGCTCTTGATGGCACAGGATCGAGTCAGCAGCGATCTACTGCTGCTGACGCAAGAATTTCTGAGCCAAATGCTCGGCGTGCGCCGCGCCAGCGTCGCTCTCGCGGCCTCGGCGCTCCAGGCAGATGAGCTCATCTCCTATTCACGCGGCCACATTAGGATCCGCAATCGAGCCGGCCTCGAACAAGCGGCGTGTGAGTGTTATGAGGCGATGGAGACGGAGCTGAAAGGCACAATGGGATACGGCGCTCGGGACGGACGGCAGCCGGTATTGAATCCACCGGAGCGTAGCGAGATTTGAAGCGCCGCACCAACGATTAGATCGCATCGCCAGTGGGCAGCAAACGACGCGCCTCATCTTCCGAAAATCATGCACACTATCACGATCGGTGACGCGTTAAACGCTAGAGGCGGTACGGATGCCTTTAAGAGATTCGGGCTACGCCCTCTACGGTACGACCTACGGCGGCGGGACCAATGGTAAAGGCACCGTGTTCAAGTTGACGCCCTGACCGGACAGGTGCGCCTTGCGGGCTCTCGTTATGGTTTCAGCGAGAAGACCGTTCCGCGATTGTATGTTCCGCCGCCCGACGTCGTCCCATACAGAATACCCTCCACATCGGTCAAGGCAGCGGCGGGGTGAGTACCATCGCCTCCGTTGCGGAAACTGTGCAGCACTCTCTCTGAGCCGCTCGGCGTCATGCTAAAAATCGTGCCGCAGCCGCCGCCGATGTCACAAAAGTGCGCGCCCCCATATTCCGTTGTGCCGTAGAGCGTACCGTTTACCTCGATGAGGGACGCGACGGGATCGGCGCCGTCGCCGCGGCCCCTGAAGGCATGCAGCACTTTCTCGCTGCCGCTCGGCGTAATACTAAAGACCGTCCCGCAGCGGCCTGCGCTGTTAGGAGAATGCCGGCCCCCGAATCCCGTCGTACCGTAGAGCGTTCCGTCCACGTCGATCAGCGCCGCGCTGGGGCCGGCGCCGTCGGATCCGCTGCCGAAACTATGCAGCACTTTCTCCCTGCCGCTTGGCGCGATGCTGAAGACCGTTCCGCCGCCGTAGGCGCCGCCGGCGCCCGTCGTCCCGTAGAGCGTGCCGTTTACGTCGATCAGCGATGCGAGGGGAACAACACCATTGGTTCTGTTGCCGAAGCTGTGCAGCGCTTTTTCCGTTCCGCCCGGCGTGACGCTAAAGATCGTTCCGCATCCGCCCTCGCATCGATTATGCCTGCCGCCGTGTTCCGTCGTGCCGTAGAGGGTGCCGTGTACTTCGATCAAAGGAGCGACGGGGTCGAGGCCATCGGTTCCGTTGCCGAAGCTGTGCAGCACCTTCTCCGCGCCGCTCGGCGTAATGCTAAAGACGGTTCCGCAGGGGAAGTAGTATCCGCCCGAGCGGAGGCGGCACAAACCATACGTCCCGCCTGCGCTCGTCGTGCCGTAGAGCGCGCCTGCCACGTCGATCAAGCCCGCGGAAGGGCTGCTTCCATCGTCTTTTGCGCCGAAGGTATGCAGCACATTTTCACTGCCGTCCGGCGTAATGCTAAAAACCGTCCCGCACGTATACTGGTAGTAGTGGCACGAGCCGCCGTTTTCGGTCGTGCCGTAGAGCGTGCCGCGCACATCGATCACGCCGGCATACGGGTTACTCCCGTCCGGCAGTCCGCCGAAACTGTACACGACCTTGTAGTCTGTGACCTCACTGCGCGCTGGAGGCGAGGTTTGCGGCCTCGTGTGCTGCGCGCCGATCGGCAGCTGCGAGCCACCGCAACCGGAAAAAAGAGCTACCGCACCGATGCTAAGGGCGGAGCGGAGTACGTTCATCGGGTCAGGCGTTCGCCACCGCCGCGGTAAGGCATTTTGGCGCGAAATCTCTTGCTTACAGTGCAACGCACCGCTGTATCCAGTTCAGGTGCCGCTTGCCTATTGCGGGCTTCCGTGCGGCGCGTCGTAAGATCGTGCCGAAAGAATGACCCAAACGTTCCCACCCATAGAACCCCATGACAACGGCATGCTTGATATTGGCGACGGCCAACGGTTCCGGCTGTGGACCGGGAGCGGCGACGAGGTATACGGCCTCGTCGAAGACTCAAAGCGGAGCGTAGGCATGGGCTACGGCGCGATATCGAAACGCGGCCCGATCAAACCGCGCGCGGAACCGCTCATACGCGCTGAGCTTCGGTGGCCCGACGCCAAGCGAGAAGTTGTTTAGTCCTGCCGCAACGCAAAGACCTTCGATAGCTTTGGCGTTCGGAGCGAACCAATTCGCGGAATCGTTATTGAGTTCGTTTGTCGGGAAGAACTCCATAAATGCGCTATCGGGTGCTCCCGGAATTTCAACTGCCTCAGACTCGATGCCAAGAAATCCGCCCGGTTTCAGAAGTCGCGCCACTCGGCGAATCGCCGCCAACGGATTTTCTAAATGATAGAGTATGCCCAAGAAAAAGATTACGTCGAACCGTCCGAGCGCCTCAAGATCCATCGTCATGAAGTTACCGACTAGGGCTTCCACTTTGCTTTGCAATAGCTCACGTGCGGCATCAAATGGGCGACGTCCAGGTAGTTCATCAGGGTGCCAGTGATGGGAATCTATTGGCGCAGGCATTGCCCGGCGTTCCTTGCGTGACTCCCGCCACTCCCGCAGGTAAGCCACCATGTCGGTGACCCACACATTCTCGTCCAGCGCAACCACGCGGCTCGCTCCAAGCTTTTCTGCCGCAAATGAAAAGAAGCCGTCATATGCGCCAATGTCCAGTACTGTCTTTCCGCGCAAATCCGGCAGCCGGAGATTTCTAAGCGTGGCGTCCCACGTAGCCAACGGAGCGCGACCCGGCGTGACAACGCCGGGGGCTAGTTCGATCGAGTGATACCATTCGGGATTCCGGCTTATGATCTCCTGAGCCCGCTGAACTAAAACGGCATCAGGGCGGTTAGGCAACTGCATGAAGCACGATTTAACAAAAAAGCCTCGCTAGCCTGGCAGGCGACGAACCCATTGCACCCAAGGCATCGCCCGCTCTGCCCATGGCGACAAGATCGGCATGATGGCAGGGATGACGGCCGGTCTCGGACGATATGTTTAAGTATTATGGAGGCTCTACATCGCGCTCCATCGCTCTTCGCATTCGCCGCTGTCGCGTTGACCACAATGCTGGCGACGTCACTCACAGCTTGCGGTGGCGGTGGTGCGGGCGCTACCGCCGCCTTGCCGCCCCTTCCCCCACCCCCGCCGGCGAAAATAGGCAAGCACTTCAAGCACATCGTCATCGTCATTCAGGAAAACCGCAGCTTCGATAATTTCTTCGCAACATTTCCCGGTGCGGATGGAACGACCGTAGGGAAGACGCACGATGGCAAGCTCCGCCTGCGGGAAGCGAATCTTAACTCGGCGTTACAAACGAATCACGGCTATCCGCAATGGATCAAAGAATACGACGGCGGAAAAATGAATGGCTTCGATCTTGTTCCGCCCGGAACCGCTGTCTACGAGTACGTGAATCCCGCGCAGATAGCGCCCTATTGGAAACTGGCGAAGGAGTACGTCCTCTCTGACCATACGTTTCAGACTCAGGGCAGCGGCAGCTTTACAGCGCATCAAGATCTCATACGCGGCGGCACAGAGATCGGCGAAGCAAAGAGCATCATCGACTTTCCAACTGCCCCTCCGTGGGGCTGCGACGCTCCGCCGGGCACCCTCACGTCTTTGATCACCCTCGACAACCAATATCTCAGTCAGCAGGGGCCGCGGCCCTGCCTGACATATCGCACGCTGCGGGACCTCCTCGACGCTAAACAGCTCTCCTGGCGATACTATACGCCAAGTATTGAAACGTTGGCCGGCGAGCAGTGGAATGCATTTGAAGCAATTGCAGCCGTACGATACGGGCCCCAATGGACGACGAACGACATTTCGCCTGAGACCAGAGTCTTTACCGACATCAATCGAGACACGCTGCCTGCTGTCTCATGGATTATTCCCGACGCTCAGAACTCCGATCATCCGGCCGAGGGCTCCGACACTGGACCCTCTTGGGTATCGCAAATCGTCAACGCCATCGGGCAGAGCCCGGCCTGGGATACGACCGCGATCGTCATCGTCTGGGACGACTGGGGCGGCTGGTACGACCACGTCGCACCGCCGGGCCCACGCCGTTACGGCGGCCTCGGTTTTCGCGTTCCAATGATCGTCGTTGCTCCCTATGCGAAAGCGGGCTACATCTCGCATCAGCAGTACGAGTTTGGAAGCGTCGTGCGATTCGTAGAAGATAACTGGAGTTTAGGGCGTCTGGAGACGACGGACCGTACCTCGGCTGATTTCGTAGACGATTTCTTCGATTTCAAGCAGAAGCCACGAACGTTTGTCACGATTCAGGCGCAATACTCGCAATCGTACTTCCTGCATCAGCGGCCGTCGGGTCGCCCAGTCGACGACGAGTAACTGCAGTCCTCTCGTCAGATCAGCAGTTATTGTTGCAATAATCATCGGCGAAGTTAGCTTCGAATCGGTCATCGTCAGTCAGCTTGGAGATGAACGTCGCAATGACCGACGTGAGGCGCTAATTGGGCAGCGTGTTCGGGATGGTGGTGAAGCCACCGAGGAGGCCGTTGCTGTCCTTTCGGCCGTTTTCATAGGTGCCTTCAAAGTTACTTGACGGATATTCGGCCTCGTCGATAACCTCTCTCGGCTGCGAATCGACGGTGATATAGTCCGAATAAAAGATGTGATTAGACGTCGCATCGAGTCTGAATCGCTCAGTGCCCCGGCTCGACATCACATGAAGCGCGTGATGAATAACGGTCCGATCGCTATAGGGCTTGGGATAGATAAGCATCTGGTTACCGCCGACGGCTATTAAGTCGTCAGTCTCCGGATCGATTCCGATGTCCTGCGAGTTGCGAGGGCGGATGGAAAGCGGTTTGCACGCCTGCGAGCCGGCTTTGACTTCAACGATTCTCGCGCCGTCGTGCGGGCCATCCCTGGCTTCGATGAAGAGATCGCCTTCGTTATCGACCGCGAGTGCCCAGCTATAATATTGCGAGCAATTGATCTCCGACGGCTTTGACGACCCCTTCTTAAATATCGTGAGCGTTCCGTAGTCGCCGAGCAAAGACACGTTTCCGCTTTTGTCTACGGCGATATCGAGTGCCTGTCCCCAAGGGTTGTGAAGGCGTTCCGTACGCTTTGTCTTTAAGTCGTACTTTAGGAGTTCTCCACGCCCCGAGTCCGTGCCGCCAACTGCGACAAGTATCACGTTGCCGTCCGCGGCTAAGGGGCCGGCGTTGTTAATACCGAGTTTTCCGGATAGCGACTGTGGGTCTTGGTCGCCCCTCGTTCTCATCGGCCACCCTACTAGCATGTCCTGATGCCGAACAGGCGTCTCCCACGCTGTTGCTATAAGCATCGGAGTACTCGTCGACCGTGCTATTGCATTCGTCTGTTGATTTGCGTATCCGCCCGCTATTTGTGGCGTTACGTACGTACCGCGGCAACCTACGACCGAAATGAGCAATGCGGTCAACGCAATTGTCGCAACAAAAGGTCTCAGGCGCATAAAACAACCTCCTTGGCTTCTGCGTTTTTTCGAGCCGATTCATGCCGGCCCTCCGCCGCTAGGTTAGGGTGACAGCCCGCACCTCGACGACCGGCAGAAGTGGTACGACCCGGCAGGGGGCACAATGCTTCGGGATGCCGTGGACGTTCCACCGGAGTCGGTGAACTAACGAGTCGGTCGTATCGTGTGAGGGAACTCATCAAGCGCCTCGATCACGGCGCTGACACGACTGTCGCCACTGCCGTGGCTCGCGTCGAGGGGACTGGCGCTGCTTAGGTTGCGTTGCAGCATGGCTCCTCGACACGTTTCCCCGCATGCGCACATACGTGAAACTCGTTAAGCGAACACTGCAAACGGTCGACCGTAAGCGGCTCAATGCCGATGGGAGCGAACCGACCGCCACGATCGCGAAGATCGAGGCAGCGCTTCAGGCTCTTAACCTTTAGAGTCGGCACCTGGGCAGTTTGCCAAACGTGGAGCACGCTCGCGGATTCGACGCCAACTTTATAGCATGAGGGGGCGCCGACCGGCGCCGTAGCCACCGGGCCCTGCAGTGGGACCGCTTTGGCCGGGGTAGCATGGCTGATCCGATGGAACTGAGGTTTTGCGCCGAACGTTCCTAGCCGTTGGTCCGTTTGTCGGGCTAGGAGCAAGGTAAGTGAGAATTTCAGGTTTCAGCCGCTGCGCGCTTAGCATTTGCTTGGCGTTGGCATCTTTCGCAGGCTGCGGCAGATCGCAGGAGCCAATCGGCGCCCCTGGCGCGATGCCGCAAACCTCGGCGATTACCACGCGTGCGACGCGTGGCGGATCGTGGATGCTGCCGGAGGCGAAGGGCGAGGATTTGATCTACGTTTCAGGATACGTTTACAATGCCAACGTCTATGTCTACGAGTATCGTTCGGGTAAGCTCGTCGGAACGCTCACAGGATTCTCGACGGCGCAAGGTTTATGCGTCGATGGGAGCGGGGACATTTTCGTGACAGAGCTATACGGCCAAGACGTTGTCGAGTACGCTCATGCGGCTACAAAACCCAAGGCACGACTAAAGGATACGGGCTTCGCCCCAAACGGATGCGATGTTGATCCCACAACCGGGGATCTTGCTGTGGCGAACTATTGCGGAAAGTCGGTGTCGGATTGCACTGGATCAAACTCGGGGGACCTCGTCGTCTACCCGAAGGCTCATGGAACACCAAAATCTTATCGCAGCGCGACACTAACGACATTTTCCTTTTGTAGTTACGACTCCGTCGGAAATCTTTACGCGGACGGTACCCAGCCGAATGTCTCCGGATACCACTTGGTAACTCTTCGACGCGGAAGCAAGGAGCTGCGTAACATTTTGCTGAGTCCGAGTATCTCTAACAGTATTTCTGGGGGTCTTCAGTGGGACGGCTCCCATCTGGTGATTGGAAACGGTTCGGGATTGCTTTATCAGCTGTCCATCCATGGCACTAAAGGAACAAAAGCCGGCTCAACTTCCTTGCAGAACGCCGACTTTTACCAATTCTGGATTAGCCAAAACAAAATTCTGTCTACGGCCTTTACCTATAGAAAAGCCTGGGTAGAGTTGTTCGACTATCCCGCGGGCGGCAAATATAGCCGAAGGTTCCACGGCTACCGCGCTTATGGAATCACAGTGAGCCGAGCAGTATGAGGTTTTGGCGCTACGCACTTATCGTTGGCATGGTTGTGCTATTTGCGGGCTGCGGTGGATCGCAGTCGATCGGTGCGCCGGGCCCGATGCCGCAAAGCCGGACGATTGCTACGTACGCAGAGCGCGGCCGGTCGTGGATGCTGCCGGAAGCGAAGAGCGAGGATTTGCTCTACATTTCGAGCGAGGATCGCGGAAGCGTCTACGTATACACATATCCGAAGGGGATACTCGCCGGTACTCTAGAGAATCTGAACACGGCTGCGGAGGGAGAATGCGTGAATCGCGCAGGCGACGTGTTTATCACAACAGTGAACTCGTCCGCAACAAGCACGATTTATCGGTACGCGCACGGCGGTACGAGCCCAATCGCAACACTCAGCGATCCAGGAGAGGCCAACGGGTGCTCGGTCGACCCGACAACTGGAAATCTAGCGGTCACAAATCTGCTCGATGAGACCAACCCATACTATGGGAACAATGGAGACCTTGCAGTTTACGCCGGCGCTAAGGGCAATCCAGTCATGTACTATTTCAAAGGCAATGAGATCCGAGGATTCGAGTTCTGCGGATACGATGATAAGGGAAATCTGTATTTATCGGCAGCAGACGACTACCACCTGGACAACGACCTAGTGCGTCTGTCTAGTGGAAGTAGGTCGTTTGACTTGATGAACCTCAACACGAAACTTGATGGTTTGTCGTCGGTACAGTGGTACGGAAAACATCTTACGGTTACTTCCAACGCTGGGCGTAAACCCATAACGGTCTATCGACTACGCGTGTCGGGAAATAAGGCAACCGTCGTTGGCAGCACGACGCTGAGCACTGCAAAGAACGACTATGATGGACAGACGTGGATCCAGGGAAGAACGATTATCGGAACTGGTCAGTTGATGCGCAGTTTTCAGAACGCTTTCTTTTGGCCATTCCCGAAGGGCGGCGAACCAAGAGGCGGCATAGAGAAGGTTGGAGAGGTTCGGCAAATCCTCTGGGGCGTGACGGTCTCGGTCGCGCATTCACGGTAGGTCGGGCCTCCCGCGCCGCTTAGCTGCGCTGCATCGCGGCGTTGCGAGCGGCGCCGCCAGCGGCACGGATCGCATCGGACTTAGCGAGCTTCACCGGCCGGCCCGGGACCGTGCGCGCCCGCCCCGAAATGTGTGCTGAGCGCCATGGCGCTCACGGAGCGAGGAGGATGGGATGAGGAGCCAGTCTTTGAGCCGCGTTGCGCTAGGCATTGGCGCCGCGGCGGCATTGCTCGCCGGGTGCAGCGGATTGCAGCCCCCGATCGGCACGCCGGGCGCGATGGCGCAAACCTCCATCGTCGCCGCGCGCGCCGCGCATGGCGGATCGTGGATGCTGCCGGAGGCGAGCAGCGACGACCTTCTGTACCTATCGGACGAACATTACATCTATGTCTATTCGTACCCAGCCGGAAAGCTCGTAGGAACCCTAACGGGCTACGGCTTGCCGCTGTATGAGTGTACCGATAGCAAAGGCGATGTCTTTGTCGCTAACCCTTCCGCCTCCGGTCAGGGCGTTTACGAGTACGCACATGGCGGATCGCAACCCATTAACTACTTCGCCGTTAATGTCGCGTGGGCGTGCGCTGTGGACCCGAAGACGGGCAACCTCGCGATCATCCCGGAAGGCGGTGGAAACGTTTACATCTTTGCGAACGCGAGCGGGACGCCTACGGTTTACAGCGAGTCGGACATTTATTTAACAACCGGTATTGCTTACGATAGTTCCGGTAATCTCTTCGTTGTAGGGAGCCACTCAAACCGCTCCTTTGCGTTTATCGAACTGCCGCGAGGGAGCAGCAATTTTCAAAACGTAAGTATCCAGGGTTCTGTTTATAACGATGGTTCCGGCCTTCTAGCTTGGGACGGTAAATATTTGGCGCTCGGCTCAGAGCAAGCCGCTCGGAGGCAGCGGGAAACCACAGAGGTTGCCAATCGAATTAAGATCAGCGGTAGCACCGGAACGGTTGTTGGTAAAGTCCCACTAGCCCAGCAAAAGACGCCCTACCATCCACAATTCAGAATTTTCAGCAAGACCGCGATCGATGAATCCGATGGCCGCAAATCCTCGTACTTCGCGTACTTTACGTATCCCGGTGCCAAAGAAACCAAGAAGATTAAGCTGCTGGACGTTCGCGGCATTGTGGGAGTCGCTCTATCGCTTGCCCCGAGCCGCTGAGCCGAAGGAGCACGGATGGGAAGCCTACGCCCTTACAGCTTCTCGCCGTTGGCCTCAGCGCCGCTCCATCATTGCTCGCAGCATGCGGCGGATCGCAGCCGCCGATCGGCGCGCCTGCACATCGAGCGCCGAGCTTAGCATCGTGACTCGGCCCGAAGGCGTTTTATTGGGCATGACGATTGTGCTTTTCGGGATGCTATCGTTTGGCGTCGTGCTAGTGACCGTCACGATCATGGCGATTCGACTTAGCAATGTTCGCCGCGCCGCAATTGACGCAGGTGAAACGCTCCGGGAGCGGCGGCGCATCGTGGCGCCGTCTTTGGTGATAATTGGCGTGGCGGGTGTTAGCGCCGGAGTAAAAGTGACCCACCCCGCCGGTTGAAAAGGGACCCACCCGAACCTCCCTCGGACCACCAGGTCCATGTTTGCAAAGGAGCTTCAGGTGGAAATCCAAGTCCTCGCCCGCCAGGGGAAAGGCATCCGCGAAATCGCGCGGCTTCTCAAGTGCTCGCGCAAGGCCGTCCGTCGCGTGCTGCGCGGCAAGGCCAAGGACCGCTACGGTCCGCGTGCCCCGCGGCCAACGAAGCTCGATCCCTACGTCGAGTACATTCGCGAACGTGTCGAACATGCCAAGCCCGATCGCTTAGCCGCCACGGTCTTGCTGCGAGAGGTTCGCGACCAAGGTTATGGCGGCGGCTACACACAGCTCAAGGCGCTGGTATCGTCGCTCCAGCCAAAAGCGCAGCCCGAGCCGATCGTGCGCTTCGAGACGGAGCCCGGCAAGCAGTGCCAGATCGATTTCATGGTGCTGCGGCGCCGACCAACCAAGTTGGTGGCCTTCACCGCGAGCCTCGGCTATTCGCGCTATGGCTATGCGGAGTTCGCCGACAACGAACGCGTCGAAACGCTGATCGGCTGCCTCGAAAATGCCTTCATTTACTTCGGCGGGGCGGCGCTGACACTGCTGTGCGACAACCCGAAGACCATCGTGCTGGAGCGGGACACCTACGGCGACGGCAAGCACCGTTTCAATCCCGCCTTCTTGGACTTCACCCGCCACTACGGCATACGAACCAAACTCTGTCATCCGTATCGTGCTCAGACCAAAGGAAAAGTCGAGCGCTTTCACCGCTATGTCCGGCAATCGTTCTTGGTTCCGCTCATGACACGCATCAGGCCAATCCTCGTCGATGTCGCAACGGCCAATCGGGAGATCCGGCCCTGGCTGCGGGATGTCGCCAACACTCGCGTCCACGGCACCACCAAAGAACAGCCGGTCGTGCGTTGGCAGTACGAGCGCGCCATGCTGCTGCCTTTGCCGCCTCGTTACAGCGGCGTGCGGCTCGATATTGAGATCCCATCGAACTCGATCGTCGTACCGATGCCCTTCGAATCGCTTCAGCACCCGTTGTCGCGCTATCATGACCTGGCGCTCGAGGTGGCGCCATGAGCTTTGCCGACGAACGGATACGGGAGCTGTGCCAGCAGCTTGGCCTCGACGCGCTCGGCAACGATTTCCCCGGCTTGGCCGAACGTGCTGCAAAAGACGAACAGCCCTACAGTGAGTTCTTGGAGGCCGGGCTGCGGCTTGAGTTGCAAGCCCGGCACGCACGCAGCAGTACACTGCTCACGCGGATCGCCGGCTTTCCCGCGATTAAGACGCTCGACGACTATGACTTCGAGTTCGCCAGCGGTGCACCGCGGCAACTGCTCATGGAACTGGCAAACCTCTCGTTCATCGAACGCACGGAAAACGTCGTGCTGCTCGGGCCCAGCGGCGTTGGTAAGACGCACATTGCCATCGCACTCGGCTACAAGGCGACGCAGGCCGGCATCAAGACCCGCTTCATCTCGGCCGTCGACTTGATGCTGCAGCTTGCAGCAGCGCAGCGGCAGGGGCGGCTCAAAGAATCGTTGCGGCGCGCCGTGCAAACGCCGAAGCTGCTCATCATCGATGAAATCGGCTACCTGCCGTTCGGCCGCGAAGAGGCCAACCATTTCTTCCAGGTGATTGCCAATCGCTACGAACGCGGTTCGGTAATCATCACCAGCAATCTGCCGCTGACCCAGTGGGACTCCGCTTTCGCCGGCGACGCCACGATGACGGCGGCCATGCTCGATCGACTCCTGCACCACGCCCACGTCGCCCTTATCACCGGCGATAGCTACCGCCTAAAAGAGCGCCGGAAGGCCGGCGTCAGCCTGCCGCCAATCCCTACTGAACTTAAAGTAACCCAAAGTTGATTCGGCCGGGTGGGTCCCTTTTCAACCGGCACCTTCGAGCCTAAGCGGGTCACTTTTCGGCCGGCGATGACACCTGGGCGCGCGAGCATCCGGGTCAGCGCGACGATGCCTGGTTCAAACGCGAGATCGCGCCGAAGCTCGACGCATTTACGCTCGCGGAAATCGCGGCCGCGACGGGCTTATCGCTCGCGGCCTGCTCGCGCATCCGAGCGGGTGCGAGGGTTCCACATCCACGGCATTGGGATGCCTTGCGCGAGCTCGTAGAGGCCAATAGTTAAGGAGTAAGCGAGCGCCGCGAGGAACGTTCTCAGGCGCTCGTTCGTTCAGCTACCGGAGGGATGGCACAATGAGCAACTTGGCTCGCTTTGCGCTTAGCATCGGCGCGGCGGCTGCATTACTCGCAGGCTGCGGCGGATCAGAGCTGCCGATCGGCGCGCCGGGCGCGACGGTCTAAAGTGGCGACAATATTCGCGGCCGCTTTGCAGGCGGTAATCCTAGCGGCCTCCGGAGCGGCGCAGGCAGTCTCTTCACCTTCTCCAACGCCGCCGCCGTCGCTCGATCCCTTCTGCGGGGCCTTCGTGGGAGCGATCCAATGGGATACAGCAACAAACTCCCAGGCCGCGACCCCAGTTTCAGACGCGATCGTCTTAGCGCTGTTTTCGCAATCGGGCGAAAGCATCGACGCGCACGTGACGTTGCTGACTGATACGGAAGCGTACGACGTTGCGCTGCATCACGTTCCCCTCGTCGGAAAACAGTTCGACCGTGTCTCGCCCGAGATTATCGTGACCTTGCCGAAACGAGCGGCGGTCCGGTATGCGTACGTCGACTCCTACGCCCTGGATGGAGGAAAAGAAAACGCCTGCCCTTCGGAACCCTTTGTCCTTGGCAAGGGCAGCTGGCCGCGATTTTTTGCGACTAATGTAAGTAATCCGCGAGTTGCCGCAACGTTCAAACAAGCGCTACCGCCCCTGCCGTGCGGGAAGATGTTCTCTACTGGAGCTGACCCGGTTTCGTGGAGTCTTTCCGCTTTGCGGAGAAGGACCCCACCATGGCCAAGAAACGAGTCTATCCAGCGGAGTTCCGGGCTAAGATCGTTGAGCTGATTCGGTCCGGAAAAAATGCCAACGCGATCGCCCGGGAGTACGAGATATCTCGTCAATCGATCATCAACTGGCTCAAGCAAGATGATCTCGACGTCGGCCGTCGCACAGATGGCATGACGAGCGCCGAAAGCGCAGAGAACGCAAAGTTGCGCAAACGAGTCCGCGAACTCGAGATTGAACGCGACATTTTAAAAAAAGCAACGGCGTGGTTCGCTCGCGAGACCGATTCGGTACCCGGAAAATCTTCGAATTCGTGAGAGCGCACCATGCCGTCTGGCCAGTTGCTACGCAGTGCCGCGTGCTGAACGTCTCGGTCAGCGGGTACTACGCGTGGATCAAACGCCCGCCATCGGACCACGCGGAGGCCGACATCGCGATCGGCGATGCTCTTGAGGTGTATCACGAGCGTTCGCGAGAGATCTATGGTCGGCCACGACTCGTTGACGACCTCATTGACGCTGGTTTTCGAACAAGCGAAAAGCGCATCGCACGATTGATGCGAGAACGCCAGATTCACGGCGCTAGCAGGCGAAAAAGCTTCAAAACGACCGTGCGCGATCGCGATGCTCGACCCGCGCCGGACTTGGTCGACCGCAACTTCTCAGCGACTGCGCCCGATAAGCTCTGGGTCGCTGATATCACCTACATTCCAACCTGGAGCGGCTTCTTGTTCCTTGCCGTCGTTCTGGACGTATTCAGCCGTCGAGTCGTCGGCTGGGCAATGGCTACTCATCTCCGGACCGAACTCGTCCTCGATGCGCTCGAGATGGCGTTCCATCAGCGCAAACCAAGAGCAGTGATTCATCATTCAGACCAAGGCTGCCAATACACGTCGATCGCATTCGGCAAGCGCTGCGAACAGATGGGAATCAAACCTTCAATGGGTTCGGTCGGTGATTGCTTCGACAACGCGATGTGCGAGAGCTTCAACGCAACTCTGGAATGCGAGCTGCTCGTCAAGCACCGCTTCAAAACTCAGAGAGAAGCTGCGCTGGCGGTCTTCGATTTCATCGAGGGATTCTACAACCCTCATCGCCGGCACACCTCGATCGGAAACATTTCGCCGGCCGAGTACGAACGGCGGAGTCAAGCCGCCTGATGTCCAATCAACAATCCTCTACGATAGTGGGTCAGCTCCATACCGCACAGGTGCTCAAGCCAGGTCGCGTGGTCTACCCGTATAACTTCTTCGATCATCCGAGGACGGTAGAGGTAGAGATTTACCTTGATTCCAACGCAAATGTAATAAAAACGCTCATCTATCAGAGCGGCGGCGACCCGGCTTTCGATTACGAGGCGACCCAGACGGCCATTGCGTCGACATACCAGCCGGCAATGCTACTATGCTCGCCGATCGTCGGCAAGTATCTTTTCCGAGTTGATTTTGAACGGTGAGCTTTTGAAATGCGGTTAGACAGGATGGCACAGGGTTGGATCACGGTAGTAACAATTGCTTTGGTAGTTCTCTCGTTTAGCCAACCTTCTCAGGCGGCAGTCCAATCGCCGAGTCCTCAAGTTACCAGCTTTAGTCAGAGTGTCGATCCACGAATTGTCGCAACGGCAAAAGAATGGTTCCATCGCTTTCAAACTGGACACATTGATAGGTCTCAGCTTGATGCTACGGTGAACGGCGAACTGACGAGTGCAATGATTGAGCAGGAAGGAGCAAAGCTTCGGCAATTCGGCGCCCCATCATCGTTCCGGTTTATGCGTACGTACGCGATCAGCGGCGCAGTTGGCTATGACTTTCTCTTGCAGTTCAGCGCTGGCCGTATTGTCGAGATGATCGCTTTTGACCCCGATGGCAAGATTGCTGGAATCGATTTCATGACGTTTGTCAAAGATGAAGACAAATGAGACCGCTAGCTTCTCATTACTTCGCGCTTACGATCTGCGCAGTTGTCTTTGTTGTCGCATGCAGCGGATCGCGGCCGCCAATCGGCGCGCCGGGCGCGATGCCGCAAAGCCAAGACTCCGCGAACGCGAAAGCACGGGCAGCGCGGCGCGTCGTGGATGGCCCCAGGCGTTACGCGACCATGTTCAGAGGCTTACAGTGAGAGCCTTTCCTGAGCGTACGATGCCATTCTTGCTAAGCGTTATCACCGCGCTCTTGGCGCTTGGCAGCAGCCTGCCCGCTCGCGCTGGGGAACCGCAGTATCTATCTGTCAACATGCGTAGTGACGCCTTATCCGCATTTTGGGGCCAGTCTGTTAGCATAGACGCCCACGTATTACTTCCAGATTCCTATTACAAGGAACCCGGATAGCGTTACCCCGTCATATATTGGATCCAGGGATTCGATGGTTACGGTAATCCAGACTCGAAAGAAACATTGGCCTGGCAGAACGCTCAGCGGGCCTTTCACCGAGAGTTTATCTTAGTATTTCTAGATGGTATGCTCAACGGCCATCACCAAGAATTCACTGACTCCGCTAACAATGGGCCTTGGGGCACAGCGCTCATAAACGAGTTTATTCCGAAGACGGAAGCGTATTTTCGGGCCATCGACGCCTCTTCAGCTCGCTTTGTCGCCGGCCACTCATCCGGCGGATGGGCCGCGCTGTGGCTTCAGATTACGTATCCAGACATCTTCGCTGGTGAATGGTCAATTTCACCAGACTCGATCGACTTTCGGGATTTTCTCGGAATTGATCTGACCGCATCGGCGCCACAGAACATCTCTGATTCGACATGGCGGGACGCCTATGGAGAAACGGTGCGGGGGTATGTAAATGGCTCTGACTGGGAGCAGCGGCAGATTGCCTCCTTCAACTGGGTGTTTAGCCCAGGGAACTCTAAGGGCGGTCCGGAGCCGCTCTTTGATCTAAAGAGTGGGGATATCGACGCAGCTGTAGCTCGCTACTGGCACGTGCACTATGATATTTCCTGGCTCATTCGTGAGAACTGGTCAACTTTGCAGCCGCGCCTTCGCGGCAAACTGCATATTTTTGTTGGTAGCAAGGACGACTTCCATCTTAACGATCCCGTCACGCTGTTTCAAAAGCAGTTGCGCGATTTAGGAAGCGATGCCGAAATCCAGATTGTACCAGGACTAGACCACTGGAGCATCTTTGAAGCCGATGGAGGCCTCAGAGCATATATTATTGGAGAAGCATCGGTTCTCACGGCATCAACGAATCCCGCCTTCTCCATCCCGACCCCGCCCCGCGCTCGCGAGGCCGCATCGCGTTGGCCAGCGTCGTAGTTTAGCGGCTCAGATCTCGCAGCTGCGCAGCCCGGCGCCGATCGCGAGGCGCATTGCGGCTCGCAGCGTGGAGACTTGCGCCTCGCAGCGTGCTCGCAGTCCCGCGGATTAGATTGCGGCGCCATGATCGGTGAGGCCGAGCGTCTTAGGGGAGGGGGCGTCGTTTTGAATCGCTTAACTCCTATCCCGCTAAGCCGCGGTGCCGTGGCACTTCTTGTACTTACGTCCGCTGCCGCAGGGGCAAAGTTCGTTGCGGCCGACCTTTGGCTGATCGCGGTGCATCGGTTTCGCGGGCTCTTCTTCATCCTTATTGGTGTGAAGCTGCTGTACGCGGCGGCCGGTTCCAGGAGCCGGGCCGAGCATTTGCTCCACTTCTTGCGGCGGTACGCGGCCGGCGGCGACGGGCTGCGGTACCAATTCGCCCGACGGAATCGGCTCGAACTGCGGCCCGTTCTGCTGATATGGCGTCATCTGGGGCGGCGGAGGCCCCTGCTCGATGACCACGCGGAACACGCCCTTGATCGCCTCGTCCGCGATGTTGTTCTTGAGCGATTCGAAGATCTCGAACGCTTCCTTTTCGTATTCGACGCGCGGGTCTTTTTGGCCGTATCCGCGTAGCCCGATGCCCGTCTTGAGGTGGTCCATCACGTACAGGTGGTCCACCCACTGGCGATCGATGATCGGCAGCAAGAGATAGCGCTGCTCGACCACCCGCAGGATCTCCGGCGTCACCTCGAGTTCCTTTGCCTCGTACGCCTCTCGCGCATGCGCGCGCAGCACCCGGCGAATCTCCTCGCGGTCCTTGCCCGCCAAGTCGGCCGTCGACACCACGCGCTTCACCGGAAAGATCAGCTCGAGGGCGTTGATCATCTCGTCGAGGTCCCACTCGCTCGGGTGCGCGTTCTCCGGCGCGTTTTCCTCAACGGCCTCGTCAACTTTCGCTTCGAGCGTCTGCAGCATGAACGTTCGCGAATCGAACGTACCCTCGAGGATCGCCCGCCGGTCGGCGTAGATGATCGAGCGCTGCTTGTTCATGACGTCGTCGTACTCGAGGACGTGTTTGCGAATCTCGTAGTTGTGGTTCTCGACCTTGCCCTGCGCCCGCTGGATGGAGCGCGTCACGAGACCCGACTCGATCGGCTGCTCGTCGGTGAAGCCGACGCGATCCATGATGTTCGTCATCCGGTCGCCGCCGAAGAGCCGCATCACCTCGTCTTCGAGCGACACGTAGAAGCGCGACGATCCAGGGTCGCCTTGGCGCCCCGAGCGTCCGCGAAGCTGGTTGTCGATCCGGCGCGATTCGTGGCGCTCGGTTCCGATGATGTGCAAACCGCCGTTGCGCGCCACTCCCTCGCCGAGCTTGATGTCGGTGCCGCGGCCTGCCATATTGGTGGCGATCGTCACCTGTGCCTCTTGCCCGGCGTCCTTGATGATTTCGGCTTCTTGCTCGTGGTACTTGGCGTTGAGCACGTTGCACTCCACGCCTTTGCGCCGCAGCATCGCCGCGAGCAGCTCGCTCTTCTCGATCGATCGCGTGCCGACCAGCACCGGACGACCCTTACCGTGCTCGGCGATAATCTCGTCGACCACCGACTCGAACTTTGCCTTCTCCGACTTGTAGACGATGTCCGAGTTGTCTTTGCGGACCATCGGCATGTTCGTCGGAACGACGACGACGTCGAGCCCGTAAATGTCGCGGAACTCGCGCTCCTCCGTTTTCGCCGTGCCCGTCATCCCCGCCAAATGCTCGTACAGCCGGAAGAGGTTCTGAAACGTAATTGTCGCGAGCGTCTGGTCCTCGCCGCGGACCTTGATGCCTTCCTTCGCCTCAATCGCCTGGTGGATGCCGTCGGAGTACCGGCGCCCGTACATCAGCCGGCCCGTGAACTCGTCGACGATGATCACGTCGTCGTCCTTCACGATGTATTGCTGATCGCGATGGAACAGGTTCCACGCCTTCAGCGCCGCGTTGAGCTGGTGCGTCAGCTCGATGTTGCGCTGATCGTACAGGTTCTGGACGCCGAGCATCTTTTCGACCTTGGCGACGCCCGCTTCTGTAATGGGAACCGCGTGCGCCTTCTCGTCGACCGTGAAGTCTTCGTCCTTTCGCAGGCGCGGGATGATCTGCGCGAACTTTTCGTAGAGCTCGCCCGACTCTTGCGACGGCCCGCTGATGATCAGCGGCGTGCGCGCTTCGTCGATCAGGATCGAGTCGACCTCGTCGACGAGCGCGAAGTACAGCTCGCGCTGCACGAGGTCTTCGACCTGCCACGCCATATTGTCGCGCAGATAATCGAAGCCGACCTCGTTGTTGGTGACGTACGTCACGTCGCAGTTGTATTGCTCGCGCCGCTGCGCGGAGTCGAGGCCGTGCTGAATCACGCCGACCTTTAACCCCAAAAACTCGTAGACCGGCGCCATCCACTCCGCGTCCCGGCGCGCCAGGTAGTCGTTGACGGTCACGACGTGGACGCCGCGGCCTTCGAGAGCGCGCGCGTACACCGGAAGCGTCGCGACGAGCGTCTTGCCCTCGCCGGTCTTCATCTCGGCGATGCGCCCTTCGAACAGCACTTGGCCGCCCATGATTTGGACGTCGAAGTGGCGCATTCCGATCGTTCGCTTGCTGGCCTCGCGCACGACGGCGAACGTCTCGGGCAGCATCGTTTCGAGCGACTCGCCTCCCGCTAGCCGCTCCTTAAACTCCGCCGTCTTAGCTTGCAGCTCCGCATCGGAGAGCGCCGACAGCTCCGCCTCGAAGACGTTGACGGCCCGCGCCGTGCGCCGCAGGCGCGCGACGTCACGCTCGTTGCCGTCAATGATCGATTTGAGAAACGCCATGGAACGCTAGGGAACGATGCCCAGTCCGATCACGGTGCCGGGCGACTTGAACGTTGACATTGGTGCCGCGTTTCCGTTGGCGCTGGGCGCGAAGACGTAGATGATCCCGGCGCCGGTCGACGTCGAATCCGCCACGTAGGTCAAGCCGGTCGGATCGACCTTCACGTCGGTTGGCGCGTTGAGCTGCGTGTTGCATCCTTGAATCTTGCGCATCGGCTTCCCATACGTGACCTTATTATGGAACGGCGGAAAGACGAGGATCGCGGGACCGTCCACCGAGCTACAGCCCGCTTTTGGCCGCCCGTCGTCCGCGATATAAATGTTCCCGTCCTGATCGAGGCCCACCCCGAACGGGGTATTCACGCCGTTCTTGTGGGTGAGCGAAAAGCGTGGTGCGACGTTGATGGGCGTCGGCGTGGGCGACGGCGTCGGCGAGGGACTCGCCGACCCGGTCGGCGTGGGCTTCGGCGTCGGCGTGGGTTTCGGCGTGGGCGTCGGCTTGGGCGTCGGCGACGGCGTGGGCAGAACGAACCCGGATACCGAGGCGCCTTGAATGTTTGCTACGTAGACGCGGCCTTCGGTATCGACAGCGACGCCGCCGGGAACCTTGAGATGCGGCTTGGGACCGCCGAGCGACTGAAACGGCGCGGTGCTGCCCGCGTTGAACAAAAGGACGCGATCCGGAAACTGGATCTGGGGGTCGACGTCGGAGACGACCATCAGGCTGGGCGGCGGGCTCGCCGACGATTTGGTCTGCGGATTGACCTGCTTGGGCGTGAAGGCGACGCCGCGCGGGCGACCGATCAGCGTCGCGTCGCTGAGCGGCAGCACGTTGCCGGTCGCCAGCGCCGCAAACTCGATGATCGACGCGTGACCCGTACTCGGGTTGAAGTTGGTCACCCAAAGATTCCTGCTGCGATCGAACGCCAGGTATTGCGGGCCGTCGAGCGTCGTGCTCGAGCCGCCGATGTTAAACGCCGGCCCTCCGCCGGTCTTGGTGCCGGTCGTGTAAATGCTGATGGCGTTCTGGTTGCTGTTGGTTGCGTAGAGCGTCTTCGCCGGAAAGTTGGGACCGACGTTGACCCCGGTCGTGGAACCAAGGCTGCTGCACGCGACGACGGCAGCGGTCAGCACGATTCCCAAAAAGGCCACGGAGAGCTTAGGCAGCATTCTTCTTCCCCAACATGAGCGGCACGCTGGAGACCCCTTTCTCTTCAAACAAGTTCTGCGGTGCTGCGCTTCCCGCAGCGGCCCGAGTTTCCTGGCCCCACGAATGGTGAGCGAGGAACCAGCCGATGGCTACGAGCAGCAGCAAGACGACCAGCGACCACGATCAGCCGCCGCAGACGCCGGCGATTGTACGCCGGGCGCCCGGACTCCGTATCGATGATCTGACGCCGCATCCTTAGATCGCGCTCCGCAGCGGATGGTTGAGCTCGTCGACCTGCACGAGCCGCAGAAGCTCGCCAACGGTCACGAATCGATACCCCGCTTGCTTGAAGCGCTCCACGACGTACGGCAGCGCCTCGACCGTAGCCAGCTTGCCGCTGTGCAACAGCACGATTTCGGGCGCGGTCGCATGCGTCAGGAGGTGACGCTCGAGCCGCGCGAGGGAAAGCGTTCGCCAGTCCCCGCCGTCGTCGGTCCATAGCACCACGGAGTAGCCTAGCGCCTGCGCGATTTTCAGGGTGCGTTCGGTATAACGGCCGTGCGGCGGACGCATCAACGTGCGTGCCGCCGGATCGTGCGTTAGCCCCCACAGCACGTCGCCGCCCTCGACGATCTCATGGCGAACCTCGTCATCGGATTCCTGATCGAGATTGGGATGCGAATAGGTGTGGTCGGCGATCTCGTTTCCCTCGCGTTCGATCCGCCGGGTGAGTTCCGGCCACTCTTGCGCGTCCTGGCCGATCAGGAAGAACGTCGCCGGTACGTGCAGATCGCGCAAAACGTCGAGCAGCATCGGCGTGTAGACGGGATACGGCCCGTCATCGAACGTCAGCGCGATCAGCTTCGGGCGCAGCGATCGGTTGTCCGTGGGCAGCTCGTGCATCACGCGATAGAAGCGCGCGGCGACGTCGTTCGAGAGCTCGAGATGAACGTTCGCGTCGGGCGTCACGAACGCCGGCGGCACGCTGCTGCGATGGACGAACGCGCGCCAGCTACCGACGGCCAAGCCGGCTGAAGCGAGGATCGCGATCGCGAGCTTCACGTACGGCGACACCCGTTATTGCGTCGGAACGATCGGCGCGGCGGAGGAAACCTTGCGCGCCAAATCGCTGCCCACGATGACCGTGACGTCGCTCGAGCGCGTCGCCGTCGCCGGCGAGCTGACCGGCGAGGGATCGGGAACGACGAGCGCTTCCCGAAGGCTCGCCGGCAGCGCGCTCTTGACCTTCGCCCCCGCGAATGTGACGTTCGAATGCTCGTGAATTTCGGTCGTATCGTAATTCGAGCGGTCGGCATCGCCGACGTAGCCGATCGTGAAGCCCGCGTGGCGCAGCACGCCCGCCACGCGCCGTGCGGCACCCGAGACGCCGCTGCCGTTCTCCACGTCGACGCGCAGCGTTCCGGGCGGGATGGCAGCCAGGGTCATCGTGTCGGGCGACGCAATGGGGACCGGCGGCGCCAGCAGCATCGTCGAGACGAGCCGTGCCCGCTCGGCGGTATTCGGCACGAGCGCGTCCCCATAGCCCGGCAGATTGATGTCGTCGGTGTACGGAACTTGGTTGGTCACGACGGCCAGCGCGGAATCGCCCTGAAAGAACGTCGCGATAGACAGCAGCTCGCTGTCGCTGAAGTCCGTCTGCACGTATTTACGGAACACGTTCAAGAGATCGCCGAGATGCAGAAAGGTGTTGACGCGATCGCCTTTGAGCTTGGCGACGAGGGTACGAAACACTTGCTGCTGGCGCATGATGCGGCAGGGGTCGCTGCACCAGTCGTGGCGGAAGCGCATGTAGGCGACGGCGCGCTCGCCATTGAGGTGCTGCATGCCTTCCTTCAGGTGAATGTGCAGGTGCCCCCACGTGTCGTCGTATACAAGCTCATCGCCCGTGCAGCCCGTTTTGAAACGCAGGCAATTCGACGTTTTCACGTCGACGTTCACGCCTCCGATGGCGTCGACGAACTCCTTCGTTCCATCCACGCGTAAGATGACGTACCGATCGAACCCGGGGATGCCCAGCCACTGGCCGATGACGCTCTTCGCTTCTTTCACGCCGCCGTCCGACTGGGCCTGATTGATCTTTCCCTGCGAACCGTTCGGCAGCGTCGCGATCATGTCGCGCGGGATCGAGAGCTGATAAACGCGCTTGTTTGCAAAGTCGACGTTCACGGCCCAGATCGCATCGCTGCGCGCGTTCGTCGAGAACTCTTCGTCCTTCGCGGTATAGTCGTAATCGAGCCCCTCGACCAAAACGAGCAGGTTGTTCTTTCCAAAGACCTGCTGGGGGCTCGGGACGAACATCTGCGTGAGCGCAGTGACGGGATTGCGATGTTCGACGGCGAGGTATCCGGCCAGGGTCGAGATCACGCCGACGACGACCGCGGCGACGACGATGAGAAGGCGGCTATTCAAACGACCGCGCTCTCCGGTGACGTCGTCCTGCCGTAGAAGTCGAATGGGCCGTGACCTTCGAGCCGGACCGCGGCGAATTCGCCCACGAGCGCGGCCCCGGTGAAATAGACACCGCCATCGACGCTCGGCGCTTCACCCTCCGAGCGGCCGAACCATGCCCGCGGCGTGCCGAGCCGCCGGCGGATCTCATCGCTCTTTCGCAACGGTCGGGACTCCTCGACCAGCACGCGCACGGTCTTCCCGCAGCGCTTCCCGCGGGCGCGCTCCGACGCAACGCGCTGCGCTTCGCGCAGCCGCACGAGGCGCTTGCGCCGGTCGCGCGCGCTCACGCGCTCGGAAAGGCGATGCGCCGGCGTTCCCTCCTCGGCGCTATATTGAAAAAAGCCGACGCGGTCGAGCTCCGCGCGCCCGATCCACTCTTCCAAGTACGCGACGTGCTCCTCACGTTCGCCGGGAAAGCCGACGATGAACGTCGACCGCATCGTGATGCCGGGAATCCGCGCGCGAAAACGGTCGACGATCTCCAGATACCGCTCTCCGTTGCTGGGCCGGCGCATCGCGCGCAAGACGTCGGGGTGGGCGTGCTGCAGCGGCATGTCCATGTACTTGCACACCTTCGGCAGCCGCGCGATCGCGTCGATGAGCTCGTCGTCGACCGTCGCGGGATAGAGATAGAGCAGGCGGATCCACTCGACCCCGTCGATTTCGTGAAGGCGCTCGAGCAGCTGCGCCAGGCCGCCGCGCCGGATTCCGCGGTCTCGACCCCACATCGACGTGTCTTGCGCGATCAGCACGAGCTCCTTGGCGCCCCCCGCGGCCAGGGCGCGCGCCTCGGCGCAGATCGATTCCATGCTGCGGCTGCGAAACGCGCCGCGCAGCGCGGGGATGATGCAGAACGTGCACGGGTGGTTGCATCCTTCGGCGATCTTCACGTATGCCGTTGCCCGCGGCGTCGTGACTAGGCGCGGGAGGAAGTCGTGCTCCGGCTCGGGCTCCATGCCCAGCCGAACGGGCCGGTGGCCGGCGCGCACGTCCTCGAGCAAGTCCACGATTCCGGCGTACGCGCCGGTCCCGACGACACCGTCGATCTCCGGCACGAGGGCGTGAAGCTGGTCGCCGTAGCGCTGCGCGAGACAGCCGGCGACGATGAGCTGCTGCCCGGGGCGCTTCTCCGACGCATGCGCGAGGATGACTTCGGTCGATTCGGCCTTCGCGGGATCGATGAAGGCACACGTGTTGATCACGACCGTGTCGGCGCGGCGCGCGTCGCTTTCCAGATTCCAGCCGGCGCCGCCGAGCTTGGCGATCATCACCTCGGTGTCGACCAAGTTCTTCGCACAGCCTAGACTTACGAACGCGACGGTTGGCATGCGGCCCTTCTAACGGTAGTTGACGAACTGGAGCGGCAGCTCGTACTCCATCGAGCGCAACGACGCCATGACCTTCTGCAGCTCGTCCTTGCTCTTGCTCGACACGCGGATCTGCTCGTCTTGGTACTGCGCGTTGACCTTGAGCCGCAAGTCCTTGATGCGAGCGAGGATCGGGCGGCTCTGGTCCTTGGAGATTCCGCTGCGCAGCGTCAGCACTTGCCGGACGGTTCCGCCGGCCGCCGGCTCGACGCCGCCGAACTCGAAGGCCTTGATGTCGATGCTGCGCCGCACCGCCTTCGACTGGAAAACGTCGACGACGTTGCGCATCTTCAGTTCGTCGTCGGAGATCAGCGTGATCTTCTTACCGTCGAAGTCGATGCTCGTCTTGCTGTTCTTGAAATCGAATCGGTTTTCGATCTCCTTACGCGTCTGATTGAGCGCGTTGTCGAGTTCCTGGCCGTCGACGCGCGACACGACGTCGAACGAAGATTCGCTCGCCAAGGGTTACGGTGCTCCTCTCACAGGGTGAACGCATGCTCCACGACGTCGCCTGGCTTGCCTAGCTTTCCGACGTCCTTTCCGTCGACGTACACCTCGACGCCGCCGGCATTTCCAATGCGTAGCAACGCACTGTTCCCGTGAAACGTCTTCGACGTCCCGGCCGGGTACGTGCCTTCCATACTAACATTTCCGTCAACGGTTACGCGCAGCCACGACGGTGCGGATAGAACCACCGCCAACGATCTGGCGCCCCCGAGCGCGAGTCCGGGAGGATGGCTCGCGGGCGGCGCGCTCGCAAGCGGCGAGGCTGGGGCGGGTACCGCGGTTGCGGGACCGGCCGTGGTCGTGCTTCGGCGCGGCATGGTGAGCTCCGTAAACACGAGAAAGGCGATGAGCAGCACCGCCACGGTGCCGGCGACCCAAAGCAGCGCCGAACTGGTTCGCGACGCCGGAGCGGCTTCGGGCCGCTCGGAGACTCCCTCCCGGGCGGCCGGCGCACTGACCGGGGCCGGCTGAGTGCGGTTGAACGCGGCGACGGCCTCTTCGGGATCGAGCCCCAGGAAGCGCGCGTACGTCCGCAGGAAGCCGCGCACGTAGACCGGCGCGCCGACGGTGCTCCACTTTTCGTCCTCGATGGCGGCCAGGTACATGGCCCGAATTCGGATCTGCTCGGCAACGTCGGAAAGCGAGATGCCGCGCGCCTCGCGGGCCGCGCGAAACCGCTCACCCAGCGCTCCAGACGCTCCTGACATTTCAGCGTTGAGTTAGCCTCACCGGAGTGTTATCCTGTTCGATGTTAGGATGGCTACGGAACGCGTCGTTGCGGCAATGAGCGGTGGAGTTGACTCCGCCGTCGCCGCCGGTCTGTTGCTCGAAAACGGCTACGACGTCGTGGGAATCACCATGAAGATGTACGCTCCGACACGGCCCGCGCACGCCAAGAGTTGTTGCGGCTCCGACGATTTCGACGACGCGCGAAGAAGCGCCGCGGTCCTCGGCATTCCGCATTACGTCTTGGATTTCGAAGAGACGTTTCGCCGCAACGTCGTCGACCGTTTCGCCGACGATTACGCGCGCGGCAGAACGCCGAATCCTTGCGTCGCATGCAACAACTTCGTGAAGCTCGGCACCCTAACTCGCTACGCGGACCGGCTCGGCGCGAGCTACGTCGCGACCGGCCACTACGCCCGCGTCGAACACCGCGCGGACGGCGCCCACCTGTTCCGCAACGCGCACGCGAAAGACCAAGCGTACGCGCTCGCACAGCTGGCGCCGGCGCAGCTGGCGCGTCTGCTGCTCCCGCTCGGCGAGCTCGACAAGGCGGCGACGCGGGGGCACGCCCGACGTCTCAACCTGCCCGTGCACGACAAAACGGAGTCGCAAGACATCTGCTTCGTCGAAGGCGGCGATTACCGGGACGTCGTGGCGCGTTTGCGGCCGGAGGTCAACGCTCCGGGCCACGTCGTCACCACAGCAGGCGCGCGCGTTGGAGCGCATGGCGGCGTCGCTCGCTACACCGTCGGGCAACGCGCGCAGCTTCCCTCGCATAACGAAGGCGCTCGCTACGTCACTCGCATTGACGCGGTTCGGAATACGGTCGTCGTGGGCAGCGAAGACGAGCTGCTGTCCGAAGGGCTGGAGGCCGACGAGCTCAACTTGATACGGCCCGAGCGGTTCGGCGCCGGCGAGACGCCGGTACGGGCAATGATCCGCTATCGTGCGGAGCCGGCGCGCGCGTTCGCGACGGTTGCCGGCGAGAAGCTGCGTTTGCGTTTCGAAACGGCTATGCGCGCCATCACGCCGGGACAGCTCGTGGCGCTGCTCGACGCACGCACCGACGAGGTCCTCGGCGCGGCAACGATCGCCGCCTCAATTTCGAGAGGGCGAGCGCCTCGCGAACGTTCCAATACGTGTCGCGCACGACGGGCTTGAATCCGGCGAGCGTGATGATCCGTTCGATGTCGCCGCGCGTCGCTTCGTTCGTGCTGCCCGCATCGTGCACCACGCGCTCCTCGATGATCGTCCCGCCCATGTCGTCGCAGCCGTAGAAGAGCGCGAGCTGGCCCATCTTGAGGCCGGGCGTGAGCCAGGACGCCTGCAGGTGGGCGAAATTGTCGAGATAGAGCCGCGAGATGGCGAGCACGCGCAAATATTCCAAACCCGTTGCCTCTTTGCCGCGCAGCGGCGTCTTGAACGGCACGTAGTACCACGGGATGAACGCCGTAAAGCCGCCGGTTTCGTCTTGAAGTTCGCGCAGCACGTGGAGGTGCTCGATGCGCTCCTCCGGCGTTTCGATCGATCCGAACATCATCGTCGCCGTCGTGGGCATGCCCAAAAGCTGCGCCTGGCGCATGACGTCGAGCCAATCGTGCGGCTGCACTTTGCGTGCCGAGATTCGCTTGCGCACGCGCTCTACCAGGATCTCCGCGCCGGCGCCGGGCAGCGACTTCATTCCGGCGGCTTTGAGGCGCGTAAGGACGTCGCGCGGCGACGTTCCTTCGACGTGGGCCAATCCCACGATCTCCGACACCGAAAGCGAGTGCAGGTCGGCATCGGGAAATTCCCGGCGGACGCGCGCGAAGAGCTCCTCGAACCAGTCGATGCCGAGCTCCGGGTTGACGCCGCCCTGGATCATGATCTGCGTCGCGCCTCGATCGACGGCGTGGCGGACCCGTTCGAGCACCTCGCCGTGCGACATCGTGTAGCCTTCCTTGTGATGCTCGGGGCGAAAGAAGGCGCAGAACGTGCAGTGCACGTTGCAGACGTTCGTGTAGTTGATGGTCGTATCCACGACGTATGTCACGATGTCGTGCGGGTGCATCTGCATTCGCCGCGCGTGTGCCGCAGCGCCGAGCTCGTGCAGATCCGCCTCGTTGTAGAGCCGCACGCCCTCGGCGTACTCCAGGCGGCCGCCCGCGGCGGCGCGTTCGAGCAGCTCAGCGAGCTCCGGCACCGGCAGCCTCCAAGAGCGGCGGGGCGCTCGCGATTGCGCCGATCGCGACGAGCTCCCGGCAGTAGGCCGCGAGTCCGTTTCGCGCGGCGGCGTGAAACATGAAGTTCAGCTTCCGAAAATAGTCTTCATAGAATCCCGGCGGCCGCGCCACGGCCTTTTGTGCGAGTGCGACGACCTGCGGACCGTTTGCGCGCGACCAGGTATAGGCGTCGGTCAGGGCGTGCATGCACGCGTCCACGGCGCTGGGATCGCGCTCGTAGGAGTCGCGGCGTGCCGCCCACACGGCAAAGACCGTCTGGTGCCCGCTCCACTCGTGCCACAGCGTTCCCAAGTCGTAGACGATTTCGGCCGGAAAGCGTTCGATCGCGTCGATGGCCGCGTCGCCGATAAGGAGCGCGGGGTCGCCGGCCACGGCTCGCGCGAAAGGATCGGGCTCTTCCACGTATGCGGTCCGTACGCCGTACCGCCGCTCCAGGATGATCCGCAGCAACGAGCGTCCGCTCGCGGATGCGGCGCTGACGTAGACCGGGACGCCTTCCAGCAGCGCCGGGGGCACGGCAGAAATCAACACGACGGAAACGACCTCGCGCCGCGCGCCGATGCACAGATCGGGCAGCAGCACGAGCCGGTCCGCGTTCGCCGCCCAGGTAAAGGCGCTGATTGGGCTCATGTCGAGCTCGCCCGCCAGCAGCATCGCGTTCAAGCGCGCCGGAACGTCCGCGTACAGCGAGCCGGGATACGCGATCGCACCAACGTCGAACGCGGCGTAGATCGGAAGATCGTTCGTGTATTCGATCCGTCCGCAGCGCAGGCTCACGCTTCGACTCCGCCGAGCGCGCGTTCCGCCTCCGGCACCGCAGGCGCCCAGTCCCAGGCGAACTCGTGGTACGTCGAGTTGCGCCGCACGGGCTGGTACCCCGCTTCCTCGATGAGCCGGCGGAACTCGCGATCGTCGACGTACTGTCCGGACTGCGTGCCCGCCGAGTGATAGATCATCTCCTCGTCGGTCGAGCCGTGGGTGCCGTCCATGTCGTCGGCGCCAAACTGCAGCGCGACCTGACACACCTTGAGGCCTTGGATCATCCAATACGCCTTGATGTGGTCGAAGTTGTGCAGCATGAGCCGCGCGACGGCGAACGTGCGGATGTCGTCGAGGCCAGTCGTCCAGCCGCAGTAGGACAGCGCGTTGCCGTCGGGATGGAATGCGAGGGGGATGAACGCGTTGTATCCGGGCGAACGGTCCTGCGACTCGCGCAAGCGAATCAGGTGGTCGACGCGGTCCTCGAGCGACTCGATGTGGCCGTAGAGCATCGTCGCGTTGCTCGCAACGCCTTGCCGGTGGAGCTCCTCGTGGATCTCCATCCAGTTTGCCGCCGACACTTTGTTCGGGCAGATTTGCGCGCGCGTGGCGTCGGCGAAAATTTCTGCGGCGCCTCCGTTGACGTTGTCGAGCCCCGCTTCCTTGAGCATGCCGACGATCGCCGGGAACGATAGGCGATGGCGCTTGGCCATGTATTCGATCTCGGCTGCGGTAAAGAAGGAAAGCTGTACGTGGGGAAGCGCCTGCTTGAAGCGGCGCATCAGCGGAAGCCAATAGTCCAGCGAAAGCTGGCGGGGATCGTGACCGCCCACGATGTGCACTTGGTTGAAGTTTGGTCCGGTTTCCGTGGCTTTGGCGAACACCTGATCCGCCGTCATGCGAAAGACGCGTTCGCGCTCCTTGAACTCGTCGGCGGCGAACGAGCAGAACGTGCACGCCGCGAAGCAAACGTTCGTCGAGTTGATATAGCGGTTTAGGACGTAAAAGACTTTCTTGCCGCTCTTGCGCTCCTTCTGCTTGCGCGCGATCCGGCCGAGATGATGGATATCCCACGTGCGATAGAGCGCGAGGCCGTCTTCCATCGAAAGCGGCACGCCGGCGTCGACTTTGCGCTCGACGTCGGCGAGCATGGGATCCATGAACGGCATGACCGGCCTATTCTGCCGCGCGCCGCGGCCGCCCCGCAACGGCCGGAACGACGGCCGCCGCGGCAAAGACGATCGTGCCGGCGAGCAGCGCGCCGCCGACGAGATCGGTCACGTAGTGAGCCCCGAGCGCGAGCCGCGCCCAGCAGATCGCCAAGGCAAACGCCGCGAGAACGGAGGCTGCCATCGTCCGCACGGTTCGCGGCAGTTGGGACCGATAGAGCATGAGCGCCCAGAAGGCATAAAAACCAAACGCGATCGTCGCATGCGAGCTCGGATAAGAAAACGACTTTTCGCGTTTGACCACCCAGTCCAGCTGCCGCGGCCGCGCGAAGAGGTGCTGGAACAGGTCCGCGCCTCGCCAGCACAGCACGAGCACGACGACGCTTGCGACGATGCGCGCGCGCCACGCCGGCAGGCGCCACGCGAGGACGAGCAGCACGAGCGCGATCGGAATCAACGCGTACGGATAGCACGACCACGTGAGCCACCACGCGACGAGCGTCCCGTGATCGACGAACGACCGCTGCCACCCAAGCCACAGCGGTTCGCCGTTGCGTACGACGGCGACGCCGAGCGCGACGAAACACGCGAAGGCGGCGACGGCAAGGAACAGCCGGCGCGGCACTATGCTTTCCCGAAGGCGCACGCTAGGCGTTGCCCGTGAAGAGGTCTTGCTGCGCGTCCCCGTCCTTGCCCAGCCGCGGCGCCATGATCTCCAGATCGCCCAGGCCGATCAGGATCTTGCGCGGCTTCGTTCCTTCGTGCTGGCCGACGACCTTGAAGTCTTCCAGCTGTTTCATGACCCGCACGGCGCGCGGATGGCCGATCGAAAATTGCGACTGCAGCGCTGCCGTCGATGCGTAGTTCGTTTCGATCATGAATTTGGCCGCATCGTAGCACAGCGGGTCGGTGTCGCGGCGCGACTCGTCGTCTCCGACCGGCACGACCTCGACGTCGAGCAGGTTGTCCGGACGCGACTGCCGCGCCCAGAATTCGACGAGGCGGCTCACTTCCGAACCGGTGATGAAGGCGCCCTGCGCGCGAATCGGTTTGGGCGAGTCGATCGGTAAGTAGAGCATGTCGCCTCTGCCGAGCAGCCGCTCTGCGCCGTTCATGTCGAGGATGACGCGCGAGTCGGTTTGCGAGCTGACGGCAAACGCGATGCGCGACGGCACGTTGGCCTTGATGAGCCCCGTGATCACGTCCACCGACGGGCGCTGCGTCGCGACGACCAGGTGAATGCCCGTCGCGCGCGCGAGCTGGGCGAG
The DNA here is from genome assembly GCA_963787625.1 of Vulcanimicrobiota bacterium. Classification (GTDB taxonomy): domain Bacteria; phylum Vulcanimicrobiota; class Vulcanimicrobiia; order Vulcanimicrobiales; family Vulcanimicrobiaceae; genus Cybelea. Next base: position 343,678 of record CAWBDH010000001.1, on the reverse strand, counting down.
GCGCATGATCGTCGTCTCCACCTTGGCCGGCGCGACTAGCATGAGGTCGGCCAGCTCGTCGATCACGATCACGACGTACGGCAGCAGCTCTTGCGGATACTTGGCGTTGTACTCCTCGATCTTGCGGACGCCGGCCTTGGCGAAGCGCTCGTAGCGCGAGTCCATCTCCTTCGTCATCTCGAACAGCGCGCCGGCGGCGAGCCTCGGGTCGGAGATCACTTCCTTGATCAAGTGCGGGATGCCGTTGTACACCGTCAGCTCCACGCGCTTGGGATCGATCATCAGAATTTGCACTTGGTCGGGGGTGGCGCTTACCAGCAGCGACGCAATGATCGTGTTGAGGCAAACGGACTTGCCCGCGCCGGTGGCCCCCGCGACGAGCAAGTGCGGCATCCGGGAGAGATCGCCGAAGACCGGCCGACCGGTGATGTCTTTCCCGAGCGCCATCCACAGCGGCGGCACCTGGCCGCGATTGGGCAGCGCGTCGAGGATCTCGCGAACCGCAACGACCGCGACGGTCTGGTTGGGCACCTCGATCCCCACGGCCGACTTTCCCGGGATCGGCGCCTCGATGCGCACGCTCGTCGCGGCAAGGGCCAGCGCGAGGTCGTCGGCCAGCGACGCGATGCGGGAAATCTTCACGCCGCGCTCCGGCTTGAGCTCGTAGCGCGTGATCGACGGTCCGCGCTCGATGTGTGCCACCTTGGCGCCGACACCGAAGCTGTTCAGCGTGTCCTCGAGGACGCTCGCGCGATTCGAGTCGTCCACCGTCTGGTTGGGCGGCACGTCGAACATTGACAGGTCGGGAAGCCGGTACGCCGTTCCGCCCGACGAGACGTCTCTCGGCTTCGGCGTCACGTCGATTTGCTCGACGATCGGCGCCGGCACGCGCGGCGCCGCCCGCACGGGCTCTTCCATCGGGGGCGCCTGCACGAGCGGCGCCTCGACCGGCACGCTGACGGCCTGCCGCAGCGGCAGCGCGAACGCTTCGCGAAGCGATTCGTGTCCGCGCGGCAGCCCGACGCGCAGCTGCGGGAGCTTCGGCACCGCCGGCGCGCGCAATCCTCCGAAGAAAACGATCGCGCGCCCGATCAACTGCTTCATGCTGGCGTTCGTGAGCCACAGCGTGAGCGACAGCGCAGCCACGATCAGCAGAATCCATGCGCCCGGAGCGCCGACGAGGGCGCGGAGCGCCCACCAGATGTTAGTGCCGACGACGCCGCCGCGCGCCGCGCCGCCGGCGCCGAACATCGCGTCGACGATCAGAAAGTACGCGAGCGTCGTGCATCCCAGACTCGCGATCATGCGCGGAACGTTGACTTCGAGAAATACGATGGCGCCGACGAGCGCCACGAGCAGCGGAAAGAGCGGCGCGGCGGCTCCGAAGAGGTGGCGCAGACCGTAAGCGAGCCAGCTGCCCAGGGCGCCGGCGTGATGGGGAAAAGCGAGCGCAATCCCGCAGAGGACGGCGAGTGCGATCGCGGTAATTCCAACGATCTCGAGATTCAGCCGCGTTCGCGCATTCGCCCTACGGCGGGTGCGTGCCATGGAACCTCACTCTTCTTCATCGTACCGGGAGTTCATTTTGGCCGTTCCGACGCTCGTCGTCCTCGAAGGCGATCAGACGGGGCAAGAGTTGTTGCTCGAAGCGCTGCGCGTGCTCGACGCCGCCGTTGGCCCGGAGCTAACGCTGCTGCGTTACGATCTATCGCTCGAGAACCGCCGCGCAACCGCCAACCGCGTCGTCTACGACGCCGCCGAGGCGATGCGGCGCCATCACCTCGGCCTCAAGGCGGCGACGATCACGCCGGAAACGAGGGGGGACGTCGGTTCGCCCAACCGCATTCTGCGAGAGGCGATCGGCGCTGCCGTCATCGTGCGCACGGGGCGAAAGCTGCCGCGCGTGCTGCCCGTGGGCGGCATCCACGCGCCGATCTCCGTGGTGCGCATGGCGGTGGGCGATGCATACGGCGCAAAGGAGTGGCGCGAGGGCGACGGCATCGAAGAGATCGCCTGCCGCACCGAAACGATTTCGCGCCGCGTGTGCCGCTACGTCGCGGAGTACGCATTCCTCCACGCCGACAGGACCGGCGCCACGGTCTTCGGCGGACCGAAGTATACGGTCAGCCCGGTGTACGAAGGGCTCCTCAAGGAAGAGATGGACGCCGCGGCGACGCGGCATCCGGCCGTGCCGTACGACCCGCAGCTGATCGATGCCACCTACGCACTCTTGTTGACGGCCGCCGCCGACGCACCGCTCGTGATTCCATCGCTCAATCGCGACGGAGATTGCCTCTCCGACCTCGTCATGCAGCTCTTCGGCTCCATCGCGGGAGCTGAATCCGTCGTCCTGGCGTTCGACGAAGATTTACGCCCGGCAACCGTCATGGCGGAGGCGCCGCACGGCACCGCGCCGCGCCTGCAGGGTAAGAACGTGGCGAATCCGCTCGCGATGATTCTGGCCGCCGCCGCCGTCCTCTTATATGCCGGCGAAGAGCGCATGGCAGCAGCATCGCGCGCGATGTCTCAGGCGGCGCTGCGCGCCGTCGCGGACGGGGTCGCGACGGCCGACCTCGGCGGTCATGCCGGCACGACGGAATTCACCGACGCAGTTATCACGCGCATCGGCACGGGGGAGGAGAGAACTTCTAAGTAGCTTCCACGCGCTGCGGCTGCAGCCAGAAGAAGCCCGTCGAGATCGAGCGGATGCTCATGGCCCAGAAGCACGCGGCGCGCCACAGCCGCCTCTCCTTCCAAACGTTTGCGGAGAACGCCGAATCGCGTAGTCCGAGCCGGCGAAACTCGTTTCGCCATGCGCCGGCGCTCAGGTAACAGACGCCGCATCCGGCCGTGTTGCCGCCCAGGCGCTTTACGACCGGCGCGAGGAAGCCGCTCGCTGTCAGCGTGTACACGATCCAACCCGGTAAGTTGTCGATCACAATGCCGTCGTAGAAGTTTTCCGTCACGACGATGCGGCCGCGCGGTGCGAGCAGTGAAACCGCCTGGGCCAATGCGTTGCGCTGATTGCGTCGCGTTTCCGCATACGTCTTCCCGATAAAATGGTGGAGCGACAAGTTGAAAAAGACGATGTCGAAGCGCCGATCGGCGAGCTTCGCGGTCATGTCGGTCGCCGATGCGAGAACGAGCTGTTTGCGCTCATTGCTCGTGTTTTCCGCGAGCAGCAGCTCCGAATTATCGAGCACGGCACCGCGCGAGTTCGGGAATCTCTCGAGCAGCCGATCCGTGAAGAGGCCCGGGCCGCCCCCGACGTCGAGGAACGAAAAATCGCGATCTTTGAAATCCGCGCGGACCCGTTGGGCGATGCCGTCGAACAGCGAATCTGTGACGTAGTCGCGATGCGAAAAGGTCTGCAGCTGGTTATCTGCCAGCTTCCGTACGGCCGCCATGCCTTCGGTATAACACAACGACGAACGAGCCCGGAGAGCCATAGTGCCGTGGCACGGCTCTACCAAGGTCCCACGCCGCGGGGCCCACGCCCCACGTCTAGACCTCCATCACCACCGGGATTACGACCGGGCGGCGCTTCGTTCGGCCGTAGATCGCCGACGCGAGGGCGCTCCGAATGTGTTCCTTGACCGAGTTGACGTCGCGCATCGCATCGTCGGAGATCCCTTCGATCGTCGAGCGCAGCTGCGCGCGCAGCTCGTCGAGCACGCCGCCGGCATCGGGCAGGTAGAAGACGCCTTTCGAGATCAAGTCCGGCCCGGCGATCACACGCGCCTCCTCGCTGTCGATCGCGACCACGACCATCATGATGCCGTCGTTGGACAGCGCCTTGCGGTCGCGCAGCACCGCCTCGCCGACGTCGCCGATTCCGGAGCCGTCGACGAAGACGTGGCCGCCGTACGTCTTGCCGATCTTGTCGCCGTAGTCGTGCGTAAACTCGAGCACGTCGCCGTTATCGGACACGAAGACGTTCCCGGCTTCGACGCCGGTCTCGACGGCGAGCGCTTTATGCGCGGCCAGCATCCGGTATTCGCCGTGCACCGGAACGAGGAACTCCGGCCTAACGAGGTTGAGCATCAGCAGCAGCTCTTCTTGTGAAGCGTGTCCGGACACGTGCGACCGGCCGTCGGTCCCGTGAATCACGGTCGCGCCGAGCCTGCAAAGGTTGTTGATCGTCTTGTGCACGCTCTTCTCGTTGCCGGGGATCGGCGTCGCGCTGATCACGACCGTGTCGCCCGGCACGATGCGAAACTGCTTGTGGTCGCGCACGGACATCCGCGCGAGCCCGCTCATCGGCTCTCCTTGCGAACCCGTCGTCATGACGACGACGCGCTCGGGCGGATACTGGTCGACGTCCTCGATCTTCACCACCGTATCCGCCGGAAGCCGCAGATGGCCGAGCGAGCCCGCGAAGTGCACGACGTTGCGCATCGACCGGCCAAGGAACGCCACCTTCCGACCGAAACGCGCGGCGTGGTCCACCGTCTGTTGGATGCGCGGGACATTCGACGCGAACGACGCGACGACGATACGGCCTTTCGCGTGCGAAAAAATGGAGGTGAACGCCTCGCCGACGATCCGCTCCGAGCGCGTATGCCCGGAGCGCTCGGCGTTCGTCGAGTCGGAGAGCATGCACAGCACGCCCTCGTCGCCGACGCGCGCGATTCGCGCAAAGTCTGCGGGCTTTCCGTCGATCGGCGTCTGATCGAACTTGAAGTCGCCGGTGTGGAAGATCGTACCGACCGGCGTGCGCACCGCCAGCGCGCACGACCCGGCGACCGAGTGGTTCACGTGAATGAACTCCGTTTCGATCGCGCCGTAGCGCACGCGATCGCCGGGCTTGACTTCGATGAATTGCGCTTCGCTGAGGTTGTGCTCGCGCGACTTCGCCTTGATCAGGGCCACCGTGAGCGGCGTCGCGACGATCGGCGTTTGCGGAAACTCCTTCGCGAAGTAGGGGATTCCGCCGATGTGGTCTTCGTGCCCGTGCGTCACGAGGACGGCACGCAGCTTATGAGCGCGCTCTCGTACGTAGGTGAAGTCGTTGATGACGATGTCGACGCCGAACATCTCCTCGTCGGGAAACATCAGCCCGCAGTCCACGACGACGAGGTCGTCGTTCGTTTCGATCACCGTCATGTTGCGGCCGATCTCCCCGCAGCCGCCCAAGGGGACGATGCGCACGAAGGCTTCCGCCGGAGGCGGCGGGACGGTCAAGACGTCGGAGCTCACCCGCCGTCCTTTTCCCCTTCGTCCTTGCTCCCCCGCGCCGCGAACGTGAATTGCACCGCGGAGGTACCGCACACGATGCAGCTCTGCGCACTTTTCCTAATTCTGATCGCGCCGGTCGGGGCGCCCCAGGCTACCGCTGCACCGCGGGCCGCGGCGTCGGCGCCATTGTCGCCCGATGCCCTTTACTCGCGCCGCGCGCTGCGCAGAGCGCGGCTGCTCATCCAGATGCGCATGATGGAGTTTCGGGAGGAGCGGCTCGAGTGCGTCCGCGCGGCGCTGATGCGCCAGCTGCCGCCGGCGCTGCGGCCTCAGGAGCCGACCACCTGGAGCCGCACGATCGTCGAGTCGGATGCTTGCTTGCTCCCGCCTTGAGGCCGGGTGCGACTTTTTGGCGTGTCCCGGGTAGATGGCTGAAAGAGAACTCTTTCACGCTTACGGGATACGCTATTAGATGTTAAAAAATCGGATCATGCCCACGTTGATCGTGGGCCTTGTCGGGGCCGTGATCGGCAGCTTCCTGATGATGCTCTACGCCACCAGTCACTTCGGCGGCGCGACCGGACCCGATCGCACGCCCTCGGCAGTCGCGGCTGTTCCGCTGAGTGGGGTCAGCGATCAAGACCGCATCGTCAGCGCGGTGAAGCGCACGAAGTCGTCGGTCGTCGCCATCACCGAGCAGGTCAACGGCCAGCAAGTGATTCCGGCCGACCCGTTCTTCCAGCAGTTTTTCGGCGGCCAGGGCCAGGGCCCCGGCATCGTCCAGCCCTATCGCGGTGAAGCATCGGGCTCGGGTTTCGTAATCGATTCGCGCGGCGACATCGTCACGAACGCCCACGTGCTGCAGCCGCCCAACGGCGGCCGCGTGACCAAGCTCACCGTGGTCTTTGCCAACGGCGACCGCGTGCCGGCGCGCGTGATCGCGTATAACCTCGCCGCCGACGTCGGAATGCTCCGCGTCGATGGCTACGGCAAGCTGCCGCCGCCGCTGCAGCTGGCCGACTCCAGCCGCCTCGAGCAGGGCCAGTGGGCGATCGCGATCGGCGAACCGCTGCAGCTGCAGCAGACGGTGACCGTCGGCGTCGTGTCGGCTTTCAACCGCTCCGAGCCGATTCCGACGGAGAACGGCGGCGAGATCGACTTCAAGGGGCTGCTGCAAACGTCGGCGCCGATCAATCCCGGGAACTCGGGTGGTCCGCTCATCGACATCGACGGCCAGGTGATCGGCATGAACCAGTCGACGGTCAAATCGGCGTACGCCCAGGGCATCGGCTTCGCGATCCCGTCGAACACGATCCGCAGCGTCGTTGCCTCGCTCCAGAAGAATCCGGGGGCCCACCAGGGCACGGACACCGGCTTTCTCGGCATCTACATGACGAATCTGACCGCCGGCGTCAAGAATCAGATCGGCTACACCGGCAGCGGCGGCGTCGCGGTCCAGCAAGTCTTCTCCGGTTCTCCCGCGGATCAGGCGGGCATTCAGCCCGGCGACGTTATCCTGCAGGCGGATGGAAAGGCGTTCGACACCGTCCAATCGCTCCACGATTACATCGGCGGCAAGAAGCCGGGCGACGGCATCCGCCTCAACGTGTGGTCGCAGGGCATGAAGAAGCTCGTCGCGATCAAGCTGAGCGAAGCGCCGGCCGAACAGCCGATGTCCCAGCAACAGCAGCAGCAGCCGCAGCAAGAAGAGCAGCCCTAGGCGCGCTGCCGAGGCAAACTCGGCAGGAGGAGCCTGCAACTCGCGGGCTCCTCCTGCTGTTGTGTGAAGTGAAACAACTTTCACCGCACTTCGTGTATGATGATGCGGTATTTCACGGCCGACTGCCCATAAGCGGCAAGGCGTCGTCGCGACCCCGAAACGGCTTTCACCTCGGCCTGTGACGGGATCGTCGGCATAGCTGGTCCAGAGCAGCGCGGTCGATTCAAAAGAACGAGGTATTGAATTTCAATGGCTAAAACGGTCGGCATCGATCTCGGTACGACGAACTCCGTCGTCGCCGTCATGGAGGGCACGCAGCCCGTCGTCATTCCCAACGCGGAAGGCTCGCGGACCACGCCCTCGGTAGTCGCCTTTACGAAGACCGGCGAACGTCTCGTGGGACAGCTCGCAAAACGACAGGCGATTACGAACCCGGACCGCACGATCAGCTCGATCAAGCGGCACATGGGTGAGTCCGATTACAGCGTCAAGATCGACGGCAAGGACTACACGCCGCAAGAGATCTCGGCGATGATCCTGCAAAAGCTCGTCAACGACGCGAGCAACTATCTCGGCGAGCGCGTAAACACCGCCGTGATCACCGTGCCCGCCTACTTCAACGATTCGCAGCGGCAGGCCACCAAAGACGCCGGCAAGATCGCCGGGCTCGAGGTGCTCCGCATCATCAACGAACCCACGGCCGCGGCGCTCGCGTACGGGCTCGAAAAGAAAGGCAACGAGACGATCCTCGTTTGGGACCTCGGCGGCGGCACGTACGACGTATCGATCCTCGAAGTCGGCGACGGCGTATTCGAGGTCAAAGCGACCAACGGCGACACGCGCCTGGGCGGCGACGATTACGACCACCGCATCGTGGAGTGGCTCGTCGATCAGTTCCGCCGCGATCAAGGCATCGACCTGAGCAAAGACAAGCAGGCGATGCAGCGGCTCACCGAGGCCGCGGAAAAGGCGAAGATCGAGCTCTCGTCGGTGGTCCAAACGAGCATCAACTTGCCGTTCATCACCGCGGACCAAGAGGGACCCAAGCACCTCGACTACACGTTCACGCGCGCAAAGTTCGAGGAGCTCACGAGCGACCTGACCGACCGCTGCGTCGGTCCGTTCCGAAATGCAATCGCCGATGCCAAGCTCGACATCTCGAAGATCGACGAAGTCATCATGGTCGGCGGCGCGACCCGCATGCCGGTCATCCAAGAGCTCGTGCGCAAGCTCACCGGAAAAGAGCCGAACCTCACGGTAAACCCGGATGAGGTCGTGGCCGTCGGTGCCGCCATTCAGGCCGGCGTCCTCTCGGGAGAAGTTCGCGACGTGGTGCTTCTCGACGTGACGCCGCTGTCGCTCGGACTCGAAACGCTCGGCGGAGTGATGACGCGCCTCATCGATCGCAACACAACGATCCCGACGAAGAAGTCGCAGATCTTTACGACGGCCGAAGACGGTCAAACCTCGGTCGACATTCACGTGCTCCAGGGCGAGCGGCAGATGGCCGGGGACAACAAGACCCTCGGGCGCTTCCGGCTGGAGGGAATCCCGGCGGCGCCGCGCGGCGTGCCGCAGATCGAAGTGACCTTCAACATCGATGCAAACGGCATCGTCAACGTAAGCGCAAAGGACCTCGGCACGGGCAAGGAACAGGCGATCACCATCACCGCTTCGACGAATCTCTCGAAGGATGAGGTGGAGCGCATGGTGCGTGACGCGGAGGTGCAATCGGCGGCCGACAAGGAGAAGCGTGAGGAGGCGGAAGTGCGCAACAACGCGTCGAGCCTAATTTACTCTACGGAGAAGTCGCTCAAGGAAGTGGGCGAAAAGCTCGACGATGGCGCCCGCGGAGAGGTCGAACGCGCTCTCTCGGAGCTCAAGCGCGTGAGCGAGAACGGCACGGTCGCCGAGATCAAGCCGGCGATCGAAACACTGCAGCAGGCTAGCTACAAGATGGCCGAAGTGCTCTATAAGGCGGCGGCGCCGCAGGGCGAGCAGCCACCCCCCGGTGACGGCGCGCCGGGCGGAAACGGTGCCGCGGCGGGCGCGGGCGCCGAGGACGTGATCGACGCCGAATTCAAGGAAGCGAAGTAGCGCTTCGAACGGTGCCAATGTCCAACGATCCACTGCTCAAGACCGAAGCCGGAGAGGCCCTCATCGACGAGGCCGCGGCGGCAGAGCCCTCATTCGAGGACCGGCTCGCCGCGGCCAACGCCCGCGCCGACGAGAATTACGAGAAATTTCTTCTCGCCGTTGCGGACTTCGATAACTTCAAGAAGCGAATGCAGCGCGACGTCGATTCGACGGTTTCGGCGCGTCGGCGAATGCTGCTGGAGCGCTTCCTTCCAGTGCTCGACAACCTCGAACGCGCACTTCAATCGAAGGCGGATGGTCAAATGCTCCGCGGCGGCGTGGAGCAAACCGTTCGCGGCTTCGAAGCCGTCCTGGCGGGCGAAGGGGTGAAGCCGATCGAGGTCGAGGGCCGTTCGTTCGATCCGCGCGTCGCCGAGGCAATCGGAACTGCCGCCTCGGACACCGTCGCCGAAGACACCGTCGTCGACGTCGCCCAAAAGGGATATACGCTCGGTGAAGAGCTGCTGCGGCCCGCAAAGGTAATCGTCGCCAAGCGTCCGAGCGAATGAACTTCAAGGACTACTATTCGATCTTGGGCGTCGACAAGAACGCGGCCGAGAAAGATATCAAGTCCGCATACCGCAAGCTCGCGCGCAAGTGGCATCCCGACGCGAACCCGGACAACCAGAAAGAAGCCGAGGAACGGTTCAAGGAGATCTCCGAGGCGTATGAGGTGTTGGGCGACCCCGAAAAACGAAAGAAGTACGACGTCCTCGGGCCCAACTGGCAGCAAGCCGCGCACCAAGCGGAGGAGCAACGCCGCTATCGGACGAGTGCCGACGGACAAGAGTTCGAGTTCGATCTGGGAGGCGCCGGTGCACCGAGCGGATTCTCCGATTTCTTCGACATGTTCTTCTCGGGAATCGGACGCCGCCAAACCGCGCAGAGTCCCGGGCTCGCGCGCCGCGGCCAAGATTTGGAGACGACGATCGAACTTGGTCTTCGCGACGTCTACGATGGCGGCACGAAGGCGGTCTCGCTGCAGGTCGAAGATTTGTGCCCACGCTGCGGCGGCACCGGCACGCAAAGCGGGCGGCTCTGCGCCCAATGCCACGGCACGGGGCGCGTCCTGATGAATAAACGATTCGAGGTCACGATCCCTAAGGGCATCGGCGACGGCCAGCGCATTCGGCTGGCAGGACAGGGAGGCGCCGGCATGAACGGCGGCCCGAACGGCGACCTTCACCTCATCGTGCGCCTCCAAGAGGATCCGACCTATAAGCGGAAAGGCGACGATCTCTTCGTCGATCTCCCCGTCAGCGTCTACGACCTCGTCCTCGGCGGCGACGTCAACGTACCGACGCTCAGCGGCCAAGTCGCGATGACGATCCCGGCCGGCACGCAGAACAATCGTTTGCTCCGGCTCTCCGGACGGGGGATGCCGCAGGTGAAAGGGCGCACCAGCGGCGACCAGTACGTGCGCCTGATCGGGCAGCTTCCGCAAGACCTCTCGGACAAGGAGAAAAAGCTCTTTAAAGAGCTCGCGTCGTTACGCAACGGCAAGCCGTAAGGCGCCGCGCCGGCCTTCCGTAGAGGGCGAAGCCTTCGGCGCCGTTGGCGGGTTAGGGCTCGTACTCACCTTCGGAACGAGAGGACCACATGATCAAAGAAATTGCTTTCAATGCCTATCCGGCGAAGGACGTCGCCACCTTGCGTAAGTGGTACGAAGACACCCTCGGGCTGCACTTCAGCGGTCCCTATGAAGAGGAAGGCGTCGAGAAGTACAACGAGGCGAAGGTCGGCGACGGCTACTTCAGCGTGATGACGCACGAGTGGATCGAGCGCCAGCCCGGCAGCGCGTCGGGGATCGTCTTCGAGGTGGACGACATCGACAAGACCGTCAGCGACCTGCGGGGCAAGGGGCTCGAGGTCGAGGATCCGTACGCGACCCCGGTGTGCAGGATCGCCTCGTTTTCCGATCCGGAAGGCAACAAGGTCTCGCTGCATCAGGTGACGGTTCCACACTAGACCGCGATGATGGCCGGCCACGGGCTGATGTGGTCGAACATCTATCAGCCCGAAAAACCCACGGTCAAGCGCCGCGTCGATTGGAAGCGGCTCGGCCGGCTATTCTTGCCGTACTGGAGGCAGCAGTGCACCGTGCTGGCGTGCATCGTCGTCGCGTCGGCATTGGGGCTCGTGCCGGGTTTCGTCACGGCGCACATCATCGACACCGCCATCCCGCGGCGTGACCTCCACGCCTTGGCGATCGACGTCGGGCTGATCCTCGGATCGGCGCTGCTCGCCGCCGGAATCGGCGTGCTTCAAGGGTTCCTGAACTCGCTCGTCGGCGAGGGAATCATGCGCGACATCCGCACGAGCCTCGTCGCGCACCTCCACCGAATGCCGCTGAACTTCTTCACGGGAACGAAGACGGGCGAGATCATGAACCGCGTCAGCAACGACGTGGACAACGTCGACAACGTCGTCACCGGAACGTTGACGTCGATCGTCACGAATGCCGTGCTCATCGCTACGACGGTCGTCGCGATGTTCGTGTGGGATTGGCGCCTCGCGCTGCTGTCGGTCGCGATCGTACCGCTGATGGTCTTCCCGCTCGGGCCGGTGGGCCGCCGGATGTACCAAATTCGGAAGAAGACGCGAGAAAAACGCGACGAGATCGAGTCGATAACTCAAGAGACGCTCTCGATCTCCGGCATCACGCTCATCAAGTCGTTCGCCCGAGAAACGTACGAGCGCGCGCGCTTCTACACCGTGGGAACGCGTCTCATGCAGCTCGAGATCGATCTGGCCATGGTCGGCCGGTGGTTCCTTGCCTCCGTCACGGCCATGGTCGTCGTCGGCCCGGCGCTGGTGTGGTTCGGCGGCGGCTGGCTGGCGATCGCGGCAACGCTGAAGGTCGGCGTCATTGTCGCCTTCGTGTCGTTCATACAGGGGCGCCTCTACGGCCCTGCGGCGGCGCTCGCCGGCATACAGGTGCAAGTCGTCAGTGCCCTCGCGGTATTCGAGCGCATCTTCGGCTATCTCGATCAGCCGACCGAAGAATACGAGCCGCCCAACGCCGTCGCGCTGCCCGGTGTCGCCGGCGACATCCGCTTCGAGAACGTCGTCTTCTCCTACGACGGGTCGCGCGGCGTTCTCAAGGGCATTTCGTTTCACGTGCGGCCCGGCGAAGTCGCCGCGTTCGTAGGGCCGTCGGGTGCCGGTAAGACGACGATTACGGCGCTAGTGCCTCGCTTCTACGACCCCCAGAGCGGAAGCGTCCAGGTCGACGGGCGCGACGTCCGCGCGGTCACGCTCGATTCGCTGCGCCGCGACATCGGGATCGTCACGCAAGAAACGTACCTGTTTCACGACACGGTGGCCAACAATCTGCGTTACGGCAAGCCCGACGCAACCGACCTCGAAATCGAGGCGTCCGCCCGGGCGGCCAACATCGACGAGTTTATCGCATCTTTGCCCGACCGGTACGAGACGGTCGTCGGCGAGCGCGGCCACAAGCTTTCGGGAGGAGAACGCCAGCGTTTGGCGATCGCCCGCGTCCTATTGAAGGACCCGCGCATTCTCATCCTGGACGAGGCAACGAGCTCGCTGGATTACGAGAGCGAAGCCGCGATCCAAAAGGCGCTCGAGGTCGTGCTGCGCGGCCGCACGAGCCTCGTGATCGCGCACCGCCTCTCGACCGTGCTCGCCGCCGACGTCATCTTCGTCGTCGACGATGGCCGCATCGTCGAGTCGGGCCGCCATGCTACGCTTTTGGCCCGCGGCGGCCTTTACGCGCGTCTGTATCGGACGCAGTTTCGGGATCGCTCGGCTTAACCGCGCGGTGCAGCTTCTGCCATCCCAGTAACGCGAAGCCGGCGAACGCGACCAGCGCAATGGAGGCCGCGACCTGATGCTGGTGGCGTGCGATGCCGTCGGCCATTCCAAACGAATAAAACATGATCTCGCTCGGCAGCATAGCGACGCGATCGGCGTTGACTTCGCACTTGGACGATCGCGTGGGAAGGGAACGCCGCGATCGGACCTCCATCGAACACCGCATGCGCCCCAGCGTGTGAAGGATCGTGTGGCCGGCAACGACGGCTGGAATGGCGACCGCGCGGGGGCAGGCTTGCGGCGCATCGAGCAGGCTGAGATCGCGTTGCGCTTCCACGTCGCGCGCCGCCCACGGCTCGCGATCGATGGAATTTATTGCTCCCTCGTACGCGTCCCGGGCGACGTCGATTGAAGGCGCCCGCTGCAGCACGGCGAGAAAATCCTTTTCGGCTGCCGCATACTTCCTGGTCCAATAATTGACGTGTCCGAGGCCCAGTTCCGGAGCGGTTGCCTTCGGCGACTGCTGCCGCGCCAGTTCGAAATCGTCCCTCGCCTCTTCGAGCGCGTCGGGATTGCTCCTGAACCGATTGATCAGCAGCGAACCCCGATCGTCGCGCGCGTCGACGAACGATCCGTCGAGCGCAATGGCGCGCCCGTACTCGGAAAGCGCTGCGTGATCGTCCCCTTCGCCGTGTTTCACGTATCCTAACGCGTCGTGCGCGGAACTATTGCCCGGCCAAAGCTGGATCGCTTGCGCGAAGGCGCGGTCGGCATCGGCCAGCTTTCCGCCCTGATAGTAGCTGGTCCCGAGCGCATAGTACGCCCAGGAATTGCGTCCCCAGGAAAAAATCACGGCTTTCTGCGCCTCGGCCGTGGCCGCGTCGTATTGTCCTTCGTCTTCGAGCAGCGCGGCCAGGCCCTGATGCGCGTCGACGTTCTCTGGGCTCAACGCGAGTGAAGCGTTGAACTCGGCGCAGGCCTCATGGTACTTCAGCTCGTCTCGCAAGAACATTCCGCGCAGGAGATGCGCTTCGGCCACATCCGGGCCGGTCGTGCCGGCCTTGCTGATCACGCCCTGCATCAGTTCGTCTGCCGCGCGCGGATCGCCGGCGTGATCCAGCGCGAGCGCCTCCCAATCAGGATGCGCGCTCGTGACGACGGCGCGAGCGGCCTCCGAGAGCAACTGGTCCGCCGAGGCGAGCGTCGAACGACGAGAACGATTTTCGTAGACCTGCCTTCCGTTCAATAACACGACGAGCCGCAACTGATCGGAGTCGGCGGTGAAATCACCGGAGATGACGGTTCGCGTATTAAAGGGCAGCACGCGGGCAAGGATATCGAAGACCGTGTTCATGGAGATGCCCGTCGTCGGAACGTCGATGTCCGGCTGATCGGCAGACAGCGCGGCGGGCATACGCGCACTTTGATTATAGCTGGCTCGCTGACGGATACCGTAGATGCGCTGGCGCAGCTCGTCGGCGGCCACCGCGTCGGTGACGCCTTCGTCCCTCAAGGCTGAGGGCACGCTGATCGGGCGGATGACGATGCCTTCGTGGAAGTAATCGTAGACGAGCGCTCCCACCAAGACCACGACGAGAATCTTCACCGCCACGAGCGACGCGGCGTTGACGGCGGCCCACGCCTTGGAAAGCTCGGGCGGGGTCACGGACCGCCGGCGACGTTGCGCTGCAGCGAGTGCGAGTCGGGCATGTCTTCCAATCCCTTCAACGGCCGCCCGAAGCCGCCCGAGGCCGGCGGCGGCTTCGTCTTATATGCGACGGCTTTCGGCTTCGCACCAGCGGCGCGTCCCGCCGCGTTCGGGCTTTTTGCGGCAGACGGCGCGCCGCCCGCGAGAGCGAACGCCAAGAGTTCCGCATCATAGTGGTAGCGCTGCGGGGTTCGCTCGGTCGGGCGCTGGGCGCGATCGCGGCACGGCGGCACGGCATTTAGCGTCTCGCGGCCCGAAGGAAGGTGCTGCAGCTTGTCTGCGATTTGTCCGTTGCACGCGTCCAGGCGAAGCGCCGCCGCGTACGCTTGGGCCGCGGCGTGCGGGTCACCGGTTCCCGCTTCAGCATCGCCGAGGATCTCGTAGGCCAGCGCGCTCGGCGCGATGCGCAGCGCCGATCGTTCGTCGTCGATGGCGTGCGCGTCGTCGCCCGAAAGGTGCCGCGCTTCTCCGCGGATCTGATACGAAAAAGAATTCGCGGGATCGGCGGCGATCGAGTCGCTTTCGTCGGCGATGCTCTGCTGAAGAGTTCCTTGATCGGCGTATGCCGCACCCCGGAAACGCAGCGCAAAAGCGTTTGCCCGGTCCGCCGCGAGCACCGCCGTCTCGTCGGCGATCGAGCCTGCGCTGTCGTCGGCGTAGTATCGTGCCGCGCCGCGGATCATGCGGGCGAATCGCAGATCCGGCCGGATTTCCAGAGCGCTCGTTTCGTCGCCGACGGCGGCACGATAGTCTCCCTGAAGATATTCGGCTTGGCCTATGGCGGCGTACGCAAACGCGTTTTTTGGGTCGAGCGTAAGCGCGGTTCTCGCGTCGGTGAGTTCGCCGTTAAAGTCGCCGTTCGCTTGAACCCGCGCCAGCGCCCGATCGACGAATGCATCGCCGCTCTTCGGATCGATCGTCAGGGCGTGCGTTTCGTCCTCGACTTCGCCCTTCCAATCGTGAAGATTGCCGCGGGCCACGCCGCGGTTTTGATAAGCGAGCGCATCGTTCGGCGCGAGCGCCAAAGCAGCGGTGTCGTCCTCGATTTCGCCCTTACTATCACCAAGATTGCCGCGTGCCCAACCGCGAATGACGTACGCGTCGGTACTGTTCGGGTCGATTTGCAGGGCCGTGGCGGCATCGTCTACCGCCGCATTCCACGCACCGAGTTTGCCTCGCGCGATCGCCCGATTGACGCGGGCTCTAACGTTTTTCGGATCGATCGACAGCGCGACGGTCGAGTCGCGCTCCTGGCCGCCCCAATCGCCCAACCTGCCGCGTGCCACGCCGCGATTCTGATACGCAATGGCATCCTTTGCATTGAGCGCAATCGCGCTCGACTCGTCGTCTTGCTCGCCTTTCCAGTCGCTTAAGCGCCCGCGCGCCCAACCGCGATCGACGTACGCCGTTTCGTACGTTCGGTCGATCCGTATCGCGGCGGTTTCGTCCGCGACCGCGCCTCGCCAGTCGCCGAGGTCGCCCCGGGCGACGCCGCGGCTCACGTAGGCCTTGGCGTTCGTATGGTCGAGCGACAAAGCGACGGTTTCGTCGGCAACCTCGGCGTGAAAATCGCCGAGAACGCCGTCGGCAACGCCGCGATCCAGGTAGGCAATTGAATTCTTCGGATCGATGGCGATCGAAATCGTTTCGTCGTCAACTTCGCCTTTCCAATCGCCGCGGTTGCCGCGCGCCCACCCGCGGGTCACGTAAGCTTGGGCGTACTTCGGCTTGAGGACGAGCGCGTAGTTGACGTCGGCAATTGCAGCGCTGAAATCGTTGAGGTGTCCGACCGCCGCGGCCCGGTCGAGGTAGGCCACCGCATTGCGTGGGTCGATGGCGAGCGCGGCAGTTTCATCGTCGCGGTCGCCGGCCCAGTCTTGCAGTTGACCGCGCGCAAAGCCTCGATTGATATAGGCATCCGCGAACGTCGGATCGATGGCCAGGGCGGCGGTTGCGTCGGCAATGGCTTCCTTGAAACGGCCGAGACGATCGTATGCGATGGCGCGGTTGACGCGAGCGCGGACGTTCTTCGGATTCAAGGCCAATGCGGCGGTAGAATCGGTGGCGCCGGCCGCCCAATCGCCCAGATTGCCGTGCGCGACGCCGCGGTTTTGATAGGCGACGGCGTTTTTGGGATCTAGGGCGATTGCCGCCGTTTCGTCGTCCAGTTCGCCTCGCCAATCGCCGACGTTTCCGCGCGCCCATCCGCGATCGACGTACGCTACGATTCTCTTCGGATCGAGCGCGAGCGCCGCAGAATCGTCGGCGATCGCCTTCGGCCACTCGCCTAAGTTGCCATAAGCCTTCGCGCGGTACACGAGCGCAACGACGTCGCGAGGATCGCGCGTCAGCGCCTGGGTCGTGACCGCTACGACATCGTTGTATTGACGCGCCTCGATCAAATCGCCGAAGCGCTGTTTCTCGGATTGGGGCGGCGAGGCGCTCGAAACCGCTGCTGGGCACAGGACCGTCAACAGCGCCGTCGCGATCGCCGTACCCCCGCACGCCTTCAGGCTTCCAAGCATGAAATCCACCGCCTTAAAGGGCACCTTCAGCCGAGTGGTCGCTTCGAGTAACCCTTGCGCCATCCTTTCGACGGCGCGTCGCTAGCTGCGGTTTCAGCGAGCGTATTGGATGCCGAGGTTTACCTCGTTGATCGCCTGGCTGACGAGCCTCATGGCATTATTGCGGTGCCCGCCCTTGTTGGCCGTGGCCTGGTTGAGCTCGTGCAGCGCCGAATTCAAATCGGCGCGGGCGGCCACCATGTGATCTTGAACGGCCAGCGCGCTGCCGGCGCCGACCATGCCGCAGAAGAATGCGAAAAACACTGCGAGCGCGGCGGAGCGCATTTTGGAACGTTGCATGAATGAAACCTCCTCAAGAAACGAGCGATCTGCCCTGTAGTTCGACGCGGGATGCAGCGGGCATGCCGGCTTATGGTGGAACGTCCATGGTCATCGGTTCGACCGGAACGTGCAGCCGCGGCTCGCTCGCGGCCTGAATTTCGTCGACTGAAACTCCCGGTGCGACCTCGCGGAGAATGAGGCCCTCCGGTCCGACGTCGATCGTGCCCATATCCGTGATGATGCGCTGCACGACCCGTTTGCCCGTCAGCGGCAGCGAGCAGCGGCGAACGATCTTGTGCGCGTTGCCTTTTGCGACGTGCTCCATCATCGCGATCACGCGCTTTGCGCCGTGCACGAGGTCCATCGCGCCGCCCATACCCTTGACCATCTTTCCCGGAATCATCCAGTTCGCGAGGTCGCCGTGCTCCGAAACCTGCATTGCGCCGAGCACCGCCAAGTCGATGTGGCCGCCGCGGATCATTCCGAAGGAAAGCGCCGAATCGAAAAACGACGCCCCGGGCAGAACGGTTACCGTTTCCTTTCCCGCATTGATCAGGTCGGGGTCTTCGCGTCCCGCCACGGGATAGGGGCCCATGCCGAGGATGCCGTTCTCACTTTGCAGCGTAACCGTAACGTCGGAGGGGACGTAGTTCGGAACGAGGGTCGGCAATCCGATGCCCAAATTGACGTATTGCCCGTCGCGCAGCTCTTGCGCCACGCGTGCGGCCAACTGCGTCCTGCTCAACGCCATCGTGACGCCTCCGTCATCGCGAAGCGCCCGGTTCCGGACGCGTCGTCACACGCTCGATGCGTTTGCCCTGCGGCCCTACGTGGACGATCCGCTGAACGAACACACCGGGCAGGTGCACCGTCTCGGGGTCGAGCGCGCCCGGCTCGACGAGCTCCTCGACTTCCGCAACGGTGATCCTGCCCGCCATCGCACAAAGCGGATTGAAGTTGCGCGTGGCCTTGTGAAAGATTAAGTTGCCGGTTCGATCGCCCACGGAGGCCCGCACGAGCGCGTAATCGGTCACGATGCCCTCTTCCAAGACGTATTCGCGTCCCCCGAACACGCGCGTTTCCTTTTTCGGCGATGCGATTGCCACGCCGCCGTCGGGGTTGTGCCGCCACGGCAGACCGCCGTCTGCAACGAGCGTCCCGTCTCCAGCCGGCGTGAAGAACGCAGGAATACCGCAGCCTCCCGCACGCAGTCGTTCGGCCAGCGTCCCCTGCGGCACGAGCTCCACCTCGAGCTCCCCGTGCAGGTACTGCCGTTCGAACTCCCGGTTCTCACCGACGTACGAGCCCGTCGTCCGCCGGATGCGCCGGTGGTCGAGCAAGACACCGAGCCCCCAGCCGTCGACGCCGCAGTTATTCGACACCGTTACGAGGTTGGTTGCGCCCTGCTCCAGCAACGCCTCAATGAGGTTGTGCGGAATTCCGTTGAGTCCGAAGCCTCCTACCGCGATCGACGCCCCGTTGGGAATGTCGGCGACCGCCTCAGCGCAGGAGGCGTAGACCTTTTCCATGCCGCCCTAATGCGCCGACGGAACGGATGCCGCCTCCGTGGAAGCTACTGCCGCTATGACGATGGCACCAACGCATGTTCAAAGCACCGACGAGGAGGCAATGATCCTCTCCGCCGTCCGCGAGCTCGTCGCAGAAAAGGTCGCGCCGCGCGCGGCCGATATCGATGCCGGCGGCGAATTTCCATGGGACGTCAAGGAGCTGTTCGCGCAAAACGATCTGCTCGGCATCCCGATACCGGCGGAATACGGCGGCCTCGGCGGCACCTTCCTGACGTACGTGAAAGTGGTCGAGGAGATCGCGAAGGCGTGCGCCTCGAGCGCGTTGATCGTTGCGGTGCAGGAGCTCGGCATGCTGCCGATCGTGATCGGCGGCAGCGAAGATCAGAAGCAGCGATTTCTTCCGAAGATCGCGTCCGGAGAGCATCTGGTCGCGTACGCGCTCACGGAAGTATCGAGCGGGTCGGACGCGCTCGGCTCGATGCGCACGCGTGCGGAGAAGCGCGGCGACGCCTACGTCCTCAACGGGCAGAAAATTTGGATCACCAACGGCAGCGTCGCCGACGTCGTTTGCGTGTTCGCGGTAACCGATCCCGCGGCCGGCTCGCGCGGTGTTACGGCGTTCGTGGTCGAGAAGGGCACGCCGGGCTTCTCCGTCGGCAATGCCGAGAAGAAAATGGGCATTCGCGGCTCACCGACGGTCGAGCTTATCTTCGACGACTGCGAAGTGCCGGCTGCCAACCGGCTCGGTGCGGAAGGCGAAGGCTTCAAGATCGCGATGAAGGTGCTGGACAAATCCCGCCCGGGCATCGCCGCACAGGCGCTCGGCATTGCGGCGGGCGCACTCGACTACGCGACCGGTTACGCCAAAGAGCGCGTCGCTTTCGGCAAGCCCATCGGTCAGCATCAAGGCGTCGGCTTCATGCTTTCCGACATGAAGACGGAAGTGGAAGCGGCACGCCTGCTGCTCTACGAGGCCGCGCGCCGCTGCGACGCCGGAGGCCCAGACGTGACGCTGTGGGCCGCCATGGCCAAACTAAAATGCGGGGACGTCGCGATGTCGGTCACCACGGATGCCGTCCAAGTGCTGGGCGGGTTCGGCTACTCGGTAGACTACCCGGTCGAGCGCATGATGCGCGACGCAAAGATCACGCAAATATACGAGGGGACGCAGCAGATCCAGCGCCTAGTCATCGCACGGAACCTCGTGGGCCGAAAGTAGACGAGTGAGAAAGCTCGCGTTGTCCGCACCTCTGTTCGGGGCGCTCGCGGCGTGCGCGCAGCAGCCGGCAGCGGGAACGCCGCAAGGTCTCATGCCCGCCGTCGCATCCGCCGTTACGCGCTCTGCCACGTCGCCCGCCCTTCTCGGCGGCGGCAAGATCGCGCACGTCGTGATCGTCGTTCAAGAGAACCGCTCGACGGACAACCTCTTCAACGGCTTGGCCGGAGCCGATACGTCGCGAAGCGGCCGCAACTCGGCCAACGAGACGGTGCGCCTGAAGCCCGAGCCGCTGACGGCGCCCTACGACGTCGATCACGAACATCGCGCATACGAGGCATCGTACGATGCCGGCGACATGAACGGATTCAATTTGGAGCGCTCGAACTGCGAGAAAGGGCACAGGTGCCCGCCGCCGTACGAGCGTGCGTACGCGTTCGTGCCGCGTTCCGACGTGGAGCCGTACTTTTCGATGGCGCGGCAATACGCGTTCGCCGATCGGATGTTCCAGACCAACGAAGGGCCCAGCTTCGCGGCCCATCAGTACATCATCAGCGGGACCTCGACGATCGAAAAAGGGTCGAAATGGAAAGCGTCGGAGCTTCCCTTCACGCCGCACCAAAAATTCACGGGAGGCTGCGACTCGCCCCACGGGTCGCTCGTGATGCTCATCGATCCACAAGGCGAGGAAGATCGCGAAGCCTATCCCTGTTTCGAACGCCCCGCGCTCATGGATCTGCTGACGCCGAAGGGGCTGACCTGGCACTACTATCAAGCGCACGCGGGACCCGGGCTTTGGAACGCCCCCGACGCCATTCGCCACGTGCGCTTCGGTACGGACTATTCGAGCGACGTCGTTTGGCCGCCGTCACAAGTCCTCAGCGACATCGCCGATGGCAGGCTCGCGAACGTCGTTTGGGTCACCCCAACGGCAAAGGCGTCCGATCATGCCGGAAACACCGACGGCTCGGGACCCTCGTGGGTCGCATCGGTCGTGAACGCAATCGGGCGCAGCGCCTACTGGCAGAACACCGTGATCTTCGTCACGTGGGACGATTGGGGCGGCTGGTACGATCACGTTCCGCCGCCGCAGTACAATTCGTACGAGCTCGGCTTCCGAGTCCCGCTGATCGCCATTTCGGCCTACGCCAAACGCGGCTACGTGTCGCACCGCCAGCACGAGTTCGGAAGCATGTTGAAGTTCGTTGAAAACGCCTTCGCCCTCGGCTCGCTCGACTCGACCGACGAACGCGCCGACGCATTGGCGGACTGCTTCGACTTCTCGCAAAAGCCGCGGCCGTTCAAGCCGATTCACGCAAAGCTGCCGCCGAGCTATTTCTTGGACCAGCCGGTCTCCGACGAGGACCCCGACACCGACTTCTAGGCATGGCGCGCCCTGTTGGTTGACGAGCGCTTAACGCGCGCGAGAATCGGCGGGGTGGGGCAGAGCCGGTTCGCGGGGCAGCGCGCGCATTGGGGCGTCGGAGCCTTGCAAATTTCCCGCCCGTGCAGGATCAGCCAGTGTGACGCGTCACCCCATTTGTTGCGGGGCAGCAGCGCCGTGAGGTCGTCCTCCACATGCCGCGGCGTCGTGCCGACGGTGATGCCCAAGCGGTGGGCGACGCGAAAAACGTGCGTATCTACCGCGAGCGCCGCCTCGGAGAACGCCGCGGCCATCACGACGCTGGCGGTTTTCCGCCCTACGCCCGCGAGCGATTCGAGCTCCTCGCGCGTTCGCGGCACGCGGCCGCCGAAACGGTCGACCACGTCCCTCGCGCACGCAATAAGGTTTTTTGCCTTCATCCGAAAGAAGCCGCAGGACTTCACGATCGTTTCCACGTCGAGCTGATCCGCACGCGCCAATTCCGCCGGCGTTGGATACTTCGCGAACAGCGTCGGCGTCGTCATGTTGACTCGCGCGTCAGTGCATTGGGCCGAAAGAATAACCGCGGCGAGCAGTTCGAACTCGTTGCCGTATTCGAGTGCGGTCGCCGCCAACGGATACGTCTTTTCGAGGATGGCGAGCTCTTGACGCGCTACGCTCCGCGGTACTTTTCGCTTGGGGAACGGAATGCGCGGCACGCGGCGTCATTCGCTCAGCGCGACGGCGGTCCCGTCGCATGTCACGAGACCGTCGCGCTCGAGCGCGCGTACCAAAGCGCGCACGTCGTCCAAACTGTGCTGGGCGAGTCCCTCTCCGCTGCCCGCATGCAGATCGAGCAGCGAGATGCGGCGCCCCGGCGGCAACTCGCGCAGGCGATCGACGATCCGGCCGCGTGCGTACCGGTTGGTCCGCGCGAACGGCAGCGCATCCTGCGGCGAGCGCCTCCTGCGGCCGGCGCCGCTGCGAGCGGCGTCGATCTCCGCGGCGTCGATCGGCGCGGCGGCGCAGTCGCTGCGCAGGGGACAATGCGCGCACTGCGGCCTTTTCGCCGTGCAAATGGCCGCGCCGAGATCCATCAGCGCGGAACTCCAGTCGTGCGCCCGGCCGGGCGGCAAGAGCGCGCGCGCCGAAGCGGCGATCTCCGGCTCGCCGGCGGCGACTGCCCATTCGGCTCCAAAGCACACGCGCTGCACGACGCGCCGGACGTTCGTATCGATCGGCGCATCGTCGATGCCGAACGCAAAAGCGCGGATCGCCGCCGCGGTATACGGCCCGATTCCGGGCAACGCGACGAGTGCGGCGGGTTCCGACGGGAGCACACCGCCATGGCGCTCGGTGACCGCGCGCGCGAGGCGCTGCAAACGCACGGCCCGCGTGTTGTATCCGAGGCCCTTCCACTCGCGCACGACGTCCGCCGTCGGCGCGCTTCCAAGCACGCCGAAATCCGGAAAGCGCTCGACGAACGCAGCGAACTTCCCGGCCACGCGACTTACTTGCGTCTGAGCGAGCATGAATTCGCTGACCATCGTTCGATAGGGACTGCGTACCGTGCGCCACGGCAGCGTCGATCGGCCGTACCGCCCGTACCAGCTCAGCAGCTTCCGCTGCAGCGGCGTCACGAGCGCAGCGCCGCGATCGCCTCGCCGATGCGGCGCACGCCCTCGGCGATTTCCCGTCGCGCCACGGCGGTCAGCGCCAGCCGGAAATAATGATCGCCCCCGGAGTTGGCGAAAAACGCTTCGCCGAACAGGAACGATGCGCCGAGCCGTTCCGCCGCGTCCAGCAACGCGCGGGCGCGCAGCTCGCGCGGTGTGGAAGTCCACACGTAGAAGCCCCCGGAGGCGCGGCTCACCTTGAGGCTCGGCGGCCAATGCCGTGCGATGGCCGCGTCCGCGATCGCCCGGCGCTCCGACAGCTCGGCGCGGAGCTGCTCGACGTGCGCGTCGTATCCGCGGCCGAGATAGTCGGCCACCGCCGCCTGCACGTAGAGGCTCGTCGCCATATCGTAGGCCTGTTTGCGCAGCAGCAAACGCTCCAGGACCGCGCGCGGCGCCGAAAGCCACCCGATGCGCAAGCTGGGAGCGATCGTCTTGGAAAACGTCGAGATGTAGACCACGTGATCGGGCGCGAGCGCGACGAGCGGCACCCCCGGCGCACCGAGCGGACCGTAGGGATCGTCTTCTACGATCGGCACGCCGGCGCGCCGCGCGATGGTCGCGAGGCGTTCGCGCCGATCCGCGTTCATCGTTACGTTCGTCGGGTTGTGCAGCGACGGCATCGTATAGATGAAGCGCGGCCGCCGCGTCCGAAGGATCGCTTCGATGTGGTCGACGCGCATGCCGTCGTCGTCAACGGTGACCGGAATCGCACGGAGGCCGTTGATCTGGAACACCTGCAGAGCGCCCGGATACGACGGCGACTCCACGATAATCTCGTCGCCCGCTTCCGCCAAGCTTTGGGCGACGATCGCGATGCCTTGCGTCGAACCGGTCAGCACGATGACGCTGTTCGGGCCGATTGCGGCGGCGCCGCGCGCGTTCATGCGCTCCGCGATCGCGCGGCGCAGCGGCTCGTATCCCTCCGAATCCCCATAGGAAAGGACGCAACGCGGGTCGCGCGCGACGCGGCCGAAGGATTTTGCCAGTTCGGGCAGCGGCGACGGTTCGTCGGGGGCGACGCCCTGCACGAACGAGATCAATCCGGGCTCGCGCTTCGCCGCAAGCTCGCCCAGAACGTTGGGGAAGGCACCGACGCGCCACGGCGGCAACGTGACCCACCACGGCACCCCGGCGGCGCGCTCCGGTTGACCGCCGCGCAGCCGCTGCACGACGCGGGAGCCCGAGCCGACGCGCTGCTCGATCAGCCCCTCGCCGACGAGGTCGCGGTACGCATGAACGATCGTGCTGCGGTTCACCGCGAGCCGCTCCGCCAGCGAACGCTCCGGCGGCAGACGCGTCGATTCCGGCAGCGTGCCGGCGAGGATCGCCTCGCGAAGATGCTCGTAGATCTGCCTGTACAGCGGTACGATCGAGCGCCGATCGAGGTCGGGGAGCAGGCTGGCCCATCCAATCCTCGACATGGATGACGCCATTTCGCCTTTCTTCCTGGGGAACGCTTTCGATTGGGCGAAGCTGCCCTTCATGAACAGTGCAGGACAGCAATACGACGTGGCCGTCATCGGCGCGGGCCCGGGAGGCTATCACGCCGCAATTCGCTTGGGGCAGCTCGGCAAGAAAGTACTCTGCATCGATCGCGACGAGGTTGGCGGCGTATGCCTCAACTGGGGCTGCATCCCCACGAAGGCGCTGCTGCACGTCGGCGAGGTGATTCGCCACGTCGACCGGGCGGGTTCGCTCGGCCTCAAGCTGCCAAAGGCCGAAATCGAGCGCGAAGGCGTCGCAAAGTTCAAGACCGACGTCGTCAATGCCAACGTCAACGGCGTCAAGACGCTCTTCAAGGCCAACGGCGTCGAATATCTCGCGGGCGAAGCGTCGTTCGCCGGTCCGCACGAGCTCGGCATCAAGAAGAAGGACGGCGGCACCGAGCGCGTCACCGCAGGCTCGATCGTCATCGCAACTGGTTCGGCGCCCGTGGACGTCAAGGCGTGGCCGCGCGACGGCGACACGATCATCAACTCCGACGATGCCGTGGGCCTCGCGCGTATACCGAAGCGCCTGCTCGTCATCGGCGGGGGCGTGATCGGACTCGAATTCGCCACCGTGTACGCGAGGCTGGGCGCGCAAGTGCTCGTCGTCGAGATGATGCCGCAGGTCCTCACCGGCACCGACCTCGAGATCGGCAAGACGCTCGGGCGCATTCTAAAAAAGCAGGGCATCGAGATCATGCTCAACACGAAGGTCGGAGCGGTCGAGAAACGCGACGCGACGGTGCGTGCGACGATGAACGGCGACGGCACCGGCGGAAAAGACGAGAGCCGGGACTTCGACATGGTGCTCGTCGCGGTCGGCCGACGGCCCGTTTCGGCCGAACTCAACGTGCAGGCCGCAGGGTTGGCCGCCGACGAGCGCGGTTTCATCGCGGTGGACCGCCAGCAGCGCACGACGGTACCGCACATCTTCGCGATCGGCGACATCACCGGAGCGCCGCTCCTCGCGCACCGCGCTATGCGGCAAGGCGTCGTCGCGGCCGAGGTGATCGACGGCGACAAGTCCGCCGCTTTCGATCCCGTCGCGGTGCCGAACTGTATCTACACCGACCCGGAAGTCGCGACCGTCGGACTCTCTGAAGAGGAGGCAAAGGCCGCGGGGCACGAGGTACGCATCGGCAAGTTTCCTTTGGCGGCGAGCGGCCGCGCGCGCACGATGAACGAAACGGAGGGCCTCATCAAACTCGTTGGGGACGCGCAAACGGACGCGTTGCTCGGCATGCACGTCGTGGCGCCGCAGGCGGAATCGCTGATTGGCGAAGGCGTGATCGCGCTCGAGATGGGCGCGACGCTGGAAGACATCGGCCTCTCCATCCATCCGCACCCGACGCTGACCGAAGGCATCATGGACGCCGCCGAGGCCGCGCACGGAAAGGCGATCCACATTCTCAATGCCAAGCCGAAGAGTCCCGTCGGCGCAAAGGCGTGACGTGCAGGCCCGGCTTCTCGACCTGGGGACGCGACCGTACCGCGAGGTATGGGAGCTGCAGCATCGGCTGCACGACGCCGTGGCGGAGCGCAACGAGCCCGACACCTGGATCGTCGTGGAACATCCGGCCGTCATCACGATCGGCCGGCAGGCGAAACGCACGAACGTGCTGCTGACCAGCGCGGAGCTCGCGCGCCGCGGCGTCGACGTCGTCGAGGTCGAGCGTGGCGGCGACGTGACGTACCACGGCCCGGGCCAGCTCGTCGTCTACCCAATTCGGCGACTGCCCCGCTTTCGTGAAGTCGTTCCATTCGTCCGGTCGCTCGAGTCGGCGGTGCTCAACGTCTGCGCCGACTTCGGCGTTCGCGGTGAACGGTGGCACGAGCACGCCGGCGTCTGGGTTGGCCGCAACCAAATTTGCGCCATCGGGCTCGCGGTACGGCGCATGGTTTCCATGCATGGTATCGCACTCAACGTTTCGACGCGGCTCGATTACGATCGCCTCATCAACCCCTGCGGATTGCGCGACCACGGCATCACGTCGTTGTCCGCCGAGACGCGACGCGCCATCGACGTGACCGACGCTAAACCGATGCTCTTGGACGAGCTCGCGCGCACGTTCGGCGTCGCCTTCACCGCGCCGCCGGCGGTTCGTGCGTCGTGATCGACCTGGTCGCACGGAAGCCCTCCTGGCTGCGCGTCTCGCTCCCGAGCGGCGACGACTACGAGCGCGTCAAAGACAAGGTAAACGTGCTCGGCCTGCACACCGTGTGCAGGGAGGCAGCTTGTCCAAACGTTGCAGAGTGCTGGGGCGCCGGGACGGCCACAATTATGATCTTGGGCGACGTCTGCACGCGAGGATGCCGCTTCTGCAACGTCAAGACCGGCAATCCGCGCGGCCAGGTCGACTGGCTGGAGCCGCTGCGCGTCGCGGAAGCGGTCCGCGACCTTCGCTGGAAGTATTTAGTCTTGACCGCCGTCGATCGCGACGATCTGCCGGACGGCGGCGCGCTGATTTTCGCCAACACCGTCCGGGCCATCCACGAGCGCGTCTCGGGAGCGCGCGTCGAGATCCTCAGCGGCGACTATCGCGGCGACCTGCGCGCACTAGACATCGTCGTGGATGCCCGGCCCGACGTGTTCGCGCATAACCTGGAGACGGTGCGCCGCCTCACGCCGACGGTGCGCGACAAACGCGCCTCGTACGACCAGTCCCTCAACGTCCTCGCACATGCGAAGCGCCGGGCACCGCAGCGCTACACGAAGACTTCCGTGATGCTGGGCCTCGGCGAGACCGAGCGCGAGCTCGAGGGCGCGATGGACGACGCCCGCGCCGTCGGCGTCGACATCTTTACCATGGGTCAGTACTTGCGGCCGAGCATGAAGCATTTGCCCGTCGTCGAGTTCGTGACCCCGGATAAATTCGCGCAGCTCGGACGCCTGGCGCAGCAAAAAGGATTTCATCAAGTCGTGTCGAGCCCGCTTTCGCGCAGCTCCTACCATGCCGAACAGGCGTTTCCGCAATCAGCCGAAGGCTGAAACCTCGCCGACGATCTTTCGGTTTGTACACCTGACGTGACGAAGGTCTTCCTCAACCGGCCCGTCCTCGCCGCGGTTTGCTCGCTGCTGATTCTCATCGCCGGCTTGGTCGTAATGCCTGCCATGGCCGTGTCCCAGTATCCGCAGATCGCCCCGCCCGTCGTGACGGTGTCGGCGACCTACACGGGCGCGAGCCCGCAGGCGGTGGAGGCGCAGGTCACGACGCCGCTGGAACAGGCCGTGAACACCGTCCAAGGCCTGCGGTACTTGAGCTCGACGAGCGCTCAAGGCTCCTCGACGATCACGTGTACTTTCAACTTGGGCGTGAACCTCGACATCGCGGCCGCCGACGTCCAGAACGCGGTGCAGTCGTCGTTGGGTCTTCTTCCCGCCACGGTGCAGCAGCTCGGCATCACGGTCGCCAAGAATTCCGGCGCGTTCGTAATGGGCATCGCGCTCACATCGGACAACAAAAGCCTCGACACGTTGACGCTCAGCAACTACGCGCAGCTCAACATCGTCAATAACCTCACGCGCGTTTCCGGCGTCTCGCAAGTCATCATCTTCGGCCAGCGCCAGTACGCCATGCGCGTGTGGCTCAATCCCGTCAAGCTCCAGCAGCAGGGCCTCGACGCCGGCGACGTCGTGACCGCGCTGCAGGAGCAGAACGCCGCGGTCGCCGCCGGCAGCATCGGCTCGCCGCCTTCACCCAAAAATCAGCCCTACACGTACACCGTCAACGCCCTGACCCAGCTGTCGACTCCCTCGCAGTTCGCGAATATCATCCTCCGGGCCAACCCCAACGGGGGTTACGTCCGATTGGGAGACGTCGCACGCATCGAGCTCGGGGCGCAGAGCTATACGACGGACCTGCGCTTCGACGGGCAATCGCAGGTCGTCGGCATGGGCATCCTACAGTATCCGAGCGCCAACGCCATCGACGTCTCCCGCCGAGTGATTGGCGCGATGAAGCAACTCGCGCCGCAATTCCCGACCGGAATGCATTGGGCCGTCGCCTTCGACGTGACGCAGTTTGTCAATGAGTCGATCAAAGAGGTCGTCCTGACGCTGCTGCTGTCGATCGGTCTCGTCATCCTCGTAATCTTCGTGTTCCTGCAGCATCCCAAGTCTACGCTGATTCCGGCCGCGACGATCCCCGTTTCGCTGATTGGAACGTTCTTCGTGATGCAGCTCTTCGGCTTCACGATCAACACGATCACGCTGTTCGGGTTGACGCTCGCAACCGGACTCGTGGTCGACGACGCCATCGTCGTCATCGAGAACATCGCGCGCCACATGGAGCTCAACAAAGGAAAGCAAAGCGGCGTCGCGAGCGCCGCAGAAGCGATGCGCGAGATACAGAGCGCAGTCGTTGCCTCGTCCCTCGTGCTGCTCGCCGTTTTCCTGCCGGTCGGTTTCCTACCCGGGACGACGGGCCAGATCTACAAGCAGTTTGCGCTTACCATCGCCGCCTCGATCACGATCTCGTTGTTCCAGGCACTGACGCTCGCGCCGGTGCTTTCGGCACGGCTGCTCTCGGGAGAATACGAGTCGAAGGCGGCCTTCTTCCGCATGTTCAACGCCGGCTTCAAACGCTTCCGCGATTGGTACTCGCGAGTGCTGCCGAACATGTTCCGCCGCCGGTGGCCGGTGGTAATTGCCTTCGCGGGGGCACTGCTCGTCACGCTCTTCCTCGCATCCCGGACGCCGCAAGGCTTCCTGCCGGACGAAGACTTGGGCTACTTCATCGCGCTCGTGCAGGCACCGGAGGGGACGTCGCTGCAAGGCGAACAGCAGATCGCGCGGCGCGCCGAGGCCATCATCCGCTCGGAACCTGAAGTTCTTCACCTGTTCGACGTGGGCGGCTTCAGCTTCACGGGGTCGGCCCCGAACCGCGGTATCATGTTCGCGCTGCTGACGCCATGGGGCGACCGGAAGTCGCCGGCCTGGTGTCAGCTCGTCTTGTTCTTTTCACATCCGGCGTCGTGCACGTCGCATTCCGCGTTTGCCGTCGAACAGCGGCTCAACTACGCGTTCTACTCGCAGATACCGCAGGCACAAATCTTTGCGTTTAACCCGCCGGCGATCAACGGCGTCGGTAACTTCGGCGGTTTCCAGTTCGAGTTGGAAGACCGGGGAAACGTCGGGCTGACCAATCTGATGAACACGGCGTACGGCGTGATGGGTGCCGCCGCGAAAGACTCCAGGCTGCAAAACGTCTTCACCCAGTTCCGCATCAACTCACCGCAGATCGAGTCGACGATCGACCGGAACAAGGCCAAGTCCATCGGCGTCTCGCTGCAGGACGTCTTCACGACGATGGAGGTCGATCTCGGCTCGCTCTTCGTCAACAACTTTACGTTCCTTAACCGATCGTGGCAGGTCGACGTGCAGGCGGACGCGCCGTTCCGCAACAGCGTCGCATCGCTGGGGAATCTCTACGTGCACTCGAGCGCGGCGCCGGGCACCGACGTCGTTCCGTCGACCATAGCGACGCCCGGACCGGGCCTCGCGACGACCGGCTCGACGGTGAACGGTTCCGTGATGACGCCGCTGTCGTCCCTGATGCAAATTCGGCAAGTACTGGGGCCGCCGATCATCACGCATTACAACCTGTACCGCAACATCGAGCTGAGCGGCAGCAACGCTCCCGGCGTGAGCACGGGCACGGCGATTCAGGCGATGCAGCAGATCGCAACGCACGTGATGCCCAAAGGGGTAAGCTTCGAATGGACGGGGCTGCAGCTCGATCAAATTGCCGCCGGTCCGCTGACGATCGAGATATTCCTCCTGGCGCTGGTCTTCGTCTTCCTCGTGCTGTCCGCTCAGTACGAGAGCTACATCGATCCGCTGATCGTGCTGCTCGCGGTGCCCACGGCACTGCTCGGAGCCCTGTTATTTATCAACCTGCGGCATCTCCCGATCCCCTTTCTCTTCGACCCGACGCTCTCGCAAGACGTGTACGCCCAAGTCGGCTACGTCATGCTCATCGGCTTGGCGAGCAAGAGCGCAATTTTGATCGTTGAATTCGCCAACCAGCAGCTCCGGCAAGGTGCGACCGTCGTGCAGGCGGCGCTCCGTGCCGCCCAGACGCGGCTGCGGCCGATCCTAATGACGTCGATCGCGTTCGTGATTGCCGTCATCCCGCTGGTGTTTTCGTCGGGTGCCGGCGAGGCCGCACGCCATTCGCTCGGAACGGTCGTCTTCGGCGGAATGCTCATGTCGACGATCCTCAACCTTGCGATCACTCCCGTCCTATACGTCATCATCAAGTCGCTCGAGCTGCGCGGCAGGCCTGCCGCGCGCGACGGACGTGCACGGCGCGACGTCGCACAAACGGAAAGCGCACCGCCGGTCAGCATCTAGAGGAACTCATTACCGTAAGCGCAACTCCAGCATAAGCGCCGACACTTTTAATAACCTCCGTCATCGCCGTTCTCTTGGGAGTTGCCTGCATGCGCGATTTTCGTCCTTGGATCGTTGCGGCCGCTGCGGCGCTGTTCGCGGTATGCGCGTTCCAGCGGCCCGCGCTCGCCGACGGGACCGCCGACGTCTTCCAACGCGAGCTGGTGCCCGGCGCAAACGACGCGATCAAGAGCGTGATGGCGACGCCCACGCCTTCCCCGGTCAGCGGCTCCGTCGCGCAGGCCCCGCCGGTAAGCCAACATCGGGTTGGCCCGAAGATGGAGCTCCCGGGCGGCCACTTCGAGTATCGCGTCGACGTTTCGGCGGCGTATCCGTACGGCAACATCGGTTCGTACGGTAAAGGCTGGCTAATGGGCGGCGTCGATGCATCGCTAGGCTACGGCTTCAACTGGTCGACGCGGCTCGTCGCAAGCATGTTTCAGCTGCAGCACTATCCCTACGGATTCAACAGCGGCCTCGCGCCGGTCTACCTCGCGGGGTTTCGGAATCCCGTCGGCTGCGCCGACTTGTCAAACGGCACGCGGTGCGGTCCCGGGACCGGTCGCAACATCAACGTACGCACGAAAGACACGTTCGGCGTGTTCATGCTGCAGAAGTTGTTCGTCATACGCTCGGACAAGCTGCCCGGCCCCGTGCCGATCGTCATAACGCCGACGTACGTGGCGCGCGGCGGCCAGATCGGCTTTTCGCCGAACAACAACGACGTCGTTCCGTTCACCTACAATTTGCCGGACGGCCCGGTCGTCAATATTCCGGTGCGCACCGCGCAATATTACGCCGTCGCGCTCACGCTGCCGTTCTTGAAGACCCCGAAGATGTTCGGAACGTTTACGCTTGCGCCGCAGTGGCTCGTGCATACCGCCGGCGCCAACGTCGGCAACGCGATGCAGCTCAACCAAATTCTGTACTTGGAATATAACCCGCTGCGCGACACGACGATCTTCTTCGAACCGCAGAGCGCCCGCGATTACTTGCCGACGGACCCTTACCCCGAGCATTTGATCGCGTATTTCTTAGGGGTATCGCAGCGTCTGAGCAAGTACGCGTTCGTCCAGATGGTGCTCAACAGCGGCAACCCGACGAACCTGGGCCCCGACGGCATCACGGGCATCAAATGCCTCACGGTGCAGCAGGCAATCAATAACGCGTGCGGGCTCGCGATCGGCGGGCTCAAGGCCACCCAGCTGCAGCTCCAGATCGGCGTCGGTTCGCCGCGCGTCTTCCCATTGTGATTCTGCAAAGGCTCGCCATGAAGCAATCGCCCGCAAAACGACTCCTCGCACTGGCGCTGCTCGCGGCGCTCGCCGGCTGCGGCGGCGGAAGCGCCGGCTCGGGGCCGGTCGTTCCCCTGCAACAGCTCGGGAAACGAAGTCCGGATACGATCCTTACGACGATCGTGGGCGTCGGCGACAGCCTGACGGCGGGCTATCAATCCGATGGGTTCCTCGGGGCCACGGGCGTCGACAATCCGTTTTTTAAGTCGCATCAAATTCCGCCGACGCAGGAGAACGGCTGGTGGGCGGACCTCGACGAGCAAGCCTCGGGCGAGCCGATCGAACGGGCGATCGCGCGAATGTACGACCCCGCGACCAGCCCCTTGCCGCTCATCAATGGGCCCGGCCTCGATAATCAGATCGTTCCGTACGGAGACAATCCGTTCTTCCCATTCATTCAGCTCAAGAGCGGCGACGTCTGTACCGACAACAACGGCTTCGACGAGGCCGGATACCGGTTGAAGGGGCTGACGCGCGTTCGCATCAATCCGGACTCGACCACGATCCGCAACGTCGGCATACCGGGTTTGACGCTGCACGAAGCGAACACGCTCCACGCGCCGCAGACGTCTACGTGCAAGTCACTTTCCGGCATCCCAGGCCTGCTGAACCAAGTCATCGCAGAAGAAAGCGGAACGTTTTGGCCGGTGCTCGGAAACTTCGTGCATCTGCCGCGCCTCACGGACGTAAACGCGGCCGCGTCGCGCCATCCGACGCTCGCAACCGTTTGGCTCGGAGCCAACGACGTGCTCAAGTACATGGGCAGCGGCGGCCGCTTCCTCGGAGGCGATCGGGACGCCGGTCAGGCATCGAGCGACTTGCGTGCGACGATCTCGACACTGCGGCAAGCCGGCGCGCGGGTCGTCGTGGCCAACCTTCCCAACATCGTCGACACCGGCTACTTCCAGCGCGTCACGAATCCAAAGCGGACCAAGGATTGCGCTATTCGCACCTACGCCTCATGCCTTCTGGGAATCGCCGGAATCCCGTTTCTGGTCCCGGAGTTCGCGCGGCATTACCATCTCGACACGCCCGATGGCTGCATTCCGGCGTCCACCTCCAAACCGTGCGGGTATCTGACGCTTCCGGCGTTGGCGCTGACGATCCAATACTACCAAGCCAACAACGGCGAGGCGCCGGATTTGGACTGCGCGGTGCCGGCGCCGCACTGCAAGCCAGTCGCGGGAAGCGGTTTGGGAGCGTACTACATTACGCCGGCGTTTGCCGGAAAAATACAGGCGCTGAACGACGCGATCAACCAGGGAATCGACGACGCCGCCCGTTCCTCGAACGCGCCGCTCGTCGACGTGCATGCCATTTTTGAAGGCCTCGCCAGCGGCAATCCCTCAAACCCCTACTTCCATCAAGCCGCGTCGATCAATCCCGGAAAGTGCTGCACGCTCGGCTATCTCTGGGGCATCCTGAGCTTCGACGGCGTGCATCCGTCGAACACCGGTTACGCGCTGATCGCCGACGACTTCATCAAGACGATCAACCATGCGTACGGGACGCACATACCGGAAGTCGACATCGAGTCGGTATATGCGGGTACGCGGTGCTCGAACCGGCAGTACTGCTTCCCAGACCCGTACGCGCCGCCGCACGACTCACCCTACAAGCCGTAGGGCAGGGCGATTAAGCGTAGATCCCGCGCAGCTTCGACGCCTTGACGACCCGGTCGATGGCGAGCGTGTAGGCCGCCGTGCGTAACGTCGCGCCGCGGGACTTCGCGATCGCGCGTATCTGATGCAGGTTCGACAAGAGGAAGTCTTCGAGCCGCTCGTTGACCTCGGCTTCCTTCCAAAAGTAACCCATGCGGTCTTGCGCCCATTCGAAGTACGAAACGGTGACGCCGCCGGCGTTGGCCATGATGTCGGGGATCACGACGATGCCGCGCTCGCGCATGATGCGATCTGCTTCCGGCGTCGTGGGACCGTTCGCGCCTTCCACGATAAGCTTTGCCTGCACCTTCGCGGCCGTCTCGGGAGTGAACACCTTCTCCAGTGCCGCGGGCACGAGTACGTCGCAGGGGCTAGCCAGCAGTTCCGTGTTCGAAATCTTCTCGCCGCCCTTGAAGCCTTCGAGCGTGCCGTACTTCGCGGCGTGCTCCATCGCCCCGGCGACATAAATGCCTTCCTCGTTGTAGTAGGCGCCCGTCACGTCGGAAATGCCGACGACCTTGCATCCGCGCTCTTCGAAGAGCTTCGCCGCGTGCTTTCCAACGTTGCCGAACCCTTGGATGGCGATCGACGTGCGATCGGGACGGAGTCCCATCTCCGCCATTTCGTCGAGCGCGCAAATCGTCACGCCGCGACCCGTCGCTTCGACGCGCCCGCACGAGCCGCCGATCTCGACCGGCTTTCCGGTGACGACGCCCGGGGTGTTCTGGCGCACGTGCATCGAGTAAGTGTCCATGAACCACGCCATGACCTGCGGCGTCGTGTTGACGTCCGGCGCGGGAACGTCTTTGTCCGGCCCGACGACCTCGACCAGCTCCGCGGCATAGCGCCGCGTGATGCGCTCGAGTTCGTTGGCGGAGAGCGTCGCCGGATCGCACGTGACGCCGCCCTTCCCGCCGCCGAAGGGCAGGTCGACGACGGCGCACTTCCACGTCATCCAGAACGCCAGCGCCGTGACCTCGTCGAGCGTTACGCCGGGATGATACCGAATGCCGCCCTTCGCCGGGCCGCGCGCGAAGTTGTACTGCACGCGGTATCCGGTGTAGACCTCGAACTCCCCCGAGTCGCGCTGAAAGGGAATCGAGAAGATGATCTGGCGGGTGGGATGCGTGAGGATGCGTCGCATTCCAGCGTCCAGTTCCAAAAGGTCGGCAGCCTCGTTGAAGTAGGCGATCGCGTCGCCGAAAACGGAAACTTCACGCACGGAGGCTTCGCGCAGCGCTGTTGTCATGGTGAGGGAGTTGCGCGTTGCGCGTCGCGGCCCCTTGATTCACACGTTGAATCGAAAGTTGACGACGTCGCCTTCCTGCATGACGTATTCCCGGCCCTCGCTTCTCACCCGACCGGCCGCTCGCAGCGCCTCCATCGTCCCGTACGCCACGTAGTCGTCGAACGACACGATCTCGGCACGAATGAAACCGCGCTCGATGTCGCCGTGGATCGTTCCCGCCGCTTCGGGCGCCTTCGCTCCCCGCCGTATCGGCCACGCACGGGCTTCCTTCTCGCCGGCCGTGAGGAACGTCGTCAGACCGAGTAGGTCGTAGGCGGCGGCTGCCAGCTCGTCGAGGCCGCTGCGTACCATCCCGAGCTCTTGCCGGAACTCGACCGCTTCGGCTTCCGAAAGACCCGCAAGCTCGGCCTCGACTTTTCCGCTCAAGACCACCGCACGGCCGCCATCCTCGCGGGCGATCTCCGTGACGGCAGCGATCCGCTCCGCATCGCTCGGGCCCGCGTGCTCGCCGACGTTGGCGACGTACAGCATCGGCTTGCGGGTGAGCAAGAACGACTCGGCGGCGACCCGCGCTTCTACCGAGTCGGCGGAAAAGCTCCGCGCCGGTCGCGCCTCTTCGAGCCCCTCGGCGAGCCGCTGAGCCGCAGAGAGCTCGTCGCGCAGTTTTGGGTTTGCGCGGGCCTCGCGTTCGATCTTCGGCACTCGGCGGCGCATCGTCGCGAGGTCCGCGAGCGCGAGCTCGATCGCGACGATTTCCGCGTCGCGCACTGGATCGGGGCCTCCCTCGACGTGCGACACGTCTTCGTCATCGAAGCAGCGCAAGACCATAGCAATTGCGTCGGTCTCGCGGATGTGGCTCAAGAATGCGTTGCCGAGTCCCTCGCCGGCGCTGGCGCCGCGGACCAGTCCGGCGATATCGACAAAGCGAACGGTCGCCGGAACGATGCGTTGCGCGGCCGCAAGGCGCGCGAGCACTGGTAGTCGTTCGTCCGGAACGGCCACCTCGCCGACATTCGGCTCGATCGTCGCAAACGGATAGTTCGCCGCCAGGGCCTGGGACGACCGCGTGAGCGCATTAAAGATGGTCGATTTCCCGACGTTTGGCAAGCCGACGATTCCGCAGCGCAGTGGCATACTCGAGCCGGCCCGTTCGGCCGCCCGTACTGCCCGCCCTTGCGCGTGCCGCTCATCGGAGAGGCGGCAAGAAAATTCGCCGGATGCGTCGGATACGTCGCATATGCGCCAAATGAAGGTCGACAAACTCGGCATCGACCTCTTGACCCACGACCCCGTCGTCATCCTCAAGGACATGGACGGCTCACACTACCTCCCCATCCTGATCGGTCCGTTCGAGGCAACCGCCATCGCCCTCGCGCTCGAAGGCGCGCCCGTGCCTCGCCCGCTCTCTCACGACCTCATGCGCAACATCCTCGACACCCTCAGCGCGAACCTCGAACAGGTCGTCATCCACGATATCAAAGACTCGACATTTTTTGCAAAACTCGTCGTCCGCACGAACGGCGAGCTGCAGGAAATCGACGCGCGCCCATCCGACGGCATCGCTTTGGCGCTTCGCGTGCCCGCGCCGATCTTCGTCTCGGACAAAATCGTCCTCGAAGAGGCGACCGCCGAAAAGAAGCCCACCAACGACACGGAGATGGCGCGCTTCAAGAAGTTCCTGGACGACCTCAAGCCCTCCGATTTCAATCGCTGAAGACGTTGCCGCCGCCAGGATTCGAGCGACGGATTATCGAGGGTAGTCAATTATGAGCAATGAATTGCGTGCCGATATCGGCGTGTTCGGTGGGTCCGGATTTTATTCGCTGATGGAGCACTCGCACGAGGCATGGGTCGAGACGCCGTATGGCGCGCCCAGTGATAAAGTCGCGCTCGGTGAGATCGCCGGCCGGCGAGTCGCGTTCCTTCCGCGCCACGGCAAAGATCATCGCTTTCCGCCGCAGGCGATCAAATTATCGAGCGAACCTGTTCGCCATGAAACAGCTGGGCGTCAAGTGGATCGTCGCGCCGACGGCGTGCGGTTCCTTGCGGGAAGACGTTCGTCCGGGCTCCATGGTCGTGGCCGACCAGTTGGTCGACCGGACCAACGGTCGAAAGGACACCTTCTACGACGGCCCGATCACGACGCACGTGAGCTTCGCCGACCCATACTGTCCGACGCTGCGCCCGATTGCGGCGCAGGCGCTGCGCTCCCTCGACATCGAGACGCACGAGCGCGGAACCGTGGTCGTGATCCAGGGACCGCGCTTCTCAACTCGGTCAGAGTCGAAGTGGTTTCAAAGCCAAGGCTGGGAAGTCATCAACATGACGCAGTATCCCGAGGCCTACCTCGCGCGCGAACTCGAGATGTGCTACGTCAACATCTCGCTCATCACGGACTACGACGTCGGCTTAGAAGGCACGCCGCCGGTTTCCCACCATGCGGTCATCGAAGTCTTTCAACGCAACAACGAGCGCGTCCGCAACGCGATCGGCAAGATCGTGCAGGACGTTCCCCTCGATGCAGATTGCTCGTGCCGGCATGCGCTCGAAGGAGCTCGGTTCTAGCCGCGATGCGCCGTCAGCGGCTGCACGTCGACCTCGCGATGTACGCGCGCGCCTTTCCGCTGCTGCTCCGGCACCCGTCGGTGTTCGCGATGCCGCTGCTGGCAGCGGTCGTCGACCTCCTTCTGACACAGCTCTCGTACGCGTTCACCGATCCGCTTGGCGGCGCGGGAACGGGTCTTTTCGGCCTCCTCGTGCAGCTCGTCTACCTATGGGCGTTCGGCGTGACGATCATCCAGGCCAGCAACCTTTGGCGGCGGCGCAACGGAGCGTTCGACGCGGCGTGGGAAGAGGGCCGCTCGAAATTCGGCGGGATCGCCTTGGCTGCCATCGGATTCCAGTTCGTCGTGTGGGCCGCCAGCTACATCGGCTCGTTCTTCGGCGCATTCGGGCTGGCTCTCGGCGCAATCGCTGCCTTCTTCCTCATCTACACGATCCCGTCAGCCGCGATCGGCGGCATGCCCGGCTCGCTGGCAATCTCTTCGTCGATCCGCGGCGTCCGTGCTCAGCCGATCGGTTCGATCGTCCTCGCGATCGTCTTCTTCGCGATCTGGTATGTCGCCGTACCGTTGGGTCTACCGTATCTGCTCGTCCACGTGCCGGCGACGATCTGGGCGGTCGTCAGCGCGGCAGCGCGGGGGCTGGCACTCGCCTATCTCGCCTTTCCGTTCGCAAAACAGTACGACGACATCGCGTTCACCGGCTACTGGTGAGCGCCATGCGCACGTATTCCCCAACCAGCGCCGGTCCGACGTTGGTGCGGGCGAGACGCTGCGCTTCGTCGAGCTTCGAAAGGAGCGCGACCGCCTCGTGCGGGCCGATGCGTTGGAGGCGCCGCAAGCCCTCCGCCTGATCGAGCGACAGCGGCTCAGCTCCTTGCGCATTCCCTGCGACGATCCAGTCGCGCACCAGCGCCTTGACGGTCTCGAGCCCCTCGAAGAGCGTTTCGCGCGTCGCCCACGGCTCGTTCGGCGACTTCCCTTCCACGCTATCGAAGAACCAGCGCGCAACCGCAGCGCGCAGCGACTCCTCTTGCGGTTCGGTCGCGGCGAGGGCGCGGCGCACGCTGCCGCCGCCGAGCGACGCACCGAGCTCGGCCTTCTTCGCGTCGCACCCTAAATCGCGCAGAATCTCGCCAACCTGCACCCTCGAGAGCAGAGGGAAGCGAATTTCGATCAGCCGGGAGCGTATCGTCGGCAGCAGCCGGCCCGGTGCGGCCGTCGTCACGATCATCACGACGCCGCGCGGCGGCTCTTCCAAGAATTTCAAAAGCGCGTTGGCGGCGTGGTGCGTGGCGAAATCGACGTCGCCCAGCAGCAGCGCGCGCATGCCGCCGCTGTAGGACTGCATCGAGAGCTGGCGCACGAGGTCGCGCGACGAGAGATGCTCGCCTTCGGCGAAGCCCGTCGGCGCGTCGCGATCTCCGATCTTGAGCACGCCTTCGTGCTCGAGGAAGTCGGGGTGGCGAACGTTCTCGCCTGCGAAGAGCGCACAGGAAGCACACGTACCGTCGTAGCCCAACACTCCGTCTTTCGGAGCGAGACAGAGCAGCGATTGCGCCAAGCGCCGCGCAAACGTCTTCTTACCGACGCCGGGCGGCCCCGTGAAGGCGTATGCGTGGGCGATCGTCTGCGGCGTCAGCGCTTCGAAATAGCGCTTTGGCCCGTCGGCACCCACAACGTCGAACCGCAGCCCGGTCACGCCGGCCGTTCCCGCAGCGCGCCTCGCACGAACGCCAGCGCTTCCTCGAGGACGGCAGCGGGTGTTTTCATGCCGTCGAAGACGCGATGGCCGCCGGCAGCGGCGAGCGTGAGGTAACCGCGCCGGACGCGCTCGTGAAAGGCGTCGTCTTCCGACTCGATCCGGTCGGCCGCTCCGGTGCGCGAGCGCAGGCGCTCGCGTCCCGCTGATACGGGGACGTCGAGCAGCAGCACCGCCGCGGGCCGCACGCCTTTCGTTGCAATGTCGCAGGCGATACGCACTATTTCGACGTCCATGCCGCGTCCGTATCCCTGGTACGCCAGCGTCGAATCCGTGAACCGGTCGCACACGACCACTTTGCCGGCTGCGAGTGCCGGCCGAATGATGCGTTCGACGTGCTGGGCGCGCGCGGCGTTGACCAGCAGCAGCTCCGCCGCCGGCTCGATCGCGCTGCCTGCGTCGAGGAACAGGGCCCGGACCGCGTCGCCGAGCGGCGTCCCGCCGGGCTCGCGCGTTTCGACCACCTCCCAGCCGTCCGCGCGCAGCCGCGCGGCAAGCCCGGACGCGAGCGTGCTTTTACCACTCCCTTCGATTCCTTCGACGACGACGAGCATGTGGGACTCGGCGACTACGCGTCGCTCGTCTTGAAAATCTTAACGCGGCGATTTGGCTCGAGGCCGGTGCTGCGCGACTGCAGCCGGTAACGCTCGGCGAGCTGATGCTGCATCCGGCGAACGTACGACGTCTGGGGCGAAAGCTCGATGGCTTGGTTCGTCAGGAGCACCTGATAGATCGCCTCTTCGGCTTCGCGCAGGGCGAGCTCCTCACGATCGATCGAACCGAGGTTGAACACGTCACGCAGCGCCGACTGAATTTGCGTGGTCGTATTCGTTTTTATGGAATATATCGGCACGTTGTCCGAAGCGATCTGCTTGAGCTTCGGCTGCTCTTTGCGCTCGAGCGTCTTGAGCGTAAGCACGACGTCGGCGTCGTCCCAGTTTCTCGCGATCGCGGCGTTGACGTGCAGGTTCGATATGGCGCGTTCGATCTTGTTGCGGGATACGCCGTAGGGAAAGATCGAAATCGGCCGGTCGCCGTCTTCGTGCTCGCGCTCGCTCTGATAACTGTCGACGAGGCGCGGCATCGATTCGGTGTCGGCCTCCTGTACGACCGTCACCGCGCCGCTCGCCTCGCGCTGCCGGATCTCGGGCTGCGGCTGATAGCCGCGCAGGAGCGCGTCGATGACGTCGGCGACGCTCTTGTGAATCGCCAGGCGATCGCGGTCGTGTATCTCGATGACGACGTCGAACGTCGGGGGCGCCTTGCGCTCCAACACCGTCTTGCGGGTGCCGCGACGGCGCGCCTCCTCGTCGGAGAGCGTAACGGCGCTTACGCCGCCCACGAGGTCCGACAGCGTCGGATTCATCAAGAGGTTCTCGAGCGTTTGACCGTGCGCCGTGCCGATCAACGTGACGCCCCGTTCGGCGATCGTGCGGGCGGCGGCCGCCTCAGCCTCCGTCCCGATCTCGTCGATGACGATCACCTCGGGCATGTGGTTTTCCACCGCCTCGATCATGACCGCGTGCTGGAGCGCCGGGTCGGCGACCTGCATGCGGCGGGCGAGGCCGATGCCCGGATGCGGGATGTCGCTGTCGCCGGCGATTTCGTTGGACGTGTCGACGATGACCACGCGCTTGCGCTCCTCCGAAAGCACGCGTGCGCACTCGCGCAACATCGTCGTCTTGCCGACGCCGGGCCGGCCGAGGAGACACATCGACTTGCCGCTGCGCAGCACGTCGAGCAGGATGTCGATCGTGCCGTATACCGCACGGCCGACGCGGCACGTGAGGCCGACAATTTTTCCGGTGCGGTTGCGGATGGCGCTGATGCGGTGCAGCGTCTGTTCGATGCCGGCGCGATTGTCGGCGCCGAACGACGAGACGCGGGAGCACACGTGGCCGATGTCTTCGTGCGTGACCGGGGTATCGCTAAGATAGGTGAAATCGTGTTCGAAGCGCGCCTCCGGAGGACGCCCCAGGTCGAGCACTACTTCGATAATGGCTTCGATGTCGTTTAGGCGAACGAGGGCTTGCCGTATCGCCAGTGGGAAAATGTCGAGCAGCTGCGAGAGTTCCCAGCTTGGGGACACATGATGAACTCTAACTGCCAATCCCGCTCCCCGTTTCCGCGCCGCTCCCCCAACGCACTGCGACCCGCTTACGCACGCCCGGCGTTCACTCCTTTACCACGCGGATCGTGCGCAGCCGGTCGTCATACGGTCCCTGGATGCGCGCGCCTGCCTTGATCTCCAGCCGCAAGTAGTCGATGATTTCGGAAGTAATTTCTTCGCCCGGCGCGATGACGGGAATGCCCGGCGGATACGGCGTGATCGTTTCGGCGCAGATCCGGCCCTTGCTCTCCCGCAGCTTTACGGCCTCCGCTGCCGCGAGAAAGGCGTCGCGCGGCGTCATCCGCATCGGCGGAATCGCCGGCAGGCGGAACGTACCGCGGCGCATCCGCTGCTCGAGAATTCCGGACGGCGCAAACATGTCGAGATCGCGATCGCCGCGCGCCAGCTCCTCGAACGCGTTGACGAGACGATCCGCAGCCTCGCGCGTCGTCCCGATCGTTACGAGTGCGACGACGTTGAAGAGATCG
Organism: Vulcanimicrobiota bacterium; assembly: GCA_963787625.1. GTDB lineage: Bacteria > Vulcanimicrobiota > Vulcanimicrobiia > Vulcanimicrobiales > Vulcanimicrobiaceae > Cybelea. The sequence continues at coordinate 301,516 of CAWBDH010000001.1, read as the reverse complement.
GCGAGCTCGACTTGGATGTTATACCGGCGGCGCAGGATCTCCGACGCCTCGTATCCGGTATAGCCCATGCCCTTGACCGTCACGGTGATCTTCGTCGGGTCCAGGTCGAAGATGCCCGGGCGCCCCTGCAGCTCCTCGCCGAAGCAGTAGACGTCGGGGATGGCGTTGAGGCGTGCGCGCGTTTCTTCGGCCAGCTCGATCGTGCGCGCAAGCAACGCCGATCCCTCCGTAGCCATTTGCTTGCGCGCCACGTCGAGCGACGCTACCATCGGTAAATTCGGCGACGTTGAGAGGAACATCTTCAAGACGGACTTCAGCCGGTCCAGCCGCACTCGCTTTCCGCGGTGATGAAGCATCGCGCACTGTGAGAAAGCCGAGAGCATCTTGTGGGTCGAGTTGATCGACAGATCCGCGCCGGCGCTCGTCGCGGAGAGCGGCAGCGCCGCGTGAAAATGAAAGTGCGGGCCCCACGCCTCGTCCACCAGCAGCAGCTTGCCGGCACGATGGACGATCTGCTCGATCTTCGCAAGATCGGCGGCGACGCCGTAGTAGGTGGGCGATACCAGATACACGGCGACGGCGTCGGAGTGCTCGCGCAGCGTCGCCGCGACCGTTTCCGCGGTCACGCAATGATCCATCCGAAGCTCTTCGTCGACTTCGGGACGCATGTAAATGGGTCGCGCGCCGCTCATCACGAGGCCGCCGAGCATGGATTTGTGCGAGTTGCGTGGGACGGCGATTTTCTCGCCCGGGTTCACGGCGGTCATCATCATGCATTGATTGCCGCTCGTGGAACCGTTGATGAGGAAGAACGTGTTGTCCGCGCCCCAGGCCTCGGCCGCGAGCTCCTGCGCCTCCTTGATCGATTCGGTCGGCTGCAGGAGGTCGTCGATGCCGGGCATCGGGGTCAAATCGATCGCGCAGATATTTTCCCCGACGAACTCCCGAAAGGCGAGGTCCATGCCAGCGCCTTGAATGTGCCCCGGCGTATGAAACGGGAGCACGCCGGCGTCGACATAGTCCAACAGCGCTTGGAAGTAGGGTGTCCTACGCTGATCCAATGCTCACGCCAGCACTTCGAAGCCAAGCCGATCGAGCATGGCGAAGTCGTCGGCGTCCTTACGGCCGGCGGTCGTTAGATAGTCGCCCAGCACGATACCGCTCGCGCCGCTTCGCATGCCGAGGTCCTGCAGGCCTTTGAGCGTGACCTCACGGCCGCCGGCAAATCGCACGAGCGCCCGCGGCAATGCAAGACGGACGATTGCGACGAAGCGCAGCGCTTCCACGGGATCGAGCAGCGACCGATCGCCAAACGGCGTGCCGGGTCGGGGATTGAGGAAGTTAATGGGTACCTCGTGCGGCTCCAGTTCCCGCAACGCTCGGACGAAGTCGATGCGGTCCTCGACGGTTTCCCCCATGCCGATGATGCCGCCGCAGCATAACTCCAGGCCGCGCCGTTTCACGCGCATGCACGTCTCCCATCGCTCCTCGTATGTATGCGTCGTGCAAACCGAAGCAAAGTAGCGGGCCGACGTTTCGAGGTTATGGTTCACCTTGTCGACGCCCGCGCGGGCCAAGCGCTCGACGTGTGCATCGGTCAAGATCCCGAGCGAGACGGCAACCGTCAGCGACTCCTCGCCTTTAATCCGCCCGACGGCCTCGCACACGCGGTCGAGCAGCCGCTCCGAAGGCCCGCGAACGGCCACGACGATACAGAACTCACTGGCGCCGCGCTCGCGCGCCGCACGGGCCGCGGCCACGAAATCCTCCACTCGAGAGAGCGGCTCCGCGTCCACGTCGGTGGCGTAGCGCGCGCTCTGCGAGCAGAAGTTGCAATCTTCCGAGCAGCCGCCCTTTTTCGCATTGTACAGCACTTCTACCGCGACGCCGTTGCCGCAGTAGTGCGTTCGGACGTCGTCGGCAAGCGCCAGCAAGTCCGGAACGGCCTGGGGCGGCAGCGCCGCCAGCTCTGCGATGAGACTGGAGCCTGCCGGAACGCCGCGCTCCAAAAGGTCGGCTCGCGCGCGATCGATCGAGGACAACGACATCGTCAACGGTCTCGTTTCACCAGCGGTTCGAGGAGTTTTGCGCCGGCCGCGACAGACTCCGCCTCGGCAGACGCAAACGGCAGAATGCCAAGTATCGGCACGTTTCCCTGCAACGCTCGCGTCACGTCGGTGCGATACGCCGGTTCGGTGGGTGCCCAGCGCTCGATCAGCAGCGCTCCCGCGATGGAGACGCCCAGGTCGCGACAGAGATTCAGCGTCAACAACGCGTGGTTGATGCACCCCAGACGCAAGCCGACGGCGACGATCGTCCGTAACTTCGCCGCTGCCGCGACGTCGGCGAGAAATTCGCGCTCTGCGAGCGGTACCATCATGCCGCCGCTTCCCTCCACGACGATCGCTCCCGCCCGCGCGGCGAGGGCGTCGGCGAAGTCCGCGCAACGCAGTGTCACGCCTTCGGCGAGCGCTGCGGACCAGGGATCGGCGACGCGCTCGAAACGCGCCAACTCGACGTGCGGCACGCCGGCGAGCCGTCCCGCTCGTGCGGCATCGCCTTCATCGCCGGCCGCGAGGCCGGTCTGGACGACCTTCACGATGGTCGGGGTCTCACCCGCTTCGCGCAGTGCCACCGCGAGCGCCGCCGCGACGCGCGTCTTGCCGACGTCCGTGTCGGTTCCGGTTACGAAGTAACGATGCACGCGCGGAGCGCCTCGACCAGCAGGTCGATTTGCTCCGGCGAATGATCGGCGCGGAGCGAGATGCGAAGGCGGGACGTGTTCGGTTGCACCGTTGGCGGCCGGATCGCCGGAACGAAGATGCGCCGTTCCATCAGCGCCGCGGAGACGCGCAGCGTGCGTTCCTCGCTGCCCAGGATCAGCGGCACGATCGCTCCCGCGACGTCCGGTGAAGGCAGGGACGCCGCCGCGAGGCCCTCATGAAGGCGTTGAACGTTGGCACGCAGCCGCGCCCGCGCGTCGTCGGCGCGGCGGGCGAGCACCAGCGCGATGCGCGCCGCGAGCACGAGCGCGGGCGGCAACGCCGTGTCGAACACAAACGTGCGCGCGCGATTGACGAGCAACTCGACGACGGACGCCGGTCCGGCGACGAACCCGCCGAGCGTCCCGAGCGCCTTCGATAGCGTGCCGAGCACGACGAGACGCGGATCGTCGCACCCGCTTGCTCCGCCGCCGCCCTGCGCCCCAACGATGCCGAGCGCGTGCGCTTCGTCGAGCAGCACGATGCCGTCGTCGCCGCAGCGCCCGAGGAGCGTTCGTGCGTCGGCTGCGTCACCGTCCATGCTGAAGATCGACTCGCTCACGATCATTGCGCGGACCCCGCCGGTCGGCGGAAGCGTGCGGTGCGGGTACACGATTCGTCGCGTGCGTGCGAGGCGCACGCCGTCGATTATCGACGCGTGATTGCACGCGTCGGAGAGCACGACGTCCCCAAACGCTGCAAGCACCGGAATCGTTCCGACCGCGGCGAGATAGCCCGATGAGAACAGCAGCGCACGCTCGCGGCCGAGCCAGTCGGCGAGCTCCGCTTCGAGCAGTGAATGTTCGCGGTGCCGTCCGGAGAGCAGCCGCGCGCCGCCGGAGCCTGCTCGGTGGGCACGCTTGAGTGCCTCGACGACCTGCGGATCGCTGGCGAGGCCCAGATAGTCGTTCGAGGCAAAGTCCGTCACGGCGACAAGCTGACGCTCCGGCAGCGTACGCTCTTGGTGGGCGGCCCGGATCCCCTCGAGTTTCTGGCCGACGCGATCGAGATAGTTCACGCGGCGGCACGGTCCAGGGCGCGCTCGAGCGCGTCGAAGAATTCGTCCACCTCACCGTCCGTCGAGCAGAGCGGCGGCACGAACTGCAGCACGTCGCCGATCGGCCGCGTAAAGTGTCCCGCGTCGTAGAGCGCGTCGGCGATGCGCCACGCCGGCGTCGGCGCGCCGCGGCGGTCGATCGTTTCCGCGGCAATCTCGACGCCGATCATCGTGCCGGTCTGCCGTGCGGCGCGCACGGTACCGTGAGTGCAAATGCGGTCGAGATGCGACGCCGCCCGTCGCGCGATTCCGTGGGCCCGCTCGAGCGTCCGTTCCTCGACGAAAAGGTCGAGAGATGCGAGGGCGGCGGCGCACGCGATAGGGTTGCCCGCGTATGAATGGCCGTGAAAAAAGTGAAGACCCGCATCGTAGGCGCCGAGGAACGCCGCATACAACGGGCGGCGAACGAGCGTTGCGGAGAGCGCGAGCGTTCCGCCCGTGATGCTCTTGCCCAGACAGAGGAGATCCGGACGCAGCGGAGTCTGCTCGAAGGCGAACATCGTACCGGTTCGCCCGAATCCCGTCGCGATCTCGTCCGCGATGACCAGCGGCTTCGCGCCGCGAAGCGCGTCGTAGACGTGCGCGCTCGTGGCGCGCATGCCCGCTGCCGCTTGAACCAGCGGCTCGACGACGACCGCCGCGACCTCGGGCTCCGTCAGCAGCGCTGGGTCGAATTCACTGGCCGCAAATGTGACGCTTTCAAACCGCCCCTTGAAAAGCGCGATGTCGGAGACGCTCATCGCGCCGACCGTGTCGCCGTGGTAAGCATTCGACAAACGCAGGAATCGGCAGCGTTGCGGCTCCCCGCGGTTCTGCCAGTATTGCAGCACGATCTTCACGGCCGCTTCCACGGCGCTCGCTCCGTCCGCCGCAAAGAACGCGCGGTCCATGTCGGCGAGCGTGCAAATGCGGTCCGCCAATGCGATGGCGAGCGGATTTGCCGCGCCGAGAAGCGTCGCGTGGTCCAGCACCGCGGCCTGTGCGGCGATCGCGGAGACGATCCGGGGGTGGCAATGGCCGTGAACCGTCGTCCAAATGGAGCTCACGGCGTCGTACAGGCGGTGGCCCCGCTGGTCTTCGAGCATCGTCCCCACGCCGCGCACGAACGTCCGCGCGCGCAAGTCGAAGTCGCGCATCTGCGTGAATGGAAGCCAGAGGTGGGCCACGGCGAAAAACGCGCTTAGAGCGACGCGACCACTGCGGCGGCTCCAAGGATCGTCATAGCGTCCTCCACGATCGCCGCCGGAACGGCGCCAATAGCCGCCGCAGCGCTCCGCCGCACCGACAGTCCCGCGTACGAGCCGACGATTGCGGCCGCCGCGCCGGTCGCGGCTGCGACGGTGCAGCGATCTCGTTCGGCAAGCTTCGCGCCGCACAGGCCGCCGGTCAGGCAGCGCGCCGTAAGCCCGGCGAAGCGCGTGCGCGCGGGCGCCCTGGGGTATAGGTCGCCGGCGAACTCGAGCAGCGCCAAGGCACCGAGCGCGTACGCCGCTGCGCCGCGATGCCGCGCGAGCCACAGGACGGCGAGCGGCGTGAGCGACCGTTGACCGGAGAAGACGCCGAGCCAGAATGCGGCGGCGAGAATCGGCATGCGGGCGCCTTCGGTGGAGGTTTCGCGCCTCCCGTCGCGTGCGCTATTCCGAGCGAATGCCTGCGCTGGGATGGACGCCGGGGCGATAGCCCGCGGCAAGAACCGCGACGGCGGAGCGCGGCGTCAGCACTTCAACGTCGCCCCGAGGGGCGCGCGGCCGGCGCGCCGCGTAGCCCGAATCGGACCACGCGTAGAGCGACCGGCCCCAGACCAGCCACGGCAGACCTTGGAGCGCGATATACGTTCCGTCGGGCAGCGCCGTAATATCGTCGCGGTAAGTTCGCTTGCGGCGTCCGGCGACGCGATCCGCGTGCAGGCGCGCGTCGATCGCGTCGGCGCCGCCCTGGCCGCCGTGACACGCCTGCCACAGCGAGCGAAAGCGCTGGTAATCCTCCCGCCGGCATTCGGCGCACGGGCGGTGGCCGCCGGAAAACGCGGCCGCTTCATCGACAAAGAACAGTTCGGTGTACCGGTGAGGCTGCATGACGACGCGACGGATGCCGCGGAACTCGAGCCGGCAGGCGATCCAGCGGCGAGCCTGCCACGGCCGAACGATGCGGCGAGCGTCGTCGTGCAGGATGCCGCGGTTGCCCATCAGGAGTCCGCGGCCCGGTAAGGCGGCGATCTCTCCGAACGGGGTGACTCGGTTTTGCAGCGGCACGTTCGACGCGTTGGGACCAAACGATCAGGCTTCGACGCGCTCTTCGATCGAAACGTTATAGAGGAACAGGAACTTGCCCCATTCGTCGGGCAGCGTGTTGCGCTTGATTTGAATCCATGGAATATATTTGGGCTGCCGCGGCTTGCGCCGGAGGGACATGTTAGCTTCCTGCGGGAGTCGATTGTTCTTGCGATTGTTGCACCGCATGCACGCGCATACCAGATTCTCCCACGTCGACTCGCCGCCGCGGCTTTTCGGGATGACGTGATCGACCGTCATCAGCCGCTCGCCTCGCGACCCGCAATACTGGCATCCGTGATCGTCGCGAATCAGCACGTTCTTCTTCGTAAGCGCGACCTTCTGCATCGGGCGCCGGATATAGTAAAGCATGCGAATGATTGACGGCATGCGCATCTGAAACGTCGGTGACGCCAGCATGCGCTCGCGTCCGTGCAGCACCTCCGCCTTCCCCGCAAAGATGAGCTTGACCGCACGTTGAAAACTCGTGACGTTCAACGCTTCGTACGTAAAGTTTAAGACGAGCACTTCACTCACGGTCGGCTCGCTTGCGGACGAACGCCAACCTCGTTTCGGTCAGCATCTGCGTGATTGCAAGCCGCTCGTTGGCCGGAAGCCGTTCCTTGACGCGCTCGAACGCGGCGGTTGCGACGTCGATTGCAATCTCCGCCGACGAACGATCCGGGTCGTCGTCGCCTTCTTCGCTCATATAGGCGTGCGCGGCGAGCGCGAGCGTCGCGATCACCTCGCCGAGCAGCGGCTCGATGGGCGGTATTTGGCCGTGAAACCCTGCCGGCGTATCGGCGGAGGTGGCCTCGTTAGACATCTCGGGCGATGTTTTACGCTGCGGTCGAAGCCTTCCCCCTTCGCAGCGCGGGCTCGACCATTGCAAGGAAATACCGATGCACGCGCGGATCGCCGGTGAGCTCCGGATGGAATGCCGTCGCGAGCACGTTGCCCTCGCGCGCCATCACACCGCGGCCTTCCCGCTGGGCAAGAAGCTCGACCGCCGGACCCGCGCGTTCGATCCACGGCGCTCGAATGAAGACGGCGGGAAACGGCTCCGGCCCAAGCCGCTGGACCGAAAGGGGAATTTCAGCCGACTCGTTTTGGCGGCCGAACGCATTGCGTCGTACCGTGATGTCGATAAGATTCAGCGTCGGCTGATCTAAACCGGCGACGCCGCGCGCCGCCACGATCATTCCCATGCAGGTTCCCCACAGCGGCATGCCGGCTCGCGTGCGGCGGACGATCGGCGAATCGAGCTCGAATCGCGCCAGCAGCTTCATGACCGTCGTCGACTCACCGCCCGGAATGACGAGCGCGTCGACCATCGCGAGGTCGCGCGGCGTCTTGACGGCGACCGCACTCGCGCCGGCTCGCTCGAGCGCGCCGAGGTGCTCGGCGACGTCGCCCTGGAGGGCGAGCACGCCGACCGTAACGTTCACGAATTAGTTTCCGCGGGGCGCCATGAGTTCGACCTCACTCAACTGCCGGACGTCGAGGCCGGGCATCGCCTCGGACGCGCCGAGCGACCGGCACGCTTCGAGGACGACGGCGGAATCGGTGAAGTGCGTCGTCGCATCGACGATCGCGCGCGCGAACCGCTTCGGATCTTTGGATTTGAAGATGCCGCTGCCCACGAAGATGCCTTCGGCTCCCAGCTGCATCATCAACGCGGCGTCGGCCGGTGTGGCGACGCCGCCCGCGCAAAAGAGGACGACCGGCAACTTCCCCGCCGCAGCGACTTCCTTGACGAGCTCGAGCGGCGCGCCGAGATCGCGGGCGCGCGCGACGAGCTCTTCCTTCGGGACGACGGTCAGCTCCGCAATCGCGTCGCCGATCGCGCGCATGTGACGTACCGCCTCGACGATGTTGCCGCTGCCGGCTTCGCCCTTGCTGCGGATCATGGCCGCACCTTCGGCGATCCGGCGAAGCGCCTCGCCCAAGTCGCGCGCACCGCAGACGAAGGGCGTCGTGAACGCATGCTTGTCGACGTGATACTTGTCGTCCGCCGGCGTGAGTACTTCCGACTCGTCGATGTAGTCCACGCCAAGCTGCTGCAGCACCTGCGCTTCGCCGAAGTGGCCGATGCGGACCTTAGCCATGACGGGGATCGTGACGGCGTCCATGATGCCGCGAATCAGCTCGATTCCGCTCATGCGCGCCACCCCGCCGGCGGCGCGGATGTCGGCCGGAATGCGCTCGAGCGCCATCACGGCCACGGCGCCCGCCTCCTGGGCGATGGCGGCGTGTTCGGGCGTCACGACGTCCATGATCACCCCGCCCTTGAGCATCTGCGCGAGCCCGCGCTTGACGGTTATCGTTCCGGTGCTTTCCATGCCCCTATCATAACAATCGCCCCCAACGAGGATATGCGGGAGCGCGGCGCGGGCGGCGGCGTCGGGCTGGCGGGCGTCGTCACGTCCGGCACGGGGCCGGTGACGCTTGGCCCCGGCTCGACCGGCGGCGGCGAGGGAACAACGGTCGGCAACGGTTTTTGCCGCCAAATCGGCACGTTGGGGATGGGGGTGGGCGTCGGCACCGGGGTCGGCGTCGGCTTTGGCGTCGGCGCGAGCGTCGGCAGCGGCTGAGGCGGGACGCGGGGATCGGGAAAGCGGGGATCTCCCGCTGCGGTCAGCGCCTGGGAGCGCTTCCAATCGGGACCGTATGGATGCGTGGTGGCGTCGGGAGACGGGCTGACCGACAGCGGACCGACGGACTGCAGCGTCTGTTCGGTCGCCTGGCCGATTACGTGGTTCCCCATGCGCTGTCCGATGACGGCCGCGAGCAGAAGCACGGCCGCTCCTGCGGCGAGGACGATCGTGGGCAGGCGCAACGGCGTCATCTTCGCTGCGCCTTCATATCCGGGCCAGCGGTCGCATCACGTCGAGTTTGGCCGCGTGGGCGCGCCGGTCGCTCGGCTTGCCGATGAGGTGCACCTCCCGCAGTTCGCCCGCCGCCATGTCGACGCGCGCGGTATGTCCGCGAAACTCGAGCAAGACGTCGCGGGGACGGTCGGCCTGATTGCCGAGGAAAATGCGCACCGCTCCCGCTTCGTCTTCGAACGCGATCGCGCCGACCTCGGCGGGTGACGTCGTGACCTCGTCGCTGACGTCGCGCCCGGCATGAATACAGGTGAACGGCTCCTCCGCCGACAGCTCCGGCATGTCGCCGTAGATCGTGTCGTTGCGCAGATCGACGACGTACGTGCAGCGGCGGCCTCCCCAGTGCACGCGAGCCGCTGCGACCCACTGCCACCCGGCCGGCCGGACAGGCGCGAGGTGGGGTCGTCCGCTCGTGCGATAGCCGTTCAACCCGCCCACCGTCTCCGCGACCGCCCACAGGTACTTCGCACTGGTCCACGGCGAGAGGTACATGCCGCGGTTGCTGAGCGAGCCGCCATCGAACCATTCGGCGAACTCTCCGGGGACGGTGTTGCGCGGACTGCCGCCCTCCATCGCCGCATAGGAGATGTCGAGGAAGTGCACCGCCTGATCCGTCATGCCGTTGCGGGCCAGCGCCACGCTGCACCACAGCGTCAGGTCCGGCCAAATGCCCCCGAGCAGCCCGAACCCATAGGACGGAAAATACCACGCGTCCGCCGTGGATATGGTGCGCAGACCAACCGGCGTCACGAAGTCGGCTTCGAGCAGCCGCGCCAGGATCGCGCGGCGCTGGCTTTCGTCGGCGATTCCAAACAGCACCGGGAAGATCTCGTCGGCCGTGAAGTTGTCCTGGTAGTTACCTTCTTGGTCGTAGTTGAGCACGAACGCGCCGGTGTCGTCGTTGTACAGATAATCCATCATCGCCTCGCGCATGTGCTGCGCTTCGGCGCCGTAGCGTTCCCAGTGATCGTTGTCGCCAACGACGGCGCAAAGCATCGCCGCGGCCTCCAGCGCGAACACCGCTTCGGCGTTGATCTCCGTGACGGCCCCGTCGAGCGTATAGTACGGGATGATGTTGCGCCACGATGAGATGCCGTAGAGATCGACCCCCTTCGCCCGGCACGAAATCAAACCATGATCGTCCCGCTGCGTCAGCATATAATCGATCAACTTCACGACCATGTCGATATGCTGGCGCACCCAGTCGTCGTCGAGGGTCGCGTTGTAATGGTGGAGCATGGCGATCACGTGAAGCGGCGTGTCGTCGTTGATGTTCAGGTCGTAGTCGGTCTTGTAGCCGCTGACGCCGCGCACGTATTCGACCATGAGGCCGCTCTCCTCCATGGCGCGGTTGAACACCTCGAGCGCATTGCGGCTGAACTCCGGCCAGAAGTAATCGTATCCGTGGACGAGCCACGACGTGTCGCGCGACACCAAGATGTCGGAGGGCGGCGAGTTTGTGGCGCCCCAGCCGTGCGGATACTCCTTGACGATCCGCAGCATGTTGGCCTTCGCCCACACCACTCCCCGGTTGATCTCCGGAGACGGCGTGAGGAAACGCGCGTCGGCGAGGCGGTCAGTAAAGTACCCTTGCGTATCGTGCAGGGCGCGCTGGTCGCGCAGCAGCGATTCGAGCACCGGCCGGCTGCGCTCCGTGCCGCCCTTATCATAGACGACCGCCAGCCGCAGAGACTCCCGGGCGCCGGGCGAAACGGTGATGCGGTACTCGAAGGCGCCGAAGATGCGGCGGCTCACCAGCTCCGCTTGCTGCGGTGTGACGTCGCCGAACGTCTGCGGAGAATCTTCCTTCGCGAGCGTCGCGCGCCGCATCGCGTCCAGCAGTACTTGTTCGCGCAGCGAAAGCTCGACGGCGACAGGCGTTCGCGAACCGCCCCACCACCGCTCGCCGCCCGTTTCGAGGTTCTTCGAGCAGATGAAGCGGCCGTCGTTCCAGGCACGCACTTCGTGTTCCGGCTCACCGTAGAAGCGTTGTCCCACGAGCATGGCCCAGGGGAAGAGCGCGACCTCCGACTCCTGCGCGCCGGGATTGTACAGCGTCACGTCGACGACGAAGGAGACGGCGCGATCGAAGCCTGCGCCGTTGGGCACGTAGAACGCCTCGGTGACGTGAACGCGGTGCTCGAGCGTAAACTCGGAGACCTGCGCGTACGGCAAGAAGGTGAGATCGCGCTCGATCTGGTGCGGAAAAAACGTGCGGCCCGCCAGCCGGTACGCGATGTGGTGCGTGCCGAAAATGATCTGATCTGTGTCCGCATCCCAGAGGCCGCGCACCCCGCCTTTCGCCGTCGATTGCGCGAACGTCTTGACGTTGCCGAGCAACAGCCCGTAAGGCGTTTCCGATTCGTGCAGCACGTAGGCGCAAAACTGGCTGCGCTGCGCATCGTAACTGGAACCCATCTGTTGGCCCGTACTGCGCCCCGTGCAGAGGCGCCTCCCGGGGGACCGGCCAACGGAATGCATTCGCAATGACGACCCTATGTGCTCCCGCAAAGCTCAATCTGACGCTCGAGGTGCTCGCGCGACGCGTCGACGGCTATCACGGCGTACGCAGCGTCATGGTGCCGCTCGACCTGGCGGACGAGGTGGCGATCAAACCGAGCCGGTGCTTTAGCTTCGCGTGCAGCGATCCGCAGCTCGACGCAGAACGCAACCTCGCCGTGGCGGCGCTTCGCGCCTTGGGCGATCTGCCGCCCGTCCGAATCGTTTTGCGCAAACGCGTGCCGGTGCAGGCCGGCTTGGGCGGCGGATCGAGCGACGCCGCCGCGATGCTGCGCGCGGCGATGAGGGGACTCTTCGGCCCGCAGCCGCGGCGCGATTGGTTGAATATCGCGCGCACCCTCGGCTCCGACGTACCCTTCTTCCTGGCGGAAACGGGCGCGCTCGTTGAGGGCACCGGCGAACGGGTGACCCCCACCGGGGCGCTTCCGCAGTGGCACGCGCTGATCGTCAAGCCTCCGGTCGCGATTTCGACGGCCGCCGCGTATGCCGCGCTCGACAGCGCCGCACGGCCGCGGCGCGCGCGCAGCGGCTCCGTCTCCCTCGCCGCTCTCGAGGCGCTGCAGCGCGGCGATTTCGATCGCGTCGAGTCGCTGCTGCAAAACGACTTCCAGGACGCCGTCGCGTCGTCTTCACCCGAGGTCGCCGCGGCGCTGCGGTCGCTCCGCTCCGCCGGCGCCGGCAACGCATTGCTGACCGGCTCGGGCTCGTGCGTATTCACGATCGCCCCCGAGCGTGCCCATGTCGAGCGCGTGCTCGAACGTCTCGCGTTGCCGCCCGAATACGAACGCTACGCTGCGGCATTCGGACAGACTCCGCACTGGCGCGCCGCATGACGACGGCCGTCGTGCTTGCCGGCGGCCCGCGCGACGACGTCGCGCGAATGCAGCTGGGAGCGCCGAACAAAGCGTTCGTCGAAATTGGCGGCGTCACGCTCGTCGGACGCGTCCTCGAGGCGCTGCGCGCGTCCGAGGCGATCGACCGCATCGTCGTCGTGGCGCCCGTCGCCATGCGCGGACATCGCGGCCTCGCCTTGGCCGACGAAGTGCGCGCCGACGGCATACGCATCACCGAAAGCCTGCGTAGCGGGATCGCGGGGCTCGCGCCCGATTGCGACGCCGCGATCGTCGCGTCGGACCTGCCGATCCTGACGCCCGCGGCCGTCGACGACTTCATCACGCGCGTCGCCGCCGCGAACGCCGACGTCGCGTACGGGTGCGTCGAGCGCCGCGCGCACGAGCGCCGGTTTCCCTACGTACGCCATACGTGGGCGCGGATGCGCGACGGTACGTTTTGCGGCGGCGGCATCGTCGCCCTCAAGCCGCGCGCTCTGCCGCTGCTCGAGCGCTTCATCGAACGGCTCGGCGCTGCGCGCAAACATCCGTTCCGCTTGGCCTCGTTCTTCGGATGGGACATGCTCGCGCGCTTTGCGCTTGGCCGGCTGGCGATCGCCGACGCAGAAACCCGCGCGAGCGCCATACTGGGTGCGCCCGTGCGCGCCGTCGCGTCGCCCTACCCCGAGACCGCGGTCAACGTCGACCGCGTCGCCGACGTCGCGATTGCCGAGCGCCTGGTGGCGCAACTCGCTACGGCGAGCGCCAGCGCTTGAAGAGCTCGTTGGCAATGCCGAACTGATCCAGCGCCTTGCCGACCGTGTGCGCGATGATGTCGTCGACGCTCTGCGGGTTGGCATACATCGCCGGAACGGGAGGGAGGATAATGGCCCCTATCTCCGCGAGCCGCGCGAGCGTCCGAAGGTGACCCAGATGCAGCGGCGTCTCCCGCACCACGAGCACGACTTTGCGCTTCTCCTTCAGACAGACGTCGGCGGCGCGGACCAGCAGGTTCGAATTCATTGAGTAGGCGATCGCGCTCGCACTCTTCATCGAGCACGGAATCACCAGCATGCCGTCGGTCAAAAACGAACCGCTCGAGATGGCGGCGGCCAGGTCGTCGTCGCGATGAGCCACATCTGCGAGACTCTCGAAGTCTTCGGCCGTCATCTCCGTTTCGAGTTCGATCGTGCGCCGCGCCGCTCCGGTGAGGACGAGATGCGTCTCCACTCCGCCGACCGCGCGCAACGCTTGGAGCACCATGTAACCGTACAGGCTGCCGCTGGCCCCGCTGATGCCGACAATGATGCGTCGCACCGAAAGCCGGTTATACGTTGACTGCAGGGGCGCCTGGTAGGAACTGTAACTTCACAACGTGGCGGCTCGGGTGGAACGACGAAATGCGTTTGTCGACGACGCGGTACAATGGCGTCGCAGCTGCGACGAAGGATTGCTCCGCCGGCTCATCCGCTCGGAGTTTTCCGGCGTCGCACACGATGCCGCCGCCGCATACGCCACGCTCTCCGAGCGAACCGGCGGCCTGCTCGATGCGATCGACCGTGGACGCCTGGTGCTGCCTGCCGCCGACCGCGACGCCGTCTTGCGCTTCGTCCGGCGCATTCGCCGAATCGAGGCGTTGCCCCAGGACGCACCGGAGACGACGGTGCGCGAAACGGTCGGCGCCGCGTTCGAACTGCCGTGCGGCGAAGCCGGCGCACCCCGGCGGACGCCAAACGCCTTCGTCGAGATCGAGCTGGCGGCTGCGACGGAGCCCGAGGAAGCGGCAAGTGCGCCGCCGTGGACCCGGCACTTCAGCGCATCTGCGCTCAACACGTACGCGGAATGCGCCCGTAAGTGGTTCTATCGTTACGCGTGCGGCGCGGTCGAAGATCGCGGCTCTTCGGCGTCGGCGTACGGCACGGCGTTTCATCTCGCGCTCGAGGACTTTCACGGCGAATTTCCCCGCCCGTCCCGGCGCGACGACACGGCAATGCGCCGGCGAATCCGTGACTGCGTCACTTGGGCCTTCGAGCGATCGCGCGATGCCTTCGCCACGGCCGTGGAATTCGAGCTCCAAGTCCGGCGCGCGCGGCGCACGGCGCAACGCTACGTCGATTGGCTGTTGCTGCAGGAGCGCGAGGCTCCGTTCGAGGTACTCGGACGGGAGGTCCCGGCCGCGGTCGAGCTCGGCGGCCGCGCGTTCGTCGGTTTCATCGACCGTCTGGACCGCGACGAACGGTCGGGCGACACCGTCGTGGTCGATTATAAGACCGGAAGCATCGCGATGACGGCGGCAGAATACGCGCAGAAGGTGCGTCGATTTCGCGACTTTCAGCTGCCGTTTTATTATTGGGCGCGCACCGCCGCCGGCGATGCGGTCTGCCGCCTGGCCCTCGTTCCGCTCAAGGACGCGCTGCTCGACGTGCGCCCGATCGTGCTCGACGTCGGTCCGCAATCGCCGCCGCCGCGTCGCGACGATGCGGCGCGCGGCTCGATCTCGCTGGACGACCTCGAGCGGTCGCGCGCACGCATGATCGAGTTGAGCGAGCGGCTCGCATCCGGAGGGAGCCGCCGGTTTGAGCCCACCTCGGATCCCGCCGCGTGCGCGTACTGCAATTACGCCGTGGCGTGCGCCGACCGGCCGCCGTTCGAGGGCCGGCGCTTCGGAAGTTGATCGCGCTCGAGCTCACGGCCGCTCAAGGCCGCGCCGTGGACCTGTCTTACGATGAATGCTGCGCCATCGTCGGTCCGGCCGCATCCGGGAAGAGCACCGCACTGCGCGAGCGCGTGGAACGCGCGCGACGCCTTCACCCGGATGCGCAACCACTCGTCGCCGGCGGCGATGGCCTCGCCGCATTCGCGTTCTCGCTCCTCACCACGCAGAGCAGCGCGATGACGCCGATCGACGATGCCGCGGCAGAGCTGCTCTTCGCGCACATGTGTGCGCCGCTTTTCGCTCTGGGATGGGACGAGCTGTCTTGCGGGCAGATCGATCCGGAGGTTCCGGGATTACGCTCGCCGGAGCGCTTTGCTGCGGCGGCATTCCGGCTCATCCGGCGGCTGCGAGAATCGGCAATCGCGCCGGCGGCGTTCCTCGAGAGCGCGCTCGCCGGAGCCAACGAATTTTACGCACACCCCCCGAACCTCGGCGAGCCCGCGCTGCTGACGGCGACGAAGGCCGCGTTTCACGATTCACTCGAGGCGACGCCGCCCGAGCTCGACCGGCAACGCCGCCGCGAAATCGATCTTGCAAAAATTTTGGCGAGATTGTACGCGGAGTACGTCGCGTTGGTCGAGTCCACCGAACGGATGACCGGCCGCGACGCGGTGATTGCGGCTGCCGGGCGTCTCCGCGCTGACGAGGCGCTTGCGCTCGACGTCCGCAACCGCGTGCGGCTCGCCTTCGTCGACGACGCACAAGAACTAACCCGCGCCGAGCTGCAGCTGCTGACCGAAATCTTCGGCGAGGCGCTCGCGGGCGTCACGCTATGCGGCGACGCCGCGTCGGCGATCTCGTCGGTGCGGATGTCGCAGCGCGAAGCGGCATTCGTGCACGCGACCGCACGCGTTGAGCTGCCCGAGCTGCGGCCCCCCGCACCCGTCGAGGCGGTTCGCGTGGCGAGCGCACCCGAGGAAGCGACCCTCGTTGCCGAACGGGTCGCCGCCTGGATCGAGGCGGGCGTTTCACCGAGGCAAATCGCGGTGCTCTTCCGTTCGGTGCGCTCCGTAAGCGTCTACGAGGCAGCACTGCTCGATCGCGGCATACCGGTGGTGGTTTCGGGAGACAACAACTTATTCGAAGATCGGCGCGTCCTCGACGCCCTCGCCCTGCTGTGGAATGTCCACGATCCGTTCCGTCACGAATGGCTGCTGCGGACGCTCGGCAATCCCGTCGTGGGACTCTCGGACGCGTCCCTTGCGGCTCTCTGCGCCGAGCCGCTGGATCCGCAGCGCCGCCTATTCGCCTTCGACGACGAGCCGCCGCCGACGGCACGTGCTCGGCGCTGGGATCCCAAACGCGACCTGCGCCTCGGCTGGAACGTCATCCGCGGCGAGCAAGACGGCGCGTTGAGCCCGGACGCGGCGCGTCGAGTGCGGCACTTTCGCGCGCTTCGCGAGCGTTGGCTGGACGCCGCGAACGAAGAACCGTTCGATGCGTTCGTGCGCACCGTATGGCGAGAGGGCCTCGCGCGCGACGGCCCGCCCGGTTCGCCGCGCGCGCTTTCCCAACAGTTCCTGCTGCGGCGCCTGTTGGCACGCCTGAACGAATTTTTCGCGCGCGAAACCGGCGCCGGCCTCGGCGACGCGCTGGAGTACGCCGAGCGACGGATGGAAAGCGACCTCGAGGCGAGCGAGCCGCCCACCGACGATGCGGAGTTCGTGCGGCTGCTCAGCGTCGAGGCCGCGCGCGGGCGGCACTTCGAGCGCGTCGTCGTCGCCAACGTGCGCCCCGGCGCTTTTCCGCTCTGGTACGCTCCCGATTCTTTCCTGTTCAGTCCGCGGCTCGGCATGATCCCGAAGGACAACGCCGGCGACGCGCGCGCGTCGCGAACCGCGAAGTTCACGTACTACGTCTTTCGCAGCAAGGCGTCGCAGCAGTACAATCGCCGTGAACGGCGCGCGTTTCGCTATGCGCTTCGGCGCGCGCGCGATACCGCGCTCGTCACCGCGTGGGGAACGCCGACGCGCGGCACCACGGCTCCTGAGTTCCTCGAAGAACTTCGTTGACAATGCAGCTCAGGGAAATCGCGCCGGCGGTCTACGCGCGCGACGTGCTGCCGCTGACGGCGCCGCTCTGGGCGGGACGGCGCAGCCTGGGTCAATACATTTCTCAGACGCTCGAGCTTGCGGATACGCGTTACGGCCGAAAGCATTATCGCACGATCGGACTCTACGACGGGACGACGCTGCTAGCGTCCTTCAAGCGGTACGAACGCACGCTGGCCGACGGACTCCGCGGCCTGCGGGCGATCGGCTTGGGGGCCGTTTTCACGCCGGTCGATCGCCGCGGCCGCGGTTATGCGAGTTTCATGCTTGCGGCCGCGCTGGACGCTGCGCGAACCGGCGAAGCGGACTTGGCGTATCTGTTTTCCGACATCCATCCGCAGTTTTATGCGGAGCTCGGTTTTCGGGCGCTGCCCTCGCGCGAGCTGGCGTTGCGCGCCGACGCGCTGCCGCCGGGGCGGCTGCCGGTCGAACTGCTGCCCGCGGCGGATTGCGAGGGCGTGCGCCGCTGCTTCGCGCTGGGCGAACGCCGCCGTCACGCGGGGTTTTCTCGCACGCCGGCGTTGTGGGAGTGGATCGCTCTACGCATGCGCCACGGCTCAGAGCACCGCGCCGGCAGCGAAACGAACCTCGCATACCGCCGGCGCGGCGTGCGGGCCTACGTGCTGGGCGCGCGCGTCCCCGAACGCGATGCTTACGTCGTGGACGAGTTCGGTTACATTGACGACGAAGCGCCGATCGTTCCGGCGCTGATGCGGGCGGCCGCGGGCGACTTGCGCCGCGTCGTGGGTTGGCTTCCGCCCGGCGGCGCGCGCGACGCGTTGCCGAAAGGTATGACGCGCAAACGCAAACGTGCAATTCTTATGGCCGCGCCGCTCAGCCCGCAAGGCGCGGCGCTGCTCGACAGGACGGCCGCATCGGCCGACGACTTTTGCTGGGCGACCGATCACATCTGAGGACGATACACGCGTTCGTCGTTCAGACTTTCTTCATGCGGGGCGCGTACGGTGCTGGAACAAATCCCGCCCACTCTCGTGAGGTTTCACATGTTGGATGCTCAACGCTATGCGGCCAGACTTGCCGTCGGCTCGCTGTTTGTCGGCTCGATCGTCGCAGGCTGCGGCTCCTCCGGCCAGGCGCTGTCGCCCCCCGTCACGCAAGCCGTTCGCGTTCCCGACGCCGCGCACTCGGCCTTTTCCGCGGCGTCGGTGCTCAAAACTCTTCGTAAACAAGTTGTCATCGGTTCGACGGTCGATCCGAAAAACGGCGGCCAAAATCCGTATGGGCTGAGCGTCGCACCGACGACTTCCGGAAAACTTACCGCCGGAGATCTGGTCGTCTGCAACTTCAATGGAAAATCGAACGTGCAGGGCACCGGCAAATCGATCGTCGCGCTACGCCCCATGCCCGACTCCAAGCCGGTGCAGGTAAGCGACGACAAGACGCTCCTCGGCTGCGACGCGCTCGCACTGAGCGGCGACGACACGATCTGGGCGGCATCGATGGTAGCCAACGACAACCCGGTCGTCGCGAGCAACGGCAAATTGATCACAAACATCTCGGGCAAGCCGTTCGATCAGCCGTGGGGACAAGCGTTTGCCCAGCCGACGACCGGCGCGCCAGCGTTCTACGAAACCAACGCCGGAACGGGAACCGTGGTACGCATCAACCTGGGGTCAAAGTTCACCTACGACATCATCGCCAAGGGCTTCCCCGTTAACCACGGAAGGCCCGGAACCGCGCTCGCACCGTCCGGGCTCTCGTACGATGCGGCCATCGATACGCTCTACTTCGCCGACGGTAAGAACGACACGATCGTTGCCTTTAAGGACGTGACGACGATCCCAAACGGCGGCATTCGCGCGACGCACAACGGTATGAAGTTTAATGGCCCGTCGGCTTCTGACGCTCGGGTCGTCTTCGCCGGAAAGCCGCTCAACGGTCCAATCAGCACGGCACTGCTGCCGAACGGCAACCTCATCGTGGGAAACACGCTCGATCCAGACGGCAAGAATTTGCTGATCGAGCTCTCCGCGGCGGGCAAAGTGCTCGACGTACGCAACGTGGACACGGGGGCGGCCGGCGCGCTCTTCGGAATCGTCGCTACCGGCACGAAGAACGCCAATACCAAGATCTACTTCAACGACGACAACGATAACAACGTACAAGTGCTCGAACGTTAGTATATCGAAGCACCATGACGGCGGGGCTAGAAAAGGCTGATCTGGAGCGCGTCGCCTTCCGTCAGCGAGGCGACGCGCGTTCCCAGCAGGCGTACGGCACCACCTTCGAGCGCCGCGCGGCGAAGGCAGTGGACCGCGGTACGGAAGATTCGGCGCGGATCGCGCGTGGGCTCGGTCAGATGAGCCTGCCTCCCGACGATCGTTCGATCCGCGCGCTTGATCTTCACGCCGACCGTCCCGGCGACGGCGCACTCTCGATCGAGCTTTTCCGCCAGCTCTAACGCCTGCGCGCGTAGCACTACGAGCAGCTCGCGTTCGTCGCGCACGTCGTACTCGAAGGTTTCTTCGGTGGATATCGACTTCGTCTCTCGGTCCGGTTCCACGCGACGCCCGTCGATACCGCGCGCAAGGTCGCGCAGCTCCCGCCACCACGATCCAAAGAATTCGCCGGCGCGCGCGTCGTCGAGCGCTGCGAGTTCGCCGATCGTCGCGATGCCGAAGCCGTTGAGCCGCGCTTGCGTCTTCGGCCCAATGCCCCAAAGGCGCCCGACGGAGAGCGGAGCGAGGAAGGCAGCCTCTTCGCCGGGAGCCACGGCGAGGAGACCGTCGGGCTTACACGCATCCGACGCGATCTTCGCGACCATCTTCCCGCTCGCGACGCCGGCGCTCACGGTCACGCCGACCGTTTCCAAGACCGCGCTGCGAATGGCGGCGGCGGCGCGCCGCGCCGCCTCAAGCTCGGTCTCCGCGAGCGCAACGAACGCTTCGTCGAGCGAGAGTCCTTCCACCGAGCGGCCCGATCCCTCGAAGATCGCAAAGATCTGCTCGGACACCGCACGGTATTTCGCCATGTCCGGCGGCACGACGATCAGTTCCGCACACGCCTCGCGCGCCTTGTAGAGCGGCATCGCCGAGCGGATGCCGTAGCGGCGCGCCTCGTACGACGCCGTCAGCACGACCGCGCGCCGGCTGCTCCCGGCGACCGCGACCGGCTTGCCGCGCAACGTAGGGTCGTCGCGCACGGCGACGCTGGCGTAGAAGGCGTCTACGTCGAAGTGTGCGATAAACGGCCGCGCCGGCGTCGTCACCCCGCGGCGCCGCGCGCGATCGCCAGAATCGTCTGCATGTTGCGAACGTCGTCGTCGTCGTTCCCCGGCGTTTCCAGGATGGCGGTCTTCTCACGCAGCGCGGCGTGCGCCAGCAGGGCTCGAAAGCCGTCGAAGCCGATGCAACCCTCGCCGATGTGCCAGTGGCGGTCGCGGCTCGCACCGAGCGGCACCTGCGTGTCGTTGAAGTGAAACATCAACACACGCTCCAAGCCGATGTGACGATCCGCCTCGGCGACAAAGCGTTCGACGCCGTCGGAAGAGTCGATCGCGTAGCCCGCGGCCCAAGCGTGCGCGGTATCGAGACAGAATTCCGAGCTGCGGATGGGAGAGGCTGCGCGCGAATGCGCCGAGCTCCTCCAGCGTTCCGCCCATGAGGTTGCCCGCGCCCGCCGAATTCTCGAGCACGAGAAACACTCCAGGCTCGATCGCCGAAAGCGCCGCTTCGAGCGCGCGGCACGTCGTCGCGAACGCCTCGTCGCGCGGGCGTTGCCCGGACGAGCCGAGATGCGTGTTGACGAAACGCATGCCGCCCAGAGCCGCTACCGCCAAATCGTTCTCCAGCAGCCGCTGCGAGCCGTCGGCGATCTTGGGATCGGCGCTTGCGAGATTGATCAGATAAGGAGTATGGATCGCGCAGGAATCGATCCCGGCCTCACGGCGCAGCGTCGCGAAGGCCTCCATCGCGGCTGGATCCGTAACGCTCGTGCGATAGGTGCGCGGATTCGTCGAAAATACTTGCATCGCGGTGCAGCCGGCGGACTTTGCATGCTGCACCGCCTCAGCATAGCCCCGCGCAACTCTAACGTGCAGGCCGATGCGCATCGCTCAGGACGGCACGGCAGAAACCTTCGTGCCGCCGAGCTCGAACTCCAACGGCTGCCCCGGTTCCAGTTCGAGCTGCGGGAGATCGTCCAGCGAGCGCAGCCCAAAAGATTCCAAGAAGAATGGGGTCGTCTCGTATTGCATCGGCCGTCCGACGACGTCCTTTCGTCCCGCTTCGGCAATGAATCCGCGGTCCAGCAGCGTGCCCACGACGCTGTCGGAGTTCACGCCGCGGATCGCTTCGATCTCACTCCGCGTCACGGGCTGCACGTGTGCCACGATCGCCAGCGCTTCCAGCGCCGGTCCCGATAGCGTCGTCTTCGGGGGCAGCAGATACGCTTCGACCGCCTCGCGCGCAGCCGGCGACGTGGCAAAGCGGTATCCTCCGGCGATCTCGCGCAAGATGATTCCGCGATCGGCAAACTCGGTCTCAATCCGCTGCAAGACCGCAGCGATCTCCTGCTCCTGCGCCCTTACGAGCTTAGCGATTCGCGGGATGGAGAGCGCTTCTCCCGCCACGAACAGCAGCGCTTCGACAGGGCGTTGGAGGCGCCGCACAACTTCGTCGTGGTCGCCGCTCATGCGGCCGCGTGCGGGAAGAGCCGGATGTCGTCGAACGGCGCGAGCTGTTCGTAATCGAGGCGGTGACGGCGAACGAGCTCGAGCAGCGCGAGGAACGTGACGATCACGACGTCGCGCGTCATGCCGAGCTCGCCGCACAACTGGGAAAAATACACTTCGCCGCGCTCGCGCGTTGTGCGCATGATATAGTCCATGGAAGCGAGCAGAGACATGCGCTCGCGGGCGATGGAGCGCTTCTCCGGGCGCGCCTGCGTCACCATCGCGATGAAGACGCGCTTGAGCTTCTCCGGGTCGATCTCGTACCGTTGAACGATCGCTCCCACCGGGTCGCCGGCTTCGCGAAAGAAGTACGAGCCGGCTTCACTCTGCCTCGCCCGCAGCTCGTCGCCGAGCTCGCGGTATTGCGAATACGCGATCAACCGCCGCCGAAGCCGCTCCTCTACCTCTTCCGGCGTCTCGCCGGCGTCTTCGGCAAACTCTTGCGGGATCGGAGGCAGCAGCGCCTTCGACTTCAAGAACACCAGCGTCGCGGCGATCACGAGGTACTCGGCCGCCATTTCGACGTCGAGTGTCTGCATCACGCGCACGTAGTCGAGATACTGCTCGGCAACGCTGGCGAGGGGGACCGTCGCGACATCGAGCCGGCGTTCCCTGATGAGGCTCAGCAGCAGGTCGAGCGGACCATCGAACGCATCGAGGCGCACGACGAAGGCGCCGTCTGCAACGCCTTCGCTCATCTCAGGACGAAGCTGACGTTCGTGCCGCGACGGCGGGTTCGCCGATCGCATCCGGATTGGCGGCCATGAAATCCAGCGCTAGATCGATCAAACGCTTCTCGTTGACGTACTTGAGTGACTTGCGCGCCTGTGCGACGTCAAACCATCGGGCATCGTCCACCTCATGGTCGTGATTCGCGGGATCACCCGAAAGGTAGCGCATCAGGAAAAACGTCACGGCTTTGCGGTGCTTTGCCTTGCCGACATAAAACCAGTAGGCGATCTCGTTGAGGCGCGTGACGATTTCGGCCCAGCAGCCGGTCTCCTCGTGCACTTCCCTCAACGCGGCCTGCTCGGTAGTCTCTCGCGCTTCGACGTGGCCCTTAGGGAGCGTCCAGATGCGCGGCGGTTCGCCGCGCCCGATCAATAGCGCATCGTAGGTCGAACCACGGGGACGCAGCAGTAAACCGCCCGCCGACACTTCGTACTTGATCCGCATGGCGCTCCATTAGTGGATAGGGAAGGGGGCCGCATGTGAGCCCCCTGATTCTCTTCATTATAACGTCCGGGCCCAAGAAGCGGCTGCGCGCAGGACCGCCCTTTTATGCGAAACGCACGTGTGGCTCGGCTGCTTCCAACACGGCCGCGGCCACGCGTTCAGCCATGCCGCGAATCTCCGGGACGGCCGTTGCCTCGAAGCGCGATCCGCGCACCGGCGGCCCGACGATCCAGAGGCCGGGAGTGGGGCATTCGCCCGCACCGACCGCTTCGAAGTTGGGGCCGACCCGCAACCCCATGCGCGCCGCGTGCGCCGAGATAGCTCCCTGAGCCAGCAGCTCGCGAACGATCGCGTCTGTGGCCATGGCATCGACGCCGCCCGTGCCCGAACAGTTGACGATCCAGTCGGGGCGGAGTCGCGCCGTTTGGCCGCCGGTCAACCGCAGGAGCGCCTCGCCGCCGGCCACACCCACGAGCCGGCCCACGTGATGGTTGAACCGGCCGGAGGCTTCGTAGCGCCGCAGCACCGCGTCCACTTGCGCGGGCGCCCGATGGCGATGGCGCTCCCAGCGGCGGCGCAGATGACGCTCAAACCGGCGTTGCTCGGCCGGCGCCAGGCGGCGCCACGTTGCCTCGGCTTCCGGACGAACCGCATCGACGACCGCACGCCAGTCGAAACCTCGCCGCCGCGCTTGCGCCACATGGCGTCGAAAACTGCGCAGGGCCGCGCGAGCGTCGGCCGTGTCGATCGCCGGAATCACGTCGTACGGCATGCCGGGAGCGTGCGTCTGGGGATATTGCCCATGGCGAGACACCATGTCGATCCGGCCCCGATGGCCGCACGCGTCGAGCGCAACCAAGACGTCCAGCGCGGTCAAGCCGGATCCCACGATGAGGACGTGGCCGCCGACCGACCGATAGTCGAAGCGCCACGGATCGCCGATGTAGCCGGGATGGAGTCGAGCCGCCGGGGGCAGCGCGCCTGCAGCGGGCAGCGGGTTACCAGTCGCCAGCACGACGGCGCGCGCGCCGAAATGGATGTCCGCGGCCGAATCGACCTCGAATCCGCCAGCCGGCCGCCGCCGCACGCGGACGGCGCGATCGGCGACGACGGTAAAGCCCGGCCGGGCGAAGGCACGACGAGCGACGTCGGCGACGTAGTCGCCGTAGATTCGTCGGGGAACGAAGTCGTCGGGCTGTGCGCGGCCGCCGAGCCAGCGCACGAAGTGCTCCGGGTCGTCGGGAAAGAGGCTCATCGCGTTTGCGCGCGTGTTGAGCAGATGCGCGTCGTGCCGCGTGCCGTAAGCTGCGCCGCGCCCGAGCTCGGCGGCCTCGAAGAGCGCGACCGTAAACGTCCCGCGGGCCTGACGAGCCAGCTGCGCGGCAACGGCGCAACCGCTGAAGGCGCCGCCGATGATGGCCGCGTCGAGTTCGATCATCGCCTCGGCGCAGGCGCGTACGGTGCGAGAACCTCGTCGTACGACCCGACCACCGTCTCGCAACGCTCCGCCGCTTCGTCATAGACCAAATAGCGGCGCAAGGGTCCGGCATAGACGTGGAGCGAGACCGCGCGTGCTTCGCGCGTTGCCGAGACCCGGTGCAGATCGAAGGGCCCGGAGCGCAGGTCCATTCGGCCGGCGCCGATCGTCTGCGATCCGCGCGGTTCGACCCGTGCCAACCCCGGGACGTCCCCCGCGTCGAGCCGGACGTAGTCGTCGACCTGCAGCCGGCCATCGAGGACGAACATCCAGCAATGCTGGTCGCCGTGGTCGTGAACCGGCGAAGCGGCGCCCGGGGCCCAGTTCAGGAGCAGAATCTCAAAACGATTGTCACGATAGGCGCAGGTACGCGTGTACTCGTCGGGGCGAAAGAGCAGCGGCGTCTCCTGGCGCCAGCGTTCCGCGTGGCGCGCGAGCAACGTCGCCATCTCGGAACCGCTGCGAGCCGCTGGGGGCTGATTGTGGAGATCGGCAATGAGCTGACGAAACATGAAATCCTCGGCTGAAAAGTGACCAAAGTCAATTTCTATGCGAGGTCCGTCACTCCTTCGGCAGATGGGCGCCAGCGCAGGTCGGGCTGCCGCGCCGCGCGCGTTTCGTCGACGCGGCCGACGACCGTTGTGGTGGGCGCGTCCAGGAGCGCTTGCGGCTCGCGCTGCGCTCGTTCGACGATGGCTCGCAACGCCGCCACGAACGCGTCGAGCGTTTCCTTCGACTCCGTTTCGGTCGGCTCGATCATCAAGCACTCGGGCACGAGCAGCGGGAAGTAGATCGTAGGCGCCATGTAGCCGTAGTCGAGCAACGCCTTCGCGATGTCGAGCGCGCGAACGCCGTGCTCGCGCTTGAGCCCCTGCGCGGACGCGACGAATTCGTGGCGGCAAGTTTCCGGGTATGGCGTGTCCAGAAATTCCGCGACCTTGACCCGCAGGTAGTTTGCATTGAGCACGGCGAGTTGCGAAACGCGTTTGAGGCCGTCGGCACCGTTGGCGTAGAGATAGGCCAGCGCGCGCACCGCGTGCGCAAAGTTCGACCAAAACGACCGCATCGGACCGATGGATTTCGGCCGGTCGAAGTCGAGACGGAACGTCAGCCGATCGCTCGGCGGCGCGTTCGGATCGCCGTTGTCACGCGGCGTCCCGACGACGACGGGAACGGGCAGGTAGTCGATGAGATGCCGAGCGACGCCGAGTGGGCCGTGACCCGCGCCTCCGCCGCCGTGCGGGATCGTGAACGTCTTGTGCGTGTTGAGGTGCATGAGATCGAAGCCCATGTCGCCGGGCCGCGCGTAGCCCATGATGGCGTTGGCGTTCGCACCGTCATAGTACATGAGGCCGCCGGCTTCATGGACCGCCGCCGCGATCTCGGCGATGGAGTCCTCGAACAGGCCGAGCGTGTTCGGATTGGTCATCATGCACACGGCCGTATCGGCGCCGACGACCTTACGCACTTCGTCGACCGAGACTCGGCCGCGCTCGTCACTGCGCAGCGAGATCACTTTGAATCCGCACATCGCCGCCGACGCGGGATTGGTTCCGTGCGCCGTATCCGGCACGATGACTTTGTCGCGCTCGATCTCACCTCGCTCCTTGAAATATTTCTTCGCGATCAGCAGCGCGCCGAGCTCCGCGTGGGCGCCTGCCGACGGGTTGAGCGAAAAGGCCGCCATCCCGAACAGCGAGCCGAGGGAGCGTTCGAGTTCGTACATCACCTGCAGCGCGCCCTGAGCCAGGTCGTCCGGCGTATAGGGATGGAGCTCGGCGAACGGCCGCCGCGCGGCGAGCGCATCGTTTACCCGCGGATTGTACTTCATCGTGCATGACCCGAGCGGATAGAAACCGAGGTCGATGCCGAACGTTCGCTGCGAAAGCTTGGTATAGTGCCGGACCACGTCGAGCTCGCTGTTGTCGGGCAACGGCAGGTCGTCGCGCAGCAGCGCGGGCGGCAGGAACGCGTCGAGCGCTTTGCCGCGTTCCAGATAGCGGTTCGCGCGGCCCTCTTGGCCGCGCTCGAAGATCAGCGGAACGCCGCCCTCGATGGAGTTAGCGGTGCGTGGGGACATGAAGCACGTCCTCGAGCGCGCGTGCGGCGGCCTCGATGTCCGCCGTCGTGGTCAGCTCCGTCGCCGTCATCAGCATGCACGAGCTCAGCTCCGGGTAGAAGCGGCCGAGATCGAGGCCGCCCAGGATGCCGCGTTTCGCCAGCTCGGTGAGAACGTCGGACGCCGGGCGTCCAAGATCGACCGCGAACTCGTTGAAGAACGGCGCGTCGTACTTCATGTGCACGCCGGAAACGTTTGCCACGGCGCTGGCAAGCTCGCGAGCCCGAGCGAGGTTGAGGGCTGCAGCGTCGCGCAAGCCCGTCTTGCCCATGAGCGCGAGGTAGATCGTCGCGATCAGCGCGCAGTGTGCCTGGTTCGTGCAGATGTTGGAGGTAGCACGCTCCCTACGGATGTGCTGCTCGCGCGCCTGGAGCGTCAAAACGTAAGCGGTGCGTCCGCGGTTGTCGACGGTCTTTCCCACGAGCCGCCCGGGCATGCGGCGCACGTGCTCGGGGCTCGAAGCGATGAACCCGGCGTACGGGCCGCCGTACGCCTGTGCGACGCCGAAACTCTGCGCTTCCCCGGCGACGATTTGCGCGCCCCAGGCGGAGGGCGGCGCGAGCGCCGCCAACGAGAGCGCTTCGGCAACGGCGGCGATCGGAATGACGCCCGCGTCGGTGGCGGGTCGGAGCGCATCCGGCGTCAGCCGGTCGATGTTGCCGAAAAAGTTCGGCGATTGCACCGCGATCGCGGCATATTGCGCGAGGTCCAGCTCGCCCAATGCTGCAAAATCGGTGGTGCCGTTTGCCGCAAGCGGCAACTCATCGACTGCGACGTCGAGCCCGTCGCAGTAGGTCCGCAGCACCCCCCGGTAGTTGGGGTGAATCGCACGTGAGGCGAGTATCCGGCGGCGCCCCGTCGCGCCGAGCGCCATGATGGCCGCTTCGGCAAGGGCCGTCGCGCCGTCGTACACGGACGCATTGGCAATTTCCAGGCCCGTCAGCAGACAGATATAGGTCTGCCACTCGTAGATCGCCTGAAGGTAACCTTGAGAGACTTCAGCCTGATACGGGGTGTACGCCGTAAGAAACTCGCCGCGCATCGCGAGCGCGGCAATCGCAGGCGGTACGTAATGGCGATACGAGCCGGCGCCCAGGAACGAGCGATAATCGACCCCCGCATTCTTCTGCGCAAAGCGATCGAAGCGGCGTTGGATCTGATATTCCGGCAGCGCGGGGACAACGTCGAGCTTCTCTCTGAGCGCGATGGCCTCGGGGACGCGGAGGAGGTCGTCGAGTGATCGAGCACCGACGGCCTCGAGCATTTCCGCGACGTCGCGGTTGGTATGCGGTGCGTACATGCGGGTTAGTCCGCGGCGATCTTCTCGTATTCAGCGGCCGGCAGTAGAGCGTCGGCTTCCGCGGGATCGGCGATGCGAAGCTTCATCAGCCAGCCGCCGCCGTACGGCTCGCGATTCACCGCAGCCGGGTCGTTCGCCAGCGCGTCGTTAATCTCGATCACTTCCCCCGAAAGCGGCGTGAAGAGATCTGAAACGGCTTTGACCGATTCGATGACGCCGACGCTCGCGAATTGCCGGATCGTCGCGCCGACCTTCGGCAGCTCGACGTAGACGATGTCGCCGAGTGCGTTCTCTGCGTAGCTGGTGATGCCGATCGTCGCCGAATCGCCGTCAAGCTTCACCCATTCGTGTTCCTTGCTGAAAAGCAGATCTGCGGGTTCGGACACCAATTACTTCCTTTCGATCACTTCGAGCGCTTGTAAAATGGCAGGGGCACAACCGTTGCCTCGTGCGGTACGCCGCGTATCTCGACCGTCAGCTCCGTGCCGATCTCGGCCGCGTCCGGTGCCACGAGCGCCGTCGCGACGTTCTTGTTGCCGACCGAGGGACCGATGGAACCGCTCCGAATTTCTCCGACGGCGCGCCCTTCGAGCAGCACCGCGTATCCTTCGCGGGCGGGAGCGCGGCCGCCCATGACCAGACCGACGATGCGAGCGTAATCGTTACGCTCGCGCTGCTCCGCCAGCGCCGCCCTGCCGATGAAGGCTGGCTTCGCGAGCTTGAGCGCCCACTCGAGCCCCGCCTGAACCGGCGTTATCTGCTCGGTAAGCTCGTGGCCGTACAGCGGCATGCCGGCCTCCAAGCGAAGCACGTCCCGGGCGCCGAGACCGCAGGGTTCCAAACCCGCTGCAGCTCCGTCGCGCAGGAGCGTCTGCCACAATCCCGGCGCAGCGTCACCATCAACGAAAAGCTCGAAGCCGTCTTCGCCGGTGTACCCCGTGCGGGCGATCACCGCAGGGACCCCGCCGGCCGTTGCGTCCGCGGCGAAGTAGTATCGCATCGAGGCGAGGTCGACGTCGACGTGCGGCTGCAAGATCTGCACCGAACGGGGCCCCTGGATCGCGACGAGCGCGCGCGCGCCGTGCTGGTTTTCCAGCTCGACGCCTGACGAAGGCAAGTGCGCGTTTAAATGCGCCCACATCTTCTGGGCGTTGGCGGCGTTCACCACGAGGAGCCAGCGGCCGTCGAGACGATAAAATATCGTGTCGTCGTGCGTCCCGCCCGACTCGTTGCAGAAAAGGTTGTAACGCGCCTGGAGTGGTTTCATCGTCGCAACGGCGTTGATCGTTAGCGTATCCGCCCATTCGGCGACCCGATCGCCGGCGAGTCGAAACTGGCCCATGTGGGAA
This sequence comes from Vulcanimicrobiota bacterium, assembly GCA_963787625.1. Taxonomy (GTDB): domain Bacteria; phylum Vulcanimicrobiota; class Vulcanimicrobiia; order Vulcanimicrobiales; family Vulcanimicrobiaceae; genus Cybelea. The sequence goes on along the minus strand of CAWBDH010000001.1, from coordinate 272,308 downwards.
AGGTCGAAGAGACCCGCGCGCCGGCGCACGGCGTCATGTTCTTTCAAGATGCCCGCGTACTGCACGGGCATCTCGAAGCCGGCGTAGGGCACGAGGCGCGCCCCCGCGCGCACGTGCTCGCCGTACAGCGGCGTCCGTTTCACAACCGTGGGTTCCACTTCAGGCTGACGCTTTTTTCGGCTTTTCTTCCGGATACGTGTTAAGAAAGTCGAGCGTCGCGTGAGCGACGATCTTTTCGCCGCTGCGCACGTAGACTTCGCCGTACACGATGCGGCGGCCGGCGCGCAGCACCCGCGCCTCGGCGACGAGATCGTGGGGCGGCCCGGCCGGTGCGAGAAAGTTGCACTGGAGCGCGACCGTCGTCGTGTCTTGTTCGCGGCCGTAGATGGAGGCGAGCGCCACATAGAACACCGTGTCGCAGAGGCTCACGATTGCGCCGCCGTGAACGGCGCCCGTGCCGTTCGTGACCTCCGAGCGATACGGCATGCGCATCACGGCGCGGCCGCGCTCGACCTCTTCGAGCTTGAGGTCGAGCAGCGCGACGAAATTGCTCTTCTCTTTCTCCCAGGCGTGCGGTGCGCGCGAATAGTCGATCGCCATGCTCTTGCGCTCTTCCGTCCTCCTAAAACGTATCCCCGCCGGCCGCCAGCATTTTGCGCAGGTAGACGGGGAGAGCAAAGATGCGCCTGTGTGTGACGGAGTCGTAGAAGAAACTCTCACCGCGGAGCGACGCGCAGTAGGCGTCGATTGCCGCGGCGTCGAGCAAAGACAGATCTGCCCGGTCGCTGCATGCCAGGAACGCCCACTGCGTATCGAACGCAGGCACGTAGGTGACGTACGAAGCGACGTGCGCGTAATGGCGCCGGAGCGTCCGCGCCATCTTGCAGTGCAGTGCGGCATTGTGTACCGCGGCCGTGCTGGCTTGGAGGACGTACGTTCCGCCCTCTCGCAAGCGCGACTTTATCAACGCGAAAACGTCGTCGTTGAACAGCGGATTGCTGGGCGAGTCTTCGAGCGGCTCGGTGAGATCCGACAGGATGCTCCCGTAGCGGTCGTCGTGCGAACGCATGAACTCCAGTGCATCGCCCACGACGACCCGAGCGCGAGGATCGTCGAAGGCGCCGTCGGACCATTCGCTTAGGTAGCGCTTCGCGAGGTCGACCACCGTGCCGTCGATGTCGACCATCGTGGCTCGCGCCACGCTCGGGCAGCGTAAGACCTCGCGCAGCGTAGCGCCTTCGCCGCCGCCGAGGATCAGTACCTCGGAGTTTTCTTCGGTCGCTGCCAGCGCCGGATGGACGAGCGCCTCGTGATAGATGCGTTCGTCGAGCTGCGCGCTCTGCGTGTCGCCGTCGAGCACCAGCATCTTCCCGAACACCGGCGACCGCAAAACCGCGACCTGCTGGAAGTCCGAGCGCCCGGAAAAGTAGAGCTCGTCGATCGCGTGATGGTGGCGTTCGGCGGCGGAGAATCTCTCCACGTACCACTGCCAGCGGTCCGTCTTGGGCATAACGAAGGCTACCATTGGCCTGCGCGAAACGAGAACCCCGCCGGAAAGGCGGGGTTCTGATTCAGCCGTTGCGCGAACGAGCGCTACGAAAAGCAGTTAACGGCGAAGTACAGCGGGATCTTGGGCGGAAATTCGAAGCCCGGAGGCGCCAGGTATTGGCTGACCGTGACGGTCTTGCCCTTGACCTGAGCCTGAATCGGCAGCGACGTCCATCCCTTGTTGGTCAGCACGGCCGCTCCGCACTGCTTTCCCGGAATGCCTTTCCGATCGGTGATGACGTACTGCAAGATCGGTTTATTCTTCACGGGGACCGGTTTGATCGTCGTGCCGCTCTGGTTGACGGCGGTCGCATAGACGAACGTCGTTCCCTTTGCCTTGTACTTGGGAAACGGCTTGCCCTTGTACGTCTTGATGTCGCCGTTGCCTGTAGCGTCGGCAAGGTCGACCTTTGCACTCGTCTTTACGTTGTTCTTACCGATCAACCCGGTGACCGTTATGCCTTCATACGTTTGGAGCGCGAACGTGCCGCCCGCCGGCTTCAGCACGATCTCGGTGCAGGCACCTTCGAAGATCCACTGGTATTGCGGCGGGCTCGTGGCGCAGGTGTTGACCGCGAGCGGCGAGATCGCATCGCCCTGCATCGGCGCGCTTTCGGACGTTTGGGGAGCGAACGCGCTTTGCGATGGTGGAACCACGCCGCGCTGCCCGGCACAGGCCGACAGTGCGAACGCGCCCGCCGCGAAAGCGACGCCCGCACGAATCAGAGATAGACGCATGGAATCGTTTCAACCTCACTCGACAGAGCAGTGATTATTGGAACGAAAGAATTGGACGACAAGAGCGGCGAGCCTGCCGAATAGCGCGCCGATAAAAATGATAATTGCTGGTGATGACAGTTAAGTTAGAATCAATTACGCGCTCAACACGCGCGCATCCTGATTGCGACTAAGCACGTGGGTGAACTCGCCGTCGCTTTTTTCGATCCCGCGCTTCAACTCGGTCGCGAGCACGCTGGTTGCCCGCAGCGCCTGCGCTGCGTGTTCGCAAGCGAGCCAGGGGTCGGTATGGTCGCCGCACGTGTAAAAATCCATTGCCGCGTAGCACTTTTCAGGCCAGGTATGGATCGAAAGATGTGATTCGGCCAAGATAACCGTCCCGGAAACCCCCTGGGGTTCGAAACGGTGAAATGCGCTCTCCATAATGGTGGCACGGGCGGCCTTTGCGGCCGCAAGCATCATAGCAGCGATACCGTCGATGTCGGAAAGCAGCGCGGGGTGACAACCCGAAAGCTCGCACACAATGTGCCGGCCGAGTGCCTTCAATTCGTTCAGGTCTCCTTGACCCTTGAGGAATCCCACCTCCGGACTTCGTCGGCTGGCGGCTGCCGTGCAGCCTCCTCCCCCGACCTATCGGCGAGCTCGTGCCGGCGCTTTTGAGCGGTGCGCGGGCGACTCGCCGCGATGGCGCGAACGGGCGCGCCCTCCCTCAAACCGTGGCTCCCTCATTGACCTCTTGCCAGAGCGCCGGAGGCGCTAGTCCTGTGCACAGGGGAAGGGACCGGCGCCCATCATACCCCCTCCCTCACCCGCTGTAAAGGGCCGCCGAGGAGTACCTCTTGCGGAGCGAAATTGACGACTGACCTTTCGCCGAGACGAGCGCCTTAGCAGGGCGGCCTAAGGGAAAGCGAACGGCGGCAGTGCGGTTGGACGGGTCAAGTCCGCTGATAGTTGCGAAACGGGGAAATTAAAGCTAGCGCTTTAGATATCTTGACTATATCCGACCCGGGGGGTACGCTTCAAAGGCGATGGCAGTAAATCTTCAGGCACCCGTTTCCCCGTCCGACCTGGTCGAAGACTACCGGCACGGTTTTCACGATCCGGAGAACTACGTCTTTAAGTCCGCCAAGGGACTGACGCCGGAGATCGTCGAGCGCATCAGCGCGATGAAGGACGAGCCGGAGTGGATGCGCGCCTTCCGGCTGAAAGCCTACGACCTTTTCCTGGCCAAGCCGATGCCGACGTGGGGCGATACGGCGCGGCTAAACGAGATCGACTTTTCGAACATTCACTACTTCGTCAAGTCGACCGACCAGGCAGAGCGCTCGTGGGACGACGTGCCGGACGATATCAAGCGCACGTTCGATCGCCTCGGCATCCCCGAAGCCGAACGCAAATTTTTGTCGGGCGTTTCCGCGCAGTACGAATCGGAAGTCGTCTATCACAACACTACGAAGGCACTCGACGAGCAGGGCGTGCTCTTCTGCGACATGGACACCGCGGTAAAGAAATATCCGGAAATCGTCCAGAAGTACTTGGCGACGGTGATTCCGCCGGGCGACAACAAATTTTCCGCGCTGAATTCGGCCGTCTGGTCGGGTGGTTCGTTCATCTACGTTCCGCCGGGCGTGTCCGTCGCGATGCCCCTGCAAGCGTACTTCCGGATCAATGCCGAAAACATGGGCCAGTTCGAGCGCACCTTGATCATCGCCGACAAGGGCGCGAAGGTGCACTACATCGAGGGATGCACGGCGCCAAAGTTTTCGACATCGTCGCTGCATTCCGCCGTGGTCGAGCTGATCGCCATGGAAGACGCGTCTATCCGCTACACCACGATCCAGAACTGGTACCGCAACATCTTCAATCTGGTCACCAAGCGCGCTGTCGCGCACAAGAACGCCACGGTCGAGTGGGTCGACGGCAACATCGGCTCCCGCCTGACGATGAAGTATCCGTCAATCTATCTGATGGGTGAGGGCGCGCGCGGCGAGATCCTCTCGATGGCGTTCGCGGGCGACGGGCAGCATCAGGACGCCGGCGCCAAAGTCATCCACGCCGCGCCGCGCACGACGTCCGTCGTGACGAACAAGAGCGTGAGCGCCCACGGCGGCAAGACGACCTATCGCGGGCTCGTGGAAGTGCATCAGGGTGCGGTCGGCGCCAAGACCCGCGTGCGCTGTGACGCGCTGATCATGGACGAGCAGTCCTCGAGCGACACGAAGCCGACGATGAAGATCCACGAGCAGCGTTCGACCGTCGAACACGAGGCCAGCGTCAGCAAGATCGGCGAGGAGCAGCTGTTTTACGCGATGTCGCGCGGGCTCTCCGAGGCGGACGCCACCGCAATGATCGTCAACGGCTTCTTCGACTTCTTCGTCAAGGAGCTGCCGATGGAGTACGCGGTCGAACTGAACCGCCTGGTCAAGATGGAGATGGAAGGCGCGGTAGGGTAAATCCCTTCCGGCAATGTACGGCCGGAAACGGCGTAGAACACCGCGGCGATGGCTAAACACCGCGTTGCGAAGGCTTCCGATGTCGCTCCCGGCACCACCCGGCGCGTCGTCGCCGATTCGGTCGGCATATTGCTGTGTAACGTCGACGGCAAGTTCTATGCGATCGAAGACGTGTGCACGCACGACGGCGGCCCGCTCGATCAAGGGGAACTCGACGGTGAGTGCATCGTGTGTCCCCGCCATGGAGCGACGTTCGACGTGAGGACCGGAGACGTGCTCGCCCTGCCGGCCGTCGTGCCGCTGATGACCTTCGACGTCACCATCGAAGGCGACGACATCTTCGTCGACGCCTGAGCGAGGCCGGGTGCGGCTCGTCCTCCATCTGATCGTTGGGGCGCTCGCGCTGCTGGCCGCCGTCGCCCTCCTATTCGCGGTCAACGTGGCACGCGGCATGCACGCGTTCGCTAGGGACGAAGGCACCGTTTCGGGTCTGCGCTTGCGCGCACCGGTCGCGATCCTGCGCGACGAGCGGGGCGTTCCACACGTCATCGCGCACGACGACGACGACCTCTTCTTCGCCCAAGGCTACGCCGAGGGCTCGGATCGCCTTTTTCAAATGGATCTTCTGCGGCGCTTCATCCTGGGACGGCTCGCCGAGGTTTACGGCGGCGAAGCATTGCCCACGGACCAAAAAGAGCGCGCGATTCCCGTGCGCGCGATGGTCCAGGCTCAATGGCGGCGTCTCGACGGGCGTTCGCGCGAACTGCTGAACGCCTTCAGCGACGGCGTCAACGCGGCAATCGCGCGCGAACCGCTTCCGGTAGAGTTCCGCATTCTCGCTTACCGGCCCGAGCCGTGGACGCCTCAGGACTCGCTGGCGGTCGCAATGGTCACGGTGCTCGACCTGATCGACGACTGGAACGCGATCGCCTCACGCGACGAAGCGTACCGCCGCGGCGGGATCGCGCTGCTGGACGCGCGCTTTCCGTTCACCGATCCCTGCTACGACGCGCCGGTGCTGCGCGGACTCTCCGGCATCGCCGCGGGCCCGGGATGCAAACGTAACGTCGCCGCGCTGCTGCGCAGACTGGCCTACGCGCGGCCGCCTATTGGCAGCAACGAGTGGGCCGCCGGAGCGGACCGCACGCGTCAGGGCCGAGCCCTGTTGGCAAACGATCCCCATCTCGCGCTGCAGATGCCCGGCGTTTGGTACCTCATGGACCTGCGCTCGCCGGGATATCACGTGGCCGGTGCGGCGCTACCCGGATGCCCCACGATCGTACTCGGACACAACGAACGTGTGGCGTGGGGCGCGACAGACGGGACCGTCACGTCGCTCTCGGCATTCTTGCCGCCGCCGCGACTGTCCGCCGACGGCTGGCAGACGGAACGCTTCGGCGTGCGATTCGGTCGCGGTGCCGTAGAGCGCTACTACCGCACCTCGCGCGAGTTCGGCATCACCACCAAACGCGGCTTCGTGCTCGTACGCTGGAACGCGTACGACGATCCCGTATCTCCGTTGGCGACGTTCATCGGCCTCGACCGCGCCGCGTCGATTGCAGACGCGACGGCGACGCTCGCCGCGTTTCCCGGCCCCACCCAAAACTTCGTGCTCGCCGACACCTCGGGACGCGCAGCCTACGTGCTCGCCGGCGAGATCCCCGACGACCCGGTGCGCGGACGCTGGTTTCATCCCGCGACGGATCTGTCCAAACGCTACGCGGCGATACCGTTCGGACGGCTGCCAAAGGTTGCGCCGTCGCGAACGGCGATCGTCTGGACTGCGAACAACAAGATGTACGGCGGCACGTACCCGCTGCCGTTGAGCCCGCAGTTCGCGCCGCCGTATCGTGCCTATCGCATCGCGCAGCTGCTGAGCGCGCGGCGGAAATACGATGCCGCGTATTTTGCGCGAATGCAGATGGACGTGCTCTCACCGGCCGAGCGCGAGTTGGCGCGCGACATCGCGCCGGCGATCGCCCAGCACGACGACGCGCTCGGCGCCGCTTTAGCGCGGTGGGACGGCCGGATGGACGGCAACTCGACCGCGGCGACCGTCGTAGAAAGCGCGCGGGCACAGTTGACCGGTCGGCATACCGGACGTATGCCGACCGTCCTCGCGTCGGGCGGCGCAACCGAGCAAAGGCTGCGGGCGCTGTCGCTGCCGTCGCCGGCGCCCTGGCGCGTCGCAGGCGCGGTTCCCGTTCTCCACGCGCTCTCGTCGCTCGGAATCCACTTTCTCGACGGAAGGCCGCTCCCGGGGTACGGCGACGCCTTGACGCTGCACGTGCAGTATCCCGGATACTCGCAGAGCTTTCGCGCAGTCTGGGACGTCGGCAACTGGGATGCGGGCGGCATTACGTTGCCCGAAGGCGAGTCGGGAGAACCCGGCTCCGGCCACTACACCGACCAGGCCGCGGCCTGGATCGCCGGGCGCCTCTGGCCGCTGCCCTTTAGCGACACCGCCGTCGCGCGTACGGCAGTGCGGCACCAGGATCTCTCACCGTGACGAGCGTCGCGATTCGACGCGCGCAACGCACGAGGGACTTTCGCCATCTGAGCGAGCTTCTGGTGGAATACGAAGCGGCGCTGCCGAGCGAACTGCGCCACGGCACTGTGCCGCCGCCGGCGGAACTCGAGCGCTGCTACGCTCGAGAAAACGCCGCGTTCGTTGCGTCCGGCGACGGCGTCGACATCGGCTGCGTGGCCGTGAAGCGGCTCACGAACGAGACCGCCATGATGCTGCGGCTCTTCGTGAGGCCGGAGCACCGAGGCGTAGGCGCCGCTCGGGCGCTCGTGCAGCGAGCCCTCGACTTCGTACGTGAGGTCGGCTACGCGCGCGTCGTACTCGACACCGACAAGACGAGCTTGAACGCAGCCTATCAACTCTATCGCTCCCTGGGCTTCACCGAGTGCGCGCCGTACCGCGCGGCCCCGTATGACTGCGCGACCTTCATGGAATACCGCCTGGACGGCGGCGCGGTCGAAGCATGAGCCGACGATCGGATTTGAACCGATAACCTATCGCTTACGAAGCGATTGCTCTACCGTTGAGCTACGTCGGCGCAGCCGCATGCCCCCCCGGGGCCGCGGTCCTTCCACGGCGCGCACCGCTCGGCCCTTCTAGTGGGTGCGGGCGCCGTCGTCGTCGTGAAACGTACCGCGCCGCGCCCGTTCGTCGAGATCGACGTCATCCAGAAAATAGTACACGATCTTGCGGTCGTCAAAGCCGATCTTCGCCAACGAGCGGCCGCCGATCTCGACGACTTCGTGGACGTGGCCCGTGCGCCCGGCATACGCGTAGTTGACCGCGGTGTAGTTCGGATCGCCCGGTTTTGGCCTCGGCGTCGCCTTTACGCCGCGCAACGGCGTACGGTGCCTGTGCATGGAGCCGAGGTTCGACGCGCGGCGCTGCGAAGCATCGCTCATGATCGTAGAATATCGTGGAAAGCGGCCGCGGATTGCACCGTCGGCGTTCGTCGCTCCTAACGCGGTGCTGATTGGCGACGTCGAGGTCGGTCCTGAGGCCAGCATTTGGTTTGGCGCCGTTTTACGCGGCGACAACGGGCCGATCCGGGTCGGCGCACGCACGTCGGTACAAGACAACGCCGTCGTGCACGTCAGCGAGCGCGGCGAAACCCTTATCGGCGACGACGTGACGATCGGCCACTGCGCCGTGATGGAGGATTGCCGGATCGAGCGGTTCGCCCTGATCGGCAGCAATGCGACGCTCCTCAATGGGTGCTCGATAGGCGAGGGCACGCTGATCGCCGCCGGAAGTGTGGTGGCCCAACGCGCGGCGATTCCCGCGCGCGTGGTCGCTGCGGGCGCGCCCGCAACCGTCAAGAAGGCGCTCGTCGGCGAAGCCGCCGCGTGGATAGACGTTTCGGCCGCTGTGTACGTGACGCTTTCGCGGTCCTACCTCGAACAAGGAATCGGCACCGCTACGCCCGATGCATCGCCGTCCAAATGAGGATCGCATTGAGCGTGCAGATTGCGGCCGCGGCGGCGACTGCGAGGCACGTCAGCCACGCGTTGTTGACCATCGTTCCCATCGTCCGCTTGTGGGCGGTGAGGAGCACGAGAGCCACAACCGGGATCGGCAGCACGAAGCTCAAGACGACTTGGCTCAGTATCAGCGTCTGCGTGACGTCGAGGCCGAGCGCTACGACGACGATGGCCGGCAGCATCGTCACGATCCGCCGTACCCACAGCGGCACGGCGAACCCGACGAAGCTCTGCATGATCACCTGACCGGCCATGGTGCCCACGACGGAGCTCGAGATCCCCGACGCCATGAGCGAGATCAGGAACACGAACGCGGCAAGGTTGCCGAGGAGCGGCGTGAGCGTCCGGTACGCGGTCGTGATATCGGCGACGTTCGCATGCCCCGTCGCGTGAAAAACGGACGCCGACATGAACATCATCGACAGGTTGACCAAGCCCGCGATCGACAAGGCAATGAAGACATCGAGAGATGAAAATCGCACGAGCGCGCGCACGTGCCGCCGATCCTGCGGGACGATCCGGCCCTGAGTGAGGGCGGAATGCAGATAGATGGCGTGTGGCATCACCGTAGCCCCGACGATGCCGACGGCGAGCACCACGCTGGAAGGTCCGCCGAGCCACGGCACGACGGAGTGATAGAGCACTTCATTCCAATGGGGACGTGCGAGCAGCGTTTCCACGACGTACGAGATCGCGATGATGCCTACGAGCGAACCGATGACGGTTTCCATCATGCGAAAGCCGAAGCGGTGCAGCGCCAGGATGGCGTAGGTGACGATTCCGGTGACGATTGCCCCGATCAACATCGGAACGTGCAAGAGCAGATAGAGCGCGATGATGACGCCCAGGAATTCCGCCAGATCCGTTGCCATCGCACCGAATTCGCTGAAGACCCACATGGCGAGCACCACGGGCTTCGGCGCGAACTCGCGCGATAGTTCGGCGAGGTTTTTTCCGGTCGCAATGCCGAGCTTCGCAGAGAGACCCTGAAAGAGCATGGCCATAATATTCGCGGACACCACGACCCAGAGGAGCCGGTAGCCGAAGCGGGCTCCGCCTTGAATGTTCGTCGCAAAATTCCCCGGGTCCATGTAGGCAACCGAAGCCACGAACGCCGGTCCGGTAAACGGAAGCAGCGCGCGCAATCCCCGCCGATTGCCCGCTAACGCGTCGTGCGCGGCGGCGACCACCCGTGCGCTGCTGCTTCCGAGGCCGTAGCTAGGTTGCAATGCGCACCAATGCGGCGTGGTCTCGGCGGATCGAAACCTGCGCCGGCCGTGACGCACGCGGACGCTTCCAGCTCGTTGCCTTCGACGATCAGCGACGACCCGGGCAGCAGCCCCGCTGCAGCCAGCGCGGCGACGGCGGCATCGTCCCGGTCGTCCAAGCTGACCACGCGGGCGTGTACACCTACGGCGAGGCTTGCCAGCGTCGCCAGCGGCCGGTTGGGCGGCACCGCGTCGCCGTACGGAATCGGATGGCCGTGGGGATCGCGCGTTGGATGCCCGAGCAGCGCCGCGATGCGCAGCGCAACGTCGTCGGAGATGACGTGCTCGATGCGCTCCGCCTCCGCGTGCACGCGTTCGAGCGGCACGTTGAGCGAGCCGTACAGGAAGCTTTCGAGCAGCCGGTGACGACGAACCATTGCAACCGCGAGCCTACGCCCCCGACGGCTCAAACGGAGTGGTTCCGATGCGCTCGCTTCGCGTTCGAGCAGGCCCTCCGCTTCGAGCAGACGCTTCGCCTTCGATACGGAAACGCGGCTGACTTTGAGGTAGCGCGCTAAGGCGGCCGCACGGACCGGTTCGGAGGCGCCCAACTGGTAGATCGCCTTCACGTAATCTTCACGCGCTCGTGCGGGCGAGCGGTCCGCCCCCACCGTAAGCAGGCTGCGGCGGCCGCTGTTAGCCATGGGTAACGCTAACCATGGTTAACAGTTACGCTCGCCGGCTAAGGTCTCCTCGGGCTTTCAGTGGGTCGGGAAGTGTGACTCGTCTCCGTACGGTACGAACAGCGTATACTCGCGCTGGAAACGCAGCTTTACCGCGCCGGTCGGTCCGTTACGGTGCTTGGCGATGATGAACTCCGTGACGTCGGGCTCGGGGCACTCGGGATTATAGTAGCCCTCGCGATAGAGAAACGCGACGACGTCCGACTCTTGTTCCAATGAGCCCGAATTGTGCGTTACGAGCCCGTCGGCGCAAAAATTGTGGAGATCGCCAACTGTAATGTCGTAAGCGGCGTCCACTCCATCGGCCTTGACAGCACGGATTTCCTCCCACACGACGTCAGAATGAGCCAGAACGTGAAGCTCGGGGTCTGCGAGTCGTTTCGCCAGCAGGGCACACGTCGAGCGGTACATTCTCTTGCCTTGATCCCGCCATCCCAGACTCGCATGCGATAATCGCTGTTCGCGCCGCAGCAGCGCGACTCGGCTATTCACTGCCAAAGGAATTCTATCGTACTGCGTCGCTGCATTCTGTTTTACTCGAACCAGTTTCCCCGCGGCTACGGCGTGTTTACTACCGACGTTTCTGTCGTCGGGCTTGATGATTGGGCGAAGACCGAACTCACTACGCGCCAATTCCGCCGCGCTGTTCGCCTCTTCCAGCGTTGCGACCGCGAGGGACGCACTTCCGCCAAGGTGCCCGTCGACTAGGAGCCAGCCCAACAGGAGCGCCTTACCCTCCGACATCGCGACCCCGCGGCAGGTCGGCTCCTCGTACCGTCGAGGAGCAGCGATCGAATCGCCTGGCCGAAGAGACTTGAGTTCGCACCATCCCGACACGGTTAAGAACCGGTGCCCAGCCGTGCAACGGATCGTCCTGCCGCTTTTGGTTGTGACGCGGAACATGGGTTTCCGCCCAACTTTCCATGCGTCCAAAATCGGCCGCTTTACCAAGCTTAGCCGCTCGTCTATGGACCAAACGTTGAAGCGCAGTTGCTTTTCGACCACATCCGAAACGGGAACGTGCTCGCCGGTATCGGCGTTGGCTACGAGGGAATCTCCCGCCAGGCAGTCTCTCAAGTCTGCCAGCATCGGACGCTTTTCGCTGCGGATCTCGACGCCGCGATTGAGCTGCGCCAGTGCGATGATCGGTACGCCGAGGTCCTTTGCCGTCATCTTGAGCGAACGGCAAATCTCGGAGAGCTCTTCGTTGCGGTTGACGTTACGCGCGAGCACGCCGGGCCGAACGAGCTGAAGGTAGTCGATGAAGATCGCCGCCAGGCCGACCGTGGACTTCAAGCGGCGGCACCGGCTGCGCACGTCGCTGATCGTGAGCGCGCCCATGTCGTCCAGATAGATTTGAAGTTCGTTGAGCGTGCCCATGGCGCGGGAGATGTCCTCCCACTGATTCGGCTTGATGTTGCCCCGGCGCATGTCGTTCATCGAGATGCGCGCCTCCGAGCAGATCAGGCGCTGGATCAATTCGTTGTTCGACATTTCGAGCGAGAAGAACGCAATTGGACCGCAATCCTCCCGCGCCGCCGACACGGCCATGTTGAGCGCAAACGAGGTCTTTCCCATGCCCGGCCGGGCGGCAACGATCACGAAGTTACCTGGCTGGAAGCCGGTAGTCATCGTATCGACGTCGCGGAAACCGGACGTGAGGCCGGTACGGTCGCCGCGCATGTGATACAGCCGGTCGATGTGGTCGAAGGCATCCTTCATCAGCCTGCTGACCGGCATGAACTCCGTGACGCCTCGGCGCTCGCCGATCGTGTAGACCAGCTGCTCCGACCGGTCAAGCGCGGCGGGGACGTCTTCTTCGCCCTCGTATCCCAGCTGGCTGATCTCGGTGCCCGCGTGGATGAGCGAACGCAGCACGGACTTCTCGCGAACGATCGTCGCGTAGTAGCGGGCCGACGCCGCGCTCTGCACCGTGTCCATCAGCGCGCTGATGTACGACAAACCTCCGACGCGCTCGAGCAGATTGCGGCGGCGCAATTCCTCGCCGACGGTAATCTTGTCGAGCGGTTCGCCGCGGTCATACAGCTCGAGGAGCACCGAGAAGATCGCCTCGTGAACGTGGGCGTAAAAGTCGTTGGGACGAACGACTTCGCCGACCGCCGCAAACATCTCGCGGTCGACCAGCACGGAACCGATGACCGCCATCTCCGCCTCGAGGTTATGCGGCGGAATGCGATCGATCGTGGTCGGAAGCGGCTGAACGGTCATAAATGTCGAGCGGCTGTGCCCCGCTCCGGCGGTGAACGCCTTGTGGGCCGCTTGTGCATAGGCACCAATTTAGGGGGACAGTGTGCCAACCGTGGTGGCACAGGGCGTTTAGGGCGAGCGGCGCCGGCCTCTCGATACGTCACGCAGCACGTGCTCGACGCTCGCAACCGGCACCACGTCCACTCCGGCCAATGCCGCGTCCACCTCGCGTGCGTTTTCCTTGGGAAGTAGGACGCGGCGCATGCCGGCTTGCCGCGCGGCGTACAACTTCTCCACGACGCCGCCTACTGCTCGGACTTTTCCTTGAATCGAGAGTTCGCCCGTGACGGCGACGTCTTGCGGGAGCGCCGTCTTCGTCACCGCCGAGTAAAGCGCGAGGAAGATGGCGAGACCGGCCGACGGGCCGTCGATGTTTCCCCCGCCGACCACGTTGATGTGCAGGTCGTAATCCGCGATGTCGCTTCCCGTCACCGCGCGAAGCACGCTCGTCGCGTTGAACACCGAATCTTTTGCCATCGACCCGGCGGTGTCGTTGAAGCGGATCGTTCCCTTTCCCTTTTGCGAGGCGGGAAACGCTACCGCCTCGATTTCGATGATGCTGCCCAAGTGGTGCAGCACGCCCAGGCCGAAGCACTTTCCGATTTCGCGCGTGCTTCGGCCCTTCACGAGCGTGTGGGGAACGAGACGGCTCGCGCGCACGACCGCGTGGACGTCGTCCTCGGTAATGGCCGGCTTCGCGACTTCACCTTGCCGGCTCGGGTATAGCCGGTAGAGCGCTTGACCGTATGCATCGGCAACGATTTGCACCGCCTTGCGCCCTTCAATCGTATAGGACGCAACGAGCGCGGCCACGCGGCGCGTGGCGCGCGCCCCCAGGCGTTTGATCGCGCCGGTGACGATGGACAGGATCTGATGCTGCGTCAGGGGAGAAAAGAAAATGTCGGCGCAGCGTGAGCGGATCGCGGGGTCGATGTCGTCCGGCTCGCGCGTCGTGGCTCCGATCAGGATGAAATCGGCCGGCGCGCCTTCGCGAAACAGCCGCTTGACGTATTCGGGCACATTTGGCGCGCTCTCATCGTAGTACGACGACTCGAAGGTCACCCGCTTGTCTTCCAGCACCTTGAGCAGCCTCGACTGCAGCGCCGGGTCCATCTCGCCGATCTCGTCGATGAAGAGGACGCCGCCGTGCGCGCGCGTGACGAGCCCGAGCTTCGGCTCCGGCACGCCCGCGTCGGCAAACTCTCGCCGGCTGCCTTGATAGATCGGATCGTGGACGCTGCCCAGCAGCGGATTGATCGTCTCGCGCGGATCCCAGCGCAGCGTCGTGCCGCTCGCCTCCACGAACGGAGCATCCTTGGCGAACGGCGTGTAGGGGCGCGACTTCGCGACCTCGAGTACGAGCCGCGCGACGGTCGTCTTACCGACGCCGGGAGGCCCGTATAAGATCGTATGCTGCGGGTACGGCGAGCTGATCTTGGCCAGCAACGCCCGGACCGCCGCCTCCTGGCCCACGACGTCGCGCAGCGTTTGCGGGCGAAGCTGCGCCAGCGCGGAAGCGGCGAGCGTGCGGGAGGAGAGCGCCTGAAGCTCTTCAAGTTTCGCTTGGGACGCGGGTGTCTCGGGGCCGCCGGTCTCGCGTAAGGCCTCGAGCTTGAGGTCCTTCACGTACTCTTGGTGCCGCTCGGTCATCTTCTCGTTCACGCGCCGTTCGATCGCATCTTCGGCGTGGCGCTGCGCGATGACGTCGGCCATGGCTTCCTCGATCTCCGAGAGCGCCTTGCGCTGTTGCGCGCGCGTCGTGGCGCGCTCCAGCGTCGGATCTTCGAACACGAGCCGCTGCAGCCCGCAGAGACGATCGGGGAGGTTTTGAGAGCGCATCAGCTTTAGCGCGTTCACTTTGCCCGCGCGTAAGACCACTTTGTCCTGGCCGATGACTGAGGACAGCATCTCATAGAGTGCGCCGACGTATCGGGTCAACTCGTCTTCGACGCCGAACTTGCGCCGGAAGCGCGTCGCGTAAACGTGCTGCACGTCGCCGGCTCTTCGTTAAGCGGCCACGACGTCCACGACGGCCTTAGCGACGACGTTCTTGTTCAATTTGATCGCTACGGGATACGACCCGAGCGCCTTGATCTGGCCGCGCAGTTCAATCTTGTGCTTGTCGATCTCGACAGCGAGGGCTGCGGTAATTGCCTCCGCTACGTCGGCGTTCGTGACGGCGCCAAACAGCTTGCCGTTGCCCCCGGCCTTCGCCTTGACGGCCAGCTTCGCCGACTCGAGCCGCGCGGCCAGCGCGCGCGCGTCCTCGAGCTCTTGGAGGTCGCGGCGGTCCCGCGCCTTCTGCTGCGCGTCGAGCTGCGCGAGCGCGCCTTTGTCGGCCTCTCCCGCGAGCTTTCGCGGCAGCAGAAAGTTGCGAGCATATCCGTCGGCGACGTCGACGACGTCGCCGCGTTTGCCCAGGGCTTCGACGTCGCGCAGCAGCACGAGGCGCACGGCGGACCTATTCCGCGCCGAACGGCAGAAAGGCGATGAGCCTGGCGCGTTTGACGGCGGTCGTCAGCAGTCGCTGGTGCTTGGCGCAGTTGCCGGAAATCCGCCGAGGCACGATCTTGCCGCGCTCGGAGACGTACTTTCGAAGCCTCGGGACGTCGCGGTAGCTGACCGCGATGGCGCGCTCCATGCAGAAGCTGCACGGCTTGCGCTTGGTTCGCCGTTCTTTCGCGGCGCGCTTGGGTTTGCTGGGCATGGTGTCCTTTCGACTAGGTGGTTGCTGGTTTCGACTCCCGTTGCCGGGCTGAAACCCTAGCCAGGTGACGAGGAGACCACGTCACCGCCGGCCATTAAGCGGCCGGCTCTGGAACGTATGTTCGGGCCCAAGCCCCGGCGGCCCCTGCCGGTCGATGACGGCTTGCGCCCAATAGTGTATAGTAAAGGCGTTACCGAGGTTTCGAAGTCCGCGAAGTCCCTATAGTACTGAAGCGTTTCGGATCCCGAGAACAATCACTTCAATATCTTAGGAGACTCGCTCGCTTCATGTATACAGACGAAATGCTCACCTGCGTCGACTGCGGACAGCAGTTCGCTTTCACCGCCGGTGAACAAGAATTTTTCGCAATGAAAGGCTTCACGAACAAGCCCAGCCGCTGCACGGATTGCCGTACGGCGCGAAAGGCCGGCCGCACGTCTAACGGCGGCGGCGGCGGCGCAAGCCGCCCCGGCAGCCGGGAAATGTTCAAGGCGACCTGCAGCCAATGCGGCGGCGTCGCGGAAGTGCCGTTCCAGCCGCGCGGCGACAAGCCCGTGTACTGCCGGGACTGCTTTGGCACGCGCCGGTCGTCGTACCGCTAGGCCAACCAACAGTCAAGCACAAGGAGCCTGCCTCGGCAGGCTCTTTGCATTCTAAGGGGCAAGTCGGCAGCAACGATGGATCGAGTATCACGGTACGGCACGGGTCTTGGACTCGCAGTCATTCACGTTGGAGCGCTTGTCGCGTTCTGGCCCGCCTTCTTTCATTTTTCGGCGGTCGCACTGATGGCACTGCTGTCCTACTTGACCGGGGCTCTCGGCATCACGCTGTGTTACCATCGCGTCCTGACGCACCGCAGCCTGCGGCTGCGTAAGCCGCTGGAGTACCTCTTCGCGCTGTTCGGGACACTCGCGCTGCAGGGCGATCCCATTCGGTGGGTGGCCATCCATCGCAAGCATCACGCGCACGCGGATCACGAAGGCGATCCCCACGACGTCAGGCTCGGATTCAAATGGGCTCACGTCGACTGGCTGTATCGCCACAACGTCGCATTGCCTTCGCAGGAAGAGATCGCGCGCTACGCCCCCGATCTGTACGCCGATCCGTTCTACCGCGCGCTGCAGTACCTGGCGCTGCCGTTGCAGATCGCACTCGCCGTCGCGCTCTTCTTGGCCGGCGGGTGGTCGTGGCTCATTTGGGGAGTATTCGTTCGCCTCGTCGTGAGCTACCACTCGACGTGGCTGGTCAACAGTGCGGCGCATATGCTCGGATATCGTTCGTTTCGCACTACCGATCGCTCGACCAACTGCTGGTGGGTGGCACTGATCTCGTTCGGCGAAGGCTGGCACAACAACCATCACGCTTTCCCGTTTTCGGCGCGGCACGGCTTGCGCTGGTTCGAAATCGACATGACGTGGTGGCACGTGCGGCTGCTCGCGTTCCTGCATCTCGCGGACCGCATCCGAATTCCCAGCGCGCTGATGCAGCGCAAGCTCGCATACGCCGACGTGCGGCCCTTCGTCGCCCCAGCGGATTGCTCGACCGGCGGCGCGTAGCGTCGTGCGGAAGTAAGCGTCATGCTCACCAGCGGGCTGTTCGAACGGCTCGTCGCGACGCTGACGATGGCGGCGGTCGCCTGGACGCAGTTCCGGCTGGGCCCGCAGAACAATGCCGTCGTTCCCGGCACGCTGTCCGCGACGTGGCGCACCGAGACCGGCGGCCAAATATCCGCCAGTCCCACGATGGTGGACGGCATTCTCTACGTTGGAAACAACAACGGCGTCCTCTTTGCGCTCGACGCAGAGACCGGAACGGTCGTCTGGCGTGCCAAGGTGCCCAACCCGCTGATGAGCGCGCCGCTGATCTACGGCGACCTCGTAATCGTCGGCGAAGGCGACCCGACGAGCCGCACGTCGTCGCCCTCCGAGCCCGTCATGGTAGGCCAAGGACCGAGCGCCTTGATCGCGTTCGAGCGCGACAGCGGGACGATGCGCTGGCAGACCTCGCTGAGTGGTTCTGCGATGCCCACGCCGGCGATCGTCGACGGAATCCTCGTGCACCATGACGGCGCCGGGTGGATCAGCGGCTTGGATCCGGCGACGGGCCAGAAGCGCTACGCGCGTTGGATCGGCTCGATGGCCTCCATGACCGCCATGCTTCCCGTCGGCGGCGGAGACTTCGTCACCACGGGCGTCGGCAGCAACGCGGCGTGGCGCCTTCATGCCGACGGCGGGGCGCTGGTCTGGCGCACGCCCTTCTCGAAGGGCGCATCCGGAATTGGCGACTGCCCGCCGGTGAGCGACGGCGCGCGCGTTTTCTGCGATTACGTCTCGCCGGTTTTACCGGACACGTCGACCGTCATCGGCAACCTGACCGTCCAGCGGGTATACGCCCTGGACCTGGCGAGCGGCGCGCCGGTCTGGGACGTCGCGCTCGAAAGCGGATCGCTTCCGATTCGCAATGAGGCGGCGATCCCATTGCTCGCGGGCGGCATGCTCTACTTAGGCAGCGCGCTCACGCCGTGGATGCACGCGCTCGACGCCAAGAGCGGCATGCTCGCCTGGGAGACGGCGACCCACGGCCCCGTGAAGAGCGGCGCCGTGGCGGTCGATGGAACACTCTATTTCGGCGATCTCGGCGGCTACCTGTGGGCGCTCGACGCCAAAGATGGACGCGTGATCGGCGACAAGCTGATGCACACGCCGTTCAACGTTGGATCGCCAATCGTCGTCGGCAAGACGCTCGTAATCGGCAGCGACACGGGAAGCGTCATCGCGATTCCGCTGGCCGACATTCGCGCCTCGCACGACCCGTAGCCTTCGCTTAGAACAGACTCCACAGGTACTGGTTGTAGACTTCGTGATGGTACTGCACTTCTTGCGCCTTGACGACGCTTCCGAGCAGTCGGGGACAGCGATCGGCACTGGCCTGCTTGAGGTCGGCGTACCGGCGCTTCACGTCGTCGCCGAGCAGCTTGCCGGTCCACGCTGAAGCGCTGAACGCCGCAAGCGCGTCGTAGATATTGTCGGGCAAGTAACGATCGGCTTGGCGCAGGTTTTTGAGGGTGCTGGCCGTGCCCTCGAGGCCGGTCTTGAAGACGGCAAGCATGACCATATACGGGTTGGCGTCGGGTGCAACGGAACGCACCTCGATGCGCATGCTGCGCTCGTTGCCGATCGGGATGCGTACCATGGAGCCGCGATCGATCGCCGAGGCCTTGAGCTGATTGGGCGCTTCGAAGTGCGGATCGAGCCGGCGATACGCGTTGACGCTCGAGTTCAGCATCAAACAGATGTCGTTGCCGTACGTGAGGATGCGGTCGACGAACTTCCAGCCGAACGCGCTGAGCTGCTCCTGTCCCTTCGGGTCCCAGAACAGGTTTCGGCCGTTCTTGCTGACCGAGACGTTCGTGTGCATGCCGCTGCCGTTCACTCCCACGACGGGCTTGGGCAGGAAGCTGGCCGTCATTCCCAGCCGCGTTGCGACCTGGCGACAGATCAGCTTGTAGAGCTGAATTTGGTCCGCGGCGGCGACGACTTCACCGTAGTTGTAGTTGATCTCGAACTGCGACGGCGCGACCTCGGGATGGTCCTTTTCGTTCTGGAAGCCCATCGCGCGCTGCACCTCGGCGACGGTGTCGATGAAGTCGCGCAGCGGGTCGCCGGGGAGCGAATGGTAATACCCGCCGGTATTGACGTAATCGAACTTTCCGGTCTCGTGGTAGCGGCGCTCCGCATCGAGGCCTTTGAAGAGGAAGCCCTCGATCTCGTTGGCAGCGTTGAGTGCATAGCCTTCCTTGGCGTAACAGTCGTTGGCGAGCTGTTTGAGCACGCCGCGGACGTCGCCGGCGAACGACTTGCCGTCGCGGTCGAAGACGTCCGCGAAGACGAGCACCTTCCCCGGGCCGAAGATATCGGCCGGCGCCCAGTAGAACGCGCCCCAATCCAACGATAGGCGCAAGTCGCTCTCGCGCTGAGGCGTGAACCCCCGAATCGAGGATCCGTCGAACGTCAGATTGTCGTGCGACCGCAGCAAGAACTTCTTGTCGTAGTCGAGCATGTGGAGACGCCCCTCGAGGTCGCTGAACAGCACGGTGAGCGCCTTGATGCGCGGCTCGCCAGCGAGGTAACGCAAGCGTTCTTCCTGCAGTGCGTGGTGCGGAACGCGCTCTTGGCGTTGCGCCTTGGCGCGAAGGTTCAACTCCTCCAGCTCCGCGTAGGGAAGCATGAGGAAATCGCGCAGGTCGGCGCCGCTGGGCACCGTCGTCGAAGCCATCGTCATGTGTTCTCCTCGGGCGTTGACGGAAGTTCGTTGACGCGACGCTTGCACAACGTGCGGCGAGCGCCTTTATCCAAATGGTAAACGATCGCAGGTACGCCTACGTGGCCGCCGCCTTCAATGCTTGGGCCAGCCGCGCGCCATCGGGGCTGCCGAGACCGGTGCAGGCGTCCCAGCCGGGACGCGCGTCGTAGGCGCCGTTGCTCCCCGTTGTGATGTCGTGCAGCGGCCCCGGATTGTTCGGGTACCCCGGCACGGCGTAGAGAGTCGCATTGACGAAGCCGAGGTTTCGGCCGAGCTGCTGGTTGAGCAGCGCGATCAGAGCCGCCCACAACGGCGCGACCGCGCTCGTGCCGCCCGCGACCATGTCTGAACCGTCCACGCGAATCTGATATCCGGTGTCCGGGTCGGCGTCGCCGGCCACGTCGGGAACGCCCCGGCCGCCCGTGGCTCCGCCCGACGCCGGCACGCCCGCCTTGGACTGCCACGACGGTAATGCGAAAAAGTCACTGACGCCCCCGCCCGAGTCGGGCCATACCGTCTCCGAGCCGATCTGCTGGCCCGATGCGTGCAGCGTCGTGCCGCCGCACCCAAGCACGTAGGAACTCGACGCCGGAAAATCTGCGTGGTTCGCGCCGTCGCCAACGCCATCGCTCGATCCGCCGTCGCCCGACGCGACACAGACGGTGACGCCGACGGCCGATGCCGCCTCGATCGCCGCATTGAGCGCGTCGCGTGCCTGCTGCGTCCAGTCGGATTCCGGCGCGCCCCAACTGATCGAAATCACCGATAATCTGTGCGTCTGGTCGTGGATGGCCGTGGTAACGGCATCGAGGAAACCTTGGTCCGTGTTGGGCGCAAAGTACATGACGATGCGCGCGCCGGGCGCGATCGCCCCGGCGACTTCTGCGTCCAGCATCACCTCCACGTCGGCGTCGGAATTCTGGCCGGGAGTGCTGCTGGCGCCGTCGACGGAGACGACCGTCACGGTTTGGGACTTGACGCCGAGACCGGAGAGATACGCTGCAAAGTCGCTCTGGCTGAAACCGCCACCGAGCTCGACGATGCCGATACTTTGCCCGCTGCCGTCAGCGCCGGTGGGGAAGTCATAGAGTTTGGCGATCTGCAAAGGCGTAAACGATGACGACGCATGCGCGGCGATGCGAACGCGGGCCTCGGCCTGCGGCCGGTTGTCGAGCCCGAGCACGGCTTCGACGACGCCCATGAGCTCCGACGGGACGCTGACCGCGCCTTCCCGTCCACGATAGGTAACGTCGCCATGTTGGCACCGCTTGAGCGTAACGCCGAACGCAGCGTTCATCTGCGCCACCGTTCCGCGCAGCACGACGCTGCGCCGCGCGGCGCTGCTCTCGACGACAGTGAGGCCATGGGCTTGCGCGAACGCGGCCACTTTCTTCAGATCCGCTTCATCGGCACCGTACGCCTCCGCGTAGGCCTCTCGCGACATCGCGCCGCTCGGCGCGGTGCCGAGGGCCTTCGACCGGACGAACAGCGTTACGGTCGTCTCCTCGGCGGGGTTCGCGTCGCCAAGAACGCGCGTGCCGGACGGCTGCGAACGCTCGCTTCCCGGCACGATCCATCGGTCTGTCATTGCAAATTATCTCCTTGCACGAACGATTCTGCGTCCTCACGCCCGTTCTCTGTCGCGCACCGCCCGGATGCGCGCCTCATGCGGCCCGAGCCGAGGCCGTTTCGCCGTGTTCTATATGCAATACCCTTGGATGGTCGAACTCCATTGATCGTAGCGATTCGCGTAGCGCGCGCATCATTCGACTGCCAAGCGATTTGAAAGGCAAGGAAGTGCGTTTACTGTGGGCGCACGACCTTGAACCGGCGCATCGTATCGGTAAATTCTTGCTCTTGCATTCCGCATCGTGATAGTACTGCCGCTGATTTAAGGTTATCTCGCTTGCACTTCGCCCGAATGCACGAAATATCGAAGGTCTCGAATG
This sequence comes from Vulcanimicrobiota bacterium, assembly GCA_963787625.1. Taxonomy (GTDB): domain Bacteria; phylum Vulcanimicrobiota; class Vulcanimicrobiia; order Vulcanimicrobiales; family Vulcanimicrobiaceae; genus Cybelea. Next base: position 250,384 of record CAWBDH010000001.1, on the reverse strand, counting down.
CTGCATGTATCGCTGCTCCTGCAGCTTCGGTGACGTAACCTTTCCCGCGGGCACTCGGGATCAGTGCATATCCAAGCTCGATGTCGGCGTAGCTTTCCGGCCGGTGATTGGGCCACGCGTCGACGTATTTGAAGCCTACGTGCCCGACCGGTATCGGCTTTTCGAGATCGCCGACAATGTTGATGACGAGAAAGCCGAACCCATAACGATCCCAGTGTCCAACCATGAAGGCCGCGAAGGCGGCCGCTTCATCCCAGGGTGGGGGCTGAACTCGCCCACACCACTCCTGCGCTTGTCGGGCGTAAAGCCCGATCCCACGTTCGTTAGGCCGGCGCAGAAGTAATCGCTCGCTCTCGATCTGATGCGGGAATGCTTCCCGCGGCAACGGCCGTTTCATTCAATACTCCCCCACCCGCGGTTCGATCATAGTACATGAAAAAAGGGAACGGCTATGTGCCGATCCCTGCGCGAGCTTGTCGACGGATGGAATTCTAGAACGGTTTTGTGCTGTGAATTTGTTAAGAGCGATCCACCACATTAGGGTGTATCCCTGACCACCCACGTGCTGAGCTGCTCACGTTCGGACCAAAGGACCTTCGGGAAAGGCGTGGACTGATAATACTGCGGACGCTCCGCTCGGTCATCGAGCACCACGACAACTCGATCTAGGGCGATTGCCGCCGCTTCGAGAGCCGGAAGGATATCCGGCCAGTCCTGATGCGGCACGACATCGCCGCCAGACAAAGGGACTATCAGCATTTGACCGCCGTAGTTCCGCTCCACGCCGATGCCGACGAGGTGGTCATCTCCAAGGAGCCATGCCTCATCGCAAAGCCGCCAATGAGGCACCACGGTCTTCAGATACTCGAAAACCAGCTCGCCGAACGAACTGGGGTTCGTCGGTTCAGAAGCCATCAACGCAAGCCAGCACTTGGCGGAACGGGCTGGCAGTCGCGGCACGCAAGATATCAGCAGTGATGTCCTTTTCGATAAACGGCGGCTTATGCTGATTGGTGTCGGGCGTAACCGTCAAGAGAATAGTACCGCTAGTAAATAGCGCTCCAGAAAACCGGAGGGCTACGGTACGATTTTGCTTCCCATAGCTGTGAATATTTGCGTAATACGCGCCATCGTCTATAACGGCATCGTACTTACGCGGGGTTTCAGTGGACGTTGGCGTTTCGGAGCCGTACCAGTTGACGTCGTCACCGCAATGCATAGGATGCGGATAAACGAGGACTGATACGTCAACGCCTCTCATAGGCAAGTTTCCGGCAACTACACCTGGGAGATGCCAATCGGTTATTCCCGACATTGCCGCCACTAACAGGTGCCGATCCTTGCCGGACAATACGTCGAGCGGGCCATTCCCGCCGCACAAACCCATCTTGGAACCTTGGTGCTGAATCGGGAGGCTTATGAAGGCGTCGTAGGTCCCAGGCTTGACATCGAAATAAAAATCAATGGCATCAGCGGTCTGATTCGTAATCGTTATCGCTGGGTCGATTGTCGGTGGCAACTTCGGGTCACCGTAAAATGCCTGGTCGTATAGATGCACTTCGGGCGCGCCTGCTGCAATCACGACATTCTGACTTGATCCGCACGGATAGAGCGTTACATAAACTCGCGACGGCCCCACGTTGGCGCTGGGCGACGGAACGACGCCTGTCACGCCGAGGAGTACCAGTGCTGTCAACAGCAATCGACTCATGTTGCCGAACCGAACTCCCTGCACCGAAAATTCACGGTTTGATGACGCGACCGCGCCGGTCCAGAACGGTAACCGTAGCTCGCCATGGGTAACTCGCATCCGCCTCGTCCCTAGCGAACGAAGACCAACTTACGACGCTGCCCTTCTCCAGAGGCCCCAGCGTCGAATCGGTGCTGTTGTACTCGACGAGAACCGATCTACCGTCGCGAAGGAACAGCCAACTGGAGGCCATCCTGGAGTGCTTGTCCCACATCATTCCGAATAGCACGGATCCTTCGTCGCCCCGCACCGAGTCGTAGACGCTAGGAGAATGGCGCTTAAGCTCGTCGAGAATCTCGTCTCTCGAAACGTAGGCAGGTCCGCCGCTGAAGGGCATCAAGAAGAGCGACGGACCGTCCGCGGTTCGAAACCACCGAGTTAGCCACTCCGTTCCGGCTATGCGCGTCCCCTCGACACGAGCGGCGCGGAGCGCTTGAAGACCGGCGGCCTGTGTCGCAGCCATGTTGAGCGGCGACCCGTGCGCGAGAACGCCGAAGGTGAGACCGATCGGCCACTCGGGGAAACGAATCTCGCCCGATATCTGGCCAAGGTCCTTGCTCAATCCGAGGTTAAAGCGCCCCATCTCGATTCCATAGCGTTGCACATAGTCCGCAACCGCCGGTGCCGCCGCTTGCATCACGAGAGCATCGAGCGACTTGCCATACATTCCGCATACGCCGTCGCCGTATTGATCAAAGAATCTGCGTCCGATCAGGCGTTCGTAATTCACATCCCCTGGGCTAAGAGCAGCGATGGTCTCGGCGACTTTTGGGTCAAACGTCTTCTCAGTGTGCCCACCGCTGGTGACGGAGAAGGGAAGCATGAACTGCATCTGACTGTCCGACTCCGCAGAAATCGTTGTACCGTCGGAAAGGGTGACCTTTACACTCTCAGTCGGGTAGTCATCGGTGTGCCAATACGTACGGGTAACGTAGTAGTCATGCAGCCATCGCTGCTGGTTAGCCTGGTCCGCAAACAAATCTCTGTAGCGCTTCGCTGCCGCTGGCAGGTCGGCTGCATCACCCAGACAGCTATGCGCATATTCGCTGGTCGAGTCAATGTTGGAGAAACCGAACGCTGCTGTATCGGGTGCTGATTTAGGCGGACTATTGAGGGCCGCAAGAAGCGCCGACACAATCCGAGATGCCGGATTCATCCCGTAGTACGATAGCTGACCGTTCGTTCGCTCGATGATCGCAATCGATAGGCGGTTCGTGCCAAGCCCCGCACCCCCGGTGGAGCGAATTTCGATACGCTGAACGGCCGCAACGTCTGGATACGGTTGTGTGGGAGCTGGCGTCGCCGCGGCTGCCGCAAGTACGATCGAAAGCACTACTATGTCCATTTTGACTCAGTGCAGCAGCGCGCAACTGGTTCTTCGCGTGACTTCGTTGTCGCGCGCTCTACGTTGCAGCCTCCGCCGTAAGGAGCAAAGATTCGGGCACCGTGAGGTCCGCATCGCGCGGACTACTCGAATCGTCCAGCGCCGCTGCGCGCCGTAAACGTTAGACGAACCCTGGCCTTATCTCCAGCAGGCGCAACAAACTTGGCGCGGAGCGTATATGCCCCGGGTGGTATCGCGAGGCGCAGGTCCGATCCGAAGATCGCCTCGATCAAAACCGTGTCGCGCTCCGGCGCGTCAAACGGCACGTCGATTATGCGCACGGCATTCACACTTTCCTCCTCGCTTACGACGCGCACTTCCACGGCATGAGGTCCGTCGACGAGCGTTCCAAACCCGACGCTCTCTGGCCTCCATGCGAAGGCCTGTTGGACATGCGCATCCGTCCACATGGGAAAAGGCGCGTCGTCGCCCGTTCGATGGACGGCGAACTGGCGATAGAACACGTCGAACTCGTATCGCTCCACCGGCTGCACTGTGCTAGGCTCTCCTCTCAAGATCGCTACGCCGTTCGGCCACAGCACTTCTTATACTTCCTCCCGGACCCGCACGGGCATAGCTCGTTCCGGCCAAACTTCGGTACAGCTACTCTTGGCGACTGCGGCCCCACGAAAACGGGCACTCCTTCTTGTAGAGATGCGCGCGGATTCATTTGGACACCGCCCGGGACCCAATCGGCTGTGAGGTTGACTTCCGCTCCATGCTTTGCAAAGTACAACTCATCAAACACCTCGGATCCTTGCGAAACCATCACAAATGTGTCCGATTGCACTTTCGGCAACGTTCCATCGAAGATGAATTTGCCGGCAAGATTCAACTCGTCATCGCTAATCAGTCGACCTTGGCATTCGCGGCGCAGCCTCAGATATCGCAGGAAGTCTTCGCCGGCGAGACCCTTTTCGCGGAATCCTTCGACGAGTGTCTCGAGATCGAAAAGATTTACGACCAGCGGATAGGGCTTGCCGGCCGACGTGTCTAGCAAAAGGCTAAGGTCAACTGCCAGGACACCAAAGCTCTCGAGCGTTACGCAGATCGTCAAGACCTCATCGACGTTGGTGGGATCTATCTCGGCGATGAGTTTCCCTTTGTCGTCGTAAAAGGGAACCGACGCCGAGGCCGCCTCGAGAAGATCTACAACTCGGTTCGCTTGATTATAGCCGTGCTGAATTCCCGTGCCACTCCGAAATTGATCTGTTAGGTTGCGAAAACAGCGCTCGACGTCCCGACTTGGCGTCCTCATTTCTGCCGACTTCTCTTCAAGCAATACGACCGATCGCCCAGCCAGGATCAGTCCGTCGTGTTCATTTTCGCTTCGAGCGGTTTCGTAATATTTTTCAAGGACAACGGAAGCTGCCGGGAAGAGGCTCGCTACAAGAGCGTTGGCGCGACTCTCAAGATAGTACGAACGTCGCCGTAAATATCGATCCCTTGCGCTGTTGTCCGCTCGTAGAGCATCATCAAACCTATCGTATATGGAATGATACAGCATCGCGTGCAGTGGCACGCTTACAAGTTCGTTGCCATCGTGATCCGCAAAAATAAAGAGCGGCGCGAGCTCAGCCGGATTGGGGGGATTCGGTGACGCGAAATAGCGAAAGCCCGCGACCGAACCACGGCGGAGGGCAAACACCCCTAGAAACGCCGTCGCTCTTTCCGGTCCAAACCGCTCTATGAACCGACTGACGGGAATACAATTGAAATACCGCGTTCCAAAGAAGTAGGCCTGAATCACCTCACCGGCTTTTTCATGGTCTTCTGATTTTTGCCAGGCCGATAGCTTATCTTCATACGGCTCTGGTCCTGAGAACAGCATTTCAACGGTCGATTTTTGGATGGCCTTGGCCTTACCGCACAGGTCAACAATCCGTTCCGCTTGTTCAATCAGTACTTCTTGCATCCAGGACGCCACCTCGAGCACCTCGGAGGTGGGTATACCTAGAGCCGCTCCAACGTGGGAATCGAAGGGCGTCTGCAATTCCCCAATCAGACGTTCCATCTGTTCGGCAACAGCTAGCCTGCCCGACATAAAACGCTGAATGAATGCCACGCCGGCAACGTGAGCCTTCCGCCCATCTACACCGTCGACCGTAACGGCCTTCAAATTGTCGTGAGTGTAACTGTCTGTAATCGCATTGAGGAGGTCCATGACACGGTCCCAGGATTCCTTGGGTAAAGGTTCCTCGGCTTCGGGCTCCGGAGTCGTCATAGCGAGCCCTAGTAGATAGAATGTCTGGCGCAAAGGCGACGAGAGCCCCATGTCGCTGACGACCTCTTTCCCCTGCTTCATCCAGATGACGGCGACATATCCGCAAATCTCGACGGACGAAGTGCGCGCCACTAGGCCAATGAGCTCGTCTATGGCCTCCTCGCGAGTTGGCGGCACTTACCGTCTCCCGCGTCTGCGCACGAGTTCGCGGGCTAGCGGGCGCAACGGCCTACGCAGCGCTTTCGGATCAACGCCCATCGCCCTAGAATTGTATTCTATGCGCGCCCAAAGCTCATCATACCGATTAATTATGGATTTGAGCTCTGCGATCTCTTTTTGAAATGCAATGACCCGTTCATCGACGGTACGGCGTGCAACTTTCGGAGTGGTTTCTTTCTTAAGCGCGCGTTTAGCCGCTTCAAACTTGTCCTTGACGGTCTGCTTTGCCCAAAGCGATTGTCGGCTGAATCCCGAGAACTCAACGAGCTTGGACCAAGTCAAGACGCCTTCGCGGTCGCCGCGCGCCCAGGCGGAAATCTCCCGAACGACGGACTGCACGTCCGCTGGCTTCATTCTGTGAAGGGACTGACTCTTATTCTTGGAGTTCATACAGCCTCACCTAATGAATCGGCGCCCGGATTTAAATGCACGGGAGTGCCATCCGCGATCGAATCATCGTCATCTATCGCCAGTGCGCGTTCGGAATTAGTCAGAACACGCTGTTGGGCGTCGATCCAGTTTTCAGCGTTGAATTTACCAGTGACCTTTGCTGCCTCTGCGTTACTCAATGCCTTTCGGGTTCCTGACTGCAGTTTCTCCAGCGCCTTCCGGCTGCGCTGATCGCCCTTAACACGAATATAATCGCCGCATCCTGAGAGGCAGTTCGTAGCGATTGGGCATGGCATCTCGGCACGGTTGTGTATGCAACCGCCAAGTGAAGTCATGTGTACCGCGCTGACGTGAGTCTTGAGAAACTCTTGGCTGTCGGTGTGCGGTGGCAGATTCCGATAAACATCCGCAATTGTTCCGAACACCTTGCCGGCAACGATCAACTCACGAGCTTCCTCGGCAAGTTCGGCGGCTGTACGATGATCGTACGCCGCGTTATCGCCCAGATGGCCGCGTCCCATCCAGCGAGCAAGTTCAAGATCCGACAGACCGCCGCGTAACGCCATCGTGTTTACCAGATGGCGGAACGCGTGAGTCGTCGTTCTCAACGGCTTCCCGTCTTGAGCTTTGATATCGTAACGCTGAAAAACGGAAATGCTCTCCCGCGTCTTGCTACCCAGGAAGTCGGAGATTTGCTGCAGCGTAAGCGGCGCTGCCAAGTGCCAGTTGGTCCCGCGGCGCCCATGGATTTCGTTGTAGTGAAGAACGAACAACGATTGCGATAAGGTTTGCTCCTTCCCATCGGGTCGAACCACTACGGGTTGGCCAAAGCGATCCAGCGCCATCACTGCTTTCAAATCTCCGGCCAAAACGGTCCATGTTCCGCGAGTTTTGCCCAGGCGAACAAGATCTTCGCCTCCGCGTGCGCGCAGCCATTGCACAACGTGGCGGGGTGTTGCTACACCAAGGATCTCAGCAGCCTGCTCTTTCGAAAGCATCACCTCGTCGTCGAAACCAATGTCCACCGTGCCCGGATGATCTTCGAGCCATCGCGCGAGTTCACGGGCTGATTTGCAACCTCGGTCGATATCATCTATTGCGCGCTCTACGAGCTCTTTCGCAACGCTGGGGATCCACTTTACGATCGGGTCGCCGCCTTTCTCCGACCAGTATCGTAAGCCAAGCCGGAGCTGACCTGGGCGAAGCGGGTCATTTTCGTAGACCTTTGTATCTGCCGGCAAGGTTAGGGCCTCGCCGATTCGGAAGGCAACGACGAGCAGCAACTCGATGCATCGCATACGTACTAGATCGCCTAGATTTGCCGCCAACGCTGGCAGATTGGCGATCTGAGCGAGCGCCTCGAGCAAACCCATGTCAGGTAGTTTTTCCTTACGCCGAGCCTCGGCTTCAGGCGTAAGCCGGTCGAGGTGAGTTGGTCGCTTCAGCGACGACCGAAAGTTGATCCGAGCTGCGGTTAGGCCTTCGCGATCGAACGCCGTTGAGAGCTCCTCCAACCCTTGGCCCACCTTATAGGCAGACAACGGCTCTTCGCGTTCCACAGCAGAGCGCTCGGCTTCAGCGAAATCCGCCAGTGAGAGTCGCCAAGGCACTCTTCGCACCTTCGGGTTCGCGGCATGGTACACATAGCGAAGAATCCGGAGGAGGACGGCGTGCCTGCCAGGATGCTTTGGCCGTAGTTCCTGTTGCCGGCAGAGGATGGCCTTCGAAAGATCTGCGTACGCTTTTTCCAGCGCAGTCCGCTCCGACATCGGCATGCGACTCGGTGCGTGCTCTGAGAACAATATCCGATAAGCCCTTTGGTTGTGGCTGCGCGGGTTCTCAAGACTCGACGTAATGTCCCATTCGTTGGCATCCCACTCCGGCACGTCGAAGACATTTCGGGTGCGCATCTTCTCGACGAACAAGTGTAGTTTCTCGCTCGGACCCATTTGGCCCGGCTCAGACAACGGTAAGAGCTTATGCTGTTCGTTCACGACGCGGTGCCTTCCGTATCTTACTCAGGAGTGCGCCTATTGCGAGAATCACGCCGTCGAGCTGCACTGCAATGCGGTGGTTCCCCTCACTCATAAGGCTCTCGCGGCGCGAAATGAGAGACTCCAGCACTTCGGCGTGAGGTCCGTCGGTGAACGCTTGGAATCGGTCACACGTGTAACAGGTTATGGGAGGAGCAAGGCGGCACTGAAAACTTGAGCCGCACTGGCCAATGTCAGCGACTTCCGTGAGATCGATTGTTGTTATCCGGTTATCCGCGGAACACTCACGTTCGAGGCCAACAAGCTGCCCAAGAAAAGCGCGAACCAGCGCTCCCATCTGTTCGGCTAAGGCACGGTCGAGATGCGGAATCAACTCTGAGGAAGACGCAAAGTAGACGAGCACGTTTTGAAGATCGGTATGATCTAGAAGCTCCGCAAGCTCTTCCGCGGAAGCGCCCTGCCGGACCATCTTGCACGCAAACGTGTATCTCAACCGGCGCGTCGTGACGCGCAAGGGCTTGCCGGTGCGCGGCGACACAACCCGGAGCCGCTGAATGCAGCGTTGAGCGAGCAGCGTGATCTCGCCGGAACTTAAGAAATATGCATACTCGCGAAGTGGACCATTGAGTCGAATGTTGCGGGGAGCGTGTCGCCAGAATAGCGGACGCGTAAAGTCCGGTCCCGGCCGCCTGGATCGATTTGACTCAATTAGTTCGCCAAATATGCCGGCCAGGTGATCGTCGAGTTCGCGGGTCTTAAACTCCTTTCGAGGCGCCGTCCGCTTCTTAATTCGGGGAATCCGGAGCTCGTGAAGCACTGGGAGCGACGGATCGTCGGTGGCTATTACTCGATAGTCTTGTTCCGCCGTTAGGGCGGCGTTCGAAGGGTTTACGCCGAATGCAAGCAGCAGCCAAACAGCGGCACGCTCTTCGATCGGACCAGTGTCTTGTACGAGTGCATTGCGAAGGGCAGCCTCTTCGAATTCATCGAGTGGTCCTTGTTCCGGATCCGCCGACATGACGGCGACGCCCTTTGCATTGCCGCCGACCTTCACGTCCATGATTTCTCCGACGACATCGTCTTCAAATCCCGGATATTCGTGGTCCACCGCCCACTTGCACCAGGCTCGAACGTTGTGGAATAAGTATTCTTCCTGGTCGGCTCGCAGCTGCTTTAGATACCAGTGAAGGGACTCTGAGTCGACGTCGTCACTCGGGGAGCTCGGCCGGTTCAACACAAGTAGATAATCGCGAATGCGCCTGAACGAGTTCCTAGTATGCGACGGCGACCGACGCTTTATTAGGCTAATAACGTAACCCTTTAACGCCTTGACAGCGTGTTCGGGCGCGTCGATCAGTTCGTCCCAGTCGATTAAAATGGAGGCAACTGATGGTTCGTTTAGCCGCCAAACGGAACCGCCAATGTCGACCTTATATCCCGCCGCATCCATAACGATGCGTGGAAACTGCTCGTCTCCTACAGCTCGCAACGGCGTCGGCATTTCGCTCATCCTTCAACCTCGAATAGGCGCCGCTGGTGCTCCAACGAAATGCGGTTCGCGCGCTCGATTATGAATCGGCGTCGATAATGATTGCCCTGAAGGCTTCGAGGTGACCATCCGTTGAGATAGTTTCGTAACTGAATTTCGTCTTCTTGAGGAACGTTGTTTTCTCGTGCCACTTCGGAGAGCATATCGTTGTAAGTGTGCCTTAGTACGTGAGGCGTCAGAACGCCGCTGAACTCCGAAAAGCGGCTACGGATCTGACTGAAGATCGTATTCACCTGTCGCAGTGATATTGGCTCACCGTGAGCGGAGATGAACAGGAAAGGCGACCGGTCTGCCCCGGGAAATTCCGACCGATGGTAAAGCACGAACTCTGAGAGCATGGAGGCGGTGCGGTGATCGAGCGGGATCTCGCGACCTAGCGTCTTCACTCGCGGCTCGTTGCGGCGCGGATCGTTAGGGTCGTCGGGGCGGCGCACCACGCGCATGACCGGCTTCTTCGCACCTCGCAAAACGAGATCAGAAACGTACAACTTGAGACTTTCGCCTCTTCGCAGGCCGAACATGAGCAGGAGCATCAGAAGCACGTAGTTTCGGAAGCGCACGGGCTTGTTAAACGGGTTGGCGACGAACGTCGGTACGATAACCTGAAGTAGTCGCGATCGCTGAGGCGGCGTTAGTCCCTCCCGGCCCGTGCGGTCCTCAGGAAGTTCGTAGTCGTCGGCTATGCGCTGCATGCGGTCACGCCGTTCGACGATATGGCGATACCTCAGGTCGCCGACGTCTAGCGCGGAGAGCGTCTCGTTCATCCCCCAGACGAGATAGTCACGCACAATGAGAATGCGATTGCCATGTACACCATGCGATACGACCTTCTCCGTGTCGGCGTCGTGCAGACGACTGTCCGCCACGAAGCGGCCAAAAGGCCGAGCGTAGCGCAAGAAATCCAACAACGCCTCCATCTCTCGGGGTGTCAATCCGTTGCCGTCGTTGATGCGCTCATCAATGTCGATGCGCCGGCGATCCGCCCAGTCGTGGAGTGACGCGATGGTTGCCAATTCTTCGGCGAGCGATGAAGGCTGAAGCCGCTGCCGCCGCACGAGAAGCCCGTAGTGGTTTGGCATGGGGACAGGCAGGCCCGAGCGGTCCACGACGAGTGGAAGCCGTTCGCCGTTTTCACAGAGGCACGTCCGCACGGAGTAATTCGAAGGCTCGATGGGAGGCTTTCCCCGCCGATCGACGATGCGCTTGCCTATCATCTAAGCAAGTATAGCATGTGAAGTAAAGGCGTTAAGTTAAGCAACAGTTGTTAAGACAAAGGGGCCAGCCGATAAGCTGAGCCCCTGAGTCGATATCGTGCCGCTGGAATAAGGCGTATTGTATGTTTCGGCACCTTACCCTAACTTAACACATTTACATCCCCCTAAAACGGGATCTCGTCCTCGAGCTCGTCCCGGAGACGATCGCCGCCAGGTGACGGCGCGGGTGCTGCGCCCGCGGAGCTGCGGCCGCCGTTGTAGCCGCCACGGTCGCCGCCGCCATCGCCGTCGTCTCGGCGCGACGAGAGCATCTGCATGCCGGAGATCACCACTTCGGTGGCCTGGCGACGAACCGGCTGACCGGCCTCGTCGCGGAGCTTCGCGTCGTCGTACGAACGGATAGAAAGGCGACCCTCGACGAGCACGGGACTGCCCTTCTTGAGGTAGGTGTTGCACGTCTCGGCGAGCCGCTCCCAGGCGACGATATCCACATACATCGTGTCTTCGGGCTTCGCGTCGCGCTTATTGGGATTGACGGCGATGCGAAATTTCGTGACCGCAGAACCCGAGTTGATGTAACGGATCTCGGGGTCGCGGGTCAGGTTGCCGACGAGGATGACTCTATTGAACGAGGCTGACATGCGCTACTCTCTTTCGACGGGGAATGCACTCTTGGCGTTAGACTAGCGCGCAAGAGTGTCAACTGTATGGCACCGATGTGTCCGAAGGGCTATCCGCGGATTTCCGAAGGCGGCGGGGGCGCTGCAGCGGCCAGCGCGGCCATGTGCGTCAGCATCTTTCGGTCGAGGCGGACGACGAGCGCACGCAAGACGTCTTCGTGAAGCTTCAGTTGGCGTTCCAGCTCCTTGGAAACCCCCGGCTGCGCTTTGAACTGCATCACGACGTAGTTGCCTTCCCGAACGTCGTCGATCTCGTACGCCAGCCGCTTCTTTCCCAGCCGCTCGACCGACACGACCTCGCCGCCTTGGCCGCGCAAGACGTCGGCGACGGCGTTGGCGCGCTCTTCGATCTCCGTGTCCTCGAGCGACGGCCGCAGAATGTACGTTACCTCATAGTCATTCATCGGCCGCCTATTTCGTGTCCGGCCTCGTACTTCCCCGGCGTTTTCGCCGGCCGTCGAGCCACCGCTCGCCCACTGGCCCCCGGCGCACGGAACGGTCGGCGCAAGGACTCAGGCGGGACACTTTGAAGTGCGCTCTCTCTATCCCAGGACGCAACTGTTGCTATGAGGGGTTCCGATGCTCAATAAGCCGCTGATCGTTATTTCGCTCGCGCTGTTTGCCGCAACCGGATGTTCGTCGAGCGGCGGCACCGCGGCCGCCGTACAGGCCGTCTTGCCGCAGTCGGGCCCTTCGGTCGGCCATCCCGTCAGCCAATACATCTCGCACGTGGTGGTGATCGTGCAAGAGAACCGAAGCTTCGAGAATTTCTTTGCGGGCTATCCCGGCGCCAACGCTCCGACGTTCGGCTGCTCGAGCAATCCGAGCGGCGCGCGCCGGCGGCTGTTCGGCATCGAGAAATCCAGAGGGCGTTCCGGTACGGGCTGCCCTGCGGGCGACCAAGTGGTGCCGCTCCATGCCATCACGTTCGACGGGCCGGATCTCAAGCACGACTGGCACTCCTCGCTCAACGACTGGAACAACGGCCTCATGGACGGCTTCTGGGAGTACACGGGTAAGGACGGCCAGACGAAGGGCTACGCCTACGTCGATCGCTCGTTGATTCAGCCGTATTGGAAGATGGCGCAGCAGTGGGTGCTCGCCGACGCGATGTTTCCCACGGAGTTCGGCGGCAGCTTCACCGCGCACCTCACGCTCGTCGCGGGCAACGACAACATCAGCTTTCGGCCCTCGTCAGCGGAAGTGGATTTTCCGGACGCTCCTCCCGACGATTGCGACTCGCCGCCAGGCACCGTCAGCTCGTACATAACGAAAGACCGTAAGGAGCACCGCTTCGCAGGGCCATTCCCCTGTTTCACCCAGTTCAACACGATGGCCGAAGTGCTCGACCGCAACAAGGTGTCGTGGAAGTATTACGTCACGCAACACGTGGGCGCCGGCCAATGGTCGGCTTTCGAAGCAATCCGCTACGTGCGCTACGGCCGCGACTGGAAGCGTAACGTCATTTCGCCGCAAACCAAAGTGCTCGACGACGCCGCGGCCGGGCAGCTTGCGGCGGTAAGCTGGGTGACGCCGAGCAAGCCAGACTCCGACCATCCCGGCGATCACAGCGATCAAGGGCCGTCGTGGGTCTCTTCGGTCGTGAATGCGATCGGCGAGGGCCCCGACTGGAACTCTACCGCCATCATCGTCCTGTGGGACGACTGGGGCGGATGGTACGACAACGCGTCGCCACCGCAGCCCGACTTCCGCGGACTCGGCATCCGGGTGCCGTGCCTCATCATATCGCCCTACGCGCGCGAAACGGCGTCAGGTCAGCCCGGCTACATTTCGCACACCCAATACGAGTTTGGGAGCATCCTGAAGTTCATCGAGGAGGTCAACGGCCTACCGTACCTCGGCAAGCCCGCGAAAGGCTACACGGACGAGCGGGCCAACAGCCTCGACGATTCCTTCGATTTCACGCAGAGCCCGCGGCCTTTCATTCCGATCAAGTCGAAGTACCCGCTGTCGCACTTCCTCCACGAGCCTCCCTCGACGGAGGCCGTCGATACGGAATAATCAGCGGAACCGGCATTGAAAAAGGGTCCCTCCCAACGGAGGGACCCTTTCGTTTGTAACCCGGCTGCGGATCTTTACTGTTCGAGTTCGTGCAGTGTGTTGTCTTTGGTGGTCGTGTAAAAGAGCACGGTGTTGCCGTCATCGGTGCCGGCCGCGGCGAGACCGAAGACGTGCGCGATCGTGCTCTTGTCGACGCTTTTCGTCGCGAGCAGTTTACCGCTGGACGTGATCTCCACCAGCCTATTCCCCTTCGTGTTGGCAACGATGAGGTTGCCGTTGGGCAAGAGCGCGGAGGCGAACGGTGCGTCGAGCGGCGCTCCGCTGTAGAGCAGCGAGCCGCAGGTGAACTTCGCCTGCTTGCACTTGAACTTCTTTCCGCCGTTCTGCACGACGATCTCGTCCTTGGTCAGCAGGTTGCTCACCTTCGAAAGAACTACGATGGTATTGTCGACGCCGTCGACGACGTACAGCTTGTCGGTGCAGAGGCTGGCGCGGATGATGCGGCCGTCGTATTGCAGTCCGGAGGGTCCGAGGCCGGCCCAGCCGGAGGCCTTGTTCACGCCGAAGCCCGTGACCACTTCAACCTCTTTCGGATTTCCATAGTTTCCGGTCGCGAATTTCACCAGCGAACCCGTCTTCGCGTCGGCTACGTACATCGACTCGGGCGCATACGGCTGGCTGCAATACGCATCGCCGTCGGTCATGGGCTGCTCGATCGGCGTGCCATACGTCTTTCCCGCCTTGCCATGGGCGTCGAACCGCGTCACGATGTCGCTCGTGAAACCGGCGCCGTACACGTCGTTCCCCGAGGTGACGGCATCGCCGTCGCAGCCTTCGATCTGGCTGCTCTGCGCGAACGTCTTCGGTGCCGATCCCGGCGTCGGGTCCAGGACCTCGATCGTCGTACCCTTACCGGCGGCCCCTGACGAATCCGCGAAGTTACAGACGAGCAGCTGTCCCTTCTTGAGGCCGAAGTTCTCGAACACGCGCGATAGCGCGCGCGGTCCCGTATCGCCATTGGTGGGGTCGACGGTCGACCCGATGACGACGTCTTTGGTCAGCTTGTTGAGGATCGACGTGTTGTCGACGCCCGCATTTCCGAGCGGAGCGCCGTCCGCTTGTTCGGGCGGGAGCGTGTCGGCTTCTCCAACGGATTGCTGCGGCGCCGACACGGCGGGAGCCACGGCCCCGCTCGGTGGAACCGGACTGGCGCTGTTGCTGCATGCGGACGTCGCCAGGAAGGCGAGCGCGGCGAGCAGCGCCGGGCGGTTATTGCAGAACGGCATTCTAAACCTCGCTAATAGCGCAGTGATGACGTGCCGCACGTTCGAATCGCCTTTTTACTCGCCCTGCAACAGCGAGCGACCGTCGTCACCTTTCACGCAAAAGTCCTCACAAAGAAAACAATAGTCATCACGACTCCAACTGCGACTACGATAGCGCGCGCGGATCGTTGCGGAACGCGACGAAAGAATCGCGCGCCGAAATACCCACCGAGGAGCGCGATGGCGGCCATTGGCAGCGCGAAACGCCAGTCGACGATGCGCGCCGCCACGAAGGGCACGAGCGCCACGCCATTGATCGCTATGGCGAGCACATTCTTTACCGCGTTCTGTGCGTTGAAGCTAGGCAGCCCCGAAAACGCCAGCACGGCCAGCATCAGGATCCCCATGCCCGCGCCGAAATAGCCTCCGTAAATTGCGACGCCAAACTGCACGGCGATCTGCCACGGCGCGTGCCGGGGCTGCATGGGCCCGTTGCGTGCGAGGCGCGGGCTCGCCGCGAAGACGACCGTCGCGAACAGCAGCAACCAAGGAATAAGCCGTTCGAACAAAGACTTCGGCGTGACGAGCAGCAGACACGCGCCGATCAGGGAGCCGGCGATGCTCGCGCATACGACCGGCAGAAGCAAATGGCGGTGCGCCATTACCTCCTCGCGATAGCCGCGTGCGCTCCCGATCGTGCCGACCCACATCGCGGCGTTGTTCGTGGCGTTCGCGGAGATCGCGGGCACGCCGGCAAACAGCAGCGCCGGGAACGAGAGGAAGCTGCCGCCGCCTGCGACGCTGTTCATCGCTCCCGCTGCGAACGCGGCAATGCCGGGAACCAGAAGCTGTTCGCCGCTCACGGCTCCGAGCCGCTCGCTACAGTGCGGTTCGCTCGCGCTTCGTGACGCGGAATACGCGACGCACGTTCTTGAGCGTTTCCAGCTTGGTGAGCAGCTTATGAAGGTGATTGAGGTCGCGGATCTGCACCGTGAGGCTCGCGACGGCCACGCCGTCCTTACGCACGCGCGCGTTGACCGAGCTTACCTGCGTCTTGAGCTCGGAGAACACCGCCATGATGTCCTGCAGCAGCTGCGTGCGATCGTCTGCCTCCACTTCGACGTCGACGCAGTGCATCAGCCCTGCGTCGCTGACCCATTGCGCCTGCAATATACGCTCCGGAGTCGCGTTCATCGAGGCCATGTTGGGACAGTCCGCCCGATGCACGCTCACGCCGCGGCCAATCGTTACGTATCCCATGATGGGATCGCCCGGTACCGGCGAACAGCACTTCGAGAGGCGAACGAGCACGTCGTCCACGCCGGCGACGCGTACGCCGTTGGACCGCCGAACGCTCCGGCGAACGGCCGGCTTGCGGATCTTGCTGAAGTCGACGACGTTGTCGTGTTTGACTTCGTCGCGAACTCGGTTGGCCACGGCTTGCGCCGACGCGTCGCCGAACCCAATGGCGGCGTAGAGGTCGGTCGGCGTTGAATAGTTGAGCCGCGACGCGATGCGATCGAGCAGCTCGCCGCGCGCAACGTCCGTGCGCAGGCCGGCGCGTGCGAGCTCCTGCTCGAGCGCCTCCTGGCCCGCGAGCACGTTTTCCTCGCGCCGTTCCTTGCGAAACCACTGTTTGATCTTGTGCTTCGCGCTCGACGTCTTGACGATCGAAAGCCAGTCCAGCGATGGATGGCCGCTGGACTTGTTCACGAGGATCTCGCAAATGTCGCCGTTCTGCATCGCATAATCGAGGGGTACGATGCGGCCGTTGACCTTGGCGCCGACGCAGTGGTTGCCGACGTCGGTATGCACCTGGTAGGCGAAGTCCAGCGGCGTTCCGCCTCCGGGTATCGAGTAGACGTCTCCGCGCGGCGAAAAGATGAAGACCTGCGAGTCGAACAAATCGAGCTTGAGGTTTTCCATGAACACGCGGGAGTCGCGCATGTCTTTCTGCCACTCGAGCAGCGCACGCAGCCACGAAAGCTTGTTCTCGAACCGATCGGCCTTGCCGCCCTCCTTGTAGCGCCAGTGAGCCGCGATGCCGTACTCGCTCGTCCGGTGCATCTCCCACGTGCGGATCTGGATCTCCAGCGGATCGCCGCTCGGGCCAACGACCGTCGTGTGCAGCGATTGATACATGTTGGGCTTCGGCATGGCGATGTAGTCTTTGAAGCGGCCGGGCAGCGGCGTCCACATCGCGTGAACGGTCCCGAGCGCCGCGTAGCAATCCTTCACGCTGTCGACGATGATCCGGATCGCGGTCAAATCGTAGATCGTCGAAAAATCGCGTCCCTTGCTGATCTTCGAGTAGATCGAATAAAAGTGCTTCGGACGCCCCTGGATCTCGGCGTTGATCTTGAGGTCTTTGAAGTCTAGGCGCAGGCGCGCGATCGCGTTTTCGACGTCGGTCTCCCGCTCCCGGCGCGTCTTCGCCACGCGCTCGACGATGTCGTGATAGCCCGGCGCGTCGAGGTATCGCAGGCACTCGTCTTCGATCTCCCACTTGATCTTCCAAATGCCGAGGCGGTGCGCAATCGGCGCGTAGATGTCGAGCGTCTCACGCGCGATCGCCTGCTGCTTGGCGGCCGGCAGGCTCCCGAGCGTCCGCATGTTGTGCAGCCGATCCGCGAGCTTGATGATGATGACCCGAATGTCTTTGGCCATGGCGAGGAACATCTTGCGCAAATTTTCTACCTGCGCGTCTTCCTTCGACTGGTACGGGATGCGCGTCAGCTTCGTCACCCCTTCGACGAGGCGCGACACCTCCTCGCCGTATTGGGCCGTCACCTGCTCGTTCGTCACGGACGTGTCCTCGACGACGTCGTGCAGGAGCGCCGCCGCAATCGTCTCGCGATCCATCTCGAGGTCGGCCAGGATCCCGGCGACCGCGAGCGGATGCTCGATGTACTTCTCGCCCGACGCCCGGCGCTGCCCCTGGTGGGCCGCGACGGCAAGCTCGTACACGCCCATCAGCGTTGCCGCATCTGTGGACGGATCGTAGCGGCGGACTCGTTCGATCAGCTCGACGATGCTCATTGGTATCGGCCTATTATACAACCCCCGGTGGCGGGGGCGCCGTTCCGGCGCTACGGCGAGGCGCTGGGGGCCGGCGTGACGGTCTCGACGTCCATCCGGTTCGTGAAGAGGATCGTCGCGATCTTGCCTGCGGGGTCCAGGGCAAGCCAAAGATAGACATTCCCTTCGATGCAGCGCATCTGATAGATGTAGCCGCGCGCCCCCGCGGGAAAGCTGGCGCTGACCCAACGGCCGAGATAGACCGCCTCCGTCAGCGCGCCGAGCGCGCCGAGCCCTTTGGAGGTCTGCGCAATCTTCTCGTCGCTGAGCTTGTCGAGGACTTGCTGCGCGTAGAGTGCCTTGTTGATCGACCCCGCCTGCCATCCGACGAACTGCTGGCGTGCCAGCTTGTCGATGGCGGGATCGGCGATGGGCGTGGGCGTCGGGGCCGGCGTGGGGGTCGCGCGCGGGCGGGAGAGAGTTGGCGCGGTTAGCGCCAGCAGCAGGAGTGCGACGATCGCCGCGAGCGCCGGAATCTTCATCTCGACCTAGTAGTCGACGAACGCCACGATCTCATGCGGGGCAAGCTTGTCGCGCCCACGTAACGCCGTCAGCTCGACCAAGAACGCGAAGGCCGCGACGTCGGCACCGAGGCGTTCCAGGAGGCGCCCCGTCGCAGCCGCCGTCCCGCCGGTCGCGAGCAGGTCGTCGACGACGAGAACGCGTTCGCCCTTATCTATGGCATCGGCGTGAATTTCGAGCGAGTTGGTGCCGTATTCGAGCGCGTACTCTTCGGCGAAAGTGGCGTGCGGCAACTTCCCCGGCTTGCGAACGGGTATGAAACCCGCGCCGATTGCGTAGGCGATCGGCGCGCCCAAAATGTAGCCGCGGGCCTCAATGCCGACGACGCGATCGATGCCCGTGCCGGCAAAGCGCTCGACGAAGAGATCGATGACGCGGCGAAAGCCTTGCTTATCTTTCAACAACGGGGTAATGTCACGGAAAAGGATCCCGGGAATCGGAAAATCCGGGATCGCTCGTATCAGGCTTTCGATCTCCACGGCCGACCGGTTACAGCCGCGAGATTGAAGGGCCTGCAGAAAGGATGGACATGAAAAAACCGCAAGCCCTGGCTGCCGCATTGACGGTGGCGCTTGCCGCGAGCGCGGTCGCCCCGGCTCTCGCGAACGGCGGCGGCAGTACGAACACGATCCTGCTCGTCACGGCGGTCACGGCCGGATCCGTTCCGCTGGTCGTGAACTACAACCACAAAGTGCGCGAGAAACGCGTGGAGCAGCAGCAAGTTACGCGCCGGCAAGACGCGTATCGCGACTGGTTTTACCACAAGTACGGCTACTACCCGACCGAGGAACAGTTCAGGCAGTGGTACGTACAAACGTACAATAGCAATCCGCAGTAGGAACCCGCATCGCAAAATCGCCGAGCCGTTCGGGACCGAATGGCTCGGCGTTTTCTTTGGCCCGTCCGACGGCCGGCGTCTCGTCGTGGCCGTCGCGATCTCGCTCGCGCTGCACGAAATCTTGGCCGGGCTGCTGCCCGCGAGCCGCACGCCGCTGGCAATGCGAGAGATCGTGACGCAGGTTCGTCCCATGCGCATCGCCGTCCGCGTCATGCGGCCGTCACCCGCTCCCACGGCGCGCCCGCTTCCGGAGCGAATCGTTCCGGTCACCGCCCTGGTTAGGCCGCGCGCGCTCGAGGGCCGCGCCGGGGGCCCGGCACGCCGCGCCCCGGCCGTTCGTGCCGTTGCCTTCGCCCGCGCGCCCGAAGCCAAGCCCGTCTGGGACGTCGCGGCAAACGGATCCGCCGCCGGCACGGGGGCGGCCTCAAACGCCGTGGCGGGAAGCGGCGCCGGCGCTGGGACCGCAACGGCGGGTTCGGGCCGCGGCAACGCGGCTGCGAGCGGCAATCCTCCCTGCGGTTTCGTGACATTTTCGGATCCGCACGGCTCGCAGTACGATGCCGGCACGCGCGGTTTCTGGGTCGACATCCGAATGTCGGTGCACTTCGCCGATGGTTCGTCGCAGTCGCTGCTGCTGGATTACCCTTGGTACTATTCGAGCGAAGCGGCCAACCCGTGGTCGGACCGAAACGTCGCCGATCCGAACTTTCCGGTGCGCTTCCAACCGCCGCCGACGGCAAAGCTCGCAGACGAGCCCCCGCTGGTCCAATACGTCGTGCGGCATAGCACCGCCGACGGCATGACGCTGCTCAGCGACTGTCCGGGGGCGCCGGCAAACTCCTAGACCTTCAGCTCGACCTTTTCGAGCGCGCCCTTCGTGGAGACGACGTGATGGTCGAGGCGCAGCTGATCCGGCTCGAAACCGAACGCGAGGCCGAGGAGCTGCGGCAGATGGAAGATGGGCACGCCGATGTCTTTCTTCAGCACGCGCGCCGCGTCGGGCTGCTGTCCGTCGAGGTTCAGGTGGCAGAGGGGGCAGGGCGTCACGAGCAGGTCGGCACCTTTCTCTTTCGCCTCCACGATGTGGTTGCCGCCCATCGCGAGCGCCTTATCGCGGTTGAACGTCAGCATCGGAAAGCCGCAGCACTTCGTCGCGCCGCGGTATTCCACGGGTTCCGCACCGAGCAGCGCAATAAGCCGCTCGAGGTAACCCTTGCGCTCGGGACGCTCGCGCAGCCCCAGAGATTCCTCCGGCCGCAGGATATAGCAGCCGTAGAACGGCGCGACCTTTAGGCCCGTCAGCTTGCGCTTGATCGCGGCTGCGACGCGGTCGATGCCGATGTCCTCGAACAGCATCCAGAGCAGGTGCTTCACCTTCGTGGTACCGCCGTAGCGGAAGCCTTGGTCTGCGATCGTCGCATTTGCTCGGTCGAGCCGCCCCTTGTCGCGCTCCATCTGATAGTTGTGGTTCGAAAGCACGCCCTGGCACGTGCTGCAGATCGTCATCAGGTCGGCACTCTCGGCCTCGGCCATCGCGAGCGTCAACCCATTGAGCGCATCGGCGAGCTCGGCATTCTGTTCGCTGAGCACGCCGGCTCCGGTGCACGGCGCCTGTGTCAGCTCGTGCAGCTCGAGCCCGAGCGGCTCGGCGATGAGCTTGGCCGAAACGTACAGCTCCGGACAGGCGCCCTTTGAGACGCAGCCGGGATAGAACGCAACCTTCACTTGAACCTGCCTCCGACACGTTCGAAAATCGCCTTGATGCGGTTGACGCCGGGAATCTTCTTGTGGATCAGCGGCGGAAGCTTCCCCGCGCGCGCCATGGCGAGCGCGCTCGGCAGCGTCTTGAGCTGCTCGAAGATGTTGAAAAATCCGATCGACTTGGGAAGGAGCGTGAGCTCGTTGAGCCGCCCGCTGTCGCGCACCGATTCGGCGAACGCGTCGGCGTGGCGCGTTCCGGGATTGTTCGTGAAGCCCGCATCGACGGCCATCTTGCGCAGCTTCAGGATCTGTTCGAGCGGCGCGACGCCTTTTGGGCACTGCGTCACGCACTCGTAGCAGTGCGTGCAGTCCCAGATGCCTCCGCTCTTGCTGTATTCGCCCAGGCGCTCCTTCGTTTCCGCGTCCCGCGGGTCGCCCGCGTAACGATAGGCTTGCGCGAGCGCCTGCGGCCCGAGGAAATCCTGATTGACCGCAAAGGACTCGCAGTCCATCAGGCAAGCGCCGCAGCTGATACAACTCACTTCTTGGATCAGCTCTTCCATCGACGAGTTCGGCACGCGGTACTCTTGGTTGGACGGCGGCACCGGCTGCTTGTTCTGCAGCCACGGCTTCACCGCCAGATGTTTCTCCCAGAACGGCGTCATGTCGCAGACCAAATCGCGAATGATGGGCATCGACGGCGGCGACTCGACGCGCGTCTTTCCATCGTGGGTGAAATCCGCCAACTTACTCTTGCACGCGAGGCGCGCATGGCCGTTGATCCACATCGCGCACGAGCCGCAGATGGCGCTGCGGCACGCGCAGCGCACGGCGAGTGACTGATCTTGATATTCGCGGATCGCGATCAGCGCGTCCAGCACCACGGCGTGCGACGGCAGATCGACCGTATAGGTTTGATAGCGACGCGCCGGCGAGCGGTCCCAGGGCGGCGGATAGGGAGCGCCGGTCACCGCGCTGGAGTCGTAGGAACCTTCGGGATTATAGCGCCCGACTTCGATGGTGAACTGCATCAGTAGGAGCGTACCTCGGGCTTCCAGCGGGTGATCGTGACCGGAGCGAACGACATCTCCGGTTCCCCGTCGCGCAGCGTCAGGACCGTATGCTTCAGCCAGTCCTCGTCGTTGCGGTCCGGGTGCCCGACGTGCGTGTGCGCGCCGCGGCTCTCCTTGCGTTCGATTGCGCTTCGGACGATCGCCTCGCCGCAGTCGAGCAGGAAGCCCAGCTCCAACGCGAACGTGAGCGCCTGATTGAAGACGCGTCCCTTGTCGCCGACCGCGATTGTTTCGTAGCGCTTGCGGAAGCCGGAGAGCGCGTCCAGCGCGTCGTGCAGTCCGGCGTCGGTGCGGTAAAGGCCGACCTTATCGTCCATCATCGTGGCCAACTCGAGCCGCAAACCGGCGTTCGTCTCGCCGGTGTAGGGACGGCCCAGCAGGGTCTGCAGCCGCTGCTGCTCCGCCTGCAGCAGGTCGTCGCCGCCGTCACTCGCGACGTTCGCCTTGGCGTACTCCGCCGACGCCTTCCCGGAGCGGCGGCCGAAGACGATCGTATCGAGCAGCGAGTTGGCCCCAAGCCGGTTGCCGCCGTGCACGCTGACGCACGCAACCTCGCCGGCCGCGTACAGCCCCGGAATCGCCGTCGCGCCGTGAACGTCGGTTCTGATGCCGCCCATCTGGTAGTGCATGCCGGGGCGGACGGGGACCGGTTCCTTCACCATGTCGATCCCGAGATAATCCATCGCCATCTCGTGAATTTGCGGGCAATTTCTTCAAGATGACGTCCGGGCCGAGGTGGCGCAAGTCGAGCAAGACGTTGCCGTCGATGCCTCGGCCCTCGGCAATTTCCGTGGCTTCCGCTCTCGACGTCACGTCGCGCGCCGCCAGCTCCATCTTATTGGGCGCGTAGCGCTTCATGAAGCGTTCGCCCTCGGAGTTGAGCAGGTATGCGCCCTCCCCGCGCGCCGCTTCGGTCATCAGAAATCCGCTGCCCGCAAGCGTCGTCGGATGGTACTGCACCATCTCCATGTCCATCAACGGCGCGCCGGCGCGATAGGCGAGCGAATAGCCGTCCCCCGTGCAGATCAGCGCGTTGGTGCTGGGCTCGTAGAGGCGGCCGAGTCCGCCGCTGGCCACGATGACGGCCTTCGACCGCAGGAGATGGAGTTCGCCCGTAATCATTTCGATGGCGACCAGGCCGCGGCACGCGCCGTTTTCGATGAAGAGCGACGTCGCGAACCACTCTTCGTACACTTTGACGCCCGCCTTGAGGATCTGGTCGTAGAGCGTTACGAGCAGCGCCTGTCCCGTGATGTCGCCGACGAAGTACGTGCGGGCCTGTGATGCTCCACCGAAGGCGCGCGTGCCCAGCCGGCCGTCCGGGCCGCGATAAAAGATGACGCCCATGTGCTCGAACTCGATGATGTCGCGCGGTGCCTCTTGCGTCATCACCTCGACGGCGTCTTGATCGGCGAGGTAGTCGCTGCCCTTGACCGTGTCGAACGCGTGGGATTCCCAGCTGTCGGTCTCGCTGATGGCCGCGTTGATCCCGCCCTGGGCCGCGCTGGAATGGCTGCGGATCGGGTGAACCTTCGTGACGATCGCCACG
This sequence comes from Vulcanimicrobiota bacterium, assembly GCA_963787625.1. GTDB lineage: Bacteria > Vulcanimicrobiota > Vulcanimicrobiia > Vulcanimicrobiales > Vulcanimicrobiaceae > Cybelea. The sequence continues at coordinate 226,932 of CAWBDH010000001.1, read as the reverse complement.
TCGGCGCCGAGGCGCGCAGCCTCCAGCGCCGCTCGCATGCCGGCCAGGCCGGCGCCGAGCACCAGCACGTCGTGATCGTGCGTCATGGCCGTCCCGTCACGAAGCGGTAGTTTCCCCAAAAAGCAACGCTACATTCCAAACTGGTGTTCGATAAGCGCCGGTGCATGTTTCCCAACGCTCTTTAGGATACGGCGGGAGCGAACCGCCGAATATGCGTTTCGTAGCCTCATGCCGCGGGTCGGAGAACGGCCACCATCGTGGGGCGGTTGCGCGACCGCTCGCCGCGCTTCATGAGGCCGGCGGCACGGGACGCCATCCAATAGCCTTCGTGCAGCAGGCCGGCGCGCCGCGCAAACGCCATCGGTGCGCTCTCGCGCCGGAGTACCCGCCCGTCGGCGTCGAGCTGTGCGGCATGCCCGCACGTGAAGGCATGGAGCACGGGAAAGCGTGCGTTGTAATCGCCGAAGTCGACGAACTCCGCGCGGCAGCCCACGCGTTGGGCAAGCACGCGGATCGACTCCTCCGAGAACCACCAGAGGTGCACGGGGGGCAAGTCGGTGCTCCAGGGCCGGTCGTAGCCGTAATAGGTGCGGTTGGGGGTGGTCAGCACGATCGATCCTCCCGGCGAGAGGAGGCGCACCGCGCCTTCGATTGCCGCGAGCGGATCCTCGAGGTGCTCGATCACCTCGACCATCACGATCGCGTCAAACTTCTTCGAAGAGCCTGCGGCGTACGACTCCAGCGATTCGGCGATATAGAAGTCGCCGTACGCGCGCGTTGCTTTTTCGACCGCTTCCTTTGAAATGTCGATACCGAGCACGTCGTAGCCGCCTCGTTTGAGCGCGTACGTAAAATATCCGAGGCCGCATCCCGCCTCGAGCACGGCGCGCGCACCTCGCTCGCGCAATGCGCGCTGCACGCCCCATGCGGCGTCGACGCGCGACGTCAGATATCGCAGCGGGTCGCGCTCGCGCACGACGCGGCGCGCGTACTGGAAGTAACGGTCGTAGCCCGGCGCGCCGCCGGGGACCGCGTAGATTGCGTTGTATACCGCAGAATCGATCTTCCGCGGGCTCGCGACCATCGTCTTGCAGCTCGCGCAGTCGAAAACCGCGTACACCGCCGGCTCTTGGTACCCGGGCACGCTCCCGGCGCTCGTCAGCGGCGCGCCGCAAAGATCGCACGTCATTTGCCGCTGGTTCGCCGTCTAGCCGCCGCGACCCATCGTCGCAGTAGGCCTCCGACTCGCTCTTTGAAGGAGGCCTCATGCTTCAAAACGTTAACGCCGTCCCCGCACGCCGGTCGCTCGAGTTCGGAATCTACCGCGACGGCGACAACAACCTCGACGCCATTCAAGAAGCGACGCTGTCGCAGGCGCTGCACACGAGCGCCCGCGACGCGCACCTTGAATTCACCGTCGAGGACACGACGCACCTTCGCGCCGACGGCGACCGCATCGCCTCGGGCCGGCTTCATACCGAGGAGTATACGATCGCCGACGGCGACGTCGCGCACGTGCGAGTCGGGGCGGCCCACGACATGAGCGACGAGCAGAATCTCGCGCACTTCGTCGAACGCACGCTCGACAACGCCGAGGCGAGCCGCGCGAAACAGGCGTGGGTCGATCTCGTCGACCACGGCGGCGGCGACGGCGGCGGCTTGGAAACGGGTGACGGTTCGGTCATGTCGATGCCGGACATCGCGCGCGCGGTCGCCGAGGGCGTCGCCATGCACGTCAAAGCGCATCCGGAAGACGCGTCGCGGCGCGTCGACGGCGTCGTCGCAAATCAGTGCCTCATGGACACCATGGGCTTCGCCGACGCGCTTTCGCACGCCGGCGTCAGATATCTGGCGGCCAGCCCCGAAACGATGCTGGCGCCAGGCGTTCCCAGCGGCGTCGCGCATGCGATTGCCGCGCACGAGAACGACGGAACCGCGATGGCCAAGGCGGTCGTCAACCAGGTGATGCGCACGAAGTACGACCCCGGCGATTTCGGCGGCTTTGGGCCGGCCGCCGCCTTCGACGTGCTCGATCTCGACGCCGCAAAGATCGCACGCGTCGAGGGCGCGATCAAGCGCCTTAACGACGACGTCGCGGCCAAAGCGAGCGACCGCAACGTGCGCGGTGCCGTCCGCGAGGACGCCCGCGCGATCGACGGTATGGCGCGCTTTCCGGAAGCGACGAAGGACATGCCGTGGCGCGCGGATCGTCCGGCAATTGCGTTCTACGATACTCTCGCGAGCGACGGGCGGCTTGGTGAAGCGCTTCGCAGCGATGCGGCGGCCGCACGCGACGCCGTTAGCGACGTGATACTTGCCCATCGCGAGAGCGGCGGCTTCGAACCGTTCGGCGGGGCCGATTACTCGGATGCAGCCGGGCCCACGGTGCACCTGCCCACGTCGCGGCGCGAGATCGATCCATGGGCCGGCGCGGGCGTTACCGAAACGGACAACGCCTTCTACGATCGCGTCGATGAGGGGGCGATGACGCGCGTTCTGACGTAAGCACGGCGGCCCGAAAACCAAAGGAAGCGTACATGGCGCGGGGAATAGGGCCGCACATCACGTCTGTCCGGAAGAGGAAGCCATGGCCAACAAATCACTCATCGCTTATATCGCTCTGATCGTTGCCGTTTGCGCGGGATGCTCTTCTTCCGGCGGCTCGACGAGCGTCGGCTCGACAGGCGTCGGTTCGGTGGGAGGGGCGCATGACGTGCTCCCGTTTGCCGGCCGCGCTCGGCCCAGAACGGTCAGCAACGATATCAAGCACGTCGTCGTCATCATCCAAGAAAACCGCAGCTTCGAGAACTTTTTCGCCGGCTATCCGCATGCGGATGCACCGATGAACGGATACGGACTCGACGCCGGCAAGCGCGTGAAGATCCCGCTGCATCAGGACACGTTCGAAGTGGGCCCGAACCTCACACACCTTTGGCCAGCGGCCATCACCGACTGGGATAACGGCGAGATGGACGGCTTCTCCAAGTACGGACTTCACCACGACGACTCCGCCTATGCGTACGTCGAACGTTCCGAGGTGCAACCATATTGGGACATGGCCAAGCAATACGTGCTTGCCGACCATATGTTCCCTACGGAGTTTGGACCGAGTTGGACGGCCCACATCACGCTGGTGGCCGGCACGGACGACTTGAATCCGGATCTCGCGCTCGCGGACTTCTCAGACGGCGCCTACAACAGCTGCGATTCGCCCAAGGGCACCAAGACGACGACGGTTGACCAATACCGTCACGAAAGCATTCACACCGGACCGTTCCCCTGCTTCACGCAGTTCAACTCGATGGCCACGAACCTCGACGCGGCCGGCGTTTCCTGGAAGTATTACGTGACTAAGCTGCGCCATGCCGGTATCTGGTCGCCGTTCGAAGCGATCAAGTACGTACGCCGCGGTCCCGACTGGCAGAAGAATATAATCGCACCTGAGACGCAGGTTCTCAGCGACATCCAAAACCAACAGCTGGCGCAGGTGAGCTGGGTAACGCCGAGCCAGATCGATTCGGATCACCCGGCGGCACACAGCGACAAGGGCCCGTCGTGGGTGAGCTCCATCGTCAACGCGATCGGGCAGAGCTCCTATTGGAACTCGACGGCGATCATCGTGCTGTGGGACGACTGGGGCGGCTTCTACGACAATGCTCCGCCGCCGCAATTGGACTTCCGCGGCCTCGGAATTCGCGTGCCGTGCCTCATCATCTCGCCATACGCCAAGCCGGGCTACATATCGAAGACGAACTACGAGTTCGGGAGCATCCTACAGTTCATGGAGGAGGCGTTCAACGTCGCGCCGCTGGGCTCGCCCTCAAACGGCTACACCGACACGCGTTCAAACAGCTTGGATGACAGCTTCGACTTCTCACAGAGCCCGCGCCACTTCAAGGTCATCAAGGCGAAATACCCCATGTCGCAGTTCGTTCACGAGCCGGCATCTTATGGCGAAGCGCCGGTCGACGACGAATAGCCGCTAGCGCCGCAACGGCACGCCCGACGGGTAGATCGGGCGATTGATGATGCGCTGCAGCGTCGACGCGGGCGCGTTCAGGGCTAGTTCGCTAAACCGCGCGAACGCTTCGCGCGTCGCCTCGCCCTCCGCGTAACGCTCGTTGCGCTCCATCTCGACCTTCCCGGCGACGGCCAGCAGCTCGACGAACCGGCCATCGTCGTCCTCGCCCACGCGCACCAGCCCGGAATCCGAAAAGATGTGCAGCGCGGCGACGATGGTGCGGTCCTGCACTCGTTCGGCGTCGAGGAGCGCGACGAGCGCGGCGTTGTCTCCGCGTACCACGCCCTCGCGCGCCAGCCGCTTCATCCCGCGGTAGATCTCCCGCAGCCGCGGCAGCGGCGGAGCCTCGACATCGATCAGATACTCGTTGAGCGTGCGGTCGCGATCGCCGTAGAGCAGGTGAATGCCCGCCCGCGCGCCGTCGCGCCCCGCCCGACCGGCTTGCTGATTGAACTCCGCGAAATCGAAGTTGAGGTGGTAGAGTACCACGCTGCGCACGTCTGGAAGGTCGATGCCCTCGCCGAACGCGGACGTCGCAACGACGACGCGCAGCTGCCCTTCGCGAAACAGCCGTTCGGCCTCGAGGCGTTCGGCGTTCGGCATCTTGCCGTGGTAAAACGTCACGCAGTTCCCGAGCTCTCGGCGCAGCCGCTGTGCGACCTTGGCCACCTCCAAGCGCGAGTTGCAGTATACGATGCCTTTACCGCCGTCGCCGGAGAAGAGGCGCGTCAGATAGGCGATCTTGTCGCCGGTCCCGCGGGCATCGACGACCTCGAGGTTTTCGCGCACCGTTGGATCGATAACCCACGCGTCGATTCGGAGATCGTCGACGATGCGGCGGAACGCATCCTCGGCAGCTGTCGCCGTCAAAGCGAGCACCTGCGCGCCGCCGAGCGCCGCAATCGTAGCCGCGAGCCGCGCGTAGGCCGGACGGTGCCGGGACTCCGAGAGATGATGCGCCTCGTCCACGACGACGAACGAGGGCGCGGAGCGTCCCGTGAGAGCGTCGCGATGGAATTCGAGGAACTCCGGCGTGGCCAGGACCACGTCCCACGCGCCCTCGCGCAGCGCCGCGAAGAGCTGATCGCGCTCCTCGTTGTCGATCGATCCGTTGGCGCGGAAGCAGCGCAGCCCGAGCGGATCGAGCGTCCGCCGCAGCGCTTCATATTGGTCGTTGGCCAGGGCGCGCAGCGGGTACACCACGAGCGTCTTTCCCGCCGCGCCGAACGCCCGAAGCGCCGCGGCAAACTGGAAGCAGAACGACTTGCCGCGCCCGGTTCCGAGCACCGCAAGCGAGTTCTTTCCCGCGTCGACCCGCTCGAGTACCGCGAGCTGGGCGTCGTGCGGCTTCGCATCGCCGATCAGCGCACGGCGCACCCGCGCCGCGACGTCGGCTTCCTCGACGAGCTCCGGAGCATCCGCTCGGGAACGCGCCGCCCGATCGCCGGCGGCATCGAATTCGCGCTCGACGAAAACGTTGACGCCGCGGTACCGCGTCTGGCCGCCCGTCAAGGATGCGACGCGGGCGCGATAGCGCGCGCCGCCGTCGATGAACGGCGCCAGGTGCGCCGCGAGCCGCCGATTGAAAAAGCCGAGCTGCAGGGCGCCGTAATGCACGGCGATGGCGTTGGGATCGTGCGGGTTCGCCGGCTGCCGGCGCACGTCTAGGGTCGCGTCACCCTGCAATCCCGCGATGATATCCTGACGTCCCTCGAACGACACGCCGGCGAGTTTGGTATGAAAGCGCGCGGCATCCGCGATGGTCGCATACGGATCGCGCAGGTACCGCTCGCTGTTAGCGAACACGCGCTCGACGAATGCATGTGCCTTATCGGACGGCTGGCTTTGCGACGTTTCGTCGCAAGCCTCGCTTCGCGACGTTTCGTGCTGGAGCGAGCGAAACGCCGACTCGAACGCAGCCTCCGACGGCGTCGGACGCGGCAGCCCCTTATTCCCTGGGGTGCTCTGAGCTTTCCGGAGGGAACTCGTCGAAGTTGAGCGCGATTTCCTCGTGGCCTTGCTCCAATGCGGCTTCGTGGAGGCCGGCGTTCTGAGCGTCGAGCGGATCGATGGCGGCTTCCTCGCCCGCGTAGGGTTCCTCGATCGCGACCGCACCGTCCTCGCGCTTCTTCCGATACCGCGGTGCCGTACCCGGCGCGACGCTGCGTGCAGCCTTGGCCTTTTGCCGCCGCTCGCGTCGCGCGGCGACGATGTCTTCGCGCGCCACACCGCCGCGGCTCTGCAGCGCGGCCGATTCGGAGCGCCCGCGGGCGGTCGTCGTGCGGTCGTGCGCGAGCCCGGCGCGGCGCCGCTTTGCAGCCGCCTCGAACTGGCGTTTCCGGAAGACGAGCACGAGCGGCGCCGAGTAGAAGATCGAGTGGTAGCCGCCCGAGCAGATGCCGACGAGCAGCGCGAAGGCGAAGTTCTTCAGCGACGCGCCGCCGAGGGCCAGGAGCGCGACGAGAGTGATGACGACGGTGGCGAGCGTATTGAACGACCGCGTCATCGTCTGTTTGATGGACTCGTTGACGATCGTCTCGTAGGCGGCTCCCGCCATGAGCTTCGTGTTTTCGCGAATTCTGTCCAGAATGACGATCGTGTCCATGACCGAGTAGCCAATGACGGTCAGCACCGCCGCGAGGAATGCGTCGTCCGCGCGCCGGTCGGCCAGCGCGTAGATGCCTATCATCATGGCCGCGTCGCGCACGAGCGCGATCACCGTCACCAAGCCGAAGATGTAATTCCAGCCGAAGCGGAAGGCGATGTAGAGGAACTGGATGCCGAGCGCGATCACGAGCGCCCAGAGCGCCTTGGTCAAGTACTCGCGGCCGAGCGACGGTCCCACGGACGTAATTTGCGACGCCGCTCGATCGACGGGCGCGACGGTGTTGAGCGCATTCCACAGCGGCGCCGAGTCGTTGGCGAACGCGGTCTGCGTCTGGATGACGAAGCCCTTGCCGTCGGAGCCGGCGGTCGTGACGGACTCCTCGGTCAGGCCAAGCCCGGCGAGCGCCGCCCGCACCTTGTCGGCCGTCGTCGGCTGCGTGAACTGAACCGCAATGTCGGTGCCGCCGGTGAACGATAGCCCGAGGCGCAGGATGTGCGACGGCTGGAAGCCCCGGCCGCCCGCGAAGCCGTGATAGACCATCGAGCCGATGCCGAGCGCGATGACCAGGTACGAGATCCAGGACACGACCCGGAACCAGCCGACGATGTTCCAGTTCAGCCGCCGAAAGAGCATCGGTTACGCGCTCGCTTTGGCGAAGACGCCGAGCTCGGAACGCTTCACGCCGTAGAGCTCCGGCGCGGTCAACACCTCGTTGTCCACGAGCACGTCGACGAAGAATCGCGTGATGAAGACGGCGGTGAACAGCGAGACCACGGTTCCCCAAAACAGCGTGAAGGCGAAGCCCTTGACCGTTCCCGTGCCGAGCATATAGAGAACGCCGGCGCCGACGATCGTCGTAAAGTGGCTGTCGAACACGGCCGAAAACGCGCGCTGGAAACCAACGCGTACGGCGGCGCGCATGGTCTTGCCGTTCCAGAGCTCTTCCTTGATGCGCTCGAAGATCAGCACGTTGGCGTCCACCGCCATGCCGATGGAAAGAACGAAACCGGCGATGCCCGGCAGCGTCAAGCTCGCTTGGGAAAGCGCCAGGATCGCCATCATGATCAGCACGTAGACGGCCAGCGCGAGGTCGGCGAGGAGGCCCGGCAGACGGTACACGCCGATCATGAAGATCAGCACGAGCCCGAGCCCGAGCATGGCCGCGCGCATCGACTGAACGAGGTCGATCTTGCCGAGCGTCGGCCCAATCGTCTCCTTCTCGACGATCTTGACGCTGACGGGCAGCGCGCCCGCATTGAGCTCGTTGGCCAGCGTGATCGTCTGCTCTTGCGTGAAGTCGCCGGTGATCTGACCGCTGTCGTAGATTGGACTGTTGATGATCGGCGCCGACAGATAGCGGTGGTCGAGGAAGATGCCCAGCGGCTTTTGGATATTGGCCGACGTCAGCTTCCCGAACTTCGCGGGATTCTTCGTCTGAAATAAAATGTCTGGGCGATTGGACGTGTCGTAGCCCGCCTGCGCGGCCTTGAGGTCCTTACCGGAGTAGACGACCTCGCCGCTCTTGTCGTACGCCGTCTTCGACACGTAGAGCTCGGCGTCGGCGCGCTGCTTCGCCGGGACGTTGGCCTGCGCCAGCAGCGACACCGCGGCGTCGGCCTTCTGCATGACGTCGAACGGCACGATCTTATACTCGAGCACCGCGACCTGCTTGAGCACCTGCTCCGCTTGGTCCGGATTCTTCACGTCGGGAAGCTCGACGAGGATGCGGTCGGTCCCGACGTTGCTGATCGACGGCTCGGCCACGCCGAGACCATTGATGCGCCGGTCGATGACTTCCCGAGTCTGCGCTTGCACCTGCGACGTGATCTGCGGCACCTCCGCCGTTGGGTAGAGCTGCAGCAACAGCCGCGCGCCGCCTTGCAGGTCGAGCCCGAGGTGGATCTTCTTCTGGACGGGCAGCGCCTGCCAGAGCGAAACGGCACAAATCGCGACGATGACCAGCGCCTTAAACGGCGCCTTGAAATTCTTCCAGTTCATTGGAGCCGCACGAGCTTAGCCTTTCAGCGGCGCCGGGCCTGCCGCGGGGCGCCAGAGCTGCCGCCCGGTCGCGAGCAGCCCCCCGATTGCGCATGCGGCCACCCCCGCCCACACGGCGCCTTGCGCCGTGCGGCCGTAGAGGAAGGCGCCGGTCGCAAAGAGGGCGCCGTAGACCGATGCGAGCCCTAGCACCCAGCCGAGCAGCGCGAGCGGCAGCGAATCGGGCGACGCGGCGAGGCCGCTCTGACGCCGCACGCGCGCCCACCCCGGACCGGCCGGATGAACGCGCGCGTAAAAGTCGGCCAAGACGTGCGCGTCAACCGGCGGCGTCAGGAACGTGACGGCGACCCAAACGACCGTCGTCACGCCGATCGTCGTCAGCAGTGCGTTCACGCTGTCGACGGCGTGGCCGAGCTTCGCGGCGACGAAGAATCCCAGGGAGACGGCGAACGACGCCGCCATCGCGCTCACCTCGCTCCAGGCGTTGATGCGCCACCAGAACCAGCGCAGCAGGTAGATGAGCCCGGTGCCCGCGCCGATGGAGAGCAGCAGGTTGAAGGCATTCTTAGCGTTGTCGAGCGTCAGCGTGAGTGCGATGCCGACGAGCATCAACATCGCCGTCACCAAGCGCCCTGCGAACACGAGCTCCCGCTGGCTCGAGCCCGGCCGGATGAAGCGCTGGTAGAAGTCGTGGACGAGGTACGACGTACCCCAGTTCAGATGCGTCTCGATCGTCGAGCGGTACGCCGCGAAAATTCCCGCGACCATGAAGCCCGCGAACCCGGACGGCAGGAAGACGAGCATGGCGGGATAGGCGATGTCGTTACCGACGAGATGCGGGTCGAGCGTCGGAAAGCGCAGCGCAATGTCGTGCAGCGTCGGGAAGACGACCGTCGAGGCCAGGGCGACGACGATCCACGGCCACGGACGCAGCGCGTAGTGCATCACCTGGAAGGCGAAGGTCCCGAAGAGCGCATCGGACTCCGTACGGGCCGCCAGCATGCGCTGCGCGACGTAGCTGCCGCCGCCCGGTTCGGCACCGGGATACCAGACCGACCACCACAGCACGGTGAGCGGGATGACGAAGACGCCGAGCGCCGTCCGCCAGTCGGCAAAATTCGGCACGATGGAAAGCGTCGCACCGTTGGCCCGCGCGACGTGCGCGATCAGTCCGTGCAGGCCGTCTACTCCCGGCGCGTGGATGGCGAAGTATGCCGCAGCGAACGCGGAGCTCATCGTGATGCAGAACTGAATCATGTCCGTCACCATCACGCCCCAGAGCCCGGCGGTCGCCGCGAACACGATCGGTACGACGACGCAGATCGCGAGCGTCTCCGCGCGGGGCCAGCCGAAGAGGATGCCGGCGATCTTTACCAGCGCGAGGTTAACGGTCGCGATGATCCAGCAGTTGAAGAACAACCCCAGATAGATCGCGCGGAAGCCCCGAACGAACGATGCCGCGCGACCCGCGTAGCGCAGCTCGTAGAATTCGAGGTCGGTCAGCACGCCGGAGCGCCGCCACAGCCGCGCGAAGAAAAACACCGTCGCCATCCCGGTGAGCAGAAACGACCACCAGACCCAGTTCTCCGCGACGCCGCCGTCCCGCACGAGGTTCGTCACGAGATTCGGCGTGTCGGTGGAAAAGGTCGTTGCGACAAGCGAGATGCCGATGAGCCACCACGGAGCCTGGCGCCCCGCCGCGAAGAATTCCGTGATGTTGCGTCCGGCGCGCCGCGCGAGCACGATCGCCGGCACGAAGCTGACACCCAACGAAACCGCGACGATGATCCAGTCGAGCGCCTTCAGATGCATGCAGCGAGCGCGTTCGGTTCGGGTTCTTCGATGACCTCGGCAGGCGCGAGCGTCAGGTCGTTCGGCAACTCCGCGAACGCATACACGTTGACCCGCACGCCGCAGCGGATCAAGAAATCGGCGAGCATCGGGCGCAGCGCCGCCGTGCAGACGACGGCGGCGCGATCGCGCGGCGTTCTCGCGGCGTACGCCTCGATGCGACCGCGCACCGCGAGCGCCGTTGCCGGCGCACCGGCATCCGCGCCGAAGCGGCTCCAGCTTTCGGCCAGCGCGCGTTCGAACGCCGGATCGAAGATCGCCGGTTCGAGCCGCGCAACGGCGCGCCGGCGCAGCAAATCGGGAACGATGGCGCGCCGCGCCGCTTCGGCGAGCTCGCGCGGATCGTGCGTCGACGCTTCGATCATCGCTTCGAGCACCGCGATGGGATCGCGCGGCCACGCCGACTCGCGCAGCAGCAACGCGAAAGCACGGTGCAGCGCACCGAAGGGCAGCGCGTCGCCGCCGACTTCCTTGACGAGTGCCGGCACCGTCGCACGCAAGTGCTCGAGCAGTGTCTGGAGCTCCTGACGTCCAACCAGCTCGGCGGCGTGCGTTCGCACCACTTCTGCGAGGTGCGATCCGAGCACGGAGATCGGGTCGAAGACGAGCGCGCCGGCATTGACGGCGCGCTCGCGTGACGCCGTCGCGATCCATGCAGACGGAAGGCCGTAGACCGGCTCGGGTTCGATGGCGGCATCGAAGCGCGTGAGGATCGTCTCGTCGGCGACCGCGAGCAGCCGCTCGAGCTCGAGCCGGCCGACACCCACGAGCCGGTCCCGCACGCGAACGCCGTAGCTGCGCGGGTCGCGCGCGAGATTGTCGCGCAGTCGCACGCCGGGCAGCACGACGCCAATATCAGCGGCCAGCGCCCGGCGCACTTCGCCGATACGATCCAGCAGCGCATCGGACAGCGGCGGTGCAAGGAGCGGCGCCAGGTCGGCGCCGATCTCGATCGCGACCGAATCGACGCCGACGAGGCCAAGCGCGAGCTCGGGGCGCCGCATCGCGTTGCGTTTGGCGCGTTCTCGCGCGTCCGCCGTCTCGTTCTCCCGACGCTTGCGGTTGCGTTGCGCCGCCTGAGCGATCGCGAAAGCACACGCGCCGAGCGAAAGAAAGAGCAGACGTGGAAGCGCGGGTACGAGCGCGAGCGCGAGCAGCAAACCGCCGGCACCGCGCAGCACGTCCGGGCGCGCGAAGAGCTGCGATGCGAGATCGGCGCCCAGCGCGCCGTCCGAAGCGACGCGCGTCACCATCATGCCCATGGCCGTCGAAATCAGGAACGCCGGCAGCGTCGTGACGAGCGCGTTTCCGATGGAGAGCAGGGCGTACGTGTTGAGCGCGTCGAGCGGCGAGACGCCGTGATACGCGATGCCCACGACGATGCCGCCGACGAGGTTGAGCGCGACGATCACCAGGGCGGCGACCGCGTCCCCCTTGACGAACTTGCCGGCACCGTCCATGGCGCCGTAGAAGTCGGCCTCGCGCTGCACGGTTTCGCGCTTGCGCCGCGCACCCTCGGCATCGAGCGCTCCGGCGTGCACGTCCGCGTCGATCGCCATCTGCTTGCCCGGCATGGCATCGAGCGTGAACCGGGCGGCGACCTCCGCCACGCGCTGCGAGCCGCTCGCGATGACGACGAACTGGATCGTGATCAGGATCGCGAAGACGATCAAGCCCACGACGAGGTTTCCGCGTACCACGAACGCGCCGAATGCCGGAATGATGGCGCCGACGGCGCCCGGAGTTGCTCCCGCGGTCAGGATCAGCCGCGTTGCGGAGACGTCGAGTGAGAGCCGAAAGAGCGTCGCGATCAAGAGCGCGGGCGCGAATGCCGAGAACTCGAGCGGGTCCTCGACGGTCACGGAAAGCAACAGCACGAGCGCCGACCCGAAGACGTTGATGGCGAGCAGCAGATCGAGCAGCCAGGGCGGCAGCGGGACGATCAAGATCGCAACCACCGCCAGCAGCAGGCCGGCGAAGGCATAAACGGCGCGCTTGTGCGCGTTCATCTGGCGCCTTGCAACGCGGGAAGCAGCGCAGCGACGACCTCCGCGACGGCGACGTAGTGCGCGTGAGGAATTGGTTCGCCGGCGCGGCCGTCGCGATAGAGCGCTCGCGCCAGCGGGGCGTCTTCGACGATCGGAATCCCGCATTCGCGCGCGACGCGGCGCACGTGCGACGCGACGTCGTCCGTCGCGCGCACTAGGATCCGAGGCACCGGAACGTCCGGCGGCCGGTACTCGAGCGCCACGACGACGTGCGTAGGATTCGCGACCACGAACGCGGCGTCTTTGACGCGTCCCATGCCGCCGCGCAGCACCGCGCGATGCAAGGCGCGCCGGCGGCCGCGGGCCTGCGCGTCGCCCTCCTCATCCCGCGTTTCGCGCTTGCGCTCTTCGAAACTCATACGCAGTGTCCGCAGCCACGCGCGACGCGCCGCCGCGTACTCCGCGACGGAAAACGACAGCCCTACCGCGACGGCGGCAAACGCGACGCCTTGCGCGCCCTTCCACGCGGCCGCCGCGACGGCGACGGGCGCGGGCGTTGCCAGCATCGCGCCGGCGCAGGCTCCGAGCACGGGCGCCATCGCGGCCGCGGCGCACCCGAACGCGAGCGCCGCTCGCGCGCTGTGCGCGAGCGTCTCCCGGGAGAACATCCGCTTGAGGCCCGCGCCGGGATCGAGCCGCGCGAGCTTCGGCGCCACGGCGGTCGTCGCGAGGCCGCCGTTTTGAAAAAGCGCGGCGGCGACCGCAGCGGCTGCGGCGCTGCCGAGCGGCAACAGCGACGCAGCAATGACGAGCGCGCACTGCGGCCGCGCCGCCGGAGTCGCGGTCAGCACGAGCAGCGACCGCGCCACGCCTCCGAACAGCGGGGCAGTCGCGATCGCCGTCAGGACGGCGGCGGCAAAGGATAGATTCGCCGCAAACTCGCTGGACCGCGCGACGTTTCCTTCGCGTTTCGCGCGGGCGACGCGCTGGTGCGTCGGCTCGAACGGCTTCTCGGCCGCATCGCTCACCTCGGGGCGCCCGGCACTGCGGTCACCGGCTGCGGCACGTGCTGCGCTGCCAGCGGCACGGCGATTGCCGTGGCCACGAGCGCCGCCGCAAACGCCAGCGGAAAGGCCAGCGTGACGCTTCCGAAGCGCGGCACGACGCGCGAGAGCGCGCCGAGCGCGATCTGCACGACGAACGCGACGCCGATCGCGGGCGCGGCGACCTCCAGCGCTACCAGGACGATCGTTTCCGCGAACCCCGCTGCAAACGTGCCGAGCGCATCGGCACGCAGCGCGCCGCCCGGCGGCACGCGGGCAAAGCTTTGCGCGAAGCCGAGGAGCGCCAACCGATATGCGCCGGTCAAGAAGAATGCGCCGGTGAATGCCAGCGACCACACGCGCCCAAATCCGCTTGGCGCGACGAGTTCGATCGACGGCGCGATCGCCTTTACGCCAACGTAATCGTCGACGATCCGGCCGCCCGCATACGCTGCGTCGTAGACGAGCGACGCCGCCATGCCGATGGCGCTCCCCAACAGAAACTCGACGACCAGCGCGAGGACGAGCGCCGCGTTCGCCAGATCGCCGTGCCTCGGGCGGCTTGGCGCCACCACGATCGTCAGCAGCATCGCGAACCCCGCGCGCAGCGGCGGCGGCACGCTCGGATGCGAAAGGCCGGGTGCGCGAAACACGAAGCCGGCGCATCGCGCGAAGACGAGGAGCGCCGTCACCACCGCGCGCCAAGCGCGGGAATCGCGACGAGCGCTTGATCGAAGAGGGCGGCGAGCAGGTGCATCGCCGTGTTGCCGAAGAGCGCGACCATCGCGCCGACGACCACGATCTTCGGAAGCAGCGTCAGCGTCTGTTCCTGCACCTGCGTCGCCGCCTGCAGCACGGCTACCGCCGTTCCGACCAGTGCGGCCGCGCCGAGCATGGGCAGCGCGATCGCCGCCGTCGTCGCGAGGGCGTCGCGCAGCAGCCCGTCGAGCGCGTCCATCGCTCAACGGTAGCCGTCGGCCGTTACGGCCGCGTTACCGCGCTGTTGTGGAGAAGGCGGGACGCCACGCGCTCGCCGCGAGCAGCGACGAGACGATCGCGCGCGTGGCCGGCGAGCGATTGAGCGTATAGAAGTGGATCCCGGGAGCGCCGCCGTGCACGAGCTCGAGCGCTTGCATCGCGGCATAGGCGACTCCGAGGTCCTCGACCGCCTTGTCGTCGCCCTTGCGCGCTTCCATCTCTACGCGCAGCTTCGGTGGAATCGTCGCACCGCACATCGCCACGAAGCGTTCGATCTGCCCGAAATTCGTGATCGGCATCAGCCCCGGCAATACCGGCACGCCGATGCCGGCAGCACGGGTTCGGCGTTCGAATTCGAAGTAGCGTGCGTTGTCGAAAAAAAGCTGCGACACCAGAAAGTCGGCACCCGCGTCGGCCTTCATCTTCAGCATGGCGAGGTCGTCGTCGAACGATGCCGCCTCCGGGTGCTTTTCCGGATAGCATGCCGCCCCGATGCAGAAGTCGTAGTTGCGGCGAAGCATGGCGATGAGCTCGTTGGCGTGTGCGAACCCGCCCGACGGCGGCGCGAACGACTCGCCGCGCGGCGCATCGCCGCGCAGGGCCAGCACGTTCTCGATGCCGGCGCGTGCCAGGTCGTCGAAGAGTGCCCGCAGCTCGGAGCGATCGGCGCCGACGCACGTAACGTGCGCGACGACGGTCAGCCCGATATCTTGCTGGATTTCTTTGGCGAGTGCGACGGTGCGCGCGCGCGTGGAGCCGCCGGCACCGTAGGTGATGGAGACGAAGGCGGGCCGAAGCCCCCGGAGTGCGGCGATCGTCGCGAAGAGCTGACGGGAGCCGGCGTCGTCTCTTGGCGGGAAGAATTCGAACGAAAAAAAGGGCCGTTGGGTGGCCAGCGCGTCGCCGATCCGCATACCGTTTGCTGCTTATCGGAAACTCGCCGCAACGCCTCCGCAAAGGAGCGCCCATCCATCCACCATGACGAAGAGCAGGAGCTTCACCGGCAGCGACACGACCGGTGGGCTCAGCATCATCATGCCGAGTCCCATCAACATCGCGGCAACGGCCAAGTCGATGGCAACGAACGGCAGATACAGGGCGAAGCCGATCGCAAAGGCGTCGCGCAGCTCGCCGACGACGAAGGCCGGCACGAGCACGCTGATCGGCGCGCGCTCGACCGGCTCGGGTGCACGGCGCGCGACGCGCTCGAACGTCGCCACGTCGGCGAAGCGCGTCTGGCGCAGCATGAACGCGCGCAACGGCTGGGCCGCACGGCGCAGCGCCTGCGACGGCGCGATGCGCCCGCGCGCATATGGATCGATTGCGTCGCGACGGATGCTCTGCGCGGTCGGAGCCATTACGACGAGCGTCAGCACGAGCGCCAGGCCGGTGAGCACGGCGTTCGGGGGCAGCGCGGAGGCGCCGATCGCCGAGCGCACGAGCGACAACACGACGACGATTCGCACGAACGACGTGCACATGACCAGCAGCAAGGGTGCCACCGAGAGCATCGTCAGGCCCACCAGCAGGTCCATCGGCAGCGTCGGGTGCCGGCTCGACGAGCCGAGGAGCGCGTCGAGCGGCATCACGGCGGAATCAGCTCGGTAATTCGCAAACCGAAGTTCTCGTCGACCGCGACGATCTCGCCTCGAGCGATCGGGTGGTTATTCACCAGCAAATTCACGGGCTGGCTCGCCACGCGATCCAGCTCGACGACCGATCCGGTTCCGAGCTTGAGGATCGCCGAGAGCGTCATCGTGCAGCTTCCAAGCTCGACGGTGAGCTGCAACGGCACGTGCATGAGCAGCCCGACGTCACGGGAATCCGGCCCTTCATTGGCGTTCACTCACGCGGTCTCGCGGGCCGTCTCGGCGGCCATGGCCAAACGGCCATTATTCACGCCGCACGTGCCGCCGGCGACGCGCCGGCCCGCGAGGGTCAGGCTGCAGCGGTGAAGGTCCGCCGCGCGAATCGGCACGATCGCCCCTTCGCGCAACCACGCAAGCGCCGGCGCCCCGTTCGTCCCCAGATCGACGGACGCGACGGCCGTGACGCGTACACCTTGCAGGTGCGGGAACTCGAGCGATCCGCGGCACTCCGGCGCGGGGTCGCGCGAAAGTGCCACGCCGATGCGCGCTTCCACCGGCTTCTGCAGCAGCATCTCGAAAAACGAAACGAAGCCGCCGATGGTCGCAACGCGCTCTAACGGAAACGAATCACGCGCGCCGCAGATCGCGCAGAGATTTGCGGCGACGGCTTTGACCGCACGCTCGACGACCTCCCGTTCGATCGGCGAAAGCGTTCGTGCGTCGCTCGAACCGTCGAACGCCTCGCCGAAGGCGGCGCTCGCCAGCGCGAGCGCGTCGGCGGCACGCAGTACGACCGCCGCGTCGGCGACGCTTCCGCTCACGCGGTAGAGGATGGCGTCGCGAGCGATCGCGTCCCATGCGCGCGCGTCCGGGACGGTCGGCTCGCACAGCCGCATCGTGACCGGCGTCGATAGCAGCGACGCCAGCGTTTCACGTACGCCGTTGGCCACGACGCAGGCGGCGCTGGGCGGAAGGAAGGAGCGTCGTTCGAAGCGCATCTCGCGCACGCATCGCGCAAGCCCATCCGTACGCAACGGCGGCGCGAACGCGAGCGACCTCACTTGACGAGATCCATAGCCGCCTTGCCGAGATGGCGCTGCGCGGCCTCGGCGCCTTGCAGCGCCTCGAAGGCGAGGTACGCTTCTTTGAGCCGGATCAAGCTGCGGTCGACGTCGATGCGGCTGCGGTCGCGCTGCATCGGCGCGAGCTGTGCGAACGTGCCGTCACCGGGAACGCCGACCGTAGGGACGGCGGCGGAGAGCGGATGCAGCGCTCCGTCATCGCCGGCGCTCAGTTTCGTACCGGCGGGAAACCGCGCCAGCGTGACGCGGCCGACGACGACGCGTTGAGATTCGCGCGTTCCCGTGCGCGGATCGACCGCTGGCCGGAAATAGAGGAACGTTCCGTCGGCTTCCACGCGCGCGTTTACGATGCGGCTTAGCGACTCATCGACGGGATCGACGCGCAGCGCGGCAGGGGTCTGGCCGGGCAAACGCACGCCGGCGACGGCGCGGCGGTCGCCGGCGCACAGCGTGCCTCCGCGAACGGCAAAAGAACCGTCGCGCGTGTAGGCCACGCGTCCGCGCTCGTCGATGGTGACGAAGTACGCGTCCGACGGCGCACTGGCCGCCAGGGGGTCGAGCGTGAAATCGGACGCCGGCCCTGGTGTCGCGACGTCGTCGTGATGCGGAATCGCTCCGGGGGTGAAGGCGCGCCGGACGTCGTCGGCGCGCTCCGCGATCCGGTCGAGCGCCGCGCTCATCGCCGGGTTCAAGAACATTTGCGTACTCCTTTGGCACGAAGCTCGACTGCAACGCCCAAGGCGGCAAGCGCGCGACGTGCCTGGCCGAGCGCCTGCGCGACGACGTCGCTCAGTTCCGGCACGCAAAGCGCCACGAGCGTCGCGCGCTCGCCCTTCGTTTGCAGCACGACGTGAACGCGCGCGCCGGCAGGACCGAGCGAAAACGTCGCTCGTTTCACTTTAGCGCGCGGGTCGGCGAACGCGCCGGCAATTGCGCGCGCGAGCGGCGCCCGCACCATTCGAGCGTCGCGCACGTGCGGCGCTTCGGCGGCATGCGCGGCGCGCCGACCGCGAACCGCCTGACGATGCTGCTGCAGAGGCGCGTGTGCGAATCCGGGCTGCTGCCACGACGTTCGCCCCTCCGTTCGCGCGCGCACCCGCACGTTGCCGCTTGGCACAGTTTCGCTGTGCGGCGCGGTGCGCGCGTCGCCTGCGAGGCGGAGCGCGGAATACCACGCTTGCGAGAGCACGCGGCGGTCCATCGCAGCAAGCGGCGCCGCCAAAACGCTCACCTCGAGTTGGTGCGTCATCATGGGACGATGATGGCAAGGGCCTGTGATCCACCGGTCATCGCAAGGTTACCGCGCTTTTCGCGTGCGGGTCAGCGCGCCGTTGCGGCGCGATAGCTCGACAGGACGCTGCGTACGTAGCGTTCCGTTTCTGCAAACGGCGGTATGCCGCCGTAACGCGCCACGGCCGCCGGACCGGCGTTGTACGCCGCGACGGCGAGTCGGACGTCGCCGAAACGATCGAGCAGCGAGCGGAGATAGCG
This sequence comes from Vulcanimicrobiota bacterium, assembly GCA_963787625.1. GTDB lineage: Bacteria > Vulcanimicrobiota > Vulcanimicrobiia > Vulcanimicrobiales > Vulcanimicrobiaceae > Cybelea. The sequence goes on along the minus strand of CAWBDH010000001.1, from coordinate 208,283 downwards.
CGTACCGCCGCGCACGTTTTGCGCCGGATCGTCCGGATCGTCGACGCCGAGCGCCGCCGCGGTTTGCGGCATCAGCTGCATGAGGCCGCGCGCGCCGGCGCTGGAGCGTGCATAGGGATCGAAGCCGGACTCATTGGCGATGATCGCTTCGACCAATGCCGGATCGACGCCGAACGCCGCAGCGTTTGCGCCGACGATGTGGTCGATCGAGGACCGCGACGCGCCGTGCGGCTCGGTCGCCGCGCGCACGCGCACTGATGCGGCCTCGACGGTTTGCTCGAAGGCGGCGCCGAGCCGCGGCTCTCGGTCCTCGATCGCCGCGATGCGCCGCTCGACGGCCGCGAGGTCGTTAGCGATTTCCATCGGGCTCGCCAAGGGCTGCCGCAATCTCGAGAAGACGCGCGCGCGTCTGGGTCCACGGGCTGCCCGCACTCGCCTGGCGGAGGAACGCCTCAATGTGCGGTTCCGCTGCCATTGCGGCGACGGCGGCGCGGTCGGACGGCTCGATGCCGAGCGAACGCGCGTCCTGGACGCGCTCGAGCAGCGCAAGTGCCCATCGGATGCGTTGCGAGGCGCGGCGGTGTTCTTCGTCGGTCACGGCGTCCATCGTGCGGCTGGCGCTGCGTAATACGTCGACGGCGGGAAACCGCCCGGCATGGGCGAGCTCCGACGAGAGCATGACGTGGCCGTCCAAGAGCGAGCGCGCCGCCTCGCTGACCGGATCGCGGTCGTCGCCGTCGCAGAGCACGGTCGCAATCACGGTGATGGAGCCGGCACGAAGCTCCCCGGCAACCTCCAGCAGACGCGCGAGGTGCGTGAAGACGCTGGGCGGATAGCCGCCGCGGCCGACGCTCTCGTGCGCCGCGACGGCCGTTTCACGCAGGGCGGCGGCGAAGCGCGCCAGACTATCGAGCAGCAGCACGACGTGAAGCCCGCGTTCACGCAGTGCGCCGGCGTGAGCCATCGCGACGCAAGCGGCGTCGATCCGTTCCTGCGCGGGCCGGTCGGAGGTCGCGCAAACGATGGTCGCGCGCTCGCTGCGGCGCCCGATCCAGCGCTGCGCTTCGCGGCCGCGTTCGCCGACGAGCGCAACGACGACCGCGTCGGCTTCGCAACCCGCGACGAGGTTTTCCACAAAGACACTCTTGCCGCTGCCGGGAGCGCCGAAGACGCCGATGCGTGCGCCGCGCCCGAGCGTCAGCAGGCCGTCGATCGCGCGGATCCCGGTCCACAGCGCGTCGGCGATCGGCGCCCGGCGGCTCGGCGCGGGCGCGCGAACGTTCACGGCGACGCGGCGCCCGCACGGCGGCGGGCCGTCGTCGAGCGGCGCGCCGCGAGCGTCGAGCGCGCGGCCCAGCGCGCACGTGCCGAGGTTGCACCGCCGCGGCGCATTCACGGGAGGCACGCAGCGAGCACTGCATCGAGGCGCGCAGCCCAGCGCAGGTCGATCGTGCCGCTTTGGAGCTGCACGACGGCATCGCCGAGCTGCAGCGTACGATCGCCGATGCTCGGGATATCTAGTGCAAGCACGCTCGGCACGTCGGCGGGATGAACGCGCAGCGACACGACGCGCTCGCCGCCGAACCGGTCGATCGCGGAGGAGACGATCGCCGCGACGTCGGCGCCGCGCAGCAACAGCTCGCGGCCGAGCACCTCGCATGCGATTGCCGGCAGCAGCCGCTGTACCGACGCGTCGAGCGCGTCGGCGAGGGCGGCACGAAACCGCCGTGCCGCGCGAATCGTCTCGTCGTCGACGTTTGCGGCCGGCGCATTAGACGGCGGCGCCGATTGCGGCGGCGGGGCGGACGGCTCGAGCGCTCGTTGGAGAAACACGTCGAGCGGGACGAACCGCTCACGCATGGCGGCGCAGCAGCTCGTGCGCGTCGAGCAGCGGCGCGTGCTGGCGCTGCATCCGGCTCACGATTGCTTCGCGCTCGTGCGCGGGATAGAGCTCGAGCACGGCAGTGGCGGTCGCGGCCGGGAGCGCGCTGATAATAGCCGCGGCCGCGTGCGGCGGCTCGCGCTCGAGCAGGGAACGAACGCGCGCCGGCGCAACGCCTTCGACGCTTTTCGATGCGCGCGTTAGGAACGCACGCTCTACAAGAGCATGCGCGATCGACGCGAGCGGCGGGAGCGCAAGGCGCGCGCAGGCGACGAGGCCGATGGTGAGGACGAGGGCAGGCGCAAGCGGCACGAAAATACCGTAGAGCAGCCACCACGCGTCTTTGCGGGCGACGGCCGGACGCGGAAAATCCACGGCCTCGACGGCGAGCGTATCGCCGCGGCGCGCGTCGTAGCCCACCGTCGCAGCGGCGAGCTCGCGAACTTTGGCGAGATCGACGGCACGCGTTTCGTCGACGAACACCGCCGTCGACAGGCGCTTGATCCCACCCGCCGGCAGCTGCGTCATCAGCTCGTGCGTCTCGCTTCCGCGATCGGCGCCTTCCTCGACGTGACGATAGCGTTTTCCGGAACCGTCATAGCTCTCGCTGCGCCGCATCTCTTGGATCGCGGCGCGGCTCACCGGCGTGCGCCGCACGTCCCGTTCGGCGTACTGCGTCGCGTCGTATTCCGCACGCACGCGAACGACGGCGATCCCCTCGCCGAATGCCGAATCGAGCGCCGACTGGAGCGACTGCTGCATGTCTGCAGCGTCGCCGGCGACGGACGGCGCGTCGGTGAGTGCGAGGCCGCGGTCGTCGAGGATGGTGATGCGTGCCGCCTGCAGCTCCGGCACGCTGGCGGCCACGAACGCGCGTATGCCGGCCACGGATTCACGCGAGATCTGCGTGCCGGGCCGAAGGCGCAGCCGCACGCTGGCGCTGGCATCGTGGGAGGATTGGTCCGCGAACTCCGACGGCCGCGCGGCGGCGACGATGACCCGCGCGTCGTCGATCCCGTCGATGCCCCGAAGGCCCGACTCGATGTCGCCCGCGAGGCCGGCGCGCGTCTGCGCGTCGACGACGGCCTGCGGCGTGAGCATCCCGATGTTCGCGACGGCCTCTCCGGTGCTCGCAAGGTGCGCGTGCGGCACGCCGGCCAGGGAGAGCCTCAGGAGCAGATCGTTGCGGCGTCTCGCATCGACGACGACGTTGTCGGCGGTGGGCGTAAAGGAAACGCCCCATCCCGCGAGCCGTTCTTCGACCTCCGTGCGCTGCTCCGGATGCAGCGGCTCGGCGAACAGCGCCGCGGCGGGAGCGTGCGCCAGCAGTAGTCCACCGACGGAGAGTGCGAAGGCGCCGAGCGCCCCGAAGGCAATAGCGGCACGTGCCGAGCGCGGCAGCGCGTTCCAGCGCGTCAGCACGTGCACGAGCGCCTGCATCGCAGATCCTAGACTTGCATGTTGAGCAGTGACTGCACCGCCTGCGCCGCGTGCTGGGCGGTCGCAGCGGCGACCGAGAGCGCGACGTCGGCGCGCGCCCGCTCGTACACCGCGTCCATCAGCGTCCCGGAACCGTAGGCAAACGCGTTTTCGGCGCGATCCGCTTCACCCAGCGCACCACCGAGCGCGTCGAGCGCTTGCGCGAAGCCACCGGCATCGGCCGCCGCGGCGTTCGCAGCGACCGGAGCGTCGGGAACGATCGGTACGACCTTCACAGCCGTTCCAGCTCGATCGTCTTTTCCGCCAGCGTCTTTCCCGCATCGAATATCGACGCGTCGGATTCATACGCGCGTGAGGCGTTCATCACGGCGATCATCTCCGTGAGAATGTCGACATTCGTCCCGGGCTCGGAACGCGTGCCGGCAAATTCGACGCGGGCGCCGTCGTCGCCCGAATCGAGCACGGTGAACTGCGGAATCATCCGCGCGTAGCCGGCGTTCGGACCCGCTGCCTCGGCGGCGGCGACGTTGCGCGCCGCAACGTCGAGCGCGGCGCGCTGCGCGTCCATTCCGCTCGCTGCGGCATCGAGCAGATCGATACTCACTTCGTCACCGACTTGAGCTCTTCGAAGCGCGCTCGTTCGGCGCCGAGCAGCGCCTCCGTGAAGATCGCGGCCTCGGCCGTATGCGTCATCGCCGCGTCGGCGGAACGGCCGGCAGTGCCGCCGGCATTGGCGCGAGCGACTGCGGCCTGTGCGTCGCGGAGTTGCGTGCGCGCGCCGTACAGTGCGTCTCGAAGCGATTCACCAACGTCAAACATAGCGGCGATCGTATCAGCGGCGGTTGAACGGCGCGCGTACCGGAGATTGACGTGATGTGACGTTTATCGTGAAGCGTTTCAAGGGTGAGAGGGCGGTGAAGATTGCGTTGGAGGGCTGTGACGAGGGGGTGAAAATCGGGTTGAAACCGCTACGGCCGGCTGCCTGAGGGGTAAAGGGTAGTGGTCACTACGATATAATGATGGTCTTAATAAACTCCGACCAAGGAGGAATCGTGCGAATATTCAAGTCCCTTCCCGCAATCATCGCGGCACTGCTCATCACCGCAGTCCCACTCCCCTCGCCGGCACAGTTTTCGGTCGGCATCGGCTTTAACGTCGGCGCGCCGCCGCCGCCGTTGCCGATCTACACGCAACCGCCCGCTCCCTACCCGAATTACCAGTGGACGCCGGGCTATTGGGGTTATGGATCGGCCGGCTACTACTGGGTCCCCGGCGTCTGGGTCGCCCCGCCCTCCGTCGGCCTTTACTGGACGCCCGGTTACTGGGGCTACGGCGGCAGCGGCTACGGCTGGAACGCCGGTTATTGGGGAGCCAGCGTGGGCTTCTACGGCGGCATCAACTACGGTTATGGCTATCCGGGCACCGGCTTCTATGGCGGCACCTGGAGCGGAGGCGCGTTCCGTTACAACACCGCCGTCGTCCATGTCAACCGGACCGTCATCCACAACACGTACAACAAGACGGTCGTCAACAAGAACGTCTGCAACAACTGCAAGAACGTCAGCTATAACGGCGGCCACGGCGGCATCTCCGCCAAACCCACGTCCGCACAGATGCAGGCTCGCCGCACCGGCCGCGCGCCCACGACGGCACAGCGCGACACCGCGCGCGTAGCAGGCCAGGATCGCAACCTATACGCCTCCGTCAACAAGGGCAAACCGCCGGTAACTGCGATGCAGAAGCCGGTGAGCGACCCGCACCAGCTGCCGAAATACGCACCGGTAACGGCGGCCGATAAGCAAAACGCGCAGAAGAACAACAACGCTTCGGCCAACAAAGGCGCGACCATGACGTCGTCACACAACAACAAGAACGCCAACACGATGACGTCGACGCATAACAACAAGAACGCCAACACGATGACGTCGACGCACCACAACACCAACGCCAACACTAACGGCAGCGGGCAAGCCAAGCACAAGCAGCCGCCCTCGAGCGCAAGCAGTTCGCACAACTACAGCAGCAGCTCGCACAACTACGGCAGCTCGCACAACTACGGCAGCTCGCACAACTACAGCAGCTCGCGCAACTACGGCAACGCCCAGCACGGAAGCATGGGCGCGCAGTCCGGCGCGGCCGGTCGTCCCCAGGGCGGGGGCGGCAACCGTCAGGGCGGCGGCGGTGGCGGCGGCAACCGTCAGGGCGGCGGCGGTGGCGGCGGAAACCGCCAAGGCGGTGGCAAGCCTCCCAGCATCTAGTTTAATCGCAACGGACAACACAGGGACCCGTACCCCGGGTCCCTGTTCATTTGGCGATCGGCAGTCCGGCGCCGTCGAGCGGCACGCCCAGCATCAAGCGCGTCACTTCGTCGTAGTTCGCGATCCCGGACGCGATGCGGTTGCTCTTCAGGTAGGCGTTATACGTGCGCCACGTCCAATGTGCGAGGATCTCGTTGATGTGGCGCGCGTTGCGGCGGCGAAGCGCCGCGAAATCTTCCCAAACGAGCGGGGAGAACTCGGCGCGCGCGTAGCGCCGTTTTTGCGGCAGATAGAGAAAGAGTTCGAACCATCCGGAGTAGCGCACCGCCGGATCGGGCGAGCGTAGGCACGTGACGATCGCCAAGTAGTTCGCTTCGTCTTCGCGCGCGTACGCGGCGTCGTGACTCCACTCGTGCGCAACGTCGAAAGGCCGTTCGAACCAGAGCAGATCGGAGGCGAGCGCGACGTTGAGCGTGAGCGGATTGATGAACCCACTGGTCCCAGTCGCCATCATGAACGGGTCCGCGACGGTCGGCTTCGCGGAGCCCACGTACGGCGTCCACGTGTCGCCGGCCCGCTGCACGACGGGGAGCCACGCGGCGCGCAGGCGCGCGAGGTCGACCGGCGCACCGGCACTCCCATGTGCGTCGCGGGCCAGCGCGTTCATCGCTCCCATGGCCCGTGCCGCCAGCAGCGCGGCCGATCGTGCCGTCACGCGCCCGTCGTCAAACGCGACGCGAGTCTCGAGCGGCGCGCGCGCGTAGTTCCAGCCCCAGCTCACCTCGAACCACAGTGCGTAGAGCGCCAGCACGACGGCGACGTCGAGCAGCAAGGCGCCGACGTTCTTCCAGCGCCGGCGTCCGCGCGCGCGCGCGAACGCGACGATGAGGCAGACGATCGCGACAGCGCCCGCGAGCGCCGCAACGTCGCCAAGCGACCACGGAAGGGGATGCGTAAGGAAAAATGCGGCGTGCTCCCAATGAGGATACGCGCCGTTTGCATAAACGCGTTCGACCCATGCCGCGGGCGGAGGAAACGCGAGAACGATCGCACCGAGTGCGACCGCGAGCAGCTTGACGCCGAGCTTTAGCGCTTGCTGTATTGGAAGCGTTTGCGGGCGCGCTTGCGCCCGTACTTCTTCGACTCTTTTTCGCGCGGGTCGCGCGTCAGAAAACCGTTCTTGCGCAGAGCGTCTTTGAACGAGTCGTCGATGGCGAGAAGCGCGCGCGCGATGCCGTGGCGGATCGCGCCGGCCTGCCCCGTGACGCCGCCGCCTTCGGCCTTCACCGACACGTCGAAGCGCGACGTGCTTTGCGTCGCTTCGAGCGGCTGACGGACGATCTGCAGGAGCAGGGGCCGCGGGAAGTACTCCTCAACGGCCTTGCCGTTCACCGTGATGCGGCCCTGTCCGAGGCTAAGCTTGACGCGTGCGACCGCGCGCTTGCGTCGGCCGGTGGATTGAATCGCTTCGTTCGCGCCGTCCAACGTGCCGCTCCTAGCGCTTCGCGGGCAGCGGCGCCGGCTGCTGCGCCTCGTGGGGATGGGTGGCGCCCGCATAGACGTTCAGGCGCCGCAGCTGGGCGTCGCGCATGCGGTTCGGTGCGAGCATGCCGCGCACGGCCCGCTCGATCAGGCGCTCGGGATGCTTTGCGGCGACCTGGCGCGCCGTCTCGACCTTCAGGCCGCCCGGATAGTTGCTGTGACGATAGTATTGCTTCTGCGTCCACTTCTTGCCGCCGAGCTCGATCTTTTCGGCGTTTACGACGACGACGTGGTCGCCATCGTCGATGTGCGGCGTCCAGGTCGGCTTCCCGCGTCCCGAAAGCGCGCGCGCGACGCGGACGGCTAGCATGCCGAGGCGCGCCCCCGCGGCGTCCACGATGTACCAACGATGGTCGGTCTGCGCCGTCGTCTGCTGATAGGTGCGCACAACCAACGTATCCTACGGGAAAGGCCGCCCCCCGTCAAGCAACGGAATCGGCTCCCGCAGCGGCGGCGGTTCCGCGAAGGAGTCGTAGCCGTCGTAGCGGACGCCGGCCAGGAACAGGCCGTGGGCCGGCGCCCTCGGGATGCCGGCGTCGCCGTTGGCGCCGTCGAGGGCGGCGGCGATCCGCGCCGGCTCGCTCCGCCCGAGGCCGCACTGCAGCAGCGCCCCGACGATGGCGCGCACCATATGGCGCAGGAACGCTTCGGCGACGACCTCGATGCGGATGAGCGGGCCTCGGGAATCGACGGCGAGCCGCCGGAGCGTCCGCACCGTGCCGCCGCCGCCCTCGGTCGAGCCAAACGCCCGGAAGTCGTGCCGGCCGACGAGGCCGGCTCCCGCGGAGCGCATCGCCTCGAGGTCGAGCGGAGGCCGGACGTGATAGGCGTAGCGGCCGAGCAGCGCGCTGCGCGACGGCGCCTGAAATACGGCGTAGACATACGTGCGCTCCCGCGCAGCGAAACGCGCCGAGAAACCCGGCGGCGCGTGGGCGGCGTCGCGCACCGAGCAATCGGCGGGGAGCAGCGCATTCAGCGCCAGCGCGAGGCGCTCGGGCAGCAATTCGGGCGCCGCGGCCGACGGCGCAAACGAGACGACTTGTCCCGACGCGTGCACGCCGGCGTCCGTGCGGCCGGCGGCCGCCACCTTGACCGGTTCGCGAAAAATCGCTCCGAGTGCCTCCTCGAGCACGCCGCCCACCGTCCGCACCGACGGCTGCCATTGAAAGCCGTGAAAATCCGTCCCGTCGTACTCGACGGTCAGGCGCAGCGCGATCGCGCTACCGGGTGGCCGCGGACGCGCCGACGTGCGCGCGGCGCAGCTCCGCCTGGGCTTGGGCGAAGTCGCGTTGGAACGCAGGGTCGTGCATCATCACGAACGCGGCGAGCGTGCCCGCCGTCCAGCCCGACGCGATGTCGGTGGGAAAATGCACGCCGAGCAGAATGCGATTGACCGCAAAGATGCGTGCCTGCGTGAAGATCGCGTCGCGTTTCTCCGGCAGCAGCCGCGACAAAACGATTGCGGTCGACGCGGCAAACGCGGCGTGGCCGCTCGGATAGGACGCGTGCTTCTTGGCGACGCCGTCGGGGCGCGGCCGCTCCCAGTAGGCCTTCGCTTCGAGTACGAGCCGATGGACGTCGCTCCCGATGCGGTCGAAGAAGCGCGCCGTCAACGGCAGCTCCCGGGCCGTAAACGCCGGTCCGACCGAACGCGCGAAGAAGAACACGCTGCGCTTCGATGCCTCTTTCGCCTCGGCCACCTGCGCGCCGCTGCGGCGCGCGACGGCATCTTCCACCTGCCGCTCGTCGGCGCGCGCCTCTGCGGAGCCCGCATCGGGAGGAGGCGGCAGGAGGACGGTCAGGTCGATCGCGTGCGGGTCGAGATAATAATAGCGTTCCTGCGCCATCGCGGCCCGCGGCAGCATGCAGGCGAGCAGCACGAGTCCGAGCGCTGCCGCGCGCACTCGCGGCGCGGCGCTACCCATGCTGGCGCTGCAGCGGAAAGAGCAGCACGTCGCGTACGGAACGCTGGTCGGTCAAGAGCATGACGAGCCGGTCGACGCCCACGCCGATGCCGGCGGTAGGCGGCATGCCGTACTCGAGCGCGCGAACGAAGTCCCAGTCCGGCTCGGGAACTTCCTCGTCGCCGGCGGCGCGTTCGGCGGTCTGCGCCTCGAAACGCGCCCGCTGATCGTCCGGATCGTTGAGCTCCGTGAATGCGTTGGAAATTTCCATTCGGCCGCAAAAGAGTTCGTAGCGGTCGGCGATTTGCGGATCGCCGCTGCGCCGCTTCGCGAGCGGCGAGATCAGCACCGGGAGGCCCGTAACGAACGTCGGCGCGACGAGATGGGGGTCGACTACGCGCTCGAAGATCTTATCCAGTGCGTGACCGTGCGTCGGCGATGGCGGCAGCCCGAGATCCGCGAGGATTTCTCTTGCGCCCGCGGGATCGAGCAGCCGTGCGCGCGTGCAGCGCGCGCCCCCGTACTGCGCCATCGCGTCGAAGTATTCGATGCGTGCGAACGGCCGCCGGAAGGAGATGACCTCGTCGCCGTGCTGGAGTTCGACGGCGCCGTCGGTCGCGACCGACGCGAGATGCTCGATCAGCGCCTCGTTAAAGTCCATCATGTCGGACACGTCCCAGTACGCCGCGTACAGCTCGAGCATCGTGAACTCGGGATTGTGAGTCGTGTCGATGCCCTCGTTGCGGAAGATGCGGCCGATCTCGTAGACGCGCTCCATGCCCGCCACGATCAGGCGCTTGAGATTGAGCTCCGTCGCGATGCGCAGCCGCATCGCCTGATCGAGCGCGTTGCAGTGCGTCACGAAGGGCCGGGCCGCTGCGCCGCCCGCCACGTGGAGCAGCGTCGGCGTCTCGACCTCGTAGAAGCCATGACCGTCGATGAAACGCCGCATCTCCGCGACCAGCCGGCTGCGCATAATCAGCGCATCGCGCACGTCGGGGTTGACGATGAGGTCGACGTACCGCTGGCGGTAGCGCTTCTCGACGTCCTGCAAGCCGTGCCACTTATCGGGTAACGGCATCAGCGCCTTGCCGATCGGCGTGAAGCGCGTGACGTGCAGCGTCAGCTCGCCGAGCTTCGAGCGGAACATGTAGCCGCGCACGGCGACGAGGTCACCGCGATCGAGATCGTGCCAGTCGGCGAACGCCGCATCCCCGACGTCCTGTTTGCGCACGTAGAGCTGGAGCCGTCCGGAGCGGTCGGCGAGATCCGCGAAGATCGTCTTCCCCATCGTGCGCTTTGAGAGAATGCGCCCCGCAAGGCTCCAGCCTTCTGCGGCGGCGTCTTGTCCCGGCTCGAGGAAGCCGTACCGCGCGAGGAGTTCGGCGGCGGACGCATCGACTTCACAGCGGCGCGCCGCAAATGGATCGCTGCCCCGCGAACGCAAGGCGGCCAGATTCTCACGTCTGGCCGCCACGAGTGCCGCTTCGCTCTTGCCGAGCTGTTCCAACGACGGCCGTTCGCCTTCGAAAGCCTTCGCTAGGAGGCTTTCTTTGCCGCCTTCTTGGGGGCGCTGCTCTTGATCGATTCGATCTTGTACTTCGCGAGGCCGCGCGGCGTTACGACGTCGACCGTCACGCCCTTCTTGTGGCCCATTAGCGCGCTGCCGAGCGGTGACTCGTTGGAGATGCGCTGGTTCGGCGGGTCGGCCTCCGCCGAACCGACGATAGAAAACTCGTACGCCTCGTTGCTCTTGATATCTTTGACCTTGACGATGGCACCGAGGTGCACCTCGTCGGCCACGTACTCCGATTCGTCGATGATGCGCGCGTTGCGGATCATCGCCTCGAGCTTGAGAATCCGGCCCTCAATGAACGCCTGCTCTTGCTTGGCGTCTTCGTACTCCGCGTTTTCGCTCAGGTCGCCGTATTCTTTCGCCTGACGGATTCGGTCGTTCACTTCGCGGCGATGGACGCTCTTGAGCTCGTCGAGCTCGCTCTCGAGCTTCGACAATCCTTCGGCGGTCAGGACGATCTCTTTGTCGTTCAACCTATAGGTCCTCACTGGGGCTCATGGCAGAACCCCACAGCAATCGATCGCGTTGCCCCAACGCTGGCGCCGTTTGTTCTGAACGGGCCGCTTCGGGGCCTCCTGCGCTCCACGCGCCGGCGCGAGGGAGTATACCCAGGCGCCCGCTACGGAAACTTCAGCTTGACGACCCGCGGCTTCAACCGCAGCTCGTGGAGAACCCGCTGGTAGTCCGCCGGAACCACGTCGCTCCAGCGCTTGCCCAGAAGCGCCAACAGAGCCGCCTCGAGCACGTTGGTGCCGAACGAGCGTCCTGCGATGTCCGGCGTCGTCGTGATCAGCGTGCTCACGCCGCGCTCCGCCAGCTCGTCGACGTTGGCTTGCGTGACCGTGTTCGTCAAGACGATCTTGCCGTCGAGCCGCGCCGGCATGAACTGGCGCATGAAGTGAAAATCGCCCGCAACGATGTCGGCCTGCTCGTAGTACTGCGGATATTTTGGTTCCGGCGGCTTCTCTTGTTTCTTGCCCGTCGGATAGAAGAACTGAAACGGCAGCTTACATGCGTCGGGCAGATATTTTTCGGCGAGCGTTTCGAACTCGTGGAGGTCGCGTACCGGCATATCCTTGTCGAGTGCAAAAATGAAGTCGCCGAAGAGCACGTCGGCGCCGGCGTCGACGAGCGCCTGTGCCATGCCGAAGCGGTCCAGCGCGCTCACCATGAGCACGCGCCGTCCGCGCAAATCGATGGAAAGCTCGTCCTGCATGAAGCGAATGGCCTCGCGTTCGAGCGTATTCTTCAGGCCGCTCCCGTCGACGATCGGCGTCTTCGTTGCCGCCTCGAGCAGCCGGAGGCCGTCGCGCAGCGCATAGCGATGGCGCCCAGCGTAGAGGTAGACGTCGATGCCTCCGAGACCGATGGCATCGACGGTCCCGTCGAGCTCGCGCACCATCGCGATCGCGGCGTCCAGCTTGCCGTCCGTTCCGACGCGCGCGATGTCGAACGCCTCGCCCATGAGATCGACGTGCGCGCGGTGGTCGCGGCTGCTCGAGCCGAGCGACACGGAAACGACCCGCTTCACACCGGCATCCCCAGCGCGCCGCGGGCACGCCGAAGGGCCGCAGCTCGGGTTTCGACCAGCCTCTCCGGCGTAATGGCCGCGTCGAACGCGCGCATGCCGGCCAGCTCGAAGCCGCATCGCTGCGCCATCGCCTGGATTTCCACGACCTTATGGAGCTCGATGCCGCGGCCGAGCGTGTAGGGTTCCAGACGGTTCTCGAGCGCGAGAATCATCGTCTCGCTCATGCAGGCCAGCGCCGTACGGGGCGGGAGATTCAGGTCGAAATCCGTGCCCGGCTCGCGCACCCGTTCGAATCGCGGGTTGCCGGGAACGAGCATGTTGCCGCCCTCGACGACCAAGACGTCCGGACGACGTTCTGCGACGCGACGGCTTACGTCGTGCGGCAGCGACAGCTCGCACACGACGGCGCCCGTCGGCAAATCTTCCGGTTCGATCACGTCGCGCGTAGAGCTGGTCGCCGTAAGGATCAGGTTTGCCTGTCGGACCGCCTGCGACACGTCGGTGGTGTAGTCGCTCTCGCACGGCAGCTCCGGCGCCGTCGCCTCGTAGAATTTGCGCAGCCGCGTCTCGTTGCGCGCGACGAGGACGATCCGCCGCACGCGCGGTGCGATCAGCCGAGCGCACGCCGCGCCGATCGAACCCGTCGCGCCGATCACCGCCGCAGTCGACGCCGCAGGATCGATGCCCATCTCGTCGGCGGCGCGGAAGAGACTCTGCAGCCCCGCGGCGATCGTCAGCGAGTTTCCGGTCGTCACGGGGATCGGCGAGCGCGCGTCGATCGTGATGCCGGCGTCGCCGACGACGCCGGTAAACGCGCCGAGCCCCGCAACGCCCGCACCCATTTCCGCACCAATCTCGATCGCGCGCACGACGCGCCGATACACTTCGTCGCGCGGGAAGTCGATGAGCTGCTCGGGCAGGAGCGGCGCGGCCACGAACCAGCCTTCGGTTTCCCGGCCGTCCGGCGTGCGCACGCCGGTAACGTGCACCGCGGCGTACGACGGCATCCACTCCATGATCTTGCGCACGATCGCCTCACCTTTGCCCTTCGCGCCCGGCTCGTAGCGCGCGATGTCCTCGAGCGACAATGGATGGATGACGAAGCAGAACTTATTCATCGTTCGTTCTCCGCTTGGCGCTTGAGCGCCGCGAGCATCATCTCGCTGTTTTCGCGCACCTTCTTCTGCAGCGTCGGGCCGATAAGTTCGGCGAGCGTCGGAACGCCGAAGTCGTAATCCACGCCCAGCACGACGTGCGTCACGCCGTCCCGGTGCTCGAAGGTCCACGCGCCCTCGAACTTGTCGAGATCGCCTTCGAGGAGCTTATAGTCGATCCGCAAGGAAGCGTCGTCGAAGCGATCTTCCTCCGTCCATTCGATCGGTGCTTCCTCGACGAGCGTCTTCCAGCGCGAGATCACGCCGCCGGGCCGCCGTTCGACGACGGTGACCGTTTCGACGTCCGGCATAAACTGCGGGAAGCGCTCTTGATCCTTGGCCAGCTCGTACACCACTCGAGCCGGAGCCTCGATGACGATCGTACTTTCGACATAGGGCATCGCGTTACGACGCTAGCGCTCCCAGCTTCTCGAACGCGGCCGCCACGCCGCCGCGCAGCGCGTCGAGCGCGCAATCCACTTCCGCGGCCGTGACGGTCAGCGGCGGCTCGAGGCGAATCACGCGCTGCTGGTTCAGCGTCCACGCCGCGGTGACGCCGGCCTTGAGCATCTCCGGGATGATGAAGCCGCCGTAACCCTCGTGCGTCAGCTCCACGCCGACCAAAAGCCCGAGCCCGCGCGCCTGGCGGACGACCGCCGGATATGCATCGGCGATTGCCTTCGCGCCGCGCAGGAGCTGCGTGCCGCGCACGCGCGCGCACTCGGCCAAGCCTTCTTCTTCGAGCACGTCCATCGCGGCGAGCGCCGCCGCGCATGCGAGCTCGCCGCCGCCGAAGGTCGACGTATGGACGAGCGGCGCATGGCCGAACGCCCGCTGCCACAGGGCAGGCCGGGCGATGAAGGCGCCCGCCGGAACGACCCCGCCGGACAGTCCCTTGGCCAGCGTCATGACGTCGGGAACGACGCCGTCGCGCTCGCACGCGAAGCGATAACCGCACCGGCCGAGTCCCGTCTGCACCTCGTCCGCCACGAAGACCGTCTGCGTTTGGTCGCACGCCTCGCGCACTGCCCTCAAGTACCCCTCCGGCGGGACGTTGACGCCTCCCTCGCCCTGTACGGGCTCGACGACGAACGCCGCCGCGTCGCGCAGAGCATCGGCGAGCGGCGGTATTTCGCCGTACGGAATCGCGACCGAATCGGCGAGCAGCGGGCGAAACGGCGTCTGGAAGCTCTCGCGGCCGCTAACGGAGAGCGCGCCCAGCGTCTTGCCGTGATACGCGTCGACCGTGCCGACGATTTTCGCGCGCCCGGTGGCCGCGCGCGCCAATTTGATCGCCCCCTCGATCGCCTCCGTGCCGCTGTTGCACCAGAACGATATCTGCAAGTCGCCGGGTGCGAGCTCCGCCAACCGCCGCGCCGCGCGGCCGAGCAGAACGTTGAACATCGTCTTCCCCGAAAGCGCCATGAGTTCGAGCTGCGCGCGCACGGCATCGACGACGCGCGGATGCCGGTGACCCAGCGTGAACACGCCGTAGCCGCCCGCGAAATCGAGGTACGCTTTGCCGTTCTGATCCCACACCGTGCAGCCGTTTGCGCGCACTTCGACCGGGCACCCGGAAAGCTTCATCACGCGCGCCAGCGGCGGATTGACGAACCGCTTGTAGTTGTCGTACGTCTCCTCGGCGAGCTGCTGCGGCGAACCCGCGCCGTAGAGGTCGTCCCGCGCCTCGACCATCAGCGCTTCCCTTAGGCCGCGATCGGCGCGGCCGCCTCGAGGCGGCGGATCGTCTCGTCAATCGTCGCGATCGTTTCACCGGCGTAATCCGTTCGCATGATGCGCTCGCGAAGCGCCGCAGCGCCGGGAATTCCCTTGAGGTAGAGCGCCAGATGCTTGCGCATCTGCGGGACCGCCCGCGCCTCGCCGAGCTCGGCCACCATCGTGCGGTAGTGCACGAGCGCGAAGCGCAGCCGATCGGCTGCAACGGGCAGCGGGCGCGCCGCTCGGCCTTCCATCAGGTCGCGAATCTGCGCGATCAGCCAAGGGTTTCCTAGCGTCGCGCGCCCGAGCATGATTGCGTCGACCCCGCTTTCCCGCATGCGAAGCATCGCGAGGTGCGGATCGTCCAGATCGCCGTTGCCGATCACGGGAATGTCGACGGCGCGCTTGAGGCGCGCGATGTGTTCCCAGTCGGCGTGGCCGCGGTAGAACTGCTTAGCGGTGCGCGCGTGGAGCGTCACCGCGCGCACGCCGGCGTCCTGCGCGCGGCGCGCGACGTCGACGTACACGAGGGCGTCGTCGTTCCACCCCAAACGCATCTTCATCGTCACCGGGCAGTCGACGGCACCGACGACGGCGCGCATGATCGCCTCGCAGCGGTCGGGATCGCGCAGGCACGCCGAGCCGCCGTTGGTCTTCGTCACCTTCGGCGCGGGGCACCCGAAGTTGATGTCGACGATGTCCGCGCCGCATTCGCGCACGACGCGCGCCGCGAGCGCCATCGTCTGCGGGTCGTCGCCCCACAGCTGTGTCGAGACGGGTTTTTCCATCCCGTGCTGGTCGATCATCTCCATCGTCCGGCGGCTGCCGTACGCCAGGGCGTTTGAGGAAACGAACTCCGTCACGGTCAGGCCGAGGCCGAACGGCCGGTAGAGAGCGCGCATCGTGCGGTTCGTCACGCCGGACATCGGCGCGAGAATCAGCGGCGGCCAGACCTCAATCGGCCCGATGCGAAGCGGGGCGGGGCGCATGACCTGCCCTATTTAGCGCCGCGGCGCGCGGCGCCTCGGCCCTGCGCCGCATCGTGAAAGAGACGCAGGCCGACCAAACTGAGGTGGGGCGCCACCGCGTCGACGACCGGCGCGTGTTTGGCGACGATGCCCGCGAGACCGCCGGTCGCGACGACCTTGGCTCCGGTGCCGAGTTCGTGGCGCATGCGCGAGACGATCGCTTCGGTCTGGCCCGCGAAGCCGTAGACGATTCCGCTCTGCAGCGCCTCGACCGTATTGCGGCCGATGGCGCGGCGCGGCGCCTCGATCGCTACCTGCGGAAGCTTCGCCGTGCGCCCGATCAGCGCGTCGATCGAGACCGTCACGCCCGGCGCGATCGCGACGCCGATATACTCGCCGGCGCCCGACACGGCGATGAACGCCGTCGCCGTGCCGAAGCTTACGACGATCAGCGGGGCGCCGAACGCATCGCGACCGCCGATCGCGGCCGCGACCAAGTCCGCCCCAACCTCCGCCGGGTTTTCGGTGACGACCGGCATCAGCCGCTGCTCCTGCGGATGCAAGAAGACCGGAGCCGTCCCGAAGAACCGGCGGCACGACGATTCGAGCGTCCAGTCGAGCTTCGGCACGACGCTCGCGACGGCGACCGCCTCGATCGCGCGCGGATCCACGCCGCTCGTCGCAAAAAGCTGCGTGAAGAACACGCCGTATTCGTCCGGCGTCCGCCGCAGCTCCGTCGTGACGCGCCAGGTCTGCTCGAGCGTCTCGCCGGAGAAGCATCCGAGCTTCGTTTCGGTATTGCCGACGTCGATCGTCAGGAGCATCGCATCAGCTCTTCGACGCAGTCCAGCAGCCGCGCGGCCAGTGTCGCCTTGTCGGCGTTGCCGAGATCGCGCCGTCCTTCGTCGCCCCAGAGCAGCACGAGCGCGTTTTCGCCGGTTCCGAACCCGCGCTCGCCGCGTACGTCGTTCACCGCGATCGCATCGAGGTGTTTCGCGCGCATTTTCGCGCGTGCTCGCCGCTCGTGATCGTCCGTTTCCGCGGCGAAGCCGACGAGGAACGTCGCGCCCTTGCGTTCCCCGAGCGCCGCGAGAACGTCGGGGGTGCGCGCGAGGCGCACCGCGAGCTCGCTGCCGTCCTTCGGGCGTTTCGATTCCGAGCGCTCTTCGGGCCGCCAGTCCGCTACGGCCGCCGATGCGATCGTGAGGTCCGCGCCGACCGCACGCGCCATCGCGGCCGCGCAGAGTTCGTCCGCGGTCGTGACGCGCACGATCTCGACGCCGGCCGGCGGCTCGAGCAGCGTGGGACCGAGTAAGAGCGTGACGTCGGCTCCGCGCAGCGTTGCCTCGCGCGCGAGCGCGATGCCGGTTGCGCCCGTCGACGCGTTGCTCAGAAAGCGCACGGGGTCGAACGCTTCCCGCGTCGGCCCGGCGGTGATGGCGACGCGTTTGCCGCGCAGCGTCTGGCGGCGCCGGAGCGCGCGTTCGAGCGCGTCGAGAATGCGCTCCTCCGGGGCGAGGCGGCCGACGCCGACCTCGCGCTCCGCCAAGAAACCGCGTTCGGGTTCGACCACCTCGTAACCGCGGCGCCGCAGCGCGGTCAAGCTTTCCTGCGTGCGGGGATCGTCGTACATCGCGGCGTTCATCGCGGGGGCGAGGATGCG
Organism: Vulcanimicrobiota bacterium; assembly: GCA_963787625.1. GTDB lineage: Bacteria > Vulcanimicrobiota > Vulcanimicrobiia > Vulcanimicrobiales > Vulcanimicrobiaceae > Cybelea. The sequence goes on along the minus strand of CAWBDH010000001.1, from coordinate 190,646 downwards.
TGGGATCCGCGCCGCGAGCAGCGCGGTGCTCAGCAGGTCGTCGCACGTGCCGCCAGCGAGCTTCGCGATGAGGTTCGCGGTGGCGGGCACGACGAGCGCCACGTCCGCTTCGCGGACGAGGCGGATGTGCGGCATGCGTTCCGGCGCGTCCCAGAGCGACGTGTAGACCGGACGCGCCGTCAGCGACGCGAAGGACAGCGGCGCAACGAATCGTTCGGCCTCGGCCGTCATCACCACGTCGACCGTCGCGCCGCGCTGCACGAGCGTGCTGGTCAGCGCGGCCGCCTTGTATGCCGCGATGCCGCCGCTGACGCCGAGAAAGACGCGCGCGCCGTTCATCGCAGGCACACGTTATCGATCAGACGCGTGCTTCCGAAGCGCGCCGCGCCAACCACGTACGCCGGACGGCTCAAACGCTCGAGCGGCGCGAACGTGTCGGCGTCGACGAGCTCCAGGTAGTCCAGCGTCGCGGCGGCGCTCAGCGCGCAAGTCCCGGCATTAACCGCGTCGCGCTTCGAATCGCCGCGCTCGAGCGCGTCGCTCGTTGCGACCAGCGCGCGGTACAGCGACGGCGCCTCCATGCGAAACTGTGCGTCGAGGTACTGGTTGCGGCTCGACATCGCGAGCCCGTCGGCCTCGCGCACCGTCGGCACGATCCGCACCTCGGTGCCGAAGTTGAGCTCGCGCACCATCTTGCGCACGATCGCCGCCTGCTGCGCGTCTTTTTGGCCGAGGTAGAGCACGTCGGGCTGCACGATGTTGAGCAGTTTCGCGATCACCGTCGTCACGCCGCGGAAGTGGTCGGGACGCACCGCACCCTCGAGGATGGCGCCGAGCGGTCCCGCGTCGACGACCGTCGTGAAGTCCGGCGCGTACATCGCGCCGGCGTCCGGCGCAAACAGTAGGTCGACCCCCTCCTGCGCCAGCTTGGCACGGTCGCCGCTTTCGTCGCGCGGATAGGTCGCCAAATCGTCGCTTGCGCCGAACTGCAGCGGATTGACGAAAATCGAAACGCCGACGGCCGCTGCGCCGCGCCGTGCGTGGCGCACGATCTCGAGGTGGCCGCCGTGAAGCGCGCCCATCGTGGGAACGAGGGCCAGTGGACGAGCGGACGCGCCGAAAAGCGCGCGCGCCTGCGCGACGGTACGCGCGGTTTGCATAAAGTGCGCTACGAGCGCGTGACGCGTAACACCGTTCGCCCGACGACGAACGGCACGCCGACCGGCAACGCGACGTCGCCCACGACCGTCTCGCCGCCGAGGCGCGTGCCGTTGCGGCTCCGCAAGTCCGTCAGCCGAATCGACTCGGCGTCGATCTGGAGGCGCGCGTGGCGACGCGACACGTAGCGGTCCAAGCCGAGACACGCGTCGGCCAGCCCGTCGTCGCGGCCGATCGTGATCTCACGCTCGAAGGGCCACGTCTTTCCATCGAGCGGTCCGCTGAGCACTTCGAGCAGATACATGCCTGCCAGCCCTTCTCTAGATGCTCGGGCCGCCTCCTGGCGCAGCGCCGCCCGTGCCGGATCCCTCATCGAGGGCGCGCGCCGCGAAGAGCGCGCCGAGGTAGGCGTGCGCCACGCTGACGCCGCCTTGCACGTACATTTCGAACGGCGCGCGCAGCGGCGCGTCGCACGACAACTCGATGGTCGAACCGCTGACGAATGCGCCTGAAGACATCACCACGGGATCGCGATAGCCCGGCACGGCGCCGGGCTCGGGCCGGAAGCGCGCGTTGAGCGGAAGCGCCGCCTGCAATCCCGCCGCAAATCGTTCGAGCCGCTCGCGCGTGCCGAGCCGTATGGCCTGGACGATGTCGCTGCGCGCCGCGCCCGGGGCGGGATCGACGGCGTATCCGAGCCCCTCGAAGAGCGCGGCGAAGAAATCCAATCCGCGCAGGCACTGCTCGACGACAAGCGGCGCCAAGAAGAGACCGTGCACCAGGGAGCGCCCCGCGCCGAGACTCGGACCGAGCCGGTCGCCCAACCCGGGCGCGTAGAGCCGCGCGGCCACCCGCTCGACGAGAGCGCGCTTTCCGGCGACGTATCCGCCCGCGGGCGCGAGCGATCCGCCGAGATTCTTGATGAGCGAACCCATCACGAGGTCTGCGCCGGCATGCGAGGGCTCGCGGTCCTCGACGAGCTCCCCGTAGCAGTTGTCGACGAGCACCGCGACGTGCGGCGCCGCCGACTTCACGGCCGCATATGCGTGCTCGCATTCGGCGACGGAGAGCGAGCGCCGCGGCGCGTAACCGCGCGAGCGCTGAACGAAGACGGCCGCCGCGTCGTCGCCGAGGGCGGCTTCGATCGCCGTCAGATCGACGCCGCCGTCGTCGGCGAGGGGTATCTCCCGGTAGCGGACTCCCTCGCGAACGAGCGCGTGCGGTGCGTCGACGATTGCATTGCGCAGCGTGTCGTACGGCGCGCCGGTAATCGAAACGATCGCGCGCCCGGGCGGCGTGCACGCCGCGACCGCCGCGACGATCGCGTGCGTTCCGCTGACGATGGAGAGCCGCGCGAGCGCGCGCTCCGCACCGAAGACGCGAGCGAGCAGCGATTCGTACCGCGTCCGCGCCGGATCGTCGTAACCGTAACCCGTCGCGGCGGCAAGGTCGCTCTCCGCAATGCCCTCGTCGGCAAATGCCTGCAGCACGTTGAGGTGCGCGGCGCGCTGCGCGTCGTAGGAGAGAGCGGCGGTACGCTCCTGGGCGACGAGTGCCGCCTCGCGAATGCGTACGCCGATGCCGAACCGGTCGCAGAGCTGCGCGATCATGGTTCTTTGCGCGACACGTGCCGTTCGTACGCGCGTACGAACGGATAGTAGATGGCGGTCGCCACGGCGACGTTGATCGCGACGAGCCCGACGGCGCGCACGTCCTGCGTCGCGAGATAGGTCGAAACGACCGTGGGTACCGACGACGGCACGTAAAAGGCCGCGCGCGCGACGAGACCCGTCGCGACCGCGGCGTACGTCAGCGTGGCAAGCACGAGCGGCGCCCCAACGAACGGCACGACGAGGTGGGGATTGAACACGACGGGCGCGGCAAAGAGCAGCGGCTCGTTCAAATTGAAGAGCGATGGGATGAACGTTGCGCGTCCGACGCGGCGGAGGCGCGGAACGCGGGAGATCGCAAGCAGCGCCGCGAGCGGCAGCGTCGCGCCAGCGCCGCCGGGAAACACAAAAAGGAAGAGCGACACGACGACGATGTACGGCAGCGGCGCGTGCGCCGTAAACGCGTGCGTGTTCTGGATCTGCATCGTCAGGTAGACGGGCGTGACGATGGCCGCCAGCACCGCAGGGCCGTGCACGCCGGCGGTCCAGAGCAGCGTTTCGATCAAGACGATCGCCATGAGCGCCGCGTAACTGTCGCCGAGCCGCGCGATCGGGTGCATCGCCGCGGCAATGGCGGCCGCCGGCGAGAGATGCAGCGCGAAGAGCGCCGCGAACGCCGCCGTGGCAAGCGAGGCCCCGAGCCAATCCGCCAGCGGCGCGCGCAGGCGGCGGCGAAACGCCGCAATCGCGGACGCCGCGACGCCGCACGCGAGGATGGCGACGAAGAGCCCGGATGCCCCGATCGTCTGCAGATAGGCAACGGCGTTAGGGCCGAACGGGCGCGGCAGGGCCAGCGCGAAGGACGCGCATCCTCCGGCGACCAGGGGGGCCACGCGGTAGCGCGCAGCGCGCGCCAAACGCACCGCGAGCACGACGACGAGCGCCATGGCCATGACCCCGAACGAGGGCAACAGCGCGCCCGCGAGGCGAAGGCCTAGTGTCGGCGCACTCCCCGCTCCAGTCATGAGCTGCAGGCTGAAGATGACGGCGAAGGCCGCGGCGAGGCCGATGAAGCTCCAAGGCAATGCCTCGCGGACCGCGGCGATGAAGGGGAGATCCGCCATGCGGCGGAGCAGCGGAACGAACGTCCGCTCGAAATCGAGGAACGCTTTAGAGTCGGCGAACCACCGCTTCGACGCGGCCGACGATCTCGACATCGCTCGCGTAGATTGGCGCCATTGTCTGATTCTCCGGCTGCAGGCGGATGCGTCCCGTCTCGCGGTAGAACCGTTTGACGGTCGCCTCTCCGTCGAGCATCGCGACGACGATTTCGCCGTTGTCGGCCGTCCGCTGCGGCCGGACCAGAATGAGGTCGCCGTCGAGGATGGCCGCGTCGACCATGGAGTCGCCCTGCACGCGCAGCATAAACGCGTCGCTCGCGCGCGGGACGAAGCTTGACGGCAGCACGAACTCGCCCTCACGGTCCTCCTGTGCCGTGATGGGGATACCCGCGGCGACGCGTCCGAGCACCGGCACCACGACGTCGTCGCGGGGCGGCGACGGCATGCCGGAGCGCATCGCCCGTGGCTTCGTCGGATCGCGGGAAATCATGCCCCGCCGCTCCAGCGCCTTGAGATGGGCGTGGATCGTGGAGGAGGACGAGAGGCCGACGCGTTCGCCGATCTCGCGAACGGAGGGCGGGTAGCCATGCTCCGCCGTGAAGGCGCGGATGACTTCGAGGATGCGACGCTGGCGTTCGGTCGCGGGCTTTTCGGCGTCCATCGCGGGTATAACACTACCATGGATCGGCCGAAAAGGCAAACATACGTTCGTAATGCCTTGACAGCCGCTGGCGACGACATGGTAAAATGTTGGGGACGAACAGGCGTTTGGCACTAAATATGGGGAGCGGAGGACAAATGGGAAGGCGCAGACGGTTCAGCTTGATGCCCGCGATCGCGCTCGCCGCGCTCAGCCTGGTCGTTGCCATTCCGACGCTGTCCAGCGTGCGGCTCTACGCCGCGAGCGCGCAACGCTACGCGACGGTCACCGTCCGCCCCGGCGACACGCTATGGTCGCTCGCCGCGGCCCACGGCACCGCCGGCACCGACGTCCAAGAGACCGTCGACCGTATTACCGCGGAGAACCACCTCCACGCCGGCGCGCTCCAGCCCGGCCAGCATCTTAGAATACCGCAGCAGTAGTCCCGCGCTAGCGGGGCCGCCGCGAGACCAGCACGATGCTGTGGCCCGCGTGCTCCTCGAGAAAGCCGAGGCCCTCCATCATCCAGGAATCGAGCCCGTCACCCGAGTGCCGCGCCACCTCGCGGACGACGTGAAGACGATCCCTCAGCCACTGCAGTTCGGCCCTCGTCGTCACAGGGAAGACGGCGGTTTCGCAATCTTCGCATTGGTAGCCGAATTGGGCTATTTTTTCGCCATCGTGTCAGAAATCAGATTTAGGGTCGTTTGGTAAATCGTCGTGCTCGTTCCCACTACGCCGTTGTCCCGGCGTTGGGTAACGTATTCCTCGACCGACGTCGGGACGGAGCGGTTAAAGTCGTATCCAAGCTTCGTCTGAACGTCGGTCGTTAAACTTCCGCCGCCCGTCCCGCGAAGGCTGCGGGTTTCGCCGATTTGCATGATGCCGTTCACGTTGCTGTTGATCGTATAGTTCGCCTTAAGGTCCGTACCGCCGTTGTTCTGGGTGATTGCCCAGTGCCGCTTGGCATCGAGCTGGTCGGGATCGACGAAATTGGGCCCGAGGAAGCGCAGCAGCGTGTACTCTTCGACGTAGACGGTCTTATTTGGATCGCAGATGACGTTCGTATTGCCGTAGACCACGCACGTCGCCGGCGGAGCTCGGCGAGTGTCCTGCCCCTGCTCGCTGACGTTCACCACCAAGCCCCCATCCTGCTCCTTGCCGATGACGGAAACGGCGATCGTGCCTTTGTCGCTAAGGGAACCGGTGTATTGGCTCGCGCCGCTTCCCTGCTGCGAACCGATGCCTTGCAAATTGTTGGTCGAATCGCGCGCGCTGGTGTTCTGATTCGTGCTGTAGGTAAATCCGTACAGCAGCTGTCCCAACGACGAGTCGGACCGGCCGGCACAGGGCACGACGAACGCCGCCGCCGCCGAGACGACCATGAATCGCTTGATCGCTATTGGCATTGCGCGAGCACGCTTGAAATCGTCTTCCCCGCAGCGTCCTCGCGCTTCGCGGTCTCCGCGTTCACCCAATGCATACCATCGATGACCCGCGACAGCGGATTGAAGCCGATGGCGAGACCCGGCACCTGAGAAACGTCGAACGCATACGGGTTTTGTGAGAGTCCCGGCGTAGTCGTATCCTGCCACTGATTCGGCGTAGCCGACGCGATTTGGGACGACGTGTCGGGGCGCGCGATGTCGTTCAGGTACTCCTCGTCGGCGTGCTGGATCTCTCCCATCTGCTGTGTCTGCACGAATCCATTGATGAGGTCGAGGGATGCGTTTTGAAACGCGATCGCTTCGAGCAGCTGCTTTTTCATCTCCGCCAAGGTCGCATCGTCGGACGAACTGCCCGTGGGTTGGCTCATCTTTGCGTCTTCGAGCAAAGCCTCCGCCGCAAGCAGGTTCCGCGCCGTAGGGATGACCAGATACGACATTTGCTGTAGCGTCATGCTCGTCTGCGGCGAGCTGCTGTTGATCGAATCGGAACCCGTTTCGAGGATCGCCTGGCGATATTTCTGGAACAGCGGAATGCCCTTTGCAAGACGCTGGTCGTTCTCCAAAATGAGTGCGACGGCCGGCCGGACGCGTTCGTGCAGCCGGGTGCAAAGGGCTGTCGTCTTGATGTGGTAGATTTGTGGCGGCGGCGTCGCTTCCGGCGTGGCCGCCACGCACGCGATGACGCATGCAAAGAGCGGAACGAGTCTGCGCATCAGATTTAAAATTTTCCCGAAGCGCGTCGCGAAGCCTGCCTGGAATAATAAAGCGGGACTCCGAAGAGTCCCGCTTATTTGGTCTGCTACTCGAGCGAGTAGGTGTCGACTAGATCTTCACCTGCGCGTTAAAGTAGACGCCGATTGCCTGGGGAGCGGCGCCGAGCGCACCGTTGTTGCTTCCCAGCGGCATGTAACTCTGCTGGAATGCCCCCGGAACGTGGGCGTGATTGGCAGCAAAGTCGTTGATGCCCGTGCCGTTATAGAAGTTCGACGGATAGAGCGAGCTGTTGAGCGCGCCGCCGACCGGCGTATATCCGCACACGACACTGCTCGGTGGAGCGGATGCCGTCCACGGCTCCGCCGTGCCGCCGAAGCATGCATGGAACAGGTTCGCACCGAGGACCGTCAGCTTGATACGGGGGCTGACGTCGTAGGAAACCTGGAGGTTTCCGACGATGGAACTCGGCTGCTGGTATGTTGTCGAACGCGAACTGTCCGGTCTGAGGATTGGGGACGTAGAGGTACCCGAACGTGCTCAGGCCCGGTGCGTTTGCGGTGAGGTAGTTGCACTGGAGCGGGTTGGTCTTGGGGGAGACCTTCGTGATGCCGGTCGCCCCCGAGTTGCCCACGCAGGTGCGCGGGTCAAGCCCGTTGGTATCCAGCGGACTCCCGTAGTAGCCGCCGGTCTGGAACGAGAAGCTGGGCGTGACCGCCAGCTTGTCGTGCCGGTAGTTCAGCAGCAGCGACGAGACGATCGGCGATATGTAGCTGGCTACGCCGCCGTTGAGACTCGGCGCCACTGCGGTCGAGAACGGATTGTACCAGCCGCCCGTGTTCAACATTCCCTGTGAGGGTTGGTTGTAGTACGGGTTGAGAATCGTGTCGTACGTCACGCTGCCGACCGTGATGGGCTTCGCGTTGCATGACACGCCGATGCCGTTGCGGTAGCAGGGCGATCCGCCCCCCGCCTTCGTGAGCAGGTTATACTGGCCGATCACCTGGTTGAGCACGTTGAGCTCGTTGGGAACGATGCCGCCCGTGGACAGACCGACGGGTTGGAACAACACCTTCGAGCTGGTGTATGTGAAGGCCAACTGGCCGGAGAGGCCGTTGCGCATGAAGTCGCCCTTGTTGAACTGGAACTCGGCGCCCTCGATGCGGTTGACTCCGACGGGGACCTGGGTGACGAAGTTGGAGCCGATAAACGTTTGCTGCTGCCAGTTCGAGACCCACGTGTAGAACGGCGAGATCTTCATGCTCATGTCCGTCCCGCGGAAGTGTTGTTCTAAGGATAGGTCGTACTGTCCGGACGAGATTCCCGGGATCGGATGGAACGGCGAGTAGAACCCGAGGTTCATCGTGTTGTTCCAGACCGAGCGGTTATCGCCCGTCGCGGCGAGGTACTGTACCGACGCGGAGATCGGCGGCGCGGTGTAGCGGCCGGCCGAGGCCCGAATGACGGTGTCGGGCGACAGCGTATATGTCGCCGAGAAACGCGGCTCCCAGTAGTTGAGCGGATACGACGACGGGGAAGCGGCCGTGAACGTCGGTGCCGCTACGCCGTCCTGCGTCTTGCCGTTCGGGTGGACCCACCCCTTGGAGCCGGTGGTCCCGCGGATCTGATTGACGGCCGCGTTGCAGTCGCCGACAACGTACTCCGCGTTCGCCGGCGGCGGGACGCCCGGAGGCAATTGCTGCGTGAGCACTTGGTTCGTGGACGCTTGAACGCAGGTGTAGTTCGCCGACATGTTGGCGTAGAACGAATCTGCTGCGGTCAACGAGTCCGGGAGCTGGTACGTGAAGTCGTCGTACCGGATCGCCGCGTTGATCAACAGCTTGTCGTTCGGGCGGAACTGATCCGAGAGCGAGAAGTTCGTGAACTGCGGACGCACGGTGTTGTACGACCCTGAGGCGTTCCCGCTCCAGAGGCTATCCCACGTTGCGCCGGCTTTCACGGCCGCACTCCCGGGATCGCCCCATCCGGTTGGCCCCGCGGTCGCGACGCTCGTCCAGCTAGGAGCACGACGTCGCTGTTCGATGCGACATCGTGATAGCCGCTGCTCAAGCACGGAACCGGGACGCCGAACTTCGTACCCTTGGCGTTCTCGCCATAGCACGTGTACGTGCCGTTGTGCTGGGACATGTAGCCGATGGGTGAATCCGGGCCAAACGCGGCGCTGTTGTTGAAGCGGATCACGCTGGCCGTCGAGTAGTTGCCGTCGAGGCTAATCAAGTTCTGGTCGTTGAGCTGATCTTGGAAGTCGAGCGAGCCGCCCGACGTGTGGGTGAAGAGGTCGTACTGTGCGGCTGCGCCGCTCGTCGGTACGCCCTGTCCCGTGGCACCGTAGATCGGGTTGACCTGCATCCAATCGGAGTAGAAGGTGTAACCATACGCGCGCAGATAGGCCGACTGACTCAGTGCGTACGTGTACTGCACCTTCGTGATTCCGGTGTCGTTGCGGATGGTCGTGAGGGAGTTGTCGAAGAGTGGCAGGGGGCCCTGGAAGTCATGTGACGGCGTGTCCGGAGCCATGTAGACGCCCGGCGTCTTGATGTTGCCGGGGCTCGTCGCGATGGGCGTGCCGAACGGCGTGTTGTAGGCGACGCCGTCAGCGTATCCCGCGTAGGTCGGACCGCAACCCGGTCCGCCGGCGGCGGTACAGGTGAAATACGAACCGAGACCGGCCAGCGGAATGATCTGTCCGGCCGCGCCCGTGGGGCTATGGCATCCGTTGACCGTCAGCCCCGGTGCGATATTCTCCGGTCCGCAGATCGGCGCCGCGTAATGCGTGCCGTAGGCGGAATAAGAGAACTGGTTCACCGACGTGCCGAGGTCCGCAGGGCTCTCATCGAAGTAGTTCGTCAGAGCCGAGCCGCTCCACAGGAGCTGAACGTCGTCGCGCAAGCCGTTATGCTTGGGAACGCCGAGGTGGAGGTTGATGACGTTCTCCCGATCGGCGATCTGGAACGGGTTGCCGCCGATGCCGCTGTAGTACTGCCAGCAGCCTTGCGACGGCGCCGAGAAGGCCTGTCCGACGAGCGGGCACATGCCCTTGTCGCCCTGACCGGTCTCGATGCCCTCGATGAAGGTCGGAGAGGTCACGAGGATCTGGTTGCTGAGCGCACCGTAGCCGATCAGAAATCCGCCGGTATTTCCCGAGAAGATACCGCCCGGTACCCCGTAGCCGGCTCCGTTGGTGCTGTCGAAGAAGCGGAGCTGCTGGTTGTAGCCCGATAGACCGACGTAGTAGCTGAAGGTCCGGTCCGGAGTCGATCCCCCGAATTCGACCTGCGCCTGGTGATAGAACGTCGGCGCGCCGATCCCGAGGTTCACTGTCGCGAAACCGGGGAACGTGCCGCTCTTGATGACCTGATTGATGAAGCCCGACGTGCCGGAGGACGTGATGGAGGCCGGGCCGCCGCCGGTGTAGACCTGCAGCTCCTGCAAGCCGAGGTTGGATTCCGTCGAGGCGTTGTAGTTGTCGAAGGACCGATTGATCGGAATACCGTCGTACTCAAACGACGTGTAATAGTAGTTCTGTCCTCGGACGTACGCACCGTTGAAATCCCACGCGATGCCGCCTTGCGAAGTCTGAACGCCGGGAACCGACGCCATCGCGGAGTACGCGTTGTTGAGGTTGCCGCCGCCACCCAGCGCCGCCGCTGCGGACGCCTGTGCGGCGTTGATGCTGTAGAGGTCGGCGCCCACGCCGGATTTCACGAGCGACGTGCCGGCCTGCGAGGTCACCCGAGCGATGGTCTTCAGACTCTTGACCATCGTAAGTGCAACGCTCTGCGTTTGGTCGGCGAAGATCGTGACGCCGGGTTGGGACGTGGGCTGGTATCCAGCCCGTGTCAAGTTGATGGTATACGTGTCGGGGTTGAGCGAGAGAACGATAAAATGTCCTCCCGCGTCCGTCGTTGCGGAACGGGACTCTGAGGGCGCGACTACCTGCACTTGTACGCCGGCAATCGGCGCGCCGCTCGCATCCTTGACCGTACCCTGGACGTTACCCGTGACTCCTGCCAGTGCCCATGTTCCCTGGCAGAGAAACGCCACGACTAACGACGCAGTGACGACCGCTTGACGGAGGGTCCGTTGTGAACTCATGTTCTTTAACCCTCTGTTGGAGTAAGTTGTCAAGGCGAGGCTCCGAGGGCACCCGGCAGGAGGCCGGGTACGTCACGGAGTGACTCACTGCGCTAAGGGTTTGCTCAGGTTGGGGCGGGTTCCTGTAGCTCCGCTGTGAACTTCTGGGGCCGGTCGGGAGCCCGCCTCAGGAAGCCGCGACGGGCGAGCCGCTCCGCGAGCAGCGCCGGGATATCAGCTGGGCGCTCCGCGACGGGAACGCCGGCCTCGGCGAAGGCTTTGATCTTGCTCTGAGGAGTGCCAAAGGCCCCCGAGATGATCGCCCCCGCATGCCCCAGCGACTTGCCGGGCGGCGCGTTGCGTCCGCCGATGAATGCGACGACCGGAAGCTCGGGCAGGTGCTCGGCGACGAAGGCGGCGGCCTCCTCTTCGTCCGAGCCGCCGATCTCCCCGCAGATGACGACCGCTTGGGTCTGGGGATCGTTCTGGAACTCCCGAAGGCACTCGACGAACGTCGTGCCGATGATCGGGTCGCCGCCGACGCCGATGCACGTCGACTGGCCGAGTCCGGCCCGCGAGAGCAGGTCCACCACCTCGTACGTCAGCGTCCCCGACCGTGAAACGAGGCCCACCGGCCCTTCCTTAAAGACGTGACCGGGCATGATGCCGACGAGCGCCTTCCCGGGCGACACCAGGCCCGGGCAGTTCGGCCCGATGATTCGCATGCCCGGCGTCGCGCCGACGACCTTGAGGGTGTCGTGGACCGGGATACCTTCGGTGATGCAGACCGCGACGGAGATGCCGGCGTCGTAGGCTTCGTAGAGGGCGTCGGCCGCAAAGGGCGGGGGGACGAATATGCAAGTGTGCGTGGCGCCGGTCGCCTCGACTGCATCTTGCACCGTGTCGAACACGGGGAGCCCGTGAGGCGTCCGCTGGCCGCCCTTGCCGGGCGTCACGCCCCCGACGAGGTTCGTCCCGTACCGGTGCATGCGGTCCGTGTGGTACGACCCCTCGGCGCCGGTGATTCCTTGGACGATCACCTTGCTGTTCTTATCGAGAAAGATCGACACCTTACGTCGGCCCCGCCAACCGCACGGCCTGCCGAGCTCCGTCGTCCATCGTTTCCACCGGGGTCATGCCGGCGGCGGCGAGGATGCGGCGCCCTTCTTCCTCGTTCGTGCCGGTCAGGCGGATTACGAGCGGAATCTTGCGCGACGTCGTCTGGGACATCGCCTCCACGACGCCGCGCGCGACCTCGTCGCCGCGCGTGATGCCGCCGAAGATGTTGATGAAAAACACGGTCGCCCCGGTGTTGTTGACCACCAGCTCGTAGCAGTTGCGCACGCGCTGCGCGTTCGCTCCGCCGCCGACGTCGAGGAAATTTGCGATCGCACCGCCGGCGTTACTGACCGCGTCCATCGTGGCCATCGCGAGACCGGCACCGTTGGCCATCGTGCCGACATTACCGGGGAACCGCCGGAAGTTGCGGATTCCGACGCCGGCCTGCGCCGCCAGGATCTCGTCTTCGTCGAGCGGCAGCGTCGTGCGCCACTGCGCGGCCTGCGGTTGCCGGAAGAGCGCGTCATCGTCGAGCTCGACTTTCGCGTCCGACGCGACGACCTGGCCGTCGGCGGTGAGCGCGAGCGGATTGATTTCGACGAGCTTGGCACCATAACTGAAAAACAGATCGTACAACGCGCCGGCTATCGCCGGAAACGCCCGGCGATAGCCTGGGTCGAGCTGCGCCTCGAACGCCAGTCGGCGTCCGATGAACGGCGAGTAGCCGATTGCCGTATCGACGTAATACTTGACGATCGACTCAGGATGGTGCTCCGCGACTTCCTCGATGTCCATGCCGCCGAAACGGCTCACGACGAACACCGGCTTGCGCCGCGCTCGGTCGATCGTGATGGCACAGTACGCTTCCTTCGCGATCGCGAGCTTCTCTTCGACGAGTACCGATTTGACGTGCTCGCCGCGCGGGTTCTGGCGATTGGCGATCGTCATGCCGATAATTTGCGCCGTCGCGTTGCGGCCTTCCGCGGGATCGGAGGCCGGCTTGATGCCGCCCGCCTTTCCGCGGCCGCCCACGAGCACCTGCGCTTTGACCATCCAGTCGCCGGGCGTTTCGGCGATGAACCGTTCCACCGCGTCAGGCGTATGCGCGTGATGGCTGCGCGGCACCGCGATGCCGGCGCGCGCGAACAGCTCTTTCCCTTGATGCTCCATGAGGTTCATTGCGGCCCAGCGTTCTGGAATGGTGGCCGGCTTTACCTTTGCGCTAGTCGAGCCTGCCCAAGAGGGAGCGCGCGATGATGAGCTGCTGGATCTCCGAAGTGCCTTCGTAGATCTCGGTGATCTTCGCGTCGCGATAGTGACGTTCGGCGGCGAACTCGGTGGTGTAGCCGTAGCCGCCGTGAATCTGCAGGGCCTCCGCCGAATGCTTTCGAGCGGCGCTCGAGGCGAAAAGCTTCGCCTCGCTGGCCGCGAGCGCGAACGGTTTTCCGGCGTCGGCAAGCGACGCGGCGCGATACGTGAGCAGGCGCGCGGCCTCGAGGTCGGTCGCCATCTGCGCGATCTTGAACGACACGCCCTCGTACGCGCCGATCGGCTTGCCGAACGCGCTGCGCTCTTTCGCGAACGCCACCGACTCCTCGAGGCACGCGGCGAGGATGCCGATCGCCTGCGCCGCAATGCCGATGCGGCCGGCCGTGAGCGCCGTCATGGCATTGCCGAACCCGGCCCCTTCGTCGCCGACGAGCGCGTCGGGCGAAACGGCGACGTCGTCGAACGCAAGGTCGCACGTGTTGCTCGTGTGAATGCCGAGCTTCTCGGTGACGCGCTCGACCGTGACGCCGGGCAACGCGGGCTCGATCAAGAACGCGCTCACGCCGCGCGCGCCGGCGCCTCCGGTGCGGAACATCCCCATGATCACCGCCGCGTAGCTTCCGCTGGTGCACCACTGCTTTCGGCCGTTGAGCACGTAGCCGTCGCCGCTTCGCTTCGCCGTCGCGCGGAGAGCGGCGGCGTCGGATCCCGCGTCGGATTCGGTGAGCGCGAAACCCGCGATCGCGTCTTCGGTCGCCAAACGCGGCAGCCAGCGCCGTTTCTGCGCGGCGGTGCCGAGCCGTTCGATGGCCGAACAGATCATGGAGTGCACCGAAACGGTGACGGCCGTGCCGGCGTCGACACGCGCCAGTTCCTCGATCGCGAGCGCATACGAGAGATAGTCGGCCCCGGCGCCGCCGTACTCCTCGGACACGAGGATGCCCATGATTCCCGCGTCGTTCAGCGTGCGGTACAGCGCTCGCGGAAAGGCGTGCTCGCGATCCCATTGCGCGACGAACGGCGCGATGTCGCGCCGTCCGATGTCGGCCGCGAGTGCGCCGATCTGGCGTTGTTCGTCGCTCAGCTCGAACTGGGCGCGCGCCGAAGCAATCACACGGATAGTAACATCGCGTCGCCTTGGCCGCCGCCCGAGCAAATCGAAGCGATGCCCAGGCCGCCGCCGCGCCGGCGAAGCTGATTGATCACGGTGCCGACGATCCGTGCGCCCGACGCGCCGATCGGGTGGCCGAAGGCGACGGCGCCCCCGTACTGGTTGACGGTTCCGTCCTCGAGGCCAAGGCGCCGGCCCGACGTCAGCGCCACCGCCGAGAACGCTTCGTTGATTTCCCACACCGCAATGTCGGCGGGACGGTAACCGGTGCGCTCGAGCAGTTTGTGCGCCGCCATCGCCGGCGTCAGGCTGATGTACGGCGAGTCCCACGCGACCGTCGCGTGATCCACGACCGTCGCGAGCGCTTCGTAGCCGTGCTGCGCCGCGTACTCGGCGTCGGCTAGAATCAGCGCGGCGGCTCCGTCGTTCACGCCAGGTGCGTTGCCGGCCGTAACCGTGCCGTTGCGTTCGAGCGGACGCAGCTTCGCCATCGCTTCGATGCTCGCGTCGGCGCGAACCGCTTCGTCGCGGTCGACTACGGCGTGCGGGTGTTCGCCCGTAACGAAGGGTGTATATGCGGCGTAATCGAGCGTGAACTCCGCCGAGGGCTCGTGGTCCCACACGCGGTTCGGCGCCCCGACCGCCGCGGGAACGCGTACCTTGCCCTGGCGCGGCAGGCGCTCGACGACGACTCGATCCTTCGCCTTGCTTGCAACGTTGACCGGGACGATCTCGTCTGCAAGATGCCCGGCGGCATGCGCCTCTGCGGCGCGGCGGTGGCTCTCGTAGGCGAAGCGGTCCTGCTCTTCGCGCGTCAGGGAAAGCTCGGCGGCGACCTTACTGCCCTGCGTCGCCATCGTCATTGGAAAATACTGGTCCCACAGGCCGTCGTAGATCATTGCATCGACGACCGTTCCGTCGCCGAAGCGGTAGCCCCAGCGCGCGTCGCGCAGCAGATATGGCGCGTTGGACATCGATTCCATTCCGCCGGCCGCCACGACGGCGTTCGCGCCCGCGTTGATCGAGCGCATCGCGTTGACGACGGCGAGCATGCCCGACGCGCAGACTTTGTTGATCGTGTCGGCGGTCACCGTCTTGGCGAGGCCCGATTTGAAAAGCACCTGGCGCGCGGGATTCTGCCCCACGCCGGCCTGCAGCACCTCGCCGAAGGTCACGTGGTCGACTTCGGATGGATCGATCTTCGCGCGCTCGATCGCCGCGCTCAGCGCGACCGCTCCGAGCGTCGTGGCGGAAAGCGGAGCGAGCGCTCCGCCGAGCTTGCCGAACGGCGTGCGCGCCGTCGATAAAACGACGGTCTTTGAAGCGAACTCAGTCATGGGAGGGCCCCTTTTGGCGCACGCGGATGCGCGCCCTGCGCTCACTCGTCGTCGGGCGGACGCAGCGACGGCGGGCGCGCGAGGAAGTAGGTGCGCCCGTAGGAGGCGCCGATCGTCCGAAAACGCCGCGGCGGGTGCTTGAAGTCGAAGGCATCGGTCATGCTGTATGCACGCTGGTCCGTGTAGCCGCTGCCGAAGCCGCGCGACTCGAGCGGAGGCAGCGCGAACGCTTCCTCCATCAGCGCCAGAACGCTGCCGAACTCGTAAGTCGTGTGCGAGACGTAGCCCTTCTTTGCATAGGGCGAGATGACGATGCACGGAACGCGCTCTCCGAGGCCGCGGTAGTCGAGCTGCGGCGGCGGGACGCTGTCGAACCAGCCGCCCCAGTCGTCCCACAGCACGACGATTGCGGTGGAGTCCCACGCCGCGCTCTGTCCGATTGCATTGACGACGCTCGCCACCCACGCCGGCCCGGTGTCGCGCTTCCGTTCGCCGGCGTGATCGGAATCGGCGACGTCGGGAATCACCCACGCGACGTCGGGAAGGCGTCCGTCGGCGGCGTCCTGGAGCACGCGGCTCGGCGGTGAGATCACGTTACGCTTCCAATCCGGCCCGTGGCGCACGGCGGACATCGCGTCGAATTCCGACCACACGCGGCCGCCGGCCTCGCTTACCTGGGGCGCGTAGTATGCCCACGAAACGTTCGCCGCGTCGAAAAGATCGGCCATCGTCGCGAACTGCGTGAAGCACGGAAAGGGTCCGCGCCCCCACGCTTCGGTGCGCGAGCGGTCGATCGTCGAGGTCCTCGTCCCGGCCGCCGCGTCGCATCCCCACGGCAAGCCGAGCGGCACGTCGACCTCCGCCAAGCCGCCCTGGAGGTCCGTCGTTCCGGCGATCAGGTCGAGGTGCGCTGTGAAGCTGCCGCCGAACATCGTCGAAAACATATGGTCGGCGAGCACGTACTGCTTCGCCATGCTCCAATACGGACGAATGTATTTCGGATCGACGTATTGATAGGCATACCTGCCGGCGGCCCGCCCGGGACCCAGCGGGTTGAGGTCGTAACCGTCCATCTTGCCGTGATCCCAGTCGACGATTGCGTCGTCCCAGACGTGTGAAATATCGGGTCCCGTGAGCGTCGTCGGCCGCAGCGTGACGCGCGTGCCGTCGTGCATGTATCCATACGTCGCATACCGGGCGCCCGGAAATCCGTGGAAAAGGTCGTCGAAGCTGCGGTTTTCCTGCACGATCACCACGACGTGTTTGATGTATTTGCGCAACTGGCGCGGGGGAGGCGTGGGCGGCGGCGACGCGACGACCGGGGGCGCCATGCCGCCGCCCTGCGAGGAGCCGCCCCCGCTGCAGCCGGCGACCACGGCCAGCAGCGCGGCAGAGAGGGCGCCGCGCGGCGTCAATGCCGCACCGCTACGGGACACCGCTCGCATTCGAACTGAATCGTCACGTGTCTGATGCCGAAGTGCGTCTGCGCGCACTCGTCGATTTCGCGGAGCACGTCGGTGGCCTCGCTCAGCCGGCGGTCGTCCAGCAGCACGTGCGCCGACAGCGCATGCGAGTCGCTGCCGATGGACCACACGTGCAGGTCGTGGATGCCGGCGACGCCGCCGATCTCTTGCAAGTGACGCGTGAGCCGCCGCGCGTCGACGTCGCCGGGGACGCTCTCGAGCAGCACGTCGGCCGCGTCGCGCAGTACTCGAGCGACGCCGATCACGATAATCGCTGCGACGAACAGCGAAAGCATCGGATCGATCCACGCGCGGTGCGTCAGCCCGATCGCTACGCCGCCCGCGATGACGGCGAACGCCCCCAGCGCGTCGCCGGCAACGTGAAAAAGCGCGGCGCGCACGTTGAGGTCGCGCGCGCCGTCGCGCCGCAGCATCAATCCGACGCCGGCATTGACTGCCAAGCCCACCGCCGCGACCGCCGTCATCACCGCGGCCTGCGGCTCGACCGGCAGCGCGAAGCGCCGAACGGCCGCATACACGATCGCCACCGTCGCCACGAGCAGCAGCGTTCCGTTGACGAGCGCGCCGAGGACTTCCATTCTCCCGTAGCCGAACGTGCGTCGCGCGTCCGCCGGACGCGTCGCACCCACCGCCGCAAACAGCGCGAGCGCGAGTGCGAAGACGTCCACGCACACGTGCACGGCGTCGGTCGTGAGCGCCAAGCTGTGCGAGCGCGCGCCGCCCCAAAACTCGAGCGCCGCGACGAGCGCGCTCGCCACGAGCGCGATCGTCAGGCGGCGGCGCGTATGCATCTCCTCAGGCCGTACGCGCGCGTAGTGCGAGCGCCGCGAGCATCGCGGCGAACGTCGCGAACGTCTTGATCTCGGCGTCCAACAGCGTTTGCGCGCGCCACGTCCCGGCGCTGTCGGCAAACGGCTCGAGCTGCGGCATCAACCGCGGAACGCCTTCGCAATAGCGCTCGTAGGCCTCGCCGAACTTCGAGCGCAGAAACGTCTCCTCGTGCGGCACGATCGTCGCGTAGACGGCGGCCATCGCCGCAAGCGAACCGCCCACGAGGGCCCAACGCGCCGGGGCCCCGTTCTTGCCCGTAAACGCGATCCCAAATCCCAGCGCGGTCGTGAAGTTCGCGAGATACAGCGGGTTGCGGACGTAGGCGTAGGGGCCCGCCGTGACCAGCTCCGGCGCGGTGACGGCATCGTTGCGCGTCGTCGTGCCCGAATAGCCGACGGCCCAGCAGCGCAGCAGTTCGCCCGCGACGGCGAGAGGAAGGCCCAGCGCGACGCTGAGCGCGCTCGGGCGCCCGCATCGTGCGAGGATCGCCGCGGGCACGCTCAACAGCAGGCCGCGGTTCTTGAAAACGAACGCCTCGAGTGCGCCGCGATCTCCCATCACGCAGCCCTTAGTCCTCCGCGCGGCGCCGCCCTTCGGCGCGCGCCGACTCGTAGACGTCGCGCAGCGAACGCAGCAGGGGGATTTGCGGCTCCCACCGGGTGAGTGCGCGCAGCTTTTCAAAACTCCCAACGGAGACGGCAACGTCGGACGCGCGAACGCGGCCCGGATCCTCGCGTACCTCTACCGCAACGCGCGCGATGCCGATCAGCTCGCGCAGCACGTCGCGAATGGCGACCGCGCGCCCGCTGCAGACGTTATACGCCTGCCCGCGTTCGCCGTCGCGGGCCAGCGCGACGTAGGCGGCGACCACGTCGCGCACGTCGAGGAAGTCGCGTGCCGGCGCGAGGTTGCCGACGGCGAGCTGCGGCGCGCCGCCTTCCGCAATGCGCGCGAGCTGCGCGGCCAGCGACGCGACGACGAACCGATCGCTCTGTCCGGGGCCGATGTGGTTGAACGCCCGCGCGATCACGACGTCGAGACCGAAGCTGCTCGCCGCAGCGAGGAGCATCGCCTCCGCTGCGGCCTTGCTCGCGCCGTACGGCGTCGACGGCCGCAGGTCGAGCGTTTCGCGAAGCGGATAGTCGCGCGCGTCGCGCGCGCCGTACGCTTCCGCCGAGCTCGCGAAAACGATGCGCGGCGGCCGCTCCGGCGCGTATTCGCGCACGGCTTGCGCGAGCCGCGCCGTGCCGATCGCATTCGTCTCGTACGTCGCGATGGGTGACGCGAGCGACTCCGGGACGTACGTTTGCGCGGCGAGGTGGAAGATGACCGTCGGGCGCTGTTTTTCCAGTGCGGCGCGAATCGTGCGGGGATCCGCGAGGTCGATCGTTTCGTCACCGCCGTCGTTCGGGCCGCCGCACGCCAGCACGTCGGCGCCCTCGCGCCGCAGTCGCTCGACCAGGAACGCGCCGGCGAATCCGCTGCCGCCCGTGATCAGCGCCCGCACGCCGGCCGCGCTACGCGCGGGCGCGCGCGGAGAGCCGATCGAGATCTGCCTCGACCATCATGCCGACGAGCTGCTCGAAGCCGACGTCCGGCGTCCACCCGAGCTCGCGGCGCGCCTTGCCGGGGTCGCCGATTAGCCGATCGACCTCGGCCGGGCGAACGAAGCGCGGATCCACGACGACGTACGGTTCGTACGAGCCCAAGCCGGCCGCCTCGAACGCGACGCGCACGAAATCGCGCACGCTGTGCGTGCGCCCGGTCGCGATCACGTAGTCGTCGGCCGTCTCTCGCTGCAGCATCAGCCACATCGCGCGAACGTAGTCTCCCGCGTATCCCCAGTCGCGGTGCGCGTCCAAGTTTCCCAGGCGCAGCTCCCGCGCGAGGCCGAGCTTGATGCGGGCCACGCCGTCGGATATCTTGCGCGTGACGAACTCCTTGCCGCGGCGATCGCTCTCGTGGTTGAAGCAGATGCCGCTGCAGGCGAACAGGTCGTACGACTCGCGGTAGTTGACCGTTATCCAGTGACCGTAGACCTTCGCCACGCCGTACGGGCTGCGCGGATGGAACGTCGTATTTTCGTTCTGCGGTGATTCGACGGCGTTGCCGAACATCTCGGAGCTCGATGCCTGATAAAACCGGATCGCCGGGTCGACGTGGCGGATCGCCTCGAGCACGCGCGTGACGCCGAGAGCGGTAAATTCGCCGGTGAGCACCGGTTGGCTCCACGACGCCGGAACGAACGACTGCGCCGCCAAGTTGTAAATCTCGTCGGGACGCACGTCGCGCACGATCGACGTAATGGAGCTTTGGTCGAGCAAATCGCCCGATACGATTTCGACGTCGTCGACGATGTGTTCGATGCGCTCGTGCACCTCGGTGCTCGTGCGACGCGTCATGCCGACGACGCGATACCCCTTCGCGAGCAGCAGCTCGGCGAGATACGAGCCGTCCTGGCCGGTGACACCGGTGACGAGCGCGGTCTTCTGCACGCTAGCGTTCGTCCGCGCGCCGCAGCCGATCGGCGAGCGTCACCGCGATGAACGACGCGACCTCACTGGGCAGCGTTCCGCGACCGAATCCCGCGTCGTAGCCCAGCTCGCTCGCCAAACGATTCGTCACTCGCGGCCCGCCGCAAATGAGCACGACGCGATCGCGTAGTCCCTCCGCCTCGAGCAGCTCGCCGAGCGCGGTGAAATTCTTGACGTCGCTGCCCTTTTGCGTGACGATTTGCGACGCCAGCAGCGCGTCGATCCGGTGTTCCGCGGTGTAGCGGACCAGCTCTTCCACGCCGACTTGGCTTCCGAGGTTGAACGCCTCGAACGTCCGGTACCGCTCGAGGCCGTAGTCGCCCTTGTAACCCTTCATGTTGAGGATCGCGTCGATGCCGACCGTGTGTGCGTCGGTGCCGATGCACGCTCCGGCGACGCGAACCTTGCGCCTAATGTTTTCCGCGACGAACGCGTCGATCTCGTCCATCGACATCGCATGCGTGCGCGCCGACGGCGCGTGGATGCCCTCGACGTCCACCGCGTGCGGCGTGCTCCCGTAGAGCACGAAAAAAGAAAAACCCGTCGCGATGCGGCGCCCGTCGGCCACCTGCACGTCCGTGAAGCCCATTCTGCCCGCGAGCTGCCGGGCCGCCTCGTCCGCCGCCTCGCTCCACTCGACGGGCAGCGTGAACGATAGTTGCACTCTCCCGTCGTTCTGCGTGTCGCCGTACGGCTTGACCAGCTTGGTCACGACACCACCGAAACGCTCGCGCTGGACGCCTCCGACGGACGCAGCGCGTCCTCGAACGGGTTGAAGTAATCGGGCGCGCGCGCGAACACGCCGTCGAAGCCGCGACCGCCCTCCGGCGAGCGCGAGACGTCCGCGAAGGTCGCGCCCTCGATCGCGCCCATCAGCCCGCTCGTCGCCACGTTCTCGAGCAGCGCCTCGCACCCCGCGAGCACCGCCTCCGCACGCCGCTCGATCACACCACCCCTCCGCAGCACGATCTCATCGCCCAGGTGCCGCGCCGTCGTCATGACGTAACGCGCGTTCTCGAGCGAAAGCGCGCGGTCGCCCAAGAACGGCGTGTGAATCGCCTCCGTGAGCATGCCGCAAAGGTGGATGCTTTGCTGCGTCATCACGGACGTCAGGTTGAACATGGCGTCGATGAGATGGCCCTTGAAGACGTCGCCGGTCATGTGTTTGGTGGGGGGCATGTATTTCAGCGCCGCATCGGGGAAGACTTCGCGTGCGAGCTGCGCCTGCGCGACTTGATACAGGAAGCTGTCCTCGCGGTCGGGATCGATCTCGTAGGCGTCCCCGAGCCCGATCTGCCCGTCGGGCAGCCCGGCGCGATGCGCGAACTCCTCGTTAATGAACTGCGACGCCAGCACGGCCGGCGCCTGATCGACGGCGTCGGCGGTCGTGAGATAGTTATCCTCGCCGGTGTTGATGATGATGCCGGAGTAGGCGTTGAGCATGCGGCTGAAGTGCTGGTCGACGAACGTTCGCTTCATATTGATGTCGCGGAAGAGGATGCCGTACATCGAGTCGTTCAGCAGCATGTCGAGGCGCTCGATCGCCGCCATTGCGGCGATTTCCGGCATGCAGAGGCCGCTCGCGTAGTTCGTCAGCATCACGTAGCGTCCCATGCGCTCGCCGATTCCGTCGAGCGACTCGCGCATGATGCGAAAGTTCGCCTGGGTCGCGTACGTGCCGCCGAAGCCCTCGGTCGTCGGCCCGTACGGAACGAAATCGAGCAGCGACTGTCCCGTAGACCGAATGACGGCGATGACTTGCGCGCCGGCCTCGGCGGCCGCCACGGCGGCGGCGCGGTCTTCGTAGATGTTGCCGCTGGCGACGATCACGTAGAGCAAGGGCGGCGGCAGCATCGGCAGGCGCGTCAGCATCCGAACCCGCTCCTCGCGCTGACGGCCGATGCGGGCCAGTCCCGCCTCGACGTAGGGCCGCAAAGCTCCCCGTGCGGCGGCGTCGGGTGTCTCGCCGAACTGTGCGAGCGCGCAGTGCCCGCGGGCGACCGCCTCGCCGAGCGCCATGGGATCGAGCCCCGTCTCCGCCAGCGCGCGTCCGAACGCCGCTGCGATTCCGCGCCGCAGCTCGTGCGGCGCCATGGAATCGACGAGCGCATTGGGCACCGGGACGTCCGCCGGCGTCACGCCGTCGACCCCGAGCAGCCGAAGCACGGCGCGCTCCACCGACACCGTCGAATGGCCGGCGATGAACGCCTCGACGGGCGCAACGATCGCTGCAGCCAGCCCGCGGCAGCGCGCGACGCGTTGTCGATCGATTTCCAGCTTCACGGTGCACTCATCTTACGGCAACGGCGCCGAAACCCCTAAATACGCGGCGATCCCGGCCTGCCACGACGGCATCGCGATGCCGAGCGACGCGAGCTTGCCGTTGGAAAGTGCCGAGTATCGCGGGCGCGTCGCGGGCGCGCGCCACCGCGCAGCGTCGATCGGTTCGAGCCTGATCGCGGCGCCGGTCTGGCGCACCGCCTCGGCGGCGAAGTCGTACCAGCTCACCGCGCCGCCGTTGACCGCATGGTACAGGCCGTACGCCTCGCCGTCGACCAGCCGATGCAGCGCGTCGGCCAGGTCGCCGGCGAAGGTCGGTGACGCGTAAACGTCCGCGACCACCGGCACGGGGGCGCTGCCTGCGGCGAGGACGCGTTCGAGGAACGAGCGCCGACCCGCGCCCGCCGCGCCGCCGTATACTCCGCACGTACGCACCACGAACGCGCGGGAGCCCAGACGCCGAACCAGATGCTCGCCCGCGAGCTTCGACGCGGCGTAGACGGAGAGCGGGCCGGGGGCGTCGGTCTCCGCATACGGCGTCCGCGCCGCGCCGTCGAACACGTAGTCCGTGCTGAGGGTGACGAAGGCCGCGCCGGCCTCGTGCGCGAGCCGCGCGGCTCCGCCGACGGCGACGGCATTGGTTTCGAACGCCGCCATCGGCTCGGCCTCGCAGCGGTCCACGTCGTGGAAAGCCGCCGCGTTCACGAGCACGTCGGGCCGCAGGCGCGCAAGCTCTGCCGCGACGCCCTCGCCGTCGCGCAGATCGAGCGCTTCGTGGGGCGGCGCGACGATCGCGCAGTCGGTCCAACGCCGTCGAATGGCCGTCCCGAGCTGTCCCGAGCCGCCAATCAACAAGACGCGCTTCACACCGTCGACCGCCGACCGTTGGAATGGCGCTGCGCGAAGAGTGCGACTGCCACCGCCACGGCGGCGACGAAATTCCCGACGACCATGATTTCGACGACCGTCGCGAGGCTCGTATGCACCATGGCGATGGCGCCCAGCGTGCCGAAGGTGCAGAGGAAGAGCGGGACGGTGAAGCCGAGGCGGTGCGTCGCGATACCGTAGTACGTCAGCGCGTTGGTCAGCGCGAGCATCACCATCGCCAAGCCGTAGGTCACGAGCAGCGGCGACGCCGCGTCGAAGGCGCGGCCCACGAGAGCATGCAGCACCTGCGTGCCGAAGAACCGAAAGACGAGGAGCCCGAAGAGGGCGACGAGGGCGAACATCGAGAGGCTGCCGGCGAGCACCTCCCGCGTCTGGGCGCCGCGCGCGTGCCGGTCGGCAGCCTGCGGCAGCAGCACGGTGGGGATAAAGCCCGCAAGATAGAGCAGGATCTTTCCCCCAAGCGATGCGGCCGCGTACAGCCCGGCCGAGTGGGCGTCGAAGAAGTGCTTGACGAGCACGACGTCGGCGGAGCCCATGAGCGTCACGGCGATCGTCGCCGCCGCCGCCCCGGCGCCGGCGTTGAGGATCCGCCGCCAGTCGTAGCGCACGCTATGCGGCTGCGCCCGCGCATAGCGCTTGCGCAGGCGCCATGCCAGGTAACCCAGCGCGCAGAGCGGTCCCAGCAAGAAACCGACGATGCCGCCGCCGAGCTTGAGGCCGATCGCGATCAGCAGACCGATGCCGCAGACCTTCGCGATTCCTTCGACCGAATTGGAAACGGCGTATCCGAAAAAATCCTGCGTTCCCTGCGCCACTGCGCGCAGCGCGCTCACGAAAAGCGTCACCGCGGCCAGCAGACCGACGATCGGCACCGACCACACCGGCACGTGCAGGAAGCGCGCGAAGGGGACCGCGCCGATCGATGCGAGGATGAGATAAAACGCCCCCAGCTTCGCAAAGGCCGCCGAAACGCCGTCGCTGAGACCGCGCAAATGCCCGTCGTCATGAAGCGCGCGAAACTCGGCCGCGAGCTGCGCGACCACCGGCGCGACGAATGCGGCAGGGAATGCGGCGATCACCGCCGCGTTGATGAGAGCGTACAGGCCGCCGTAGATAGTGACGCCGAGCTGGCGGCTCGCGACCGCATGCGCGATAAACCCGCAGACGTTGAGCACCATGCCCGCAGAAAAAACGAGGAGACTCTGTTTGAGCAGTGCGCTCGTGCGAATGCGCTCGAGCCCACGCCGCAGCACCAGCGTGCCCGGTGGACTCACACTGCCGTTCATAGAAGCTTCGTTCTCATGGAGATCGAGCATTTACCTCTCGCGGGAGCGTTGGTGCTGACGCCCCGCATCTTCACCGACGAACGAGGCACCTTCGTAGAAACGTATTCGTTCGATCGCTATCGGCGATGCGGCGTCGAAGAAACGTTCGTGCAAGACAATCTCTCGGTGTCTCGCCGCGACGTCCTGCGCGGGCTCCACGGTGACGCGCGCATGGCCAAGCTCGTCGGCGTCGTTCGGGGCAGCGTCTTCGACGTCATCGTCGACGTTCGGGCCGAAAGCGCCACGTACGGGCGCTGGTGCGGCGCGACGCTCGACGCCGAGCGCGGCCGCCAAATCTACGTTCCGCGGGGGTTTTTGCACGGCTTCCTGGCCCTCGCGGACCGTACCGTCGTGGCCTACAAGCAGAGCGCTCACTACGATCCCGACCGGGAGTTCGCAGTCGCGTGGGACGATCCCGACGTAGGGATCGAGTGGCCGCTCGCCGGTCGGTCGCCCATTCTCTCGCCCCGAGACGCGGCCAACCCGCTCCTGCGGTTCGCGTACGAGGCGTAACAAACGCCCCGGCGGCTAGGTAAGAGCCGCCAGAGGAAAAGAAACGAGGAGGGATGGCGTTTCGCGATCAGAGCGATGAAGCTCTGGTGCATCGAGTGCGCTCCGGCGAACGGGAGCTTTTCGGCGTACTCGTCGATCGCTACAAACGCGGTATCGCGAACTTCATCGGCGCTACCGTACGCAATCCCGCGGAAAGCGCCGACCTTTCGCAGGAAACGTTCCTGCGAGCGTACGCGCACCTCGCGACGTTCAATCCTCAACTCGGAAAGTTCTCGACCTGGATCTATCAAATTGCACGAAACGTCATCCGGACCTATCTCGCCAAGTCTCTGCGTTCGCCGCAGCTGCAGGAGCTCTCGCAAGAACACGGCATCGAGAGCACCCTTCCCGATACGTCGCGCGACGCCGATCCCGCGGGAGGAGTTTTGCGCGACGAAGCGGAGCGCGAGCTGCGCGCGGCACTCGCAGAACTTCCCGAGCGCACGCGAACCGTACTGGCGCTGCGCTATTTCGACAACATGGAATATCAGACGATCGCGAGCACGCTGGGGCTTTCGTTGGGCAACGTAAAGACACTCATCCATCGCGGGAAGATCGCGCTCACCAAAAAGATGCGCGAGCGCGAGGCGGCCGCCATGGACCCGGCGCCGGCCGCCGCGCAAAAAGGGGGTACGCATGCGCTGCTCCTCGTGTGAGCCGCTGCTCGACGCATACCTCGAGGCGAGCCTCGGGCCGCTGCGCGGGGCGCGGGTCGCCGGGCACCTGCGGGCCTGCGGCCGCTGCGCGGCGCTGCTGCGCGAGCTGCGCGTCATCGACGCGCTCCTGACCACCGCGCGTCCGGCCGGTGCCGTCGAACCAAAGTTCACGGCGGCCGTCGTCTCCGCGGCACATGCCGCCGCCCGGCCGCCGCAAAGGCGCATGCCGATCTGGCTCCCCGTGCTCGCATACCTCTCCATCGCATGGGGATTGACCGCGGTGGTCGCGCTGCGGTACGGCACCGCGGTCACGTTCGCGGGCAACTTCATCGCATCGCAGGAACGCGGCTTCGCGGCAGTCGCGGCGGCGGTGCGCGTCCTGGCGCCGGCGACGCCGCTGGCTGCAGCGGCCATGACCGGCGTCCTGCTGCTCGACATTCTTCTGCTGTGCGGCGTGTTCTACGGCTACCGTCGTTTCCGGCCGCTGCTCGCGCTCTATCTCACCCGAGGATCGCAACCGTGAAGAATCCCCTTTTGATTGCCGCCGGCGCCTTCGCCGTCGCGCTCGCGCTCGTCACCGCCCCCGCGCTCGCCGACCCTCAAGCGGTCGATCACGGAGGCACCTACGTCGGCTCAGTCGTCGTCGAACCGGGACAGGTCGTCGATGGGGACCTTACCGTGATCTTCGGCGACGCCACCATCGCCGGCGTCGTCGAGGGCAACGTGAACGTCGTCGGCGGAACGATCGATCAGCGCCCGGGCGGCCTCGTCACCGGACACGTCAACCAGGTCGGCGGGACCGTGACGGAGGCGGTCGTGCCGTGGGCGCCGGGCGACGCGACCTACGGCCCGCTCGTGCCAGACCACCGTCTCGTGTGGCGCCTGTCCTGGAACTTGCTCGCGCTGGTCGTCTTCTTGATCTTTCCGCTGCGCACGCGCATGGTGCTCGACCGGCTGGAACGCCATCCCGGCCTGAGCCTCACGGCGGGCCTGCTGGGCTGCATCGCCATCATCCCGCTCGCCGTGCTGCTGGCGATCACGATCCTGCTGATCCCGCTGATCTTGCTCGAGTTTGTCTTCGTTTTGGCAAGCGCGTTCCTCGGCACCGCCGCGCTGGCGCTGCTGATCGGCCGGCGGCTGTGCGAGCTCGTCAGTCCCGCGACGACTCCTTCGCCGCTCGTCGCATTCTTGGTGGGCATCGCGCTGATCACGGCGGCCGAACTCGTACCGGTGGTTGGGACGCTCGTGCTCATGCTGGTCGGCCTCATCGGCCTGGGCGCGACGATCCTCTCGTTCGCGGCGGACTCCCTGGGCCATCCGCTGCACGCCGGCGGAGCGTCCACGCCGATAAGCGGACCCCCGATGACTGCCGGATAACACCTCCGCGCATGTCGACCATCTCGCGAGCCGCGAAGTTCGCACAGCGAACCGCGCGATTGCGCGCCTCGACGATCCGCGAGATGCTGAAGGTCACCCAGCAACCCGACATCATCTCGTTCGGCGGCGGGTTGCCCGCGCCGGAGCTCTTCCCCACGGTCGCAATCGGCGACGCCGCGCGCATAGTGATGGAGCGCTACGGGGCAGTTGCCCTGCAGTACAGCGTCACCGAAGGCATCCCGGAGATGCGCCGCTGGGTATCGGAGCGGCTCACTCGCCGCTTCGGCCGGCCGTATGACGCCGACGACGTGACGATCGTCAACGGCTCGCAGCAAGGTCTCGATCTCGTGGGAAAGGTGTTCCTCGATCCCGGCGACCACGTCGCGATCGAGAGCCCGTCATACTTGGGAGCCATCCAGGCCTTCGACGCCTACCAGGCGCGCTACCTGACCGTCGAAACCGACGACGACGGGCTGCTGCCCGACTCGCTGGAACGCGTGCTCGAACGCGCCGATCCCTTTCCGAAGTTTCTCTATCTCGTTCCGAACTTTCAGAACCCGACGGGGCGCACGCTCTCCAAAGAACGGCGGCAGACGGTCGTGCGGATCTGCGAGCACTTCGGTCTGCCGATCGTGGAGGACGATCCCTACGGCGAACTGCGCTTCGAGGGAGAAGACCTTCCGCCGCTGATCGCCCACGACACTACCGCCCCGATCATTTACTCCGGAAC
This sequence comes from Vulcanimicrobiota bacterium, assembly GCA_963787625.1. GTDB lineage: Bacteria > Vulcanimicrobiota > Vulcanimicrobiia > Vulcanimicrobiales > Vulcanimicrobiaceae > Cybelea. The sequence continues at coordinate 162,430 of CAWBDH010000001.1, read as the reverse complement.
CGGCAGCAAGGTCGTCGCGCCCGGCATGCGGATCGCGTGGCTCGTGATCCCCGACGAGGACATTCGGGAAAAAATCGTGCTCGCCAAACAAGGCGCCGACTTGCATAGCGGAACGTTCGCGCAGTACGTCTTCCACGAGTACGCGAGCCGCGGACCGGCATTTGCCGCGCATATCGAACGGATCGCCTCGACCTACGCCGCGCGGCGCGGCGTGATGGCCCAGGCGCTGGGCGAGTTCATGCCCGAGCGCGTGCACTTCACGCGGCCGTCCGGCGGGATGTTCCTGTGGGTCACCGTCGCCGGCATCGACACGGAGGAGCTGCTGGAGATCTCCGCCCGCTCCAAAGTCGTCTTCGTTCCCGGCGTCAACTTCTATCCGGCGCGGAACGTACACGACGGCATGCGGCTGAACTTTTCCAACGCTTCGGAAGAGAATATCCGCATCGGCGTCGAACGGCTCGGCCACGCCGTCCGGGTGTATAGCACCTAAAGGAGTTCGCGCGCTGTGGCAGCAGGTTTGGTCGTCGGCATCTTCCCGCAATCCGATCCGAAGGCGCTCGAAAGCGCGCTCTCCGGGCAGCAGATCGATCTCAGTAAGATCAAGGTCGTGAGCAGCAGCGACGAAGACACGTCGTCCTCACCGCTGGAGTTCATCGACGTCGTCAACGACATGGAAACCAACTCCCTCTCGGACGACATGACGCACGGCATGGGCATCATGGGCGACGCCGGCGGCACGGGCGTCCCCGGAGTCGGAGGCCACCGGACGCAGCTGAATTCGCTCTCATCGCGCGGGGGCGCCCGCAGCTACCTCGCCGGATTCGCGATTCCGCTCGACGAGGTCGACAACTTCGATGGCGCCGTCGCCGAGGGCCGTTCGGTCGTGCTCTATCCCGACGCGGGGACCGACGCTCAAGCGGTCGCGGCCGCGTTCCGGGCCGCCGGCCTGCGCAACGTCCGCTCGTACTAAGCGCTCCTGACGCGTTCGGCGAGGCGCTTCATCCTGCCGGCGCTCGCCGTCACGCTGATCGGCTGCACGTCGGGTGAGCGTTACGGCTACGCACACCTCCCCGCGGGTTACCGCTGGCGCGGCGTGTACGACGCTGCGACGAACGCCGTGGTCTTTTACGGCCGCGATCCTCTGACCGACGACACGGTGTACGTTGGGCCGGACGGCCGCTTCTACATCTTTCACCATGCGGGAACGATCCGCGTGAAAGACCTCTCCTCGCATTGGACGCCGCACGATGCGCGCTAGCGCCGCGCCCGTGCGCCGGATCATGATTAGCGCGGCGGGCACCGTCACGGCGCAGTCGCTGATCAAGGCGCTGCGCGACGATGGCCGCGCGGCGTTCGTCGCCGGCGCCGACATGAGCGCGCTCAACGCGACGCGCGCGTTCGTCGACGACTTCGTTCTGCTCCCGCCGGCGAGCGATCCGGCATTTGCCGAGCGCTCCCTCGAGGCGGCGCGACGGCTGCGCATCGACCTGTTCGTGCCGTTGATCGTCGAGAGCGAGTTCCTGCCCTTGGACGGGTTCCGCAAGCGTTTTGAGGCGATTGGCTGCCGGCTCGCCATCCCGCCGCGTGACATCGTCGTTCGTACCGGCGACAAGCTCGCGTTCGCGGAGTTCCTCAGCGAGATCGGCGTCCCAGGGCCGTTGACGCGCGCGTACGCGCCGGACATCGCGGTCGAACGCTTCCCAGTCTACTTGAAACCCCGGCGGGGCTCCGGGTCGGTGGGAACCACGCGCGTGGAAAGCGCGCATTCGCTGCACGAGGCGGCGCGCGCACGCGCGGATTTGATCGTCCAGGAAGCGGTCGACGGTGCGGAATTCACCGTCGACTGCTTTGCGGCCGCTCCCGGACGCGTCGTAGCGGCGGTGCCGCGCGAACGGATCGCCATCAAGGCCGGCGTCTCGGTGAAAGGCCGCACGTACCGCCATCGAGACATCGAGCGCATCGTGTCTAACGTCGTCGAGCGAAGCCGGCTCGTCGGACCCGCCAACGTCCAAGGCATGCTGCGTGCCGACGGCAGCTTCTCGATCATCGAGATGAACCCGCGCTTCTCGGGAACGCTGGCACTCACCACGGCCGCCGGCATCAACTTCGCGTCGCTGTTGATCGACATGCTGGAGGGGCGTCCGGTTCCCGACCTGCGCGGGCGACACCAAGACGGTCTCGTGATGATGCGTTATTGGAGCGAAGTATTCGAAGACGCCGCGGGTCGAATGCGGCTCGGCACGTCACTCGGCGCGGCGCGTTCTTCGAGCGCGGGCGCGGTCGAACGCGAGCATCGCCGCCTGGCGCCAGAACTCCCATCCGAACGCCGCGCTGAGGAAGGGATGGTAGAGCCACTCGGAGCGGCGTTCGCGCATCAGCCCGGTGAGCGCGGCAATCGTGGGGAAGACGAAGCTGACGGAATAAAACGGCCAGAGATAGGCGCGTAGACGGCGCTCTCGACGCGACGTGCGCAGCCGTCCCCACATCGGCTGCTGTGCGTCGGCCATGCGCGCGCGAAAGCGCGGACCGAACTTGCGCAGCGCATCGCGGATGCCGCCGACGGTGTGATGCTCGATCGCGGCGCCCGGGACGAACGCGATCTGCCGGCCGGCCGCCACGAGCAGCTCGACCGGCGCGACGTCGTCCTCGTCCATTCCCTCCGGCTTGCGGTAGGGCAGCCGAATTGCGAACGCTTGGGCGAGCGCGATCAGCGGCATCGGCCCCGATGCGTAGTCGTACACGACGAAGTCGGGAGTCCGTCGCTTGATGCGGTAGGTGCGCCCGAACGAGACGGGCGACGTTGCTCCGCCGTACACGAAGTGATTGAACGGATCGCTGAACGCGTTGAAGTAACGCGTCGTCGCGCCATCGGCCGCTGTGTTCACGAGCGCCGGAAACGCCGCGTCGATCGAGGGGTCGGCGAACGGTCTCGCGAGCTTCTCGAGGAACGACTCGTCGGCGAAGACGTTGTCGGCCGCGAGGAACACCGCGACGTTGCCGGTGGCGCGTCCCATCAGCATACCGGCACCCGGCTCGGCGCGCCGGATCGGATTGGGAACGACGATCGCGCCATACGACTCGGCAATGGCGACCGTGCGGTCCGTCGAGCCTCCGTCCGCGACGAGGAGCTCCACCCGCTCGCGCGGATAGCGCTGGCGACGGATCGACTCGAGGAGCGCCGTCAGCCGCGCCTCCTCGTTCAGCGTCGGAAGGAGCAGTGAAAACGTGACGGGCTCGGCGCCCGTCACAGTTTCACGCGGACGCTCTCCGATTGCGCGGAGCGCAGCGCTCCCTCGATCACGCGCACGACGCCGGCGCCGAAACCGCCGTCGCAGCGCGTCGGGGAGCCGTCGCGGATCGAACGCGCAAAATCACCGACGAGCTTCCCCAGCGCCTCGCGGTTATCGACGAGCGGGACGTTGACGTCGCCGAGCCGATACGAGATCATCTGCTGCTGCAGCGTCTTGCTCGACGGATCCAGTACGACGCCCTTGTCGTAGATGTAGATTTTTTCGTTGGGCTCGACGTCGTCCCAAACGGCCATCTTGCGGCTGCCGGAGATCATCGTGCGCCGCACCTTCACCGGCGACAGCCAGCTCAGGTGAACGTGTGCGATGCAGCCGTTGGGATACCACATCGTCAGGAACGCGACATCGGGCGTCTCGGCGTGCACGCAAGCCGTCAGCTGCAGCGAAACGGCCTCGGGCTCCTCGCCCAGGATGTAGTTGAGGATCGAGACGTCGTGCGGCGCGAGGTCCCATAAGACGTTGCTTTGCTGGAACAGCCCGAGGTTGACGCGCACCGAGTCGATGTAGTAAATACGGCCGAGCTCGCCGCTCTCGCGCAGCGCGCGCAGCTTCTCGACGGAGCCAGTGTACAAGAACGTGTGATCCGCCATGAGCCGCACGCCGCCCAGTTGAGCGCGCCGCACCAGGCCGCGTGCCGAGTCGTAACTTTCGGCCAGCGGCTTCTCGACCAAGACGTGTTTACCGGCCTCGATGGCGGCCGTCGCGAGCGCTTCGTGCGTCCGCGGCGGCGTCGCGATCGCGACCGCATCGACGTTCGCGTCGTTCAGTGCCTGCTCGAAAGCGGAATATACCGGGACGTGCGGATACAGCCGCGCCAGTTTCTGCAGGCGCGTCGGATCGGTGTCGACGATGCACGCGACTCGCCAGTCGTCTGACGCATGGAAGTTGCGGACGAGGTTCGGCCCCCAGTAGCCGGCCCCGACGACGGCTGCTCCGAGTTCCTGCGGCACGGGCGCGGCGGAGCGGTCGCTACGCGTGAACGGGCTGGGCGGCCGCGATCGCGCCGACCACGCGGTCGATCTGATCTTCCGTCAGCTCGGCAAACATCGGCAGCGAAAGGATGCGTCCGGCCGCGAGCTCCGTGCGGGGAAACGCGCCCGGCCTCACGCCGAGGTCGGCGTACGCCGGCTGCAGATGGATCGGCACGGGATAGTGGATTCCCGTCGCGATGCCGCGCTCGGCGAGCGTCGCCTGCACGTGGTCGCGGTTATCGACCTCCACGACGTAGAGGTGATACACGTGGCCCTCGTCGCTCAGGCACCGGGGCGGAGTGACGCCGATTTCGGCGAGCTTCGCGTCGTAGCGGCGCGCGTTGCGGCGGCGTGCTTCGTTCCACCGGTCGAGGTGCCGCAGCTTGACGTCGAGCACCGCCGCTTGGAGTGAATCGAGGCGGCTGTTTCCGGCCTTGACGAGATGTTCGTACTTGCTGCGCTGTCCGAAGTCGCGCAGCAGTCGCAGCGCATCCGCCAGCGTGGCGTCTCCCGTAACCACGGCGCCGCCATCGCCGTAGGCGCCCAGATTCTTGCCGGGATAAAAGCTGAAGCAGCCCGCGTCTCCGAAGCTTCCGACGGCCCTGCCCTGCCATCGGGCGCCGTGCGCTTGGCTCGCGTCCTCGATCACGAACAAGCCGTGACGCCGGGCGAAGCGCATGAGGTCGTCCATCGGCATCGCCTGACCGTACAGGTGTACCGGCATGATCGCCTTCGTCCGCGGGGTCATCGCGCGCTCTAGCAGCGCCGTATCCATGAAATACGCGTCATCGATGTCGACGAACAACGGTTTCGCGCCGACGGCGGAAACCGCCACCGCGGATGCGATGTACGTGTTCGCCGGAATGATGACGTCGTCGCCGTCGCCGACGCCGAGCGCGCGCAGCGCGAGTTCCAGCGCAGCGGTTCCGGACGCCAACCCGACGCAATGCGCGCTGTCGGTATATGCCGCGAAGCGTTCTTCGAATCCGGTTACATCCGGACCCAGCACGAAGCTCGCGTCCTCCATGACGCGCGTCATTCGCGGAACGATCTCCTCGCGCAGGTCCGCGAATTGCGCTTTCAAATCGACGAACGGAATCTTCTGCGTCACCGGGCGCGCTTCGTCGGGTCGCGCACGGCGGCCTTCAACAGCCACACGACGCATGCGAGGCCGCAAAGCTCTGCAGCGATCTGCAACAGCGACGTGACCTGTACGAGAATTATCGCAGGCTGCTGCACGTCGCCCAGGAGCCACCCATTCGCCGCGAGATCGACGCGAACGTGCGGCAGAATCCTCCACGCACCAATCGCGGTCCATGCAGCGTCATAACGTTCGTTAAGGCGCAACAGACGAGCGCCGGGGGCGTTCGCATCGACAAAGAAAAGCCACGGAAGAATCTCGCGAAACGCCAGCGCGCGCACCGTCGACTGCGGTGCCTCCCCGGGCAGCGCGGGAACGGATCCCGTCTGCGCCACCAGTTCGCAGAGGCCGGCGCAGACGACGGACGCCACGTTCGGGGGGAGTGCCCACCAGCGCAAGCCCCCGCCGCTTCGCAGCAGCGTCCGGCCGTCCGTCGTCTGCAGCGCGCCGCGCACGTCGGCCAGCAGCGCGCGGCCAGCTTCGAGCGGATAGGGAACGCGCGATTGGGTGAGCACGCCTCCGATGCCCTGCGCGAGCGCGGGCACCGCCGCAAACGCGAGGCGGGCATCGGTCCAATCGGTGCGCGCGTCGATGGAGTCGCCGCGCGTCTGCAGCACGCGCACGGGCGCGAACCGGTCGCCGGCGTCTCCGAAGAAGATCGCGCAGGCACCGAGGCGCTCGGCCAGCGCCACAATCGGCGCCGCTTCGCACGCCGAGATGAGCGGTACGGGATCGGCGATGCCGCGGGCGGACGACTCGCCGGCCGAGGCGGCGTTTCCCAACGATTGCGCGGCCAAGCCGATGCGTCCGTTGGAGCGCGAGACGAGCCACGGGCGCGGCACGACCTGCGACACGCCGAGCGCGCGGAGGTCGTCGACGTCGCCGCGCCGCTCGTAGCGCGCGAGCGCCGCGTCGACGGGATAGGACGGCAGGTACTCGTTGACCGCGTTCACGCGTCCCGGATAGCCGTGCGCGTCCGGATCGGCACCGTCACCGCCGTCGTCGCGCAATCCGAGCGGCTGAAACGCCGGAAGCAACGCGATACGCGCCGGTTCTCGCGCAGAAACGGCGGGATGCGGATACGCCGCCGCGCCCACCCAAAAGCCGCTCGGGGGCGCCCAGAGCCACGTCAGCGGCAACGCGGCGCCCGCGACCAATGCGACGTACCGCAGCGGCCGCAGCGCGCTCGCGCCCGCGCAGGCGAGCACCGCCAGCAGCGCAGCGAAAATTCCGGCGAGGTCGTACAGCTCGCGAAAGACGCCGCTCTCCGGGATCGTGCGCACGATCCACGCGTACGGCAGCGCAAGGGGACCGCGAATGCCCGCGATCGCGCAAAACAGCAGGAGCGCGGCGGCCGCCGCGATCGGCATTGCGCGCGAGCGTCGGCCGACGACGACGCCGGCCAGCGCGACGGCGAGCATCGCCCAGACGGCGATCGCGGCCGCGACGCCGAGCCGATCGGCGTATCCGGCAAAATAACCCGACAGCGACGCGAGCGACGTCGGTGCAACGGACTGGTTGACTTGCCACTCGAGACTGTACGGAATTCGCAGCATCGCGCCGTGCTCTGCGGCGAGTCCGACGATCGACGGCAGTGCGAGCACGACGCCGGCCACGGGCGGCAGCCACTTCTTCGTCACGATCGCAAACGGCACGAGCGCGACCATCGCCACGATGAAGAACTGCAGCTGCGATTCGACGAGCGCGAGCGCGAGCGCGAGCCGCACCGGCGACGCCGCGCGTCCACGCAGCATCTCCCCGAAGAGCGCAATCGTGCCGCCATAGGCCAAGACCATCACGAGGTGGCCCGCAACCACCTCGTTGTACACCCACGGGTTGAACGTCGCGAACAGACCGACCCCCGCAGCAACCGCGGCGCCGCCGTTCCAATGGCGAGCCAGGCCGGCGGCGCTGCACGCACAGACGTAACCAACGAGTGCGGCGAAGAGCAGCAGCGCGCCGAGCGGTCCGAAGAGCCGCATCGCGAGCAGGATGGGGACCGCGATGAGGTACGTCGTCGGATGCGTGCCGAGCGCGCCGAAGCCGCCCGGAATCCACCCCCCGATCGATTCGTTGAAGAACGACGGCACTGCGGTTGCGTCGACCGGCCAGTTCCAATCGTGGCGCAGCGTCGGTATGCCCGTGGCCGTGACGAACGCCGCAAAGCCGAGCGCCGCCGCGATCGCGAACGGCCGCAGCACTAGCCGGCCGAAGCCGGGACGGCTCGCTTGAGGAGGACGACGCCGATCGCGTAGACGCACGCGCACGCCGCTGCCGTCTCCGCGAGCGCGCTGCTTGCGAAGACCGACCCGATCGCTACGAGCACCGCGACGACCGCGGCGAACCGAAGCGGCCGTTCGATCCTCGGAGCCGCCAGCCGATCGGGCCCCGAACCTGCAGGCCCGAGCCGCCAGCTCAGCGCGGCAGCGAGCGCACCGAACAGCAGCGCGAGATACGCGGTCGTAGAAAGCCGCTCCGCATACTGTTCCGGCGAAAGGCTTGCAAGGGCGAGCGCGACGACAGCCGTCGCGATCGCATATTGGGTCGTGCGGGCGAAGACGCCCGCGCTTTCCGGCAGCTGCAGCACCTCGGCACCCCGAACGTAGGTCCGACGCAGCATATCTCCAGCGCTGGTCGGTGCGATCAGCGATGCACCGACCGTAACGGCCGCCACGACGGCCGCGACGTATGCGAGCCACGCGAAGCTGTCGGCCTGTTGCGATGAGAGCAGCGCGGCCGCGGCGAGCGCGGCCACGGCGGCGGCGGCGGCATACCGCGTCGCGGCGGTGAGGCGGTCACCGCGCGCGAGCGAGGTTCGCAACGCGCATAACGCCCCGCCCCGCACGAGCGCCGCAGCGGCGATCGCTGCGACGAACGCGACGACCGAGAGCGCCTCGGCGGCGGGCTGGGCGACGAACGCCGCACCGATCAGGAGCAGCGCGGCGACGGACAGCGTGAAGGTAAAGACGGCCGGAAACGTATGGCCGACAACACGGCCGGAAACGCGCGGCGCGTTGCGCGGCAGAAGCGACTTCAGCGCCAAGACGATGACGGCCGCGATCGCGGCGACGTAGGCGACGGTCGCGAAGCGCTCCGCGTCGGGCCCGGACAGCAGCGCGGCGACGAACAGTGCGGCGACCGCCGTGACCGTCGCATATTCCAGCCCGCGGGTCAGTGCCCAGCTCCAGTGGCTCACTGCTGCGTCGTGCGAATCGGCCACAGCCGCGGCACGCATGCAAGCACGATCATGACGATCAAGGCAATCAGCGAGATCGTCGCCGCGATCGCATAGGAGCGCTGCGCGGTGAAGTCGAGCGCGATCCGACCGCCGTCGGGCAGGCTCGGAACGATCCAGCCGTTCTCGACGCCGTTGACGATCACGTGCGGGAGCGGCTGCCCGTCGAGCGTCGCCTCCCACTCGCGGTGATACGCTTCGCCGAAGACCAGCAAGAACGGATTGGCCGTGCTCTTCGCCGTGACGTCGAGCGACGTCGGCGAACGCCGCTGCCACGTCAGCGCAAACGGCTGCGTGCGCGGCAGATCCACCGGATCCACGCGCAGCGACGCGATGTTGAGCTGCTTGTCTGCACTCGCGACGGTGTGCCGTCCCGACGTCAGGTACACGCTGCGCGTTTTTACGATTCGCCCATCGACGCGAATCGGAAGGTCGGCGAGCGATTGCGGGCGCCGCAGCGCGCGCGCCGGCATCGCGTGTACGTTGTAATAGAGCGACGAGAACTTCGGGCGCGGACCGCGCGTGACGAACCAAATACCCGCGAGACGCGCAGAGCCGTCGTACCAGCCGTTCGGAAACGCGTGCATGAAGTTAATGTCGAACGCGCCCGTGGCGGGAACGGGGAAGAGCCGATACGACGCCTTTCCGCCATCTACGATCGCGACGGCGACCCAGACGGCGCGGCTGCCGATGTTGTCGATAGTCCCCGCGATCTCCGGATCGCCGGCCAGCCCGGCGGGCGGCTTCGAAAGCGTGACGGCGTTAAACCGAGAATCGGCGGGAGCGCGCGGCTCGCTGCGCGCTGGGCCGATGCGGGTGAACGATAGATCCGGTGCGACGGCGGCGGAGATCACGCCGGGTCCGAGGTCGTCGCGTTCGCCGCCCGCGGAATGGAAGACGAAGCGCACGTCGTTCCAGCCGGGACGCAGCGTCAACGCGAAGTCGATGGGCAAGGGGACGGGCCCGTTGAGCTTGTCGGCGGCATCGTATGCCTGAGCGTTCCCGCCCGGCCCCGGCAGCGCGATGTTTTGCGTCGCGCCGTTGGCTGAAACGGTCATCGAATCGGACACTTGGAGACGGCTCACCCGCATGTGCACGCGCGAGCGAACCGCGGCCCGGCCGGCGACGAATACGCGCACGCGCGCCTCGCGCGAGAACAAGAACCAAGACGTCGGATCGCCGCGCTGCCACTGGTATGCCGCGGGATCGTCGCTATACCACGACGGCGGCATCATGATCGGCGCGGTGCCGATTGCGCCGCGATCAAAAATGTAGGGGAGCGCGTCGTGCAAGTCGGCCGGAAACGCCCCGCGAAATGCGGCGCCCGCGTGCGCGCGCGCCTGCCCGTCGGGCCCGAATGGGCCGACGGCGCTCGCGGCCACGCGGTACCGCCCCGAGGAAGGAACGGTCACCGTGGTCTTATTCGCGAAGACGAGGCTCATCGTCGCGCGATTGCGCGGCATCGCTCGGCCGAGCGCAGTAATGCGGTCTTCCCACGTCTTGAGGTCGTCGACGTTGACCAGCGCGACGACGAGGTTCGGGTCGGGATAGCCGTCGGACACGAAGTGGCTGCCCGCGGAGAGCTCGATCCGGCCGTAGCCGGTCCAGGCGCCGTCGGTGGTGCGGGGCGAGAAATAGTTGGCGTCGAGATCCAAATTTTGCGGCGGCGTCCGCTCCATGAGCAGCGATTGCTCGAGCGCGAACACCTCGTAAACGCCGGCGTCGTGCACCTGAAACGGCGTCGTCCACCCCACGTCGGCGGACGGCGGATGGATGCGAACGCCGCCGTGGGCCAGGGCTTCGTTGATTGCGAGATCGCGCACCTGGGCGGCAGACGCGGGCAGTACCGGCGACAGCGCCGTAAGCGTGCCGGTAAACTCGTCGCCGGTGCGATTGGGCGGATCGAACTGCGCCTTACCGCTCGCCATCGCGTCCACGTCTCCCAGGTAGCCGTCGGTAAACGTCGGCACGGTGCTGACGATGGGATGCGTCACGCCGTAGAGCAGCGGCAACGCGCCCGCCAGGTGGTACACGCGCAGCGGCCCGTCGGATCGGGCCGTGGCGGCGCCGAGCACGCGGTGGAGCAGGTCGTGCGTCAGCGTCGTCGTGTTGAAGCGCCATTCGCCCGGAGAGCTGAAGTCGATCGCCGGGATGAAGTCGTCGCGCTGCAGTATCGTATCGACGCCTAAGACGCGGAGCATGTCCGCTGCGAACGGCAATCCTTCGCGCGTGGCCCGGTAGGCGCGCCGCACCCAAACGTCGGTGCCCTCCGACGGTTCGCTGCCGAGCAAACCGTAGATCATCGGGCGGTCGACGAGTGAATCTTCGATGTAAAACTGGGGCGATCCCCAGTCGAACTGCTCGAGATATTGCGTCGGAAAGAGCGCGACGCGATGGCCCTGATCGTTGCCGACGAGTGCCTTTTCGCGGTACTCCCACGCCGGCAGCACCGGCCCGGGATAGTTCATCTTCGCGACAAGCACCGGGATGAAGACGAGGATCGGGATCGCGACGAGAGCCGCAGCCGCAGCGGGCGGCATCCAGGCTCGGCGCTCGCTCTCCTCCGGTGCCCGTGCGGCGAGCCGCTCGCGCAGCGTCGAGACGATCGCGAACGCCGCGATCGCATAGAGCGCGCTGATGCCGAACTCGACGCCCGCGACCCACTTATACGAAAACCGGAACATCTGAAATCCGGGGAAGTTTCGATAGAAGACGTTGTAGATCGGCGTCGTCACCGCGTCGCCGAGCGCGTCGTGATAGTATCCGACGACCAGCGGTACGGAGACGATCGTGACGATCAAGAAATATAACGTCGCGGGGCGCTGGTTGCGCCGGAACGCAATGCCGCCCAGAGCGACGATCGGTACGAACCAGAGGAGAGCGCCGAACAGGCCGGACGCATACGGCGCCGCCCACGGGAAGTACGCCCGACCGTCGAACGACACGAAGGTCGCCCAGTGGCCGAGGCCGCGGAGAACGTTGGCAAACGACGTCGCGGCGTTGTGCATGGAGGGCGCCTCGCTCAACACGCCGTTGAGGTAGACGCCCCGGAAAAAATCGACGAAAGGGACGACCCAGTACAGATTGATGGCGATGGTCGCGGCCGACGCGATCGCCACGAACGGCCACGTGCGGCGCACGGCGGCCGCGGGTGACGGATCGAAAACGACGGCGAGCACGACGAAAATGGCCAACACGATCGCGTTGATTGCAACGAGCGGCGGATTCATGCCGCCGCCGACGAGCACGAGCAGCGCGACGAAGAGCCCTGCGCGCCACAGGTTGATGTCGCCGCGGATGGCCCGAGCCGCGATCCCGACCATAGCGGGCAGCGTGGCATACGTCAGCAGCCACACGATCTGTGCTTGCGAGTTGAGGGCAACGTACATGTTGAAGAGATACGCGCACGATCCCGCGATGCGCGCCGCCTCGTCCATCCACGGCGTTACCTGGCGCAGGCAATAGTACATGGAACTGAGGCACGCGAGGTAGACAGCGAAGACGACCGCGTGCTGCGCGACGACCTGCGGAATGTGGAACACCGCGGCAAGGCCGTAGGCCCACGCGTACGGCGTCTCGTACGGAAACCAAAAGCCCGTATGCACGCCGAGGTGCAGCGCCGGGCTCCACGCGTGCAGCAGCTGCGTCAGGAATTTCAGCGGATCGATGTGAAGCGACGCTTGGCCGTCGTTGAGCTGCACGCCGCTGCCGTAGCCGGTCGTGACGAGCAGCGCGAGCGCGACGAAAAGCGTCGGAACGAACGCCTTACGCACGTGCGGCATCGCCCAGACTGCGCCGATCGCGGGGACCGCCGGGACCCGCACGGCTTGTTCCTTCACGAGCGCGCCTTTCCGTAAAGCCGGAACGGGCCTTCGAGCGACAGCCGCTGCTCCGCCGGCGCCGCCTCGAAGAGGCCTTCGACGCGCTCCGTCACGTCGTCCAAGCCGACGTCCCGAATAATGCAGCGGTACTCCAGGCGGCGCACGCAGGTGAAACCTTGTAGTCCTTCGTCGTGGCACGCCGGACAAAGCGACGGGCGCAACGCGATGGTCGGTCCAATTGGAACTCCTCGAACTTCGCTGGTCATGCCGAAAAGCGCTAGGGTCTTCACGCCGAGTCCCGACGCGAGATGACTGAAACCGGCATCGTTGCCGACGAAGACCTCGCACTCCGCCAACCGCCGCGCGGCTTCCGCGAGCGGCTCGCGCACGATGCTGATTCCCCCGTCGCCGCGAAAATCATGCTCCGCCCGAGACGCTTCGCGCTCCTCGTGCGGCCCGACGAAAAACCGCACGCGTCGCCCGCGCTCTGCTTGCTGACGCGCCAATGCGACGAACCGGTCGAACGGCCAGCGCTTGACCTCGTTCCCCTTGTACGCCATCGAGCCGGGATGGATGCCGAGCAGACCGCCGATGCGATCGCGCCGCCAGCCCGCAGGCAGCCAATAGCGCAGGTCGTCGGGCAGCGAAGGCAGCCCAAGGGCGCGCGCGAGGCGCACGTTCTCTGCCAGACGGTGGCCGCCGCGCAGCGGCACGCGCACCGCGCGCGACGTGCGCGCGATCGCGCGGGACGCGCCGCCGTAGTCGTGCACGTAAAGCTTGCGCGCGCGTACCGCGCCCGCCACGAACGCGTACTGCCACCGTGTCGCGGGAAACGGCAGGATGCAAACGTCGTACTTGCGCCCGCGCAGCCGGCCCAGGACGCCAAGCATCTGGCGCGGCGTCGGGTGCAAGGGCAGTTCGGTAACGTCGTGAATTGGCCCGAGCGCGGCCGCGTATTCGGTGACCGCACGCTGCCACGTCAGCGCGTCGGTCGTCCAGGATTCGCGCGTGAGGCCCCGGAGAAGCGGGCTTGCGGCAAGCGCATCGCCGAGCCCTGGCAGCAACAGCACCAGCGCGGATCGGGACGGCACGCGCGCGTTATTTTCTGATGGCGACAGGGACGACGATTTCGTGCGAGCCGGCCGCGAAATCGAGACGCTTCGGCTGGCGCTCCGGCCGATCGTAGTAGTGCAAGATGCGCATGCGATAAAATATCGCCAGCGTGTCGAGGAAGACATTCCAGACCGCGCCGAGCCGCAGCCTGCTGCACACGCGCTGGAAGCTGAGCGTCACCGGCGCCTCGGCGATTCGATAGCCGAAGTGATGGACGTTCGCGAGCAGCTCGAGGTCGAACGCGAATCGCTTGACCAGCACGCGCGGCAGAATGCGGTCGAGTACGTGCCGCTTGAAGAGCTTGATTCCCGTCTGCGTGTCCCGCACCGGCAACCCGAAGAGCGTCCGCACGAGTACGTAATAGAAGAAGCTGTAGACGCGCCGCAGCGGCGGATAATCGACCTTGGATTGCGGATGAAACTTCGAGCCGATCACGGCGTCGGCATCGCGCTCGTCCATGATCGCGAAGAATTCCGCGAGCTGTTCCGGGTGCAGATCCATGTCGGCATCGAGAAACGCGACATAGTCGCCGCGCGAGTACGCGGCGCCGCAGATCAGCGCGTTGCCTTTCCCTTCGTTGCGCGGACAGCGCACGACGCGGACGTGATCGGGCCACGCTCGTAGCGCGACGCTGGCGGCGGCATCGGTTCCGTCGAGACTGCCGTCGTCGACGACCACGATCTCGAAGTCGATGCCCAAATCGTGCATGGTCTCGACCGTTTCACACACGTTGTCGGCAATCGAATTTGCCTCGTTGTACGCAGGCATCAGCACCGATAACATCGGGTTCGAACGTTTGCCTTCCCCGAAGAGCCAGCCTGCCCACAAAAAGGTAATCATAGTCACCCTTTCTGGGCTATGCGATGGGCGCTTCTCGGTTCTCCGGCGGGCTGACGAGATTGCGCTCGAACTTCGCGACGATCGTCCGCCATGCGAGGTCCAGCTCTTCGACGCCGAGCATGCGCGCTACGGCGATGAAGACAGTGCCGCCGATGGCGATCTGACCGAACAGGAACCACCCCCGCGACGCGAGCGAGGCTTCCGGCGTCACGCCCAGTGCGCCGATCCAGCCCAGCGCCGCGAGCATCGCAACGGAGCTTGCGACGACCTTTGCGGTGGAGAGCAGCAGCGCGCCCCAGTCGATGCCGGCGACCAGTCGGGCTGTCACCAGCAGCAAGAGCAGCGCCTGCACCGTCTGACTGGTCGAATTCGCGAGCAGCAGCCCGCGCGCCCCGAGGCTCGGCAGCCAGACCAGCGAGAGCAGCACGTTGAGCACGACGGTCGCGACGGAGATCGTTACGGGCCACACCGTCTCGTGACAGGCAAAGCAGCAGCGGGTGAGCACGACGTTGGCCGCAAGCGCGATCAAGCCGATGGCCGCGTAGGGCAGCAACCCCGCGGTAAGGTCGGTCGCGCTTGCTTCGAACGTTCCGCGTTCGAAGAGCGCCTGGACCATCGGATGAGCCAGCACGATGAGCGCGCACGCCGACGGAATCGTGATGAAGTTGACGAGTCGCAGACCGGTCACGACGCTGCGCGCGACGCCCTGCCGGTTCTCGCGCGCGAACTGAGCGGCCAACAGCGGAAAGATTACGGTCGCGATCGCGGCCGCGAAGATCTGCTGCGGGAAGTTCACGAGCTTCGTCGCGTAGTTCATGCCCGCGATGTATCCGGGTGCGAGCGTCGACGCGAAGAAGCGATCGAAGAACAGCGCGAGCTGACCGGCGGCGGAGCCCACGATGATCGGCCCCAGGAGCACCCAGATCTTGCGCAGCCCGGGATGACGCAGGTCGATGATGGGGCGATATTTGCCGATGGAAAGAAACGAGGGCAGCTGCACGAGCATCTGCGCGGTCAGGCCGAGCACCGTGCCGAGCACGAGTGCGAAGATGCCGATGCCGTGGCTCAAGAGCACGATGCAGGCGATCGTTACGACGTTGACGGCGACGCCGACGAGTGCTGCGGCGCGGAACCGGTGGTACGCATTGAGCATGGCCGACAGCACGCCGCTGAGGCTCACCGCAACGATGCTCGGCATCAGCCATCGCGTCATGCGGATCGCGACGCCCATCTGCGGCGCGGGGAACCCGTGGGCGATGAACGGTACGTACCACTTCGCGGTGAAGAATCCCACGACGGCACACGTCGTCAGGACGATGCCCAAGATGTTCAGCGTCGTGCTCGCAAGACGCCACGCTTCTTCTTCCTCGTTATGCGCGAGGTACTCCGAAAACGTCGGAACCAGCGCGCTCACCAGGGCGCCGTTGAACACCCCGAACAGGATCGTCGGGATCGTCGCGGCGGCGAGGAACGTGTCCATCTCCCAACGCGTGCCGTAGTATTTGGCGCTCACCACCTCGCGCATGAAGCCGAGGAGCGTCGAAGCAAACGTGGCGCCCATGATAAAGAACGTGGACGCCGCTATGGAGATGCGATGCCGGCGCTGCGGCTTCGGAACGACCCTGAGGTGCGTCGGGGAGCCCTTAATGCGCGCCGTCCCTCCGCAAGACGGCCGGAACCGTTTTGGCGATGATCAGGAGATCGCCGAGCGGCGTCCACGTATCGACGTAGCGGTTGTCCAGCTCCATCCAGTGCTCGAACGATACGTCGCTTCGCCCGTTGACTTGCCACAAGCACGTGACGCCCTGCGGGACGCTCAGCCGGCGAAGCGCGACGGCGTCGTAATGCTCGACTTCGCTCGGAAGCGCCGGACGCGGCCCGACGAGCGACATCTCGCCGAGGAGGACGTTAACGAGGTTCGGCAGCTCGTCGATGCTGGTACGGCGCAAGAACCGCCCCAGCGGATGCAGCCGGGGATCGTTGCGAATCTTGAAGACCGGCCCGTCCACTTCATTGAGATGCATCACGCTGTGGCGCATTGCGTGCGCGCCGTTGACCATGGTCCGCAGCTTGAAGAGGTGGAAGCGCCGGCCGTGGATGCCGACCCGCTCTTGCGTGAAAAACGGCGTCCCCCGCGTGGTGAACGCGATGGCGACTGCTGCCAACGCGACCACCGGAGCCGTGACCACGAGCAGGACGCTCGACAGGACGACGTCGATGGTCCGCTTCGCGAGAAGCCACGACGCCGGCACCCTGCGCTCCATCGGTGCGGCGATGGCTATCTGCACGGCGCGAACGCCTCCTTCACCGTGCGGCCGACGTAGGCGAGGCCGTCGACGTCGCCGAGCAGTCCGCCCTGCGCCGGACCGAGATGCAGAAAAGGCACGTATTCGCGCGTATGGTCCGAACCGGGCGCGGTCGGGTCGCAGCCGTGGTCCGCCGTGAGGATCAGCTCGTCGCCGGGCCGCAGCCGCGACTCGATGCCGGTCAACAGGCCGTCGAACTGCTCCAGCGCCGCTGCATAGCCGCGCGGGTCGCGTCGGTGTCCGTATTTCGAATCGAAGTCGTTCAGATTCGTGAAAATGAAGCCGCGCTCGATCGTGTCCAGCAAAGCGTACGTCTTCTCCACCGCGTCTCGATTGTCGGCAACTCGAGCGGAGGTCGAAATTGCGCGACCGCAATAAATGTCGCCGATCTTGCCGACGGCATGCACGTCGATACCACCGCTTCTCAGTTCGTCGAGCAAATTCGGAGGCGGCTCGATTGCATAGTCACGTCGATTCGGCGTCCGCTGGAAAGCCCCCGGTTTTCCGACGAAGGGGCGCGCGATGACCCGGTTGACCCCATGCGGAGGCCGGAGCATCGATCGTGCCTCCTCGCTCCACCGATAGAGCGTCGGCAAGGGCACGACGTCCTCGTGGGCGGCAATTTGGAATACCGAATCGGCCGAGGTATACAGGATTGGCCGGCCCGTACGCACGTGCAGCTCGCCCAGTTCGTCCACGATCTCCGTTCCTGAGGCGGCGCGGTTTCCGAGCGGCGGCTTGCCGGTTGTCGTGGTAAACGCATCGATCACTTCCGCTGGGAAACCGTCGGGATACGTTGGGAACGGGTCCTCGGTGACGACGCCCATCATCTCCCAGTGTCCCGTGATGGTGTCCTTGCCGCGACTGCGTTCGTGGAGGCGGCCGACCCGGGCTTGCGGCCGAGCGTTCGGCGCCACCCCGGCGATGTCGGTGAGGGCGCCGAGCCCGAGGCGCTCGAGATTCGGCAGCCTCAGTGCCCCGAGGCGGCGTCCGACGTTGCCGATCGTGTTCGCTCCGGGAGCGTCGCCGAATTCGGCGGCGTCGTTAAGGGCACCGACGCCGCCGGAATCGATCACGATCGCGACCACGCGCTTCATGCGATTCGCGCGTTTCGGCCCGCACGGCGGCAGGCCTCCTGGATAGGAGAGACGGTCCGCCGTCCAAAAAGCGTTGCGACCGTGCCACGAATCGCGCTATTGGCAGCGCTCACCACGCTGATGCTGGCCTCGGCGTGTCGCGCCGCCGGCGCCGCAACTCCAGCACCCAGCGCGACCGCGGCGCCGCCGCCGGCGACCATTCTGTACCTCAGCGCAAAACGCATCGACTTCTATTACGACCAATTCCTGTTGGAGGCCGACGGCAACGTTCGCCTCCGAACGAGCGATGGGTTCAACGTAACGGGAGATTCGTTTTCAATGGATCTCAAGCTCAATCGCTTCCTAGTCGCGGGACACGTTACGCTTCACGATTCGAGCGGGCAGGTGAGCGGCGCAGCGATCTCCGATTTCTTGGATTTTCGGCGCATCTATTTCGTCCCGATCACGAGCGAGCCGGATCGCTGGACGTTCCTCGACGGCGACCTCGTACATCCGGCAAAAGGACGCACGATGCCGGACGACGCGTTTTATTTTCCCCCGGTGCCGGCGCAGCCCAGCATCACGGGAACCGGCGCGATCATCGGAGCGAAGACGTACGTAAGGTTCGTCAACTCGCACACGTACCTTGGGAACACCGAGATCCCCCTCGGAACCGACGTCGTAAACTTTTCACCAAACCAGTATTTCGCCCAAAACACGCTCTCCGGCGCCACCGTGGACTTGACGTGGAATCAGGCGGGAAGCATGAATTCGCTCACGGCGGTCCATCTGCGTAACGATCCGACGTATCACACGTATCTCTCCGTCGAGCAGCACCTCGTCGGTGCGCACGAGTATGCCGTATTTTCCGTCAATCCGGCGACGCGGGCGGAAAAATGGTGGAACCTCATGCTCTACGACAAGCTTGGAACCCGGTTTCAGGTGCAGACGTTTACGCAGTACTACAGCCAGCAGGCATGGCTTCGGGAGCCATCCGCGGCGCAGCAAACCACGTACATCAACGCGACGTACGCGATGCCCCATTCTTATATCCAAGCCACGTCGCAGCTGACGAACTACAACGTCTTGGGGCCGGGATCGCTCGAGGTCCCCAAAGCGATCGGGGGCAACCTCTCGCATCCGTCCCAGGTGGAAGTCACCGCGTCGAGCTTCCAAAACAAAGTTGCAAACCTTCCGCTCTACGAGCAGATCTACGAAGGATACGGATTCAACCACGACTCCGTCGGTCCGCTCCAATATCTCAATGGCTTCCCGGGAACGGGCACGCCGCCGATTCCGACGCCAGGCCTGCAGGCATACGGCGCGCCATGCGCGGCACAGCCGTCGATACACTTCACGTATTACTGCCCGGTCTACACGACGATCTGGAACACGGTTCTCGGCTTCAATCTCTACACGCCTGCGCTAAAACTCAATAACGCGGCGAGCCCGTACCAGGCCTATTACTTTAACGCGAGCTACAACAAGCAGTATCAATGGAACTCGCTGCCGCACTGGATCAGCACCGACTCTGAGAATTTTACGATCAGCCGGCAGTTCACCCGGGCACTACACACGTACCTGGGCTATCAAGTCCAGAACACGGGCGATCACTACATCCACGGAGGCTACGTCCCGTGCACGCCCGTCGGTTCGTTCTACTGCCCGCTGAGCTTCACGTCGTTTCGCGGAATCTCGACGATGCGTACGACGAGTCTCGGGATCAGCGACGTGCCCAACCCCGAATTCAACTTCTCGCTGCTCGTTCGTCACCACGACGATTTTCCGATTCCGGTTCCCAACGTCTTCGGGCTGCCGCCGAATAACATCCTCGGCCAACCGCTCTACACCTGGTTCCTAGGCCAGCCTCCGTACGACGCGACGGCGGACGTGCGCGTTCAGGTACTTCCGCACTTCCTGATCGACGTCTCGCGAACGTTCTATTGGTACGGCAATCCATACCGCACGCAATTTTGGCAGCCGGCGTTCGTGGTTCAGGTGCTGCCGATTTGACGCGCCGCCTCTGCTCCCTTGCCGTACTTGCGTTCGCCGCAACGCTGCTCGCGGCGAGCTCGCCGATCGTGGTGAGCGGGCAGCTCCTCGCGTATCAGGACGGGTTCGTTTTCTTTACGACCGGCGATGGTTTTCGGGTGGCCCGCAGCGTCGCCATCCGCGACGCCAAGACCGGCGGGTCCACCACGCTGGCGCCCGCGCCGCGCATTTGGGCACGCGCCACGTTCGACGGACGCGGCACCGTGACGGAACTCGACCTTTCGCGTGCGCCCCTTCCGCCCCAGGGCAGCTTCGCCGATGTAACGCGATTCGCTGTCGCGCTCTCCTCGCCGGTACCGAATCCGGACCTGCTGCGCGCCGTGGAAACGCCCGGTCCCGGCGAACCCGCCACGATGGCGGTTCAGCACTTTTCGGGCCGTCCGGTACTGGTGACGTTCATCGTGCAGGTGCCACCGGTCACGCCGTTCACCGCTTCCGTGTACATCACGACGGATGCGAGCGGTTGGAACGCCCAAGCGATCCCGATGGACCGCGTGGACGCCCTGCATTATCAAATCACCCGGCGTTTCAATTCCGGCACGATCTTTCACTATATCTACGACCGCGGGTCCTTTCAGTCGGCGGAGATCGCACCGAATGGCCTCCAGCGAACGCCGCGAAATCTCGTGGTCACCGATGCCGACGTGCGCGTCATCCGCGATACCATTGCGGCGTGGCAAGACCAAACCAACGGCGGCGTCAACAGCGTACAGCCGCAGGTGATGCCGACGCCGTACAACCCCGCGCCGTTTCCAAACCTGCCGCCGTGCCTTCCGGCGCCGCAACCGCCGCAGCCGGGCAAGCCGCCGCCCCCCGTACACTGCCCGCCGCCCGCGCGGCCCCCGCTTTAGATCGTCACCGTACTCGGAAAGGAATCGCGCGCGTGGCGGCGTCGCCGCGCGTGTTGCGCGCTATGACGTGCATCGTGAAATTGCCGCGAACGAACCACGGCAGCGGTGCGACGGTGTAGGTAAGCGCGAAGCGTCCGACGCCGACCTTCGAAAGCGACATCGCATATCCGCCGATGCGCGCCTCGACGCTTGCCACGTTCGAACTGGTGAGCACGCTGCCGGAGACGCGATCGCCCGGCTTCACCGACGTCTCGGTCACGGAAATCGCGAGAATTTGCGGCGCGGCGTTCGGCGTCAAACGAGGCACCTTTTTGGCGATCGGCGGCGGCGTCGCCGCACGCTGCGCGGGCGCGCCCGGCGTCGGCGTGACGACGGGGGGCGTCACGAGCGTCGGCGGTGGGCTCGGTGTGGGGCTCGGCGACGGGGTGCTTCGCGCGACCGGCCTCGCGGAATGGGATGGAGGCGCGTGGCCGTTCGTCGTCGCGTGACTGCAGCCGGCGACGCCCAACAGCAGCGCGGACGTGCAGGCGGCGAAGCGTACGGCGCGCATGGCCATCCCTTCGGGGAGCGCGACGTCATTCCGCTGGGAAAGCGCGTCCATGCCGGGCGTTGAAAGGCCGTCGGGTGAGCGATCCCGTTATGCCGGTCCTCAGCGTCGTCGTGCCCCTCTATAATGAGGCGGCCAACGTCGCGCCGCTGCTCGAGCGCGTCGGCGCGCTTACCGCGCGCTGGGCGCCGAAGCTCGAAACGGAGATCGTGCTGGTTAACGACGGGAGCGTCGACGGCACCCTCGAGGCGATTCGAACGGAAATGCGTCATCGCCGCAACATCGTGCTCGTCAACCTGTCGCGCAACTTCGGCCATCAGCTCGCGGCCACCGCGGGCATGGAAATCGCCCGCGGCGACGCGGTCGTGCTCATGGACGGCGACTTGCAGGATCCGCCCGAGCTCATCGAATCGTTCGTGCGCAAGTGGCGCGAGGGATACGACGTCGTCTATGCCGTTCGGCGCACGCGACGCGGCGAAAGCCGCTTCAAGGTCGCCACGGCGCGCGCATTCTACCGCATCATCAAGCGCCTCACGAAGGTTTCCATTCCCCTCGACACCGGCGACTTTCGGCTGATGAGCCGGCGCGTCGTGGAGGCGCTGCGCCGCTCGCCGGAACGCCACCGCTTCCTGCGCGGCATGGTGAGCTGGGTGGGCTTCAACCAAATAGCGGTCGAGTACGACCGCGACGTGCGCCATGCGGGCATTTCGAAGTACCCGTTGCCGAAGATGATCCGGTTTGCTATGGACGGCATTACGTCGTTCTCCGATATCCCGCTGCGCTTCGCGTCGTACTTCGGATTCGCGGTGAGCGTCGCCGCATTCGTCTACGCGATCGTCGTCGTCGCGTTCAAACTGTTCAGCCTCAAGCCGCCCGGCTACACCCCCGGCTGGGCGTCCACGATCGTCGCCGTCCTCTTCTTGGGCGGCGTGCAGCTCATGAGTCTGGGGATACTCGGCGAGTATCTCGGGCGCGTCTACGACGAGGTCAAGGGCCGGCCGCTCTACTTGATCAGCGACATCGAACGATCTTGACGTACCGGCCCGTCGTCGACCGGTTCGTCTCACCCGTTCCGCTCGACCCGCCGTCGGCCGCGCTTTTCGTCGCGGCGTTCGTTATCGCCATTTGGCTCACGGCCCGGCGCCCCGCATACGGACTGTGCGCGCTCATCCTGACCACGCCGTTTGCCTTCGCGCACGAGTTGTTCGGCACCACGATCGCGTTGCCCAAGTGCGTGCTGCTCGGCGTCCTGGTCGGGCTAGCCGCACACCCGGGCGCGTTGAGGGCGTTGCGCGACCGACCCGCGCCGCTGTTGCTCGGCGCGCTCGCGTTCTACGCCGCGGCGAGCGGGCTAACGATCGTGGGCGCCGCCGATCGCGGACCCGCGTTGCGCGAGACCCTCAAGGCCGTCGAGTACAGCGGTGTTTTCCTCGCCGCGTACTGCGCGTATCGCCTCGACGCCCGCGACGCCGCGCTGCTCGCGAGCGTCGCGGCGGCCGCCGTCGTCGTTGCACTGTCGGCGCTCGCTCAAGAGATCGTCGGCGCGCCGTCCGGACTCTATATCGGCGCGGCAATCGTGCCGCGCATCGCCGGAGTCCTCGAAGGCCCGAATCAGCTCTCCGCTTACGGCACCGTCGCGTTTGCGGCGCTCGGCGCTTGGGCGCTGGTCCGGCGGACACCGCTGATCGACGGCGCCCTCGCCCTCATCGTGTGCGCAGACCTGCTCACGTTTTCACGAGCGGGCCTCGTCGGACTGGCCGTCGTCGTCGCGCTCGTCGTCGTCGCGGCCGGCAGGCGGGCGTGGAATGCCCTGCGCCCGGCTGCGCTGGGACTGGCCACCGGACTCGCGGGCTGCGCGTGGTGGGTGATCTACGCGCACACGCCGGGCGTGCTGCGAATGTCCCTCGCGCCGAGCCTGTACGCCGGCGGCGTCGGAAACCGAGGCGAGCTGTGGGCGGCAGCGTGGCGGATGTGGCGCGAGCGGCCGCTGCTGGGCGTGGGCGCCGGCAACTTCGAGCTCGAGTTGCCGCGCTACGGCGTGCCTGGGGTGCGCACGCATGCAAACAGCTGGTATCTGCAGTCGCTGGCCGAGGGCGGAATCGTGCTCCTCGCCGCCACGTTCGCGTTGCTCGCCGCCGTCGTCGGAAGCTTTGCCGGCGCACTGCGGCGCGGCTCCCCCTGGGTGCTGGCGGCGCTCGCCGCGACGCTCGGCTTGGCCGTTCACCAAATCGTAGACTACGTCGTCTTCTACCCGAAGGTCGGCGGCGCGTGGTGGCTGCTCGTCGGAATCGCCGCCGCCGCGCTCGCGCGGCCGGTGTGAGGTTCCCGTGGCCCGGCCTCGGCATCGCCGGCGCCCTGGCGGCGGCGGCGATCGCAGAGCGGACGCTCGTGCGCCATGCGCCGCCGCGGCTGACCGTCGACTTCGCACAACCGATCGCCGTCGCAACGAACTGGGGTCCGTACGGCGCCGCGGCCCTGGCCATCGCGCTCGCGGCTCTCGCCGCCGCAGGCGTTGCGTATGCGGCCGTCGCTTTGGGTCGTCGACCGCCGGCGCTTCCCGCGCTGCTGGCGGTGGTCGCGACCGCCTTGCTCGCGGCCTGGTGGATGCCCGTTCTCTTTTCGAGCGACGCGTACGCCTACGCCGCGTACGGCGAACTGGCGCGCTTCGGCGCGAGCGCCTATGCCCGCGCGCCGATCGGCGCAAGCGATCCGCTGCTGGCGGCGGCCGCGTGGCAGTGGGGCGGCACGATACCGGTCTGCGTGTACGGGCCCGCCTTCGTCGGCCTCGCGCGCGCGGTCGTCACGGCGCTGGCCTCCTTGGGCACCACCGCCCAGATCGACGGGATGCGCGCCCTCGCCTCCGGTGCGTTGCTGCTTTGCGTGCCGCTTGCCGCCGCGGCGTATCCCGGCGAACGAACGGCTCGGCTGCGCGCCGCGGCAACGATTGCCTTGAACCCCGTCGCGATTTGGTGCGCGGCCGAGGGCCACAACGACGCGATCGCCCTCGGCGTCGCGCTCGCAGGCTTCGCCGTCGCTCGCCGCGGCTTTTGGGGCATCGGCGCCGCGATCGTTGCGTTTTCTGCGCTCGTCAAATCGCCGGGCGCGATTGCGGCCATCGCTCTCGCGGGCGCCGAGCGGCGCGCCCGCCTGGGGGCCGCGATCGGCCTCGCGCTCGTCGCCGCCGTGTCCTTGCCGCTCGTCTTCGGCGTCGCCGCACACCTCGCGCCCCACGCACGCTACACCGCGAGCGCGTCGCTGCAGGCGCTGCTGTCGCCGCTCGGCGAGCCGGCGGCAGTGGCCGCAGCCGCCGCCGTCGCCCTGGTGCTGGCGGCGAAGGCCGCGCTCCGTCTGCGAAGCGGGCGCGCCGACGGCTGGACGCTGCTCGGCATCGCGGGATGGACGCTGGTCCCCAATCCGTATCCGTGGTACGGCATCTGGCTGGTCGCGCTCGCGGCCCTGGCACCCCGAACGCGCGCCGCAACGGTGGCGCTGCTGCTCTCGTTCACGGCGCTCCTGCGCTACGTGCCCGATGCGGTCGGCGCGCCGACCACGCCGGATACGGTGGCGCTGGCCGCCGCCGCAACGCTGCCGCTGCTCGCGCTGTTTGCGCCCTCGAACGATGACCGCACTCGCTGACGACCTGCTCGCGCGGCTCCCCCAATCGAGTCGCGCCTGGCAAAACACGATCGATCGCCTCGGCGCGCTTCGCGCGATCTCGGGACGCAAGCCGGGCATCTACGCGCTGCACGAAACGATCGGTGCGGCCCGGCCGGCGCTGCTCGCGTCGCTGCACCGGACGCTCGGCGCGTCGCTGCTCGTCGTAACGGCAACGCCCGACGCCGCGGAGCGCAGTTTCGCCGACCTCCTGTATTACTTGGACGAGCGCGCGGAACGCGTCGCGCTGCTGCGATCCCGCGACGACGCGATCGGCGCAATCGAAAGCCCGTCGGAGCGCAGCGCGCGCGTCACGCTGCTCGACGACCTCGCAGACGCGCGGCCGCGGATCGTGCTCGCGTCGATCGGCGCGCTTCGGCAGCGGCTGCTCTCGCGATCCCGCTTCGTGCAATCGCGATTCGTTTTACGCAACGGCGACGACGCGGGATGGGAGGCGCTGCAAGAGCGGCTCTTCGCACTGGGCTATGCGCGGTGCGACGTCGTCAGTGCCGTCGGAGAATACGCCGTGCGGGGAGGCATCGTGGACCTCTTTCCGGCGACGGCAGATGCGCCGATCCGCATCGAGCTCGTGGGCGATACGATCGAGTCGATGCGCGCGTTCGCCATCGAGTCGCAGCGCAGCACCGAGCCGGTAGAGCGAGTCGTCGTCGCGCCCTGGGCGGACGAGGCGGGCGAGGACGACGGCGCGACGCTGTTCGACTTTCTTCCCGACGATGCGATCGTCGTTTTGGAAGAGCCCGCGGCAATCGCAGCGACCGCGCACGCCCTCGACGAGGAGCGCGCGCGCGAGCGCCACACGCTGCTCGCGGACGAAACCGTCGCCGCGCTCCTGCGCGAGCGCGCTCCGGCGGCGCCCGTCGAGCTGTCGGCAATCGGCGAAGCGGCGGCACGATACGCCGGGCTCGCATTTCCCGGGGCGATCGAGCTCGCCGCGGATACCGGCTGGGTACCGCGCGTCCTGGAGTCGTTCGTCTTCGAATGCCGCCCCGCGGAGCACTTCAACCGCCAAGTGGGCCTCTTTTCCGAAACGCTCCGCGAGTGGATTGGGGCGGGCGAGTCGATCTTCATCGCGAGCGCGGCGGTCTCACGCACCAACGACCTGCTGCGCGCCGCGGGCATCGCGCCCGGCGGCGCGGCACGCGGCGGCGTGTTCGTCGACCACGGATCCATCGAGGCCGGCTTCCGGCTGCCCGACTTGCGCCTGCGCGTGCTCGGCGACGGCGAAATATTCGGCGCGCCGCCCAAGCGCGTCAAGATGCGCGCACTCAAGGAGGGCGTACCCGTCACGCTCGCCGACCTGCGCGTCGGCGATTACGTCGTGCACGCCGTGCACGGCATCGGGCAATACCTCGGCCTGCGCGCCGAGACCGTGCTCGGCGCGACTCAAGATTATCTCGACTTGCGCTACGCCGGCAGCGATCGGATGCTGGTGCCCGTCACGCAGATGCACCAGATCGCCAAGTACGCGGCCGCCGACGGGCAGGCGGCGCGCCTTTCCAAAATGGGGGGCGCCGATTGGGCACGCACGAAGGCGCGCGTCTCCGAATCGCTCGCGAAGATTGCCGACGAACTCGTCGCGCTCTACGCCGAGCGGGAACTGTCGCGCGGATACGCGTTCGGCCCCGACACGACGTGGCAGAGTGAGATGGAGGAAGCGTTCCCCTACGATCCCACGCCGGACCAGCAAAAGGCGATCGATGCGGCCAAGCTCGACATGGAGCGCGCGCGCCCGATGGACCGGCTGGTCTGCGGCGACGTCGGTTACGGCAAGACCGAGGTCGCGATGCGCGCCGCGTTCAAGGCGGTCGCGGATAAGAAGCAGGTTGCGGTACTCGTGCCGACGACGCTGCTGGCCGACCAGCACTATCGCACTTTCGGCGCGCGCTTCGGCGCCTTTCCCATGCGCGTCGAAGAGCTGTCGCGCTTCACGCCCAGGGCGGACCAAAAACGCATCCTGCGCGACCTCGCGGAAGGCAAGGTAGACGTCGTGATCGGGACGCACCGCCTTTTGCAGAAGGACGTCGCGTTCTCCGACCTCGGCTTGATCGTGATCGATGAGGAACAGCGCTTCGGCGTCATGCATAAGGAGCGGCTGAAGGCCTACCGCGCCAGCGTCGACGCCCTCACCCTCTCGGCAACGCCCATCCCGCGGACGCTGCACATGTCGTTGATGGGCGTGCGGGATCTTTCGCTGATCCAAACCGCGCCGAAGAACCGCATGTCGATCAAGACGGTCGTCGTTCCGGCCAGCGATGCCGTGGTGCAGCGCGCGATCGCCGCCGAGCTCGACCGCGGAGGGCAGGTGTACTACCTGCACAACCGCATCGAGTCGATCTATGCGGTGCGCAGCGCGCTCGAGCAGCTCGTGCCCCACGCGCGCATCGGCGTCGGTCACGGCCAGATGCGTGAAACGGAGCTCGAACCGGTCATGCAGCGTTTCATCGATGGCGACTTGGACGTGCTCGTCGCGACCACGATCATCGAAAACGGTATCGATATCCCCAACGTCAACACGATGATCGTCAACGATGCAGACCGCTTCGGACTCGCACAGCTGTATCAGCTGCGCGGCCGCGTCGGACGCTCCAATCATCAAGCGTACTGCTACCTGCTCTACCAGGGGCACAAGGCGCTGACGGACGAGGCCAAGGCGCGCCTGGAGGCAATTCGGGAGTTCGCACACTTGGGGTCCGGTTTGCAGATCGCGATGCGCGACCTGGAGATCCGCGGCGCCGGAAACCTCCTCGGCTCGGCGCAATCAGGATTCATCGCATCGGTTGGTTTCGATACATACTGCGAGCTGCTCGCGGAGGCGATCGCCCAGCGGCGCGGCCAACCGGAATCGCTCGAAGAGCGCCGCGAGGCGGTGATCGACGTCAAGATCAACGCCTTCATTCCGAACGACTACATCGCGCAAGTCTCCCAAAAGATTGCGGTCTACCAGCAGCTGGCCAAGGCGCGCACCGAGGCGGAAGTGCAGGAAGTGGAAGCGGGCGTGCGCGATCGCTTCGGTGCCTTCCCCGAGCCGCTGCACAACCTGGTGGAACTCACGAAGCTGCGCGCCATCGCGCTGCAGAAGCACGTGACGCGAGTCGTCGTCGACGAGAATCGCCTGACCTTCGGCATCGGCTCGGGCTTCGCGCTCGGCCCGCATGCCGTGCCGAAGTTTCAAGCGCTCACCAAGAACCGCTTTCGCTTCGGCGATGGGCGCATCGTCGTGGAACTTCCTGCGGCCGGCCCGGGCGCGCGGGAGGGCCGGCGTAACGGCGGCGCAGCGTGGATGCCGCTATTGCGCGCGCTGCTAGAAGCGATCTGACGCCCGGTCCCTGAGAGGAGCTCGGTGCCGACGCGCGAACCAGGCCGCCGTAATGCGGGGCCATCGGCCCCGCTTCTACGCACTGACTTTTCCTACGGAGCTATTGATGTCGAACGCCCAACGCGTCACCGTGGGCCTCGCCGCCCTTCTCATGGGCACGTCCATAACGGCGTGCTCGGGCGGCGGAGCTGTCGCCACGGTCAACGGTCAACCGATCAGCCGATCCGCCTTCAACACCCGGCTCGAAAACAGCCCCATGGGTCGTACCGTGCTGCAGCAGATGGTCCAGGAGTCCCTCATCGACCAGTATGCCAAAAGCAACAACATCACGGTTACGGACGCCGAGATCGACAAGCGCGAGAGCCAAATCAAGCAGAACTTCCCGAGCGGATCGTGGGATGAAATGCTCAAAGCGCGCGGCCTCAGCGAGGCGGACGTCCGCTCTGCGCTCAAGGAGCAACTGATCCTCGACAAGGCGCTGGCCGGCCAGGTCACGATCACCGAGGCGCAGATCCGCGACAACTTCAATCACAATCACGCCTCCTACGACAAGCCCGAACAAGTGACGGCGCGGCATATCCTCGTGCCGACGTTGCCGCTCGCACAGAAGATCGAAGCCGACTTGAAGTCCGGTGGAAACTTTGCGTCGCTGGCCAAGCAATATTCGACCGACCCGGGAACCAAGGACAAAGGCGGCGAGCTCGGCTCCTTCCGGCGCGGACAGATGGTGCCGGCATTCGACAAGTACGCGTTCTCGGCGCCGATCGGGCAGGTCAGTCCGCCGATCAAATCGCCGTTCGGCTATCACATCATCGTCGTCGAATCGCGCCAGCCGGGACAGAAGGCGACGGTGGACAGCGCGCGGCCGCAGATCGTCGATCAGCTGCGCCAGCTGCACGAGGGGCCGTTGATTCAGCCGTTCCTGCAAGGGCTGCAAGCGAAGGCCACGATCGTCGTAAACGACCCGCAGTTCGCCGGAGTCTTCCCATCGCCGGCGGCCGGAGCGGCCTCCGGGAACGCGGCGGCGACGGCGACCCCGACCGAGGCGGCGTCCGCGAGCCCGAGCCCGGCGACCTCACCCGCAGCCACCAGCACGCAATAGGGCCGCCGCGGCGGCCCTACGGGGCGCTCGGAAGAGATGTCCGAACCTTCTAGCGTGCTCGTTCGCATCGCAGGTTTGGGGCCGGGCGACCCCGCGCTCCTGACGATCGGCTCGCTCGACGCACTGCGGACCGTCGGCGGCGCCGTCGTTCTGCTGGCGCCCCCGCCGCTGACCGGCTACCTCGAAGGAAACGGCGTCCGCATCGTCCGCGGCATGGTGGACGATGCGGATCTGCTCGTGCGGGGAAGCGCCGACGCCGTCGCGAGCTTCGCGAATCGCATCGACGCCGCCGGGACCGGCGCGCTGGGGCTCGGCGTGCTCGGAAACCCGCTCTCCGACTTCCCCGGTCTCCCGCCGCTGCTCCGCGCGCTCGAAGCGCGCGGCGTCGCGGCCGAAATCGTTCCCGGCGTGCCGAGAGCCACGCTGTCTGCGGCGATTGCGATGCCGCTCGTACCGCTGCCGCCGCAGTCGTCGCACTATTCGTGGGATGACTTAGTCGAGATCATGGCGCGGCTGCGGATGGGATGCCCGTGGGACCGCGAGCAGACGCATCGCACGCTCGTGCCGTATCTCATCGAGGAAACCTACGAGGTCGTCGAGGCAATCGAGCTCGCCGCGCTCGACGGTTTGTGCGAGGAGCTCGGCGACTTACTGTTGCAGGTGCTCTTTCACGCGCAGCTCGCCACGGAGGTCGGAAAGTTCAGCATCGCCGACGTCGTCGACGCCTTGTCGAATAAGATGGTGCGACGGCACCCGCACGTTTTCGGGGACGCCGTAATCGAAGACGTCGACGCACAGTGGCGCAATTGGGAGAAGCTGAAGTCGCTCGAAAAGACCGGGCAGCGCCGCAAGAGCCGCCTCGAAGGCATTCCCCGTCATCTCGGGGCGCTGCAGCGGGGCCAGCGGATGCAGGAAAAGGCCGCGCGCGTCGGATTCGACTGGCCGAACGCACGCGGCGTGTTCGAGAAGCTGTCCGAGGAGTTGACCGAACTGCGTGAAGCGTGGGGCGATCTCGCCGCCGCGCCGGCTCCCGACGACCCGCGAATCCGTGAGGAGCTCGGCGACGTCTTCTTCACGCTCGTGAACCTTGGGCGCGCGCTCGGCATCGACGCCGAAACGGCGATGCGTGAGGCCGCCGAAAAGTTTTACCGGCGCTTCGCCTTCATGGAAGAACGTGCCGTCGCCGGCGGAAAGAACCTATCGGACCTTTCGCTCGGCGAGCTCGAGGAACTATGGAAACTCGCGAAGGCCTAACGGTCGTCCTGCGCCTGCGGATGAGCCTGCACGACGCACACTACGGCGGCGCGCTCGTCGATGGCGCCCGCATGCTCGGGCTTTTCGGCGACGTCGCGACCGAGCTGCTGGTTCGGCTCGATGGGGACGAGGGACTGTTCGCCGCGTACGACTCGGTCGAGTTTTTGGCCCCGGTCTATGCGGGCGACTTCATCGAGGCGCGGGGCCGAATCGTCGCGACGGGAAAGACGTCGCGGCGAATGGAGTTCGAGGCACATAAGGTCATCGCGGCGCGCCCCGATATCGGCGACAGCGCGGCGGACGTGCTCGAGCCGGCGGTCCTGGTCTGCCGCGCGAGCGGTACGTGCGTCACGCCCCGGAAGAAACAGCGTCGCAACGTTTGAAAGGAGTTCCGTATGCCGTATCGTTCTTCTGTCTATGCTGCCGCGGCGGCCGCACTACTCGCCGGCTGTAACGCGGGAAATTCGCCGTCCGCGCGGGGAGCGATGCCGCCGGCGGCGCGCGGAACGACGCAAGCGGCGCGCCTGATCGCGATGGCGACGCCGCTCGGAACGATCGCCGCACGCCGTCTCAATCGTCGCAAATCGTGGATCCTTCCCGACGCCGGCAAACAGTGGCTCCTGTACGTCTCCGACGGAGCGACCGGGACGATCGACATCTACAACTATCGCGTGAAGGCCGGAAAGCTTTACGGTCAGATCACCGGCTTGAGCTTCCCGTACGGACAGTGCGTCGACCGCACGGGCAACGTCTACGTCGTGGACAACGAGACGGCGAAGATTTACGAGTACGCGCACGGAGGGACGACGCCGATCGCGACGGCCGGCGACGACTACGGCGACCCGATCGGCTGTTCGATCGACCCGTCGACCGGCAACGTCGCCGTCGCGAACTTTAGCGGCCTCGGCAGCAGCGGCGCCGGAAGCCTCGACGTTTTCGCCGGCGGCCTCGGCGGAGGCCAGACGGAGTACACCGACCCCAGCCTCTTTCGGCAATGGCCGCCCGCGTACGACCCAAACGGGAACCTCTTCGTGCAAGGCGTAGATTATTCGGGCGCAGACGCCTTCGCCGAGCTTCCCGCGGGGAGCAGCACCTTCACGCTGCTGAGCGGATTGAGCGTCGGCTTTCCGGGCAGCGTCGGATGGGACGGCACCTATCTCACCGCCACCGACCAAGACTACCAGTTCGGGTATACGACGGCGATCTATCGCGTCACGGTATCGGGCTCGTCGGTCACGATCGTGCGCAAAACGCAGCTCACCGACGACTGCTATCCAAACTACGACTGGATGGTCGCCGTGCAGCCCTTCGTCGGCGGGACGACGCGCAAGCAGAACGCGGTGGTCGCGGGGAATCTCAACTGCCCGAACCGCGAAGGCTTCTTCAACTACGCGGACGGGGGCAACCCCAAGCGGGTCGAACCCTCCGCGATCGCGCCCGACGCACCCTACGGCCAGTCCGTCAGCCCGCCGGTCCGCGCGCGGTAAGCCTGCGTCAGACGAGGCGCTCGTGCGTCCTGCGCTTCCAGACGAACTCGTAGTAGCAGAACTGCAGCAGCAGCGCGGCGCAGAAGGCGATCGGGTAGCCGAGCCAAACGCCGTCGAGGCCGAAGCGGTGCATCAGCACATACGCCGCCGGAACTTCGACGCCCCAGATCGCGAAGATGCCGATTGCCGTTGGCCAGAGCACGGTGCCGCTGCCGCGCATGACGCCGCTGAGCACGGAAGAGTTGCCAAAGATCGCGTAGCTCCAGAGCGTGATCATCAGGAGTTGGTGGGCGATCGAAAGCGTGTGCTGATCCGTGATGAACCAGCCGAGAATCGCCCATGCGAACAGGTAGCAAGCGCCGATGATGATGCCGCCGATGATGTAGTTGAGCGCTACCGCAGAGCGGATCACCGTCCCGAGTTTGTCTTCCCGGCGCGCGCCGATGCACTGTGCGCCGAAAATCGACGCCGAGATGCCAATCGAGATCGCGGGGAACTGCACGTAGCCGACGACCTGGTTCACGGCACCATACGCGGCCGTGGCGCTGGAGCCGAAGCGGTTCACGAACGAGATCACGGCGATCTCGGCTAACGACACCATCATCACCTGAAGGCCGGTCGGCACCCCGATGCGTACGACGGAGCGCAGGACCGTCCAGTCGATGCGCATGTCCGCAAGCGTTTCGCGATCGAACTTCAGCGGATGGTCCCGCCGGTTCAGGTAAAATAAGAGCCACGCCAGCGCGGCGGCGTTGGCGATGAGTCCGGCGACCGCGGCGCTGACGACGCCGAGCTTGGGGAGCCCGAAGAGCCCGACGATGAAGAGCGGCGTGATCGCGATGGCGAGCACCGCAGAAACGATCAGCGCGTAAAACGGCGTGGTCGAGTCGCCGGTGCCGCGCAGGATCGTCGCATAGACGAAGTAGACGAAGAACACCGGCATGGTGATGAAGATCACTCGCGCGTAGGCGTCCGCCTGACCGATGATGTCGGGCGGCGTCCCGAGCCAGCCCAGGACGGTGGGCGAGCCGATGGCACCGAGCACCGCGACGATGATGCCGAGATAAAGCGCGGCACCGAGCACCGTTCCCGCGATCTTCTTGACTTTGTGGTGGTCGCGTGCGCCGAACGCCTGTCCGATGAGCACGCTGCTTCCACTCGACACGCCGAAGACGAACGAAAAGAGCAGGAAGATGATCGGAAAGACCGCCGAGATCGCCCCAAGCGCCTGCGTGGAGATCAAG
Source organism: Vulcanimicrobiota bacterium (assembly GCA_963787625.1). Lineage (GTDB taxonomy): Bacteria > Vulcanimicrobiota > Vulcanimicrobiia > Vulcanimicrobiales > Vulcanimicrobiaceae > Cybelea. The sequence continues at coordinate 129,091 of CAWBDH010000001.1, read as the reverse complement.
CGCCCGATCCAGATGCTCGCCATCGTCTGCGACGCAGACTGCAGAACGTTGCTCAGCATCAACGGAATGAGAAAGACGAGCAGGATCTGCCACATCGGCTTCCCCTCCTCGAACACGTTGACCCCGCGGCGTTGTCCCGCGCGCGCCTGCGCCATGGCGGTCCTCGCTCCCTTCTGCTGGTACGCCGGTTTGCCCGGCTTCGCCGAGCAACTCGAAAAAACAAGCGATGGTTTCGAGCTCGTTGAATCGAGGGGCGTGCGGCTGGACAAATACATGAAAGTCTCCCGTTTGGCACGGCGGCGCAGCGAGGCGCACGAAGCGCTGGAGCATGGCCGCATCACGAAGGACGGCAAGCCGCTCAAGCCCGGATATCAGGTGCGCCCCGGCGACGAGCTGGCGATCCATTATGCGAGCCGGCTCGTTACGGTGCGCGTCCGCGAGGTGCCGCTGCGAATGACGCCCTCTGTGAAGCCCGCCGCTCTGTACGAAGTCCTCGCGACGGCGGCGGACGATCCGGAATGGGAGTAATCTCTCCCGACACCAAAGACGCGCTGGCGCGTGACGTGCCCTCCGACGCGCACTGCCGTGAGGCGCTGCTGGCGGGCCTCGCGTTCTACGGCGGCGGATCGGGCGCGTTCGTGACCCACCGCAACGCCGTCGCGCGACTCTTCTGGTCACTGCTCGAGGAACGCAAAGCGCATTCGATCGAGACCCGCGCCCCGACGCGCCTCCAGCGCCTGCCGACGTTCGCCGTCGCGCTGCCCGACCGCCTGAAGGCGCGTCCGTCCAAGCCTGCGCGCAAGTGCGACCGGTTGTTCGAGGTCCGTGCTGCATTTCTCGCATGCGGATCGCTCGCCGCCGGCGCGCGGGGATACCATCTCGAGTTCGTGGCACGCGACGACGAAGCGGCTGACCGGCTGACCTGGATGCTGCGCAGCGCGGGGACGCACCCGAAGCGAACGCACCGCAAAGGGCGCACCGTCCTGTATTTCAAGCACTCCGACGTCATCGTTGAGCTGCTGACGCGCATGGGGGCGTTCGGCGCCGTGCTTGCGCTCGAAGACGTACGCGCGCTGCGCGAGACGAAGAACCGCATCCATCGCCTCGTCAATACGGAGGCGGCGAACCTTCAGCGTTCGGCGCAGGCCGCCGCCACGCAGCGACGCGTCGTGGAATACCTGCAAAGCGCCTATGGCCTGTCGCGCCTGTCGCCCGCGTTGCGCGAGATCGCCGAGCTTCGCCTCACGCATCCCGATGAGTCCCTCGCGGAGCTGGGGCGGCGCTGCAATCCGTCGATTGCGAAACCGACGGTCAGCGGGCGCCTCGCCGCCCTCGGGCGGCTCGCCGGCTCTCTGCGCGGGCAGGGGAGCGCGAAAGCGGCCAGGTAAACGCGCTCATGCGCATTGGCATCAACGGCTTTGGCCGCATCGGACGCAACTTTACCAAGGCGATCGTCGAACGCCATCCGGAGATCGACATCGTCGCGGTCAACGATCTGACCGACGCGCAGCAATGCGCTCACCTCTTCAAGTACGACAGCAACTACGGTATCTATGACGGCGACGTCTCGGCGCAGGACGCGACGATCGCGATCGACGGCCGGCGCATCAAAGTTTTCGCGGAGCGCGATCCGGGCCGGCTGCCGTGGAAAGACCTGGGGGTCGACCTGGTCGTCGAATCGACCGGACTCTTCACCAACGCCGACAAGGCGCGCGCGCACATCGACAGCGGCGGCGCGAAGAAGGTCATCATCTCCGCACCCGCTACGGGCGAAGACATCACGATCGTTCTCGGCGTCAACCACCGCCGTTACGATCCGGAGAAGCACAACGTCATCTCCAACGCCTCATGCACGACGAACTGTTTGGCGACGGCGGTGAAGCCGGTCGTGGATACGCTCGGCTGGGTCAAAGGCTTCATGACGACGATCCACTCGTATACCAACGACCAAAACGTGCTCGATGGGCCGCACAAGGATCCGCGGCGCGCGCGCAACGCCGCGACGAACATCGTGCCCACCTCGACGGGGGCGGCGAAGGCCCTCTATCTGACGATCCCGGAGGTCCAGGGCACGTTCGATGGGTTCGCGCTGCGCGTCCCGACGCCGACCGTCTCGATGATCTATCTCGTGGCCCAGACGCAGAAGCCGACGACCAAAGAACAGCTCAACGCCATCCTGCGCGAAGCCGCGGCCGGCGAGCTCGGGAAATACGTATCCTACACCGAGAACGAGCTCGTCTCGAGTGACTTCAAGAAGAATCCGTCGAGTTCCATCATCGACGCGAAGCTCAACAACGCCAATGGGGACCTCGTGCAGATCGCCGCGTGGTACGACAACGAGTGGGGCTACTCGTGCCGGCTGGCCGAGCTCACCGCCATGGTGTTGACGACGATCCCCGCAACCGCCTGACACACGTCGGCGTGAATTTTCGCCGGCTGCAAGACCTCGACGTTCGCGGAAAGCGCGTCCTGCTTCGGGAGGATCTCAACGTGCCGCTCGTCGACGGACGCATCCTCGACTACGAACGGATCGATGCGGCTCTTCCGACGCTGCAATGGCTGCACGACCACGACGCGCGTGCGATCGTTCTGTCGCACCTGGGTCGTCCCGACGGCAGGCCCGATCCGCGCTTCTCCCTGCGTCCGGTCGCGCAGGCGTTGGCCGATCGGCTGAACCGCCGCGTCGCATTCGCCGAAGATTGCGTCGGCGAGCCGGCGCGGCGAGCCGTGGACGAGCTGCGCGACGGCGACGTCGTGCTGCTCGAGAACGTGCGGTTTCATCGTGAGGAGGAAGCCAACGATAAGAACTTCGCGCGGCAGCTGGCCGCACTGGGCGATCTGTACGTCGACGACGCCTTCGCCACCGCGCACCGCGCGCACGCGTCGACTGCGGGCGTCGCCGCGCTTCTGCCCAATGCCGCCGGCCTGCTGATGGAAGGCGAGCTCGGGTGGCTGTCGCGCCTCATCGAGCAGCCGCAAAAGCCGTTCGTCTGCGCGATCGGCGGCGCGAAGATCAAGGACAAGATGGGCGTCCTCGATCGCCTCTTGACGCTGGTCGACGCACTCTGCGTCGGCGGCGGAATGGCGAACACGTTGCTCGCGGCATCGGGCGCCGAGGTCGGACGATCCCTGCGCGACGACGATCTTGGCCCCGCGCGCGCGATCCTCGCCGCGGCGCGCGAGCGGCACGTCGACCTGCAGCTTCCGAGCGATGCGGTGGTCGCGCCGAGCGTCGATGCGCAGGCTCAGGCGCGCGTCGTTGCGATCGGCTCCGTCGGCGACGCGATGATTCTCGACATCGGCCCCGCGACGGCGCGCGCCTACGCGGCCACGATCGACGGCGCCAAGACGATCGTCTTCAACGGGCCGATGGGTGTCTACGAGAAGCCGGCGTACCGCGACGGCACGCGTGTCGTCGGCGAGGCGATCGCGCGCGCCACCGCGCGGGGCGCGATCAGCGTTGTCGGCGGCGGCGACGCCGCCGCAGCCGCCAACATGCTCGGCTTTGCGTCGCAAACCAGCCACGTCTCCACGGGCGGCGGCGCGACGCTCGAGTATCTCGAGGGCAAAACGCTTCCGGGGGTCGCGGCGCTTGCGCGATAGGATCGTCATCGCCGGCAACTGGAAGATGCACAAGACGGCGGCCGATACCGCGGGCTTCCTCGACGCCTTCCTGCCCGAAGCCGCATCGCTGCCCGAGCGCGTGGAAATCGTGATCGCTCCGCCGTTCCTCTCGATCCCGTCCGCGTGGACGCGGTTGCGCGGCACGCGCGTCCGCTTGGGGGCCCAGACGATGCACTGGGAACTCGAGGGTGCCTACACCGGCGAAATCAGCGCACCAATGCTGCGCGAGTTCGGCGTATCGCACGTCATCATCGGCCACTCCGAGCGCCGCGCGTTCTGCGGCGAGACCGACCGCACGGTGAACCGCAAGGTGCACACGGCGCTCGAACAAGGCCTCACGCCGATCGTCGCAGTCGGAGAAACGCCGGACGAGCGTAACGCGGGCGCGACCGACCAGCGCGTGGTCGCGCAAACGACCGCCGCGTTCGACGGCGTTGCGCACGACCAACTCTTCCGCGTCATGATCGCCTACGAGCCGATCTGGGCGATCGGCACGGGCAAGAACTGCGAACCCGAAGAGGCCGATCGCGTCATGGGGACGATCCGCCGCTGTCTGTCCGGGCTCGACGACACGCCGATCCTGTACGGCGGCAGCATGACGGCGAAGAACGCTGCGGCGTACGTCGCGCGGCGCGACATCGACGGAGGACTCGTCGGGGGTGCGTCGCTGGATGCACACGGTTTCGCCGCGCTGATCGGCAACGCCGCGGTCCACGATTCCGCGTCCGGGGATCGCGGATGAATTACCGTCCGGTCGTGCTCGCGGTGCTCGACGGCTGGGGCTGCCGCGACGGCACGCACGGCAACGCGATCGCGGCAGCAAACGTGCCGCATTTTCGAGCGCTGCTCGAACGCTGGCCGCACACGACGCTCGAGGCCTCCGGCCTCGCCGTCGGCTTGCCGAAAGGCGTCATGGGCAACAGCGAGGTCGGACACATGAACCTCGGCAGCGGACGAGTCGTTCCCCAGGGCGTCACGCTCATCGACGCCGCCATCGCGGACGGCGACTTCGCAACGAACGATACGCTGCAGCTCGCGGTCGCTCACGTGGCGCGCAATCGCTCGACGCTGCATCTCATGGGCCTGCTCTCCGACGGTCGCGTGCACAGCTCGATCGAGCACGTCTTCGCGTTGATCGACGCCGCGGTCGCCGCGGGCGTGCCGCTCGTGGTCCACTGCTTTCTCGACGGCCGCGACGCGCCGCCGCGTTCGGCCGCGACCTATATCGAGCGCCTCGAGTCCAAGCTCGCCGCCGTCGGGCGTGCGGGATCCATCGGGAGCATGACCGGGCGATTCTTCGCGATGGACCGCGACCGGCGCTGGGAGCGGACCCGTCGGGCGTACGAGCTGCTTGCCAACGGCGAGGCGGATCATCGCGCGGGGGACGCGCTGACCGCGCTGCGCCAGGCCTACGAGCGCGGTGAGGATGATGAGTTCGTCGCCCCGACCATCGTCGCGCACGCTCGACCGATCGAGGACGGTGACGCGTTCGTCTTCTTCAACTTCCGCCCGGACCGCGCGCGCCAGCTCACGACGGCATTCAACGCCGGAACGCCGTTATACTACGACGACGGCTTCGGCGTGTTCGCACCGAAGCCGTATGCCGATCCATACTTCGCGACGATGACGAAGTACGACGAACAGTACACGAACCCGGTGCTGTTCGGTCCGCGCCCGCAGTACGACACGTTCGGTGAGATCGTCGCGCGCGAAGGGCTGCGCCAGCTTCGCCTGGCCGAAACCGAGAAGTACGCGCACGTCACGTACTTCTTCAACGGCGGCCGCGAGGACCAATTCCCCGGCGAGGACCGCGAGCTCATCCCGTCCGACCGCTCCGTGGCGACGTACGATCTCGCGCCCGCAATGCGGGCCTCCGAGATCACGGAGGCGGCCGTGGCTGCGATCGCGAGCGGCAGCTACGATGCAATCGTGATGAACTATGCGAACGCCGACATGCTCGGTCACACGGGAAAATGGCAGCCGACGATCCACGGTGTCGAGGCTGTCGACCCAGGCCTCCAGCGCCTCGCCGATGCGACGCTGCGCGCCGGCGGCCTACTGGCGATTACCGCCGACCACGGCAACGCCGAAGAAGAGATCGACGACGCCGGCAATCCGATCACCGCGCACACGACGAACCCCGTGCCGCTCATCGTCGTCGCCAACGGCATCGACGGCAAGCTCGACTCCGGCGGCAAGCTGGGCGACGTCGCACCGACGCTGCTCACGCTGATGGGCTTGCCGATTCCGGAGCGCATGACCGGCCGCAATCTCTTCGTACCCGCGGAGGCGGCGGCGACGTAGAGCCGGTTTCGCCGGCGTGATCAAAAATTCAGGGGAATCACAGCCCCCCTTACGGCTGTTACCAGCATCGCGTGTCAGCATAGTGGAAAACGCTAGAGGCGAGGGAGTTCCATGCACAACGCTGACGATACTCGCGACGTCCTGATCTTCGCGCAAGGCCTCATCTACTTCGTGTTCTTGGGTGCGGCGACGGTGGCCATCGCGGTCGCCGCGCACCTGCGCTGACGTGCTCACGCGTCGGCGCGATAGCAGCCGCTCGCATCCACTTGTACGCGCCGATCGCCCACGACGATCGCCCGGATGCGATGATCCCAAAACGAGAGCACCTCGATGGCGACGGGGCGCAGCCTGGCGAGAAGCTCGCGCGCTTTCTGCGAGACGGCCAACGCATCGCGTACCCAACGTGGATGATCGTATGGGAGGAGCGCAGTCTCGAGCTCCGCCTCGGGTACGGCCGGCACGATCGCTTCGGATCGGCCCGCACCGACGTGCAGCGGTAAAGCGGCGGCGGTCTCCTCGAGCTCAAGCCGGCGCAGCATGCGCGTGCCGTTTGAGGGCCGCGATCGCAGAGATATGAAGCTGCGACGCGCGCTGCGGGGAGATCGCGAGCTGTTTTCCCACCGTGCGAAGCGACTTACCGCCGAAATAGTGCATCACCACGACCTGGCGCTGACGCGGCGGCAAGCCGGAAAGCAGCGCGTCGAGATGCTCGCTCTCCGAACGCTGTGCGACGATGCGAGCCGGATCCTCTCCCCAGTCGCCGGAGAGCGCTTCACCGATTGGCAGCGGCGCGTCCAGCGAGAGCGGCTGTCCGCGATAGGCGGCTGCCACCGCGCGTCGGTAGCCCGGACAGCGCTGCTCCATCTCCGCCGCGCTGGGCACCTCGCCGCGCTCGGCCGCAATCGCGTAACGCCGGTTTTCCCCATCGCGCACGATCCGCCGTGCGCGTTCGGAGACCGGGTCCATCCGACGAATTCCGTTGAGCATCGAACCGACGATCAAGCGCCGCGCGTATTCGTCGAGCCGCGGTCCCCGTCCGGGGTCGAAGGAGTCGACCGCGCGTATCAAGCCGACGCAGCCGTCGCCCACGAGATCGTCGACGTCGAAATTCGGCACGAGGCGTTTGAGACGCCGCGCGAGTTTCCGCGTGAGCGGCATGAGCTCGCGAATCCGCTCTTCGCGCTGCGCACCCTCGTTCACGGCACTTGCTCGAGCTTCGCCGCGACGAGAGCCGCAAAGCCGTGCGTGTCACGCTGCGCAATCGCGCGCGCAAGCGCGTCGAGCTCGTAGTCGCCCACGACCCCGGCACCGGCGATCATTGGCCGTAAAACCGGCGCGAGGAGCAGCGACTCGAGCAGCTCCCCGGCGCGGCGAGCGGCGACGCTATCCACGCTGCAGATTATTGGCGATGCGCAGCATCTCGTCGGCGGCTTGTACGCCCTTGGCGTTCGCTTCGTACGCTCGCTGCGCGGCGAGAATCTGCATCATCGCGTCGATGATGGTCACGTTGGATTGCTCGAGCATGCCGAACCGCAGTTTCGGACCATCGTCGGAGCCGGGGACGACGTCGCGGGGCTTCCCCGACTCCGGCGTTGCCTCGAAGAGCGCGCCGCCAAGGTCCCGCAGGCGTTCGGGCGCGGCGAACTCCGTGAGACGGATGTGACCGATCGTACGAACGCCCGTTGCGAACGTCGCCCGCACGTCGCCGCCGCTGCCGACGGTTGCCGAAAGCGCGTCGGAGGGGATGTGGATTCCCGCAAGCGCCCAATCAGCCGCGTTGCGCACCGTTCCGTCGGCGGCGCGTGAGAATTGGCCGTCGCGCGTGTATCGTTGGTTGCCGCGCCGATCGACGACGGCGAAGAACCCCGGGCCGTCGATGGCCACGTCGAACGGCCCGGGGCTGCGCGCGAGCTTGCCCTGCCCAAACAGCAGCCGGCTGCCCAGTGCGACGGTGCCAAGCCCCGTGGGGCCGGGCCCTACCAGCTCCGCGAACGTCTGCACGGAGCCCTTGAAGCCGACGACTTCCGCGTTTGCCAGGTTGTCGGAAATCGTATCGAGGTTGCGTTGCTGCGCGGCCATGCCGCTCGCCGACGCAAAGAGCGCGCGATCCATGGACTAGGCGATCCGCGCGGCGTCGATGGACTTTTGCCGCGACGCATCGATCGCCGCTACGGCCTTCTGCGCGCTTTCGAAGGACCGTTCCGCCGTGAGCACGTCCACCATTTCCGCGATCGCGTCGACGTCGGCCGTTTCGAGGAAGCCGCGCTGAAGGCGGCTGCCGGCCGGAAGGGCGAGGTCGCGTTCCGCGATACGGCCATCGGCCCCGACGCGCACCACACCCCGCGCGCCGAGCACGGCGCGCCCATGCGTGTCGCACAGCGTGCCGTCGGCGGCCCGCATGAAGGCGCCGGCTCGCGTTAGCGCCACGCGCCCGCGCGCGTCCCGTACGCGAAACGCGCCGTCGCCGACGATTGCGAAATCGAGGTCCCGCCCCGTCTGGCGCAGCGCGCCGGGCTCTGCAGAGGACACACGGGCGACGGACGCGCCACGCGGCGTGAGGGAACCTCGAGCGATGGCGCGCCTAAAGCCGTCGGTGGAGACGTTGGCGAGGTTCTGTGCGGCGATCTCGAGCCGCGTTCGCGCAGCTACCATCGCGCTTGCAGCCCATGCAATTCCGTCCATGGGCGGATGGTAGCGAACCGCCGTGACCGATTCGTTGCCGTCCGTTGGCCTACGCTTTGTTCTTTGCCGCCGTTTTCGACTTGAGCCTCTTCACGTAGCGATAGCTTCGATCGAAGTATCTGCGAAGCTTGGCCGGTACGGCCAGCACGGCGGCGAACGCTGCGTAATGACGATGAATCGAGGAGCGATCGTCTTCGCACTTGCCGGGATCCTCGCGGGATGCAGCTCGCCGACGCCGCAGGAGCGCGCTCAGACCGAGGAACTGCGCGCCGTAGAAACGCTCAAGCACGACTACCCAGGCGTGATCGCCGGCTTCGACTTGCGGTCGAAAAACACGCTGATCGTCAGCCTCGACCTCCAGCGCTACATCGAGATGGACGACGATGCGGTGATCGCGCTGAAGCGCGACGCGCTCGCCCGCTGGCGGTCGGCATGGATCGTGCAGCATCCGCGGGCGCACGCGACGCTGCATCTGCGGTTCATCGACTTTATCGGACGGAGGGTCGCGGACGAGTCGACGAACGTGTAGGTGGAGCAGACGGAAACGTGGCGCCGATTCAGCTCATCGGGGGCTCGAATACCGGCCTTAGCGCGCTATCGAGCCTTGCGCTGAGTCGCTGAGCCGGGCGACGACGGCCGCGGTGAAAGCGTCGGTCGAAAGCGGCGCGCCGGCTCCGCCGGCGAGCTCCGCAGTCCGCAGGCCGTCGCGGTAAGCGCGTTTCACGGCGCGCTCGATCCGCACGGCATTTGCGTCGTCGTCCAGCGAGTGGCGCAGCAGCATCGCGGCGGAAAGGATCGCCGCCGTCGGGTTCGCGACGTTCTTTCCGGCGAGATCGGGCGCGGTTCCCCCGATCGGCTCGTAGAGGCCAAACTGCCGCCCACGTTCGCCGCGCGTTCCGAGGCTCGCGCTCGGAAGCGTGCCGAGCGAGCCGGTAAGGATTGCCGCCTCGTCCGACAGGATGTCGCCGAACATGTTTTCCGTCAGAATCACGTCGAAGGCCCCCGGGCGGTGGACCAGCTGCATCGCGGCGTTGTCCACCAGGAGATGGTCGAGCCGCACGTCGCCGTATTCGCGCGCCACTTCGGTCACGATGCGCCGCCAAAGGCGCGAGGTTTCCAAAATGTTCTGTTTGTCGACCGAGGTCAGATGCTTGCGTCGCGCGCGCGCACACTCGAAGGCGACGCGCGCGATGCGCTCGATCTCGGGCGCGCGGTAGATCATCGTGTCGACGGCCTCGTCAATGCCGTCGACGCGGCGCTGCTCCTTCGGTTTGCCGTAGTAGATGCCGCCCGTGAGCTCGCGCACGACGAGGAGGTCGAGGCCAAGAACGATATCGGCGCGCAGCGACGACGCCTCCTCGAGGCCTGGAAAGACGCGCACGGGCCGTAGGTTCGCGTACAGCTCGTAGTCGCGGCGCAACAGGAAGAGCGCGTACTCGGGACGTTCCTCGAGCCGTTTGCCGTCATACTGGGGAAGGCCGACGCTCCCGAACAGGATCGCATCGCTCGCGTCGCAGAGCGCGCGCGTTTCCCGGGGAAGCGGTGACTGCCCGCGCGACAGCGCGGCTCCGCCGACGGGCGCCTCCGTGCATTCGACGTCGGGACGAACGCAACGTAACAGCGCTGCGGCGGCGTGCGTCACCTCGGGGCCGATGCCGTCCCCCGGCAGCACGGCAACGCTTGCTGTCATCCTACGCCCCGGGTCATCCCGAGCTCCGGCGTCAACGTGGGCGACGGTGAACGATTAGTAAACCGTGATGCGGGTCGTCTCGGTTTTCGGCGGCGATTCCTCGATGGCGTTGCTGTCGACGGTGCTCGCCTTCGGCTGCTCGCCGTTTGGCGTGCCGCCTTCGCCACGTTCCAGGAGGGCGAGGTGCGTCATCAAGAGGCTGCGCAATTCACTGCGCACCTTCTCTGCCGCCTCCCCGGCACGCTGGTGTTCCCGGCGCACCTCCGCAATAGCGTCGTTGTAGCCGGCGATCTCACGATCGCCGGCCAGGCGCGCCTGCTCGCGGATCAAGTCGGCCTCTTTGTGGGCGGAGGCCTTCACCTCGTCGGCCGTGCGCTGCGCGAGCACTAGCGTGTTGTGCAGCGACTCTTCCATCGCCTTGAAGTGGCTGATGCGCTCCTTGAGGTCGGCGATCTCCGCCTCGAGCGCTGCACGCTGCTGCGCTTCGTCTTCGAGCGTCTCGATGACCTCGTCCAGAAACTTGTCGACGTCGGCGCGGTCATAGCCCTGCAGCGCCTTCTTGAACGACTTGTGCTGAATGTCGACCGGTGTAATCTTTTCCATCGTTTTCCTACGTTCTATTGGCCATGAAGTCGAAAGTGCCGTCGGCCATCATCGATTCGCGCAGTCCTGCCGCATTGACGACGATCCCCGCGGGAACGACGAGATAGATCGATTCGGCAAGCTTCTGAATCTTGCCGTCGATCGTATAGGCAACGCCCGACGTGAAGTCGACGACGCGCTGCAAGAGCGTCCGGTCGGCGTTTTGCAAGTTTACGATGACGACTTGCCGGTTGCGCAGCGAGTCGGCGATCTCGACGACGTCCTGGTAGCTGCGCGGTGAATAGACGCTCACCTGCGTTCCCCCGCGGCGGCCCGCACTCGACAGCGGAACGACGCGCGCCGAGGTCGACTCCTCGCCGTAAAATTCTTCCTCGTCGTCTCGGATCGAGAAGAACGATCCGATCTTGCTGAACATGCTCACCTACTGTCCCCCTTCGCGGACTCGCGGGCCAAAGAGTGCTTCCCCGATACGCAGCATCGTTGAGCCGGCCTGCAACGCTTCCCGCCAATCGTTTGACATGCCGATGGAGAGCGTACTTCCACCTATACGGTCCAACGTCTTGGCGGCCGCATCGAAAGCGCGAAGAATCGCGTCGCGGTCCCGGGTCAGCGGCCCGATGGCCATCACACCCTCAAGGCGCAGCCCCGGTTGCTCTCGCAGCGTTTCGGCCAGGCGAAGGGCGTCCGACGGCGGGCAGCCGAACCGCTCGACCGGCGAAACGTTGAGCTGCAGCAGCACCGGCAGCGTCTTCCCGAGCGAAAGCGCGGCGGCGGAGAGCGCGGTCGCGGCGGCGGCCCGGTCGACGCTCTGGACGACGTCGAAGTACGTCGCGACCGTCTTGGCCTTGTTCGTTTGCAAGTGCCCGACGAAGTGCTTGCGCACCGGCGGCAGCGTGGGAAACTTTGCGCGCGCTTCTTGCACGTAGCTTTCGGCCTCGTCGCACAATCCGGCGCGGATGGCCGCCGTCACCGCCTCGGCTGACTGGCGCTTGCCGACACCCACCAGCGTGACGGCGCCCGGCGCACGCCCGCATTCCCGCAACGCCGCGTCGATCTCCCGCTGCAGCGCGAGATAGCGCGCGGCTACGCCGTCATCGAGCGCCGCGATTGGCCGGCGCGAGCCGGGCCTCCGTGCGCGGCCCGGGCCGCATGGCGCAGTACGCGACGCCGGCGATGCCGATTGCAATCATCGGCAGCGCGTAGAGTTGGCCGCCCGTTATTCCCCCCAGCGTGAAGTCGGCTTGGCGCCAGAGCTCGGCGATCGAACGCGTGATGCCGTAGAGCGCGAACCAGGTCCACCCGACGACGCCGTCCTTGGGCTTGAGCCGGTAGACGATCAGAATGATCGGAAGGGTGAGGATGTCGAGCATCGCTTCGTAGATCTGCGAGGGGTGACGGTAGAGGGCGCCCTGGTCGGGCGCGCTCGGGAAGCGCAGGCACCAGGGATGGTCGGGCCGGCAGACGTCGCCCCACAGCTCGTCGTTGATGAAGTTCACCAGGCGCACGAGCGCGATGCCGATGGGCAGCATCATGACGACCTCGTCGCCGACCACCATGTACTTCAGGCCTGGATGCTTGCGGACGAACAGCCAGATCGCCACCAAGACGCCGATCAAGCCGCCGTGGAATGCCATGCCTCCGTTCCAGACGGCGACGAAGTTGATCGGATTAGAAAAGTAAAATGACGCGTCGTGCTTGCTGATGATGTCGTTGATGACGAAAAAAGTGCGGCCGCCGACCAGCACGCCGATGAGCGCGTAGAAGAGAAAATCTTGTATTTGCTCGCGCGTCAAACCGAGGCGGCGGCGCCCGGCCGGGCGGCTCATCCACAGATAAACGCAGAGAAACGCCACCAGATAGGCGATGCCGTACCAGTGAACTCTCAGCGGCCCGAGCGCAAACGCGACCGGATTGATGTTTGGATAGGTGAACCAGTGCTGCATTTATAACAATCTTCGGCGCATGACCGCGACGACACATATCACCGCCGGCATCGCCTTCCTTGCGGGCCTCGTTTCCTTCGTGTCGCCGTGCGTCCTCCCGCTGGTGCCGGCGTACCTCTCGCTGCTCACCGGCGAAAGCCTCGAAGATCTCAAAGGGCGGCCCAACGCCGCTAGCCGTGCGCTTACGATGCTGCACGCCGTCGCCTTCGTCGCCGGGTTCAGCCTGATTTTCGTCGCACTGGGCTTGAGCGCCAGCGCGATCGGCGGTGCCCTCGACGCAAACCGTGTGTTGATCGCGCAGGTGGGAGGCGTCCTCGTCGTGATCTTAGGGCTGCACATGATGGGAATGATCCGGATTCCGCTCTTGATGCGCGACGCGCGAGTGCACGTGGTGCGCGACCGCCGAACGCTGTGGGCGTCCGGGCTCGTCGGGATGGCGTTTGCGGCAGGATGGTCGCCCTGCATCGGGCCGATCCTCGCCGGCATTTTGGCGATCGCATCCCAGCAGCACAGCGGTCAGGCCGCGGTGCTCCTCTGCTTCTATTGCGCCGGGCTGGCGCTGCCGTTCCTCGCTACGGCGGCTGCCGTGGGGGTCGTGCTGCCCTTGCTCAACAACATCAAGCGTTCGCTCTCGGCGATCGAATTCGCCGCCGGCGCCTTCATGATCGTCGTCGGGCTCGTGCTCGTCAACAATGCATTCCTCAACGTCGCAGGATGGTTCTATCAGTTTGTACCGCAACCAAGCCTCTAATTTCGTCAACACGATCGTCATCGCCGCCGTGGCGATCCTCGTGCTATGGGCCGATCAATTCACCAAGCACCTGATCAGCGTATCGTTCCTGCCCGGCGAGAGCCGTTACGTCATCCCGCAATTCCTGAAGTGGACCTACGAGCGGAACGTGCACGGGGCGTTCGGCCTGTTCGGCAACAACGCCGTCGTCCTGATCGGCATGGCGATCGTCGTGCTCGTACTGTTCTGGTTCAGCTTCCGCGACGCGGCCGCGCGTTCGATCACGGTGCGGATCGCGTTCGGAATGATCGTGGGCGGCGCGATCGGCAACATCGTCGACCGGCTGCATCACGGCTACGTGATCGACTTCATCGACTTCTACCGCATTTGGCCGAACATCTTCAACGTGGGCGACTCGTGCATCACGGTGGGCGTCGCGCTGTTGCTGCTCTCCGGCCTTGTTGCACGCCGTAACCGCTGAGCACGCCGGAAAGCGCGCCGATGTCGTAATCGCCTCGCTCTCGGGCGCATCGCGCTCGCTGGTCGCGCAGAGCGCGCGGCGCGGGGAGATCTTCGTCAACGGCATGGCCGCCAAGCCGAGCCGCCTTCTCGAGGAGGGCGACGTGCTTCAGTTTCAGATCGCGCCGCCCGACGCGCCCGTCGCGACACCGCAGCAGATCGAGCTCGATCTGGTGTACGAGGATGACGACATCCTGGTCGTCGATAAGGCCGCCGGAATGGTGACGCATCCGGCGCTTGGTGCGCGCGACGGCACGCTCGTGAACGCACTGCTCGCGCACGTCGGATCGCCGCTTCCGGGCGACGCACTGCGCCCGGGCCTCGTGCATCGGCTTGACCGCGATACGTCCGGGCTGTTGCTCGTTGCAAAAACGGAGGACAGCCTCCGCACGCTTCGCGCGGCGATGAAGAGGCGCGACGTCGGTCGGGAATACCTCGGTCTCGTCGTGGGCGTCCCGGAGCACGACCGCGGGACGATCGCCGGCGCGATCGGACGAGATCCGCGAAACCGGCTGCGCTTCGCGATCGCTGGGGACGGCAAGCCGGCAACGACGCACTACGAGCTGCGCGAGGCCTTCGGCAAGCACGCCGAGCTGACGTTTCGCCTGGAGACGGGCCGCACGCATCAAATCCGCGTGCACCTGGCTGCGGCAGGACATCCGCTGCTCAACGATCCGCTGTATGGACGAACGGAGCCGCGCTTCCAGCTGCCGGGACAGGCGCTGCATGCATGGCGCCTTCGGTTCGTCCATCCGCGCACCGCCGACCTGATGGACTTCGAATGCGACCCGCCGCCGGCATACCGGCACGCCCGCGCTCTCCTCGATGCGTCACGCTGAGCTTGTCGAAGCATGACGCGAGGCGCGGAAGCGATGTTCGAACTCGTAGCGCGAGCAGGTGACGCGCGGCGCGGGCGGCTGAGCCTCGCGCACGGCGACGTCGAGACGCCCTGCTTCATGCCCGTCGGCACTGCCGCGACGGTGAAGGCGCTGACGCCGCGCGACCTGCGCGATGCGCGCGCGCAGATCGTGCTCGCGAACACGTATCACCTTTGGCTGAGGCCGGGCCGCGCGACGATCGAAGCCGCGGGCGGCCTGCACCGCTTCATGGCCTGGGACGGCCCTATCCTCACCGACTCGGGCGGTTTCCAAGTTTTCAGTCTCGAGAGCCGGCGCCAGCTCGACGACGGCGGCGTGACGTTTCGCTCGCACCTCGACGGCAGCACGCATCGCTTCACGCCGGAGAACGTCGTCGAGTTCCAGCAGGCCATCGGCAGCGATATCGCCATGGTGCTCGACGTCTGCGTCAAGTTGCCGGCGCAGCGCGGGACGCTCGAAGAATCCGTGCGGCTCACGACCGCTTGGGCGCAGCGCGCCGCGGCCTTGCCGGTGCGCGACGGTACGCTGTTGTTCGGCATCGTGCAGGGCGGCCTCGACCAGGAACTGCGCGAGCGCAGCGCGCGCGAGATCGTGGCGATCGGCTTCGCCGGCTACGCGATCGGCGGGCTCTCGGTCGGCGAATCGCGCGCACAGATGCACGGAGCGGCCCGTTCCGCGGCGCCGCTGCTGCCTGAGTCCAAGCCGCGCTACTTGATGGGCGTCGGCACCCCGAGCGACTTGCTCGCCGCGATCGACTGCGGCATCGACCTATTCGACTGTGTCTATCCGACCCGCTGCGGACGCAACGGCCGCGCGATGACGCGGGCCGGCGAGCTCAATCTCTTCAATTCGGCCTTGGCACGGGACTTCGCGCCGGTCGAGCCAGGCTGCGACTGCTATACGTGCACGACGTTCACGCGCGCCTACCTCGCGCATCTCTTCCGAGCCAAGGAGATGCTCGGGCCGCAGCTGCTCTCTCACCACAACGTCTTCATGCTCAACGCCCTCATGGCCGACGCGCGCGCCGCGATCGAGGCAAAAGAGTGGCCGAGCTTCCGGGATCGCGCGGGCGGCTAGACGACGGCGGGCAGCGCGCGCACGACCGCCGCGCACTCGGCGCAGATCGCAGGGTGCGCGGAATCGGTGCCGAGTTCGCGGTACTTCCAGCAGCGCACGCACTTCGCGCCGTCGGCGGGCAACAGTTCGAATCCCAGCACGCCGTCGGCATCTTCGTTGCCGCGGTCGCTGGCGTGCAGCGAGAGCTGCGACACGACGAGCGCCTCGCGAAGATTGTCCCCGAGCGCGTGCAGGCGTCTGTAGAGCGCGGGCGTCACCGTCAGCTCGAGCCGCGCCTCGAAGTCGCGCGGCGCCGTCACGGCGGCGACGCGGCCGCGCAGGGCCCGCAGCCGCTGCCATAGCTCGGCGTCGGCGTCCGCGTGCTTCGGGCGGTGCGCGGCGAAGGAACTGTCGAAGACGCTCGGCGTTTCCTCACGCACGAAGCCGGGAAGGTGTTGCCACGCCTCTTCGGCCGTGAACGAAAGCATCGGAGCGAGCACCGTGAGCAAGCGCGTCAGCACGTGGAGCAGCGCGGATTGCCCGCTGCGGCGCCGGCGATCGCCGACCGCTCGCGAGTAGAGCGGGTCCTTGAGCGCGTCGAAGTATAGGCTCGACATCGCGCTTTCGAATTCGACGACGGCCAGGTATGCGTCGTGGATCTCGCAGCGGTCGTACGCGCCTTTGGCGTCGGCGACGAACGCTTCCGTAACGCCGCAGGCCAGCTTGTCGAGCGGCTCCATCGCGTCGAAGCCGACGACGTCGGCCGCCGCGAGATCCTCGAGGTTCGAAAGCATGAAGCGCAAGCGGTTCCGCACGTTGCGGTACACGCGCCCCACTTGATCGATCACGTTTGGCCCGAAGCGCACGTCGTCGATCGGCTCGACGGACGCCGCCCACAAGCGAAGCACGTCGGCGCCCCACCGGTCCATCGCGTCGCGCGCGTCGATGCCCGTCCCGCGCGACTTCGACATCGGCCGTCCCTGCTCGTCGTTGACCCAACCGTTCTTCATGACGCGCCGGTACGGCGCGCGGCCCTTGATCGCAACGCCGGTGATGAGCGAGCTGCGGAACCACCCGCGAAATTGGTCGCCGCCTTCCACGACGAGGTCGCTCGGCCACGGCATTGCGTCGCGCCCGAGCACTGCGAGGTGCGTTACGCCCGACTCGAACCAGATGTCGACGATGTTTTTCTCTTTTTCGAAACGCGCTTCACCGCAGTTGGGGCAGGTGAAGCCGTGCGGAAGATACGTTTCCACCGGATCGCTCCACCACACGCTCGCACCGGCTTCGCCGAAGCGCTTCGCCGCGAGCCGCGCGACGCGGGCATCGAGCACCGCTTCACCACAATGCTTGCAGACCAACGACGGAATCGGCGTTCCCCACGTCCGCTGGCGCGAAAGGCACCACTCGGGATGCGTCGCGATCATTTGCTCCTGACGCGCGCGCCCCCAGGCGGGCGCGTACTCCACCGCCTCGATGGCGTCCATGGCGTGCTGACGCAACAAGTTTTGGTCCATCGCCAAAAACCACTGCGCCGTCGCGCGGAAGATTACGGGGTTGTGGCACCGCCAGCAGTGTGGATACGAATGCTCGTATTCGGCCGAATCCCAAAGTGCGCCGCTCGCCCGAAGTTCGGCGACGATCGCGGCGTTGGCCTCGAAGATCTGCATCCCGGCATACGGGCCCGCTTCGGCGGTGAAGCGGCCCGCCGCGTCGACGGGGTTGAGGATCGGCAGCCCGTACTTCACGCCGGTGTCGAAGTCGTCGGCGCCGTGGCCCGGCGCCGTATGCACCGCGCCGGTGCCGGTCGCGAGGTCGACGTAATCGGCGAGCACGACCACCGAATCGCGGTTCATGAACGGATGACGCACCGTAAGATCGTCGAGCTGTTCTCCCCGTGCGCGACCGATGAGCGTCGCCTGCGCGAATCGTTCTCCGAGCGCCTGCGGCGCCAGCGCCTCCGCGACGATCACGGCCTCGTCGCCGACGCGGTACAGCCCGTAGGCCGCGTCGCCGCGCAGCGCGATCGCCACGTTGGCCGGCAGCGTCCACGGCGTCGTCGTCCAGATGAGAAACGACACGGGGCCGATCGCGTCATCCTGAGCGTGTCCGAGGACGTTCAGCAGTCGCCGCCTCTGCTCTTCGCCGGCCGTGAAGCGCACGTAGATCGACGGCGAGACGCGCTGCTCGTACTCGATCTCCGCTTCGGCGAGCGCCGTTTCGTCGTGGACGCACCAGAGCGTCGAGCGTAGGCCTTTGTAAATTTGCTGGCGCTCGGCGAGGTCTGCGAGCGCGTTGACGATCGTCGCCTCGAACGACGGATCGATCGTGCGATAGGGATGGTCGAAAAAGCCGAAGGTCCCCATGCGCACGCGCTGCTCGCGCTGCCGGTCGAGCCAGAAGAGCGCGCGCGCCTTGCATTGCTCGCGCAGTTCGAGCGGATCGATCGCGTGGAAGTCCGTGATGCCCAAGTGCTTGAGCGTCTCGTACTCGATCGGCAGCCCGTGCATGTCCCAGCCCGGGACGAACTTCGCGTACTTTCCGTCGAGCAGCGCGATCTTCACGAGCACGTCTTTGAGCACCATGTTGAGGAAGTGTCCCATGTGCAGGTCGCCGTTGGCATACGGCGGCCCGTCGTGCAGGATCCACGGGGCGTTGCCGGCGTTGCGCTCGAGGCGCCGCTCGTACGTGCGCCGGTCACGCCACCACGCCACGCGATCGGGCTCCTGCGCCGGAAGCTCCGCCTTCATGGGAAACGACGTCTTCGGCAAGTTTAGCGTCTGCCGGTAGTTCACTGCGCTCATTCGTGCTGCAGCAGTTCGCCGACGGCGTCGAAATTGCGCGCGGCGGCGGCTCGAACCACGTCCCGCCGTGCCTCGAGGCGCGCGGCGAGATCGGCGCGCTGCGCCACGAGGCGGTCGACCAGGTCATCGATTGCGGCGTCGCTCCGTCGTGCGGTCTGCGGCGCCCACAGCGCTTCGAGCGGGTAGTCAAGCTCCTCGCAAAGGGCCGCAACCTTCGGATCGTACGCCATCGCCAGGAACGGTACGCCGTACCGCGCAGCCAGTACCAGCGAATGCAGCCGCATCCCGATCGCGACGCGCGCGCCGCGTACGATCGCCGCCGCCTTCGCCAGGGTGCATTCGGGAAGCAGCATCGGACTGCAGGCGCAGGCGCGGATGACGTCGGTCGATACCGACGCGTCCGCCGCGCCGCCCAGCGGCAAGAAGGCGCTGCGAATGCCGTGGCGCGTCGCGAGGCGATCCACGGCACGCGCCAGCACGGCAACCGCGTCGCGGAAATCCGGGGACTTGCGCACGCTGATCACCGCGTAGCCGCCGCTCTCCGGCCCCAGGCCCTGCGCGGCCAAGTCCGGGTCGGCTTCCGGCGCATCGTACAAGAACACGGGATCGGCGGTGCGTTCGACCGGCGTGTCCGGGACGAGCTGCCGCAGGAGGCGCAGGGAGCGTTCGTCGCGCACCGTCGCGCGCGCGAGCCCTTTGCACGACCTGCGAACGATCAGACGCCCCCAAAAGTTCAGCGGCCCGATCGACTGCGCGAAGACCATCGTTTTGCGGCGACGGCGGATCGCCTCGCGTACGATGGCCGCATAGTAAAAGAGACTGCGCAGGCTCGTGCCGCTCTGCAGCAGTCCGCCGCCGCCGGAAAGCACGACGTCCGCCTTGGCGATGGCGGCGCGAATCGCGCGCCAGTTCCAGCGCGGCGTCGCTTCGACGCCGTAGGCCGCGGCCGTCGCTTTGGGCGTCGCCGAGAGCACGTCGAGCTGCGACGCGGGGAAACGGCGGCGAAGTTGCGCGATCGTTACCTCGAGCAGCGCTTCGTCCCCCAGGTTTCCGAAGCCGTAATAGCCGGAAAGCAGCACGCGCTCGCTCACGGTGCGGTGGACGGGATGCGCCGATAGAGCGAAATCAACACGGTGCCGACGATCGCCCCGATCACGAGCCCGTTGAACACGCGCAGGATCGAAATTTCGAGCGGCGTGTGCAGGTGCGAGAAGGTGTCGATCACATCGCCCACGCCCACCCCGATGGCGAGCGCCAACACCCACGCAACCGCGCGGCGGTGGCGCGGCAGCAGTGCCGGCAGCAGCATCATTGCCGGGAAGCCGATCAAGAATTCCTTGAAGCGCGGACGCACGCTGAGCACCGACGTCAAGACGTGACGCAGCGAGAGCTCGAACGCCGAAGGCGAGACGTCGCTGTCGTTGCCGCTGCGCACGAGCATCAGCGCGCCGGCGGCGACGACGACGATGCCGGCGAGGAGCTGATACGCCAGCACCGGCGACGCGAAAACGTCGCGCGGGCGCTCGATGCCGGATCCGAATCGCCGATCGAAGAGATAGAGCAGCAGCGCGATGAGCGGCGGGAGTGCCAGCACGAGCCGCACCCCGCGAAAGCGCTCGATCTCTTCCATGGTCAGGGGCGAGCTGAGCACGCCGACGACGACGAGCGCCCCCAGCAGTGCGACGCCCGTCGCGAGCAGCGTCCAACCCAAACTGCGCACGACCTGCGCGCCCGGACGCCCCGCGGGCAGCTCGTTCCACGCCGGCATCAGCGTCAACAGCGCCGCCGTCGCGAAGAGCAGCGCGCCGACGAGCGCGATGATCGAGCGCGCGAAGGCGTCGTGGTGCAGCCACACGCCGGCTCCATAGAACAGGATGGTCGCCGCGTACGCCGCGACGGCCAGGCGGCGCCGGTACCAGCCGAAGACCTCGAGCAGCAGGACGAACAGCGACGGCACGGCGAGCGCGGCGATGCCGACGAGCGCGCGGTTATTCCCGCGATACGGCGGAATCGGCGTGGCCCGGCCGAGGCGAAAGCCGGCCGCCTTGAGCTGATCGGCGACCGACTTGACCATCTCGACGTTGGTCGCCTCGATCGAAAGCGTCCCGTCTTGGTGGCCCCACGGCCGGAGATACACCACGCGGACGTTGCGCTCGCGCACCCCGAGTACGTAGCGCGCGACGACTTGGTCGAGCTTGAGTTTGTCGAGCTCCGTTTTCGCGATCGCCTGCACGCGCACCGTGCGTCCGGGAATCAGCTTCGCGAGCGTGTCGTTGCCCTTCTGCACCTGACTGGCGTCGTACGACTCGATCGAGCCGAAGCTGAACCCGTGCCGCTTGAACGCCGCGGCGGTGTCGGGCAGATGGTCGGGATAGCCGACGACCTGATTGGTGAGCCCGAAGAAGATTACCGTCGACACCTTCGGGTCGTAGCGCAGTACGTCAGCGAAGATGGCGTCGATCTGAGGCGCCGCGAACCGCTCGTCGTTTTGAAAGCGCGGAACGACCAACAAGCCGAGCCGCCGCGCGAGCCGGATCTGGTCGGTCGGAATTCCGAGCGCCATAGCGTTGAAGTAGTCGATCTGGCTGTGGACTTCGATGAGCCACGGCCTCACGGGCCGCAAGACGCGCACGCTCTTTTTCATGAAGTGCAGCGCGAGCTGCGTCCGATACCGGTGGTACGTCGATGCGTCGGTAACGAGCAGGTAAATGGCGCCGCGGTCGAGGTGCCCCGTCCGCACCAGCGACGAGAGCAGCGGATCGGCGAGGGGCGCGAGGCGCGCCTGGTTGAGGAGCGCGGCGCCCGTCGTCGCATACGCCTTGCCGTCGAGTCCAACGTTGGCGCCGAGCTCTTCGGTGAGCGCGAGCGACGTCAGGCCGGCGCGGCGCAGGGCGATCAGGAACGCAGCGGGGTTATAGTCGTAGGAGCGCGCGAGCGCGTCGAAGTCCGAGAGATCCATCGCGAGTTCGACGCGGCGGGCATGGGACTCGACGCGCAGACGAAAGACCGCCACCGTCAGCGATGCGAGGAGGGCAGCCAATAGCACGATGGCCGCGTAGCGAGTGCGCGGTGTAAAGACCGTCATGAATGCATCACAGAAGGGCCCGCCATAGGCGAGCCCTCCTGCCGTCGCGTATGCGCGAATCCCTTTTTGTCGGGCCGCGCATACCGGGTGTGGGCGACGCTTTTACTGTTCACTCCGTTCGATGCCCACGAGTCGAGCGGGCGGACGGGCGCCTTTCAACGCCACTGAGGGGGACGCCTTTCCAGGAACGCGGCGATGCCCTCGCGCGCCTCGGCGGCCTGCGCGTTCGACGTCATCACGTCCTTCGCATAGTCGTACGCGTGCGCCACGTCGAGATCGATCTGCGCGTAGAAGGCCGCCTTGCCCAGGCCGACGATCTCGCGGCTCGACGACGCGATCTTGCGCGCCAACGCGAGCGTCTCGGCGTGCAGCCGGTCGGGCTCGACGACGCGGTTGACCAATCCCCACGAGAGCGCCGTGGCCGCATCGATGGCGTCTCCGGTGAGCAGCATCTCCATCGCGCGCTTGCGGCCGATCGCCCGACTCAGCGCGACCATCGGCGTACTGCAGAATAAGCCGATGCGGACGCCGGGCGTCGCAAACGTCGCCTCCGTCGACGCGACCGCGAGGTCGCATGCCGCCACGAGCTGGCAACCGGCGGCGGTCGCGACAGCCGCGACCTCCGCGATGACGGGCTGCGGGACTGCAGCGATCCGCGCCATCAGCCGGACGCACGCGTCAAAGATCCTACGATAGGTCTCGGCGTCGCGGTCGACGAGCTCGCGTAGATCGTGTCCGGCACAGAACGCCGAACCCTCGCCGCGCACGACGATAGCCCGAATCTCCCGATCCGCGGCGAGCTCGGCCAGCGCCGTATCGAGCTCGCCCATCACCTTGAGCGACAACGCATTGCGCTTCTCCGGCCGGTTGAGCGTCACGATCGCGACCTCGGCGGCGCGCTCCAGGACGATATCGGTATACGGCAACGTTTCCATAGGCACGATTGTAGCGTTGCCGGGAAAAGCGAGCAACGTTTTGATGGAGGGATGCGCCGGTCCCATCACTCAGAGAGCGACAAGGTGGCGGGTCGGTCGCTACAGAAAAAATCGTCGACAAATTGGGAGTAAATTTGAGATTTTTGCGCAGGGCTTTCCCCTTTGCTGCCGCGACCATTATCATGGGGTGCAGCACCGCAAATAGCGTGCCGCAGCCGGCAATGCCGCTGCACTCGATTCGGCATGTCGTCATCATGATGCAGGAGAACCGCAGCTTCGATAACATCTTCGCCGGTTTTCCGGGCGCGGATACGAGCTTGAGCGGCGCTTGCGAGAAGGCGCCCTGGTGCAAGACCGGCACGATCGACCTGCATCCCGTCACGCTGGAGACGACCGGTCGTTTCGGACAGGGCAAGGACATCGACCACACCCACCACAGCTTTCAAATCGAATGCAACGTTGACAGCTCCGGCATCTGCCGCAACGACGGGTTTGACAAGATCCGGTTCGGCGAAACGGGCATCGGACCGCCCGCGAAGGACTACCCCTACGCCTACGTCGAGCGCTCGGAGACAAAAGCGTACTGGGATTTTGCGTCGCGCTACGCGCTCGCCGACCATATGTTCTTTACCGACACGGCCTCGAGCTTTATTGCGCACCAAATCATCCTCACCGGCAGTGTCGCGCTCGGCCCAAAGGAGTCGCTCACCGATCAGCCCGATGGCATGCCTTGGGGTTGCGACGCTATTCCCGGAACGACCACGCCCATTTTGCGCAGTGACGGCAAGGTGTTTGAAAACGGGCCGTTTCCGTGCTTTGATTACAAGTATATCGGGGGCAAGAGCATCGCGGACCTTCTCGATGCCGCGACCGTCTCGTGGAAATATTATGTCGCCCCGGAAGACGGCGACTTCTCCGGTCAGATCTGGGACGGCTTCGATGCGATCGCGCAGGTAAGGTGCAAGGCATTCACCCCACCCGCGAACTGTCGCGGTGAGGGCGCGGACTGGAAGACGCACATGAGTTTTCCCAACACGGCGTTCTTCACCGACCTCAAGAACCGTTCGTTGCCGTCGGTATCCTGGCTGATTCCGACTCTCGCCGCGTCCGATCATCCAGATAGCGGTTGCAACCTTGGGCCCCACTGGGTCACCAAGGTCGTCGACGCCGTGGGGCATAGCAATTATTGGGACAGCACGGCGATTATTCTTCTGTGGGACGATTGGGGCGGTTGGTACGATAACGTCCCGCCGCGGCAGATCAATTACACGAGCTTGGGCTTCCGCGTGCCGATGATCGTCATCTCGCCATGGGCCAGGCCAAAATCCGATCTCGTCCACGCAGTACGATTTCGGGAGCATCCTCAAGTATCTCGAGCAGAACTTCGGCTTGGGTTCGCTGCACACGACCGACGACAAGGCAACCTCAATCGCCAACATGTTCGATTTCGCGCAAAAGCCGTCTGCATTCGTCAACGAACCTCTGCCGTCGAAGAAGCGGTGCTCCGGCTATGCCTCGACCAAGGACATCATCGACCATGACGGAGCCGCCCCGGAATAAATACGGGGCGGCCGCCTCACGGCTTGAGCTCCTGAACGGTGTTCGTATTCGTATCCGTGTAAAAGAGGACGGTGTTGGAATCGTTCGACCCGGCCGCCGCGAGCCCGAAGATGCCTTGGGTCGAGCTGGAGTCAACAACCTCGGTATCGAGCACCTGACCCGAGGGAGTTAACTCGACTAGCGTATTCGCCTTCCCTTGTGTATTGGCGACGACGAGATTGCCGTTGGGAAGCAAGGCAGAAGCCATCGGTGCGTTCAGCGGCGAGCCGCTGTAGACGAGAGTCGCGCACGTGGTCTTCGGATATCTGCACTTGAACGTCTTTCCACCGGACTCGACGATAATTTCATCCTTATCCAAAAGCTTGCTAGAGTTGGAAAACGCCACGATCGTGTTCGTTACACCGTCAACGATGTAAAGCGTATCGATGTTCGCATCGTACTGCAATCCCGACGGCGCCAGCCCTTCCGGACCCTTGCTCACGCCGAAGCCCTTGGCCACTTGTGTTGCCAGCCCGTTGCCATAAGAGCCGATGCTGATGCTCAATATCCCGCCGCCCACCGTCGTACCAGCGTAGAGGTATCGCGAAGAGAAGGGCTGCTTGGGGTTCGCGGCGGCGTCCGAAAACGGATCGGCGACCGATTTTCCGCCGTACGTTTTTGCCAATTTCCCTTTCTTCGTGATCGCGACAATCTTGCCGCTCGTAAGCCCTGCGCCATACACGGTGCCATCCTGAGAGATCGCGCTTCCGTCGCAGCCCTTAATCACGTCGCTTTGAAAAAAGCGCACCGGCGCGGAGCCTGCCTTTGGATCGAGGGTTTCAATCGTCGTTCCGTTACCGGGCACACCGGCCGAGTCCTCAAAGTTACAGACAAGGAGCTGGCCGCTGGTTAACACCCCATGGTGAACCGTGGGGACGACGTAGACCGAACGCGGTCCTTCGTCGCCATTCTTTGTGTCGACGGTCGATCCGATGAGGATGTTGCTCTTGAGCTTCTTTAGAATGGACGTCGTGTCGGCCGGCAAGCCATGAGTTGCGGGGATACTCGGGATTTGCGGTACCGCATCAGCTCCGGGATTGGTCGGGGCAGCGTGTGTTGCGCAGCCCCACGATGCCAGGAGCATTATCGCTGCCGGTGTTAGTGGTCGATAAAAGCGAAGGGCCATACTCCAACCTCCGATTGGGGCGACCGGCGATGATGCAGAAAGCCGAACCGACTACGCATGACCGTTTCCGGATCGCTCGATTAGCAACTTGTTTTTTTGCCTTCTACGCTAGCGTACCGCACACCTATCCGACGTCGGCCTCCTCCGCAGGGTAAGGTTGCGCGGCGCGGGAAGCAGGGAAGTCGTTACCAGGCGATCCCAGAAGACCACAGTGTAACAGCAGCGACGTCGATTCGGGAGACAACCGTCATGCGAAGAATTTATTCGGCTTTGTGCATCGTCATTTTCGTCGCCTGCTCGCGCACGCCGGGCACTTCGTCAGTTCCTGCGACTCAGGCTGAAACCAGCTCGACCAGTAGCTCGAACTTCCAGACGCTCTATGACTTCAAAATCGCCAACGACGGAATAATCCCGGTTGGCGCTTTGCTCGATGTAAGCGGTACGCTCTACGGGGCGACGAACTTCGGGGGTAAGGCCAGTAAAACTTGCTCTCCCAATCCGGGCTGCGGGACCGTCTACCAACTGAGTCAGTCCAGCGCATACAGCGTCCTTTACCGCTTCAAGCCCAAGAGCGGCGTACGGCCGTATGCGGGACTGATCGACGTCGGCGGCACGCTTTACGGGACCACGCAGAACGGCGGCCAGCACAACGACGGAGTGGTTTTCTCCCTTACGACGTCGGGCTCGGAGAGCGTCGTCCACGCGTTCCGCGGAAAAGACGGGAAGGACCCCCGCGCCAGTTTGATGGCCGTTAACGGCACGCTCTACGGCACCACCTACTATGGTGGTTCAGCGGGAACCGGGACGATCTTTGAAATCACCGCCTCCGGCGCAGAACGCGTGCTGCATAGCTTTACGGGTGGGACGGACGGCGCGCTGCCGCTCGACAACCTCATCTCTGCTAATAACATGCTCTACGGCACGACTTCCTCGGGCGGCTCGAACAATGCCGGAACCGTCTTCGAGATTAGCCCGACAGGTTCGAACTACAACGTGCTCTACAGCTTCCAAGGCGGAGCCGATGGGGCTTTCCCCTTTGCGGGGCTGATGAAGTTGAACGGGACGCTGTACGGAACGACGCTGCAAGGCGGCGCACGAAACAAGGGAACGGTCTTCTCCATCACGACGTCGGGCGCAGAGAGCGTGCTCCACAGCTTCGGCAGCGGAACCGACGGCTCCGAACCTTTTGCCGCCTTAACGGTCTTGAACGGCGAACTCTACGGTACGACGGCGTACGGCGGCAGTTCGAAAAAAGGCACGATTTACGTGATAAGCCCCTCGGGCTCCGAGAGCGTCGTCCACAGTTTCTCCGGTGGAAGCGGCGGTCACTTTCCGGATGCAAGCCTTATCGCCGTCGGCACAACGCTCTATGGCACGACGATGTGGAGCCAAGGGAACAAGGGCGGGATCATCTTCAAGTTCACCCCGTAGGCGGTCGCGGCGCACCGAGCCCAACGTAAAGCAAGGCTGGAACGGCGTGGGCGATGACGGGCTCGAACCGCCGACATCCTCCTTGTAAGGGAGGCGCTCTCCCAGCTGAGCTAATCGCCCTTAGTACGTCGTCGCGGTCTTCTTCTGCAGCAGCGCGATCGCCGCGCGGAGCTGGGCGTCGGTGTCCACTTCGCCGAAGCGCGCGTCGCGGTTCTCGTCGACGCGAACGTCCGGGTCGATGCCGCGCAGGTTGATGTCGCGCCGGTTCGGCGTGAGATAATGCGCCGTCGTGATCTTGATCGCGGCGCCGTCGGGGAGCGGCGTGAGCGTCTGCATCACGCCCTTGCCGAACGTCTTCGCGCCGACGAGCATGCCGATGCCGTCGTCCTGCAGCGCGCCGGCGGTGATCTCCGACGCGGACGCCGTGTATTGGTTTACGAGCACGCTGACGGGAAGCGTGATCGACGGGTTGCCGTCGGCGTCGATCGTCGTCGCGTGCTGGCCGCGCTCTTCGACCGTCACGAGCGCCTTGTTCGCGATAAAGCGCGACGTGATGTCGAGCGCCGAGTTGACGTAACCGCCTCCGTCGTTGCGCAGGTCGAGGACGAGCGCCTTGGCGCCCATCTGGTGAAGCCGCGCGATCGCCGTGTCGAACTCCGCGGGCGTCGCCCGCCCGAACGCGATGATCCACAGGTACGCAATGCCGCCGGGCAGCATCTTGAACACGACGGTCGGCGGCTGAACGTTTTCGCGAGTGATGGAAACTGACGACGGACCCTCGGTGCGGCGCAGGCTCACGGCCACGACCGTGCCGGCCTTGCCGCGCAGCAGTCCGCTGACGCCTTCGACGTTCAGCCCTTTGGTCGGCGTATCGTTAACCGCGACGATGACGTCACCGACGCGCAGGCCGGCGCGCTCCGCGGGCGTTCCCGGAAGCACGTAGGAAATGCGGACCGAACCGGACGCTTGATCCGGCTCGATCATCACGCCGATGCCGCCGATGCGCTGCGGATCGAGTGCATCGTTGAACGCCTTGAACTCCGCAGGCGTGAAGAACTGCGTGTAGCGGTCGTTCGTGGCCTTCGCCATCGCGTCGATCGCGGCGTAGGCGAAGTCGCTCGGCGCTGCATGTGCGGCACGCGCGCTCGCCACGATTGCGGCGTCGAGCGAACTCAGCGTTGCATCGCGTTCGGATTCCACGCGCAGTGCCGGCGGGGTGATCGTCGCGCCCCGTTTGCGCGCCGCGCCGGCGAGCGCGTCGCTTGCGGCCGCGAGCAGCGTTTGCGGGTCCACGGCGTCGTAGTGGGTCGTCGTCAGCAGCCGGTAGCTCTCGCCGACGTCGGCCGCCACTTGGTTGGGAAGCGCCGTCTGCGCTGGAGCGGCTGCCATACAGAGGATGGCCGTAAGCGCGCCGGCTGCGGCCCGCGCGAAGAGCTTCGTACGCTGCGTCATCGTCCTCACTTCGTTCTCTCTCGGGAGAACGCTTACCAAGCGCGTTCCGTTTCAGTTTTCACTACGCGCGGCGGCGCGTTCGAGGCGATCGGCGATCGCGCGCCCGAGTCCGCGCTGCGGGAATGCCTGGGCGTCGATGCGGCGCAATCCCAGACCATCGAGCTGGTGGAGCGTTTCGAAGAGCGCCGCCGCGGCCTCGCGCAGGTCACCGCCCGGCGAGAGCACGCGCATCGCCGCGTAGCCATCGAGGGCGTCACGAAAGGTCAAAGCGCCGGCGCCGGCGCGCTCCGCGAGCGGCACGCCGGCCGGATCGACGACGCGCAGCGGCGTTCGCGGCGCGTAGTGAACGCGGAGTTGGCCGGGCGCCGCGATCGGTGCGGCCGATGAAGGGCGCGCGAGCGGGCCGATCGCGGCCTCGATCTCTTCCGTGGAAATCGCGCCGGCTCGAAGCAGCGTCGGCCGCGGTTCGAACGCCAAAATCGTCGACTCAACGCCGTACTGCGTGCGCCCGCCGTCGAGGATCATGTCCACGCGCTGGCCCAGCGCCTGCGCGACGTGCGCTGCCCGGGTGGGGCTCAGGCCGCCGAACGGGTTGGCGCTGGGTGCCGCGATTGGGTCGCCGATGGTCCGCAGCAGCGCACGGGCAACTGGGTGGGCCGGCATGCGGACCGCGACCGTCGGCAACCCCGCGGTCACGAGGTCGGGAACGCTGAACCGTTTTGGCAGGACGAGCGTCAGCGGACCGGGCCAGAAGCGCTCCATCAGCGC
The DNA here is from genome assembly GCA_963787625.1 of Vulcanimicrobiota bacterium. GTDB lineage: Bacteria > Vulcanimicrobiota > Vulcanimicrobiia > Vulcanimicrobiales > Vulcanimicrobiaceae > Cybelea. The sequence continues at coordinate 99,862 of CAWBDH010000001.1, read as the reverse complement.
CTTGGCCGCGTCCGGGACCGCGCCGGCCACGCGGCCGAGCACGTCGCGGTCGTACACGTGGACGATGAGGGGATCGAACGCCGGCCGTTCCTTGATCTCGAAGATCCGCGCCACGGCGCGAGCGTCCCAGGCGAGCGCACCCAAGCCGTAGACAGTTTCCGTCGGGAAGGCCACGACGCCGCCGGTCCGCAGCAGCGCCGCCGCCCGCGCGATGCTTTCCGCCGAAACAGTCACGAGCGGCACGGTCGCACCTCCGCTCGGGAAGGGATGACGCCGCCGGCCGGGCGATAGAACCTGTCCACCATGCGACGCCTTTTGCTCACCGCGCTACTGGTTGCGTCCGCGAGCGCCTGCGGCGGCGGCGGCGGCGCGTCTTCTTCCGCGCCCTTCCTGCCCCCGCCGCCGGCGAAGAAGGGCAACCACTTTACGCACATCGTGATCCTCATCCAAGAAAACCGCACCTTCGACAATCTCTTCGCGACCTTTCCGGGCGCCGATGGGACGACGATCGGCAAGACGCACAACGGGACGATGCGCCTGCGCGAAAGCAACCTCGAGAGCCCGATCTCGCCGAACAACGGCCACGCGTTTTGGGTGCGCGACTATAACCACGGCCGCATGAACGGCTTCGATCAGGTGCCGATCGGCAAGACGCCCGGAACGTACGTCTACCAGTACGTCAATCCGGGGCAGATTCGGCCGTATTGGGACCTCGCCAAACGCTACGTTTTGTCCGACCATACGTTCCAGACCGAAGGCAGCGGCAGCTTCACCGCGCATCAGGACCTCATCCGCGGCGGCACGGAGCTCAGTTCGACGTATCACCTCATCGACTTTCCGACGCAGTCGCCGTGGGGCTGCGACGCACCCCGGGGGACGACGACATCGCTCATTACCGCCAATAACGAGTGGCACCCCTATGTCGGCCACGGTCCGTTTCCGTGCCTGACGTACCGCACGCTTCGCGACGTGCTCGATCCGCAGCAGCTGTCGTGGCGCTACTACGCGCCGACGGTCGGGCAGAGTTTCGGCGGCGATCTCTGGAACGCGTTCGACGCGATCAAAGCGGTTCGTCACGGCCCGCAGTGGTCGACGAATCAAGCGTCGCCGGAAACGAAGGTGTTTACCGACATCTCGCGCGACACGCTTCCCGCCGTATCGTGGGTCATACCGGATTTCGCGAACTCCGATCACCCCGGCAACGGCAGCGACACCGGCCCGTCGTGGATCGCGCAAGTCGTCAACGCGATCGGCGAAAGCCCGGCCTGGAATACGACCGCGATCGTGATCGTGTGGGACGACTGGGGCGGCTGGTACGATCACGTTCCGCCGCCGGGCGTGGAGCACTATGGCGGCTTGGGTTTTCGCGTACCGATGATCGTCGTGTCGCCGTATTCTAAAACGGGATACGTGTCGCACGCGCGCTACGAGCTCGGCAGCATCGTCCGCTTCGTCGAGGATAACTGGAATCTGCCCCGTCTGGGCACGACCGACGCCACGTCGCCGGACTTCGTCGGCGATTTCTTCGACTTCACGCAACCGCCGCGAAGCTTCGTCCCGGTTGAGGGAAAGTATTCGCGGGCATACTTCTTGCGGCAGCCCGCGTCGAATCGGCCAGTCGACGACGAGTAAAAGTAACCTCGATTACCGAGAACGATGAAATGGAAGCGCGGCGCGGGTCGCTCGAATGGAACGGCAGAGCAAATGGCGAACGGCGGTTAGGCTTCATATGCGCACGTTAGAGACCATCGGAGACACCGCTTCAGCGCGCACCGCGACCGCGGCCGGATCGATCGCGCCGCAGCCGCGGGCCGCCGCCGCAGTGCCCGTCGTACTCTCCGACTTCGAACGGATCGGCGTCACGGAGCCGCGCGAGCAGGACGAGCTCAAGCGAATTCAAGCGCATTTCATGACGATCGCGCAGTGCGCGGCTCGCGGCATAACGTCGGCCGAAGAGCGCGAACGCGTCGGACAAACGATGCGCGACCGCATGAAGCGCTACGGCGCGTCGTCCGAGCATATCGCCCGGCGCCAAGTCAGCGTCCTCACGTCGCGTTTCGTCAAAGACGGTTCGTCCGATGCACGCGAGCTGGTCCGGCAATACGGCGACCTCCGCAACCCCACCGGCGAAACGCTGGACGAGCGGATGAATCTGTTCGAAGACATCGCGTGCGACGTATTCGAGCGCGTGTACGCCGACGCGGCCGCGCCGCCCGACGACATCGTGCACGTCAGCTGTTCCGGCTACGTATCGCCGAGTCCGGTGCAAACGTTCCTCTCGCGCCGCGGTTGGCTCGGCGTCGGCGTGACGCATTCCTATCACATGGGCTGTTACGGTGCGTTCCCGGCCATCCGAACGGCGCTCGGTCTGGTGGGGGCGTCGCACGTCTCGCTGCCGCGCCGCAAGCGGCGCGTCGACTTGGTGCACACCGAGTTCCTTTCGCTGCACTTCGATCTGCTTGGCGAGGAGGCCGATAACTTCGTCACGTCGACCCTGTTCGCCGACGGTTTCATCAAGTACGCCGCGTATCCGCAGTGGGAGTTCGAACAGCGCAACCGCAGCGGGCTGCGCGTGTTGGCGATCGACGAGCACATCCTGCCCGATTCGCTTCCCGAGATGACGCTGCGGCCCGGGCCGCTGCAGTTCGACATGTCGCTCTCCAAGCGGGTTCCGTTCATGATCCGCGACGCGATCGCCGATTTCGTCGCGGGCATCTGCGAGCAGGTCGGCCTCGACTTCGAGCGCGAGAAGCACACGATGGTCTTTGCGATCCATCCCGGCGGCCCGGCGATCCTCAATCAGATCCGCGGACGGCTCGGCATCGAGGAGTCGCAGATCGCGCTGAGCCGCAAGGTGCTGCACGAGAACGGCAACATGGCATCGGCAACCGCGCCCCACATCTGGAAACTCATCGTCGAGTCGCCCGACATCCCGGCCGGGGCGAAGGTGCTCAGCATGGCGTTCGGTCCCGGCCTAACGGTGATCGGCGCCTTGTTCGAGAAGCTCTAGACCACCAATCATGCCGCAGACACCCCCCGCGACGCCGCAGAAATTTTCCGTGCCCGGGCCGTTCTATTGGAGCGTCCGGGGCGTGCACGCCGCCGCGCCGCTCTTCGTCGGCCTCGGCAACATCGAGTCGCGCATGCTTGCGCGGCGGCTGGCCGGCACGCGGGTCGACCGTCCCGTCTACATCTGCGGCCTGCCGCGCGCCGGAACGACGATCACGCTGCAGATGCTGAGCGAGCACCCGGACGTCGTGACGCACAAGTACGCCGACTTCCTCATGCCCTACATGCCGTACGTATGGAACAAGGTGTTCCCGCGCATTCCCGTCGACGCGATGCGCAAGCCGGTGCCGCGCATCCACCGCGACCGCATCGAAGTGACGCGCGACAGCGCCGAGATGGGCGAAGAGATCCTCTGGGAACACTTTTTCCCGTATATCCACTCGGAGGCGAACTACAGCGTGCTCGACGGCAGCACGTCGAACCGCGCGTTCGAGCGATTCTACGGCGACCACCTGCGCAAGCTCGCGCTCGTGCGCGGACGCAGCCGCTACGTGAGCAAGGCGATCATGTGCGTCGTACGGATGCAATACCTCCGCAAGCTTTTTCCCGACGCGCGTTTCCTGCTCTACATTCGCAATCCGATCGATCACGTCGCGTCGCTGATCAAACAAGACCGCATCTGGGCCGAGCTCGAGCGCGACGACCCGCGCCAAATCGAGATCATCGAGCTGACGGGACACCACGAGTTCGGGCCGCACCAAGTGATGGCCAACGTCGGTAACCCTGAGGTGCTGCGCGAGATTCGCCGGCTATTCGACGACGGGCAGGTCGCGCAATCGCGGGCGCGCTACTGGGCGTACGTCTACGGCTTCGTCGCCAAACAGCTGCACGACGATCCCGCGCTCGCCCGCAGCGTCTGCATCGTGCGTTACGAAGATCTCTGCAGCGACTCGCTTCCGACGATCGACCGCATCCTCGCGCACGCGGAACTGGCGCCGGCGCCCTTCGGCGCCGCCCGCGAGACGTATGGGAATAAGCTGTCGTTTCCCGATTACTACAAGCCCGCATTCAATGCGGGGGAGCTGACCGACATCGTTCTCGCCACCGGCACCGTTGCCAAGGAATTCGGCTACGACGTCGAGGCGATCGCACAGCGAGCCGCCGCCTCATGAGCCGGCGCCTGTGGGCGCTCGCGCTCTTCGCCGGCGCTGCCGTCGCCGCGTGCGCCGGCGGTAACTCGTTGCCGGGCGCGGCGCCCGATGCCTCGGCGAATGCGCGCGGCAAACACGCGACGCCGATCCAGCACGTGATCGTCATGATTCAGGAGAACCGCAGCTTCGACGATTTCTTCGCGACGTATCCGGGAGCGGACGGCACGACGACGGGCCAAGCCGCGCCGATGCCGTCGCCGATCGCTTCTTCGTGCGCCGCGCGCAGGGGCGCCGTCGTCATCACGCAGCCGACGACCGTTCCACTGACGAAGGTGTCGATCACGGGCCGCGGCTTCCCGCACGACTTCGGCTGGAACAACGACCTCGATCACGTCTATACCGGCTACCAGACCGAGCTCGACGGCGGGGCGATGGACGGGTTCGATCTCGTGCGCTTCGGCGCCGACGGGAAGGGCCCACAGGCGGAGTGCACCTACGCATACCAGTACGTCGACCCCAAGGACGTCAAGCCGTACTGGGACATCGCCAAACAGTACGTACTCGCCGACAAGATGTTCCAGAGCCAGGGCAGCTCGAGTTTCACCGCGCACCAGGAGCTCATCGCAGCCGCGACGGTCGTCAACTACAAGGCGTCGCAATACGGCGACAACAGCGTCATCGACAATCCCTCAGGCTTCCCCTGGGGCTGCGACGCACCGTCGTACACGACGACGTCGCTGATCACGACGACGGGCCAACTGCTGCCCGGCGCGGGACCGTTCCCCTGCTTCTCCTATCCGACGCTGCGCGATCTGCTCGACAAAAAGAAAGTGTCGTGGAAGTACTACGCGGTCGGCATCAACGGCAGCGGCGCCGGCATCTGGAACGCCTACGACGCCATCGACGCCGTTCGGAACGGGCCCGAATGGAGCACCAACGTCACGAGCAGCCCGAAGACGATCTTCAAGGATATTTCCGCCGGCAAGCTGCCCGCGGTCGCGTGGGTCACGCCGGATGCGGCGAACTCCGACCACCCCGACGAGAAGATCATCGATGGCAAGAAACGCGTGCCCGTCGACGACGGACCTTCGTGGGTGGCGTCCGTGGTCAACGCCGTCGGACAGAGCAAATACTGGAATAGCTGCGCCATCGTCGTCGTGTGGGACGATTCCGGCGGCTTTTACGACCACGTGCCGCCGGCGTTTTACGACGATCAGGGCGGCTTAGGCTTCCGCGTGCCGATGCTGATCGTGTCGCCGTACGTCCAGCCGCACGTCGAGCACACGCAGTACGAGCACGCGAGCATTTTGAAGTTTATCGAGCAGAACTGGGACCTAGGCAAGCTTGGAACGATCGAAGAGCGGCGCGCCTTTAGCATCGGCAACGCCTTTAACTTCGGCCAGACGCCGCGCCCGTTTCAGACCATCGCGGCACCGCTGCATCGCGCGTTTTTCGAAAAGCAGAAACCGTCGGGCTTACCGGTCGACACCGAATAACGGCGCGGGTTATTGCTGGTCGGGAATCCGGTCGTCGTAGGGCTGGGTTTCGAAGAAGTCGGGCCCCTTCGGTGCCTTGATCGGCACGAACTTACGCGGCGGCTGCGAAAAATCGAAGCAGTCGCCGGCCGGCGACTTCGCCCGGGCATCGGCCACGGTCATGTGATCGAGGCCAAAAAGATCTTCCGCGAAACGCAGCACGCTGGTCGTCTCGTACTGCACGTGCGAGACGTAGTTCTTCTTCGCGTACGGCGAGATCACGAGCAGCGGGACCCGGAAGCCGAGGCTATCGTAGTCTTTGTACGGCGGAGGCACGGGATCGTACAGGCCGCCCCAGTCGTCCCATTGCACGAAGATCGCGGTCGTGTCCCAGAATTTGCTGTTGCCGACTGCATTGACGAGCGACGTCACCCACGACGGTCCCAACCCGCCCCCGCACGCGAGGTGATCGGAGTTCACGCACATCGGCGTGATCCACGTGAAGCGCGCGAGGTTTCCGGCCGCGACGTCGCGGAGGAACCGCTTCTGCGGGACGATGACGTCCTTCTTCCAATCGGGCCCGTTGAAGATGTGCTTCACGGCCTGATAACCCGACCAAAAGCCCCCGAGCGGCTTTTTATACGAGCTCGTGTAGAACCGCCAGGAAAGGCCGGCGCGGTCGAGTTCGTCCCCGAGCGTCGTGTAGTTGAAGCACGGACGCTGCGAGTAGCCGTACGTGCGCTCCTGCGTGAGCGTCGACACGATGTCCTCGGGCGGTGCCGCGCAGCCCCAGTACGTGCCGGGGACGTTGACGCTGTGGTGCGCCTGTGCGGCGATGATGTACTGATGGGCGACGAAACTCTCGTCGAGCTGCGATGCAAACATGCGATCGGCGAGCACCCATTCGTGTGCCATGTCGAAGTACGGTTTGGTGTCGCTGTGCGGCACGTAGACGTACTGGCCGTGCGGCGGGCCGCCGTAGAGCTCCTCGAGATCGAATCCGTTCATGCGGCAATGCGTGCCGGGCAGCGTACCGGTGCCGCGGCATGCGGCGAACATCGCGTCGGCCGAGTGATCGATCTCGTACGGCGTCGCGAGGCTCACCGGGAGGAGCTTGATGGTTCGGCCCTTCGACGTCTTGCCGCTGCTCACGGTCTTCGCGCCGGGATAGCCTTCGAAGAGATCGTTGAAGCTGCGGTTCTCCTGCACGATGTACACCACGTGCTGGATCTTGCCCGACCCGCTTTCTTCAAGGCCGCGCATCAGCGGTTGGGCATCGGGAACCGCCGGTTGGCCTGAAAACGAGCAACCGGCAAGCATCACGACCGCCGCAGCCATCCACTGCCGCATCACGATACGCGCCACTCCCACCAGGCAACGGCCATTCCCTCCCGAACCTATGCCAAACCGAAAATCACCAAAGGAGCTAGTATGAACGGACCGACCAGATTATTGGTGCCGCTCGTTGCGGCGCTCGCCGTTTCGGCGTGCAACGCAGGCGGAACCAATTCGACACTGCCTCAAGCGGGGCAAGGCGGCGCGACGACGACGCAAGGAGCCGCACGCCAACTCCCGGGCCGGCGCGCCTGTAACGACTTCCGCACCGGCTACATGCATTGCGACGTTTTGATCCAGAGTCAAGGCATTTCCCCGAACGTCGCGGGCTGGGGCCCGGCCGACTTCCAAACCCGCTACAATCTGCCGTCGACCACCAAAGGCAGCGGCCAGATCGTCGCGATCGTCGACGCCTTCGACAATCCCAACGTCGAATCGGACCTCGCGACCTATCGCAGCAACTTCGGCCTAGGTACGGCGAACTTCACGAAATACAATCAGCGCGGTCAGACCTCGAACTATCCCGTCGGCAACACCGGCTGGGGCGTCGAGATCGACCTCGACGTGCAGATGGTCTCGGCCGTCTGCCCCAATTGCACGATCTACCTGATCGAAGCCGACGACAACCGCGGCCGCAGCCTCAACGCCGCGGAGCGTGAGGCCGTGAAGCTCGGCGCGCACGTCATCAGCAACAGCTGGGGCGGCGGCGCCGGCGGCAGCAACGCGAGCTTCCGCGCGAAGGGCGTCACGTATCTCGCCAGTGCCGGCGACAGCGGGTACGGCATGCAAGACCCGGCCGACTTCGATACGGTCGTCTCCGTCGGAGGCACCGTGATCACGAAGACCGGTTCCACGTACGGCGAGCACGTGTGGTCGTTCAGCGGTGCAGGATGCTCGGTGATTCCGAAGCCCGCGTGGCAGCACGATCCGAAGTGCACCTTCCGCACGGGCAACGACGTCTCGGCGGTGGCCGACAACGTCGCGGTCTACGACACCTACGGCAACAGCGGCTGGGGCACCGTCGGCGGAACGAGCGTTTCGTCGCCGATGCTGGGCGGCGTGTTTGGTCTGGCCGGTAACGGCAGTTCGCGCCAGAGCGGCAAGGCGTTCTGGACCCTGTCGCACAGAAAGTTGAAGAAAGACCTCAACTACATCTCGAGCGGCACCGTCACGCACTGTCCCACGAGCCTCACCGGCACGTATCTCTGCACGGCTGGGACCGGCGAGTACAAGACGTACTCCGCGCCCGCCGGCTGGGGTACGCCGGACGGCATCGGCGCCTTCTAAAGCGCTTCGGAACGTTCGCCCCGCCGCAGCCGTTGCTTAAACGGTGGGTCGGCGGGGCGACCGGACCATTGACACATCGTCTTCTGTAACAAACGCAGTAAGGAGCATCAGTGAACGGAACCATCAAGCTTATGGCGCCGCTCGTTGCGGCGCTGGCGATCGCCGCATGCAGCGGCGGCTCGTCCGGCCTGCCCGCAACGACCGGCCAGACGCCCGCGCAGGGGCGTTCCATTCCGCAATGGCAAGCGCAGAATCTCGCGCGCGCGGCCTGTCCCGACATGGGGCCGGGCTACGCACACTGCGACGCGTTGATCGAAAACGTCAAAGTATCCCCCGGCGTCGTCCTCGGCTGGGCACCGGCCGATTTCCAAGCGCGTTACAACCTGCCGTCGACGACCAAGGGCGCGGGCCAGATCGTCGCCATCGTCGACGCGTATGACAATCCGAACGTCGCTTCGGACCTCGCGGCATACCGCACGAACTTCGCCCTCGGCACCGCCAACTTCACGAAGTACAACCAAAAAGGTCAGACCTCGAACTATCCGCAGGGGAACACCGGCTGGGGCACCGAGATCGACCTCGACGTCCAGATGGTGTCGGCCGTCTGCCCGAAGTGCACCATCTACCTCATCGAGGCCAACAGCAACAACACCTCAGACCTCGAGACGGCAGAGAAAGAAGCGGTGACGCTCGGCGCGCACGTGATCAGCAACAGCTGGGGCGGCGGCGGAGCGGATCAGTCGGCCTTCGACTCGCCCGGCGTCGTCTATCTCGCATCGGCGGGTGACGGCGGCTATGGAACGCAGAATCCGGCGCAGCTTCCCACCGTGGTCGCGGTCGGCGGCACGCGCCTTTCGAAGAACGGCACGGCGTACAGCGAGACGACCTGGCCCGACACCGGCTCCGGCTGCGCGCAGGGCGTGACGAAGCCGTCGTGGCAGCACGACTCCGGCTGCACCGGACGGACGATGAACGACGTCTCCGCCGTCGCGGCGGGCGTCGCGGTCTACGACACCTACGGAAGCCACGGCTGGGGCGAAGTGGCCGGCACGAGCGTCTCCTCACCGATGGTCGGCGGCATCTTCGGCCTGGCGGGGAACGCCAGCTCCCAGGACGCGGCCAAGAAATTCTGGTCGCAGTCGAAGAAGAAATACAAGAAGGACCTCCACGACATCACCACGGGCAACGACGGCTCGTGCGGGACGTACCTCTGCACCGCCGGCCCCGGCTACGACGGGCCGACCGGTTGGGGCACGCCCAACGGACTAGGCGCCTTCTAACTTCGCCGCATCGGCGGCCTCTTTCTCGCGCGGGCCGAGAGGGGGCCGCCCAGGGCGGCGGTAAATGATGGCCTCCCAGATCACAGTAAACAAGGAGCACTTAGTGAACGCAACTATACGACTTGCGGTGCCGCTCATTGCGGCTCTCGCGATCGCCGCATGCAGCGGCGGTTCTTCCAACATGCCGGCCGCCGGCGGCGCGGCATCGCAAACGGGCAGCGGCGCGGCGGCAGGTGGCGCGCAGGCCGGCCGCCAGGTCTGTCCCAACATGGGCCCGCACTTCGGGCAGTGCATGGTGCTCTTCATGAAGAGCGCCGCAGGCCCGGACGTCGCCGGATTGGCGCCGATCGACTTTCAGACGCGTTACAAGCTTCCGATCACCAAAGGCGCGGGCCAAGTGGTCGCGATTGTCGACGCATACGACAACCCGAACATCACGTCGGACCTAGCGACGTACCGCAACAACTTCGGCCTCGGCACGGCCAACTTCACGAAGTACAACCAGACCGGCCAGACCAGCAACTACCCTGCGGGTAACGCAAACTGGGGCCTCGAGGAAGACCTCGACGTCGAGATGGTCTCGGCGGTCTGCCCGAAGTGCACGATCATCCTGGTCGAAGGCAACAGCAATAGCACGAACGATCTCGAAACCGCTGAGAAAGAGGCGGTAACCCTCGGCGCGCACATCGTCAGCAACAGCTGGGGCTGCACGGGCTCCGACGAGTGCGACAACGCGTCCGCGTTCGACACCCCGGGCGTGGAGTATCTCGCCTCGGCCGGCGACAGCGGCTACGCGGCCGGCCCGCAGGCACCAGCGGCGCTCGCTAGCGTCGTTTCGGTTGGCGGCACGGTGCTCACGAAGAGCGGGTCGACCTACACCGAGGTCGCGTGGCACGGTACCGGCTCCGGCTGCGCCATGGACATTGCGAAGCCGTCGTGGCAGCACGATTCCGGCTGCAGCCATCGCACGATGAACGACGTCTCGGCCGTCGCGACCGGCGTCGCCGAGTACGACTCGTACGACTACAACGGCTGGTTCGAAGTGGCCGGCACCAGCATCTCGTCGCCGATGCTCGGCGGCGTGTACGGCCTCGCGGGCAACGCGAGCACGCAGAACGCCGGTGAAAAGTTCTGGACGCTCAGCAAGAAAAAGCGTAAGAAGGACCTCCACGACATCGTCACGGGCTCCAACGGCTCTTGCGGCGGCAGCTACCTCTGCACCGCCGGCAAGGGCTACGATGGCCCCACGGGCTGGGGAACGCCCAAGGGTCTCGGCGCCTTCTAACAGCGCCGCAGGCACGAACGACGGGGCGGCGTGAAAACGCCGCCCCGTTTCTTTTGCGGCGACAGGTCTGCCCGGCGCCCCAAAGAAACTCGTGATTCTCCCAGATTCCCCCAACGTAAAAGGAGCATGTGTGAACGCAACTATCAGAATTGCGGCGCCGCTCGTTGCAGCGCTCGCGATCGCCGCATGTAGCGGCGGTTCTTCCGGTTTGCCCGGTTCGGGCGGAACGGCGGCGACGACCGGCAGCAACGCCGGCCAGCTCGTATGGTCCCTCTCCCATCGCGTACCCCAATGGCAGGCCAAGGGCCAGGCCCATGCCGCGTGCCCGCAAGTCGTCGGAAAGCCGACGTGCTTGGCGCTCGTCAAATCCAAAGGCGGCATCAGCCCGATGGTCGCCGGCTGGGCGCCCATCGACATCGAGACCGCGTACAAGCTGCCGATCGGCCAGGGCGCCGGACAGCTCGTCGCCATCGTCGACGCCTTCGACAATCCGAACGTCGCCTCGGATTTGGCGGCGTACCGTACGGAGTTCGGCCTGGGAACGGCCAACTTCACGAAATATAACGAGACTGGTCAGACCAGCAACTACCCGCCGGGCGACACCGGCTGGGGCGTCGAGATCGACCTCGACGTCGAGATGGTCTCGGCCGCCTGTCCGAAGTGCTCGATCGCGCTGATCGAGAACAACGGCAACAACAGCGACTTCGAGACGGCCGAGCAGACGGCCGTGAATCTCGGGGCGCACATCGTCAGCAACAGCTGGATCTGCTACGACTCGATCGATTGCGGCGACCCGTCGTTATCAAACTACTTCGCGGCGCCGGGCGTGCAGTATCTGGCAGCTTCGGGCGATGCCGGATATAACAACAACGGCGCGCCGGAAGCGCTCGCGAACGTCGTCTCCGTCGGCGGGACGGATCTGCACAAAACCGGCTCCTCGTACTACGAAACGGTCTGGCCCGATGCGGGCGGCGGCTGCTCGAACAACGGCAGCGGCGCCGGCGTGACGAAGCCGGCCTGGCAGCACGACCCGAGCTGCAGCTATCGCACCGACTCCGACGTCTCAGCAGTTGCCGACGACGTCGCCGAATACGATTCCTACGGCTACGGCGGCTGGTTCACGGTGGGCGGCACGAGCGTCGCTTCGCCGATCAACGCCGGCGTCTACGGACTCGCGGGTAACGCGAGCACCCAGACGGCGGGCGAGAAGTTCTGGAGCGAGAGCCGCAATGCCACGCGCCGGCACCTCAACTACGTCAAGTCAGGTAACGACGGCTCGTGCGGCGGCAGCTACCTCTGCACCGCCGGCACGCACCAGTTCCACACGTACTCCGGCCCGGGCGGCTGGGGAACCCCCGAGCGGACCGGCGCTTACTAACCGAAGCGGCGGAACGCAAGAAAGGGGCGGCGTCATACGCCGCCCCTTTTCATGCACGTCTACGTTGACGCTACTTCGCGAGGCTGAGCGTCACGCCCCAAGGATTCTTGAGTCCACCGATGGTCTTGACGTTTGAGCCGCCCGTCGGGTAGTCCCAGTACATCACGCTGCCGCCGTCGTCGTTCGCGCCGATCACTCGCGTGCCGTGGAGCCAAAAACCGATCGCGAAGTTTGAATTGACGAGCGGCGTCTTGCCCACCTTCGTCGCGTTGCCGCCGTTGATGCTGAACTGATAGATCAGGTTCGAGTCGTAGTCCCCGACGGCCAGGTACTGGCCGTCCCACTGGACGCCGCCGCCGAAGCGAATGGTCTGGTCGATCGCGAGCGAGGTGAAGATCGACTGCCCGCCGGGAAGCTCTGCGAGCACGAAGTTGCCTTCGTCGGCACCGTCGACGTAGAGGTTGCCCGCGTTGTCGTAGCCGCAAAAATAGTAGAAGAACATTTCGGCGTCGCGGTATTTCTTTGGCTTTCCCTTCGCGTGCCTGTAGATTGCGACGTCACCCTGGCCCGTGTAGAACGTGCTGACGTTGCTCACCGCGAGGTCGCCGCTCGTCGGATCCACCGAACAATCGCCGGGATCGTACCCGGGGTCTTGCAGCACGCGCGTCGCCTTCTCCGCCCCGTGCCGGTAGACGTAGATCTTCGCCGCATCCAAGTCCGGTATGTAGACGTCCCCCGCAGCGTCCGCGCAGAGCCCGGCCGGCCGCATAAAGCCCGTCAGCGTTCCCTGCAGCTTTCCGCCGGGGTAGCTGTACATGTAGACGTCGCCCGTGCCGACGTCCGAGACGTACAGCAGGTTCGTGCCCTTGGCGTCGCGCGATGCCCACGACGGGCGGCGATCCGGCGAGGCAGCACGGTGCGCAAACGGCCCGAGCGGATCCGCAACGCCGGCCGGAGCTGGCGAAAGGGCTCCCGACGATGGGCCGCAGGCCGCGAGCGTTGCCAGCGACGCAGAAAACGCGGCGGCATACACCGCATGTAAACTCTTCATACAAGCCTGGTGATAAGCGGTCGGCGCCGCGTTCCCCTTTCGCACGGCCGAGGGGCCCTCGCCGCGAACGTTCAAGTTACGTAGCCTTCCCGAAAGGAGCTCCATTTGAACGCCCTATCGAAATGCGCCGCAGCGCTGGCGATCGCGCTCGGCTTGAGCGCATGCCATGCGAGCGCCCCGCTGGCCGGCGTGCCGCAAGGAACGTCCCCCAGTGCTGCTTATGCGGGCCGAAGCTCCGGCGCGAGCCCGATCAAACACGTCGTCTTTATCATTCAAGAAAACCGATCGTTTAACAATCTGTTCATGGGCTTTCCCGGTGCCACGACGCAAAACTACGGCTACGACACCGACGGCAACAAGATCGCGCTCCAGCCTGAGCCCTTGTCGGAAGGCTGGGACCTCGATCACTTTTCGCACGCGTTCTTCGTCGACTGCAACGGCAAGGGAAAAATTCCCGGAACGAAGTGCAAGATGAACGGCTGGAGCAAAGAGCTGACCGGCCTCCAAGCACCCAAGAACGCGCCGTACTCGTACGTCCCCGAAGCTCAAGTCGATCCGTACTGGAAGATGGCGCAGCAATACGTGTTGGCCGACAAGATGTTTGCGTCGAATCTCGACGGCAGCTTCATCTCACATCAGTACGTCGTCGCTGCGTTCGCGAGCCGCGGCGTGGACGCACCCTACGGGCCATGGGGCTGCGAAGGCAACTCCGGCGACGAGATCGCGACGCTCACCAACAAGCGGGTGCACGGGTCGCCGGTCCTCGCGTGCTTCAACAATCCCACGATCGGCAGCGAGGCCGACGCCGCCGGCGTGAGCTGGCGCTTCTACACGGGCGGCGTCAACGACGACGGCGGTCTCTGGTCGTCGTATCAGGCCGATCAGCAAATTTACTATGGGCCCGACTGGACGAACGACGTCATCAATCCGCCGTCTCAGTTCCTCACCGACGTCAGGGCCGGCACGCTCGCCAACGTCACGTGGATCACGCCGCTGTACGAGAACTCCGACCACCCGGGCCTCAGCGCCGGCGGCGGCCCCAAGTGGGTGACGTCGGTCGTCAATGCGGTCGGGAAAAGCAAATTCTGGAAGTCGACGGCGATCTTCATCATGTGGGACGACTGGGGCGGCTTGTTCGACCCGGTGAAGCCGCCATACGTCGACTACGACGGCTACGGGTTCCGCGTGCCGCTGATCGTGATCTCACCCTACGCAAAGCAAGGCCACGTCAGCGAGGTCCGGTACGAAACCGCGAGCGTGCTGCGCTTCATCGAAAACAACTTCGGCCTGCCGCCGATGGCGGCCGCCGACGCGCGCGCGAACGATCCCGCGCTCGACGCGTTCGACTACGCGCAGCCGCCGCGTGCGTTCAAGAAGATCCCCGGCGGCAAGAGCGACGCGTACTGGATCGAGCGCGATCGCCATCCGCGCTGGCGCGGTAAGCCGCCCGCTATGATCGGCGACGACTAAGAACGTCTCCAAACAAAAAGAGAACGGCCGGCTTGCGCCGGCCATTCCTTTTTGCTGAGTGGGTTGCTAGGTTAGTGCGTGGGGGTCGGTTACAGCGGGGCACCCGGGCTGTAGGCAACGCCTTCGTTGTCCTCGCTGCCCGAGACGCCGTTGTTGAAGCTGTAGAGGTACGTCAGGTTACCCTGATGGTACTGGTAGATGTCTTCCTGACCGAAGGTGATGTCGCCGACGATGAACCGCGCGTTACGACGGCCGAGCGATCCGAAAACGCTCTCGCCGAGGAGGGCGGTCGTTGCGATGTGCGTGCACGTGCCCGTGCTGCAGCCCGAGTAGGTGTCAACCTGGCTCGGCGTGCTGAAGCTCGAGTTGAACAGCGAGACGACCGTGACGCGGCCCTGGCTGTCGACGCTGACGCTGCCGCCGAACGGCTCCGAGAAGCCGCTCACGGCCTGCCCCGTCGAGGAGCATCCGCTGTAGTACCAGAGCGTCGTGATACCGGACGCATTGAGGCCGTCCGCGTAGCAGTTGCCGTCCCGGTCCATGGCGACGCCGAACATTTCGGAGGCGCCGGGGGTGTTGAGAGGCGTGCAGGTGCCGCTCGACGCCGTGCAGGTCACGACGGCCGAGTTGCTGCTGCCGAAGATGTTGTCGACGACGATCGGTCCGCTGGTGGCGTTGAGCGCCGCGGCGCCGGAGGCCTGGCCGTAGGAATCGGTGATCGTGGTCTGGAGCGATCCGCACATGCCGGGCGCGTAGACGTTGACGCCGTCGAACGCGTTGGGCACGATCAGCGAGCCCTTGGTGTCGACGTTGAGGTCGTTGACGTTGTCGTTGGTGCTTACGTAGCAGATCGGCGGCTGGTTCGAGCTATTGTTCTTGGGATAGCCCATCACGTTGTCCGTCGTCGCGTAGAACTCTGAAACGTAGATACCCCGGACTTCGGACTGCGGGGCCTTCTTACCGTGCAGCTTGCCGTCCCAGTGGGTGGGCATGAACTGCTTGGGGATGGTGCTCTGCGCGATGCCGCCGTGATGGCGAGCCTGGGTCGTCGCGCCCGAACCGCTCGGGACCACCGAGTTGCTCGGCGACATTCCGTTGCCCGAGCAGCTGGCGAGAAGCGCTGCAGCGACCGTCGTACAAACCGCTGCTGATAACAAACGCATAGGGAGAACTCTCCTTAACTGTAGTCTAGGGAAGTGCTAGGCGTGCAGCGAGCTCGCACGGGTCGGGGACGTCACGAGACTCCTGGCAGACCTAGGGAGGCCTTTCGTTAGGCCATCGGTCCCTCAATCCTGCAGCCCGGTCATCTTTTTTCAGCATTTATTAAGGTTGCCTCGGCAGGGGGCCCCGGGACCTGTGAGGGGCCCGTTTCGGTGCCTGTTCAAGCGGCCATTACCAAGCCTTAAGAGCGCTTCGACTAGGGCGTGATTCGAAAGACCGTCCCGTAGAAACTGGCGGTGCCGCCCCAGTACGCCGTGCCGTACAGCGAATCGCCGGCCACGCTCAAGGCGGCCTCCGGATTCGCGCCGTCGGGGGCGCCTTTGAATCGATAGAGCACCCGCTCGCCGCCGAACGGCCCGATTTTATAAATCGTGCCACATTTGGAATAGACGAGAGGTTCGCGCGCGGCGCCGGAGGAGATGCACTGTTCCGACCGGCCCGGGCTGAGACCGCCGCCGAGCGTCGTTCCATAGAGCTCGCTCTTGAACGCGACGAGCCCCGCTTGCGGGAACGCGCCGTCGGTCCCCTCGCCGAAGCTGTGGATCACGGTCTCTTCACCAGACGTGCTCATCGCGAAGACCGTCCCGAGCCCACTGCCGACCGCTCCGCCATGCAGCGTGGTGCCGTAGAGTCCGCCGTTGAGACTGACGAGCGCGCCCGTGGGGTTGGAGCCGTCGCCGCGTTGGACCTTGAAGCTGTGCAGCACCTTGACTTGACCAAACGGGCTCATCTTGAAGACCGTACCGCCGGCGGCGTTGCGGCCGCCCGAGCGCGTGGTGCCGTACAGCGCCTTCCCCACCACGATGAGGTCACTTTGCGGATGGCCGCCGTCGGGCGAGCCGGCGAAGCTGTGCAACACCTCTTCGACTCCGGCCGGCGTGACGCCGAAAACCGTTCCCTTGCGGTGGCTTCCTCCCTCGTTGGTCGTGCCGTACAGCACGCCGTCGAGCGCGACGAGCCCGGCGAGGGGACTGGACCCGTCCTGTCCCTTTCCGAAGTTGTGAATCACGTGCTCGCTGCCCGATAAGGCGATCGAGAACACGGTTCCACCGTTATGCGTGCCGCCGCCCGACGTCGTGCCGTAGAGGGCGCCGTGAAACCACGTCAGTCCGGCTTGGGGAGTGGCGCCGTCCGGAATGCCCCGAAAGGCGTGAAGCACGCTGACCTTCCCGAACGGGCTGATCGCAAAGACGGTGCCGAAGTCGCGCCCGTACGTCGACGTGGTTCCGTAGAGGGTGTCGCCCACGGCGACGAGCGGCGCCTCCGGCGCCCCGCCGGCTTTCAGTCCGGCGAAGCTATAGAGAGAGATGTAACGGGGGACGCGCCCCGGCGCTGCGTCGCGGGAGGCAAATGGAGCGGCGGTCAGCGGCGGCGTGGCGGACGTTCGCGCGCAACCCGCGAGAAGTGCTACGCAAAAAATGGACGTGCAGATGCGCATGACGGGACCCTCCGGCTGGGTGCTTTGGCCGGGCAGGGGGCGGGACCTCCGCCCGAACGTTTCGCCGGCAACGCGGAATGGACAAAACCTCACGATGTCGAGCGATCGGTTCGACGAGTTCGACGTGGACGAAGAACGCGTGGCGGTTGCTGGCGCCGATGTGGGCGCCGACGACCGCGTGCGCGAAAAGATCCGCATCGCGGCGCTCGCCGAGCGCAGCCCGTCCGCGGCACTCGAGGCGGTCAATCGAACCGTTCTTTATGAATTTGCCGGCACGATCTCCGCGATCCTCGCCGTCTACGACCGGGCGCGCGGCACGTTGACCTACGCGGCCGCAGGCCATCCGCCGCCATTCCTCGAGCTGCCCGGCGGCCTCGTCCGGCGCCTTCCCTTTGGCGGGCTTTCGCTGGGTGCGGAGCCGGCGATTGGGAGTGCCGACTGGACCTTTACGATACCGGCGGGCGGTCGCGTCGTATTTTCCAACGGCGACGTCGAGCGAAGCGATTTCGTGCTTGCACGCACGGCGCCCGTTTCAGAATACACGTTTTCCGCCACGCCGCTCGCCGCGCCCATCGCCCGCGCTGTCGTCGCGCACGAGATCGCGGCGCTGCCGCTGGACGAGGAACGCCGCTACGGCATCCTCGTTGCGGTAGGCGAAGCGATTGCCAATGCCGTCGAGCACGCATACCGCGATTGCCACGCCTTCGTGGACCGCGTTGCGATCGTGACGGCGCACGATCGACGAGGATCGCCTTGGAAACGACGACTCACTAGGGATCGTAGCTCGAACGCGCCGTCGGGGTCGTCGTCGGCCGCGAGCTCGGCTGCGGCGTCGCCTGCTGCCCCGGATGAGCGTGCGGCCCGATCACGAGCACGTCGTGCATGCCCTCGTGATAGTGGAACGCGCAGCCGATGAGGTAAATGCCTTTCTTTTCGAGCATCACCGAAACCGATTTGCCCGGCTGGATTGGACCGCTCGCGTATCCCACGCCCAGCTTGCCGTTGCCCCTGGCTTTCACTGAAAGCTCCGGATTTTTGGGGAATCCCGCGGGTGGCCCCTCGATCTCTTTGACGACGTCGAGCGTGTGCTCTGTCGTGTGCGAAAGATTGCGGATCGTGATCTTCGTCCCCGGCGGAAATCCCAGAGATTGCGAATACGTGCGCTGCGTGAATCCGCCCAGCATCGCCTTCCATTGATCGGAATGGACTTCGCCGAGTCCCTGACCCGGAAGTTCCTCGCCGATCGTGTCCTTCGGCATCACGGCGGTGACGATCATGTCGGAGCCGAGGGACGGCAGCGTGACGGCGTCGTTGACCGGCGGCGTGATCGCGTTGCCGCCCGTGCGGCCGGCGCACGCGCTCACGGCAATGCCGACCAGCGCGATCGCGATTGCGACGATTTTTTACCCATAGAGCCTCTCAGAGACGAAGCGATGTCTCCCGACTCTATCGGCGCGAAGTTAGGAAAGTCTAAAGGTTCAAGCGCAGCTGCAGCGTCGTTTCGGTGCTCTGGCCGCTCGCCGGATCCGTCGCAACGATGCGCACAGACACCGCCTGCTGTCCGAGAGCGCGGCTCAGCCGCACCGTGATGCTGAAGTTACCCCTCGCGCCCGCGTCGGTGCTGCCGCTGAACTGCCCCGTGGACGATGGCGTCGCTCCGGCGGTCACGCGAACCCGCCCGTTCGGCACCGTGTTTCCGGCGACCGTAAACGTGCGGCCCACCGAATCGTTCGGTCCGGGCTGTGCGATCGTCAAGCGCATCGTCGGCGGTCCCGAGCGCTGCACGCTAAACGACCACGACCGGTCGAACGGCGACCCTCCCGGACCGCGGCCCGTGACGCGCACCGTGTGCGATCCGAAATCGAGCGGCGCCGGAGGCCGGTACGAGAATCCGGTCGACGACGCGCCGCTGCGATTCGTGACGTTGTTGCCGTCGAGCAGGATGCGGACGCTGCTCGGATTGACCGCCGGCGTGAACTCCGCCCGAATCACCGTGAAGCGGTCGCGGACCGACGCTCCGGGCGCGGGCTGCTGCGAGCGCAGGCGGACGTTGCTCGACGGGGGTGGGTAGGGCGGCGGGTTCGGCGGTCGGGGCGGACGCGGCGGACGCGGTGCCGGGACCGGCACGACGCCCTGCCCGATGTCGATCGAGACGACTTGCGAGCTGTCGTTGTATCCGACCTGAGCGCCCAGCGACTGCGCGATGAAGCGGAGCGGCACGTACGTCGTGGCGCCCACGATGAACGGCGCGACGTCGAGCGTTTGGGATTGACCGCTCACCGTCGCCTGCGTCGAGCCGATCTGGAGCGACACCGTCGTGCTTCCTTTCGTGGCGTTGATCGTGCCCGACGCATAGACCACCGCCGCGCCGAGGCGCTCGAAGATTCCCCGCAGCGGCACGAACACGCGTCCGGCCCGTTCGATCGGCCCTGGGTTGAGCGTCAGCGGCTGGCCGTTGACGTTGACGGTCACCCCCTGCGCCGACGCGGCGTGCTGCAGACTCGAGATGGCGAGCACGGCGGCGAGTGCGGCGGTCAGTCCGCGAGTGACGATGGATTGCACGATGGTGAAGCCCTCCCGCGACGGGGTTTGCGCCGCGGCGCGGGCGCCCCTGTCCGGGCGCTGGCCGTTTTGCAAAGCCGTCAAACGCGGTAGAACGCGAGGGTGGGAAAAGAGCGCATCAACCCGACCAACTACGACGCGATTCCGACGTACGTTCCGGGCGAAAAGGAGAAACTCGTCCACGCCGTCGTCGAGACGCCGGCGCACACTCGCCAGAAATACGCCTTCGAGCCGAAATACGGGATCATGATGCTGCGGCAAACGCTGGCGGAGGGACTCGCGTGGCCGTACGACTACGGCTTCATCCCGCAGACGCTTGCCGACGACGGCGACGCCACCGACGTGCTCGTGATCAGCGACGAGCCGTCGTTTCCGGGATGTCTGCTGCAGGTGCGCATCGTCGGCGCCGTCCTCATCAAAAAAGACGGCATCGTGAACAATCGTCTCATCGCGTGTCCGAAGCGCCAACGCGGCGTGACCCTCAAGAGCGATGCATACGATCGGCTCAAAGACATCCCAAAGGACACGATGGACGGCATCACTCGCTTTTTGGTCGAGTACTCCGAAGCGCGCGGCGACAACATCGAACTGCAGGGCATGTGCTCGCGCAAGGCGGCGTTCGCGATGATCGAGCGGGATCGCAAGAAGCGCAAGCAGCACGATCGCGGCTGACGAGGCGCCGAGGCAAGCGTTCGCAGCGGGAAACGGCCTTTCGACCGCTAACGTTAGCGGTTCTCGCTCGTTCCGAAGCTTGGAGGTCTTCCGTGTTGCGCTTTCCCAGCCAATTCGCGGCGCTCGCTGCCGCCAGCATTCTCGGCGTAGCCGTCGCAGGCTGCTCCGGGACGCATTCGCTCCTGCCGAACGCGGGCGGCTCGTCGACGACGGCCAACGGCGTGCGCAGCGATCGCGGATCGCGTTTTCAACCGATAAAAAATTCTCCGCCGACCGGCATGCAGATGGCGTTTCTCATGACGGACGGTTCGATACTGACACAAAGCTATGCGTCGTATTCGTGGTATCGCTACGTTCCCGATGCGAGCGGCAACTACGCCGACGGCACGTGGTCGCAGGTCGGGTCGCTTCCCTCCGGATACGCACCGAGCGCGTTTGCGTCCGCCGTGATGAACGACGGACGATTCGTCATCATCGGCGGTGAGTACAACTATCCCGGTAACTACGATCTCCAGCTCGTTAATCTCGGTGCGGTGTACGATCCGATCGCGCAGACGTGGAAGAAGCTCGGCCATCCGAAGGGATGGAAGTTCATCGGCGATTCACCGTCGAGCGTATTGTCCGACGGCCGCTATCTGCTCGGACAGAAGCTGACCGAGCGGGATGCCGCCCTCAATCCCAAGACGCTGCGCTGGACGAGTCTGCCGCACGTTGGGAAGGCCGACTTCAACTCAGAAGAGGGCTGGACGCTCCTGCCCAACGGCACGATCCTCACGGAAGACGTCAAAAACGCACCAAACTCGGAGATATACAACCCATCGACCGGAACGTGGACGACGGCCGGTTCGACGATCGTCGATCTCCACTCGCCCTCGCCCTACCACAACTGCCTGCAGTACGGGCCCCGGCCGAAGGACTGCTACCTGCCGCCGGGCGAGATCGGCCCCGCGGTGCTGCGCCCCGACGGAACGGTCTTCGCGACCGGCTCGGGCTCGGGTCCGAGCGGCGGCGGCGCCGGACACACGGCGGTCTACACGGTCGCTTCGGGCACGTGGGCAAAAGGCCCGGACTTCCCGAGCGGCGACAACGCCGGCGATTCATTTGGGGTGCTCGAGCCGAGCGGCAACGTGCTCGCGTTCGGCGTGAGCGGACGGATGTACGAGTTCAACGGTTCGACGTTCACGCAGGTCGGAAACTGGGCCGGGCCGCCGATCCTGTTGCCGACCGGCCAGGTGATGATGCTCGGCTACTCGCAGGTCGTCCTCTACAACCCGACGGGTGGACCGCAAGCAAGCTGGGCACCGGCGATCAAGAACGCGCCCAAATCCGTGCAGCGCGGCAAGACCTATAAGATCTCCGGAACGCAGTTCAACGGACTGTCGCAAGCGATGTCGTTCGGCGACGAATACCAAAACGCGACGAACTACCCGCTCGTGCGCATCACGAACAAGGCCTCGGGCAACGTCTTCTACGCCCGTACTCACAACATCAGCTCGATGGGCGTCGCCACCGGCTCGCTCATCGTGTCCACCGACTTCGACGTGCCAAGCAGCGCCCAGCGCGGCAAGAGCACGATCGTCGTCGTCGCCAACGGCATCCCGTCGCAACCCGTCAACCTGACGGTGAAGTAGCGAACAAAGAGCGGGGCCGTAATACGGCCCCGCTTCGATCTCGGTCTAGTACCCTTTCGTCTTCGTTACGGCGGCGGTTGACCGCCCGTAATCGCCGTCGCGTAGAAGTTATCGCCGCGCCAATAACCGTGAGCGACGATCTGGCGCCCGACCGCGACCCTTCCCGTCATCTGGTTACTCAGCGCCGCGGTGTCGTCGATCACTACGGAACCCTTCGTCTGCTGAAGCGTCACCAAATGCCCCTTCACGCTGGTAATGGTACCGGCGACGACTTGATGCCGGTACGTGCTGCCCGAACAGCTGCCGTTGGGCACCCACGTGTCGCCTTGCCACGCGCCGCAGGCCGTGTCCACGTACGGCGGCGGCGGGCCGTTATCGGGAGGCGGCGCGCCTTGAGCGATTGCGATGCCGCCGCACGCCGCCGCTCCCACGGCAGCGGCAAGAACCGTATGCAGAAGTTTCATGGCTCCGTTAATTCCCAAAGTCACGATTGCTAACCACGAGCGAACCCTCGCTCGCTTTACGCCCGCTAAGGAAAAACGGGATCGCCAGCAGCTGAAGCAGCACGGAAAACAGTGCCAGTGCCGGGAGGGAGCGGTCGAGCAGAATGCCGGCGACGACGCTGCCGGCGAACCACGCGGCGCCGAAAAGCAGGTCGTAGAGGCCGAACACCGTGGCGCGTCTGCGCGGCGCCACCACACCGGCGAGCAGCGCGAGCAGCAGCGCGTCCTGCACGGCGGAGCCGACGCCCCACAGAGCGACGCCGGCTTTGGCCGCCGCGCCCCCGCAAAGGAACGCGAGCGGCGCCGCGGCCGCGGAGACGGCGATCGCGGGCGCGACGACGATTGGCCCCACTCGGTCCAGCAGCCGCCCGAGAAACGGCGCCGCGATCGCACCGACGGCCATCGCGACGGCAAACCACAGCGAGATTGCGGCGGCGCCCGCGACGTGGTCGCGCGCGAAGCGAAACGCGATGAGCGCGAAATCGAGGAAGCCCGCCGCCATGAGCGCACCCCCGATCGCGTAACGCCGCAGGGCGGCCCAATCGCGCACCGCGGGTTCACGGTCGTCCG
This sequence comes from Vulcanimicrobiota bacterium, assembly GCA_963787625.1. Taxonomy (GTDB): domain Bacteria; phylum Vulcanimicrobiota; class Vulcanimicrobiia; order Vulcanimicrobiales; family Vulcanimicrobiaceae; genus Cybelea. Next base: position 76,544 of record CAWBDH010000001.1, on the reverse strand, counting down.
GCTGGTGCGGCACGGCGTTGCGGCCGGACAAGGCCGCGACTCCGAGACATGCGAGCGTGAGGAGCGCCGGCACGAGAAGCACGGCGAAACCCGCGCGAAAGCCCGAGCGCGCGATCGCGAAGGCGACGATGAGCGGTCCGCAGGTCGCACCGATTTGGTCCAGGGCCGCATTCAGCCCGAACACGCGGCCGCTGCCCGCCACTTGGCCGGCGCCCGCGAGCATCGCGCCGACGACCGGCTTGCGGATGCCGCGCCCAACCCGCTCGCCGATCATCAGCCCCGCCGCAGCCGGCCAGCTTCCCGCGAGCGCAAGCGCGGGCACGCACAGCAGGTTGATCGCGTAGCCCACGAACGTTTCGAGCCAGTACCAGCCCATGCGGTCGGCAATCGCGCCGGACAACGAACGGACGGCGTAGCCGGCGAGTTCGCCGCCGCCGGCGACGGCGCCGACGGCCGCGCCGCTCGCACCGAGATGCGCGAGAAACGCGCCGCCGACGCCGCGAGCGCCCTCGTACGTCATGTCGGCGAACAAGTTGACGACGCCGAGGATCGCGACAAAGCGCAGCACGCGCTTCGCGTCAACGTGCACGTTCACCGTCATCCCCAACTGAGCACGACACGATGAGCGGCGCGGGGTCGTAGCGCACGATGCCGCCCGCGAGCAGACGCGCGCCGGGCGTGACGCGATGCGGCTGCGGCGCGCCCGCGTGCAGCACATGGCGCACGTCGAGGTCGTGCGCGAGGACCAGCGCATCGGCGACGAGGCGGCGGTGGCAGCGCCACCACAGCGTCTCCGAACACAGGATCGCCGTCGTTTCGCGCGAGGCACGGTCGACGAGCTCGGCGAGCGCGTCCTGGAACGCCGGCGTCTCCATGTAGTCGGCATAGCCGCGGAACGCCGGATGGCGCAAGCCGGCGTTGTGACTGTCCGGCCTGGGCTTGCGGAATCCGCCGAGCGCGGGACACCACCGGTAGCTCGCGCCGGAGAGCTCGGGCACCCACTGCGCCATGCGCTCTGCCCAGACGTGCGGGTGCGCGCGGCTCTTCGGAACGCTGCGGACGTCGGCGATTGCTTTGACGCTCGCGCCGCGGATGAGCGCTGCCAGTTCGACTTCGCCCGCCGTCCCATGTCCCAGCGTATACAGCGTCAACGCGCCTCCCATCAGCGAACCATCAAATGTCGCGAAATTGACGTCGCTGCCAATCGCCTGGTGCTATCCTGGATGCGCCGTGCTCCGCTGTATGCTGTGCGTACTCCTTGCGTTTGCCGTATTCGTCGCGCCCGCACGCGGCGCGGTCAGCGGCGGGTTCGCCTTTGGGGTTGCACGCGCGCCGCATCCGCTCGACCTGGATCCATCGCTTGCGGATCCCGCGTGGGCTGCGGGCAAGGTGTCGGACGGAAAGGGACCGTGGATCAACGTCACGACGCGATCTCCCGCGACGCTCGCCACGACGGCCTACCTGCTCTACGACGACACGAACCTGTACGTCGGATTCAAGGCGGCACAGAACGGCGTGCCGATCGTCGCGTCGCAAACGACGAACGACGTGGGGTTCGGGCTGGACGATTTCGTCGGTATTGGGATCGACACGAGCGGCGCGGGGAGCCAGGCGTACTACTTCGAGACGACCCCGCGCGGCGTTCGCTACGAGCAGGCCAACGAGAACGTGCGCTTCCGCGCGCGCTGGAGCGCGGCGGCCAACGCGGGGAACGGCGCGTGGAGCGCCGTCATGGTGATCCCGCTCAACGTGCTGCGCGTGCCCCGCGGCGGCGCTCAAAGTTGGCGCTTCAACTTCGTGCGCGGCATCGCCGCGCGCGGCGAGCACGTCTCGTGGGTGTGGGATCCGATCATGCAGGACGCGGGTGCCGGCACCTGGCCGACCTTCACCGACACCCGCTTTTGGGCCGCCGGCGGTCTCGCGCTCGCGGCGTCCGCGGCGACGCGCCCGAAGCCCCGCGCCGACGTCTACGGTCTTGCGAGCGTCGGGCGCGACCGCAACTTGTTCCAACAGGCCAACGGCACGTTCTTGCCCGAGCGCGTGCGTATGATCGGCGGCGACGTCAGCTATCCCCTGACGCCGACGATCCGGTTCGTCGGCACGCTCAACCCCGATTTCTCCAACGTCGAGATCGACCAGCAGACGATTGCGCCCCAAGAGTTCCAGCGTCAACTCGTCGAGTACCGGCCGTTTTTCGCGCAAGGCGCCGCGTTCATCAATGCCGCGTCGGGACCGCGCACGCCGGCCGGAACGTTCGTCAACCCGGCAAACCTCGTGTTCTATTCGCCGTCCGTCGGCCCGTTCGACAGCGGTGCCAAAGTAGAGGGCACGTTCGGTAACCAAAGCTTCGGCGCGCTGACGTTTCACGGCTTCGACGAAACGACCGGCAACACGTTCACCGATCAGGCGTACGGCTACGAGCACGCGCTCGCCAACGGTTCCTTCATCTACTGGAGCGACGGCGTCTTCGCCGACCACAGCATCGCGGGAACCGACGACACCATCGAAAGCGGCGTCGAAGCCCGCGACCTTGCAAACGGAATGATCTATTACTTCGACCACGCGTTCGAGAACGGTAGCTGGGTGCCGCAAGGCCACGCCGACCTCAGTGAATTTTTCGTCGACCGCCACAAGAATAACCTCGAGCTCCTCGGCGGCTACATGGACATTTCGCCGAACTACGATCCCATCGACGGCTTCACGGCCAACTCCGACATTCGCGGGCCGCAATTCTCAGCCAACGTCAGCGGAGCGACGCCCGCGATCAAAAACTACTCGCTGTTTTTCGCCGCGGACCGGTTCCTCGACGATTCGGGCGCCGTCCATCAAGCCGATACGCAGCTCTTCCTCAATGCGACGTTCAAGAATTTGTTCTCGCTCGACGGCGTCGGCACGGCGGTCGGACAGCTGCGTTCCTACGGGGTCCCGGCCGGGCCAGGCTGCGGCGGCGCGATCCTGTTCGATTCCAGCTTCACGGGATATCCATGTTATCGCGACGGCTTCACGCAGCCGTTCAACCTGTATCAAATCCCGATCGGCTATCGCGACGGTACGCCGTCGCCGATCGACTACAACTACGTCTGGGGGCCGTTCGGCGACGACTACGTGCATTTGTTCACGCTGTCCACGAGCCGGCCGCTGGGGCGGCGCATGAGCCTTGGCCTCGAGTACGACGGTACCTACCAGCGGTCGTTCGCAGCCGGCACGCTCGACTCGCAGTGGCTGCGCCGTCTGTCGTTGGGCTACAGCATCAGCAGCGAAAGCACGGTGACGCTCGAGCTTCGCGACATCAACGGCCGCGGCGGATTCGCGACGCAGGTCGGCAACAACCTCGCCGTCGCTTTCCACGAACGGTTCGTGCGCGGCAACGAGCTCTACGTCAACTACGGAAGCCCGGCCGCGGGCGCGACGCTCAACCGCCTGATCGTCAAGTACGTGTTTCACGCGGGGGCCGACGAAGGGACGTAAGCGGCGCGGTGTCGAGTCCGCGCAGCAAGTCCGCCGGGTCCTCGTAGACCGCTTCCGCGTCAACCAAGTCGGAACGATCCCAACCTCCACACGTAAGCGCGACGGCTGCGACGCCGGCGCGATGCGCCGCCGCGACGTCGTATGGTGTGTCGCCGAGATAAACGGCCTCCTCGGGCGCGCACGACGCCTTCTTGAGCGCTTCATTGACGATGTCGGGATCGGGCTTCGAGCGTTCCGCGTCGTCCGAGGTCGTCGCCGCATCGACTTGGTCCGCGATGCCGGCCGCGTCCAGCAGCGCCGCGAGTTCGCCCTTCTTCGCGGAGGTCGCCACGACGCGCTGCAGCTTCTCGGCGCCAAGCCGTTCGAGCAGCGCGCGTGCGCCGTTCGTGGGCCGAAGCGTCGCGACGCACTCGTGCAGGAAGATGTCCTGGCGCCGCGCCGAGATCGCCTTTCCCGGGCCGTGGTCGTCGCTGAGGCTTTCGTCGACGCGCCGCAGCACCTTATCGCCGCCCATGCCGATCCAGCGGCGGACGGTCTCAGGCGGCACGTCGTATCCGAACTCGCCGAGGGCGCGCGACCACGCCAGCGCGTGCGCCTCGTTGCTGCGCAGCAGCGTACCGTCGACGTCGAGCAATACCGCCTTCATGCGCCGCGTTTCATGGACCGTCGGGCCGCGGGACGTTGGCCTTGCCGGCGCGCAACTCGGCGCGCAGGCCGGCGATCTCTCGCAAAATCCGTTCGATCTGCGCATCGCCGGCAACGGCGCTGCGCTTGTCGCCGGCGTCCTTGTTGATAAAATAGCTGGACACTGCCGCCGTGATGTACCCGAAAATCGAGAAAGCAAAGATGGACAGCATCAGGCAGAGGATTCGTCCCGGTGCGGTGTGCGGGAAGTAGTCTGATCCAAGGGTGGTCATGATCATCGCGGTCCACCACAAGGCGTAGGGATAGCTGTTGATCCCGGCGCCGTTGGGACCGGCGGCGTGCTCGAAGCGGTACATGCCCGCCGCGCCCGCGATGGTGACGAGCGTCGTAAGGACGACCGCATAGATGAACCCTCGCCGTTCCATCGTCGCGGCAAGCACGCTCATGCTGCGATTCACGCCGCCCAGCAGCTGCACGAGCGCGGTCTGCCACGACGGGAAGATTGCGAAAATCCGAAAGATTCGCAAAAAGGCCAAGGCCGGTAACGCAAGGCTGACGGCCACGAGCACGTTCCGGCGCAAGAAGCGCAGTTTCTTCGGCGCGATCGTCAAGCGGATCGCGAAGTCTATCAGGAAGACGATCCAAATTGCGTACGTCAACTGTGTAAGCCAGCGCTGATTGCCCCACACGAACGTCGCGACGACGACGAGGAGCCAGATCACGCCGAGCACGCTGAGCGGCGCGCTCAGGGTCTTCTCGATGTTGCGCAGCAACGCGAAGCGCTCCCGCGCCACGCGCCGTTTCGGTTCCGGCGCGCGCACGCCCGACTCCATGGCGGCTTCTTACCCGCATCGCGGAGGAAGAGCGCGCGCCGCGCCGCAACGCGGAGGGTCGTGCGGATCACGCCCTTCGCGCTGGAACGGTACTTCGCGCGCCACGAGTTCGCGGCGCGTTACCTGCTGGGTTCGAGCGATCCCGAAACGATGTCACTGGGCGAGCTGCTGTCCCTGGAACCGGGCGCTGCCGATGGGATCGCCGCGCTGCGGCTCGGCTACACGGAATCGCGCGGCGGCGAAGACCTTCGGCGCGCCATCGCATCGCTGTACGAGCACGGCGATGCCGAACGGATCCTCGTGCACACCGGTGCGGAGGAGCCGATCTTCACGTTCCTGAGCGCCGTGCTCGGACCCGGCGACCACGCGATCGTGCAGTTTCCCGCATACCAGTCACACTATTCGATCGCACAGTCCCTCGGCGCGGAGGTCAGTCGATGGAACTCCGACTACGCGCGCGAGGGCGCTCCCGATTTCGAGGCGCTCCCGTCGCTGCTGCGGCCGGCGACCCGCGCGATCGTCGTCACGACGCCGAACAATCCCACGGGATATCCGTTCGACCGTTCCCAGATGGATGCGCTCGTCGGCATCGCCAGGCGGCACGGCGCGTGGCTGTTCGTCGACGAAGTGTACCGCGGCACCGAGCGCGAGGCCGAGCGCATCCCCGCCGTCTGCGACTTGTACGAACGCGGCGTCTCGCTCGGCGGACTGGCGAAGGCGTACGGCCTGCCGGGGCTCCGCATCGGCTGGGTGGCAACGGCGGACGAGCGGCTCTACGCCCAGATGGCGGCGCTCAAAGATTACCTGACCATCTGCAACAGCGCTCCAAGCGAGTTCCTTGGCGCGATCGCGCTGCGCCACGGCGACCTGCTAACCGAACGCGTGCGGCGCATCGCGGCGGCGAACCTCGATCTTCTCGACGCATTCTTCGCGCGGCGACGCGAGCGTTTCGAATGGTTGCGGCCGCGCGCCGGAACGACCGCGTTTCCGCGATACCTCGACGGCAGCAGCGACGCGTTCTGCCGGCGCCTCGCCGATCGCGCCGGCGTGTTGCTGGTGCCGAGCAGCGCCTTCGATGCGGGCGACGATCGACTGCGCGTGGGATACGGCCGGGCGAATCTGCCGGAAGCGCTCGCCGCACTCGACGCGTTCCTCGACGAGCCCGCATGATACTGATGTTCCCGTGTGGGTAAGGGCTACTTGGGGGGCGCCGCGGAGCGAACGGCGAGGAACGTGACGACGTCCCACGCGTTGCGGATGCCGAGAAAGATGAGAAGCACGGCGCCGGCGGCGATGGCGAAGAGCGCGTGCGCCGGAACGACGCGCAGGCCCACCGCGCCGACGACGATCGCGCCGTATGCCAACAACGGGACTCCGGAGTACCACATCCAGTCCTCGAGGTCCGGCACGTAGTTGATCAGGCGGCGCGTTCGCAGGCTGATGCGAATGATGTAAACGACGCCGTAAAACGCGCCGGCGGCGAGCGCTACCGACGGCGGCAGCAGCGAGTGCCACGGCGCCGTGAGAATTGCCGCGACGAGCAGCGCGGCGCAAAAGTGCAAGACGGTCGGCGTGCTGAACGTCGCGATCCCGTCCTCGCTGCGGCTGTTTTCCTCGTACCGGTTGACCAGCGTGATGACGACGAACATCAAGCCGGTCAATGCACCGGCCGATCCTCCGACCATGACGTAGAAGTTCGACCATGGCGCGAGCAGCGACGCTGCGTTGTGCGCCACGTCAGGCGGCCTCGAGAACGCGCGCCGCTTCCGCGGCGGCGCGCTCTCCGGTCTCCAAGGCGCCGTTCACGGTGCCGCCCTGTCCGTCGGTTGATGTCGCCTCACCCGCGAAAAAGAGCGCGTCGCCTACCGGCGCGCCAAGTGCGGCGCGCGCATCGCTCGCGCCCACCGCGACGTAGCTGTACGCGCCGCGCGCGAACGGATCGCGGCTCCAATCGTGCCATGCGCCGCCGTCGAAAGCTTTTCGCCCGAGCTCGGCCGCGCCGAGCATGGAGGCAAATCCGTCGCGCGCGCGCTCGACGAGCCCCGTGCGCGAAGCCCGGGCGAGCTTGACCGCCCGCGGGCCGCCCGCCCACGCAACGAGCACCGGGCTGCGCACGGGAAACTGCGTCCAATAGACGCCGAACGGCTGCGACTCGCCGCGAAAGAACGCGGCGTCGCCGTACCGGCCGTCCGCCACGCGCTCCCAAAATGCGGTGCGAAACCAAAGCACGACCTTGACGACGTGCCCCATCTCGATGCCGCGCAGCGCTTCGCGCTTGGGCGCCGGCAGCTCCGGATCGAATGCGACGGCGTGCTTGCCGGAGGCCTGGCGCAGCACGCCCGCTGGAAGCGTCACGATAGCGGCGCGGGCCTCGATCGTCCTGCCTTCGCCGCCCGCGTCGCGCACGTCCGCCGAAATTGCGCCGGGTCGCCACGAGATTCGCTGCACGCTCGCCGACAGTCGAAGTTCGACGCCGGCCTTCTCCCCTTCGTTGCGCAATCGCTCGAGCATGGGCCCGTAACCGCCGCGCGGCCGCGCGCTGATCGAGTCGACGCCCGAGCGCCATTCCTGCGCGATGGCGCGCGCGCTTGCGATCGCCGGATCGGCCGCTTCGAAGCCCTCCACGAACGCCCGCGCGTGCATCGCGGTCTGCCGCTTCGTCTCGTCGCCCTCGAACCGCTTCAAGTAGCGCTCGACGCTCTCGTCTTCGGGCAGCGACAATGCGCCTTCGAAGATTCCGGCCGCCGAGACGAAGTCGTCGTCCGCCGGTTGCAGGTCGCCGCTGCGAGCCGCCGTCCACGCCGCGTCGCCCGTCGGCACGGCGCTGGTGCCGGCGGCGCGCAAGAGCGCCATCGTCTCTCGGGCCGGCCCGTGGATGAACTCCGCGCCGAGTTCAGCCGGCGTCGCGACGCGCGCGATTTGCCGCGACCAGACTCGTCCGCCGACGCGATCCCGCGCCTCGACGAGCACGACGCGCAGCGAGCGCCGCGCCAGCGCGCGCGCGGCGGCTAAACCGGCCGCGCCTGCGCCGATAACGATCGCGTCGGCGTCCACGCTACATCGGTACCTCGAGGCCGAGCTTTGCATGCGCGTCGGCCGGGATTCCGAGATTTGCGGCCAGCGTTCCGGAATTGCGCCTCAAGAAGACGTACAAATTGCGTCGCCAGGCGTGCAAAAGGCCGCCCTCTCTCGGCACGATCTTCGGATCGGCGGTGTAGTACGTGGTGTCCTGACCGCCGATGTGCAGACCCGACGCCGCGCACGCGTGAACGATGCGGCCGATGTCGAGATTCTCCATGAATCCGAAGCGCGCCATCACGCGGACGAGGCTCTCCGAGAGCCAGTGCACTTCCACGCGCTTCTCGCCGCTCACGTACGGCTCGTTCGTCGGCACGATAGTCAAGAGGATGATGCGTTCGTCGATGCTGTGCGTGCGCGCCCAGTGATGGCGCAGCACGAACGGCACGCCTTCCTGATCTGCCGTCAGGAAGACGGCTGTGCCGTGCAGCGGAACGCCGAGGCGGTCGTGCACGTCGCCGAGAAACTGCGCGACCGGCGTCGACTGCTCGAGCTGGCTCTGCGCGATGCGCCGCCGTCCCGTGCGCCACGTGCTGGCAACGGCGAAGACGAACGCGCTGATCAGCAGCGGGATCCAGCCGCCCTCGAGCACCTTCGGTAAGCTGCCGACGACGAACAGCAGCTCGATGGCAAGGAATGGGAACGTAGCCAGTCCCGCCTTCAGCCGGCTCCAGCGGAAGCGCATGCGCACGACGACGTAATACGCGACCGACGTCACCGTCATCGTGACGGCAACCGCGAGGCCGTAAGCGCTCGCCAGGCGAGACGAGCTCTGGAAGCCGATCACGAGCGCGATGCACGCGATGGCCAGCAGCCCGTTGACGAGCGGAACGTATACTTGGCCCCGATGCACGATCGACGTATAGATCACGCGCGTCCGCGGCACGAATCCGAGATTGATGGCCTGTTTGGTCAGCGTGAAGACACCGGAGATGAGCGCTTGCGACGCAATGATCGTGGCGACGGTGGCAATGACAACCACCGCGTAGAGTGCAACCGGAGGAACGAGCAAGTAGAACGGGTTGTCGATCGCGCTGCGGTCCGCGAGCACGAGGGCGCCCTGTCCGATGTAGTTAACGGCGAGCGCCGGGAATACGACGAACGACCACGCAAGCGCGATCGGTCCGCGGCCGAAGTGCGAGAGGTCCGCGTAGAGCGCCTCGACGCCCGACACGCAGAGCACGATAGCGCCGAAGATCCATATTCCGGCGAAGCCGTGATGCAGGAAAAAGCGTATCAGGTAGGCCGGGTTCACCGCCCACAGCGCCGCCGGATACCGGACGATCCCGGCGATCCCAAGCACGAAGATCGTGAAAAACCAGGCGAGCATGACCGGTCCGAAAATCGAGCCGATGCGCTGCGTGCCGCGCCGCTGCACGAGGAAGAGCGCGACGAGGATGCCGACGGCCACCGGTACGACGAAGGCGTGGGCGGCCTGCGTCGCCACGCCGATGCCCTCCACGGACGACAGGACCGAGACCGCCGGCGTAATGACGCCGTCGCCGAACAGCATTCCCGCTCCCAGGATCACGAGGAACGTTAACCACGTCGCCTGCGGCGGCACGCCGCGCTTGACCGGCGGCAGCACGAGCGACAGCAGCGCCAAGATGCCGCCCTCACCGCCGTGATCGACGCGCATCACCATGCCGATGTAACGGACGAATACGATGAGGATCAGCGACCAGAGAATCAGGCTCACGATGCCGAGCACGTTTTCGTGCGTCGGCGATACTTTGAGAATGTTCACGAAGCATTGGCGAAACGCGTAGAGCGGGCTCGTTCCGATGTCGCCGAAAACGACGCCGAGGGCAGCCAGTGCGAGTGCCGGCCTCATCGTCATTGGTGCCGCGGAGCCATCGTTGCGACAGATACCCGGGGGGCGCCGGCTCGAAACGAGCGCTCGTTTACGACGCGCCGGCATGGGTAACTCTTGACGCACCACACACACTGGGAGGACAGATAGTGAGCAAAGACCCCCTCGAAAACGCCGCCGACGCGGTCAAAAAGACGGCCGATGACATCAAAGATACCGTGCATGAAGCGGGACATCGCTCGGCGGCCGAAGGCGAGAAGGCGAAGAGAGAGGCGCTCGGCGACGAGCTCACGCCCGGAGAAAAGGCCCGTTCGGCGATCGACGAGGGTAAGAATCGCGTCCAGGCCGAGGTCGACGAGGCGAAGCGAAAGATTCGCGACGCGTAACGCGCGATGCTAGGTCGAGCGGATGAACGTTACGGCGGAATTGCCGTTCGTATCTTTTACTTGGATCTGGTCGACCTCGTGCCGACCGCAGGTAAGACCCTGCGGGACGACGGTGAACGCGCCGCTCGTCGTGATCGGGGTCTGAACGACCCAGCACGTGCCGACGATCGTCTGCGCGGTAAACTGTCCCGTGTAGCCGTCTTCCACCGCAATCAACGTAAAGGAGGACTTCGTGGACTCGTTTGCCGGGGCAGCGGCCGTTCCGTGCGGGGTGAGCTGCACGACGTTGGGCGTAAACGTGTCGTGGGTGCACGCCGCCAAGGCGCAGGCGGCCGCGAGCCACACGAAGCGCACGCCGTTCACTTCGACCAATAGGCCTCGGGAGGATCCGGCGCCACGCCGGTGACCAGCGCGCTCGGCGATAGGCCGGCGGTATAGCTGTAGAGATACGAGCCCCCGGGATAGCCATAGACGTCGATCGAGCCGTTGTCGGCGTCGCCGCAGTAAATGTGGCGCTGCTGATGGTCCAGGGGGCACCAGATCGACGAACCGCGCAGCTGCGAGGTCGACGGCGGCCCGCTGTAAGGCGGCGCGAAGACGTCGATGGTCAGATTTCCCCAGTCGGCGATGACGAGGTCGTTTGCCGAGTCGAACGCCGGTACGCCCGGAAGTTCCAAGGTAATGCCCGGAAGCTGCGTCCCCGGCATCTTGCCGCCGGGAAACTCGACGACGATGCCTTGGTTGTTGCCGTTGAGCGCGGAAGCGAAAAGGTTGCCGCGGTTGTCGCTTGCAACGCCGAAGAGCACGTCGAACGAGGGGTCGCCGAGGATGCGGAGATGTTTGCCGGCCGTCGTGTAGACGTCGATCGTCGGCGGCCCGCTGATGTCGTTGATGTTCATGATGTAGACGTGATCGTCACGATCGAACGCGACGTCGGCGGGCTCGCCCGTGGGATCCGGTATCGTCAGCTCCGCCGCGCCGCAGTGCGGCGCGTACTCCGTCGTCGTGTCGGCGCGCCCGTCCGGCACCCAAAGATTGCCCTGGCGGTCGATGCGGATGCCGTTGGTCGAATCGGCCGGCTCGCAGATGGCAGGCGGTTTATTCTTGCGATCGTTCGCGGGAAACCACAACACGCTGTTCGCGCCGAATTCCGCGACCGCGAGGTGCGGTCGGCGCGTGCCCTTGGGCGGCTCGCGCATCCACGCCGGCCGAACGCGCGCCGGCTCGAAGCCTTGCGGAAGCACTGCGAGCGCACCGGAGCGCCCGACCATCGGACGATAGACACCGCGAGTGCTCGGCTGCGCTGCGGCCGGTGCTTCCGGCTGCCCGTCGCTCGCGCATCCCGCAAGAATCGCGATTACCGCCGCCGCGGCGATGGATAGTTTCATTCCTACGCCTCCACAAGTTTCATCATTTCAGGCGCGTACCGCTCGCCCGCCGTCTGTTCGTGGAGACCGTCGAGAACGGCGAGCTGCTCGTCGGTGAGACGGAGATCGAGCGCACCGACGTTCTCTTCGAGATAGCGCACCCGCTTCGTCCCGGGAATCGGAACGACGTCGTCGCCGCGCGACAGGACCCACGCCAGTGCCACTTGAGCGGCCGTGGCACCGCACTGGGCGGCAACGCCGCGAACCGCCTCGACGATCCGCTCGTTCGCACGAGCGTTCTCCTTCGAAAAACGCGGATTCGAGCGGCGAAAGTCGTTTTCTTCCAGGCTGTCGACCTTTACTGCGCCGGTGAGGAAGCCTCGCCCGAGGGGACTATACGGCACGAGCCCGATGCCGAGGGCCCGAGCCGCCGGCAAAATGTGCTTCTCGACGCGTCGCTCCCATAGCGAATACTCGCTCTGCAGCGCGCTGATCGGATGAACGGCGTTCGCACGACGCAGCGTCGCGGCAGAAACCTCGGAAAGGCCGAGGTAGCGCACCTTGCCTGCCTCGACAAGCTCTTTCATGGCGCCGACCGTCTCTTCGATGGGTACCGCGGGGTCGCGCCGATGCTGGTAGTAGAGATCGATCGCGTCGATGCCAAGGCGCGCTAGCGATTCCTCTGCGACGCGCTTCGCGTTCGCGGCCGTGCCGTCGACGCCGCGGCTTGCGCCGCCGACGCGAAAACCAAACTTCGTCGCAATCACGACCCCGTCGCGCCGGCCGCGCAGCGCACGGCCGACGAGGCGCTCGTTCGTATACGGCCCGTAGATCTCTGCGGTATCGAGAAAGTCGACCCCGAGATCGAGCGCTCGATGAATCGTCGCGATCGCTTCTGCTTCGTCGGCGGCGCCGTAGGCAAACGTCATGCCCATGCAGCCGAGCCCCAGGGCGGATACCCTAAGTCCCTGCGTCCCAAGTCTTCTTCGTTCCATGATTGACTCTCAATGCGCGTCGGTCACGCGCGGTTGCACCGCGGAGGCGGCCGGACGCGGCAATCCGAAGCTCTTTCCATGAAGATCACAGCGATTCGTGCACCAATCGGCATGCTGGCTGCGGCCGCCTTGTTCGCCGGCTGCTCCGCCGGCTCGGGCAGGGGCGCCGTCGCCGGCGCTCCCATGCTCCAACCGCCGGCGGTCCGCTCGGCGTTCGTCGGTCCGGCGGCGAAGCGCTCGAACGGGCTCATCTACATCGCCGACTATACGAACTCTGCGGTCCACATCTATACGCTGCGCGGCAAGCATCACAAAGAGATCGGCCTCATTACGGGAGTACCGATCGTCGAATACCTCAACGTCGACCGGTTTCACAATTTGTACGTCGTCGAATTTTCTGCCGGCAAGGTGCTCGTCTACCCGCGCGGCACGACGCAGCCATCGCTGACCTTGAGCGTCCGTCCCCCTGGGACGTTTCCGAACGCCGTTGCAATCTCGCACTCGGGCGACGTCGCGGTCGGGCAATTTCAAACCAACGGCATTAACTTCTTTCACAAGGGCGCCACGACGCCATACAAGATCGTGAAGCCGGTTCCCGGTTACTCGGCCGGGTTTTGCGCGTACGACGCGCATGGAAACTTGTACGTCATCTTGAGCACGGCCAACGGCCCGTCGCACATCGGCGAGATCGTCGGGGGCGGCAAGGGGTCGAGCACCGTCGATCTCGGCGTCAACACCGGCATCACGAACGCAAAGGGCATCCAGGTCGACCGGCAAGGGAACGTCGGCGTCGTCGGCGACGACGGAACGCTCAACGTCTACGCGCCAAAATCGAACGATCTGCTCAGCTCCGCGCAACTCCTGGATCCGCCGAACGACGGGCCCAGTCCCAACGGCGGCTTCTCCCTGCTCAAGTCCGGCAACGACCTCTACGTCGCGAGCGCGCTCTTGGACGGCAGTCTCGGTCAAGCGTACGAATACGCCTATCCCGCCGGAGGTAACATCATCAACACGATTACCGTCGAGCCTCCGAAGGGCGGCAGCAGCGAAACGGCGGTGACGGGCGTCGCCGTCGATCCACCCGAGCAGCCCTAGGCAGCTACCGCGGGCGCAGCGTCAGGACTTCCGCCGTCGCCTTGCGAACCGCCGCGTCGCTGAACGGCAGCGGCGCAAGCGTTCCCGCGACCCACGCGGGTGTAAGGTCGGTGTAGTGCGGCGAACCGGGCTCTCCGGACTCGCCGCTGGGAATGGCGATGCCGCCGCGATCCCAGTCGCCCGCATCCCACACCGCGCGAAAGCCTTGCGCGAATCCCGGTTCCTGCAGCCGAATGGTGTATGCGTCGCCTTCGCCGGGAAGCCAGGCACCGTTGAGAAAGCCTAAGTGCAGCGGCGCGAGCGGATGCTCGATGCGAACGCCGCCGGCATCGCCCCACGGACGGCGCTCGTCGAGCGCGACGAGCAACGCCTCGCGAAAATCGCTTCCATTCGCCGGCGCGCCAAAGACCGGAGCCGGGCCGTAGAGCGCGAGGCGAAGCGCATGCGCGAGCGACGCGGCGCGCGAGCCGCCATCGAACCGTCCGTTCCAGCCCTCGAGAAGCCGTAGCGCCGAACCATTCGCATCCTCCAATGGATGCGCGAGTGCGAATCGTGCGGCCGCCGTAACGATCGCACGATCGATCGGAGAGTACGTGTCCAGCTGCATACGCGCGAACCCCGTCGCATCGTATCGAGCTCGCGCGTGCAGGAGCTGCGCGATGCGATAGGCTCGATACGGCGGCTCGAATTGCGCCGACAGCCGATATGGATAGCGCGGCCCATACGCTTTGTTGTTCGCCGTCACGAACGTCGCAGAACGCGAGGGCGCTTCGTTGGGCAGAAGCGCGAACGCAATGGGCGCGAAAGTCTTCCCCAGGTCGACGCTCGCGTGCACGTAGCGGCCCCAGGCGGGATCGTTCGGGACGAGCCCCACGACGTGATAGGCCACCTCGCCCCGGCGGTCGGCGAGGACGAAGTTCTGCGGCGATCCGCGATAGCCGGCAAGTACGCGCAGTGCGGCGTGGACGTCCTGCGCGCGATCGAGCCGCAGCGCCGTCGCGATCGTGGAGTGCGTTTGCACGTAGACCGGCCAGCGTACGAGCGCGAACGCCGACGCGTCGTTGTCGTCGGGCACGGAGAACTCGCGCGGCGTGCGATAATACTCGGCGGTCACGTCGCGCGCGAAGCGCACGTGGAAGCGTTCCCTAACCCACGAACCGCCACGGAGACGGCCGGCCCGAAACACCGTCGTCGTCGCCATCTCCGCGTTGGTGGCCGCCCACGCCAGAGCTTCGTTGTGGCCGAGGACGATGCCCGGGAAGCCTGGGATCGTCGCTCCGGCGACGTGCAGCTCCGGGGCGTGCAAATCCACGAGGTACCAAATTCCCGGAATCGTTACGTCGAGGTGCGGATCGTTCGCGATCAGCGCGTGGGCGTCGGTGCTCCGCTGCGCTCCGATCGCCCAAGCGTTGCTGCCGACGCGATGCCGTTGCGGCACTTCGGCGAATTGCGGATCGTCGCAATCCAGGGCCGCGCGTGCGGCGCCGGGATCAAAATTGCTCCTCGCCGTCACGTCGTATCGCGAGTCCGACAACGGCGCGATGCGATCGTAGCAGCGCGCGCCGTGCCGGCGCCAAATCGCATCGCGTGCGAAGACGTCGTGCCAGGAGTCGGAGAGCTCGAGCGACGCCACGATGGAAACCGCGACCGAATCCTGCGGCGTCCACGGCGCGGGCCGATAGAGCAGCACGCGAAACTCGACCGGCAGCGGCTGGGCCGCGGCGGCGGCGTTGATGCCCTCGGCGAACGCAACGACTGACGCGCGATCGGGTTGGGCCAGCCCACGCAGCTGTCGCGCGGCGATGCGCGCGACGTCCACGGCGCGCTGCGCCCGATCGAGCGCGAGTGCCCGTGCCCCGAGCACCTCGGCGAGTTGGCCGTACGCGTACCGGCGCGTTAAGTCGAGCTGGAAGAGCCGGTCCGATCCCTCCGCATATCCTTGCGCGAAGAACGCGTCGTGCTCGTTACGCGCGACGATGTGCGGCACGTCCCTTCGGTCGCGAAGGATCGTAACGGGCGCATACACTCCGGCGAGCGCGACGGTCCCGCGCATGGCCGCCGTCTCGCGCAGGCCGGCCGCGACGTTGCCTGCATAGAGCGCCGCGGCGGCCGTCGTAACGATCGCCGCGGCGACCGCTTGCCGCGCGAGCGCGGCGAACACGGCGCCGATCGGGGCCGGCCCCGCGCTCTGCATCAGTCGAGGATCCGGTCGCTCGAAGAAACCCACCTCGCTTGGTTCAGCGCGTTGCCGCGACGCCCCGTGACGGCCGCTGGCGGCGACTCACCAGAACTGCAGCACGAGGCCCGACCCCACGTAGTCGAATTTTTGGGCCCGAATGGCCGTTACGGCGTGCCCGTATTCCACGTCCATCTCGACGCGCCGTCCAAGCAATTTCTGGATGCCTGCGTCGAAGAAGGCGCGGCCGCCTTGCGCGGGCGCGATCTTCGATGAGTAGACGTATTCGGCGTAGAGTTGATAAAAACGCGGCAGCTGCGTCGTTAGAACGAACGACGGCGTCGTGACGCCGTAGCCGGCGTGCACGCCAAGCGCATCGTTCTGTCCCGTCGACGACATGGCGACCGTCGTGCCGACGCTCGTTGAGGGGCTCAATGCGTAGGACGCATCGAGGTTCGCCTGCGTGGTCGCGCCGCCCGCCGTAACGCCGGCGGCGCCGTTGGGCGGCGTATACAGTCCGTCGAATGCGACGAGCCAACGGCCCGAGGGCGCCAGTTCGTATTTGAAGCCGATGCCGGAATCCGCCAGGCCGTGCACCGTCGCGCTCGGATGTCCGGGCGCGAAAGTGCGAATCGTTTCGGCGTCGGGACCGATCGCGTCGACTTCGAAGCGCTGCGCGATGCCAAGGCGCACGAACGCTTGCGGTACTTGGGTGACGACCGATCCGGCGCGCGACGTTCCGTTCACTTGGTTCTGATAACCCAGCTCGAAAACGGCCGTTCCCTTCGCGACCGCGCACGCGCTAAAGCCGACGGTCGGCCGGTTTGCCGTCGCTAAGAGACGTCCGGCACCGGCGCACGGGTCGGCGGAAGGCGCCGGCGATGGCGAGCCTTGCGCTGTCGGTCCGGAGTTCGCCTCAGCGCCCATGATGCACGACATCGCGGCCGCGAGCGCGAGCGCACGCAGCGCGAATGCGCGCCATCCGGCGATGCTACGCAAACTCCAGCGCGAGTGCGCCGCGCTCCAAGTCCAAGAGCCGGGCCTTCACATCGAGGCCGCCGCCGAATCCCGTGAGCTCGCCCGACGCACCAATCACGCGGTGGCACGGAGCGACGATCGGCAGTGGATTGCGGCCGTTCGCAGCGCCGACGGCACGCGTCGCCTTCTCGTTGCCGAGCCGCTTCGCAATGTCACCGTACGTTCGCGTCTCACCGAACGGGATGTTCAGGAGCTCCGCCCACACGCTCTTTTGGAAATCCGTGCCCGAAAAATCCAGCTTCAGGTCGAACCGTTTGCGCTTCCCCGCGAAATATTCGCCGAGCTGCCGCTGCGCCTCGAGGAGCACATGATGATTCGGCGCCTTCTGCGCCGCGTCGAAGCGCGCCGGCATCGTCCGTTCGTCTTTCCAAAGGATGGCGGCCAGGCCGCGATCGCTGCCGATGAGGCGCAGGTCGCCGACGGCCGACGGCGCGACCGTATATGCGTAGTGAACGTCCATACTGCGCAGACACGCCGATCTTCGCGCGGGTTGCGAAAGACGGCGCTTCAGAAGAGCGATTTGATCAAACCGCCGTCCACGGCGATGGTCTGGCCGGTGATGTAGCGCGACGGCTCGCCGCACAAGAAGACGACGAGCGACGCGAGCTCGTCCGCGGTCCCCGGCCGCCCTAGCGGGATGTCGCGCTCGGCGGCACTCAACAACGCGGCTTCGTCGTCGTATAACGCGCGCAGGCGATCCGTCACGATGCGGCCGGTCGCGATCGCATTGATTGTGACGCCTTCGCGTGCCACTTCGCCCGCGAGCGTCTTGAGGGACGACACGAGCGCGACGCGAAACGCGTTCGAGAGGGCGAGGTTGGGGATCGGAACCTTCACCGACGTCGAGGTCAGCGCGACGACGCGTCCCCAGCGCGCCGCGCGCATCGGCGGGAGCACGTCATAGACGAGCTGCAGCATGCTGCGCAAATTGGCCCCATACGCACGATCCCAGTCGTCGATGGAGAGCTGCAGTACCGTCCCGGGCTTCGGGCCGCCGCCGTTGAGCACGAGGATGCCGGCGTCACCAAGTTTTTCGCGCACGCGCCGCACGAGAGAAGCAACGGATGCCTCCGCATTTTGATCGAATTCGAACGCTTCCGCGACCGGCGCCCCTTCGCGGCGCGCCGCAGACGCGACGCTCTCCAGCCGGTCCAGCCGGCGTGCCGCGAGCGCAAGCGTCGCACCCTCGCGCGCCAGTTCCATCGCCACCGCCTCGCCGAGGCCCGAGCTCGCACCCGTAACGAGCGCGACGCGCCCCCGCAGCCGAAGATCCATCTTCGTGCGTATACGAAGGCGCGGCGCCGGGTCCATGCCGATGTTTGCAAATGGCTTGCGCGCGCGGTTCCCGAACGCAGTCCGGCACTAAAGGAGGCGCAACCATGACAACGGTCCAGCGGATGACCGTCGACCTGGCCGGCTATCCGGATCTCGTCGTCATTTATCTCGGCATGCGCGTGCACAGGTGGGCCGGATTGAAGACGCTCTTCGGCTTCGGACCGAAGATCCAAAAGAGCGTGGCAGAAGCGCCCGATGGTTTGCTGCTGCACGAGAACATGGTGTATTCGCTCTTTCCGCCCCATGCGGGAATGCGCCAATACTGGCGCGACTTCGACGCGCTCGAGCGTTGGGCGCGCAGCGAGCCCCATCGGCAGTGGTGGCAGCAGTTCGTGGCAGACTCCGGCGGCACGGGTTTCTGGCACGAGACGTACTTCGTCCGAGGGGGCATGGAAGCGATCTACGACGATGTCGACAAGCGAATCGGACTGTCCGCATTTGCGCCGATGCAGAAGGCCCACGGAGCGATGTTCTCGGCGCGGCGCCGCCTGCATCTGGGCGCCGATCCAGGAGCCGGCGGCTCTTAGCGCAGACCGGTTTCCAGCAGGGCGTTGAAGCGTACCGGATCAGCGGCGTCGGGGCGAGTGAAATCCATGCCGGCCGTGTTTTCGATCCACCACGCGGCGTCGCGGCGCGGATTGAGGACCGCCGTGCGTGCGCGGCTTCGCACGCTGCATTCGGGAAGGAGATCGTGATGAACGGGCGCCACGCAAAGGTCGCCGGGGATGGTCGCGGCGTAGCCGTCGCGCGTATCGGGCGTGGTCCCGAAGGCGTCGCCCATGTCGGGCGAGTTGGCATCGAAGATGCCGAGCGGCTCGATCCCGAGCAGCTCTTCGATCGTCTTGAGCATCGTCACGGTGTTGTAGCGGGCATGGACGACGGCGTGGCGTCGCGTGTACGCCGAGATGGCGTAGGCGATGGAGCGATGCGGGCTGACGTGATCCGGGCCGGCTTGCGAATCGTCTTCAAGGACGAAGATTGCCGTATCTTTCCAATAGCGTGAGTGAGAGACGGCTTGGACCAACAGTCCGAGCGCGTAATCGTTGTCGGAAATCTCGAGGTACGGCGTGTTCAGGCCCCCGACGTTGCTGGCAAACTGGCCAAGGTGATCCATCATCAGCTCCACCGATTCGAATGCCGGCAGGTCGCCGTGCTTCACATACCCGTCGAACTCCCGCTTCCATTCTTCGTATCGGTAGCGGTCCGGCGTGTTCAGGTCCCAACCGCGATAATAGGGATCGGTGCGCCGCATGAGCGATGAACGGGCAGGCGGGGCTTGGCGGACGCGGCGCGCATAGGCGTTGCGAACGATTGGAATGTAAAACGGCGCCCCCATCTGATAGTACGTCATATCGGCATACATCCCGTAGTGACGAACGGTCTTGCCGGCGCGCAGTACCGAATCCCAGATGTAACCGGTAGCGGCGACGTCTTTGTCGCCGGGGAGAATGGTCGACGAGCCGGTGGGATCGAGCAGCGTCGTCAGACGGGCGTCGAACGGATTGCGGCCGCCGGTGTCGGACATCGCAACGTTGATTCCGCGGTTTTGACCGTTGAAGTCGTTCGGCATGCCGTTGGCGGCATAGGAAATGGGAACGACGCGCGTCGTGTACTCGTTGGCGCGCCCCTGTTGACTCCAGTTCCACCCGTCCGCGCTGACGTCGCCGCTCGTATAGAAGTTGTCGAGCGTCACGAACTGTGAGGCGAGCTCGTGATGGTTGGGCGTGACCGCGTACGGGAAGACGACGATCCGCGGGTCGCCGTCGGCGCCTTTGAGATCGCCGAGCACTTGATCGTACGTTCGGTTTTCTTTCATGACGTAGATGACGTGCCGGATCTTGCCGCGCAGCGCGGCGATGGTGGCGCTCATCGCCGGGTGCGGTGAGAAGCCGTTGTTTTCGTCGACGATGTGCGTAAGCCGTGCCTGATCCCCGTCGGCGGGGACCGGCATGGTCAGAAGGCTGGCCTTTTCTAGCGACAGCACGTACTGGTTTTGATGGGTTGGATTGAAGCCACGGTCCGGCGCACTCACGTGATACGTGACCATGCCTGGATTCGGGCCGGAAAGGCCTTTCGCGTTGGCGATCGCGAGCCGGTTGCCGACGAGCCCGACGGCCGTGGGATACCACCCCGTGGGGATGCGCGCAACGACGCGATTCGAATTCAGATCGATGACGGCGACGGCATTTTCGCCGCCGAGCGTGACGTAGAGCCGCCGGACGCGTTCGTCGAGGGCGAGCGCGTTGGGGTTCGCGCCGCGATAGCGCTGGCCCGGACGATCGACGCCAATCCGCCGGGCGAGGGCATCGGCCCGCGTATCGACGACGTCGATTTCGTCGCGGTCGCCGTTGGCCACGTAGAGCCGCTCGCCATCCGGCGAAAGCAGCAGCGCGTTGGGCTCGCCCCCGACGGCGATTCGTTTGATGGTCGTTACACCGCCATCGATTCGAACGGCATCGACCTCGCCGTCGCGCAGCGAGCTGACGTAGAGTCGCCGCGCCGATCCCGGACCACTGCGCATCGCAACGTCGTAGGGGTATTCGCCGTGGGCGACGAGCGTGCCGGGCTTGTACAGCGCAATCTCGCGCAGGATGCGTCGGCTTCGAGTATCGACGAGCGACACCGAGTCGTTTTGCATGTTCGCAACCGCCATCGTTTCGCCGTCGGCGCTGAGCGCTATGCCGGCGGCCACCGCGCTGAATCCCGTTGCGTCCGCGTCACGCCTTCCGGCGATTGTCTTTGCGAGAATTCCGCCGTCGTAGTTCGGCAGCGGAGCCGTCTGGTTCGTATTGTGTCCCAGTAATATCTCGGGGGCATCCAGCGCAAACGTGGTACCCCGTCGCCCATAGACGGCGATTCGGTCGTCGATGCCGCCCGAGACGTAGAAGCGGCGACTATCGGGCGCCCACGCCAGACCGGCGAACGCGTCGGGGATTGCGATGCGCTGCTGGAGCTGCAACGCTCCCCGTGCAGCAACGCGATAGGCGAAGATCCACTGCGTGAGAGGCGTCGTCACCTTCGAGGGAGCGCCGGTGACCGGATCGAGCACGGTGAAACGAATTGCTCGACCGTCGGGATAGCGATAATCGGTATTGTAGCCGCTCGTCAGGACGAGCAGCACCGAGCCGTCGGGACTGGGCGCGACGGCCATCGCTCCTGCGGCGTCGGCATCACCGTCGGAGCGCAGGGACGTCGCGAGCGGCGTCAGTTGCGCGCCCCGCGCGGCGAGCGGCGCGATCGTCTGTCCGGTAGGAAGATATTCGCGTGGCGCGGGCGTTGCGCCAATCGTTGCCCCGACGATTGCTACAGCCGTTAGGCGAAAGACTCGACGGGTATATAGCTTAATGCAACTTTGGCCGAGTAAGGAGTCGCACATGAAGAGCCTCTTCGCTTTCCTGATCGCCATGGGTATGAGCGCCCCGAGCGCCGTTTACGCCGCGCCGGTTTCGCACCTGCCGGGCGTCGTGTCGGCCTCCGCCGCATCGTGCTCTGCGGACGAAACGTTCGTCAAGGGTTATAAGAAGGCGGACGGAACAGCCGTCAGCGGCTATTGCCGGCACAGCGCGGGCTCCGCAAAGGAATGTCGGAAGGACGAAATCTACGTGCACGGCCACGTGAAGGCGAACGGGACGAAAGTACGTGGCTATTGCCGGAAGCAAGCCCCGGCGACGATGTAGTTCTAAGCGTTTATCTGCTGATCACGAGGCCGACTGGGCCCTCCAGCGTTCTCGTGCCAAAGGTGCGCTCGGGGGCACCGCCCTTGGGATAATGGAAGACCATCACCGAGCCGACGGTCTGATCGATGTTCGTCGCAACCAGCGAGCTGCCGTCGATATCGAACTCTTCCACGACGTTCGTGCCGTCGAGGTGAGTCGTGCCGATGAGCCGCCCCTTCGTTCCGCCTACGCTAAAGCCATAGACGGCGTGCGTGTAGCGAAACGCGTCTCCAACGTTGACTCGGCGCCCGACGACGACGACTCCGCCTGGAGCCGTCACGCCGTGATCCAACTCAATGTTGGTGAAGGCCTTGTTCCGGAACCGGACCAGCGCGAACTGCGGAGAGTAGAAGCCGGTGATGCCGTCGACATACAGGTTGCCGCTCGAATCGTAGGCGTCGAAGAACGGTACGTCGAGGGAGCCGTCGGTGTAGACCTGCGGCGCACCGCGGGCCTTCCTGTAGACGCTCAGGCTGCCCGGCACCGGATTATGCGCGAAGTTGACCACCGCAAGGGCGCCGCTGACCGGGTCCACCGCGCACGCGTACGGACTATTGCTCGCGTCGCTGAGGGTCGCTTTTACGCTGGTCGATCCGTGGGCGTATTCGATTATTTTCGAGGCGAGGCCGTCGGTGATCCAAACGTTTCCGGCAGAGTCGGCGCACTCGCCGTCGGGCTGGCCGAAGCCGCTCAGCGTACCGACGAGCTTGCCGCGTGGATAGCTGTAGATGAAAACCGTCTTTTCGTATTGGTCGGAAACGTAGACCAGCGGACCGGTCCGCGCTGAAGGCTCGATCCACGATGGCCCATTGAGCACCGGGAGAGGCGGGCCGCCGTTACACGCCGCGAGCGCCGCGGCGGCGCAGGCGATGGCGAAACGACGGCCGCCTTTATTTGCTAAACGGCGACTTATGGTGACGGCGTTGCCTCCGGAGAAACCGTGCCGCTATGCAGGTATTGCTGTGCCATCGCGAGGTGGTTTTCCAGAATCGGGACGGTGCTTGCAGCGATGGTCTTGAACTGACGCGATCCATTCGCGGCTTCGCCCTTGAACAGTGCGATCGCCTGCTGGTGGTCGCGTACCTCGTCCTGCATGTAGGTTTTCGGCGGCAGCATGGCCGGCGCGGAACCGGATGCCTCCGGATAACTTAGGCCTTCGGTCTTTGCCAAGGCAATGATTTGCGTGTTCGCGTTCGTGTGGTCGCGAATGATCGTTTGGGCGTAGAGCCGCACGCTGGCGTCGGAGCTTCGCAGCTCGGCGCGCGCCTGAGCGATTTCCTTATTCCCTGACGCCACGGCTTGCTTCACGAACTGCGCGTCGGCGGAATTGGTCGTCGCGTCGTTCGCCGGCTGCGCCAGCGCCGGCCCGGCAATCGAGGCCAGGACGGCGATCGCACCGGCTGCCGCGACCATCGTGCCTTTCTTCAAGATATGAAAATGCATTGTAAAATATTCCCCTTTATCACGGTCGATGAGCTTTCCCAGTCGTTCCCGTGACGAGGGCGAAGTTCACGCGCCGAACGCTCCCTTGCCCGCGCGGTTCCGAACGGCGTCGAACGCGTCATTCGACGGATACCACTCGCCGCGGCCCGATGGGGTGAGGTCGAGTAAGTGCCAGACGGGGCAAAGCAAGTCGATCCCGCGTTCTCGCTCGGCCAGCATCGGATGGGCGGTGTAGACGTGGCGGATCTCGTCGCCAACCTTCCTGAAGACGACGATCGTCGAATCCGGATCGCCTTCGGCATCCTCGGCGTCGATGTCGCGCGCGAACTTTGAGCCGTCGTCCGAAAGCAACGGTATCCGATCCCAGCCGCGCCGCTCGGCCCAGGCTTTGAGCTTTTGGACCGGCGCCCGTGACGCCACGGCGAAATTGGCGCGCTGCGTAACGTGGGGCACCACTCCGTTGAAACCGTCGATCCAAAGCGAGCACATGGGGCAGAAATCGTCGTCCTTCGCCCAGTACATCAGATGGTAGACGATCAAGTCTTCCTTATCGCCGCGAAACAGTTCCGATAGACGGATCTTGTTCCCGCTCATGTCCACGAACTCGTAGTCGGGAGCGGCCGGACCAGGGGGAAGGCTGCGCCGCAACCTCGCGACGTCTTCGATGCGATCGCGAAGCTCGATCTCGGCCTGACGCAATCGATCGCGCGCTTCACGGTACGGCCCGTCGGCGCCGGGCATCAGAAGGCTTGAATCGGCCACGTCGTCAATTATAGGCGACGTCATGCGAACGGGGCAAGCGAAAGCGGAGAGTGCCGGACGGCACGCAACGAAGCCGACGATTCGCTTCACTACGAAGTTGTTCGCGCCGACGGCAGCCAACTCGATCGGGTCGTCGGCCTTTGCGTCTCTGCCGAAGAGCGCAAACGCGGGTCTTCCAACACCAGCCGTGATGGTCGAGGGAGCGATCAACGGCTTCCCCTTTCGAGCCGTTCTCGAACCGGCCGAAAAGGGCATTCGGCGGCTCAAGGTCAGCAAGGCTATCCGCGAAGCGGCGGGCGCAGACGTTGCAGATTCGGTGACGGTGGAGATCACGCGGGTGGGGGAAGAACCGGAAATCAGAGTGCCGGCGGACCTCCGGAACGCCCTCGAAGTTGCCCCGCGGGCCGGAGCGATGTGGGCGGCGATCACACCGAACGCGCGCCGCGACTGGATTCTCTGGTTAATTACCGCAAAACAATCCGACACGCGCCGGCGCCGCGTTGAGAAAGCCTGCGACATGCTTGCATCCGGCAAGCGGCGAGTATGTTGCTTCGGCGGCTTGAACTGGCTTATAAAAGATCGCGCGACATCGCGAGAAACGTGGGTGCAGTTACCGACCTCACAATAGCGTTACGAGCAGCCTTTCACCACGCTCGTGATGACGTAGTTCTTTGACGTGATCGTCTTGAGGTAGCAGCGCCCGTCAACATTGAGCGACTTGTACTGCTGACGGCTCTTACCCTTCGACGGCGAGAAGCCCGACGACCTGATCGTGAGGGTATCCGACGAGTGCACGGTGTTGAGCAGCGACCATGAGGCGGCGTTCCGCCGGCTCTCGTCGAGCCCGCTGCCGTTCTTCGTCTGCAGAATGTCGGCCGTCTGCGTCGCACTGCTGCCCGACGCGACGTAGTTGTAATCGACGTTGAGCGGATACGTCCACTGGCTCCGTTCTTTCGTCGAGCGGCCCTTCGTGGTCGTGGCGCTGTTCGACGAAATGGTCGTCAACTGTGCGATGTTCTGCAAGAACTGCGATCCGGAAACGACGATCTTCTGCTTGTTCGAGAACGAGATGCTTTGCGTCACCTGCGTGGTAACGCGGCCCTTCGACGTCATCACATAGCCTTTCAGGCTGACGGGATGCGTCGCCGAGGTGTCGATCGAGCCCTTTGCGATGCCGGACGAATCGATTTTGACGTGCTCGACGACCGTTTGGGCCGGCGACATGGCCGTTCCGTTGCGAACGAGCGCGCCGGTAACTTGCGAAGACCCATGGTCCTCGTAGACGAGAAGCGCCCCGGTGGTCGCAAAGTAGTTGTTGTCGTTGAAGACCGAAACAGCGACCGTGTGGGGATTCCCGTCGTCGAGCAGGCCTGCAAACGGCGTCAGGTTCATGCGGTAAGGCTTGAGGCTCAGCGTCTCGACGCCCGGAATTGGGATCCACAGATACGGATCGATCCCGCCGGTGAATATCCATGGGTATATCGGAGCCACGCCGGCCGGTTGTCCGTCGACGGTGACCTCTCCCTCGCGGAACGCCGTGGCCCCGCAGTTGGCGAGCTTTTGCGCTAGGTCGTTCGGGAAGCACGTGTACCAAAATTCGTCGTTCGATTGCGGCTCCAAGATGACATCGAGATACGCCGCCTCCACGTTTTGCGGAAACGTGAACGTTCCGGTGAGCTGATCGGTCGGCGAATCGAGATAGACGTAACCGCCGGTCGAACTGGCCGAAAGCGGATATACGGCGTCGGCGACTCCGTGCGCCGGAAATTGTTTGGTGGCCGGGTAGAAGTCCAGCTCAGCCGTGCCATAGATGACGCCCGTGTACTCTGAGTTAACGATATTGTAGACGGAAGCCTGACCCGTCGAGGGCTGCGCAAAGATCGGCGCATACTGGGTAACGTCGCGTTCGACGTTCCACTCGGGGCTCGCGTTGGCGCCGGGCTCGGACGTCGTGCCGAAGTACACGTTCGTTCCGCCGATCCAGATGGCACCCGTCCGATCGTACTGGACGCCTGCGGTGACGCGGAAATGCATCTTGAAGACGATTGCCGCGTACGGACCGGGACAGTTCTGTGGAGGCTTATAGTTGAACGGATGATCGGTATAGTCCGCAAAATCGCCGACCGGCAAGGAACTCGGATTGAGCGGCGGCGTGTGCGGATTGAACAATTTGTCCACGCACGGTGCTTCCGCCGGATGCGCCACCGGCGGGTCGGCGGTGACCGGATAACCGGCGCCGCCGCGATTGACCGCATCGCCGATTCCGTGCTTACTCAGTTCTTGCACGCGACGAGCGCTGCGAATCAACGATAACGGCCCGCTCGCCCGCGCACTCGACTGAGCGCCGAATGGCATCGGCGAGCCGCCGCCGGGATGGCCGGCACATGCGCTGACGGCCGTCGCGATAAGGACGGCCGTAAGGCTGTGCAGCGTCGGACGTACGATAGCACCGCGCATGGTGGAAACCTCCGCAAGTCGCAAGACGGTCAGGCTGGCGACTTCAACGGGACGGGTGGGTCTCCTAGCGATAACGGAACTCGGCAGCAATCGCCGATTTGGCGGCGGCGGCTACCGTGATTCCGACCACGACGCAAAAGACCAGCGCCGCCCCCGACAGCGTCCATATGGATGCCAATATGCCGACGCCGATCACCGGAAACGCAAGCGCCGCGTAGAGCATCACGAAGTAGGTCGAGGTCACCTCTCCGCGTTGTTCTTTCGTCTCTTCGTTGATTGCTGCGAGTCCCGCACCCATCGCCAGCCCTTGCCCGGCGCCTTCGATCGCGGCGGCAGCGAACGTCCAAGCGAGCGATTTATACAGTACGGCGAGGGCAAGCGCCGCGGTGCCGGCGATCAAGGTAGCGCAGGCGACGGCGAGAGCGCGGCGCTTCGGAATGCGGCCGACGGTGAATTGGCCGACTGCCGTGACGGCGAAGAGCACGAAGACGACGGCGCCGGTAAAGACCGGGGCGGGGCGATGCAGTACCTTCACGAGAAACGACGGCACGATCGCGCTAAACAGGCCCGAAACGGCGAAGGCGCACATCCCGGCAACGGCTGCCGTCAGAAACGTCTTGCGAATGTGCCGGGGCACGCGCAGACGAGTTACGCGAAATCCTGCCCTGCGATCGCCCCGCTCGATCGTTTCCGGTACGCCGAACATCCCAGCCACGGCTGCCGCGACGAGCGCAAGATCGACGCCGTACGGCAGCCGCAACGGCGAAAAGGCATAGGTAGCCAGCGCGCCGGAAAGCAGCGTTCCCAAGCCGAGGCCGGCGGTGTTCACGGCGACCGCGAGCTTCGCCGCATACCCTCGGCGATGTGCCGGCGCGAGCTCGACGAGTGCGGCGGTTGCCGTGCCGGTAAACACGCCCGCCGAAAAGCCTGAGATAATGCGTCCGGCGATCAGGGCGGCCATTCCGTTGGCACGTAAGAAAACGACCGCACTCGCAGCCGAGAGCGCTAAGCCCGCGAAGAGAACGCGGCGCCGGCCGATCTCGTCGGATAAACGGCCGAAGGAAAGCAGACCGACGACGACCGCAAGCGCATAGACGGCGAAGACGACCGGAATCCAGACGGCCGCGATGCCGAATCGTTCCTCGTAGAGCGGATAGAGCGGTGTCGGAAGCGTCGTGCCGATCATCGTGATGAGGAAGGCCGTCGCGGCCAAGAAGAACGCCCAGCGTCCCCTTGCGCGACCATGACCTGCGGTACGCGGGCCGCTCGAGCTCAGCGTTTACCGCCCGAATGTTTCATGACCGCCGGTTTCCTCGTTCTGCTCGGCTGCTCCTTAGAGAAGTTCTCCACCGTTACAACCTCCGCTAAAGAAACGGCGCCGAAAGAAGCGCCGAGCTGGGTAAAGGCCTCCGTATGAACGGCAATAACGATCAGTCGCGTCGGACATTCGTCGGCATCCTTGGCGGCGCGACGCTTGCCGCAAGCACTGCTGCTGCCGCTGCGGCGGCCGAGGATGATGCGATCGTGTCCAATCCCGTCGAGGAGTATCCCAAGCCTCCGTACCCCGAGCAGTCGCAGCCGTGGCCGGGCTTGGCGTCGAAGATGACGCCGCGTCCCAATCACGGCGAACGATCCTATAAGGGACGCGACAGATTGAAGGGGCGCAAGGCGCTCATTACCGGAGCCGATTCTGGAATCGGACGCGCGACTGCGATCGCGTTCGCCCGCGAGGGAGCGGATGTCGCGCTCAGCTATCTGCCGGCCGAGGAACCCGACGCGCGCGAGGTCGTCGATCTAATCCGCGGTGCCGGGCGGAAAGCCGTGCCGCTCCCAGGAGACATCCGTTCAGAGTCTTTTTGCCGCAGGCTCGTCGCCGACGCGGTGTCTGGACTCGCGGGTTTGGACATTCTGGTAAACGTCGCCGGGCGGCAGCACGCCGTAAAGTCCATCGCCGAGCTGACGACCGAACTGGTGGATTGGACGTTCAAAACCAACTTCTATGCAATGCTCTGGATCACCAAGGCGGCGCTGGAACACATGCACGCGGGATCGGTGATTATTAACACGACCTCCGAACAAGGCTACGATCCATCGCCGTGGTTGCTGGATTACGCGCCGACGAAAGCGGCGATCAACACGTTCAGCAAGGCGCTCGCCAAGCAGCTCGTGGATCGGGGCATCCGCGTGAATGCCGTCGCGCCGGGTCCGTTCTGGACGCCGCTGCAAGTCAGTGGGGGGCGCCTACCCGGCACGCTACCGGAATTCGGAGAAACGGTGCCTTACCATCGTGCGGGCCAGCCGGTAGAAATCGCACCCGTATACGTTGCGCTTGCATCGGGGGACATGACGTTCTCTACCGGCCAAACCTACGGCGCCACAGGGGGAAACGGCATAGCCTAGCGCCGATCGGAGCGTCGCGACGCGAAGAGGCTCTCTTTGAAAAGGCCGAGTCGAGCCTGCTAGACCCGGTGAGGTAAAAGGCGTATGATTGCTTTCGACCGCGCGTACCCCTTTGGAGGGTGCGTCGCAGGCGTATGTTCATGCAATCGAGCGAACGACTTTGGAGAAAAGACAAATGAACGTTTCAAATCTTAGCCGCTACGCAGTAGGGATCGGTTCTGCCATTCTCATACTCGCGGGCTGCGGCGGATCCCAGGCGCAAGTTGCGCCGCCCGCAACGATGCCGCAAAGCTCCGCGACGAATCAGCATCCGGAACGTGGCGAGTCGAGGAAGAAGCACAACACTTCCGGCAGCGCCTTCACGGTGAGCGGCCGTTACATTCTCCTCAACGGCAGCAAGTTTTACGTCAAAGGGATGGTATACTCGCCGACGCCAATCGGCAACGGCGTTTCGGATCCTCCATCCCTGAACGACCCTCTTCGCGACGGCAACGCGACGATTTGGAACCGCGACCTCCCTCGGATGCGGGCGATGGGAGTGAACGCGATTCACGTCTATAACGTCGTGCCGCCGCCGTACGACAAAAATACCGGACCGATTACCAAATGGCTCAACGCCGCGTGGAACAACGGAACGAATCCAGTATACGTTCTCCTAACGGTCTATTTCGACGGCAAGTCTCTCCTTAATGAAAATTCCGTGCGCGACCTTACCAACCAATATAACGAGCTCGCTTTCAAATATGGCACGTATCCCGCAGTCATGGGAGTCGTCATGAGCAATGAGATCATTAAGCCCGACTGGTGGGATAACGGCACTTGGTGGAGGAACTTCAACCGCGTTGCGGACGGCGCGAGGGCCGGATTTACCAGGAGTGGAAATCCCAGTAAACTGGTCGTCACCTCCAATGACGACGGAATCATCAGAGTAGACGGCATCGTTCATCTCGCCAGCATTTACTACGGCGAGAAACATCATGCGAAAGTCGATGTTTGGGGCGACAATCCGTATCGGGGCCGCACATTCACCGGGCTATTTCAGGAGATTAAGCTCGACACGACGAAGCCCGTCTTGCTGACTGAATACGGCGCGCCGGCATCCTTTCATCCGGACTTGGCGAACACCTATTTCTACGAGCACGGCCCGCACGGGGATGGCCATTGCGTTCCAGCCAACGGCCCGGACGGCGAGCTTAACCGGCACGCAGCCGAACTTCCCCACTCAGGCAATCCGGGAATGGACGGCCTTATCGATCTCGTTACGAACAACAACAAGCTGATGTACAACGGCTACACCAACGACGGCGTCGTCTCGGGCGGATTTTACTTCGAGTGGACCGACGAATGGTGGAAAGCCGATGGAAACGATATAGAGTATAGAAGTAAGCACGTAGGGAATCCGACTTTCACGTCAGCTTTCCCTGGATGCGCTTACGACGAGGCGTGGTTTGGGCTCAATGGAATTTCCAAGACCAGCCGCCAGCACATCGATGCGCTGCATCCTCGTCCCACGATCGACGCGATTAAAGCGGAGTGGGCAACGCAGCAGTAGCCAAGGCGCGACTGCTCGACGGCTCAACGGGGATCGGCGCGCCGGTCCCCGCATCGGTTATGACTTCTTGGCGAGGCTGACCGTCACGCCGGTCGGCGCCGTTTCGCCCGAGATCGTCTGGAGCGGGTCGCCGCCGGCCGGGTATGCCCAGATCATCGTCGACTTTCCGTTTTGGTTCGGACCGATCAGCCGAGTACCGTACTTGTGCCGGCGCGACGCGTCCACGAACGGAATCCAAAACTGCGTAACATACGACGAATCGGTAAGCACCATCGCGCTCACCTCGGTGCCCGTCCGTCCGTTGATCGCAAACTGATAGACCGTACTCGTAAAGTTGTGCTTGACGGCGACTTGATCGCCGACGGCCAAGTACTTGCCGTCCCATTGCACGCCGCCGGGGAGATAGATCGTCTCGTTTACGTTGACGAACTTGAGCGCATCGCCGCCCTTGGGGACCTCGCCCAGGCCGAAAACGCTGCCCTGCGTCTCGCCGTCTACGAACAAATTCCCGTTGTCGTCGTACCCGCAGTAATAATAGTACCAAATGTTGGGATTCGAATATGCGATCGGCGTACCGCTGGCGTGATGGTAGACCGCAACGTTACCGATGCCTTCCGACGGTCCCCAGAAATCCGCGACGGCGAGGTCTCCCGTCTTGGGATCGACGGAGCATCCGTTGGCGCGGCCTCGCGGATCGTTGAGCGTTCGCAGCGGCATCGTGCTGCCGTGTGCGTATTCCGTAATCTGATACACGCCTTCGCTCGTGTCGTTGGTGACGTACACATCGCCGGCTTTATCGACGCAGAGGCCCTCTGGATTGAAAAATCCGGTGATCGTTCCCACCAGTTTATGGCCGCGATAGGTATAGATGTCGACGACTTGAGCGGACAAGTCCGATACGTAGAGCAGATCGGCGCGCTTGGCCTCGGGCAGAATCCACGATCGGGCGGCGGAACCGTGCACAGCTGTGGATCCGGCCGGCGCGACGCTCGGTCCGAGTGCCGTGCCGTTGGCCGCGCAGGCCGC
Organism: Vulcanimicrobiota bacterium; assembly: GCA_963787625.1. GTDB lineage: Bacteria > Vulcanimicrobiota > Vulcanimicrobiia > Vulcanimicrobiales > Vulcanimicrobiaceae > Cybelea. The sequence continues at coordinate 44,959 of CAWBDH010000001.1, read as the reverse complement.
GAGCACGGCAGCCAACCCGAGTACTGCGGCAACGCGAACGTATGGATGCATCTGTGCCTCCCGAGTCTATAGCACGTTATCGTGCATTGTAGCACGGCGGCTCGTCGAGAAGCGCTCGCCCGGCTCTCCGGCCGCGATCGGCGCGGGCTCGCCGACGGCGCTGCCCAGCCGTGCTGCCCCACCTAGGGGCGCCGGGCATGGCTCCCTGTTGACCGCTTGGGCGGGAAGGAAACGGAAGCGTGGGCTCGCATTCTCCGGGAACGTACCTGCCATCTGGCGGGCGCGTTTTGCTCAGAACTAGTTTTCTTCAGAACTAGGGATGGAAGGAGCTCAGCACATGCGTTTAGGCTATCTCTGTGTTAGCGCCGCGCTTGTCACCGGCCTAGCACTTTCAGCGTGTTCCGGCAATGCGGGTTCATCCTCGGCCGTGCCGTCATCGGGCACGCAAGCCCAAGGGATGGGTCGGTCAGGCGCCCATGGCTTGGTGACGCGACCGATGCCCGGGATAACGCACTTGACGATTCCCGGATGCAACTACAGCGTGTACGCCTTCTGCATCTACGTAACTCCCGGCGACCCTGGACCCTACATCGAAACCTCAGCCGGCAGCGGTTACGAACTCTATAACAATGCCTGGATCGTCAAGAACAAGAACAAGAAGGGCAAAGTCGACAAAAAGTTCCAGACCTACTTCTCTCCGGATCCCGGTAACCCGACTTATCAGTACATCAACTATACGGGCAAGAATCCCGCCCAGCCGACCTCGGTCAAGTACACCGACTATTATTGCATCGGATTCACGCCAAGCGCTTGCACCGGCAACACCTACACGTTCAAGATCGGTATTGCTTTGAACCCTGCGACGTAACCGTCGCTAACTCGAAGACTACCACTGGCACAAAGGGGTCCGGCGCGCCCGGGCCCCTTTCGTGCGTCTGCCTTGTTCCGTCCGCATCAGCCGACACGCTGACGCCGACAACAACGGCAATTTCCGCTCGTAGGAAACTTTACGGCACGACCTATGCCGCCCGTTTGGCGATCTCGGCTGCGGTATTTAAGGTGTCTCCTTTAAAGTGATGTCGAAAGTCACGTCGCACCGGCCCCAATAAGGGCGGCTCATTATTCTCTCACTTCAGCTTAATGGTAGCCTAATCGTGACTCGATGTTTTGCGTGACGGATTCGGGTTCAATGAAAACCTGGGGGATTACCGCAATGACCAAGACGTTGATCAGCATAGTTTGCGCGACCGTAATTTTTGCAGCCGCGCTCGTCGGAGGAGGAATACTTCTGAGTACGCCTCGGCATCCGGCGCAACAGGCGCAACAGGCGCAACAGAAAAATGCGCAAGGGGTCGTCCGCGTGAGCGTAGTCGAAGGTTCGGCCGTCGTCCAGCGCGGCGACAGCCGGGTACAGACGAATGCAGTACCCAACGCACCGATGCTTCCGGGCGATTACATCTCTACCGGCAAGACGTCGCAGGCCGAACTGCAATTTGACGGCTACACGGCCGTTCGCCTAGGAGGAGACGTCCAGGCACGCATCGCCAGGGACGATACCCGCCGGCTGCAGCTCGCACGCGGCGCGGTAGAGATGGGTTTGGTGCGCGACGGTCGAGCGATGCAGATCGACACGCCCTCGATTACCGTTCGGACGCAACAAGCGGGTGACGTCCGCATTTCGGTCGGTGCGGACGGCTCGAGCTGGATCAGCGGGCGGCGCGGCGGCGTCGACGTCGTTACGCCGCAGCGTACCTACGCTTTAACAGCGGGAGAGACCCTCGTTGCGCAAGGTTCCGCGTCCAATCCGTCGGTTAGGTCCGGTCCCCAAGTCGCCGTTGATTCGTTCGATAATTTCAACGCGGAGCGCGACAAGACGATGGTCGCCGCACTCAATGCGAGCCCAAACTTAAATCCCATCATTGCCGGTTACGACAACCTCGACGCGTACGGCCAATGGCAAGGCGTCGCCGGATACGGGCAGTCCTGGGTACCGAACGAGCCGGCAGGGTGGGTGCCGTATCGTAACGGTTCTTGGGCTTGGGAAGGCAGATACGGTTGGACGTGGGTCGGCTCAGAGCCCTGGGGATGGGCACCGTACCACTACGGCAATTGGTACTACTGCAGCTGCGGTACTTCGGGATGGGCCTGGTTGCCGCCCGCGTACGCGTCGAATCCCAATTGGTCGCCTGCTCTGGTCGGATTCTTCGGATTTGACGTCGCCTCGGCCGCCTACAATAACTGCGGCGGAAGCTACGCTTACGGTCCTAGCGAAAACGGCGCTCCTCCCGAACAGTACGGTAGCGGCGGCGCTGCTCCCGAACAGTACGCTAACGGCGCTCCTCCCGAACAATACGGTAACGCGCCACCCGCGGCTCCGTATAGCCCAAGCGCTCAGGCGCCCTATGGCGAAGGCGGTCCGAGCGGCCCCGAAGCCTATAGCCAACCCCCGGCCCCGTATGGTTATGGGCCGGAGTATCCGGCTCCAGCGAGCTACGCGTATCCGTATATCGGATGGGTCCCGATCGCGCCCTACGAAACGTATTATCCGTGGTATCCTGGCGGAGCCTGGATCGGCCTCGGATGGGGATTCCCGCGCACGCGCATCATCAACGTTGTCAACATCAACGTCACCAGGATCTACCGTAACTTCCGTCACGGCGGCGCCAGCGGAACAACAATTCGGAACTTCCGCCACGGAACGATTTCAGGACGCACGATCGCGGTGAGCACGCGGCAGCTCGGACGACGTTTTGGAACGATCCACGGAGCGCTGCCAATCGCGCCGACGCGCGCCAACTTGAGTTTCTCACATGGCACCGTGCACGCGCCCGTCACCTTCTCCAAGGCCTTCGACTCGCCACGCTTCGCGTCGGATCGGGGGCTAGCCGCGCGTACGTCCTTCCCGCAGCAGCGGAAAGCTGTAGCCCACGCCACCCGCGATGGGCGTATGGGACGCATGGCGATGCACGCGCCGGTGAGCCACTCAAATTCCGCAGTATCTCGCGCAACCGTGCGTGAACCGCACGGAAACGCCCGTGTAGCAAACGCGTTCCAAACGCGCGGGAGTCCGCAGGTTACCCGTCAGAACGCAAATGCATCGCGTGGCGTCGTAGCGGCCCGGCACCAGAACGCGCCGTTGACCAGCGAGCATTATGCTTCTCGTGAAAATTCCGTTTCTCGTGAAAATTCGCTCTCGCGTCAGAACTCGGTGTATCGTGAGAATTCGGTTTATCGTCAAAACTCGATACCGGCAAGGCGTGCCAACACCGCCGCGGCGATCCGCAACGAGAACAACGCGACATTGCGTGACAATAGTGCCCGGATGCGTGAAAATAGTGCGCGGATGTCACAGAACAGGGCAATGACGCCCGAGAATAGGGCCATGATGCCCGAGAATAGGGCAATGACGCCCGAGAATAGGGCCATGATGCCCGAGAATAGGGCAATGACGCCCGAGAACGGGGCGATGCGCGCAGGCGCGGCAGCGCCGCGGCAAGCGGAAGCGTCCCGTAACGAGTTCGCGCCGTCTACACCGTGGGAACGCTTCAGCGCAACGCGCGGCGAGTCGCGTTCGATGGATACCCGCGCGGGCGAAGCCTCGACGCCAAATCAAATGGGGCGGCAAGAACGCATGCCCTCCGACTCATGGGGCCGCTTCTCGTCTTCGCGCGAGCAGTCGTACGACGGCGCGCGTAACCCGTACGCAGCCCGGGAGTCGAACCCGTCCTACAATCGCGGGGCGCCGTCGTATTCGCGCGGATCGTATCCGTCGTACTCGCGCGGATCGTATCCGTCGTACTCGCGCGGGTCATACGGTTCTCCATACTCACGCGAATCGTATCCGTCCTATTCGCGCGGTTCGTATGGCTCTGCTCCTTCGTACCCGCGGGGCAACTCGGGATCGCCGCGCTCGTCGGGAGGCGGGGATGGCGGCGGCCGCCACGGAGGTGGACGCCCACCGCATACGTAGCAACAAACGCCGCAAAACACGCGTCGCATCTCATGTGGAGGAGCAGATCGCCAAGATCGGCTCCTCCCAATCGTTTAAGGACGCCGATTCGTGCCAGGAGCTCGAGCGCTCGGTCGAGCGAAAGATCCACTCGTGAGCAAGCAACTAAGCGCTACAGTCGCTTTCGTTTTGGCACTGCTGTGCGCGAGCTTCGCTCATGCGGCGCGGGGCGTTGCGAAAGCTGCCGTCAAGCAGACCGTCTGCGGCGCGCCGCTTACCGGAACACTGCGTGAAGCGCCGCGCGTCGACGTATGGACGTTACCGGTCGATGCGGCGGCCGAAACGAGCTCGTTCTCGCCGTACACAAAGAGCGCGATCGCTACTGCTATCGATATAACGTCGACGGCGTGATGCGGAGCTTTCCGCCGGTAATCGTGCTACGCCGCGGCGAGCGTTTCGATTTGCGTATTGCCAACGACATTAGCGGGCAGAGCCGCGGTGAGTTCGTGTCGTCCAACGCTTTGCCGCCATGCACGCCGATGGCGATGCCTCCGGCGACGGTGCTGCATTATGTCGGCTATCTCAACCATCAGCTCGACGATCGATGGATGCCAAAGCTCGCCGTCGACACGAACGTTCATTTGCACGGTTTTCAGGGCTCGGCACTCCAAGAAAATGTCTTTCTCTCGACCTTGAGCACGCCCATGCGCGCATGCGAATACCATATTGACATCCCACGATCGCAGCCTCCGGGAACGTATTTTTATCATCCGCACGTGCACGGCGGATCCGGCGAGCAGATCGCCGGCGGGTTGGCCGGCACGTGGATCGTCGAGCCCGATACGCCCCAAGTCCCACCGGCGGCCGATCACCTCGTCTACTTGGCATACCGGTGGCCGCCGACCAATGACTATGAATACATGCCCGACTACACCGCGCTGTACGCTGCGGGTATGGTTCACGAAGCGGCGTTGAAAAAAGCCGGGCCGATCCCCCACGATCCGTTCCATCCACCGGCATGGCCGCTGCCGTTTCCGCTCGCGGCAGCCGGCCTCGCAATGGATCCCCACGCTTGCGACTGGATCAACTCCGAAGGGGTCGTGACCGTCGATGGGTATGCCACGCCCGCAGCGCTCGCCGTTCCAGGCGGCGAAGAGCAACTATTGCGCATCGTCAACGGCACATCGGACTCACCGAAGATGCTCGAGCTGCGCGACGAAGCGGGAAACAAGCTGCCGATGCGGGTCGCGGAAATCGACGCCAATCCAGTCGGTGGCGACATGGCACATCCGCTCGCATGTTATCTCTCCGTGAAGAAGTTGATGGTCTCGGCTGCAAACCGCAGCGACATCCTGATCAACATCCCACCGGGACGAACCTATACGCTATGGTCGACGCACTTCTGCGAGGGCGCGATGGCCTTCTTACAGCTGCCGCATCCGTTGCTGCATGTCACCGGGACGGCCTTGACTGAATCCGACCGCGCGCCCGTGGTTGCCTCACAACCGGTCAATCCCGCGGACACACCGGCAGCGAAGCTCGTCGCCTACGCTCGCGCGCATCCTTCGCTCGTGCGCAAACGCGCGATCACCTTTACCGAATATGTCCTTCCGCCGCACGGCAAGATTCCGATTCACGCGACGCATTTCATAACCGATACGACCGACCCGAGTTTTCGCGAGCACGCATATTATCCGCAATACGCCCGCGGGCAAACGGTTCCAGAGCGGGCGGACATTACGGTGAAGCGCCGATCGATCGAGGAGTGGTACATCTTCAACACGACGATGGAGTCGCATACGTTCCACATCCATCAGATGTCGTTCGTGCAGATCGACGGTCCCAACGGAGTACCGGTCACCCTTGACGACATGTTCGATCCGGTCGGCACGTTGCTGCCGAATCAGAAGAACCCTCAATATCCGCTCGTCAAGCCGAGCCTCGTACGGGTGCTGATGGACTTTCGAAACGTCCCGCGCGGCACGTTCGTCTTTCACTGCCACATGCTCTTTCACGAGGACCGAGGCATGATGGGGATCATTCGGGTAGAGTAGCCGGCACCTCTCGTGCCATGATCGGCGGTTTCGCCATAGACCTCGCCGCGATCGCGCGGCGGTACTCGTCCTCGTTTCCGTTGCGAACCGCATCGGGGTACCGTATCCAATCTTACTCGTCTTGGCGAAGTCGGACTCGGCTACGTTCCAGGCCTGCCGAATTGGAAGGAAGGCACCATCGACAATACCGGATGCGCCGCGTCTTGCGTCTTCTCGATCTCGAAGCTGAAGAAATTGCGATACTCGAGTCAACGGGCCACGAGGAGATCGACGCCTCGGCAGTAACGCCGCGACGCAGCGCGGAACGCACGCGCGTTAGGAGAAGACTGGAATGATGTGTCGTCGCTTTCCGTTGGTCTTGCTTTCGGTGTTCGTGCTCGCGATTAGCGCCTGTTCGGGAAAATCCACGACTGCCGGCGCGTCGTCCGACTCAAGTCGGCCGCCGCGCTTTCAGGCAGAGCCGTGCCCGAAAACCCCGGAACCGATTGAGGCGCTCAAGACCGCGCGTTGCGGCTTCTTGATCGTTCCGGAAAACCGTTCGAGCCGGAAGAGCCCGGTCATCCGCCTCGTGGTTGCCATCGTGCCCGCGCACTCACGGCCGGCGAAACCGGACCCGGTTGTCTTTCTCGCGGGCGGCCCCGGGGAATCCGCGATTCTCGACACGCCTCTCTTAGTGCGTGCGGGCGTCAACACCAATCGGGATGTCATCATCATGAGTCAGCGCGGGACGCTGTACGACCAGCCCGATCTCAACTGCCCGGAGCTCGATCGATACTATGGCCGCCAAGTCAGTCTTCCGTACGACGCTCCCTCGACCGGACAGGCGCAAGCGAAGGCAGCGGCCGCGTGTCATCGGCGTCTTATCGATCAAAACATCGATCTCAGCGCGTATAACACGACAGAAAACGAACGGGACTTTGTCGACCTTCGCACGGTCCTTCGCATCCGCCAATGGGACGTCTACGGGTATTCGTATGGGACCTATCTTGCGTTATCGTTGATGCGCGATTACCCCGCGGGTATCCGATCCGTTACGATCGACTCTGTCGTTCCGCCAGATATCGTCAATCTACCCTGGACGTGGAGCAGTATCCGGGAGGGGATTACGACGCTGTTTGACGAGTGCCGGGCCCAGCCGACGTGTGCTAGCAAATATCCGCATCTTTTCGAGAATTTCACGAAAAGCGTGGTGCGCCTGGCGAATCACCCAATCGTGCGTCGAGTCGTCCCGCCGCAGGGCGGGCCGGCGGTGAAGGTGGTGTTGGATGGTGGGACGATCGTGAACATGGTCGTGGGAAACAGTCCCAAGCCGGCAGAGATGCCGGCCGCGATCTTCAGCCTGGCGAACGGCGATCCGCGAAGGTTCCTGGCGGCGCGCGCGGGCGCTGCGGAAGTCGCGAGCGTTCCGGAACAAGCGCAAGGAATGACGCAAAGTTTCGTTTGCCGCGAGTGGGAACCGTACGGATCGCCGATGGCGATTTTGCGTGCAGGGCGGCGCGAGTTCCCCACGTTCCCGGACTCCGTTTTGATCAATGCGCCGCAGTTGCCGTTCGAACACGAATTGTGCCAAGTGTGGAACGTTCCCGCGGGGCCGCCATCCCAGCGCATCCGCGTTCGCAGCGCTATTCCGACCTTGGTCGTGTCGGGCGCGATTGACTCGAAGACCGGCGCCCGGTGGGGCGCTTATGCAGCGAGCGCGCTGCCGAACTCGACGTACGTTCGTATCAAGGGTTTCGGTCATTGGGTGATCGCTCAGTCGCCGTGCGCACAGCGCATATTCCAATCGTTCCTTTCGCACCCCCGCTCGGTCGACACCGCGTGCGCGAGCGGCCCCTCTGGAGTGAGCTTTAAATGAGATCCATGGTCGTGTTCGTTGCCTTTTCCTGTGCGCTCGCAGCGTGCAGCGCTGGAACGCAATCTGCGAGCGAATCTCCGAGCGCATCGTCTTTCGCGCCCGGCCCTTGTCCGAGCCCACCGCATGCCATTCCGGAGCTCAAACGTGCGCGGTGCGGACGGCTCAGCGTTCCCGAAAACCGGCAGCATCCCGACGGCCGAACGATTACTGTGCCCGTCGCCATCATACCGGCATCGTCGCCCCCAGCTAAGAGCGACCCAATCGTCTGGCTTGCCGGCGGTCCAGGAGACGATGCGATTACGGAGATCCCTCTTGCGCTCGCTGGAAAGCTCAATGCGAATCGCGACGTCATCTTCATGGCGCAGCGTGGCACCTATACCGCCAATCCAAAGCTGACGTGCGATTCGGTTGATCGATGGCCGGCGGAAACGCTGAACATGCCGTACGACGCTCCGGCTACCGGAAACGCATACGTCGCTGCGACGCTCAAATGCCGCCGGGAGCTAGCGGAGCGCACCACCGACCTGAACGCCTACAACACGGCGGAAAGTGCCGACGATCTCGAAGCTCTTCGGATTTCGCTGAACCTGGCGAAATGGAACCTTTACGGCATATCGTATGGAACCGACCTAGCGCTCACGTACATGCGACGGCATCCAAGCGGCATCCGGTCTGTGGGTATCGACGGCATATTTCCGCCGTCCGTCGCGGGTGGGGCCGCCGCATGGCAAAGCGCCGGCGAAGGAATCAATGCGGTTTTCAAAGCGTGTACCGCGCAATCTGCCTGTCGCCGGCGTTACGGCGACGTCGCTGGAACGTTCCGGCAACTGGTCAACCGCTACGAGGCTGCGCCCAAAACGTTCAAGGTCGAAGTACCGGGCCATTCTGGAAAAGTCAACGTTATGATCAGCGGCGGCATGCTCTTGCAATGGGCGGTGTCACCCGGAACGCATTTCGCACCGAAGATGCCCGCCTCGATCGACGCGCTCGCAAACGGTGATCCCGCGCCGATCGCCTCAACGTGGGCCGCTCCGAAACTCAATCCGGCTGGGATCGGCGTGGTCGCCAACGGCCTTTTCTATGGCATTGCCTGTGGCGAGTGGGTGCCCTACGAAACTGAGAATGACGTCGTTGCTGCAGGGCGGCGCGCGTTCCCCGCATTTTCGCTTTCCATCTGGAAAAACGCTCCGAACCTGCCGTTCATGCGCCAAAACTGTCGCGTCTGGAACGTTCCGAGCCTTTCTGCCGACCTGCGCGCCGTTACGCGAAGCGACATACCGACGCTGGTCGTTTCGGCCCAATACGACGGCCAAACTGCAGCATCGTTTGGCGCCTACGTGGCGCGGACGCTCCGGAACGCCACCGTCGTGACCATTCCAAACGTCGCGCACGTTGCATACGGCAGCCCCTCTCCTGCCGCCAATGCGTGTGCGTACGCCATCGCACGATCGTTTTTTGACGTACTGAACCGCGTCGACACGAGCTGCATCAAGAAGATACCCCCGACGAAATTCATGATCGCGCCTCGATCCTAAATTTTGGCGATTGCCGCGGGAACGAACGCGAGGAGCTGTTGCGATTGGCGACAACCGGCTTTCAAACTGCACTTGCCGCTGCTGACAGTAGGATAGCCACTGCCGCCCTTTGGCCGAGCTCTCGCGGGATTTGAAGCGCCCTACCGGAACACATCCGTTGTGCGCCAGGCCGAAGCGAAGATAGAAGTTCGCCTGCTGGGACAATCCGGCGTAACTGCTGACGGAAAGCCGGTGAAGTTCGCAAAGCGCGCAGCCACGCTTGCGATGCTCGGATATCTCGTCTTACGCCAAGGCCAGCTGGTAGCGCGCAATGCGTTGGCATTCACGCTTTTCCCGGACGAAGAGGAGGAAGCCGCACTTGCAGAGTTACGGCGGTATCTCTATCTTGCGAACAAGGCTCTTCCGGCTCGAGAAGATCATCCCTGGCTGATCGCCGACGCGGAAACTGTGTGCTGGAAGCTGGACAATCCCGCATTTGTCGATGTGATCGAGTTCGAGCGACTCTGTCGCGATGATGCGACCTTGACCGAAGCCGTCAAATGCTACGGAGGCGATTTACTGGAAGAAGTCTATGAAGACTGGGTTCTGCCGGAGCGTGAACGTCTGCGGACGATGTACCTGGACGCCTTGCTGAAACTTGTGCGGATGCGTCGAGCTCGGCGCCAACATGCGGAGGCGATTTCGTACGCGCGACAGCTCCTAGCCGTCGACCCTTGGCGAGAGGACGTCGTGCGACAGGTGCTTGCCGCGCGCTACGAGTCGGGTGATGCGTCTGGCGCGCTGCTGGAGTTCGATCGCTTTGAAAAACGTTTGCGGGACGAGATAAACGCGCGCCCTATGCCCGAGACCGTGGCCGTGCGCGCGGCGATTGCGCGTGGGGATCCGCTTCCTGGTGCGACCGAGTCGCTGAGCGCGGTTCCCGGCCAATCTGCAGCGATCTCGTTTCCCGTTCTGCCGCTCGTCGGGCGTGACAAGGACTTTGCGGAGTTGCGTGCTCGCTGGGACCGCTGCGCGCGCGGTAAGGGCGCCGTAACGTTGGTTTCGGGGGAGGCAGGGGTTGGCAAGAGCCGACTGATCGCCGAATTGGCAAGCCTCGTCGAATCTGAAGGAGGCCGAGTCTTCGCCGGCACCACCACGTACCCGGAACGCGCCCCATATCAATGTGTAACCGAGGCGTTGCGCTCCTCGTTGCCGCTGCTGTTAGCGCGGCGAATGAATGCATCGTTGCTAGCGACCATCGCGCACGTTCTTCCCGAAGTCGCCATGGAAGTCGAAAACCTGCCGAGCCTTACGGTTCTGGCGCCAGACCGTGAAGCGGTGAGACTGCTCGACGCGTTGGGCCACTGTGTCGCGGCGCTCGCATCGCCGCGTCCATTGTTGCTGATCTTGGAAGACCTGCATTGGGCCGGCCCCGCCACCATGGACGCGATCGCCGCAATCGTCCGACGTTGCGCGCGCAACCCGGTTCTGATCGCGGCATCGTACCGGGAGGAGGACGTGTCACGGGGACATCCTTTGCGGCGTCTCGAGCGAGATCTCGCGACGGAACGACTGTCCGGCAGCGTAGTGTTGTCTCGTCTCAAGCGCGAAGACGTCGCGACGATGCTCTCGCGAATCGGCATGGAGGAGAACGTCGCGGACCGTCGAGTGGCAGAACTGTACGCGCACACGGAGGGGTTGCCGCTCTTTCTTAACGAGGTTTTGGCAGAAACCCGAGAGCGCGATGCCCAAAGCCAGGAAACCGGCTTCATCGGCGGCGGAATTGCGACGACGATAACGGCGCGGACCGCCCGGCTAAGCGAAACTGCGCGCGGCGTCGTTGAAATCGCTGCCGTTATCGGTCAGGCTTTTAGCGTCGACGTCGTTCGTGACGTCGCCGGCCTTAGCGCGGCATCGGTCGTCGAGGGTATGGCCGAGCTTTTGGACCGTCGCCTGATCCGCGAGGCCGGACCCCGCAGCCGACAAGATTATGCGTTCAGCCATCACCTAATCGCCGCATCTATTTACGATGAGATGGAGCCTCCACGGCGCGCCCGGCGGCACGCCCGCATCGCCGCCATCATGTCGGACTCGTATGCCGACAATGTTAACGAAGTTGCACGCGATCTGGCCCATCATTACGAGCGTGCTAACATGCACGCAGAGTCCGCACGCTGGTACGCCATTGCTGCAGAAAACGCCGCACTTCTCTACGCGAATGAAGAGTGTATAGGATTCGCGGGCCGCGCGCTCGAAAATACCGGCCAACGCGACAAACGCCGCGACCTCCTGCGTCTCCGCGAGGCGGTTCGCGGGCGCATCGGGGATCGCACCGGCCAAGAATCCGATATTCGCGAGCTCGAGGGTTTAGCTGAAAGCCGTGACGACAACGCCGAACGACTGGACGTCCTTCGGCGCTCCATCGTCCATTCGCGTAGTTTGGGCGAATCCGATCGCGAACAGGCGTTAATCGAACGTATGAGCGCGCTCGCCAAGCGCAGCAAGGATCCCCTCGCGCAAGCCGACGCCACGCTGCAACGGGCCACGTGCCTCGTCATGCTCAGCCGGCACCGCGAAGGACTCGACCTCGCACGCCGAGCTCTGGGCCTGTACGAGCGCCTCGGCGAAGTCTCAAAGCAGGTTGCAAGCCTATCGTTGTTGGTCGAAATCGCGACCAATGCCGGCGAATACGAACTCTCCCGCTCGTATCTCGAGCGCCTTCGAGAGCACGCCTCCAATTTCAAAAGATGGCACCATCGCCGCACAGGCTCTTTGCTCGGCTGCAGTCGCGTCGCTGCTGCAACAACGGTATGCGGAGTGCCGCGCGCTTTCCCGCGAAGCGCTCACTCTGAGCGAGCAGCAAGGCGACCGCGAGGCAGAAGCCTCGTCTCGAGCTCGCATCGCGGTGACGTCGGCTTGGCTCGGTGACTTTGACGAAGCCATCGCGCAATTTCAACATGCGGTAGACACATACGCGGCAATCGGGCATCGAAGAGGCCTGTGCACGACGTTGACTAACAAGACCTTGCTCGCGATGCGCCTGGGCAAGTTCGACGAGGCGATCGAGTGCATCGACCGCTCGAACGACTTGCTCGACGTAGTCCGCGAGGGCCGAATGGCCGTCGCGAATGATGTCAACCTCAGCTTCGTCAAACTGCATCTAGGGGAGCCTCTCGCCGCACGAGACCTCGCGGCCGCCGCGCTGGCGCGGGCGCGAGAGATTGGATTTCCCGTCTTCGAAGCGGCGGCACTGGCAAACCTTGGGAATTCCAAGGCGGCCCTGGGCGATATCGACGGAGCCGTCGCCGACATGGAAACGGGGATTGCCATACGCCGGGCCCACCAAGACCCACGGGATTTTACCGACGATCTTTCGGATCTCGCGCTCGCGTACGTTAAGGCGAACCGCATCGACGACGCTCGGCGCGTGGCCGACGAACTGCGGGAAATCGCCGCCGGATCGCTCGAAGGAGCTCTCTGGCCCCAATACATTTGGCGAGCGATTGCGCGGGTGAGTGAAGCGGCGGGGGACGAAGAACGGGCGCGCGACGCGCGAAAAGCGTCCGTGGCAGCGTTGAACCAATTTGCAGCCGCCATCACCAACGAGAAATGGCGCGAAGCGTTTTTGGCGATCAGCGTCAATCGCGAAATCGGGGCGTTCGGCACGGTCACGGTACGCTGACGGCTTAATCTTTGGTATGAGTGCGCAACGACGCGAGCACGTTTTTCTCGTTCGCATGTGGACGGAAGATGCGGACCGGACCGGTGAAGCGTGGCGAGGTTCGATTCACGACGTCGCCTCGGGCAGCAAATTCTACATAGCAGGTCCCAGCGAGGTTTCCGACTTCATCAGAATGCGTCTTGCTTCAAGCAACGCTTCCCGGAAACGCGACTAGCGCGGGGCGCTCACAATGATGCGTTGCGTGCCGACGAGCATGTTATTGTTGTCGATATCGTAGACGCCGAGCGTGAGGGTGCCGGCCGTTTGCGGTGTGAAGCGAAAGTCGCGGGTCTCGCCGACGCTGAGGGCTCGGGTCGCAATCTCCGGCACCTGAAGCGCCGCAGACAGGTCCCGCCCGTCCTTTGCCACTGGCGTCCACATAAGCACGTGCGAGCCGGCGTAAAGCGAAACGGCAAGATTCTCGCCGCTCAGCGAAAGCTCGATAAAGCGAAGACGCTGCGGTATTCCGGCGGTCATAGTTAGCGGTGGAGGTGTAAGCGTTCCGGCGATCGCGACGAATGGACTGCCCGCCTTTTCGTACGATTCCGAAATCATCACGATGTGATCGGTCGCTGGATCGAACGTCTTCCCCGCCGGCATAACGATGAGGGGTCCGACGAGGCCGCTGCCGAGTTGCCAGCCGTCGTCCATGTGCGCGTGGTACATGAACGTACCGGCGTCGGGCGGCGTAAACCGCGCCTCAAATGCGGCCCCGGGTTTGATGGGCGGTGACATGCGATCGCCCGTCATCGCCATCCCCATGCCGGCTCCGCCGTCGTAGTAACTATCCTCCAGGGCGATTCCATGCCAATGCACGCTCGTTTCTTCGAACGTTCGGTTGAGCACGGTAATCGCAACGGGTTCGCCGCGCGTCAGCACGATCGCCGGGCCGAGATTCCCGCTCGAAGCCGCAATCGTGGCGCCCTCGGACAGCCGCAGCGAACCTTTGCTCAAGCCCTCGTATGGTGGATGCGCGACGTTGTGGGCATCCATTTCCAGTGTCAGCCGGCGAGCCTTTCGCCGTTCGAAAGGGGCGCCATGGCCACGCGACACGACCTTGAAGGCGATCACCATGCCGCCCATGGGTTCGTTCGGCTGGTGGAAGCGTTTCGCAATAGTGAGAAGCGGGTCGGCTTTCCCGGCGCGCATGGCGCTCAACGGGGCATGGCGGCTGATATGGTCGTCGATGTGGCAATGAAACATCCAATTACCGGATCGATCGGCGCGCCACGACAGTTCCGCCGCGTCTCCCGGGTGGAACGGATGCGTTACTTCCTCGTATGCGCCTTGCCGATCGATTTTGAAGTAGAATCCATGCAGATGCATCGGGTGGACCATCGGCGATGCATTGTAAACCGCCCAGCGAACGAGCTGGCCGCGCTGGTACACGAGGTGCTCGGTCGCGGGGAACGATCGGCCATTTATGGTCTCCAAGAGGTACACAAAGTTGGGCGAACCATCGTTCATTCTTATCGGCGCATAGATGGAAAGAACGAAGACGTGATTGACGTGCGGTCCGTGGCGGCCCTCGACCACGATCGCGCCCGAAAGCTCCGCGTCGTCGAAGATGCGCGCATCGATGGTCTCCCCTTTATCTGAAGCATAGTAGCCAAACGCTCCCGCCCGATCGAGAACGAACGAGACGCTCCGCGTCGCGCCACGACGCACGAGCAAAGCCGACGTCATCATATTCCGTGGCGCGGCAAGGCCGCGCACCGTTAGATCGTGCGAGAGCTCGTTGCGAACCGTCGCTACCACGCGCGTTCCGAGCGGAACGTGCAGCAACGGCCCAGGGATGCGAAGCGGCTTGCCGGATTCGCCAAAGGCCTCGATTGGAAGGCCGACCGTCCCCGGGCCATCGGGATACCACAAACCGCGCTTTGCCACAAGCCCGATGTGCAACACGCCGCGCTGCAGGCGGCCGGCCGCCTTCGTATTGTCGTTCGCTACGATCTGCGGAAGGCCGGCGGCCTGCGCCCCCGCCATCATGCCGAAAAGCACAACGCCAGCCATTCCGGCGACTAGCGCATACCTTTTGTCCCTCATATGATGATAGGATACGGCATCACCATGCCGCCCGCGTGCGCACGCCTGCGGCACGGCGCAAATCTATCGTAGTTCAATGAAACGATATTTTCCGGTCATGCTGGCCTCGGCCACGCTCAGTCTCAGCGTATTAACCCAACCGGCCCTAGCGGTGCAGCGCGATGGGCAACTGCCGATCTATCCGCGCGGAACGCCCGCTCACGGGATGGAAAGCATTCCATCGAAGGCGCTGGCTTACGGCGTTCCATATCAGCAGACAACGACCGACTCTGTGCACCTGGTCGATCTTTGGTATAGGTCAAACGCTCCCAAGGCCTGTTCCAGGATGGAAGCGGCCGGGGGCGTGCGTTACGCGTGCCCGGGCGGCTACATCGTGATCCAAGAGCACGGCGGGACGCTCATCTCGTATGTGCCGGCGTTTTCAAAGCCCTAAAGTTTCAGATCATCCCTCCGGCCAACTCCGGCGTTCTAATAGCGGATGATAAAGTCGACGGCGTCGAAGTCTGTGCCTCACGATGCCGGCGCAGGAGGCCCTACGCTGCGTTGCTTTATCCGGCCGCCTATACGATCCTCGGTAACGCCGACGACGCGCAAGATTGCAAGACTTTCAGGTGCCCGAAAATCGCGGGTTGACTCATGCGGAACGGTGCAGTTAATTTCGGCCACCGAAGCGTCACCGCTCGTCAGTTGGACCAAAAGCGCACGCCTCGTTGGATCAGCTAGAGCGAAGAACGTCGCATCCAGTAGGGCCGAAACCACAGGTTCCCTAAGCACAATCTTATATAACAGATGTCTTTTACACGCCGAATATGCTTCCGTATCGATAGAAACGCCGCTGTGAATTAACGTCACCGCGCCCTTGGTATCTTGTAACTGTACAGGTATGCGCCGACTAATGGGGTACCGGTCGAAGATCGTTTGAAACCGTACGTAGAGGACGTCGTACGCTCGCGGAACTACGACCAGCCCCGCAATGGGCGAATTGTCGCCGGGCCGCAAAATAAAGTGCTCATGCGGGTGCCCATTGACCGCACCGTCCAGAGCCATGCCGTACGCCCCGACCGGCGTCCACGAACGAGGCGGGGATTTCGCGAGAAACGATTGCATACTTCGCCGCACTTGATCTTAAGAGGAGATCCGCGGCCGCGCTCCTCGCGAGGGCTCCGACCCTCGAGCCAAACGGTTGTGCGGCCTAATAGCCTTCCGCCGAGCCTGCGGGCGTGCGGCGGTCGCTGCCACTCTCCAGCTCGCCGGTCTGCGGATCGATGACGATGGCTTGTGCGGAGCCCCAACGCGCAACGGGGCGCATCACGTAGCCCATCCGCGCCAGGCGTTTTCCGGTGCCCTCGGTGAACGCACGGGGCTCGTACTGCAGTTGATCGGGCAGCCATTGCATGTGCGTTCGCGGGGCGTCGACCGCAGCTTGCGCGTTCATGCCGTAGACCAGCACGTTGAGAATCGTCTCGAGCACGATCGTAATGATGCGCGAGCCACCCGGGCTTCCAGTCACCATGCGAAGGTGATCGTCCTTCGAGACGATTGTCGGCGTCATCGAGGAGAGCGGCTGCTTACCGGGCTCTATATCGTTAGCGGCGCCTTGCACGAGTCCATACATGTTCGGCGTACCTGGTTTGGCGGTGAAATCGTCCATCTCGTCGTTGAGAAAGAAGCCCGTGCCGCCCGCGATGATTCCGGCTCCGAACGCGTCGTTGAGCGTGTACGTAACGGCGACGGCATTTCCCCAACGATCCACGATTGAGTAGTGCGTCGTGTCGCTGCCTTCGTTCGCGTTTGGGTGCAACCCGGGGTGTACGTCGACCGATGGCGTCGCGCGATCTGACTGAATCGTCGCGCGCAGCTTCGCCGCATAAGCGGGCGCGAGCAATTGCGCAATGGGGTTGCGTACGAAGTCCGGATCGCCGAGATATGCGTTACGATCGGCGTAGGCCAGGCGCTCCGCTTCCGTTACGTAATGAATCGCGTGCGGATCGTGCCAGCCCCACCCTTTCAGAGAATAAGGCTTGACGATGTTCAGAATCTCGCAGAGGGTGACGCCGCCGGAGCTTGGTGGCGGCGCCGAACTGATCTGGTAGCCATCGAACGAGCAGTGCAGCGGGGCCGTCTCCTCAACCCTATAATGCGTGAAGTCGCTCATCGCGAGGATGCCACCGTTCGCATCGCTCGCTGCGACGACTGCCCGAGCGATCGGGCCGCGATAGAAGGCGTCGGATCCCTTGCGGGAGATGAGTTCGAGCGTGTTCGCGAGCTGCGCTTGGCGAAAGCGCCTTCCGGGTTGTGGGGCGCCCGAAACCGGGATGGGCACATCTGTGGCGGTAAAAACGAAGCCATCCCGTGCCAGCCCAACGGCTGGGGCCAACAGCTGCGTTCGCGACATCGTTCCGAACTCGCGGCGCGCCGTCTCCAATCCGGCAACGGTGCCCGGCACGCCGACGGAGAGCCATCCCTTTCGCGAGGCCGAAGGACGTACGTTTCCCTGCGCATCGAGATACATCGCGCGCGTGGCGCGAAGCGGTGCGCGCTCCCGAAAGTCGATGAAACGCTCGCGCCCGCCGTGGAGCCGAATCAACATGAAGCCGCCGCCGCCGATGTTCCCGCAACACGGGTCCGTGACGGCTAAAGCGTAACCGACGGCAACCGCTGCGTCGATCGCATTGCCGCCTAGTTTCAGGATGTCGACGCCGACGCGCGTCGCTTCGTGTTGCGCCGTTGCGACCATCGCGTGACGTGCGGTTATCTCCGATCGAGCCGCGCCGAGGCTTGCCGCATAACCGCCCACGATTGCGACAACACAGAACGCAAACCCAAGCACGCAACGACGCATCATAAAGCAGCTTCTCACCATGGTGAGACTCGCCCCGCCACGGACAGTTGTCTCCGCACGCGCCGGCGCCCCAAAGCGACGGTACCTCTCATCCTTTTCGAAGAAGGTTCTAATCATTATAAGCGGACGCTTTCGCCTCAACGGTGTTACAAATCAAGCATGAGCAAATCGCATAACATCTTACTGGCAGGCGCTCTGGGCTTAGGAGCGTTACTGAGCGCGGCCCCCGCCTCGGCGGCTCACGTCTCCGTTGGAAGCGCGCGACCGGCCGCGACGGGGCGCTTGCTGCCGGGCAACCGCTACTACGGAACGGGATACCGCGGCTACGGGTATCGCTACGGCAACCCCTATCGTTACGGCTATGGGTATCGCTACGGCAACCCGTATCGTTACGGCTACGGGTATCGCTACGGCTATCCCTATGGCTACGGCGTTAGCATTGGCGTTGGCTACGGCGCAGGCTATGTTGGCGGGGGCTACGTTGGCGGAGGCTACGGCTACGCTCCCTATCCGGCCGTGTATGGGCGTCCGGCGTACTGGGCACGTCGTCCATACTTGCGTACGTATCGCCGCGCATATCGGCGACCGCGCTTCGTTCGCTAACGTATCGGGCGAACCCGGACCGGCGGCCCCGGTGAGCCGTCCGACCAGCGACGGACCGGAATGGCGATAGGGATCGGCTCGTACGGACCCATGTACGGAGGGGCTTCGATCGGCGATCCTTCCCAGCCGACGGCCCACGTCGCGATTTGCTGGTAAGCAATGAACGGCATCACGTGCGGCATCCACGGCCCGTCGGCTCCAAGCAGATAGCCTTGTTTGGAGAGCATCAACGCGAACGAACCGGGCGCGGGATCGGTGAAGTGATGACTCGCGTAGGCTGCTTGAGCCTTCTTCGCAATCGCTCCGCGAGTGTCGCCCGCCAGTGCCCATTTCGTTCGCTCTACATACTGCGGCAGGACGCTTCCTACCGCTGGAGGATTGAGACAGGCGGGGCCGCGTCCTTTTGGATTCCAGAACTCCGGATCGTTAAAATCGGTCGTCCACGACCGTTCGACCAGACAGACCCAGCCGCTGTTGCCTTTGACGGCGACGTAGTACCCCTGCTTTCCGAGCGCGAGGACCGAGGCGTGCGCGGAGACCGAGGGCGGAGCCGCGCTGCGGGCGAGTGCGATTTCTTCGGCGCTCGGCATGAGGTATTCGCCGATCGGCGCCATCGTCGCGGAGTTCGATGCTGGCTGCGTCGTTTGGCCGTAGGCAGGAGCGAAAGAGACGAGCAGCATGACAAGAGACAGGCACGCGATGTTCTTCATGGAGCCTCCACAAAACAGTCGTCCTAGTAATCGAACCAGAGCGCCACAGTGTGACGGCGATCCGAGTAGTCTGCCCCTGGCACGACAACCCGCCAGCCGGGGCAGCAAAAGTGAAGAAGCTTACCGTTTGAGAAGCCACGTAGATGGGCCAATCGTCCATCTCGTCGACGGAACCTACGAACTGTTCCGTCATTTTTATGGGCTGCGCCGGTTTAACGGTGGAAAGGATCGCCGGTTCGGTGCGGTCGTTGGCGTGCTCGGTACCGTGCTGCAGATGCTCGCTGAAGGCGCCACGCACATCGGCGTCGCCACCGATCACATCATCGAGTCCTTCCGGAACGAGCTTTGGAGCGGCTACAAAACCGGAGCCGGGATCGACCCGGTGCTTCGCGCACAGTTCGAGCCGCTCGAGGAGGCGCTTCGAGCGATGGGTGTCCCGGTATGGGCGATGGTCGAACTCGAGGCCGACGACGCGCTGGCCTCGGCGGCGGCGATCGCTTCTCGGGATGCTCAAGTGCAGAAAATCTGCATTTGGACGCCCGATAAGGATCTCGCGCAATGCGTGCGCGAAAATCGCGTCGTGCAGGTCGACCGCAGGAGCAAGCTCGTCCGAGACGCGGATGGAGTGCGCGCGAAATTCGGCGTTGACCCCGAGCTGATCCCCGACTACCTCGCACTCGTCGGCGATGCTGCCGATGGCTATCCCGGCATCGCCGGCATCGGCCCGAAGGGTGCGGCGGCGCTCATCGCACGGTACGGCCCGATCGAGCGGTTTCCGGCACGGGAGCTCGGAGAGCGTCAACCCATGGCGCTCTTATTCAAAGCACTGGCAACGCTGCGAACCGACGCGCCGCTCTTTGCAAACGTCGACGAGTTGTGGTGGCGCGGGCACACGCCCGAGTTTCCCCATGCGTGTGAGCGATTGGAAGCCCCGCAGCTCCTTGCAAGGGTGAAAACCGCCCGAGAGGAGCGCGCAAGTGTCGGTGAAACGTCAGTGTAGCTTTCGTTCGCTTGCTACTTAGGCCGCCCGGGGATCGGCGAGAAAAAGTGTCCACAGTCATGAATCGGTAGGAATTGGCGCGCCAACAGCGGACTCTTCGTCCCTGGACTCAAGTCGAGTCCAACCCCTCAACTTCTGATAACCTCAAAAGAACGGAGCAATTTCGTTAGATGAATATTTCGAGTTTTGCCAAGTACGCTGCGGTCGTTACGGTGGGCGCCGGCCTGCTCGCAGCGTGCAGCAGCAACGGTGGGTCGTCGCTTGCGCCGACGGGCGGTTCGTCGGCCGGCGCGGATGCCTCGCATCCGACGAAGGCCATTATGGTGAACGGCGTTCTGACGACGGCGGCGCGCCCCTCGATGCTGCGCGCAGTACCCGTGTCGCCCGATCGGAGAAAGCATCACAAGAAGAAGCCCGACCAGTACATTTCCGACTTCAGTAACAGCGACGTGTTCGAGTTTGACTACCCAAAGAGCGACTCGTCGATCGGAACGATCACCGGCGTTTCCAACGCCCAAGGCGAGTGCACGAAGAACGGCAAGAATACGTTTTGGGTGACCGCCACGGGCTCGAGCCAAATCGATGAGTTCAAGGTCGGTGGATCCACGCCGATCAATACGCTCAGCACGGAATCCGAAGGCCAGCCGGCCGGCTGCGGCATCGATCCCACAACCGGTAATTTGGCGGCCACGATCATCACCAACGGCGACGTCGTCGTCTTTGCGAATGCCAGTGGAACGGGCACTACGTACGCGAGCGGACTGACCGAAGCATTCTTTGCTACTTACGACAAGAGCGGTAATCTCTTCGTCGACGGATTCGGCAACGCGGGCGTCGGTATCGTGGAGCTGGTCAAGGGTGGAAGCAGCTTTAAGCCCATCACGCCCAGCAATACCATCGAGTTCCCCGGCAACATTCAGTGGGATGGCACGTACGTCACGGTGAACGACCAGGAAGGGTTCGCCATCTACCAATACACCGTGAGCGGCAGCACCGCCACGCTTAAGGGAACCGTTTCCTACCAAGGCGCCTCGGATTGCGATCAGACGTGGATCGCCAAGAGCGTCTTCTATTGTCCGGATGCCGGCGCGGCAAATGCCAAGGTCTACAAATACCCGGCCGGCGGCGAACCGGTTGCGACCCTGACGGCCAGTTTCGCAGAGCCCATCGGCGCGGTGCAAGTCACCAAATAGTCACATAGTAGCGCAGTAGGGAATGCGGGCTCGCTTCGGCGGGCCCGCTGGCTTTTCGGCTCCAATACCGTTATGGAGTCGGCAGTTCCGAAAGCCGAGCGAAGATGCGATCTTCCGTAAATTGCAAAGTCGTGAAACGAATGCCGGTTGCAGCTCGCAGCGCGTTCCCAATCGCGGGTGGAACCGGAGTGTTTGTGTCAACGCCGCCCCAGTCATAATCAGTCCGGCCGTGCAATAGCCGCAACGTGCGCCCGAATTCCGCTGTGGTTCCAGGCGTTCAGCCAAAGGTGGCACTTGCTCGACCGCCGGCGCTTCGTATGATCGTAAGATGAGGAGCGGTCAAGCCATAAAGTGAGCGTTCGGAATCTAGTTGGCATCGCGATAGCCGTGATGCTTTGCGGTGTAGCGGGGGCGCGTGATGCAACGCCCGATGGTGCCCATGATTTCGATTGGGACACGGGCACCTGGTCAACGCACCAGCGGCGTTTGCTGCACCCGTTAACGGGATCGAAGGCGTGGGTTGAGTATCGAGGAACGGACGTCGTACGAAAGCTTTGGGACGGTGGATTTGCGGCGACAATCGACGCCACGGGCTCGTCGGGTCGGCTGCAAATCTTTAGTGTGCGTCTGTACAACGAGGACGCGCATCAGTGGCAGATATATTTTACGAACGCTGCCGCGGGCACCTTCGGAATCCCCGTCGTCGGCGAATTCCGGGGACAGCGCGCCGATTTCTACGACCAGGAACCGTATCACGGCAGGATGATTTTGGTGCGATTCAGCGTGGTAAGCTTCTCCGCGAATGCGTGCCGTTTCGAACAGGCGTTTTCGAATGATGGCGGCGCCACTTGGGAGGTGAATTTCGAAGTGACCGAAACTCGCATCGCCTAATCCGCAAAGCGGTACCAGGACATAGCCGAAATGGGCGCCAATGATGGAGCCACATGGCCAAGGGCATGGCGCTCGATAGGTCGTCTGCAATCCCGCTGCATCGACAGCTTGAAACGGCCCTGCGCAATTCCATTCTTGCGGGTGACTTGAAGCCGGGCGACAAGATTCTCGCGAGTCGGGAGCTGCAGACGCACCTCGGTCTCTCGCGCAACACCATCGTTACGGCTCTTTCTCAATTGCAATCCGAAGGCTACTTGCTTACGGTGCGCGGCTCCGGCACGTACGTGGCCGACTTATTAGAAGGCAAAACCGGAAGATCGTCAGATGATTCCTGCGATGAGGTCACGCATAACGCCGGCGCGCAAGCATTCTTAGAGGCCGCTCCTTGGGCCGCAAATCTTCAGGGGAATCTTCCATTCCGCCCAGGGATTCCGGCGTTGGATCTATTTCCGTCCGTGGCGTTTCGCCGTAGCTTCTCCGCGATCGCCTGGAGCGACGTGACCGATTATCCGCAGCCGTTTGGAGACTCCCGCCTCCGAGATGTAATTGCGAAACGCTTGCAACAGACTCGTGGAATCTCGTGTGGCGCAGACCAAGTAGCGATTGTAGGCGGCGCGCAGGCCGCTCTCGCGCTGATCGCGCGTTTGATCCTTTCGACTGGAGACCGCGCCGTTGTTGAAGATCCCGGTTATCCGAACGTGCGCGCGGTGTTTGCCGCAGAACGCGCTCGAATCGTGCCCGTTCCAGTCGACGAGGCGGGCTTGGATGTCCGAGCGCTCGCGAAGCAACGCGCGGTGCGGATTGCCCACGTGACTCCTTCCCATCAATATCCAACCGGCGCTGTGTTACCTTTGGAGCGGCGGTTATTACTGCTCGAGTGGGCCGCGAAGTTTGACGCATGGATCATCGAAGATGATTACGACAGCGAGTTCAATTATACGGGAAGAATCCAGCCGGCGCTGCATAGCTTGGATGGAGGTCAACGTACGTTTTACGTGGGAACGTTTAGCAAAACACTCGCTCCCGGACTGCGATTGGGTTTTACGATCGTACCGCGATCCGCCCTACGGTTGTTTCAATCGGCACTCGCGGTCACAGGAGCAACGCCTTCGATCGCAATGCAACGAGCGATGGCAGTCTTTATTGAACGCGGGCATCTGAGTCGTCACATCACCAAGCTCCGAAAAGTCTACGACGAGCGGCGGCGCTTTCTTAGCGCATATCTCGCAGAACACCTCGAGTGCCGCATTGAAGACTATGCCGCCGGCCTGCATTTTGTAGCACATCTACCCGGCAGCGTTTCTGATGTGCAGTTTTCCGCTCGGGCCGCAAAAAGCGGGTTGATCGCTCCGCCGCTTTCAAGTTTCTTCGGCAGAAAGGCGACACAGAATGGCCTCGTTTTGGGATATGCGGCCGCAGCGCCGGCTGTTGCGAAGGCAGCCGTCGATCGGCTCGTTCGCCTAGTGTAGGCTAGGCGCGAGGGCCGCGCCGATATGTGGCACCTGCGACCTTCTTAAACGTGGTGCTTCCAAAATATTCGTTAAAGGGCTACTCTCATGCTTGCACCAGGAATTGTCTCTGTGAGGATCGGCAAACGTGATGAACGACGCAGCGCGGAATGTGCCAGAACGTATTCGTTTGCGGCGTTTTCGACAGAACGCGCGATACGATCTGCCCGCTCTCTTTGACGTCCTTGACACGGGGGTCGTTTGTCATGTCGGATTTATCTCAAACTGCATCCCGATGGTGATTCCGACGTTGTACTGGCGAGATGACAGCCGGATCTATTTTCACGGATCGACGGCTGGCCAGATGCTAAAGGCCATCGAGGGCAAGAACATTTGCCTTACGGTTACGCATCTAGACGGGCTCGTGCTGACCCGTTCGGCCTTTCATCATAGCGCCAACTATCGATCCGCAGTAGTTATCGGGCGTCCCACACTAATAGCGAGCCACGAATCGAAAGAGCGATCTCTAAAAGGACTAATGGACGCGGTTTTTCCGGAACGCTGGGAGACACTTCGTCCAATCGCCAGGCACGAGTTAAATGCAACGAAAGTATTCTCGCTTCCGATGGACGAATTCACCGTAAAAAGCCGATACGGACCGCCGGTTGAAGATTCGCGTGATTTGACCTGGCCGGCCTGGGCGGGCGTCATTCCGATCGTAATGAACAAGGCGGAACCCGTTCCCGACCCGACAGCTCAACAATGTTTGTATCCCGTTCCTCACTTGAGTAAATTCAACGCCCCATTCTAACCGGACGCGGCGGTGTGGTTCCATTGCGGACGGACGATGTGGTACTGTCGCAAGTTGAGGAACGCGGCTACCATATATGACGTGCTTAGCTTGCGCCGCGCTCTGCTCGGTGGTTCAGTCTTCCTGATTGCGCTGATTGCGATTCATGTCACGTCACCCACGAACGCACGGACTGCTTCCGCGCGTGCAAACCTTCCTATCGTTTTGGTTGGAGTGCGGAACGACGCCAACGTTACAACTTTCGGCTCTTCCCTGACAGAGGCGTTGCGAATAGAGCTGGAGCAATCTCCGATCCTACAGTTTGTTAACTCGTCCGGAGTGGACAACGTGCGGCATACTCAGTGCGGCAAACGTCACAAAGTGACACTAGTAGCGGCAATGATTTCGAAGGCAAATGCGGGCTACCAGCTCACCCTAATCGCGACGACTTGTGGTCGCCGGCAAGGCGTAACAGTCGTTCGTCGTAGGACAAGCAGCGTTGCCGATATTGACGTACTCGACGCCCTCTCTCGTGCAGCGGTTGCATTACGAATACAATTGGGAGAGTCTCCAATCTCGGTGCGCGATTCGGAAGTGCCGATAAGAAACACGACGCACTCGCTTCGGGCCCTCGCACTCTATAACGCTGCTCTCGATCTCAAACGAGATAAGGGCGATACAGCCAGCCTCGTCCCTCTCCAGACTGCGATCCGCCTCGATCCAACATTTCCGTTGCCTTATGCATCCCTGTCCGCCATCTATCATAATCTTCGGCAGCCGGTCCTCGCTCTGAAGAACGCTCGCCGTGCCTATGATTTACGAAAACGCGTTGGGCGGCTGGAGCAAATGCGCATTTTAGCAAACTATTTCCTCACGACAGGGGATATGAGCCGTGAGATTCTGCTGTATCAGCGCTGGCAGACTCTTTACCCTCACGATTTCACTCCTTATAACAACCTTGGAAATGACTACGCCGAGATTGGACGATTGCGCGAGTCCCTTGCGGAGTATCAGAGGGCGCTCCAACTCGCGCCAAGTGTGATAACGTACACAAATGTTGCCGGCATGTATCTTGCCTTAAATCGCTCAGAAGATGCGCAGGCAGCCGTCAAGCGAGCGTTCAGGTCCGGATTGGACGGCACGTATCTACACCAGACGCTTTATTTGGTAGCGTTTGTACGCGGGGATGACGCCGAGATGAGGCACGAAATCTCTTGGGCGCTACAACACCCTAGCGACCAGGATGCGCTCCTTTCCATGCAATCCGATACGGAAGCGTATCATGGCAGGTTGGAGGCAGCGAGAGCGTCTACGGAGCGAGCCGTCGTTTCTGCAATTCGGGCGGATTCACGCGAGACGGCTGCCCTCTGGCTTATTAACGATGCGCTGCGTCAGGCAGAGCTCGGAAACACCGGTCTCGCAAGTCACGGCATTACCCGCGCCTTAGCGCTTTCGAGTGGTAGGGATGTGTTGGTGACCGCTGCGCTCACCTGGGCACGACTGGGCAACGCGGCAAACGCACGTGCGGTGCTGGAGCGACTGACAAAGGCGTACCCGACGGATGCACCGCTGTCATTTTATTGGTTGCCGACAATTCGAGCCGCTATCGCCCTCGATGAGTCCCGGTATTCGGATGCAATAAATCTACTTAAGCCGGCGGAACGTTACGAACGTGGCGCCGCTGGTACATTCATCAGCTATTTGTATCCAGCGTACGTCCGTGGAGAAGTGTATCTCCGCGAAGGGGAAGCCCAACGAGCGATCGGCGAATTTAAAAGGCTAGACGATAATCCAGGCATCGTGCTCAACTTTGTAACTGGATGCCTCGCTAAGCTCGAACTCGCCCGGGCCTATTCGATGCTTGGAGAGCGGGGCGCTGCTTCACGCCAATACGATCGTTTCTTATCGCTGTGGTCAGGTGCCGACGCGAATGGACGCGTGTTTCAAGCGGCCAAGCGCGAGTCGGCCTCATTGCACTCGCCGCCGGCTTCTTAGATCGGCCCAAGTTCTGCACACGAGGGCCGAATGAGTAAGGCTATAGCTTATGCCGGACTCTTATTCACGTACGGCCACGTCGATACGAAAGCATCTGAGGTCGAGGGACAAACGCGAAATGTCTTAGATATGATAGACGCAGAACTGCACGAGGCGGGAACGTGCAGATCGCAGCCTCTTTCGGTCAATGTATGGCTCTTCGACATGGATAACTTCGACCGTATGAACGCCGTATTGGAATCGTGGCTCGACAAGAATAGGCCGCCTGCGCGCGCCACGAACGAGCGCCCACTGGCAGATTCCGCGTATCTCGTCGAAATCTCGGTGGTGGCTGCGCTATCTTCGGAACGGAAGTTACTCACGAGGACCGCGTTCCATGCGGAGACGTATTTTAATAGCGTTTGCGAGCGTCACGTCGGCGCGCAACGTTCGAGTGAAATGCTGCGCGCATCGCTTGGTGGCGCACTACCCGAAAGCGGTGACGACGAGCAAGTCGTAATCGACGATCTTGCGCGAGCCGGCGAAATCGGAGCGATAACATCACAGAGCCCGCGTTATTTGGGGTTCGTGACCGGAGGGACTCTGCCGGTCGCCACCGCCGCAGACTGGCTCGTTTCTGCGGATCAAAATGCACAGCTCTTTGTCATGTCGCCGCTTGCTTCAGTGGTCGAAGAGATCGCTTCCACGTGGCTCAAAGAGCTCTTTGGTCTTCCGCCGACTTGGAGCGTGGGTTTCGTTACCGGCGCACAGATGGCTACGTTTGCCGGGCTTGCCGCCGCTCGACGAAGCGTGCTCCGCCGCGTAGGCTGGGACGTCGAACGCGACGGCTTATTCGGAGCACCGCCGGTCGACCTAGCGGCGAGTGAAGAGTCTCATCGCACGATTTCTGTGGCGCTTAGACTCTTGGACTGGGCGAAGGCCAAGTGATTAGAATCCCGACCGACGATCCAGGCCGCATGCTGACCGGCGAGCTTCAACGGAGCTGAACGCTCAGGACCATGCATCGTTTGTGCGCAACCGGGAAACGTAAACACCGGCGCAATGGATGACATCAGCTTGATTCCCTCCGTCGTTCGAGACAGAGGAAGATGGCTGCACGTCGACGGCGCCTTTGGCTTGTGGGCGGCAACTTCCGACGCTCGAAGGCACCTTATATACGGCATCGACAATGCCGACTCTCTCGCAGCCGACGCGCACAAGTGGCTCAACGCACCGTATGACTGCGGAATCGTGCTCACCGCACATCCCGACGAACATACCGGGCGCTTCTCGTACCTGCACATTATCTGCAGTCTACCCCACATGAGCGCGACCCACGGGCTTTTACACCGGATGAATCGCGCCGAGCGCGAGGGATCGCCGTCTACGCAGCGTTACGCACGCTTGGAAAACGTGGAGTGCGCGAACTGGTGGACCGCTGCTGCGAGTGCGCAACTAGGATGGCGCGCATAATTCGTCGCCATCCTCAAGTGCGAATTCTTAACGATGTGGTCCTCAATCAAGGTCTCGTGTCGTTTGTACCGCTCGATAGCGACGCTTGCGACCAGAGCGAATTCACTGAACTCGTCGTACGCGGCGTCCAGAGCGACGGTACCTGTTGGATAGGAAAGACACGGTGGCACGATCACGATGCGGTTCGGATCTCCGTGAGCAACTGGCGAACCACCTTTCACGACATCGATCGCGCAGCAGCTGCGATTTCAGGCGTTCTCGAGCAAGTAAACGCTGCGATGGCACCGCAATGACAAGTGCGGCGACGCGACAATACTTCACATTGGTTTGCTAGAAGAGAGTGGCACGCGCATCGATTTTTAGCAAGGAAAGGACCGTCCGGCATTGTCTAGACTCGTAGAGGTTACACACGTTGCTCTCGGCGGAGAACAGGGAAGTACCGCATGGGCGAAGCCATATCTTGACGACGAACTTAAGGCCTACACTGCGAAGCTGCTCAATGACGCCGGTATTCTCTTGCTCGGCCGTCTAACATACGAGGGGTTGTCAGCAGCTTACACCGCGATGGCCCAACAAATCTGTGAACCGGCGGCCGGCTTTGACAGATTTATTTTACAAATTAATGCAATGCCGAAGCTGGTAGCTTCTAGGACCTTACGAGGCCGGACCGACTTAGGGTGGAACGCCAGCGTCATTCAGAATAGCGTTATCGAACATGTAACCGACATTAAGCAACGGTCCAACGAGAACATGCTGAAGTTTGGAAACGGCCCGCTTAGCGCGGCGCTCATGAAGCGCAATCTAATCGACGAGTTTCACCTTTTGCTCACTCCGGTCGCAATCGGCCTAGGCAAGTGCGTTTTCTCCGACGTAGACTGGGCGCCGCATCTCAACTTGATCAATCTCACACGTTTCTCGAGCGGAGTGGTTGCACTCGTCTACGCACCGACGTAGATCGTCTCCGCTTTCAAATACGAGTCGAAGAGCCGCCGTGACCCGAGCACCAAATATCGGATCTAGCGCGGCTAAAGCAACTGGAACGCGAGTGTGCAAAAGGATCGCGTGATCTCCCCGTCGTGGTTCATAACTTGACTTGAGCCTGAATAAATGCTTGGAACGGGGCCGCGACCTGAGCGGCTCCGGGAATGTAGGCTTGATCGAAAATCTTCGGATAGCCGGCCGTGCCGTTGATGGCCGCGTGCGGATTGTTTCCGTAGAAATAGCCGGCGCCGGCGGTGTTCCATGCTTCGCCCGGCGACCACGCAAGGTAGCGGGAATTGGCGGCGTAAGCACAGTCGATGCTGTTTGGCGGATAGGCGGCGGTCCAGGGTTCGGCGGAGCCGCCGAAACAGGTGTTGAAGACGTTCGCCAACGCGACCGTCAACGTAATACGTGCAGTGAGCGCATAACCGACTTGCGCGCCAAGATTGAGCTGCCAGGGCTGGCGATATGCACCGATTGCACTAAACTCGCCGGTAAAAGGATTCGGAATCGCGATGCGACCGCCGCACGTTTGATAATCGGCCCGCTGCGAACCCGGTACCACGCCCGCAGCGGACTGATTCCAAAAGCACGAGCGGGGATCGAGCCCAGCGATATCGGTCGGGGAACCGTACTGCGTGCCCTGCCAAAGGTTTGCGGTGAGCGTCGCCTGGAGCTTGTTATGTTTGTACGACAGAAAGCCGGCAATGATGTTCGGCGAAAGCGCCGTCGCGGTATCGCCCGTCTGCAGTCCGTACGAAGGTAGGTCTGCATAGACAGGATACCAGCCCGTGATCGGAAACGCCGACGCAACGTCGGCGAACGTCTCGTCGTTTGGCAAGAGATTGTAGTACGGGTTGACGACGGCGTTTCGATCGGCGGCGCACACCTTCACCGGAACTGCCTGATCGTAGCAGGGAGCACCGCCGCCATTTTTGGTCAAGCCGTAGAAGTCTTTGAGGTTCGAGATTTCCGTTGCGACGACGTTGCTGCCGTTGATCAACGCGTATTTGACTTGGGCAAGGGTGTACGTGTAGGCGAGCTGTCCCGACCACCCATTGCGCGATGGGTCGCCCTCTTGCACCGCGACCTCCAAGCCCGCGGCCCGGCCGGTTCCCGCGTTGAACGAGCTCGGTATTCCTCCGGCCAACGGCACCAGCACACTTTCGCCGCTCGTATAGCGATAGTAGGGCGATATTTTGAAGCTCCACTCCGTACCCCGTAGTCGTTGCTCGAACGAGGCGTCCCAGCTATTGGAGAATTGGATAGGGTTGTTATGCGTTATCGATGCAAGTCCGATGTTGTAGAAGGCCGAACCGTAGAGATTGAGCGCCATTTGATAGCCGTCTTCGTAGGTAAGCACCTGTTCCGTCGCCGTTATGCTAGGCTGCGTATAACGGCCGTATGCGAATCGGATCACCGAGTTCGGACTGGCGGTGAACGTGAAGCCGACGCGCGCGGAGGAGGTCCGGTCCGTTAACGTGCCGGTGCTGCCGAGCGCGACTTGCGGTATGGCGTGTTGGCCGGGATGGTAGAGCTTGTCGCCGGTGAGCGGATCGTTACGGCACGCCTTGCCCGGAACCGTTGTGTAATAGTCAGGATATCCGAAGGGAACTGTGCCCGAACGCGCCGCACCACCGGTAAAATCCGTCGCGGGTACTTGCGAGAGGCCGTCCGGATCGACGCAAACCGTTTCGTTGATGACCTTGAACCAGAAGGCTTGTTCGGGTGACGCGAGGTCTCCAAGTGCGTAGCCGTAGCTCTCGAACCGCAGGCCGGCGTTAAAGTCCCAGCGGTCGGTCGGGCGAAACTCGTCCGCGATCGCAAGGTTGAGAAAACGCGGACCAACAGTGTTTTTGTTGGCGAACGGTTCGAGATTTTGCGTAAGCCTCCATGTCGCACCGCTTCCCGCTGCCTGCCCGACAGGCGCAGGCAATTCGTTATTAATGACCGCGTTGATCGGCACGCCCGCTAATGCAGAGAGGCACGAAACGGGACTGCCTATCGGCAGATCGAGCGGATACGAGCCGTCGACTCGAGGCGCCGACGCCTTTTTCCGGTCCGTCGGATTGTTGCTCTCGCCGCTATAGCACATGCCGTTGGGCGACATCAGGGTGGCGATCGGCGTGCCGTTTGGAGTGAAGACGTATTGAAGGTTGTTCACGCGCTGGGTGTTGGCGGTTACATAATTCGTTGCAATGGATAACAGATGGTGCGGGCTCAGCTGATCGGCGAACTGAAGACCGCCGCCGAACGTGTGCGTGTTGAGTTCATAGTCGGCCGCCGTGCCCTGACCGGTCAAAAAGGGTGCGATGCCATAGTTCGGATCGTTCGCCAGCCAATCGGAATAGAACGTATACCCCAAGAGTCGAAGATAGGCAGTCGGACTGACATTTCTCGTGTATTGCACCTTTGCGATCGACCCGTTATTGCCCGTATTGGAGGACTGATACGGAGAAAACCCCGACCCGAATTCGCGGCCGGCCGGGGAACTTGGGAAGAAGTATGGGGCAATGATGCCGGCTGCGTTCGCCGCCGGCTGCCCGAACGACGCGTGGACCACTTGGAAGGCGTCGGCGTATGGCATCGGACTGTAACCACTGGATGCACACGGGTTGCTGTAACCCAAAAACGCGTAGAAGTTAATGTAGGCGCAGAGTCCGGGATATTGCCGCATCTGCGCCGGTCCCAGGAAGTTCATTTGCTGCGAGGGCGGCACTTCGTTCACGTCGTTGAGAAAGGTGTTGTAGAGTCCGAGACCACTCGGGCCGCCGGCGCTAGCGAAGGCATTTTCGCTAAAGGCTAGGCCGCCGTTCGAGCTCACGTTGTCAAAGCTGGTCGTCTGGTAATAAAAGTTGTCGAAGAGCAGCTGGATGTCGTCGCGGCCTGCATCGAACCGGTGTGGAACGCCGATATGAAAATTCATCACGTTCTCACGGTCGCTTAAATCGTTACCGCTCAGCGCTGAAGTGAGTGCACCGTATATTGGTCCGTAAACTTCGCACGACCGCAGGGAGGGCATGCTAAAGAACGTTTTTGCGACCAACGGTGAGAAAGCCGAGCTGCCTTTGGGCGGCGTGCCATTTCCAAGACAGGTGGACCATGGTCCCGGCGCAGCGGCTATACCCCAATCTTCTAATGGCAGCAACGTGACGTTGAGCGCCACACCCTGGATGCCGTACCGGTTGTCACCGTCGGATAGCAGATTGCTGCCGTTTTCAGCGTTGAGCTGATTTGGAATCAGGTTGTCGCCGCGCAGGCCGACGTACCACGAAAAGTTTCGGTCGGGCGTGGCACCGCCGGCATCGAGTTGGAGCGCGTGGTAAAAGCCGGGCGACCCGATCCCCGCACCGGCTGTCGCGTATCCTGGAAACGTGCCCGTCTTAACGACCTGATTGATGTAACCGCCGAGCGTTGCAGACGGACCTACGGCCGGCCCACCGGACGTGTAGACTTCGGTTGAGACGATACCGAGATTTGAGAGCGAGCTCGCGTTGTAGTTGTCGAAGGCACGATTGACGGGAATGCCATCGAACTCGTAGCCCACTTGACCGTAGCTCGAGCCGTGGATGTAAAACTCTTGACCGAAGCCGAAATTGCCCGGGAGGCTGTTGACTCCGGGCACCGAGTAGATCGCCGAATACGCGCTGTTGAGATTGTTCCCGCCTCCGAGCGTCTGCAACTGCGCTGCCGTCGCTTCGTTGACCGCGTAGACATCGACCGTCGTCCCGGCTTTGACGAGCGAGCCCTGTGCCGCAGCCGTAACCCTGGCGATTTCTTTGAG
Source organism: Vulcanimicrobiota bacterium (assembly GCA_963787625.1). Taxonomy (GTDB): domain Bacteria; phylum Vulcanimicrobiota; class Vulcanimicrobiia; order Vulcanimicrobiales; family Vulcanimicrobiaceae; genus Cybelea. The sequence continues at coordinate 12,131 of CAWBDH010000001.1, read as the reverse complement.
CCTTCGCGACATCTTGACGGCGAGCACTTCCGTCTGATCGGCGAAGATCACGATCCCCGGGTAGACGACATCCATTTGGCCGCGCTTCGCCGCCGTGAGGGTGTACGTATCGGGAGCGAGATCGAGAAATGCGTAATACCCCCTGGGGTCGGTCGTCACCGAGGCGGTCTGCGAAGGTGAAACGACTTGAACGAGCGCACCGGCGATCGGCGCGCCACGCTCGTCAAGAACTCGGCCCCTGAGGGCACCGGTCGTCCCTGCTTCCGTCGACGTCTGCAATAGGGCAATCTCAAGGGTCGCGAATACCACTAGGAGCATGGAGGCGAGCCTCACTATCCTCTTGGCCCTTTCATGAAACCTCGACGGCGCGACCCTGTCCCGGCTTAAGCGGGGCCAGCACGCGTTGGTATAGCTCCGCTTTGGGCACCGACACAGGAAAGCCTATCACCGCACTAGCTGCTATTGAAGCGGGGATGCTGGAAGCCTAGCTTTACTTCACAGTCTTCACGGCTTTGCCGGCGGCCTCTGGCCGCGGTGGCTAGTCTAAAAGCCTCGGCGACGCGGCGGGTATCGGTCGAAGCTCGAGACCTGTGATGGGCGTGAGAGCGATGAGACCCGCGGTCGATTGTGCTGCGCCAGACCGCGATGACCCCCGCGAATGCCTGTGAGCGCTTTGAGACAGGGCGCTCCTATGATCAAAGTCGTCCAATAGGAGAGGCCAACACTTTGCTGCGTTTTCAACGTTTCGGTCGACTCCCATGGCTCCGTAAACTGAGCGCCCGCAATCACGGCCTGATGCCGGCCGCCGGTCGCAGCCATAGTGTTCCGACTCCGATGGACATTCCAAAAATACCGTTCCTATTCATTCAGGAGGTTGTAATGTTGACTTCTCATACCCGGTTGATCGCGGCGGCTTTCGCCGGTGGCATCAGCTTGGCCGCATGCGGCGGCGGGGGCAGCCCGTCATCGATGACACCGCTCGCCCAATCGCTGGAGAGGGTATCCGAAACCGCGAACAACGGCCATTGCAAAATGCTCCCGCTCAGCGACCCGCGTACGCGAGTGCAGGGGGCGCGGTCGGGCCAGAAGGCCGGTCCTTTCAGCTGCGGCGTTCGCGCTTCTCACAAAACCGCACTGCATCGGAGTACAGGTAACATGCAAGTGTTCGACGTTCCCGGGGCCATCGACCCTGGTAACTGCTCGCCGTCGGAGCTGTTTGGCGATTGCGGGACGTTCGGCATCGCGATAAACGCGTCAGGAACCATCGTTGGATACTACCTCAATAGTATGGACGCAATAGCGGCATTTATCCGAACTGCAGATGCAACGTACACGTCCTTTCAAGCTCCTGGCAAGTTGACCATAATGCCCTACGATATAGCGGATGGCGGTGCAATTGTCGGGCAGTACTATGATGGAAAGGGCGTCCTCCACGGTTTCGTCCGTCACAGGAATGGCTCTTTCTTGCGCTACGAAGCTCCCTGGGCCAGCCAGATCCCTTACGATAGCGTCGGACAAGGTACATCGCCTGGTGCAATCAACAACCACGGCGAGACCGGTGGAATCTACTTCGACTCGCAGGGTTTGATTCACGGATTCATCCGGCATTCCAACGGATCGTTCGCTCAGGTCAGTCCGGGCGGCTCCATAAAGAGCTCAGTATGCTTTGTCTGCATCAATGATCGTGGAACCGGAGCCGGAGATTACACGGGCTCGGACGGAATCGGCCGCGGGTTTATACGAAGCGCAGGCGGATCGTTCACCACGGTCGCCAAGCAGGGGGCTGTCAACACGGGCCTCACCGGCATCAATAACCGCAATACCGTCCTTGGCTTTTTCGTCGACACAAATAATGTGGTATGGGGTCTGATTCGCGGTCATCACAAGAGAATCGTGTTCCAAGACCCCAATGCCAGCGAGACCTATGGTAACGGAACGCAACCAGAGGCAATAAGCGATGACGGAGCCGTCACCGGCTTGTACGCCGATGCGCAGAGCAATGTCCATGGTTTTTACCGGTCGCCAACCGGTCAGTTCTCTGAGTTCGATCCGCCGGGCTCGGTGTATACCGAACCGTTCGCCATCAACGCTAAGGACACAGTCACCGGCTATTGGTACGATGCGCAAGGAGCGACTCACGGTTTCATCTGGACGCCGTAGTGGCGGTCTGCCGGTTTCGAGCCGGAACGGTAACGAAGCGGCCTGCAGAAATGCGGGCCGCTCGTCCCAAGCTGCGGCCCGAAGCAGAGTCATCCGAACGGAGGCGTATGCGTGCGCAAGGAGGTGGACATTTAGGCAGCCAGGGTTTATGGTGGCTCTGAGAAGCGAACCATGTATCCAGCAGCGGCTCCGGAACCGGGCGATAGGAGGCGGCGTGGGCACGTTGCCTGGCGCCTCTTTGCCGTGCTGTTGATAAGCGGATTCAGTATCGTGCTGACTTTAGCATCGTTAAAGCTGCTCTTCGTTCCAATGGGTTATCTGGGACTAGACCTGAGCGGCGATGTGGTCGATGGTGTCGACCCGGGAACTGCGGCAGCAGTAGCCGGTGTACGAGTCGGAGATCGTCTTGCGCCCGACACGCCTTTCTTTGTTCGGCAGACGATTGCATTTTCCAACCATTTCGGTCGGGCCGGGTATTCATTCGACGTCGTTAGAGACGGCCGGCTGAAGCGCATTACGGCCATCGCCACTAAGCCTGAGCCAAACCTCGGGCCGGTCGGGTACGCGGCCTTTCCTATTTTTGCGGCCGCAGTGTTCGCCTTTGTTATTTGCGCTATTGTTGCGACGGTCGTACTTCTTTCGAACCCTAGCCGCTTAACGTGGTCGTTCTATTTATTTTGCATCGGCGCGATGGTCCCATGGTTCGGATCGATCGCAATGGCTCAGACCGTTCCGATGCCGTTTGGATTTGTTATCCAGATGGTGCGTGTGACGCTTCTGTGCGTGGGCCTTTTCGCGGGGCTCGACTTCGCGCTGCGCTTCCCGACCGGCGCGGCGACGGGATGGCGAAAACCGGTGGCCTGGGCGATGCCGCTTTTCGCCGCAGCCTACGTGGCGTGGTGGTACCTGATGTGGTTTTCTGCTGGAACGAAGTTCTCGGCAATGGATCCCAAAGATTTGGTCGACGTGGTCGTTAAAGTGTCTATCACCGTGTTGTCGATCGCCGGAGTCGTCGGCACGTATCTGTCTTCGGCGTCCACCCAGAAGCAACGGATGAAGTGGGCCGTTATCGGCATTTCCCTCGGATATACCGCTATCGCAGGCTCGGAGATGCTATTTCGATTCGGCCTATTCCAGGGAATCTTCCAGTTCGTCACCTGGTGCTTGGTGCTGGCCGCCTTCTTTGCACCATTGTCGGTAGCGTACGCGATCGTACGCCATCGGGTCATCGACGTGCGCTTCGTTGTGACTCGCGGTCTCGCGTATCTACTCTTGAGCTTGATACTGGCGGCCGTATTGGCCTCAACGTATTGGATCACCAATGTCGTCTTGCAACAGGCTCACGTTGCGGCGTTCGTTCAGCTCTCATTCGCCATTTTGGTAGGCGTCATCCTTATGCGCGTCTACACTCTGATGGATTCTGGAATCAGCCGGCTGTTCTTCCGGCGCCATCACGCAGCATTGCAGCAGATTTCTTTGCTGTCCACAGGTTTGGGCCGGGCCGAGTCATTGGAAGAATTAGAAGGACTCCTTGTATCCGAGCCCGCCATCGCCTTAGATCTCATTGCCGGTGGGATATATCGGCAAACGCCGGGCGGCTGGTACGTTCAGATGTCACCGCAGTCCCAAGCATTGCCGATGCAGCTTCCTACCGACGATCCACTGATCGTGCGTATGCGAACGTATGCAGAGCCGCTTCGGTTATCGGCTGGCCTGTTAGACCAAATCAGCACCTCGCTGCGTGAACAGTCGTTAGCGCTGGCGATCCCACTCTACGTTGATGGAACGCTTTATAGCGTGGCCCTCTACGGCGCGCATGCCAACGGATCGGACCTGGATCCCCAAGAAGTCAGCGCAATTGTCGCGCTGCAGCGACCGGCGGAGCTGGCTTTTCGCACGCTCTTGCATCGTGCGGAGCGTTTGCGGGAGCTTGCCAAGCTCATTGCAAGGGCACCCCTGGACGCGGCGACGGAGCCTTATGAATACCTGTCGAATCAACTGATGGACTCACTTCCGCCGCGCACGAGGGCAGCGGTCATTGCCTGCGCTTCCATTCCCGGGGCGAGCATCGCCGATATCAATAGTGCCAACGAAGACCGCAGCAGCGGCCGGCTTATCAGCGAATGCCCACCGCTTTCGGCGGTTCTCCGTCTGCACGAAGCAAAAACTTTCGACGTTCATCGTGTAGTCACGCGAGCGATCGAGCAACGCTTCCCCGAAGAACGCGGCAATATGCTCGCTCGATGCGGTCGGGCTTCTGCCGCAGTGGGGAATCACGCACGCGCCGCGCAACTGCTGCAGTTGGCCGGGCTCCACTCGGCGGCCGCGTTGGAGTTGGAAACTCACTTGTCGCAGCAAGACCCCCAGGCGTTGATTCATTGGACCGACGGCGACGGGGCATGCGCTTACGACGGCCTCGCGGCAGACATCCAACCAAACTCGTGGATAGCCCACAGCGCATCGCGACTGTTTCGCGAATCGCCGCGCGAACCCCTGAATGAGGGCCGTCGGTTGGCGAATGCTACATCCGAAGCCGCTTCACGGGCGCCTCTCCTCACGCCGTGGTTGGCGTACTTGCAGGCTGAAGCCGGCGACCTGCGCGCCGCGGGCGACGCCCTGCCTACGCTTCCGACCAACAACAGCCCCACTTTTGTGTCGGAGTTCGCGAGCGTTACTCGTGCGCTCGTCGCAGGAAGGTTGGGAAACGTATCTCGCTGCGTGAGCGAAATTGGCAGCGTGGCTACGACCGAGGTATGCAAAGGCCTTCGCGCGGTGATTCATGCAGCGCACGTCGAAAGAATGCAGGGGGATTGGAACGCGGAGCGTTCGGTCTTGGATTCTGCCATTGAAACTCTGGGTGGGGCGCATTCACACTTCTTGATCTGGGCGCTAGCAGAGGCGGTCACCGGCGCGTGGTTCGCGGGCGATGAGCACGCGCGGCAGGGTTATGCTGACGCGTTGCGCGAAGCCGTTTTGCAGCACGGCGCGGGCAGCTTCTCTTACTTTGCGGAAATGCCGTCGGGAGAGCACGAGCCGACGGGAATGGAGTCCCCTCGGTGGCTGGCCCTCGCCCATCTAAGCAGAGCGTGTGCGGCAGATACTTGGGGACAGGCTCGCGATTCCGCGGCCCTGGCCTTAGCAGCCGCGACCGATTCGGAAGAGCCATTCCCGAAAATTTTAGCCCATCTGGCGAGCGCCGAGTTTGTGGAAAGCGGACGCCAAGAACACTTTAGGCAAGCACTGCGCGAGAGCCGCAAGGTTGACTCACCGGCGCTCGCTTCCGCAGTTCGCGCCGTAATTTCAAACGAGGGGCACACCGGAATCCTTCTGAGCTTCGTTAAGAATTTGCGCAAAGACCGGGATGCTGGTGAAGCGGCGCTGGTTGTCGAGGTTGCCGCGGGGAGAGTGCGCCGGGGTAGGCTCGTCGTCGCGCTTTCGGAACGCGAACTAGCAGTAGTTCTCGCGATTGCGCGCTCGCAGAACGCAACGCCCGCCGCCGAGCTCGCAGATCTGATCTGGCCCGACTTAGATGAATCGGCTGGGTCGCACGCCGTCCAAACTTGCATGCACCGCTTGCGCCAGCGCCTTCGCGACGCAGGCGCGGTAGAAAAGTCCGCTTACGGTTATCGATTGCGCGAAGGCATTCTTGTCGATCTTTCGGAAATCGAAATATTCCTGCGCGGCCTCCAAGGCATCGAAAGACTCGACGAATTCACGGCGCTTCGATTGACAGCGCTTGCGAAGGAGCTAGACGTCTCACGCCCCGCTTTCATGGCAGGATGGGAATGGTTCAGCACAATCGAGCGGCGGATCGAGGAGTGGCGCCGCTTTGCACGATACCGGCTGGCGTGCGATGCTCTTGCGCGAAATGAGTGCGACAGAGCTGTGAGCTTCGCCCAGGCAATCATCTTACGCGACGAGTTGGACGAGCCGGCGTGGGAACTAGCTATTCGTGCGTTAATAGAAAAAGACGACAGAGCGTCCGCGCAGCGCGAGCTGCGCCGCTATCGCGAAATCACGCTTCGCGAGTTGAACGCTGAGCCTTCGCCGCATCTCTACAACCTTGTGGAGTCGGTGCCGGACAACAAGCGGAGACTGCGCCTCGTAGGCGACTAAAAAACGTGAAGCCGGATCAGAAATCGGAGTCCGAGACCGCTGGGGCCTAAATACGGGATAGTCCTTTCATTAGGGGTTTCGGCCTTACGCCCGCGACCTGCCCGTCGTAGACGGGTGGTCGCGCCGGCGCCGCAGTCAACAGCGGCAGAATCTGGAGATTCGGCGTGGCGAGGCGGATCGGGATCGGACTTGGCCGCATTCGGGTTCGGATTGCGGCCTTGCTTTTGGGCCTGCCATTCGCATACAGCGTCGGATCTGCTGGGCCAGTTCTCCATGTCCGACTACCGAAGCGCGTGATCTAAATTTAGCCTGCTTGCTCGGCTAGACGGCAATACTGCGGTACGGGCTCGAGACCCCGTGTTGAGCGTGAGAGCGCTATGAGATGACGGTCGACTGGTGCTCGGCCAGACCGTGATTATCGTTGCGAATGGCTGTGAGCGCCTTGAGACCGCGCGGCCCTAAAATCGACGTCGATGACACCGAATCCGACAGCTCCGATGATCGCGGTCGCAATCGGCACAACCCCTCACGGGGACGAATCCATCGAACAGTGTGCCCACAAAGTGAACTCGCGATCGTCGCCTGCCATTTACAAGACGCTGTTACTTTTCAGGAGGTTGTTATGTCGAATTCTCATACCCGATTGATCGCGGTGGCTTTCGCGGGTAGCCTTAGCTTGGCTTCGTGCGGGGGCGGAGCCTCGTCGTCGATGACACCTATTGCTCAGTCAGCGCTGACCGACGGCGGACACAACGGGAACGCTACACCGCCCGACAACGCCTGGGCCAGGCAAATGCCGTCGCCGCCCTCGATGGGGTTTACCGTTGTGGCGACGGGACTGGAGAATCCCCGCGGAATCGAGTTCGGCCCCGATGGGCAACTTTACGTCGCGGAAGGTGGCTTGGGCGGCTCTCAATCAACGAAGGGCCGGTGCCGGCAAGTTCCGGCTCCGGTGGGGCCGTATACTGGAGGATCCACAGGGCGCATTTCGGCGATAGATGTAACGACGGGTGCCCGCACCACAATCGTGGATAACCTTCCATCGAGCCAGACTGCGGCGCAGTCCGGTGGTTTCGTGAGCGGCGTCGCGGACGTCGCGTTCTTGCAGGGCACGCTGTACGCACTCATCGCGGGCGCTGGATGTTCGCACGGCTTGGCGGGAACGTTCAACAGCATCGATCGTATCAGTGCGAGTGGCATCGCCACACCGATCGTCAATTTCGAGCAAATTTCTAAAGAGTCATCCCGTCGCCCATCCCGATCCGGGCGATTTCGAACCTGACGGGACGTGGTATAGTTTCGTGGTGGTTGGCAACGCGTTTTATGCGGTCGAACCTAATCACGGCGAAGTGGACGTCATCATACCGCACCATAGTGTCAGCCGCCTCGTCGACGTTTCCGCGACGCAAGGGCACATCGTTCCAACGGCGCTCGCGTTCGCTCCGTCCGGATCCCCAAGCAATGGCGTTAGAAAGGGACAGTACGTGCTCGGCAATCTCAACACGTTCGATCCCGGCTCGCAACGCCACGCCAAAGTCTTTCGTTTAGACAATCAGGGGCTGCTTAAAGAAATCGCTTCGAAGCTTACCGCAGTTACCGGCGTCCTGGTGCATCACCGCCAAATCTACGCCTTGGAAGCTTTTACGGGATCCTTTGCGCCCGTCCCTAACACCGGGAAGGTGGTACGGCTCGAGCGCGACGGCTCGTGGCGAATCATCGTTCGTGGGCTGAGTTTTCCTACGGCGATGACGTTCGACCGCGACACGCTGTACATCTCGAACCAAGGATTCGGGCAGACGACGAACATGGCAGGTGAAATCGTTAAAGTGCAAGTACCACCCAGCGGCAATTGACGCGGGCATCTATCCGGACGGCCAATAAATCGGACGGCTGCAATCAGGTGGACGCGCTCGTCCGCGGTTTGCAGCCGTCCGGTGCCATGCTAGGCGGTGACGCCGTTTCGCACACTGAAGACGTTCTGCGGATCGTATTTCTGTTTTACAGCTCGTAGTCGCGGATAGTTGGTTCCCCAATATGCGTGACCGTAGTCTTTTTCAAAATAACTACTCTCCGAAACGTAAGCGCCGCCATTGGGGGCGACGGCACGCAGTTCGTTGATGGAAGATGAGACCAGCCGCGCCACCTCGCGCGCGTGTTGCATGTTTGGCTGGTGTCCGTATATCCCAGGAAAAAGGCCTTGATCGCCGTCGGCGCAGATGGCGAGTGCAAATGCCGCCGTGACCATTGGATTCATCGCGGTGTTCGTCGCTCGCGCGATCGCATCGGCCGGTGCCCCCGCAAGGCCCTTGTTGAAGTGGAGCGAAAATCCGTAGCTCCGTGTCGCTGCAAAAATGGCGTCGCAGAGTCGGCGGCGTTGCGCGTCGTCGAGGAGCGACGCAGGCATCCATAGCGATTCGAAGTTGTAGATGAACCAACCGACTTGGCCGTTGTCGCCGGCCCACCACCAATCCGTCCCTCTGCCGGGGCGTTGGTCGACCTTGATCACACCTGGCACATTTGTTTTCCAGAATCTGGAGTCCCACCAGTATCGTGCGGGAATTGCGGCAATGATCGGCGAGCCTTGGATCGCATACTTTGACGGTGAGGACCTGATGGAATCGAAGAACGGTCGCCATAACTTCGTAATCTCATCGGTTGCGAGCCCCGAGCATACCATGTTGATGCTGATGGCATTCTTGCTGCTAAAATTAACGGTCTCGCCCCAATGTTCGGTAAAAAGAGACTCGCGATAGAACGTCATGAAGCGTTCGATAAGCTCGCGATATGCGGCATCGGAACTCGCTGCGATGCTTGCGACTACGGCTCCCGCGTACGGGGTAAGATCGTGAAGCGCCAGCGTCATGTTCGTGACGACGCCGAAGGACCCGCCACCGCCGCCTTTGAGTGCCCAAAAAAGATCCGGCTCCGAGGCTGCGCTCACCGTATGGATCTTTCCGTCTGCGGTTACCGCCTCATACGCTTGTGCCCAAATATTGCCGGTGCCGAGGCGCACGGCATCTTTGCCAACGGAAATCTCGCTCATGCGTCGCGTCCATACAAGCAACGAATGCTGTGCGTTCGAGGTGCCCAAATAGCTGTGTCCCCCGCCGCGAACGGCAATATTGATACCGTGCTCATGCGCAAAGCGAATCGCCACGGCGACGTCGCCCGCGTGTTGCGCTTCGAGTGCATACCAACTCGGCACGCTCGTCCACGCATCCGCATAGCCAGCCGTCTGCGTCAACGCCGGGTTATCGCGAATGACGTATGGATTGGTGATCGTCTCGAACCCCGGCGGGCGATGCAGCGGAATGAGTCGCCCATCGACAGCGCGTCGCAGCCGTGCCCACGGGATCCTTGCTGGGCTGTCGGCAAAAACAGCGTTCCGGACCAACGCCAGGAGGGCGGCCGATGCGGCACCTTCAAGAACGGTCCGTCGCTTCATTACCTCACCAATCGTTAAACGTCTAAGGAACTCTTGCGGCGTAGGCGCTTCAGTGTGCATACCACGATTATGCCTTTGGAGAGAATCAGTCGCCATGCGAGCAGGGTTCTGGTGCGCCTCGTACGTCGTTCCGAAAGCTTTGGGCGAAGCGGTACGATACGGATTACAAGGTCACTTGGTGATGGGCCTCCCAATGATATTCAGGTTGGGACTGAGCTTCACGGAAGGTATCCCCCAGCTTAACTTCCGGTCCCAGATGGGTGCATAACCACGTGACCGCTAGATGCAGATTCAGTCGCACGAAAACCGTTGAGTTCTGGGGCGTAAAACCTCGATCAGGATCGGCGTTTATCCGAACACGTAAAAGCATCTCATCCGATTGGGCGGTTGCGGAGCCGTAGATATCACTGCGCCGCTGCCTACCGGCCCGGCGTGGACGTATGTAATCGGCATTACTTTGATTTCCAAGTGGCGGCCGGTGCTTTTTTTAACGAGCTTTTCCGTTCTCGCGTAGCGCGGATTCGGTTGCGCGCGTCGTATCAGAATCCAGAATGAGCTTTAGGCTGGCTTTTAATACCTTGAAGCGGCGTTTGCCCAGAATTTTCTCCCAGTTTCCTTCAATTTCAGCGATGATGGCGCGGCCTCGTTCGATCATCCGCTCGCCGCGCTCGGTCGTAAAAATCAGTTTTGAGCGACGGTCTTTCGGATTTGGCAAACGGACCACATATCCGGAAGCTTCCACGTCGTCTATGAGTTCTTTCATCGCCGGTGTCGTCATACGCGCCTTGGCGGCCAGCTCGGTCAGCGTACTGCCTTCATCCTCAATGTAGATAAAAATCGGCGAATGGGCAGCACGGATCTGACCGTGCGTTTCGGCGCGAAGCCGGTCCGTGATCTGTCCCACAAAGGAAGCATAGATGGGGCCGACGAGCCGTCCGAGGGACGCGGGATCGGGAGGCGGAGCCACGCGCCGGCGGGGCCGGCGATTTGACCTTGACAAAGAAAACCACCCTCACGTATTATTAGGACACCTTACTACATTGTTAGGACTCCTTATTAGTTCTCCAGCCTCCGTTGCGGTCTTCGATCTAATGGGTTGTCGGTCCCGGCGGTAAGCAACAGTGAACTTTGATGGTCCCTAACTCTCCGGAGAATTATTTATGAAAGCTTTGAGCGCAGCTTCCCTCCTGGCATTTGGGTTCATCGCCGGATGCACGGGATCCACGCCTAACGCGACTCCGCCGGCGCCGGCGGCGATGACTTGGACATTGCAGGCGGGCGCGTCAAGCGCGCACGAGGCCAATCAGGGTTTGCAATTCTACACGACCTCAATCACCATCGATGCCGGCGACAGCATAACTTGGGGCTTCCCGGCAGGAGAGCCTCACACGGTCACATTCTTAGGAAATCGTAAATCGCTGCCGCCACCCAGCGACCCCACCGTGTCTCGCCCTGCGGGCGGTTCTGTTTACGACGGTTCCACGTACACGAGCTCGGGATTCAAGTTGCTTGGCGGCAGCTACTCGCTAACGTTCCCGAAGCCCGGTGCGTACAAGTACTACTGCCTGCTCCATGGTGGATTGAAGGGCGGTATGGTCGGAAGTATCACGGTGCAGACTGCCGGCGCGCCTTATCCGCGGGTACAGAAGCAGTACACCAGCGCGGCGCAGGCCATGATCACGAGCGACCTCGCCAATGCCGCGGCGTCCATCGAAGAGTTCCCCTATCGAGCTGGCGGAACGCATCTTGCTGCCGGAATTGCTCCGAACTTAAATACCGGGCCACCTTCGACGTCTACAGTCGTGCGTTTCCTCGATAGTAAGTCTGGTAGTGATCAGAACGTCGCCATTGCCGTGGGGACAACAATAACCTGGACGAATCTTTCGAACAACTTTCCGCATACCGTGACGCTCGGAATCGTCGGGCGGCGCTTTCCGAATCTGCCCCCGTTCTCGCCGCCGTCCGGCGGACCGACGTATGACGGGACCGCGGTAACGAACTCCGGTCCCTTGTTCCCGGGACAAAGCTACAGGTTGACCTTCACTAAGGCCGGCACCTACACGTACCACTGCCTCTTTCATGACGATACCGAGAACATGATCGGTACGGTCACCGTACGTTAATCCAGCGTGGGTAAAGGTCGCAACGCATCTCGAAGCGCATTGCCTAATATGAGAGGCGACACGCGCCTCCTTACGAGGCCTTGAGGTCGCCGAATGCACTGAATCCGTAAAGGATAAGGAGATTTCTGGTAGCGCCAACGGGAATCGAACCCGTGAATCGAGGTCCCGGCCACTCCCGTCGATTACCGGAAACTCCTTTCCTGTACGGGTTTTGCGTTTTCGAGTCCCGGCTAGTCCCGTCGAATCTCGGCGAGTTTTGCGGAATCCGTTAGACAGCCGTTAGAGGA